>CAWCDZ010000003.1:0-1614820 GCA_963794445.1 uncultured Gammaproteobacteria bacterium
GCTGTGCTTTGAGCACGCGTTCGTTGTTGGTGGTCACCTGCATGCCGGCCGTCGGCGCGCGGCAACAGGACGCGGCGAGCACGCGCTCGCCTTTGATTTCAACCATGCAGGAGCGGCAATTGCCCACCGCCTGCATCCCTTCCTTGTAGCAGAGCCGCGGGATCTGGATGCCTTCGCGATCGGCGATCTCCAGCAGGCTTTCGCCCGGCAACGCCGTCATTTCGCGCCCGTCCAGCTGGAAGGTCACGGTGGGGGCTTCCGTTTGCCGGCGCATATTCGGAGAGGTGACGCTCATACTGATTGCCTTTAGCTCAACTCGTTCGGGAAATACTTGATGACGGTGTCCACGGGATTGGGCGCCGCTTGTCCCAAGCCGCAAATCGATGCGTCGCGCATGACCTGGGAGAGTTCAGCCAGCAGCGGCCGGTCCCAGTTGTCCTTGGCAATGATCGTATTGGATTTGGCGGTTCCGACCCGGCAGGGCGTGCACTGACCGCAAGATTCATGTTCAAAAAAGCGCATCATGTTGCGCGCGGCATCTTTGGCGGTATCTTGCGAAGACAGCACGATCACCGCGGCGGATCCGATGAAACAACCGTAGGGCTGCAGCGTGTCGAAATCCAAGGGAATATCGCCCATGGAAGCGGGCAGAATGCCGCCGGAAGCGCCGCCGGGCAGGTAGCCGTAAAACGTATGGCCCGGTTTCATGCCGCCGCAATACTCCTCGATCAATTGGCGCACCGTGATGCCCGCCGGCGCGAGCTTCATGCCGGGATCCTTCACTCGTCCGGACACGGAAAAGCTGCGCAGACCCTTGCGGCCATTGCGGCCCTGCGAGTTGAACCACGGCGCGCCTTTTTCGAGTATTTCGCGCACCCAGTAAAGCGTCTCGAAGTTGTGCTCCAAGGTGGGCCGTCCGAACAGTCCGACTTGCGCGACATAAGGCGGACGCAAGCGCGGCATGCCGCGCTTGCCCTCGATCGATTCGATCATCGCCGACTCCTCGCCGCAAATGTAGGCGCCGGCGCCGCGGCGCAACTCGATCTTCGGCAGCGGCACGGGCGGATTCGCCTGCAATTTGGCAAGTTCGGTTTCGAGCAGCGCGCGGCAGCCGTGGTACTCGTCGCGCAGATAGATGTAGATCGCCGAGATGCCGACCGCCCAGGCGGCGATGAGCATGCCTTCGAGAAAACGATGCGGATCGCGCTCGAGGTACACCCGGTCTTTGAAGGTGCCGGGCTCGCCTTCATCGATGTTCACCGCCATCAATCGCGGCGCGGCCTCGCCGCGCACGATGCGCCACTTGCGGCCCGCGGGAAAGCCCGCGCCGCCCAAGCCGCGCAGGCCCGAATCTTCCATGGTTTTCAGAACGCCTTCCAGGTCGCGGCGGTGCTCCATGCAGTCGCGCAGCAGTGCATAACCGCCCTCCTGCGTATACGCCTCGAAATCGATGTAGTTGCGCGGGGTGTCGGTGAAATGTCCCGCTTCCACTTCGGCGCGTACAGCCTCCAAGGTGGCCCGCGGCACCGGATTTTGGTGCACCACCGCTACCGGAGCCTGCTCACAGCGCCCGACGCAGGGCGCCGGGATCACCCTCACCTCGCGCCCGAGCAGTGCCGGTAGTTTTTCCAGCAACTGCTTGGCGCCGCCCATTTCGCAGCTGAGGCCATCGCAAACCCGCACGGTGAGTGCAGCGGGCGCGGGCAGCGAGCCGTCGGGATTTTCTTTCACGACATCGAAGTGATGATAGAACGTGGCGACTTCATAGACTTCCGTTTGAGCGAGTCCGAGAAGTCGCGCCAGCGCGGCCATGTGCGGCGCACCCAATTGGCGATAGCGATCGTTGATCCGGTGCAGGTACTCGATCAACAGGTCGTGGCGCCAGGGTGGCGGACCGATGAGTGCCTCCACCTCGGCCAACGCCTGCGGCAGCACTTGGCGCCCTTTGGGCGCTTGCCGTTTGCGTTTTTTGGAAGCGCCTTCGAGGGCTATCGGGATCACCGTTCTGGTCACTGATCAACTCCGCCAACCTTTGGGTATTTCAGTATGGTGTTAGCTGATATATGTGTCCAATCGATTCGCTTGTCAATAAAAGAGATCTATCAATCAATAGGTTACGTTTATTGCTGCGGGGCATCGGGCGACGGACAGGATTGCGCCGAGGTGTTGGCCGCAAACCGGGGATAAAGCGCCATCAGTTTGCGCATGACGCCATTGGTCCAACCAAAGCCGTCCTGCAGGGGATATTCCCCGCCCCCACCGACTCTCCCGGTGGTCATGACGTCGTATTTTTCCACCAGCTTGTTGCTCTGGGTGTAAACGCGATTGACGCTCACCATCCAGCGGCAGGCCACGCTGTCGGCCAAGGGTGAAATCGCATAATGGCGAAATCCTGAGATGCCGATCCACTGCAAAGGCGGCCAACCATTCGGCGCGTCCCACTGCTGCCCGGACACCAGCGGTGTCGTGACGATGCCGCCGGCTTTGAGCAAATCGCGCGAAACGGTCGCGGCCACAGCCGCCGCCTGCTGCCGATTCGCGAGCGCCACGAATAAGGGATAGAGCGTCGCGGCGGAAAGGCGCGGCACCTGCGCTTGCTGCACCCAGCGATAGTCGCGATAGACACCGCCCTTGGGATCCCAGAGATAATGATTGACCGCCGTACGCCGCGCTTTCGCGCGCCGGGCGAACTCGCTGGCACAGGCCGCATCGTGAGCTCGCGCGCAACCTGAGCGGATCGCCTCTTCGAGACCATACAACAAGCTGTTGAGATCGATAGGAATGATCTCGGTGGTATTGATGGTCTCGAGGGTCTTGGCATCGGCAAACCAACGCGAGCTGAAATCCCAGCCGCTCTCGGCCGCAGCCCGGACATCGCGGTACAACTGCGCGGGGATCCGTCCGCTGCGTTGAGCGAGCGCCGTATCTTCGCGATATGACTCATCGCGCGGCGTGTCGGCATCGTCCCAATAGCGGTTGAGCACCGCGCCGTCGGGCATGGAAACGACCCGGCGATGCGCGGTGCCCGGGCGCAAGTTCTTCTCGCCTTGCATCCAGAACGCGTATTCGCGCCGCAATTGCGGCAAATAGCGCGAATAAGGGGCCGCCGGATCCTGCGGTCCGAGCAGGCCGACCATCGCATAGAAAAAAGGCGGCTGCGAGCGGCTCAAGTAGTAGGTGCGGGTGCCGTTCGGCACGTGACCGTACTTGTCGATCAGAAAGGCAAAGTCGCGCACCATGTGCAGCACCAGATCGTTCCGCCCGCTTTCCGCCAGTCCCAGCATCGTGAAGTACGAATCCCAGTAGTACAGTTCGCGGAACCGCCCGCCCGGGACCACGTAGGGTTCCGGCAGCGGCAGCAGCGAGGAATACGGCGGCGCCGTGGTGGTGGTGCGCGTCAGCTGATCCCACAACAAGTCGATGTGCCGGGTGATGCTGAGGTGCTCCGCGACGGGCGGCTCCGTGCCGCTCGCCTGCGGCGGCAGCACGAAATTCTGTGCGACAAAGGCTTGCAATGCCTCGCGCGAGTTGGGCGCCGCGGCATCGAAGCGCGACAGTATTTCCGCCGGCGCCGATTTTGGCACCGCGTCGGCAAAGGTCTTGCTGTCGGGGAAAAGCTGCGCGTTCTGCACGGCAACGAACAAATTCTTGAACAAGACCTGCGGCGGGGTTGCCGCTTGATCCGCGGCCACCTCTGCCGGCAGCGACTGCCCGAGCGCGGGCGGCAACAAGGCTAAAATCAGGCCGGCGCTCAACAGCCCTCGGCCGATCCATTTTGCAAAATTCATGGCGTTTCCTCGTGTCGCAGCCGTCGTATCGTCGAGCCTTCCCATGTGGATGTCAAAGCATCACAATCCAAAGGATCCAAATCGAGACAGCAACAGGAGCATCGCCATGTCGACACCTAAAGATCTGACCCGCCGCGAATTCGTCGCAGGCGCCGGCAAAGCCCTGGGCACCGTGGTGGCATTGAGTGCTCCCTTGATCGTTCCGCGCCGCGTGCTGGGCCGCGGCGTTCGAGCTCCGAGCGACACGGTAAATATCGCGGTCGTCGGTTTCGGTTCGATGGGCTCGCAAAACGCGCAGGTGCTGGCGCAATCAGATCACATTGGCGTGGTCTGCGATGTCGACTTGCCGTACAGCGAACGCTGCGTCGGCAAACTATTGACCGATGCCCAAGGCCAGGCGCGGCCCGAAGGCGTGAAACTCAAAGAGCAGTTCGACAAAGCCAAGCGCTATACCGATTTTCGCGAGATGCTGGCAAAAGAGAAGCACATCGACGCGGTCGTGGTGGCGACCGCCGATCACAATCATGCCGTGGTCGCCAAGACCGCGATGCAGGCGGGGAAGCACGTTTATGTGCAAAAGCCCCTCACCGCGACCGTGCACGAGGCGCGCATGCTGCGCGAACTTGCGCTCAAAAACCCCAAGCTCGTGACCCAGATGGGCAATCAGGGACATTCAAGCGAAGGAGCGCGCCTCATCAACGAATGGATTGGCGCGGGCGTCATCGGGCCGGTACACGAGGTGCACGTATGGACCAATCGGCCGGTTGTTTACTGGCCGCAGGGCATTGCGCGGCCGACCAATGTGCCGGCGGTGGAAACGCCCGGCGGTTTCGGCAACCCGTGGACGTTTCGCTATATCCAGGATGTGCTCGCGGCGGCCATGGGCGGCGGCGGCTCGCCCCCCGCAGGCCTCGACTGGGATTTGTACTTGGGTCCGATCGCCGAGAATGTTCCCTACCATCCGGTCTATCACCCCTTCAACTGGCGCGGCTGGCTCGCCTTTGGATGCGGTGCGCTGGGCGATATGGGCGCGCATCTCATCGATCATCCTTTTTGGGCTTTGGGCCTCAACTATCCCTCGAGCATCGAGGCGACTTCGACGCAATGGGGCACCATGCCCCTGCCGCCCACGGATCCGGCGGCCGCCAACGCGCCGCCCGGACGCGCGCCGCGCAAGCCCGTGTCGTATCCTGTTTCGACCTGCGTGCATTATCAGTTCGCGGCGCGCGGCAGCCAGCCGCCGGTGAAGCTGTCCTGGTTCGACGGCGGCATCTATCCGCCCCGTCCCGACGCGCTGCCGGACGATGTCACGCTCAAGAGCGAGGGCGGCGTGATCTTCATCGGCGAGAAAGGCATTCTTTTGAACGATACCTACGGTTCGAATCCGCGGCTGTATCCGCAAACCCTGGGCGAGGCGGCCGCACGAGTGCCGAAGAGCATGCCGCGGATACCCTGGTCGCATGAACTCAACTGGACCAAGGCGATTCGCGGCGAAGCCACGGCGAGCTCGCCGATAGAATATGCGGCGCTGCTCACCGAGACCATGCTGCTTGGTTTGGTGGCGCTGCGCGCGGGTCAGGGAAAGAAGATTTTGTACAACGGCGAAAGCGGACTGATCAGCAATTTTTCCGAGGCGAATCAGTTTCTGACGCGCGAGTATCGCGCCGGATGGAATATGCAGTCCTAGGGCTGCGGGTGCAGCGCTGTGCGCGTCAGCCTGACATGGCCGTTTGCGTCGCGGTCGATGAGGACGTCGTAATGCGCTCCTCGCATCGTGACGTCCCTCAGGGTCATGGATTTCCACTGCGCCGGCAGGACGGGTGCATAAGCTTCGATGAGGCCTTTCTCTTCGAGCCGCAGCCCGCTGAAGCCGAAAAGAAGATTCTGCACAAAGCCGCCGGATGAGGTCATGAAATAACCGGTGTTGTTGGTGGTCGTTTCGGTTCGCACATTGAAAGGCGGCTTGATCAAACCGCTGGTGAAGTTGCGTTGCAGCCAGTCGACCGCCGCGGACGAATCGCCCGCGGCGGCGGCGGCAATCGAAGCCGGCGCCAAACCCATGCCGTGCGGCTCGTGGTGTCCCTGGCGCACGGAAATCATGATGTAGTCATAGTCATTGCGGCGCACCTTCCCGCTCATCTGCAGATCCAGCGAGGGGTAGGACAACAGTCCGAGGGTGCTTCCCTCCAAAGGCTCGCGCGGCGTGCCGGCATCGAAGTCCAAATGCCGTTGCTCGGTCGGCGAGAACGGGATGTAGAGTTTTGCGGCAACCTCGGCCCAGTGCGGGTCGGGCCGCGCGCCCACCAGCACGGCCGCCTTTGCGGCCAGCTGCAAGGCCTTTTGCGCGGAGACATTGGTGAAGGTGTCGTTCGGCACGTCGGTGTAGCTTTCGGCCACGGAGGTGACGTGCAGGATTTCATAGCGCCTCTGCTGCGCGTTCCAGGTGGCGCGGCTCGCCCAGAAATCCGCGACGTCGTGGATGACCGGCCAGCCGCTTTGTTTCAGCCAGGCGCGATCCTGTGTGGCGAGCCAGTACTGCCACTGCGCGATGGCGACATCGGCGTTGATGTGGATTTCGCGCTCGCTGAGCACATGCGCGAAAAAAGGAATCTGCTCGCTGCCATTTTCCGGATCCGCCTCCCAGGGATACATCGCGCCCTTGAGGCCGCGCGCCTGCGCGCGCGCCTGCGCCGCGGGCAGCGTGTACGCGCGGAACATCGCGAGCGACTTGGCGCGCTCAGGGTGCAGCAACAGCAGAGCCGGAAAGATCCAGGTGTCGCTGTCCCAGAACGCATGCCCCGTATAGCCGGGCGTCAGCCCGCAGGCACCCATTGGCCAGCGCGTGTCGGCGGTGGAGGTCGCGAGCAGATAATAAAGATCGGAGTGCACGACGGTCTGCGCCTGAGCATCGCCGTCGATCGCGATATCCGACCGCCACAGTTCGCGCCAGGCGGCCCGATGCTGATCGAGAAGCGCGTCGAAGCCATCCTTTCGCGCGCGGGTTGCCAATGCGAGGTCCGCCCGCGCATCGCCGCCCCAGCCCTCGCGCGAGGCCGCAACGAATTTTGTAAAGATGTAGGTGCGGTTTTTCTGCACCGGGATCTTCAGATTGAGCGCCAGCCGATACTGGCTTTTGTAGAGCGCGATATCGCCGGGGACAACCCCGTCCGGCAGCGCAACGGCGGCCGCTTCGGCCATGCTCAAACCCTGTTCCGCGCGGCCGTCGAGGCTTAAGGTCAGGCTCTTGACGTCGCCGTTTGCCGCAAGCACATGCGTGTCGCCGTGATACCAGAGGGCGGCGCGATCCGGAGTCGCCGGCGCGATCGCCACGAGCTGCAAATTGTTGGCGGCAACCGCCTCCTGCATTTGTTCGCTGGTCAATTTGGCGAGCGGCAGGCGCGGCTGATGCGGCGCCCACAGGTTCAGGGCAAACGACAGCTCCACGGTACCGTCGAAATCCGGGGTCACCGAAATCTGAGTCGCAGCCAGATGCGTCGCGGCCTGGCTGACAAAGGTCATGACCTTTATCTGCGTGCTGCGCTGATGATCGACGTAGCGATAGCTGGTCGTCAACGTCGCCTCTTTCATATTCAGCGTCTGGCGATAATCCTGAAACAGCGCCGCATGGAGCGGGGCCTGATTCATCCAGTAATGACCGGCGCCGGAGTCGCCGCTCGAATAGTCGATCTCGCTCCAGCCCGGAATGGCGGCGGGGCGCGACTCATCGTCCTTGCCGTAGTCCATGAACCCGACCATGTAGGCAAGATTGCCCTCGGTGCCGCGCGGCGCGGTCATCGTGGAGAAATAGCCATTGGCCAGGTAGCTGGGAAAATAGGTATCGAAATCCTGAGCGCTCGCACTGAGACTGAAGGTATCTTCGGCGCCGGCGAGCGCGGGGACTACCGCCGCGGCCAGCAGCAGCGGCAGGGAAATGAGTCCAAATCTTCGATGCTGCATCGCCAACTCCGCCGCACGGCCTAACATGCATTAAATGCCGAACCGGGTGCTGTGTCGACTTGAGATCTTGCGTGAGCGCCTCGCCGGCCGCATTCTGGGAGAAACCGCAATTGGAGCGATAGCCCATGTCTGACACCATCGATCGCGGCCGGCGCGGTCTTCTCGCCTTGGGCGTTCTCGCCGCCGTTGGCTGGCGCCGCCCTGCATTCGCCCGGGCCGAAGCTGCGGATGTATCGTCCACCCCCCTCGCCGAATTAGCCTATGGTCAGGTGCGCTTCAGCGATGGCCCGCTCATGCGCCAGGCGGCCCAGAATCACCGCCTAGTGCTGGGACTTGACGAGGATTCATTGCTCAAGCCGTTTCGCCTGCGCTCGGGCCTTCCCGCACCGGGTCAGGAACTCGGCGGTTGGTACAACACCTATGCCTTCGCGCCCGGCGCCACCTTTGGCCAGTGGATGAGCGCGCTGGCGCGCTATTACGCCATCAGCCCGGATGCGGCGACGCGCGCCAAAGTGCAACGCATGGTGCGCGGCTACGCGGCGACTGTGGATGGGCGCGGCAGCTTCTATCGTCACAACCGCTTCCCGTCCTATACCTACGATAAGCTCGTCGGCGGTTTGCTCGATGCCGAGAAGTTCGGCCTCGATGAAACCGCACGCGCAACCCTCGATCGAACCACTCGAGCCGCGCTGCCGTATCTGCCGCCGCGCGCGATCCCGCGCAACGAGCACACCAAGCCGGGCGAGGATTTCAGCGAGCACGCCTTGGATGAAAGTTACACCCTGCCGGAAAATCAATTCCTGGCGTGGCGCTTCACGGGCGAGAAAATTCACCGGCAATTGGGCCGGCGATTCCTGTATGACGAATTCTTCGCGGCGTTGGCGCGCGGCGACAATGCACTGCCGGGAAAACATGCCTACAGCCATGTCAATGCCTTGAGTTCCGCGGCACAGGCCTATCTTTCGTTGGGCGATCCTATGTACCTGAAGGCAGCGCAGCAAGGTTTCGCGATGGTCGCGGCGCAGAGCTTCGCCACCGGGGGCTGGGGACCTGACGAGCACTTTGTCCTGCCGGACAGCGGTGCGCTCGGCGCGAGCCTCGAGGCTCAGACCAAGAGTTTTGAGACCCCCTGCGGCGCGTATGCGCATTTCAAGCTCACACGCTATCTGCTGCGCATCACCCGCGACTCACGCTACGGCGACAGCATGGAGCGCGTGCTCTACAACACCGTGCTCGGCGCGATTCCGATTCAGCCCGACGGTCACGCCTTTTATTATTCGGATTACACACGTCAAGCCAAAAAGGCCTTTCACCCGGATCGTTGGCCGTGCTGCTCGGGGACGCTGCCGATGATCGCGGCCGACTATGCCATCAGCACCTGCTTTAGCGACGCGCAGGGCATCTACGTCAATCTGTACGTGCCGGCGCAAATCAATTGGACGCAAAACAATGTGCCCTGCGGCTTGTCCATCGAGACCGACTACCCCTACGCGGCCCTCGTCCGGATGACGCTGCGGGTGCCGAGTCCGCTTCTGTTTACGCTCAACCTGCGCATACCCGCTTGGGCGAAGGACGCCTCACTGCTGATCAATGGCAAGCGCCAGAGGCCGCCAAGCGGGCAATTCGCAGCGATTCGGCGCGAATGGCGTTCCGGCGACAAAGTCGAACTTGAATTGCCGGACACGCGCCGCTTGGAGAGCGTCGATGCGGCGCACCCGGAGACGGTCGCCTTGCACGCCGGCCCGCTGGTGCTGATGCGCATCGTCGAGAGCGGCGACCAGGCGCCGGTGCGGCGCGACAGCCTGCTGGGCGCGCAACGCGACCCCAGCGGCAGGCATGAGTGGCTGGTCGCAACCGCTGCCGGCGCCGTCAAACTGAAGCCCTTCCTGGATATCGACGGCGAGGTCTACAGCGCATACCAAACGGTTCTGCCGTCCTGATTGCGGTGCCGCGTTTCGCGCCGTCGCTCGCCCTCTTGGTGGGGTGCGCGGCCCTGTGTGCCGCCGGCGCCGATCCTGCATCGCCTCGGGGAACAATCGCCACCGCCGAGACGGTCATTGTCGTTGAGGCCGGCGAACACGCACCCCGGGTGGTGACGCTTGCGCTGCGCGGCGCGCCGGCATGGAAGAATGCGCGCGACGAGACGCTGCCGGAGCAAGTCGAGATTCAAGGGGCCCCGCAGGCGGTCGCGTGGCGCTTGGACCGAAGCGCGAGCCGCTTCGAGCCGAAGGATATTCAAATCGTGTACTTCGCCGACTCGCCGCGGCTCAAAGCGGTATGGCGCTGGCGGGCGCGTGCGGACTTTGGTCCGATCGAGCACAGCGTATCGATTCAAAATTTAGGCCATGAGCCGGTCTGGCTGCCGCTGCTGCCGAGTTTGCGATTCGACTGGGGCATCGATCCCAAGGTGGCGCTGCGGCGATTTTGGGTCGAAAAGGGCGCCGATATCCCCTCCTCCGAAGGCACCCATCTCGACACGCTGGCGGACGGGGATCGCTGGCAAGGCGCCTCCAGCACTTACGCAATCCCTGAGCCGAACCGGCCGCGGGAAATGATCCCTTACTTGCTGGTCGATGAACCCGGTGCAGAGCGTCGCGGCTGGTACGTCGGCGTCGAATTCAGCGGCCGCATCCGCATGTCGCTCGAGCGCGCGGGTGCCTCGCTGCGTGGCGAGGCGGGCCTCGATCCGCAGCCCGGCCCCTATCGCACGCGTGTACCGCCCGGCGGCAGTTTCGAGACACCGCGGCATTTTTGTCGGCGCATTTCGCGGCGCCGCGGATGAGGCCGGCAACCTCCTGCGCCGCTGGGTGCGGGCGGTGCTCAACAACCCGCGCACGCTGGCTGACCCAGCCTATCCCATGCTGGTCAACAACAGCTGGGGCAGCGGCATGGCGGTCGATGAAGCGCTGGCGCATCGCATGATCGAGCAATCCTCGCAGCTCGGCTTGGAAATGTTTCATCTGGATGCCGGGTGGTTTCGCGATGTCGGCGATTGGCACGCGAACCTGCGTAAATTCCCGCACGGCATCGCGAGCGTTGCCGACGATGCTCATCGGCACGGCCTCAAATTCGGCCTGTGGCTGGATTGGACCCAGGCCGGCACATCGGACCAACCCGGCGCGCTCAATGTCCATGACCCCGCGATCCGCGACTGGCTGATTGCCGATCCGCCGTCCGGCTGGAAACACAGCGAGCCATTCAAAGGCATCACCATCGATTTGGGGGTTCCCGCGGCCAAACTCTGGGCGCAACACGAACTCGAACGCGTGGTGCGCGACTATCACCTGGATATGCTCGAGCATGATGGATATCTCGTGGCACAGGGCAGTTCGCGCACCGATCACCCCGCCGCACCGCCGGATCCAAAAACGCTGCGAATCTTCGAGGACTCAGGATTCCTCTGGGTGCAAGGCTCCAACTCGACCGATGTGAGTTATCACGCCACGCGAGCCTACTATGCAATTTACCAACAGCTGCGCCGGGCTCACCCGAACCTGCTGCTGGAAATCTGCAACGACGGCGGCCGCATGGTCGATTTCGGCAGCGCCGCGCATGGCGACTATTTTTCCATGACCGACACGTATGATCCGCTCTCCAACCGGCGGGCCTTTTACGATGCCAGTTATGTGCTGCCGCCCGCGATGCTGGAAAGTTATGTGGCGAACTACCCCGCGCCGCGCATCGAAAATTTTCGCTACGTACTGCGCAGCGGAATGCTCGGCTGGTTCTCGCTGATGCTCGATGCGAGTCAGTGGACGGCGCAGCAGCGCGCGGCCGCACAGCGCGAGTTCGCGCTTTATAAAAAGGCGCTGCGGCCGCTGATCCGCGAGGCCGATTTGTATCACGTCGCCGACCGCCCCGACGGAGTGCATTGGGACGGCATGGAATACTACTCGGCGCGGATGCGGCGCGGCGTGCTGTATGCGTTTCACGGCAGCGCGGGCGATCAGCCGGCGCACCGATTTCGCCTGGCAGGGCTCGAGCGCGGCGCACGCTATCGGCTCACCTTCCAGGACAACCCGGCGGCCAACCGCGAAGCCAGCGGCGAATCCCTGATGCAGATCGGCGTCGACGTCGGGCTGCCTTTACCCTTATCCTCTGAACTGATTTTCATCGAGGAACTACCCTGAACGCGCAATCATTCTGGCGCCGCGCATTGATCACGATGGCGCTCGCCGCGGCCGTGTTGCCGGCGCTCGGAAACACAGAGCCCGGGCCGCGTCTCACGTTCGACGTGAATGAAGGTCCCAATCTCAACAGCTTTTTGCGCGAAGGTCCGGTTGCCGCGCATCTGCTGCTGCGCTCAGGTTTGGATCCACGCATCCTGGTCGCTTTTCCCGCGGGCAACAGCGGCGTGGGCCTATGGTTCGCGCACACCAGCCTGCCGGTGCACTGGATTTTGCAGGGACGACCGCAGCCGCTCAGCACTCGGGACGCGCGTGGACGACCCCTCTACGGCATCACCGCCGAGGCGATCGCCACCGGCACGCCGGACTTAGGCCTAAAGCAAGCGATTCTTTCCAGCGTCCGCGTATTGCGCGACTACCAGGCATTGGGCAGGTTTCCCGCCGAGGTCGGCGCCAGCCCGACCACAGAAGGCTCCACGCTGACTTGGGCTCGCGATCGGCTCGACGGCGCGGCCGGCTACCGGCTCAGCATCGAGGTCGTTCACGGCACGCTGCACGCAGATCGCTTGATGGCCGCAAGCGACGGCAAGATCGAACTGAAGATCACGGCGCTCTGCGGTGAAGTACCGCTCACGCCGCTTTGGGGCGCGCATTTGCTCAACGACCGCGCGCAGCCGGATACGGCGGCTCGCAATGTGCTCACCTTCCTGAGTTACAAAGAAAAGTTTCTCGCCGGCTCCTGGCGCTTCGATACCTATTTCGGGCGTGACACCTTGATGTCGGTGCGGCTGCTGATGCCGGTGCTGGCGCCCGATGCCGTGGACGCCGGAATAGGTGCGGTGTTGACGCGCCTGTCGCCCGCAGGCGAAGTCGCGCACGAGGAGGACATCGGGGAATTCGCCATTCTCGATCATCTGCGCGCCGGCGGCGTGAAGTCCGACGCCCCGGTATTCAACTACAACATGATTGATGGCAGTTTCATGCTGGCGCCCGTGGCGGCTCAATGGCTGCTCGATGATGTCCGCGGCCGGACGCAAGCCGCGGCCTTCCTCAAACGAATGGACGGGCGCAGCGACAGTCCCAAGGTGTTCGGAGCCGATCTGGTCGGCAATCTCAGGTTCGTGCTGCACGCCGCAGTGAAATTTGCCGATGATCCGCGCGCGCCGAATTTGATCGCTTTGAAACCCGGATTTGAAGCCGGCGAATGGCGCGACAGCAATGACGGATTGGGTGGTGGACGTTTGCCGTACGATGTCAACGTCGTTTTTGTGCCTGCGGCCCTGGAGGCAGCCGGCCGCTTCTTTGAAAGCCGCCTGCTGGATGCTTATCTCGACCCGGCTGACCGCGAGCTGTTCACGCGGGCCAAGGCCATGGCGATGACCTGGCGCGCCAAGGCGACACCCCTGTTCGCCGTGAGCGTGCCGAATGCGGGTGCTCGACGCGACATCGCCGATTACGCCGCCTCGTTGAAGATCACCGACGGCGCAGCGCTGCACTCTGTCGATGATTCCGCGGTGTCCTTCCCGGCACTGGCACTGACAGCAGACGACCGCACCATTCCCGTGATCCACTCTGACTTCGGGTTCGAACTGCTGTTTGGATGGCCCGCGACCAACGCGCTTGATGCCGGAGTGACTGCCCTCATGCGGCCGTTCCCCGCCGGTTTGCTCACGCCCGTGGGGATCGTGGTCGCCAATCCCGTGTACGCCACGCCGGCCATCCAAGAAAAGCTCTCCCGCAACGCCTATCACGGAACAGTGGTCTGGTCCTGGCAGCAGGCAGTGTTCGCGGCCGGGTTGCGGCGACAACTGCAGCGCAAGGATCTACCGGTTGCGTTCAGGGAGCATTTGCTCTCGGCTCAGACCGAGCTGTGGCGCGCCATTGACGCCGCGCACAGCATGCGAAACTCAGAGCTTTGGAGTTGGCGTTTCGCGGACGGACGCTTCGAGATCGCGCCCTTTGGCGCCAATGCCTCCGACGCCGATGAATCCAACGCCGCCCAGCTCTGGAGCACCGTCTACTTGGCGATACCGGCTCCTTAGCGGCAGCTGGCGCAATCGGCCACGATTTGGCGCAATCTGTGGCGAATTAGCCGCATAAGTTGCTATTGAACAAAATAACAATTACATTGAATCGTGGTGTGGTCTTTGGGGAACAGGCTTTGAAAGCCAACCCACCGGATAAACAAGACTGCGCAAGCAGCCGACTCCGGGGGTCTTAAGCCTGCTCAATGACCTTCCTGTCTGCGGTTCGAACACCGCAGTCGCATCGAGGACGGGGGGTGGAAAATGCAGTTTTTACAGAGCTTTCACGCTAATCGCTGCGCAACCAGCTGTTTAACCTCGATTCATGGCCGCGCCTCCATGGGCTTGCGGCCGGCCGTTACCGCGCTTTCCGATGTCCGGGCGGCGAATCGCTGCCAGGGTTTTCACATTTCGACGCTTCGTTAATGCATTGCTGCTTCCAATTGTTTACTCCGGGGGAATGATATATGAGTCAAAAACGCAACAAACAACCGCATAGTGGGGCATCATCCCTGCGACTGGGCGGCGCCAATACGCTCGCCATCGCCATCGCAGGAATCCTGTGCAGCGCCGGCAGCGCCTACGCGGCCGACCCACAGACCCCCACGGCAGCCGCCACCTCCGGCACCAGTGCCGGCAACTCGTTGGAGGAAATCGTCGTCACCGCCTCCGCCAAGGGCGTGAAGAAATTGGACGCCAGCTACAACATCGTGTCGCTGTCGCTCGACGCAATTGCCAACGCGAATCCGGCGAGCGCTGCCGAAATTTTCAAACAATCGCCCGGCATATGGCCGGAAGCCTCCGGCGGTCAGACGGGCGCGAATATCGACGTCGCGGGATTTCCCAACGGCGGCGGCGATTCACCGTATTTTTCCACCATGATCAACGGCTCGCCCCTGTACGGTTCGCCGTCCCTGTCGTTTTTGGATTCCAGCTCATTGATACGCATGGACGATACCGTCGAGCGCGTTGAAATCGTGCAGGGCGGTCCCAGCGCCATTTTCGGCCCCGGCCAGGCGGGCGCCACGGCGAACTTCATATTGCGCACCGGTACGGACAAAACCACCGGCTCTCTCGGTCTCACCTACGGCTCCGAGGGATCGGAGCGTGTCGATGCCTTCTTGAGCGGCAAGCTCATCGACGGATGGTATGGAAGCGTCGGCGGCTTCTACCGGGTATCCGACGGCGTACGCGATCCACAGTATCCGGCCGACATCGGCGGCCAGCTGACGGCAACTTTGAAGCATGACCTCGACGGCGGCTCGATCATGTTCTGGTATCGCGTCCTGCAAGACAAGAACTTGTGGGTAGCGGATTTTCCCTACATCGTTTCCAACGGCAAGGTCGAACCGTATCCAGGTTTCAATCAGCTCAACAACACTTACAACAGCAAGCAACTGCAGAATTTCCTGGTTCCGTCGCCGTCGGGAGGATTTGAGAACGACGACATCAGCAATGGCCGCGGCGCCGCACTGCAGTACTTGGGATCGAATCTCGATTTAAAACTCGAAGGGGGCTGGTCAATCAGCAACAGCTTCCTGTTCGACGGCGGATACGTCAACACGCAGGCGCTGGTCAACAACGGCAACCCGCAGACGTTGGGGGCTTTCATCGGTGCATTGACGCTGCCTGCGGCATTGGATCCCGCCGCGGTGCAGGCGCACTACGCCAATGGCGCCGCCGTGGATCCTGCCACCAGCGTGATCACGGAACAGGTGTGGTTCGTGCGCAAGAAGATCACCAATGTCACCGATGAATTCCGACTGGCGTTCGACTTCGGCAACGGCAATACCTTGACCGGCGGTTTGTATTTGGCGCATTACACCGACAACGACGCGTGGTCGCTGAGCTCCAACGTGTTGATGAATAACGTGCCGAATGCCAGCCCGATCATTTTGCAGGGCGTTGCCGGCGGAAACATCTACAACGTGACCAGCGCTCAGGGCATCGTGAGCGCCAATGGCGGCTACCAGATCCTCGAGCAGGGTAACGCCACCAATATTGCCGGTTACCTGTCGGACTCCTGGAAGATCAATAATTGGCTGTTCGATGCCAATATTCGTCTCGAACATATCGATCTGCATCAGCAAACTACCAACCTGTCGCCGGTGCAAATGGGATCGGCGTTCGATCTGTGGGACAACGCAGTGGAGTTGCCCAACGGTACGTACTCGTACGGCAGAGAGGTAAACACAATGCCGACGTACTCTGTGGGCGCGAATTATGAGTTCACCGACCACATGAGCGCCTACGTGCGCGTCAACAATGGCGTGTTCTTCGACAATTTCGACGCAGTCCGTTGCAATGTGTATAACGGCTCGAATGGCTGTCCTTCGAATCCGCCGCTCAACACCGTGCAGAATTACGAGGTCGGTTTCAAGATTCAAAACCGTTACACGTACGTCGATTTGGCCGTATACGACAAGGAGTTCAAGGGGTTGGTCTATCAACCTGTGAACATTGAAATGGTGCCGATCGGTCCGATTACCACCTACGGCTCGCATTCGATAGGACTGCGCCTGGTGGGCAGCGTGAATCCGTTCGCGGACAGCGATGCGCAGCCTCTGCGGGACTTCAGCATCGCGGTGAACGCCAACTACGAAGACGCCCACTACAAGGACTACAACGGCTGCTATGTGTACACCAATATCAGCGGGGATGTGATCTGCGGCGCGATCAATGGCGTACAGCTCGCTCGTTTGCCGAAGTTCCAAGTGCGTGTGACGCCGAGCGACACCCAGACCTTCAATTGGGGTTCGTTGACCGAATTTGTGATGTACGAGCACATCGGTCAGCACTACCAGGACAGCACCGGCCTGAATCCTTTGGGCAGCTACTACGACCTGGGCGCAGGCATCGTTGCCAACATTGGCGACAACTGGCAGCTGCGTATTCTCGGCTCGAACCTGACCAACCAGATTGGTTTGACCGAGGGTAATGCTCGAGTGGAAGGCAACGCCGTGCAAAACAATGTTGGATTCGGACGGTCGATCGTCGGCCGCGAGGGCAACATCGAACTCAAATACAAGTTCTAAGTCTTAGCGTGTGAGAATCATCCCCCCTCGCGGCAACGCGAGGGGGGATTTTCGTTTTTGATGGCCGCGCAATCCGCGAACCCTTCACCTGCCATTATCCGGGACCACGTCGAATGCGACGGTGAGGCGCGGCTGTTCGCTATGAAAGGGCAGCGTCCCGTGCCAGAAATACGACGGAAAAAGCACCAGCTGGCCAAGTTCGGGTCGCACCGACAACTCGGCGTCCAGCACGGGCGTCGTGATCATACCCGGCGCACCAAAGCTCAAGATCCCTTCGGACGTGTGCCCCGCTCTCATGCTGTCAGGCAGTTGAATATAACAAGCCGAGGAGATCCATCCGCGCGGATGCACGTGGCTGGTGTGATAGCCGGCACGGTGCAGCCGCACCGACCAACTGCCATTGAAACGTGAAGCAGCCCGGTTGCGGCGCCGCAGAGGATCTTCCCCTTGGCCGATGCGCTCCCGGTAGCGCGCGATCGGTGCCGCAAAGGCTTCAAACAGCGCTGCAATCACCGGGTCTTTGCTGCGCGAAAGGTCCTGGGTGGTTTCGGTCCCTTGGCGCAAGGATTGGTACAGGAGCCGATGACCGTGTGGATTGTGAAGCGCGCTCAGTCGCGCGGTAAGATCGGTCAGAAAGCTGTCGAGATCGGACCATCCAGGAGGGGTTTGGAGGACCTGCGACATCACCATCTGGTCGTAGTCGCAAAGCGTGTCGTAGCGCGGATCGTTCAGAAGCCGCAATGCGGTGGTTTGCATGGCGATGAGGTACTGATCGTCGGCAGCGGTCTCGAGCAACTTGGCGCACTCAGCCAATGCCGCGGCTCCATCCCCGACACCCAAGTATGCGGCGCACAGGAGTTTGCGGGCGGCCGGGCTGTTGGGCTGTGCCCGGATGGCCCCTTGCGCAAGCGTCAGGGCGGTCGCAGGTTCAAATTCCAGCGCCGCCAGTCCCGCGCGGATGAGCAGCGCTGGAGGAGCTTGGGGCCGCGCGGCGCGTGCGGCGAGACAGGCGTAAGCGCCGCGTGCGTCACCGGCGCCCTGCAGCAGCGCGGCCTTCGTCGCCCACAGTGCGTCTTCATGCGGGTATTTTTCGAATGCCTGATCCAGAACGCGCGTAGCCTCGAGGATGTCGCCGGTGCGCATCCACACGAGTTGCGCCAGGCTGTCGTGCGCCTCGGCGCGGCGCGGTTCCAATTCGACGCATTCGCGCAAGGCCAGCTCAGCCTCGTCGAAGCGCTCCAGAGCGATCAGGCTACGGGCGTGGGTGTGGTGCAGCGTCGCCGTCGGCCGGGTGCGCGACAGCGCCTGACGCGCGACGCGCTCGCCTTCTTCAGGCTGGTCGGCCGCAATCAAAGCGATCGCCAGGCTATGCGCCGCGGTGTGGTTGTCCGGCGCGAGTGCGGCGAAACGACGATAGTTCGCCACCGCTTCGCCTGCGCGGCCGAGGGCGGCGTAGGCCGCCACGTGCAGCGCCGACAACTCATCGTCGAGCTTGCCGCTGTTGCACCAGGCTGTCGCAACTTCGAGCGCCGCTGCCGGTTGGCCCGCGTCCAGGTAATTGCGGGTCAACAGGAGTGCGGCCCGCGGGTAGCGCGGATAACCTTCGAGCGCACGCTGCAACAGGGGCACGGCCTCGGCGCCGCGACCGGCCGTCAGCAACAGCTCCGCGAGAGTGGTCAGCGTGGGAGCCCATTTCGGATCGATTTCCAGCGCGCGCCGCAGCAGCTTTTCCGCCTGGGTGAAATCGCCCAATACCTGTTTGGTACCGGCAAACAGCCGCAGCCCCTCCACGTATTGCGGATTTGCGCTCACCAGCGATTCGAGTTGCGCGTGCGCCGCGCCGTATTGACCGGATTGCAGCAGACCGCTGATGCGGCGCATGGATTCAGCCAGCATGGCTGACATGGTACTAGAGATACCCACTCCCCGCTTCGCGTGCGAAACGATCCGGCCCCCCTTCCCAAGTGATTCGGGCGTGATCGAGCACGTAGACACGATCGGCATGCGGCAGGGCAAAGGTGACGTTCTGCTCGCCGAGCAGCACCGTGATCTCAGTGGTTTGCCGCAGCGCTTCGAGCGCCTTGGACAATTGCTCGAGAACGATCGGCGCCAACCCCAAGGTCGGTTCATCCAAGATCAGCAATTGTGGATTGGTCATCAGCGCTCGCGCAATGGCGAGCATTTGCTGTTCGCCGCCCGACAAGGTCGCGGCGTTCTGACGTTGGCGCGATTTCAGGATGGGGAATAGGTCGAACAACCAGTCAAGGCGTTGCGCGGCTTGCGCCTTGCTCTGATGCTGCCCGCCCATATCGAGATTTTCGCGCACGCTCATTTCGCCGAAAAGATCGCGTGTCTCGGTACACTGCACGACACCGTTGCGCACGATCCTGGCGGGCGATACCCGCGCCAGCGGCGCCCCTCGCCACTTGATCTCTCCTTGATAAGGCAGCAGGCCGGAAATGGCGTTGAACAATGTCGTCTTGCCGGCGCCGTTGATGCCGACCACCGAGACGAATTCGCGACGATGCACATGCAGCGACACCTTCTCGAGAGCCTGCGCCTTGTTGTAGAACACGCTCAGGTCCCGCACGTCGAGCAGCGGCGTGTCGCGGTCGGCAAAGCTCGATTCCGGCCGAGCCGCCGTCTCGATGGAACCGCCCAGATAGACGCGCCGTACGGTTGCATCCGCCATCACCTCGGCCGCCGTCCCTTCCGCGATCTTTTCGCCCAAATAAAGCGCGATCACCCGGTCGACCAGCGCCGCCACGCTCTTGACGTTGTGATCGACCAGCAGCACCGCCTTGCCATCGCGCCTGAAACCTGCGAACAGATCCGAAAACACCGCCGCTTCCGCCAGGGTCAGACCGGCAAACGGCTCGTCGATCAGGATGACCCTGGGATTGCGGGCAATCGCCTTGGCCAACTCCAAGCGCCGCAGATCGGCGAACGGCAATGTCGAAGGGCGGCGCTCGAGCACCGCGCTCAAGCCCACCTGCGCAGCGATGTCGCGCGCCCGCCCGCGGATCTCGGGGCTGATTCGAAGTTTGAACAGACTGTCCGGCAGCAGGCCCAGCATGATATTTTCGTGCACCGACTGCCGCTCCAACGGCCGCGAATGCTGGAACACCAGTCCGACCCCCATGCGCGCGATGCGATGAGCCGGCAAACCGGCGGTTTCCACGCCGTCCAAACGCACCGAGCCCGCGGTTGGACGCTCGATGCCCATCACCAGCTTCAATGCGGTGGATTTGCCGGATCCGTTGGGTCCGATCAGACCGAGGATCTCGCCCGGCCGCAACGAAAAATCCAGCTCATTGACCGCCACCAAGCCGCCAAATTTCTTGGTGAGCCCGGATACCTCGATCATCGCCGCGCTTGCGCCGCTCATCGACTGCGCCGCGACAGCATGCCCATGAAGCCATTCGGGAAAAGCATCACCACCAAGAGTGTGATGGCAGAGACGATGAAGGTGGCGAGTTCGCCGGTCGAGCGCAGCGCCTCGGTCATGGCGATCAGGAAGATGGCGCCGATCGCGGCGCCGAGGATGGTACGCCGCCCGCCGAGGATGGCGGCGATGATGATCTGCACGCCGACGGTGATGTCGATCAATGTGCCGACCGACGCGGTGCCGAGATAAAACACCAACAGTGCGCCGGCAAGGCCGGAAAATAAAGCGCTGACGACGAAGGCAAACAGTTTGTGCTTGACCACATTGAAGCCGAGCACTCCCGCCTGAATCTTGTCCTGGCCGCTCGCCTGCAAAATGAGGCCGGCCGCCGAGCGCGACAGCACATACAGAATGCTTCCGCTCGCCACCATGAAGGCCAGCGCGATCCAGTAATTCACCGGGCCGCTGATCGAGATCACGTCGGGCACGGCCAGGCCGATCTCACCGCCCGTCAGGTCCGCGAAAACGACCACGAGATTTTGCAACAGCAATACGGCTACCAAAGTTGTCAGGCCAAAATAAGGACCGGACATGCGCAACGCCGGCAACGCCAACACCACCCCGCCCAAGACGGCGGCGAGCGTTCCCAATGCCACGCAAACCGAGATCGGCAGGCCATAGCGATTGTCCAAAATGCCTGCAGTGTAGGCGCCGAGTCCGATCAGGAAGGTCGGCCCGAAATTCACCTCATTGGCAAAACCGAACAGCAGGTCCCAGGACATGGAGAACACGCCGAAATAGTAGGCGATGGTCAGAAGCCCCAGGATGTAGCCCGAGACCCCCAGCGGCAGCAGCGCTGCGATCGCGATGATGGCGGCGACGACCCAAAATTGCGGCGTGCGCAAAGCGGCGGGCAGCATTCAGCGCCGCCCGAACAAGCCGCGGGGCCGTATGTACATCACCAGCAGCAACAGCAGCAGCGAGGGAAAAAAACGATACGCCGGCGAAATCAAATAAGCGGTGATCGTTTCCAGATAGCCGATGATGAAGGCCGCCAGCAGCGAGCCGGTGACGCTGCCCAAGCCCCCCAATACAACGATGGTAAAGGCGCTGGCGGTGAGCGGACCCACCGAATAGGACGACACGCCGAGGAACATGCCGAGAAGAACGCCGGCGATGCCCGCGAGCACGCCGTAGATTCCCCACACCAGAACGTAGATACGGGACAGCTCGACGCCGAGCAGCGTGGCGCCGCGCGGATTCATCGAGGCCGCGAGCACCGACTTGCCAATCCGGGTGCGATTGACCAAGAACCACAGCGCGCCGATCGCCAACCAGCAGATCAGCGCGGTGAAAATCTCATTTTTCGGGGTGCGCACGCCGAGGACCGAAACCACGCCCGCCAAAATGGGCAGAACGGTCTTGGCATTGTTGGTGAAGAAAAAGGCAATGAGTTCTTGAATCATGATTCCCCATAACAGGGTCGCGGTCAGGATGAAGATCTCCCGCTCTTCATGACGAATCGCCGCCGATTTCTGGATGGGCCGCACAATCAGTCCATAGGTGATCAGCGACAGGATCAGGCTGGTCACGACGCCCACGGCTGCGCCGAGAAAATTACCCGCGGACAGCGCACTGTTGGCGGCCCAAGCGGCGACCGCGGCCGCCACCATCAATGCGCCATGCGACAGGTTGAGCACACCCGAGACGCCAAAGATCAGCGTAAATCCGGTGGCGCCGAGCGCATACAACGCGCCGATGGCAAAGCCGTCGATCAGGATCTGTAAGCCGAGAATGTCGGGTCCCCGTTTTGCAGACCGGTGCTAAATCAATGCGGCAGCTTGACGAAAGACGGAAAGATCATATGGCCATTGGCCAGATTGGCGGGCCACACCGTCACCTCTTTGCCGTTCTGCCATTGCATCACCAGACCTTTGATACTGTTGCCCCCGGTGCGCAGCCCATGAACGTGCGGATCTCCCTTGGGCAGAAACTGGATGCGGCCCACCGTCCCAACAAAGTCCGTCTGCTCGAGCGCCGTCACCAGTTTGTCGCTGTCCAGGGAGCGGGCGCGGTGAACGGCCTCGGCGATGTAATAAACCTCATCGTATGCCGTGTAGCCGCAATACGAGGGGTAGTTGCCGAATTTGTTTTTGTAGGCTTCGGCGAAGGGAATGCTGCGCGGCGTCACCGCGACGTTGGGGCCATTGAGGTCCCAGAAAATCACACCTTCCGCAGCGCCATTGGTGTCCTTCCAAAAAGCCGAATTCGTGGCCTGGCTTGATCGCCCGATAATGGGAATCGGCACTTGCTGGTTCTGCCATTGCACCGTCGGCTGCACGCCGACATGTGACCAGCCGGTGACGATGACGTCGGGCTTCAGCGCTTCGATCTTGTTGTAGATCGGCGTGAAATCCGTGGTGTCGGGCGAAAAACGGATATGGTCCAACACCTTCAGTCCCGCCGCCGGCAAGCATTGCGCGTAGCTCGCGTCCAGGGGCGTGGTCCAGGCGGCATCCTCGCTCATGATCACCGCCGATTTCATTTTCAGCGCTGCGACCGCCATTTCCTTGGCGGCATCGCAGGTCAGTATGGCCATGGCGCTCGAAGTCAGATAGCCGTGAAAGGTGTACTTATTGGCCTCATAGTCCTTGGCGATGTTCTGAGTAATGACATCGGAGGCCGCGCCCGGCGTGACCATCACTGTCTTCAGGCGCGATGCCCAGGGCTCCAAGGCCAATACCACTTCACTGACATAGCTCGCGATCACCGCATTGGCGTGATCTTCGCTGACCGCGCGTTGAAAGGCGCGCACTGAATCGGCCGCCGAGGAGTGATTGTCGTAGGTGGTGATTTGTATCTTGCGGCCATCGACGCCGCCGTGGGCGTTGATTTCATCGGCCGCCAACTGCGCGGCGCCTGGGATGGACGAGCCCGCCACCGACTGGGCCTCCGCGATGACCGCGATTTTGAGCGGCTCATTGTCCGCTCCCCACGCCGGCGCGTCGCAGGCAGCGATCCCTGCGCCCATGCCCAGGATGGTCAGCAACACCCGGCCGTATCGGCGCTTCGATGTAAAACCCATGGACCCCCGCTTCTTTTTTGTGAGCACTTCTGCGTGTGACAGTGCCCCAATCCGCATCCGGACACAAGTGGCTTGCCGCTGGGACTTGCCGGCAACGAGCCCGTGCGGCTACTCTGAATGCGTGACACGTACGCGAAATCCCATTGCAGAAGCGCAGCGCGCGCGCAGCGCTCATTGCCGGCAAGTTCGACATCGGTCAGCAAAGGCTCCCGCCACGGCACGAAGGATGCTCATCGCTGTCGCGAGCGCAGCGCTCGCCGCGGCTTTCGCGCTCGTCTCCGAGCAAGGCCTGGCTCAAACCAGCGCCGATCCCAGAGCATCGCTGCTGCAACCGCTTCAGTGGCGCTCCATCGGTCCATTTCGTGGCGGCCGAGTGCTCACCGTCAGCGGCGTGCCGGGCGAGCCCCGGCATTTTTATTTTGGCGCTGTGAACGGCGGCGTGTGGGAAACGGACAACGCCGGGCGCACTTGGACGCCGATTTTCGACGCCCAGAACGTGGGATCTGTCGGCGCGCTCGCGGTGGCGCCCTCGGATCCGCGCGTGATCTACGTGGGGACGGGCGAGGCGGACATGCGCTCGGACATTGCGCAAGGCACGGGACTTTTTCGCTCGAGCGATGCGGGGCGCACCTGGCAACCGATCGGATTGCAGGACTCCCAGCAGATTGGACGAATTCTGGTCGATCCAAAAAACCCGAATGAGCTGCTGGTCGCCGCCTTGGGACATCCGTACGGCGCCAATGAGATGCGAGGTGTGTTTCGTTCGACGGATGGCGGCGCGCATTGGCAACGCTCCTTGTTCAAGAACAGCGATACGGGCGCCATTGATCTCGCGGCAACACCCGGTCACGAGCGCCTGTTCGCCTCCTTGTGGCAAACGCGGAGGCCACCCTGGAACGTCTACCCCCCGTCCAGCGGCCCGGGCGGCGGCCTGTATCTATCGACCGATCGCGGGGTCACGTGGAAAGAGCTTCAAGGTCACGGTCTACCGGAGCATCCGGGACGCATCGGCATCGCCGTCGCACCGTCCCAGCCACAGCGCGTCTTTGCCCTCATCGACGCCGCTCAAGGCGGCCTGTTTCGATCCGACGACGGCGGCGAGAACTGGCGCCAAGTGAGCGCCGACCGGCGCATTTGGCAACGCGGTTGGTATTTTGGCGGCATCACCATCGACCCCGCCAATCCGGACCGGGTATACGTCTGCAACACCGCGATGTATCGGTCCAACGATGGCGGCGTGACCTTCGTCCCCGCAAAAGGCGCGCCGGGTGGGGATGACTATCATCAATTGTGGATCGATCCCCATGAACCGCTGCGGCAGATTCTCGGGGTCGATCAAGGCGCGCTCGTCACGCTCGATGGCGGTGAGACCTGGAGTTCTTGGTTCAACCAGCCGACCGGACAGTTCTACCATGTGGTTACCGACAATCGGTTTCCCTATTGGGTCTATGGAGCGCAACAGGACTCCGGCGCCGCCGGCATTCCGAGCCGCACGGATCATATCGATGGGATCAACCTCACCCAATTTCGCGAAATCACGGCCGGCGGCGAGAGCGATAACATCGCCCCCGATCCGACTGATCCAGAAATTATTTTCGGCGGACGCGTCGACAAGCTCGATCTTCGTACCGGGCAAACCCAGAACGTCGATCCTACCTTGGTCCATCCGGACTTGTACCGGCGCACATGGACGCTGCCGCTCGTGTTCGGCACCATCGGATCGCGCCCGTTGTACTTTGGCAATCAGCGCATCTTTCGCAGCGTCGATCGGGGCGAGCACTGGGAACCGATCAGCCCGGATTTGAGCCGCGAGATGCCAGCCGTCCCGCGCACCCTGGATGCTGCGACGGTGAAGGACGATGAGCATGGCGGCGCTCGCCGCGGCGTGGTCTACAGCATCGGCCCATCGCCGCTCGATGAGCATCTGATCTGGGCCGGCACGGATGATGGTCTGATTTGGCGAAGCGGCGACAGCGGCTCGCACTGGGCGAATGTGACACCCAGTGCGCTCAGCGCGTGGTCCAAGGTTGGCGTGATTGAAGCGTCGCATTTCTCGGCGATGCGGGCCTATGCGGCGGTCGATCGGCACCGTTTGGATGATCCGCGCCCCTATATCTATCGCACCGACGACGGCGGGAAAAGCTGGAAATTGATCGTCCAGGGTATTGCCGACGGAGGCGTCTTCAATACCGTCAATGTGATTCGCGAAGACCCGGCACGCCCAGGACTCCTCTATTGCGGTACCGAACGCGGTGTATACGTCTCCTTCGACGATGGCGCACAGTGGCTCGCCTTGCAGCAAAATCTACCGCGCACCTCCGTGCGCGACTTGCAGGTGCATGGCACCGATCTGGTGATTGCGACCCATGGCCGGGGATTTTGGATCATGGACGACATCGCGCCATTGCGATCACTCGCCGAACAGCCGGGCCAGGCCACTCGCCTGTTGCCGCCCGCGTCCACGTATCGCATCCGATCCTCCGGCTTCACCGGCACGCCCATGCCGAAGGATGAACCGCGGGGGGCCAACCCGCCGCTGGGTGCGCTGATCGACTACGTGCTTGCGCGACCGGCGGAGACGCTCACCCTGACCATTTCCGATGCGCGCGGTTCGATCGTCCGCGTTTTCAACGCGCGCGATGCGCACGCCGCGCCCGATCTGAGCAAAATCGACATCACGCCGGACTGGATTGCCGTACCTCAATCCCTGTCGTCGAGCGCAGGCGCCCACCGTTTCTTATGGGATCTGCATGCCCCGCCTCCCGAGGCACTCAAGCCCGAGGACTTCAGTGAGCAGGAATTGGGTGTCTGGGTGCCTCCGGGGAAATATGAACTCGATCTGAGCGTCGACGATGTCCATTACCGGCAATCGCTCCAGGTGGAACCCGATCCCCGAGTGCATCTGGCGCCCGCCGCGTATGCGCAGCAGTTCGCGCTGGCGCGTGACATCGAACGCGCGCGGGTGACATTGGCGCTCGCTTTGGCCGAGGCGGCGGCGATTCATGCGCAAATCGCCGAGCGCTCCGCGCACGCAAGCCCGGCGGCCGCGGCCGCCCTTTCCGCGGCCGACTCCAAACTCCTCGCCATCAGCGATTTAAGCCCTGCGAAATCCTCACCGGACGCCACCGGTGCATCCCCCACCACCATCAGGGGACTGCGCTATCTTGCCGGCGCATTCCATGATCTTGCCGGGGCCATCGATGGCGCGGATGCCGCGCCGACCGCGGATGCGAAAAAAGGTTACGCCGCACATGTCACCTTGCTCGAGCAGGCGGTGAACAATGGGATGAATTCAAGGCCGCGGATCTTGTGCGCCTGAATGCGCGATTGGCCGCGACAGGAAACAAGGCCATCGATGTCAAGGTCCCGCCTTCCCCCTGAAGTTCATGGATTGAACCGCCGATCGTTCTTACATATTGCGTCGCGAGCTGCGGCATTCGTCATGTGTCTCACGTTTGTCTTTGCATGCAGGCAGGGCAAATGCAAAGCTACCGCACGGTCCACTTCATTTCGATTGCAGGGGAAATACTCACGTATGTACGGGAAACTCAAAGTATTGGTTGGACTGTGCCTCATTTCGGCAACACCAACGGCGTTTGCGCAGTACACCATCGACCTGACCGGAGTCGGCAACGGCGCGGTGGCGAATGGTGTTTACGTCAGCCCGTACCAGGGGACGATCACCGGCAACGGCGCGAGCTATTCGGGCTACGTGATTTGTGACGACTTCTATACCGACTCATATCTGAATACGCTGTGGTCGGCCTCCCTGACGAGCGCCGGCGCGCTGGACGGCACCGAGAAATTTCCGGGCGCCGAGACATTCGACGGCACCACCTACTCCGCGCAGCAAGCCTATAACGCAGCCGGTTGGCTCGCCAACGGCTTGATGAGTAATCTCAGTGACCCTAACAGCCAGGTCAATTACTCGTTTGCCATCTGGAACGTTTTCGATGGTCAACAGACCGATCCGAACGGCGGCGCCTTGGCGCTCGAAAGCGCCGCGTTTGCAGCCGTCAGCAGCGGATACGTCGCGTCCAATGTCAGCGTTTATACGCCAAGGCCCCTCAACGCGAGCCAAGAATTCCTGGTCGTCTCGCCCCCCATGCAAGCGCCGGAAATCGACCCGGCGTCACTCGCCAGCGGCTTGACGCTGTTGTTGGGCGGCTTGGCGGTCCTGCGCGGACGGCGCGCTTCCTCCTCTGGCTGAGCCGCCGGGCTTCGCTCCCGCTCCGCTTGCGGACCCGCCGCGACTTCTAGCGTCGATAACGCAGCGCTTCGGCGAAAGTGCGAAAGGCAGGGAGAAGATAGGCGCCGGCTGGGGTAATAGAGGTGGTAGCCCGTTCCACCCAACGCCTGTCAGAGCTCCAATGGGGTTATCTCGAGCGTCACATGTGACAAGATCTTGTAGCGCGATAGCTCCCGACGATAGTAATCCGCGTCGTGCAGACGCGATGCCACGCCGATAATGGCCGCGAGGTGCCCCGGCCCAACTCGCCAGAGATGAAGATCGGTCAAACGATCTCCCTCACCCTCGACCGCGGCGCGAAGTCTATCCGCAAGTTTCACGTCTGGGTTCATGTCGAGCAAAATGGAGCTTGTGTCTCGCACCAACCCGTACGACCAACTGGCAATCACCAATGCCCCGGCTATTCCGGCCAAGGGGTCCATCCAGAGCCAGCCGAACACTCGCGCAAGTACCAGACCCACGATCACGAGAATCGATACGGCCGCATCGGCGGCGACGTGTATGATTGCAGCCCGCATGTTGTTGTCACGATGAGTCCCGGCGTGGCCGTGATGGGCTTCGGCGAATCGCACCTGCTGGGGTAATGCCGCACCTAAGCGCACGGATGCAGTGAACTCGTGGGGTTCTGGGATCGCATCGACGGACTCTAGATAGCCATCCTTGCCTCGCATAACAAAAGTCTGTCGCGAGCCGTCTGCACGGAGTGTATCGATCTCCGCGGTATCGGCATCTTCCAAGCCTCCTGCCTCGCGCCAAAGCCTGAAGTGTGGCGCAGTTCCTTCTTCATCGATGCCGAGCAACCATTTCCCACTGGCCATAGTGATCAGGTGCGTCTCCTCATGGCCGCGCGCGAGCTCATGACGGTGGCCGTGATGGTAATGCTCGTGCCCACCGGCGCTCAGGAGCCACGCGCTCGCGATGTTGACCGCGAGTCCAAGGCACGCAATCGGAATCGCTTCGGCAAAATGTATCGAGATGGGATGCAGGATGCGCGCGACCGACTCGTATCCAATGAGCATTGCTATCATCGCAAGCACAATGGCGCTGGTGAATCCCGCCAAGTCGCCGAGCTTGCCCGTCCCAAAGGTGAACCGGGGATCCCGGGCATGTCGCCGCGAATAGCGATACGCGAGAGCCGCCAGCAGGAGCGCGCCAGCGTGGGTACTCATATGCAAACCATCAGCGACAAGAGCGATAGACCCGAAAAGTAGGCCGCCAGCGACCTCCGCGATCATCATAAGACCGCACAACCAAATCACAGCCCACGTTTTGCGTTCGCTGCGCTCATGGTCGGGCGCCAGAAAAACGTGATTGTGATCAAAGTCCGGCACCGCTGCTCCCGACTGCTATTTAAGGTAGGCGTGCACCACGTCAACCAGTTCATCGGCGGCGCTCGGCCCATCGCCGCGCTTGCGATCGACATCCGTCAGATGCGTGCGCACATGATCCTCCACGACTTCGGCCATCAGTCCGGATGTTGCTCCTCGCACTCCTGCGATCAGGTGCATGACAGCCTCGCACCCGGCTTCCTCATCCAGCGCCCGTTCGATGGCCTCGACCTGGCCGCGAATGCGGCGCACCCGGTCCAGGAGCTTCTTCTTTTCTCGAATGGTGTGAGACATGGGCGAATTCTAGCATAGATGGGATAGGGGGGTACCCCATTTGTGCATACCGGTACAAAAGCTACGGTTAACGCGTCGAGTGCGACTTCCTGATCGCGAGCCGACACAGGATATTCGGCACTTAGGCGTCGCTGATGCAAGTTCGGTTTTTAACCCCTCTCCTTTCCCGCAAGATTGACTGCGCGACCACTCGCTCGCGATGCTCAAAAGCATCGGCGAATTGCTCGAGTTCTGCCGCGCTCATTCCAAGCTCGCGGCCTCGCACGCGCCAATCTGAAACCGTCCGTTCGACCTCTGCAAGTATTTTGACAGCAGCTTCCTTGTCCAGCTTGAAATAGGCTGCAACCGCCATGAGCGCATCGATCGACGCCGCCGGACCGGCCTCTGCGGAAATCCATGTTTTCAGTTCACGCTGACGATCGGGGAAAGGATTGATATCGAAAGCTGGCGATAGTCGCCATTGGTCCTTTGCGACATGAAGAAACCCATGATTGTGCAAGTGATCATCGACATTGTTAATGAGGATGGAGAAGGCGATTCGGCGCCAAAGCTCTTCGATGTCGGCTTGTGCGTCCGCCCCATGCTGACGTATCGCATCAACAATTTCGGTGTAGGTATGTTCTGTAGGTGCTCCAACGTCCACACCGAGTAGCGTTGCGGCGGAGACGTACATGAGTCTCCCCTTGGCAGTCCGATCGAATCTACGAATGAGAGTGACGGGGATACCGTCGCTGTCGATGAGCCGTGCCTGCGGAGCACTGATCCCCGCCGCCTTAGCCAGTTGCATCGCCAAGACCTCGCCCTTGGTAACGGCGCGCTCGTCCTCGATGCTCGGAAACTTGCCAATGCTGAGCGCGCCATCAGAGTCGATGACAGAGCATTTTGGTCGTAGCCCTCCCAGCGAGGTGCCTCGACCACGAAGGTATGCGAGATGTTCTGCCGTTTCGCTGTTGGTCTCAACCGCCCGACTAGCAGTCAACATCATAGATAGCTCGATTAATGGCGGCGCGGTTCGTTGTTCTTCACTGGCCACACGCTGGAAAACCCCTTCCTCATCTTGAAATCGAAGCGCCCCTACGCGATGGACATCATCGACCGCGAGAAGAAAGTCGATAGGTGTGAGCGGCTGGTGGTGGTCCTGCGCTTCTCCGGCCGCTCGAACTAGTGCGCGGCGTTTAGCGTAATCACGGAGGATAACGCGGCGCGCCCACCCATCCGGTTCGGTATCGGCTATGGCGCCATGAAATATCGATGCATCTCGGCCCGGTGGGTTGTGAAATTGTGCGCCTGTCACTAAAGGTAGGTCGGGCTCGAGTGCGAATCGATCCGAAGCGGCAAGCCACTGACGTTCGTATTCGAAAGCCGCGCTTTGGCGTGCGCCTTGGCTCTCAAAGCGAAGCGTGCCAACGCGACGACTGGCGTCACCGAGAAAGACGCCGATCGTGCGCTTCATAATGCTTGAGGTTCCTTAGCCACACGAATGCGTTTCGGCAAGTGATCTGCATCGAGCAAGAGTCCAGTGTCATCTCGGCCAGGATCAGCTAGAGCCGTTAGTGCGTCGGATAGCCCCAGAACAAAAAGGGCCATGGCGTAGATTCCGAAGGAGACAGTCGGATCGCCTTTCTCGATTTTGAGGTACGTATTTTTATGAACGCCAATTCGCTCGGCCATCATCCCAACGGTCAAGGAGCGCTTACGTCGAGCTACGGCAATGTCAGCGCCGAGCTTCGCAATGCCCTGTCGCAGGCGTAGCGGCAGAACTGCTTTGTTTTTCGTCGCTTTCATAAGGTATCATAAAATAGACCTAAATAGGCTTAAAGTCCATTTTAAGATGCCTTATGAAAAGATTAGCTTCGAAGTTTCCCTTAACCCATTGATTCTATTATAAACTTCGCATTACCCTCCGCCAACCAACAATCGCCGAACAAAGATTGCGCTTTGTCGAAAGCCGCCAAGTCAGTGGCGCGACTGAAAGAGGTGATTGATTAGGCCGGGAAATACGCTGCCCGGAATGGACCCTAATTTTTATTGGTGCCGCAAAGAGGATTCGAACCCCTGACCCACGCATTACGAATGCGTTGCTCTACCAACTGAGCTATTGCGGCGTTTTTGAAAGCGGGCGGCATTCTAACCCGGCACATCACCTGACGTAAGACTGGTATTGAGCTTTGCGACGTCGCGCAGCGCCTTCGGCAGCGCGAATATCACGTGTTCTTTGCGGCCGTCCAGTTCGGCCGCCACTTCCCCGCCCCACTCGCGCAGGCGGGCAATCACGCCCTGCACCAAAATCTCGGGCGCCGAGGCGCCGGCCGTCACACCGACCGTTTTGACACCCTCGAACCACTCGCGACGCAGATCCTCGGGTCCATCGACCAGGTAGCCTGGCTTGACGGTTCTTGTCGGCCATTTCGCGCAGTCGATTGGAATTCGAGCTGGACTTCGAACCGACCACCACCAGCGCCTCGCAGCGGCCGATCAAATCCTTCACCGCGTCCTGACGATTTTGTGTTGCGTAACAGATGTCCTCCTTCACCGGCGCCTTGAGGCCGGGGAAGCGGGCCCGCAGTGCCGCGACGATGGAGGCCGTGTCGTCCACCGACAACGTCGTCTGCGTGACGAACGCGACGTGCTGCGGATTGCGAACCTTCAAGGCCGCGACATCTTCGACGGTCTGTACCAGGTAAATCGAGCCGCCGAGCGAGGCGTCGAATTGGCCGATCGTGCCCTCCACTTCGGGATGCCCCGCATGGCCGATCAGAAACACTTCGCGCGCTTCGCGGGCGTAGCGCGTGATTTCCATATGCACTTTCGTCACCAGCGGACAGGTCGCGTCGAACACATTGAGCGAACGGCGCTTCGCTTCCTGCTGCACCGCGCGCGGCACGCCGTGCGCGCTGAAGATCACCGTCGCGTTGTCGGGAACTTCAGTCAATTCCTCGACGAACACCGCGCCGATGGTGCGCAGACGATCGACGACATATTTGTTGTGCACCACCTCGTGCCGCACATAAATCGGTGCGCCGAACAGCGTGACCGCCCGCTCCACGATATCGATGGCGCGGTCTACGCCGGCACAAAAACCGCGAGGATTGGCCAGTAGGATTTGCATCATGCTTTTTGCCGTCCTTCAAACAAAGCGTCCAACAGCAGACACGCGGCGCCCGACCGTGATGGCCGAATCGGCCACATTGAATGCCGGAAAATACGCTCATTCCAGTGAAAGTGAATGAAATCGACGACATATCCCAAGCGGATGCGATCGATGACGTTGCCGAGCGCTCCGCCGAGCACCAGCGCAAGGCCGCAGGCCAGCAAGCCATGCGCACCACTCTTCAATCGCAGCAGCCAGACGATGATGCCGATGCTCACGACGAGCGCAAGTCCGATGAACAGCCAGCGCTGCCAGCCGGATGCGGAAGCCAGGAAACTGAACGCCGCCCCGACATTGTGCATGCGGGTGATATCGAGCACCGGAAGCACGCTGACGTGAACTCGAATTCGCCAAAGTGCCGGGCGATGTAGACTCTTGCTGAGCCTGATCCGCCAGAACGATGCACAGCCGACAGCAGCAGCCATCGCGCCGCGCGGCCGCCGGTTGCGCCTGCGTGATCATGCGAAACTGCCGCTCCTCGCCCGGCCCCTCGACATTGATCGACGCAGCGCGCGCAAAGTTCCGGGTGACGCGGATCGCTGCCGACATCGCACGCAAATGACAGCAGCGCACGCATTTCGGGCTGCTGCTGCGGCTTCACTTCGATCCAGACGCTCTTCGGCTGGCTCTTTACCGCCGTCGCCGGGGCACCGCGCTCGAGGGCGGCGACCTTGGCACTCCGTGATCAACAGGAATCGCAGCTCATCGTGCATCGGCGCGAATTGCGCGCCCGAGCGCTTCGGGCACGAATACCGTCACATCGGCTTCGAGCGGCGCGCCCAAGGAGCCCGCGGTGCGCAGTCGCTCGAGCTCACGCGCCACATCGGCCTTGAGGGCGATGAGCGCCGGCCAATCGATGGCGGAGCTGCGCTCGGCACCGGCAGGAAATTGATGCCAGGTATTCAAGAATACCGATTCATTGCGGATGCCCGGCAAGATAACTCCACGCCTCTTCCGCGGTGAAGCTCAGGATCGGCGCGAGCCAGCGCACCATCGCCTGGGCCAAGTGATACATCGCGGTCTGCGCCGAGCGCCGCGGCAGCGCTGTTGCGCGCCGGTGGTGTAGAGCCGATCCTTGATGATGTCGAGATAGAAGCCGCCGAGCTCGACCACGCAGAAGTTGTGAATTTCCTGGTAGATCTCGTGGAACTCGTAATTGCGGTACGCGGTCACCACATCGTTTTGCAAGTGAAAGGCCTTCGCCGATCGCCCATTGGTCGATGGCCACCAGGTCGTCGAAGGCGTACCGCGTGCGCTTTCCGGATCGAATCCGTGCAGATTGCCCAAGAGAAAGCGCAGCGTGTTGCGCATGCGCCGATAGGAATCGGCCATCCGCTTGAAGATCTCATCCGAGACGCTCATCTCGTTGGCGTAGTCGGTGGCGGCGACCCACAGCCGCATCACGTCCGCGCCCAGAGTGCTGGTCAGCTTCTGCGGCGCGAGAATATTGCCGAGCGACTTGGACATCTTGCGGCCCTTCTCATCCACGGTGAAGCCATGCGTGAGCACGCCGCGATACGGCGCGCGGCCGTGCATGGCCACCGAGGTCAGCAGCGAGCTGTGGAACCAGCCGCGGTGCTGGTCCGAGCCTTCCAGATACAGGTCGGCCGGCGCGGTGATCTCGGGCGAATCTGCGGAGAGGCAGTGATGCACCACGCCCGAATCGAACCACACGTCCATGACGTCGGTGGCCTTGTCGTATTGGGTCAGGCTCCGCGCCCAGCAGAGCGGCCGGGTCCAGGTCGAACCAGGCATCGATGCCGCCGCTGCTCCACCAGCTTGGCCACTTCCTCGATCAATTCGTGCGGTGCTGCGGATGCAGCTCACCGGATACCTTGTCGACGAACAGCGGGATCGGCACCCCCCAGGTCCGCTGCCGCGACACGCACCAATCCGGGCGCGCCCGGCGATCATGCTGCTGATGCGCTGCTCGCCCCAGGCGGGCATCCAGTCGACGTGCGAGATCGCCTCGAGCGCCGCCTTGCGCAAGCCCGCCTGTTCCATGCTGATGAACCATTGCGGCGTCGCGCGGAAAATCACCGGCGTCTTGTGGCGCCAGCAATGCGGGTAGGAGTGATGGTACGGCTCATCCTTGAGCAGCCGCCGCGTTCTCGATGCAGCACCTTGATGACGTGCGCGTTGGCATCGAACACTTGCTCGCCCGCGAACAGCGGCGTCGACGGCAGAAATCGGCCGTCGCCGCCGACCGGATTGTCGATTTCCAGCCCGTAGCGCCGGCCGACGATGTAGTCATCCAGGCCATGTCCCGGCGCGGTATGCACGGCGCCCGTGCCGGCATCGAGCGTGACGTGATCGCCGAGAATGACCGGCACCTGGCGATCGTAAAAGGGATGCTGCAGCGCGAGATACTCGAGCGCGTCGCCCTTGGCCTGGCGCGATCGCCATCCAGTCGGTCACCACCCAGGGCCTGCATCACGGCTGTAGACCAATTCTTCGCGCCAGCACCAAGCGCTCGCGCCGCCGCCCAGTATCGAATTCGACCAGCGCAGTAGTCGAATTGCGGATGCACCGCCACCGCCCGATTGGCCGGCAGGGTCCAAGGCGTCGTGGTCCATATGGCGAGCGAGGTCGGGACGCTTCCGCCGACGCTCCGCTGCTGCTCCGGCGACCGATGCCGAAGCGGCGCGCCAGATCCGGCCGAGTCGAGCCACTTCGAAGCGCACATAAATGCTCGGCGAGGTCTTGTCCTCGTACTCCACTTCCGCCTCCGCCAGAGCCGAGCGGCAATTCAGGCACCAGTGCACCGGCTTGAAACCCTTGTAAACATGGCCGTTCTTGATGATCAGCGCGAAGGCGCGCAGCTGCTCGGCCTCGAAGCGCGGCGCCATGGTCAGGTACGGGTGCTCCCAGTCGCCGAGCACACCCAAGCCGCTTGAAATCGCTGCGCTGCGAATCGATCTGCTTGTAGCGCATATTCGCGGCACGCCGCCCGGAACGCCTTGGCGTCGATTTTCTGTCCCACGCGCCCGTGGGTCTTCTCGACCTGCATTTCGATGGGCAAGCCGTGACAGTCCCAGCCCGGAACATACGGGCGCGTCATAGCCATCCAAGGTGCGCGACTTGACGATGATGTCCTTGAGAATCTTGTTGACCGCGTGGCCCAGGTGAATGGCGCCGTTCGCATAGGGCGGCCCGTCGGTCAGTATGAACGCCGGCCGGCCCTTGGCGACGCGCGCGGATTTTCTCGTACAAGCCGTCGCGCTCCCACGCCGCGAGCATTCCGGGCTCGCGGTTGGCGAGGTCGGCCTTCATCGGGAAACCCGTGTTCGGCAAATTAATCGTCTGTTTGTAATCAGCCACAGTCCACCTTCGACAAAAGCTCGCGCGCCTGCGCGGCATCGAGCTTCATTTGCACCATCATCGCATCCAAAGAATCGAACTTGACCTCATCGCGCAGCTTGGCGACGAACTCCACTTCGATCGGGCGGCCATACAGGTCGCCGGAAAAATCGAACACATGCACTTCGAGCAAGGGCTCGATGCCGTTGACCGTGGGCCGGGTGCCCGAGACTGGCCACTCCGGGCAGCGGGCCGAGCCCGATCCCATGGACCCGCACGGCCAATGATGCCCCACACGGCGACTTGCGCCGCATGAGCTGCAGGTTCGCCGTCGGAAAACCGAGCGTGCGGCCCAGCTCGCCTGCCTGGCACCACGCGGCCCGTCATCCGATAGGGCCGGCCCGAGAAGGCGCGCGCGCGCCCGCGAATAATCCGCGAACTCCAAGCGCTCGCGCACCGCCGTACTGCTCACGCGCACGCCATCGAACACGAAGGGCGCCAATCTGTTCGACGCCGAAGCCACGCGCCTCGCCTGCCGCCCGCAGGCTCTCGATCGTGCCGCCGGCATTGCTGCCGTAGCGAAAATCATCGCCCACCACCATGTGCCGAGCGCCCAGCCTCTCGACGATCAGTTCGTCGACAAAGCACTCGGGGCGTCATGGCGCGCATGCGCTCATCGAAACGCAGGGTCACCAGGCGATCGACCCCGAGCGCCGCCAGCGCCAGAAACTTCTCCCGCCAGCGCGTCAGGCGCGGCGGCGCGGCATCGGGATCGATGAACTCCTTGGAACTCGGCTCGAATACCAGTACCGTTGCCGCGAGCGCCAATCTCCGCCGCCCGCCGCTTTGAGCACGCCGATCATCTGCTGGTGACCCAGATGCACGCCATCGTAGTTACCCACGGTCAGAACGCAGCCTCGGTGGCGCTGCGAGATGTTATACAGACCGCGAACTAGTTCCATGGCGAAAGCTCGTGATTATACTCAGGTTTCCCGCTTATCAGTCCCCACTATAGCAAGCCGCATGCCGCCGCCGGGCTCGCGGACGATTGACAACGCACGGCCAATCGGCAAGCTACGCGGCTCTTTTGGGGTCCGATTTGGGCTCATCTTTTGAGGAGTCCGCGCTTGGCGAATACGAAATCTGCTGAAAAGGCTGCCCGACAGTCGACCGTGCATCGCGCCCGCAATGATGCGCTCACCTCGCAGCTGCGCAGCGCCATCCGCAAGGCCACCCTGGCGCTCAAAGCCGGCAAGCACGAAGAGGCGGCCTCCGCGCTGGCCGCCGCCACGCCCGTGATCGACAGCATGGTCAACAAAGGCATCATTCACCGCAACAAGGCCGCCCGCCATAAGAGCCGTCTCACCAAGCAGGTTCGCGCGCTGGCCAAGTAGGCCGCTCTGCGGCATGGGATATGGAAAACCGGCCGCGTGCCGGCTTTTTTATTCGTGCGGCGCGGTCGGTGCGTGCTGCGGCGCGTGGCGCGTATCGGCGGAAGCCGGACGCGCGGATGCTCCTCGAGATAGCGCATCACCGCCTGCTTGAGCTCGTCCGTGCCCTCGCCGGTGACGCCGGAAATCAAAAGGACCGGGCCCTTCCAGCGCAGGCGCCGCACGATTTCCTTGGCGCGCCGCTCGGCTTCCGCCGGCTCCAACAGATCGATCTTGTTGATCACCAGCCAGCGCTCCTTGGTCGCCAGATCGGCGGCGAATTTCTTCAGTTCCGCGACGATGGTGCGCGCATCCTTGACCGGATCGGCTTCGGGATCAGGCGGCGCGATATCGATGAGATGCAGCAGCATCCGCGTCCGCTGCAGATGTTTCAGGAAACGAATGCCCAGACCCGCGCCGTCCGCCGCGCCCTCGATCAGGCCCGGAATATCCGCCATCACGAAGCTGCGACCCGGACCCGCGGTAACCACCCCAAGATTCGGATGCAGCGTGGTGAAAGGATAATCCGCCACTTTGGGGCGCGCCGCCGAAACCGCGCGGATCAAGGTGGATTTGCCGGCATTGGGCAGTCCCAGCAAGCCCACATCGGCGATCAGCTTCAGTTCGAGCTCAAGCTCGCGCTTCTCGCCCGGCAGCCCGAGGCCGGATTTGCGCGGCGTGCGATTGGTGCTGGACTTGAAGCGCGTGTTGCCCCAGCCGCCCTTGCCGCCCTTGGCCACCAGCAAGCGTCTGGCCTTCGACCGGTCAGATCGCCCAGCTGCTCGCCGGTGTCCAGGTCGGACACCACCGTGCCGACGGGAATCGGACACATAGGTGTCGTCGCCGCCGTGTCCGGTGCAATCGTTGCCGCTGCCGCCCTCGCCGTTCTGACCCTCGATAGGTGCGCGAGATGCGAAAGTCCGCCAGGGTGTTCATGCCCTCGACCGCCTTCAAGTAAACGCTGCCGCCGTGGCCGCCGTCGCCGCCGTCCGGGCCGCCGAAGGGCACGAACTTCTCGCGCCGGAAACTCACGCAGCCGCGGCCGCCGTTGCCGGCCTGCACCTTGAGCTTGGCTTCGTCGACGAATTTCATCGGGCTCGGATCCGCAGAAAACTAAAAAGGGGGCAGGTTGCCCTGCCCCCTTCCGATGTCTACGGCGAGCGCTAAGCGGCCCGCGACTCGCCGTTACTTTCGTAACGACGTTGACGTAGGTGTGCTGCTCGGCGCCCTTGACGCGAAACTCGACGACGCCGTGAGCCTTGGCGAACAGGGTGTGGTCGGTGCCGATGCCGACGTTCACGCCGGGGCGGTACTGCGGTGCCGCGCTGGCGGATCAGGATGTTGCCCGCGAGCACATCCTCACCGCCGAATTTCTTGACGCCCAAACGCTTGGAATGCGAGTCGCGGCCGTTGCGAGTACTGCCGCCGGCTTTCTTGTGTGCCATGTAAGTAGTCTCCTCGAATATCTTAAGCGACGATCTGCGTGATCTTCACATCGGTATAGGGCTGCCGATGGGTCTTCTCGCGCTTGTAATGCTTGCGGCGGCGAAACTTGACGATGCGCACCTTGTCGCCCTTGCCATGACCTTCAACCGTGGCGGTCACCTTGGCCGTGCCCACATAGGGGGCGCCGATGGTCACCGAGGAGCCGGCGCCGACCAGCAGCACCTGATTGAATTCGACGCTGGCGCCCTGGTCCGCATCGAGCTTCTCGATGCGCACCACGGCACCTTCTTGGACGCGGTACTGTTTACCGCCCGTGGCAATCACGGCATACATGGTTGAAACTCCGAGGACGGCCTAAGTGAGGCCGCAAAAGAGCCGCGAATTGTACGGGTAGGCGCTGCGGGTCAAACCGGGCTGATTTGGCCCGAACGGCCGCGACATGCCGGCTCCAACCCATGGCGCGCTGCCGCGCCGTGCCGCGCCTAGTCCGACCATTCTTAGGTACCATGGCGCATTCGCTCGAGCGCTGCATGACACTAGAACAGATTCGCGGATTGGTAACCGCTGATTTCGAGGCCGTCGACAGGGTCGTCAAACAGCGTTTGCACAGCCAAGTGGCGCTCGTCAACCAGGTGGCCAACTACATCATTTATGCCGGCGGCAAGCGCCTGCGCCCCCTGCTGGTGCTTCTGGCGGCGCGCGCCTGCGGGCATCGGGCGAGCGGCACATCGACGCCGCCGCCATCATCGAATTCATTCATACCGCCACCCTGCTGCACGACGATGTGGTGGACGGCTCGTCGCTGCGCCGCGGCCGCGAAACCGCCAACGAAGTCTTCGGCAACGCGACCAGCGTGCTTGGTGGGCGATTTCCTGTATTCCCGCGCCTTTCAGATGATGGTGAAGCTGGACCGCATGCGGATCATGCAGATTATGGCGGACGCCACCAACGCCATCGCCGAGGGCGAGGTGCTGCAGCTCATGAACGCCCGCGACCCGCAATACCACCGAGGCGCGCTACATCGATGTCATCCGCCGCAAGACCGCCCGGCTGTTCGAGGCCGGCGCGCAGATCGCGGCGGTGTTGAGCGACGCCCCGCCCGCTGATCGAGGAATCGCTCGCGCTGTACGGCCGGCACATCGGCACGGCATTCCAGCTCGTCGACGATGCGCTCGATTACCAGGCCGACGAAGCCAGCCTGGGGAAACACCTGGGCGACGACCTGGCGGAGGGTAAACCCACCCTGCCCCTGATCTACGCAATGCAGCACGGCAACGACGACCCAGCGAGCCATGATCCGGCACGCCATCGAGAACGGCGGCTTGGACCAACTGGAGGAAATCACGCGTGCCGTTGCAAGCCTCGGGGGGCTTGCGTACACTGCGCGCCTCGCTCAATGCGAGGCAGATCAGGCGCTTGCTGCCCTGGCGCCCCTTCCCGAGAGCGCATTTCAAAGAGGGCTTGAGCGAACTGGCGAAGTTCGCGGTGGCACGTAAGAACTGATTCGGCGGCCGATTTCGGGGTGTAGCTCAGCCTGGTAGAGCACTACGTTCGGGACGTAGGGGTCGCAGGTTCAAATCCTGTCACCCCGACCATTGATTTTAGGGTCCTAACCGGGGACATGGTACCCATTTCATTCCGGAGACATGGGTAAGGTGGTCTCAATGGGTCGGCGAAACACTCCAGCTAATCTAAGGCTAGGAGGTGTGTGGTATGGGACGCCGATCGACGATCACGCCCGCGCAGCGGGCAGAGTTTTGGCGGCGATATAAGACCGGCGAGTCTGTGCTCGGGATAGTCGGCGAACTCGGGCAGCGACCGGGCAATATCAATCGACTGCTGGGAGCTTCAGGCGGGATAGCGCCAGTGCAAGGAGGCGTTCCCCGAGAGTATTGAGGTTCGGAGAGCGCGAGGAGATTTCTCGGGGACTTGCTGCAGGAAATTCGTTTCGCGCCATCGCCAGGCGACTGGATCGGGCTGTTTCCACGATCAGCCAAGAAGTGGCTCGGCACGGAGGACGAAGGCGGTATCGGGCTGCCGATGCGGACTCGGAGGCTTGGGAGTCGGCCCGTCGGCCGAAGCCCTGTCTGCTCAGCCAAAACCCACAATTGCGGCGGATCGTTGCGGCTAAACTGGAGCAGGACTGGTCTCCGCAGCAGATTGCTGGCTGGCTCAGAGACGACTATCCCGGTCATCCGGAGATGTGGGTGTCACACGAGACGATCTATCGAAGCCTGTTTGTGCAGGCGCGCGGCGCCTTAAAAAGAGAGCTCGTCGGCCACCTGCGTACAAAACGCCGCTTTCGCCGATCTCGCCACGCCACCGATCGAGGGCAGGGTCGAGGCGCAATTATTGACGCCGTCTCCATACGCGAGAGACCGGCAGAGGTGGAAGACCGTGCGGTCCCAGGACACTGGGAGGGTGATCTGGTGGAAGGATCCCGCGGAACCTACATCGCCACCTTGGTGGAGCGGAAGTCGCGGTTTGTCGTGCTGGTCAAGCTCTCGGAAAAGGGCACCGAGGCGGTCGTTGCTGCCCTCATCAAGGCAGTGCGCAAGCTTCCGATCGCCTTGCGTAAATCACTGACCTGGGACCGTGGCGTAGAACTCGCCAGCCATGCCGCATTCACCGTGGCAACCGACGTCCAAGTCTATTTCTGCGATCCATCAAGTCCGTGGCAAACACCGCTAAACCGCGCAAACTCAGCGAGCTGCGGGGGTGAGGATCCGCTTATCCTGACCCCGGCGCGCGGGTATCCAACCCGGCCCACACGTCCTGACGCGCGGGGCTCTTCTCTCCTTAGCTGAAACTGTCGACATCGATCACTGCTTGGGCAAAGACCTGCGGAGCCTCCTGCGGTAGGTTGTGGCCGATGCCGCCGCTGATGAGGCGGTACTCATACTTGCCCGAAAACTTATCGCGATACGCCGTGCTGGGCGCGTGAATCGCGCCGTTGGCGTCGCCTTCCATGGTGATAGTAGGCACGGCGACGGCCGGAAGCGCGACCAGCCGCTTTTCCAGATCGTCATATTTTCGCTCGCCGTCAGCCAGGCCGATTCGCCAGCGGTAGTTGTGGATCGTGATGGCGATGTGGTCCGGATTGTTGAGCGACGCCGCTGAGCGTTCGAACGTGGCGTCATCGAAGTTCCATTTCGGCGAAGCGGTCTGCCAGATCAGCTTCGCAAAGTCGTGCAAGTATTTCCGGTAGCCGGCCTGCCCGATTTCAGTAGCGAAATAATACTGATACCAAAACGCGAGCGTCGGCGCGGGCGGGTACGGTACCTGGTTGGCTGCGGGGCTGCCGATGAGATAGCCACCGACGGACACAATCGCTTTGCAGCGTTCCGGCCAGAGCACCGCCATGATGGCCGCCGTGCGCGCGCCCCAGTCAAAGCCGGCGAAGAGGGCTTTCTGGATCTTGAGCGCATCCAAAAGAGCGATCATGTCGAGGGCGACGGCCGACTGCTGGGCGTTGCGCATGGTTGCACTGGAGAGAAAGCTCGTGGTGCCGTAGCCGCGTAGATACGGGATGATGACGCGATAACCCTTGGCCGCAAGCAGTGGAGCGACGTCGACATAGCTGTGTATGTCGTACGGCCAACCGTGCAGCAGGACGACAGGTGAGCCATCGGCAGGCCCATCTTCGGCGTAGCCGACATTTAGAGGGCCGGCGTTGATCTGCTTCAGGGACTTGAAAGATGTGTTCGTACCCGGCTTGATTGCCGACACTTTTGACGAAGTTTCACTGGCTTGGGCGGCAGAGGGTGCAATCACCCCGAGTTGCGCGGCCGCGATCGTCATCGCGGCGGTCCCAAAGAAGCGGCGGCGGGGCTGATCGATTGTCTCGGCTTGCAGTTCACTGGCCAGCACATCTTTGATCATGGCTCTATCCTATGGTGCGTCAACCTTACGTGAGGTGCTTTGTCCGACCTCGATGATATATCCGTCAGGATCGCGGATGTAGCAGCGAATCTCGCCGTACTTAGGGATCGGCTCCGTGATGAACTCGGCTCCGCGACTTTTCCATAACTTATAAAAGATTGAATATCCGCAACGCGAATATTCATAAAGCTGCTGACTTTATCCGGGTCGGCGAGGACGCTCATGGTTACCGTCGGCTTGTCCGGCGTGGGCCCACCCGCGACGTTCACAATGAGCCACGTATTCGCGATCAGTGATGGTGAACCCGTCGCAGGGAGGCATCTAATAACTCTTTTGTTCGATTTGAACGCTCATTGACAACCCCAATTCCGATAAGCAGTGCTCATCATGCGCGAGGAAACATGCACATTAGCCGTTGATGTGAGTTATACCCCAGGGAATCCGAACATCAACCACGACTGATTGGCCACCCAATCCGGGTATAGCGCCGTCATCTGATCGAACAGATCCTGGTCGGACGTCGCGGTTTTCTGCACCCGATCGAAGTCCTCGAGGTAACGCTTGGTTTCCTGGATCGCCGAGGGAGAGTCTGGTGCGCCAGACTTCTTGTGACCGGCGACAACAATTGTCGCGTTCAACGCTGCTAGCCGGTCCAGGTCCGCGATCCAATTCTTTCGGCTCTCGGGGCTCGTGTCGCCGACATACATGCGGCATTGGTTGTACACAACGTCGCCAGCAACGATCAGACCGATCGATGGAACGTAGAGCGAGGTCGAATCGGGACTATCGGTGCGGCCCTGCTCGATGATGCGCAATTCGTGGCCCTCGAGAGTGAACGTGTCGCTCTCATAGGGCTCAGGTGCAACCAACTTAGTGGGCACTTGCCCAGGAAACAACCGGCGGGCTAGCCGCTCCACCGGGGGAGTGAAAGACATCTGCATGGCGTTCACCGCCTTGGGCGTTGCGATCGCCCGAGCGCCCGGGAAACGGTCGAGCAGAATGCTCAGACCGTAGAAATGGTCGAAGTGGGCGTGCGTTATATAGATGGTCTCTAAGTTGCGGTTGTGCAGAGCAATCCAATCCGCGAGAGCTTCGGCCTCAGCCACTGTCGTCATTGCGTCTACCAGCACCGCGTCGTACTCGCCGAATATTAGAGTCGACGTGATCGGGTCAAAGCCGAGCGCTTCGCCGAAGGGCTTTGGCCGCTCGCCGACCATAGGCTTTCCCGGAGCGGTAAAAACGTTCACATTTAGCCTGCTCGACGCGACAGGCGCGGTCACGCGCGCGGTCTCTTCCAATTCACTTGTGCCGTCCATTTGGAACTTCCTATCGGTGTCGGAGCGAATGACTCTTCGATTGCAAGCTGCCATAAGCGCGACGACGAATCGATTGGACGAAGGTATCGTCGGCCTTCGCGATTGGACACGCAAGCACGCTCGAGAGCGCTGAATCAGCAACTAAGCTGCTCTTGTTCACGGGGAACTTCACAAACCAAGCGCTCACGTTAGACTGCGCGACTTCGCGTTAGCGGGCTTCTCGATGGTCGGAGGCGATGTGGCCCGCTACCTCGGACGAGCAAGCGGTGATCGCCGATCGCTATGCGTTTTTCATCGGCATCCGAAAAAAGCGTGGTTCCTAGCCTGCGAGCAGCACTGCGATTGTCGTGTCAAGGCTCCACGGTCCTGGCCCGGCCAGCATCACGACGGTCAGCCCGATGCAGTACAGCGCTTCGGGGACGTAGAGCAGGTCGCCGAGCCAATCGGCGCGATCCACTGGCTGCCACGCACGTATCCGTTTGACGGCGTCGAGTGCAAGGGCTCCGATACAAATCACGCACAGTCCGAACGCCGCGAGCACAGACAAAAAGCCAACGATCAGCGCCCATCCGCCGCCGAACTCAGCGCTAGGCAGCAACCATCGCATGATCGGCACAGCGTGCACACCGTCGTCTTGCAGCGTACGTGTCAGCGTGGCGTGCCTGGAAGCGTTGAATAGCTTGTGGTAGCCGCTGATCGCGAAGAAAACCCCGAGCGCCACGCGATTTAGAGTCAGCGCAGCATTGGGAGCTTGCGCACCCTGTAAGAGGATGAGTACATTCATGGTTAAAGCCCCTCCCCACAGCGCACAGTCAGGCGCCCTCTCTCATCCGCACCACTAATCCGCGATCAAAACGATTCGCCTCTCGTAATCAGACCACGCGGGCGCCCGCGCATCTACTACACGAAGGTGTTGGTCGATTGCTTCTAGAGAAATGCGTCTTCGATGCGTCACACCCGCCGCCGTATCCACCAACACCATAGTGCAATCGACCCGACCAAACCCCTGTGCTGTGATTATTGTCGCGGGTTTGAAAAACACTCGGGTTGGGATGTTGGTCCATCCTCGGCGGTTCGAAGTGAGAACAATTGAGTTTGAGGGGTTTATGCTGCGAGCTGCTTTTCAAGTAGATGAGAGGATGCGGCAACGCTTCGCGAAGGTTCGCTCCGTCAGCGGCGGCTTGGTCGAAAATCTGTCGGACGGAGATACCACGGCTCAGTCCATGCCCGACGCCTCACCGGCTAAGTGGCATTTGGCGCACACGACATGGTTCTTCGAGAGCTTCGTGTTATCGGACTTTGTTTCTCGCTACCGCCCCTTCAATGCACGCTTTTCCGTACTCTTCAACAGCTACTACGAAGCCAAAGGCACACGGATAGCACGGAGTGCGCGTGGGACCATCACGCGTCCCTCCCTGCAGGAGATTCTGGAATACCGCGCCTATGTTGACGCGGCGGTTTTCCGCGCGCTCGATTGTCTGCCACCCCCGGTGCGAAACTTGGTTGAGCTCGGATGTCATCACGAAGAGCAGCATCAGGAGCTGCTCTTGACCGACCTACTTCACCTATTCTCTCAGAATCCGCTTGAACCAACATTCCGGCCATCGATTGATCGACCGGCTGATGCCGCGCCCGTGCCGCTGCGCTGGGTGGAAGGGGTTCACGGTGCCGAGCAGATCGGGCATAGCGGGTGCGGATTCTCGTTCGACTGCGAACGGCCGCGACACACTGTGTGGCTATCGCCGCACGCCTTAGCCGATCGGCTCGTGACGAACGCTGAATGGCTTGAATTCATGCAGGACGGCGGCTACCGCAGAGCGGAACTGTGGCTCTCCGACGGGTGGGCATGGGTCCGTGAAAACGCGATCCGGGCGCCCTTGCACTGGCGCGCTGGCGATTCATGTGAGTGGAACCAGTTCGGCCTTGACGGTCTTCGTGAGCTCGAAAAGAGCGTACCGGTATGTCATGTGAGCTACTACGAGGCGGAGGCCTTTGCACGTTGGGTGGGAGCCCGACTTCCCACGGAAGCCGAATGGGAGAGCGCGGCGGATAAGCGGAATTCGACAGAAGGAGTTCTGCCAGATGCCTCCCGCGCGATGAGACCGCGTCCCGCCGAAGGGCGAGCGCCAATCCGTCAACTTTTTGGCGAGGCCTGGCAATGGACCGGCTCGGCTTTCCTCCCTTATCCCGGGTTTCGCGCAGCCGCAGGCGCCGTCGGGGAGTACAACGGCAAATTCATGTCGAGCCAGTTCGTCTTAAGAGGCGGCAGTTGTGTCACTCCGAGAGGGCACACGCGGCCAAGCTATCGCAATTTCTTCTATCCACATCAACGTTGGCAATTTACCGGGGTTCGCCTCGCAAAGGATCTCTGATGTCTCCTCACGCCGCGCACGCTTTGAAATCCGCTCCCTTTTCCAGCGAGGATCTATTCCTTACGGAGGTCTTTGCCGGTCTCAGCGCTCGGCCGCGGACGCTCTCGCCGCGTTGGTTCTACGATCGGCGTGGCTCTGAGCTCTTTGAAGCCATCACCGCGCTGCCCGAGTACTATGTCACGCGGGCCGAGTACAATATCCTCTTACACCATGCAGCCGAAATTGCTCAAATCACCGGCATTGGTCGAGCGCTGATCGAGCTCGGCTCGGGCTCTTCTGTCAAAACTCCGTTGCTCCTGAATGCACTCGCGCCCTCGGCCTATGTTCCGATCGATATTTCTGGCGAGTTTCTGCATCAGTCGGCCGCAGCGTTGGCGAAGCGATTCCCAACATTGTCGATCCACCCACTCATCGCCGACTTCATGGAGCCCTTTGCCTTACCCGCGGTGGTCAGGAATTTGCCGAGCGTCGCGTATTTCGCAGGATCCACGATCGGAAACATGATCGTGCCGGTGGCTGTCCAGTTCCTACGAGCCACCGCGCGCACTTTGGGCGAAGGCTCGTTCCTGCTAATCGGGATCGATCGGATCAAGGACAGGGAACGATTAATTGCTGCGTATGATGATGCTAAGGGCATCACAGCGCAATTCAATCTCAACCTGATTCACCGTATAAATCGCGAATTGCAGGGGACGATACCGGCGGGGGCATTTCGACATGTCGCTCTCTGGAACGACTACGAGGCGCGTATCGAGATGCACCTTGAGGCCGTCCGCGATACCGAGTTCACGGTGGCCGGCGAGTCATTCTCAATTACGGAGGGAGAGACGATCCATACCGAGAATAGCCTTAAGTATGGGCCCCGGGAGGCCCGGACGTTGCTTCGCGCGGGCGGATGGAGCCCGATTGCGGAGTGGACCGATCCGGAAGGCCTTTTCGCGCTGGTTCTCGCCTCAAACTGCTCTCCTTCCGCTCTGCCGCCGTAGCCTTTGCAGGTATCCTGTGTCGGTTCTGGCGACTGACTCGATTTTGCAGAAAGGTTACGAGCTGCCGCTCCATCCGAGGTTACCTGGGTTGCCACTCCCACGCGGAAGCCGCGCCAAAACAAGCAAGCGTCGTATCGTGAACGTGGCAGTCAATGGCGTCTTCTTACCCTGAACAACCGCCCTTTACGACGCATTCGCACTGGCGCGTTCGACGAGCCCATCGGCAAACCTCAATCGTAGAATTCAGGCAGCAGCTTAAGTCCATCGCTTTGGCTTTTGTCATGATTTATGAAGAGCGTCGCCTTGTACGTTGCCATCAACAGCCTGACCTTATCCATTGACGCGATTGATTCTGCCTTATCGGTATTGAGGGACGGAACAATGTTCTCAAAGAAATTCTGTTTCAAATGAACAACGTCGCCGGATAGGATGATGAAGCCGGAATTCCTAAGATGAACCAACAGCGACTGATGCCCGGGCGTATGCCCCGGCGTGGAAACCAACGTGACGCTACCATCGCCGAATACATCGGTATCACCGTCGATGAGCTGAAGCTTCTTCGGCGTGCCCAAGAGCTTACGCGCCAGCGCCATCAATTGATTTACGTTGTCGTTCGGCCCGTTGGGGGAATGTATCCAGCTGTACTCAGCTCGCTGCATCACAATGGTGGAGTCGGGGAACAACCCCACGTTACCTATGTGATCTCCGTGGGTGTGCGATATTGCAACACGACCGATGTCGCCGGGCTTCAGTCCGATTTCAGCGAGTTGAGCAGTCACCGACTTGTCGAGGTGATAGACAATCAATTTAGGCAAAGTGGACCAACCTTGAGGGTCGTTGAGCGTAGCTTCCGGAACACCAGTATCCCAAAGCAGCCACTCGCGCCCATGCTTTATAAGCCAACAAGTAGACGAGAATTCGATATCGCGTCCGACGTTTTCGCCCGGCGTCCACACCGACTCGTCGTTGGCGAGCGAGTGACCACAATCCAACCTATAAAGTCTTTCGGCGACGCCGGCGTTGACGGGGTCTGGCAGTTTGGAGCCTGCGTTCGCATCTTTCACGCCCACCATCGTGAGCATGAGGGTAAGCATGCTGAATGATGCCGCTAACTTTGTTTGTGTCAACACGACGAGTCCTCTTCTGGCAAATTCAACTACCGCAGCGGCTGAATCTGCGCGGACAACCCGCCTGAATTGGGTCGGAAGCGCAGAATTCGCTCATGGTCCACGTCTGGTTCCTCAGGACAATCCGACGCGCTTACATTGGGCTCGCAGCAACCAAACGATGCTATTGCACCTAGGTATCGACTGCCAGACAACGGCGTTGTAGCGAAGGGACCTCGTGTTTCGATCCGCTCGCGGGGTCTCCCACCACGAGGTCCGAAGATCATCCGGGTGATGTGAATTCGTTAAGGGTGAAGTAGCCGCCGTATACGCAGGTATCGCCGATACCATGGTCCAATCGATCCGTCTCCGCGCTCGTGGTCCACTCGAAGCCGATCATAGATGCTGAAGCATTCGGGACAACAACGGCAAGGCAATCTGAAGCATGAGTATCATCCACGCTCGCCGAGTAGAAGGGATCGGCCAAGAGGCCAAAAACGCGCCATGAAACGCGAGAGTAGAGGTTCGACGAAACACCAGGAATTATTCCGCAGGAGTCAACATGCAAGCCGCGACAAACCAGCTAACAAGCGACCCAATTGGCCACACAATCTCGACTATAAGCAAAAGCGAATCTTCGGAGACGGTTGAGGTCCTCGAGGAGCTACTCGCTCATTCAATTCACCTACGCGACATGTACAAGAATGCCCGCTGGCAAACCGCCGACCTTCAGTTTCGCTTGTTGCGCCAGTTGTTCGACGGTCACTACCAGGAACAGATTCAGCTCGTAGATGTCCTAGTCGATCGAATACGCGCACTCAATGGCGCGGGCGGGGTATTCGCGGGTGATTTCCTTCACCAGACGCAGTTCTCTCAATTACTTCCCGGTCGTGCATCAGCCACACTTCTATTGGCGGAATTATTCGATGCACATGAGTCCGTATTGAGCGCGGCGCTGCCGACCGGGGCAAATGAAGAGCAACTGAATGGCTCGTGGACTCGGGACTTCGCAGTGGGTCAGGTAGTACTTACCAACAATGAGCAGTCTGTCGTCGTCAGGGAACAGTTGATGCATCGAAAAAGAGTGCTGCGGACTCAGCCGACCTGGGATTGCTAGACACCAAAATCACAGATGAAAATCTCAGGCACTGACCGGCGCGGCGCGCTCCGCGGTGTCCAAATGCGAAAAACGCGTGCCAGCTGCGACCGCATCGGTGGCGCCTCGAGCACGGCAGGCATCGGTAGCCGATTACTCTGCCATCAGCGCCAACTCTTCTTATGCCAAAGAATCCACAAAATCGCGCATCAGATCGGCAATTTCGTCGGCAGCCGTATCCAGTGCAAAATGACCACCGTCGAGGATGTGAATTTGAGCGCTCGGGACATCGCGCCCATAGGCGGCAGGCTCGGAGAGATCGAACGAGAGGTCATACTTGCCCCAGACCACCAGCAGCCGTGGCTGGGTTTTGCGCATCCATGCCTGCCATTCGGGGTACGCTTCAACATTCATGCGATAGTCGTAAAAGAGATCGCTTTGAATGTCGCCCTGCCCTGGCTGGCTGAGGAACGCAAATTCATCTGTCCATAGATCCGGGTCATACCGCTCTAGATTAGGATCACTTCCCACATGCCGCGTCCGCGTCGCCGCCAGTGACAGCAGGTTTGTGCGTAGCGTTCTCTCATTCGCGATCCGATCGGCCCAAAAAGCACGCCTTGTCTTCCAATTCTCTCCCAGACCTTCGTTGTGCGCGACGGCATTCTGGACAATCAGCGCGACAACGCGCGCCGGATGCGCCAAGGCCATGCGAAATCCAATCGGTGCGCCGTAGTCCTGCATATAGAGCAAATATCGAGAGAGTCCGATTGCCTCGGTAAAATGAATCATGACTTCGGCAATGTGTTCGAATGTATATGCGAACTGTTTCGGATCCGGCCAGTCGCTGTGGCCAAAACCCGGGTAGTCCGGCGCGACAAGGTGGTAACGGTCGGAGAGCCGGTCAAAAAGTGACACGAACATACGCGAAGAGGACGGTAGGCCATGCAAAAGCAAAATCGTCGGCGCGTCCTTCGGGCCTGCTTCTCGGTAAAAGACGGACAGTTCGCCTATCTTCGCCGATCCATAACGTATCGACTGCATGAAACCCCTCTTCGTCTGGATACCACGGTGTTGATTTACGAGCCTAACGTGACGCGATGAAAACGCTCCGCGTCGAAGAGCGACTCGCCCGGATGGCTGGCCTCGCGGCGAATCTGCCGCGAGGTCCCGACCCCTGGCTAAGCGGCTTTTTGCGCCGAGAGTAAAGTAATGAGAGCTTGCGCGGTACCCGTTGAAGATGCCGGGTTCTGCCCGGTAATCAGAAGCCCATCGATCACGTGAAACGGCTGCCAGTCGGCGACCTTCTCGAAGATCGCCCCCAGGCGCATCAATTCATCCTCCACCAGGAATGGCACCACGTGGGTCAGCTTCATTTCTTCCTCTTCGCCATTGGTGAAGCCGGTCACATGCTTTCCCTTCACGAGCGGCGCGCCTTTGTACGCTACGTGCCGAAGCACGCCGGGCGAGTGACACACCAACGAAATCGGCTTGCCGGAATTGTAGAACGACTCGAGCAGAGCGATGGAATCCGCGCTTTCGGCAAGGTCCCACATGGGCCCGTGTCCGCCGACATAGAATATCGAGTCGAAATCTTGCGACTTCATGTCTGCGAGTTTGGCGGTCTGAGAAAGCGCCTTTTGCGCGGCCGCGTCCTTTTTGAAGCGCGCCATTGCATCGGTCTGATTTTCCGGCAGATCGCTCTTTGGATCGATCGGCGGTTGACCGCCTTTAGGTGAGGCAAGGGTCAATTGCACACCGGCATCCCGAAAAACAAAGTAGGGAGCGGCGAACTCTTCGAGCCAAAACCCAGTCGTGCGACCGGTGTTGCCCAGTTGATCGTGTGAAGTCAGCACCATCAAAATCTTCATGTTCCTATCTCCTGTGTTACTCAAAGACGCCTAAATTTCATCGATTGCGATGGGAACACGCACCAAGACCCGTGGCAATTGAACAAAGGTATTGACGCTCACTTCCAATCATCATCGTTCCAAAGACCAAGTAATCACAGCTCAGCGGCACCGCTCCACCGGGATGCGGATACAAGTGTCGCTATTCCCCGGCGTTCGTTCTGCCGACTGCCGCCTCATTTTGCTCGAGAGTCGCCGCAGTACCGCTGCGACCATCAGCGTTGACTGAGGCACCAGACCTATCGTTAGGCAGCCGTCAATCGCTGCCATCACGGGAAGGAACGCGGCCGGCCAATCGTGTAATCGGCCTCCGCTTATGGCAGCCTTGCACCTTTGACCGATCGACGAAGCGGTTGCGCGAATGTGCGCAGCTAACACGTGAAGCATCGGCGTTGATGGTGTGGCGATCATGGGGCTCTCCAATGACGATAATTGCGACGAGCCTCATCACACCAAAGAAGTAACAATCGAGCGATTGCACGATGGTATAGAGAACACTTTCGTATCACCTCCGCGGTGCCGACAGCGAGTCGCGGGTTGTCGCCGGGCAACCTCACGAGCATCGCCGATACCAAGGTCCAATCGATCTCTCGCGGCACGCGTGCTCCACTAAATGGAAGGTGTGCCACAGCAAACTGCTGCCGCGAAGGAACGAAGGTCTTTTTTCAGAGGAGTCCAACGATGCGTTCTGATATCGTACCGGGAGGTATTTTCCCCGACTATGAGCTGCCGAATCATACGGGTGATTTGCGCAGACTCAGCGCGCTGCAGGGCGACGATCCGCTGGTCCTCACGCTCGCGCGCGGCCATTACTGCCCAAAGGAGCATCGGCAGCATCTCGAACTCGCCGCGTTCTATCCCGCGATCGCTGTGGCGTACACGCAGATTGTTACGATCGCCACCGACGACCACCACACGCTCCAGGAGTTCCGCGCGTCAGTCGGCGCCGAATGGACCTTCCTTTCAGACCCCGGGCGAGTGATCCAGAAGGATCTCGCGATTGAAGAATACACCGACCCCGAGCATAACCCGATGATCCCGCACACGCTGGTACTCAAGCCGGGTCTCGTTATCCACAGCATTTACAACGGCTACTGGTTCTGGGGACGTCCCTCGGTCGTCGATCTTTGGCATGACCTACGCGCTGTGACCAGCGAGATCCGCCCAGACTGGGATCTGAGTGCTCCCGGGCTCCGCGAGGCATGGGACGCCGGAGACCTCTCGCGTTTCCACGGATGGAACAAACGAGTCGGCTCGGGATTGCCTTCGGTGGGACGGAACGAGCAGAAGCCGCTCTTGAGGCCCGCGGCTTCGGCTAAATAGGGCGAGCGGCGATCGAGGCCTCGATTCTTCTTCGCGGCTAGTGTTTAAATTCCACTGAATTGCCGGCTGCACCAGCCGCTGCCCTGCACCGGAAATGCCCGCGCGGGAAATGTCGGGGGAGACAATCGCACCGAGTGCATGGCCAAGTGCGCAATCTGCCTGTACGCAAACGCGGAGAATTTTCGTTCGACTTCGGCGGCGGGATCCTTCTCGAGAGTGTGGATCAACTCTCGCGCAAGATGGGGCCAGTACTTGTTGATGCGTGCGGCGAAGGCTTGTGCGTATCCCAACAGGATGCCTGAGGCAACCATGGCGCCTTCGCTCTTCAGCTGTTTGGCCAAACCTCTTTCTGGCCGGTTGATTCGCGCCTGAATCGCGGCTCCTTTTTGAGCGTCGCGCGGCCCGACGACAAGATAATCTTCCTCGCCTCCAGGATGAGGATGAGAATCAACCATACCGAGCGTGGCGACGCTCTCTGGCATGGCTTGCAGCTGCCCGAAGGCTTTCTCGATAGCGTCGGTCAACACCGATTCGCGCGCAACCCAAAAATCGCTGGGGAGGATGGCGATGGGACAGGAAGGGTCCTTGGTTGCGATCGACAGCACGGCCGCCGCCGTCGACAGGGAGGTTGGCGTTCCTGGCTCCGAGATAAAGCGATTGGTTACCCGCGTAAACCAAAAAGGACCCTCCCAGGTCCGCCGATCGCCCTCCTGGGCGGACACGATCACGTTGGCCGGAGAGCTAAGCCTTCTCGCGCGACGGGCCGCCAGGCGCAAAAACCCCATTGTCACCGCTGCCGCGGAGCCTGAGGCGCGCTGAAACAACGATGTAGTCACTCGGTCTGAGTGTTTATCATTGGCGACCACAATGCAGCAGCGTTTCGATGCGACGGAAGTTTGCGCTCTCACAGATCGTTCCTCTCTCATCAAAAAGGCAAAGCCGCTGCAGTGCAGTCACAGCATAGGCGTCGGGATAACATCAGTCAGGCTGCCCCAAGTAATAGCCCAGGCGAGTCTCTACATCCCCGGGCTTGTGAAATCCGCGTGCCATCAATCCCTTGATTCTCGCTTGCGTCGCCGGGCGTCCGACCGAGGTAATGCAGGCATCCCAGCCAGCAGCAATCTCCACGTCCGGGGGCAGGCTGGCGGCGTTCACCAAACGCTTCGTGTTCGAGATGGCCCATTTGTCGAATGAGCTTATGCGCGTTGCCAGCGCATCGACAAATGCATCCAGTTCGGAGTCGGCTAGCGATCTATTGACATAGCCGTAGGCCGCCGCCAGATCGCCGCTGATGTCGTCGGACCCCAAGAGCACTTCTAGAGCTCGGCCCCTGCCGATCAGCCGCGGCAGACGTGCCATGGGCCCACCGCCAGCGACCATGCCAACGCCCACTTCCCACTGCGAGAGGAGTCCTTTTTCCCGACTGATGAAAGCCATGTCACAGGCCAGGGTGATTTCACTGCCATTGCCGGTTGCCCGTCCCCGGATCTTGGCGATTGATACGACGGGGGCGCGGGTAAGCCGCACGAGGATGTCGGGCCACGCTTCCAGACCCGTTGGCCCCTGCGGCAGACTGGTCAGTTCCTCGAGTTCGACTGTGAAATCACTATGGTTCAGAAAGAAGCCCTCGACCGCACTGTCGAAAACCACAACTCTGAGCTGCTCGTTGCTCTCAATCTCCGTGATGATCTCGTCGAACTCCACCAGGAATTCGGGTCCCATCAAATTGAGGGGCGGGTAATCAAATGTAACGCGCCAGTAAGTCGCTGATGCTTTACTGAGTCGGATCTGCTTTGCCTTCGTTGCGCGTGTCGTCTTCACTGTGGCGTTCATCGGAGTCTCCTGTTGCATGCACATGTGGAACCCCGCTACTCTTTACTTCCCACAGCGATTCCGCTATTGCACGTTGGTATCACTTCACCTTGGTCTTCACAGCTGAGCCTTGACGGCTCTGATTTCGCGGACGCGAAATTCACTTTGACCAATACCATCGTCCAATCGAGCAGTCCCATATCTTGTGATCTCATGAGGCCCCGGACACGCCAACGAAGGAATTTCACATGAGCCGACCAGCCCTGTCTTTGGACCTCGCCGACGCACGGAAAATTATTGCAGCAGGCGAACGGAAAGCGATTGAATTGGGAATCCCCTACAACATCGCCGTTGCTGACGCCGGCGGAGGCCTCGTGGCACATGTGCGTATGGACGGCGCATGGCTCGGCAGCATCGATATCGCGATCAACAAGGCCTGGACCGCTCGAGCATTTGACATGTCGACCGATGACCTCTCGCATTTGGCACAAAGCGGGCAGCAGGGCTTCGGGATTAATACGACCAACGACTCGAGGGTCGTCATCTTCGGCGGCGGCATTCCCATCAAACGCAGTGGCGTGGTAATCGGGGCTGTCGGGGCGAGCGGCGGCAGTGTGCAGCAAGACGTTGAGGTCGCAGAGGCAGCCGCCGCCGGGTGGCTGGCATGACGAGCACCGAGCCAGCCAGCAAAAGCAGGATATGATTGTCTGACGGCTTGGGTGCGGCTCTCGCCAAGAGGGAGGATCTCATAATCAAGACGCTCGGGAATTTAGGCCGGGGACTGATATTTACGACCGATACTTAAGTCTTATAGATAGACCAGATTGTCTGGCGCGAGAATTGTCAATGTCCGATCAATCTCGAAGCACGTTAGGCGGCGGGCGCCCAGTTCAGGTGTTGGCGCCGGTCGCGCGCAGCCAGAAAAGCCTTGCGTACGCGTCGCAATTGGCGCGTGGGACTAGGGGAGCGAAGCATAGCGCAGGCTTGAAAAACCCGTGAAGAGCGCCCCAATCCTCGTAGCCGTCGTTGACGATGATGAGTCCGTGCGGGAATCGCTGCCGGGCCTCCTCAACGAATTGGGATTCGCGACGGAGACGTTTACGACAGCGGAGGAGTTCCTCCAATCGGGTTCCGCCGACAATGCCAAATGCCTGATTCTTGACATCGCGATGCCAGGGATGTCGGGCCCGGAGTTATACCGCGAGCTGGTGAAGCGCGGCTATTCAATCCCTACTATTTTTATGTCCGCCCACCCTGAATTTGCATCCCTGCCGGATATGCGGCAAGGAGCGGTCGATTGCCTTTTGAAGCCGTTTAGCGAGACTGCCCTGCTTGAGGCGTTAAAAAGAGCGTTAAATTTGAAGTAACCCCTCTTGCCTAGGGAGATGCCTCATGCATTTAATAGAGACACCCAATCGCCTTCCGAGGTTGCTTGCGATGCCGCCGATCAGGCCTACAGTTGTCGTTGTTGACGACGATGTCTCTGTTCGCGAATCCCTGGAACTCTTGATCCAAAACGAGGGGTGGCAACCTGCGCTGTTCGAATCGGCACAAGAGTTTCTGACGCAATTGCCGACCGTGGTCCCAAGCTGCTTGATCCTAGACGTCAATCTTCCGGATCTCAGCGGTCTTGATATTCAGCAGCGCATCAGTGATGAGAAATCCTCGACACCGATCATTTTCATAACGGGCTACGGCGATATTCCGACGTCGGTGCGAGCAATGAAAGCAGGTGCAACTGAATTTTTGACCAAACCGCTCGACGACGAGATAATGATCGACAGCGATTCGTGACGCGGTGCTTCGCAGCGAAGCCAATCTGAAGCGAGAAGGAGCCCAGCGTCAATTACAGGAGCGGTTCGCCTTACTGAGTAAACGCGAGCGCGAGGTCATGAATCTCGTCGTGAAAGGACTAATGAACAAGCAGGTCGCTTTCGAGCTAGATATCAGCGAGATCACGGTCAAGGCACACCGAGGTAGGGTCATGGAGAAGATGCGCGCCACCACCTTCGTCGACCTGGTGAATATGGCGGGGCGGCTTGGAATTAGCACAGCCCGCGAAGCCTAGCTGACGGGTGATGTCCGCAAATACTGAGAATCGGACACGCCTTGGGCGCTACCTCGTGATGGCAGCTGTATCGGTCACCACGCCGGAGGCGCAGGGGATCCAGAAACCGAATGTCGCGCCCGGTCCATCGTTGGTCGTTGCCCACAGCTGTCCCCTATGACTCTCGATGATCGAACGGCTGATCGCGAGACCTATACCTAAGCCATGCGCTTTGGTCGTGTGGAACGCTTCGAACAGCTTTTCGATACCGCGCGGATCTAAGCCGACGCCGGAGTCCCGAACGAGCAGTTTGATTCTGTCACTGTGGATTTCCGTCTGAACTCGGAGCGTTCTCGGCCGATCCTCAATGCCGGTCATTGCATCAGCTGCATTCAACAGCAGGTTCAGGATTACCTGCTGCAGCTGCACCCGATCGCCGCTGATCGCCGGCAGAAGTTCCGCGAAGTCTGTCTGCAAGACCGAGCGACTCAGTCTTAGCTCGGCCGAAGACATGGCGATCACTTCCCGCGCCGCATCATTGAGGTCGACCATCTCCATCGTCGGTGCCTTCTTTGCAAACATCGCTCGCAGGCGCTTGATCACCTCGGTGGCACGATTGGCGTCTCGGATCGTGCGCCGAACCGTCTCGGCGGCTCCCACGACGTTAGGCGGGTCGGCCGCTAACATCCGCGCGCAGGTGTTGGAGTTGGTCAGGATGCCGGAGATAGGCTGACTCACCTCGTGCGTAATGGAGGCGGTCATCGCGCTGAGCGTTGCAAGCCGCGCCACATGCGTCAACTCCAGCCGCGCCTGATTGAGCGCTTCGTCGGCCCGCGCCCGGCCGATCGCGATACCCGCAATCTTTGCGAACCGGTCTATGAGGTCTTGCTGTTGTGTTGTTGGATTCACTGGCTCGCGCCGATAAATCGCGATGATCCCGGCGGCTTCACCTGAACCCGACATGATCGGCATCGACCAGCAGGCGGCGTAGCCGTGGGTCTTCATCATCGCCAGCCAAGCCGACCCGTCCCATCTCGCGTCATTTGCCAAGTCCCCGACGATTATCGGGGCCTTCTCGATGAACGCCATCGAATAGGGGTCCTGCCCGTCGCGGTCAAGGGTTTTGCGGCTGAGGAGATCGTTGAAACTGTCCGGTAGGCTGGGGCCGGCGCCGACCTCGAAGTGCTGGTTGTCGGGTGCGACCACGAGGATATGGCAGAAGCCACCGCTGCAGAGCTCTTCCAGGTGACGGCTGAGGGCCTCCAGAACCTGGCCCAGTGGTTCACCTCGCGCCACCCTCTCGAGCAGCTTGACTTCAGCCGCAAGCAGATCCTCCGCTCGTTTTAAATCGTCGACATCAATCTGGAAGGTTACATAGCGGACGACGTTGCCCTGGGCGTCACGAACCGGAACGGCCCGCGCTCGTGTCCACCGATAGGCACCGTTCGGGTAGAGCATGCGAATTTGTTCATCGAGCATCTTGCCCGTCGTCAGCAGAGCCGTGGTAGCGTTGGCGGTCTTCTCGAAGTCATCCGTGTGGATGATCCCGGACGTTCGCCACTGCTCCAACTCCTCCTGCGTCATTTTGAAGTCGTGGAGGGCTTGCCGGTTGCTGAACTCCGATACGCCGGCTGCGTTCAAGAACCCCGCCTGCCAGGGCAGCATGTCAAAGAAGCGACGCAGGCGACCGTCAAGCGAGGCACTTTCGTCCACATTCAATCCGAGCCAACACCAACGACCGCGGCCGCCTGTATCCATCGATGAGGGGCGGAACACGAACCAACGGTACTCGCCGTCGAAGCGCCGCAATCGACCATCGATCTCTTTGGCGACGCCGGATTGCTGGATGCTGTCCCAGCTGTTCAGGAATGAGGTCAGATCATCGGGATGGATCGCCGTCTGCCAGCCGTGATCCAGTGCCGCATCAGGTCCAAGACCCGTGTATTCGCACCAGGAACGGTTGACAAAATCGCTCCGGCCGTCGCCTTGCGTCGTCCAGACCAGCGCGGGAAGCGCATTCAAAACGCTGCCGAGGTCGACCTTCATCGCCGCGTTTTCGTCACTGACCATGTTCACCCCGCCTGAGCCGTCGAGCGCGCGTCAAGGATACCTCGATGCTGAGGATTTCGATGTTGATGTTGAGGCCTCGGCGCGAATCTCTCACGAGCCGGATCTCCGAAGCAATGTCTGGCTGTCCAGCGTTTAGGATCGGCAACCTCCTGCCAACCGTCCGCACTAACCAAATGAGTGGTGGGCCAGACGAATGTCTCTGTTGTGGCCGTTACCGGGCTGCTTAGTGGCGCTGTGATTGTTACGCTAGAATGCAGCGATCGGCAGCCGTCGAGATCATACTCCAACATGAAAATTCAAGATTGCGTGGCATTAGTAACCGGCAGCAATCGCGGCCTAGGCCTCGCTTATTGTGAAGGCCTTCTTCGAGCTGGAGCCGCAAAGGTTTACGCGGCGGCGCGGGATGTCTCGAAGATCGGCATACGCGATTCAAGGCTCATGCCTATCGCTCTGGACGTAACCTCAGTCGCCGATGTCATATCGGCAGCGCACTGGTGTCAGGACATTTCACTTTTGGTTAACAATGCAGGCGTGTTGCGCAACTCCCCCATCATTGGAATGCAGAGTGAATGGGCGGCGCGCCAAGAAATGGAGACAAACTATTTCGCAGTGCTTTCGATGGTACAGCGGTTCGCCCCCGTCTTGGCGAAAAATGGCGGAGGCGCAATAGTGAACGTGCTGTCGGTCGCGAGCTGGTTCGCAAGCCCGCTCATAGCAACGTACTGTGCGTCGAAAGCGGCAGAGGAAGTACTAACAGATGCCATCCGCGTTCAGCTGCGGTCGCAGCGAACCCAAGTCGCAGGCGTCTATGCCGGTTACATCGACACCGACATGTCCGCGCACGTCACCTATCCCAAGACTAGCCCAAGCCAAGTTGTTAGCCGCACCTTGGAGGGATTGGAGTCCGGGGTAGATCGAATATTTGCTGACGATAGTGCTGTCTATATCGACCAAAAGATTCGCACGGATCGCGCCGCATTCGATGCGGAAGTCTTACAGAGTTGGGAAGATTCACAGTCCACCTAATAGTGGACCGAGGCACTCAAGCCAAACAGCCGCGGATTAATGTACTGTGCCGCCACGACGTAGGGCGACGAACCAACGCCCGCCACTACCGTGGCATTGAATGCGTTGTTGATCCAAGCAGCCACGCTCCAGCGATTTCCTTGCGGGGCATACTGAATATAGAGGTTTACGAGGTTGTAGGACTTTTGCTCGACTTCATCGCCCGCATCGAAGTAAAAGCCGCTATCGTGATAATAGGTGGTTGTCGTGGAAATATTGCCGGTACTGATGGGAAGTAACCACTGAAGTTGTGCCGTGGAAGTAAAAAGTGGCGAGCGCTCCGCGCGATGTCCGGAAGCATCCACCGATTTTGTCGAACCTATGGCGGTATCGGTGCCCAATTCACCATTAATGATGTTGGGGACCTGCGCGTTCGGAAAGCTCTCATACCGGGCATCCAGATATTCCATGCCGATGGTCGCCGTCAAATTCCTGACGATGGGTACGGCAAGATCCAGATCGACGCCCCTGCTGATAAGCGATGCAGCATTTTGAGAAGCCGCAATGCCGCCGACGCCCGGGTCTTGGACGGCGACTTGTATGTTGCTGTAGTTGTAATAGAAAACGGCCCAATCCAGGTGTCCGTGATTCAAGAATGGCAAGTCGTGCTTGCCTCCGACTTCATAGGCCTTAATGTTCTCAGGTTCCAGCGGGCCAGGGGAGGTTTCGCTGATGAGGTTATAGGAACCGGCTTTGAAAGCCGTCGAATAACTTGCATACAGCAACTGACCCGGATTTTCCCATTGAAATGTGGCCTTCGGTTTGGTGCTGGTCCAGCTCTTCGAAGCATCGAGCAGCGGTAAGCCCAACCCAGCGCGCACCGCGGGATCGAGCCAATCAGTCGCAAAATTTGATTGCGCGGTCAATTTCCGCTGCTCATAGCTGGTTCGAAAGCCGGCGATCAGCTTAAATCCGTAAGGCAACTCGTAACTTGCCTGGCCATATCCGGCGTACGAGCTGATGCGGGTTCTCCCGTCGAGCAAACCTGCATTCGCCGGATCCGTAGTGGGAACGCCCACCCAGACATTCACGGGTCCTTCAAAGGCATTCGCCTTGAGGAAATAAAGTCCGCCAATCCATTGCAGCGGCGATGGGCCGGATGATGTCCATTGAACTTCCTGCGTGAATTGCTGTTCGCCCTCGTAAGCCTGGTAGGCCAGCAACGGCAGTGACGTAAGATCTCCGTCCGAGAGAGACACCAAATAGTCTTCACGAAAACCGCTGATGGCCGTGAAATCCACCCAGCTCATGTGGCCGTGCACGGTAAGATTTGCGCCGAAATCGGTGGCCGTTTGAAAAGGAGTGGGATTAACATCCGTATAGGTGTTGCGCGCTCGGAAGGTAGGGCCCACACCGGGCGGCAGCGGCATGTCGCTTTCCACCAACGCCGTGCACACGCAGTCGGAGGTGTCGTTCCGATGTGCGTAATCCCCGCCAAATAGGACGTCCCAGCTGTCATTGATTTGGTATTTGATTTTGCCACGAAGTCCAAATTGGTCGAGGTCATCGACGTGCTCTCGGTTGTTGAGCACGTTGCCAAACCCGTTGTGGATCGTGTACACGCCCGCGAAATTGGCGCTCAATTCATCGGTTAGGCCGCCGGTAACATAGGTCGTTGCCTTTGCGTATCCAAGATTCCCGGCGCTCAAACTTGCGTCCGCCGAAAATGCTTGTTCCGGGTCGCGCGTGATGATGTTTACGGCACCCCCCGTGGTGTTGCGGCCATACAGGGTGCCTTGCGGGCCTTTCAGCACTTCAATACGCGATATATCGCCGAACTGCTGCAATACGCTGGGGGTCCATGGCAGATAGACACCGTCGAGATAAAATCCGATCGGCGAATCTTGTCCCGGACCGATCAGGTCAGTACCAATCCCGCGGATAAACGGTTGCGCAAAACCGTTCGTATTGCCGAAAACCAGACCCGGAGTCGCCCATTCAAGCTCCTGAGTGCTGCCGACTCCCGATTGAATCAGGTCTTGGTTTGTCAGAACCGTTATCACGATCGGTACCGAATTAACGTGCTCAGGCCGCTTTTGCGCCGTCACGATAATCTCCTGCAGGCTCGAGGTGTCGGAATCCGCCGTTTGAGCGACCGACGCATCTATCCCTGCCGCTACAATGAATGATGTGACGACCGCTCCGAGTAGGAATCTACGCATAAAATCTCTCGATGTATTTTCGTTCGGCGGTCAAACTAACCTCGGGTGTTGCCACGCCTCCAACACAATCAGGTACTGGAATAACTCAAAGCTGCGCGCCCTGGCGCGCTTGCCCAGGCTCGGCGGATCCGGCTTCGTAGTTTGGCTCAGCCGCGCTCGCAAACTCCGCACGCGAGCGCAGGCGCTGCGCGCATACAAATAAGCTCATAGCGACGGCGACGCAAGCCAAAGCCACATACCCGAATGTCGTGAAGTCAACTCCACGAATCACTACTCCCGCGATACCGGGCCCCAATGCCCACCCCGTTAGCACAAATGCCGGCCCGATCGAGGCCCAACGACCAGCCTTATCCAATCCCGCCAACAGCGCGTAAATATACGGAATCACGAACACGATGCCCATGAACAGTACGATGGCACCGCCGATGAACGCGGCAGCTCCCCTGCCTAGGGTAACCACAAGCATGGCGGTGCCGAGTACGCCCGCACCGGCGAGTAAGGGCCGGAGCAGGCCCGCGCGCTCACCCAGTCCACGGGCAAATATCGCGCCGCAAAGACTGGCAAGCAACCCCAGTGATATGACACGTCCCACCCACAGGACATTCAGACCAACCGCCGCGCCGATCGACACCAGTGAAGCGTTGACAGAACTCTGGCCGGCAAACAGAAGAACGGTAGCGCATAAGCTCAGAACAGCCGCACCGGTGTTAGGAGGCGCGCCGCCCGGTTTCAACTTAATGACGCCTCCCTCGGTACTGACGGGTGCGTCCACTTCCAAGCCGCCAGGGGCGCTGACGGGCACACCTGCAAGCAAAAGAAAGACCCCCGCGCAAAGCACAGCCAGCGCCGCAAACACGGAGAGACTCCCGAATCGCTCGACAATGGGCGGCACGCCCAGAAAAAACCCAATGCAGAACAGAACCTCAACGAGCTGCACTACCGCGTACCCGCGCTGCGGGGCACTTGAGCCTGCAACCAGACGGTTCGTGACATTCAGCAACACCCCGAAGGCCGCACCACAGAGCAGGCAACCCGCAATGAACACGGACGACGAACCGAGCCACGCCAGCCCGTTCCCCAGCAAAGCGACCGCCGCTGCCACGAAGGCCAGTTTCTTGAGGTGCGCCCCCCGGAACAGCCAAGGGGTCGCCGCATTGAGTAGAGCCGCGCAGGCGAGCTGTCCCGTGGCCACGGCCCCTGCGCCCCACGGAGGATAGCCAAAGTGAGCGCCTACACTGCCGACCCAGATCGGCACCGCCGTCGAGGCCGAAAATCCGACGCTGTTGGCCAGGGCAATCCGCAGAAGAGTCGCTTGCCGGTATTCGATCAACATTTCTCCGCCACGTGGTATCGCCCGATACTCAGGTCTGAGGTTTTCATTTGTTCATCTGCTCATCGCAGAGGCGAGTCACCGGGATTGTGCCGAGCGGGCTCATGTGCATCAAGGCGAATAATGACTGAAGACCAAATCCCGTGCCTTGAAAGGCTGATGGCAAGGGAAGCAAGTCCTGAGCGTCGCCTCCTCGGCAGATTTGCCGTCCTTGAATTGAGCGAATCCCCAGCCACCCGTCGCAGCGTATTTTATTGAATCCTTGACCATGAACTGAACGTTGATCGGGGCGCCGGCGACGAATGATTGGGCACGGCCAAAGACTTTGTTGTTTTCCTCAGACGGGACATAGCTCCACGCCAGCCGGGCGATAATCGTGCCGTCCGGAAACGGCAGTGTTCCTTGCCGAAAGGCCTTGATCGCTATATCGTTGCCCAGAACCGCGCGAAGATCGTTGTTGTTGCCCTCCTCGTGAGCCACGGTGATCACTCTCCAGTCGCGGTACCCCGGGGGAATTTTGATACTGAAGATAGGGCTCGCCTCTCCACCGGCCTGTACAGACCCATGGGCGACATAGACGATCAGGCCGCTCAGTACCACAACAGCCGCCAACATATAGCTGATGTCCTTCATTAAATCCTCCTTCCGAAACCATGCGGGATACCTGTTCGACTCTCGTTTGCAACAATGCGCCGCTCGCTAGGCCGGCATCCATTAACCTTTAGTATTGCCTTGGCTACTTAATGGTATCGTTCGACACTTTCGATCAATGCGTGTGTCAGCTTTGAGCGGGTCTGCCAATCAGGCGCCTCATTGAACCGCTCTGTTCGGGGTCGGAGCGCGGGCCCAGCAGAATTCTTGCAGGTATAGAGCATGCCTTTGACACGAATCGGATCAGCGCGCGCAGCGCACGAGCCGGCTGCCTTAGCAAAGCTTCAACCTGGTAACTGCGATGCTCTCCGTACACACACCATTCGCAGAAGTGTTCGCAATTGTTGCTGAACAGCCTATAGCTGTTCTCGCCTACTCGCGACCGGGCACGGCGAACCACCTCGCAGCGATCGAAATGCGAAGGCGCCGCGCCCGCTCTTACCCGAATTGAGCGACCATCCGTGAAACCAGCCAGTGAGATCTCTTCTACCGGCCCTCTTCGTAGACCGTACGCCAACCCCGAATAGTGAACAACCCGGCCGGATCCGACGTAAATTCCATGATGCAGATAACCGCGACGAGGTGTTACGACGTGGGCTCCCAATGAGGGTTCCTGTGTAGCCAGCGCAGACCATTCGGATTCATTTGGAAGCGACATGGTGCAATCAAAGCAGAGAAGTGGACGGCATTTGATTGCACGAAGGTATGTGTCAATACCTTTGGCTTAGATTGGAGTCTTCACTCGACGCAAATAGGCAGATCAGCGCTCCAATACCTTGGTGCAATTTACCCGCCTTACGGCAGCTGATCTAATGCTGCCACCTAGGTTCAAGCAGCCTGAGTGGCGGAGCAACCCGGAATGTCGCGTAGATGGGATGCAAACCCGACGCCGGTAGAAGTGATGTAGCCGCGCACAGCGTGCTTTGGTTTTCAGTGAGGGCCAATTTGAAAAACATAGATCGATTTAAAAGTTTACAAGAGGATGGCGACCGAACGTGAGCGGGCATCTCCATAATAAATTCGGAAAGCTTCATCAGAGTTTGCTCCAAGGCAAGCTACCAAGAAGTTTGCATTGGAGCGACGTCGTTGATCTCATCGGGCATTTAGGTCAGGTTCAGGCACATGGAGGAGATGAATTCGCCTTCGTAGTGGGTACGCGACGCGAGGTCTTCAAGCGACCGCACACACCCGAAATCGGCGTCGAGGATGTGTCGCGACTTAGGAAATTTCTTAAACTGGCCGGATCTGAATCAGCGCCGGAGAAGTTCGTTCAGCCGCGTCGGGTGATCGTCGTTATCGATCACCATGCAGCACATGTTTTTCGCGATCTCGGTGAGAGCCGATCGCGGGATGCACAGACCATCACGCCCTATGACCCCTACCGCTACCATCACCATTTGGTTCATCGCAAGGAGGCTCACTATGAGGGCGATCGCGCGCCCGAAGAAACGTCCTTCTATGGAGAGGTGGCCGCTGCCTTGGTATCTGCGAACGAAATCGTCCTCGTTGGACATGGAACCGGCAAAAGTAGTGCGGTGAGCGTGCTGGCGGACTATCTGAATAAGCACCACATTGACCTTTCGCGGCGCGTAAAGGCCATCGAGCTCATTGATCTTTCGGCGCTCACCGCACCCGAGATCGAGGCGATTGCCAAACGGCGTATGATCGCAGTTATTTAGAAGAAATGTGCCGGTCATCATCCTGAAGAGGTCACTTCTAATCCGGCGGAGCATTTAGTCTTGGCCGTTTCGAACTATCGTTCGCTCGAGTCGGTGTTGTCGGCAGTGCGCGCTTGCAGCGTTTGCGATGAGCATTTGCCGTTGGGAGCGCGGCCGTTGCTGCAAGCGGCCACGACGGCCCGGATGCTGATCGTAGGACAAGCTCCTGGCGTGCGCGCGCATACAACAGGTATTCCCTGGAACGATCCTAGCGGACAACGATTGCGCGAGTGGATGGGCGTGAGTGCAGTTGAATTCTATGACCAGTCGCGCATCGCAATAATCCCGATGGGCTACTGCTATCCGGGTCGCGGGAACAGCGGCGATCTGCCGCCACGCCCTGAGTGCGCGCAGTTATGGCTGCAACAGTTATTGACCAGGCTACCACTCATTGAATTGACATTGCTCGTAGGTCAGTATGCTCAGCGTCATTTCCTCGGCAAGCGCCGCAAGAAGTCCTTGGCGAAAACAACGAAAGCGTGGGCGGAGTACTGCCCAACCTACATTCCGCTGCCTCATCCATCGCCGCGCAATGCGCCATGGCTAAAACGCAATCCCGAGTTTGAACAGCACTTACTTCCCGAGCTACGCAGGCGAATTCAGCCACTTCTTTCTCGCTAGCTCGCGCTCCTGCGCCAACGGCTTACCTTCTGTAGGCACGTAACTGAGGCGGCCCTGAAAGATACGCGCCGGCGATGTATAGGGATGCAAAACTGCGCGCGCCTCGTCGAATATATGCACCACCTTGATACCCCGCACACACAACACATCCGCGATTAGCGCCCGGTGACAGCGCCACCATACAGCCTCAGCGCACATCATGGTCGTTCGCAGGTGGCCAGCGAACTCGAGCAATTCGTGCACGCCTTCTTCGAACTCCTTGCTGGTGATGTAGTCGGCATAACCGCGAAACTGGAGGTTGCGCCACGCGGTATTCGGGGAATCCGACCGCGGCCGGCGGCGCCCGCCGAGTGCAGCAATCCAATGATAAGCGATGCCATCCTCGCTAAGCGCACCGCCCAGCGCCCCCTGTTCGTACTGAGGTTGCCGTCGCGAACCTGGAAAGCGCCGCACATCCGCGACAGCCTCAATCCGGTAATGTTCGAGTAGCGCGAGAAACGTCTTCAGCGGAAGCGTCGAATGGCCTATGGTCCAGACCGTCGAATTCATCGTCGTGTCGTCCTGGAACCAAGTGGCGAGCCGCTCGGACATGCGTGCTCAGTCCATCTTCTGCAACACCGGTCCCTTATGCATGGCAATGTGATCGGTCTTGTCGCTCTTGATCTCGAATTGAGGTTCATCTTCGCTGGCATGGCGCGCATAGCCCTTGTACTCCGTATCGCGCGTGTGGATCTTGATTATCCGGCCCGACACGTACCCAGCCTCGGAATTCCAGCAAACGTGATCGCCGACTTTGAAGTTTTTGCTCATACACTATGCGTCTCCGCTTGAACTCGGATTGCGGCAGATCCGACCAACCTAATAGTAACGTGGGATTGGTCCGTCCTGCGTTGTCGTGTTGTTTCCCAAGTCGAAGAACACTTCATCCACGTAGCACCAGCCCCAGCCTTCGGGGGGATCATAACCCTCGATGATCAGGTGACCTGTTGCGTGATAATGACGGGTCGCATGACGACCCGGCGATTGATCGCAACAACCAACGTGTCCGCAAGTCCTGCAGATTCTGAGATGAACCCACTTGCTACCGGTTTTCAAACACTCCTCGCACCCGCGCGCACTCGGAGTAACCTTCCTGATGCTGCCCAGATGTGTGCAGCTTTTACTCATGATTGGCGTGGAGATCGAGGAGTAAACGAGAAGCCTGCACCCGAATTCCCCCGGCGATAACAGTCACATTGGGCGAAACCACGATCATGACCAATCAGCGCTTCTGATATGAGTGAAAAATGTAATCCTTGTTCCTTACGACCGTATGGCACGCGAAACCGCAATTGACGGTACCAGTCGGATCTGGCTTAAACGTGTCGGATGCGGCCTCATAGTCAAACACCGCGTAGGCCCATCCCTTGGTATCCGGGAATCGCTTGCTATCCTTTTCGATCAGGAACACGTCCTGCAAAGTGTCCGGCACGTTTACCGCAAATGGTGACTCCGCCATCTTTTTCGGTCTCCACTCGATCTTCGCGATCTTGGAGCCGTCCGGGAACGGCTTTCCGTTACCAGGAATGCCGGCCCGATAGGCTTCGATCATCGTGGGGTTAGCGACCTCCACCTTGAGCAGCTCTGGCGTCTGACTGACGGACACCACTTGCCAGTTTTCGTATCCCCTGAATTCCGAGAAAGCCAGCCCATTCGACAGTTGCAGGCTGTACTTGTCCTGTGCGGACCAGGCTATTCCGCCCACAGCGAGCACAACCGCAATAGTCGCAATCGTCAGCTTGATCTTGGTCTTCATCGTTGTCACCTCGTTTGCCAGGTTCGGCGTTCCCAGGTCCTAAGACCAGATTCAATCAATAGCGGTGAACCCGGGCCATTGGACGAAGGTATCAGTCGAGGCTTTCAGCGACGGCTACGACTGATTCACCGTTGTGCCTCGTGGTAGGCCAAGAAGTTTTTCCGACTTGTGTAGGCTTAGTGCGTCGTTGAGAGCGGCCCTCTATACCAACATTTTCGTGTCCGCCTTCGCAATCCCCGGCTAGCACCCTGTACGCTATGTAGTATGTGGTTTGTGCGCCGCAAGCTTTAGTTTGTCCGCCATGCGCGCAAGCTCGGGCAGTGAATCGGCGCTCATTTTTCGCACTACCTGGGCACGGTGCACCTTGACTGTGATCTCACTGATGCCAAGGTCGCCGGCGATCTCCTTATTTAGCCGGCCCGTTACCACATAGCTCATGACTTCGCGCTCGCGAGACGTCAGCGTTTCGAATCGTTCCGACAGCTCCCGAATTTCCCTATCATTCTCGCGCCGCTCGCCGTCACGAGCCAAGCCCAGCTGAATCGCATCGAGTAAATCTTGATCTCTAAATGGCTTGGTTAGAAACTCGATCGCCCCTCCTTTCATCGCCTGGACGGACATCGGAATATCTCCATATCCCGTGATGAAAATGACCGGGATCTCAATGTTCGCCGCAGAGAGTTCGCGCTGCAAATCGAGACCGCTTTGCCCCGGTAATCTCACGTCGAGCACCAGGCAGGTGGGTCCATCAGGACGCGGGCAGCTCAGGAATTCAGGCACAGACGCCAACGCCGTAACCTTGAGACTCACCGATCGAAGCAAGCCTACCAGTGATTCGCGGATGGCCGGGTCATCATCGACGATGAAGACAGTACGGTCCACCTCATGGATCGGCGTTTGAGTCATTTTTGGGCGCCTTTTAAGCGTTCTGAGCCTGGCGAGCCCGATACAGGCTAACCGGTGACGCTCGCATTATATATACGAAGGTATAACCGCTCCAACTCTTTCCGCCCTCCTGCGTGCCGCCAAGGTGCAATGCGTCAACGTGGGTACATGGTGTTACCGTGCGGCAAGGAAGTTGGACCCGGAGACCGCAGGTGCCGCACCTAATCTCAATTGTTGATGACGATGAGCCTTTTCGCGAGGCGATGACAAGCCTCATGAAGTCGCTTGGATTCGAAGTCGAGGCGTTCTCATCCGCGGAAGATTTTCTGGCGTCCCCTCGTCTCGGAAGTACGTCCTGCTTGATTGCAGACGTTCACATGCCTAACATCACCGGGATTGAGCTGCACCGCCAATTGGTCGCTTCCGGTCGCCCGATTCCAGTGATTCTAATAACCGCTTACCCCGACGACAATGTTCGAGCTCGTGCTCTCGCCGCTGGAGTTATCTGTTACCTTAGTAAGACTTTTGATGATGACGCGCTACTTGGGTTCGTCCGCTCCGCTTTGGTGCAGGCGGATCGGGGGAAACTCATTCATGACCGTCTTGCTGCCCCACGAGCGTATACGTGCTGCACCCCGCCGTCCGACACATCCATGAAATTCATTTCGACATTTTTGAGTTCCGCGAACAGCTGCTCATTAACCAGTGAGAAAGGAGCTGATGAGCTCGCCCCCCTCGTCAGACGCCGGACCAGATAACAGCCTTGAAGCGCTCTGGGAGAGAGTCTCCCAGTCTACGCAAGGCGAAATTGTCTCGGATCAGCTGATCGACGCGCTCATGCGCGCGGCAATTGAGTACGCTGGCGCCGAGCGAGGTCTGTTAGTTCTTCCGCGACGTGCGGAATACTGGATTGAAGCGGAAGCAACCACCGGCAGCGGGGCCGTGTCGGTTAATCTGCGAAAGGCGAGGGTAACAGCCAGCGGACCTACCTGAATCGGTACTCCTCCACGTCGTCCGGACGAAAGATAACGTGCTGCTGCATGATGCCGTGGACGCCAACCCCTTTTCCGCGGATGAATATATACGTGCACATCACCTGAGATCCATTCTTTGCCTGCCGCTGCTCAAGCAGACCGGCGTTATCGGCGTTATCTACCTCGAGAACAGTCTAACCTCCACCGCGCTTGCGCCAGCTCGTATCGCAGTCATAAAACTGCTGGCCACGGAAGCCGCGATGTCGCTGGAGAACCTTCACCTCTACAGCAATCTTCGAGAGCGGGACACGAAAACACGTCGGATCGTCGACAGCGCGCTCGATGCCGTCTTAAGCATCGATGAGCGCGGAAGCGTCACAGAGTGGAACGCGCAAGCCGAAACAATGTTCGGCTGGAAACGCCACGAGGCGGTCGGTAGGACACTCTCCAAACTGTTTGTCCCCGACCGTCACCGCGACGCTCACGATAAAGGGCTGAAGCATTTTTTAAGCACGGGAGAAGGACCCTTGCTCAATCGGCGAATTGAGATTACTGCCCTCCGCCGAGATGGCTCCGAGTTTCCGGTAGAGGTATCAATAGCCCCCTATCAGATTGAAGGGAACTGGGAATTCAGCGGCTTTGTGAGAGATATTACGGAGAAGAGGGCTGCCGAAGCATCCACGCGGCGACATCGAGAGATGGAGATGGAATTGGCGCATGCGAACCGCGTTGCAACCATGGGGCAAATGTCCGCGTCGATAGCACATGAGGTAAACCAGCCTATCGGCGCAGCAGTTACGAACGCGCATGCTGCGTTGCGCTGGCTGGGTGCAACGCCACCCAATATGGACGAGGTGCACCACGCGCTTAGTCGCATTGTCACCAATGGCAATCGCGCCACGGAGGTCCTCAGTCGAATCCGCGCTTTCATCAAGAAAGCACCTCCGCGCAAGGACAGCTTGGATGTTAATCAGGCGGTCCTGGAGGTGGTTGCTCTGACGCGTAGCGAAGCGAAAACGAACAAAGTCGCTGTCGAAATGCAACTAGCGGACGGCCTTCCGCTCGTTCAGGCAGACCGGGTCCAGCTGCAGCAGGTCCTCCTTAACTTGATTATCAACGCTATAGAGGCCATGTCCGCTTCAGACGCCGGCTCGCGACGGCTACTGATCAGCAGCGCCAAGTCCGACTCAAACGATGTCTCTGTTGAGGTCCAGGATTCCGGCCCCGGCTTTCACAGAGCGAGCGCCGAGCAAATATTCCAAGCCTTCTACACAACCAAGCCGGCCGGGTTGGGAATGGGTCTGTCGATCTGTCGCTCGATTGTCGAGGCGCACGGCGGACAATTGCGGGCCGCAGCGGCAGATCCCACAGGCGCCATCTTCACCTTCACCTTGCCTGCCCGCTTGAATGATTCATTCTGACCGCGCGCACTCCGCGGCCAAGCTTGGTTTGCAACTGTCCATTCGCGAAGTTGTTGCTCGATCACTGCGCAACTGAATGGGACGCGGCCCCACAGAAAGGGCCTAATGCACGAAGGGATAAGCTGGCTACACCTAAGGGCCGATGGTTTTGCGCGCGACGACTCTACTAATCTGTTTGCCCGGATACCACCGGTACACGCGCAGAGGCGGTCACATGGCAAACAGCACAGAAGAAGCAATGCCGAGTCACGCTGTCACCCGCTTTCTCTCGACTCTCATAGAGTATTTTCCGCACGTCGCCGCCGTTGCGGTTCACCGAGCAGGAGGCAACGACGCGTACAAGGGAATCGAAGAATTTCTCGCGAAAGCCCAACGTATCAGCGCGACTGGGAGTTTCTTCTGGCGCCCAGAGACCGCTCAAATCACGGCGTCAGAGCAGGTCTATCAACAGTTCGAACTTGACCCGGCACTGCCCCTGACTCTTGACCTCATCGGGACTCGAGTCCACCCTGATGACATTCCCTTGTTTCAGGAAAGCATTGAACAAGCGCGAATTGCGGTCAGCGACGTCGATTTCGAACTCCGGTTGCGGATCCCCGATGGCTCCGTCAGATATTTGCACATCATGGCGCACGGCATCAGAGATCAAACGGGCCACGTGGAGTACATCGGTGTAATGCACGACCTCACGAGTCGTCGACTGTCGGAGCAGGCTCTAGGCCAGGCTAACGCGGCCTTAACTCATGTGGCTCGTCTTACAACCCTCGGGATACTGGCGCCTTCAATTGCGCACGAGGTTACCCAGCCGTTGGCAGGCATCATGACCAACGCAGATACGTGTCTGCGGACGCTAGCCACGGATCCTCCGAACCTCGACGGTGCCCGCGCGGCAGCGCGGCGCACGATCAGAGACGTGGAGCGAGCGCACGATCTCATCACGCGCCTACGCATGCTTATTGGCAAGAAGGAGGTTATGTCCGATTCGCTGGATCTGAATGAGGCGATTCGAGAAGCGGTTGCTTTGTTGTCGAGTGAACTGCAGATACACCGAGTGGTTCTCCGAACCGAGTTTGACTCTGAGCTTCCGCATGTCATGGGCGATCGAGTCCAACTCCAACAGGTTGTCCTCAATCTGTTAGCTAATTCTTCGGAGGCTATGAGAGAGATCGAGGATCGTCCGAGGCAGTTGCTGATCAGGACCGAGCGGCACGAAGGCGCGCAAGCGCGCGTCACCGTTCGAGACGCCGGGTTGGGTTTCCATCCAAGGGACGCGGAAAGACTGTTCGAGGCGTTGTACACGACCAAGAATAACGGCATGGGCATCGGCTTGTTTATCAGCCGCACCATCATCGAGCGCCATCGCGGCCGTCTTTGGGCGGAGCCGAACGAAAGCCACGGCGCAACCTTCTCATTCTCCATTCCGCACGAGCCGCGAATGATCAACCGATCGCGCGAGTGACCGTCTAACCGTAGGCAACGCCCGGGTTGCTTTGCCCCACTTCTATAATATAGCCGTCAGGATCGCGAATGTAGCAGCGCGTCTCACCGTACTTGGGGATCGGCTCCGTGATGAACTCCGCTCCTCGACTTTTCCATAATTCATAGCACCCTTGAATATCCGCAACGCGGAAATTCATAAAGCTGTTAATGTGATTCGGGTCGGGGACGCTGAGCGTTACCGTCGGCTTATCCGGGGTCGGCCCGCCACCAACGTTCAAGATCATCCAGATATTCGCAAGCTGAAGGTAGCCTGGCGCGTTGCCGTCACCCAGGCTCAAAATGCGAGCGCCGAAGACCGTTTCGTAATATCGAGCCGATCGTTCGATATCGGCGACGGTGAGAAAGTGTGCGACGCTAAGCCCATCCTGCGGCGGCATCTGATAGCTTTTCTGCCCGACTTGTACTTGGTTCATAGACAACTCCAATTGGCCAACCTCTGGCCGCTGTCACACTTTGAAGTGAATGTATTAGCGCTCATGCTTCGAAAACTCGTTTGGCCGGGATAGCGCCCGGAGCGGCACCTCATTTCGCTGTCTCGGCCGCCTTTTCGATGAGCGCCGCGACCTCCTTGGGGTGCAAGAGAAATATTACGTGGCTTCCGGGGAGTTCGATCGTCTCGGACTTGGCTCGGCCGGCCATGAATCGTTCGAGGTCGGGATTGATTTGACGATCCTTCGACGGAATCACCGCGAAGCTCGGCTTTTTCGACCACGCCGCGACCGTCACCTTGGCTCCGAAGGAGTCGGCGGCGATAGGCACCTGAGAGATCTCCATGAAATGGGCCGTGGCCTTCGGTACACCGGCGGCGAAGTCCTTTGCAAATGCCGCGGGATTCACGTAGACGAATCCACCCCCGGAAGGAACGACGCTCTGTCCGCCAGCAGGCGGAATCTTCGCCTGCAGCGCGCCGGCAGTCTCGCCGACATCCGGCTCAAACGCGGCCACGTACACCAGACTGCGCACCGACGGCCGGTCACCCACTTCAGTGATGATCATCCCGCCCCAGCTGTGGGCCACCAGTACGCACGGACCCGCGCGATCCAGGACGTTGCGGGTGGCCGCAAGGTCGGCATCCCAAGACGTCAACGGCTCCTGTACAACGTACACGGTGTAGCCGTCGTGTTCCAGGATCGTGGCAATCGGTCTCCACCCCGAACCATCAGCGAACGCGCCATGTACGATGACTACATTCCTTACGCCGGCTTCCGCAAGCGGTGTCAGAGCCATGGTAAGCACGGCAAGCACGATCGATAAAGTTTTCATCTTCCGCCTCGCTGGTTCGGCACTCTTATGGTTATTGGGCCACAACAATCCCGCTCATCGTATTGCACGATGGTATTGGTGAACCGGCGCGCGCGACCGCGCGATGGCAACGGCAAAAGTCTGTCGCGATTCAATTTGCTAACGGTCGTTCGTCACCTTGTAACGATTGAGCACGGTGGGTCACGCCGTTCCAAGAACTCACAATCGCGTCAAGAGGATCTCGCGTCTTCTTCGAAACCGCTTGTCCGCCTTTTCCAACACGAACGCGTGTCCGATACCAAAGTCCAATCGCCTCGCACGAGTAATTCTGATCTAGTCGGGTCGTCGTATTAACTGTCAACGGGCGCACGGACCCAACCGATGATCTTGGAGTTGTCGACGGCTTTGTTCGGTCTCATCGAGGTTTGCGCGATTGGCGAAAGGAGAATCAAATGGCTCAAGCAAGCACCAGCGTCAAACAACAGTCCTCTGGCACCTTCGGAACGAAAGTCGAGATGAAGCTCGAGGTGCACGTGATCCCCGTATCCGACGTTGAGCTATCCAAACAGTTCTACGAGCGCTTGGGTTGGAGGTTCGATGCGGATCTCGTCCCGGCGGAGGACGTTCGTATTGTTCAATTCACACCCCCGGGTTCGGGGTGCTCGGTCACGTTTGGCAAGGGAATCACCAGTGCCTCGCCTGGTTCGGCCGAGGGGACACTCATCGTCTCCGACATTGAAGCGGCCCACGTCGAACTCGTCGACCGCGGCGTCGACACAAGTGAGGTGTGGCACGGGCCGCCGTTTCCCCCGGAAGCGCGGCTCAGCGGCCCCGACCCCAAGCGCACGAGCTACGGGTCCTTCTGCTCTTTCAATGATCCCGATGGCAATACGTGGATAGTCCAGGAGGTCAGGACGCGGCTTCCCGGCCGAATCTGATAGCGGTTTCGGAGCCGAGGCCGCGTTATGCTGAACCACGTCAACGATGAGATCATTGTTGCGGCGCGTCTTCTTCTCGCAACACTATTTCTGATTTTCGGCTGGAGAAAGCTCAGGGATTATTCAGGTACGGTACGTCAAATAGTGCGGCTCGGCGGCCCGATGCCAAGGCTGGCTGCTGCCATAGCGATCTTCATGGAGCTTCCGGTTGCGTTCGCGGTCGCGGTTGGTGCGTTGGCGCGTCCTTCGGCTTTATTATTGGTTTTATACACGCTGGGAACTGCGCTTATTGGGCATCGCTATTGGACAAAGACAGGTGCGGGGCAAGTGGACAGCATGGATGGCTTTTACAAGAATCTCAGCATCATTGGAGGCTTTTTGCTGTTGTTCATTACTGGTGCGGGAAAATATTCGATCGACGCGTTGTGCAGTGTCGCGGCCCCTTAACCCGTGTGGTCTGCACTGTGGGAAGCGATTAGGACCACTTTGATACCTTCATCGCCATCTCGACGAGAGCCAACCACGCCCACCCGCTTCCGAATTGAGTTACAGCGCTATTCACCAGCTCTTTTTTGCACGCGTCCACGCTGCCAAATGCCGCCTCCATTTTCTGCTTCAGGGTTGCGGGAGGCTCACCACCGCCTTTGGGTTTGAGACATTTCCAGTAGAAATCGTGATTCCACGCCTGCGCCGCATTGTTGAAGATGCTCACTCGCTCAGACCTTCCGGCCGTGGCGGTCACGACATCGCGTCTACGCTAGGCCGCCCAGTTTTCAATCTTCAGATCCGGTACGCGACAAAACTCTGCGGTGTTATTGGTCACGAGAGTCAGTCGGAGCGAACGGGCGTGAGCCGCGATGAACAGATCATTCGCGCCGATCATCGCGCCGCTCGCCTTGAGGGCTGCGCGAATTTGTGCGCAGTGCAAGGCAGCTTCATCCGGAAAATCCAGGACCTCAACGTGACGCAGATATTCGCTGAGCGCCAATGAGTCCTGTTGCCGCCAGGGGGAGACCTCTACTCCGTAAAGAAGTTCTGACTTGGTGATGACGGAAATGGCGACGGCACCGATAGGGACCGTCTGCAGCCGTCTTAGAACGGCCTCATGGGAACGCTTCATGATGTAGGACGATATATCGGTGTCCAGCAGGTACTCCGCCATTAGAGTTCGCGCTCTTGGACCCGAAGATCGTCAACCGCTTCCATGAATCCCTGGGAGGCAACCGGTCCCGAGGTCAAATAAGCGGTCCAGTCTTCGGGGCGGGGAGACAGAATCACCTCATCCCCATGCCGACGGATAAAAACTTCAGTGCCGTTGAACTGAAACTCTTTTGGCAAACGGACCGCCTGACTCCGGTTGTTCATGAAAAGCTTGGCTTTGCGCTGCATGGGCTTTCTCGATGCGTGACCCAGTAGCTCGCGCACCGTGGATGCGCGCGTCTAGCAGGCCGAACGCAGGCTGAAGTGCATATGGCTCGACCTCGGCGCGTTGGTTCGAGATGTCGCTGTAGCGTGCTCGGTCTTCACAATGCCCGTGCGTCAGTTCCCGAGACGCTTTCCTCGAGTGTCACCCAGCGTTCGCGATTACGGAGCCTCGAATCATGGCTCGATGTATCGCCACAGGCCGCTATTCCACATAGCACCGACAAGAACATTGTTACTGCCATCATTAACGGCGCTGATTTGCGCAGCACCTTGGGTTAACCCGGCAGGAGTGCCTGGCGCCACCCAAGTACCGTTGCCCGGTTCGGCTGCAACTTCAAATGACGAATCGAAGGTAGCGCCGGGGCCCGCAGGAAATCCAAACATCGAATAGACATTCTTTGCTGTGCCAACAACAACGGATTCATCGTTGGTCAAACCCACGTGAGTCCATGTTTGTCCGTAGTCAGCGCTTCTTAAAACACCCTGGCCATGGATCGAATTAGAACCCGCCATAAACACAACACCGTTGCTATCGGGTTGATATATTTGCGCAGCGCCAGGGGGGTGTTCGTTCTTATCCACTTGAACCCAGTTTGCACCACTATTTGCTGTCCGCCAGGTCCCATTGATTCCGCCGCTTTGTTCGCCGATCCAGAGCCAAGTCCCACGTGTCGTGGCGGCATCGCCGGTATTGATGAAGAAGACGAAGCCGGTGCGGCCCATTGTTAACATTCCACTGTCAAGGGGAACGGCGGTCCACTTCTTGCCGCCGTTAACGCTCTCCACAATAGAATCATGTTCGTGACCAGCCATAATGAGGTGGTTTTCATCATAGGGATCAACTTGAGGAGCGTAGTAAGCCTGGCGCAGCAAGCCCCCGGGCGCAACGGATTGCTTGGTCCAATTCACACCGCCATCGACAGACTTCCAAAACCCTTCTCCGCTGCCTTGAACGCATCCTAGATAGATGGTCGGAGGAGCGGCGGTGCGGCTCGGTGAGACCGTAATTCCTCCAACGCAATCGCTTACCATCGCGGCGTTCCTTCCCGTATTGATTGGCCCGGTCCAGGTGGCACCATAGTCCGTCGATTTCCAGATTCCCTGGCAGTTAAACTGCGCATAGACGTTTGAGGGATTCGAGGGATCGGCCTCAACAGATTGTGTGCCACCGTTTCCACACAAATTGTCGGTGAGATCCACTCCCGGAGGCGTCACATTGATCCAGGTCCCAAAGGTTGGGGGAGGAGCATTCGGAACTGCGACGACTTGCGCCGAGTTCGCGCTCTCACCGGTCGAATTGAACGCTGAGACGACGTAATAGTATGTCGTACCGTTGGTGACCGAGGAATCTGTGTATCCATCTGAGCTGGGCGCGGCGAGTTGCGTGTACGGACCGCCGCTGATGGTCGCTCGCTTCACGTTATATCCGGTGGCGCCCGTGCTGGCTGTCCAGGCGAGGGTTACCACAGCATTGCCTGGCGTCGCCGTGAGATTGGTCGGCGCTGCCGGAGCCACGCTCGGTGCCTGAGGCATTGCGGAGACTTGCGCGGAATTCGCGCTCTCACCGGTCGAATTGAACGCTGAGACGACGTAATAATATGTCGTGCCGTTGGTGACCGAGGAATCTGTATATCCGTTCGCGGTGGGCGCGGCGACCTGCGTGTATGGACCGCCGCTGGTGGTCGCACGCTTCACGTTATAGCCCGTTGCCCCCGCGCTGGCTGTCCAGGCGAGGGTTACCACAGCGTTGCCGGGCGTCGCTGTGAGATTGGTCGGTGCTGCCGGAGACACACCCGTTACCTCGGGCGTTGCGGAGACTTGCGCGGAATTTGCACTCTCGCCTGCAGCGGTGAGCGTCGAGACGACGTAATAATATGTCACGCCGTTGATAACCGATGAATCTGTATATCCAGTCGAGGTGGGCGCCGCGAGCTGCGTGTACGGACCGCCGCTGGTGGTCGAACGCTTCACGTTATAGCCGGTTGCGCCCGTGCTGGCTGTCCAGGTGAGGGTTATTACAGCATTACCGGGCGTCGCCGTGAGATTGGTCGGTGCTGCCGGCGCACCCAGTACCCCGGGTGTTGCGGAGACTTGCGGGGAAAACGCACTCGACCCTGCGGCGGTGAGCGTCTGGACGACGTAGTAGTACGTCGTACCATTCGTGACCGAGGAATCTGTATATCCATTCGAGGTGGGCGCGGCGACCTCGGCGAGTTGCGTGTACGGACCGCCGCTGGTGGTCGCACGCTGCACGTTATAGCCGGTTGCGCCCGTGCTGGCGGTCCAGGTCAGGGTCACCACGCCGTCGCCAGCCGCCGCCGTAAGATTGGCTGGGGGCACCGGAACCTCGGGAATTTTGGCGTGCGGTGGCAAACAGCCGGCAAGCAGTGCCAAACACCCAGCGATCATGAGACCGCGGAAAGCGACACTGCTGGGTGGGTGTTCGATCATCTTGCATGCTCCCGATCATCGGGGCTTTTCTGTAGATCCCCTCTGAAGCCGATGATAGGGCGCGATGCATTCAGTTTGACGACGATATACAAACCTACGGCACGTAGGAGTTATCCGACGCTGCAGTCTTGGGCTGGTCCTACCGCTAATGTCCTGTCCCGCTAATAGGCACTCGCAACAGGCAAGCCGCTTCGGGGTCGCGCGCCTATAATTGAGTACAGCGGACACGCGGCGCCTGGAACTGCCTTGTGCTGTGCGTGATGGATTTGCGTTTGGGGGTCACTTGAAGAACGCATCACCGGTATCCAATGTTTCCGACACGGCACGCTGGGTTGCCGTCTATCGGGCTTGGGAATCCTCGCGATCCGATGCACTGTTCCATGACCCCCATGCGAAATTGCTCGCCGGGGAGCGTGGCGAGGCCATTGCAAGGTTGATGCCGGCACAGGCACGTAGCGGCTGGCCCATGGTCGCCCGCACCAAGCTCATTGATGATCTCGTCCAGGAAAAAGTCGCACAAGGCTGCGATTGTGTCATCAATCTGGCGGCCGGCCTCGACACGCGCCCCTATCGTCTTGCACTTCCCGAAGCACTGCGATGGGTCGAGGTTGATCTGCCGGCCCTGATCGAGGAAAAGAAGGCCATGCTCGCCGATGCCGTACCGCACTGCCAGCTTCGACGAATCAAGGTCGATCTGACAGAAACGAAAACCCGCGTCGCGGCGCTGCAGGATGCTCTGGGGCACAGCAATCAAGCACTTGTTCTCAGCGAGGGCCTGCTCGTCTATCTGGATGACGATCAGGTGCGCAACTTGTCGGCCGATATCGCCGCGACCCGCGTTGGCTGCTGGATTCTCGACCTTGGTTCCCCTGCGATACTTGAGATGATGCGTAAAGGCATGGGCACCACTCTCAGCAACGCACCGCTGAAATTTGCGCCGGAGAATGGCGTCGCTTTCTTTGAGGCGCTCGGCTGGCGCGTCGCGCAGGTGCACTCCATTTTTCACGCCGCCATGCGCTATCGGCGCTTGCCATGGTTCTTAAGACCATTTGCGCTGCTCCCAGCGCCAAACCCCCGGAAACTGGGCAACGCGCGCTGGTCAGGTGTCGTCGAGCTGACGCGCGCCAACTATTGAAAGCCGATGAGAACTCTCATCGAACGGATGATTTGCTAAACTCGGGTGAATCCAGCGGCGAACTCACGAACAAGAACGCCAATGGCAATTCACCCGTGCGCGCATTTCCTGCCCGCCCTGAGGAGACCTTCCCTGGTCGAGAAGCATCCACCCGCGAAATTGGCGAAGAATCATTGACCGAGTTGCTGCGATCGGCGCACTCGGGAGACCGAAACGCGGCGCAGCTGGCCTATCGAGTGCTGTATCCGGAGCTTTGCAAAATCGCGCGAGCGCATTTGCGCATACATCAACCGGACACGCTGCTCGACACGCAGGGTCTGGTCTTTGAAAGCTATCTCAATCTGGTGTCGGTTGACGGTGAGAAGTTCGAGAACCGGCGTCACTTCTATGCCTACGCCGCCAAAGTCATGCGGCGCATCGTCATTGACTTTTCGCGGCGCAAGCAGGCGCAGCGTCACGGCGGCGGCGCCGCCGAGGTGATGTTGACCACAGGCATTGCCGAGATGGAGCAGGACATAGGTTCGGTTCTGGACGTGGAGCGTGCGCTTCTGGAACTCGAGCAATTCGACTCGATCAGCGCCGAGATCGTCGAGATGCGCTATTTCGGGGGATATTCCGACGTGGAGATCGCCGAGGCACTCGGCATCGCGGACCGGACCGTGCGGCGCCATTGGGACAAGGCGCGCCTGTTCATGCTGGCCCGATTCAATCAATGAGCATCGGTGTCCGTGTTAGTCGCCCAATCGCGTATGTATCCGCGTCATGACTGATCTATCTCAACTGTCGGCGGAACAATGGGCGGCAGCCTCGCGGCTGCTTGACGAAGCGCTCGCGCTGCCGCTGGCAGATCGTGAGAACTGGTTGACGCTGCTGGCCACCCGCGAACCCGGCATGGTCGGGATCATGCAGCGCCTTCTCGCCGCCGCGGCCTCGCATACCGCTTCCGACCGGTTGTCGCACGGCGTGCCGACCCGGCTGGTGGCGGGCGCTATCGGCGGCCAAAACGTCAAGCTGCAGGCCGGAGTGATGGTGGGCAACTACCGGCTCGTTCGCCCGCTGGGCCAGGGCGGCATGGCGAGTGTCTGGTTGGCGGAGCAAACCGCCGCGGTGATTCGGCAGGTTGCGCTCAAGATTCCACACGTGGGTCTGGAACCGCAGGCGGCGGCGAGCGAGCGCTTTGCGCGCGAGCGGGATCTGCTGGCCTCACTCGAACACGAGCGGATCGCACGTCTGTACGATGCAGGGGTTACCGCCGAGGGCGTCGCTTTTCTCGCCATGGAATGGATCGACGGGGTGTCGATCACGCGCTTTTGCGATGAGCGCCAACTCTCGATCGACGCGCGGCTCACTCTGTTTCGCCAAGTGCTCGATGCGGTCGCATTCGCACATTCGCGCCTGGTGATTCACCGCGACCTTAAGCCCTCGAACATCCTCGTGCTGGAAAGCGGCCAAATCAAGCTGCTGGATTTCGGTGTCGCCAATCTGCTTTCGGATCCGCCGGCGGACCGAACACGGGTTGCGATAGATGCGCTGACCCCGGATACCGCTTCGCCGGAGCAGCTCGCAGGACAGCCGCTCGGTACCACCAGCGACGTCTACTCCCTCGGCGTAATTCTTTACGAGCTGTTGAGCGGCCATCGACCCTACGCACTCGATCGCGGCAGCCCTTCCTTGCACGCGGCACTCATGGCAACCACAGTTGGCTGCTTGAGCGAAGCGGCGACCGATCAGGCGGCGGCGGCTCGCGCGACGTCCTATCCGGCTCTGCGCAAACGTCTGCGCGGAGAACTCGATGCGATCCTGGCACGATGCCTTGCCAAGGCTCCCGAGGACCGGTATCCCAACGTCGAGGCGCTGGCGGAAGATCTCGACCGCTATGCGCAGCGCGAACCCGTGCGAGCCCACGGCGGCGGCGCGGCGTACCGCTTGCGCTGCTTCGTGCGCCGGCAGCGTTGGCCACTGGCGGCCGCCGCCTCACTGCTTGCTGTGCTGCTGGCCGGCGCGCTGGCGACGCTGTGGCAGGCGCGTGCGGCGATCGCACAGGCCCAGCGCGCCGAAGCGATTCAGACTTTTCTGCTGTCGCTGTTTCGCAGCAACACACCCGCGGTGGCGGAAGGACATGACATCACCGCAAAGGAATTACTCGCGCGCGGATCCGCACGCGTCGATGCGGACCTCCAGGGGCAACCGCGCGCGCTCGCGGAATTGCACAGCGAACTCGGCGACATATTCAATGAGATGGGAGATGACAACGCTGCGATGGCGCATCTGCAGCGCGCCGTCGCCGGTTTCGCGGCCCTTGGACTCGCAGACAGCCGCAGCGGGCTGGAGGCGCTGTTTCGTCGCGGCACGGTCCATCTGGATCAATCGCAATGGGAACTCGCCCGGGCCGATCTGAACCGCTGTATCGCGCTCGGTCTCGCGGCGTACGGACCGCGACATCGTTGGGCGGTGGGGGCGCGCGAGAAACTCGCCTTCATTCATCTCGAAACGGGCGAGGCGGAGGCAGCCATCGCCGTGGCGCGCGAAGCGCTTGCTGAGCCGGTAGGCGAGGATTTGCAAAACGACGCGCTGCGCAGGCTGCGCGTCAAGGTCATCCTCGGCGAGGCGCAGACCGACCTCGGTGAATTTCGCGAGGCGCGCGCGACTCTGACGCAGGCCGTGGCCGAGTCTGCCGGTCCGGCAGGACACAGTCTCGTCGACCGGCTGGTCTACCGCTTGCTCCTGGTGCGCGCGATTTTCTACTCCGGGGACATTGTGGCTGCGGAGCCGGCTGCTGCGGAGCTGGTGCGCGACGAGGAACGGCTGCTGGGCGCGAGCCATCCACTGGTGTTCCCGGCGCGCCAGCTGTGGTCGAATTCTCTGGCGGCGCTCGGCCGTTATGACGCAGCGATCGACACCCAGCGTGCGACGGTGCGCCGCGCCGAAGCGATGACGGACTCGAATGAGGAGCGGGTCGCAGTGGAGCGCGCGACGCTCTCTCAGCATCTTTTGCAGGCCGCGCGGTTTGGCGAAGCTGAGCCGCTGGCACGCCAGGCAACCGATTTCTTCCATTCGAAGGGGGCAAGCAAGCGCGCGCTGCTGGTACACCGCGTGCTTGCCAATGTGCTGCTCGGCGAAGGCCGCCAGGCAGAGGCTCGGCGGGAAATCGACCAAGCGATCGTCGAGGCTCGGAGCATCGATCGTTTCGCCAGGCTTCCCGAATGGGCCGAACTTCTCGCCAGCGCTTCCAATGTGCTTCGGGTCGGCGGCGATTATGCGGCCGCGCTTCCATGGCAGGAGCAGGCATGTGAACTTTTCGACAAGAGCCCCGGCGCATCGACGCCGCGCGCGCTGCGTTGCGCCACCGAGCGTGCGTGGATTCGCGCCATGCAAGCGCCGCACGATCCTGCAGCGGCTGCCGCATTCAACCAGGCGGCAGGCGTCTATGCCGCAGCGTTGCCGGCGCAACACGTAGCACGGCTCGATATCCTGCTGCTCGGCGCCGAACTTGATGGCGCCGCGGGGCGTGCGGCGCGCGCCGACCTCGCGACGAGCCGCGCCGCCTGGCATTTGGCCATGGGCGTCGCACCACCCGCCCATATTTTCTTCCTGCACTAATCCTTCGATTCGATCCGGCCGCGGGCCGATTTCCGCGCGGCCTGTCCGGATTTGCCTCTGCTTTCCGTACGTCCTCACAAGTACCGCACCGACGTGGGAGCGGTCACGACAAGAGACCCAAGCGTTCCACCGTACCTGTGAGGCCAAATTCCATGCTCCGCACTTCGATCCAGATGCGTGTTTTTACTCTGTTTCTATTGGCAGCCTTTGCGGGCTCGCTAACGGGATGTTGGTGGGATGGAAACAACAGTACGGCCGCCGCGCCGACCACACCCGCGACCTATTCGGTGGGCGGAACCATCAGCGGGCTGACCCAAAACGGTTTGGTGCTGAGCAACGGCTCCGACTCGCTCACGGTCAGCGCTAACGCCACCTCGTTCGTGTTCGCAAAGTCACTCGCGGCGCAAACCACCTACTCGGTCGCCGTTGCGACGCAACCCACCGGCGCCAGCTGCACGGTAGCCGACGGCAGCGGCACCATCGCGGCTGCCGCGGTGACGAACGTTCGGGTCAGCTGCACACCGCTGACCCACACTCTGGGCGGAACACTCACCGGCCTCGCCACAGCCGGTTTGGTGTTGGCCAACGGCACCGACACCGTGTCGCCCCCGTCCGGCGCGACGAGCTTTACCTTCACCCAAGCGGTCGCCGAGGGAGCAAGCTTCGCGGTGAGCGTTCGCACCCAGCCGGCCGGCGCCACTTGCAGCATAACCGGCGGCTCTGGAACCATGGGATCCACCGACGTCACGACGGTCCATGTAACCTGCACGGCGAACGGCTTCCATGTCGGCGGCACGATCAGCGGACTGACCGCATCTGGCCTGGTGCTTGCGAACGGAACAGACACTGTGAGTCCCGCGGCGAACGCCACGACATTTACGTTCACGCAAACCGTCGCGACCGGCAGCTCTTACAGCGTTACGGTGTTGCAGCAGCCGGCCGGACTCATCTGTAGTGTCGGCGGAAGCTTCCCCGCCACCATGGGCACCGCCGACGTCACGAACATCGCCGTATCTTGTGCTGTGGGGAACACGGCGGGACTTACCGCCATCGCCGGCAAGGAGCAATGTCCCACCGGTTCTACGAAGTACGCGGACGGCACCGGGGCCGCGGCGAGTCTCCCGGACTTAGAGGGTATGACTGTGGATGCCTCCGGAAACATTTATGCGGTAGGCACCAATACGGTTCGAAAGCTGACCCCCGCCGGCGTCGTGACGACCTTCGCCGGTCAGGCTAATGTAAGTGGTTCGTCCGACGGCAACGGCGGCAATGCACTGTTCTTCGACCCCACGGGAATAGTCGCGGATGCCACGGGAGACTTTTACGTGGCGGACCTTATGATCATTCGCCGCGTCACTGCCGCAGCAGACGTCACGACCATCGCCGGAACCGCGAGTGCCGCTGGATTCCTCGACGGCACCGGCAGTGCGGCGGAATTTGATGGAGCCAAAGACATCGTGCGTGACAGCAACGGTAACTACTTTGTATCGGATGCAGGCAACAATGTCATTCGCAAGGTCACCGCGGCTGGCGTCGTCACGACCTTTGCGGGCGGTGGATCGCCGGGCGGCAGTGCTGTTGGGTTCGTCGATGGACAGGGCACCGCCGCGAAGTTTTCTGCGCCTTTCGGATTGGCGATCGACGCAGCGGACAACATCTATGTCGCTGACTACAACAACCAGGCCGTTCGCAAGATCAGCGCCACGGGTGCCGTCACGACATTGGCGGGCGGCGGACCCACGAAACCGGGTTTCGCCGATGGCACCGGAGCCGCGGCACTGTTTGCGGATCCGCGGCGACTGGCGATGGGTGCGGGAGGCGTGCTCTATGTCGCCGACCAGAACGGCGACCTCAGCGGCGCCTCACGGGGCGGCGGCATCAGCGGCGCCATCCGTCAGGTCAGCTCGACAGGGGTGGTGACGACCGTCGCCGCGCAGGCAACGCTGCATTCCCCCACGGGCCTGCAACTCGACGGTGGCTTGGGCGCCATCGGCACGGACAGCAGCGGAGCTTTGTACCTGGCCTATGGTTGCGCGGTTGAAAAGGTTGGCCCGTGAGGTGGGGCGTCGCGGATGACTCAATCGAGGTCGACCGCCAAGCGCTTGAGATCCGCGAGCGCGCAGAAGCTCAACGCACCTTCATGTGTCGCGCGCAGCACCGCGCGCGGCGCATGCCCCGCTTGCAGCGCTTCCTGCCATCGAGGCGCGCACAGGCACCAGCGATCACCGGGCTTCAGTCCCGAAAAGCCGAACTCCGGGACCGGCGTCGACAGATCATTGCCGCGCGACTTCGAATATTCGAGAAATTCGGCGGTCATGACGGCGCACACCGTATGGCTGCCGATGTCCTCGCGGCTGGTGTCGCAGCAGCCGTCGCGAAAAAAACCCGTCATCGGGCTCAAGGAGCAGACTTCGAGTCGATCGCCCAGCACATTTTTGGGCGGGTTGCGCCGGCCGCCGCCGCCCTTGCCGGTGTCCTCTCTCAACATCGCGATTCTTCGCATCCTCAGTACCTCACGGGCCGACACCCCGCGGTGCGCTTGCCGGTACCCATAATGACATTTATTTCGCCGGCCTACCTCCTCCGATCCCTACTTCAATTCCTTGATGATCGCGTCCGCGGCGTTGCCGGCCACGACCCAGCTGGCCGATCCGGCAACGACCGCCTCGTCCTCGAACCAAAGAAATCCAAAATCATCGATGCACTCCGGGAAATCTGGCTTGATGATGACGTATCCCGGGATCACGGCGCCCGGTATGTAGGAGTTGTCGGCGCGATTGTTGCTGTACGTCTTGGTTTTTGAGATGGTTCCAACCCCGGCGACATAAGACGTGCTGGAGACTGGGTGCGTGCCGAGAATGTAATTGACGGCACGCAGCGTATATTCCGGACCCACAAGGCGCGGAAACGCTTTGTGGAGAAAGTACATACGGATGGCCATGTCGACCACAGCGCTTGAGCCGCCCCAAGTGCCCAAACTCGGAGGCACGCCAAACGGGGTGCCGTCCAACTGCTTATTCAAATCCGCCAGGTAGATTTTTACGGCTTCCCGCATCTCGTCCTTTGCGTGAGCGGCCACATACGGCAGCGCTCGGACGGCCATCCATCCACGTTTGCCCATCTGCTGCGGCGTGATCATCTGCGGGAACAATTCCTGCAGACGGGACCTGTAGGGCTCTGCACCATGCGTGGCGATCGTCAGTTCCAGCGCCGCAGCCCAGTCCTGTCCAATGTCGGGGTTGCCGCGGCCAAGAGCTACTTGAGGCCCGCTCACGACTCCCTGTGATGCAGCCAGCACGCCGCTTCCGGTACCATTCTCGGGGGCCGCTTCGTCCCATCCGCGTCTGAGCGGTTGCGGCGTGGGATGGAGCTTCTCGCTGTTCCATGCCTTGATCGCGGTCTCGAGACAATCTTTCGCCAATCCGTCATCCCAGCCCTTCAGCACATCGGACGCTGCGGCCAGGGCCGCGATCGCGTTCCATTGAAGGACCGCGTTTGTCGTGGTGAAGATCCAGCGATCGTCCGGCCGCCCCGAGTAGTCGCCCTTGACTTCGTTGGGTTTGAGCTTGGGATCGTAGATACGGCCGTCGGTCTTCGAAGCTCCATCGCCGAGGTGCGTATATTGACGCAGGTCCGGTTCGTGAGTGCCGCGAATCGAGTGACCGATATTGTGGAACTGCGCCAAGATGAGCAGTGCGCCGTGCTTGACCTGTTCAACCGTGTCCGGCACGCCATCGGGTCGGTGCATTTCAACCGCGCGCGCGGCTTCATCCACGGTCAGTTCGTCGTATTTGAGATCGAATTCGCGATACGCCAGAGCGAGACTCTGAATCACACTGAGTTGCGCGGGCTCCTCCAAGTCGAAATCGCCGGCGTCATACCAGCCGCCCACGTTCATCCCGGGAATATGATCGCCGCCCTTGAATTTGCCATCGATCGCCACGGCTTGGTTCCAGTTGTCGAATTGCTCTCCCACCACGGGCGCCATACGGCCGTCATCCAGGTGGGAGGCGCCGTGCCACACGCGGTAGGCTTCGCGCACTGATACATGATCCATCTGTTCGGCAAGGTGATGGTCCAAACTATCCTGCCAAACGTTGGCGTAAACATCCTTGGAGATCGGGAACGGTGCCGTGCGCTGATCCGCGTACTCGATGACATAAAGGCCAGGACGATTGACCGGAGTGAAATCAAATTTCGAGTAAACGTAGCGCATCCACGGCGTCGAAGGCGTGATCGGGCCCTCGAACACCTCCTGGTAAGTTCCATCCTCCGTTAGCCGCATCACTTTGGCCTTCCGCGGGCCGGTGTACTTCGGATCGAGTTCGAGCACCGCCACCTTGGAGAAGCCCGGCGCGTAGCCGACCTGGCTGTGCGCAATCACAGGTGGGCGGGTCCAGCCGGCAATCACGTCAGGTCTGATATGCCAGACGATCGCACCGCTGGTCTTTTCTGGAGGGATCAGCGAACGCAATACGAACCAACCGTTCTGCGCGCGGTTGCGTCCATCGAACAGCATGAGAGCCGCCGTGTCCGAGACAACGGTCACCCGGGCAAGCGAATCGTCAACCCCCAAGGTGATGGTTTTGCCCTCGGCAAAGGGCAGCGGCTGGGTGTAGCCCTTGGCCTTATCCCAATCCTCCAGGTAGTAGGCCTTTTTGGGCTCATCGGGCAGTGGCAGCATCGTGATCATTGGATCGTTCGGCGTTCGCGGGAAAATGCCGGCCTTGGATCCGTCCACGATGTATGCCTTGCCCATGTAGATCGAGGGCAGAAATTCCAAGTTGAATCCGGCCCGGCCGACGAGCTTGGGCGGTAGCGGCTTATCGAGATTGATGCTGACCCTGACACCCCCGGGTTCTGCGCTTACCTCCAGCGTATAGCTGAGACTGAAAGTCGGGAAAGCGAGACTCGCCGTGAGGCGCTGGTTCGCCTTGTCCGCGTGGCGCCCTTTCAGGGTTGCCACCAGGTCCCATTGTTCTGGCGTCGCCATCAGACGCACGTCGCCATTGGTGGCGATGCGCTGGCCGTGGAGAATCATTTCCATGGCCGTGTTCTTCTGATCCACGAAAACCGGATGATATGTGCTGTCGTAGAGAAAGACGCTAAATCCCTGGGTGTCGAGATAGTTCTTCTCGGTCACCTGCATCGAGAAATCGGCGCCGAACGCGTTTGTGCCCAGCGTCACAGCCAGGAGTAAAGGTGCGATCGGCCTCAACATCGGAAACCCCCGGAAAGGTAGCGCTACCATAACTTTGCCGTTGCAGAACTTCAATAGGCGGATGCAGCCTGTCGGAGCCTGCCTCGAGACGACGATGATTGGATTGCCTCACTGTGGAGGCTCGAAGGCGCTACTGCAAAGTCAGCACCACGACCGACTTTGCCGGTACTGCCGCCGACAACCTGGAGCCGCTGAGCTGCGCTTGTCCGAACACTTTGGGTTCGACGGTGTGAGGTGCATCAAAGGTGTTGCGCGCATCCATCGCCTCGGCACTCAAGATGCGGGCGCTGAGCGTGCCCGCGGTGAACCCCACCAAGTTGCCGTCGACTTGCAGCGCGTGGTGCGGATCCAGGTTGACCAGCGCAACGATGATGGCCCCATTTGCCGCACGCGCCGCCGACACGCTGAGCGAGGGTACGCTCAGTGCGCCCAGACGGTAGGTGGGCGCCTGCAGATCGGTGGCCAAGCGCGTGGCATCTTGGAAAGCCCGATAGAGTGAAAACACGTGGTAAGTAGGGGTGAGTACCATTCGCGGACCGTCGGTCAGGATCATGGCCTGCAGCACATTCACCATCTGCGCGATGTTCGCCAAACGTACACGCTCCGCGTGCTGGTGAAAGATATTGAGGTTGACGGCGGCGACCAGCGCATCGCGCAGCGTGTTTTGCTGGTAGAGAAAGCCGGGGTCGCGCCCGGGCTCGGGGTCATACCAGGTGCCCCATTCGTCCACCGCCAGGCCAATTTTGTTGTTCGGATCGTGCCGCTCGAGCGCTGCCGCATTGTGGCTGATGAAATCGTCCATGACCCAGGTGTGCGCCAGCGTGGAGATCCACTCATCCTCGCCGAATCCGATCGCGGCGCCTTTGTGCTGCCAGTTCTCGCCCGGTATGGTGTAGTAGTGGAATGACACGTCGCTGATGCCTTCGGCCGCTTTGGCTGCGATCGTATCGCTCCAGCTGGTATCGCTGTCGTGGCCGCCGCTTGCGACGATTTGCGGCCGCGCGCCGCGCGGCGTCTTGAGAAAGCTGCCATATTGGCGCAGCAGATCGACGTAGTAGTCGACCGACATGTTGCCGCCGCAGCCCCAGGCCTCATTGCCGATGCCGAAATACGCCACCTTCCAGGGCTTGGGATGGCCGTTGCGCGCCCGTTCGGCAGTAATCGATGTCTTCTGGTCCGAGGTCAGGTACTGCAGCCATTCGGCCATCTCGCGCGCTGAACCGGTGCCCAGATTGCCGCTGATGTAGGCCTCTGCGCCGATGAGTTCCACAAAATCCATGAACTCATGCGTGCCGAACTGGTTGGTTTCGGGCACCCCGCCCCAATTGGTGTTGACCGTCACAGGCCTTTTGTCCCGCGGCCCAATACCGTCGCGCCAATGATATTCATCCGCGAAACAACCGCCCGGCCAACGAACCACGGGCACTTTGAGTTCACGGAGCGCGCCGATCACATCCTTTCGAAAACCACGCTCATTGGGAATCGCCGAGTGCTCCCCCACCCAGACGCCCCCGTAAATTCCTTGCCCCAGGTGCTCGGCGAACTGGCCGTAGATATGACGATCGATGCGCACACCGGGTCGATCGGCATGGATGGTCAGCGTCGCGTGCGCAGTCGGATCCGCCGCCACGCACGGCATGCCGATGCTGGCAGCGATCAGCAGCGCGCTCTGAATCGCGCGAAGCTCGAGGCGCATCCAAATTCTCCGTTTCATCTCGGTCGCAAGCGAAGCTGCAATAACTCCGACAATAAGACGGCGCGCAGAACGACGCAAGTTTCAATGCTATTTGCCGCCCCGCTTGGTCGGTTGACAGCGAACCTTCTTGGCGCGCGCTGCGGTCGGCGCGCAAAATGCTGCATACAGCACCTCCATGATCCGCATGGCTGGGCCGCGAGCGAGTGTGTAATAAATCGTTTGCGACTGTCGCGTCGTGTAAACCAGCCCGGCATCGCGTAGTACGCCCAGATGCTGCGAAAGCGCCGATTGGCTGAGCGGCACGCGATCGTTGATGTCGCCCACCGACAACGGCCCCCCCAGCAGCGCGCACAGGATCAGGAGCCGCTGATCGTTGGCGAGCGCTTTCAAGAAGGCCGCCGCGTCGGTCGCATGGTCGCGCATTTCCTCCATTGCCGGCAGCAGCCGGCCCGCTTTGTTTGAAGCAACTGCTCCATCTGTCATAAGGGGAATCCCTCTCGTCAACGGTAAATATCCGCATTTGCTAATTTAGCATTATCTGATATTGTGCGCCAACTTTTCTCTGTTGTCTTTCATACATAGGAGTGACGTCATGAGTATCGAGCGTTTGGTCATTGCATTCGCTGGCAGCATGGTGCTGGCGAGCCTGCTGCTCGCCCATTTCGTGAGCCTGAATTGGCTCTGGCTCGCGGCCTTCGTCGGCGCCAACCTGCTGCAATCCTCGTTCACCGGGTTCTGCCCATTGGCGATCGTATTGAAGAGGCTTGGCATCCAGCCGGGCCATGCGTTCTCCTGAAATTTGCTGCGTGCCGGCGCGACTCATGAATCGCATCATCCGCCTCATCGGCCTCTTGGTAGTGTGTTTGGGCGCAGCGAGTTGCGGCAAGAGCGTGACCCCTGCGGCGGCACCGGCGACCGCACCCCTCCTGAGCCAGATCGTTGAGCCGACCCGTACTCCCCTTGAAAGGACCGTGGACGGGACGATCGAGGCGGTCAACCAAGCCACAGTATCGGCGCAAACGAGCGGTCGTGTGGTGGAAATTCTCTACGACGTCAATGACGTGGTCCCCGCGGGTGCCGTCATCGTGCGACTCAAAGGGACCGAGCAGAGGGCGGGACTTCAGGCTGCGCAAGCAGCGGTCGCCGAGGCGCGTGCTCGCAACGAGGAAGCTGCTACCAACTACCAACGCATCGCCGATTTGTTTCAGCGCCGCGTGGTGGCCAAGGCGCAGCTCGATCAAGCCACGGCAAACCGCGATTCGGCTGCCGGTCGACTCGCGGCTGCTGAGGCCGGATTGGCAGCGGCTCGCGAGGGGGTGGGATATACCGAGATTCGTGCGCCCTATGGCGGCGTCGTCACGAAGCGGCTCGTGGAGGTGGGTGAAAGCGTGGGCCCCGGCACACCCCTGATGACCGGTTTGTCGCTGCGCGACCTACGCGTCAATACATCGATTCCGCAAAGCATCGTCATGCAGGTCCGTAAGCTCAAGCAAGCCGCGATCTACGTGGGAGATCAGCGAGTCGAGGCGGCCAAAATCACGATATTCCCCGAGGCCGCGACCCCCTCGAGCACCTTTCGCGCGCGCTTGGATCTGCCCCCCGGCGCCGTGGATCTCGCGCCCGGCATGTATGTCAAAGTGGGCCTCGTGATCGGTCAAGCCGATCGTCTTTTGGTTCCCGCGACGGCCGTGATCGAGCGCGGCGAGGTCACGGGTGTTTACGTCCTCGACTCCAGCGGCGCCGCGTCGCTGCGCTACGTGCGCCCTGGTCACCGATTTGCAGACAAGATCGAGATCCTTTCCGGTTTGTCTGCCGGCGAGCGGATCGCCCTCGATCCGATCGCAGCGAGTTCGCGTCTCGCGGCGGCACAGGCCGCCAAATGAATCAAGCGCTGGGGCTCAGCGGTCGACTCGCGCGATTCTTCCTCGAGAATCGGCTCACGCCGCTGCTGGCATTGACCGCACTTTTGATGGGCGTCTTCGCGGTGCTGGTGACGCCGCGCGAGGAAGAGCCGCAGATCGACGTGACGTTCGCGAATGTTCTTATTCCCTTCCCTGGCGCAAGCTCGGAACAGGTCGAGAATCTCGTGTCGACGCCGATGGAAAAGGTGTTGGGGGAGATTTCCGGCGTCAAACACATTTATTCCGTGTCACGTCCCGGCTTGTCGGTCCTCACCGTCCAATATGAAGTCGGAATTCACCGTAACGACGCGATCGTGCGCCTCTACAACGCCGTTTATTCCAACCAGGACTGGCGTCCGGCCGGCGTCGGGATTGGACAGCCGCTCATCAAGCCCAAGGGCATCGATGACGTGCCCATCGTCACCTTGACCCTGTGGAGTCGCAATCCGGCGCTCGGCGCGCATGAGCTCGGACAAGTAGCGCGTGCCACGGAAAGTGAGATCAAACGCGTGCCCGGCACCCGCAATGTCTACTTGGTCGGAGACAATGAACCCCTCATCCGCGTAGAGCTGGATCCTGCTCGCCTCACCTCGGCCGGCCTTACGGCCGCTGATCTCGCGACCGCCCTGCAGGCGGCCAACCTCGTCCGGCAATCGGACGGAGTCTTGAACGGAAAGCTGCTTTCCCCGGTGCAGGCGGGACAGTTCCTCGCCAGTCGTGACGATGTGGGCGGTTTGATCGTGTCGGCTCGCGACGGCAAGCCCATTTATTTGGACGACGTCGCGACGGTCACCGATGAAGCGGGTCCGCCCGCTCATTACGCATGGTTCGGCACCGGTCCTGCCGATACCAAGCGCGGCATCGCGCCCGTCTCTCAGGCGGCGGCCGTGACGATCGCCATCGCCAAGAAGCCCGGTACCAATGCGATCGACGTCGCCACCGCCGTCATCCGTCGGGTCGATCAACTGAAGGGGATCACCGTTCCGGCCGGGGTCGAGGTCACGGTTACTCGCAACTACGGGGTCACCGCCAACGACAAAGCGACCAAGCTGATCGAAAAGCTCCTGTTCGCCACCACCTCCGTCGTGCTTCTCGTTTTGCTCGCGGTGGGCAAGCGCGAAGCGGTAGTCGTCGGCACGGCGGTCATCGTCACGCTGGCAGCGACCCTGTTCGCATCGTGGGCGTGGGGATTTACGATCAATCGGGTGTCTTTGTTCGCACTGATCTTCTCGATCGGCATTCTGGTCGATGATGCCATCGTGATCGTCGAGAATGTGCACCGGCATCTGTCGATCGGCCAAGGATCCCTCGCTGAAATCATTCCCATGGCTGTCGATGAGGTGGGCGGCCCGACCATTTTGGCAACCTTCACCGTGATAGCGGCATTGCTGCCGATGGCGTTCGTCTCGGGGCTCATGGGACCCTACATGGGTCCGATTCCGATCAACGCGAGCATGGGAATGCTGATCTCGCTCGCCATGGCGCTCATATTTACGCCGTGGATGTGCCGCAAGCTGTTTGCGGCCGAGAAGCACGATGCGGCGGCTGAGGCGCACACCGAGGGCAGGCTGCATCGCTTCTTCGTGCGCCTCATGACCCCGTTTTTGTTGGACGCCGATGCCCGTAAATGGCGCCATCGACTCTATCTCGGCACCGCCGCAGCCATCGTCGTTGCGGTACTGCTCGCGGTCTTTCAACTCGTTGTATTGAAGATGCTGCCCTTCGACAACAAGTCGGAGTTCCAGGTGGTCGTGAACATGCCGGAGGGCACGGCGGTCGAATCCACGGCCCGGGTGCTTGCTGGATTGGCCAACCTTGTGCGAGAGGTTCCCGAGGTCACCGATTTTCAAGCCTATGCGGGCACGGCGGCGCCGATCAATTTCAACGGGCTGGTGCGCCAGTACTACCTTCGGGGCGAGGCCAACCAGGGCGACCTTCAAGTGAATCTCGTCGACAAAGCCGACCGCAGCCGCAAGAGTCATGAGATCGCGCGCGCGATTCGGCCGGCGCTCGCCGCGGAGGGGAAGCGTCTCGGCGCCGCCTCCGTGCAAGTCGTTGAGGTGCCGCCCGGGCCCCCCGTCCAGGCGCCGCTCGTCGCTGAGATTTACGGCCCGACCTACGCCGGCCAGGAGAAGATCGGTCGTGCAGTGCGAATTAAGTTCGATGCGACCCAGGATATCGTCGACACCGATGACACCCTGAGCACGCCCGCCCCGCGCTTCATCGTCGCGTTGGACCGTGCCAAAGCGGCACTGCTCGGCGTCTCCCAGGCAGAGGTCGCGAATGCACTCGCCACCGCACTGGCGGGCGAGGACGCCACATTCATCCACGCGGGGCGCGAACGCGATCCGATCGCCGTGCGGCTCGAATTGGCATCGCCGGACAAGCGCGGCCTCGATCAAGCGCTCACCCTCCCCTTGCGATCCACGAGCGGTGCGCTGGTGCCTCTTTCAGAAGCCGTCAGCGTCTCGCAGGCCCCCTGGGATCCAACCATCTATCACAAGGACCTTTTACCCGTCGTCTTCGTCACCGGTGATATGGCCGGCCGCCTCGACAGTCCTTTGTACGGCATGTTCAGCCTGGTCTCCCAAATCAACAAGGCGCCGCCGGCAGGCCAGGCGCTCACGCAGCGCTTCATCAGCCCTCCTGACGCCTTAGGCGATTTCAGCATCAAGTGGGACGGGGAATGGACGATCACTTATGAAACCTTTCGCGATATGGGTCTCGCCTACGCCGTGGGCCTCGTGTTCATCTATCTGTTGGTCGTCGCCCAATTTCGATCCTACGCGGTGCCGCTGATCATCATGGCGCCGATCCCGCTCACGATCATCGGCGTCATGCCGGGTCATGCTTTGCTCGGCGCCAATTTCACAGCAACCTCCATGATCGGAATGATCGCCCTCGCGGGCATTATCGTACGCAATTCGATCCTGCTGGTTGATTTCATCAACCAGGAGATTGCCGCCGGGCAACCGCTCGCCGAGGCTGTGATTCGCGCCGCCAGCATCCGGGCCCGCCCATCATCCTCACTGGGCTCGCGGCCATGATCGGCGCGTTCTTCATTCTCGACGATCCTATTTTCAACGGTCTCGCCATCTCGCTGATCTTCGGGATTCTGGTGTCGACGGCCCTCACGTTGCTGCTCATACCGCTGCTCTACTTTGGCTATCATACGGCGCTCCCGCAAGGGCGCCCACTAACTGGGGGATTCCATGGCACACGTCATCGTCATCGGCGCCGGATTGGGCGGGGTACCTGCCGCCTTCACGCTGCGCAAGCACTTGGGCAAGGAACACCGGGTCACCCTGGTCGGAGCACGGCCTTACTTCGAATTCACGCCCTCGAATCCTTGGATCGCCGTGGGCTGGCGGACCCCGAAGCGAAACCCAGGTGCAGATGCAATCGCCGCTCGATCAAAAGGGCGTCGCATGGCACGTCAACACGGTCACCAAGATCGATGCCGAGAACTCGAAGCTCGTGCTCGACGACGGCAAAGAGCTGGCGTACGACTATCTGGTGATCGCGACGGGTCCGCGACTCGCGTTCGAGGAGGTGCCCGGCCTCGGCCCTCATGCGTTCACGCAGTCGGTGTGCAGCCAGGATCATTCTGTACAAGCATGGAGCAAATACCAGGAGTTCCTGAAGAGTCCCGGCCCCATCATCATCGGCGCCGCTCCCGGCGCAAGCTGCTTTGGCCCCGCCTACGAGACGGCCATGGTCATCGATGCGGACTTACGCAAGCGCAAACTCCGCGACCGCGTCCCGATGACTTATGTGACCAGCGAGCCTTACATCGGCCACATGGGACTGGGTGGCGTCGGTGACAGCAAGGGGCTGATGGAATCAGAGCTTCGCGAAAGGCACATCAAGTGGATCACCAATGCCAAGATAACCTCGGTCTCGGCCAACGAAATGACGGTCCAAGAGCTCGCCGAGGATGGCGTCCTCAAGAAGGAGCACAAACTGCCGTTCGCCTACAGCGCCGTGATCCCGGCGTTCAAAGGCGTCGAAGCCGTTGCTGCGGTACCGGCACTCTGCAATCCGCGCGGCTTCGTGCTCATCGACAAGCATCAACGCAATCCAACCTACAAGAACATCTACTCTGTCGGTGTCTGCGTCGCGATTCCGCCGGTCGAGGTCACACCGGTGCCGACAGGCGCTCCCAAGACGGGCTACATGATTGAATCCATGGTCTCGGCGACGGCCGCCAACATCGCCGCACAGATCGCGGGACTGCCGGCCGATCATGAGGCAACGTGGAATGCGATCTGTCTGGCGGATTTCGGCGACACCGGAGCCGCCTTCGTCGCGCTCCCGCAGATTCCGCCGCGGAACGTGACCTGGTCCAGAGAAGGGTAGATGGGTTCATTTGGCGAAAATTGCCTTTGAGAAATACTTCATGCGCAAGGTGCGCACCGGCTCTTTGACGCCGGTCTATGAGACCTACGTCTTGAAGGCGATTGGAATCGTTTCATTGAAGAAGCGCGCGTGATGAGTCGCCGCATACACGCCAAGGGATATGTCGATTTGCTGCGTGCGGCCGCGTTGCTGTTGGCCTGGCTCGGCATACCCTACACCGCGAGCGCAGAGTCGCTCAAGGACGCGTGGGCCATGGCTCTGAAATCCGACGGCGCAGTGGCCGCAGCGCGCAGTGATCGGGAGGCCGCCGACGCCGACAAGACCGCGGCGATCCGTCAGCGCTGGCCGGCGCTCGACCTTACGGGCTCTTATACCCAGTTCGACAATGCACCGAATCTCAACATCGCGACGCCCGCGGGGCAATTGCAAGCGCCCATTTGGCGTCATGACGGCTATGCGATGGCCGGTGCGAATGTATCCGTGCCGATTTGGACGTCCGGCAAGTTGAGCGGCGCCATCGGCGCAGCGGCGGCCGGCGCGCGCGGCGCCAGCGCTCTGGAGGTGCGCAGCAGCGCGGATTTGAAACTCGCGGTGGCCGAATCCTATATCGCGGTTTTTCGCGCCCGCCATGCACTTGAAGTCGCAGACTCCAACGTCACCAGCCTAAAAGCGCACGCCGATGATGTGCGGGTGATGTACGAAAAGCAGGCGGTTGCGCAATCGGACGTCCTGGCCGCACAGGTATCTCTTGCCAACGCAACCCAACAACGCCTCCGGGCCGCCAATTCGCTGCGTTTGGCCGATGCCGCTTACAACCGCTGGGTGGGCCAGCCGCTCGATCGCACGCCGGAGCTGGACGAGCCCAAGACGAATGATTCATCAGCTTCCACCGATTCGCTGGGCTCGCTGACCGCCCAGGCATTGGAGCATCGGCCGGAACTGGCCGCGATCCAAGCACAACAGGAAGGACTCGAACAAGCAGCACGCTCGGAGCGAGCGCAAGGCTTGCCCCAAATCGTCCTTCAGGCCGGATATAACCACGTCGATAACGAAATCTTGGACCGCCAGAATTTTGCCTCAGTCGGCATTGGTTTCCAATGGCGTTTGTTTGACAGCGGTCAACTGCAAGCGCGAACGCACGCATTGAAGAGCCGTGCTCACGCCGCGGAGGCGCGCCTGGCCGAGCTGAGATCAACCGTGCGGCTCGATGTCGAAACCGCTTTCTATAATCATGAAGACGCCGCTGCCCGCATCCACGCGGCGTCCGCCGCCGTCGCGCAATCGGAAGAGAATGTGCGGATTGCGAGGGAATTGTACGGCAGCGGCCTGGGCACCAACAATCAAGTGCTCGATGCGGAGACGTTGCGCATCATCGCGCTCACCAATCGAGATGATGCCGCCTTTGATGTTCTTCTCGCGGAATACCGCTTGCAACGCGCGGTGGGCTCCCTTTAGTTCGATCTTGCGGTAAGCCCAACCCGCTCCGGCACATTTGTTGATGGTTTCATCGCCATCCATCTATACAATGTCTGGTTCATGTCGCGGCGGCTGCGCAGCGAGACCGCTGGTACCTTGCGCAACGACCCGCACGCGAAGTGATTGAAGCTTTTCCAACGAGGGGATTTATGAAGCGATTCCTGTTTGCGCTCGCGTTTTTTCCTGCCGTCTTTTCGCTGGCCGCGCTGCAGAATGCCGCCGCGCAAGCGCCCTCGCCCGCGCGCGCAGTCCCGGTACCGCAGAAGCTCGACGACGAATATACCAAGCTCATCCAGAAATATTTGCAGGACTCGCGCATCACCACCGAATTGGTGGATCACATGCCGGCGTCCGATACCGTCCCGTCGCCGCTGAAATTCTTCGGAAGGATCCCCGGCACTCCCGGCGAGCTGACCTATTCGAAGGATATCAATCGCTACTACGAAACACTTGCGCAAGCCTCGCCACGCGCCAAGTTTTGGAAGATTGGGAAATCCGAAGAGGGCCGCGACCAGGTCCTGCTTGCCGTCGCCGACGAAAATACCATCAAGGATCTCGATCGCTACAAGAGCATGCTTGCCCAGCTCGGCGACCCCAGGAAAATCACCGAGGCACAGGCGCAAGCACTGATTCACACCGCGAAGCCCATTTACTGGATCACCAGCGGCATCCATTCGCCCGAGACCGGCGGCCCCGAAATGCTGTTGGAGCTGGCTTATCGCCTCATGATCGAGGAGACGCCGTTCATCCAGTCGATCCGCAATAACGTGATTGTGCTGATTACGCCGGTGGTGGAAACCGATGGCCGCGAGAAGCAGGTCGATTCGTACTATTACGGCAAGAAGACCGGCAGGCAGCGCCCGCCCCTGATGTATTGGGGGAAGTACGTCGCCCACGATAACAATCGCGACGGCATGGGCCAGCTACTGAAGCTGACGCAGAACATCACCCGGGAAGTGCTCGACTGGCATCCCACGGTGCTGCACGATCTGCACGAAGCGCAGTCCTACTTGTACGTTTCCACCGGCACGGGTCCTTACAACAACTCCCTGGATCCCATCGCGGTCAACGAATGGTGGCTGCTCGCTGAAACCGAAGTGATGGAGATGGCGAAGCGCGGCGTTCCCGGCGTATTCACCTACGGGTTCTACGACGGCTGGGTTCCCAACTATCTTTTCTGGATCGCGATCACGCACAACAGCTTCGGGCGCTTTTACGAGGTACAAGGCTATGGTCCCGATCTGGTTCCCGACTTGCGCCTTCCCCCCACGACCATCAGCAGGGAATGGTATCGGGCGAATCCACCGCTTGCCAGCATCAAATGGGGACCGCGCAATAACACCAATATTCAAGAATCGGCACTGCTGCTTGCGCTTCACAAAGTCGCCGAAGACCGCGAGCTTTATCTGGAAGATTACTGGATGAAGAATAAGCGCGCGATCGACAAGGGCCGGAGCGTCGCGCCTTACGCCTGGGTCATCCCTGCCGGTCAGCGCCGCCGCGCCGACGCGGCCGATATGATCAATGAGCTGCGCGCCCAAGGCCTTGAAGTGCAGCTGGCCGGTTCCGCGTTCAAAGCCGGCAGCGCCGAAGTTGCCGCCGGCGACTACATCATCCGCGCCGACCAGCCGTATCGCACTCTGGCCGACATGTATTTCAGCGTGCAGAATTATCCGGTCGCCAATCCACGCCCCTACGACGACACCGGCTGGACGATGCAGTATCTGCGCAACATCACGCTGACGCCGGTGAAGGATCGCGCCATTCTGGATCAGCCGATGACCCCCATCAGCGCGGATGTCCGCGCCCCGGGGCGAATCGACGGCAACGGCGAGGTCTTGATCGTCGACCATACCACCGACAACGCACTGGTGTCGTTCCGCTTCAAAAACGCCCGCACGAAAATGCTGGCGGCCGAAGAGGACTTCGAGCTCCAGGGTCACAAGTTTCGCGCCGGCGCATTCATCATTCCCAACGCCAAGTTGAATGCGCTGCGCGCGTCGATCCAGGAATTTGGCCTCTCCGCCTGGGCGGTGGCTTCCGCTCCGGCCGTTAAAACCCATGAGATGGAGGTTCCGCGCATCGGCTACGTGCATTCCTGGCAGAACACGCAAGACGAAGGCTGGGTGCGTGCGGCGCTTGATCACTACGGAATCCCATACAAATATTTCGCCGATCAGAAGCTTCGCGAAGGCAACCTGCGCGCCAAGTACGACGTGATCATATATCCCGACGTTGCCGGAACCTCGCAATCGATTCTGCGCGGCATACCGCGAGTCGGACCGGATCCCATCCCCTACAAAAAATCCGTGCTGACGCCCAATCTCGGCGCGCTCGATGAAAGCGACGATATTCGCGGCGGCATGGAAGCCGAAGGCCTTGCCGAACTTGCCAAGTTCGTCGCGGCCGGCGGCACGCTGATCACCGAAGGGTCAACATCCGCTTTTGCCGCCGATTACGCTCTGGTCGGTGGTGTCAGCGTCGAGCATCCCTCACAACTGTTCGCCCGCGGGTCGATCCTGCGCGGCCAGTTGACGGACCTGAAGAGCCCGATTGCCTATGGTTACGATCAAAAGGACATCCCGGTGTATTTCAATCAAGCCCCGGTCTTTGCGGTTGCCGAGGGACGCTCAGGCGGCGGCGGATCAGGCGCAGTTCTCGGACAGAATGTCACGCCCAATGCCGAGCCCATCCACCTTTCCCCGTACGACCAACCCGCGGAACCTGCTCCACCCCCCTTCGACGAAGCCGCCTACATGCGCCAGATGCGGCACTTATACGGCGGAGTACAACCCGATGTTCCGCCGCGTGTCATTATGCAATTCCCGAAAGATCCGAACGACATGCTTCTTTCCGGCACCCTGGCGGGCGGCCAGGCGCTCTCCGAGCGGCCGCTGGTACTCGATGCCAACGTCGGCAAAGGTCATGTGGTGATGTTCGCGCTGCGGCCCTTCTGGCGCTGGCAGACGCAGGGAACCTATTTCCTCGGCTTCAACGCCATACTCAATTGGAACCATCTGGACGCCGGGAAGCCCGTACCAAAATCCGCGGATCCGTTGCACACAGCGGCGACTTCCGCGCACTAAATGCCTGTTCACCTATGTCTTGCGGATTACCTCGAGCAATTTCGCCCATTGCTTGCCTACCGGAGCACATCTTTCCCGCGTGTAGAACGATTCGTTCTCTGAAATTTCCTTCTTCATCTTGTTCCAGCCGTCCTGCACATACACCGATTGGTCCGTGCCCTGGTTGTTCGTCCATGTTTTATCCAAGAATGCCTTCGCAATTTCCTCGGCACTTTGGTTGCCTTTGGGCAGAAAACCTTTTTTCACGCACAAATCGTACTGTGAAGCCGTGCCTCCGAAAAAGATACCGAACTGCCTGGCCTGTGCCTGCGCCGGCGTGTTCGTGGTCGGTTCGGGCGCATCATTCGCCAGCGCCAATCCGCCGGCCGGCACCATGAGCGCAAGCGCAGCGAGCAGCTTTTTCATGCTTTGGCGTTGACAATTCTCGGTCGCGATTCTCATGCCCTGCTTTCTCCTTGCGTCATCCTGCTACGATCGCTCATTTTACGCCCACCGGGCCGCATTAGCCCTTCGCCGTGCTGACGGCGGATGGAAAGCTGGACTGCGCACCGAAATAGCACTCGATGGACTCGAGCCGGCCATCTCGAAGCCGCAAGAATTCGACGTTGCGAAAATTTTTTCCGTTCTTGGTCCGGCAAACGTACAGCACGAAGGCCTCATTACCGCTTCCAAAGATGCGCTGCAAGTCAAACCGATCGATGAAATCGATCTGCGTCTCCCAGCATTGTTTCTTGAAAGCGCTCTTACTGATGTGATCATCGCCTGCCGCGCTCGTAAAGGTGAAGTTGTCCGCCAACAGCATGTCGAGAGGACCCCAATCCTTTTTCTCCCAAGCCGCATACCATTGGTGGATGGTTTTTTCCCCGTTTGCAGACAGCCCTGATGCCCGCGCCGCCGCCTGCAGCGGAATCATTGCCGCCGCAGCCAATGAGCAGGGACCTGCCTTGAGTACCGTCCGGCGCGACACACTTGATTTTCTCATGAGATATTTCTCCAGGGTTTACTCGAGCACTCCGGCGGATGACCGACGGTAGCGGCAATGAAGCGGGATGTCAGGATGCGGCGCACGCACGGAGTTGGCTCAAGTATTGCGGCCGGCAGTCTTCTTCGGACGGCAGAACAGGAGTTCAACATAGCGAATGAGGTGATCGATGCTGGCTTCGACCACCGTGGCATTGCCGCGGGCTTTCGCCAGGATAAACGCCCCTTGCAGCACGGCTTGCGTGTGCTGCGCAAGTCCTGCGGCGGTCCATGACGCGCGGATGCGGTAACGCTTCATGGCAGCGGCGATATCGGATTCCAGCGTGGCCGCTTGGGTGCCGAAGCTGGCGTCGCAGGCGCCGCGAATGTCCGGGTTGGTCGCGTATGCCTCCTGCACCAGGGTGCCGGCGAGACAGGTGAACTCGGCAAGCTCGCCGTGCAAGATTGCCCGGCGAAAATCGAGGTAGCCGAAGACGCGATCGAGCGGATCGTCGAACAGTTGATAGGGAGCGGATGCGAAAAACGCGCTGGTAGTCTCGGTCCAGTGATTGAGGGCAGCGACCGCCAGGGACTCCTTGCTTGGAAAATGGTGAAAGAACGCGCCCTTCGTCACGCCGGCGCCGGCGCAAAGCTCCTCGACGGAGGTCGCGGCGTAGCCTTTGCGGCGGAAGTTCAACAAGGCCGCATCGAGGAGCTTGCTGCGCGCATCGCCCCGCGACGGCGCCGGAATTGTTTGCGGAGTCATGCCCGAACCGTACCAACCAGTTGGTATGCCGTCAAGACTACGAGCGCAACCGCAACGAGGTGCGACGGATCAGCTCGCAGACCGCCGCCGGTACACTCAGCGTCGTGCGCCCAGGTCAAATCGCTTCAAGACAGGCCTGACTAAAGCTTTCAATCTTCAAGGATGCCAGTCACAGGACCCCAAACCGAGCCCCGCTTCAAGCTGAAGCTCATCCCGGTTCTCGCCACCGTCGCCTTGGGTTATGCGGTGCCCTATCTCGCGGGCTTTTGCGCGTTCTATTCCAGCAAAATCTTCCACACGCCGTCTCCCTACGGACCGACGCTGCCATGGCTCTATATGCAGCATGGTTTCCAGTTGCTGCTGGCGCTGGTTGTCATTGCGGTCCTGAAGTTCAGGCTGGTGCCTGCCGATTACGGGCTGCACTGGCCACGCGGCAAAAGCTACCTATGGCCCGCGCTCCTCTGGGGAGCTTCTTCGGCGTGCTGATGACGGTGGTGGATTACGCACCGCAGCTCATGGCGCACACCAAGCCGGACCCCGGCTTTCCGCTGACGACCGGCAATATCTGGGGTTGGATTTTCTTCGAAGGCATCTATGTAGGCCCCACGGAAGAGATTCCATTCCGCGCGCTGCTGGTGACCTTTCTGGCAGCGACCATGCCGGGCAAGTTGCATCTCGGCCGTTTCAACATGAATTGGGCCGGCATCATCGTGGCGCTGATCTTCGCGCTGCTGCATGCCAACAACTTCGATTCGCGTCATTGGATCGAGGCGCTGGGCCAGCAATTCTACGCCTTCGCGCTCGGCGTTCTTTACGCCTACTGGCTGGAGAAATCCAAGAGCGTCGTCGCGCCGATCGTCGGGCATAATGTCAGCGATGTGGTCGAATACCTGATCCTGTTTGCGTGGCTTGGCGTGCTTTAGCGGAATTGGGCGCTCTTTCCGGCGCCGTTTCGGGCCAATAGACGATCCCAAGCCCCGCGCCCATGCGGCATACTCATGCCGGCAACCATGACTCTAACCCTCAATGTGAACGGCGCCGATCACGCAATCTCTGCGGACCCGCAGACTCCTTTGCTGTATGTCCTGCGCAATGATCTTCAACTGAACGCTGCAAAATTCGGCTGTGGGCTCGGTCAGTGCGGCTCCTGCACGGTGGTCATCGACGGCAAGGCGGTGACTTCTTGCGTCGTGCCCATCATGCAATTGCAAGGGCGCCGCATCACCACCTTGGAAGGCCTGGGTTCGGAGCAATCGCCCGGGGTGCTGCAGCAAGCCTTCATCGACATGCAAGCTGCCCAGTGCGGTTATTGCATCGCCGGGATGTTGATGCGCGCGCATGCCTTGTTGACCAGCGATCCCGATCCCAGCGACGCAGCGATCCGTGCCGCGCTCGAACCGAATCTGTGCCGTTGCGGGACGCATATGAGAATACTCGCGGCGGTAAGGCGGGCCTCGCAAGCATTGCTCGAAGCGCGCCGGGAGCGGCATTGATCACGCGCCCTGGCAACTCCCTGTCGATTTCACGGCGAGATTTTTGCCTCGCGGGAGGCGCGTTGGTACTGAGTTTCCCGATGCTGCTGCGGCCAACGGCCGTCGATGCCGAGGCGTTGCCGGGAAGCCTGGCCAAGGCACCCTATCTTGATGCCTGGATCCGCGTCGACGCGGACGGCAAGATCTCGGTGTTCACCGGCAAAGCCGAACTTGGCCAAGGCATCAAAACCGCCATCCTGCAAGTGGCCGCAGAAGAGCTCAAGGTCGATCCCCCGCAGATCCAATTGATAACGGCGGACACCAAGCTGACCGCGAACGAGCAATACACCGCCGGCAGTCACTCTCTGCAGGACAGCGGCACAGCGATACGCAATGCTGCGGCGCAAGTGCGAGAGATTCTGGTCGGCCAGGCCGCCGCACGATTTGCATTGCCCGCGGATCGATTGCGGGCGTCCCGCGGCATCATCACCGCCGACGATGGACGTTCCTTGAAATACGGCCAGCTGCTCGAGGGCCATATCCTGCACATCGAAGCGCGGCCCACCTCTGAGCTGACGCCGCCCGGCCAATTCACTCAAATGGGTCAGTCGCTGCCTCGCATCGACATCCCGGCCAAGTTGACGGGCGGCGCGGCGTACATCCAAGACATGCGCTTGCCCGGGATGGTCCACGCACGAGTCGTGCGACCGCCGAGTGGCGGTGCAAAACTTCTGGACGCTGACACGGCAAGCGTGTCGCACATGCCGGGCGTGATCTCGGTGATACGCGATGGCAATTACCTTGCCGTCATCGCCCGCGAAGAATTCCAGGCGGTACAGGCCATGCGCGCGCTGTCCAAGGCCGCGCATTGGCAGGAACAAGCGCAACTCCCTCCAGAAAGCGACTTGGACGCATACCTGGTTGGGCTTGAAGCGCAGGATGCCGTGGTGATCAATGAGCGCTCGGCCGCCGCCGGCCCGGGCTTACGTACGCTCGAGGCGAAATTCACGCGAGCCTACCAATGCCATGGGTCCATCGGCCCCTCTTGTGCACTGGCTTTGTTCGAGCATGGAACGTTGACGGTTTGGAGCCATACGCAAGGCGTCTTTCCGGATCGGAGCGCAATCGCTGAAATGCTGCATATGCCCGAGGACGCCATACGTTGTATCCATGTCGAAGGGTCAGGCTGTTATGGCCACAACGGCGCCGATGATGCCGCGGCCGATGCGGCGCTGCTGGCACGCGCACTGCCGGGGACGCCGGTTCGGGTGCAATGGATGCGCGGGCAGGAGCACCTCGATGAACCGTACGGACCCGCGATGGTGACTCGGGTGAAAGCCGTCATCAACGCGGACGGCCGGGTCCAGGATTGGAATTATGAATTGTGGAGCAACACCCACAGCACCCGGCCGGGCGGCGCGGCGGCATTGCTCCCGGCGCGCCTGTTGAGCATGCCCTTCACGCCCGCGCTCCCGACAGTGCACATTTCACCGGAAGGAAGCGGCGACCGCAACGCCGTCCCGTTGTACTCGTTCGGCAATAAAAAGGTCGTGTGGCACTTTCTTCAGGACATGCCGCTTCGAGTGTCGGCACTTCGATCCTTGGGCGCATATATGAATGTGTTCTCCATCGAGAGCTTTATGGATGAGATTGCCGCGGTAAATCACATCGATCCGGTGGAATTTCGCCTGCGGCAGCTGGATGATCCGCGAGCGCGCGCCGTCGTGACATTGGCGGCGGAGCAATTCGCATGGGGAAAACGCCCGATCCGGGCGAATCACGGCGTCGGATTTGCGTTCGCCCGCTACAAGAATCTCGCCTCCTATTGCGCGGTCGCCTGCGAGATCGCTATCGAGCCCGACACCGGAAATATCCGCCTGCTGCAGGCGGTAGCTGCCATCGACAGCGGTGAAATCGTCAATCCCGATGGCATCCGCAATCAGACGGAAGGCGGAATCCTGCAATCCATGAGTTGGACGCTCTTCGAAGCCGTGCGCTTCAACCGGACGCGCGTGACCTCGGCTGATTGGGCTTCATATCCCATACTCCGATTTGCACACGTCCCCGACTCCCTTCAAGTGCACTTAATCCCCGGCCCGGGCCAACCCTTCCTGGGCGCCGGCGAGGCGGCTCAAGGGCCGGCGGCGGGAGCGCTCGGTAACGCGGTGGCAAACGCCATCGGTACGCGGATTCGTGACATACCCTTCACGCGCGCCCGCGTGAAGGCTGCCATCAATCGGGTGGCGATGGCAGGCTGACGCGCCGAAACTCCCGCGAGGATTTTTCCGGGATGCAATGAGCCAAAAGCATCACGTCCACAGAACGCACCATCGTGCCATACCTTCGTCCATCGACAGGTCCTATGCTGCCGCCATCGTTCAACCATGAAGACGGAGGCCGCATGTTTTATCCGCAAAATAGTATCCATCCACAGGGGAATATTGGTTTTCCACAAGGCTTTGGCAGCTCGCAGGGCTTTGGCAGCTCGCAGGGCTTTGGCAGCTCGCAGGGCTTTGGCAGCTCGCAGGGCTTTGGCAGTCCGCAGGGTTTGGGCTACCCACAGAGCTTCGGCTATCCGCAGCTGACGCCGAGCCTCGCGCAAGGTCTGCCGCAAACATCGGGCTGGCAACATCCTGCTCAGCTGCAGGCACAACAGTATGCGGCTTTACAGCAGCAAGCGATGTTGCATCTTCTGGCGCCCCAACTGGCACAATCTCTCTCGCAACAACATCTGCAAGGCAACCATGCGTTCGCCGGTTTGGCAAACGGAGCCTCCCAATCCACGAATGGGTGGCAACAACCCCAAGGCCTTGCGGATCAGATCAACCCAGCGATGCTGCCGCAAACACAACAGCAATTGCTGCAGCGGCTTGCGCAATATCATTTCTGGGTAGCGCAGCAACTGGTGCAATTGGCGGCGCAACAGCCGCTACAAGGCGGGGGCAGTCCCTACAGCGGCCCGTTCGTGCCGGGCCAATTGATGCAAGGTGGCGGCCAATTCATGCCGGGCCAGTCGGGGGCGAACTTCGTTCCCGGCATCACGATGCATTGATCCATTCGCGATGCACTGATCCACAGGCGATGGGCGACTACACAACCGAGGCAGCATGTCATGGCTGAGCACAAGGACAATTCGAGTCAAACGGCGAAAGCAGCGCAATCCACCAAGAGACCGAGTCAAACCGGCGGCGCTCTCGATGCCCTGGGCGCATCGGATCGCGTGATCACGGACGAGGGGCACGATTCGGCAACCGGCAGCGGTGCCGGCGACCAGACCTCTGCCACGGTTGTGCGGCGCAAGCAGCGATACGTGATCGGGTTCAGATCGCTGCCCGGGATCACGACGCCCCCCGATGATCCCTTTTTGGAAAGGCTCGCGCAGATGGACAACGTGGAGATCATTCGGCGGCTGCCGGGAGCGGCCGCAAATGCCATGGCTCCAATGTCGACTACGGCGGGCACCAACGCTTCGGAGACCATGATCGTTCGGATGGACGAGCAGCGTGGCGAAGCCCTGCGCCAAAACGCGCCGCCGCATGTCATTGTCGAACGTGATTCGCCGCTGGGCTACTCCGACATGCTCGTGCCTGAGCCATTGAGTTGGCAGCACGCCATTCAAGCGATGCCCTTTCCTCGGCCGCGCCGCGAGCTTCGATTCCGCATCCTCGGCGAAGGCGAGCGGCCGCTCGCGAACGCGGTAATCAATATGTACGGACCGGGCTTTCCGGCACAAGCGGTCACCGACTCCGCGGGCCAGGCAAGCTTGCAGACCACCGCCATGGACGGCGGCGACATTCACGCAATCTACGTGCGTCCGGCGGCGGATCATTGGGAACGCTACATTAGAAATCCATCGCTGGAGTCCGCGCAAGTCAACGTCATTCGGTTGAGTCCCTTGGCGCGTACCTTGCGAAACTTCCCGGGTGAACGCCCCTATGGCTGGGGCCAGCGCATCATGAAATTCGATCGTGTGCCCTCGGACTTGAAAGGGGCCGGCACCAAGATAGGCTTGATCGATTCGGGATGTGACAACTCGCACCCCCAGCTTCGTCATATCGTGCGCGGCATGGACCTCACCCGGGACAAGAACGCACAGAGCTGGAATTCCGACGAACTGGGACAGGGTACGCACTGTGCAGGCACCGTTGCCGCCTCGGCCGCGGCCGCCGCAACCATCGCGGGATCCGCATCATCGGAAATCGTCGGCTGCGCGCCGAACTCCGAACTGCACATATTCAAAGTGGTTCCCGGCGGCCACGTGAGCGATCTTATCGACGCCTTGAGCGAGTGCATCGCGCGGCGTCTGGACATTGTGCAAATCGGCGTCAGCGTGGAGCAATATTCGGAGATCGTCGCGCAGAAGATCACCGAAGCGCGCATGAATGGAATCGCCTGCATCGCCGGTGCAGGCAACTCCGGCGGCGCGGTGCAATTCCCCGGTAATGTGCCCGGCGTCCTGACGGTATCCGCGCTGGGAAAGCTCGGTGAATATCCACAAGACACGCGGCATGCGCAACGGGCGCTGGCGCAGCTGATCGGGTTTTCGGGCATCTATGCCACGAATTTCAGCGCTTGGGGCCCGCAAGTTGGAATCTGCGCGCCCGGTGTTGCGGTCGTGTCGAGCGTTCCCGGCGGCGGCTTCGCCGCGTGGGACGGTACGGCGATGGCCGCTTCTCATGTCGTTGGCTTTTCAGCGCTGCTGCTCGCCCACCATCCAATGTTACAAAGCATCAACTATGGATCTCGCGCCGAGCAACGGGTTTCGACGCTGTACGACATTCTTCGCGTTGCGGCAGTACCCTACGCGCAGGTCGACCCAGCCCGGGTGGGCGCCGGGCTGCCCGATCTTCAGCAGGTGCCCGGCTTTCTGCCGACGCAGCAACTGCCCTTCTACGGCACTCTGGGGATTGGCGCGGCTGCCGGTCTGAGTGCACTGCAACCGCCATTTCTCACGGGCGATGCCTACTTAGGGGGTCCCATGATCATGAACACGCTGTTGCAGTTGCGGGCGGCGGGGTTGTGGGTGTGAGCATCGCGCCGCCTTAGCCGGGACTGAGACGCTCGCCGATCAAGGTTCGCAGTTTTGCGGCGGCTTGGCCGCGGCGCCGAACTCGCAGCTTGTGCAAAATGTTTCGGACGTGGTTCTTGGCGGTGCATGGCTGCACTCCCAAGCGCCAGGCAATTTCTTTGGTCGGGCAACCGCGGTTGATCAAATCCGCCACCTGAAGTTCGCGCGAGGTCAAAGGATTGGCGACGACCGACGTCGAGGGGTCGCGGACGCCGATGCAGTGGTAGAGCGACGCGGCCACCTTGGGCGAGCAAGCCAACTCACCACGCACGACGTTTTCGATGGCGGTGATCATGTCGCCCAAGGCGGCATCCATCGGCACGTAACCATCCATGCCTGCGGCCGCGCAGGCAAGCACTTCGCTGGCCGTTTCGCGAATCCCAACTGCCACAATACGCATCGTCGGTTGGATTTTTCGAAGCGAAGCGACGATCTCCGAATCACCGGGCGAGCGTAAATCAATCAGAGCGACCTCGGTGGCGAGCACCGCCGGCGCATTTTGCGTTTCTCGCACGCTGACGGCGCCCAGCACCTCAATCGACCGGCACTCGCGCAGCAATGCCGCCAATCCCTCCCGATGCAGCCGCACATTGCTCACGATGAATACCCGAATGTGCAACGGTTCTCCTGGTGCGAGTGCGTGTCTGATAACGACCGATGCTTCGCGCTAAAGGTTCCGCTGCGAAATGGTTCACGCTGCCGGACGCGAGCTCGTCGGCGTCAGATTGCGCCACGAGCGTTGCCGCCGCGACACGCAAGCGCGCGCCATGGGCGCCGGCACGGTGAGTATCGTTGCCCGTTGCCAACGCATTTCGGTGCGGATCGGTGTTCGAAACGCGGCACATGAATTTTTTATGGCATCCAGCACGTCAATGCAATGCGAGCGTGTCACGCCGCCACGCAAGGTCCTGCCATCGGCCAAAATCCCGCAGCAGTTCCGGGCGGCTGGCTTGACGCAGCAGGGCCAGGTCATCAAGCCGCAGCTCCTCGAAGCTGCGCCGGAACCGTCCGCGATCCTTGAACTCCCTCGCGATCAGCAAGCGCCGAGTACCGGGCGCGTAGCCCGCAAAGTCCACGTAGCCTTCCTCGGGGCCGTCGGGTCCCGGCGACAGCACATCCACGGTCCAGCTTCCGGCCTTTTCATGAAAGACCCAAAGCTCGCGCCAGTTCTCGAGCGGCTGCACCGCCAGCACCAAAGCCGGACCTTGTGGAATGGCCTGGATCGAGGCCATCCTCACGAGTCCGTAGGTGCAGCGCCGCAGCACGGCGGCAGCTCGCTGTTGATTTGCATCCGCGAGGACGATGCACGTTTGGCCAGGACTTCCCGGGCGTCGCCATCAAAGTCAAGGTTCCCGGTTGCGGCGCCGGCAACGCGCCGGTCCAACGGATGGCGCTGACCCGCAGCACGGCGTCCACGTACTCCGGCCGGCGATCATCGCCGAGATCATGCGGATTCACGGCAAGAAGCTCGGCAAGCGCTCGCTGGGCCGCGGCGCCGGCCGCTTCGCCGCGGCGCTCCTGCTCGTAGGCAATCGCGGCCCACACCCCGGCGCGCCGCGCATACAAGAGGCTTCTGGTCACCGCGTTCAATTCGCCGCCCTTGACCAGATCGAGCAAGCCGGGCGCGTTCGGCATCGAGGGATGCGCGCGCGACGGGCCCCAGGGCCGGATCGATGCAGTCGGGCCGCGTGAGGCCGAGGACGGCACGCGCACGCTCCTCGGCAGGCGCCGCCGGGAACGCAAGGACGCGGTGAAAGAATTCGCCGTCGTAGCAGACCTGGATGCGGCCGTTGCGCTCGAAACTGTGCATGTGAATGCCGAACTGCTCCACGACGTCCAGGTGCGGCGCGATGTCCGCGGCGTGGTCGGCGCTGCCGGAGGCCTGATCGGCCAGCCGCTCGGCCATTTGCGCGATGGCATCGAAAGGTTCGGCGGTCATCGTGCGCGGGGCTGCGGCCTTCAGATACGCCGCGCCATAGCTGATCCCGAGCGCCTCGGATCCCGGGGCTGTCGCGCAGGAAGCTCAGCACGGCGAGCAGCGCGGGGGCAGCAGGCTTCGGAAAGATCGACCGGCCGGGCCGCGTCCCGGCGCAGGTATCCGCCGCGCTCGCGCTGATAGTCGTAGACCTGCAGATATCCGGCACGCTCGCCGCGCACCTCGAGTACATCTCCCTGCCACAGCGGCGTAAGTTCGCGGCGCCCGAGCGCGGCGCCGCGCGCAGTGCGGCGTGATCCTGGACCACGATGGCGAGCGACGCGGCAAGGGCGAGCATCACCGGGAGGCTCCGGCGCTGGAGTGGACGCTGCGGCCTTGGAGATCAGGGTTGCTGCCGCGTCGTCGGCCGGATTCAGCGAGCTCTGATCGCCGATGAGACTCGAACCGATGAACTGGCCGGCCGGCGGGGGCGGCGCGATGATGACCTGCACTTTGTCGGAGAGCTTGTCCGCCAGGGTCTTCTGGATGAGCAGCGGATACTGCGTGACCAGCGCGCCTTCGCGCTCCATCTGACCGGCATTCGCCTTGCCGACCAGATCGAGCCGATAGGCCTCGGCCTCGGCAAGTTTCTGCCGCGAATCCGCCTCGCCCCTGGCCTCGATGCGGCGCGCCTCGGCGGCGCCTTCCGCGGTGCGGATGCGCGCCACCTTGTCGGCCTCGGCCTCCAGCTGCCGTTGTTCGATCTGCTTCTGCTTGAAGGGCAGGATGTGCTTCATGGTCTCTTCCTGCGCCCGCGCCGCGATGACCTGCTCCTGGCCGGCGGCCTCGGCCGCCGTTTGCCGCCGCACCTTGTCCGCCTCGGCCTCGAGCTGCTGCTGTTTGACCTGCGCCTCCTTCAGCTGCAGCGTGTAGCGGATCTTTTCGGTCTCGAGTTCCTCGGCCAGCAGCTTCTCCATGCCGGCGCGATAGTCAGGAGGCAGGTCGACCTTGCCCATGCTCCACACCGCGCAGCACCAGTCCCATCGCCGCGAATTTTGGCTTGAGCGCCGCGATCAGCTCTCGCGCTGGATGTCGGTGCGCCGTTGCGAGAAGATCTCCCGCACCGAGTAGCGGGCGAACAGGCGGATAGACGATGCCCTGAACGGCGGGCGCACCAGGTCCGCGTCCGATGTCATCCGGAAAATCCTTCGACATCTGCGCGAGGCGGGCGCGGTCCACGGCCCAGCGCACCGTCAAATCGACGCCGATCGACAGCCCCTCGATGGACTGAAAGGGGGCGGAACCGGTGGCGCTCGCGCTCTCCTCCGGTCGATACACCTGATCGCGGATCGAGTAGCGCCGCACCTGATGAATTCCGGCAACACCAGAACCGTGCCGCCGGAGTAGACGCTTACCGATCCATCGAGTACGTCGGTACGTACCAGGACCTCGCCGCGGCGTACGCTCTGGAAAGGCGGATGGGCGTAAAGGCCGTATACGATCAGTCCGAGAGCGGCAACAGCCGCCGCCCGCCACCGAAAACGCCACAGATTCAGGACGAGCAACCGAAGGGCTGTCCCGATCAGAGCGCCGAGCCGGCCCAATGGCTCAATGAGTCCACGTCGCACGAACTCGAAAAAGGCATCCAAGCGACCAGACATTGTTGCCACCCTCCCATTGAAGCCGGACCGGCTCGACGGCAGCAGTGTCGCAAGGCTTTGTGGCAACTCCGTGGGGCTATCGTGGCGCAGTGTGGCAGCAGGCCGAGTCCGCTTCAGATCTTCAATGTACGCCAGCGCACAGACCCGAATTCGCTCCGCGCGCAGATTTGAGAACTACCAGCGCCCTCTTGCACCCATGGAAAATATCGCGAATTTCGACCCTCTTCGCCGCTCCCTCCCCTCGGACGTCTCGAAGCACAATGTCGCGAGGTTTCAGGCTGCATCGGCATGGAGAGCCCGGTGGCAGGTTTTCAACTCCTTTCTTCCCTACGCGCTGCTGTGGATCGCCATGGATCGCGCATTGGTCATTTCCTATTGGTTGATGCTCCCGATAGCGATTCTCGCCGCCGGCTTTCTGGTGCGAATTTTCATTATTTTTCACGACTGCGGCCACGGATCGTTCTTCCGAGCCAAAAGGGCCAATAGCGCGACCGGTGCCATAGCGGGCGTATTGCTATTGACGCCGTATCGGCACTGGCGCTGGCAGCACGCCCTGCACCATGGAACGGCCGGCGACCTGGATCGACGCGGCTCGGGCGATATCTGGACCCTTACAGTCGAGGAATATCTGCGCAGCGCGCGCTGGCGGCGCTTTGCCTACCGGTTCGCGCGCAGCCCCGTCGTTCTTTTTGCGATCGCTCCGCTGTACGTCTTTGTCGTCCATCATCGCTTTGCGGCGTCTGGGGCGCCGGCACGAGAACGCCGGTCGGTCCGTCGCACGAATCTGGCATTGCTTGCAATCACTCTCGTGATGAGCGCCCTCATCGGCTTCAAAGCGTTTGCGCAGATTCAGCTGACGGTATCCGCCGTCGCCGGCGCGCTGGGGCTGTGGTTATTTTATGTGCAGCATCAATTCGAGGGCGCTTTCTGGGCGCGCTCCGAGGATTGGAATTACACCGCCGCCGCGCTGCAAGGCAGTTCATTCTATAAGCTGCCGCGAATCCTACAATGGTTCACCGGCAATATCGGCTTTCATCATATTCATCATTTGAGCCCGCGCATTCCGAACTACTATCTTCAGCAATGTCATGAAGCGGATCCCTACTTCAAGACGATCAAGCCCGTCACACTGCTGGCCAGTCTAAAATTCCTCACCTTTCGACTATGGGACGAGCGACGCAGGGTGTTCGTGGGCTTTTCGGCACTGAGTGGCATCCGCCTAGGTTGCAATCGCTAGCGCTGCACTGCCGGTCGGCGCGCTAGTGCATACCGCGGCGCTCTAAGGTATTGTTTGCCTGGCACCGGCAAGGGGAAACAATGCTCAAGCTATCGCGGCGCGACTTTCTAATCGTGGGATCTCTGCTCGGCGCCCGGGCCATGGGCACGGGCACCGCTCGGGCGCAGCCCTTTTTTAGGCGCACCGGTTTGCCCATCGGATTGCAGCTTTATACCGTCGGCGAAGATCTGCAGCGCGATTTTTCCGGCACGTTGGCGGCGGTTGCGCGGATCGGTTATCAAACCGTCGAGCTGGCCGGCTTGGGCGATCATGCTGTTGGCGATTGGCGCGAGGCGCTCGATCGGGTGCAGCTGAAATGCCCTTCAATCCACGTTCCGCCGCACTCCAAGTCCGGTGTAAATCTCGAAGAGCTCGGGACTCTTGCGCAAGCCGCACATACCTTGGGTATCGGCACGGTTGTTTGTCCCATGTTCAACATTCCCCAGCGCTTCTCCTTGACGCCGTTGGCGGGCGAAAACGGCGCCCAAATGGCCGCACGTCTCGGTGCCTCGATGACGGCGGACGATTGGAAACGCACGGCCGATTATCTCAATCAGAAGGCCGCTGCGCTGAAGCCCTACGGCCTGCGCTTCGCGTACCACAATCATAACGTTGAGTTCGCGCCGGTCGGCGACGGCACGGGACTGGACCAATTGATACGAGGTACCGACCCCGCCCTCGTCAGCTTCGAGATGGACGCAGGATGGGTGGTCGCGGCCGGCGCGGATCCGGCAGCCTTGCTGGCAGCCCATCCGCGCCGATTTTCGGCGATGCATGTCAAAGACGTCAAAGCCAGCACCCGCCCGAATTTCGCCTTCCAGCAAGACCCCTGCGAAGTGGGACAAGGCATCATCGATTGGAAGACGTTGCTGGCGAAAGCCTACCAGGCGAAGGTTCGCCAGTTCTATGTCGAGCAAGAGCCCCCATTCAGCAGACCCCGGATCGAATCCGTTCGCATGAGCTTCAATTATCTGAACGCGCTGGTCGCGTAGTTGCCATGCCGAAGCGCAATGCCGCCGCCGCGAAGATCCGGATAGGCGTCGGCGGCTGGACCTACGAGCCCTGGCGCGGCACGTTCTATCCCAAGGATCTGCCGCAGAAGCGCGAACTCGAGCACGCCAGCCGTCATCTGACCTCCATCGAGATCAACGGCACGTATTACGGATCACAGAAGCCGGCGACCTATGCCAAGTGGCGCGATGAAACGCCTGATGATTTCCTGTTTTCACTGAAGGCACCGCGCTTCGCCATGAACCGCACGGTGCTTGCTGAAGCGGGCGGCACCATCACGCGATTCTTCAACAGCGGCCTCGCGGAGCTCAAGGAAAAACTGGGTCCGATCAATTGGCAATTCTTGCCGAGCAAGAAGTTCGAGCCGGACGACTTCGAAGCATTTTTGAAGCTTTTGCCGAGCGAGATCGGCGGGCGTCCCTTGCGTCACGCCCTGGAAGTCCGGCACGAGAGCTTTCGCGCGCCCGCCTTCATCGCGCTCGCGCGCAAATACGGCGCTGCGGTGGTCATCGCGGGCGATTCGAGCTACCCGCAAATCGCCGATCTGACGGCGCCCTTCGTTTATGCGCGCATCATGGGCACCCAAGCGAGCCAGGCTGCGGGCTATTCCGATGCATCGCTCGGGCGCTGGGCGGCGCGCGCGAGCGCCTGGGTCGCAGGGGCAACGCCGGATGACCTGGAGTATGTCGAACCGCGCCCCGGCGCTGGGACGCCTCGGGACGTCTTTCTCTACGTGATCAGCGGTCACAAGGTACATAACCCGGCGGCGGCGATGGCGCTCATCAAGCGCATCGCCTGAATGATCGCGGCGCCGAGATTTTACTTGTGCACCGGAATGTCGATGTAGCTGTCGCCATACCAGCGAAGCTTGATCGGAACCTTGCCATTGACGATGGATTCGTCGCCGACATCGCCGCCGGTGCCGTAGTTGATCTCGCGATCCGGCCGTTTGCTGATGCTGAGCACCAGGACGATGCGGCTGCCGGCCTGAAGCTGCCGCGCCGACATGCGTTCGCTCTTGAACGCGAGTTTCTGGCGCTCGCCGGCCTTGAGAAGATGCCGGTGCGCGCGATCCTGGGCGTAGCTCGCGCGCACTTCGTAGGTTGGACCGAAAAGCCGGACGTAATCCCCGTTCGGCAGGAGTTCATAGAGCGTGATATTGAGGTCAATGTCCATCTTGTTGACTTCGAAGTCGAGGCGCCCGGAAAACAAACCGCTGAACGTGCTCGGTTTCGCTAAAGGGTCGCTCATGAAAATCGTGCCGTGACGCGGCGCAAGGCTCTTGCTGATGAGATCCGTCGGCGGCGTCCAAGCCGCATCCTGCCGGTCGCCAAAGCTCATGCTCTGCGGCACGAACGCGGCGGCGGTCTTCTTGCGCAAGCTCAGGCGGTGATTCGGACCCGATGCGGCCGCGTCCAGATAGTACCTCAGTGACCCGTCCGCCATCGCCTCCAGCGACGGCGCGTGCCGCCATTCGTTTGCGCCCATGACTTCATAGTTGACCGTATCGGACAACAACGCCGGCAAGGCGGCATCTTTGAGAATGTGATCGAACCATTGGTAGCGCAGCTCGCGAAAATCGACGAGCGCGGCTGAATCGACCTGATAGCCGCGCAGACTCGCCGCGGCTCCGGATCGCATCATGCTCTCATCATAGGGTCCGATCAGCAGAGTATGGTTGGCATGCGGATCATACCGATGATGTTGCGTAAAGAAGTACAAATCCCCGGGCTCGCTCGACGCGTAATAGCCCGTCATGGTGAGAACCGGAATGTCGAGATGCGCAAATTGTTTCCGGTAGGGTAGGAAGTTTTGCCAGTACGCATCGTAGCTCGGGTGATTGAGCCAGCGAATGAAGACCGGATTTTGCTTTCCATAGAGCCTGCCCAGGTCGCGATAGCGCCTGCCGCTCCGATACCATTTCTCGTTGAGCGCTCGCCACTCAGGTGCGTCGGCGGGATCGGGCTCCTCCACCCGATCAGCCTCGCTCATCTGCAATGACCAGCCATACGCATAGTTTCGATAGATGCTGCCTTCCATGGGAAAATTGATGCCGGGCGCCATGGATACCGATGTCGCGATGGCCTTGAGGGCCATGGGCAATTTCTTAGCGGCCGCCCACGGCGCATAGCCGCTGTACGCATCGCCATACATGCCCACCCGGCCGTCGCTCCAGGCCTGTTTCGCTATCCAATTGATCACCTCACGCGCTTCTGCGCCGACGTTTTCAAAAGGATCCGCTCCGGCGGCGGACTTCGCCTTAGGCACCGCAATGGCGACGATACCCGCATAGCCGCGGGCCGCGCATTCCATGGCATAGTTGGGCGCACCGCGCCCGGTGAACTCGAGCAGCGCCGGCAGCGGCTTATTGGCGCTCGCGGGTCGAATCACCGTGACCGATACATCGGCGCCGCCGGGAGTCGGAATGAGGATCCCGCTATCGGTCGTGTAGCGTCGATGATCGTCCTCGGCGTTCAACAATACGACCAACGCGCCGAAGGTTCGGTAGGCATCGTAGGCGACATATTTCCAGATCAGCGCGATGGCCGCGGATTCGTCAATGCTGTCGTTGGCCCGGTACTCATCCAATGCCTGTTGCAGCGCGTCCCGATAGACCCGCGGGGGCGTACCGAACCAGCCGGTGGCGGCAAAGGCGTCGCGATCATCGAGGCGTCGCATGCTTTCGCGGTAAGCATTGGTAAAAGCATCGGCAAAGGTCACTTTGTTTTGAATCTCCACCGCTTTGGCGTGTGCGTAGATATCGAAAACCAGCGCGCGGCTTACAGGATGACCGAAATCGGACTTTCGCCGCCTGTCGCGCAGGGACTGCCTTGAAATATCCGCGGCCGCATAGTCGCCGACCGCCATTTGCAGCGCGGACAGATTCGCCAGGTAGCGTTCGGGGTCCTGGTCCTGGTAGACGGGAATGAGCCGCGACGCCAGATCACTGAGGGCGGCGGCGGCAACGGCCGGCGATGCCGGAGCCCGGAATGAGAAGGGTTGCGCGCCCCATGACGGCAAAGCCGCCAGCAACAGAAATGCCGCCCAGGCTGGCAGCGAATCGAGCCGTCGGATCCGGGAGGTCGCGATCCGCCTCATGGGGCTTTGCCGCGTTCGACACGCGATGCCGCGCGCTCGACATCCCCGATATGTTCGTCCGCCGGATGTCCGCCGGGCGCCTTGATCAGGTGCAGACTCGCCGCGAACAGGTCGTGCGCCTCTCCGGGGCCGCCGATATGAATGATGCCGGTGGCCTTGAGTTCCTTGGTAAAGATGTCGATGACCAATTCGAGGACATCATCGTCGAGCAGCCCGAAGGTCCCGTCGATGAGCACCCAAGGCGGCGTCTGAATCAACATTCGCGCGAAAACCAGGCACAGTTGCTCATCCTGGCTGAGTTCGCGATCCCAACGGCGGGTCTCGTCGAGCAAGGGCGCCAGCCGTTCCAGGCCCAATCGATATAACGCCCGGGCAAAGGCATCGGCGCTGAAGTTCTCGGCCTTCAAGGGATATGCAAGAACTTCTCGCAGGCTGCCTCGAGGCAAGTACGGCGTGCCGCGCGGCAGATAGGAAATCTGCTCCCCGCGCGGGCGAATAATGCGGCCGGAACCCCATGGCCATAGGCCCGCCATGACGCGGAAAAGCTGAGTTTTACCGGTTCCGGGGGCGCCGAGCACCAATACGCGCGCCCCCGCTTCAATGACGACCTTGGGCTCCTTGAGCATGTCGGCATGGGCAGACGACAAGCTGTGGAGATTTTCAATCCTGATTCTCCCGGGATCTCCTTCCTCATACACAATGCGGCTTTCAAAGCCGCGCGGCTCATCGGTAGTGATGACCGCTTGACGGAAATTCGCGACTCGCAGCAAGGTGGCGCGCCAATCGGCGATGACGCTGAAATTATCGATGAACCAGCGCAAAGACGATTCCGCCTGGGTGAATGCGCCCGCGGCCATCATCATGCCGCCGAATGAAACCTTTCCTGCGAAATACAGCGGCGCGGCGACCAGTATCGGCGCGACGATGGTGATCCAGCCGAACCCCGCCGTCACCCATTCGAGATTCGTATGACCCCACACGATGCGGCGCGTCGCGCGCAGCGCATCGCCTAAACGCCGTTCGATGCGCCGTCTCTCGTCCTGCTCGCCCGCGGCGAGCGCTATGGCGTCGACGTGCTCATTCACGCGCACCAGCGAAAAACGCAGATCTGCTTCACGGGCATAGCGATCGGCGTTTCGATTGATCAGTCCCCGGCCGACCCAATAACTTAGCAATGAGCCGGCACTGGCGTAGATGATTGCCGCCCAGAGCATGAAGCCGGGAATCGTGTAGTCGCGGTCCTCGAAATGAATGCTGAAATTACGCGATAGACCCCAGAGAATTCCGGCAAAGGTGCCGAATAAAATGGAGGCTTGAAACAAGCCGATCCCCAGGCTGGCCGACAGCTCACACAGCTTTCGCGCATCCTCATGCATGCGCTGATCCGGATTGACACCCATGCTGCCGGTATTGGCCAGCCAAAAGGCCCGGCGCGGCAGCATCCAATCGCGCAATAGGCTGCCCACCAAGCCCTCGCGCAACCTCACCTGCAGCATCTCTCCCTGCCATCTTTGCAGGACGTTCAACGCCAGGATGCAGCCGGCAATGACGAAAAAGACGCCCAGTTGAAACAGAAAGTCCCGAAAGTCGCGGCGCGACAAGGCGTCGTAGAAGGGCCTATTCCAGCTGTTGAGTCGAATTTGGCCGTAGGCCGTCGCAACAATGACGATGACGAGCGCAACCATCAAGATCACGATCTTTCTGCCGACGGGCGAACTCGAGATCGCGCGAATCATCAAGGAGAGCTGCCGCAGGAAGCCCAATTGGACGGTCTTGGCTTCGGCTGCGTTGCGCGTAGTTTTTGTTGCGGGATCAGTCACGTGCTCAGCGCCCCTTCCGGTCGGACTTTACACGGTTATACGAGATATCGTCGCATGCGCGGCATGTAATTCCTACAGGCGGAGCGCGTCGCAGATTGGCGTCACTCTTGCAGCGCTCGGAGGAGCACCGCCACGCCACGGCGAATCTCCGCCAGGTCAACCGTGCCGTAGCCGAATACCAGCCCCGCCTGGGTTTGCGGTCCAAGGAAGTATCGGCTCAAGGTGTGAATCTTGACCTGCTGCTGCAGCAGTTCGCGAGCTATCGCCTCAAGATCTGTGCCGCCGTCAGCCAATGCGGCAATGTGCATGCCGTATAACGACGGAATGGGCCGCAGCCAATCCTTCAGTTTGTCGTGAACCAACTCCAGCAGCAATTGACGGCGCTGCCTGTAGAGGTCGCGCATTCTGCGAACGTGCCGCGTCAGGTGACCTTCCGCGATGAATCCCGCGACGGCGGTCTGAATCGGCGTGGAGCAATGCCAATCCAAGCAATTTTTTGCGGCGGTGAGCGTGCTCATCGCCCAGCTTGGCGCGACGATGAACCCCAGCCTGAGCGCCGGCAGCATGCATTTGGAAAAGGTGCCGACATAGAACACGACATCCGCGGCTTGCGAGGTGCGCAGCGCCGGCAACGGCTTGCCTGAATAGCGAAATTCACCGTCATAATCGTCTTCAATGATGATCGCGCCGCGCTCGCGCGCCAATTCGATCAGGGCCTGCCGTCGGCGCAGGGACATTGTCACCCCGAGTGGAAATTGATGCGATGGCGTCACGCAAATCACTCCGACATCGGAGGGCAGCTGCTCGATGATCAGTCCTTCCTCATCGATTCCGACCGGAACGAGTTTCGCGCCGGCGGCGGCAAATGCCACTCGCATCGGCGGATAACCCGGATCCTCGAGCGCCACCGTGGTTTCGTGCGGAGTAACCAAGGCTCTGGCGAGAAGATCGAATGCCTGCTGGGCTCCGGAGGTGACGAGAATGTCTTCGGCCTGGCATGCCACGGCACGCGTGATCGCGATGTGTTTGACGATTGCCTTGCGAAGATGGTAGTTGCCTTGATTCCCCTGCGCACTCTTGTAGCTGGCGGGCTTGCGTTCCAGTCCGCGCAACTGTTTGGCACTGACGCGGCGAAACACGTCCAGAGGAAAGAGTCTGGAATCGACCATCGCCGGGCGGAAATCCACCGGCATGCCCTTGCGCGAAGAGGACGATTCGGGCGAGTCGCGCCAAAAGGCCATGGCCGCGGTAACGTCGGCGCGCAGCCAAAACTCATTCAACCGCAGCGCACCTGAGGCATGCGCGATTCGGCGCACCGTTGGCCGTACCGGGCCATCCGCGACATAGGTGCCGGCGCCGCGGCGAGTTACGGCGTGACCCTCGGTCACCAGCCTTTCATACACCTCGGCTGCGGTATTGCGCGAAACGGCGAAGAATGCGACCGACTTTCGCGTGGCGGGCAATTTGGCGCCGGCCGCGAGACGCCCGTCCTGGATGGCGGCACGCAACTCATCATGCAGAGTTCGAGACGCCTCGCGCGAGCCGCGAGGTTTGAGGTCAAGCTTGAGCTCGAATAGAGGCTCGACTGCTCGCCTGCGCCGCGAACCCGGGTGGCCCAATTATTTTTCCCCCAAGTGGCCCTTCAGCGCGGCCATGCACTCACTACAAGATGTCATCGACGACAGCTTAGCTCCGCCGCGAGCGCGACGGCCGATTTTGTTGCAATCTTGGAGACCCGGATGAAGCACTTGAAAAGAATCGGGATCGGCATTCTCACCGCCTCCGCCGCGGTATGCGCCCACCCTTCGAGCGCCCTGAGCGGGCCCGTACAGCGACCCACGGAGGTGCACGATGGACAGCATGATTTTGACTTCAACTTTGGCACTTGGAAGACCCATATCAAACGCATCCTCGACCCGCTGTCCGGCTCGTCCCAATCGATCGAACTGAGCGGCACCGTGACGGTGAGAAAGGTCTGGGGCGGCCGCGCCCAGCTGGAGGAGATCGAGGCGGACGGGCCCAATGGGCACTGGGAAGGGCTGACCCTGTTCCTGTACAACCCCCAGGCGCATCAATGGAGCCAATCCTTTGTCAACGGTCAAAGCGGCGTCCTCAACGCCCCCACCATCGGTGCCTTCAAGGATGGCCGCGGCGAACTTTTCGCGTCCGATACGTTCAAGGGCCGCTCAATCCTGATCCGCGGCGTCTGGTCGGACATCAAGACCGATTCGCATCGCTACGAGGAATCCTACTCAGATGACGGCGGCAAGAGCTGGGCCCCGGCTTTCATCGCGACCTTGACGCGGGATTGACCCACACAAGGCGGGCATTACCCTGCGCCGCCGTGTAGGACGAACCCGACGCCCGGTTGGGCGCTTCGGCATTGCGCCTCGTGGAAACATAGGCTCAGATGCTCTGGGAGATTTTCCAACCAAAAGGGATATCCATGTCGCGAGTACTTATTGCTGACGATCATGCGGTGGTGAGAGCCGGATACAAGCAATTCCTGGAGGCTGAAGCCGGCATCACGGCGATCGGCGAGACGGCAAGCGGCAATGAAACATTAGATCAACTGCGCAAGCATGAGTGGGATTTGCTGCTGATGGACATCCATATGCCCGACCGCAGCGGCTTGGACATACTCAAGCACGTGACGAGTGGATATCCCAAAGTGCGGGTGCTCATCATGAGCGGATTACCGGAGGCCCAATATGCCAGAAACGTGTTGCGCGCCGGCGCCAGCGGGTATCTGTCCAAAGGCGGCTCGCCGGAGGAGTTGCTGAAAGCGGTACGTACGGTACTGGTCGGGCGCCGCTATGTGAGTGCGTCGCTCGCCGAATCGATGGCCGCCGACCTCGAGTCGCCGCACGATCAAAACCAACCGCTGCACGAGAGGCTGTCGGTCCGGGAATTCCAGATATTCGGCAAACTCGCGGCAGGGGACGGGGTTGGCGAGATCGCGGACGAACTGAGCCTCAGCGTGAAAACCGTGAGCACTTATCGTTCCCGGATCCTGGAGAAGATGAACTTCAGCAGCAATGCGGACATGACTGCTTACGCATTGCGTAACGGACTCATCCTGTAAATCTCCGATATTGGAGCAACGCCATGCCGGACAAGATGACTGACTCGTCGCCGAGTGCGCCCAAAAAGAATCTGCGCGAGGATGGCATCACGAATCCCAAGGATGGCCGCGGACCTCTGCGAAAATCCGACGACTCCTCGACCAAGCTGCCCAAACACACCGAGCGCAACCCAAGCCGGCCGCACTAGGCGGCTCATCGGCTCAACGCGGCACGATGGGCGCAAGATTTGCGTCCGCGATCCAACCGGCGCGGCCGGATGGCGTTTCGACCAGCGCGAAGCCATCGTGTTCGCCCTTGATGTTCACCTTCTGCCCTTCGGGGAGAGAGAAAAGCGGATCCCCCATCGGGACCGGCGCAACACGCACCGGAGCTGCCGCAGCGACGACGATGCCTTGATGCAATCGGGGCCAAAGCGTCAGTGCGTCGCTGAGCGTAAGACAGAGCATCGCGACGCCGAGCAACATCGCAACGCTGCGCGCCAGCCGGTGCCGCGACGTCAGTTGGCCGCCGATCAGACTCGCGCCCACGATGCTCAGCCCCAGGACACCGAGCCACGTGGACCAATAGGGGGTGGCGAGGCTCGCGAAGCGCTCGAGGAGGTCCGGTGTCTCCGCCGGCAAATGGGCGGATGCGCGGACGTAGCGCAGATTGGCCTGCACGTCCGGATCGCCGGGCGAGAGCAGCTTCGCGCGTTCGTAATTTAGAATTGCCATGCCCGGCTTGCCGGCGCGCGCATAGGAATTGCCGAGATTGTAAAGGCCGGCGGCCGAATAGCCGGGTTGCGATTGCGAATGAGCCGCGAGCGCGCCGAGCAGCAGGCAGCAAGCCAACAGGGAGCGCGCCCGGTGGTTCATGCGGTTTTCTCGCCGGCTAGGTTGCGGCGGACGATACGCAGCCAGCGCGCGAAATCCGTGGCATTGAGCTTGCAACCCGAATACATCGCTTCGTCCGCGAGGGCGAACAATTCGCGGATCTCACTTTGCGCGCCAACTCGCTCCTCCACGGCACTGGTGGTGATGTCCTCGGGCGCCAGCTGCCAGCGTGCCGCGAGCACCTGCCTCAGGGCCATGCGCGCCGAATCGAAAAAAAGAGCTGCGTCTCCGGCGCGAGCTGCTGCCTGCATTTGAGCCAGCACGCGCTTGGCTGCCCTCGAGGCCACTCGATCCGACCCCGATTCCGCCTGCCCCACCCCTCGACGGCGTCTCGCGCCGAACCACCCGGCGGCGAACGCCAGCACCACGATCGAGGGAACCGGGAGAAATTTCGCCTGCAGATACAGCGGGATCAAAGAAGGTGTGGTACCGGTTTCGAGGCGGTCGGGCCGCAAACCTGTGCTGTATTTGGCGTCCGGCAGTGCCGTCGCAGGTGCCGCCGGGGGAGCCGTGCGGCTGTCGGCCAGGGACGGCGAAATCGATACGCTCAACGGCGCGCTCCGGGCCGTTTCGTAGCGGCGCTTGTCGGGATCAAAGTAGCTGAAGGTCAATGCCGGCAGCACCTGGACCCCGGGCCTGGAAGCAATGATCGGCTGCTCGAAGGTCTTCATGCCGCTGAAGCCCAAGGGATCGCTGCTGGTGAATGAAGACCTTGGCGGATAGGTCTTCCATTGATCGATGTGGTCGAACATGGCACTGTCGACGCGATCGAAATTTCCGGATCCGGTGACTCGCATCCGCACCGTCAATGGATCGCCGGCGTCCGCCTTGATCGGCGATACATCGCTCGCGATACTGAAGTTGCCGATGGCGCCGTGAAAATCAGCGGGCCGGCCTTCCGCCGGCAATTCATGCACCGTCAACTCCTGCACCGGACTGGTGACGTTGATGTCCTTGGGAATCGTGGCGCCGAATAAATTTTGCCAGAACGGATCGCCGAAACGATCGTCCAGCGCCGACTCCCGCTTCGGCCGAGTGCGGATCTTGACCGTGAGGGGAACTTCGGCCGCAAGCGCAAAAGTGCCCGGCTTGACCACCGCGAGCGTGCTGCGCCAGATCAGCAGCACAAACGGTTCTCCGTTGATGAGCTTTTCCGTGCGTTCTGGTTGATGCGAAAGATTGTTGAGCGCAAAGTTGTCGTCGGTGAGTTTGGGCAGGCCGTTGATCGAGGCCACGAAGCCGGAGCGCATGCCCACCTCCATTTCAACCGGAACACTCTCGCCGACAAAAACTTCGCGCTTCGGGATGCTCAATCGGACGTAGGCGGAGCCGTCGTCGGTCAGGCGCACGCCCTTCGGCAATGACCCTCCCGACAGGATGGGCGGTGGAATCTGCGCGCCGGGCGCGGAGGGGTGCACAACGCCGGTGCTGCTCGCGGCGGCGTTGACTTGCAGCACCAGCGGCTGGGCCTTGGGCGTTACCGCCGGGATGGTGAAAATCCCGGCTATTTGCGGCGTGACACGCATGACGGTCGAGCTGGAGGGCAGCATCGTGCCATTGATGAGTTGCATTTCGCGCGTGCGCGCGATGATTTCAAACTTCAAGCCCGAAACGACGGGCATCGTGACCGGATTCGTGCCATCGCCCAAGTTCGTGATGGTGAATTGCGCCGATTCGCCCAGCTGGATTTGCGCCGGCTGCAGAGTCGCATAGACCAGTGGGTCATCAGCGAGGGCCGCCGCCGCCATGAACACTCCCAGCAGCCCGAAGACCGCGAGGCAAACCGTGCCAAAGGGATTGCGGCTCAGCATCACCAGTTCTTAATGGGTTTGTCGGGCGGCTGCACGGCGCCGCGTTGCGCCCAGGGAATCGGCATGGCTTGATGTTCCTCGCCCTTGACCGAGTCCAGCAATTCGCGCGCTTCCTCTGGGCTCATCTGGCCGGGAACGCGTTGATTGTCGGCAGCCTGCGGTTGACCCTTCGCATTCTGACCGTGTTCGGGTTGTTGCCCCGGCGGTTGGCTCGCGGCCGATTGCGGACCGTTCGGCGCGTTTTGACCCTGATTCGGCTGGTTGCGCGGATTCTGACCGTTGTTCTGCTCGCGGTCCTGGTTCTGATCCTGCCGGTTCGGGTTCTGCTTCTTGTCCCGACTCGGATTCTGGCTTTGATTCTGGCTTTGATCCTGGTTTTGATCCCGCTTCTGGTCCTTGCCCGGATTCTGATTCTTGTTTTTGTCCTGCTGCTTGCCTTGATTCTGCTGATTCTGTTGCTGTTTGAGCGCATCGATCTTGCGCTTCACCAAGTCCCGATTGAATTTGCTGTCCGCATCGTCTGCCCGCAACTGCAACGCGGTGTCGTAAGCTTTGACCGCCTCGTTCCATTTTTGCAGGGTCTGTTGCGGAGATGTCTGTTCGGTCTTCTGCCCGGCACGGTACAGCGTATTGCCGAGGTTATAATAAGCGTCTTCTTGCACCGCCAATCGCTTCGGATCACCCGAGGGCGCATGGGTAATTGATTGCTGGAACGATTGGGCGGCTTGCGGGAATTGTCCGGCGCGATAGGCGGCGGTTCCGGCATTGTATTCCACGACCGGACTTTTCGATTCCGGCAGCGAGTCGGCGTGCACGCCGCGAAAACACAGCGCCAGCAAGAATCCCAATGGCGCGGCGGCGAGCGCCTTGAGAGGCGCCCTGCCGCGCCGCCGCGAACCGATCAGCAGACTGCTCAGCAGCATCGCCAGCGAGGCGGCGAGCGGCCATTGATAGCGTTCGGTGTATATCTTCTTCTGCCTCGAGGCCAAATCGTGCTTCGCGATGGAGCCGAGCACATTCTCGAAAATCAAGTCCAAACCTTCCGCTTGGGTACCGAGCGGCACATAAAAAGCACCCGTCGCGCCCGCGATGGCCTTCAGTCCCTGCTCGTCGAGCCGCGACTTGACGAACGCGCCCGTCTCATCCTTCACAAATCCGCCGCCCTGCTCCGGCGGGATCGGGATCAAATCGCCGGCCGGCGTTCCGACGCCCACCGTGAAGATTCTAATGCCGTCCGACTTGGCCGCCGCTTGAGCGGCCTCGAAGGCGCCGCCCTCCAGATCCTCGCCGTCAGTCACCAATATCAGGATTTTGTCGCTGCCCGGGCGGCGCCGCAGAACCGCCTGCGCGCTTTGGATGGCGCTCGCTATATTGGTACCGCCGCGCGGAATGGTGCCGGTATCGATGGCGCTCAAGGATTCATGGAACGCGCCATAGTCGAGCGTCAGCGGACAGACCAGAAACGCAGTGCCCGCGAATGCCACGATCCCGACGGCATCGCCGTCCAACTTCTTTGCGAAATCATCGATCGCAAGTTTCGCGCGCGTCAGCCGATTCGGCTTCACATCGGGAGTCAGCATGCTGCGCGACGTATCGATCGCGAAAATGATATCGTTGCCGCGGCGGCTGACCTGCTCCCAGTGAAATCCCACCTGCGGACCCGCAAGCGCGGCGAACAGGCTAAGCAGCGCGCCGAGGAACAGGGCCCGCTGCAGGCGGCGTCGGCCGGCCGAAATCGATCGGGTCAGTTGCCGGCGCAGATGCGGCGAGACGAACTTCGCCAGCGCCGCTTGTTGGCGCGCGTCGTAACGGCGCCACGCCCAAACGAGCACCAAGGCACACAGAAATCCCGCCGCCAGCCACCCGGGCGAGGCAAATCTCACGGCAGTCTCCGCAGCCGCGTTTGCTGCAGCAGCAGGCCAAGGCCCAGGATGCAAACGGCGGGAATCAGCGCCCAGGGATACAGCTCCTCTGTGTGCTCGAATTTCTGCACCGTTTGCGCAGTCTTCTCGAAGCGATTGATCTGCATCGTAGATCTTTTGCAAGGAACCGGTGTCGGTGGCCCGATAAAACTTGCCGCCGGTCTCGTCGGCGATCGCCTGCAGGGTTTTTTCGTCCACGTCCACTCTGGCCATGATCGATGCGCGTGTTTCCCGCCGCGTCGTGGACCGGAATCGGCGCATCGCCGCGCACACCGACCCCGACGGTGTAGATCTTGACGCCCATGGCCCGGGCCGCCTCCGCGGCGGCCAGCGGAGAAATCTTGCCGGTGTTGTTCACGCCGTCGGTGAGTAGAATGATCACCTTGGATTTCGCCTGCGTCAGGCGCAGGCGGTTGACGCCGGCGGCAATGGCGGAGCCGATCGCCGTGCCGTCGTCGGCGCCGCCCACCGCGACGCGCTCGAGATTCTGCTGCAGCCAGTCGTGATCGAGAGTGAGCGGACTGACGAGATACGGGGCCCCGGCAAACGCAATGAGCCCGATGCGGTCGTCGGGCCGCTCGTCGATGAATTTCGAGACCACCGACTTGACCACTTCGATGCGATTCACGCGTTCGTCGTTCATCCGGAAATCCAGAGCCTGCATGGAACCGGAGACGTCCAGGCCGAGCACGATGTCGATGCCGTTGGCCGTGACCTGCGTGCGCCCATGAGCGCGTTGCGGGCGCGCGAGTCCGACGATCATGAAGGCGGCGGCGAGGATCGGCAGCAGCCACAGCAGTCCACCGATGCGGCTGCGGCCGCGCCGCGCCAAATCGCGCGCCAGACTGACATCCGAATATTCGATGGCGGCGACCGGCCCGCGCCGGCCGCGCCACAGCAGCACCAGCGGCAGCAGCGCCATCAGCCAAAACCACTCAGGCTGCAGGAAGCGGGTCATGCGGCAGCTCACGGTAGCCAAAACGAACGCGCGCGCGCTTCGCGCAGCGACTCCATGTTCCGCTCGAGTCAGCGATTGGGCAGGCGAATTTCACGAAGTCGCATTGATGCAGAAACTCCGCCGAGCAATCCGCGATGCCGGGCGAGCGCCGCATTCGGAAGAGCCGAGCAGGTCGTGCAAAAATTCTTCGGTGGTGCGGCGCGTGGCGGTGACGCTGAAGCGTTGCTCGATGTAGTGCCGCACGATATCGGACGCCGCGATGCGAGAACTCCCGCGCGCGTGGCGGGTTGCATGAGCGCGCCGATCTCATCCAGGCGCTGCAGCGCCGATTCGTAGCGGCAACAGCACCGGTGCGGCGCGATTGCGCCGGCTGCGCCATACGCCATGCAGAACCCGAAGCGCGATGAGCAGCGCGCCGGCAACAGCGCCGGCAGCATCCAGGCGGGAAGCACGTCATTCGGGCCGCGGATGTCGCGGATGTCTTCTGCAACCGGTGCGGCTCCGGCGCTTGCCCCGGCAATCACCAGCAGCAGCACGGCAACCGCCGCGCGACGTGCGCCAAGCAGGACCCGCCTTCATACGCGCCGACGCTCGCGGGTTTTGAAGAATCGCTGCAGCGCGGGCATGTAGGGCGCATCCGTCTGCAGCTGCAGGGTGTCGATGCCCTCGGCACGAAAGTCGCTGACCAGCCGCCGGCGCGCGTTCCGCGACAGCTCTTTGAAGCGTTTGCGAATCGGCGCGCTTGCCGTGTCGAGTTCGATCGACCTCGCCGGTCTCCGCATCCTCGAGCGCGAGGATGCCGACGTCGGGAAGTTCCTTCTCGCGCGGATCCTCGATCGTGCACGGCGATCAGATCGTGGCGGCGGTTCGTCTGCCGCATGGCGCGGCGCAGATCGGGCGCGTCGCGCCGGATCGCCGTGGCGCTTCGAAATCGGAAATCAGAAACACGACCGCGCGCCGGTGCAGCACGTGATTCGCGACGTCGAGCGCCTTGACGGTGTCGGTGCCGCGGCCCTGCGGCGTGTGATAGAGGATATCCCGCACCACGCGCAGCACGTGGCGGCGGCCCTTTCTTGGGCGGCAGGTAGCGCTCGACCCGGTCGGTGTACAGCAGCAGTCCGACCTTGTCGCTGTTGCGGATGGCGGAAAACGCCAGGACGCTGGCGAGTTCGGCCGCGAGATCGCGTTTGCTCATGGCGCCGGAGCCGAAATTTCCCGACGCGCTGATGTCCACCAGCAGAAAGATCGTGAGCTCGCGCTCCTCGGTGAACTTCTTGACGAACGGCACGGCCGGCGCGCGCCGTGACGTTCCAGTCGATGGTCCGCACCTCATCGCCGGGGCTGTATTCGCGCACCTCGTCGAAGTCCATGCCGCGGCCCTTGAACACCGAGTGGTAGTCACCCGGCCAGGCTGTCGTTGACCATGCGGCGCGTGCGGATCTCGAGCTGCCGCATGCCGCTCATGATGGCCTTGTTGGATTTGCCGCTGTCGCTGCGCGCACTCACGGCACCGGCAGAGTGTTCGAGGATCTTGTCGATGATATCCTCGGAGGTGACGTTTTCGGCCTCCGCCTCGTAGGTGACGGAGACGCGATGACGCAGCACATCGAGGGCGATTGTCTTGACGTCCTGCGGCGTCACGAAGTGGCGGCCGTTCAGGAACGCCATGGCGCGCGCCGCCAAGCGTCAGATGCGATGGTGGCGCGCGGCGAAGCGCCGTTTTGAATGTAGCCGTTCAGATTGAAGGATGCCGCGATGGGCGGGCGCGTCGCCAGCACCAGATCGACGATGTAGTCGCGGATCTTGTCATCGACGTACATGGTATTGACGACGTGGCGGGCTTCGACGATCTGCTCGGCGCTGACGACGGCGCGAGCGCACGAGCATGGCTTCGGTGGTGGCCATGGCGTCCAGGATGGCGCGCTCCTCGGTGCGGTTCGGATAGGTCGACGATGCACCTTCATCATGAACCGGTCGATCTGCGCCTCGGGCAGCGGATAGGTGCCCTCCTGCTCCAAGCGGATTCTGCGTGGCGAGCACCAGGAACGGATTGGGCAGCGGATAGGTCTCATCGCCGATCGTGACCTGGCGCTCCTGCATGGCTTCGAGCAGCGCGCTTTGCACCTTGGCCGGCGCGCGATTGATTTCATCGGCCAGGATGAGGTTGCTGAAAATCGGCCCATGCTTGGTGCGGAACCCGCCGTCCTGCGGGTTGTAGATCATGGTTCCGACGATGTCCGCGGGCAGCATGTCGGGCGTGAACTGCAGCCGCTTGAAATGCAGCGCGACGCAGCTCGCCAGAGTCTTCAGCGCCAGCGTCTTCGCCAGACCCGGGACACCCTCGAGCAGCACGTGGCCGTTGGTCAGCAGCGCGATCAGCAGCCGGTCCAACAGATGCTTCTGCCCGACGATGACGCGCGCCATCTCCTGCTGCAGGGGGCGAATCCAGGCCGAGCTTTGCACGACCGTTTCGCGTGCCGCACGCATCGCGGGATCCAGTGCCAGCGGTACCGGAATATGTTCTCGATTCGCGGCGGCGGGCTGATACCGCAGGTTCGGCTCGAACGGCGGCGGTGAGGCTTTCTGATTCATTGGGCGCGATCCTTCATGAAAATCCTTGCATATGACAAAACGCTGGAAACTCGCGGCGAGTGCGGCGGCGAAATCGACCGTGGCGCATGACTCGCGGCTGAGGCTTTGAACTTGAAGAGGGCTTCGGGTTCCCTGATATCCGCGGCAAGACGCAAATCTAGAATTCCCCGTACCCCCGCGCCATCGCCGCGGCGAAAATCGGCAAAAATACGAACAGTGCCAACTCCCCGTGCAGAAAGCGTCTGGCGGACCGGACGTCCGTTTCGCTCGGTGGCAGCCCGGCTTTTCGCCAGCGCATGAAAGCCAGGGTCGGCGGCAACGACAACAGTCCGATGGCCGCGAAGGTGGCCAGCTTGGCCCAAAAGAAGGCATTGTGCGAATAATAGACCCAGCCCTTGGCGGCAAAAATCGCCCGGCTGAAACCCACCGCGAGAACCGCCATTGCCAATATGCCGTACCAGAGATCGAGCGCGGCTATCCGAGCGACCGTCGCGCCGCTCATGCCGGGCCGTACCGCCCAGAATTCAGCGCAGATGATGCCGAGCACGGCGAAGATCAAAAGATGGTGGCCGATGGCGAGCAGCAGATCGAGCATGGCTGTATTCTCGGAGTTTGTTTGACTGCTGCAGCAGATGATTCGATTCGTTCCATCTTAACATCTCCAAGATTATCGCCGCAGTCGACTTCTGGTTCCTCGAGTTGATTTCCCTCTACCGCTGCTTTCGCCGCAAACGCAGACCGCGCTCCAATTCCGGATAGCGGCGAAAAATACCGTCTTCGTTGAACGGTATGCGCCGCGGCGAAGCCAGGTAGGCGGCTATTCGCGGTCGTTCCTGGATGCGCGCATGCAGCGCGAAAAGATGCCGATACTTGCGCGCCGCGCCGGCCATGGTGCGCGGAAAGGCATAATTCAAACCGGCCACGATTTGAAACAGGGACAAATCCACGTAGCACGGTTTGGCGCCGAGCAGATAAGTTTGCCCGGAGCGGCGCGAGCCCAGGATTTTCTCAAAATATCCCAGGTATTTGGGTATTCGGTTCTTCAAGAAATCCGCCGCTTGACGCCGCGCCTCCTTTTTCTGATCTTCGTAGTACAGCGAGACGGCCACCGGATGATGGGTGTCATGCACCTCCCCGACCAGGTCGGCGATCGTCAACTGCAGTTCATGAGCCCACAATCGCCCGCTCAGCGCCTGGGGTGCAAGCGCGTGTCTGGACCCGAGAAATTGCAGGATGTTGGCGGTTTGACCGATGAGCAGCCTGCCGGCGCGCAAGAAAGGCGGCGCAAAGGGCGGCCGCTGCACTGTGCGCCCCTGTAAAAAGTACAGCAGCGCCGCGACCCCGGCGCCTCGGCCCGGCTCTCGGGCCACATCGCGATAGGGCGCAGCCGCTTCTTCCAGAGCCAATCGCACGAATTCGCCGCGGCCTTGGATCGTCGGCCAGTAATAGAGTTCATACATGGTGCTTCTCCTACAGGGAAGTGCAACGCGTCATCGCACCCACTGCCCGTCCAATGAGTACAATGTCTTATGAGTCCGATAGTCCGGCCTGCCGGTATCCCGCCGTCCGACATGGCGGAGGAAAACACCATCAAGTCGTGGTTGGACGCGCTCGCCGCCGGCAGCTGCGATGCAAGCGCCTTTCTGCGCGCGATGCATGCTCGATTCGGCACCGACCCGGACGGAACGTTCGAGGTCCTGTCGCAGTTGGATCAGTATTACCGCCGCGGCCGAATCGAGGCGGAGGTCTTCAAGAAAATCAAGAACGCGTTGGCCGAGATGGTCCTTGGTATCGGCACGATCCCGCCCGCCGCACCAGCGCCCGCGGCGCGTGAAGTTCCTGTGGCAAGCGAAATGATTGCACCCGTCCGCGCCGAACACACCGACGCGCACCCGCGCCGCGAAAACACGCAAGCGCCGGAGCCGGGCGAACTCAGAACCGGCAGCGTGCTGCGGCGGCGCTATCGAATTGAAGCCGTCATCGCTCAGGGCGGCATGGGCAGTGTGTTCCAGGTGCTGGATGAATTCCGTCTGGAAACACCGGGCACCCAGCGCTTGGCGGTCAAAGTCTTGCATCCGGCGGTGGCCAAGAAGGCCGAGTTGTTGGCTGAACTGCGCCGCGAATTTCAGGCCCTGCAATTGCTGTCGCATCCGAACATTATCCGTGTATTTGATTTCGACCGCGATGGCCCGTGGGTATTCTTCACGATGGAATTGCTGACCGGCGCACCGCTCAGCCGAGTTTTGCAGGTGAGAAAATTCCGGGCCCTGGAGCGCGCGCAGGCATTGGCGCTCATCCGCGATGTCGGCGCGGCGTTGAGCTATGCGCATTCGCGCGGCGCCGTGCATGGCGACTTGAATCCGCAGAATATCTTCATCACGGGTTCGGGCGAGGTGCGCGTGATGAGTTTCGGCTCCTCGCGCCGGGCGCGTCAGGCGTCTCAAGCGCCCGATCCTGAAATGACGTTGCCGTTCTCGGCGTCCAACTGCGCCAGTTGCCAAGTGCTCGAGGGCGAGCGCGCGGACCCTCGAGATGATGTGTTCTCGCTCGCCTGCATTGCGTACCTCTTGTTGTCCGGCTTCCATCCCTTCCCGAAGCGCAGCGCGGTCGAAGCCCGCGAGGCTAAATTGAGACTGCGCCGGCCCGCCAATCTCAGCAATCGTCAGTGGCACGCCCTGCGCAGCGCCCTTCGTTGGGAGCGCGAGAGCCGTCCGGGCGACGTGCAGCGATGGCTCGCCGAGCTGGAACTGCGCGGCGCGGCGCCGAAGTTGCCACCGCTCAACGACCTGCTCGAACCCCCTGCCGCCAGGGAATCCAGGTCCTGGCTCGCAGCGGCCATCGCAGCGGGCATTGCCGCGGTGCTGTTCGCGACCTATTGGCTGATCGGCCATCGGAACATGCTGCCGAGTCTCGATTCGACCGCGTCCATTCGCACCCCGGCAGCTTCTGCGCCCCCCGCCATTGCACCCACTGTCGCGGCACCCACCGTCGCGGCGCCCATTGCGCCGGCGCCCAATGCCAACGCACCGGCCTCCGCGCCAGCCGCGGCTACGCCAAATGCCGCCGCGCCAAGCGCCACTGCGCCAGCCCGCGCGGTGCCCCCGCCCGTTGCGCCACCCGCCCGTGCGGCGGCCGCGACCTCATCCTCCTCCTTCCCCGATAGGGGCCCTGCCGCCGCGGCGACAGGCGCGCCGCCGCGGCACGCCGCATCCGCTGCGATCGAGCCGGCTGCTAAAGTCCCCGCGGGCGCATCGAAGATCGAGTTGGCATCGGACACGGTCGATGTTCCCGCGGGCCAACCGTCGGCCCAGGTAACGGTGCACCGGAAAGGCAACTTGCGCGGCGAGACCAGCTTCACGTGGTGGACCGAATCGGGTACGGCAAAACCGGGTGCCGACTTCAAAGCCGCGGCACCGCAACGCGGGTACCTCGGGGATGGCAAGTCCAGCGTAACTTTGAGCATTCCCTTGAGCATCGCTCCGCATACTCAATCGAAAAGCTTCTACGTGGTCATCGATCAGTCGGAAGGCGGTGCGCCCCTCGGCGCCAGGACACTCACGATGGTGACGCTGCTGCCGAGCGGCTGATGTCCCGGCGGCTACACCGCGTAGAGCGTGGCAAATTTTTTGCGCAGCGTGTTTTTTTGCACCTTGCCCATGGCGTTGCGCGGCAACTCCTCGATCAATAGGATCCGTTTCGGCACCTTGTAGCGTGCCAACCGGGTTTTTATCGATTCCATGATCGCCTCCTCCGAGAGAAGCGCCCCGGGCTTGGCCACGACCGCGGCCGTCACCCCTTCGCCGAAATCAGGGTGCGGCACGCCGAATACGGCGCTCTCCAGAATTCCCTCGACCGCGTCCAACTCCGTTTCGACTTCCTTGGGATAGACGTTGTAGCCGCCGCTGATCACCAGGTCTTTGGCCCGGCCGACGATGTGCACATAGCCGTTACCATCGATGCGTGCCACATCGCCGGTCTTGAACCAGCCATCCGCACAAAATTCTCTGCGAGTTTTCTCCTCGTCGCGCCAGTACCCCGCGAACACATTGGGGCCCTTGACCTCGAGGGTGCCGACGACATCCGCATCGGCTTCGAGCGCGCCGCTTTCGGCGTTCCTCACGCGCACCGAAATTCCCTTCAAAGGGGGGCCGACCGACCCCGGCAATCTCACGCCATCATAGGGATTGGAGGTGTTCATCATGGTTTCGGACATTCCGTAGCGCTCGAGGATCACGTGTCCTGTGCGCTGCAAAAATGCCTGGTGAGTCTCGGCCAGCAGAGGCGCCGAGCCTGAAACAAACAGGCGCATCGCCGCGACGGCCTCCCGGTTCAACGCATCTTGCTGAAGCAGGCGCGTGTAGTGCGTCGGCACCCCCATGTAAACCGAGGCCTGGGAAAAATGCTCGAGCGCCTGAGCGGCATCGAATTTCGGCATCAGCAGCAGGCTCGATTTCGAGGCGAGCACAGTGTTGATCGCAACGAACAGACCATGAATGTGAAAAAGCGGCAAGGTGTGCAGCAATACGTCCGTTTCGCAGAAGCGCCATGCCTCGGCCAACACCGCCGCATTCGAGCTGAGGTTTGCGCGTGTCAGCATTGCGCCCTTGGGACGGCCGGTGGTCCCGGAGGTGTAGATGATGGCGGCGAGCGCGCCGCTGTCCAGCGCGCCCGGCGCCGTGAAATCGGCGGATTCGCCGGCGAGCAACGGCAAGGAGCCGCCGCCGTCCGCTCCCAACGTTTCGAGGCATGCGACTTTCGCCTGCCGCGCCGCCGGCTCGATCGACAGTTTGTCCTGCGGCCGCACGATGGCGATCCGCGGCTGCGAATCGTGCAGGTAATATTCGACTTCGTTGGGGGTGTTCGCGACGTTGATGGGGACGAACACGGCACCCAGGCGCAAACACGCGACGTAGAGGAAAACCGCCTCGGGGGATTTATCGACCTGAACCGCCACCCGCTCGCCGCGCTCCACGCCGCACCGCATGAGCGCACCGGCTATGCGCCCGGACTGTTCGCGCAACGCCCTGTAGCTGAAAGTGCGGCCATCCGGCGTCCGCAGGAACAACCGGTCCGGACCGGCGGCAGCCGCTGCGACCCAATCGCTCGGATCTTTAGCGAGGTTCATTCGTCAATGATGCCACAGCCGCAATTACCCGCTCGTGAGGCGCGCCCAGATCGGCGCCACGATCTCTTCCGTCAGCCCAATGTCGTTGGCCGTCGCCAGGCCCTCATCGACCGTAATGACGTGCTGCGTCTGCAGCAACGACAGGGTGCCGAGCAGTTCGCCGGCGCATAGCGCCATCGTCAGCGCCTCAGTCGGCGCCCTTTCAATCGCCGCGGCAAGGCGCGGCGAGGTCTCCCAATGCTGCGCGATGCGCAGCGAAACCTGCGCGCCCAATGATGCGATCAAGGTGACGAACAGCATCGGACTCGGCGTCAGCCGCGGGCGCTGTGAGTACACATCGAGTGCGGCGCCGTAAACGACCAACGGTCCCAGGGCGCTCAGCAAAATCAGGAGTTGCGCCTCGAAACGGTCCTGCGGCAATGCCTTGAGTGCATAGAGTTCCGCGGCGCGTGCGGCGCGCTCGGTTCGTTCCCACAGCATGCGCGGAAAGCGCGGAAAATTGCTGCGCGTCGCGCGAAACACCGGCTGCAGCATGGCCGTCGCCACCAGTCCGCGCAGCGCATCCACGCCGAGCACCACGATCGCGCGTTGAACGGTTTCAATGGGCGCGGGAGAGGTTCGGTAAATCGGCGAGTTCGCGAGCCGCAGCACATCGGAGGTCAGCACCGGATCGTGCGCGACGATCCGCGCGAGCTTGTCGGGAGCACTGCGCGGATCATCCACGGCGCGCAGCAATTGCGGCATCAAGGTCGGCCGCCGCGGAAAATACTTTGGGTCGAGAATGTCAGCCTGCAGCGCGGCGCGAACCGCCTCGCCGACCCGGGCATGCGCGGGCTCCAACGGCTGCGATTCCGGCGCCGCGGCGAACGCCAGCTTCCACAGGCGCTCGGTCACCAGGGTGTTGGCGAGTGCCGCACGCGCGGCGTCAGGCGCCGGTGCGGCCAAACCGCCTCGGGTTTTTATCGCCGCGGCGATGCCGCGCGACGGCAACAGCGTCTGCGATTTAGGGGACCGGCGCACGCGCGCGTAGATCAGCCCCGCCGCGACGGCGCCGATCAGACCCGCAATCACCATTCCCACGACAACCATGCCCGCTACCTCAGAACCAAGGAAATCAGTAATGCGGCGGCCGCTCCTGTTCGGGCGTGCGCGCATCCTCTGATGCCGCACCCTCCATTCTTTCTTTGACGGCTTTCAGCTGCGCCTCGAGCGATTGAATGTCGCGGTGCTGGCGGAACACCGCATCGCTGAGTTCCATGATGGCGCGCTCCAGATAGGCGATTTTCGTCTGGACCCGCTCCAGCGGGTCATCCTGGGCCGCGGTCAATGTCTCGCGCCATAGAATAAATAGTCGGCCGTGTACGCCGCCCGCAGCTGTTGTCCCGCTTGCTCGCCGCGGCATCCGCGGGCGGGGACGCTGCCGCCCGTTGTATTCAAGCGCTGGATGAACTGCACGTGCGTGAAGAGGCCGTTGCCGGCGGTGGCGCGCGCACGCAGCAGCAGCCAGGGGATCGCGTTTCGCTTGGGGCTCGGACTGTTGCCGATGGGCTCCGCAACCACACGGCTGCCATCGCCGGCTTCCCAAGTCGGTCCCGCATAATGCTTGCCGACGATTCGCCCCCCCTTGGTCAGCAGGTTGGCCTCAGGTCCCTTGAATACCCAATCGAATTGCGCCGGGTCGGTCTTGGTGGGCTGACATTCGTAAACTTGCACACCTGCGCCGCGCAGCTGCTTGATCAGCGATTGGTCCGCCGGCACACGTAATGGCCCCGGCACGGTCGGCGCCGCCGCGCAGCCTGCCATCGCCGCGCACAGCATCAACTGCAAACTAAAGCATGATGGAAGTCTCATGGCGCACATTATGTCAGGAGACGCGACTGACGAGCGACACCCAAGTGCGCTATTGTGCGCCGATCATGCAACGAAAAGGCCAACGGCGGGTGCTCGCCCTCGATGTCGGCGGCAACCATGTAAAAATGCGAGTTTCGGGCCGCCGCGAAACCCGTCAATTCGAATCCGGACCGTCCATGACGCCGCGGCAGATGGTCGCGCGCGTGCGCGAGCTCACCGATGATTGGAAATACGACGTCGTTTCCATCGGCTATCCCGGGGTGGTGCTCCACGGCAAGATCGTCACCGAGCCCTACAATCTCGGCCGCGGCTGGGTCGGTTTCGATTTTCGCAAGGCGTTCGGCCGACCCACGCAGCTGATGAATGACGCTGCGATGCAGGCCATCGGCAGTTACGAAGGCGGACGCATGCTCTTCTTGGGCTTGGGGACAGGCCTCGGCTCGGCGCTGGTCGTCGACGGCATCGTAGCGCCGATGGAACTGGCGCACTTACCCTACAAGCGCGGCCGCACTTACGAAGACTACGTCGGGGATCGCGGCCGCCGCCGGCTCGGGCCCAAGAAGTGGCGCCGCACGGTCGCTGCCGTGGTCGAGCAGCTGAGCAAAGCGCTCGAAGCCGACTATGTCGTACTCGGCGGCGGCAATGCCCGCAAACTGAAAAAGCTGCCCAAGAACGCGCGCCTTGGAAACAACGACTTCGCCTTTTTGGGCGCATATCGAGTCTGGCGCACCCCGCCACCCCGCCTGGCCTCCTAGCCGACCAGGCTGCTATTTAGCCCGGCGTAATTCGAACCCCAATTTCGGGAAGTGCACCACCACCTGGCCGGCGCGCGGATCTTCGCGCGCGATCGAGAAGCGGTTTTTGGTGGCGCCATACAGGGTCCCCTGGATCGGATCGGTTCCCGTATCGGTCGCTGCCGCGACCACCCGCTCGCCGATGACGAGGCCGTGTGAATCGAGATATTCCGATGATTTTTCGGGGACCGCTGCGTGGGCGATGGCAAGTGCGGCTCCGCTGTCGAGTTTCTCGTGCGTGCCGTGGCCGAATGCAGCCATGCGCGCGCGCCAGCTTTGCAGCGCCGGATAGCTTTCGAGAATTTTGGCCACTGGACCGCCGCGCACGACAAACCAAAGACAGTGATAAATCGAAAAGTCGGCGATGCTGGGTGCCATTCCGAAGAAGAAGCTCTGATTGCCGAGCGTCGCTTCCAGCCGTTCCAGGTAGAGCGCAAACGCAGCGTTTGCATCCGCGGGACGCATGCGCGGCAGATTGGCGCGGAACACGGCCCGGTCGTCGCCGAACGCCTTGATGGCTTCGGGCGTCATGCCCTCGAACATGTGCGCAAGCCCCGCCGGCTGCATGGCAAAAGGAATCGCGGTCCAAAACAAGGTTGAATCCGCCCATTGAGCCAGGATGCGCGATGCGCCCGCCAAGCCGCCGGGATACAAAGCCGGGCTCGGCGCACGTTCCTCGAGCACATCGGCGATCAGCGCCGTATCGCAATAGATATCCGCGCCGATTTGCAGCACCGGTGTCTTACGATAGCCGCCGGTGAGCGCGGTCAGATCCGGCTTCGGCATGATGTTGGGGATGTGAACGGAGGACCAATGCAGACCCTTGAATCCCAGGATCAAGCGCACTTTCTCCGCGAAGGGCGACATTGGATAATGATGCAAAATCAGCGGTTGCATGCGCTATAGCCGGACCAGTTGTTTGCCGAAATTCTGGCCCTTCAGCATTCCGATGAACGCGGCGGGCGCCGCCGGCAGACCCTCCGCAATTGTCTCCTTGTATTTCAACGTTCCCGACGCCACGAGTCCGCCCAAAGCGCTCAGGCCTTCCGGCCAAAGATTCAGATGATCGGAGATGATGAAACCTTGCATCTTGAAGCGCGCCACCAGGAACATGCCGGGATTCAAGATCGCGCTTTTCGGCACAGACCCGGGCGTCATGTTGTAGTCGGCGATCAATCCGCAAATCGCGACCCGCGCAAACGGATTGAGCAGCATCATCACCGCGTTCAATACATCGCCGCCGACATTTTCGAAGTGCGCGTCCACGCCCTTGGGCGCCGCAGCCGAAATCAATCCCGCCAACGCCTTGGCATCGGCGGCCGTTTTATAGTCGACGCACTCGTCGAATCCAAGCTCTTGCCTGACGTAGCGGCATTTGTCCGGGCCGCCCGCAATTCCCACCACCCGCACTCCCGCAATGCGCGCCAATTGTCCCACCACACTGCCGACGGCGCCTGATGCTGCGCTGACGACCACCGTCTCGCCCGGCTTGGGTTGCATGATCTTGTTGTAACCGTACCAAGCCGTCATGCCCGGCATCCCCACCACGCCCAAATACGCCGACAGCGGGATATGGCGCGTGTCGACTTTGCCCAAACCTTCGGGTTTGCTCACGCCATACTCGGCCCATCCCAGCATGCCGCGCACGGTGTCGCCGACCGTGAACTGGCTGCTGCGCGACTCAACCACTTCACCTACCGTTGCCCCGCCCATGGTCTCGTTGAGCATCTGCGGCATCGCGTAGGACTTAGCGTCGTTCATTCGCCCCCGCATATAGGGATCGAGCGACAGAAAGCGGTTTCGCACGCGCACTTCGCCCGCCTCGAGCGCCGGCAGGGGCGCTTCTTCGAGGCGAAAATTCTCCGGGCTGGGCCAGCCGTGCGGCCGCGAGGCCAGCACGATGCGTCGATAAGAACTAGCCATCGGCAACCGCTCCTGATTTTAGGTATTTGAACGTTCCCATGGCCTTGGCGATCAACCGCTCGTCGGCATCCCTGGCCTCACCCTCGCAGAATGCCAGGGTCATCGAGCGATGATACGCGAAGCCCGAAACCAGCAAACGCGTCCCGGCCTTCGCCGGCTGCAAAAAGCTGGTCTTCATCTCGACGGTCACGCCTCCGCCCGAATCGGCATTGAGCGATCGGCCGGCCACCGCCATCGCCACGTCGAGCAGCGACATGATCACGCCGCCGTGCGCCACGGACCAACTATTGAGATGCCAAGGCTCGAGAGTCAGCGCCACCATCGATCGGCCGTCGGCGGCACTGATGAACTCGACGCCGAGTTCTTTGATGAAGGGCACATTGAGCCGAAATGACGCGGGTTGAGTCACAAGAAACCGTACCTTGCGCCGCCGGTGCGTGTCAATCGAACGATGAACCGCGCGCCGCGCGTTGCTGGCACAATGAGTGCGATGTTGAGCGTCAGCGCCGCCAGTGTTCCGCGAATTGCCGCCGTGCTGGCCGCCACCTTTCTGCTGGGCGTCGCCGCACTCTGGTGCGCGCTGGCACTCTGGTATCAGGCGCCGGGGCGGTTCAAAAGCATCTTCGTCGCCGTGTGGAGCGCGTTTGCCGCGGCGGTCCTGGTGGCGCTCTGGCAAGGACACGCGGGTGCGGCCTGCGGAAGTTTTGCCGTCGCATTCGGGGTTTTGGTCACATGGTGGAGGCGCATCACGCCGAGCAATGCTCGCCCCTGGGCGGACGACGTCGCGCAAATCACCCACGGCAGCATCGCCGGCAACTGCGTGACGCTGCAAAACGTCCGCAACTTCGATTGGCGCAGCAACAGCGATTACACGCAGCGCTGGGAAACCCGCCTCTATGATCTCGACAAGCTCAGCTCCGTCGACATGATCATGTCGTACTGGGACGGTTGGGCGATCGCGCACATGTTGATATCGTTCGGCTTCAACGACGGGCAACACGTTGCCTTCTCGGTGGAAGTACGCCGCCGCAAGAATGCCACCTATTCGGAACTGGGAGGTTTTTTCAAGCGAGACGGCCTCAGCATCATCGCCGCCGACGAGCGCGATGTCATACGCGTGCGCACCAACATCCGCGGCGAAGACGACTATTTGTACCGCATCCGCATGCCTTTGGCGGCGATGCGCTCGCTGTTTCTCGGCTACATCCGGCAGGCGGACCGGCTTCTCGACACGCCGCGCTTCTACAATACGCTGACCGTCAATTGCACCATGCTGGTGTATCACATGATGAAGGGCATCGTCGGGTATCTGCCATGGAGCTATCGGCTGCTGTTTACGGGCTACCTGCCCGAATACGTCTACAGCGTGGGGGGATTGGATCGGCGCTTTACGCTGAAGGAACTGCGCGCCCTGGGCCGAATCACCGATCGCGCCAGACAGTCGGATCGCAGCGACTCTTTTTCGGCCGACATCCGCAGAGGCATACCCCTCATTGATCCCGCCGACTTGCCGGCGGATTCCTAATGCCGCGGCGCGAAGCCATAATGGCGAAAGGTCAGATCGCCGGCCGGACTGCGGACATAAGCCAAAAATCTGGCCGCGTCGGCCCCAGCGCCCGTTACCAGCGCCGCCGGGTAAATGATCGGCTTATGGCTGTCGGGCGGAAACACATCGATCACGCGAACATTTTTGTCGATCATCGCATCGGTTGCATAAACGATGCCGAGCGCGGCTTCGCCGCGGTCGACGAACGCCAGCGCGGCGCGCACGCTGTCGGCCCGCACCAGCCGCGGCGCGACTTGGTCCCAGACATCCAAATGGGCCAGTGCCTCGCGTGCGTAGCGGCCGGCCGGCACGGAATCCGGGTCGCCGGTTGCCAAGCGGTTCTTTCCCAAGGCGGCGGCCAGCGCAAAATGCGGCGCAATCTTCAGATGGATTTTGCCGTCGAGCGGCGCGATCAAAACCAGTTGATTTTCCAGCAGGTCGCTGCGAGTGGCCGGTTGAATCAGGTTTCTCGCCTGTAGGTAATCCATCCACTCGAGGTCCGCCGAGAAAAACACATCGGCGCGCGCGCCATTCTCGATTTGGCGGGCCAGCGCCGAACTGGCTGCAAACGAGAAACGCACCGCAATCGAGGTGTCCTTGGTGAAGGCATCGCCCAAATCCTGCAGAGCGTTGCTCAAAGAAGCGGCGGCAAACACGGTGATCGCCCTTTGCGATTCGGCGGCGCGGGCCTGCTGCCCGCACAGCCAGACGCTCAACAGCAGCGCTGCAAAAAATGCCGTCTTCATGGTTGCCGCGAGCCTGCCGCAACCCTAGTTATGCGCGAGCACCGGTGATCCGCTATACAACTCCGGAAACGTGCGACGAAAATTCGCGATTTTCGGTATATCGTAAATTACGATGTAGGGTTGGTTCGGGTTATGGATCAAATAATCCTGGTGATAGCCTTCCGCCGGATAGAAGCCGGTGAGTCGTTCCACGCGAGTGACAATCGGCCGCGCAAACGCATGCGACTGATCGAGTTGCGAGATGTATCCTTCGGCAATCCGCTTCTGATTGTCATCGGCGTAAAATATGGCCGAGCGGTACTGCGTTCCGACATCCGGTCCTTGTCGGTTCAATTGCGTCGGATCGTGCACCACGGAAAAAGCGATCTGCAGTATTTGCCCGTAGGAAATCGCCGCAGGATCAAAAGTTATCCGGACCGATTCCGCATGTCCGGTGGTTCCCGAACTTACCGTTTCGTAGTTCGCCGTGGATCGCTCGCCGCCCGCATAGCCCGCAATGACCTTCTGCACGCCGCGCACGTGCTCGAAGACGCCCTGCACACCCCAAAAGCAGCCGCCGGCGAGCACCGCGGTCTGCGCCGGCCCGGGGGCCTTGGGATTGTCGATGGCCGGAGGCGCGATGATGACGGGCGCTTCCGCGCCGAACAGCGGCGAATGCCAGAGCATCGCGCCCGCCGCGATGACGGCCACGAGCGCGACAATCCGCAGCGATACCGGTGAGTTCCGAAATGCCATAACCTTCTCCTAGGCGCGAGCGGTGAAGTGCAGAGCCACTGAATTCATGCAATAGCGCAGCCCGGTGGGTTTCGGGCCGTCGTCGAACACATGACCGAGGTGCGCGTCGCAGCGCCGGCATGAAATCGCCTCGCGCGACATTCCCAAGCTGTTGTCCGCGCTCTTGACCACATTCAGCGTGGAAATCGGCCGCCAAAAACTGGGCCAGCCCGTACCGGAGTCGAATTTGGTTCTGGAATCATAGAGAGCGGTGTCGCAGCAAATGCAGTGATAAATGCCGTCCGCATGATTCCGGTCGTATTCGCCCGTGAACGCCACTTCCGTGGCGGCCTGCCGCGCGACCCGATAGCTGAGCGGGGAGAGCTGCTGCTGCCATTCCGCGTCGGTCTTCACGATTTTTGCCACCCGCACTATCCCTACGCTCTTGCCGGACGGCGAGAAATTCTCGATCGAAACCTCCTTGTTCAGCATCGGACCGGATAGCGTCGCCGCGACGACGCGGCCCACCAACGGCAAACCCGACAAGGCACCCAACCCGGCGATGAAATAACGACGGCTTACGACTGACTGCATGACATGTCCCTCACCCGAATGTGAATGAATACGCTTGCACGCCCGGATCCAAAAATTCGATCGAAAACACGTGCTCGCCGACCTCGCCGGCCTGCCTGATCAATTGATACAGGCGCTGGCGATCGACGACTCCGGCGCCGCTCGAGTCCGTATCGGCGCCATGGCTGGCTCCCGGCGCCGCGCCGTCCAGGGTTACCCGGAAACGCACCGGTTTTCCGCCGCTGCCGGGCCCGAGCACCAGGTGCAGATCGCGCGCAAAGAATCGAAACTCGATTTTACCGCCGCTGGCGCCGAGCACCGCTTTTTCCGGGTCTACATTCCATGACCCGCCAAGCGCCCATTGATTCAATTTCAATGCCGCCGGCGCCGCGTACAGGTGCGCTTGATCCTGCGCAAAACCTCCCGGCGAGGCGAAATTGTCTGCTCTGCGGTAGCCCACGTAAGTCTCCGGCGACTGATCGTGCGCCTCGTCGGGCGGCGCTTCGACGCCCGCCGGCTTCACGCTGCCCATCCCCGGCGGCGGCAACCCGCTCTGCCCCGCCTCGGTCAGCAGCGTGCGGATGATCCGTTCGGATTCATCGTAGTTGCCCTCGCCAAAATGATGCGCGCGGATTCGGCCGCCGGCGTCGATGAAGTAATGCGCCGGCCAGTACTGATTGTTGAATGCCTGCCAAATGGCATAGTCGTTGTCGAGCGCCACCGGATAGGTGATTTTCAAATCCGCCACCGCGCGCCGCACATTGCCGGCATCTTTTTCAAACGCGAACTCGGGCGCATGCACGCCGATCACGACCAAGCCGTGATCCTGATATTTGCGGTACCACGATTCCACGTAGGGCAGCGCGCGCAGACAGTTGATGCACGAATAGGTCCAAAAATCCACCATCACCACTTTGCCGCGCAGGCTCTCGGGCGTGAGCGGCGGCGAGTTCAGCCACAAGGTGGCGCCAGCGAATGAGGGAATCTCCCCCTCCACCGGCAGACTGCCGGCGGCCTTTGCCGAGGACATCATCATCGCGTGTCCATCGGCTTGGGTGCCGCTCATCGCCATGTTGGAGTTGCTCATGGCCATCACGCTGCCGCCCGGGTCCGTTTTTTGCGGATCGATTTTGTCGATGAGCGACTGCTCGAGGCTGTTGGTGCCGTTGAGCGACAATCGAGTAAGCACGGTTGAATCCCAGCCGAAAACGATTGCCACCACGGCGGCCAGCACAGCAACGCCAAGACCCCGCCTGATCCACTCGCCGGTGCCGAGCGATTTCTTCAAGAACGCGAACACCCGCCCCCCGGCCAGCAGTGCCAGCGCCAACGAGGTTGCCGCGCCTGCGGCATAGGCAAACAGCAGCAGCGTGGTGCGGGCGTTGGGCCCGGAGATCGCCGCGCCGGTGAGAATGAGTCCGAGGATGGGCCCCGCACAGGGGGCCCAGAGAAGGCCGGTGGCGATTCCAAGCAGCAGGGAATTCAAAACCGTCACTCGACCCGCGGCGTCCGGGTTCGAGTGCGCCAGCCGATTGCCCAGGGCGACGAACGGCCGTGCGAACCAATCCGCCAGACGCGTCGACAGCAGCGTAGCCGCAAAGACGGACAACAGCACCAGTGCGAACACACGTCCATATTGATTGACTCTGACCGCCCAAGAACCTCCCACGGCGGCCAGCGTGGCTATCGCGGCAAAGGTCACCGCCATGCCGGCCAGCATGGGCAGACCATGGGTGAGGAATTTCTGCTCCGAGCGCGCGAATACGAAGGGCAGCACCGGCAGGATGCAGGGACTCAGAATGGTCAGCACGCCGCCTAGAAAAACCAAGATTACGAGGGTCATGGGTGTCGATCTTACTCCTGTCAAATAAGACCGGGGATTGCGCCATTACATTGCATCGGCGCCGCTCAAGTTCCGCAGAAAGTTTGCAGCACGCGCTCTTGCGGTTGGGGCGGATCGGCGTACGCCGCGAAGGCTGCGCGAGCCGCGCAGGGTTGCGCGAGCACCTGCGAAAGTTGCTCGAAGGGGGCGAAGTCATCTCGCTCCACCGCGGCGGCAATGACTTGTTCGATGCGGTGGTTGCGCGGGATGTAGGCGGGATTGGCCTGCTGCATCGATTCGGCGCGCTGCATGGGGTCCACCGCTTCGCGGCTCATCCGGGCCCACCAACGCTGCATCCAGTCGTCGTCGCCGATCGCCCCATCGCCCCGCGCGTGCGAAGCGTCGCACAGGGCGCGAAAACTCACGGTGAAGTCGGCTTGATTGCGCTGCATTGCCGTCAGGAAATCCTCGGCAAGCTGCCGGTCTCCGGGTTCGGGAGTCGACAAACCCAACTTACGGCGCATTCCCTCCAGCCAGCGATCCTTGAACAGCGTCTCGAAGCTCGCGATTACCTCGGTGGCGGCGCCGATCGCGCGCTGCGCATCGCCATCCATGAGCGGCAGCAATGTTTCCGCGAACCGCGCCAAGTTCCACTGCGCGGCTTTCGGCTGATTGGCGAAAGCATAGCGCCCGCGCTCATCGATGGAGCTGAACACGGCTGCCGGATCGAAGCTGTCCATGAAAGCGCAGGGACCGAAGTCGATGGTCTCGCCCGACACCGCCATATTGTCCGTATTCATGACCCCGTGGATGAAACCGACGTTCATCCAGCGGGCGATGAGCGCTGCCTGACTCGACACCACTTCCTGGAGCAGCGCCAGGTAAGGGCTTTCGGCGTGGGCGCACTGCGGGTAATGACGATCGATGACATAGTCGGCGAGGATTTTCGTGCCCGCGACATCGCCGCGTGCCGCGAAATACTCGAACGTGCCGACGCGCACGTGGCTCGCGGCGACCCGCGTGACGACCGCACCCGGCAGCGACGTTTCGCGCCGCACCGTCTCGCCGGTGCTTACCGCCGCGAGCGAGCGTGTCGTCGGAATTCCCAACGCATGCATCGCCTCACTGACCAGATACTCGCGCAGCACCGGCCCGAGGGCGGCACGGCCGTCGCCGTTGCGCGAGTAAGGCGTGCGGCCGCAGCCTTTGAGCTGGATGTCGCGCAGCTCGCCCGCCCGGTCGCGCGTCTCGCCGATCAAGATGGCCCGGCCATCGCCCAGTTGTGCGACGAAGTGGCCGAACTGATGTCCGGCGTACGCCATGGCGATCGGAACGCTGCCCTTCGGCAATACGTTGCCGGCAAAGAGCGCCGCCAAGGCCGGCGGGTCGAGACTGGACTCTTCGAGATTCAGATCCGATGCAAGCGCGTGATTGCACTTGATGAGCCGGGGCGCCGCGACCGGCGTGGGCTGCACTCGCGCGAAGAAGCGTTCCGGCAGACGCGCATAGCTGCCGGGATTCACGCGCTGACCGTTGCATCGCGCGCAGTTCTGCCCCTCGACAGCTTGCCGCGCGTGGCGAGCCATGATCCTGACAGAATGAGCGCAAACGCGATGAACCCGCCGACGCCGAGGCGTTCGTCGAGCACCAGCACGCCGAGCAAGGTCGCGACGACCGGATTGATGTAGGTGATGACCGAGGCGCGCGAGGCGCCGGCATCGCGAACCAGGTAGAACATCAACAACATGGCAACGGCGGTGCAGACGATTCCAAGTACCGCGATCGAGACCAGGGTCTGCAGCGACGGCAGGCCGGACGGAAATTCGAGCGCGGCGGGAATCGCCAAGATGATGCTGGCTACGGCCAAACTTGCAGCAAGCGGACCGATGGCATCGAGGTCTTGCAGGTGGCGTTGGATGATCAGCGGTCCCACGGCATAACAGATCGTGGACACCAGCATGCAGGCGACGCCCGCCCAACCCAGCGCTCCCGAGACCGGGCCGGTGCCGAGCAGCGCCGCAACACCGATGAAGCCGATGGCAAGACCGGCGATGCGCCACGCTCCCAACGCTTCGCGGATAGCGAAAAATCGCTGAATCAGCGCGATCGAGAGCGGCACCATGGCGATCAAAATCCCGGTGACGGAAGAACTGATCCAGCGCTCGCCCAGGGAGATCAGCGAAAACGGGACCGCAAACTCGACCAAGCCAAAGGCAACAATGGCTGTCTTATGTTCATTCAATGAGCGCAGCGCGCCGCGATGCCGGGCAATGGGCAGCAGTATCAACGTGGCCAGCAACACGCGGCAGAACGCCAGGGCAAACGGCGAGACCTCCTGCACCGCGACCTTGATGAAGAAATAAGGCAGCCCCCAAATGATTCCGAGCGCCGCGAAGGCTGTCCATCCTCGCCAGGTCAACTGAAACTCCTCGAAACCGTTGTCAATCATGAATGCTATCAGGATTGTCAGTGTCGGTTTTTGGCCTACATGAATTTCGGCCAAGTCAGCGCGAGTTTCCCGCGCACGGTGCGCAGATTTGGGCGCCGGCAGCGGGCAAAATACTTGGCGACGGTTGACACCGGCCGAGATGAAGCGGCCGAGGAGCGAGTACGATGCCTTTTTTCCGTGACGAGCAGTCGTCCATTCATTATCTGGAGCGAGGACGCGGCGAGCCTATATTGCTGATTCATGGTTTGGGCTGCAACGGCGCGGCCTGGGCCTTCCAGGTGGCGGCTCTCGAACAGCGCTTTCGGCTCATCATTCCCGATCTTCCGGGCAGCGGGCACAGCGCGCCGCCGCACACCGAATACACCATTGCCGGATTCGCCCATGCGATGTGGAGGCTGATGGATCACCTCGAGATCCGTCAAACCAACATCGTCGGCTTTTCACTGGGCGGCGCGGTCGCGCTCGAGATGGCCGCACTGCGGCCGAGCAGCGTGCCGAAACTCGGCCTGATCAACAGCCTGGCAACCTATCAGCCCCACAACTTGCGCAAATGGCTGGAGACTTATGTGTCCGCCACGTTGGTGCGGATGCTCGGCATGCCGCGCGCCGCCTGCCTCATGGCAGCGCGGCTCTTTCCCGAACCCTGGCAGCGCGCCATGCGCGAACATGCAGCCGGCGTGCTCGCGTCGGTGCCCGCGAATTCCTATCTAGGCACCGGATTCGCGCTGGCACGCTGGGCAATCCTGGACCGATTGGACCGCTTGGCCTGCCGCGTCTTGCTGATCGCCGCCGAGAACGACTTCACGCCGTTGGCCGAGAAGCGCGAACTCGCGAAAAAACTGAATGCCGAACTGGTGATTGTGCGCGGCTCGCGCCACGGCACGCCCTTCGATTCCGTCGAGGCGACCAATGCCAGCCTGCTGGCGATGCTGACCGACCAACCTCTGCCTCCTCCCGCCCGGTGGGTGCGCGATACGCCGACGCGAGCACAGGCCTTGTCGCTGGCGGGCAGCATCGCCGAAGAGCACGCCTTGAGTCCCTTGCTCCTCGATTGAGAATCACTGCCATGGCAGGCGGTTCAAATCGAGGTTGCCGCCGCTCAAAATGATCCCGATGTTCGCGCCCGATGCGGCGAGACGCCCCTCGACGATGGCGGCATATGCGACCGCGCCCGAGGGCTCGACCAGCAGCTTCATCACTTCCCAGATTTGGCGCATCGCCTGCACGATCGACTCCTCGCGCACCGTCACAATATCGTCGACCAAGCGCATGATTTCCGCGAACGGGCGCTGCCCCAATGAAGTCTTGAGTCCGTCGGCAATCGTGCGCGGCTCGAGCATGGGAATGATGTGACCCGCCTTCAAGGAGCGCGCGGCATCATCCGCGCCGGCCGGTTCCACGCCGATCACGCGCACGGCAGGCTTGATGTCCTTTGCCGCCACGGCGATGCCGCTCAGCTGCCCTCCCCCGCCCACCGGACAGAGAATTACATCGAGGTCCGGCACATCTTCCAACAGCTCGATGGCCGTGGTTCCCTGCCCCGCCATGACCTGCAGGTTGTCGTAGGGATGAATGAAGATCGCGCCGGTGCGCTCCATGACGTCCCGGGCGGTCGATTCACGCGCGGCCAAAGTTGGTTCGCACAGGACCACATCGCCGCCGTAGCGGCGCACGGCCGCCTGCTTCGCCTGCGGAGAATTGCTCGGCATGACGATATAGGCGGGGATACCGCGCAGCCGCGCAGCGCGCGCCAGGGCCGCCGCGTGATTGCCGGAAGAATGCGTCACCACGCCTTTGGCCGCCTCCGCGTCGGTCAGTAAAAACACCGCGTTGGTGGCCCCGCGCGCCTTGAAAGCGCCGACTTTCTGCAGGTTCTCGCATTTGAAGAACAAGCGGTTTCCCGCCAAGCCGTCCAGCACTTCGCTGGTCATGACGGGGGTGCGGTGAATCTTGTCGCGAATGCGCGCATGCGCTTCGCGAATCGACTGCATGGTCAGACCGGCCTCGAGTTCTGGGCTACGTGTATTCATAAACTCTGTGCTAAAAGTACAACATGAGATCCCGCCTGGCCTGGTTTGTCATTGCCGCCATGATTACCGGGCCGCTTTTCGGACTGCTGCTGCATCAAGTGCTGGGTACCGGTGCCGCGGCCGAGAGCGCCGCCGGCGTCTTTTCCCTGATCACCACCAGCTTCTTGCGCCTCATCAAGATGATCATAGCGCCATTGGTGTTCTCCACGCTCGTCGTCGGGGTTGCCCGCATGGAAGGCGCCGCGGCGATCGCCCGAATTGGCGCGAAAGCACTCGGCTGGTTCGTGGTGGCGACGCTCATCTCGATGACGATCGGTCTGGCGGCAGTACAGCTGTTCAAGCCTGGCCTTGGACTGTCGGCAACCGCGGCGGCGGGCGCACCCCCTCTGGCCGCCCCCCTGCAGTTCAAGGAATTTCTCGACCACATCATTCCGACTTCCGTGGTGCAGGCCATGGCCGGCAACGAAATACTGCAAATCGTGGTGTTCTCCTTATTTTTTGGCGCCGCGGCGTCGAGCCTGGGCCCCAAGGTCAAGCGGCTCGTCGACCTCATCGACGAGGTCGGCGCCGTGATTTTGAGAGTGACCCGCTACGTCATGGCGCTGGCTCCGATCGCGATCTTCGCCGCCCTTGCCGCCACTGTCTTGAGCCAAGGCTTGAACGTCTTGCTGGTGTATGCGAAGTACATCGGCAGCTTCTATCTGGCGCTGATCCTGCTGTGGATTTTCTTCGTCTGCGCGGCGTACTCGAGTATCGGGCGGCGCACCGCGACGCTCCTTCGGGAGATCCGCTCGCCCTTGCTGCTGGCTTTTTCGACCTCCAGTTCCGAGGCGGCGTATCCGCAAACCTTGGAGCGCCTGGAAGCCTTCGGCGTCAGTACGCGGATTGCCTCCTTTGTGCTGCCCTTGGGCTACTCGTTCAACCTGTGCGGCTCGGCGATGTATTGTTCTTTCGGGGTGCTGTTCATCGCACAGATCTATCGCATCGATTTGAGCGTGCACCAACAAATCATGATGCTGCTCATCCTCATGGTCACCAGCAAAGGCATCGCCGGAGTGCCGCGCGCGGGATTGATGGTGATTGCGGCATCCTTGAGTTATTTCGGCCTGCCGGAACAGGGGCTGGTATTCGTCATCGCGGTGGATCACGTTCTCGACATGGGGCGCACCGCGACCAATGTGCTCGGCAATGCCGTCGCGTGCACGCTGGTGGCGAACTGGGAAGGCGAACTCAAGGAAGGGTGGCAGGGGCAGCTCAAAGAGAGCGCCGCATGAGCTTGGGCACCCCGCGTCCTAGCCGCGGCCGGCACTGAACACCGCGAGCATGTCCTCTTCTTCTTCCTTGGGAGGCTCTGCGTCGTTGCGCAGCAGCGTCAAAATCTCATCTGCCGGCATCGGCCGCGCGAATAGAAAGCCCTGCCCGACCGAGCAGCCCAGCCTCCTCAATATCTCCACTTGCTGGTAGGCCTCGATGCCCTCGGCGATCACTTCGATGTGCAGGTGGCGGGCGATCGCAATGATCGCGCTGACGATGGCCAGATCGCTTGAATCGGTGACCAGATCGCGCACGAAGCTGCGGTCGATCTTGAGCGCGTCAACGCGCCAATTCTTGAGATAGCTCAAGCTCGAATAGCCGGTGCCGAAGTCGTCGATCGCGATCTTGATTCCCAGATCGCGCAGCCGTGCCATGCTGTCTTGACGATTCTCGCCGGCCGGCGAATGAGAATCGAAGACCGCGCGCTCGGTCATTTCCAGCTGCAGCATTTCCGGGCGCAGGTTGTGCGACTTCAGCAAGGTAGAAATCGTCGATTGCAGCTCGCCGCGCTGCAGCTGCGCCGGCGCAACGTTGAGCGAGACCGGCACCAGCGGGATGCCGGCCTTGCGCCAAGCGCTCATGGTTTGCAGGGTTCGGTGCAGCACGAAATTCCCCATTGGCACGATCAGCCCGGTTTCTTCGGCCACCGGAATGAATTGGTCGGCCGGTATCATGCCGTGAACCGGATGCGACCAGCGCATCAGCGCCTCCAGCCCGACAATCTTGCGCGTGATCAGGTTGACGAACGGCTGATAGTGCACGTCCAGCTGCTTGAGGCGCAGCGCCTCGCGCAGCGAGGCCTCGACGGCGACGCGATGCTTGAGCTTGCGGTTCATCGCGTGGCTGAACATCTGCACATTGTTGCGGCCGCGATCCTTCGCTTGGTACATCGCCGTGTCCGAATGTTTGAGCAGTTCGACCATGTTGGCGCCGTCGCGCGGATACAGGCTGACGCCGACGCTGCCGGTGGTTTGCAGGGAGTGGCGGTCGATGATGATCGGGCGATTCAGCGTCTCGATGATGCGCCCGGCACCCAGGGTGACCTCGTCGTAGTTCTTGACACTGCGGAACACCACGACGAATTCGTCGCCCCCCATGCGGATGACCACGTCGGAATCGCGCACACAGGCGCGCAGCCGGCTCGCGACCTCCTGCAGCAGCTTGTCGCCGGTCTCGTGGCCGCGCGTATCGTTGATATGCTTGAACCGGTCCAAATCCAGAAACACCACGCCCAGCATGGTGTTCGCGGCCTTCGCCTCCTCGATCGCCTGCGGCAGGAACGCGGTGAGGTAATGACGGTTTGGCAGTCCCGTCAATTGATCGTGATGCGCCATCTTGTCGAGCCGCTGCTGATTCTCGATCAGCTGCTGTTCGGCCTTCCTGCGCAACGAGACGTCGTGCGTCACGTAAGCCAGGACGTCGCGGCCGTCCACGTCGAGCGCATTGCAGCGCACCTCGGTGTCGAAAAACGAGCCGCTCTTGCAGCGCTGCTGGATGTTGAGCGCCATTTGCGAATCCGCTTCGATCAGCCGCGACAGCACGCTCTCGGGCGTCGCATCGCGATCGGCGAATATGTCGGTCAGGGTCAAGGACTGCGCTTCCTCGTTGGTATAGCCGAGGCGGCTCAGGAATGCGGGATTGGTATAAAGCACCCGGTAGGTATGCGAATCGACGATGACGATGCCGTCGTTGGCTTGGTCGATGAGCGCCTTGTAGCGCGCATCGACCGATCGCTGGTGGCGAAAATAGCGCCTGATCGCGATGAGGATGACGCCGACGATCGCCAAGAGCATCAGTACCCCGGTAAGCATGTAGCCGGTGTCGCGGGCGGCAGGCAGTGGAGCACCAAGAGACGTGCCGCCGGCATTTGCCGCGCGCGACAGGCGCAACACGCGCACCGCGCGGCCGCTCGCGTCGCGCAGAACGGCGAAACCGGAAGCGTCCTCGCTCGACAATTGGGTTGATACGCCGGCTGCGGCGTCCGCCTGGACCGGAATCGAGTCCAACGCCCCGCGGGGCTCAACGCTCAGCGTGCCGCCCACCGAATTTGCAATCTGCGCGATCAATCCGGGCGACAGCACCCGGCTCGCGACCACCCAGCCCAGGATCGCCGGCGATGAATGCCCGATGACCGGCCGCGCCACGAGCCACCGATCATCGCTAAAGCTCGTCAGTTGCGAGTTCCGGGTGGCCGCTTCCGGGGAAGCGGCAAGCGAATCGACCAATTGCATCAAAGCCTGCGCGGGCGGCTGCTCGGTCAGCTGGCCGGCGGCGATCGTGACGCTGAAGCGCACGGCCCGCGCCGCATTGAGTACCAGCAGCGCGTCCAGGTCGCGGCGCGACGTATCGGCCAGCTCCAGCCGGTCCGCCGAGGGGTCGGTGGTCTCCTGAACCAGGCGGATGACGGCGTCTGACTCCGCCAGCTCGCGGGTTCGTTCGGAAAGATGCTCGGATTGCGCCGCCAATTCGCGCCCCACCTGCGCGAGCTGCAAGCTCAAGTTCTCCCGCTCCAAAGCCGCGGCGCGGTTGCGCCAGCCTCGCTGACTCAACGCCGCCGATCCCAGCAGCAGCAGCAAGAAGCCAACTGCGGCCAACCCCAGCGATCGCCGCTGCCACAGCGCTTGGATCCAGGGCGCCCTAGTCATGCTAAGTCAGCGCTCCGAAGTATTCGCGTCGCACAAATCGCCGGCTATTCGACATAATCATGCACAGATTTAGTTACTTGCCCGCAGTATCTGCGATACCGCCTGAAGTAACCGGTATGGGGTCCACAATCCGATGTAGGACTGGGGTCCCCGGGGCGGCCTGAGGCCAAACTGTGGAACAATGCGTGCGATGGACGTCCGCCTCGACACCAGCCTCGAGCTCCTTTTGGAGCGCGCGCCCGGCGCACATGCATCGCGGGTTCTCGCAACCGTCGTTGCAACGGCCGGGTCCACCTATCGCAAGCCGGGCGCCCGCATGCTGCTCATGGCCGACGGCAGTTTTATCGGACTGTTGAGCGGCGGCTGCCTCGAATCGGACCTGCAAATCCATGCGCGCCAGGTATTGGAGAGCGGCGCGGCCCGGGCGTTCGAATACGACACCCGGGGTCCGGACGACACCTTGTTCGGCGTGGGAGCGGGCTGCGAGGGCAGCATGCGGGTGCTGCTGGAACCCGCTGGCCCGATGAGTCTGGCCGAGGCGGCGCTCGCTGCCGCCGGCCGCGCCAATCGGTTGGGGGAATCGACCTTCTTGGCCATGGTGCATGATTCGGCCGCGACGCGGCTCGGCACCTATCGCAGCGAGCAAGAACTGCCCGCCAATGAGCGATCGCGCGCATTCGTGCAGCGGCTCGCCCCGCCGCCCCACCTGCTGATTTGCGGCGCGGCGCCGGATGCCGAAGCGGTGGTCAGCACGGCGCGCGCTTTGGGTTGGCGTGTCTCGGTGGTGGATCATCGCCCCGCCTATGTGACGGCGGCCCGGTTCGCGGGCGCCGAGCTGCACATCGCCAATCCCAGGAACTTGCGCACCGAAATCGATCTGACGCATTGCCATGCGGCCGTGGTGATGAGCCATCATCTGCCCTCGGATGAGCTATACCTGCGCGAGCTCGCCGCAGCCGGCGGGCCCGCGTATGTTGGGCTGCTCGGCCCGAAGGCCCGCCGCAGCCGTCTCGCGCAGGAATTGGGGCCGCTCAATGAAAGCTTGAGCGGCCGAATTCGTGGACCGGTGGGACTCGATATCGGCGCAACCACGCCGGAAAGCATTGCGCTCGCCATCATCGGCCAGATTCACGCCTGGCTGGCGGGCCGCAGCTATAGCGAGGCGGTCCTGACCTAGCGCCTGGTAAAAGTGCGGGAGTTGCGCCTGCACCGCGCTCAAGTTTTGCGCGCCCTTGCCGAACTGAAAGGGCCTATGCCCAATGTGACCGCCCCGACCTATCGCTCCGGCGCAATTTCGGTTCCAGCGGGCGATGCCGCCTCTACTCTCGAAGAACGCGCCGCCGCACTGGCATTCCTGCAGAAACTCGCGACCGAAGTATCCAAGGGCACCGTGGATCTCCCTTGTTTTCCCGACGTGGTCATCCGGATCAGTCACGCGCTGTCGGATCCGGACACGACCTCGGACAAAGTCGTCACCATCGTGGGCGCCGAGCCGCGCCTTGCGGCACGGGTGCTGCAAACCGCCAACTCTGCGGCGTTCAACAGTTCCGGTAAGACACTGACCGATTTGCGATCCGCCATCACGCGGTTGGGCCAGCAGATGGTCCAGAGCACGGCCATGTCCTATGCCTTGCAGCATATGAAGAACGAGGCAGCTTTGCGCACGATTGCCCAACCGCTCAGCGAATTGTGGAACAAGAGCATCGCGGTGGCCTCGATCTGCAAGCTCGTCGCGGCGCGCACCAAAGTGGCCGCCGACGAGGCTTTCTTGACCGGGCTGCTGCATGGCATCGGCAAGCTCTACATCATGGCGCGCGCAGTCGGCGCGGACACTGGACTGGGCAGCGGACAATCCTGGATGGAACTCATCGGCGGCTGGCAGGCTTCGATCGGCGAAGCGGTGCTGCAAAGTTGGGGCTTCGCTGAGGAAATGTGCGAAGCGGTGGGCGATCAGAACGACGTCGATCGCCGCTGGAAGCACGAGGCAAGGCTCGTCGATGTGCTCATCGCCAGCCTGGTGCTGGCCGACGCCCGCAACACGCCCGAGCCGAGAAATTTTGCAACCGAAGGCATCAATGCGTTCTTGAGCATCGGCGTGACGCCGGCGGACTGCGGCAGCATTCTCGAGCGCGCCGAGGAAGAAATCCGCCTGATACACCAGGCCTTGGCGTAGAATAATTCAATGCGAACAATCGTTGGCTGGTTGCTTGCGGCGTTCTGTGCCGGTGCGCTGCTCGGCAGCGCGCCGCCTGCGGCCGCCGCCGCATCGCCGGCGCAGGACTGGCGCGCGAGTGTGCGCGAGCTGGCCTCGAGCCACTTCAAAAATCCGGCATGGGGATACTCCCACTGTCTGCGCGACTATGCCCTGGCCAAGGAATTGGCCGCCGCGGATCACGTCGCGCTCGATGATGATGTGCTGTTCGCCGCAGCTTATTTGCACGACATGGCCGCCTTTCCGCCCTGGGAGGACCTCAAAGTCGATCACTCGGATGTGGGCGCGCGCCTGGTCGATACGGTACTGAAAGGCAGCGGTTTCCCCATGGATAAAATCGATGCGGTGCGCGGCGCGATCCGCACGCACATGTATTACCGAGAACCGGCCGGTGCCGAAGCGCTGTATCTGCACGACGCTGATGCGCTCGATTGGCTCGGCGCGATCGGCGTGGCGCGCATCATGGCCCTCGTTGATCCGCACGGCGGCAATCCGGACGCGCCCAAAGCGGTGGCGATGCTGACGGACAATCTGAACAAAGTACCTTCCCGCGTGCTTTCGCCCGCGGGCCGCGCGCGCGTTCCAGAACGCAAGGCCGAGTTGGAGAAGTTTCTCGCGGACTTGAAACGCGAGACGAACGAGCTTCGCACGCTGTAGCCGAACTCATGAGGTCGGCTCGAGCCGCGTGAGCGGCTAGCGCGGCGCCGGGTGGATCGGATCGATCCAATAGACCTCTTCGAAGCGCTCCGCGGCATCGATGTTCAGATTGACGACCACCGATTCATTGTCGCTGCGCACCAGCACGCATTCGAGCGGTGCATCGCTCAGGGCGTTGATTTCCTGGTGCGGCACATAGGGGGGCACGAAAATAAAGTCCCCCGCGTCGGCCTGGGCGGTGAATTCCAGCCGGTCGCCCCATCGCATGCGCGCTGCCCCGCGCACCACATAAATGACGCTCTCGAGAGCGCCATGATGATGGGCGCCGGTTTTGGCATTGGGCTGAATGATCACCGTTCCCGCCCACAGTTTTTGCGAGCCCACGCGGGCGAAATTCACCGCGGCGGCGCGCAGCATTCCCGGGGTCTGCGGCGTATTGCTGTCGAGCCGGTCGCCCTTGATGACCCGCACGCCCTCGTTGCGCCATTTACTGTCTGACTTCACCTATCTACCTCGAGAGGATATAAATAACCTGCGGCCCAAGCGCTGAACGCCCAGAGAATAACCGAATCCATGCATTCAAACACTCGAACTTCGCCGCACACCTGGCTCGCCAGCCTGCCCCTGTGGACCCTGCTCGCGCCGCTCGCCGCGGCACTGGTCCTTGGCGCCGCTGCCTTCGAGATGGGCTCCGGCGCAGTCTTTGCGGCGATCATCGCCATGGCCCTGGCCGGAAGTGTGTTCGCCGCCGTACATCACGCCGAAACTGTCGCGCATCGCGTCGGCGAACCCTATGGAACGCTGGTGCTGGCCCTCGCGGTCACGCTGATCGAAGTGGCGCTGATCGTCTCCTTGATGATCGCCGGCGGCGCGCAAGCGGCGGCGCTGGCGCGCGACACGGTATTTGCTGCCGTGATGATCATTCTCAACGGCATCATCGGGCTGTGTTTGTTGGTCGGCGGCCTGCGTCATCGCCAGCAGACTTTCAGTCTCGACGGGGTCAGCGCGGCATTGGTCGCGTTGGCGGCCATCGTGGTTCTCACGCTGGTCTTTCCCAACTATACGCTCACGACGCCGGGCCCGTATTACTCGCCGAGCCAGCTCATGCTCATTGCCGCGGTATCGCTGGCCATTTACGGCGCGTTCGTTTTTGCGCAGACCATCGGCCATCGTGGAATATTCCTGGCGGATGAGCCTCCGGGCGAATCGGCGCACCCGGCACCGCCGCCGGGCAATGGCGTCGCCGCCGTCAGCGCGCTGCTATTGATGGCGTGCCTGACGGCCGTGGTGTTGCTCGCCAAAAAGCTTGCGCCCAGCCTCGAATCCGCTGTGCTGCACCTGGGCGCGCCAAACGCGGTGGTCGGCGTGATCATCGCCGCCATCGTGTTGTTGCCGGAGGCCCTGGCCGCATTGCGCGCCGCTTTGGCCAACCGCTTGCAAACCAGCCTGAATCTTGCGCTGGGCTCGGCGCTCGCCAGCATTGGATTGACCATTCCCGCCGTCGGCGTGCTCTCGCTGTATATGCACACCGAATTGGTGTTGGGCATCGACACCAGGTCGACCGTGCTGTTGATACTGTCGCTGTTCATCGCCGCCGTCGCGCTGCGCACCGGGAGAACCATCGTCCTGCACGGGATCGTACTGCTCGTCATTTTTGTGGTCTATCTGTTCACGACGGTCGTTCCGTGATTTGCACCGTCTGCGTGTACAATCGCGCATATGCGCACCGCATCACCCGCATGCCGTCATCACCGAATTGAAACGATATCCGAGAGACTATGAAAGCCCTGATCGCCGCTTATGCACGCTCGCCGCAAACCTTCGCCCGCAAGGGTCCCCTGGCGGTGGTAAGGCCCGACACCCTGGCCGCGCAGGTGGTCAGCGGGCTGCTCGAGCGAACGCAGCTTGATCCGGCGCTCATCGAGGACGTGATCTTGGGGTGCGCGTATCCCGAAGGTCCGCAAGGGTCGAATATCGCGCGCATCGTCGCGCTGTTGGCCGGCCTACCGTTGCAGGTCGGCGGCATGACGGTAAATCGGTTTTGCGGCTCGTCGATGTCCGTGATTCAGATTGCCGCGGCGCAGATCGAGGCCGGCATCGGCGAGGCGTACCTGTGCGTCGGCGTCGAGTCGATGAGCATGGTTCCGCAGGGCGGCTTCAACCGCTCGCCCAATCCGGAACTGCTGAACCGGTTTCCGGATGCATACATCAGCATGGGGCAAACCGCGGAGAATGTGGCGCAGCGCTACAATATTTCGCGCCGCGATCAAGAAGCGATGGCGGTCGAGTCGCACCGCAAGGCCGCGCAGGCGCGCGAGCAAGGCAGGCTGCGCGAGGAGATCGTGCCGATCCGCCTCGAGTCCGGCGAAGTGGTGGCGGAGGATGGCTGCATTCGTCCCGCGACGTCACTGGAGGCGCTGGCCGCGCTCAAGCCCGCGTTCTCCGAAAACGGCGTGGTGACCGCCGGCACGTCCTCCCCTTTGACGGATGGCGCATCGGCAGTGCTGGTGAGCAGCGAGGAATTTGCCGCACGCCATGGCTTGCGTGCGCTGGCGCGGATTCGTTCCGCGGCCACCGTGGGCTGCGATCCCGCGGTGATGGGCATTGGGCCGATTCCGGCCACTCGCAAGGCCATGGCACGCGCGGCCCTCGAGGTCGACGCGCTCGATGTGATCGAAATCAACGAAGCATTCGCCTCGCAGGCGCTCGCCTGCATCCGCGAGCTGAAGCTCGATCCGCAGAAGATCAATCTAGACGGCGGCGGCCTGGCGATTGGGCACCCGCTGGGCGCAACCGGCGCGCGCATCACCGGCAAGGCGGCCAGCTTGCTGGCGCGCACCAAAGGACGCTACGCGCTTGCCACTCAGTGCATCGGCGGCGGCCAGGGAATTGCCACGGTGTTGGAATCGCTCTAAAAAGTTGCGTCCAGCGAAATGCTCACCGGACAGTGATCGCTGCCCATCACGGAAGGATGGATTTGCGCACTCTTCACCGCATCGCGAAGCGCCGCCGATACCATGAGGTAATCGATTCTCCACCCGACGTTTCGCGCCCGTGAATTGGCGAAATGGCTCCACCATGAATAGTGGCCGTTGCCCTGGGTGAACAAGCGGAATGTATCGACGAAGCCCGCGTCGATGAAGGCCTGGAATCCCGCGCGCTCCTCGTCGGTGAATCCCTTCTTGCCCCGATTGGGCTTCGGATTCGCAAGATCGAGTTCGGTGTGCGCGACATTCAGATCGCCGCAAAATATGACGGGCTTGGTCTTTTCCAGCTGTTTGCAATATGCCAGAAAGGCCGGATCCCAGTGCTTGTAGCGTAGAGCGAGACGGCTCAAATCGTCCTTCGCATTCGGGGTGTACACGGTGACCACGAAGAACCGGGCGAACTCCGCGGTGATGACCCGGCCCTCCTCCGCGCTGTCGCGCCGCAGTTCGTCGGCGAAGCTGAAGCGTTTGGCGAAGTCGTTCGGGAAGCCGTTGATTGTCTTCAGCGGCTCCCGCTTGGAGAATATCGCGGTTCCCGAATAGCCCTTCTTGACGGCCGAGTTCCAGTATTCCCGGTAATCGGGCAACTCGATCTCGATCTGGCCGCGTTCGGCCTTGGTTTCCTGCAGGCACAGAATGTCGGGCTTGTGCGCCTCGAGAAACGCGAGAAACAAGCCTTTCTTGTGCACGGCGCGAATGCCATTCACGTTCCACGAATAGATCTTCATCGTTGTTCCGTTGCGCGCCAACCGGCGCCCAATGCCTTATACACCGCAATCAGCGAAGTCGCTGTATCGGTGCGGCTTTGCGACAGCAGCAACTCGGCGCTGAGCGCGGTTCGCTCAGCGTCGAGCACCTCCAAAAAGTCGATGAGGCCGCCCTCAAAACGCTTGCGTGCCAGGTCTGCCGCCTTATCGCTGGCCGCCGCGGCGATTTGCAGAGCCTCGCGGCGCGATTGTGAACGGCCGTAGCTTATCAAAGCGCCTTCCGTGTCCTCGAGCGCGCCGAGCACCGCACTTTGGTAGGCGGCGAGCGCTTGATCGGTCTGGGCCTTGGCGGTATTGATTCTCGCCCGAACCCGGCCGAGATCGAAAGCTGCCCATGAAATACTGGGACCTACGGAAAAGAAGCGCGCTGGGCCTTGGCCGAATTCGCCGAAAGTTGGCGCGAAATAGCCGACATCGCCCACCAGGGTCACTTTGGGGAACAGATCGCCGACCGCCACGCCGATGCGTGCAGTGGAGGCGGCCAGGCGCCGCTCAGCGACTCGCACGTCCGGGCGCCGGCGCAGCAGTTGCTCCGGGGTGCCGATGGCGTTCAAGGGCGGCAGCGCCGGCAGCGGCGCGAGCAACTTGAGACTATCGCTGAGTGCCGTCGGTTGACGTCCGGTGAGCACGCTCAGGCGATAACAGGTCGTTGCAATCGATGCCTCCAGCGTGGGAATGGAAGCCAGTGTTGTTTGCCATTGCGCCTCGGCGCGCGAGGTGTCCAATTCATTGCCTCTGCCCGCCTCCAATCGATTGCGCGTGAGTTTCAAGGTATCGGATTGATTCTCCGCATTGCGCTGGGTGAGCAGCAATTGGTCCTGCAATCCCCGCAGGATGAAATAATCGCGCGCCACCTCGGCGATCACGCTGACCCGCGCGTCCTGCAGCGTGGCCGCCGCCGCGCCCACATCGCCGCGCGCCGCCTCGACATTGCGCCGCACGCGCCCGAACAGATCAAGTTCCCAAAGTCCGTCGAAGCCAGCCTGTGCCGCGTCGAATTCCCGGTCGTGCATATCGACGCCGGGCAATTGCTCCTGCGAATCCAGATTGTGCGTGTAACTGGCGGCAAGGTTCACGGTGGGGTATTGATCGAAGCCCGCCAATCTTCGCGCAGCACGCGCGGCGCGCAGATTCGCTTCGGCCCCGCTCAGATCTTTGTTGTGAGCCAGGGCATCATCGATCAAGCCGGTCATCATCGGATCATCGAACCCGGTCCAGTAGTGCTCGACCGCCTCGTTTTCCGTGAACCCGGGTTCGCCGGCGTTTGCGAAGTGCGCACTCAGCGTCGTCGCAGGGCGCTCATAATTCGGACCCACGGCGCAGCCACCCAAGAGCGCGATCGCCGCGGCAAGCGCCGACCAGCTACGCACCCCGCGTCTCCTTGGTTGCCGTCCGCGGCGGATAGTCCGGGTGCTGCTTGAGTCGCGCCAGCCACGTTTCTATGGTGACGAAGAACACCGGCGTCAGAAACAGGCCGAATGAGGTGACCCCTAACATGCCGGCGAACACCGCGATGCCTATGGCCTCGCGCATCTCGCTGCCGGCGCCGCTGGCAATGACCAGCGGAATAACGCCCATGATGAAGGCGAACGAGGTCATCAGAATCGGCCGCAGCCTCAGACGGCACGCTTCAATGGCCGCCTCGACCGGCGCCAAACCGTGCTCGACCCGCTCGCGAGCGAATTCGACGATGAGAATGGCATTCTTGCAGGCGAGTCCCACCAAGACGATGAAGCCGATCTGCGTCAGGACGTTATTGTCGGAGCCTTTGAGCCAAACTCCGGCCATAGCCGATAAAAGACACATCGGCACGATCAGAATCACGGCGAGCGGCAGAGCCCAACTTTCGTATTGCGCAGACAAAATAAGGAAAACCAGCAGGACGCAAATCGGAAACACCAGCAGCGCGGTGTTGCCGGCCGACTTCTGTTGAAACGTCAGATCCGTCCACTCATAGCCGAAGCCGTTGGGCAACGTATCGGCCAACACACTTTCCATGGCGGCCGCCGCCTGACTGGAAGACACGCCCGGCGCGCCCTGACCGTTGATGTCGGCGGCTAAATACACGTTGTAATGCGAAACGCGGTCCGGTCCCGCTTCGAAACGGATGTCCGCCACGGCGCCCATGGGCACCATTTCGCCGCTCGAGTTGCGCATCTTCAAGTTGGCAATGTCCTCCGGCTGATTGCGGAACTGCGGTTCGGCCTGCGCGTACACGCTGTAGGTGCGGCCAAAGCGATTGAAGTCATTGACGTACACCGAACCCAGGTATGCCTGCAATGTATCGAAGACCTCGGAGAGCGGCACGCCCTGGCGCTTGGCTTTGACGCGATCCACGTCGGCAAATAGCTGCGGCACGCTGTTCTGGAACGTCGTGTAAGTGGCGTACGGATTCAGCTCGCGCTGTTGACGCGCCTTATTCAAGACCTCGGCGGTGACCCGCGCGAGTTCCTGGTAGCCATGCGCGGCACGGTCCTGAATGAACAGCTTGAAGCCGCCGGTGGTTCCCAGGCCCTGAACCGGCGGGGGCGGCACCGCGAAGATGACGGCATCTTGAATGGCCGCGAACTTTCTGTTCAGCGCTTGGGCGATCGCGCCGGCCGATAAACTCTTCGTCTTGCGCTCATCGAACGATGTCAGCGGAAAGAACAGCACCGCGGCATTGCTCAGATTCACGAAGCCCTGCACCGACAAGCCCGAGAACCCAATGACGTGATCGACTCCGGGCGTCTCTTTGGCCAGCGCCGAGATTTGCCGCACGACCCTTTCGGTGCGATCGAGCGATGCGGCATCGGGTAATTGCACGATGCCGATCAAGTACTGCTTATCCTGTGCGGGAATGAATCCGCCGGGCACCAGCCGAAACATTCCCCAAGTCCCGATCAACAGACAGGCGAACACACCGAGCACGACCGCGCGAACGGCTGTCAGCCTGCGCACGCCGACGCCGTAGCGCTGCGATGCGCGTTCGAAGCCGCGATTGAAGAGGCGGAAAAACCCGCCCAGCAGCGTGTTGATGCCGCGCTGAAACCAGTCCGGCTGCGCGTTTCTCGGCTTGAGCAGCAGCGCAGCGAGCGCCGGCGACAAGGTGAGCGAGTTGAACGTCGAAATCAGCGTACTCGCCGCAATGGTGATGCCGAACTGCCGGTAGAACTGGCCGGTGAGTCCGGAGACGAACGCCACGGGCACGAAAACCGCGCACAGCACCAAGGCGATCGAGATGATGGGGCGGGTCACCTCACCCATGGCAGCATGCGCGGCTGCGTGCGGGTTCAAGCCCTGCTCGATCTTTCGCTCAATGTTCTCGACCACCACGATGGCATCATCGACCACAATGCCGGTGGCCAGCACCAAGCCGAACAGCGTCAGGGAGTTGATGGTGAATCCTGCCAGCAGCAGCGCCGCCAGCGTGCCGACGATCGCCACCGGCACCGCCACCAAAGGGATGACGCTGGCGCGCCAGGTTTGCAAAAACACCACCACCACCAGGACCACCAGCATCACGGCCTCGAACAGGGTGTGCACCACCGATTCGATGGAGCTGCGCACGAAGACCGTGGGGTCGTAGTCGATTTCATAGCTGACGCCCTCGGGAAAGCTCTTGGCGAGTTCCTTCATCTTGGCGCGCACGGAATCGGAGAGTTGCAACGCGTTCGCGCCCGGCAACTGGAATACGGGAATGGCGACTGCGGGACCGCCGTCCAGCATGCTGCGCAACGCGTAGTTATCCGGACCCAGTTCGATGCGCGCAACGTCGTGCAGATACGTGGTCTCGCCATTGGCGCCGCTCTTGACCACGATATCCCCGAATTCTTGTTCGGTGCGCAGGCGGCCCTGCGCGTTCACGATGTATTGGAACTGTGTTCCGGGAAGCGACGGTTGGCCGCCGATTTGTCCCGCGGCCACCTGCACGTTCTGCTCGCGAACCGCAGCCAGCACTTCGTCGACATCCATGCTGCGTGCGGCGATCTTGCCGGGGTCCAACCACAAACGCATGGCGTAGTCGCCGGATCCAAAGACTCGCACGTCGCCCATGCCCGGGATACGCGCCAGTACATCCTTGATTTGAATCACCGCATAGTTGCGCAGATACAATGAGTCGTAGCGGCCGTCCGCGGACTTCAGAAACACCACCATGGTCAGATCCGGGGAGCGCTTTTGCGTGACCAAGCCGAGTTGGCGCACCACATCAGGCAAGCGGGTCTGTGCCTGCGCCACCCGGTTCTGAGTTTGCACTTGGGCAATGTCCAAGTCCGTGCCGAGTCTGAAGGTCACGGTGATGGAGAAAGTGCCGTCCGGAGTCGCTGTCGAATTCGTATAGATGGCATTTTCGACGCCGTTGATCTGCTGCTCGAGCGGCGTGATCACCGTCTCGGCGATGGTCTTCGGCGAGGCTCCCGGATACTGACCGCTGACCACCACGGTTGGCGGTACGATTTCAGGATATTCGCTGATCGGCAGGTTCGGCATGGCCAACAAACCCGCCACCGTGATCAAGATCGCGAGCACGGTCGCAAATATCGGCCGCTCGATGAAGAACGAGGAAATGTTCATGCGCTTACGCGGCGGGTGCGCCGTCGGCACCCATGGTCACACGCTGCGGCGTCACCGTGACGCCAGGATGCACGCGCTGCGCACCGTTTACGACGATGACATCGCCGCTCTTCAGACCCTCTCGCACCACCCGTAGACCATCAACGATGCGTCCCAACTTGACCTTGCGGTATTCGATCTGGTTATTTTTGCCGAGCAGCAGGACGTATTTTTGACTCTGATCGGTATTGACGGCGCGATCATCGATCAAAGTCGCCGAGTATTCGCCGCTGCCGAGCAATTGCACGCGCGCAAACATGCCGGGGGTGAATTGTCCGTCCTTATTCGGCAAAACCGCACGGGCGCGGATAGTACCGGTCTGAGGATTCAGCTGGTTGTCGACGAAATCCATCGTCCCGGCGTGCGGGAATCCTTCCTCGTTGGCCAAGCCCACTTGAACCGGGTTGCCGGATTCGCGCGAACTCGGACGCTCGCCGCTGCGCGCCATTTGCGTATAGCGCAGGTAGCTTTGTTCGTCCGCGTCAAAGTACAGATAAATCGGATCCATGGACACGACCGACGTGAGCAGCGTGCCGCCGTTGCTGCCGCCGGTGACCAGGTTGCCGCGAGTCACTTCGGCGCGGCTTACGCGGCCATTGATGGGGCTGGTGACTCTCGTAAAATTAAGGTTGAGCGAGGCGGTTTCGAGAGCGGCCTTCGCTCCGGCCACATTGGCTTCCGCCTGAGCCACCGTGCTCTTGCGCTGGTCCAGTTCTTCCTGAGACACGGCGCCGCTGTCCTTCAACCGCTGCACGCGCGTCAATTCGATACGGCTCAAATCCAATGCCGTGTCGTTGCGCTTAAGGTCTGCTGCCGCACGGTCATACTCAGCTTGATACGGCCGTGGATCGATCACGAAGAGCAGCTCGCCGCGTTTGACCAGACCACCCTCGGTGAAGGCAACCTTGTCGATGTACCCGGAAACCCGTGGACGTATCTCGACCGTTTCGACCGCCTGAAGTCTGCCGGTGAATTCGTCCCAGTCCTTCACTCGTTTCTCGAGAACCTGCGCGACACTGACCTGGGGCGGTGGAGGCGCTGGGGGTGTGGATTTGCCGCAACCAGCGAGCATTAGAAGCGTACAAACCCCGACCTCAATAAGTCTTAAGTTATTGATTTTTAACATTTATACCCCACGACGTCCCATTCAGAATCGGTAATTGGGTGTATCCGCTAGACATAATCAAGCTACCAAACCTGTGTTACAGCGGGCCACCAATGAACGTTATTGACAATCATTCGCATTCGCGTTCACAATAGCCTCATGATCGTTTGCGTATGCAAAGCCGTCTCAGATCGCCAAATCCGCGCCGCCGTCAAGGGCGGGGCGAGTTCGCTGCGCGATCTGACCCGTGAGCTGGGGGTCGGTACCTGCTGTGGCAAGTGCCTGCCTGAGGCCAAATCGACATTAGCTGCTTCACTTAAAGCATGTGATACCAACCGCCCCGGACTCTTCTCCCCCGCCGCCACGGAATTCGCCGTTTAGCCGGCAATCGATGCCTGATCAATTGATGTCTTGAGCATTGAGTTCGGGCATACAATCCGAGACCAAACTCCGCGCAATCGATAAGGGGACCCTCGTGCAAGGCGACGTTAAAGTATTGGAATTCCTCAATCAAGCGCTGAAAAACGAACTCACCTCGATCAATCAATACTTCCTCCACGCGCGCATGCTCGACAATTGGGGCATGAAGCGTCTCGGCAAGCTCGAGTACGAGGAATCCGTCGATGAAATGAAGCATGCCGACCGCTTGGTCAAGCGCATCCTGTTTTTGGATGGACTGCCGAATCTGCAGGACCTGGGGAAACTGTTCATCGGCGAGGATGTGCAGGAGATCCTGCAGTGCGATCTGCGCCGCGAAATGGAAGCGCATCCCATGTACACCACCGCCATCGCACACTGCGAGACCGTCAAGGACTTCGTGACCCGCGATTTGCTGGTGCACATTCAAAAGAGCGAGGAAGAGCACATCGACTTTATCGAAGAGCAGCTCGGGTTGATCGAAAAAATGGGCTTGCCGAACTACGTGCAGAGCGCGGCCGGCGAACTGGAAGAAAGCGACTCGGGATAAGCCGTCCCCGATTGAAGGAATACCGGCATGATAAGAAAAATATTCATCGGTCTGATCGCGTTGCTGGTCATTCTCGCCGTCATCGGCGTGATCTTGCCGCGCCATGTCATGGTGAAGCGCGCCATCACGATCAATCGTCCCGCAAGCTTGGTTTATGCGACGGTCAATTCATTCGTGCTGTTCCCCAAGTGGTCCCCGTGGCAGGATCTGGATCCCCACATGATCCAGACCACGGAAGGTCCGCGCGACGGCGTCGGCGCCAAATTGATCTGGAAGGGAAACGACAAGGTAGGCTCCGGAACGCAGGTGATCACCGCCTCGAACGCCGATCAGTCGGTGGCGAGCGATCTGGACTTCGGCGAGATGGGAGTGGCCAAATCGCTGCTGACGCTGACGCCGGAGGGCACCATGACGCGCACGACCTGGACGGTCGATGTCGACATGGGGAGCAACCCGATCGGTCACTATGTCGGCTTGAGCATGGACGGCATGCTCGGCAAGGATTTCGCTGCAGGCCTCGCCAAGCTGAAGAACTTGGTCGAAAGCATGCCGAACACGGACATCGCCGGATTCCGCGCGGAACCGGTGCAGCTCACGGCAATCCCCATCTTGGTCGTGACAGAGAGCGCGCCGCTCGACGGAATCGCCAAGGCGTATGCCGACGGCTTTGGGAAAATCGCGCAATTCATGGCGAAGAACAAGCTTCATCAAACCGGCGCGCCGCTCGGCATCGATGCGCAGATGACGGCCGCCGCATACAAATTCGACGCCGGCATCCCCGTGGATCGCGGCGATGTCGCGGGCGGCGAAGGAGTGCGCGCGATCCAAAGCTACGCCGGCAAGGCGCTGAAAGCGACGCACGTCGGCGCCTATGTGGGCTTGTCGAAGACTCATGATCAGCTGCTCGCCTATATCGCCGCGCACGGCTACAAGCCGAACGGCCCGACATTTTCTTGGTTCATCGACGACCCCGGCAACACGCCGGTGGAAAAATTGCGCACCGAGATTTACGCACCCGTCGAGTGACCGGGCAGCTTGCCGAGCGCTTAGATGCGCGTGCCGCTGAAGGTTGCGGTGCCCAGCAGGTGGCGGGCGGCGCCGCTGATGCGATCCTCATCGACGATGGCGGTGAATTTAAAGCTCAAGCGCATCGGCTTGGCGATCTTCGCCTGCCAACTCAAGCGGTTGCCCTCGATTCGGCCGTCGCTGATGGCGACGTGGTGCTCGGCATCCGAAAGCGAGCCGGTGAGGGTCTCGCCGCTCACCAGCAGTTCGAGCACGCCCGATTTCTCGCCCATCGGGGTGTTGATCGTGATTTTCCATTTGCCTTGCACCATGCAGTGTCTCGCCGGCGTTCAGGCGCACGCCTGCGGCTGCCTCGGACAGGCGCCGCTGCGCGGACAAATGACGCTCGCCTGGGCATCGAGCGCATCGGCGATCCACGAAATGTTGAGCACCTGAGACGCGGCGCGAATCGCGGCGGATGCGGCCGCGGGAATTGCACCGTCGCCTCCTCCGCGCCGGCAGGAATCGGCGACAGCGGAGACAATTTCCTCGCCGTCGAAACCCTGCGCATCGAGCGCCGGCAACAAGTCCACGCCGACCGATAGGACGTGCAGCTCGTCGAGCGCGTCGCGAGTCAGCAGCGAATGACAGCAATACAGGCGCGCGCGCTTGCCGTCCTGCATGACTGAAATCTGCGATTTCGGGGTTCTGCATCGGCGGCGCATCCGGTGTCTGCAGCAGCCGGAATACCGCCCAACGCGGACACGGATCGGACACCAAGCTCATGTTGCCCCAGGGAAGCGGAATGCCATTGCCGCGATAAACCGCCCGCAGGTAGCCGGGCGGATACGCATCGAAGAAATGCCAGTGCCGATATGGCGACACCGCCGTCATGCGCCGCATGACCAACGCTTGCGTCACGCCGATCTTGCGGCAGGAGTCGACGCTGTGAGATTCGCGGATCAAGAATCGCCGAAACGGGATGCGCGGACACAGCAATGCGCCCGCGAAGAAACTGCACTCGAAATCCCGCCACGCGTACAGCACGTCCTGCGCGCCCATGCCGCCCGCGGAACCCGGCGATTCGCCGTCGCCCATCGGTGCCGCGCTGTGCGCGGAAATCATGCCGTCGCCGTTGTGCAGAATCTTGTGGCCGACGAAAAATGCCAGCTCATACTTCAGGCGCTCCTCCTGCCGTCGCAAACGCCTGTTGATGAGCACGGTTGCCGGAGCCTCGAAGCGCGACCGCACGAGCGCGCCGCCGGGCTTGCGGGCATCGCCGTCGAACCACTTGATCTGCAATCCATGACGCTCGCAGATCGTCATGAGCGCGCTCAAGGTCAAGGGCAGCTGCCGATTGCCGCACTGCTCCGCGGCACGCTCGATATCGGGAAAATTGTTGTGCCGCGTCTCCTGCCATACGCGAATCAGCAACTGGGCGAATTGCCGGCCCGTGGTGCCGGTCTGCGACAGCAGCTCGGGCAATGCGTTCTGCAGCAGCTCGTGCGAGAACAGAAACGCCGGCTCCAGCGGCATGGCCTCCAGGCCGCCGCGCTGATGCGGCGTGGCCACGGCCTCGACGGCCGTATTCTCGTCCAAGAACCAGCGCGCATCCTTGCTGAAGATTCCGGCCAGCATCTCCAGCATCTCGGCCGACGGCATGCGCTTGCCGGTTTCCACCATGCTCAGGTAGGACACCGACGGCGCGCCGCCGGCGTCGATTTGCACGCAACGCGCCGACAGTTCATCCAGGGTCAAGCCGTTGCGCTTGCGCAGCGAGCGCAGCTTCGCGCCGAGAAAGTGTCCTTGTCGGATGAGGCCGGCCATTGTCTGTGAAATTCACACTGTTAAATTTCTAATGTATAAATCTGCTCTCTGAACACTCTAAGCTGGCGGCATCCCACTGGCAAGACTTGAGGAGAATCGACTTGAACGCACATGAGAACAACCGCTGGCAAGGCGTCGAACGTCCCTACAACGAGGCCGACGTGGCCCGGCTGCGCGGTTCGGTCAAAATCGAGCACTCATTGGCGCGGCTCGGAGCCGAGAAGTTCTGGCGGCTATTGCACAGCGAACCGGTGGTGGCCGGCTTGGGCTGCATGACCGGCAACCAGGCCATTCAGACGGTGCAGGCGGGGTTGAAAGCCATTTACTGCTCCGGATGGCAGGTGGCGGGGGATGCCAATACCGCCGGTGAAGTGTATCCCGATCAAAGCCTCTACCCGGTCGACTCGGTGCCGAAAATGGTCGAACGCATCAACAACGCGTTGTTGCGCACCGATCAAATTCATCACCTGGAGGGCAAGTCCGACATCGATTGGCTCGCTCCGATCATCGCCGATGCCGAGGCGGGCTTCGGCGGCAATCTCAACGCGTTCGAATTGACCAAAGCGCTGATCCGCGCGGGCGCGGCCGCCGTGCACTTCGAGGATCAGCTGTCGTCGGCGAAAAAGTGCGGACATCTTGGCGGCAAGGTGTTGGTTTCGACCGCCGAAGCGATCAACAAGCTGGTGGCCGCGCGCCTCGCGGCCGACGTCATGGGCGTGCCCACGGTGATCATCGCGCGCACGGATGCGGACGCGGCGCGATCTGCTGCTCACCGATCATGACCCGCGCGACAAGGCATTTCGTCACCGGGCAGCGCTCGAGCGAGGGTTTCTTTCATGTCCGCGCCGGCATCGAGCAGGCGATCGCGCGCGGCTTGGCCTACGCACCTTACTGCCGACCTGATCTGGTGCGAGACCTCGAAGCCCGACATGAACGAGGCGAAGCGCTTCGCCGCGGCGATCCACGCGAAATTTCCCGGCAAGCTGTTGGCCTATAACTGTTCGCCGTCCTTCAACTGGGCCGCCAAACTGAACGCCGCGGCGATGAAGAAATGGCGCGAGGAACTGGCGGCGATCGGCTACCGTTTTCAATTCATCACGCTTGCCGGCTGGCATGCGCTGAACCTGTCGATGTTCGAATTGGCCGCGGCGTACAGCGCCGACGGCATGCTGGGCTATTCCCATCTGCAGCAGCGGGAGTTCAACCAGGAAGCGGCCGGCTATCGTGCCACCAAGCACCAGGCTTTCGTCGGCACCGGCTACTTCGACGCGGTGCAGACCGCGATCAGCGCCTCCAGCTCGACCGTCGCGATGGCGGGCAGCACCGAGACGGAGCAATTCCACGTGAAGGTCCCGGAACGCGTGGTGGCGTAGCGCGTGGCGGTGGAGGCCACGATGGAGCTGCGCGCGGATCTCGCCGCCACCATGGCGGCGCAGATCGCCGAACATTTTCGCCTTTACAACGAGGAATTCGGCCGCATCACGCGGCGTGCAGCCGCACATTTCCTGGCCGAGGATTGGCAGGCGGCAAAATTCGATTCAGTCGCGCGAATCGAGCTGTACGAGATGCGCGTCGCGCGCTGCGTCGCCGCCGTGGGCAGCCGGCTGCAGCAACGGCGCACCGAGGTGCCGCTCTGGGTCGAGATCAAGCTGGCGTTCGAGACGCTGGTCGCGCGCCGCCCCGACAGCGATTTCTACCATACGTTTTTCAATTCGGTCACGCGCGATCTGTTCGGCACGGTCGGCGTCAACCCGGAAGTGGAATTTTGCGCCACTACCGCCGGCCGCGCGTCCGGGTCGGTACCGATCCGCGTCTACCGGGTGGGCGGCTCGCTGCCCGTGGCGGTGCGCGAAATTCTCGTCGACCTGCCGTTTGGCGCAGTGATCGGCAACACCGAGGCCGCGGTACATCGCATCAGCGCGGAAATCGGCCGTCATTTCGCGACCGGTCGGCTGAGCGGCGCGCCCGAATCCATCGAGCTGATCGAGCCGGTGTTCTATCGCGGCATGCAGGCGCTCGCCGTAGGCCGGGTGATCGGTGACGGCGCGATCACGCCGCTGGTGCTGGCATTCACGATACTGCAGGGAGCGGTGCAAATCGACGCCGTCATGCTGTCGCGCGCCGAAGTCGGGTCGCTGTTCGGCTATGCGCGCAGTTATTTTCATGTCGACCTTCCGGTGGTCAGCGCAGCGATCACGCTGCTGCGCTCCTTCATGCCGCGCAAATCCGTCGATGAGCTCTACACCGTGCTCGGCCGCGCCAAGCAGGGCAAGACGGAGCGTTACTTCGCGCTGCAGCGGCACCTGGAGAAGTCGATCGACAGCTTCGTGCATGCGCCCGGTGAGCGCGGCTTGGTGATGATCGTCTTTACCCTGCCTTCGCACGATTTGGTGTTCAAGGTCATCCGCGACAGATTCGGCGCGCCGAAAACCACCACCCGCGCCGATGTGATCGAGCGCTACGAATTCGTGTTCCGGCACGACCGCGCCGGCCGCCTGGTCGATGCGCAGGAATTCAAGCGCCTGCGGCTGCCGCGCGCGCGCTTCATGCCCGATCTGGCGCAGGAGCTGTTGCGTGAAGCAAGCGCAAGCTGCCGGGTCGAAGGCGAGGATCTGATCATCGAGCACTGCTATATCGAGCGGCGCTTGCGGCCGCTCAATCTGTTTCTGCGCGAAGCCGAACCTGCCGCCGCCGAATCGGCGATCATCGATTATGGCAACGCGCTGCGGGATCTGGCCGCGAGCAATGTGTTTCCCGGCGATCTGCTGCTGAAGAACTTCGGCGTGACCAGCCATGGCCGCGTCATTTTTTACGACTACGACGAAATCGGCCTGGTGTCCGATTGTGTATTCCGCGACCTGCCGCGAGCGCGCACCGAAGAGGAGGAAGCGAGCGCGGAACCCTGGTTTCATTGCGGGCCGCGCGACGTGTTTCCCGAACAATGGCTGCCGTTTCTTTCCATCCCGGCGGCCCTCAGCGAGGTTTTCGTGCGCGAACACGGCTGCCTCCTCACGGCCTCCTGGTGGCGCGCGCAAGCCTCGCTGGCGCCCGAGGCGGCCGCCGCCCTGACCTCTCAATCGTCGAATGCGGCGTAGACCAGATCGCGGAACAAGGTCCTAAAATAGTCGCGCTGCCCCGGACCTTGAATCATCATGATGGCGAACAATTGTTCGGCGGGATCGACCCAGAAAGTCGTGCCGGCGAGACCGCCCCAAAAATATTGGCCCACCGAACCCGGCACGTGCGAAATTCCGGGTTGCAGCCGGATGGCAAACCCCAAGCCGAAACCATAGCCCGGCAGCAGCAGATCGGGCGCGCCGGTGATGGGGCCGAGATGATCGGCCGTCATGAGCTCAATGGTCTTGCGGCTCAAGTAACGCACAGCGTCGAGCCGCCCGAAATTCAGCATCATCTGCAGGAAGCGCGCGTAATCGGCTGCGGTGGACACCAATCCGCCGCCGCCCGACTCGAATTTCGGCGCACTCTTCACGTTGAGCAGCTGGACACCCGCGCCCGTGTCCGGGTCTTTGGCGAAGGCTTCCGCGAGACGCGTCTGCATCGGCGCCGGCACGTGGAACGCCGTATCGATCATTCCCAGCGGTGCGAACCAACGTTGCTGCAAAAACTCCCCGAGCGACTTCCCCGAGAGGACTTCCACGAGCCGCCCGAGCACGTCGGTCGAGCGGCTGTACTCCCATGTCGTGCCGGGCTGGTGCAGCAGCGGCAGTTTGCTGAGCGCGGCCACCTGATCGGCGTTGCTTTGATCGCGGCTGTAGATTCGCGCCGCGGTGTACATTTTATGAACCGGCCCATTGCCGCGGAATTCATAGGTCAGTCCCGAGGTATGACGCAGCAGATCTTGAATGGTGATTGCTCGCTCGGGGTCCACCCGCCTCAGCTCCGCGCCCTGCGCGTCCGCGACCTTGACGTTGCCGAGTTCGGGAAGAAATTTTGCGATCGGATCGCTTAGCAGGAATCGCCCTTCCTCCCACAGCATCATGGCAGCCGCCGAGACGATGGGCTTGGTCATCGAATAGATGCGGAAAATGCTGTCCCGTGCCATGGGCGAGTTGCTCGCCGGATCGCGCTGGCCGAAGCTCTCGTAATATCCCAATTGACCGCGGCGCGCGATGAGCGCCACCGCGCCGGGGACCCGGCCCCGCCGGACTTCGTCCTGCATCACTCTGCCGAGACGCGCAAGGCCGGCGGTGGACAAGCCGATATCTTCGGGCGTGGCGCGCGGCAGGGGAAATGCACTCATGAAATATTCCTGTTGTGTGCGTTGCATGTGAGGATCTTCATTATAATTGAGCGGGCCGCTGAGAGCCTGTCTGAGTACTTGGGCGTGCCCATGAAGCTGTACAACGAACACAATCCTGCCCCCAACCCGCGCCGCGTGCGGATTTTTCTGGCGGAAAAGGGCATCTCCGTGCCAATGGTGCACGTGCCGATGCGACAAGGCGCGCACAAGAGCGCGGAGTTCTTGGTAAAGAATTCCTTGGGACAGCTGCCCGTGCTGGAGCTCGACGATGGCTCGACCCTCTCGGAGAGCGTTGCCATTTGCCGCTATTTGGAGGAGCTGAATCCCGCGCCCGCGCTCTTCGGCAACGATGCCTGGCAACGCGCCCGGGTCGAGATGTGGATGCGCCGCGTCGAGTTCGCCTTGATGAGCCGCATCGGCGCGGTATGGATCAACACGCACCGCTATACCGCGCACCTGGGCACTCAGTACCGGGACTATGGCGAGGCCAGCCGCGTGAGGTCGATCAAGGCGCTGCACTGGCTCAACGATGAATTGCAAGGCCGCGGCTTTTTGGCGACCGACTATTTCTCGATGGCGGATATCGTCGCGCTGACCACCGTCGACTTCGCAACCTTCATCGGCATCGAGACGCCGGCCGAGCTCGTGCATTTGCGCGCCTGGCACGCCCGAGTATCGGCGCGACCGAGTGCGGCCGCTTAAGGCCGCATGACCTTCACCGATCTGTCCATCGACGAGGCGGCCTTGCTGCGCGCTCTCGAGGAGCTGGCGCAGATCAATCGTCAGGCGGATGGCAGCTGCCGCCGCATCGCTCTGACCGATGCGGATCGCGCTGGCCGCGATCTTTTGGTCAAGTGGATGCACGAATTGGACCTGGTGGTGCGCGTCGATCAAATCGGAAATATCCTGGGTACTCATCGCGGCCGAAGCGAGGCCAAACCGATCATGATCGGCTCGCATATCGATACCGTCGCGACCGGGGGCCGGCTCGACGGTGCGTATGGCGTAGTGGCGGGCCTGGAAGTCATTCGCGCCTTGAAGCGCCACGGCATCGCGCCGCGATGCCCCGTGGTCGTCGCGTCGTTCACCAACGAAGAAGGTGCCCGCTTCCAACCCGACATGATGGGATCGCTGGTTTATGCCGGCGGACTCGGCCTGCAGGACGCCCTGCGCAGCCAGGATCGCGACGGCATGCTGCTCGGCGACGAGCTCAAACGCATCGGATATGCCGGAGATCTTCCTTGCGGCGCGCTGCTGCCGCAGGCCTATCTCGAGCTGCATATCGAGCAGGGACCGATTCTGCATGGCGACGGCATTGCTCTGGGCGCCGTGGAAAACCTTCAGGGCATTTCGTGGCAGCAAATCACGATCCATGGCGAGGCGAACCACGCCGGAACGACGCCGATGTCCGCGCGCAAGGACGCCGCTCAGGCGGCGGCCAAGCTCATCGGTTTCACGCGCGAACTGGCGCAGCGCATGGGCGATCGGCAGCTCGCGACCGTCGGCAGCATTCATTTGGATCCCGGCCTCATCAACGTCGTGGCGCGCAAGGCTGTCGTTACCGTTGATCTGCGAAATCCCATGGAATCGCAATTGCAGCAGGCGGAGTCGCGGCTTGCCGATTTCCTGCAGGCACTCTCGGACGCGGAGGCGGTGCGGATCGAGAAGCGGCAGCTGGCGCGATCTCAGCCGGTGTCCTTCGACCCGCAGATCGTCAAGGCGATTGAGCTGAGCGCCGCCATGTTGGGCCAGCCGATCCGGCGAATGACCTCGGGAGCGGGTCACGACGCACAGATGATGGCGCGCATCTGTCCTGCGGCGATGATCTTCGTCCCAAGCGTGGGCGGCGTCAGCCACAACCCGGCCGAACATACCGAGCCCGAACACTTGACCTTGGGCGCCAACGTGCTTCTCAAAACCCTGCTGGTACTGTCGGAAAGGGAGCCGATCCACTGAGGGACGGCAGACTGTTCGCCTGCCGTCCCGATCGCCGTTTTTTATCTGAAATTCCGCATCACGGATTGCTGGGCGCGTCCGGCGCCCCGGCGGACGCGCGGTTGTCACAATTGTGCGCGCTAAGTGAGGGCGAAACGCGGGTCGTATTCGGTGGATTGCACCGAGGGCGGCAACAGCTTGTACATGACCGGGGTGACCAGGCGCGCCAGCAACGTCGATGAGATCAGTCCGCCGATGATGACAATGGCGAGCGGCGAGTACAACGCGGATCCTTGCAGGGCCAGGGGGGTCAGTCCGCCGATTGCCGTGGCGGAGGTGAGCAGAATCGGCAGGAAACGCACCTCGCCGGCTTCTTGAATGGCCTGATCCAGCGGTGTGCCGCGCTCGCGCAGCTGATTTGTAAAATCTACCAACAGGATCGAATTTTTTATTTCGATGCCGATGAGCGCAATCATGCCGATGATCGAGGTAAAGGATAGGTTGTAGCCGGTGGCAAGCAAAGCCAGCAACGCGCCGGTCAGGCCCAACGGTATGACACCGGCCACGATCGCGGTCGATCGGAAGCTGCCGAACTCCAGCACCAGCACGGCGAGGATCCCGAACACCGCCACCAGGATGGCGGGCAAGAGTCCGCCGAAGCTTTCCTGTTGCGCCTCGGCATCGCCGGCGACGACGAAGCGGTAGCCCGGCGGCAAGCCGATTTCTCCGAGACGTTTCACGACGTCCGCGGTCACCCGCGCGGTATTGAAATCCGGTCGGGTGTTGGCGGAGACCGTCACTTGGCGCTCGCGGTTGTAGCGCGTGATCGAATTGGTCACGGTCTCGAAATGCGGCGTTGCGATCTCGCGTAAGGGAACCTGTCGTCCGCTGCTGCTGCCGACTTCGATGGCGTCGAGCGCCTCGATGCCCGGGCGCTCGCGCATCGGCAACCGTAAGGTGATGTCGTATTCGTCGCCGTTGCCGGCGCGAAACTGACCCGCTGCAAGACCCGCGACCGCGAGCCGCACGGTACGGTTCACCTCCAGCGCCGACACACCCAGCAAACCGGCCTTCTCGGTATCGATTCCCAAGTTCAGGTCGGTGCGCAGCAGGCGCGAAGGATTGTTCACATCGCGCGTCCCCGGCGTCGCCTTGAGGAGTTGCTCCACCTGATTCGCGATGCGGCGCAGGCCGTCGATCTCGGGCCCGACGATGCGGATCGCCACCGGCGCATCGACCGGTGGTCCCTGCTGGAACTGCTTCAGGGAAATGCGCGCGGCGGCGTAATCGTTGAAGCGCGCGCGCAGCGCCTCGAACAGCTTGGGCGTGCGCTTTGGATCGAACGCCTGCAACTCCACGAACACCTCGCCCAAGTTGGCGGTACGTCCTTGAGAGAAATAATTGTAGTAGACGAACGGCGTGCCGTGACCCAGATGCGTGTACCAGCGCTTGATTTCCGGATGCTCGGCGAGACGCGCCTCGACGAAACGCAGGGCTCGATCGGTCTCCTGGACGCTGGCGCCATCCGGCGCATCGACGCGGATCACGAATTGCGGCACATCCGCGCTGGGGAACAAACTGAAGCCGATGATGGGTACCGTCGCGGCCACGATCGCGAACAGTCCCAACGCGGCCAGCAGCGTGCTCTTCGGCCTGGCGAGCGCCCAGCGCAGCGCCGGTCCATAGACGCTGTGGATGATCTGCATGACCCGCTGCAGCAGCTTGTCGGCGAGCAGATCGAAGCGACCGATCAGCCGCGCCGCTTTCCCCGCGGACGCCGCCGCCCGCTGCGAGTTGTCGCGCAGCATCCGGCTTGCCAGAAAGGGAATGATGGTCAACGCGACGAACAGCGAGGCCAGCACGGTGAACAAAATGGCTGCCGGCAGCGAGCGAATGAATTCGCCGGCGCCTTCCGGCAGAAACAGCAGCGGCAGAAATGCCAGTACCAGCGTGGCGGTGCAGCCCAAGACCGCCAGATAGATCTGATCCGTGGCGGCGATTGCCGCTTCCATGCGGCCATAGCCCTTGCGCACATAGCGGGCGATATTTTCCACGACCACAATGGAGTCATCGACCAACAATCCAAGCGCCAGCACGAAGCCGGCGATGGACAATTGGTTCAGGCCGAATCCCGCCACATAAAGCAGCGCGACGCCGATGGCCAAGGACAAAGGAATGGAAATCATGACCACGCCCGCGGCGCGCAGACCCAGCGGCAGCAGGGTCAGCAACACCAACGCGATTGCAATGGCGAAGTCCTCGCCCAGTTGCCCGAGGCGATTGGAGACGTTCTGCGATTGGTCGAAGCCGCGCTCGAGCTTGATGTCCGCCGGCAGCGTCCTGTCGAATTCCGCCAACTTTGCGTAAATCCCGTCGCGCACCTTGAAAATGTTGGTGTTGTCTTTTTGGTTTGCCGTCACGAACACCGCGCGCTTGCCATTGAACCGGCCGGTATAGCTCTCCTCTTCCGTTTGCCAGGAGACCTCGGCGATGTCGCGCACTTTCACCTCGCGGCCGCCCGCCGCCCCGATCACGGTATCGGCGATCTGGTCGAGCGAGGTGTAGCTGCCGGATGTGCGCAGGTTGTAGCGCCGTAGCCCCACGTCGACCGAACCGCCCGGCACGTTTTGGTTTTGCCCCTGAATCGTTCGAATCACCTGATCGAGACCGACGCCCACCCGCGCCAGGCGCTGCAAATCGATTGCCACGCGCACCTCCGGATTGGGGAATGCCCAAGTCTCGGCGGTGCGCACGCCCGGCACGGACTCGAACATGTCCTTGAGGTTCTCCGCCTTTTCCTTCAACTCCCGCCAACTGGCGCTGTCGCTGACCAGCGCCATCTGCACGATGCTGACGAGGCCGGGGCTATCTTTGCGGATGTCGATTTGCGTGATATCGGGCGGCAGAGAGGAGCGGATCCGGTTGAACTCCCGGATGACCTCGTCTTGCTTCTTTTCAGGATCGCCGCCGTAGTAAAACTCGGTGTGCACCACCGCCAAACCGTCGAATGCGGAGCTTTGTATCTTCTTGACGTTATCCAGCGTGTTGACCGCATCTTCGATGGGTTTGACGATCAAGCGCTCCATGTCCGCAGGATTCGCGCCGGGCCACACGACACTGATATCCGCCGCCGGAAATGGAAACGAGGGGTCTTCGGAACGGGCGATATTGGCGAAGCTCGCCAGGCCGAGCGCGATCAAAAGAGCGAACATCACCAGCGTGAACTGCCAGCGCTTGACGGCGAAGGCCCATATGCTCACTTGGCAACCACGCGCACTTTTTCGCCATTTTCCAAAAACGCGGCGCCGTCGGTGACCACCTGCTCGCCCGCGGTCAAACCGCGCAGCACCTCGATGCGACCGCCGCTCATGCGGCCGATTTGAATGCTGACGCGATGCACCACCTGCGACGCCTCATCCAAGACGAAGACGCCGGCCTCGCGGTCGTTCGCCTCGAGCAGCGCCTGCACCGGAACGACTGGCACCTCGCTGCCTCCCTGGGGAGTGAGCGCGACCTTCGCGACCAAGCCTTGCGCGAAACGCGCGCCGCCGGCGTCGATCTGCACTTCGATCGCGAAGGTGCCGGTGCCGGAATCGGCGGCCGAAGAAATGTTGCTGACGCGGCCCGGGAACACGCGCCCGGGCCACGCGTCGAACTCGATGCGCGCGGCATCGCCCAGGTGTGTGCGCACGGCGTCGCGATCGGCGAGCCCGATGCGCACCACCCAACCGCGGTTCGCGCCGCCCAGCACCAACACGGTCTGGCCGGGCTGCACCACTTCATCGGCCTCCGCCAACTTGCGCAACACCACCCCATCGGCCGGCGCCACGATGCGCGCATGGGCCGCGTTGAACTCGGCGCTGCTCTGAGCGGCGCTCGCCATCTCGAACGATGTGGTCAGATCCTGGACTTGCTCCTCGGTCGTGACCCCGTCGGCGAGCAGAGCTTTGGCGCGATCCAGATCGCGATGCGCCTTGGCGGTTGTCTGGCGCGCCTGCTCGAGCGATGCGCCGATCTCGGTCTGCTTCAGTACCGCCAGCAGCTGACCCGCCTTGACGGTCTGGCCTTCCTCGGCGTGGATGAACTCGATGAGGCCGCCGACCTTGAAGGACAGCCGCGCCTCGTCCTTCGGCGTCAGCAAGCCGACGGCACGCAGCGTGTTGTCGAGAACCGCCATTTGCACCCGTGTGACCTGCACCGCCCGCGCCGCTGCGATCGCACTGGCGGCGCCCTTGCTGGTGCAGCCCACGAGTCCGGAAAACGTGGCGACTGCGGTCGCCATCCAGATGATCATTATGTGTTGCGTCATGGCTGAGCTTCCGGCGGAACATGGCGTGAGTCGGCACCGAGCGCGTATTCCAGCTCGGCAAGACTGCCGAGCGCGGCGAAGCGCGTGAGATTGAGATTCAATTGCGCATCCGTCATGGCGCGCCGCGAGTCGATGAACTCGGCCTGGTTGATTTGCCCCAAATCGCGCTTTCGCGACGCAATGCGAAACGCACCCGCGGCCGCCTCGACGCGTTTTGCCGCCGTGCCGAGCGATGCTTCGGTGAATTCGAAATCCTGCAGTGCTTGCTGCACCTGGAAGCGGATCTGCTGCTCCTGCAGGGAACGGCTGGCGCGCGCTTGGCGCTCCACGGCGCGCGCGCTCGCGATGCCGGCCGCATCGCCTCCGCCGGCGAAGAAATTGAATTTCAGCACCACCGAGGCCAGCAGGTAACGGTCCTCGTTCGAGAAGCCATAGGTTTCGCCCTGCGTGCCTGCATCGAAGGCGAAGGCCAGCCGCGGCTTGAACGCGGCGCGCGCCAGTCTTTCGCCCGCGGCGGCCGCGGTCGAGATGGCGTCCAGCTGACGCAGTTCGTAGCGCTGCCGCACCGCCGTGTCCTGCAGCGGCGCGAGGCTCAAGGCCGGCTGCGCGGCCTGCGCCGCAAGGTCGTTGCGCAGCCGATCGATGTCGGGATCATCGACCGCCGCGCTCGGCAGCGCACGGTCGAACGGCGCATTGCGTATCAGGTTGACGTAGCTTTGCGCCAAGCGCTCGGCATTTTTCGCACCGAGCTGCGACTGCTGCACTTCCAGCTGATCGGCTTCGGCGCGGAACACCAGATCGCGGGTGATCTTGCCGTTTCGAAACAGACTTTCATTGACGCGGCGATTTTCCGCCGCCAGTTCCAACGTGGCATCGAAAATCCCGATCTGCGCGCGTGCCTCCAGCCATCGATAGTAGGCCACGCGCATATCGCGCTCGATGCGTCCTGCCAGCGCGATGCGCGCCGCCGACCCAGCCTCATACTGGGACTGCGCGGCCATCCGACCGGCGCTGATGCGCGCATCGTAGAGCGGCTGGGTGAGTGACACCGAGGTGTCCTGCTCGCGCGTGCGTTGAAAATTGATTTGCTGGTTTTGCAGGGCAGGAAAGCTCGTGCCGCCGGTGATCTGATTCAACGTGGCATAGACTGGATTGAGTAGATCGCCCACCGGAAAATCGATGGTGCGGCCGCCATTTGCCCGGGTGTAGCGCGCGGATAGATCCAGAGACGGCAGATACAGCGCCCGAGCCTGATCGAGCGCCGCGAGCCGCTGCGCGACCTCGCCGGCCGCGGCGTCCAACTCCAAATTTGCCGCCAGCGCGTCGGCCACCAGCCCGCTCACTGCATCCTCGACCGACATGCCCGTCCCGGGCCCATCCGGCAGCGATGCAACCGCGGGCCCTGCCAACAGCTGAGCGACGCCTAGCGCAATGACGACGATTTTTACAGCTGTATAAAAACTAGACATGTGTCAAATTGATGGCAAAAAAATTACGTCGCGGGGTTCTGCGTGACTCGGCGCAGCAAGTCGAAACCGTAATTGCTCAGCTCGGGAATGCCGATTCCAAAGCGGGCCATGTCGCTGCCCTTCGCCATGGCAAGCTGGATCAGACCGTGGGTGAATGACCATAGGGTGACGGCCAAGAGAATGGGTTCGCCAATGGTGGGGCGAATGCTGCCATCGCTGATTCCGCACTCGATGGCCTTCACCACGACACCGATCGCTTCGTCGCCCGCGACTCGGCAGCCGAAATCATGAGTACCTGGCTGGGGATTGCCGGAATGCGCGTTAAATTTCGAGCAGAAGTCGAAATAATGCGGGAATTCAAAGGCATAGGCCATGTAGGCGCGGCCGATCGCCTCGATCTTTTCCATGCCCAGCGCAGGTACGGCCGCGGCGGCGATGAAGCGGTCACGCAGCAGGCACATGGCCCGCTCGCCGATGGCGAATAGAATCTCTTCTTTGTCTTTGAAGTAGACATACACCAAGGCACGCGACAAGCGCGCGCCCTTGGCAACCTGATCGACCGTGACCAGATCCCAACCTTCCCTGGCGTAAAGCGCTTCCGCGGCATCGAGGATCTCGGCGCGTCGGCGCTCCTTCTCTTCCACCCGGCGCTGCGTGATGTAGGACATGCGCTGAACGATAGTCAATTATTGACGCAGTGTCAATTATAGTCGTGGCGTCCGATATGCGGTGAGGCGCACCTTGCGAGGGTGCGTGTATATTTTCGCGATGAAAAACCTCCTCCTCGCTGCATTCAGCTTTGGCGCTCTGGCATTGAGCCTGGGCGCCGTCGAAAGTCCCGCCGCCGTCCCTCCCGCCGCCGCTGACCCTTTTCTTTGGCTGGAGCAGGCACACGGCGAACGCGCCATGCAGTGGGTACACGCGGAGAACGTAAAGACGGACGCCGTGCTGACCCACGACCCGCGTTTCAATTCGCTGTTTCACGATGCCAAGGTGATTCTCGAGGCGCAGGACAGGATCCCCGAACCCGCGGTCATCGCCGGGCAAATTTTCAACTTCTGGCAGGACGCGGAGCATGCGCACGGTATCTGGCGAAGCACCGGCGAAGCGGACTATCAAAGCGCGACGCCGACGTGGCGCACTGTGATCGACTTGGATGCGTTGTCGAAATCCGAGAAGGCCAACTGGTTCTGGAAGGGAGCCATATGCCGCGAGCCGGATGAGAAGCGCTGCATCATCAGCTTGTCGGACGGCGGCGAGGATGCAGCGACCTTGCGCGAGTTCGACCTGTCGAAGTCGGCATTCGTCGACGGCGGCTTTTCTCTGCCGAGCGGCAAGCAGGATGTGGCGTGGCAGGATGCCGACACGCTGCTGCTGGCGCGCGAATGGAAGCCGGGCGAAACGACCCGCTCCGGCTATGCCTTTGTCGTGAAACGCCTGGGGCGCGGCCAGCCGCTCGATGCCGCCGTCGAGGTCTATCGTGGATCGGCGGAGGATGTCGGCGTTTCGCCGATTTCGCTGAGCGACGGCACCGGTCATCGCGCCGTCTTCATTCAGCGCGCCGTCACAATTTTCGAGTTCGAATATTACCTCGTGGGGCCAAAGGGTCCCGCCAAACTCGGGCTGCCGATGAAGTCGGATTTGCTCGCCCTCCTCGACGGGCGTTTGATCGTGAACCTGCGCGAGGACTGGAAGCGTTCCGGCCAGGCGACGCTGCCGCGAGGATCGGTGGTGTCTCTGGAACTCGCGCAGGTCGCCGCCGATCCGCTGCGCCTGCGGCCGGCGCTGATCTATGCGCCCGGGACACGCGAGGCCTTCGTCGAAGCGAGCGCAACCCGCGGGCACTTGCTGGTCCACACTCTCGATAATGTGAACGGCCGCGCCTATTCCTACACGCCGCAGTCCAACAACCGCTGGTCGCGACGCCAGCTCGACCTGCCGAATAACATCTCGGTCAATGTGATCGACACCGATGCGCACAGCGAGCAAGCCTTCATTGAGGTCACGGGATTCTTATCGCCTCCCAAGCTGATGCGCGCCGATCTCGAACTGGGCACGCTCACCGCCGTGAAGTCGCTGCCGCCCAAGTTCGATGCGTCGGGCGACGTGGTCGAGCAATTTTCAGCCGCCTCGAAAGACGGCACGAAAATTCCATACTTCATCGTGCATCCTGCCGCGATGAAAATGGATGGCAGCACGCCGACCATTTTGCACGCCTATGGCGGTTTTTTGGATGCGCAAACCCCGACATATTCGGCGGAACTCGGCAAGCTCTGGCTGGAACGCGGCGGCGCCTTCGTGCTCGCCAACATCCGCGGCGGCGGCGAGTTTGGTCCCGCCTGGCACGAGGCCGGGCTAAAGACGCATCGTCAACGCATTTATGACGATTTCGCCGCCGTCGGCGCGGATCTCATTGCCAAAGGATTCACCAGTCCCGCGCACCTCGGAATCATGGGCGGCTCCAACGGCGGACTGCTCATGGGAGTGGAATTCATCCAGCACCCGCAATTGTGGCGCGCGGTCGACATCCAGGTTCCCCTGCTCGACATGCTGCGCTACGAGCAGATCGCCGCCGGCAGCTCTTGGGTGGCCGAGTACGGCAGCGTTTCGGTGCCGGCGGAACGGGCGTTTCTCGCCTCGATCTCTCCTTATAACAATCTGCAGCCGGGCGTGAACTATCCGCAGCCGCTCATTTGGTCGACCACGAAAGATGACCGGGTCGGTCCGCAGCATGCAAGAAAGTTCGCCGCCAAGCTCGAGGCGATGGGAGTGCCGTATCTCTATTTCGAGATCGTCGAGGGTGGCCATGGCGCGGGCGCGACGCCGGACGAGCGGGCAAAAATGCATGCCCGCGAATACACCTACTTCTCGAGCAAGCTAGGCCTGTGATCGGCAGTGCGCGCCGAAATCGGCCAGCACCATGCTGACGCATTCGGTCAGCCGCGTCGCATAGTCGATATGCAGGAATTCGTTGGGTCCGTGCGCATTGGAAAGCGGTCCGAGCACGCCGGTCACGAAAAATTGAGTTTGCGGAAAGCGTTCGCCCAGCATTCTCAGGAAGGGAATCGTCCCGCCGCCGCCCAAGCTCACCGCATCGCGTCCGAAAACCCGGTTCGAGGCGCGCTGCATCGAGGCCTCGAACCAAGGTGCAAAGGCGGGCGCGTTCCATCCGCCCGAGGAGGACTCCGCTTCGAAGCTGACTTGCGCCCCATAGGGCGGTTCGCGCTGCAACGCGTCCGCGACCGCGCGGCCGGCGCGCGCCGGATCCACGCTCGGCGGCAATCGCAAGGAAATCTTCAGAGAAATCTCCGGCAGCAGCACATTGCCCGCCGCGTTCAGGGGCGGCAATCCGCCTGCTCCCGTCACGGCCAGCGACGCACGCCAGGTGTTGTTGATCAGCAGTTCCACCGGATCGGCCGACACCGGCTTCACGCCGGGTGCAAAGGGAATTTTTTCGAGGATCTGCGGGCCCAAGACCCGCGCCGCGGCGGCGATTTGCGCACGGCGGTCCGGCGGAACCTGCGCGTGCAATTCAGGAAGGCTCAGCTCGCCGGTGACCGGATTCTCGATGCGGGCCAGCAGCTGCTCGAGCAGCCGAAACGGCGTGGGCGCGATGCCGGAAGCCAGGCCGGAATGCGCGCCCTCGGTTAGAACGCGCACCTTGAGCGTCCCGACCAGGTTGCCGCGCAACGAGGTGGTCGTCCACAGTTGCTCGAAGTTGCCGCACTCCGCATCGAGACAAACTACCAAGGAGGGCTCGCCGATTTTGCCGCCCAGCGCGTCGAGGTGCTGAGGCAGGTGAATGCTGCCGCTCTCCTCCGTTGCCTCGATCATCAGCACACAGCGGGGCAGCGGAACCGCTTGCGCCTTCAGCGCGGCGATCGCCGTCAAAGAGCTGAATACGGCATATCCGTCATCCGCGCCGCCGCGTCCATAAAGTTTGCCATCGCGAATCACCGGCTCCCAAGGGCCCAACCCCGGCAACCAGCCGGTGAACTCCGGCTGTTTGTCCATATGCCCATACAGCAACACGCACTCGGGCAGCTCGCCCGGCACATCGACCAACAACAGCGGCGTCAAGCCCGCCAGCCGGCGCACCTCGACCGTCATGCGCGGCACCGGCTGCGCGCGGCACCATTGCGCCATCAGCTCCATTGCCTGGTCCATGTAGCCATGGCGCTCCCATTGCGGGTCGAACGCCGGAGATTTGTTGGGGATGCGCACGTAGGCTTGCAGCCGTTCGATGATGGATGTCTGCCAGACGTTTTCGATGTACTGCCGCAGATCCGTTGAATTCATTCGGCTTCAGCCCCCCATGTAGATAAAAGTCGCTCGCGGCGGCATTGCATCCGTTTGCAGCGCCTGACCCGAATCCGATCGCAGCAGCAGATTCCAAGCGCCGCGCGGCATCGGCACGGCTTGTTCCCGATCGCGCCAATTCAGCGCGACCAGGACGCCATTATGAACGAACGTAAGCCACCCGGCGTCTTCGTTGAAATCGACCTGTGTTTGCTGCATCTCGGGCCGATCCTTCCTCAGCCGGATGAGCGTGCGATACCAGGCAAGCAGTTCGGCGTGGGGCGCCCGGCTCAGTTCGGACCAATCGAGTTTCGAGCGCTCGAAGGTCGTGGGGTCCTGGGGGTTGGGGACGGCGCCCTGCCAACGGAACGCGCTGAATTCTTTGCTGCGCCCTTCTGCCACCAACCGTCCCAGCTCCGGGTCTTCGTGGTCCGTGAAATACAAGAACGGCGTGGACGCTCCCCACTCCTCGCCTTGGAACAGCAGCGGCACGAACGGCGAAAGCAGCGTGAGCGCCGCGATCGCCTTGAGCGCTTCCATGCCCAGCAGGCAGCTCAGACGTTCTCCTTGCGCCCGGTTGCCGATCTGATCGTGATTCTGCGCGCTCACGATCAATTGATGCGGCTCGACGCCGCGGGGCGGTCTTCCATGCCTGCGTCCACGGTGCACCGAGTACTGTCCCTGATACACGTAGCCATGGCGCAATGCCGCCGCCACATCGCGCAAGCCCTGAAAATCCGCGTAGTAGCCGTCGGTCTCGCCGGTGAAATAGCGATGCAGCGCATGATGAAAATCATCGCACCACTGCGCGTCCAATCCGTATCCGCCGTGCGCGGCAGCGTGCACCAGGCGCGGATCGTTCAGATCGCTCTCGGCGATCAGCAGCAGCGGCCGCTGCAATTCCCGGCTCAAGCTCCTCACCTCCGCCGCAAGTTCCTCGAGAAGGTGAACCGCGCCGAAGCTGAAAATGGCGTGCACCGCATCCAGCCGCAGACCGTCGAATTCATAGTCCTTCAGCCACATCAGGGCATTGTCGATGACGAAGCGTCTAACCCCGTCGCTCTGCGGCGCCGTCGTAATTGATGGCGGCCCCCCAGCCGGTTTTGAAGCGATCGGTGAAATACGGCGCGAAGCACGCCAGATAATTGCCGTCCGGGCCCAGATGGTTGTAAACCACATCCAGCAGCACGGCGAGGCCGGCGGCATGACAGGCGCGCACAAAAGCGGCGAGCTCCGCCGGCGTTCCATATGCTGGAAACGGCGCGAATAGATCGACACCGTCGTAGCCCCACCCGCGCCGGCCTGGGAAGGTCGCCAGCGGCATGAGTTCCAGATGCGTCACGCCGAGCTCGCACAGATGCGGCAGCTTCATCTGCGCCGCCGCGTAGGTGCCTTCGGGAGTAAATGTGCCGACGTGCAGCTCATAAATGATGGCCTGATTGAGCGGCTGCGCCCGAAAGGCGCTGCGAACAGGCGCATGCGCGGCGGCAGCGCGCAACTGGAGGACTTGCGAGGCGCCGTGCACGCCTTCGGGTTGCCAGCGCGAGCGCGGATCCGGCAGACCGGGCGCACCGTCCAGGGAATATCTGTAGTGCTGCCCCGCGTGGGCCGCGACATCCGCTTGCCAGCAGCCCTGCGCCGCCGGCGCCAGTGGAATTCGCCGCTCATCGAGCAGCAGGTCGACCGCCCTGGCGTGCGGCGCCCAGACCGAAAAGATCACGAAGCCTCGCGGATCAACAATGCCACGGGAAAAGCTGCGAACAACTCCCCCGGAGCCACCTCGCGCTGTACGCACTCGCCGCTGAAGCAATTGCGCCATACGCCGCCCGGCAACGGCAAGCGTGTATCGCCCCACTCGCCCGCCAATGTCATGGTGAAGCGCGGCACTACGGCGATGAGGTTTTCGCCGCGGCGAAATGCCAGCAGCCTGCCCAAGTGACTGCCTTGCGCGACCAGCGGCTGATACTTGGCAGCCGCGGAAAAATCGCCGCCGCGCTCGCGGCGGACCCGCAGCACGCGCGCGGTCAGCCACAGTTTCGGCAGTCCCGATTCCCAATCGGACAGCACATCGGCGGCGCGAAGCCGCGGCGTGTCCTTCAGCAGGCGCGCGCGCACCGCAAAGTCGACGGGCCGGCGATTGTCCGGATCCACCAGGCTCAAGTCCCACAATTCGCTGCCCTGATAGAAATCCGGCACGCCCGGCGCAACCAGCTTGATGAGCGTCTGCGCCAGGCTATTGATGCGTCCAGGCAGTATCAAAGGCTCGACGAAACGTTCGAGGCTGGCGATGAAGTCGGGCGACTCGTACACCCCGCCCACGAAACCGCGAATTTTTTCCTCAAAGCTGATGTTCGGCTCATGCCAGGACGTGCTGATCTTGGCTTCGCGGCAGGCCTTGAGCATGTAGTTCCAGGCGCGGCCGTGGTCGATGGGCCACGCTCCGATCAACGTCTGATACAAGAGATATTCGGCATGCCGGTCGGGAAGGCGATTCTGCCAGGCGCCGGCATTGAGTTGCGACCATTGATGCAGCGCTTCCGACCAGCGCTCCGGAATCTCGGAGAGGATGGAAATGCGCGCACGCACATCCTCGCTGCGCTTGTTGTCATGCGTCGAGGTGGCGAGCATGTTGTGCGGCCATCGATCGCTCAGATGATGGCAAAATTCGTGGAACTTGTCGGCCGAGATGCCGATCAGCGACGCCTGCGACCCCACTTCATTGCATGACACGAGCCGGTCGTAGCAATAGAACATCGTGTCTTCGACGCCCTTCGCCATGACCGCGGGCGTCAATTGTTGCCACTGCGCGATGAAATCCGCCTCCGCTGCGCCCAGATCCGCCTTGGTGAACAGCGCCGCAAGGAAATCGAATGCGGCCGCATCGATTTCCGGAAAGCCGATGCGCGCGCTCTGCAGCGCCTCGAGCAGGATGCGCTTGTCTTCATCATCCAACGCCGTGGCACTGCGGTAGGTTCGATACACGGGCAGCGCCGTGATCAGCTTCTGCAGCGCCTCTCGCAATTGGCGCGGACTCAAGTCCCGAGTTTGCCAAGCGGCGCGCGCGATCCGCAGCGCGTCCGCCGCGAGCAGTTCAAGGGACGCGGCAAAGGTGGTTTCGAGGATGGCGGCCTTCTTTTCGCGCACCAATTTGCCGAAGTTCACGGAATGGCCGGTGAAGTCGGCATAGGTCGCCGTCAAAACATCCGCGCGTTGATCATCCATCCACAGGCGGTTGACCTTGGCCAGGAAGTCGTAGCCCACGGTACCGTCGATCGGCCAGTCTTCCTTCAACCGCTCATCGTTCTCCAAGATCTTTTCGATATAGATTCGCCCGCCGGGCAGCATGCGCCGCAGCCGTTCGAAATACTGCAGCGGATCGCGCAAGCCGTCCGGATGATCGACCCGCACCCCGTCGATCTCGCCCTTGGCGATCATCGCCTCGATGCGCGCGTGGGTCGCGGCGGCCACCTCGGGGCGCTCCGCGCGGATGCCGATCAGCGAGTCGATGTCGAAGAAGCGCCGATAATTGGTCAGTTCGCCGGAAAGCTTCCAGCCGTGCAGCGAGTAATATTGCCTGCGCAAAACGGCATCGAAGCGTTCCTTGTCCTCCTGCACGCGGGCGACGGCCTCTTGCAGCCGCCCCGAATCGGCCGCCGCGCGCAGCAAATCCTCTGCCCGCCGCGCATTGCGCCGGTAGGCGCATCGCTCCTCCTCCCCGGGGAGCGCGACGCCGCGCAGCAGCTCGAGTTCGTCGAAGCAACGCTCGGAGTTTTCCGCCAGCAGCTCGCCCCAGGACGCCGGCGCGAGCGGCCAGCTGTTCTCGTAGTGCTTGACGCGCGGTGCGCCGCCGATGACTTCGATCGAGAGCTCTCCGGCTTCCAGGGCCTCGCCATAGGGCTTGGCGAGCGACGCACATGTGCACGCGGAAGGGTTGGCCGCGCGGAATTCTAATGTCGAAAAAATCGGCAAAGTCGCTGAATGGCCCCTGTTTCAGCACCTCGTCCCACCACGGATTGTAGTGCGAGGCGGACATGTGATTCGGCACGACATCGAGCAAAATTCGCAGCTTCAATTCGTGCGCCGCCCGTACGAACTCGACCCAAGCGGCCTCGCCGCCGAGATCATCGCTGATCTTGCCGGGGTCGACGACATCGTAGCCGTGCTGGCTGCCGGGCACTGCTTGCAGGCAGGGCGACAAGTACACATGACTGATTCCCAGCTCGGCGAGATAGCCCAACACCTGCTGTGCCGCCGGCAGCGGGAACCCGGCATGGAGCTGCAGCCTGTAGGTCGCTATCCAGCTCAGCGCTCATGGCTGAGCAGCACCATGGAGCGCGCTGCGAGATTGACCAGCCGGTTGCGCTTCACCGATTCCTTGCCGATCCAGGGTGGGCCGCGCGGTATCGAACGCGACCTTCCATCCGGCATGATAGAGCTCATGCGAGATGCGGAATGCGCACCGGCTCGTGATGCGCATTGAGCAGCAGCAGGAAGTCGGTGTCTTCGGCGCACTGTCCGTGCGCGTCGCTGATTTCCGGATGCCGCGCCGTTCATGAACATGCCGAGCGTGCGCATCCAACCGCCGTCTTCCCAATCCTTGCTCTCCATGCGTTTGCCGTCGGCGCGGAACCACACGATGTTCTTGTCCGGATGCTTCGCATCGGGATCGTGGTCGTAGAACGCGTAGCGGTGGAAGTTCGGGATGCTGCTTTCGGTACCTGATCACCCGCTGCGCGAATTCCAGGAATGCCTTCTTGCGCGCGCGTCCAGATCCCAGTGATACCAGGACAGCTTCGAGTCCTGGCAGTAGCCGTTGTTGTTGCCGCCCTGCGTGCGGCGCAAGCTCGTCGCCGCCCGATGATCATGGGCGAGCCCTGCGCGAACATCAGCGAGCACCAGAAATTGCGCTTCTGCCGCTCGCGCAGCTCGATGATGGCCGCGTCGTCGGTCGGGCCCTCCGCTCCGCAATTCCAGGAACTGTTGTCGTCGGCGCCGTCGCGATTTTCCTCGCCGTTGGCCTCGTTGTGCTTCTGCTCGTAACTCACCAGATCCGCGAGCGTGAAGCCGTCGTGCGCCGTTACGAAATTGACGCTCGCCGAGGGCGGCCGGCGCGTGGTTTCGTACAGGTCCGCGCTGCCCGCGAGGCGCGTCGCGATTTCGGAGTGCAGCCCCATGTCGCCCTTCCAGAATTTGCGCACCGTGTCCCGGTACTTGCCGTTCCACTCCATCCATCCCAGCGGGAAATTGCCTACCTGATAGCCGCCTTCGCCCAGATCCCAAGGCTCGGCGATCAACTTCACCGGCGCGAGCGTCGGATCCTGGTAGATCGTGTCGAAAAACGCGCCCAACTGGTCCACGTCCTTGAGCTCGCGCGCGAGCGCCGAGGCAAGATCGAATCTGAAACCCATCCACGTGCATTTCGGTGACCCAGTACCGCAGGCTGTCCATGAGCAACTGCAGCGAATGCGGGTGCACCATGTTGAGCGTGTTGCCGCAACCGGTGAAGTCCATGTAGTGCCGCGGATCGCCCGGCACGGTGCGGTAGTAGGCCAGATTGTCGATTCCGCGGAACGACAGCGTCGGGCCGGCGTGGTTGCCTTCCGCGGTATGGTTGTAAACCACGTCCAGGATCACTTCGATGCCCGCATGGTGCAGCAGCCTTGACCATTGCCTTTGAACTCGCGCACCGCATCGATCGGGCGATTGCGGCGTGGAGGCATAGCTGGGCTCCGGCGCGAAGAAGCCCAGCGTGTTGTAGCCCCAGTAGTTGCGCAGCCCCTTGTCGAACAGATGCCGGTCATGCACGAAATAATGCACCGGCATCAATTCGAGCGCGGTGACGCCCATGCTTTGCAGGTGCGCGATGATGGGTTCGGAGGCCATGCCGGCGTACGTGCCGCGCAGGTGCGCCGGCACGTCGGGATGCAGCCGCGTCATGCCGCGGACATGAGCCTCGTAAATGAGGGTTTCGTGCGCCGGATAGCGACGGGCGCTGCTCGCCGCTCCAATCGAAGGCGGGATCGATGACCGCGCCCAAGGGTGCGAACGGCGCGCTGTCGCGATCATCGAACGACAGATCGCGCGTCTGTCGTCGCCCAAGCTGGTAGCCGAACAGCTCATCGCTCCAGCGCAACGGCCGCCCGATCGCCTTGGCGTAAGGATCGAGGAGTAATTTGTTGGGATTGAAGCGCAGTCCGCTCTCGGGCAGGTACGGACCATAGACCCGATAGCCGTACAGCTGTCCCGGTCCGATGTCCGGCACATAGATATGCCACGCGCCGTTGGTGCGTTCGCGGATGCGGATGCGCCTTTCAACCTGGGCCGGAGCCCGTCGAACAGGCACAATTCCACCGACTCGGATGATTCCGAAAACAGTGAGAAGTTGACTCCTCGCCCGTCCCAATTGGCGCCTCGGGGGAAAGGCAATCCCGCGGTCTGCTTCGACCGTTCAATGTTGCTTGAAATTTCTGATCCCTCGACGCGCGGCTCTAGAGGCTAGGCATTATTGATCTTGCGCGTGCTCCCGGCGTAGGCGTCGATCCGTAGGACTTGTCGGCTCCGGGCTATACGCCCTGTAGGAGAACCAGCCTGCCTGCGCATGCAGGCACTAGTGCGGCCAGGTCCAGTTCCTGATTTCCGGCATGTCCTGCCCGTGCTCGTCGATGTATTGCGTGTGCTCGACGAGCTTGTCGCTCAACCGCTGACGCAGATGATACGCGCTCGCTACCGATTTGCGGCAGCCGATCGATGGCGTCCATCACCAAATGAAACCGATCCATCTCGTTGAGCACCGTCATGTCGAATGGCGTGGTGATCGTGCCCTCCTCCTTGTAACCGCGCACGTGCAGATCGGCGTGATTGCGGCGCCGATAGGTCAGCCGATGGATGAGCCAGGGATAGCCATGGAAGGCGAAAATCACCGGCTTATTCCGGGTGAACAGCGAATCGAAATCGTTGTCGCTCAGGCCATGCGGGTGTTCCGACCGGGGCTGCAGCTTCATGAGGTCGACGACGTTGACGACGCGCACCTTCAAATCGGGCAGTTCCTGGCGCAGGATCGAAACCGCCGCCAGAATCTCCAGGGTGGGCACGTCTCCCGCGCACGCCATGACGACGTCCGGCTCCCCGCCTTGATCGTTGCTGGCCCATTGCCAGATGCCGATTCCTTCGCTGCAATGATCGATTGCGGCATCCATCGACAGCCACTGCGGAGCAGGATGCTTGCCGGCGACGACGACGTTGACGTAGTGGCGGCTGCGCAGGCAATGATCCATCACCGACAGCAGACAATTGGCATCTGGAGGCAGATAGACGCGCACGATTTCGGCCTTCTTATTCACGACGTGGTCGAAGAAGCCGGGATCCTGATGCGTAAATCCATTGTGATCCTGGCGCCAGACATGCGAACTCAACAGATAGTTCAGCGATGCGATTTTGCGCCGCCAAGCCAGGCCTGCCGTGACCTTGAGCCATTTGGCGTGCTGATTGAACATCGAATCGACGATGTGAATGAAGGCTTCATAGCAATTGAACACGCCATGCCGGCCGGTCAGCAGGTAGCCCTCCAGCCAGCCCTCGCATTGGTGCTCGCTCAACATCTCCATGACTTGGCCGCTGCGCGCCAGAAAATCGTCGTCGGCAATCGTCTGCGCCAACCATTGCCGGTTGGTTACCTCGAACACCGCCTCCAGTCCATTGGATAGGGTTTCGTCGGGGCCGAAGATTCGAAAGTTTCGCGGCGAGGCATTGAGCTTGGCCACGTCGCGCAAAAACTTGCCCAGCACGTGAGTATCGCCGATGCCGAGAATGCCGGGTTCGGGCACCTCCACCGCGTAATCCGCGAAGTCGGGCATACGCAGGTCGCGCAGCAGCAGTCCACCGTTGGCGTTGGGATTGGCGCCCATGCGCCGAGCGCCTTTGGGCGCGAGGGCTGCAAGTTCCGGCTGCAAGCGGCCGCTCTCGTCAAACAGCTCCGCCGGCCGGTAGCTGCGCAGCCACTCTTCCAGCTGCTTGAGGTGCCGCGGATTCGTGGCCGGATCCGTGATCGGAACTTGATGCGATCTGAAGCTGCCCTCGATGCGCTTTCCGTCAATGAACTTAGGACCCGTCCAGCCCTTCGGCGAAACCAGCACGATCATCGGCCAACGCGGCCGCTGCGCGTTGCCGGGTGCTTTGCGCGCATCCGCCTGAATCTTGCGGATCGTCTCAACGACCGAGTCCAACGCGGCCGCCATCGCTTCGTGCATGGGCATCGGTTCATCGCCCTCGACGAAAAGCGGCGTCCACCCGTAACCTTGCAGCAACTGCACCAATTCCTCGCGCGTGATGCGCGCCAGCACGCTGGGATTGGCGATTTTGTAGCCGTTGAGATGCAGAATCGGCAGAACCGCGCCATCGGTCGCCGGATTCAGAAACTTATTCGAATGCCACGAAGTCGCCAGCGGTCCGGTTTCCGCTTCGCCGTCGCCGATCACGCATGCGACGGTGAGCGCCGGATTATCGAACACGGCGCCGAAGGCATGGCTCAGCGAATATCCCAGTTCGCCGCCTTCGTGGATCGATCCAGGGCACTCCGCCGATGCATGGCTCGGAATTCCGCCCGGAAAGGAGAACTGTTTGAACAGTCGCTTCAATCCCGCTTCGTCCTGGCTGATGTTCGCGTAGACCTCGCTGTAGGTGCCCTCGAGGTAGGTTCCGCTGACCACCGCGGGGCCGCCGTGGCCGGGTCCTGCCATGTAAATCATGTCCAAATCGTATTTCTTGATGACGCGATTCAAGTGCGTGTAGATGAAGTTTTGGCCGGGCGTCGTGCCCCAGTGTCCCAGCAGCATGTGCTTGATGTGCGCAACCGCCAGGGGCTCCCTCATCAAAGGGTTGTCGCACAGGTAAATCTGGCCGACGGATAAATAGTTTGCCGCCCGCCAGTATGCATCCATCTTGCGCGCCAGATCCGCATCGAGTACCGGCGTTCGGCGATCGTCTTGCATGTTCAATCCTCCGCTGATAACCCTAAGCACTGCGCGGTCAGGCTTGCGATCACGGATTCCTCGTCGGTGCGGATGATGCGCACGGCGACGCGGCCGGTGGAAATGCACGCGCCGTGCCGCTCGTTCAAAGCGTCGTCGAGCTCGATGCCGAGATACTCGAGTCCGCCGCAAATCCGCCGCCGCACCGCTGCCGAATTTTCACCGATGCCGCCGGCGAACACCAAGGTGTCGAGGCCGCCCAGTGCCGCCGTGTAGGCGCCGATCCATTTTTTTGCCTGATAGCAAAAAATTGCGATCGCCTCCCGCGCCCGGCTGTCCGTCGTTTCCCGTTCGAGTAAATCGCGCACATCCGCGCTGGTCTCCGAGATGCCGAGGAGCCCGGACTCCTGATTGACCATGGACTGAAATTGCGCCGCGCTCAGCGATTCGGCGAGCATCAGGTAGCTTGCCAAGCCAGGATCCAAATCGCCCGAGCGGGTCCCCATCACCAGACCCGCGGCCGGCGTGAAGCCCATGCTGGTGTCGACGCAGCGACCGTCGAGCATGGCCGCAAGGCTGGCGCCGCTGCCCAGATGCGCCAATAGCACGCGTCCGCGCGAGGCGGCACGGTCGCCCAGGCGCCGCAGTTCCTGCATGAGAAAAGTGTAGGACAGCCCATGAAAGCCATAGCGCTGCACGCCCCCGGCCGTATAGCGGCGCGGAATCGGCAACCGCGTTGCTTCATCAGGCATGCCGCGATGAAACGCCGTGTCGAAGCATGCCACTTGCGGCACGTCCGGATAGCGGCGCTGCATCGCCTCGATGAGCTCGATCTCGCGCGGCAAGTGCTCGGGATCGAAAGCGGCAATGCGGCGCAGCTCGGCCAGCAGCGGGGATGACACCCGCTCGGGCCGGCTATGCAGCATGCCGTGTACCACCCGGTGGCCAATGGCATCGGGAGCCACGCGGTAAGCCTTCATTGCAAGCTCGCTCGCCACTCGATCCGCAATCGCGGCGGCGGTTTCGCCGCCGATTCGTTCCATTTTCCCATCCAGCAATCGAGCCGGCGGCGCGCCGGCCGCAAACACGGCGAAACGAACGCTCGAAGAGCCGGCATTGATGGTGAGAATCTGGGGCATTGTAGGATAACCACCGACTTGCCGATCGCCGGCAGCCGCCGCGATCGCACACAATAAGAGAACATGCTTTCGGTGAGATTACAAATTCACGAACTATGCGGGTGCCGTCGCCGCCTGCACCAGCTTTTCCAAACCAGCGACGTTCGGAAGCAGCGCCGCGGGAAAACCGTGCCGCTGCTGTAGATATTCCGGCGTGTTGAAGCAAACCCAACAGCGGTTCGCCGAGTCCTGCCATGCGAGAATCTTCAGCGGTAAATCGAGCGCCGTCCCGGGCGCCGCCACCATGAGCGGCGTACCGGCGGCCGGATTGCCCAGAATCAACAGCTGCGTCGGCAGCATACTGAGGCCGGCGGCGGCGGCATCCTTGGCGAAATCGATGCGTGCGAACAGCGTCAAGCCGCGCTTTTTTGCCAAAGTCTCGAGACGCTCCATGATCTCTTGAACGCTGCCTGCGGCAGGCAAAACTTTTATGCCCTTGTCGGATTCGCCATTGTTCATTTGCAGCTCCTTCGTCACATTGGTACCGTGCCGCATTCGCACTTGCCTGTCCAGCCGCGCGGAGTCTCCTTGGAAGCGTTTTTTGTTTCGATGACCACGATATCGGTCGCGGAAATCGGCGATCGCACGCAGCTGTTGTCGCTGCTGCTCGCGGCCCGTTTTCGGCGGCCTTGGCCGATCATCGCGGGAATATTCTGCGCCACCTTGGCGAATCACGCGGTCGCCGGAGCGCTCGGGGTGTGGATCGGCAGCCTGCTGAAGCCGCGCTCCCTCGAGGTGGTGGTCGGAGTCAGCATGATTGCGATGGCCGCGTGGACTTTGAAGCCCGACGAGCTCGATGAAAAGAGCGCCGCGGGCGGCGCCATGGGCGCTTTTCTGGCCACCGTGAGCTGCTTTTTCGTCGCGGAGATCGGCGACAAAACACAAATCGCCACCTTGGCGTTGGCGGCTGCTTATCCAAGTCTCGCTGCGGTCGTCGCCGGAACCACCGCGGGCATGATGATCGCCAATGTTCCGGTGGTGTTCCTCGGCAAGACTTTCGCCGGTCGACTGCCGCTCAAGGCCATTCGTTATGGCGCCGCACTTCTGTTTGCAATCTTGGGATGCCTGTTTCTCGCGCGTGCGCTGCGGCTTTCCTAGTCCGGATCGCCGCGCCGCGCCATCATCGCGAGCGCCGGCACCCGCCGCGACCGTGGGCCGTTATCTGAAGATTGCTGTAGGATTGCACGCTCGGTTTTATAAAATCGTCCGGCTCCCGGCTGCCGGGCGGATTGCTCACCTTAGGAGAATGCCATGGGAATTGCATCAGAATTCAAAGAATTTGCGATGAAGGGAAATGTGGTCGACTTGGCGGTCGGTGTGATCATCGGCGCGGCATTCGGCAAGATCGTATCTTCGCTGGTCGGCGACATCATCATGCCGGCGCTCGGAAAGGTCATCGGCGGCGTGAATTTCTCCGACCTGGCCGCGAGTCTCGGCGCCGATCCCGCCGGCAAGGCGGTGCTGATCAAATACGGCTCCTTCATCCAGACGATTTTTGATTTCACGATCATCGCGATTGTCTTGTTCATGTGCATCAAGGGCATCAACAAGCTCAAGAAGCCTGCACCGGCGGTTGCGCCGCCGCCCCCGCCGCCGCCCAAGTCCGAGGTGCTCCTCGAGGAGATTCGCGATTTGCTGGCAAGGCGCGCCTAAAAAGAGGCGTGCCGGCTCTGCGGTTGGATTCTGCGCAGGCATCAGGCGCCTCCGAGAGGGGCGTTCGCCGGTTTTTTTTGCTAACTTTCAAGGGGAACATCATGCCTACCAACCGTACAATGATATTTTTCCTGGCGCTCGCTCCTGCGCTGAGTGTTTGGGCCGATGAGGCCCCGCCGCCGCCGCAGGACGTTTGGATCGGCAAGGGCCAATTCGGCTTCTTGAGTTCTCACGGCAATAGCGACGCCGAGTCCATCAACGGCAACGTCGACTTGCTGCGCTACGACGGCGCCTGGAAAAACGAGATCTTTGCCGGCGGCCTGTACGGCAAGAACTCGGGCATCGTGTCGGCGGAGAGGTGGGAGACGCGCGGACAAACCAATTACACCATCTCGGGAGATCTGTTCGCATTCGGCGGCTTGCGCTATGAGCACGATCTGTTCGACGGATTTCAATATCAGGCCAGCTTGACCGGCGGCATGGGCTACAAGATCATCAACGACGACGACACCAAATTGACGGCGCAGCTCGGCGCGGGTTACCGGCGCCTGCGGCCTGAAACAATCGACAAGGATGCTACCGGGCTGGTGATTTCGCGCACGCCGCTGGACGCGACCGGAGATGCGATCGCAACGACGGGCGTGGATTTTTCGCATGCCTTCACCAAGACCACCGTGTTTACGAATAAATTCCTGACGGAAGCGGGTTCCAGCGACATCTTGCTGCACGACGAACTTGCGCTGACCGTCAAGATGTCGGATAAGCTGGCCTTGAGCGTTGGTTACGCGATTACCGACAATACCAAGCCGCCGCCTCCGCTGAAGAAGATCGACACGGTGGCGACGGTCAACCTGGTATTCGGTTTCTAGAGAAATTCAACCATATCGAGGAGTGTTTTATGGGCATGTTCGACGGCATATTGGGAGGCGTGGTGGGTGCCGAGATGGCCACGGTCGTCAACGGGCTCATTCAAAAGCACGGGGGCGTGCAAGGCATCGTCACGCAGTTGGAGCAACAGGGTTTGGGCGGCACGGTTCGTTCGTGGGTCGGAACCGGCGCGAATCAAGCCATTTCCCCCGATCAGATCCATCAAGCCTTTGGCTCGGACATGCTGAACGAGCTGGCCGCCAAAGTCGGCCTATCGCCGGACGTTCTGGCCGCAAAGCTATCGCAAGTGCTGCCCCAGGCGATCGATAAATTGACGCCCGCGGGCGCCGTACCCAAGACATAGGAACGAGATCACCATGAACAAGGTCCTGAGCATTCTCGCGGTCATTCTGTGCGCAGGCGCGGTCCACGCCGCCGACACCGATCGAACCTTCGTCACCCCTCCCGGCGCCGATCCGAAGACGGCCGCGCCGTACAGCAGCGGCGTAATGGTCAAAGGCACGTTTTATCTGAGCGGGCACCTCGGAATCGACCCGGCGACCGGCAAGGTGCCGGGGGATGCCGAGGCGGAGGCGCACCTGGTGCTGGATGCGGTAAAACTATCCTTGCAGCGAGCCGGACTGAGGATGGCCGATCTGGTATCGGTGACCATCTACTGTACCGATCTTGACCTGTACGACAAATTCAACGCCGTCTATCGGACTTATTTTGACGATCATTATCCGTCGCGTGCGTTTATCGGCGTCGCAAAATTGGTGCGCGGCGCGCGTTTCGAAATTGCGGGAGTCGCGGTCAAGCCGGCTAAGTCTCGATGAATTTTCGCAGCCGCTCGATCTGCTCGCCGAGAACCTTGTCGGCGCCCTTGGATGCGCCGTCAAAGCCGTCCTTCGCATAACCGCCGACGGCGTAGCTCACGGCGATGTCGGTGCCGTTGGCGCCGGCCTTCAAAGTCCAGGTCATCGAACCTTCGACGCCCAGACCTTGGAAGGGACCGAGCGCGCCGCGCAGGCGCAATGCCTTGCCCGGCGCCACGTAAACCACGCGCAGATGTTCGACCGAGCCGCCGTCCGGCAGATTCTCGCACCAGCAGCCGCCCGCGCGCGCATCCAGCACCAGGTTGGCGGCGCTCCCCGAGAAGGTGTGCTCCGAACTCCACCAGCGCGCGGGCTGCAGCAGCGCCGCAAATGCCTTGTCCGCGGGTGCCGTGACGTGCACCGATTCGCGCACCTCGAAGCCGTTGGTGCCGAGGCTTTGCACCTCGGCCGCCGTCGGTTTTGCCAACGACACCGTCAACAGAGCGCTTACGCACAGCGCCGCTTGTTTCGCTGCAATCATATTCATCCTCCGCATATCAGCCGGCCGCACATTTTTTGAAAGATTCGAGAATCGCGGTCCATCCGCCGGGCGCATCCACCATGCCGCGTATCTGCGCCGCCTTCTCGCCCATGCGCTGCAGATTGCGGTGCTCCAACTCCACCCGGGTGGTGCTTTCGCCCTCGGCAATGAATCGAACTTCGACTTCGGTAATCAGGTCCGGATCGAATTGCCAATCCCCGCTCAGTTGCCAGGCAAGAACCAGCCTCTGCGGCGGCTGCCACTCGATGACGTAGCCGGTCTGCCCGGTCGAGCCGTCTTCGCCAACCGCGTACCAGCGGCCGCCCACGCGCGGTTCAACGACATATTGTTTGAGCGGAGATTTGAGAATCGAGTGAGTTGCCGGCCACCAGCGCGACATTTCATTGGTGAACAATGCAAAGGCGCGTTGCTGACTTGCCGCCACCGTCACATTCTTCCGCACCGGCTCGATGGTAATCATTTGCTCGATCCCTCCTTCTCTATTTCTGCCTTGAACGCCTTGAGGGCGTCTCCCCAAAATTGATCCAGCCACATGCGAATCGACGCCAAGCCCCGCGGATCTATGTAATACACGCGGCGGGTGCCTTCGGCTCGATCCGCGACCAGCCCGGCTTTCTTGAGAACGCCGAGGTGCTGCGAGACCGCCGGACGGCTGACCGGCATGTGGGCGGCAATGATTCCAACCGGCTTCGCTCCATGGCGCAACTGCTCGAATACCTTGCGCCGCGTCGGGTCGGCCAGGGCAAGGAATGCTGCTTGGTAAGCCATGACTAACGGTAAGCTGACACTTACCAAAAGTCAAGTCAGGTACTGCGAGGCCGCTCGGTCAGCATTTTGTATATTTTGAGAACCCGCGGCACGTAGGCCATCGTTTCACTGAATGGCGGTATTTGACCGCCATTGCGTTCAACCGCGTCTTCTCCAGCGTTATAAGCGGCCAGCGCCAGGCGCACATCGTGGCCGAACCGATCGATGAGAAACTTCAAATAGCGTGCGCCTGCATGCACATTCTGGCGGGCGTCGAAAGGATTCGAGACGCCGAAACGGCTCGCAGTCGCCGGCATCAGCTGCATCAGACCGACCGCGCCGCGTTTCGAGACGGCCCGCGAATTGAAGCCCGATTCCACCACGATCACAGCGCGCAGAAGGTTGGGTTCCAGCGCGGACGACACCGCGGCGTGCTCGATGATGGAGTCGTATTGCGTGGCTTTCGCCAGCAACGCGAAGTCGTAGCGGTCGCCGCTCGCAGTCCGGTCCTGTGGAGAGAGCACCAGCAGCCGGTAGCGGTTGTTGTCCGGCACGTCGGTGTAGTGGCGCTGCCCGTTGGCGTCCAAATAGGTATAAATCCTGGGCGCAGCCTCGGCGCGGGATGCGATCAGCACGATTGCGATGAGAAGGGCGAGACGCGGCATGGAGTGGCGATCCTTCGCACAAAGCCTATCCCGGCGGCTGTTTGAGCGATGGGATCTGCATCAAGGAACCGCTGCCGGGCCCGCAAATCGGCCCGCCGGGGCCTCAGTCGGCCTGTCTCTCAATCGACATCGGTTTCAAGCGGTTCTACGAGGGATTCGCCGTTGTTTTGCGGCGAGTTGATGCGCTGGCTCACGGCATAGGCCACCAGCCGCTCGTCGGCGTACGCCGCAAGCGCGCTGCCTGCGCGATCCACAGGTCCGAGTAACCATAATTCGCGCATTTTGCGTGTCAGCATGGCGGGCATTCGCCCCCCGGAATTGTGGATTCCCGACATCAGCGCGTTAGCCGGCACGGTAATGATGCTGCAGCACTCTGTGACGGCGTTCGCATCCACGCTCGAGGGCGCCCACAAACCAGCGAAGCCGAACACATCTTGGTCGTCCGGGTGAATATAGTATGGCCGTTCACTTGCGTCCGGATCGACATGCCATTCAAAGAATCCCAGTGCCGGAAAAATGCAGCGGCGGCAGCGTTTCCACGACTCGCTGAAATCGGCGCTGCTCACCAGCGTCTCGACCGGGGTATTGAAGCTGCCGCGCGCGCGAGCGCCCCAGCGCATCATGGCGCCGCAGGCCCGGCCGCGATCGGCGCGGACGACGGCAACACTTTGCGCCGGCCTGGTGTTGAAATTCGCCGCGAATTGCCACCCCGTCGCTCCGAGTTCGAAGTCGCGTTCGATGGTCGCGCCGTCCGGGCTGACATAGCACCTGCACATTCACAAAGTTTACGCCGGGGAAAGATTCGTGTCCGAAACGGCTGATTGGAAGCAAAAGTACCGCGACTCCTTGCTCGAAATGGAGGCGGAGGAGAATCGCTGGAAGCAGGTCGAGCAGGTTCTGCGGCGCTTGGTCGGCCGCTTGTGCGCCGCGGGCATGGGTGTGAACCTCAAACTCGACGATGAATTGGCTGCGCTCGCGGCCGCAAACAGACGCAACGCCGACGCCAACGAGCTTGCGCGCCTGGCCGACTCCTTGACGACCACGGTGGTGGCCGTGGATGCCGCCGCTCCGGTGCCGACCATCATCTTGCCGCCCACGGATGCGCAAACGCGGCTCGCCGCAAAATCGCTGCTCGAGCGCCTTGCCTCGCTCGATCCGCGGGATGCCGCGGCGCCGGCCTTGATCGCAGATCTGGCGAATGCAAAAGGTGACAGCGCATTGGCAAGCGTCTTGACGCGCGCCGCCGACTTGGTCCGCGGACACGGCGAACAGCTGCAGCGCGAACGCCTGCAGACCGCGGAGATTCTCGCGGAGGTCACCAAGCGCCTCGAGGAAATGGCCGGTTACCTGTCCGATTCGAATCACTCCAATCGCACTCATTTTGAGGACACGCAAACCTATAACGATGCGGTCATGTCGCAGATGCGCGAACTCACCGATGAGGTGGCGAGCGCGACTGAACTGGGGGTGCTGCAAAGCTTGGTGAAAGTGCGCCTCGAGCGGGTCGCGCAGCATGTGAGTAATTTTCGCGCCCGGGAGGAATTCCGGCTGCTGGAAGTCAACGGCCGCGCCGAACGGATGCGCGTGCGCATCGCCGAATTGGAGCGCGAAGCGGGCGACCTGCACTCGAGATTGGACAGCGAAAAACAAGGCGCTCGCATCGACCCATTGACGGGAATCGCCAATCGCAAAGGGTTCGAAGAGCGCTTCGCGCGCGAGATTGCGCAGAAGCCGCGCCCTGCTCTCCCGGCGGCCATGCTGCTGTGGGATCTGGACAACTTCAAGGTCATCAATGACAGCTATGGCCACCGCGCCGGGGATCGCGTACTGCAAAGTGTCGCTGCCTGCTTCATGGCGGCGGTGCGCGGCAACGACTTCGTCGCACGCATCGGCGGCGAAGAATTCGTCATGCTGTTATGCGGGGCGAAAAGCGAACAAGCCATGCTGATCGCCAATCAAGTGCGCTCCGCGGTGGAGGCGTTGCGCTTTCACTTCCGCGGCACGCCGGTGCGCGTCACCGTATCGTGCGGGTTGACTGAACTGCAGGAAAACGACCTGCCGGAGGCAGCCTTCGACCGCGCGGACGGCGCGTTGTACCGGGCAAAGCACGGCGGCAAAAACCTGTGCGTGGCCGCGTAGATGCGCGAAGCTCTGTAGTTAACAGATATTTAACGCATTATCTTCGCCTTCAGCACTGATTTTCGGCGCAGCGTCGATAGAATCAGATCGCAGCAGGGATGTTTCACCTTTCCATTCGACCGATGGCGTAGCGGCTAGTGACGGTGCGCGTTGAATAGTGCATTGCAGCATTTGGTGACCTGGCGAGTATATGAGTAGCGTCCCTAAAACAGTGCTCCGCGAGAGCGCGCTCAGCGACTCGGTGTTGAACGACTCGGTGCTGAGCGACGCGGCACTGGGTGAAGCCGCGATCGGCGTCGCGATCGGTGCGCCCCGCGCGGCCGCGCGGGCGCGGATTTCGACGCGGGTGCGCGCCTGGCTGCTGACCGCCCTCCTGTTCCTGGTGCCGCTCCTGGCCTATTGGCCGGCCACCTTTCATCAGTACGGTCTGCGCGATGACTATTCCAACCTGCGCGAAGCGCATGAGGAAGTCGGCAAGGTGCTGCAGTTTTGCGCCTCCGCTGCGCGCCCGATCTACGGCTGGCTTTTACAGGCAACTTACGGACAAACCACTTCGGTGCAGAATCTGCAGTGGCTGCGCTTGATCGCGGCGCTGTTTCTCGGCGCCATCTCTCTCGTGAGTTTCCGAGGCTTGCGCGCGGTCGGCTGGTCGATCGGCACCAGCTTGTGTTTCGCGGTACTGATCGGTTTGGTGCCGTCCGCGCAAGTCATTGCCGGATGGGCGATCGGCTGGCCGTACGCGGCGACGGCACTGCTCGCGATCGGCGCCTTCTTTACCGTGGAAAGCGCCCTGCTCCTGGAGCCGCGAGCCGGCATCGGGCGTGCGCTGGGACTGTGGTCGGTGGCATCGGGCCTCATGGTGGTGAGCGCGCTGATCTATCAGCCGAGCGCTCTGTTCTATCTGGTGCCGCTTGCCGCAGCGCTGATCGCGCAGCGTCGCCCCGGCTTGGCGCAGTCCGCGCGCTGGTTGGGCGCGCATCTCGGGTTCGTGGCGGGCACATTGGGCGTGGCCTATTGCACGATGTCGCTGCTGTACGCCGGGCATGTGTTCATCAAGTCCGAACGAGTCGCCTTCGAGACGCATTGGGCGGAGAAAATTGCCTGGTTTTTGCAGGAGCCGCTGCCGAACGCGCTCAGCCTGTTCGTGCTGAACGATGATCACCACCGCGACCATGCACTGTACCTTGCTTGCGCGGCCTTGGTCGGCGCGATCTTGGCCGCGGGCGCGTGGTTGCAGTGGCGGCGATACGGGCGGCAGCGCGGCATCGTATGGCTGGCGGGCTTGCTGGGACTGCCCGTGTTTGCTTTTGCGGTGAGCATGCTGGCTTCGGAGCGCTACGCGACATATCGCACGATTCTCGCCATGACCGGCGTGTTGCTGTGCTTTCTGGTCGCATCGGTCAGCGCGCTCACCGAACGCTGGAGCGCCAATGCGCGGCGCGTGGGCGCCGTGACGGCGCTTTGCATCGCGTTTCTTACGGCACAACATCACGTCTATGCGCTGATCGCCGTGCCGCAGGGCAACGAATGGCAGCTGATCGTCGCCGGCGCCAAGCATGTACGGTTGAATGGCGCGCGGCCGCGCATCTTCGCGATCGCTTCCGTGCCGGCGGATACTTCCACCGCGACGATTTACCACGATGAGTTCGGTTCGCTGTCGTCGAACTCCGAGTGGGTGCCGCGGGAAATGTTCAAGCGCGCCATGCATGACCTGCATCCCGGCGTCGCCAACATCGACTCGCGTTACGAGTTCGCCACCGGCCCCGTGCTGCCCGCCGGACAGCACTTCGACGTGATCGTCGATCTGCACCGGCTGCGCCAGTTCTACCTGGACAACTGACCCGCGGCGCAGCTGCGGGAGCCCCGACAAACCGGCTGGGCGCCGTGTTAGGTTGGCGGCATGATCACCGACCCGTTGCTGTGGTTTTTCGCGGCGCTTGGCGCCTTCATGGTGGGCGTCTCCAAGGCCGGCATCACCGGCCTGAGCATTCTTTCGATTGCTCTGTTCAATCACGTTTTTCCCAGCAGCAAACAGACGAGCGGCCTGGTGCTGCCGCTGCTGATATTCGGCGACTTCGTGGCGGTCTTCGCCTATCGCAAGCACACCCAGTGGCGCTACCTGTGGCGGCTGTTTCCGTGGACCGCGGCCGGCGTCTTGCTGGGGTATTTCACGCTCGGCCGCATTTCCGACCACAGTGCGCGCATTCTCATCGGTTGGATCATCGTCTCGCTGGCACTGTTGAGCTTCTGGCGCAAGTACGTGTCCGCGCCCGCCGCAGACACGGAGCCTTCGTTTCACTGGTCGGTGGGAGCGGCGATCGGCATGACGGCCGGCTTCATCACGCTCGTCGCCAACGCTGCCGGGCCGCTCATGGCGATCTATCTGGTGGCGATGCGGCTGCCCAAAATGGAGTACGTCGGCACCGCGGCGGTATTCTTCATGCTTCTCAATCTGTTCAAAGTCCCCTTCATGGTGGATCTAGGACTGATCACCAATCAAAGCTTCAGTTTGAATCTGATGCTGGCGCCGGCCGTACTGTTGGGTGCGCTCGCGGGCCGTTGGCTGCTGAGGCATGTCAATCAGAGCCTGTTCGAGCAATTGGTGTTGCTATTGAGCGCGATTGGGGGAATTCTCTTGATCATATAAAGCGTTCAATGGGGAAACACATGTATCAAGGTGGACTATTCGGTCTGGTGATATTGATCGCTGATGTCTGGGCGATCGTGAACATTTTTCAAAGCAGCGCGGACACCGGCAACAAAGTGCTGTGGATAGTCATCGTGTTCGTGCTGCCCGTGCTGGGGTTCATTCTTTGGTACATCTGGGGTCCGAAAACCGGCAGGACCTAGGCTTCGAGCGTCATGCGCGGCGCCGCCGATGCGGCATGAGCAACATCGCAGCTTCGTAGCAGCTATCGCGCAACGCGGCGTCGCCGGCCGCCAGCATGCGATCGAGCACCCCGGGTGCGCTGGCGGCGGGAATTGCCGCCAGGTTGCCCAACTGGGCGACGGCCGCTTCGAGCGCCGATTGCAGCGCGTTCGCACTGCCGGAATTCGCGCTCGATGAAAATACCTCAGGGTCCAGCAATTGCAGGTCGTTGATGAGGGCCGCCAGCTGCCGCTTGGAGCGCTCGATCGCCTCGAGGCTGCGCGGACTGAGCGCGCGCTTGAGCACGGCGATGTCTTGGCGGGCGCTGCTCAGCACGCGATCCAGACGATCGAGCCACTCTATCCAGAACAAAGGATTCTGCATGCGACTTCCCGATTTACCGACCTAAAGCGTGTGTCGGCGAGGCGTTATTATTTCCGCCAAAGACTACCCGGGTTCGCATGGGCTAGCTACCATGACATTCGCCGCACTGCGGTTCACCGTCCTTGCCTGTTTGTATATACAGGATACTGATGCGACCAAGAGATCATGACCGTCATGCGTTGGGAACGGCTAATTGGTTGCGCGCCTCGGTGCTGGGCGCAAACGACGGCATCGTTTCGACCTCCAGCCTGTTGCTCGGCCTCGCCGCCGCCGACGCCACGCACGCCACGCTGTTGCTGAGCGGCACCGCGGCGCTGGTCGCGGGCGCCATGTCCATGGCAGCCGGAGAATATGTGTCCGTGCATTCGCAAGCCGACACCGAAGCCGCGGCGTTGGCGCAGGAGGGCGCGGAACTGCGCGAGGACTATGCCGGCGAGCACCGCGAACTGACCGACATTTACGTACGCCGCGGACTTGATGCCGCCTTGGCGCGACAAGTCGCGGACCAGCTCATGGCGCACGATGCACTCGGATCGCATGCGCGCGACGAGTTGGGAATCTCGCCCCTGTCGAAAGCGCGGCCCTTGCAGGCTGCCATGGCCTCTGCCGGCAGCTTCTCGCTGGGCGCCGCCCTGCCGCTGGCCGTGGTCGCGCTCGCGCCTGCGCATTACCTGATAGCGGCCATTTCGGTGAGCTGCCTGGTGTGCCTGCTCTTCCTCGGCGGCTGGTCCGCCAAGGTCGGCGGCGCGAGCATGTGGGTCGGCGCGCTGCGCGTGACGTTCTGGAGCGCTCTGGCCATGGCTGTGACCGCAGCCGTCGGCGCCGTCGCGGGACGCTTGTGAGCGTCGCACTGCTGCGGGTCGGGCAAATGGCCGAGGCGGACCGGTTGGCGATCGCGGCCGGCACTCCTGCCAGTCTGCTGATGCAGAATGCCGGCGAGGCGGTCGCTCGCGAAATTCAGCGCCGTTTCACCCCTCGAGCCGTCAGCGTCTTGTGCGGTCCGGGCAACAATGGCGGCGACGGTTTCGTGGCCGCCACGGCGCTGGCGCAAGCCGGATGGCCAGTCCGCGTCGCGCTGCTGGGCGAGCTCGAAACACTGCGCAATGAGGCGCAATATCATGCGCGCCGTTGGCGCGGCGCCGTCGAAGCGCTGACCCCGGCGGCCATTGAGGGCGCCGCGTTGGTCATCGATGCACTGTTCGGATCCGGCCTGAATCGCGCCTTGGATCCCAAGGTCAGCGATGTCTTGCGGTATGCAACCCGCCGCGCGCTGCCGATCGTTGCCGTGGACATTCCGAGCGGCATCTTGGGCGATAGCGGCGAGAACATCGGCGCGGCGCCGGCGGTCTGCACCGTCACTTTCATGCGCAAAAAGCCCGGCCACTTGCTGCTGCCGGGCCGCGACGCGTGCGGCGATGTCGTCGTCGCCGATATCGGCATACCGCAAGAGCGTGCTCGACACGGTCGGCCGTCGATACCTGGGAGAACGCGCCGGCGTTGTGGCATGCAAAGTTGCCGCAGCGGCATGCGATCGATCAACAAGTACGGCCGCGGCCACGCGCTGCTGTACGGCGGGTATCCGATGACCGGCGCGGCGCGCATGGCGGCGCGCGCCGCGGCGCGAATCGGCGCGGGATTGACCACGATCGCGGTGCCGGAACGACGCGTTCGCGATTTATGCGGCGGCGCTCACCAGCATCATGGTCGCGGCCGCTCGCGGCAGCACGGAGACTTCAGCCGTCTGCTGGACGATGCGCGATTCACGCGCATGTTCCATCGGTCCGGGCGCGGGCGTCAGCGACACCACGCGCCTGCGCACATTGGCCATGCTCGATGACCGGCAAGCCGGTCGTGATCGACGCCGATGCCATCAGCGTCTTCGCCGCGCGCCCTGAAGAATTGTTCCAGGCGATCCGCGGGACTTGCGTGCTGACGCCGCATGAGGGCGAATTCGAGCGCATTTTCGACGTAACGGGCGACAAGGTGCTGCGCGCCCGTCAAGCCGCCCGCCGCAGCGGCGCCGTTGTAGTGTTTGAAAGGCGCGGACACCGTCATTGCGGCACCCGATGGCCGTGCCATCATCAACAGCCAATGCGCCTTCCACGTTGGCCACGGCCGGGTCGGGGGACGTTCTCGGCGGCTTCATTCTGGGCCTGCTGGCGCAAAACATGGAGGCGATGCCGGCCGCCGCCGCGGCAGTTTGGCTGCACGGCGCCGCGGCAGCCGGTTTCGGAGCCGGCCTCATGGCGGAAGATCTCCCCGATCTCCTGCCGCGCGGTACTGCGCCAATTCTCGCAAGAACCATGAATACCTGGCTGCCGACGGTCAGCCTTCATTCCCTCGTCATTGTCCTCAGCATACTCGTGTATATCCTCACGACCCGGGCGGAGCACGTGCGCCGGCCGCCGTCAATCGCGATCGCCTGGGTGCTGGGAATGATCGCCCTGCCCTACCTTGCCTTGCCGATGTATTTGATGTTCGGGCGGCGCAAGCTTCCGCGCAAACCGGGACGGCATGCCGACGCTCCCGTCGAGGGTCACTGGGCGAAGGGACTCATAGAAAGTTTCGGACTATCGGCCGCATCGCCCGCGCTGATCGCCATGCATCAGGATGGCAGTGTGTCGGCAGCCGCGCTGTTCGCGACGGTGTCGAGCGCCGCGTCGAGGCTCGACATCTGCACCTATATCCTCGGCGACGATATCTTCGGCCGCGAGGCCATGCAGCACATGATGGCGCGCGCGCGCAGCGGGGTGGAAGTCAGGCTGCTGCTTGACGGCGTCGGCGCCATGCAATTGCCGAGGTCCTGCTTTCGCGCCCTGCGGCTCGGCGGCGTCGAGACGGCGATTTTCAGTCCATTGTTCGCCCGTAAAACGCAAGGCCCGCGCAACTTGCGCAATCACCGCAAAATGGTGATTGCGGATGGCGCACGCCTGTGGGCGGGCGGACGCAACCTGGCCGCCGAGTATTTCGCCGGCGTCGCCGGCGCAGCGCCATGGCTGGATTTGACCTTCGATCTGCGCGGCCCGGTGGCCGCCGCCGCCGCCGCGCAATTCGAATGCGACTGGGTCGCCGCCGGCGGCAAGCCCGCCTCGAGCGCCATTGCAACCCGCGCCGTCGACGGCGGCGCCGCCAGCGCGCGCAGCGAGGCGCAGTTTTTGCCCAGCGGGCCCGATCAAAGCGAAGACACGGTGCATGCCTTGTTGATCGACGCTTGCTTTCACGCCCGCGAACGCATCATCGCGGCAACGCCTTATTTCGTGCCCGACACCAGCCTGGAAACGGCCCTGCGCCTCGCGGCGCGGCGCGGCGTAAAGGTCGACCTGTGCATCCCTGCGAATTCCAATCACCGGTTGGCGGATTTTGCGCGCAATCGCGCGCTGCGCTCCTTGAGTCAGGCCGGCGTCAAAGTGCATTTGTTGCCCTATATGAGCCACGCCAAAGCCGTGGTGTTCGATCACGCTCTCGGAATCGCGGGTTCCGTGAACCTCGACTCGCGCAGCTTGCTGCTCAACTACGAGTGCGCCGTGGTTTTCTATGGTGCCGATGAAATCAATTGGCTGGCAAGCTGGATCGAAGCTTCGCTGCCGAAAACGGCGTTGTTTGATGGCCGTCCGCCCGGCCTGCTGCGCGATGTTTGCGAAGGACTGCTGCTCACGGTCGCGTATCAACTGTAGCGTAGGATTGTTCCGACACGATTTATGATTCGCGCCGTTTTGCGCGTAGTATTCTGCGACCTCTCAAGTGCCAGGTGATCGGTGGAATTCAAAGATTATTACAAGGTGATGGGCGTTGCCCGGGACGCGACCGATGCGCAGATCAAGCAGGCCTACCGCAAACTTGCGCGCAAATATCATCCTGACGTCAGCAAGGAGAAAGACGCCGAAGCGCGTTTCAAGGAAGTTGGCGAGGCCTATGAAGTGCTGAAGAGCGCCGAAAAGCGCGCGGCCTATGATCAGCTGGGCAAAGACTATCGGCCGGGACGAGGACTTCAGGCCGCCGCCGAATTGGGATTCGGGCTTTGAATTCAGCGGCGCGGGCCCGGGCGATGCGTCCTATAGCGATTTCTTCGACGCACTGTTCGGCGCCCAGGCGCGGGCCGGGCGCGGGCGTGCGCAAGCCGCTTTCATCCGGGACGCGGCGAGGATCACCACGCCAAGGTGCTGCTTGATTTGCGAGGCTTCACTGCACGGCGGGACACGTTCCTTCACCCTGCGCATGCCGGAGATCGATAGCGACGGCCGCCTGGTATCGAAGGAGCGCACGCTCAACGTCCAAGTGCCCAAGGGAATTCTGGCCGGCCAGCACAATACGCCTTGCCGGCCAGGGCGCGAGCGCGCACGGCGGCGGAAAACCGGGAGATCTCTACATCGAGGTGGAGTTTCAACCGGATCCCCTGTACCGGGTCGATGGGCGCGATCTATACCTGGATTTACCGGTGGCGCCGTGGGAGGCGGCTCTCGGCGCGACCGTGAAGACGCCAACGCCCGGCGGCAGCGTCGATTTGAAAATTCCCGCGCGGATCTCATGCCGGCACCAAATTGCGCTTGAAGGGGCGCGGAATTCCGGCGGCCCAGCCGGGCGATTTTTTCGTGGTGCTGCAGATCGCCCTGCCGCCCGCCGACAGCGACAAAGCCAAGGCCGCTTACGCGGCGCTGGCTGCCGCCGGAGCCTTCAACCCTCGCGCCAGCCTCGGAGTGTAATATGTCCCCAGCAGACGACCGGCCGATAGCCGGGAGCATTTTCGACGAATCGGCGGTTCTGAGCATCGAGGACTTGAGCCGGATGTGCGCCGTCGACCAGCGGCACATCGTGGAATTCGTCGAGGAAGGCGTTTTGAGCGTCGTCAACGTCAGCAGCGAATGGCGCTTCACGGGCGACGCGCTGCGCCGCGCCCGGCTCGCGCTGCGCCTGGAACGCGACCTGGAATTGAATCTTGCCGGGGTCGCGCTCGCGGTGGAATTGATTGAAGAACTCGCCCGGCTGCGCCGCGAGCTCCGTTCGAGAAGCCAATGAGCGCCGAAGACTGCAAGACTGAATCCGATGCCTTCGTGTTCTTCGGCGCGACCGGCGACCTCGCCTACAAGAAAATCTTTCCGGCGCTTTATTCCATGGTACAGCGGGACGGCTTTCACATCCCCATCATCGGCATGGCGCGCGCCGGATGGAATTTGGAAAAGCTCATTGAGCGCGCACGCGACAGCGTCGCGCAAAGCGGCGACCACGACGACGCGACGTTCGCAAAACTGGCCGCGCTGCTGCGCTATGTTGATGGCGACTATGCGGATGCGGCGACCTTTTCCAAGCTGAAGAAGGCGCTGGGTGCGGCGCAAAGCCCGATTCACTATCTGGCGATTCCGCCCAGCATGTTTGCCAGCGTGGTTCAGGGACTGCAAAAGTCCGGATGCGCCGAAAACGCCCGCGTCATCGTGGAGAAACCCTTCGGACGCGATCTTGCCAGCGCACAGGCGCTCAATCGGACGTTGCACGATGTGTTCGATGAATCCGCGATATTTCGCATCGATCACTACCTGGGCAAGGAAGCCGTGCAGAACATCCTGTACTTCCGCTTTGCCAACACTTTCCTCGAGCCGATATGGAATCGCCAATACATCCGCGACATCCAGATCACGATGGCGGAAAATTTCGGCGTGCAGGGCCGCGGCGCTTTCTATGAGGAGGTCGGTGCGGTCCGCGACGTGGTGCAAAACCACCTGCTGCAAGTGGTGACATTGCTGGCGATGGACGCGCCGGTCGGCCGCGACACCAAAACCATGCAGGCCGAGAAACTGCGCATCTTCCGCGCGATGCGCCCGCTCGATCCAAAGGAGGTCGTGCGCGGGCAATTTCGCGGCTATCGCGCCGAGAAGGGCGTCGCCGAGAATTCTCAGGTCGAGACCTTCGCCGCGTTGCATTTGCACATCGATACCTGGCGCTGGGCCGGCGTGCCGTTCTATATCCGCGCCGGCAAGAGCCTGCCGATCACCGCGACCGAAGTCACGGTGACTCTCAAGCGGCCGCCGCTGGCGATCTTCGATCCCAGCGACAATATGCCTTCGAACTACTTTCGCTTGCGTCTCAGCCCCGAAGTGGTGATCGGCGAAGGCGCACTGGTGAAGCTCAACGGCGAGGACATGCGCGGCCAGCCGGTCGAACTGATTGCACGCCACAATACCGAGGCGGGAAAATCCCCCTACCAGCGGTTGTTGGGGGATGCCGTGCACGGCGAGACCGCCTTGTTCACGCAGGACGACTGCGTGGAAGCCGCGTGGCGGGTGGTCGATCCGGTATTGAAAAGCGGACTGCCGGTGGGCGACTACGATCCGGGCACGTGGGGCCCGCAGGGCGCCGCCAAGATCGTCGACGACGGAAACACCTGGCATGACCCGCAGATCGAGAAGTCCCCGCCGTGTTGAGCGACGCTGCGACGATTTTTCTGCTGGACGTGGACAACACCCTGTTGGACAACGACGGCTTCGCCGCCGACCTCGGCGACCGGCTCGAGAGGTGCTTCGGCGCGGCGCAGCGCGCCCGTTACTGGGACATCTTTGCACGGCGACGCACCGCACTCGGGCTGGCCGATTACCTCGGGAGCCTGCAAGAATTTCGCGCGGGGTTGGATGACGACCCACGGTTGCTCGACATGTCGCAGTTTCTGCTGGAATATCCCTTTGCCAGCCGGCTGTTTCCAGGCGCACTCGAGGCCATCGCGCACCTGCGCAGCCTCGGCTCGCCGGCCGTATTGTCCGACGGGGACATCGTGTTTCAACCGCGTAAGATTCAGCGTTCGGGCATCTGGGATGCCGTGGAAGGCCGCGTCATGATCTATGTGCACAAGGAAAAAGTGCTGGATCATGTGCAGTTGCGCTTTCCCGCAGAGCACTACGTTATGGTCGACGACAAGGCGAATCTGCTTGGCGGCAATGAAAGCGGTGCTGGGCGAGCGACTGACGACGGTATTCGTGCGTCAAGGGCACTATGCGCTGGCCGCCGAGTCACAATCGGTGGCGCCCGCGCCCGATCTGGTGATCGAGCGCATCGGAGATCTTCTCAATCACAACTTATCCGAATTCAAGGTGCGACCATGAGCATGACGAAGAGTTTGCACGAACTGGGCCAAAGCCTGTGGCTCGACAACATCACCCGGGAAATTCTTGACGACGGAACGCTGCGCCGCTATATCGAACAATTCTCGGTCACCGGCCTGACCTCCAATCCGACCATCTTCGACGAGGCCATCGGCAAGACCTCGGCATACGACCAGGGCATCCGCCAGAAAGCCGCCGCCGGCCTGTCCGGCGAGAATTTATTCATCGAATTGGCGCTGGAGGATCTGCGCCGCGCCGCCGATCTTTTCCGGCCCGAATTCGACCGTACCAAGGGCACCGACGGTTGGGTATCGATGGAGGTCTCGCCGCTTGCTGGCGAACGACACTCAAGGCACGATCGATGCGGCACTGCGAATTCACCAGTCAGGCAAATCGGCCCAACCTCTATGTGAAGATTCCGGGGACGCCGGCCGGCGTCCCCGCCATCGAGGCGGCCATCTTCGCCGGCGTGCCGATCAACGTGACACTGTTGTTCTCGCGCGAACAGTATCTGAAGGTGGCCGATGCCTACATGCGGGCCCTGGAGCGCCGCATCGCCGCCGGCCTTGATCCGAAAATCAACTCGGTCGCGTCCGTATTCGTCAGCCGCTGGGATCGCGCCGTGGCCGACAAGGTCCCGCAGGAGTTGCGCAATCGTCTGGGCATAGCGATCATGCGAGCGCACGTATCGCGCGCATTGCGAATTGATCGCCGGCAAGCGCTGGACGGATCTGGAAGCGAAGGGAGCGCGCAAACAGCGCATGTTGTGGGCGAGCACCGGTACCAAGGATCCGAAGTCCCCGCCGGGCCTGTATGTCGAGGCGCTGGCCGCCCCGGAAACCGTCGATACCATGCCGGAAAAAACCTTGCTGGCGTTCGCACAGAGCGGCAAGCTCGACGGCGTCATGCGTACCGACGGGGGCGATGCGGAAGAAGTGCTGGCACGGTTTGCGCGTGCGGGCATCGACGTCGATGCGCTTGCCTCGCAACTCCAGGTCGATGGCGCCGCCTCGTTCGTCAAGTCGTGGACCGACCTCCTGCAGCGCATCAAGGATAAGAGCGCCGCACTGGCGACCACTTGAGTTCGCGGCTGAACCCGCTCGCCGGCAAGCCGGCGCCCGCGGCCGCGCTGGTCGATGTTCCGCGATTGATCACGGCGTATTACAGCGAGCGGCCGGATCCTTCGGTTGCATCGCAACGAGTCGCATTCGGCACCTCGGGGCATCGCGGAACCTCTTTCGAGTCAGCTTCAACGAGGCTCACGTGCTTTGCATCAGCCAGGCCATTTGCGAATACCGCAAGCGGCAAGGCATCGAAGGACCCTTGTTCATGGGCTTCGACACTCACGCCTTGTCGGCGCCGGCGTTCGTCAGTGCGCTCGAAGTGCTGGCCGCCAACGGCGTTGAAGTAATGATCGCGGCACAGGACGAGTACACGCCCACGCCGGCAATCTCGCATGCAATTCTCACCTATAACCGCGCGCGCAGCAGCGGCCTCGCGGACGGCATCGTCATCACGCCGTCGCACAACCCGCCCGACAACGGCGGCTTCAAGTACAACCCGACGAACGGCGGCCCCGCGGATTCCGACATCACCAAATGGATCGAGGATCGGGCAAACGAATTGTTGCGGCCGGACGCAGCCGGCATCAAGCGAATGCCCTACAGAGCGGCGCGGCGCGCCGCGACCACCCACTCGCACGACTTCCTGACCCGTTACGTCAGCGATCTTGGCAACATCCTGGATATGGATGTGATCCGGGATTCGCAAGATACGCATGGGTGTGGACCCCTTGGGCGGCGCCGGCGTGCATTACTGGCCGCGCATTGCGGAGTTGTACGGCCTTGATCTCACCGTTGTCAACGATGCGGTCGATCCGACGTTTCGATTCATGACGCTCGATTGGGATGGGAAGATCCGCATGGATCCATCCTCCGCCTACGCCATGCAGCGTCTGATCGAACTGAAGGATCGCTACGACATCGCCTTTGCGTGCGACACCGATCATGACCGGCATGGAATCGTCACCGCGAGCAGCGGTTTGATGCCGCCCAATCACTATATGTGCGCGGCGATCGATTATTTATTCAGTCACCGCGGCGGCTGGCGCCGCGATGCGGCCGTGGGCAAGACGGTGGTGAGCAGCGCGATGATCGACCGGGTCGGCCGCCGCCTCAAACGCGCCGTCTACGAGGTTCCGGTCGGTTTCAAATGGTTCGTCGCGGGACTGGTGGAGGGCAAATTAGGCTTTGGCGGCGAGGAAAGCGCCGGCGCCTCGTTCAGCCGGCTCGACGGCGGCGTATGGACCACCGACAAGGATGGCATCGCGCCGGCGCTCTTGTCCGCGGAAATTGCCGCTCGTACCGGTCGAGATCCCGGCGAGCACTACCAGGCGCTGACGCGGGAGCTCGGCACTTCATTTGCCGACCGCATCGACGCGCCGGCGACCGCGGCGCAGAAATCCAAGCTCGGCAAGCTCGACCGGCAGCAGGTCAAGATCACGGAACTCGCGGGCGAACCGATCGAACAAGTGTTGACGCAAGCCCCCGGCAACGGCGCACCGATCGGCGGCGTAAAAGTGATCGCGCGCAGCGGCTGGTTCGCGGCGCGGCCGTCCGGGACCGAGGACATCTACAAGATCTATGCCGAGAGCTTCCAAGACGATGCGCACTTGCGCCGTTTGATCCGCGAAGCGCAGAACATCGTCGATGCGGCGCTCTCCGGAGCATAGCGCGGCGCTCGCTTGACACGATCCGACGACATCGCGCTGACGGCTACCGCCAAGCGCTTGCTGCCCTGGCTGGTGGCGGTCGGGTTCTTCATGGAATCGCTGGATACGACGATTCTCAACACCGCCGTGCCGGCAATCGCCCAGGCGCTCGATGTGCCGGTGTTGAGCATGAAGGCGGTCCTCGCCAGCTATACCTTGGCCCTGGCCGTCTTCATACCGATCAGCGGCTGGATGGCAAATCGCTTCGGCACGCGCAAGGTCTTTGCATCGGCCATCGGCATCTTTACGCTCGGCTCCTTTCTGTGCGGCATCTCGCGCAACATCCACTTGCTGGTGGCTTGCCGCATTCTGCAAGGCTGCGGCGGCGCCATGATGATTCCGGTCGGGCGCATAACCATGGTGCGCGCCTTTGCGAAATCCGAGCTCATCGATGCCATGAGCTTCGTGGCCATTCCGGGACTGGTGGGCCCCATGCTCGGGCCCGTCCTCGGGGGCGCGATCATCGGCTACTTTCATTGGAGCATGATTTTCTACGTCAACATTCCGATCGGCATCTGCGGCTTGCTGCTGGTTTACCGGCACTTGCCCAACTACCGCGAGAAGCGCAACTACGCCCTCGATATCATCGGATTGATCCTGTTCGGTTCGGGAATTGCGCTGCTTTCCTATGTGCTCGAGGTGTTCGGCGAGACGACTTTGAGCGGTCGCGAGATGCTCGGATTGTTGGCAATCTCGGGTGCCCTGCTCGCCGCCTACGGCCTGCACACCAAGCGCATGACCCACCCGCTGCTGCGTTTGAGATTGCTGGCAATCCGTACGTTTCGCGTCGCGGTGAGCGGAAATCTGTTCACGCGTCTGGGTATCGGCGGAATCCCGTTCTTGTTGCCGCTGCTCTATCAGGTCGGGCTCGGGTTTTCGCCGATCCAATCCGGGCTGCTGATCATGCCGCAAGCCTTCGCGGCCATGAGCCTGAAATTGACCATGCCGTTGATCCTGAAGCGCTTCGGTTATCGAAGAGTGCTCATCATCAATACCATCCTGCTCGGCGTGATGATCATGCTGTTTGCCACCATCAACCCCGGCACGCCGGTATGGCTCATCGTCGCAATGGCCTTCACCTATGGCTTCCTGACGTCGCTGCAATATACGAGCATGAATACCCTCGCCTACGCGGATATCGGCGAACACGAGGCGAGCGGCGCCAGCAGCATCGCCAGCACGGTGCAGCAATTGGCGGTGAGTTTCGGCGTCGCCACGGCATCGCTCGCCGCCGCTTTGTTCATTCCCGACCGGCTGCGCGCGACGCCGCCGCAGCTGCTGCACGGCATCCACCTGGCACTGCTCGGACTCGCCATGCTCACGATCGTGTCCACTTCGGTGTTCGCGCGGCTGCGCGCCGAGGACGGCGCCGCGGTCAGCCGGCACAAATCCGCGCTGCCGTCGGTCTAGGCCGCGCCCGATTCGCGCTTGCGCCGCGCCTCATAGGCCCGCAGATGCGCGAAGGCGGTCGAGAGCAGCGGCGCCGGCGCCGCCTTCGAGCCACGCCTGAGCAGATCTCCGACGATGTGGTCCGCTTCGATTCGGCCGCCCTGCTCGATGTCCCGCAACATCGACGCGGTGAAGCCGGAATCCGGCGCGGTGAGAATCGCCAGCGCGGCTTGGGTGGCGCTCTCGCGCGGCGGGAAACCGTTCGCAGCGGCGATCGCGCCGCATTCCTGCAGCAAACGCACCGGGATATCCCGCGCGTCGGCCGCCATGATGTCGCCGATCGTTGCGCGCATGAAGCTTGTGGTCGATGCGGCCGCGGCGATGAACACCCACTTCTCCCACATATCGCGCAGTATGTCTTTGCTCAGCAGCGCATCGAAGCCCGGCACGCGCAGAACCTCGGCGATATCGTCGGGCGGATCGCCGGCATCGCGCGCACCGAAAGCCAGGGCATTGAACGTGCCCAATTGATGAATACGTCCGTCCGCGTCGAGAGTCGAAGAAATGCGCGCCAGTCCGCCCAACACGCGCCGCGGGCCGAAGCGCGCATCAAGAACATCGAGGTGGCGCATACCGTTCAGCAGGGGAATGACGCGCGAGTCCGGACCCATCGCGTTGCCGAAGTCCTCGATGGAATTCTCCAGATCATAGGATTTGCTGCTGGCTATGATCAGCTCGTAATGAGCTTCAAGGTCTCGGGCACTCACCAAGCACGGAGCCGGCAGATTGACGTCGCCCAAGGGGCTCACCACCCGCAAACCGTCGCGGCGCAGCTGCTGCGCGCGGCGCTCCCGGACCAGAAACGTGACGTCGCGGCCCGCCTGCGCCAAGCGCGCGCCAAAATAGCCGCCGATGGCGCCCGCGCCGACTACCAGAATTCTCACTCTTTCTTGATGTCGTGGCCGCCGAACTGATTGCGCATCGCCGCCAAAAGCTTGTCGGTAAATGAATCGTTATCGCGCGAGCGCAGCCGTTCGAGCAGTGAGAGCGTAATGACCGGCGCGGAGACGCCCAGTTCGATGGCGTCGGCAACGGTCCAGCGCCCCTCGCCGGAGTCGGCCACATAGGGAGCGATCCCCGCCAGCGTCGGATTCTTATCCAGAGCGATGGCCGTGAGATCGAGCAGCCAGGATCGCACCACGCTGCCGTAGCGCCAGATCTCGGCGACTTGATGCAGGTCGAGCTTGAACTCCTCTTTGTGCTGCAGGATCGAAAAGCCCTCGGCGTAGGCCTGCATCATTCCGTATTCGATGCCGTTGTGGACCATCTTCGTGTAGTGGCCCGAACCCACGGGTCCGACTCGGCCCCAGCCGCGATCTTTGGCCGGCGCCAGAGTCTCGAAAATCGGACGCAACCGTTCCACCACGGCTTCGTCGCCGCCGATCATCAGGCTATAGCCTTCCGCCAGGCCCCATACCCCTCCGCTGGTGCCGCAGTCCACATATTGAAGCTTGCGGGCCGCGACCGCCGCCGCGCGGCGCTGGGTATCGCGGTAGTTCGAATTGCCGCCGTCGATGATGGTGTCCCCCGCGGCCAGCAAGGGCACGAGGTTGGTAATGGTGCCGTCGGTAATCTCGCCGGCCGGCACCATGAGCCAAACCGCGCGCGGCGTCTTCAGTTTGGCGACCATTTGCTCGAGCGAGGCCGCGGTTTGCGCGCCATTCTTTTCAAGCAGGGCGCGGGCCGCCGGCGCCGGATCGTAACCCACCACTTGGTGGCCGCCGCGCATCAACCGCTGGGCCATATTCGCGCCCATCCGGCCGAGACCGATCATTGCAATTTCCATGCTCTTCAACCGTGTTCGCGCGAACGCATCTGCGCCGAGTATATCGCGGATTAGGGGCGCCTGAGGATGGTCATGACGGCGGGACTCCCCACGGCCTCGAATCGGCCCGTGAAGCTCAGGCCGCCGGTCAGAGGATTGAGGTGAAACGAGGTGATCGAGTCGCCGCGCTGATTGCAGGAATATAGAAACGCTCCGCTCGGGTCGATGCACAAGGTGCGAGGCGAGTCGGCGTGCACCCAGGTCTCGCCGAGAGAGCGCAGCTGGCCGTCCGCGGCTACGCCAAAAATCGAGACTGCATTGTGCAAACGATTCGCCACATAGAGAAACCGGCCATCCGCGCTGATGATGATTTCTGACGCAAGATTGCTGCCGGCAAACCTCGGCGGCAAACTCGGCACCACTTGCTTGAGCTTCATGCCGCCGCGCGCCGCGTCGTAGTCGTAGACCGCCACCCTCGCGTCATGCTCGTAGAGGTTGTAGAACACGCGGCCGTTGGGATGAAAGACGAAATGGCGCGGCGCAGAACCGGGAGGCGCTTGCACCACCGGCACCTCCGCCGGCAGCAGTTTCCCCGCGGCCGCATCCAGGCGCCAGACCAGGGTGAGATCGAGTCCGGCGTCATTCGCGACGACGAATTGCCCGCTGGGATCGGCCGCCACCATGTGCAGATGCGGACCCTCGTGATCGCTGAGGGCGAACTGCCCCGGCGGATCGTTTGCGCCTCGGCCACGATGCCTGGGGCCTACGCTCGGGCGGATGTCCGTGGCCTCGCCCAACGCCCCGTCGGGTCCCACCGGGAACACCGCGGCGCTGCCGCCGCCATAGTTCGCGGCAAACACGAACTTGCCCGACGGATGTACGCTGACATGCGCCGGCGCGGTGCCGCCCGAGCTCACCGCGCCGATGCGCTTGATCTGCAAACTGCCGTTGTCGATCGCGTACGAGACGATGGCGCCGCTGTGCATGCCCTGGTAGTTGTCGATTTCGCTGACGGCATAGAGCCGGGTTTGCGCCGGATTCACCGCCAGCCAGGACGGGTTGCGAATGTCATCGATGAGCTGCAGCTGGGTCATCGCCGCCGTCGCCGGCTCGAGCCGAAACAGATAGATGCCGCCGCCATTTGGCGTGTAGGAGCCGACGTAGGCGTAGTGATAGCTCTGCGTCGCAGCTTCGGGCGAAGCGGCCGCGCGCATCAAAGGCCATGCCGTCGGCACCAGTAGCGGTGCCGCCCGCAGCAAATCGCGCCGGCTGATTCTAGATCTCAAAAATCCGTATCCATTGCGCAACGTGTTTCGCGTTCAGTCGTTCAGGAAAATCGTAATTCCGGTCGCAGAGAAAGCCGAGCTCGACGCCGTATATTGCCCGATGGCCGTCATCCCTGTCGCCAGGACCGTGCCGTTGAGTTCCGATTGCAGCTGCGTGATGAAGGCGGAATAGCTCTCGAAACTCTCCACCGTCGATGAAGCGGAGTGTCCGATGGAAAATACCGCGCTCGAACCGGTGGCTGGCGTGATCGAAGGGTCGGGGGCAAGTCCCACCAGGTTGATGATTTGCGATCCGATCTGGATCTCGTGGCGCAATCCGAAGTTGCTGGTGGCCGGATCGATCACGATGGAAGAGCTGTCAGACGAGCTGAACGGCGCAGCCGCGCCGCCGTTCCAATCGATCACCAACTGCGCCTCGATAGTGGTCGGATCGAGCAGCGTGGAAGCCGTGAAATTGGGGGCTGCGGTTGCGAATGCATTGGCGAAGCCGGTTGCCACGACCGGCGCCCCCACGCTTGAATTGGAGAGATCCGGCGGGGACGTGCTGCTGAACTCCACGCCGTATTGCGTCGGATTGGCGCCGCTGCCGGTGAAGTCGAAGGCGCTGATGGCACGGCCCCCGAGCGCGGTCAGATCGAGGGTCAGCGTGTTGCCGCCCTGGACGGTCACGAGACCGGACGCCGCGGTCAAGTCGAGCCGCACTCGACCGGCGCTGGCATCCAGCAGGACCTGCCCTGTGCTGGTATTGCTGACGATGCCGAAAGCGTCAATGACCGTTCCCACTGAGATTTGTTGGGCGCTGATCGCGCCCTGCACGCTCTGGCCGAAATAAGTGATCAGAGTGCTGGGACCCACGTTCACGATGGTCGTGCCCGGCACCAAGCTCTCGGTACCGCCAGATTGCACCAGGGTTGCCTCTTCGAGACCGAGCGTGTTGCCGCTGCGGGCCGCCACGGTTCCCGAGACCCGCGCCGATCGCACGCCTTGAACACTCGCATCCACCAATACTTGCGCGGCCGCGAACGTCACGGTGGATGCGGCCGGGCCGGTCGTTGTCGTGACCGGCGATGTGACAGGCGTGGAGGCGGGGGTCGTGGTGGAGATGCTGTTCGAGTTCGATTCGGTGAGCGTGCCGAACACCGTCGTTACGCTGTTCGATGGCAGTGCGGCGAGTTGCGTCTCACCGGCCGCGCCCGCCGAGACAAAACCGTTGATCTCGTAAGTGGTCGAGTCGCCCGGTACGATCGAAACGCTCCCCAATGCGGCCTTGGTGCCGCCAAAAGGCATCACACCGGTCGCCAGAACAGAACTGCCGGCTCTCAACAGCGGGCCGTTGACACGCACTTGCTTGGAATCGATGGGTTGCATGCTCGCTGAAATAAGCGGCGTGATGGTTACCGTGTCGTTGCTCAAGTCGATGAGGTTCGAAGCGGCCAGATTGAAGCTCAGGGACAGCCGGTTGGCCGACTTCGGGGCGCTGCTCAGCGGATCGGCAGGATCGACCGTCACGATCACCCGCACCAAAGCCAGTGCTTTTCCGCCGGCATCCACCGGCGTCAGCGCCACGCCGTCGAGACTGCCGTCGTCGTAGACGATCTGCGCACTGCTGTAATCGAGCGTGATTTCCGCGCCCGCATACGTGCCCTTCGGCACGGTCGGCGCACCGATGATCTCGCTCAAATCCGTGAGCTTGGTGAAATCCACCGTGGTTTCCTGCGGAAAGATCATGGGGCCCGGCTTGCCGCTGGATGTTCGCAGTTGGATCGACGCGATGCCGACCCGATAGGTCACAAAGCGATCCGACGAGGGGGTCGCGGTCAGCGTGACTACCGTGCTGCCGCTGCACCCGACCGCCGCCAGCAGCGCCAAAAGCAGCGGCACCGCGAACAGCTTGGAAATGAAGTCCCGCATGCAGACTATTGTTGTGCGATTCATGCGGTGTGAGAAGCGCAATGGAGGAAAAGATCTGTGAAGTCGCTGTAATGCATGAGCGTCCGTCGCTGAGAGGCGACATATGCCTGGCGACGTGCGGCGCGAGAGATCGCGGAACCCTTCGAGCGCTGCTCCCCGCCCCGCTCACTCCACGGGTTTCGCGGGCACCGGCTCTGCGGGAACTTCCTGCGCCGCGGAACGCCGCAACTGTTTCGCATCCTGTCGAGCTTTTCGGGCGGCTTCCTTTTGCTTTTTTGCGTGACGGTAGTTCGGCTTGGCCAAAATAATCTCCTAAAATTATATAAATCAACAAGTTACATGCAATCGCGTAACCCGGCCCCTTCTGCGTGCAATTGTCAGGATCGCTACTATACTTCGGCGTGGTCGAACAAAAACAAAAGTCATGGCTGGCCTCTGCAAATGCCGGCCTCGCCATTCTCGCCTTCATCAATTTATTCAGCTACCTCGACCGCTACATCGTTTCCGGCGTGCTCGAGAGCCTCAAACATTCCGAGCTCGGATTGTCCGATACCAATCTGGGATCGTTGATGACGGGCTTCTTGTTGGTCTATACGGTGCTCGCGCCGGTATTCGGCGCGCTGGGAGATCGGCGGTCGCGGCCGCGCCTGATCGCGCTCGGCGTGGCGTGCTGGAGTTTCGCGACCGCGCTATCCGGGTTTGCCGTGAATTTTCTCACGCTGTTTGCCGCACGCGCCGCGGTGGGCGTCGGTGAGGCGGCATACGTCACCATCGCGCCGAGTTTACTGTCCGATTATTTTCCCGTACGCCAGCGCGGCCGGGTCATGGCGATATTTTTCTGCGCCATCCCGGTCGGCTCGGCATTGGGTTACGTCGTCGGCGGCCTGGTTGACAAACATTATGGTTGGCGCGCGGCATTCTTCGTCGCCGGCGTTCCGGGTTTGCTGCTCGCCGCCTTGTGCCTGTTGTTGCGCGATCCGCCGCGGGGTATCCAGGATCAAGCCGCGGGCGTTGCAGCCGCGGCGAGCAAGCCGCCATCCGGCATCAGCCGGGAGGCATGGCTCACCTACGGGCGGCTGCTTCGCAACAAGCCCTATGCGCTCACCGTCCTGGGATACGCGGCCTACACCTTCGCAGTCGGCGGACTCGCTTACTGGATGCCGGCATTTCTGGAGCGCGCTCGCGGCATTCCGCGCAGCGAGGCCACGGTGAATTTCGGCACCATCGTGGTTGTCACCGGATTCGTCGGCACGTTTATCGGCGGCTGGATGGGCGATTACTTTGCGAAGAATTCGCGCCAGGCTTACTTGTGGCTGTCGGCCGCTGCCACGCTCGGCGCGGCACCCTTTGTCTGGTTGGCTCTCACAACCGCCTCGACCACTTTGTACACCGTCTATATGGTGAGCGCGCAACTCTTGTTGTTCCTGTCGACCGGCCCGATCAATGCGGCCATCATCAATCTGGTCATCGCGGGCGAGCGGGCCACGGCGATCGCGCTCAGCGTCTTCGCCATCCATCTGCTCGGCGACGCCCTTTCGCCCTTGATGGTCGGTGCGCTCTCGGATGCCTTCTCGCTGCAGGAGGCCATCAAGATTTTGCCGGTGGCGGTGTTGATCGGTGGATTCGTGTGGGTCTGGGCCGCCCGCGCCCAGGCGGCATCGAGACCCGACGCCGCGCATTAGGAACTTTGCGTGCCAGCGGCGCGCCGCGCGTGGTCGATCTCGGCAAGCCGCGCTTTGAGATCGCTGCGTGCCGCGATGTCTTCGAGCGGCGCGGTAACTTTGCGCTGCCAGTTGGGATACTCGGCGGAAGTTCCAGGCACGTTCACGGGGTCGGTCATGGCCAACAGGTCTTCGATTTGCAGCGCGACCAGCGCGGCCGAGGAGCGCGCCAGGTATAGATGCAGCGCGTGGCCGAGCTCTTCGGTGTAAGGATCCAGCGGCTTGGCAGGATGCGCAGGATTGATGCCCTGGTCGCGCAAGGCCGCCAGCAGCATTTCGCGATCGTGATCGCGCTCGCGGATGATCTCGCTTTCAATGGCTTCCGAGGGGAACAGATTCAGGCGGCGTCGCAGTTCGATGTCGCGCGCCTCCCAGTAGCTGTGCAGCGTCGGTAGATCATGCGTGGTGGCCGCCGCCAGCGCCCGCCGCTCATACTCGCCCGGTTTGCGGAATCTTCCGGATATCTTCTCGAAGAGCAGCACCTTGTAATGATATAGGCCGAACTCAGGCATCGCGCGGCGCATCTCATCCGGCACCACGCCGAGATCCTCGCCCACCACCAGGCACGAACCACGTGCACTCTCCAGACTCAGCGCGGTCAACAGTTGCTCCAACGGATAGTGAACATAGGCGCCCGCTGTCGCCGGACAACCTGCCGGCACCCACCACAAACGGTACAGGGACATCACATGATCCAGCCGCAGCGCACCGTAGTAGCGCATGTTGGAGCGGATCAATTGGACGAAACCCCTGAAGGCCTGCGCCTGCATGACCAGCGGATCCGGCGGAGGAATGCCCCACCCCTGACCCTTGAGCGCCAACGGATCGGGCGGTGCGCCGATCTCAGCGCCGAGACAATAACCGGCCCGGTCCACCCAGGTCTCGGAGCCCGATGGATTGGCCCCCACCGCATAATCGCCATACAGTCCGATCGGCATGCCGAGTTCGCGCGTCAACGCTTGCGCGCGCAACAACTGTTCATGCGCCAGCCACTGTAAGTACGCATAAAACTCGACCTCGGCGGGATGTTCGAGCGCGAAGCGCGTTGCCGCGCTGCCGTTCACGTCCCGATATTCCTGCGGCCAGCTCAGCCAGCCCGATGCAGTACCGAGAGTCGTGCGAAAATGGCGGTCCAGCGCATCGAAGCGGGCATGCATTTGCAGCAGCACACCGCGTTGCGCCACGAACTCGATAAATTCGCGGCCGCGGTCGCTGTGCGTTGCCAGGTGCTCTTCGCGAAAATCTCGATGCAGCAATGCGAGAATTTCGAATTTCAGTTCCGCCACGCCGCGATAGTCGACCAACGGCTGCGCGCGCACCTCGTGCAAACGCCGCGCGAATTCGGGTTCGACGATGCGTGCGCGAGCTGCCCGGCAGCGCTCGAACTCGGGCACCGCCGGGACCGCGATGTACAACACATTGAGGAAATGCCGGCTCGATGCACTGTAGGGACTGGACCGCGCAGGATCGGCGGGCGCCAGTGCATGCAGAGGGTTCACGCCGACGAAACCTGCGCCGCACGATGCCATCCAGCGAATCAGCATTTCCAAATCGCCAAAATCGCCGATACCCCAGTTGCGCTCGGAGCGCAGGGTATACAGCTGCACCGCAATCCCCCAAAGCCGCCGGCCGGCGGAAATCGCGGCCGGTTCGAAGCACTTCGGCGGTGAGACGATCAGCAGACAGTGCTGTGCCTCGCCGCCGGCTATTTTCGCCTCGAACTCATGGTAGCCGGGGGGAAGGTCCACCCCCAACTCGAAGCGGCGGCGCGTGATCCATGATCCTTGAACCTCGCCGCGCCAGAGCTCGGCGCAATCGGCGGTCGAGACTGCGCCGTTCAATCTCGAACCGTCCTCGGCGAGCACTCGCCACGAAATCGTCGCGCCGAACTCGCGCGCGGTGACGTTGATATCAAAGCCGATTCTCGTGCCGTGCGCCGTAGCAACGGCCGGCAGGAATCTGCGCCAGCGCGCAGCCTCGATTTGCGCGACCTCGGCGGCGAGTGCGTTGTCATCGTCGGGCACGCAGCCCATGGCGCTCAAGATGGCGGTCTTGGTCTTCAGGCTGAAGTACTGCAACTCACCGCGATAGTCATGGTACGCGTCGCCGATGCCTCGCAGCTGCGCCATCCTTTCGATCAATGCCTGGTCCAAGGGATCAGCACTCCAGCAGCGCGACGCTGCGGGCTTTGAGCGCGTAACTTTGCGTCCGGCCAAGGCTGTTCGCCGCTAGGCTCTCCGATGCGGTGTCGAACAGACAAATCCACGGGCCGCCGGCGAGCGCAGCGGGCAGCGCAAAGGCCTGCTCCGAATCTGCCGCATTCACCAGCAGCAGGAGGCGGTCCGCCGCGCCCGGGCGCTTGCCGAACCAGATGCCCAAGGTGCGCTGATTCACATCCCGCCACTCGCTTTGCGTCATTTCGTCGCCGCGAACGTTCAACCAGGTCACATCCTTGACTCCGGTGCGCGAAGCGGCGCCCTTCAAGAAGGTCTCGCGGCGGAATTCCGCATGCAGCCGGCGCAGCTGCCCCAGCAAGCGCACGAATTCCAACAGGTCGTGATTCGCAGCGCGCAAACGCCAGTCGACCCAGGAGATTTCATTGTCCTGGCAGTACGCATTGTTGTTGCCGCCCTGCGTGCGTCCGAACTCGTCGCCGGCCTGCAACATGGGCACCCCCTGCGACAGGAACAGCGTCGCGAGAAAATTGCGCATCTGTCTCTTGCGCAGATTGACGATGGCCGGATCGCTGCTCGGGCCTTCGGCGCCGCAATTCCAACTAAGATCGTTGCCGAAGCCTTCGTCGTTCTTTTCGAGATTGGCCTCATTGTGGCGCCGGTTGTAGGACACCAGATCGTTGAGCGTCATGCCATCGTGTGCGGTTACCAGATTCACGCCGGCGGTAGGCTTGCGCCCATCATGGCGAAACACGTCGCTCGAGCCGGCGAATCTTTCCGCAAATTCGCCGAGCTTGGCGCCGTCGCCGCGCCAGAAGGCGCGCATCGTGTCGCGGTAACGGTCATTCCACTCGGACCAGCCGGCTGGGAAATGCCCCAGCTGGTAGCCGCCCAATCCGAGGTCCCATGGCTCCGCAATCAGCTTGACATAGGCGAGCGCAGGCTCGGCACGCAGCGCCTTGAAAAAATCGGCGTGCGGGTTGAAGCCGTTGGCATCGCGCGCCAGCACCGTCGCCAGATCGAAGCGAAACCCATCGACGTGCATTTCCTCCACCCAGTACTTCAGGCAATCGATGATGAGCGCGCGCACGCGCGGATGCTCGCAATTGACCGTGTTGCCGGTCCCGGTGAGATTCTCATAAAGGCGCGGATCCGCCGGATCCAGGCGGTAGTACACCGAATTATCGATACCCCGCAGGGACAGGAGCGGCCCGCTCTCGTTGCCCTCGGCGGTGTGGTTGAACACCACGTCGAGAATGACCTCGATTCCGCTGGCGTGCAGCGCCCTGACCATGGTTTTGAATTCGAGCACCGCGTCATCCACGGCATATTCATTCGCCGGGGCAAACCAGGCGACCGGATTGTAGCCCCAGTAGTTGCTGAGCTTGCGATCGAGCAGGAACTGTTCGCTCACGAACGCCTGACAGGGCAGCAATTCCACGGCCGTGACGCCGAGCGACTTCAAATGCTCGATCACGGGTGCCACCGACAGCCCGAGGTAGGTACCGCGCCATTTCTCCGGTACGGCCGGATGCAGCCGGGTAAATCCCTTCACGTGCAGCTCATAGATGACCGTGTCGCGCCACGGTATCGTCGGCGGCCGGTCGCCTTCCCAATGAAAGGTCGGATCGATGACCAGTCCGCGAAGCGGGCGCCGCGCCGAGAGTGCGCGCGCATACGGGTCGATCAAGGGCACGGTGGCATCGAAGCGCTGGCCGCTTTGCGGGTCATCGGGGCCGTGAACGCAAAATGCGTACTGCAGCCCGGGACTGCCGCGGCGCGGGGAAATCAACCCATGCCATGCATCGCCGCTGCGGCCGGGCAAATCATGGCGCGCGATTTCGGCGCCCGTGACGGGGTCGAATAGACAGACTTCGACGCGGGTCGCATGGCTGGAAAGGAGCGCGAAATTCACGCCGCGCTTGCTCCAGGTGGCGCCGAGCGGGCCCGGTGCCCCGACTTCGATGCCCTTCATGTCATGGCCCCGCGAAAAACATCGCGCCCAGCGGCGGTAGATTCAACCGCAAAGACTGCGGATTTCCAAATTCGCCGGCCGGCGATGCCTCCACTTGCGTCTGCTGGTTGTAGCCTGATCCGCCGAAGTCTACGGCATCGGAGTCAAACAGCTTGCGGTAGGCTCCGCCTTGCCCGACCGTCACTTCGTATCCCGCGCGCGGCACCGGAGTGGCGTTGAAAACGCATATCACCGGCGTGCCCCGCTCCGCGCCGCCGACACGGCGCGCAAAAGCCCACACGCTGTCCTCGGCATTGTGCAGATCGAGCCACTGGAAGCCGTCGGGCTCGCAGTCGCTGCGGTGGAATTGTTGCGTCGTCAGATATAGATGATTGAGCTGCCGCGCGCAGTCGCGCAACTGCCGATGGGCCGCGGACTCCAGCTGCTGCCATTCGAGCTGCGCGTGATCGCGCCACTCGGACCATTGTCCGAACTCCGAGCCCATGAACAGCAACTTCTTGCCGGGATGCGCGCACATCACGCTGAGCAACAGGCGCACATTGGCGCGCTTTTGCCAGTCGTCGCCGGGCATCTTGGCGATCAGCGAGCCTTTGCCGTGCACCACCTCATCGTGGGAGATCGGCAGGATGAAATTTTCCGACCAGGCGTAGACGAGCGAAAAGGTGATGAGCTGGTGGTTGTAACGCCGATGCACCGGATCAAGAGACATGTAGCGCAAGGTATCGTTCATCCACCCCATGTTCCATTTGAAATTGAAGCCCAGACCGCCATGCTCCGGCGGCCGGGTCACGCCGGGAAATGAAGTGGATTCTTCTGCGATGGTCAATAATCCCGGAAAGGCGGCATGAACGGCATTGTTCATCTGACGCAGGAATTCAATGGCCTCCAGGTTCTCGCGCCCGCCATGACGGTTCGGCAGCCACTCCCCGGGATTGCGGCTGTAGTCCAAATACAGCATGGCTGCCACGGCGTCGACGCGCAGACCGTCGACATGAAATCGATCGGCCCAGAAAATCGCATTCGCGACCAGGAAATTGCGCACTTCGTGGCGGCCGTAATTGAATACTTTGGTGCCCCACTCGCGATGTTCGCCGATGCGCGTATCGGCGTGCTCGTACAAGGCGCTGCCGTCGAATTGCGCGAGGCCATGATCATCGCGCGGGAAATGCGCCGGTACCCAATCGAGGATCACGCCGATGCCCTCTTGGTGACATCGATCGACGAATCGCATGAAATCCAAAGGAGAACCGTAGCGCGAGGTCGCAGCGTAGTAACCCACCACCTGATAGCCCCAGGAGGCATCCAGCGGGTGTTCGGCAATCCCCATGAGTTCCAGGTGCGTATAGCCCAGATCCTTCGCATAGGGAATCAATTGATCCGCTGCCTCGAGCCAATTCGTGAAGGGCGGGACTCTCTGATCCCACGGGCGCCGCCACGATCCCAAATGCACCTCGTAGGCATTGAACGGTTGGCGCCGCGGATCGATCTCGGCCCGGCGCCGCAGCCAGGCCGCGTCCTGCCAGTCAAAGCCGTTCAGGTCCGCGACGATGGAACAATTATCCGGCCGCAGCTGCATCGCAACGCCGTACGGGTCGGCTTTCAGGAACAGCCGCCCATCGCGGGCGCGAATCTCGAATTTATAAGGTGTTCCCACGCCGACTGCGGGGATGAACAATTCCCACACCCCCGAACTGCCGCGCGGCCGCATGACATGCGCATCGCCGTTCCACTGATTGAAGTGCCCGACCACGCTGACGCGCTGCGCATTCGGCGCCCAGACCGCAAAACGCGTGCCGGCCGTGCCGGCCGCGCCGCCCGCGCCGCCCGCGTGAGGATGCGCGCCGAGCTTGTCATAAATCCGCTGATGATTGCCCTCGCCGAACAAGTGCAGATCGAAATCGCTGATCGACTGTTCGGTCAATTCGAATGCGCCTTCAAATCGCCGGCCTCACCGCCCAAATGCGCTCGGCGTATTCGCGCACGCTTCGATCGCTCGAGAAATAACCCATGTTCAAGCAATTGATCACGGCCTTGTGGCTCCATTGATCTTCCAGCGCGTACAAAGCGTCGACTTGATCCTGCATCTTCGCGTATGCCGCGTAGTCGGCCAGCACCAAGAAGGGCTCTGCGGGGCTCAGCAACCGGTCGATCACCGGCCTGGCATCATTGGGACGGGCGGGAGAAAAATATCCCGAAGCGATGAGATCCAGCGTGCCGCTGAGTTCGGGATTTCCCTCCAGCACCCGGCCCGGCTCATAGCCCGCCGCGCGCTGCGCGGCCACCTGATCCGCGGTGAGGCCGAAGATGAACATGTTCTCGGCGCCGACATGATCGCGAATCTCAATATTGGCGCCGTCCAGCGTACCGATGGTGAGGGCGCCGTTGAGCGCCAGTTTCATATTCCCGGTGCCCGAAGCCTCCATGCCGGCCGTTGATATCTGTTGCGACAAGTCCGCGGCAGGCATGATTTTCTGCGCCAGAGAAACATCGTAGTCGGGCAAAAACACCACCTGCAGCTTGCCGCGTGCGAGCTCATCAGCTTCAATCGTGCGCGCCACGTTATTGATGAGTTTGATGATGGACTTCGCCATCGCATAGCCCGGTGCCGCCTTGCCGGCGAAAATAACGGTTCGCGGCACGAGCTGCGCCTGCGGATTCTCGCGAATTCTTCGATAGCGGGACACGACGTGCAGCAGATTCAGCAGTTGGCGCTTGTATTCATGGATTCTCTTCACCTGGACGTCGAATAAGGAATCGACGCTGATCGCCACCCCGCTGCGGCGCTTCACCTCATCGGCCAATCTTTGCTTATTGGTGCGCTTGATGCCGCGAAACTGGCGGCGAAACTCCGGATCATCGGCCGCACCGGTCAGGCGGCCGAGCTCTTCGAGGTCATTTTCCCAGGCTCGGCCCAAATGCTGCGTGAGCAGTGCAGAGAGCCCCGGGTTCGACTGCTTGAGCCAGCGCCGCACCGCGATCCCGTTGGTCACATTGATGAAGCGCCGCGGATACATTTGCGCGAAATCGCGAAATACGTGTTTGCGCATGATATCCGAGTGCAGCTGTGCGACGCCGTTGACCTTGTGGCTGCCGACGATGGCGAGGTGCGACATGCGCACGCGCCGTCCGCCGCCGTCATCGATGATGGAGAGCTGACGCAGACGCTCCGGGTCGTCGGGGTAGTTCGCCGCGACCGCCTTGAGAAAATCCCGATTGATGAGGTAGATGATTTCCAAATGCCGCGGCAGCAAGCGCTCGAACATCGCCACCGGCCAGGACTCCAGCGCCTCGGGCAGCAAAGTGTGGTTGGTGTAGGAAAAGACGCCTTGGGTGATTTGCCAGCTTTGTACCCAGGTGAGGCCATGCTCATCGACGAGCAGGCGCATCAGCTCGGGGATCGCGACGGCGGGATGGGTGTCATTCAGCTGAATGGCAATGGCGTCGGGCAGCGAGGCGAGCGAGCGTCCCTCGCTCAAATGGGTGACCAAGATATCCTGCAAGCTTGCGCTCACGAAAAAATACTGTTGCTTGAGCCTCAGTTCCTTGCCCTGCGGGGTCGAATCGTCGGGGTAGAGCACGCGCGACAGGTTCTTCGCCTCCAACTGGTCTTGCACAGCGGCCGCGTACTCGCCGGCATTGAACGTATCGAGCTTGAAGGGAGTGATTGCGCGCCCGGACCAAAGTCGCAGGTGATTGACCGTGGGTCCGCCGTTCCCGGGAATCAATTGATCGAACCCGATGGCGTACAGGTCGTTGGTATCCACCCACCGGTGCGCGTCGCTCACCTCGGCATCGGGCGGCGCGACGCTGCGGCCGCCGAAGCGCACCGTGTAGCCGGCGTTGCCGCGCGGCGTCTCCCAGACGTTGCGCAGGCGCAGCCAACTGCTGGCGACTTCGCGCTGGCTGCCCTCGGCGTCGATCACTTGCGTGAAGATTCCGTAATCATAGCGAATGCCGTATCCCACCGCCGGGAAGTGCAGCGTCGCCAAAGAGTCCAGAAAACAGGCTGCCAGGCGCCCCAGGCCGCCGTTGCCCAATCCCGGATCCACCTCCTGGGCCGCTATGTCCTCGAGTTCGTAACCCATACCGCGCAGCACGCTGCGCGCTTCGTGCACCAGATCTCCGTCCAGGCTGGAAAGAGCATTGATCAGAGAGCGTCCCGGCAGATATTCGACCGAGAAATAGCACACTCTTTTGACATGCGCTTTGGCCACCCGCCGTTGCGTCGCCAACCAGCGCAGCGTCAGCTCCTCGCGGACCGCCAGCGACAGCGCATCATAGATATCCCGGGGCGTCGCCAAGTCCGGATTCTTTCCGAGCGTGCGCGTGAGACGGTCCAGTAGCGCCGCCTGCACGGTGCCCGGTTGCAGGGCCGCGTTGCGGCGCGAGGCGAATTGGCTGTCAAATGTGTCCATATTAAGGGTTATTATAAGGTTGTTATCGGGGATGCGGGGCAAACCTAACAATGATGCGCTCGAATTGAAAAATTCTTCCCTGGCCATCGGCGTCGACGTCGGCGGTTCTTCCATCAAATGCGCGCTCATCGATTTGGCCACGGGAGCATTCGCGGGCGAACGCTTCAGCACGCTGACCCCGGCGCAAGGTTCCACCGAAGCGCTGTTGCGCGCACTGACCTCGGTGGTGGCGAATATTCCGGGCGATTACGCCGTCGGGCTGGCATTTCCGAGCGTGATCCGCGGCGGTGTGGTGCGAACCGCTGCCAACCTCAACAAGGACTGGGTCGGTCAGCCGTTGGCGGCTCTGGCCGCCCAGCATTTGAAGCGGCCGGTGATCGCGATCAACGACGCGGATGCGGCGGGGCTCGCGGAATTGCACTACGGCGCGGCGCGCGCCGTGCCGGGCACCGTGCTGCTGCTGACGCTGGGCACCGGCATCGGCAGCGCCTTGTTCGTCGATGGGCGGCTGGTGCCGAACACCGAATTCGGGCATCTGCAGGTCGGCGGCCGCGAGGCTGAAAAGCGCGCGGCCGGGCGCGTCAAGGTTGAAGGCGGACTTAGCTGGGACGCGTGGGCGAGCGAATTGAATGTGGTTCTCAATGAATACCATGCCCTGCTGTGGCCAGATCTGATCGTGTTGTGCGGCGGCATCACCGAAGAACCGGAAAAGTTCATGGATAAATTGCATTGCGAGGCTCGTCTATGCGTCGGAACTTTGCGTGCGGAAGCCGGCATCGTGGGCGCCGCGCTTGCCACGACGCTGTCCGCGGCACCGCCCTGATCAAGGCGATTCTCGCGGGGTCGATGTCGCTGACCCTCGCCGCCTGCGCGACGACTTCGCATGAATACACGCCTCCGACCGCGGCGCCGCCGGCCGATGTCGCCGTTGAGCGTGCGCCGCCCACGCCGGTGCAACTCATGGTCGACAGCGCCACCTCGATGATCGGCCAACCCTATCGATTCGGCGGCGCCGCGCCGGGCGGATTCGATTGCAGCGGTTTGGTGGTTTACGCGGCTGCAAATGCCGGCATCCGTGTGCCGCGCACGGCGGCGGACCAGCTGCAATTCGGAGCACCCGTTGCAAGGACGCAAGTGCAAGCCGGCGATCTTCTCTTCATGCATCTTTCCCGCAAGGAATTGCATGTCGCGATTGCGCTCGATCGCCAGCTCTTCGTGCATGCGCCCTCGAGCGGCGGCCGAGTGCGGGTCGACTCATTGCTTGCCGAGCCCTATGCCAAGGGCTTCATCGCGGCGAGGCGCGTAGTATCATTCGACCATCCCCACTGAGGACGCTTATGAAACTTTATTATTTTCCCGGTGCATGTTCGCTCTCTCCCCATATCGTGCTGCTCGAAGCGGGGCTGGCGCACACCATGGTCAAAATCGATCCGAAAACCAAGAAGACCGAGAGCGGCGCCGACTATCTGGCGGTGAATTCGAAGGGTTCCGTGCCCGCGCTGCAATTGGACGATGGCCGGGTCCTGACGGAGGGTCCGGCGGTCGTCCAATACCTCGCCGATCTTAAGCCGGAATCCGGTTTGGCGCCGCGTGCCGGAACCTTCGAGCGCTACCAGCTGATGGAAATACTCAACTACATCACCTCGGAAATTCACAAGACATTTTCGCCGTTGTTCAATCCGGCAGGTTCTGCGGAAAGCAAGGAAACCGCGGTCGCCAACCTGGGCAAAAGATTCGACTGGCTGTCCGGCTTTCTCGGCAAGAAGCCTTTTTTGCTGGGCAGTACTTTCACGGTCGCGGATGCGTATCTGTTTACCGTGCTGAACTGGACCGGACACGTGAAGATCGACTTGAACAAATGGCCAATTTTGGCCGACTACAAATCCCGGATCGCGGCCCGCCCCAAAGTCATGGAAGCCATGAAAGCCGAGGGGCTGATCAAGTAAGCCGTCAAGTCACGGCCGTCTCGAGCGTTTCGGTGGAGACGGCCGCGAATTGCAGCGCCGCGAGGCGCGCATAAAGCGGGCTGTGCATCAGCAATTCGGCGTGCGTGCCGACCGCGATCTTGCGGCCATGATCCAGCACCACGATGCGATCGGCCTTGAGCACGGTCGCCAGCCGGTGCGCGATGATGATGGTGGTGCGGCCCTGCATCAGCTTCTCCAGCGCCTGCTGCACCAGGCGTTCGGATTCCGCGTCCAGCGAACTGGTGGCTTCGTCCAGCAGCAGGATCGGCGGGTCCTTGAGAATGGCACGCGCCAGAGCGATGCGCTGGCGTTGTCCGCCCGACAGGCGCGTGCCGCGCTCGCCCAGAAATGTGTCATACCCTTGCGGCAATTTGCGCAGAAATTCATCCGCCGCGGCTGCGACCGCGGCCGCCTCGATTTCCGCATCGCTGGCGGCGGGACGCCCGTAACGGATGTTTTCGCGCGCGCTTGCCCCGAACAGCACGGTGTCCTGCGGCACCAGGGCGATTTGAGCGCGCAGGTCCTCGGGACGCAGATCCGCCAGACGCGTGTCGTCGATCAACACGCTTCCTGAATCCGGATCGTAGAAGCGCAGCAGCAGCTGGAACGTGGTGCTCTTCCCGGCGCCGGAAGGCCCTACGAATGCAATGGTTTCCCCGGGCGTCACCTCGAGGTTGAATCTATCCAGTGCCGGGTGCTGCGGCCGCGATGGATAATGGAATGTGACCTCGTCGAAGCGAATGCGGCCCTGCACCCGCGGCGGCAGTTCGAGCGGCTGGGCTGGAGCGCTGATGACCGGCCGCGCCTGCAGCAATTCGCTCAAGCGCTCCATGGCGCCGGCGGCGCGCTGAATTTCGCCCCACATCTCGGTGAGCGCCGCCGCCGAGGTACCGACGAAAGCGGCATAGAGCAAGAACTGCGCGAGCTGACCGCCGGTCATCGTGCCGGATATGACTTGACGCGCACCGAGCCACAGCACGAACGTGATGCCGCCGAAAACCAGCATAATGCCGATGGCGGTGAGCGCGGCGCGAACCTTCGTGCGGCGCACCGCGGTGGCGAAGCTGTCCTCCACCGCCTTCTCATAACGTTGGCTCTGCAGTTCCTCCATCGTAAACGCCTGCACCGTTTGAATGGCATTCAACGTCTCGTCAGCCAGGCTGCTGGTATCTGCGATGCGATCTTGTGAAGCGCGCGACAAACCGCGCACGCGCCGCCCGGTCAGAATCAACGGCACGATCACGATGGGAATCAACAGCATGATTACGCCCATGAGTCTCGCGCTGGTGAAGCCCATGAGAACCAGCGCGCCGATCAGGCTCAACGTGGAACGCAGCATGATGGACAAATTGACGCCGGCGATGGCCTGCACCAGCGTCGTGTCGGCGGTCAGGCGCGACAGCACCTCGCCGACCCGTGTGGTTTCGTAGAACATCGGATCCATGCGCACCACGCGCCGATAAATGGCGCTGCGCAGATCCGCGACGACGCGCTCCCCGACCCAGGTCACCATGTAAAAGCGCAGGGCGGCGAACACGCCAAAGATCACCGCCGCGGCGAGAAAACCCAGAAACCATTTATTGATGGTTCCGAGGCTTTTTTCCGCGAATACATGATCGATCAGCTGGCGCAACGCGACCGGCAACGCGAGCTGCGCGGCCGCCGCTATCAACAGCGCGAATAATCCGCCGATCATCATGGGGCGATACGGGCGCAGAAAAGGCCACAACGCCAACAAAGGATTCAATGACTTGGCTTTGGGACGCTCCGCCGGGCTCATGCGGACATGATCCCATAAGTTGCCGTTGCACGGCGTCCCCGGTTTGCACCAACGCGGGGCGCGCCGACCGGCCCCCCCGGTCTTTCAACCGTTGCGCCGATATGTTGCAATGGGCGCAATCATCGCGCGGCGGGCGCTCGATATAAGCTGGGGATGCATCTCATATGGAAGTCCGAGTACCTTGCGAACTGCATTGGGGACCCTTCGAGCCGCGAAGGCTTGCTCTGATCGGCGGCGTGGCGGCCGCGCTGTGGGCAGCGGCCGTCGGCGCGGCCGATAAGACCGCGGACGCGGATGCCGGCGGCCCGTTGCAGGAGATCACCGTCACGGCGACGCGCCACGAGGAGAGCCTGAGCAAAGTGCCGATCAGCGTCACCGCGCTCACGCAGGACGCGATGGACCTGCGTGGAATCAAGGATTTCCAGGACATCGTGCGCTTTACGCCGGGCGTCAATATCGACAATTCGGGCACCAACAACATCGCCATCCGCGGCATCGCCTCCACCGGCGGAGCCGGCACCACCGGGATCTACATCGACGACACGCCGATCCAAATCCGCGGTACGGCATTCAACCCCGACGATGCTCTGCCAAAATCATTCGATATCGACCGCGTCGAAGTGCTGCGCGGCCCGCAGGGCACCCTGTTCGGCGCGGGATCCGAGGGCGGCACCGTCCGCTACATCACGACCCAGCCCAGCCTCACTCAAAACAGTTTTTACAGCCGCGAAGAGGTCTCCTTCACGCAAGGCGGTTATCTGAACTACGAAGGAGGAATCGCCGCCGGCGGACCCTTGATCGACAACACGCTCGGCGCGCGCTTGACCGTTTGGTACCGCCGCGACGGCGGCTACATCGACCTCATCGATCCTGTATCGGGCGGGCCCGCGCAAAAGAATGCCAATTACGACGAGACCGTGCTGTATCGGCTGGCCTTCATTTACGCGCCCTCGGAGGATTGGAAGATCACACCGGGCATGTACTACCAAGACCGGTACCGTAATCAAGTCGAAGACTATTGGCCGTTGTACTCGAATCCCGGCAGCGATCAATTGGCGAGCGCTGATCCGGATCGGCGCTCCGATCCGGATCGGTTTTATCTGGCCTCGTTGAAAATCGAGGGAAACCTGGGTTTCGCCAAGCTGATCTCGAACACTTCGTACTTCCACCGCAAAGAACAGACGGGCTATGAGGGCACGCTGTATAACCTGGGTTTCTATCAGGCCGCGGTGTTTCTGAACGGCGATGGATCCTCCGCTTCCACGCCCTACCCGTTGCTCGACAACCTGGGCGTGCATCTGCCCCCCGGCGCGACCGACTATCGTTCGCCTAACTCCATCGACAATGGCCAGCAAAACATCACGCAGGAAATTCGCCTGCAGTCCGCGGATGCGACCTCGCCGCTATTCTGGACCGCGGGGGCTTTCTTCAGCAGCGACCGGCAAACGTATCTGGAGCAGATTCACGATCCCTTGCTCAATGAACTGTCGCTGGCGGCAACCGGCGCGCCCTACACCGATTGGTTCGTCGATCCGAATACCGGCCTGCCGGTTACCTATGATCCGCGTTTTCCGAATGATTCGTATTTTCTGCAAACCCACGCGACCGATCAGCAATACGCGTTGTTCGCCGAAGGGACCTACGCCTTCACCGATCAGTACAAGCTGACGCTGGGAGGCCGCTATTCGCGCATCAAGTTCACCAATGATTCCTTGACCGGCGGTCCGCAATTGTTCCTGCCGCCGCAGACGGTGGATGTCTCGCAAACGGAGAATTCGTTCACGCCGAAGGCGAGCTTTTCCTACCAGCACGACGCCCGCAACTTATACTATGCGACCTACGCAAAAGGCTTTCGTCCGGGCGGCGCCAACAATCCCGTGCCGCAGGCGGCTTGCGCCGCGGATTTCGCATCATTCGGCATCACCGAGTCGCCGCCGACCTTTCGCTCCGACACCGTCAATAGCTTCGAAGTGGGTGCCAAGAACAATTTCGACAACCGCGTAAAGATCGCCACGCAGCATCTATTACATCCGCTGGAACAACATTCAGCAGAGCGTGCTGCCGCCGATCTGTCAGATCACCTTCATCGCGAACCTAGGCACCGCGGTTGCAAAAGGCGCAGACATTCAAGCCGAAATCGCCATGACTGACAATTTCACGGCAGAAATAGCCACCGGCTATACGAGTGCGCGCTATACGCAGGATTCGCGCTTCTCCGAGGTCCAAGCACAGCCGGTTGTTTCCCAGGGGGACGCGATCGTGGGCCAAAGCGGCGAGCCGCCCGGGCAACCCGGAGCCCCCTTCACCTTCACGTTGGGGCTGGAATACAAATTCAACCTGTTCAATCTGCCTGCGTTCGTGCGCGTGGACGATGAATACCAAAGCCGCAACAAATGGGCGCCCGCTGCGCAAGACCCCAGTACCTTGCAATTCAACCCGGCGTTTTATTCTCTGTCCTCGACCAACCTTGCGTCGGCGCGGGCCGGAATGACTTTCGGCAACTGGCAGGCCGCGGCATTCGTCGACAACCTCACCGACTCGCACACGGTGACCAACTACAATTTCACCATCTATCCGGGCGATGCCCCGCCGCTCGAGCGGCAGTACACGTTCCGGCCGCGCACCATTGGCTTGACGATCACCTACCGGAATTGAGCCGCTCGCGGAATCGAGCGACAGGAAGCGTCGATCGTACCAGGCCGCGCGGCCGTGGGCCGCGGCGATGCCCAGCTGCTAGCGATTGCGAGCGATGCGCAGCGTTCGCGCGAGGCAAGAAGATGCTTGCGCCAATCCGCCGCTGAACCATTGGGTGCCGGAGCGCAGCGAATTGATCGCAGCCGGATAATTCACCGAACATTGAACCGCCGAGATGAAATCGCGCCATTGGCGCTGGTTGCTGAACCTGCGTTTGATGTCTTCGAATGCGCTGGCGGCGGCGGCGGGAAGATCCAATCCCAAGCGAACGACGCTGATTTCTTCTTGCGCATCGACGGCGCCGGTTTCGCTAATGAGCATCGCAATTTCCCTTCAAGACACATTCACCGATCAGAGGCCTCATGATGCCGCGCCCGGCGGCAAACTTACAGTCGGCGCCAAACAGCGACATGCGTAGGATTTCCCCCACTAGTTGACCTGGTAGCCGCGAGCCTGCAAGCACGCCGACATGGCGCGATCGTAGTTGCTGCGATTCATCGCCGCGCCCCCCGGCGTACCACCGCCCGGCTGCGTCGGATCGAACCCGGTCTGGCCTTTGGCCCAGGTGTGGCACTCGAACTGGTCGGCCGCCTGCTGGTCTTTCGACTGCCCGTTCTTGGGATATATGATCAGGTCTTGCTGTGCCTGCGCGGTCTCCGGCGGCGGCGAAGGCGCATCCGCGTTCTCGGGGGGATCAACCACGGCATAGCCATTTTGGTCCGGTTGCCAGGCGTAGTACACATTGTCGGCGTAGTAGTACGGCACGCCTCCAAACCATACCGTCGAGTAATACGGCGGCAGCACGGATATCACCAGACCCGCCGGCGGCCGCACCACGACGAAGCCCGGACCGCTCGGCGCATACCAGATTCCGCCGCTGAAATAGAACCGGCTGCCGCCGCGATAGTAAGGGCGATACCCTTCCGGCAATGAGGGTCTCACGGTGCCATATGCCGGGTAGTAGCGGCCATGATTGTAGCGGGAATCGAGCACCTGGCCCCGGCCGTCCATTCGGGGCCGGCCCGGCGCCGGCCTGCCGCGATCATGTTCCCGCGCCGCCTCCGGGCGGCCGTGCTCATCCGCGGCGGCAGCCACCTGCAGGGCACCCGCGCCGAGCAGCAGAATCGAAAGACTCAAAGCGGTTATTCTTGCTGTCTGGTTCATAGCCTTTCCGTGTTTTCTTAGGTGACCGTATAGCCGCGTCCTTGCAGGCACGCGCCGATCGCGCGGCGATAAGCATCGGCGCCGGCGCGACCCTCGGCGGCGGCTTCATTGATTTGCTGTTGCGTCATGCGCGTCTGCTGCTGCGTATTTGCATCGGCCGCCGAACCCACAATGGCTCCGGTCGCGCCGCCCAGCACGGCACCCGCGCCCGCATTGCGCGGACCGCCGATGATTGATCCGATGATGGCGCCGGCGATCGCTCCTCCGACCGTATTCGACCCGGGCGGCGTCGAGGGCTGCACGATCACGCGTTCGTAGGCATTGGTGGTGCGGCTCGGATCAACGCCGGTCTGCTGGACCGCCCACGTATGGCACTCGTAGCGATCGCGCTCGGTTTGTTCCGGGCTCTGCCCATGAGCCGGGTAAACGAATATGCGCTGCGGCGGCGGCGCCGGCACCGCATAGGTACGCGGCGGCGGGGTCACGCAGCCGCTCAACAGCCCCAGCAGAACGAGCGGAACGGTCCCCGCGAAAGGGCGCGCAACGCGCGGAAGATTGACGAATTTCATGCGTTAAAATCCTCTAGTCCCTTTGGAATCAAACGTAGAACATTGTTCTCAGTTGACAGGAAACAAGGGTCCAAAGTTCGTTTATTAAGGCCGCACCCCCCCCTTGGGACCGGCTTGGGGCCCAAAAGACGCAAGATTTGCCAAGAAGTGTTATTTCTTGGGCTTGCGAAATTTTAGTATGAACTGATCGGTCTTGCCACGAATCGAGGGGTCGAACACCATCGTGGTGCGGCTATCCGCAGGATTCGCCAGAATGTCGCTGGCGCCCACGAACTCGAAGCCGGCGGCCGTGACTTCCTGTTTCACCACGTCCGCATCGATCCTGTGCAACGTCTTGGTATCCGCGAGCCCGGAACCCGCCGGCGCCGAGTGGTCGAGCACGACATACAGGCCTCCCGGTTTCAACGAAGCGAAAATGGTGCGATTGAAGCCCACCACGTCGACCGGAAAATTGTGCAGGTCATGATAATTCTGCGCGGTGAATACCAGGTCGACGGGCACCGGCGTCAACAACTTGCTGAGCGGCTGAATCACCACGGTCACGTTGGAATAATTCGGATCCGCGGCGATCGCTTTCACTTTGCCGGCAAGGTCCGGCATGTCGGCCGGCGCATTGGCCGGACGCTCCGGCACCAAGGCATACACGTGGCCCGACGGACCGACCGCCTTGCTGAAAATGCGGGTGAAATATCCACCGCCCGGCAATAACTCGGCGATTTGTTCGCCCGGTTTCACACCCAGGAATTCCAGCGTTTGCACCGGTTTGCGATTGGCATCGCGCAGCTTGTCGGCCTCGGGCCGGTTGCTGTCGGCGACCGCCGCCGCGATGTTGCCGGGATGGCTCGGCGTACTCGATGCCGTGGGCGCGCTCGGTTGGTGCATGCAGGCGCAAAGCGACAGCGATGCGGCGAGCGAGACAGCCAAAGTCAGTGGGTAGCGACTCATGGGACACTCCGTTGAATTGTCGGCCAGACACTTTGTTATGCGGCGGAGTTTAACATTTGTCCGGGCTGAGCGCTGCGCGGCACGGCGGCGTATCATGCGCGGCTACCCGCACAACCCCTGGTCCCCGGCGCATGAGTCTGAGCGTTTTCGATATCTTCAAAATCGGCATCGGTCCCTCCAGTTCGCACACCATGGGGCCCATGAATGCCGCGCGCGATTTTGCCGAATTGCTGGGCTCGCGCGATTTGCTTGAACCGCACCGCTCAGGTCTCGGCGCAGCTCTATGGCTCCCTGGCGCTCACCGGACGCGGACATTGCACCGACCGTGCGATTCTCTTGGGGTTCGAGGGCATGCGCCCGGATAGCATCGATGCGGCCGCGGTCGAGACCGCACTGCAGCGGATTCGCAACGCCAGGCGATTGCGCTTGCTGGGCACGCACGAAATCGACTTCGACGAACCCCTGAATCTCTTGTTTCACACCGACCAGGTGCTGCCCGGCCATTCCAACGGCATGCGCTTCTCCGCGCACGACGGCGCGCAAAAGCTGCTGGCGCGCGAGGAGTACTACAGCGTCGGCGGCGGCTTCGTCATTCGCGCCGGGGCGGAAATGAATACCGGCGCGGCCCGCAGCGCACCGCCGTACGAGTTCGCTTCGGGCGCGCAGTTGCTCGAACTCGCGAAGGCTCGCGGATTGGAGATCCACGAATTGATGCTGGCGCGCGAGCGCACCTGGCGCGGCGAAACGGAAGTGCAGGCGGGACTCGTGCGCATCTGGCAAGTCATGCAGGATTGCGTGCGCCGGGGTTTCGAAGCCCAAGGGCTTCTGCCGGGCGTGCTCGGCGTGCGGCGGCGCGCGCCGAAACTCTATCGGCAGCTCATGAGCGGCGATCCCTTGAGCCCGATGCACGCGCTGGATTGGGTCAATGTCTATGCACTCGCCGTCAATGAAGAAAATGCCGCGGGTGGGCAGGTCGTGACCGCGCCGACCAACGGCGCCGCCGGCATCGTACCGGCGGTGCTGCATTATTACCGGCGGTTTGAAGCGGGCGCCGACGACGGCGGCATGATGCGCTTTCTGCTGTCCGCCGCGGCGATCGGCATGCTGTACAAGCAGAATGCCTCGATCTCCGGCGCCGAGATGGGCTGTCAGGGCGAGGTCGGGGTCGCCTGCTCCATGGCGGCGGCCGGCTTGGTGTCGGCGCTTCACGGCAGCAACGAGCAAATCGAAAATGCCGCTGAAATCGGCATGGAGCACAACCTGGGCCTCACCTGCGACCCGGTGGCCGGTTTGGTGCAGATCCCCTGCATCGAGCGCAATGCCATGGGATCGGTCAAGGCCATCAATGCGGCGCGGCTGGCGCTGCGCGGCGACGGCTCGCACAAAGTGTCGCTCGACCAAGTGATCAATACCATGCGCCAGACGGGTCTCGACATGTCGACGATTTATAAAGAGACCTCGCAGGGCGGCCTCGCGGTGAACGTGCCGGAATGCTAGCGATACGCCGCTGCGCCTAACCGGTCGCCTGCAGCCCCTGCGCAATGCCGCTGATGGTCGCGCGCAACGCGCCGAACAATGCCTGGTCTTGACGCTGCGTTGCGCGCCAGCGCTGCAGCAAATCCACCTGCATGAGGTGCATCGGGTCGATGTACGGATTGCGCAGCTTGATCGAACGCTGCAGCGTCGGATCGCTGTCGAGCAATTGGGCGCAGCCGCGCAAGCGCAGCACCAACTTCACGGTCAGCGCATATTCCCGCGCGATCGGCGCCGCATGCACCCGCAACCGCTCCGGCGCCAGGGCATCGTAGTAGCTCGAGATGCCGATATCGGTGCGGCCGAGCATCGCCTCGACATCGTCCAGCAAGTGACCGAAGAACGGCCAATGGGCCACCATGCGCGTCAAAATCTCCTCGCCGTGCAGCTCAAGCGCGGCTTGCACGCCGCTGCCAAAGCCGAACCAACCCGGCAACATGTGCCGGCTCTGCGTCCACGCGAACACCCACGGCACCGCCCGCAGCGACTGCACGCCCGCGGCGCCCTCGCGTGCCGCGGGCCGCGATGCAATGTGCATGCGCTCGATGACATCGAGCGGCGTCGCGGCGCGGAAATATTCGAAGAACTCCACGCCGCCGAATACCAGCTCGCGGTAGGCCTTCATGCTCTGCGCCGCAATGGTGCCCATGGCCGCACGCAGTTCAGGGGCGATAGGCGCCGCCTCGGCGGCATGCGCGCTGGCGAGCGCCACCGAGGCGAAGGTTCGCTCCAGCGTGCGCATCGCGAGTGGACGCAGGCTGTAGCTCTGGTTGACGACCTCGCCTTGCTCGGCGAGCCGCAAGACACCCCGCATCGCGCCGTTCGGCAGCGACTCGATCAGCTGTTCGGTACGGCCGCCGCCGCGCGCCGGCGTCCCGCCGCGCCCGTGGAATATCAATAACTTCGTTCCCATGACGCGCGCCGTTTCCAGCAGTTGAGTTTGCGCCACCTGCAGCGCCCAGCGCGATGCCGCGATTCCGCCCTGCTTGTTCGAATCCGAATAGCCGATCACCACCATCTGGCGATTGCCGCGCGAATCGAGATGCCGGCGATAGGCGGGTTCGGCATGCAAGGCGCGCAGAACCTCGCCCGCCGCCTCCAAGGAATCGATCGATTCGAGCATCGGAGCGACGTCGAGGGGACATTCGCCGCTGCGCTTGTCGGTGATGTCCGCCCAGCGCGCCAGCAGCAATACCGCGAGGATGTCTTCGGGCCCGCGCGCGCCGCTGACGATGTACTCACCGATCGCGCGGCCGCCGAATTTATGGCGCGCCTGGGCGATCGCCTGAAAAACCCAGAGGCTGCGCCGGCCCATCGCGTCGAAGGAGCCGGTCGGCCCAAGATCGCGTACCAGAAAATCGTGCAACTGCCGCAAGCGCTCGGCCGCCGGCAGCGCCGGCCAATCCTTCTGATCCAGGCCCTGCGCGATGACCGCATCGTGGACGCGGGCATGCTGAATGACGTCCAAGGTGGCGAGATGAAATCCGAAGGTCCGCACCCGCCGCATGAGCCTGCGCACCAGGAAATATCCGGCGTGACGCCCCTTGTTTTCCAGCAGGCTCGCCGCCGCCAGCCCGATATCGGACAGCAATTCGTCGGGACTCTGATAAGCGTTGGGCCGGCCCTCGTAACTTGCCTGCAAGCGCTCGCTGATTTGGCCGAAGAACACCCGGTACGGCATGCGGTCGTGGCGCGTCGGCACCAGCGCTTTCGCTCCCGGCAAAATCGCCGTGTAGGCTTCGATGCGCTCGGCAAGCTTGGCGCTCACCGCCACCCGGTTTGCGCTTTGACTCAAGGATTCCGCGAGCTGGCCGCATTCCGCGAAATAGGTGGACACGATCATCTGCTGATGCCGCTGCAGCGTCTCGCGGATGGTTTTACCGTGGACGTCCGCGTTGCCGTCCATGTCGCCGCCCACCCAGGATCCGAAGCGCAGGATGTTGGGCACATCGAGCGTTTCGGCCGGAACCGCATAGGCGTGCGCCAGCGCGGCCTCGATTTCCTCGTAGAACAAGGGCACGACGCGGTACAGAATATCGATGAGATAGAACAGCACATGTTCACGCTCATCGACCACGGTCAGACCCTCGCGCGGGTGCTCCTCGGTCTGCCAGATGCTGGTGATCTCGAGCCGGACGCGCGCCCAGCGCATGTCCAGCTCCGCCCGGGTCGATCCGGGATCGGTGCGCTCCAGCAGGTCGTGCGCGATGTGCTGCTGCTTGCGCAAAATCGTGCGGCGCGTGGATTCGGTCGGGTGCGCCGTGAACACCGGCTCGATCCTCATCATGCCGATCAGCTCGAGAGCCGCTTCGAGCGACACGCCGGAGCGTTGCAAGCGTCCGATGCAATCGGCAATGCCGCCGGGCTGCGCGGTGCTCGAATCGCTCAGGTATTCGCGGCGGCGGCGCACACGGTGGGCTTTTTCAGCGGTGTTCACCGCCATGAACCAAATGGAAAACGCGCGCGTCAATTCGGTCGCGGCGGCGGGCGAGCGCCCCTCGGTGCGGTTCTCGAGGTCCGCCGCGCCTTGTGAATCGCCCTCCCGGCGCCGCATCGCGTCGAGCCGGTCGCCTTCGACCTGCTTGAAGAATTGCTCGCCGCCCTGGTCGCGAAGCGTCTCGCCGATCAGCTCGCCGAGCGCATGCACATCCTCGCGCAGTGCGGTGTCTTTGACCGGGAATTGGATGCTCTGGCGATACATAATGCTAGGCTCTCGAGAAGTCACGGAGAAATATTATGAGCTTGTTGGCGCAGATCGCTATATTTCTCGCCGCCGCCGTCATCGCGGTACCGATATTCCGCCGCTTCAAACTGGGATCGGTGCTTGGCTACCTTACGGCCGGCATCATCATCGGTCCCGCCAGCCTGGGATTGATCAGCAGCGTAGAGACGACCCAGGATGTCGCGCAATTCGGGATCGTACTGTTGATGTTCGTCATCGGCCTGGAGCTGCAGCCCTCGCGTCTGTGGGTGCTGCGCAGGTCGATCTTTGGCTTGGGCTTGGCGCAGGTCTTGCGACCACGTTGGCCGTGGGCTGCGCCGCCTACTTCGTTTTCGGCCAAACCTGGCGAGCCGCGCTCATCGTCGGTTTCGCGTTGTCGATGTCCTCGACGGCCCTGGCGCTGCAGCTGCTCGCCGAGCGCGGCCAGCTCAATTCCCAATTTGGCCGCGCGGCATTCAGCATTTTGCTGTTTCAGGACGTTTCGGTCATGCCTGCGCTCGCGCTGCTGCCGCTGCTCGGCGCGGCGGCGGGAAAATCCGCGGGATCCGGCGGCTGGCTGCGTGATCAAGCTGATTGCCGTGCTGGCTGCGGTCATCATCGGCGGCCGCTATGTGCTGCGGCCCATGCTGCGCATCATCGCCGCGTCGCGGGTCGCCGAAGCCTTCACGGCGGCGGGTCTTTTGATCGTATTGGGGACCGCACTGCTCGTAAGCCAGGTGGGATTGTCGCTGTCGCTGGGGGCATTCCTGGCCGGCGTACTGCTGGCCGACAGCGAGTTCCGCCACGAGCTCGAGGCGGACATCGAACCGTTCAAAGGTCTGCTCCTGGGGCTTTTCTTCATCAGCGTGGGCATGTCCGCCAATCTCGGTCTTGGTGCGAGAAAAGCCGCTTTACCATCATAGGCTTAACAGTGGGCCTGGTGGCGGTGAAAATCCTGGTGCTGTGGGCGATCGGCCGCCTGTCCGGTCTTTCACGAACCGCCACGCGCGGCTTGAGCATCAGCCTGCCTTCCGGCGGAGAATTCGCATTCGTGCTGTTCGGCCTCGCGGCCGGTTTACGGATCATGGATCGGCAGGCCGCCGACTTGCTGGTGCTGGTGGTGACCGCGTCGATGATCTTGAGCCCCGTGCTGCTCGCTTTGTATGACGTCACGTTCAAGAACGACCGAATCGGACGGCCGGCCGTTCGATACGCCGCTCGAACTGTATCCCAAAGTCATCATCGCCGGCTTCGGCCGCTTCGGCCAGATCGTCGGCCGCATCCTGCTGGCGAAGCAGATCGCCTTCACGGCCCTCGAGGCCAATCAAACCCAGGTCGATTTCTTGCGCCGTTTCGGCAATCAGATCTATTACGGCGACGCCTCGCGCTTGGAGTTGTTGCGCGCGGCGCATGCCGAGAATGCGCAGGTCTTCGTGCTCGCCATCGACGATGTCGATGCATCGGTGAAAACAGCGGAGTTGATCCGCCAGCACTTTCCGCATTTGAAGATTTTCGCACGCGCGCGCAATCGCCAGCATGCCTTCAGGCTCATGGACCTCGGCGTGCGCTACATCATTCGCGAGACCCTGGCATCGAGCCTGGAAATGTCCCTGCAGGTGCTCGAATCATTGGGCCTGTCGAAATCCGCGGCCAAGGAGACGGTGCGTCAATTTCGCGCGCACGACGAGGCGACCATGGCCAAGCAGCATGCCGTGAAGGACGACGAGAAGAAGTTCTTGGAAACCACGCGCGAGTCGGCCGAGCAGCTGCTGCAGCTGTTCGAGACCGACACCGTCCGGTCCGAGGAACCCGCGGCGCAGCGCGCCGCAGCGAATTCGTAGGCCCTAGTGAGGGTTCAGCAACACCGTGGTATCGAAACTTTCGAAGCTGGTCAGCACGCGCCGATAGGCATTGTGCATGATGCGCTGCGCGTTCTTGTCGGCGCGCGCGCCAAGCAGCATGCGGATCACCACGTCATCCTGCGGCCGGGCCAGATCCTCGCCCAACAGTTGATAGGTGAAGCGCGCCAAGCGTTGACTCATTTCATTCGCGAACTTGTAGCGCACCGCATCGCTGCCGTCGCCATTGCCGACCTTGGCTTCTTCGGCGATTTCGCAAATCAAGCGCGAAATGAAGCGCGCCTTGTCGACCAGGCCAAGATCGGCTGAAAAACTCGATTTCGGATTGAATGTTCATCCGGCCGGGAAGAAATCGATGGGTTTGGTCGCCGTCAGGGTCGCGACATCCTTTGCCTCGAACCTGAACAGGCGGATGCGCGCGACCAGCTTGCTCTCGAATTCCGGGTCGTGCAGGTCCGAGGAAACGATGCGCGCCGCGGTGATTTCGCCCGACGGCGCGATGGTCAATTCGATCACGACCTTGCCCTGCAGCGCGGGGTTGTCGCGCAAGCGCGCGCGCGTACATGGCGTCGATCGCCCCCTTGTTCTTGGTGAACACCAGCGCGATTTCATCGGCGCTGCGCGAGGCCTTGCCGCTGCCGCCGGCGCGCGTGGCGGCCTGGCCGGAGGCGCCGAGATTCGGATCCTTGACCTGCGTCGTATAGATGCCGCGCAATGAGCCGGATCCGGACGCAAGGCCGCTGCTCGTCGGCGAACTGATGCCGCCGCTGGTGCCGCCGGCCTTGGAGCTGATGATGCTGCGGGTCACCTGGGTGACGTCGCCCGGATCGGTGGTCTTCGGCTGGTTCTTCTGCGAATTTGTCCAGATCGATTTGATCGCGCAGCGCCGCCAGATCGTCGAGGTTCGCGAGCAACCCGCTCTTGGATGCTTTTACACGCGCATCGACCGGCTGCGGCGGCGTCGGCACCTTCTGCACCGGCGCCTTTTCCACCGGCTTCTCTTTCGGCGGCGGCGGCGGGGGCGGCGGGGGCGGCGGCGGTTCCAGCACCAGCTGCACGACGCGTTCGGGCAAGCGAATCGGTGTTGATGACGCGCTCGGTGCGCGGCAGGAACGGCATGATCACCGCGATGATCGCGAATACGATTGCGAGATTGCGCAGGATGACGCGGAAGCGCCGCTCGGTCTCCTCGGACGGCGACCAGGGCAGATCATAGCGCCGGTAGTAGGGCACCAGCGCCGGACGGAACTCGGTTTGCGGGATTCAGCGCGGCCATTTAAGTCGCCGCCCTTTCGCGCTCGACCACGGCGAAGGAAACCTTGCCGTACTCGGCTTCGCTGCAGGTCATCATGATCTTCTTCAGCACGCTGTAAGGCGTGCTCTTGTCGCCCATGATGGTCACTTCGCGCTTGGCGATGTCGGTCTGCTGCGCGGCGCGCAGAGCTTCGGTCATTTTGCGCCATCAGCGCGGCCTTCAAGGGCGCGAAGAACGGACCCTGATTGGCGACCACGTCGTGCCATCGACCCCACCAGAACGCCGTCGACGTACAGCGAATCCTTGGTGATCATGACGACCACGGCGGCGCTCGGCTTGCGGTCGGAAATGGACTGCGGAATCGAAATGTTCTTGGTGTTCGGCAGAATGTCGACCTCGGCCGTGTGCGCCAGCAGGAACACCACCAGGATGGTCATCATGTCGATGAAGGGAATCAGCGCGAAATGGTTCGCACCATGCCTGCGTTGCCGATGCCGTTTGAATGCGATAGGACGATCATGTCGGCGCATCTCCGATGGCGATGTCGGGGAACAGCTCCGCCTTCGAGAACGGCGGCGTCGGGATCTGATAGACGCGCACCGTGTCCATGACCTGCACCAGAACATCGTAGGACACCGCGGGACCGGGCAGAATCGTCGCGTCGGTCATCTGCGGAAATTGCGACTTGACCTGACGCATGAACTCGGACAGATGTCCAAGTCGTAGCCGGAGGCTGTGTTTTCGATGACTCTTGAGCGGACCCGAATTGCGGTCGTTGACCACCAGATCGTTCGGGCGGATGATCACTTCGAGCTTCAGGCCCTTCGGCAAATCAACAGGAGCGGTGTTGCTGGCCGGGAGGTTGAGCTGCAGGATGTTCGTCTTGGAGAATACCGCCGTGAAAATCAGGAAGAACACCAGGATCACCATCATGTCGATCATCGGCACGATGTTCAGATCATCGCGCCCTTCGGTGATAGCGGGCGTGATTGCGTCGGACGAGGCGCGCGGACTTTTGACTTCATGAGAGACGTACCTAGGATTGCTGTCACTATTGAGCTAGATGCTGCCGCGGGCCGCGGCCGGCGCCCGTACCGTCGGCGTCGGCGCCGCCGGTCTCATGAGTCTGTGTCGGTCTGGCGCTCGGTGATCGAGTTCAAGAACTTCACCGAGGCGATCTCCAAGCTGTCGATCAGCGAGGTGGTCTTGGACTCGAGGAACATGTGCGAGAGCAGCAGCGTGATGGCGACGCACAAGCCGGATGCGGTGTTGTTCATGGCCACGGAAATCGCCGCGGCCAGCAAGCTGGCCTTTTCCGCCGGGATTCGCGGTTGCCACGGCGCTGAACGCGCCGATGAGGCCGGTGATGGTGCCGAGCAAGCCGATCAACAGGCCGACGTTTGCCAGCGACGAAAGGTAGTGCGTGCGCTTCTCGATGCGCGGGATGACCTCGAGCAGACTCTCGTCCATGGCCTTCTCGATGTCGTCGCGGCGGCGCGCGCTGGCGACCCGGGCCACGCCATAGTTCAGGATGGTGGCGATCGACGCCTTGGAATTGTGCGTCAGGCCACACCACTTGCTTGAAGTTTCCGGCGCTCAACGCCGGCACAAGGATGTCCCACAGGCTGCGATTGCGGATGGTCTCGCGCGTCAGATACACGTAACGCTCGATGGCGATCGGCGACGCCGACCACGAATATCAAGGCCAGGGGGTACAGGAACACCCCGCCGTCCTTGAAGAAATTGACGACCGAATTCATGAAATTCATCTGCGCGCTCCTAGATAAACTCTATCTGTTCGAATATGCGATTCAACCAGATTCCGTAAAATCGGCTATGACTTACTTCTCACCCTGCGGTGCCGACGGGTGGCCCGCGTGCACCATTTTGGGACGCATCGGCCTGCACGGCCTTGTAATAGACGACTTCGCGCTTGAATACGTCCCGGTCGACCGGGGCCAGGATCTCATCCACCAGGCTGTTCATCGGCTTGCCCGCCAAATCGCCGATATCCGACTTCTTCCAGGGCACGATGTACATGACCTTGGGCTGCTCCCGATCGCCGGTCACCGTGGCCGTGCCGCAATTCCAGATGGATCCGCGGCTCCGCCGAGCCTTTTGGGCCGTCTCGCGCGTGCGGCCGCCGGCTCCTGCCGTGGGCTATTGGCGCGCGGCTCGTCGGCCTCGGACTGCGGCCGGCGGCGGGTCGGGAAGTATCGGCGCGCGGCTCTCCGGCCTCGGATTGCGCGGTCGCATTCGAAGGTTTTGCCGCCGGCCGAGGCACTCGGCGGGCGCGGTCTGCGGCGGCGGTTGCCGGGGTGCTGGCCGGCGCGGGTTCCTGCGCATGCGGCGACATTCGATGGACGCAGACAAAGCACGATCAAGCGGAGGTCTTTGGCAGCGCGTTCATGCGGGCTCCTTCTTGGCGGGCGCCGGCGCGCCGGCGCGTTTGCGCAATTCGATCACCCAACCGGCAACCTGTTTGTTCTCGCCGGCTATCTCGAGGTAGTGCTCGAACTGCTCCAGCGCCTTTTGCGGCTCTTCCAGATACAGATCGTAGAGCACGCCCAGATTGAGATACGCCGGCGCGTAGTTTGGTTCAGCCGCGATCGCGCGCTGAGTAGGCGGCCTCCGCTTCCGCGAATTTGCCGAGCTTGCGCTCCACGATGCCGAGTTCGTCGTCGGCGATCGCGTTGGCCGGACTGCGCTGCAAGCGCCGCTTTGAAGGCCGCCTCGGCTTCGCCCAGTCGGGACGCGCGCACGATACAGCAGACCCAGATTCACGTTGCGGTCCCGCGTAGTTGCGGATAAGCGAGCGCGAGCTGCTTGAATTCGAGTTCCGCGTCGCTGTTGCGGCCGGACTTCATCAAGCTGAGCGCCTGACGCGTATTGCTGTGCCGCACGTCGGGCACTGGGGCGGTCGAGTCCGCGGCCGCGGGCGGCGCCGGCGCTGACCGGCGGCCGCGGTTGCGTTCGCCGGCGTTGCGTTGGCCGCCGCAGCCGTGCCCGGCGCGGCCGCTCGAGGGCTGCGCACCGGTCGGATTCGCGGCGCGCTCGCGGGTACCGCGGGCGCAGGCCGCGCGGGCCGGCTGCACGGCGGCGCGCCGTGACAGCCGGCCAGCAGCGCGAGCGCGCCCAGCGCTAACGAATCGAGTCGACTTGCTGCTCACCGATTTCCACCTTGCCATAACGGCCTGGATTGAGCTGCGCCAGTGCCGCGAAGCTCTTCTGCACCCATTCGTCGTAGGTGCCGTCCTTGGTCGCGCGCGGCGTTGACCTCGTGCAACTTGATCGCCTTCTCCTCGAACGGGAAAGCCTGCTCCTCGAGCAGCACGTCGTATTGCTCCAGTTCGTCCTTCTTGAGAGTTCCTTCGGGCGCTCCGAGCTCATCAGATCCTTGCCGAGCTGGCGGTACAGCTCGGCGCTCTCGAAGGTCGCCGCGGTCGTGACTTCCGCCACCTGGTAGTCGGCGGCCTGGCGTCGTAGGCCTTGAGCGCCGCTTCCATGGCCTTGCGCTTCTCGGCCAGGGACTTCTTGAGAGGGATCACCAGCTTGATGCGCTTGAACTCCTCGCGCACCGGTGCCGCCAGCGTCAAGGTCGCCTTCGCCGCGAGCGCGCGGCTGCGATCGGTGCGCGCCGCGCCCGCCGCGCGGTCCGCGGCGATGATGTCCCTGAGCCAGTAGTCGCGGCCGCTGTAGTCGCCCGACTTGCCGGCGATCACGGCTCAGTTTGTTGCGCGCTTCCATGGCCGGATTCAGCGGCTGCGGGAAATGCTTGACGAAGGCCTCGAGCATGGCGCGCGACTTCGCGGTATTGCCCGCCTTGTCGTACAGATCCGCCGCCTGCAGGGTCGCTTCGCGCTGCACGTCGGGCGTCTCCGTCGGGCGACTGCGCAATTTGTCTCGAACTCGACGGCGGCCTGCGCCGGCTGGTTCGACTCCGAATAGGCCACCGCGAGCTTGCGGGTCACATCCGCCTGCAGCGGGCTTTGCGGGAAATTGCGGCGGAAGCCCTCCAGCACCGGCGATGGCGCGATCCCACTGCTTCTGGGTGATGAGCAGCGCCGCCGCGTCGAAATCGGCGTTGGCGCGCACCTTCGAGGTGGGCGCCAGAGCCGCGACGCGCAAGAAATCGTCGACGGCGCCGGCGCCGTCGCCGGCCTGTTCTCTTCTGCTCGCCCTGCTTGTAGATCGACGCGGCGAGCCGATCGACGATCACCGGCGCGTTCCGGATCGTTGGGCGGCATGACGGCCTGCGCGCGCGCGTAGGCCGCCTCCGCCTTGTCGAACACGCCTTGCTCGAAATTCGAATTGCCGATCACCGTCCAGGCGACGCGCTGCTTCTCCAGCATCGACCGGGGGCTGTCGCGCCAGCAGGATCTGCGCGGCGGCGACGGCGCGTGGATAGTCCTTCGCCGTATACAGTTCGGTGGCGGCCTTGCGTCAGCACCTGCGCGCTTTCCGGATGCCCGGAAAGGTCTGTGCGAATTTCAACGAGCTGTCGATGGTCTTCGGCGTGCAGCGCCGCCTTCGCCGGGCCCGACAAGCTCTCCTCTTGCTTGCCGTACGCGATGATCGCCGCGTAGCCGGCGGCAGCCGCCTTGTCGTGATCGCCGTAGTGAGTAGGCGGTGCTTCTCGTATTCCTGCGCGGCATCGAGATATTGCTTGCTCTCGAACAGCGTATCGGCGAGCAGGTAGTTGGTGACCGCCGAATCGGGCTCATCCGGGAAGAGGTCAGATAGCTGCGATACCATTTCGCCGCTTCCTGATAGTCGGCGACGTTCTTGGTGCGCTGCGCCTGCGCGTGGTAGTACTGCGCCACGTCCTTGAGATTGGTCTTCAGCTCGGCGACGACCTTGGGCTCGTCCTGCGGCGCTCGCGACCCTGCCAGAACGGCGGTGCCGATAACTGTAGTTCTCGACGAATTCCTTCTTGCCCTGCAGCACGAGATTGCGGGAAGCCGCCCTTTTGAGTAGGCCTCGATGGCCTGCATTTCCAGCAGCGGCGCCTTCTCGTTGTTGCGGTCCTGCGAAACGAAGGCGCGGTAGCTGTCGGCGGCGTCCGTGTAGCGCTCCTTCTCCATGTACAGATCGCCCAGCCGCGCATACAGCAGGTAGGAATAGGGCCGCGGCAGCCGCCCGGCGGCGTGCGCCGCTTCACGAATTCGTCGATGGACTTCGGACCGTCGAGGTAGGAGAAGGTGATGGACATGACCCGGAACGTGTCCTCGACCAGCTCCCGGTTCGGCGCGGCTCAAGGTGTCGATTTCGATCAAGCTGGTCGGATCGCGCTTCGAAACCAGCATCGAATCGAGCACGCCGGCGAAGGAATCGAGGCTGCGCTCGTTCTCGCCTTGCTTGAACAGCGACCAGCCGTGCTTGTACAGGCTCTGGTTGTAGAACGCGCGAAGTCGCAGCCGATCTTGATGACCGCCTCGTAGGCGGCCTGCGCCGCCGGATAGCCTTGTCCGAGAACAGCAGTTCGCCGCGGCGGAACTGCGCTTCGTCGATGTAATGGCTGCTCGGGATACTGCGCCACCAGCTTGATCCGAGGAGGCCAGCGCCTGGTCGGGCTGCGCGTTGAGCTCGTAGGCGCGCGCCAGCTGATACAGCACCGAATCGTTGCGCTCGTAGTTCGGATAGGTCTTGAGCAGGGCGGTGTAAAGATGAATGGCTTCCGTGGCGCGCAGGCCCTCGTTGGTCGCCAGTTCGTGCTCGATGCGCTCGGACTCCGAGCTTTCCAGATTCAGATCGCCCAAGCGGCGCATCGCTTCGGCGCGCAGCGCCGCATCGCCGGCGTTCAAGTCGAGAAAGCGCTTGTAGCTCGTCCATGGTCTTTGCCGTTGTCGACGTTCTGCGGTGGATCGGGACTGACGTCGACCTGCTGGCTTTCGAGATCCTTGATGGTCGCCGGCTTTTTCGTGCGCGGCCGACAGGGCCCGCCGGGCCGAGCAAGCATCGCCGTGATGATGGCCGGCGCCACATGTCAGCTGTGAGACCCAGACCTTCATGGCTTGCGCCTGCGCGGGTCGCATTCGGCGCTCGCAGGCGCATTCGCCGGCGCCTTCGGCGTCGGGTTCGCGGCGCCGTTGGAGGTTGATCGTAGATCGCCGCCAGCTCGAAGCGCGCCTGCACCTGATAGGTCTCGATGCGCTGCTTCTGGCCGCTCGAGCTCGTCGATCGCCGAGATCCTGCAGATAATCGGCTCTGCCTGCTCCGACACGTCGGTCAGGCGTTCCTGCAGCTGGTCCATGCGCGCGCGCATGGCCGCCGACGCGCGCTCGCGAATGCGCCGGTATTGGTCAGGGCATGCCGGCGCGCGCCTGCCGCACCAGCACCGCGCGCTTCTGCGTCTCGTTCAGCTCAGGCTTCGAGCTCCTTGACCGAGCGCCGCTCGTTCCAAAGCCGCGCCTTGAAGCTCTCCGACAGCCGCCAGTACATGACGCCCTTCATCAGGCGCAGCTTTTCGCGCATCTCGGCGAGGTCCGGATCGTCGGGGTGCAGCGGCCAGATAGTCCTCGATGCGCTTCAGGCGCGCCCAGGTCGCTTGTTCCTCGCGGCGTTCCCAGAGCCGCGACATCGTTGGACTTCTCGATGGCGTTGATGCGCGATTCGAAATCGACGCGCTTTTGCGTCAGGCCGTCGAGATCGGTCGCCGCCATCACGGCGTCGGCCTTCGGCACGCGCTCGGTCGTAGGCTTCCTGGCGCGTATCCAGCATGTCGTCGTAGGCGCGAGACATCCTCGCGCCAATCGTCCAGGTTGCGGCTCATGAAATTGAGCTCGCGGTAGTTCTTCAGGCCTTCCTGGAACTCATTGCTCGCCAGCAGACGCGTACAGATAGCGCGACTCGGGCGCGTCGGGCAGGTTGTTCAGCTGCCAGTACCAGGTCAGCGTGTCCTTCTTGTCGTCGTTCAGCAGTCGATCGAGCAGCTTGCCGCTGCGGATCCGCTCGATCGAGTCGTCGATGTGCTTCAGCTCGGCGTCGAAGGACTCGATCGCCGTGTTGTAGATACTCCGCGGCCTGACCGCGCGCGCCGCAGCTTGACTGTAGGCATAGGGCACGGTGAGATAAGACTCCTGCACCGCCGAGTCGAGCAGGCTGCGCTTGCGCAGCTCCAGCCAGGGGACCAGCGCCCGCTTGAACTCGCCCGAGCGCGGCGTCCGCCCAGCCCACCCCGAGCAGCGCCTTGCTCGAGAACGGGCCTTCAGGCGCACCCGCTCCAGATCGGCTTGCGCCTCGGCCGGCGCGCTGGCGCCTGCAGTAGGCGAAGCCCAGCGCCAGATTGGCCTTGTCCTTCAGCGCCAGCAGTTCCTCGCTGCGGGTCTCCATGCGTGCCCACCCGGTCGAGATACTGAATGGCTTCGGGCAGCCGGCCGCTTGCGCACCAGCGCCACGCCCAGATTGAACTGCGCGTACGCGGTCCAGTCCGGCGCGCCGTGCCAGCTGCGCAGCGCCGCAATCGCGTCATCGTAGCGGCCCTGGCGCAGCATCAGCTGCGCCAGCAGCATGTAGCGCTCCGCGCTGATGCGCGGGTCGATTTTCGTCCGAGACCTGGCGCAGCGCGCGCTCGGACTCCTCCAGGTAGCCGCGCTGATACCAGACCTTGCCCAGATAGAACCAGGCCTTGTTGCGCACCGCCTCGGAGGTGTTCTCCGTCAGCAGCGCCTCGAATATCTTGCCGGCCTCGACGTGCTCGCCCAGCGACAGGTACAGGCCGCCGAGCAGCAGCTCGGCCTCTTCCTGGGTGTGCGGAAGCCGTTCCAGCTGGCGCGCCGCCAGCAGGCGCGTGATCGAGTCGAAATAATCGTCCTGGAAAGAAATAGAACAGCACGTCGCCGTAGTGCAGATCCTGCACGTTGATGCGGCGCCAGTCCGTCGGGATCCGGCTTGACGTTCTTTGCCTGCGAGCCCGGCCACAGGGACGCCAGCAGCAATCCGCCGAGGACGAAACGGCCGCAGTCTTGAATCACGGCCGCACATCATTCCCAGTCTTTGATCATGAACTCTGGTTGATGCTTGGCGAACCCGGTCCGTGATCTTGAGTTCCAGATACTTGGCGCCGACGCCCTTGTCGAAACTGATGGTGGCGCCGCGCTTGTAGTCGCGCTCGACCGGGCCCTTGCCGTAAAAGAATGCCACCAGTTCATGCTTGCCGACCTTCAGGTTGCCCAGATAGAGCTGCTGCACGCCGCCCTTGAGCAGGGCATCGGCTTCGCGCGCGGTGTACAGGTAGTTCTTTACTTCCTTGTTGTCGATCTTGAGCGTGACCGAGTCGAGCGCGAAGAACGTGCCCACGTCCATCGAGACGTACACGGCGACCTGGGTGTTGGCCGGAAACAGCAGTTCTTCCTCCAGCACGAACAGATCCTTGTTCAGATCGACCACATCCTTCTTCAGGCCCTGCACCTCCTGGTCCAGGGTCTTGAAGCTCGGCCGGCGGCGCATCGCGGTGCGGGCGGCCGGGCGCCGGCCTGGGCGTCGGCGTTGCCGGGGCCGTGGCAGCCGACGCCGCCGGCGCCTGTGCGGGTGCCGGCGTCTGCGCGGGCGGCGGCGTCTGGCCGCGATTGCGGCGACCCGGCCGACAGCAGACACGGCGCATGCCGCGATGATCGAAACAATTCGATACTTGAGATTCATAACTGACCTATCGTTTACTCGCGCAGCAATTCGCGGATGTGATCGAGATAAACGCGCTCATCGCCGCGCTTGAAAGCCCGACGTGCGAATAGCGCACGACACCCGAGCGATCGACCAGGATCGTCATGGGCATTTTTTGCAAATAGTAGTCCCTGCCGATCTCGGTGCCGGTATCGAACAGGATCGGGATAGGACACGCTTCATGGCGTCGGCGAATTCCTGCGCATCGCCGCAAATCCTCGTCCACCGACACGCCGAGGACCACCAGACCGGCACGCTGGTAGGTAGTGTTGATGCGATCGAGCGCCGGCATCTCGCTGACGCGAATCGCCGGCCCAGCGCGCCCAAAAATTCACCAGCACAACCTGGCCGCGAAATTCGGACAAGCGCAGATTGCGGCCGTCCAGCCCGCTTGCAGCACGAAGTCGGGCGCAGTCCTTGCCGACCATGCTGGGCGCGGCCGCGATCGACGCTGGCGCCGATCGCAAGCCAAGGATCAGGCTGCCGGCGAGCAATGCTCTACGCATGCGCGATGCTCACCGCACGTTCGGACAATGACGACTAAGCCGCGCTGCGACGTCGAATCAATCACGCTGGTAACCCCGCTGTGCTAGACCTCCTCTCGAGGATGGGTCCCGTACCGGAAGCTTTGCGCCCTCGCCTTTCGGCGAGTTTGCCCTGATCAGACCTTATGCAAAATCGCACAATGCGAGCCGCAGTGTCAACGCAGCGGCCGCGCGTTCACTGGATTTCTGTATGACTTGGCGCACATTCGCGCAAAGTCGTCAAATCAGCGGGATGGGACGAGCGACGCGGAAGCTTGTCTCCGGATTGAGACAGCAGGGTCCGGCGTTGCGCCGGACCTTTGTTGCGGCGTGCTGAGCTGCGACTAAGCGACCAGGCCGTTACCAGACCCGCGAGCGGTTGCCACGCGATCAGCGGCTCGAGCGCCGTGCGCCGAACCCAAAGTGTTGTTCAAGTTCGGCGCCGGGTATAGCGTCGGCCATTGCGATATGGCATTCGCGTCTGTGCAGCGCCATGTAGTTGAGCACGACCATCTGCACCAGGTTGGGCACGTTGTTGCCAGCGGGGCTGCTGGTGGTGTTCTGCGAGCCGTCGGGATTGAAGTGCCCGATCTGCAGGCTCATCTCCGGGTTGGTCTGGGCCGACTGCGCCTGGCCCGCGGGATTGAAGACCAGGAAATAAGTCGCCGCCACGTTTTGGTTGTCGGCGGTCCACACGCCCTTGCCGCGGCCGCCGACCGAGTTGTCGATCATGCCGTTGCTCGCGAGCGAACCGTCGCTGAATATATAGATCATGACGGGCTTGCCGACGCGATTGGCGTATTCCAAGCACGGCGCCGATGCAATTGCCGAGGTTGAGATCGCGTCGCCTCGCCGGTCGCATGCGGTCGCCCGAGTGATAATCGAAGCCGCCCATCTCGATGGTGCCGGCCGCGGCGTTGCCGTCGATGACCAGTTTCATCACCGCCGCGGTCTTTCGATAATCGGAGTTCGCCTGGTATTCCGCGGTGGTGAAGATGCCGCTGGAGCCGACGATGTTCGGATCCACATCCGGATTGACGGCGGCCGGGTTGTTGTAGCGGTCGACGATGTACGCGGCCTTGGTGAAGCTGCACGCCTGGATGCCGGCGGGTCCGATGGCGGCCGTGTTCAAGGCGGGCGTTGCCGGGATACGCCTGCACCACCCCGTACTTGCTGTCGCTGATGCGCTTCATGGACTCCAGCACATTGGTCACGTCGGCCGCGTTCGGCAGCAGGGTGCTGAGCTGACCCGTGCTGACGAGGCCGCTGCTGTCGCGGGAGCTTTGCACCACGGTCGGTTGCGCGGCCGGGATAACCATGGTCGGCGGCGCCATCGAGTTGCCGCCGGACAAGGAACTGTTCGAGCCGATCAGATTGAGCAGCCCGCCGCGCGCGCCGAACTGATAGATGCCGTACATGGGATTGTGCGGATTGGTGTTGGTATCGTTCTGCGACAACGCCGGAATGATCGTGCCGGTCGTGCCCGCCATGGCCGCTGCGCTGGCGCGCAGCTTCATGCCGCGCAGATGCGCGCTGTCCGCGTGATAGCGCAAGCCGAAGCTCGAATCGACGAAGCTCCCCGTGGCGCTCGCGTTGGGCACCATGGAGCCCGGCAGACCCAGCTTGCTGTAGCCCGCCACCGATCAGGAAATCGAGCTGTCCGCCGGGACCGCCCACCAGCACGTTGGAGCCTGCGATATTGCCGCCACCTGCGAGGTCGAAGCAGATGAACGGGATCTTGCCGGCGCCGGTCGTGATGTTGCAGGCCGCCACCGCGTTTTGGATGTCGGAGGCGAGCGTGGCGCGCGCGGCGCGCGGGTAGGCCAGCATGCCGAGCCAGCGTCGGTGCGATAACCGCGCGCCGCCCCGGTCAAGAATCCCTGTGCCGAGGAATTCGCGCCGTGTGCGCGGCCGGGGATGGTCCTGATGGCGAAGCGGTTCGTTCAAGCCCCGCACCTTCGATTTCTTGCTCATGATGTCGAGACCTCTTTCGTCGTCTTGCTTAATTGATCAGCATGTCGGCGCTGCCGAAGGCCGTCGCGCAGACCGCGGCGGTCACTGCCTGTACGCGGGCCGCGGTGTTGCAGGCACTCGTCGTGCAAAGCTTGGTGATCAGATTGGTGAGCTCGCCCGTGCTCGTTCCCGGCCCGTTGTAGGACCCGTCATGGTCGTGGCCGGCGGCGAATGATTCAACCCGCTGCCCAAGACCCGGGCCGCGAGCGGACCGGTGACCGAATCCATCCCGGCTTGCGAGGAGAACAGATTGGCTGCTCAAGGTCACGCCCGGCAGCACCTGCGACAGATAGGCCGGGGTATTGACCATCTCGTTGCAGTACTGGATGGCGAGCTGGGCGACGCCGACCTGGTTCGCGGATGAGAATGCCTCGATGGTCGGTGATCGGCGGCAACTGCTGCTGCACGGCCAGATAGGTGGCATTGACGTTGGCGTCGGTGGTCGGCACGCCCGTCAGCGCCGACAGCGTCGATTGATCTGGGCGAAGGTTTGCACGCCGACGTCGGCTGACCACCGGTCCCGGCGCAGGCGCCGGTGCCGTGCGGAATTGCCTCGACGACCACGTTGGTTTGACTGCCGAGCTTATCGAAGGTCAGGAAGAACTGGTCGGTCAACGGCCCGGCCTGCAGGCCGATCACGGTGCCGATGCGTCGACAGGACTTCGCCCTGCGGTGTGTAGGCGCCCGGCGTAATGGTCGTATTGAGCGGGATGTAGGCCTGGCCCACCTGCGGAATGGTGCCGTTGATGCCGATGCGTATGCCCTGCACCGGGATGCTCGGCAAATTGCTCGAGGTGACGGTCGGGTCCAGCGAGATGAACGTCGGCTGATAGAACAGATAGCTGTAGCTGTCGTACTGGCTGACCGTGAACATGATGTAGGCTCTGCGACACGCCGGTCACGCTCGATACATTGAACAGCAGGTAGTAGCGCTCGCCGACGCCGGCATTGAAGTTCTGCAGTACCTGCGCCGGTGTCATGGCACGGCTGTGGATGGCGACGAACTTGATCAGTCCCTGCCAGGAGTCGATCGCCCGACACCTCGTTGCCGAGGACCAGCGCGAAGGTGCTGTCCCAAGTTCGAGATGGTGCCGCCCTTCTGCGGATCCGGAACCGGGACAGCACGCCATTGACGTAGATCTGACGGCCGTTTACCGCGTCATAGGTGAGCACCACGTGCTGCAAGGAAGCCTGCAGCGCCATCGCCGCGTCCGGCGTCTGCAACTGCGGCAGACCGGTCAGCGCCGTGGTCGAAGTGCGCAACATGAAGTCATAGTCTTGGTTGGTCTGAGCCAGCGTGAAGTTGCGCGTGGTGTCGCCGCCGGAGTAACTGACCATGTAGGAAGTTGTTGACCGCGACCAGCGCCGGCGCCACCCAGGCCTCGATCGAGAACTCGCCGGTGGCCTGGATCAGTGTTGTAGATCTTCTGAGCTGGCCTGGGTCGTCGCCTGCGCCTTGCCGCCGGCGCCGACATTGATGCCCCAGCCGCCCGCCAGAGTGACGTTGCCCGAGATGGTCAGGTCCGCCGACGGGTCGATGCCGCTGGTATCGTACGTCGTGTTGTTGACCACCGATTGGAACTCGTACTTGGCGATGGTATCGGCATCGTAGCGGCTCGCGCCGCTCGCGACCGTGCCTTGAGTCAAGGACAACGCCTTGCTCATGACCAGACTGGGATCGATGTTCGCCGGCGTGATCGAGGCGGCGAAGGCCTGGATCTGCGCCAACATCTGCGCCGCGTCCGAGGCGCAATTGTCCCAGCAATTGTGGTTGTCGGTGAACAGACGCTGATAGAAGCGCGAGTTCGTGCCGCAGGTGCCGCCGTTGTTGCCGCCGGCGCCACGCGCATCCGGTGAAATCGATCTTCGGGATCGCGGCGGGGTAGGCCACGAGCAGCGAAGGATCGGCGAAGTAAGGCGACTGCTCCACGGACGGGTCGGCCGTCGTGGCATGGCAGCGCACGCAGTACTTGCTGGTGATGTTGTTGTAGATCGTGTTGCTGATATTCGGTATAAGCCGCCGGGAAGTTCAAGCTCTGACCCACGCTTTGAACCGGCGGAGCCTGCAATTGCACGGTGGTCGTGGACGAGGCGCCCGCGGCATTGGCCCAATTGGTGATCCACGTGGTCAGGATCTGGCCGCAGGCGTTGGGGTCGGCGAGCCAGCAGTTGTGGCCGCCGCGACACCTTGGTGACGATGAGGGAGGTCGAGGGCGTGGCGAGATTGACCACGGTGTTGGCCTGGGCGTAAGCGAGGTTGACGTCGTCGCTGCGCGCGAAGTTCGGCATTTGCGCCGGCGAGGTCGCGTTATGGCATTGGCCGCAGCGGTTCTGCACCCGCACGTTGTTCCAGAAATTGATCTGGAAGGCCTGTCACGTCGGCGGTGGCCGGCGCGGCGGTCCGGTGTAGGCGTCCGCAGTGACCGTCTGCGAGGGAGCCGGATTGGTCGTCGTCGGTGCGCCGGCGCCACCACATGCGCTGAGGGCGACCGAGGCCGCGAGCGCTGCTAAGCCGGTGATGCGAGTAACGTTCATGCTCAGGTCCCCATGCAGTAGGCGGCGCCTTCAGCGAAGACTTGCCGCAACGAGTAGTTGTGCGATTGGAACGAGGAGATCATCGAATTGACCTGGGTGAAGTCGGCGTTGCTGTTGGGCGCGCGCAGGCACACGTCCTTGAATACCCGGGTGACCTGGCAGCTGGCGAAAGCCGCGCTGTTCTCCAGTTCCGTGTCCCAGCGACTTGGCGCCGTTGCCGCTGCCCGGCAGTGACCCGCTCCATCCCAGGATGTAGTTCGGTCCCGCGCGCCAGCGGTTCTCCCAGCGTCGTCCGTGGTGTTGAAGCCTTGCGGGAAGTTGGTGTTGTTGATGTGGTACTTCGGCTGCACCTGACCCGGCGGTGTAGACGATCTGACCGATCGTGTCGGTCATGGTCGCGATCGCGTGGCGCTGAAATTGTAGTAAGCAAACGCCTGCGCCATCGGGTCCATGCCGCTGTGGCAGCCGATGCAATTGGTCAGGAACAAGGTGCTGACGCCGCCGGGGCTGCGCGTGACGTCCTGGCGGATGCGATCCGGCGGACGGGTGATGTCCATCACCGTCTGCAGGTCGTTGCAGAGATGATTCATCATGGTGAAGCGGAACATCGCGCGGTTGGTGCCGTTCACGAAGAAGGCGCTCGCCGCGCCGCGCGTGGTCATCACGCCGGCGGTTGCCGCCGCGGGAATGCCGGTCGAGGGAGGACTGGGTGGTCCGCGACCAGATGCACGCTCAGGTCGGCGTTGTTGGCATCGAGGGTCATCGTACATCGTCGTTGTTCGAGGCCGAGTAAGCCGGCTCGCCGGACTTGCCGTCGCCGACATAGACCAGGTCCGCGCTCAGCAAGGTGTTGAAGGGCACGTTGTCGCGCACCATGCCGATCAACGGTCGCCGTGTAATCGTTCAGCGGCACGAATACCGACTGATTGCGATTGGTCCAGGGCGCCGCCATGTTGCGGATGGTGTTGTTGTAGAACGCCGGATCGTTGGTGGCGATGAGCGCCGCGCTCACCGGATCGGTCGCCGTCATCTGCGCCAGCTCGGCGGCGGTGGGCGGTATGCCCGCGATGCGGTTGTACATGCGCGTCGCCTGGTCCGCGTTGGGGCTTTGCGCCAAGCGCGTTTCCTCCGGCCAGCGCCATGCGCGCCGGCACAGATGCTGGCGCGTACCGCGCGCGCAACAAGATTTGGCGTCGCTGATGTACGGCGTGCACTCTGCGTCATTGGTTTCTCCATCCCGTTCTTCATATGCACATCCACTCGCGTGAGTTGTGGGTTCGACTTGGTGGCGAATATACGCAGCCGACTTGGCTCCAAGTAATGTCTCATCCGAACGACGTCGGCGTTTCGCGACAGTACCGAGGGTCAATATCCGACCTATATCCTGACCTCGATTCCCGCACGGTCTGGCGCGGCGTGCACAGAGAAACGGATATGGAGAAGTTCTTCTGTGAGTGCGTTAACAGATATGCGTATGAACATCGAACGAAGATGTGCGCATGCGACCGATTAAGTTCAATGACGCCGAAGACACGCATGCCGGTGAATCGCTGAACCGACACTACGAGCATAGGTAGCCAGATATGAACACTTTCACACTGCGTGAACACCGTCACGGTTTGCTGAAGCTCGCGGCGATTGCGCTGCCTCTGTTCGCCGTGCTCGGATGCACCAGCGCCTCGAGCGGTCATGCGCCGGGCGTCGCCGGCGGACAGACGCTCACGCCCGGGGTCACCAATTTCCCCCTGGCGTACATCAAGCGCCCGCACCCGTCATCACCCAACGGACATCGACGCCCGCGATCTCATCACCTCCATCACGGGCAGCGATCTGTACATCCGCAATCAGGCGAGCGCCGGCGGCGCCGAGGTCAACGTCACCGGGTCGATCACCAAAGGCATGGGTGCTGTGCGCGATCTCGATGTGTCGCCCGACGGGACCACCATCGTGTTCTCCTTGCGTTTGCCCCTGAATCCGCAAAAAGCCGAATACCGACGTCACGCAGCCGAACTGGAACATCTATCCGTACAACGCCGGCACGCCAAGACCGTGACGCAGCTGACCAACGACAGCATCACCGCCGGGCACGACGTGGGCGCGCATTATCTGCCGGACGGCAGGATCATTTTCGCTTCCACCCGCCAGCTCGCGACCCAATCCATCCTGCTCGACGAAGGCCGTCCGCAGTACGCGGCGCAAACCGACGACCGCACCCAGTCCATATTCCTGCTGCATGTCATGAACGGCGACGGCACCAACATGCATCAGATCAGTTTCAACACCAATCACGATTTTTCGCCGTCGGTCTCGAGCAACGGTCAGGTCATCTTCTCGCGTTGGGAATCGGTCAACGGCGGCCAGATCAGCCTGTACTCACGGCAACCCCGACGGCACCGGAGTGGAGCTCTACTATGGCGCCAACAGTCACGCCACCGGCGCGAACATCGCCGGGACCAACAACAACGTGATTCAGTTCCTGAATGCGCGCGCAGCGCGCCGACGGCAACCTGGTGGCCATCGCGCGCCCGTTCTTGGGCACGCAGTTGGGCGGCGACATCGTCGAAATCAATGCCCAAGGTTTCGTTGAGATCCATCAGCCGGCAACGCCGGGCGGCGCCGCGGGCACGGCGCAGACCAGCGCCACGAACCTGGGCGTGACCACGGACGCAAAATGCCTTCCGTTGGGGGGCCGATTTGCTTCCGTGTATCCATTGTATGACGGCACCAATCGCATGCTGGTGAGCTGGTCCCCGTGCTTGGTGCTCGACACCACGGTGACGCCCAACGCCACCAACCTGTGCACGGCGGCGAACACTGCCGGCGCCAACGTGACGCTGGCGCCGCCGCAGTACACGCTGTGGGTCTATAACATGGATGCGGGCACCCTGGGCCCCTTGTTGAGCGCCGATGTCGGCACGATGGTGATCGAACCGATCATCCTGCAGCCGAGAAAACCGGCGCCGACGATCCTGGTCGATGCTGCTCCGTTGCCCGGCCAGGCCGAGACCATGGCCACCGCAGGGGTCGGCCTGCTCGACATCAGCAGCGTGTACGACGTCGATGGCATCGATACCGCGACGCCGAACATAGCAGGGGTGTCCAACCCCGCCAATCCGACCTTTTACACCCGCCCCTACCGGTTCATCAGGATCGAAAAAGCCGTGGAAATACCCGGCAAAACAGTGCGCAAGATCAATCAATCGGCATTCGGACCCGCCGGCATGGGGATGCGCGAAATCCTCGGCTACGCGCCCATCCAACCGGACGGCTCGGTCGAGGTTCAGGTGCCCGCAAACGTGCCCTTCACCATCGACATCGTCGATGTGAACGCCAAGCGCGTCACCGCCCAGCACAGCAGCTGGCTGCAGCTGCTGCCGGGAGAAACCAAGAAATGCAATGGTTGTCACACAACCGTCAACATGACACTCGCACGGCCGCGCCGGCTCGACGAACCCGGTCAATCCGGGCGCGCCGACCACCGGCTCGCCGTTCCCGAATACCAATCCGGCCATTGCCCTCACCAACGCCGGCGCGACGATGGCGGAGACCCTCGCGCTCAGCACCTGCACGGCAAATGGCAAGACCCCGAGCGGCGCGGCCACGCCGTGCTCGCAGATCTTGAACACGGACGTGATCTACGACGGCATCTGGACGGTCGGCACCACGCCGCCGCAACCCGATACGCCGTTCTCGTACACCTACGGGGGCGCCGCGGGCCTCAATGAATCGCCGCCGATCAACGCGAATTGCGTGCCGTGGAGCGCGCAATGCCGTATCACCATCCACTACGATGACGATCCGGTGAAGCAGCTGTTCATGCAGTCGGTATGGAGCCTGGCGAGCCGTACCAATACGGTCAACGGCGTTGCGATGACTTCGACCACCTGTTCGGTTTGCCACGACCCGGTGAACGCCATGGCGATGGTGCAAGTGCCCCAGGGTCAGCTCGATCTGACCGGCTCCGCGTCGAACGTCGACACCACGGTTGTGACCTCGTACGAGCAACTTCTGTTTGCACATAATGCACAGACGCTTAATATGGGCGTGCTGCAGGACTTGTTGGTTCCGGCGCCCGGACCTCCGGACCCGGTGACCGGCCAGCCGACGACCATCATGGTGCCGGTCTCATTGGCGCCCCCGATGACTGCCGGCAGCGCAGCGGCTTCGACGGCGTTCTTTAGGATGTTTGACGGGAGTTTTCATGACCCGGTACTCGATCACACTGGTTATTTGTCTCCCGCGGAGTTGCGATTGATCGCCGAATGGTTGGATATCGGCGCGCCAGTTCTACAACGATCCGTTTGTTGCGCCCGTAGCGAACTGACCTGATGCGTCGTCTGCTCGCGCTGGTGCTGTTGGTGCAGGCGTTACATCTCGGGTTGGCAAATGCGGCGGCAAAGAATCTGGTACTGGTCGTTACGGACCCGTTCCTGGAGATGCATTCGGGCCCCGGGCAGGGGATTTCCGGTCGTTTATGTGGTCGAGCCGCGACGAAGTGCTCACCGTGCTCTACAGCCGCACCGACTGGTTCAAGGTGCGGGCACCGCACGGCAATGAAGGATGGGTGCGGCGCGCGGATCTCGCGCGCACGCTGCTCGAGTCCGGCGAGCCGGCGCCGATACCGCCATACCCCAGTTCGCCTCGCACCGCTTTGAGCTCGGCGCCGGCTACGGCGTCTATAACCGCGAAAATCTCGTCACCACCTACGGAGATTTCTCGCTCACGACCAGCCTCGACGTCGAGCTGGCGGTCCAGCAGGCCTTCGGCACCCTCGACAACCGCTATATAGCCTCGATCGGGCTGCGGCATACCTTCATCCCGGAATGGAAGTGGTTTTCGCCGACTGCCGGAATCGGCACTGCTTATCAGTATATCCAGGACAAAGTGCCACCCGCTCCGCTGCAAAAGAGCAACGAAATGGCTTACGTTTCCTTGGGTGCGCGTGGATTCATCACCCGGCGATTCATGTGGCGCGTCGACTGGCGCCATTACGTCGTCTTCAACGACCTGAATGTGTATGAGGATTTAGAAGAATGGAAATTCGGCTTAGCTGTATTCTTCTAGCCGCCGTGCTGCTGTCCGGCTGCGGCTGGTTCCACCGGGGTCGACAAGGCGCCGCCCGAAGTCGTGGCCGAAGAACCCCAGGGCGAGCCGACCATCGTCGAGCCCCAGGTCACGCGCCGCGTCGTCAAGACTCCGCATATCAAGGCGAAAGACTTCGAATTGGGCGCCTATTACGGCGCACTCAGCATCGAAGATTTCGGCACCAATCCGCTCTATGGCGTGCGCGCCGCATACCACGTGTCCGAGGACATTTTCCTGGAAGGATTCTTGGCGCGGTCCAAGGCGGGACGAGCAGTCTCGAGGATGTCTTTCCGGATATCACGGTTGTCAGCGACTCTGGGAGACACTTCACGTACTACGACTTGGACGTGGGCTACAACATGCTTCCCGGCGAGATGTTTCTCGGCCGCGGGACGCGCGTTCAATTCGGCGCTGTATGTGACGGTCGGCATGGGCGACGTGAAGTTTGCCGACAAGGACCAGTTCGCGCTGAATTTTGGAGTGGGTACGCGGCTTCTGATCACCGATTGGCTGGCGCTGCACGTGGATGTGCGAGACCACGTGTTCGAGACCAGCTTGTCGGGACGTCACCAAGAACGTCGCACAACATCGAAGGCACCATCGGGCTTACCACGTTTTCTAGTCGGCCGATTGAGGAGTCAGGAAATCCATGTTGAGTACCAAGAGTTCATTGAGACGCTGTGCGATGGCGGCGATTGTCATCGCCTCTACCGCCTTTGCGGCAGCGGCGATGCCTGCGGTCCCGCGCCCGCGTTTACGCTCACCGCCCTTGCCGGCCAGCCGAGCGGCCTGAGCGCATTACAAGGGCCAGGTCGTGATGGTGAATTTCTGGGCGACCTGGTGCGGACCCTGTCAACAGGAAATGCCGCTGCTCGATCAGATGTACAAGAAGTACAAGCCTGCGGGATTCACCCTGATCGGCGTCAACGTGGACAAGGAAGCGCCGCCGGTCAAACAGCTGCTGGAGCGCAAACCGGTGAGTTTCCCCGTGCTGCTGGACCCGGCCAACCAGGTGAGCAAGGCTTATCACGTCGATGAAATGCCGAGTTCGGTCATCATCGACCGCAAGGGCGAGATTCGCTACATCCACCGCGGCTACAAGCCGGGCGACGAGAACGAATACCAGGACCGCATCCGTCAGCTCATTCGGGAGTGAGCCATGGGTTGCCGTCACCTGCTGCTTTCGGGATCGATGTTGCGGCGCCGTGCTGCTGCTCGAGCGCCGCTGCGGCATCCAGCCCTGGGTGAAACCGTACGAGCGCGACCGCTTGGCCGACCCCATCATGGCCTGGGACCGCGACGCCATTTCGAGCGCATACCTCGATCACATTCGCGAATCCCGCGAAGGATCGCGCGGCGCCACCGGCGGCGCCGGCGGCGGCTGCGGCTGCAATTGACGCATACGCATGATGCGATAGACACATCTTGGCTCGTGCAGCGGTGTTTGCCGCTCTGCTGCTGGTTCGCAGCACGAGCGCGGACGTGCTGCCGGATAATCGCGCCGATGTGTTCTACAGCAAATACAGCGGTGGCGGCATGGACATCACCGGCTAGTCGGCGCTGCGTGCGCAAGAAGATCACGGAGAATTTTGCGGTCGAAGCCAACTATTTCATCGACAAGGTCAGCGGCGCATCGATCGACGTCTTGAGCCAGGCGAGCGACATCAAGGATGAGCGCAAGCAAAAGAGCGGCACGATCGAATATTTGCGCGACAAAACCACCTATACCGCCTCGTATACCTCGAGCGTGGAGCGCGACTACATATCGGAAACCGCGAGTTTCGGCCTGAGTCAGGACATGTTCGGCGACCTGACCACCGTGACGCTGGGTTTCGCCGAAACGCACAACACCGTGGGCGAGAACAACGGCACCGCCAACGATCCGAACGTGGCCTGGCTGGGCCATGCCCTGAGCTCGCGCGTACAGCGGCGGCCTCTCGCAAATCCTCACCAAGAATTTTATTGCCGGGGTGAACCTTCAGGTCATCACTGACGCGGGCTATTTGTCGAATCCGTATCGTTCGATTCGTTACCTGGTCCCCGTGGACGCAACCCCAAGGGATACTCACTGGGCAACCAGGTCTACCCCGATACGCACACCAGCACCGCGGTGCAGCTGCAGGGGAAATACTATCTGCCGTACCGTGCCGCGATCACGGCCTCGTATCGCTACTACACGCGATACCTGGGGTGTGGTCGGCAACACCTACGAACTCGACTACACCCATCCCATCCGCAATCGCTGGATATTCGAGGGACGGGCACGCTACTACAAACAGTCCGCGGCGAGTTTCTACAGCGACTTATTTCCCTTTGCCGACTCGCAGAATTTTACCGCGCGCGATCAGAATCTCGCCGCGCTGGACAATTTAACCATCGGCGGCAAAGTCACCTATGCGTTTTTGCCGGACGGCTGGAAGATGTTCAAGCGCGGCACGGTGACATTCGATGCCAGCCGGATTCGCTTCAATTACATGGACTTTCGCAACATCAAATATTACGGACTTCCGCAGTACAGCCCGGGCAGCGAGCCCCTGTACAATTTCAACGCCAACGTATTCCAGCTTTTCGTCTCGATCTATTTCTGAGCTGCCGCGAACCGCTCGCGCCACCAATAAAGCAGCATCGGCGCGAGCGCAAAGGCGATTGCGGCGGTATCAGCGACCCAGTCCCAAAAATCCCGATCGCGATGCACGAATGGCAGACCCTGCACAATTTCGATGAGCGCGCCGAACCCGGACAGCAGCGCGGCGAGCAGCGCCAGATTCCAGCGCGGAAAGGCCGCGACCGCAAGACCGGTGAGGACGTAGAAGGCGATGAAATGCGTGGCCTTGTCCCAGGGCGTCAATTCCAGGGCATGCGCGGGCGGCACCACGGCGCTGTAGAAGGTGAACAGCAGCGCGGCAAAAAACCCGACTCGCGCAACTTTGAGCATTAAAGGTATGCTGGGCACGCGGATTTCCAAAAAGCATCAGCATAGCAGGTAGGCAGGCATGAGCCGCAGCAAGCCCGGGCCAGACCCAGTCGAGCGCAGATCGCTGCTAAAGAGCCTGGCCGGCGCGGCCGGCGCGGCGGTAATTCTCCGTGGCGGCATGGCGCGCGCCGCGGACTTGCCGCACTTGGATGTCAAAGATCCGGCCGCCGTCGCTCTCGGCTACGTCGAGAACGCCGCGCAGGTCGACGCGAAGAAATATCCCACGTACGTCAAGGGTTCGCGTTGCGACAACTGCCTGCTGCTGCAGGGCGCGAGCGGCGCCTACCGGCCGTGCAACTTGTTTCCCGGCAAGCTCGTCTCCGCGGCCGGCTGGTGCAGCGGCTGGACCGCTGAAATATAGGCATCTCGCACGCGCACCCCGACCGCGGGAAAATCCACGAAAAACCCGTCGATTCCCCGTTCCAGGTAACGCCGAATCTCAGCCTCGAGATTGCCATGGGCGGCCGGCCCGCTGCCGACCTGCAATTCCCGCGGCAAAAACTCGTTCTCCGCGCGAAAAGTCCACACGTGCACGCCCAGGTTGGCGGCGTGCGCCGCCTGTATCGCCGCCGGCCCGGCCAGCGCCTTGGCGATGCCGATGACATCGGCATACTTTGCGATCGCGCCAAGATCGCCGATTTCATGCTCGAGCAATTGCACCAGCGGCAGCTGCGTCATGCGGCGCAGTTGCCGCAGGTTGCCGGGATCGAACGACTGGATGAAGACGGGCGAGCCGGGCGCGGCGTACCGATGACGCCTCAAGGTCTCGAGAAGCGACAATTCCTGCGGCAGGCCGAGCGCGGCGAAATGCGCGGGATGCTTGGTCTCGGGATATACGCCGATGGGTCGGTTGCGGCCCGGATGCCGATTCACAGACGCCGCCAGCTGCATGATTTCATCGAAGGTGGGCACCGCGAAATGCCCGTCGAAGCGGCAGTTCTGCGGCCGCAATTCCGCGAGACGCTCGCGGGCGCGCAGCGTCTTGATCTCCGATAGCGTGAAATCCTCGGTGAACCAGCCGGTAAAGGATTCGCCGTCGATCATCTGCGTGCGGCGGCGGGCGGCGAATTCCGGATGCTGCGCGACATCGGTGGTGCCGCCGATCTCATTCTCATGGCGTGCGATCAGCACCCCGTCGCGCGTCATGACCAGGTCCGGTTCGATGTAGTCCGCGCCCTCCTCGATCGCCAGGCGGTAGGACTCCAGCGTGTGTTCCGGCCGTTCGCCGCTGGCGCCGCGATGCGCGATGACGATGATTTCAGGCACGGGTGCTCCGATGGATGGATGCACCCAAGTTTAGCGCACGCGCCGCCGGGGCGAGGTTCCGAAGAACCCCGCCCCGTGAGCCCGCGGCAGACCTATCGTGGCGGTGCTAGCAGCGACTCGTACGGCTCATGTGCGGACATCGGGCTGGCCGAGCCCGGTATCCACGGCGACCGTCCAACTACTCCTTGGCCCCAGTCCGCCCGCAGCGAGGTGGGTTGCGCCGCGAACGCGGCGCCGATCGCAAACACCGCCGCGACGGCCACCGTAATTCTTCTACGATGCATGTCTCAAGGATCCGTTCAGGCCAGAGTCGCGGGCGCGTGCGGCGGTACGAGCGGCGGAATATCAAAACAGACAAAAGTGGAACCGGCGACTGCGCAAGCGGTGTTCAAAGCGGCTAGACTGACCTTCATAGTGATTGCTCCGGTGTAATGTTGGTAAAGGACCGCGACCAAATGGCACGCGTGGCCTATCTGGGTAAGCGACATAACCTCGCAATTCCCCTCACGCTGCATTGCAATGTATGCTTAGGGGAAAGCCTGAGTCGGGTTGGGAAGCCCCAATCGTCCATGGGGTATGGATAAATGACGATGGAAGTCCCCGCCAATTTCACGCAGCTGCTGACCGAATGGCGCACCGGCCATCCTCAGGCGTTGGAGCGCTTGACCCCGCTGGTGTACGACGAATTGCGCCGGCTGGCGCGCGGCTACATGCGTACCGAGCGGGGCAGTCATACCCTGCAGGCGACGGCCGTCGTGCACGAAGCTTTTTTACGCCTGGTACAGGCAAATGTCGATCTGCAGGATCGCCAACATTTTTTCGCGCTCGCCTCGCGTCTCATGCGGCGCGTGCTGGTGGATCATGCCAAGTCGCGCTCGCGCGTCAAGCGCGACGGCGGCGTACGCGATCACACCGGGGTCGATCTCGCCGACTACTCCTTGCCGGTCGACATCGACGTGGTGGCGCTGGACGATGCCTTGGAAGGATTGCTGCAGCTCGAGCCGCGCCTCGCTCAGGTCATCGAACTTCATTACTTCGGCGGAATGACTTACGACGAAATCGCCGCCGCCGTAGGCGCTTCCCCGGCCACCGTGCATCGCGACATTCGGCTGGCCAAAGCCTGGCTGCTCAACGAAATCGGCGCCTGAGTGCCATGATTCCGCGCGCCCGCTGGCACCAAATCAAATCGGTGTTCGACCAGGTGGCGGACATCGACGGCCCCGAGCGAATCGCGCGTTTGGACCGCTGCTGCGGGGACGATTCCGACCTGCGCTCCTCGGTGCAATCGCTGTTGGAGCGGGACGGCAACGAAGACGATCCGCTGCTGCACGCCGTCGGCGCGGCGGCCGAATCGCTGCTGGAGGACCATCGCGACCGGCTGCTCGGCACGCGCGTCGGCGCGTATCGCGTCGTTTCGATCCTCGGCCACGGGGGCATGAGCGTCGTGTACCGCGGCGAGCGCGACGATTCGCAATATCATCAAGTGGTCGCGATCAAGGTGCTGCAGCACGCCACGGTGCATCCGCGGCTGCGCAGCCGCCTGCACAGCGAGCGCCACATCCTCGCGACGCTCGACCACGGCTCGATCGCACGCCTCATCGACAGCGGCGACCTCGAGGACGGCACCCCGTACCTCATCATGGAGTATGTCGACGGCGAATCCATCGACAGCTACTGCGACCGACGCACGCTGTTCGTCCGCGAGCGCCTCGAACTGTTCATTTCGGTCTGCGCCGCGGTTCATTACGCGCATCGCAACCTGGTGGTTCATCGCGACATCAAGGCATCGAACATCTTCGTCACCGACGAAGGAAATCCGAAGCTGCTCGACTTCGGCATCGCGAAATTGCTGGCGCCGGAAAATCTCTCGCATACCCTGCCCGTCACGCGTCTGCAGGAGCGGATTCTCACGCCGAAAACGCCGCGCCGGAACAGGTTCTGGGGCGACCCATCACCACGGCGACCGACATTTATGCGCTCGGGGTGCTGTTGTACCAATTGCTGACGGGCCGCTCGCCCTATCGGCTCCTGAGCTACAGCCAGCTGCAGCTGGAACGCGCCATCTGCATGGACGATCCGGCCCGTCCGAGCCAGGTGGTGGTTGCCAAACTCAAGGGCGAAACCGACGCCGACCGCAGCCGCATTTCCGATCGGCGCGGCCTCTCTCCGCAACGCCTGCGCGCGCGACTGAGCGGCGATCTGGATGCCATCGTGGGCATGGCCATGCGCAAAGAGCCGGACCGCCGCTATTCTTCGGTCGAAGCGCTCGCGGACGATCTGCGCCGGCATATGCTCGGCCAGCCGGTGCGCGCGCGCCATGGCGACTGGCGCTACAACACCGCCAAGTTTCTGCGCCGGAATCTGCTGGCCACCGTCGCCGCGGCCGCGGCCTTCGTCGGCCTGGCTCTGATCGCCGGCGTGACGCTGTGGGAGAACCATCGGATTTTGCTCGCGCGCGACGCCACCGCCCTCGAGCGCGACCGCGCGCAGCAGGTGTCCGCCTTCATGGTCGATGTGTTTTCGCAGGCGGACCCGTTCAACGCCCAAGGCAAGGAACCGACCGCCAAGGATTTGCTGGACCAGGGCGCCGAGAAAATCAAGGGCAACCTGACTCTGCAGCCCGAGGTGCGCGCCCAGCTGCTCGAAAGCATCGGTCTCGCCTACCGCAGACAAGGCTTGAACGATCGCGCCATCCCGCTGTTCGAACAGGCGGTGGCGATCCGGCGCGACGCCCGACCGGTCGACAATGGCAAGCTGGCCGCGGCGCTCGCCAATTTGTCCCAGGCCCAGACCGATGCCGGCCGTCTGGCCGGCGCCGAGGCGAATATCAAAGAGGCCGTGGCGCTCTCCAGAAGCGGCAACGCGCCGCCTTCGGTCGAAACGGCCGACATCTTGTATCAATACGGATACTTCTCGCTCAATGCCAAGAGCGATCCCGATCTCGCCAAGACCTTGTTCGGCGAGGCGCTCGCGCTATATCGCAGTGCGCCCGGCGATCAACGCCTAGGGATCGCATCGACGCTGGGCGCTCTGTCGGGGGCCGCGCAATGGTCCGGCAACTATGTGAACGCCGAGCAGTTGCTGCGCGACTCGATGAATTTGCTGGGCGCGACGGTCGGCCGCAATCATCCCGACTATGCGGCGGCGATGGCAAATTTGGGCTACCTGCTGACTCAGCAGGCGAAGTACGCCGAGGCGGAACAAATGCTGAATGAGGCCTTGCAGATCGAGCGCGGAGATTTTGGTCTCGACAATCAGCGCGTCGCCTCGATCGAGGCGAATCTCGGCACGGTTTACGAGCGCGAGGGCGACCCGGCGCGTGCCATGAAAATAACCCAGGACGCCGTGAGAATAATTTCCGAGCGCTTGGGCCCCGAGCATTTCATGGTCGGCTACTTCATGGATGCGGTCGCGAAGCTGTATCTGGATGCCGGCAACCTGGAGGCGGCCGAGGAAACGGCGCGCCAAGTGCTGAAGATTTACGAGAAATCGCTGCCGCCTCGGCATTTGTACGTGGCCGCCACGCGATTTCTGCTGGGCGAGGCGCTCTTGCGCCGCGGACGACTCGCGGATGCGGAAACCGAACTGCGCGCGGCTCTGGATATCGATCTGGGGTCGGCAGGACCTGGAGATTGGCGCGCCGCGCGAACCGAAGCGAGCCTCGGCTGGCTGCTGATTGCGAAGAATGACGCGGCCGAAGGGGAACCGATGCTGGTGGCAGCACGATCGAAATTGCTGAAAACGGTTGGACCGCTGCATCCGGAAGCCGTGCTCGCGACGCAGCGTCTCGCCGAATACTATCGTGCCCATCATCGGGAAGCCGAGGCACTGCGCGCCCTCGCCGAACTGAAGCCGCCTGCCGCCTCGGTCTTGCGGTAAACTAGCCGCAATATTGGAGGGTTTCCCGATGCCAAACAGAAAACACCCCGGCGTGGCGTTAGTGGCGGCAATTTTCGCGGCCGCTTTTGTAAATGTTGCACACGCCGGTGCGCGCGAAGAAGGACGTTTGCTCACCGCCACCGAGGTCCTTGAAGAAATCAGAGCGATGCCCGACGTGCGGCTGCCGGACACCCTGCTCGCGCATGCCTACGGCATCGCGGTGATTCCGGATGTCACCAAAGTCGCATTCATTTTCGGCGGCCGTCACGGCAACGGCGTGCTGTCGGTGCGCGAAAAGTTGACTGCTCCGTGGAGCAATCCGGTATTGATTTCTCTGACCGGCGGCAGCTGGGGTTTTCAGGCCGGCGCGCAATCATCGGACATCATCTTGGTGTTCACCACGAGGACCGGGATCGAGGGCATCGCCGGCGGCAAATTGACGTTGGGTGCGGACGCTTCAGTCGCCACCGGACCGGTAGGGCGGCAAGGATCGGCGGCCACGGACATGAACTTCAATGCGGAAATCTATTCCTATGCACGCACGCGCGGACTATTCGGCGGAGTCGCGCTCGACGGCAGCGTGATCTCGATCGACCGCTCGGCGAATGCGTCCTTCTATCACAAGAGCGGCGTCACCGCCTCGGAGATCTTTTCCGGACAGGCGCCGGCGCCGCCTGCCGCCGCGCAACGCTTCCTCGAACGGCTGGCACAGGCCACCGGCACCGCCATCCGCACTTCGCCCGCGCCGCAGGCCGATGTTCCCGCCACCGCGGGGCAGCCGCCGGGGGCTGCGCCGAGCGCCGAGCCGGCACGCACCTATCCGCTGGAAGAACAGAAAAAATAGGGTTCGACCGGCCCTTCCGTGGCGCCGGCGCGCCGCGGACCCCTCGTGCGGCGTGAATCTCTCGATTCGCTGAATACCGCCGGTTGCTTGTTGGTATGATTCCGGCGATGAGCAGAATAACAAAGGATGCGATGAGTTGATATTTCGCTGCAGCGGGAAGAGCGGGTATTCAGCCGAGGTTTCTGGCAATCCCAAGCACGTCGAGGCAAGAAAACTGGAACGCACGGTGGAAGTTCGCTTCACCGACGTCGCCTGCATCGTGCGCACGCCGGAAGGGGTGGTGCACGCGCATCCCGGCGATGCGATATTGACCGGCAACGGCGGGCACCATTGGCGGGTGTCGCACGGCAAGTTCTCGCACAAGTATCGGCCGATTCCTCCGACCGTGGCGGGCTCATCCGGTCACTATATGAGCCTTCCCTATCACATCCTGGCGCTGCAAATGCAGCAGCACTTCGATGTGCAGCTTGCCGATGAAATCTCCACGCTCTCGGGCCATCCCGGCGATTGGCTGGTGGACTATGGAGACGGCAGTCTCGGCATCGTCGCTCATGACATTTTTGCCAGCACTTACGAGATCTTGAACCCATAAGTCCATGGCGCTGCATCAGACAATTCAGCGGGTGCTCTTGGTCGGCGCCCGATTGCAAATTCCGCCGCCGCCGGCTGCGGCTAGCCCTCCGGAGCGATTACTGCCGCTGATCGAGGCCTTGGCTCCCGCCCATCTGATGTTCGATGCCCGCGCCGTGCACTATGGCCATCGCTATCGCAGCGGTTTCTGGGCAATTTATTTGCTGAGCGCGGTCGCCGTGCTGTTCGCCGTGCTGCCGCTCGCGCTCGGGTGGGACGATCGGCGTCATTTGTCGCACCCCCTGCTGGGGCTCTGGGCCCTCGCCGAGGTCGTGGTCATCGGCACGGTGAGCGCCATCTACTGGGTCGGGCATCGGCGTGACTGGCAGGGACAGTGGCTGCGCGCCCGCACCGCCGCGGAATTGATCTGGTATCTTCCGCTGGTCGCGCCTCTCATCGATTTCTCGCAACCCGAGCCCTCGGCAAATTGGTACATGCGGGTCTTCGATCCCGGCAATCACTTGCGCAGCGGCGATGAACTGGAAGCGATTTGCTCAAAAAACGAGTCTTTGGCGCGGACGCTGCTCGATGCCGCCTGGTCCGATCCCAAGTTCGTCGAGAAATACGCGCAATGGACCACCGGCATTCTCGAGGCGCAGGCGCACTATCACCATCGGGTCGCCATCAAGCAGCACGCCCTGCTGCATCGGGTCCATTCCCTGAACATCGGTTTGTTTGGGTTGACCGCGTTCGGTGCGCTGCTGCACCTTGCCGTGCACACCGTCTGGCTTTCGCTGCTGACGACTTTTTTCCCCGCGCTCGGCGCCTCGTTGCATGGCGCGCTCGCCCAATCCGAGGCCTACCGGCTGGGCTCAACCTCGGAGCGCTTGTGGGGAGAATTGCAGCGCGCCATTGGATCGATCCGCGCAGCCTTGGCGCCGCAGGGACCCGCGCCTGAAGCCGAGGCGATCAAAAACTCGATCACGGAAGCCATCGAACTGATTCTGGAAGAGCACCAGGACTGGCACATGCTGGTGCGCCCGCATCATCTGCCATTGGCGTGACGTAGTAAGATCGCGGTTGGCTGAAGGGCTGATGACCGAAGCGGTCGCGAGGAGCCGGTACGCAACATACAGCGCTGATCGATCGGGCCAGCGAGCCATACCGCAGCGCCGGAGCATTCGCGTACCAGTTTGCGCGCGGCAGGCTGCGCGGCGATCCAGTGTTCCGCGCCCTGCTGGAACGCGGATTGCTGCTCGGACGCGGCCGCATTCTGGACCTGGGATGCGGTCAAGGACTGCTGGCCGCCTGGCTCGAGGCGGCCTCGTTCTGTTACGAGAACGGCGCCTGGCCGCCCGGCTGGCCGCCGGCGCCAAGGCCGCGCTCGACACGCGGCATCGAACTGATGAATCGCGATGTGCGGCGGGCGCGCGCCGCGCTCGGTCCCCGATGCGATATATCGCAGGGCGATATCCGCAGCGCTGAATTCGGGACCACGGATGCCGTGGTCATCCTCGATGTCCTGCACTACATCGGCCGGGAAGAGCAGCTTCAGGTGCTGAAGCGCGTGCGCGCCGCATTGCCCGCGCGCGGCCTGCTGCTGTTGCGCATTGGCGATGCAGATGGCGGCCTGCGCTTTCGCTACAGTCAATGGGTCGACAAGCTGGTCATGCTGTTGCGCGGGCATGCAACCGTGGCCATGCATTGCCGCAGCGCGGACCAGTGGCGCCAGCTCCTGCGCGAGTGCGGCTTCGACGCGCAGGCGACGCCGATGAGCCAGGGCACGCATTTCGCCAATGTACTGATGATTGCGCACGCGGAATGAGAATTGGCGCCGCCGAAAAATTGTTTCCGCAGCGCCGTATACTGGCGCGCGTGCCAGCATAACGAGCAACACCCGATGAACCCACCGGTTGGATTCTGCGCCGTCGCCATGATGGCTTTCGCATTGGCGCCATCCGCGCCGCGGGCTGACGCCCCCTTGGGCCGCCAGCCCATCACCCACGAGTCGCTGTGGATGATGAAGCGCGTCGGCACACCGGCCGTCAGTCCCGACGGCAAATGGGTCGTGTACTCGGTATTGGAACCTACTTACGAGGCCGACAAGGCGGTAAGCGACCTGTGGTTGGTTTCCGCCGACGGCCTCAAAAAGCCGCGACGCATCACCCATACAAAAGCCCCGGAGGGCGGCCTCGCCTGGTCGCCGGACAGCAGCAGCATCGCCTTCACCACCAAGCGCGAATCCGACGATGCCGAGCAAGTCTATATATTGAATCTGGCCGAGGGCGGAGAAGCACGCCGGCTCACCTCGATCTCCACCGGCGCCTCGAACCCGAAATGGCGGCCGGACGGCAAGGCAATCCTGTTCGAATCATTTGTCTATCCCAACGCGCTGGACGATGAGGCCAACAAAACGATCGCGGCTGAACGCAAAGCGCGCAAATACAACGTGCGCACCTATGAACATTTTCCGGTGCGCTTTTGGAATCAATGGCTGGACGATCGCCACCCCACCCTGATGGTGCAGGCCGTGGAGCCGGGTTCCCAGCCCAAGGACATTCTTTCGGGAACCGCCTTGGCGGGCACCTCGGGATATGCGGGATCCGAAACGGACTCCGGAGTGACGCTGGCGCCGCTGTGGAGTCCCGACGGACGCGAGGTGATCTTTGCTGCGACCACGGAACGCTGGAATGCAGCGTACGCACACGTCGGTTACCACCTGTATCGCATGGCCGCGGACGGCGGTGAACCACGCGTCGTGACTCCCGCTTCCGGCCAATACATCGAGGCGAGCTTCAGCCCCAACGGCAAATCCCTGTTCTTCAAGTACGAGATCCAGGATTCAGAGGTTTATCATCTGCCGCGGCTCTACCAAGTTCCGTGGCCGGCGGGCGGCGAAGCGGCGCTCGTGGCGCGCGACTTCGACCGGGAACCGGCGCGCTATGCGCTGACCCCGGACGGCAAGCAGGTCTACCTGCTGGTCCCGGACGCCGGCAAGGAAAATCTCTATCAGGTTGCCGCGCAGGGCGGCAAGCCGGTCTTGGCGATCGAACCCGCCACCGGCGGCTATACCTCGCTCGAGATCCCGGAAAAGACGGCGAAACCCATTCTCATCGCCACCTACGGCAGTTCGGTCAGCCCGGCGGAAATCGTGCGCATCGATCTGAAGCGGCAAGCGCACAGCAATCTCACCGAGGTGAATACCGCCGCAGCCGCGGCAATCGATTGGCGCCCTCCGCAGCATTTCTATTTCACCAGCTCGAGGGGCCGCAACATTCACAACATGATTGTGCTGCCGCCGGCCTTCGACGCAGCAAAAAAGTACCCCCTGCTGGTTTTGATTCATGGTGGAGCGGCCAGCAACAATCCGGATCAGATCGGTCTGCGCTGGAATTATCACCTGTTGGCGGCGCCCGGCTACGTCATCTTGATGACCGATTACACCGGCTCGACCAGTTTCGGCGAGAAGTTCGCGCAGGCCATCAAACTCGATCCATTGAAAACACCGGGCGATGAAATCGACCAGGCGGTCGATGAAGCCATCAAGCGGTTCCCGTTCATCGACGGGTCTCGGGCCTGCGCCGCCGGCGCCAGTTACGGCGGACACTTGGCCAACTGGATCGAAGCGACCAGCACGCGCTATAAATGCATCGTGAGCCACGCCGGCGAAGTTGATCTCACCAGCCAATGGGGGACCAGCGACAGTATCTATGGCCGGGAACTCACCAATGGCGGACCGCCGTGGGGTGGCAACCCGGTGTGGCACGATCAGAGTCCTCTGGCCTATGCCGCAAACTGGAAGACACCGATGCTGCTGAGCATCGGCGAGCGCGACTTCCGGGTACCCATCAACAATACGCTCGAGAATTGGAGCGCACTGCAACGCATGCGGGTCCCGAGCCGGCTGCTGGTCTGGCCGGATGCATGGCATTGGATTCTCAAACCCGAGGATAGCCGTCACTTCTACGAAGAAGTGCACCGCTGGCTCGCCATTTACCTCAAGGGCGAACCCGCGCAGTAACCGCTCGAGAGGCCTCGCCGGCACAAGGGTGTCGCGCAGTGTTTTGCGCGTCGCGCGACACCGCATCCTCAATGGCCCTGATTGCTGGTTCGGCGGATGAAGCCGGCGACATTGTCGTGCAGCTGCTTCAGCGACGCCTCATTGGCGTAGACCATGTGGCCGGAGTCGTAGAAGTTGAACTCGATATTGCGCTTGCAGGCTTTCGCGGAATCGGCAGGTGCTGCATCTCGTAGAGCCCTCGTAGAAGGGCGTGGCCAGATCGAAATAGCCCGCATTCAGCATGACCTTCAGATTCGGATTGTATTTCATCGCATTGGCCAGATCGGGCATGACATTGGAACCCTGCCGCGAGGAGCCGAAGCGCTGATCTGACCCGGCTGCTGGTGCTCGAAGTTCCAATTCCTGCACGCCGATATGCTGTGCTTGAAGATCTTGCCCTCGCCGTAGCGAAGCTCCTTGCGCGCATACTCGTTGAACGCCGAGACATAGGCCGAGCTCAGCGCCGCGGATTGCGGATCGTATTCCGCGTGCTTGCTCAGCGGATCGATGTCGGGCCGGAGAACCGCGTATCGAGGCGGCCGGTGGTGAGGTCGGCGTCTCCTGCAGGTTCTTGCCGAATTCGCCGCCGTCGATGCGCAGATTGGCTTTCAGGATATACTGCGACCGGCAGGCCGGTGTACTGGTGCAGCTTCTCGCGCGATCGCCTGCGTATCGGCGGGGCTCAGGTCGGACCCCGCCGCCAGCGCCAGCGCATAATCGCCCATCGCGAAATGCTCGACTTCCGCCAGCAGCGACTCGAGGTCCTTCTGCTCGCCCGGCAAGCTTGTGGTGATACCACGCGGTCGCCGCATAGGTCGGCAGAACGCGATCTCGATAGGGCAGATCGATGCCGGGATTGCCCTCGGGACGGTCGGGGCTGAGATCGAAATTCAGGATCTGCGACAGCAGGATCACGCCGTTGAAATCGATGGAGCGCTCCGTTTCCAGATGTTGATTCACCAGCACGGCCGAGCGCGGCGTGCCGTAGCTTTCGCCGAACAGGTATTTGGGCGAATTCCAGCGCCCGTATTTGGAGAGGAACTGCGAGATGAACTGCGCGAAAGCATGGGCGTCCTGGTCGACGCCGTAGAACGCCTTTTCCTTGTCCTTGCCCGCGATGCGGCTGAATCCGGTGCCGGGCGCATCGATGAAGACCAGATCGCTGACGCATCGAGCAGGCTCGAGGCATTGTTGACCAGCGGAGTACGGCGCCGCCGGCGTGTGCGTGTCGTCTGCGGTCACGACGCGCCTGGGACCGAAGGCGCCCATGTGCAGCCACACGGTCGAGGAGCCCGGGCCGCCATTGTAGAGGAAGGTGACGGGCCGCTCGCGGCGCGCGCCATTCTTGAAATAAGCGACATAGAACATCGACGCTTCGGCCGTCGGATTCTTGCCCTCCCCGCCCTCCTCGCCCGGGCCTTGATTTGGACGATCCGCCTTGGGATCGCGCGGCACGTCGTCCCAATCCTTCGGGTGCACGATGAGCGTGCCGGCGACGGCTTGATAGGCGATGGCTTGGCCGCCGATGGTCACGGTTCCGGTGCTGGTCACCGACTCTGATTTGAACGGCTCGAATTTGCCGCCGTCGGATTTTTGCGAGTCGCCGTCCGGCTTTCGATCCGGCGGGTTCGATGCGGGCGCGGCAATCAGGAAGGCAGGCAATGCCAGTGCCAGCGCCACACCCAGGCAAGCGCCGATTTTGTATCGAGTCATTATCGTTCTCCAAATGAGCATATGTATCCGGGCCTCATATTAGCGGCAGCGGCGGCCGGAGGTAATTGGTGGATTCCCTCAACGTCGCTGTGCGCTTATAGTCCGCCAGTGCGCCGCCAATGATGGAACTATTGACGGCCGCAGGCCACTTCTTTGCAAATCTTTGCCGGGGCGCAGCAGCGCGCGGCTTCGACGCATCCCGATCGGATAAAAACGAGGTTATTTATGCGAACACCGTATTGGGCGACCCTGGCATTCGGGCTGAGCGCGATCGCGGCCCAGCAGGCGCACTCACAACCATCAACCAAGGATGGATTGTATTTTCCGAGCGCGGTCGCGCAAACCGAAACGGATGAATACACGCGCTACGAGCTGCTCGCCCCCGAGACATCAAGTTTCAAGATTTATTATGAAGTGACCGCGACGACTGCCGGGGCGAGATTTTTCTACAATCCCATTCGCAAGGGCAGTGCCGCGAGCGACGAGAGCGTCACCGACGCGATGCTCGGCACGCCGCTGCATTTTGAAGTGGTCAGCGGCGCGCAGGCGCGCACCGATCCGCTGATGCCCGATGCGGATTTGGAGACCCATTACATCAAGGTCACGCTGGCGCGGCCGGTGCCGCCGCATGGCCAAGGGCGCGTGGTGATCGTCAAGACCTACAAGGACGCCAAAAGCTACCATTTGGAGGGCAACACCCTCGTCTTCGATCGGCCATTGGGCGTGAAGCGCAACAAAATCGTGCTGCCGCCGGGATATGAAGTGACGGCATTGACCGTGCCCGCGCAGATCCGCACCGAGAATGACGGCCGCATCGCCGTCAGCTTCCTGCACGCCGGCAGCGGCGAGGCGCCGTTGATTCTGCGCGCGAGAAGCACCGCACAGACCGGAGCGGCCGCGCTGCCTAAAGCTGCCACCGCCGCGCGCAGCTGGGAGTCGCCGTTCAGCGGCGAGACCGAGCAGGAGCGGCTCTCCGAGCGTGCGCATCAGGATCGCGACATCGTCTATTTCCTGCAGCAGCCCGAAACACACGCGTTCAGCCTATATCACGATTACACCGAGACGCGCCCCGGCATCAGCGGCTACGCCAATATCGTCCGCGAAGGCAGCATCGCCAGCCACCCTTCGGCGAGCATTCTCGATACCGGAGAAGCGTTGCAGACACTGGAGATGAGCGGAAGCGAACTGGCCGCATCCAAGATCAATGTGGGCGAAGCGGCGCCGCCCAAAGCGAGGGTCGTGGTGATTCCCTTTCCGGCCCTGCAAGCCGGACAGACGTTGCGGCTGCGCATTGCCGAGACCTATACGGCGCCGGTGAGCTACAGGTTGGACGGCGATGAGCTGGTTTTCGACCGCAGCCTGGGAAGACCGCGAAACTCCGTGGTGCTGCCAACGGGCTGGTACTGCACCTTCAGCGCGGAACCCGCCACGGTGACCCAGTTGCCGGATGACCGAGTGCGCCTCGACTACTGGGACGATCGACCCGAGCCCGTGGATGTTCTGTTGAAGGCCAAGCGGCGCCGCGCCGCAGAATAGGCGGCAGCCGGCAGGAGAATTGCTAGGGACTCGTCTGACTGACGGTTGGCGACTGCGCGTCCTTCGGCGGCGGTGCCGGCTCGACGGGAATGACGGGCAAATGGTAGGCGTCCACCTTGGTCTTGGATTCCTGCTCCTGGCGCTTCTTGTCCTCGGCCAGCCGTAATTGCTCGCGGCTGCGCTCGAAGTCCTCGACGCGCTTTGCCTCCACCGCCGGATCGACTTTCGCCGCCAGGCGCTCGATCGCGATACGCGCATTCAAGCAGTCCGAGTCCCGGCTCGCCTTCGCCGGATCCTTATTGCACTTCAGGAGCACACCGTCGAGCGCGACCCGATCTTCCATGAGATCCGCAACGGTCACCGGCGGAATGCGCCGCGGGCTGCAAGCAGCCGTCGACACGGCCACGGCGGCAACGCAGCCACAGACGATCATTGATTTGATGGACATTGGCATATAGCTTCCCAGCAGCAATGTTACCCAAAACGCGGCGGCACGCGACCCCCGGGTTGTGACGCGCCTCACGACTTGACAAATTCCTACAGTGGCCGCCCGCGTTTGACCGCGCGGGAGCGCATGTGTACCGTTCTGCAGCTATGCCGACCCCAAAACCGACAAAACCGGAAACACCCGACTTTGAGACCGCGATGCGCGATCTGGAGGAACTGGTGGAGCGCTTGGAACATGGCGATCTGCCGTTGGAGGAATCGCTCGCGGCATTCGAGCGCGGCGTCATGTTGACGCGCGCCTGCCAAAGCGCCTTGAAGGAAGCGGAACAAAAAGTTGAAATCCTGTTGAAAAAGGCCGGCGAACCGGCGGTTGAAGATTTCATGCCCGACGAACCCGACAACGGCTGAGCGCGACGTGAATGCGGACGCGATGGAAGCGCGAATGCGTGGCTATCAAGCACGCGTGCAAGCGGTCCTGGACGCCGCGCTTCCGGCGGCCGATTTGGTGCCGCAGCGATTGCACGCCGCGCAGCGCTACGCGGTATTGGGCGGCGGCAAGCGGCTGCGTCCCTTGCTGGTGTACTGCACCGGAGAGGCATTGCAACTTCCCGCGAATATTTTGGACGCGCCAGCCGCCGCCGTGGAACTCATTCATTCGTATTCGCTGGTTCACGACGATCTGCCCGCCATGGACGACGATGATCTGCGGCGCGGGCAGCCGACGACGCATCGCGCTTTCGACGAGGCCACCGCAATCCTCGCCGGCGATGCCCTGCAGGTATTGGCCTTCTCGTTGCTCTCGCGCGATCGCACGGCGGGCGTGACGGGCGATGCGCGTTTGAAGATGATCCAGATCCTGGCGGATGCGAGCGGTACCGCCGGCATGGCTGGAGGCCAGGCAATCGACCTTGCGGCCGTGGGCAGCACCTTGACGCTGGAAGAACTCGAGGCCATGCACCGCCTCAAGACCGGCGCGCTGATCCGCGCGAGCGTGCTGATGGCGGCGGCTTGCGCCGCGAATTTGAGCGCGGCCGATTGGAATGCGTTGGACGGCTATTCCCAGGACATCGGACTGGCGTTTCAAATCCAAGACGACATCCTCGATGTTGAGGGCAAGACCGAAGAGATGGGCAAGACCCGCGGAGCCGATGCCGCAAGGGCCAAGCCCACCTACCCCAGCGTCATGGGGCTCGAGGCGGCGAAGCTGCGCGCGCGCGAGTTGCAGCAACGCGCCTGCGCGCGGCTCGAGCGGCTCGGCGAGGGATCGCGCGTCCTGGCGTGGCTGGCCGCATACGTCATAGAGCGCCGCGTTTGAAGCCCTGCTTGCCGATTTGAGCGCAAACAGGCTTGAAATCGTTGCCCGGCGCCCAACCTTCCGGGGTTGGACGATCCCCCGTAAGCCATAGCTCCGCAAGCCAACTCAGGCCGAATGGTCTAAAATTCGCATATGAACGCCGCTATCTCGCCCAAAAAGCCCAAACTCAAGTCGGTGGCGGATGTCCAGGGACATGCCGACACCCGCCAGATACCCATCAACAAGGTCGGCATCAAGGACATCTATCACCCGGTGAAGGTCAAGGACCGGGCGCGCGGCGAACAGCATACGGTCGCAAATTTCAACATGTACGTGAACCTGCCGCACAACTTCAAGGGCACGCACATGTCGCGTTTCGTCGAGATCCTGCATCGCCACGAGCGCGAGATCTCCGTCGAGTCCTTCGGGCTCATGCTGGCGGAAATGACCGAGCACCTGGACGCCACCGCCGGCCATATCGAGATGACCTTCCCCTACTTCGTCATGAAGAAGGCGCCGGTATCCGGCGTCGAAAGCCTGATGAATTATCAGGCCACGATTTTCGGCGAGCACCGCGCCGGCAAAACCGAAGTTTGGCTCAAAGTGGTCGTGCCCACCACCAGCCTCTGCCCCTGCTCGAAGAAGATCTCCGACTACGGCGCGCACAATCAGCGCTCGCACATAACCTTGACGGCCAAGCTGGCCGAACACATGTGGCTGGAGGAGCTGATCGAGATCGCGGAGTCCGAGGCCTCATGCGAGGTCTACGGGATCTTGAAGCGCCCGGATGAGAAATACGTCACCGAGCGCGCCTACGACAATCCGAAATTCGTCGAGGATACGGTGCGCGACGTCGCGGTGGCGCTGAACGGATGACAGGCGCGTGCAAGCGCTTATATCATGGAGGTCGGAGAATTTCGAGTCGATCCACAATCATTCGGCGTACGCAATGATCGAGCACGACAAGGAAACGCGCGCCTGACGGCGCCTAGGTTTCAGACGCCGCGCTCCGCGCTCTGCAGACGCCCGATCATGCTGCGCAGAAAGACCTGATTGAAGCGCAGCTGGCATTCGGCAGACACCTGCTCCAGCAGCGTCGAGCTGACTTTCATGACGGTCAACGGAGCCGGACGGCGCAAATGGTCGCGGTACGCTTCGCACCGCGCACGTAGCTGGTTTCACCGAAGCAATCGCCGCTGTCCAAATAGCCGAGCGCTTTGCCGTGGCGCTGCTACGCCCACCCTGCCCTGGACGATGATGTAGAAACGATCGTCCATCTCGCCTTCCTTGACGATCTCCTCCGCATCCGCATAGTCCTGCCAGCTGCTGGCGCGCAGCACTTCCCAGATTTCGCCGTGCGAGAACTCATGGAAGAACTTCAGTTTGCGCAGCAGACTGAACTGCTCCTGCTGATCGATGCGGTTGTACTGCGCGCGCAGCTTCTGATGCACGCGGGTCAACTCGGCGGCGAAATCCAGCCCGGTCTTGTAGCGCTTCTCCGGATCCTTCTGCAGCGCCATCGCCGTGACATTCTCGAGCTCCTCGGGAATCTCCGGCCGCAGCAGTGTGAATCGGCGGCGGCGTCGCGAACACGATCTGATGCAGCAGCTTCTGCAGATTGCCGGCGCGAAACGGCCGCGTGCCGGTCAGCAGCTCGTACATGACGGCGCCCAGCGAGTACAGATCCGAGCGGTTGGTCAACTCGATCGACTGCACCTGCTCGGGGGACATGTAGGAAGGGCTGCCGGCAATGCCTTCGATCCGCGAGATCTCCGAGTCGGCGACCAGCGCGATGCCGAAATCGATGATGCGCACGTCGCTGTCGAGCGTGAGCATGATGTTGCTGGGCTTGATGTCGCGATGAATCACGCCGCGGCTATGCGCGTAGTGCAGTGCCCGGGCTGCCTTGTACACCAGCTCGACGACATCGTCGATGCGCAGCAGATTGTCGGGGCGGCAATAGGCGGCGAGTGTGCGCGCGCCGTGCACGTGTTCGGTCACGATGTAGCAATGACCGTTTTCTTCACCCGCGTCGTAGATCGGCAGAGATGTTCGGATGCTGCAGCATGCCGACCATGTGCGCCTCGGATAGAAACATCTTGCGGGCGATGCTCTTGCGATTTTCATCGCCGCTGGCATCGACGTTGTAGACCTTGATGGCCACGTCGCGCCCGTAATAGGGGTCGTGCGAAAGATAGACGACGCCGGTGCTGCCGCGCCCGACTTCGTTGATGATCACGTACTTGCCGATTTTTTCGGGCAACGATCGCACGGCCCGCCGGGGCTTTCGCAAGATTAGTGGAGCGATTATTGGTCAAGGGTAACCGTGCGCCGCGCAGCGTCATTCGACTTCGATGCAGCGAGGATACTGGGGTGGCCGCGCGCTAAACTGTGATTTGGGTCGAGGCTTGGGCGAAGTGGTCGTAACCTGAGACTCGCGGCGCGAATACTTCACCGTTTAGTGACCACGTCACGCCCGCGCCGGCGCGCAATTCGCCGATCCGGGTCAACGTTAAGTTCAATTGTTCGGCTGCCCCTTTGAGCGCGTCGAAGCGCTTTTCCGGCACGGCGAGCAGCAGTTCGTAGTCATCGCCTCCGGCAAGGGCCCAATCGCGCGCCTGGCTCAGGCTGACCGAATTGCGCAGCGCCGGCGACAGCGGCAGCCGCTTCGATGCGCGACATGCGCCGCAACACCGCTGGCCTGCGCCAGTTTCGGCAGATCGCCGATGAGGCCGTCGGACAAGTCCATCGCCGCGCTGGCGATGCCGCGTGCCGCCTGCCCAAGCAGTACCCGCGGCGCGGGGTAGTCGAAGCGCCGCAGCAGCGTCTGCGCGTCGGGAGAAAGTTTCGTTGCCGCTGGCGACCGGCGCAACGCAAGTCCCGCGGCGGCATCGCCCAGCGTGCCGCTAACCGCCAGAATGTCTCCGGCCGCGCCGCCGGCGCGCCGCAGCGCGTTCCCGTGCGGCACAGACCCGAGGATCTGCACGCTCACGGTGAGCGGACCGCGCGTGGTGTCGCCGCCGACCAGCATCACCGAATGCGCATCGGCGAGCTCGAAAAATCCCGCGGCGAATCTCTCGAGCCACAAGCGGTCGGCGCCCGGCATCGTCAATGCCAGGGTCGCCCAGCCCGGTACCGCGCCCATGGCGGCCATATCGCTCAGGTTGACCGCCAGCGCGCGGTGGCCGATCGAATGCGCGTCGCTATCATCGGGAAAGTGCCGCCCCGCGACGATGGTATCGACCGCCGACCGCCAGGTCCGAATCTCTGGGAAGGTCGATCAGGGCCGCGTCATCGCCGATGCCGAGCAGCACTTCAGGATGGCGTGCGGCGGTGCCGCCACGCACGAAAAAGCGCCGAATGAGGTCGAACTCGCCGGGTTCAGGTTCCATATTCTTGCGGGCGCGACTCCCGCGCGGCCCGGTCCAGCACGGCATTGACGAACTTATGCCCATCCGTCGCACCAAACTGCTTGGCGAGCTGCACGGCTTCGGCCAGCGCCACCCGGTAAGGCAACTCCGGGTGCGATTGCAATTCGTGCAGCCCCAGCCACAGTACCGCGTGTTCGACGGGATCGAGTTCCTGAGGCGCGATCTCGCAAAATCCGGACAGGCGCGCATCCAGCGCCTCGCGATTCGGGGCGATGGCTTCGATCAAACCGCGAAAATATTCCAAGTCGGCCCGCTCCGCCTCTGGGTCATTGGCGAATTGCGTCTCGACATCCTGCCAGGAGAGCGGATTGATTTGGATTTGATAGAGAGCCTGCAGCGCCAGCCGGCGCGCCAGACTGCGCGCCCGATGGGCGGAAGGTCCTGAAGCCCGGATGGTCAGACAGGCTCCTAGTCGTCCAAGCGACGCAATAGATTGGCCATCTCGAGCGCCACCAGCGCGGCATCGGCACCCTTGTTGCCGGCCTTGCCGCCGGCGCGGTCGACCGCCTGTTCCGCCGTGTCGGTGGTCAATACGCCAAAAGCGATCGGCACGCCCGATTCCAGCGCGATCCGCGCGATCCCACCCGCGCATTCGCCCGCCACATAGTCGAAATGCGGCGTTTGCCCGCGGATCACGCAGCCCAAGCGCAACCAGCGCCTCGTAGCGATGCGCCAGCGCGAGCTTGCGCAGCGACGAGCGGAATGTCGAATGCGCCCGGCACCCGCACGATGTCGATTTGCTTGTCGGCGACGCCGTGGCGCCGCAACGCATCCAGCGCGCCGCGAATCAGCGGTTCCACCACGAACTCATTGAAGCGCGAGGCGACTATCGCGAAGCGCAGGTCGCGCGCGCAGCAATTCTCCCTCGATTACTTTCGGCTGTTCATTCGGCACAAGTCAATCCTCGCGTTGCAGGACCTTGAGAGTATAAGCGCAAGCCGTGTTCAGGCATCGCCATCCACATAACTGGTGATTTCCAGGTCGAAGGCGGCCAGCCCCTGCAGCTGTTTCGGTGCGCTCAGCACGCGCATGCGCTTCAGACCGAGATCCTTGAGGATCTGCGCGCCGATGCCGTAGGTGCGCACCACGGTGGCACCGCGCGTGCGCGGCCGCTTGGGCTTGGCATCCAACAGCCGCACGCTTTCCATGAAATCCCGCGGCGACTCTTCCGGCCGCAGTATCACCACCACGCCCGATTCCTCCTTGGCCACGCGGCGCATCGCCGCGCGCAGCGGCCAGCCGAGCTTCTCGTTGCTGGACGCCGACCACATCGCGCAGCGTGTCCTTGATATGCACGCGCACCAGCGGCGGCAGCGTCGAATTCGAGATCGCCCTTCACCAGGGCGATATGCACCGTCTTGTTGACGTGATCCTCATAGCAGCACAATCGGAAGGCGCCGTATTCGGTGTCCACCGACTCCTCGTAAATGCGCTCGACCGAGCGCTCGTTCTTCAGGCGGTAGCGGATCAGATCCGCGATGGTGCCGATCTTCAGATCATGCGTCTTCGCGAAACGCTCCAGATCCGGGCGGCGCGCCATGCTGCCGTCGTCGTTCAGGATCTCGACGATCATGGCGGCCGCGCGAGAAGCCGGCAGAGCCGCGCCAGATCGCAGCCCGCCTCGGTGTGGCCTGCGCGCGTCAGCACGCCGCCGGGCTGCGCCATCAGCGGGAAGATGTGTCCGGGCTGGCGCAGGTCCTCGGGCCGCGCATTGAGCGCCACCGCGGTTTTCACCGTGTGCGCGCGATCGTGCGCGGAAATGCCCGTGGTCACGCCTTCCGCCGCCTCGATCGACAGCGTGAAATTGGTGCGATGCGTGCTGGTCGGTGTCGCTCACCATGAGCGGCAGACGCAGCTGGCGGCAGCGCTCGCGGGTCAGCGTCAGGCAGATCAGTCCGCGGCCGTAGCGCGCCATGAAATTGACGTCCTCGGGCGCGCACGCATTCGGCGGCCATGATCAGGTCGCCCTCGTTCTCGCGGTCCTCGTCATCCATGATCACCGCCATCTTGCCGCGGCGAAGGTCCTCGAGAATTTCATCGATGCTATTGAACGCAGCCATAGGTCGCCTTCGGCAATTATCGAGGCCGCCATTGTAGCCCGGCGTGCGCGGGTTCACGCGGTCCCAAGTTCCGAATCACAGGCTAGCGCCGTTCGGCGCCGATCAGGCGGTCCAGGTAGCGTGCGACCACGTCGATTTCCACGTTGACTGCATCGCCGACGCGAAGCTCGCCGAGCGTCGTGACCGCATGAGTGTGCGGAATGATGTTGACGTCGAATCTGCTGCCTTCGACGCGCGTTGACGGTGAGACTCACGCCATCGAGGCAAATCGAGCCCTTGGCGGCCACGAATCGCGTCAGGGACGCCGGTAACTCGAAATCCAGGCGCCAGGAACGCGCATCCTGCGCCAGGCCCACCAGCCGGCCGACGCCATCCACGTGACCGCTGACCATGTGACCGCCGAGGGCATCGCCGGCGCGCAAGCTCGGTTCCAGGTTGACGTTGGAACCGACCGCCAAGGTGGCCAACGTGGTCTTTGCCATGGTCTCGCGCGATACGTCCGCGAAAATGCAGCGGTCCTCTTTGCGTGTCACCGTGAGGCAGACCCCCTGAACGCAGACGCTGTCGCCGATGGCAATGCGCGCAACGTCGAGGCCCGCGGCATCTATCCCCAACTCCAGATCGCCGTCCCGTTGCGCAAGGCTGGTCAGGCGCCCTTTCGCCAAGACGATTCCCGTGAACATTCAGTGCTTCTTTGGTTTGAGAATGAAACGCATGTCGTCTCCGAAGTGCTGCACGCCGCCAAACTCGAACATCGGCAATGCGCCGCCGGCGGCCTCGACGCGCAGCAGCGGCGGTGCATCATCGCCAAGCACACGGGGCGCGACGTATAGAATGAATTCATCCACCAGTTGCCTGGCAACGAACGCCCCCGCGAGCGTCGCGCCGCACTCGACCAGCAGCTCGTTGACCTCGCGCGCCGCCAGACTTCGCATGACCGCATCGAGATCGAGGCCGCCCGCGCCGCGCGCAATGCGCTCGACGTTGAGGTCGTTGAACGGCCCCAGCGGAGCTTCGGGCGCCGCGAAAATCAGCGCCTCGCCAAGATCGAAGATCCTGGCCGCGCGCGATGTGGTCAGCATGGTATCGAGCACCACGCGCAAGGGCTGGCGCACCCAGGGCCCGTAATTCAGGCGCACGTTGAGCTGCGGATCGTCGCTGCGCACCGTGCCGGCGCCCGTGAGTACGGCGGAGCTTCGGGCGCGCCAGGTCTGCACGTCGGCGCGGGATGCCTCGCCGCTGATCCACGCGCGGCCGCCGTCCGCCGGCGCCGTGCGCCCATCGAGACTCATCGCGAGCTTGAGCCGCACCCAGGGGCGGCCGCGCTCGTGAGCGCGAGAAAAGCCGACATTGAGGCGGCGCGCCTCATCGGCATGCACGACCCACCTGACACGGCGATGCCGCGCCTGCTGCAAGCGCTCGATGCCGCCTCCCGCGACCTTTGGATTCGGATCGGCGGTGCAACACACGACGCGCGCGGACGCCGGCCGCGATCAGCGCATCGGCGCAGGGCGGCGTGCGGCCCGTGTGACTGCAAGGCTCGAGCGTCACGTACACGGTCGCGCCGCGCGCCTGCCGCACCCGCCGCCCGCAGCGCCACGACTTCCGCGTGCGCCTCGCCCGCGCGCTCATGCCAGCCCTCGCCGAGCACGCGGCTCGCCGGCGGCGATCACGCAGCCCACGCGCGGGATTGGGATCGGTGGTATAAAGGCCGCGCGCCGCGAACTCCAGCGCCCGCCGCAGATGCACCCGATCCTGCGCCGTCGATCTCGTCCTGCGCTGCGGTTTCCCGGCTCACTTTTCCTCGTCGTCCGGCGGTCATCGCCCGGCAGCAGCGGCAGTTGATCCTTGCTGGGCTCGCGGCGGCGTCGGTGGCGGCGCAACTGATCGATTTCCGTGCGAAAGGCGTCCAACGTCCTGAAAGCTGCGGTATACGGAGGCGAAGCGCACATATCCCACCTCGTCCAGGTGCCGCAGCTCCTCCATGACCATTTCGCCGACGCTGCGCGAGGCGATTTCCCGCTCTCCCAGGCTGCGCAGTTTGTGGCAGATTCTCGCGGCCGCCGCTTCGATCGCCTGCGCTCAAACCGGGCGCTTCTCCAGCGCCTTCTGCATGCCGGTCAGAAGCTTGTTCTCATCGAAGGGCTCGCGGCTGCGATCGCCCTTGACCACCGTCGGCAGCAGCAAGCTCGGCCGCCTCGAAGGTCGTGAAGCGCTCGGTGCACGCCAGACATTCGCGGCGCCGGCGGATCTGCCGCCCCTCGCCGGCGAGGCGGGAGTCGATGACCTTAGTCTCCGTGTGGCCGCAAAACGGGCAATACATCGGAGCCGACCTCGATGCGCCGGTGGGCCCGATCTCACCATAGACCGGGAATCGCCGGCAGATCTCCATCGCCGCGGCACGCACGCGCTCGAGCGCAGCTTCATCGCCCATATGATCCAGCATGTCGGCGATCCAGTGGGCAAGTTGCCGCACTTCCGGCTCCTTGAATCCGCGCGTGGTCACCGCCGGGCGTGCCGATCCGAAGGCCGCTGGTGATGGACGGCGGCCGCGGGTCGTTCGGCACCGCATTTTTGTTGACGGTGATGTGCGCGCGTCCCAGCGCGGCATCCGCATCCTTGCCGGTGATGTTCTTGCCGATCAGATCGAGCAGGAACAGATGATTGTCGGTGCCGCCGGAGACGATCTTGAAGCCGCGCTCCTGCAGCACCGCGCGTCATGGCCCGCGCATTGGCGACCACTTGCGTGGAATAGGTCTTGAACTCCGGCTGCAGCGCTTCCAGGAACGCCACCGCCTTGGCCGCGATCACATGCATCAGCGGGCCGCCTTGGATGCCCGGGAACACCATGGAGTTGAATTTCTTGTGCAGATCCGGGATGCGGGCGCGCCAGGATCAGCCCGCCGCGCGGGCCGCGCAGGGTCTTGTGGGTGGTCGTGGTGACCACGTCGGCAAACGGCACGGGATTTGGGTACACGCCCGCCGCGATCAGTCCCGCCACGTGCGCCATGTCCACGAACAGATAGGCGCCGACCGAATCGGCGATGGCGCGAAAGCGCGCCCAGTCGATGACGCGAGAATAGGCGGAGAAGCCGGCGACGATCATTTTCGGGTTGTGTTCCTCGCGCCAGGCGCTCGACCTGATCGTAGTCGATGATCGCCGGTATCGGCACTGAGCCCGTACTGCACGGCCTTGAAGAATTTGCCTGAGAAATTGACCTTGGCGCCATGAGTCAGATGGCCGCCATGATCGAGGCTCATGCCCAGAATCGTATCGCCCGGATTGAGCAGCGCGAAATAGACCGCGGCATTGGCCTGGGATCCGGAATGCGGCTGCACGTTCGCGTAAGCGGCGCCAAACAGCTTGCTTGGCGCGCTCGATGGCCAGGGTCTCGGCGATGTCGACGATATTCGCAGCCGCCGTAGTAGCGCTTGCCGGGGTAGCCTTCGGCGTATTTATTGGTCAGCACCGAGCCCTGGGCCTCGAGGACCCGCGGGCTGGCGTAGTTCTCCGAGGCGATGAGCTCGATATGGTCCTCTTGCCGGCCGCGCTCGCTCGGCAATGGCCTTGCGCAAGCTCGGGATCGAAGCCGGCAATGGTCATTTGGGCGTTAAACATGATTCGAGAACTCCAAAGGATAGCCGCTGATTGTAGCTTATGAGCGAAGGCTTCCCTAGCGAACGATCGGCCGCACCGTGACAAGCCGGCCCTCACCGACGCGGATAATTGCCGCTGAAGTTCTCTCCCGCGAATTCACGTCCCCCCGCATCAATTCAATAACAGGCAATAGATGGCTCAGTTCATTTACACCATGAACCGGGTTGGCAAGGTCGTGCCGCCCAAGCGCATTATTTTGCGCGATATCAGCTTGAGTTTCTTTCCCGGCGCGAAGATCGGCGTGCTGGGATTGAACGGCTCCGGCAAATCCACGCTGCTGAAAATCATGTCCGGCATGGACAAGGAAATCGAAGGCGAGGCGCGCGCCCAGGCCGGCATCAAGGTCGGCTATCTGCCGCAGGAGCCGCTGCTCGATGAGAGCCAAGACCGTGCGCGAGGTGGTCGGCGAAGGAGTCGGCGACGTGCAGGGCCTGATCGACCGCTTCAACGCGATCAGCGACCGCTTCGCCGAGCCGATGTCCGACGATGAGATGAACAAGCGCTGGAAGAGCAGGCAAAAATGCAGGACAAGATCGACGCGGTCGGCGGCTGGGAACTGGAGCGCAAGCTCGAGATCGCCGCGGATTCGCTGCGCCTGCCGCCCTGGGACGCGGTGATCGGCAAGCTGTCGGGCGGCGAGAAGCGGCGCGTCGCGCTTGTGCCGGCTGCTGCTCTCGAAGCCCGACATGCTGCTGCTCGATGAGCCCACCAACCATCTGGATGCCGAATCGGTCGCCTGGCTGGAGCATTTTCTCGAGGAGTATCCGAGCACGGTGATCGCGGTGACGCACGATCGCTACTTCCTCGACAATGTGGCCGAATGGATCCTGGAACTCGATCGCGGCCACGGCATTCCCTGGCAGGGCAATTATTCGTCCTGGCTGGAGCAGAAGGGCAGCGCCTGGCGCAGGAGGAGCGCCAACAGGACGCGCTCGCCAAGACGCTGAAGCGCGAGCTCGAATGGGTGCGGACCAACCCCAAGGCGCGCCAAGCCAAATCCAAGGCGCGGTTGCAGCGCTATCGAAGAACTTGGCCTCGCAGGAATTTCAGAAGCGCAACGAGACCAACGAGATCTACATTCCTCCGGGCGAGCGCCTCGGCGACCTGGTCATCGAATGCAAGAACGTGCGCAAGGGCTACGGCGATCGGCTGCTGATCGACTCGTTGAGCTTCAATCTGCCGCCCGGCGGCATCGTCGGCATCATCGGGCCGAACGGCGCCGGCAAGACCACCCTGTTCCGCATGCTCTCCGGCATCGAGAAGCCGGACAGCCGGCGAAATTCGCCTGGGACCCAGCGTCAAACTCGCCTATGTCGACCAATCCCGCCAAGCTTTGAACGACAAGAACACGGTTTGGCAGGAAATCTCCGGCGGCCTCGATCTCATCAAGGTCGGCAACTACGAGACTTCTTCGCGCGGCTATGTCGGCCGCTTCAATTTCAAAGGGCGTCCAGCAAGGCCAGATGCATCGGCGAACTGTCCGGCGGCGAGCGCAATCGAGTGCACCTTGCGAAAGTCTTGAAGGCCGGCGGCAATGTCCTGCTGCTCGACGAACCGACCAACGATCTGGACATCGAAACTCTGCGCGCTCTGGAAGACGCGCTTGGTCGCGTTCCCCGGCTGTGCCGTGGTCATTTCGCATGATCGCTGGTTCCTGGATCGGATCGCAACGCATATCCTCGCGTTCGAAGGCGATTCGCAGGTCGTGTGGTTCGAGGGCAACTATCAGGAATACGTCGAGGATCACAAGAAGCGCAAAGGCGAGGATGCCAGCTCAGCCTCACCGAATTCGCTACAAACCACTGACGGGTTGAGCCATGAGCATTTACATCACGCCGCAAGACGAATTGCATGTCGAATACCAGGGCATCGCGCTGACTTGCCCGCATTGCCAGACGCTGACGCACCTGACCCCGATTGCTGTGCCAAAATTCGAAGAACTGATGCGCCGCAAGCCGAAGCAGATCGGCATCGTGTTCCGTTGCGACGCTTGCATCGAACCGATATTCCTCAAATTTGCCGTCAAAGCTATACGGCATTGCGGGTCGAGCTGGCGTCGAATTTCATCGAGATCGAACGCGCGCGCGAGCATTTCCCGCTGACTTACCTGCCCGAAGAGGCGGAAGGATTGTTCAAAGAGGCGCTCAATTGCTATTCGGCGGCCTGCTTCAATGCGTTCGGGTCCATGAGCCGCCGCACGGCGCAATCGCTTGTTTCACGAACTTGGCGAGCGCGGCAAGCTGGAACTCTTCGATACGCTGCAGGAGATCCGTTCGCTCGCCGAGCTGGATGACGATACTTTTCCGACCCTGCGCGCGCGTGCTGTTCGGCAGCGACAGCGACCCTTGGCCCAATCAGCCCAATTTGACTTCGGAGCAGCGCCGGAATTTTATTGGAAGTCATGCGCGACCTGCTGTATCAAACCTTCGTGCGCAAGGCGCGTCTGCATTCAAGCGGTCACTTTCCGCAGATTCGTCGCGCCGACATCAAGCGAAGCGGGGTGATCCGCGCAGAGCAAGCACGTAGTCGAGAAAGACCCGAGCATTGCGGAACAGCCGCATCCAGCCGCCGTCTTCGCCCCATTCTTTCGGTGCCCAGGAGTTCTGCACGCGTGCGAAACACCCGTTCCGGATGCGGCATCAGCGAGGTGACGCGCCCGTCTTGGCTGCAGAGCCCGGCCACACCCGCTCGGAGCCGTTGGGATTGCAGGGATAGCACCTGCGTCGGCCGATCGCGATGATCCACGTATTGCAGCGTGACCTGGCCGTTCGTCCAGAAGCGCGGCGGCCGTCGACTCCGGGATCGAAATCCGCCCATGCCCTCGCCATGCGCCACCGCGATCGGCAATACCGATCCTTGCATGCCGGCGAACAGGACCGAGTTGGACTGCGGCACCCGCACCAGGGACAGGCGCGCCTCATATTGCTCCGACCGATTGCGCACGAAGCGCGGCCACCTCTCCGCCCCCGGAATCAATTCCTTCAGGGCGGACAACATTTGACAGCCGTTGCACACGCCCAGGGTGAAGGTCGCATTGCGCCCGAAGAACGCCGCAAACTCTTCGCGCGCCGCGGGCGTTGAACAGAATGGACTTCGCCCAGCCTTCGCCGGCGCCCAGCACATCGCCGTAGGAAAAGCCGCCGCACGCCACCAGCCCATGAAATCTGCGCCAGGCGCACGCGGCCCGCCAGGATGTCCGTCATGTGCACATCGTAGGCGTCGAATCCGCAGCGGGTGAATACCGCGGCCATTTCCATCTGACTGTTGACACCCTGCTCGCGCAGCACGGCGACCGCCGGCCGCGCGCCGCGTTGAATAAAGGGCGCGGCGACATCCTCGCGCGGATCGTAGCTCAAGCGCGGCATGCAGTCCCGGATCATGCGCATCCTCAGCCGCGCATATTCTTCGCGCGCGCAGTCCGGATTGTCGCGCAGCGCCTGCATGCGATACGACACCTCGCTCCAGCGCCGGTGCAATGCGATGCGCGAACCGCCGTAGACCTGGCCGCGGTTGGCCCTGACCTGCACTTCGCTTCCCTGCGCCGGCTCGCCGACATCGCGCGTCAGGTCGGCCAGGCCATGCCGCGCGAGAATGACCGCGCGCCTCGGCGACGCGCGCTGCCGCGACCTGCGATGACCGCCCCGAGCTCCTCGGCAAAGGCTGCGGCGATCGAGGTCATCGACCATTCCCAGATCGATGCGCAGACCGCAATGGGCGGCGAAGGCCATCTCCAACAGCGTCACCAGCAGGCCGCCGTCCGACCTGTCGTGGTAGGCGAGCACCAGGCCTTGGTCCTTCAATTCGCGCAGTGCGCTCGAACATCGCGCCAAGCAGCTGCGGGCTGTCGAGATCCGGCGCAGCGCCGCCGTTCTTTAGATGCACCTGCGCCCAGCAGGAGCCGCCAAGACGGTTCTTGCCCTTCCCTAAGTCGATGAGCAGCAGGCGCGAGGGCTGCGCCAGGTCGAGTTGCGGAGTCAGGGTTGCGCGCGCGTCCTCGACGGGCGCGAATGCGGAAACGATCAAAGACACCGGCGCGAGCACGGAACGTTCGCTGCCGTCCTGGAGCCAGGTGCTCTTCATCGACAGTGAGTCCTTGCCGACCGGAATCGTGATGCGCAAGCTCCGTGCACAGTTCGCTCGCCGCGCGCACGGCGGCGTACAGCTCAGCGTCCTCGCCAGGCTCTCCGCAGGCGGCCATCCAGTTCGCGGACAAGCGAATATCTCCCAAGCGACGGATGTCGGCCGCCATCGCATTGCTGATGGCTTCAGCCACCGCCATACGCGCGGATGCCGCCGCATCGAGCACGGCGATCGGTGCGCGTTCCCCCATCGCCATGGCTTCGCCGCTGTACTCCTGGTAGCTGCTCAAGGAAACGGCAACATCCGCAACCGGCACCTGCCAGGGTCCGACCAGCTGGTCGCGGCTGATCAAGCCGCCGACGGTGCGGTCGCCGATCGTGATCAGGAAGGATTTGTCGGCAATGGTCGGCAGACTCAGCAGCCGATCGAGCGAATCGCTGAAGGCGGCGCCTGCCGTGGAGAGCGCCGGCAGGGTCTTGGCGACTGAATGAACATCGCGCGTCATGCGCGGCGCCTTGCCGAGCAGAACGTCGATCGGGATATCGACCGGCACGTCGTGCAGCAGCGGATCGGATACCTTGAGCAGGCCATCGGCGGTAATTTCGCCCACCGCCGCGAACGGGCAGCGTTCGCGTTCGCACAACGCCCTGAATTGCTCGACCGTTCCCGGCACCAGCGCCAGCACGTAGCGCTCCTGAGCCTCGTTGCACCAGATCTCCATCGGCGAGAGTTCCGATTCGGCGCTGGGAATTTTTCGCAGGTCGATTCGGCCGCCGCGATGACTATGGGCTATCGCCTCGGGTAGGGCGTTCGACAGTCCGCCGGCGCCCACGTCGTGAATCAGCAGAATGGGGTTCGCATCGCCAAGAGCGACGCAGCGGTCGATGACCTCTTGAGCCCGCCGTTGAATTTCAGCATTACCGCGCTGCACCGACGCGAAATCCAATTCGGAGGTGCTTTGGCCGCTGCCGACCGACGATGCGGCTCCGCCGCCCAAGCCGATCAACATCGCCGGGCCGCCGAGAACGATGAGCGGGGCGCCGACGGCAACCTCTTTCTTCTCGACATTCTGACGCCGCACGCTGCCCAGGCCCCCGGCAACCATGATGGGCTTGTGGTAGCCGCGGATGGAGGCTGCGCCCGACGTTGCGCTCTGCTGCTCGAACACGCGGAAATAGCCGCAGGTGTTCGGGCGCCCAAATTCATTGTTGAAGGAGGCGGCGCCAATGGGCGCGGCAATCATGATGTCGAGCGCCGAGGCAATGCGATCGGGTTTGCCGAAATCGACTTCCCAGGGCTGCGCCATCCCGGGAATTTTCAGGTTGGATACCGAAAAGCCGGTCAGTCCGGCCTTTGGTTTCGCGCCGATGCCGGTCGCCCCCTCATCGCGAATCTCGCCTCCCGCTCCCGTGGCCGCACCGGGAAACGGCGAGATGGCCGTCGGATGATTGTGCGTCTCCACCTTCATCAAAATGTCGATCGGCTCCATGGCGCCGCCGTAGCGCTGCGTGAATGGATCCGGATAAAAGCGCGTGGCACTCGGCGCCGACGATGACCGCGGCGTTGTCGCGGTAGGCGGACAGCACGCCGGCGGAATTGCGCGCGTGCGTCGCGCGGATCATGGCAAACAGCGACGAGGGCATCGGCTTTCCGTCGATGATGAACTCTGCATTGAATATTTTGTGGCGGCAATGTTCGGAATTGGCCTGCGCGAACATCATCAATTCAACATCGGTGGGATTTCTTCCCATCCGGCCAAACGCCTGCACCAGATAATCGATTTCCTCGCCGGAAAGCGCCAATCCCCATTGTCGGTTGACGCGCGCGAGCGCATCGCGGCCATGCTCGCCCAAAACGACGTGGCGCAAGCCGCGCGGCGGCGCCGAGTGAAACAGTCCCGCCGGCTCGAGCGTATCGATCCATATCGACTCGGTCATGCGATCGTGCAAGTGCGCCGCCAGTGCGGCGAGGCGCGCGTGGCTGAGCGGCGTCGCGGATTCGATGAAGTACACGGTGCCCCTTTCGACACGCGTGACGGCCTGCAGGCCGCAGACATGCACGATATCGGTGGCCTTGCTCGACCAGGGCGATTCGGTGCCGATGCGCGGAGTGACCAGCACGCGCGCGCCTTGCGGCAGCTCCTCAAGCGCAGCCGGAACGCGCGGGCCGTAGGTCAGGAGCTTGCCCAGCAACTCGAGTTCAGGCTCGTTCAGGCGGCGCGAGGTATCGACGAAGTGCATCCAGCGCGCTGCGAGCGCTTGAACGCGCGGCTCTGAAGGCGTAAGCGTGCGCAGAACTTGGTCGAGACGGAATTGCGACAGCGCCGGCGCGCCGAAAAGGCTAAACATGCACCATTCTACAGGAAAGCGGTTATTTGCGAGCGCTCGAGTCGCCTCCGGGCGTATAGATCGGCACCGGGAATTGAGAGACATTGGAGCCTTCCAGCGCAACGATTTTGCTGACCCCCTGCTTCTTGACCTCATCGATGCGCAGCACCGAATGCATGGGAAGATAGGTGCGCTTCACCTCGTTGAACTCCGCCTTGATCTTTTCCTCGGCCGGATCCACGACCACGGTCGAGCGTTCCCCGAACACCAGTTCCTCCACCTCAATGAAGCCGAACAGGCTGCCGTGGCTCACTTTACGGGCGTAGATCTCGTAGACCTTGCCTTGATTCACGAACAGAACTTTGAAAATGTGACTCGCGGCCATTTAGGAGGCTCCAGGCATTGCTAGTATTTCACCATATTATACCGGCACTTAGCGCGAACCTTGAGACCCGCTGGAGGGAATGACCTATGGCCCTGCGCTTACGCGTCGTCAGCGAACACTCTACCCGCCTAGGTCCGCTAGCCACCAAAGTCTTCGGCGTACACGGCGGCACGATCGGGCGCGGCACTGACAACGAGTGGATTCTACCCGACCCTGAGCGCTATCTCTCGGGCAAACACGCTCGCGTGGATTTTCGCGCCGGCGCTTATATTCTGGTCGATACCAGTTCCAACGGCACCTATGTCAACGGCGCCCAGGTTCCGCTCGGTAAGTACCACGACTATACGCTGAAGGACGGCGACTACGTGCGCTTGGGCGAGTACGAGCTCTTGGTGAGCATCGATCAGAGCAATGATTTCCCGCCGGAAGAAAGCGCCATCATCGCATACGACGGGCAGTCGCCCTCCTCGGCGGTCAAAAAATCGACCGCCAACGACTTGGGTGCCGACCTGGACTTGAGCCAGTTGCTGGAACCGAGCGGTCTGTCGATCGCGGACTCCGGCGCCAGGCCGCGCGATCTGTACGGCCAGTCGCTGCCGCCGCTCGAGCACCCGTCCGAGCCGGCGGATGGCGGGGGAACTCCCTGGCACATGATGACGCGGCCTCTGAAGGTCGAGGCTCCGAAAGCCGAGGCGCCGCGAGCATCTTCAGTCATCGAAAACTCGCCGAACCCCTATTTGTCGCGCTCGCAGAGCCTGGCTCTGTACGAAGGCGATTTCGACGTTGGACTGGCCGCGTTTTGCCGCGGCGCCGGCATCGAACCTCGCTCGGTCAGCCCGGAGGCGCGCGGTGCGGCGCTGCAACTCGCGGGCCAGTTGCTGCGGGAGGCGGTGCTCGGTGTGATGGATCTCAATCAGGGGCGCAATGAGTTCCGCAATAAATTCAAGATTCCGGCGCCGAGTGCCGACACCGCCGAATCGCCCCTGAATCTTTCGAAAGGAGTCGACGAGGCATTGGTGCGGCTGCTGACCACCCTGTCGACGCGGGCCGGATCGGTCGAGGCGATCCGCGACAACTTTCGCGAACTCAAGGCGCAGAATACCGCGGCGCTCTCCGCGACCCGCGCGGCTTTCGAGGAATTCTTGAGCCGGGTCGATCCGAAGGAACTTGAGCAGCGTTTCGATCGCGCCGGCAAGCGCGGCGTGTTCGGCGGCCAGAGCAAGGCGAAGTACTGGGATCTGTACTCCGAGCTGTTCGCAGGTCTCGCGCAGCGCCCGGCCGACGGATTCCCGCACGTCTTTACCGAGACTTTCACCAAGGCCTTTGAAGCCCGCATGCGCACGTTGCTTCCCCCCAAGCGCAGCGCTTTCGGTGCCGACCGCGATGAACCAAGCAACCACAACAGCAGCCAAGCGGTCGGCGATCCTTAGGGAGGCCGTCGTTTAAGTCGCGGCCCTGCTCGTAGTAAAGTGACGCGTGCGGCTCTTATTAGTAGAAGACGATGACCTGGTTGCCGATGCCATCCTGCGCGGACTGACGGCCGCGAGCTACGCGGTGCACCGGGTCAGCAGCGCCGAAGCAGCTCAGGCGGCGATCGCCAGCGAGGAATTCGCGCTGGCCGTGATCGATGTCGGATTGCCCGGGGCCGACGGCCTGACGCTGGTCCGTCGGCTGCGCAGCGCCGGGAAATCCATCCCCACGCTCATTCTGACCGCCCGCTGCACCTTGACCGACAAGGTCAAGGCGCTCGACTTGGGCGCCGATGATTTTCTCAGCAAGCCGTTCGAAGCGGCGGAACTCGCGGCGCGTTGCCGCGCGCTGATGCGCCGTTCGAGCGGTGCCGCCGACGGCATCGTCAAGCTCAATCGCATGAGCGTGGACTTGGCGGGCAAGCGCCTCTGCATCGACGATGCGGAGATCGATCTGACTGCGCGCGAATGGCTGGTGCTCGAGTGTCTGGCCCGGCGCCTCGGCCAGGTCGTCTCCAAAGAGCGCGTGCAGCAGGCGGTGGCCGGCCCCGAGCAGGACATCACGCCCAACGCGGTCGAGGTCCACATCTCGCGCCTGCGCGCCAAGCTCGGCACCGCGGCGGTCATTCGCAGCTTGCGCGGCCTGGGCTATCGGCTGGAAGAAGCGAAGCTCGCGTGACCTCCTCCATCAGCCGCCAATTGATCCTGTGGCTCGCCATTCCGCTCATGTTGGTGGCGCTGTGCGGCGCGTTGATTCACTATTTCAACAATGTGGCGCCGGTGGTGATCAGCAGCGATCGCCGCTTGAAGGATGCGGCGAGCGCGTTGATGGCCCACGTGTCGGTGAAGCAAGGACAGGTCGTACTCGACCTCAATCCTTACGTCAAACCGTTTCTGCCGACGGCAGATTCGGTCAAGTTTGCGTTGCGCGATCCGGACGGAAGGCTGCTGGCGGGCGATGGGCAGCTGCCGCCGGTCGCCTTGGGCAGCGAGGGCACCGAGCTGTTGGCGTTGGCGCCGCTCGACGGCCGCAGCGTGCGCACGCTGACGACGCGCTTCGACACCGCCGCCGGCCCGCTGACCCTGACCGTCGCCGATATCCGAAAGACCAGCGAGCCGGAAGCACGGCTCGGTTTGATGAACACGCTGTTGTGGGACTTCGTGCAGCTCGACATCACTCTGGTATTGGTCTGGGTCGGCATTCAGTTGGGCTTGCGTCCGATCCGCAGGTTGCGTGATGAAATCGCCAGCCGCTCGCCCCTGGATCTGCGTCCCATCGTGGAAACTTCGGTGCCGCGCGAGATCGCGCCGGTGGTGGTCACTCTCAACCGCCTGTTCGGCATGCTGCGCACCTCGGTTCAATCGCAGCAGCAGTTCATCGCGGACACCGCGCATCAACTTCGCACCCCCATCACCGGCATGCAGGCGCAACTCGGTCTGCTGGTGGCTGAACCGGCGGCGCAGCCGATCAAGGCGCGGCTGCTCAATTTACAGGAAGGTGTCAAGCAGCTCGCGCACTCCGCGAATCAGCTGCTCACGCTCGCGCGCGCCGACCCTTCCGCGAACTTGAGCGCGCGCAATCAGACCGTGGATCTGCAGGCCATCGTCAACGAGGTCGCCGCCAGATTTTTCGACCGGGCATTGCAGGCGAATATCGATTTGGGAGTGGACGCAACGCCCGCGCTGGTTCGAGCCGATCCTTCCCTGCTCGATGATCTCATGAGCAACCTGGTCGACAATGCGCTGAAATACACTCCCGCCGGCGGCAGTGTCACCGCCGCTGCGGGCGAGAAGAATGGCAGACCTTATTTGAGCGTCGTGGATAGCGGATCCGGCATTCCGGAAGGCGAGCGTCAAAGGGTGCGCCAGCGATTTTACCGAATGCCCAACTCCCGGGGCCACGGCAGCGGCTTAGGACTTGCGATCGTCGATGAAATCGCCCGGCTGTACGACGCCTCGATGACCATCGAAGCGGGCGCAAATGGGGCAGGCACGCACGTTCTGATCCAATTTCCGCCGCGAGCTGTGACCTAGGTCGCATTCTTTCCACGCGGCGCCGCCGCGTCAGGTTCAAGCAAGCTTGCCTCTCTAAGATGGCGACCCATGAAACCTCTGCCACACGGCTTTACGCTGATCGAACTGATGGTGTCCCTCACGGTTGCCGGAATACTGTTGGGCATTGCGGTGCCGGCATTCCGCAGTTTTTTACAGAACGACCGCGACACCGGCCAGGTCAATTCCCTGGTGCAGAGCCTGAGTTATGCGCGCAGCGAAGCGGTCAAACGCGCCTCGCCGAACGGCATCACCGTCTGCCAATCGGCGAACGGCGTCGCCTGCGATGCCGGCCCCTGGACCGAAGGCTGGATCGTCACCTATATCGACCCCGTCACACCGGCCAACACCGTGGTGCTGCAAGCGGTTCCCGCGCTCAACGGCACGAACACCGTGACGCCCGTCGTGGGGCCGCCCACCGGAATCACCTTCAACTCGAATGGAATGGCGCCCGCCGCGCCCTTCACCCTCAGAGTATGCGACCAGCGCGGCGCTGCGTTTGCGCGCCAGGTTGAAGTGAACCTGACGGGCCGGATCGCAGCATCGCAAAACCCCGGATTTTCAGTAGCAGGCGCCGCCCTGGCGTGTCCGTGACAGTCATGACCAATCTCCACCGCAAATTGCCCTATGGAACCGCTCGGAACGCGGGCTTCACTCTCGTCGAAGTATTGGTTTCACTGGTGATATTGGCGATCGGCTTGCTCGGCATCGCCAAGCTGATGCTCTTCTCATCGCATTCGAATGACAGCGCCTACCTGCGCAGCCAGGCGACCGCGCTGGCTTATGAAATATTGGACGCCATGCGGGCCAACCGGCAGGAGGCGATCATCGTGGGGACCTACAACACCGCGGCCGCGGTGCCGGCCGTCGCGCCCGGCGCGCTGTGCGTTGGATTGGGCTCATGCACCACGCCGACGCAGGTTGCCTTGTATGACCTGTATCAATGGGGCCTGCGTTTGAATGCGAACAGCGGCGTCGCGCCCCCCGGCGCCCTGCCGAACGGTCAAGGAACGGTCACGACGGCCACCGTCGGCACCCAAACCACGGTCACCATCGTCGTGTCATGGGATGACAGCGTCGCTCAAAATACGCTGAACGTGGGCGGCCTCACCACGCAGTCGATCACCTTGGAGACCGTGCTATGAAGCGGATACGCGGCTTCTCGCTGGTTGAGCTGATGGTGGCGATCACGCTGGCGCTGATCGTGACGGCCGGCGTCATATCTGTTTTCGTCGGCTCGCGCTCCGCATTCGAAGCGACCTCCGGTACCGCGGCGCTCACCGATGGCGGCCGCTTCGCGCTCAACTTCATTTCGAATTCAGTGCGCGGCGCGGGCTACATGTCCTGCACCACCGCGCCGAACATGCAGGGAATTCTCAACGCGGCCTCGCCGCCTGGCCTTCAGTTTCAATCAGGCGCTGCAAGGTTTCGAAGCCGTCGGCACCGGTCCCGGCAATGCCTACGTGGTGGCGCCCGCCCCGGTCGCCGGCGACGCCACGGTCGGGGATTGGGTGGGCGGCCTGGATGCGACCTTGGCCGGCTTGCCGGTGCAGAACAACGACGTGCTCGTGGCGCGCTCGACGCTGCCGAACGCCCAGACTGTCTATGTGTCGGCGATCCTCGATGGCTCCCCGACGTTCACCGTGAATACGCAAGGATCGCTGCTGCCCGGGCAACTCGCGGTCATTTCCGATTGCACCAAGGGCGTCGTATTCCAAATCACCGGTCTCGCGCCGCCGGGTGCCAATGCCGTCATCACCCACAATGCCGGCGGCTCCCCGGGTAATTCCACTTCCATCTTTCCCGTGTCTTTTTCACCCGGCACTCAAGTCACGCCGGTGGACACGGTGGTTTACTACATCGGCGCGGGCGCCGATGGCGATTCGGCGCTCTGGGCCGAAGACCTCAATGGCACGGGCGCTTTCACCGCCAACGAGCTGGTGCCCGATATCGAAGCGATGCAGATCCTGTACGGCCTGGACACCACCAAGACCCAAACGGTCACCGAGTACGTCACCGCCGATCTGGTTCCCGACTTCAATACGGTCATGAGCGTGAAAATCGCTCTGCTGGCGGCAAGCGCGCCGGGCTCGGCCCATCCCACCGGCGCCAAAACCTACAACCTGCTCGGCACCGCGGTCACGGCGCCGAACGATACGCGCGCGCGCCAGGTATTCGAAGAGACCATTGCCGTGCGCAACGCGCTGCCCTGAAGGTGCACTGATGCGAAAACATTCTTATTTGTCGGGCGGTCGATCGAAGCAGAGCGGCGTCGTCATGTTCGTCGCCTTGATACTGCTGCTCATTTTGAGTTTGCTGGGCGTCACCGCGGCGCGCATGCAGACGGTCGAAGAGCGCATGGCGCGCAACGACGACAATCGCCAGATAGGCCAACAGGCCGCCGAGGCAGCGTTACGCAGCGCGGAAAACGGTTTGCTCACCGGCATCTACGTGAATTTCGCCGGCAATACCAATGGATTGTACGCACCGCTCTTGACCATCGGCAGCCCGCTGAGCGGCATGGACTGGAGCAATCCCGCCAACTCGCTGCCCTACGCCGGGCCCGCGATGACAGCCATTCCGGCGAACGCCGCCGCACCCAAGGTCGTCATCGAGAATCTACCGTCGGTTGCGGTGGCCGGTGATGACCTGTCCGTGACCTCGCTCAATCCCGCGTCGCCGCCGGTCACCGTCTATCGGGTGACTGCGCAAGGCACCGGTGCCGACGGAACCTCCACCACCATGTTGCAAACGATTGTTCGTTAGCCAAGGCTCAAGGAAACCATTTATGCAAAGGCTAATTTCAAAACCCACTCAGGGCCGAATTGCGGGCGCGCTCGCGGCGGCCGCCTACACCATGCTCATGTGCTGGTCTTCCAATGTGCTGGCAGCAGCCGTAGTACCGGTCAATATCTCGCAAGTGCCCTTGACGGTGACCATTCCGGCGCATCCGCAGATTCTACTGGCGCTGGCTAACTCGGAGTCCATGGACGGCGACTTGAGCGGCGCGATCCGCACCGGATCGGGCTCCATTCCTGACCCGCTGCTTTACCCCACTTCGTCCCCGGTGAATTTTGCCATTCCGAGCGGATTCACGCCGCCGTTGAACAACGGCGACGGCGTCAATGCACCCTACACGGTGAATGTCGCCGGTTTGCTGAAGGACAATTCGCCGAGCCGGCTGAATGTCGCCAAGGCGGGTCTCAGCGCCGTACTTAACGCATACTTCGCCAGCGCGGATTTCGGGCTCATCGATTACGCCACGTCCGGCCTGACGCAATTCACCACCTGGGTTTATCAGATGAGCAACCCCGGCGGCTTCATATTCACCAACACCCCCGTCGGCGAGTACGTCTTAAATCCTTGCTACGGGGTCAATATCGCGCTGCCGGTGGCTGTGGCGCAAAATTGCAAGCAACTTAACCTCTACTACGCCACCCAAAGCATCCTGACGCAGCAGTACATGCAGGTAAGCGCCAGCAGCGACGACCCGTCAGTCAACGACGTGTTGTATGCCGGCGGCCTCGCGCCGGTGTGCGTTGTATACAACGGCCCGCACCCCGCGCCGAATCCCTTCCCGCCGCAGTTCAGCTTAGCCAGCTACGAAGGCGGCGGCGTGACCGAATCCTACTCCAATCAAGTCAATGGCTGCGCGGGCACCACCGGTCCGACCAACGCAGGCTTTGTGCCGTATTCATCCGAAGTGATGTATGAACTGCGCGGCTTCGGCTATTACACCTTCGGTGAAACGGCGAACGACGGCAACACGGTCGTGCCAATGACTTCCTCCGGCGCCGTGCCCACCGCGGCATCGGTTGCGGCCGCGATCGCGCTGTTCACCCCCTCGCTTCAGCCCGAAACCAACTCCACCGGCACAACCGAACTCAAGGCTGCGGCGACGCAATCGCCGATGGCCGGATTGATGCACCGGGCCCAGCTGATTTTCGCGGGCAATCCGCCCACCTCCAACGGCTGCGTCACGCAACGCTACGTGGTGCTGGTAACCGATGGTTTGCCGACCATGGATTTGAATCACAAGCAATTGGCCGCCGCTCGGCAGCACCTCCGCGGCAGGCTATGGCGTAACCGCCACGTTCAATGTGGATGGCTCGCTGGCGGCGACCAACGATCAGGCGTTGACCGACGCGATCAACAAAATGACCGCGCTGAACAGCGGCGCCAATCCCATCAAGACCTTCATCATCGGCGTCGGCGCGGGCGTCGATCCCAGTAAAAATCCGACGGCGGCGGCGACCTTGCTGGCCATGTCGGTGGCCGGGGGAACCAACACTTCCTCGCCGCAAGGTTATTTTCCGGCCACCTCGCCGCAGGCGGTGACCGACGCGCTGCAGAGCATCATCACGCAGATTCTGGCGCAGACCCAGTCGACCGCGTCGGCGGCGGTGAACTCCACCGGCCTCAATGTCAATTCAAAAGTCTACCAGTCGCAGTTCGTCACTTCCGACACGCCCTATCAGGACTGGACCGGAAATCTGCTTGAATACCCCATCGATCCGGCCACCGGCATCGTGAATCTCGCGGCACCGGATTGGTCGTCGCAGACTCAATTGGATTTGGGCGCCTCACGCATCATTGCGACCTGGGACCCTATGCAGAATCGCGCCATCCCATTCGAGTGGACCGGCGGCTCGCCGGCCAACGGAATCGCGACCTCGACCGTGTTGGGCACCGATCTGCAAGCCTACCCGCCCGATCCCAACGGCCAGGACGTGCTGTCGTACCTGCGCGGATCGACCGCTCTGGAAGTCCGCAACGGCGGCAAATTGCGCAATCGCTCGCACATTCTGGGCGACATCGTGGACAGCAACCCGGCCTACATCGGTCCGTCGAATGAGGGAATTCAATCCTCCTCGTACATTGCATTTGCCGCGTCCACCGCAACGCGGCCGCCGGTACTCTATATTGGCGCGGACGACGGCATGTTGCATGCGTTCGACGTGACCACCGGCAATGAACGATTCGCGTATGTCCCACGGGGCACCTACGGCAATTTGATCAATTTGGCATCGCCCTACTACAACGCGCAGCACCAGTTCTTCGTCAACGGCTCGCCGCAGGGCGGCGACGTGCAATTCAGCGACAACACCTGGCACAGTGTGCTGGTGGGAACCGAAGCCCAGGGCGGCCAGAGCGTTTATGCCCTGGACGTCACAGACCCGACCCAATTCACGTCGGAGGCGGCGCTGGCGAGCGCGGTGCTGTGGGATTTCACCGATGTCGACTTGGGATACGGTTTCAGCAGCCCGGTGATTGCGAGCACCGCCAGCGGCTGGAAAGTGCTGTTCGGCAACGGCTACAACAGCACCAACCAAAAGCCGATGCTGTACGCGCTGGACCCGCAGACCGGCGGCGCCGCCATGACCAAGGTTGACCTGTGCGCCGCGGTGCCGACGGCGTGCAACCTGGCACTGGCGAATGGCCTGTCCAGCCTCATCGCCGTCAACAGCGGCGGACAGGTCGCGGGCGGCGCGAATCTCGTTTATGCCGGTGATTTGCAGGGCAACATGTGGCGCATCGACATTTCCAATCCCAACCCGGCGTTGTGGGTGCCGACGGTGCTGTTCCAGGCGCGCGACTCGTCTGGCAATATTCAGCCGATCACCACCAAGCCGGTCGCCAGTTTGAATCCACGCTTCCCGCAAGTGCTCGGCACCATGGTGATGTTCGGTACCGGACAATTCTTGGGCCTGCCGGATATCTCCAACCCCAATGTGCAGACCATCTACGGCGTGTACGATCCGCCCGCGGGCTACGTGACGCCGCTGCTGCGGACGAATCTCCTGCCGCAAACCCTGGCAACCGCCACCATCGGAGCGACGCAGGTGCGCACCATCAGCGGAGCCGCGCCTGTCATCCCCGCCAACAAGGGCTGGTACATTGATCTGAACTTGCTGAGCGGCGAGCGCGTGATCAACGATCCGCGCCTCGAAACCGGCGGCGAATTGGTGTTGACGACGTACCAACCGATTCCGCCGGTGCCCGGTTCATGCACCACGACGGGCAGTTCGTACCTCATGGTGCTGAACTTTGCGACCGGCGGCGCCTTCAGTACCCCGCAATTCGATGCGAACGGCGATGGCAAGATCAATGCCTCCGATACGGTCGTTCCGGGCGGCGGCGGTCCCGCCGTGGCCCCGGTAGGCGTGTCGTTGGGTAACGTTTATGCATCCGCGCCGACCATCCGTTCGGGCGCATTTGGCACCGGAACGGGAATTGCGCTGGTGACGGAGTCAACCGTCGGCGGGGTCAGCGATCCGACCATTGCGCCGTTCATTCTCAAGGGTTCATCAAAGTCACGAACAGCTTGGTGGGAGATACGTCAATGAAACTCGGAAAACTATTACTGGTAGTTGCGTCTATCGCTCTCGGTGTATTCCTGCAGCCGACGCCGGGCTGGAGCACACGGGCTTACAGTCAGGTAGTGACCGGCACCGTGACAGCCGCACCCTCGAGCGGAACGATCGAGATCGATCACCATGTGTATCCGGTAAAGCCGAACAGCGCCGCTTCCACGGCGATGCTTAGCATATATATCGGTGAGACCGTGGATGTGGTGATGGACGGGCCGCCGAACGGCACCGCCGAGGTCATCTCCATCATGCAGCACACGGGATCATGAGGCTCAAAGCCATGAAGAAGAACGGCTTCACCTTGGTGGAATTGATGATCACGGTGGCGATCGTGGCGTTTCTCGCCATGATCGCGGTTCCTTCCTACACCCAGTATGTAAAACGGGCCAACCGCAGCGACGCCACCAAGACCCTCACCCTCGACGCCCAGGCGCTGGAACGCTGCTACTCCCAGACCTTCACTTATGCGGCCTGTCCGGGGGCTGCCGCGGGCGCGGGTCCCTCGGTAGAGGGCCAATACACCGTGACGATCACGATTCCGGATCCCGCGCAGCCGGCGCCGAGCTTCATCATCAGCGCGGTGCCCTTGACACCGGCTCAACAGGGGGACACGGCTTGTGCGCTGTTTACTCTCAACACGGCGAACACCCAGTTCGCGCAAACCAGCGCGGCCGTCGCCAACACCCAGACTTGCTGGGGTTCAACTTAAGCTCGCTCCCAGTCGACATCAGGCAAAAAAAAGCCGCGCAGCAAGCGCGGCTTTTTTCATTTCCATCCGACCCGATTATTGAGCGCTGTAGCCGCGTCCTTCCACGCAGGCAACCATCGCGCGGTTGTAGTCGGAGCCATTCTGCGCGACCTGTCCGGCCTGCTCGCTGGCCCACTTCTGGCATTCGGCCCGATCGGTCGCTTGTTGCTCGGCGCTCTGGCCATTCTTCGGATACATGAAAATCTGCCCGGGGGTCGGGCCGCCAGGACCCGGTCCGTTCTGAGCGCCCGCATCGTCCGGTGGCGGCGAGCCTACATCGGCTGAACCGCTGACGGCGCCAGGATCAGCCACCGGCGGCGGATCGGTTGCGACGTAGCCGTCATAGGTTGGATTCCAGGTGTAATAGACGTCATTAGCGTAGTAGTAAGGCATGCCGCCATACCAGTAGGTTGCGTACGCCAACGGCAGAACGGGTAGGAACCAGGCAAACCCCGCACCGTAGTACGCGCCCGGCCAGAAGCCGCCGCGCCAGTAGCCGCCGCGCCAGGCGCTACCCCGCCAGCCACCCCAGCCGCCATGCCAACCACCATAGCCGCCGTGCCAACCGCCATAGCCGCCATGCCCGCCGTGCCGCCGCGCCAGCCGGTCGAGTATCCGTGGCCGCCGCCGACATAGCCGTGCCCCGCATAGCCTGCGCCGTGTCCGTAGCCGCCGCCATGGTAAGCCCCGCCATAACCCATGGCCACATGGCCGCCGCCGGCGAAGTGCCCGGCTCCTCCAAAATGTGCGCCGCCGCCGAAATGCCCACCGGCGGCATGGCCCCCACCAAAGGAGTGACCGCCGCCGGCGAAATTCCCACCAGCGGCATGGCCCCCACCAAAGGAGTGACCGCCGCCGCCCGCGTGGCCGCCACCGCCGCCGGCATGGCCCTGCGCCAATGCCGGTCCCGCGCCAGCCAGGACGAGGCCCAGCGCGCCAACCGCCAAAAGAACGCTTTTGCCCTTGATGCTCATTTGCTTCTCCTTACCCAGCGGCCGCGTGCGGTCGCTTTCTAAGACACACTCAATAAGACCCTACCTGTATAACGCGGTTCAAGGTCTTTGGTGTACATAACACCAGCTTAATTACGCCGTGCTGCATTAAACATTATGTAGGCCGTGCGGCCCGGTGCAGGCTCGAAAAACCTCGAATTGGTCTCATTCACGATCACAGAACCTACATAAGCCCGATCGGCGAGGTTATCAAGACGGGCGAATTCGCTGAAACGCCAGTGCCGCGTTTCTTGCTCGAGTCCCGCGCGCCAATTCACCACCCAGTAGCCCGCCGCCGCATCCGTATTGCGGTCATCGGCATAGATCTTCGAGCGGCCAAGCGTTTCCACCGTAGTCGAAAATCCCATCGGGGAATAACGCCAGCTCACCCCGACATAGAGCATATTTCGCGCAACCGCCGGTAGGAAGTTTCCTTCGTTCACGGGCAAATAATTGGCCGGCGGCTTTCCCACCGGACTGGTCAGCGGATTGCAGGGCGCCGCGACACAGGTGAAATAGGGCTGCGCCACCACGGCCTTGATGTAGGTATACGCCAGTTGCGCGGTGAATCCGCCGCTCCACTGGGCATTCGCCGCGACCTCCAGGCCGCGCCGCGTGGTCTCGCCGATGTTTTGATCCACCGTGCGCCCGCTCAGATTCTGCAGGACCGCGAGCTCATCGACGGTTTTGCTATAGAAGGCGGCGAGATTGACGCCCAAGTGTTCGTTGCCGGCTTTCAGTCCCGCCTCGTAGTTGTCGCTGCGCGCGGGTTTCAATCCCAAATTGAGTCCGGGTAGGCTGCCATCGACCGACCGATAAGCCAAATCGTTCAATGTCGGCGTTTCGAAACCCTTGCCATACGATGCGTAGGCATTGATCGCAGCGTTGATCCGGTAGGTCACGCCGCCGACCGGATTGACGGCCGAATACCGCACTTCGCTGTCCGCAGCGTCGAGGACGGGCAGGTGCCCATGCGACGTGACTTGGACCAAGCTGTTACGCACGCCGGCGACGAGGCGCCATCGATCGGTTGGATCCCACTGCGCTTGGAAATATTGATCGAAATCGTACACATGATTGGCCTCGTCGCGCCGCAGCGCCCCTGCGACGCCCAATTCCGTGCCGACATAGTTCAAATATCCGTTGCGCGCCTCCGCCAGATCGTCGTAGCTCACGCCCGCGACCAGCAACAGCGGCGTGCCGCCGACGCGGCGTTGGTCGCTCAGGTGCAAATCCGCGCCCCAGTAGGCCCGGTCCAGATCGATGACGCCGCCGGGATACAAAGGCGCCGCTTGCTGAGTGGCCCGGGGTATGGCTTGAAACTGCGTCGTGGCGCGGTGCCCGGTATATACGCTCGCGACGAGATCATCCGCGGCGCTCAAGCGATCGTCGAACACCACCCCGAGTTGCTCTTGGGCGAGGGACTTGCGCGTGTCGTAGGCGATCGCATTCACACCCGCCTGCGTGGGATCCGCCCCCAGCTGCGCGCGGGTGAGCCCCAAGGGGTCTTGCACGAAGGGCGTCTGCACCGCATTGGCGACGATCGTCAGCTTCGAAGCATCGCCGACCGCTGTGCTCGCTTTGGCATTGAAGAGGTTGCGCTCCGCATCGGAATGCACCCGATACCCGTCCGTTTGGAAGTGAGAAGCGTCGATGACGTAGTTGACGAGACCATCGTCTCCGGTCGTCTTTACATCGTATCGCTGAGTATTGAAACTTCCGTACTCCGCCGACCCGCCGATCAGATGACCCGGCTTGGCATCCTCGGTGAAAATGGATATCACGCCCCCCGATGAATTGCCGTACAGCGCGGAGAAGGGACCGCGCAACACTTCGATATGTCCGGCGCTGCTCAGGTCGAATTGTGAAAATTGTCCCTGGCCGTCCGGCATGGTCCCGGGAATGCCGTCGGAATACAGGCGCACGCCGCGCACGCCGAAACTCGAACGCGCGCCAAAACCGCGCAAGGACAATTGCAGGTCCTGCGCGTAGTTCTGGCGGCTTTGCGCGGAGACGCCGGGCACCGTCATCAACGATTCCGACAAGTTCACTTGCAGCTGCCCGTCGCGAATGGTTTGCGCATCGATTCGATCGATCGACACCGGCAAGTCGCGGCTTTGTTCCGCGATGCGGGTCGCGGTCACCACCACCGCATCCATCGCCGCGCCGGTCTCGCCGCGCGCCGGCCAGGACGCGCCCGCGAGCGCCGCGAAAACCGCCATGCTGCCCGTTGAAAACCGTCGGTTCAGGCTCGAAATGACAATCTTCCCCGCAACAGTTGTATGTTATGTCCCTGGCGGCGGAACGCTAAAGTACTGCCCTCTTTTGCCGCTATGTAGAGACTTGAGCAAATCTTCGCACAATCCGGGCTTGAACACGGCACGTATCGCAATGATTGTTGCCGCAAGCGTCACGGCGGCCGGCGCGCGGGACGCGCATTCCGACTTTTCGGTGAGCGTCCTGGTTCGGCCGGCGGCAAGAATCGAATTGCAGTCCGCGCCTGCCGGCTTGACTATCAGTACGGCGGACCTGCGGCGCGGCTACGTTGAAGTATCCCAACCAACCCAATTTACCGTGCGCAGCAATAGTCGCAGCGGCTATGCGCTGGAGATACTCACCGTGGCCCCGGTGCTCTCCTCCATGGTGGTCGAGGGGTTGAGTTCCGATCTGGCGTTGGGTGCGGAGGGTGGGACCGTCGTGCAGCGCTGGCAAAAACCGCAGGCGGTCACTCTGTCGCTCAAGTTTCGCTTCCAACTCGCGCCGGGCCTCAGTGCCGGCAGCTATCCCTGGCCGGTGCGCCTGGCGGTGCATCCGCTGGAGTGATCAGTACGTCACCGTCACGGTGATGATGTCGCTGTAGGCGCCCGGCGCCACATCCTGAGACGCGGGAATCAGGCCGTAGAAGGTTCCGGTGGCGAAATTGCTGCCGCCCGCCGGCACGACGAAGGGTCCGGCGCTGCCCCCGAACGAACCACCGCTGCCGTCGCCGACGATCTGGTTGTACGAGGTGCTCCAATAAATGTTGTAGTCGAGCGAATTGACGCCCGAGAACATCTTGCGCGTCGCGTAGCTGCCGCTCAAGCCGCGGCTCAACGTGACATTGACCGTGACGCGCGCAGAACCTGTTCCGCTGCCGTTGCAGGTCACCCGCAGACTGCCTGTTGAGGCATTCGCCACCGCATTCAACGGATTGTAAATGCCGAATGCGATGCCGCTGGCGCTCGCCGTGCAGTTCACGGTGGTGGCGGCGCGCGCGGGCGGCGCGAGAAGCGCGCTCAAACACGACGCTGCAATGAAGCTGGAGATTTTCATTGCGTGTGCAGCGTGCCGTCGCGAGTCGCATGGCATTGTACGGTTCCCATGTCCGGCAACGGGTCATCGGGCGGCGGCGGTTCCAATCGAAAACTACAATGTCCGCCGGACCAGCTTGCCTCCGCAGACATGCCGTGATCGTAGCCGGTCACGTACACCAGTCCGTCCAGCACCACCGGAAACTGCACGCCCTTCAGGGTGACCACCGCGCCCACCGGCAGCGGTTTGCCATCATCGGTGACCAGCCGAAATGTGCCGCTATGCACGCGTTCCACGGGAAATCGCGCGATCACGCCGCTTCGGTACGGCGGCGCCATGATGGTGCTGCTGGCGGCGATGGCGGTATCGAGCGGCAGATCCTCGGGTGTGATGCTGATGCGGTTGGCCTCGTAAGGCCGCAGGTTGTAGAGCAGCGCGCGGCCCGTGGCGTCGGTGTGCGTGGTCAGCTGGTTTTCCACATACACCGGCACGCCGGCGAGGCCCGCGACATCCACCATCGCAAAGCTGCCATTGACCGAGCGCGTGGTATTGAGCTGGCCATCGAGGAATGTCATCGCGCCGGAGAGATAGGCGCTGCGGCCGTCGAGTCCCTGATTGCGCGCCGCCTCCAGTTCCAAATCGGCGCCATTGAACTGCTGGCGCCAATCGGCGTCATAATTTCCGGCGGTGGATGCGCTGATGCGATAGCCGGAACCGGGCCCGACCGGCGGACTTTCGGCCAGCGACGCGATGAGCTCATTTGCCGGTGCGCCCGGGCCGCTCCCGCCAACCGTACTCACGGTGGCGGCACGCCGAAAATCCAGCGGCAGCACGAAAATCAAATAGGCGCTGGTCGAATTTTGCGCGCCGGTCGAGAACTGCGCAGCGGTGCGGGTTTGCGTCAGGGTCAAATTGAGCGAGCCTACGCGGCCCAATCGAACACTGTGAGTCAACCCCAGCGTTTGTTGCGTGGGCGAATCCCGATAGGTTTGCCGCACATAGGCCAGGGAAAGCGAGCCGAAGCGCCCCAGACCCATGCCGGTCTGCAGCAGGCTTCTTTGCCGCATGCGCATGGCCGGATCGAGCGGCTCGCCCACCTGCGAGAAATCGCTGCTTGCCCACAAGCTGCTGGCGATGAAGCTGGTGTTGGTGCCGCGATGTTCAAATCCGACCCCGCTCAACCAGCCCGATCCGAATGCATCTCCGCCATTGGCGCCGGTGAAATTGATGACGCCGATTTGCCCGAGACCAAAGGCCGCATTGAGTCCGGCCGCGTGCGCATCGCCCGCAAGATATTCGGCATGGCCCTCCAGGGTCAAGGCATCGGTAATGCCGCGCCGATAACTGACCTCCCCCAGCATCGGACCGTAGTCGTTGCTGGCAAGAGCATAATTGTCGCGGATCTTGCCGAGATTGACCGAGTATTGGGTCAACCCAGGCGCGAGCAGAGAGACGCTCGAGTAGAAGGATTGCGTGAGAACTTGCTCGCGTCCGAGCGCATCGCGCACAACCACGCTGACATCGCCGGTGCCGGACACCGTCGGCAACCGGTCGATGACGAAGGGCCCCGGCGGCAGCTGGCTGCTGGTCACCAGCTGATTGTTGACGAACACATCCACGGTGGATGGCACCGTCGCGGTCCCCGAGGTCGCGAGCAGCGGCGTCGTCAATAGATCGGGCCGCAGGCCGAAATTGCGGCTCCAGCGCACCCCCGCGTAGCGCACCGCGTTGCCCCAACTGGCGCCGTCGCTGATGTCATCGCCGAGATTCAAAGTGTCCAGCGAGGCCGGAAAATCGCGGGTATACGTCGTGTCCAATCTGACCAACTGATTGTCGTAGTTGCCGTAGCGCGCGACCGCCGTGCTCGTCACCACCCCGGCGCCGGCGAAAGCGCCCAGTTCGGCGAATGCTCCGCCGATGTTCTGGCCGTTGATTTGTTGCGCCGATAGTTGGTAATTGAGAAAAGCCCCCGGCGAGGCTGGCGTGATGTCGGGAGAGCGGCGCTCCGCCGCTCTCAAGTGCGTCGTATCGAGCGACGTGGGGGGCACCGCGATGACCGCGCGTTGCGCGGCCTCGTCCATCGTGACCGTACAGCCCTTGATGGCCTTCACGTCAAAAAAGCGCCGGCCTTCATGCAAGTAGGGTGCGCTCGGCGGCAGGTGCAGGCGCAGTCGCGCGAAATCGCTTTCTTCGAGGTAGAGCTGCCCGCCGGGCCCGCGCAATACCACGATCATTTCCCCCGGCTCGGCCTTGCTCAGCGTCACCTCCAGGACCGACTCCGTCAGTTGCGGCGCCTCGGCGGCGATGACGCCATGCGCCGCAAGACACAGCATCAGCAGCAGCCCAGAATATGTCTGCAGCGCGAAGGCAATTCGAATGAGCCTTGTCATGGACGCGCGTCAATCGCGGCTCTTAGAGGCCGCTGGGCGCAACGTCGGCGGAAAAATCTCCCTGGTCGCTGTGACCGTGGATTGGAATCGTTCCCTGTTTCTTTGCGTCCGCCGGCGGGGTCAAGATCCAACTCATCCGGCTTCCAGGCAGCACGTACTTCGAGGTGATGCCGCGCAGCGGCATCAATGAACCGGGAAATTGCGCCTCGAAATCGGTGATTTGCAGATGGCCGCTGCCGCTATTGGTTGCCGCCACTTCCAGCTGACCGTTGGGCAGCCAGCGCGAGTGCCACGCCACTTCGGGGCTGGCCTTGCCGTGCGCCGGCGCCACGAACACGGGAATGCTCAGGCGCAGCGCCACGCGCAGGCCGGTGAAATCCTTCGGCGCCGCCTGCGGCACCTCCTCGAAAATCACCCGGTAGGTGAGTTCCTGAGCGCTGTCCGGCTCGCGCCGCAAGGCGACGCGGATGATTTGTTGGCCGTTGGCCGGTATCTGCAGCACCGGCGGTGTCGCCAGAAGTTCGCGGGTATCGTCCAACTGCTCGGCGCCGTCCTTTTGCGACCATCGCACGACGCGGATTTGCACCACGACCGGACTGTCATCGGCATTCATGATGGTCAGCGCTTCGGTGCGGTGGCTGCCGCTGAGCTGCGCGCGAATGGGTGAGATATTGAAGGTGCTGGCGCTTGCCGGTGCGGCAAGGGCGGCGAGAGCGGCGAGGATCGGCAGCGCGGCGAGCGTTCGCATCCTAGTAAGTGACAGTGACGGTGATCGTATCGGAATAGCTTCCCGGCACCGCAACCTGGTTGGCCGCGCTGTCCGGCAATTGACCGAACACGGTCACCGCATTGGCCGTCGCCACACCCGCGCCGGTGCCCGCGACCGTCTTGCTGGTGCCGGAGCCATCGCCAAAGATCTGGCTGAACGCGGCCGTGGTGAACAGGTTGTATTGCAACTTGTTGGCGCCGGAGGCCATCAGTCGTTGCGCGATGGTGCCCCCGACGGTCGTGCCGCCGTTCAGCGAAATCGTATAAGGCGTGTTCTTGGTGCACTTGACGCTGATGGTGCTGTTGTTGGCGACCGCGCCGGCGCCGGGCGTGTAGGCGCTGAACGCCAGCGTGGTTGCAGTCGCCGAACACGTCGCTTGCACCGTTTCGGTCACCGCGAAAGTCGTGGTGGTGGTCGCGGAGCCGGCGACGCCGGCCCACACCGCACCAAAGATCAGCGTCATTGCTTGAATCTTGCGCATCTAATCCTCGAGAAATCGACAGCAATCCAAGGACACCCAGCGGCGGCATGAGGCCGCCGCACGGGGTCCTTCATATCAATACGAAACCGTGACCGTGATCGTGTCGCTGTAGGCGCCGGGAATCGCCGCCTGGTTGGTCGCGCTGTCCGGAACTTGGCCGAATACCTGCACGGTGTTCGCTGTTGCGACTCCGAGACCCGTTCCGGCAGCCGTGCCGGTGCCGCCGGTGCCGTCGCCGAAAATCGTTGCCAGCGCCGCGGTTGTATACAGGTTGTATTGCAGGGTGTTGGCGCCGGATCCCATCAGACGCTGCGCAAACGCATCACCCGTGGTCGAACCCGCGTTCAGCGACACCGTGAACGGCGTGTTCTTGGTGCACTTGACGCTGATCGAGGTGTTGCCGATCTGCGCGCCGCCGCCCGGGGTGTAGTTGGGGAATGCCAAGGTGGCCGCAGTCGCGGAGCAAGTCGACTGCACCGTCGCAGTCACCGCGAAAGTCGTGGTGGTTGTGGCAGCTTGTGCAAGGCCCGCAGCCATTACTCCGGTTGCGAGGGTTGCAGTGAGAATCTTATGCATGAAAGCTCCTAAAATAGCCGAATGACGTCATTGCCAGGGTTTCCCCGTAGGGCGCTATTTTTGCTGGATGGCCTGAAATCGTTGTGACCCCCCTCTCAGATCGGCCAGTGGGGACTCAAGTTTTGGCGCAATCTGCCGGCCCCATCTCAATTTCGCGGCACGCGAGGGACTTCGCGGGCGCGTTGCAGGCCGGATCAACCGCGCCGCGTCGTGCGATTGTGTGAAGCAATTCCGCGACTGCGAAAACGGTGGTAGAGTTGCCGGACTGCGGTTTCCAGGTGGCAGCTTGCCCAGACTTAACGTTCGCCTCGAGTTTCGCGTCGCGCTCATCGCCGCGCTGGCGCTGATCTTCGCGCAGTTGGGCGCGATGGCGCATGCCTATTCGCACGAGCCGGATAGGCCGCCCATTTCCTCCCATCAGGGCAATCAAGGCATCCATGATGTTTGCAAGGATTGCTTGAATTTTGCGCCGCTCCTTTCGGCGGCCGGCGCGCCGACGGCGCTGCCCTTCGCGCTTCCGCATGTTTGCCGCGCCGCGCCGCAGGCGCAGATCTTCCGTCTGGTCGATCTCGAGTTCCTCCTCGCCTTTCGCTCCCGCGCCCCTCCCTTCACGCCCTAACACTTCAAGAAGGGTTTTTTCGGCCGCTCGATATCGGCGGCATGGGCGTTTGTCGAGGAGTTTCCACTCATGTTCAATTTTCCATCCCGCCGGGCGCCGTTGGCGCTCGCGTGCGTTTCCCTGTTTTGCATGCCGCATGGCGCTCGAGGCGATGAGGCCGAAAGCGCACTACCCGCTGTCGACGAAGTGGTCGTCATCGCGCAGAAGCTGAACGAGGCGCGCAACGGCATACAAACTCAAACCGGTGCTTCCACCTATACGATCAACGAGTCCGCCATCGACGCCGCGCCCGGCGGCGACAATCAATTGCTCAACCAGGTGATCATGCAGGCACCGGATGTGGCGCAGGACTCGTTCGGGCAATTCCATGTGCGCGGCGAGCACAACGGCCTTCAGTACCGCCTGAACGGCATCATTCTGCCGGAAGGCATCAGCGTCTTCGGGCAGTCGCTCGATCCGCGCCTGATCTCCTCGCTCACGCTCGTCACCGGCGCGCTGCCGGCCGAGTACGGCCTGCGTACCGCGGGCATCATCGACCTCAAGACCAAGAGCGGCGTGATCGATCCGGGCGGCGCGGTGTCCCTCTACGGCGGCAGTCACGGCACCGTGCAGCCGAGCTTCAACTACGGCGGCAGCGAGGGCCGCTTGAATTACTTCGTCTCGGGCGACTTTCTGCGCAATGACCTGGGCATCGAGTCGCCCGACGGCAGCGCCGATCCCATTCACGATCACACCAAGCAATATCATGGCTTCGGCTACTTCGAGTACATTCTCGATGACGCCAACCGCGTGAGCGCGGTGCTGAGCAGTTCCGTCGGCGATTTTCAGATTCCCAATCGCGCCGGCTTGACCCCGGCCCTGACCAACGCCGACGGCACGCCGCTCACCGTGGACGGCCAAACCAGCTTTCCGAGCGAGGCGCTCGATGAGAATCAGCGCGAAGTCAATCAGTTCGCGATTTTGAGCTGGCAGCATTCACAGGGCGCTCTGGACGTGCAGACTTCCGTCGATCGCGCGCTACTCGAGCTTGACCTTCATGCCCGATCCGCTCGGCGATTTGTTGTTCACCGGCATCGCCCAGGATGCCTACAAGCAAAACGTCGCCTATGCGCTGCAATCGGATGCGGCCTACAAGCTCGACGAAATGCACACGCTGCGCGGCGGCGTCTTCCTGCAGAGCGATCACTCCAATGAGTCATACCACCTCGCAGGTGATCGCCTTGCGATGCGAACGGCAATCAATCGAGCGACGTGCCAGTGAGCATCGTCGACAATGGTGCCAAGACCGAATGGATCGGCAGCGCCTACCTGCAGGATGAATGGAAGGTCGTCCCCTCCCTGACGTTCAACTACGGCCTGCGCTTCGATAAATTCACCGCTTATACCGCGGCCCAGCAGCTGAGTCCGCGTTTGAACGCCGTCTGGCAGGCGCTCGATGACACCACGGTGCACGCTCGGCTATTCGCGTTATCTATCGCCCCCGCCGTTCGAACTGGTGGGCGGCGAAACCATATCGAAATTCGCGAACACCACCGCAGCGCCGAGCGTCACTGTATCGAACTCACCCCTGGCGGAGCAGGCCAACTATTACGATGTCGGCGTGCAGCAGAAGCTGACGCGCCAGTTCACGGTGGGCCTCGATACTTACTACAAGCAATCGGACAACCTGATCGATGAGGGCCAGTTCGGCGCACCCATCATCCTGACGCCGTTCAACTACGTGAACGGCAAGCAGTACGGCGCCGAAATCACCGCCAATTATACCAACGAAGGCCTCAACGCCTATTTGAACCTCGCTTATCAAAGCGCCAAGGGCAAGAACATCGATTCGGCCCAGTTCAATTTCGCGCAAGACGACCTGGATTACATCGCTTCGCATTACATCCACCTGGATCACGAGCAACAGTTCACAGCGTCCGGCGGCGTATCGTATCTGTGGAACGACACCACGTTCAGCGCCGATTTCCTCGAAGGCTCGGGGCTGCGCGCGGATCTGGCTCTGCCGGATGGCACGTCGATTCCGAACGGCGATCGCCTGCCCTACTACACCCAGGTCAATCTCGGAGTCGCCCAGGTCTTCCATTTCACGGACTCGAGCACCCTGACCACGCGTCTTGATCTCATCAACGCGCTCGACAAGGTCTATGAAATCCGCAACGGCACCGGCGTCGGCGTCGGCGCGCCGCAGTTCGGGCCGCGGCGCGGAGTCTTTCTCGGCATCTCGAAGAGCATCTAGGCGGCGCGGGGCGATTCCCGCGGCGAGCGAGCCTGTCCGCCCTTGGGACAGGCTTCTAGACTTTTTCCAGGGCCGCGTTCAGATCCGCGATCAGATCATCCGGATTCTCGATGCCGACTGAAATGCGAATCAAGGCGTCGGTGATGCCGAGTCGATCGCGGGTCTGCTTGGTCACACCGGAATGCGTGGTGCTCGCGGGATGCGAGATGAGGGTTTCCGTGCCGCCCAGACTCACCGCCAGCTTGATCACCTGCAGCGCGTCGAGCAGGCGGAAAGCTTCGGCTTCGCCGCCCTTCACGGCGAACCCAAAGGTCGAGCCGGCGCTCTCGCACTGCTGTTTGAAGACCACCGCTCGCGGATCGTCGGCGGCGAGGAACCCAAGATAGTTCACGCTGGCGATTTTCGGATGCGTGCGCAGAAAATTCGCCACCAAAGCGGCGTTCTCCGCCGACTTATACATGCGCAACGACAGCGTTTCCATCGAGCGCATGATCATCCAGGCCGTGTTCGGGTCGAGCTGGGTGCCGAGCGCACCGCGCAGCTTCTTCACCGGATCCACCGCGGCTCGCGAGCCCACCACCCCGCCCGCGACCAGGTCCGAATGGCCGCCGACATACTTGGTCAGGGAGTACATGACGAGGTCGACGCCGTGCAGCAGCGGCCGCTGAAACACCGGTCCCAAAAAAGTATTGTCGACCGCGACCTGCGGGCGGCCGCCGCCCTGGCGCGCACCGATCAATTCCGATACCTCGCGCATCAATTTGAGATCGACCAGGCTGTTGGTCGGATTGGCCGGCGTTTCAACGATGATCAGGCAGACACGGCCTTTGGATTCCGCCGCTTTCTTCGAGGCGCGCGCCGCGGCCTCCAGCACGGCATCGCGATCATGCCCCATATTGAAACCGACCGCGCTCACGCCGAAGCCGGGCAGTGTCTTTTCGATCAAGGTTTCAGTGCCGCCGTACAATGGCTGACTCATGAGGATCACATCGCCCGGGCGCACATGCGTCCAGATGACGGTCGATATCGCCGACATGCCGCTCGAGAATACCGCTGCGGCTTCGCCCTCCTCCCATAAGGCCAGGCGATCTTCCAGCACCTCGAGGTTGGGATTGTTGAAGCGCGAATACACCAGACCGGAGGATTGGCCGGCGACCGGCTCGCGCCGGCCCGAGGTGTAGTCGAAGAAATCCTTGCCGTCCTGCGCGGTTTTGAAGACGAATGTCGAAGTCAGGAAGATAGGCGGCTTGAGCGATCCTTCCGACAGGCTCGGATCGAACCCATAACCCATCATTTGGGTTTCGGGCTTGAGCACGTGCTTACCGATTTTGCGCTTATGATACGTGTCGTAACTCACGCTGCCCCCAAGAAGTTAAAATCGTGGTCCGCAATATAACACCGTGCTGCTCCTAATCATCGCCGCCGCCGCGTTCCTCTGCACCCTGCTGGGCGGCCTGCTGGCGCTGCGGCTGCGGGACAAGCTGCATTTGATATTGGGCTTCAGCGCCGGCGCGGTCATCGGCGTCGCCTTTTTTGATTTGCTGCCCGAAGCCATCGGTCTTGGCGCCCCGTATCATTCCGCGGCCGCGATTTTGTCGTGGACCGCGCTCGGCTTCCTATGCTACCTGGTGCTCGACCGGATCCTGATGTTTCACGGCGGTTCCGCGCCGCGCGCGCGATTCGCAGCCGGTGTGCTCTGTCTGCACAGCTTGCTCGACGGAATCGCCATCGGTCTGGCATTCCAAGCCTCCCATCAGGTGGGAATCGTCGTTGCGATCGCGGTGCTCACCCACGATTTCTCGGACGGCATCAATACGGTGAACATGGTGCTGAAGAATCAGGGCAACAAAGGCCAGGGCGTGCGCTGGCTGCTGCTCGACGCCGCGGCACCGGTCATTGGCGTGGTCTGCACTTTCTTCTTCACCGTGCGCGGCAGTGCATTCGGTGCGGTGCTCGGCCTGCTCGGCGGATTTTTCATCTATATCGGCGCGAGCGATCTCATCCCGGAAAGCTATCATGCCCATCCCAAATTCCTGACCACCGCCATGACCCTCGCCGGCGCGGCAGTCCTGTATCTGGCGATCGCGTTAGTCGCGCGCTAGCCCGCGAGTGGCCGCGCTGCCGGCAGAAGCCGCCACGATGCTTCCGATGGCGGCCCATTGCACCAAGCTCAGCGTCTCATCGAGGAGGATCAGGCCCGCAACGGCGCCGGCCGCGGGGTTGAGGCTCATCAAAACGCCGAAGGTGCGCGTCGGAATTCGCGGCATGGCATACATTTCCAGCGAGTAAGGCAGTGCGCTCGACAGCACCGCGACGCCGATCGCCAGCGGCAGAATCGCCGGCGCGAGCAGCGTTGCGCCACTGTGCGCAAAGCCGATCGGCACGATCATCACCGCGCCGATCAGCGTGCCCAAGGACGTGATCTGTCCGCCGTGCGCGGCGCCCGCTCTGCGACCGAACAGGATATAAAGCGCCCAGCATAGGCCGGCAGCGAGCGCGTAGGCCACGCCAATGACCGACAAGGGATGGCCGCCCAATCCCAGCGGCAACAAGGCCAGAAGGCCGAGCGCGGCCAGCACGATCCACAGAAAATCGAGGGGTCGGCGCGAGGCGAACAGCGCCACGCCGAGCGGACCTGTGAATTCCAATGCCATCGTGATGCCGAGAGGGATGTAGCTCAGGGCGAGATAGAAGCAATAGTTCATCCATCCCATGGCCACGCCATAGACAATGAGCGTGCCCAGCTGCCGGCGGGTGAAGCGGATGTGCCAGGGGCGCCACACGGCCAGCAGAATCATCGCGGCAACGCCCAAACGCAGCGCCGCGGTGCCGCCGGCCCCCACCACCGGAAACAAGCTCTTGGCGAGGGTCGCACCCAACTGGAAGCACACCATGGCGATCATCAATGCCGCGATCGGCAAGGCGATGGAGGAACTGCTGGATGGTATGTCAGCTCTCCGCGGCGTCGTCCGGCGGATGTTCGGCAAGATGCAGATGCTTCATCACGCGCTTGAGATTGCGGCGGATCTCATTCAGATGTCCCAAACTGACGGCCGTGCGCAGCGCTTCTTTCAAAGGCTGCAAGGGATAGCCGCCGTACGCTCCGGCGACGGGAACATCATTGGTGACCGAAGAGCGGCCCGACAGCACCACGTTATCCCCCACCGTGACGTGCGCGGTCACCACCGAGTTGCCTCCGGTGACGAATTGCCGGCCGATTTTGGTCGAGCCTCCCATCATGAAACCGGCGGTGAAGAAGCCGTTCTCGCCCAGATCGCAGTTGTGCGCAATATGACAAATATTGTCCAATTTAGTGCCCGAGCGAATGTGAGTCGAAGTCAGCGTTGCCCTGTCGATGGCGCAATTGCTGCCGATTTCCACGGCGTCGCCGATGACCACATTGCCGAGGTGCGAGATCTTGCGCGGCTTGCCGGTGGTGTCCACCGCATAACCAAAGCCGTCGCTGCCGATGCTGGTGTGCGGATGAACCTCGCAATCCTCGCCGAGCTGGCAGCCGGCACCGAGAAAAACGTGCGGATGCAGAATACTGCGCGCACCGACCTTGGCGCCGTTCTCCACGACCGCGTGAGCGCCGATCATGCAGCCATCGCCAATATGGGCTCCGGCGCCGATCACGCAATAGGGGCCCAGGAACACCCCCTCACCGAGAATTGCGTCGCGATGCACCACCGCGGTCGGATGCCGTTCGCCCCATTGCGTGAAGCGGCTCGCTTTATTGTCGAAATATTTCAGGAGCACCGCCATTCCCATGGAAATATTCTTGACCGAGAAACAACAGCTGTCCGCGTCTGCCGCGGCGCACAGGCGATCGGCCATATTCGCGTGCACGATGAGGATGGCGGGCTTATGGCGCCTCGCTTCACAAAGTTGCGCAGCATCAGTGACATACACCAGGCTTTGCCGCTGGGCCTCTTGCGGAATGCGGCAGTGCATGGCGGTCGAGCGCAGATCGCCATGCAAAAATGTAAAGATATCCGAGTGATGATTCTTGATGGCCTGAGCGCTTAACATTTGCACATCTTAGTCGCTATTGCACGAGTCAAGGAGACTACCATCGCAGGCGCAGCTTCGCGCAAGATTGAAAAGTCCATCCAGAGGATCGCGCGCGCGAGCATGCCGTCCGGCACGGTCGAACTCGCGCGGACTTTGCTCGGCAAAGTTTTGGTCCGGCAGCTCAGCGGCGGCATTGCCGCCGGCCGGATCGTGGAAACCGAAGCCTATTTGCAGGATGACCCTGCCTGTCATGCATATCGGGGAATGACAGCGCGCAATCGCTCATTATTCCTCGAACACGGCCATGCTTATGTCTACCTCTGCTACGGAACGTCGTACATGCTGAACGTATCGAGTGAGCCGGGCGGAATCGGTTCCGGCGTACTGTTGCGCGCGCTCGAACCTTTGCACGGTACCGAACAAATGCAGCGTAACGCCGGCCATGTCAAGGCGGTGGACCTGACGCGCGGGCCGGGGCGCCTGGCTGCGGCGCTGCGGATAGACCGCAGTCACGATGGCTTGAATCTGTTTACCGACGAACAACTTTGGATCGGCAGCGATGGTCACGAGATCGGCGCCATCGGCGAGAGCGTGCGCATCGGGCTTACCAAGGCGGCCGAGAAGCGCTTGCGTTTTTTCGTCCGCGGCAGCCGCTACTTGAGCGGTCCCAAGCGACTCAATGCCTTGACGGAGCCTTGAGTGCGTTGCCTACGGCTGCTCGGCGCGGCGATCTTGACTGCGTTTTGCGCACTGGCACATGCCGCGTGCCCCGAGCCGGCGAGCATGCAAATCAAGCTCGGCGAGTCCTTGCTTTGCGCGGTGGTGGACGATCCCGCGCTGGACAAGGAGATGCCGTTGCTGCGCGAGTGGCTCGACCGCTCGGCGCATATCGTCGCCGACTACTACGGCCGCTTCCCCGCGCCTATGGTGGTCATTCGGCTGCATGGCTCGGAGGGCCGTGGCGTCAACGGCGGCCGCACCACCAATGAGGGAGGTTTGATGATCCAAGTGCGGGTCGGGCGCGAAAGCAGCGCTGCGACGCTGGCGGCCGACTGGGTGCTGGTCCATGAAATGGTGCACCTTGCACTTCCCGAGATCGGCAGAAGCCACGACTGGCTGGCTGAGGGTCTGGCCACCTATGTCGAAGGCGTCGCGCGCGCGCAGGATGGCAACCGCGCCATTGCGGATGTCTGGGCGGAGGATCGAAATTCCATGCCCAAAGGATTGCCGCGCCCCGGTGAAGGGGGCATGGATCAATCCCCCTCCTGGGGCCGCACTTACTGGGGTGGCGCGCTTTACTGCCTGCAAGCCGATGTCGCCATCCGCGAGCAAACCGCCAACCGCGTCGGACTGCAGACGGCCTTGCGGGCGATTCTGAAGGAAACCGGAGGGTACGGCTTCGATAGCGACATTGGCAGCGTGCTGCGCATCGGCGACGAGGCGACCGGAACGCACGTCATGTATGGTCTGTATCAGCAAATCCGCACGACACCGCAAGCGCCGGACCTCGATTTGCTATGGACCTTGTTGGGCGTGCCGCCGGACCCCTTGACGCAGCCGTTCGATGATCGCGCGCCGCTGGCCGCGATTCGCATCGCGATAACCGCGAAACCGGGCAGCTCCGCGGGACTCGGCCCGGCGCCTAATGCTCGGAGAAATTAGGCTCGCGTTTCTCGAAAAACGCGCGCACGCCCTCGACGCAATCCTGAGTCTCGAGCGTCATCTCCTGCGCGCTGCGTTCGGCGCGAAGCTGTTCCTGCAATGAATTGTCGAACGTCGAGGTATGCAGGGTGCGAATCTGCCCGAGCACCGCGCACGGTCCGGTGGCAAGACGATGCGCCACGGCTTGCGCGCGCACCAGCAGCTCGCCGGCCGGAACCACCGAATACACCAGGCCCCATTCGAGCGCGGTCTTGGCATCGATTCTTTCCGCGAGCATCAACGATGACAGGGAGCGGCCCGCGCCGATGCGGCGCGCCAGGTGAAAAGTAATGCCAGCATCGGGAACCAGTCCGAGACGCGCGAACGATGGCAGGAAATAGGCATTGTCGGCGGCGATGATGATGTCGCTCGCGAGCGCAAGACTCATGCCGGCCCCGACCGCCGCTCCATTGATTGCGGCAACGATGGGAAATCGAAATCCGCTCAAACGGAGGATCAGCGGATCCATGAAGCGGCGCATTTCAAAATGCGCGCGTTGGCGAGCCTCTGCGGATTTCAAGTCGATGGAATGCAGGTCGAGTCCGCTGCAAAAAACATCGTTGCTGCCGGTGATGATCACGGCCTTGGCGCCGCTCTCGCCTTTTTGGATTTGATCGAGCGCCAGGTGGATCGCGCGAATGACGCTGATATCGATCGCGTTGCTGCACGCCGAACGCTGCAACGCGAGAGTTGCGACCCCATCGGATACGGTGAACGACAAGGAACTCATGCGTCTGCCCTCCTGCCCCGCCCTAAGCGTCGATGCCGATCATGCCCCCTACCCATGATCGCCGCAACAACGCCCTATGGGCAAAGCAATGTGTCACGCGGCTCCGGCGTGACCCATAGAAGGCTAATGGTTGGCCTGCTAGGCGAGCGCCCCGGCCGTGGCGTCAAGAGCGGCCGAGTCCGCACTCGGCCGCTATTGCGTGCAGATGGCGCCCGCCTATCGCTCGCGCTCGCCCTTCTTTTCCTCAGGCTTGACCGGCTTCGCCGGTTTTGCGGCGCCAGGCTGACCCGCGCGGGGCGGCACTTGACCCGGCTGTCCTTGGGGGCGTCGCGCACCGTTCTGGCCATACTGACCCGGCTGGCCCTGTGCGTGCTGACCGCCGTTCTGGCCGTACTGACCCGGCTGGCCCGGCTGGCCCGGCGCGTGCTGACCGCCGTTCTGGCCGTACTGACCCGTCTGTCCCGGCGCGCGCTGACCGCCGTTCTGGCCGTACTGACCCGTCTGTCCCGGCGCGTGCTGGCCGCCATTCTGGCCATACTGACCCGGCTGTCCCGGCGCGTGCTGGCCGCCGTTCTGACCGATACTGACCCGGCTGTCCGCCGTGCTGCGCAGCATTCGACGGCATGCTGACGCCGCGAGCGCCGACAACGCCCGCCCCATTGAACACCGCCGGCCGTGCGGTTGCAGCAATCGCCGGATGACCGCCATTCGCTCTGGCGCTCAGCGCCGGATTGCGCACGGCCTCTAGAGACATGCTGTTGTTGCACCGGCCGTCGGCGGGACATGCGGCTCGGATGCCCGCCCGCTCTTGAGCGTTGGGAGCACGTGCGTACCGCCGGGCCCTCCGTTGTAGCTCACCTTGTTGACGGTGACATTGTTGATGACTCGTCTCGTGGTACGTATTGTGGATCACGGTCGCATTCACGTTCACCACGGCGTCGATTGTAGGCAAATGAATTGCCGACCCAGCGGCCGCCGGCAAAGCCGACGCCAAGGTAGCCGAAGCCGTAGTTCACGCCGCCATAGTAGCCGACGTGCGGGCCCCAGTAGCCAACATGGAACCGGTACACCCCGCCCACGAAGCCCCAATATCCCGGTGTCCACAACACGCCAACCCGGGGCGGCTGCACCCAGGTTCCGGGAACCCAGTAATACCCACCCCCGCCCTAGGCCCAGTATCCGGGAGTCCACATGTAGCCCTCCTCGGGGCATGGCGGCTGCTCATAGTCGGGCAGCGGAGGCGGCGCTTCCTGCGCGCTCACCTCGACATCGGCCGCCGGTTCGTCGTAGGCGGGCGGCGGCGGCGCGGCGGGCTGTTCGTATGCGCGCGGCGGCGGCGGTTCCGCGACTACCGTGCGCACCACGCAGCCCCCCAGCAGCGACGCTGCGGAAACACCACGGCGGCGCCAGCGAGCGCAGCCGCGGATTCGATACTTGTTTGAAATGGACATAGTCTCCTGCCATTTTGATGGTTATGCTGAGCGTAGTAAAGATACGCTGTTAGAATGCATAACGTCACAGTTCGGACGTCGGCTAGTACTGTGAAGCAAATGTAACCGAAACGAAGACGCCGTCGCAGATCTGCGACGGCGTCTGAGTCCAACGCGATTTGCCGCGCGCCGATATCGCGCTAGTCGTCGATGGTCCTATTTAGGTTTCAGGAAAGAACAGAAGCCCTACCACCACGGTAATGCCGGCCACCACGATCGGATACCAAAGCCCATAGTAGATATCGCCCGTCGCCGCCACCATCGCGAACGCCGTCGTCGGCAGAAAGCCGCCGAACCAGCCGTTGCCGATGTGATATGGCAGCGACATGGCGCTGTAGCGGATGCGCGCCGGAAACAATTCCACCAGCAACGCCGCGATCGGTCCGTACACCATGGTGACGTACAGCACCAAAATGAACAGGATGAGCACCACCATCGACTTGTTGAGGCTTGCAGGATCCGCCTTGTCCGGATAGCCCCGCGCCGACAGCGCCTTCCGCTGCTTCTTGAAGCGCGGCGATCGCGGCTTTGCGATCCGCGCCCTTGACCGCATGCGGATCGGGCGCGGTCGAAGCGTGCGGTCGCCGGCTGCGGATTTGCGCCACGGTTCCCGCCGGGGCATCGATTCGTTATTGTAAGCACGCCCGACTTGGCGAGAAAGCTCTTGGCGATATCGCAGGACGTCGAATCGAATTTGATTCTTGCCGATGGGATCGAACTGAAACGAACATTCCTTCGGATCGGCGATGACCGCCACCGGCGCGCGCGGCTAGCGCTGCGTACAGCGCCGGATTGGCATAGCGGGTGAGACGCGTTGAAACAGCGGCATATAGGTCAGCATGGCGAGCAGGCAGCCGGCCATGATGATGGGCTTTCGGCCGATCTTGTCGGAAAGCCAGCCGAATAGCACGAACGCCGGCGTGGCGAGCGCCAGCGCGATCGCCATCAGGATATTGGTCGTGGCGCCGTCGACGCGCAGCATGCGTTCGAAGAAGAACAACGCGTAGAACTGGCCGGTATACCAAACCACCGCCTGACCCATGACCGCGCCCAACAGGCGATGATCACGATTTTTAGATTGGGCCAGCGTCCGAAGGCTTCGGAGAGCGGCGCCTTCGACGTCGTGCCCTGGCTCTTCATATTGACGAACACCGGACTCTCGGCGAGCTGCATCCGGATCCACAGCGAAATGCCGAGCAGGATGACCGAAATCAGGAACGGGATGCGCCAACCCCAAGATTTGAAGGCGCCTCGCCCAGGCGGTGCGGGTCACGATGACGACGAGCAGCGCGGCGAAGAGCCCCAACGTCGCAGTCGTTTGAATGAAGCTGGTGAAAAGGCCGCGTTTTCCCTGCGGCGCATGCTCGGCAACATAGATCGCCGCGCCGCCATATTCGCCGCCGAGCGCGAGGCCCTGCAGCAGACGCAATGCGAAGAGCAGAACCGGCGCCAGCACGCCGACGCTCGACGTAGCTCGGCAGCAATCCCACCGCAAAGGTCGATCCGCCCATGATCCCCATGGTGATGAGAAAGGTGTGCTTGCGCCCGACCAGATCGCCGAGGCGGCCGAACACCAAGCGCGCCGAAGGGCCGCACGGCGAATCCCGCGGCGAAGGCGGCCAAGGCGAAGATGAAGCCGGTGACTTCGTTGACGCCCGAGAAAAATTGCGCGCTGATGATGCTCGCGACCAGGCCGTAGAGATAGAAGTCGTACCACTCGAATACGGTGCCCAATGATGAGGCGCCGATGACGAGCCAACTATTTTGCGGCACTGCAGTGTTTTTCGGCGGTCCGGCATCTGCGGACGTGGTAACCATTGCTTATTCCCCGCTCTTTATTATGAAATTCGTTCGTCGCCCAACATGAACCCATCCGCTCGATCGGCTCGCTAATGCTTGAGCTGCCCCGCGGTGATCACCGCCCGCAGTTCGGTCAGCTTCGCCTTGATCGCCTTGGCGTTCTCCGGTCCCATTCGGATCAGTAATTTTTGTCCGGCCGAGCGAGCTTTCCAGAGCAGGATCGGCGTAGGTGTACATGACATTGGGCCGCACCAGTTCGATGGGCCCTTTGGGTTCGGGTGTCGCCAGCAGATTGTCGATGACTTCCACCAGCCTGTCGTTGAAGTAGCCGTTGGGATAACCCAAGATCTGGTAGGGCTGCTGGAACAGCGGATAGTAGTGAATGTAGAGCGCGCCCAATTGCTTGGCGTCGAGTTGACTGATCGCCGCGACCATCGGCTTGTATCGCTCGAAATTGCTGCGGATCGAGCGTGGCGTGCAATTCATCGCCATTCGCACGGAACTCGCCGGCCGCCGGATTGACGGGCCGCTTGTCCACTGCCACCTTTTGCCGCGGCAGATTATCGATGGTCACCACCATCTTGCGGATCAGATCCTGCGGTACGAGAAAATCCTTGACGGCATCGGCGCTGCTGATTTGCCCAAGTGCGTCGCGAAAGGGGACATCGCTGTCCGCCAACTCCGGCAAGGGCGCGGCCGCCGCATTCCCGGCACCGGCCGGCAACGGGTGGGCAATGCTCGGTTCGGAGGCTGTGGGCGCCGGGGCAAGCGGCGCGCTCGGCGCCGCGGGCAGCGGTTGATTGCGGCCGCGCAGATAATAGACCCCGACCGCGGCAAGCACGAATATCAAGGCCGCTACACCGATGACAGGTTTGTTGATCGTGTTGAGGGGCATGGGCTAACTCGCGTTCAACATGCGCAGCTGCAGCTCGTGTCTGCGATAGTCGATGATGAGCGTATCGAGCAGGCCGAGGGTATCCATGCCGATCAGGATCGCCGGCTCACTCGTCAGCCGCCATTGCTTGAAAATATAGAGATCGCCGAACGTGACGCCCGGATCATGAATGGTGATGGCCCCGAGGCCGATGGCGGGCGTGTCCATCAGCTCGCCCCTTTGTATATCTTTGGTGGCGCCGATGATGGTATCGAACTTTGTCCGTGACGGCGCGCCCACGCGCGACAGCGCCTCCTTCAATGCAAGATTGGCGATGGTCACCTGACCGCCGGTATCAATGATGGCCTTGCAGCGTACCTGGCCGACGAAGGCATCCACCACCACGAGGGTACCGCGCAGCGAGTGGAACGGCACGCTGATGAATCCGGGCCCGGAGCGCTCATTCTTCGAATAGGCGATGTTGATTCGATCGTGGCGAAAATCGATGAAGATCCGCTTGCCGAGCAGACCTTCGGAACCGAGCACCCCCTCCGCGCCGCCGAGTGCATCGGGAACAATCGGAAGAATGGCCTGATCGACGGCCACATCGCCGACGCTCAAGGTGTCCACGCGAATGGTGGGCACCGTGGCAAATCCTGTCACCCCGCGCAATATCACGGGCGGCGAACGATCCGTCGGGATGCCGAGCGCCAGCGCGACCAGGGCGGTAATCGCGCTATGGCTTGCACCGGTATCGAGCACCAGGCGGAACGGTCCACGGCCGTTGATCATCACCGGGGCCCAAATGCGGCCAATCTGATCACGGCGGGTCGGCGATACGTAGCGCGGCTCGCGCGCCTCGACCATGACCTCCGTCAGCTGATCGATGGGATCTGCGACAGGCGTGGTGGGCGGAGATACTTCAGGAGCGGTGGCTCCGCTCCAAATCGGCCAACCGGCGAGCGCGCTGGCCACCAGCGAAGCCCCGAGCCAATGCATTCGAATAGGGAGTCGCGACAGCAAGGTCCGTAGTGTCTGTTTCAAGTGCCCGCCTCAACGCTGCAACGTCGTTATGTCGTCGTCGATCGTCTGCCCCGAAAATTCGCCGCCATCTTGAGACAAGCAGCATAGCACCGCGGTTCCTGCGCACCAAAATTCTTGCCCGATAGGTCAAATTGCCGCCGCCAGGGCTTGATTTTCGGCGGCCGCCCGCTCAGCGGTTATCGAGAGGCGGCATCCGGCCGAATTTTCCCGCCCGAAAATCTTCCATGGCCGCTTCGATCTCGCGCCGGGTGTTCATGACGAATGGTCCGTAGCCTGCAAGCGGTTCAGAGATAGGCACGCCGCTCAACACCAGGATCGCACTGTCGGCTGCGGCGGCGATGCGGATTTCCGTGCCGCCTCGATCAAAGAGTACAAGTTCCGCGTCCGCAGCCGGGCGCGAGCCGTTGGCGGTGACGCCGCCCCGCAGCACCGCGATGGCCGCATTGTGGCTCTCCGGCAATGACACGGCGATTTCTTTGCCCGCCCGCAGCTTTAGGTCCCATACGTTCAGCTCGCTGAACGTCGAGGCAGGACCTTTCTGCCCGGAATGGCTGCCCGCTATGACGCGCAAGCTGCCTGCGCCGCCCGGCAGCGATATCTCGGGTATCTCCGCGCCGAGAATGCTTTGATATCGAGGCGGCGCCATCTTGTGCTCCGCGGGTAGATTGACCCAAAGCTGGGCCATTTCCAAAGCGCCGCCCCGCCGCATGAACGCCGGGGAGTGAAACTCGTCGTGCAGGATGCCGGAGGCTGCCGTCATCCACTGTACGTCGCCGGGACCGATCACACCGCTGTTACCCGCGGAATCCCGATGCGCGACTTCGCCCTGGTAGACGATCGTCACCGTCTCGAAACCGCGATGGGGATGTTCGCCCACCCCGCGCGGGCGTGCCGCCGGGGTAAACACCGTGGGCGCGGCATAATCGAGCAACAGAAACGGACTGATCTGCCGCCCCAGTTGGTCGTAGCTGAACAGACTTCGCACCGGGAAGCCGTCGCCCACCCAATGAGCGTTCGGGCCCGGATAAACACCCAGCACCGCTTTATTCACGCAGATCCTTTGTCATTGCACCTGAGCCGTACGACATAGGGTCGAAAAAGCGCTTTTCCAGGGGCGCCGGCGCCGGCTTGTGCGATCATGTCATGCGCGAGGTGCTTGTGAAAATCTATCAAAACGTCAACGAACTGAAAGCATTGGTGGGCTCCCCGATCGGCCTCAGCGACTGGATCACGATCGATCAGGCGCGTATCGATCAATTTGCGGCCGTCACCGGCGATGATCAATGGATCCACGTCGACCCGGTGCGCGCGGCGGCGGGAATGTTCGGCTCGACCGTGGCGCATGGATTTTTGACTTTGAGCCTGCTGCCTCTCTTCATTCGCAGCTCGCACAAGGTCGACGGCGCACGCATGTCGGTCAACTACGGCCTGAATCGGGTGCGCTTCCCGGCACCGGTGCCCGTCAACAGCCGCCTGCGAGCGCATTTCAAGCTGCTGGCATTCGAACCCATTGAAGGCGGGGTGCAGCTGATCACCGAAGTGAGCGTTGAACGCGAAGGGCAGACCAAACCCGTGTGCGTGGCTGAGAGCGTCGGCAGACTCTATTCCTAAGCGGGCGCGTCCTCCGCCAGCGCCCTGACGTGGGCCACGGCGCTGCGGCCGAGCGCCGATAAATTGTAGCCGCCCTCCAGCATGGAAACGATGCGTCCCTCTGCATGCCGCGCGGCGACCTGTTTCAATTCGCGCGTCATCCATGCGTAGTCCGCTTCGATCAGCGCCATCCCGCCCAGCAAGTCTTCCTTGTGCGCGTCGAATCCGGCGGAAATGAAAATCATCTGCGGCTTGAAACTCTCCAACGCAGGAAGCCAGTGTGCCTGCACCGCCTGCTTCGCCGCGGCGCCACCGCTGCCCGCGGCCAGGGGAATATTGATCATGTTCGGTGCGGGACTGGAGGTGCCGCTATACGGATAAAAGGGATGCTGAAAAAAACTCGCCATCAGCAGGCGCTTGTGCCAGTGCGGCGGGCTGAACATGTCCTCGGTGCCGTTGCCGTGATGCACATCGAAATCGATCACCGCGACGCGTTCGAGGCCCTTTTTCTCCAAAGCGTAAGCCGCAGCCACGCCGATATTGTTGAATATGCAGAAGCCCATCGAGCGGATCTGGGTGGCGTGGTGGCCGCAGGGACGAACGGCGCAAAAGGCGTTGTCGGAGCGCCCCGCCATCAGTTCATCCACGGCAAGGACGCCGGCACCGGCGGCGCGTTGCGCGGCGGCAAGACTGTAGGGGTTCATCGCCGTGTCGGGATCCAGCTGCAGATAGCCCTCGGCGGGGGCGTTCTCAAAAACCGCGTCCACGTAACCGGCCCGATGCACCCGCTTCAAGTCCTCGGCGCGGACCAGCGGAGCCTCGAGGCAGCGCAATTCGTCCAGCAATCCCGACGAGCGCATCTCGGCATTGACCGCATTCAATCGATCCGGGCACTCCGGGTGCCCGGCGCCCATCTCGTGGCGCAGGCAATCCGCATGGGTGATATAGGCGGTCTTCATTCCGTAATACTACCCTGAGCCGAGCATTTCCAGTTCGCCATACAGGCCGGCAGCCCGGGCACGTTGCTTCACCAGTGCCAGCACGGCATCGATCACCGGCGTGCGCACCGCGGTGAGTCGGCCTAATTCCTGCACCGCACCGACCAGCGCGTCTATTTCAAGGCTCCGGCCCCGCTCCAAGTCTTGCAGCATCGACATCTTATGATCCGCCGCCGCAGCGGCGCCCGCAAGCCGCCGATCCATCATGTCGGCAGGAATATGCACACCCAGGGCCTCGTTGACGGCCTGGGTTTCCTGCATCATGGTTTTGCACAGCGCGCGCAGATCCGGGTTGCGCGTCATGGTGCCGAGCGTTGCGCCGGTGAGCGCGCTGATCGGGTTGAAGCAAACGTTGCCCCAGAGTTTCAACCAAATATTCCAGCGGATGTTGTCGCGTATCGGCGCATCAAAGCTTGCCGCCGTCAACACATTGCTCAGTTCTTGCACGCGCGCCGAGCGGCTGCCGTCCGGCTCGCCGATGATGAAGCGGTTGAACTGGTGGTGCGCAACGACGCCGGGGGCGACGATCTCGCACGCAGGCTCGACGACGCAGCCGATGGCGCGCTGCGGACCAATGATGTTCCACTGGCGTCCGTTCGGATCAACCGACTGCAGATGACGGCCATCGAAGGGTCCGGGGGTTTTGTAGAAATACCACCAGGGAATGCCATTCATCGCCGTCACCACGCTGGTGTCCGGACCCAGCAGCGGCGCAAAGGCCGCTGCGCTGTCGAACGCTTGGTGCGCCTTGAGGGTGCAGATCACGGCGTCCTGAGAGCCGAAGGCACGCGGATCGGAATCGGCGCGCACCTTGGCGACTTTCTCCGCGCCGTTGATTTTCAGCCGCAGTCCGCGTTCGCGGATGGCCTGAAGGTGCGCCCCGCGCGCGACGATGCACACCTCCTGACCGGAGCACGCCAACTCCACCGCCAGGTAGCCGCCAATTGCGCCCGCCCCGAATACGCAAATCTTCATTGCGCAAAGCTTAAGTGGCGGTTCCCGACAAGGCCACCCGCTGCTCACGGGCGGCTCCTCGCACTGCGTGGTGAATGGCTGCGGCGATTTCGTGTTGCGTGCACGGTTTCGCCAGCCGTTGCATCCCCAGGGAAGAGGGATCCACCGGCAATTCCGCATAGCCTGTGGCCAGGATGATCGGCAAACCCGGGAATCGGCTGTGAATGGATTCGGCCAGCTGCAATCCGGTCATCGCCGGCATCGCGTGGTCGGTCAACACCACATCCACTTTGACGCCCGAGCCCAACACTTCGAGCGCTTCGGCGCCGGAGTGCGCTTCAATTGCCGTATGGCCCAGATCCAAAATCATCGCGGCCGTTCCTGTCATGACCAGAGTGTCGTCATCGACGATGAGCACCGTACAGGGCTCGGTGGTTGCGCGGGACGCAGCGGCCGCCGTCCGCAGTGCGCACCAGTACCGCGGCGGCGGTTAGCGCCTTGGGCAGCCACAATTCAACCAAGGTGCCAGCGTTCGGTTCGCTGTGTATCCGCAGCAGCCCTCCGGACTGAGCGGCCAGCCCCTGCACCATGGACAAGCCGAGTCCGGTCCCTTTGCCGGGACCCTTGGTGGTGAAAAAAGGCTCGGTCGCTTTGGCGAGGGTCACCTGATCCATGCCGACACCCGTGTCGATGATGGTGATCCGAATATAATCGCCCGCCGGCAACGCCGGACTGTCGGCGTCCAGAGCGCGCACGTTTGCGTTGCTTGAGCGGCCGTTCGCGGATTCCGGCGCCGGCACTCGATCCGCTCGGGCGGTGATCCTCACGCTGCCGCCGTCCGGCATCGCGTCGCGCGCATTCAAAGCCACGTTGAGCAAAGCCAATTCGAGCTGATTGGCATCCACCAAAATCGGCGGCAAGTCATCGGGAAAGTCGCTGGCGAGCGTGATTCCGTGACCGACGGCCCGCTTCAGAAGCTCTTCCATGCCATTCACCAGCTGCGCAAGGTCCACCGCTTGCGGTTTGAGTTCCTGGCGGCGCGAAAATGCCAGCAGACGCTGGGTCAGGGCCTTGCCGCGATCCGCGCCCTGAATCGCGTTCTGCAGCAAGCGCCGGATTTGCGGATCTTCCGGCAGTTTCTTTTCCAACAGGGTCAGACTGCCCAACACCGCCATCAGAAGATTGTTGAAGTCGTGCGCGACGCCGCCGGTCAGGCGCCCGATGGTGTCCATCTTTTGCGCCTCGAACAACTGTGCCAGCGCCACCTCACGCTCGCGGGTACGCTCTTCGATTCGATGCTCCAATTCCTCGTTGAATTTGCGCAATTCCGCGGTCCGCTGCTCGACGCGCCGCTCGAGATCGGCATTGAACTGCTCGAGTTGGCGGGTTTTGCGGTAAAGATCGACGAACACCCTGACTTTCGCGCGCAGCAATTCCGGCACCACCGGCACCGGCACGTAATCGACGCCGCCCAGCTTGTAGCCGCGCAGTTGGTCGAGGTGCGCCATCATGACGGCTGAGACGAAGATGATGGAGGTGTTTTGAAAGCGCGGATGCTCGCGAATCATCGTGGCCAATTCGAATCCATCCAGATCCGGCATGCACACATCGATGAGAATCAGGGCCACTTCGTTCTTCAGCAGGCATTCGAAAGCTTCGCGGGCCGAACTGGCCTTGAGCAGATTCTCGCCCATCTCGGCAAGCACGACCTCGTGGCTCAGCAGCTTCGCCTGCTGGTCGTCGACCAACAAAATATTGACCTTGTCGGGGGCGGCGCTCATCGAAAGCTCAGCGATGCAGCCACATGCGCAGCGCCGACATCAGCTGCTGAATGTTCACCGGCTTCGCCAAATAGTCGGAGGCGCCCGCCTCGAGGCATTTCTCACGATCTCCCTTCATGGCCTTGGCCGTCAGCGCGAGAATCGGCAGCCGCCGGTAGGTCGGATCGGAACGAATGGCCTGAATCGTTTCATAGCCGTCCATGCCCGGCATCATGATGTCCATCAGCACGATCGCGACGTCGGTGCGCGCGCCCAACACGGCGATCGCCTCGCTGCCGGTGGTGGCCGTGAGCACCTCCATGCCGCGCCGTTCGAGCACGCTGCTCAGGGCGAAAATATTGCGCGCATCGTCGTCGACCAGCAACACCGTGCGCCGGATCAGATCCTCATCCGAGCTGTGCAGGCGCTCGAGCATGCGCTGCTTGCCTTGCGGCAGGTCGGCGACCACCCGGTGCAGGAACAGGGCCGTCTCGTCCAACAGGCGCTCCGGCGATTCCACGCCCTTGACCACGACGCTGCGCGCCATGGTGTGCAGCCGCGCGTCTTCGTCCGGCGAGAGTTCACGCCCGGTGAACACCACCACCGGGATGTCGCACAGCGATGCATCGTCGCGGATCCGCTCCAACACCTCGAACCCCGACATGTCGGGCAGCTTCAGGTCAAGCACCACGCAATCGATGCGGTTGTCGCGCAATTGCAGCAGCGCGCTCTCGCCGGTATCGGCCGTCATGATTTCTATGTCGTCGGAGCCCAGCAGTTCCGTGACGCCCTGGCGCTCCGCTGCGTTGTCCTCGACCAACAGCAGGCGCTTGCGGCGCGACTTGGCGTAGCCTTTGATGCGCGCAAAGGCGCTCTCCAAACCTTCGCGTGGTGGTCGGCTTCTGCACGAAGGAGAACGCGCCGCGCGCCAGACCATGATGGCGATCCTCGTCCAAGGTGACGATCTGCACGGGAATGTGCCGCGTGGTCGGATCCTGCTTGAGCTGGCTCAATACCGTCCAGCCGAGCATGTCGGGCAGGAAAATATCGAGCGATATGGCGGTCGGATGGTGCGCACGCGCCAGCGCCAGCGCGTCCGCGCCGCGATGCGCGACCAACACCTTGAATCCTTCGTCCTTCGCCAGATCGATCATGATGCGCGAATAATGCGGGTCGTCCTCGACGATCAGCACCACGCTGTCGTTCGGCTCGAGCTCGTTGCGGTCATCGATGATGTGCTCGTTCGGGCGTTCGGCCAGACGCGTTTGCAGCGGGACGCCGCTGCCGTGCGGCACGCTGCCTGCGGCCGCGGGGGCGCGCAGCGAGGCGCCGCCCAGATAGGTGATCGGCAGGTACAAGGTGAACGTGCTGCCCGACCCCGGCGTGCTGCGCAATTGAATCTCTCCGCCGAGCAGATTGGCCAGCTCGCGGCTGATCGCCAATCCCAGGCCGGTGCCGCCGTATTTGCGGCTGGTGCCGGCATCCGCCTGCTGAAAGGCTTCGAATATGATGCGCTGCTTTTCCGGCGGGATGCCGATGCCGGTATCCGCGACCTCGAAGGCCACCACCGAGGGCGCGTGCTTCAGAACCGGATGATCCGCATTCCAGCCGCTGGTGACCGGCGAGACCGTGAGCTTCACCCCGCCTTCCGCGGTGAACTTGAATGCATTGGACAGAAGGTTCTTCAGAACCTGCTGCAGGCGTTTCGAGTCGGTGATGATGCTGCGCTCCAGATCGGGCGACACGCCGATGTCGAATTGCAGCTTGCGATTTTCCGCCTCGTGGCGGAACGGACGGCCGATCATGTCGAGCAGATTGTTGAAGTGAACCTCTTCCGCCTCGACCGACACGGTGCCCGATTCAATCTTCGACAAGTCGAGGATGTCGCTGATCAGGTTCAAAAGATCGGTGCCGGCGCCGTGAATGGTGCGCGCGAACTCGACCTGCTTGCCGCTCAAGTTTCCTTCCGCATTCTCGGTCAGCTGCTGGCCCAGGATCAGGATGCTGTTGAGCGGCGTGCGCAGCTCGTGCGACATGTTCGCCAGGAACTCGGATTTGTACTTGGAAGTGAGCGCCAGCTCGGTGGCTTTCTCTTCCACCGCGCGCCGCGCCTGTTCGATCTCCTGGTTCTTCGCTTCCACCTCGACGTTGCGGTCCGCCAGCTGCTGCGCTTTCTGCTCGAGCTGCTCGTTGGTCTGCTGCAGCTCGCGCTGCTGGGTCTGCAGCTCCGTGGCGAGCTGTTGCGACTGCTTCAGCAGACCCTCGGTCTGCATCGTCGCCTCGATGGAATTCAGCACGATGCCGATCGAGGTGGTGAGCTGCTCGAGGAAAGACATCTGCAGATCGGTGAACGCGCCCAGCGATGCCAATTCGATGACGGCCTTCACCTGTCCTTCGAAGGACACCGGCAGCACGATCGCATTGCGCGGCGGCGCCCGGAACAAACCGGAACTGATGGGAATGACGCTCGCCGGCATCTCCGTGATCAACATGCGGCGCGCGTCGCGCGCGCACTGGCCGATCAGGCCCTCGCCCAATTCGAGCTGCTCGGAATAGCCGTTGGCGACGTCATCCGCGTAGGCGGACAGCAGCCGGAGAGCCGCATCCGAGCCGCCGGCCTGCACCTGATAGATCACGCCGTGGTGCGCGCCGACCAGCGGCGCGAGTTCCGACAGCAGCATGCGGCCCACCGTGCTCAGATCGCGTTGACCCTGCAGCATGTTGGTGAACCGCGCCAAATTGGTCTTCAGCCAATCCTGCTCGGTATTGCGATCGGTGGTCAGGCGCAAATTGCCGATCATCGTATTGATGTTGTCCTTCAGTTCCGCCACCTCGCCGCGCGCCTCGACCTGCACGGACCGGGTGAGATCGCCTTTGGTGACCGCGGTCGCGACTTCGGCGATGGCGCGCACCTGCGTGGTGAGATTCGCCGCCAGCAGATTCACGTTGCCGGTAAGGTCTTTCCAGGTGCCGGCCGCGCCCGGCACGTTCGCTTGACCGCCCAACCTGCCTTCGACCCCGACCTCGCGCGCCACGGTCGTGACCTGGTCGGCAAAGGTGGCGAGCGTGTTGGTCATGTTGTTGATGGTTTCGGCCAAGGCGGCCACTTCGCCTTTGGAGGCGACCGTGAGATTTTGCTTCAGGTCGCCATTGGCCACGGCGGTCACGACCTTCACGATGCCGCGGACTTGCTCGGTCAGATTCGCGGCCATGACGTTGACGGTGTCGGTCAGATCCTTCCACGTGCCGGCGACGCCCGGCACCTGCGCCTGGCCGCCCAAGCGCCCTTCGGTGCCGACCTCGCGCGCCACGCGCGTCACCTCGCCGGCAAATCCGTTCAACTGATCCACCATGGTGTTGATGGTGTTCTTCAGCTCGAGAATTTCGCCCTTCACATCGACGGTGATCTTGCGCGACAAGTCGCCGCGCGCCACGGCCGTGGTGACTTCCGCGATGTTTCGCACCTGGGTGGTCAGATTGGCCGCCAACAGGTTGACGTTGTCGGTCAGATCCTTCCACGTGCCGGCGACGCCGGGCACCACGGCCTGGCCGCCCAAGCGTCCATCGGTGCCGACCTCGCGCGCCACCCGCGTCACTTCGCCGGCGAAGGAGCGCAGTTGATCCACCATGGTGTTGAGGGTTTCCTTCAGCAGCAGAATCTCGCCGCGCACGTCGACGGTGATCTTGCGCGACAGGTCGCCCGTGGCGATGGCCGTCGCGACCTCGGCAATGTTGCGCACTTGCGCGGTCAGATTGCCGGCCATCGAGTTGACGTTGTCGGTCAGGTCCTTCCATGTGCCGGCGACGCCCGGTACCTGCGCCTGACCGCCGAGCTTGCCCTCGGTGCCGACCTCGCGCGCCACGCGCGTCACCTCGCCGGCAAAGCCGTTCAGCTGGTCCACCATGGTGTTGATGGTGTTTTTCAGCTCGAGAATTTCGCCCTTCACATCGACCGTGATCTTGCGCGACAGGTCGCCGCGCGCCACCGCCGTGGTGACCTCGGCAATATTGCGCACCTGGCCGGTCAGATTCGAGGCCATGGAATTGACGTTTTCCGTCAGGTCTTTCCAGGTGCCGGCCACGCCGGGCACATTGGCCTGGCCGCCGAGCTTGCCCTCGGTGCCGACCTCGCGCGCCACGCGCGTCACTTCCGACGCGAATCGATTCAACTGGTCGACCATGGTGTTGAGGGTTTCTTTCAACTGCAGAATTTCGCCCTTCACATCCACGGTGATCTTGCGCGACAGGTCGCCGTTGGCGATGGCGGTCGACACCTCGGCGATGTTGCGCACCTGCGCAGTCAGATTCCCGGCCATGGAGTTGACCGAATCGGTCAGATCCTTCCAGGTACCGGCCACGCCCGGCACCTGCGCTTGGCCGCCCAGGCGGCCTTCGGTGCCCACCTCGCGCGCCACCCGGGTCACTTCGCCGGCGAAGGAGCGCAGCTGATCGACCATGGTATTCAGGGTTTCCTTGAGCAGCAGGATCTCGCCCGACACGGTCACGGTGATCTTCTTGGACAGGTCGCCTTGCGCCACAGCGGTCGCGACCTCCGCGATGTTGCGCACCTGACCGGTGAGGTTCGAAGCCATGGAATTGACCGAGTCGGTCAGGTCTTTCCACGTGCCGGCCACTCCTTTCAACTGGGCCTGGCCGCCCAACTTGCCCTCGGTGCCCACCTCGCGCGCCACGCGGGTGACCTCGCCGGCGAATGCATTCAACTGGTCCACCATCGTGTTGATGGTGTCCTTGAGCTCGAGGATTTCGCCCTTCACGTCGACGGTGATTTTCTTCGACAAGTCGCCATTGGCGACGGCGGTGGTCACCTCCGCGATGTTGCGGACCTGGCCGGTGAGATTCGACGCCATGGAATTGACGTTCTCGGTCAGATCCTTCCACGTGCCGGCGACGCCGAGCACATTGGCCTGGCCGCCCAAACGCCCCTCGGTGCCCACTTCGCGCGCCACGCGCGTCACTTCGGAGGCAAACGCGTTGAGCTGATCCACCATGGTATTGATGGTTTCCTTGAGCTCGAGGATTTCGCCCGACACCGTCACCGTAATTTTCTTCGCCAGATTGCCGCTGGCGATCGCAGTCGACACCTCCGCGATATTGCGGACCTGCGCGGTCAGGTTGGATGCCATGGAGTTCACGTTGTCGGTCAGATCCTTCCAGGTGCCGGCGACTCCCGGTACCTGGGCCTGGCCGCCCAAGCGCCCCTCGGTGCCCACTTCGCGCGCCACGCGCGTCACTTCCCCGGCGAATCCGTTGAGCTGGTCCACCATGGTATTGATGGTTTCCTTGAGCTCGAGGATTTCGCCGGAGACATCGACGGTAATTTTCCGCGACAAGTCGCCGCGCGCCACGGCCGTGGTGACCTGCGCAATGTTCCTGACCTGCGCGGTGAGATTTCCGCACATGGCATTGACCGAGTCGGTGAGATCCTTCCACGTGCCGGCGACGCCGGGCACCAGCGCCTGGCCGCCGAGCTTTCCTTCCGTGCCGACTTCGCGCGCCACGCGCGTCACTTCCGAGGCGAAAGAACGCAGCTGATCCACCATGGTGTTGATGGCTTCCTTGAGCTGCAAGATCTCGCCGCGCACGTCGACCGTGATTTTTTTCGACAAGTCGCCGTTGGCAACGGCAATCGTGACTTCCGCGATATTGCGGACCTGCGCCGTCAGGTTCGACGCCATGGAGTTCACGCTTTCGGTCAGGTCTTTCCACACGCCGGTGACTTCGCGAACTTGGGCCTGGCCGCCGAGCTTGCCGTCGGTGCCCACCTCGCGCGCCACCCGCGTGACTTCCGAGGTAAAGATGCTGAGCTGCTTGATCATCGTGTTGACGATGTTGGCGGAGCGCAGGAACTCACCCTTCAACGGCCGCCCATCCACGTCCAACGGCACCGTCTGCAGCAGGTCGCCGCGCGCGACGGCGGTCACGGTGCGCGTCACGGCGGTGGTCGGCCAGAGCAAATCATCGATCAATGCGTTGACGGAACCTTCCATGTCCGCCCATGCGCCATCCGACAATCCAAAGCGGACCCGTGTGCGGGTCTTGCCTTGTTGCCCCACCACTTCGCCCACATGTTCGAGCTGTTGCGCGATGCGCTGGTTGGCGGCAATGATGGTATTGAAGGCGTCGCAGATTTTGCCGGCCACCCCTGTTTGGTGTCCGGGCAGACGCACCGAAAAGTCTCCGGCCTGCATGGCATGCAGCGCATTCAGCAATTCATGCTGATTGAGATCGGGCGCAAGGGCGTGGCCGTTGGCATTGCCCGCACGCGCGCCCGCTGAGCCGTTGCGCAGCTTGGCGCTGCTTGTTTTGGCGCTGCTCGCCCGGGCACGTGCTTTGGCTGCGCCATTTCGCGCCCCATTCTTCGGGGCGGCGGACGAATTCTGATCCATGGTCGGTCTCCTGGCCGCGCTCTAGGTCGGCCACGACGCAGTCGTTTTCATCCCCATCAATACCAACTCGGTGAACGGAAAGCAGGTCGTGTGTTAGCCGCTGGACTCGCTTTTGTAGGGCTGCACATGGCGCGAAAGCTTGGCAAAGCGATCGGCGAAAGTCCAAACATCCACGACGCCGGCGCTCGGATATTGATGTAGGAAAATTCCGACAGGCATAGAGCGCGAATCGGCGGTGCCAGCGGGATCTCGCGCGCCGATGGCGCTCGCCGCCCGGCGAGCGCCAAGATGCTGTTTTACTTAATTGGCCGAACGTTTGCTCATCGGTCGAGCGCCAGCCATACCGCTTTCGGCTGGGTGAAATTCTCGATCGCGGCATCGCCGTGCTCACGGCCCAGACCGGATTCGCCCGAACCGCCCCATGGCAGACGCACATCGGTGTAGCCATAAGTGTTGATCCAAACCGTGCCGGCTTTGAGGCCGGCTGCGACCCGATGCACGCGTCCGATATCGGCACTCCAGACGCCGGCCGCCAAGCTGTAAGCCGTTCCGTTGGCGATGCGCAGCGCGTCCTGCTCGTCTTCAAAGGGAATGACGGAGAGCACCGGGCCGAAGATTTCTTCCTGAGAAATCCGCATCTCGTGCTCGACGTTGGCGAACACGGTGGGCTCCACAAAATAGCCCTGATCGCCGAGGCGCGCGCCGCCCGCGACCACGCAGGCGCCTTCCGCCTTGCCGATCTCGATATAGTTGAGCACGGTTTGCATCTGGGCCGCTGAAATCACCGGCCCCATCGTGGTTTTCGGATCCATCGGATCGCCGACGCGGATGGATCGCGCCCGCTCAGCCAGCCGCTGCACGACCTCGTCATACACCGGACGCTCAACCAGTACGCGCGAGCCCGCGGAACACACCTGCCCTGCATTGAAAAAGATGCCCGACGAGGCGGCGCGCACCGCTCGCTCCAGATCCGCATCGGCGAAAATCAAGTTGGCGGATTTGCCGCCCAGTTCCAGCGTCACCTTTTTGAAGTTGCTCGCGGCGCCCTGCATGATCCCGCGGCCCACCTTGGGAGAACCGGTGAAGGTCACCTTGTCGACGCCGGGATGGCGTACCAAGGCTTCGCCCACCACGCTGCCCTTGCCGCACACCACGTTGAACGCTCCCCGCGGCAGACCGGCATCGAGAAACAGCTGCGCGACCCGCAGCATCGACAGCGGCGTCAGTTCCGCGGGCTTGACCACGACGGTACAGCCGCACGCCAAAGCGGGCGCGATTTTCCACATGCCGATCATGAGCGGGAAGTTCCAGGGGACGATTGCCGCGACCACGCCGACGGGCTCGCGCAGAGTGTAGGTCAAGGCGTCGGGGCGCGCCGGTATCACCTGTCCGGTGATCTTGTCGCACCACCCGGCGTAATAGCGCACGGTGTCAATGACCGCGGTCATGTCCTGGCGGCGCACGGCGGCAAGCGGCTTGCCGGCGTCCAGACTCTCGATCTCGATCAGCTCCTCGCGGTGCTCTTCCAGGAGCGCCGCCGCTCTTTGCAAAATGCGGCCGCGTTCAGCGGCGCGCAGCCCGCCCCAGACCTTTAGCGCCGCGCGCGCGGCGCCGACCGCTTTGTCCACATCCGCCGTTCCGCCCTGGGCAACTTCGGCGATCGGGGCCTCGGTTGCCGGATCAAGATCGATGCTGTATTCGCCGGTCGATGGAGCTACCGGGCCGCCATCGATGAATAACTCGTATTGTTTCAAATCGACTTTCTGGTCCATGGATTCCTCTCTCGCGGCGCCCTGAAAAATATCGGCGCCTTGCACTGAAATGACGGCTTTCAGTGTGGAATCAAGCAGGGTGGCGGTCCAATCGCTTCGCTGGATCGGCTGATAGCTGGCAGTAATCAGGATGGGTCCGCCCGGGCCGCCGGCCGGGCTTCAGACCAACGCGAGATCGAATCGCTTCTGCAGCTCGAGGCCGCGCGCAATCTCCCAAACCGCGGCGGTAATCGGCGCTAGCGCGGGTTGATTGCGTGCAATCAACCCGATCGCCCGCGTCAGGTACGGCAGCACGGGGATGGCGCGGACCCGTCCCAGATCGAAGAAATTGAGCAGGCTGTGCGGCACGATGCTGAACAAACCGGATTCGCTGACGTGCGCATACAGCGCGAAAATAGAATCGGTCTCGAGAATGACGTCGGCTTTCGCGCCCGCGCGCCGAAAGGCTGCATCGATCACTTGGCGGTTGCGCATCTTGCCCGTCAGCAAGCACAGCGGCAATTGGCCGGCCTGTTCCCACGTCACCGTGGGCCCGAGTGCCGCGCTGCGTGCGGCCAGCAAAACGTAGCGCTCATCGTACAGGTGCAGCGATTCGAAACCGTCAATGGTCTTTTCATCCAAATAGGTGAGCCCAAGATCCAATTCGAACCGGTCCAGCTGACCCGCAATCGTCTCGGTGCTCAAGGATGAAATGACATAGCGGATGTTCGGGTACAGGGCGCGGCAGCCTGCGGTGAGGAACGCCGTCACGGTCATGGTGGTGGGGATTGCGCCGACGCGCAATGTACCGGCCATGCTGGCCTTGGTGAGCGATGCATCCTCGCGCATGTGCGAGAGCGAAGCGAGCGTCTGCTGCGCCCACACCAAGACACGCTCTCCCTCGGCCGTGAATCCCATGAAGCGCCGGCCGCGCTGCACGATCATGACGCCGAGTTCTTTTTCCAAGCTACGGATGGCCGAGGACAGGGCGGGCTGCGAAACGTGGCAGGATTCGGCCGCCTTGGCGAAATGCTTTTCGCGCGCGAGCGTGACCAGATAGTCCAGTTGGCGGATGAACATGGGCAGCATCTTGCCGCAAATCCGCGCAATCTTGCCCTAATATCGTGGAGCGTCTAGATTGGCCGCCCGTTTTTTACGATTTGCCGAAGCGCGGAGCAATGCATGAACTTACCCGGTGAGATGACGGTGGTGGAGATCGCGGCGCCGGGCGGACCCGAGCAGTTGAAGACTGCGGTCAGGGCGCTTCCGCAGCCCGGCGACGGCGAAGTGCTGGTTCGCGTCCAGGCCGCAGGGGTCAACCGGCCGGACGTCATGCAGCGCCAGGGCCGCTATCCGCCGCCGCCGGGGGCCTCGGACCTGCCCGGCATGGAAATCGCCGGAGAAGTGGTCGCCCTCGGACCCAAGGTCTCGGGTGTGTCGCTGGGCGACAAGGTGACTTGCTTGCTGCCGGGCGGCGGCTACGCCGGATATGCCGTTGCGGCAGCGCAGCTGCTGATGCCCATCCCCAAGGGCTTGAGCATGGTGGAGGCCGCCGCGATACCCGAAACGTTTCTCACGGTGTGGACCAACCTGTTCGAGCGCGGCCGCTGCAAAGCGGGAGATATCGTCCTGATCCATGGCGGCACGAGCGGCATTGGCACCACCGCGATCCAGCTAGCCAAAGCCTGGGGGGCGCGGGTCTTCGCGACCGCAGGATCGGAGGCGAAGGCGCGCGCCTGCGAGGCCCTGGGTGCCGTGCGCGGCATCGACTATAAGACCGAGGATTTTGTCGAGGTTATCCGCGCCGAGACCCAAGGCTACGGCGTCGACGTGACGCTTGATATGGTGGCGGGCAGCTACGTGCAAAGAAATCTGGACATCGCCGCGGTCGAGGGCCGCGTCGTCACCATCTCGTTGTTGGGCGGCTCGCGCGCCGAAATCAACGTCGGCATGATTTTGATCAAGCGTCTGACCCTGACCGGCTCGACCTTGAGATCGCGAACCGTGGCGCAAAAAGCCGCAGTCGCGGAAGCCGTACGCCAAAACGTTTGGCCCTTGATCGAGTCGGGTCAGGTGCGGCCGGTCATATTCAAGACCTTCCCGCTCGCCGAAGCGAGCGAAGCGCACCGGCTCATGGAATCCTCGAATCACATCGGCAAGATCGTGCTCACCGTTTGAGTTACGCGCCCAGGATGGTTCCCACGCTCAAGCCCGTTTCCGCGCAAAATTGCGCGGCGGGCAATTTCTTGCCGCCTTCAATCCTGAGCTTGAACACCTCGATCTGGCCGCCTTGCGCCGAAATTTTCAAACTGTGCTCCTCGATGGCGGTGACCGCTCCGATCCGGCCTTTCACCTGCGAGAAGGTGCGCGCCAAGTGTTTGCGGGCGTCGAACAACTGCAGCCGCTTGTGATCGAAAACGGTCCAGGCGCCGGGCGCCGGATCGCATCCCCGGATCAAGTTGTAGGTTTGATCCACATGGGCGTGCCAGTTGATGCGTGCCTCGGCCTCCCGGCACCATCCCTCGTAGCTCGCGCACGATTCATCTTGCACCGTGGCTCGCCCGTGTCCGTTGACGATCGAATCCGCCGCTTCCAACAGCGCCTCGACGCCCATGGGAAATAGCCTGCCGAAATAAACCTTACCGAGCGTGTCGTCGGGTCCGATGGGCGTTTCTTTTTGCAAAATGATCGGACCTTCATCGAGTCCGTCCACGGGCCGGAAGATGGTGAGGCCGGTGCGAGTGTCGCCCAAGATGATGGGCCAGTTGATCGAGCTCGGGCCGCGGTAGCGCGGCAGCAGCGAGGGATGAAACTGAATCGTTCCGTGCCGCGGGATCGTCGCGAAATCCTGCGGCACGAACTGCAGCACGTACGCCAAGACGGCAAGGTCCACGTTGAGCGCTTGCAGCGCGCGCCGCGCCTCCTCCACGCGCAGCGAGGGCAGCGCATAAACCGGGATGTTGAGCTGCTCGGCGGCGAGTCGCAGAGGATCCGCCGCTTCGCCAGGCTTTTCCGGCGCGCAGAATACCCCGGCGACGGTATCATCGCGCTTCAGGAAGGCCTCCATTGCTGCTTTACCGAAGTCTCTTTGACCGACGATGGCAATGCGCATTATTCCTCTCCTGATATCTCATATATCATAGCGACTTGGCGTAAACTGTCATGCCGCATGTTTTTTTAAAGACGCCGTTGTACTTCAGGATACCCGCTATTTGGAATCAACGATGGGCCCGAAAGCGACCTGATGCCGGCATAATCGCTGCATTATCACGGGAGATTCACTAATGGCAGGCCGAAATTTCCTATTTGTTCCCGGTCCGACCAATGTTCCGGATCGCATCTTGCGCGCCATGTCGGTCGCCTCCGAGGATCATCGTTCGCCTGATTTTCCCATCCTTGCGCGCGCCTGCCTGGACGGTTTGAAGCCCATTTTCAAGACCGTCTCCGGCGAGCCCTTCATATTTCCCTCCTCCGGAACCGGATGCTGGGAGGCAGCGCTCACCAATTGCCTCGAGCCGGGCGCGAAGGTCCTCACGGCGAGCTTCGGTCAGTTCAGCCACTTATGGGCCGACATGTCGCGCCGACTGGGTTTCGAAGTCGAACTGATCGAGACACCGTGGGGCGAAGGGGCGCCCGTGGATCGCTACCTCGCAGCACTGGAGGCCGATCGCGGCCACCGCATCAAGGCCGTACTGGTCTGCCAGAACGAAACGGCCACCGGCGTTCGCAGTGATGTCGCCGCGATTCGCCGCGCGCTGGACAGCGTCAAGCATCCCGCGCTGCTTTTGGTTGATTCGGTGAGCGCGCTCGCCAGCATGGACTTTCGCATGGACGAATGGGGCGTGGATGTTTGCGTCAGCGGCTCCCAGAAAGGCCTGATGCTTCCCGCCGGATTGGGCATCACCTGTGTCAGCCAAAAAGGACTGGAAGCCGCCAAGCACACCGCGTCGCGGCGCTGCTATTTCGATTACGGCGACATGGTTCGATCCAACGCCTCCGGCTATTTTCCCTATACGCCGTCGCTGCAGCTCATGTACGCCTTGCGCGAGGCACTCGCCATGCTGGCGGAGGAAGGCTTGGAAAACGTGTTTCGGCGCCACAGCTATCTTGCGGGCGGCACACGCGCCGCGGTCATCGCCGGCTGGAAACTGAAACTGTGCGCGGTCGCGCCCCACTGGTACTCGGATACGGTATCGGCGGTCATGGTCCCCGAGGGCGTCGATGCGGCGGCCGTCATCGCCCGGGCCTACACGCGCTACAATCTATCGCTCGGCGCGGGACTTTCGAAAGTCGCCGGGAAATTGTTCCGCATCGGCCATGTGGGAGACCTCAATGAACTCATGCTGCTGGGGGCGATCGCCGGCGCGGAAATGGCCATGCTGGACTTGGGGATGAAGATCGAGCCGGGCAGCGGCGTCGCGGCCGCGCAAAACCATTGGCGCAAACCTTGACGATGCGGGTCGTGTTTCTCGACCGCGCTTCGCTCAAGGCGAAACTGCGGCCTTTCGCGTTTCCCGCGGAATACCTCGAGCATGCAAAGACCGCCGTTGCGGACATCGCAGCGCGGTTGCAGGGCGCCGATATCGCGATAATCAACAAGGTGCCGATGCGCGCCGAGACGCTGCGGCAGCTCCCGCAGCTGAAATTGATCGCGGTGGCGGCCACCGGCTATGACGTGGTCGATGTCCCCTATTGCGACCAGCACGGCATCGCCGTCGCCAATATCAGAAACTATGCGGTGCACACCGTTCCGGAACATGCCTTCGCGATGATTCTCGCGCTGCGACGCAACTTGCTCAGTTACCGGCAGGACGTGGAAGCAGGGCTGTGGAACAGGTCGGATCAGTTTTGTTTGTTGACGCACGACATCGGCGATCTGCACGGCGCAACGCTCGGCATTATCGGCGAAGGCGCGATCGGCCAGGCCACGGCTGCGATCGGCCGCGCTTTCGGCATGCGCGTGCTGTTTGCCGATCATCCACCGCCGAAGATGCCGGAAGTGCTGTTCACTCCTTTGGACGAGGTATTGGCCCGCTCCGACGTCGTCTCGCTGCATTGTCCGCTGCTGCCGTCGACGCGCAACTTGATCGACCGCAGCGCGTTCCGCAAGATGAAGCGCAATGCGCTGCTGATCAATACCGCGCGCGGCGGCTTGGTGGACGAAGCGGCGTTGATCGAGGCGCTCGATCAGGGTCTGATCGCCGGAGCGGGCTTTGATGTACTCAGCGTCGAGCCGCCGAAGGACGGGCATCCTCTGCTCGACGTGCGGCGCCCCAATTTCATCTTGACGCCCCATGTGGCATGGGCATCGGACGGCGCCATGCAATTTCTCGCCGATCAGCTCATTGACAACATCGAGGCTTGGGTGTCCGGCAAGCCGCGGCATCTGGTGAACTCAGCCGCTTGATACAATGCGGCGGATGAAAAAGCTCCTTTATCAGTTCGACACGGACGCACACCCTTCTGTCTTCGACAATGTCGTCGGCTTCGATGGCGGCGCGGACCACGTTTGCGCCTATGGCGCGGTCAATGCCGCCAATGTGGGCACCTTGGTGGAAGGCGCCATATTTACGCGCGCGCCGCAGGATAAGAAAAACACCGCGATATTCATCGGCGGATCGAACCTGCCGCAGGCCGAAGCCGTGCTGGCCGCCACCCGCGCGAAATTCTTCGCGAAGTTTCGCGTCTCGGTGATGTTCGATTGCAATGGATCGAACACCACGGCCGCCGCGGCGGTCGCGTGGTTGGCTCACGGCCGCTCGCTGCGCGGCAAACGCGCCGTGGTGCTCGCGGGCTCGGGTCCCGTGGGCCAGCGCGCGGCTGTGTTGCTCGCGCGCGAAGGCGCACACGTCGCGATCACCGGCCGCAAGCTGGGCGGCGTTCAAGACGCTTGCAACGCCATCAAGGCGCGCTTTGGAATCGAAGTGCGAGCGATCGAGGCTCCCACCCGTCTTGAACGAAGCGCGGCGCTCGAAGATGCCCAAATCGCGCTCGCGACGGGCGCCTCGGGCATCACGCTGCTGGAAGCCAAGGACTGGCAGCAGAACGCGTCGCTGGAGCTGGTTGCGGACGCGAACGCCTCGCCGCCTGCCGGCATCGAAGGCGTGGGACTGAGCGATCGCGGCAGCTTGAACCACGGCAAAATATTATTCGGGGCCCTGGGGTTTGGCGCCCTGAAGCTGGCGTTGCACCGCGCCTGTGTCGCGCGTTTGTTCGAGCAAAATGATTTGCTGCTGGACGCCGAGGAAATCTACGGCATTGCCAAGGAGATGGTCGGCAAATGATTACCCAGCGTCCGGTGGACATGTTTTTGAACGAATTGGCGAGCGCGGCGCCGACGCCTGGCGGCGGCAGTGCGGCGGCCATCATGGGCGCCATGGGTGCGGCACTGCTCTCCATGGTGTGCAATGTGACGCTCGGCAAAAAGGGGCAGGAAGCGGTCGAGGGCGACATGAAAGCGGTGCGCGAGGAGTCCGAGCGGCTGCGTGCGCGGCTGAGCGCCATGGTCACCGAGGATATCGCCGCATTCGATGGACTCATGGCAGCCTACCGGCTGCCCAAGGGCAGCGACGCGGAAAAAACGCACCGCGCGGAGGCGATTCAAGCGAACTTGCGCGCCGCCACGGAAACTCCCCTGCAGTGCGCGCGCGCCTGCGCCGAGGTCGTCCATCTTGCGAGGCGCGCCGCCGAAAAGGCTTTTTCCGGGGTGGTGAGCGATGCCGGTGTCGGCGTGCTGGCCGCCAACAGCGCGCTGCGCAGCGCCGCGCTCAATGTGTACATCAATGCACCCTCGCTCAAAGACAGGGCCTACGCCGCGGCGGCCACCGCAGAAATAGAATCGCTTCTCGATCATTGTGCGCGCGAGAGCGAAGCGGTCTTCGAATTGGTGCGCAGCCGGCTCGGATGAACCGCGGCGGTTCGCCCGCCGCCGCTGCGATCACCCGCGCCCTGCCCGCCCCCGAGACGTAAGCGCCGACTGACCCACCGCGTTGACATCCTTTTATTAAGTTGGTACCTTGTTACTCCAAGGTAGCTTTACAGACATGAATCCCGATCAAAAATTCAATCCCATCCGCAAAGGGCTGCTGGAATTCCTGATCCTGCAGATCATCTCCGCGGACAAGGTTTATGTCGCGGACATGATGAAGCGCCTGCAGGAAACGGATTTCGCCACCCAGGAAGGCACGTTGTATCCGCTGTTGAGCAAAATGCGCCGCGAAGAATATGTCGATTATGAATGGCAGGAGTCCGAATCCGGCCCCCCTCGCAAATACTACAAGCTGACCGCCAAGGGCAAAATCCAGTTGGCGGAGTTCAAACAATATTGGGCTTACCTCAACACCACAATCAACCAACTAGGTCGCTGAGCATGAACACCGTCATCATCATCAATCTCAACGGAAACGCGTTTCATCTCGAAGAGCCGGGATTTGCCAGCCTGCGCGCGTATCTGGAGCAGGCTCAAGCGCAGCTCAAAGACAACCCCGACAAGGCCGAGATCATGGCCGATCTGGAACAGGCGATCGCGGACAAGTGCGCGCACTTTTTGCGCCCGCACAAGAACGTGCTTAGCGCAGCGGAGATCGAAGAGATATTGAAGGAGATGGGGCCGGTCCAGAGCGAAAACGCCGCGGACTCGGCCGCTGCCGCGAACGACGCCCCGCACGCGCAATCCACGGACGGCGGCGCGGCGGCCAGCGCGCCGAAGCGGCTTTATCAGATTCGTGAAGGCGCCATGTTCAGCGGTGTCTGCACCGGACTCGCGGCGTACCTCAACATCGACGTTACGATCGTGCGCATCGTCTTCGTGCTGTTGACGCTGTTGACCACCGGCGCCTGGATCCTGGTGTATTTAGGGATGATGCTGGTGGTCCCTTTCGCCAACACGGGTGAGGAGCATGCCGCGGCGGCCGGCGCACCCTTCAACGCGCAAGAAGTGATTGATCGCGCCAAGAAACACTATGCTGAGTTCAAAGACGGCAAGGAGTGGCGCCGCCACTGGCGCCAGCAGCGGCGCGAGTGGCGCCGGCGCTGGCACGAGGGAGCGTATTGGTGGGGACACAATCTGCAGCGCAATGTGCATCAGTTCAGCAGCGGCCCGGGCTATGGCGGCTACTTGGGCGCGACGCTGCTGATACCTTTTCTCGCGGTATTCAATGCCGTCTTGTTTTGCGTCTGGATCGCGGCCATCGTCTCGCTCGCCACCACCGGGGCCATTTTCGGTTGGGTGGTCGCCGGTTCCATTCCCCTATGGGTGTCGATCCTGATCCTGATGGTTTTCTATGGGATGATTTCCCGGCCGCTGCGGCACGCACGCCGCGCCATCTATTTCAATACCGGCGGACACAGCTACTATTGGTTCGCGGCTTGGTATGAGATCCTGTCGACCGGCGTATTGATCCTGGTTTGCTGGTTCGCCTATACGCATGTCCCCGAGGTGCACGATTTCTTTCAGCACTTCGCCCAGAACGCCACCATGATGTGGAACAACCTGGTCGAGTCATTTCACCACAGCGTCGTGCACAAGCCGGCATCCGGAATCGACGCGCGGCTGCCGGCCGCGGCCGCCTCGGCAACGATCAGCGGCTTTCTGGCAATGCGGACCTGATGCGCTTGCGGCCGCGGTGATATTCTGCTCCCGCGGCGGGGTAAGGCGGAGCGGCGATGCCGGGAAGACTGGAAGGGAAAGTGGCTGTCATCACGGGCGCGACCAGCGGCATCGGCGCGGCGACCGCCCGGTGCTTCGTGGCCGAGGGAGCGCGTGTCGTCATCGCCGGCCGCTCCGAAGAGCGCGGCGCGGCTCTGGCCGGCGAACTTGGCGGGCAAGCGATTTTTCACCGCGCCGACGTGCTGCACGAGTCGCAGATCGCGGCCGTGATCGACGCGGCAGTCGGCCGGTTTGGAACTCTGGACTGCTTGTTCAACAATGCCGGCGCGGCAACTCCCGGTGAACTCGAGACGATCACCGAGGAGCAATTCGACTACGGCATGAGGCTGCTGGTCGGCAGCGTCATGTTCGGCATCAAACATGCGGCGCGCGTGATGAAGGGCGGCGGCTCCATCATCAACAATTCGAGCATCGCTGCGCATCGCCTCGGCCAGGGCGGAACACTGTATTCGGCGGCGAAGGCCGCTGTCAGCCATATCACCCGCATCGCAGGGGCGAAGCTCGGGCCCACCGGCATTCGCGTAAATTCCATCTCGCCGGGCGCGATCGCCACTCCCATTTTCTGGGGCGGCTCCGCGAAGGCGCAGACGCTGAGCGCTGCGGACAACGCCAGGAAAATGGCGAAGCTGGCGGGAAATCTCGCCAAAGCGACGCCGCTGCCGCGCTCCGGGGTGGCGAATGACATCGCCTACGCAGCGGTGTTTCTCGCCAGCGATGAGGGCAGCTTCATCAACTCGCACGACCTGGTCGTGGACGGCGGCCGAATTGCGCAATTTTATGAGCGTCCATCGCCTGCCGTTTGATTCCAAGTCCAAGTGTTCCCCGGGGGCGACCCATGATTGATCGCCATGTTTAGCCGGCTGCTGATCGCCAACCGCGGCGAGGTCGCGATCCGCGTCGCGCGTTCAGCCGCGGACCTCGATATCGCCACCATCATGATTTATTCGGAGGACGACGCGGCGTCGTTGCATGTGCGGGCGGGCGATGAGGCGCTGCCCCTGAGCGGGGCGGGTCCGTCCGCCTATTTGGACGGGCCGCAGATCCTGCGCCTTGCACTCGAGGCGGGCTGTGAGGCCATCCACCCCGGCTACGGATTTTTGAGCGAAAATTCCGCCTTTGCGCGCCTGTGCAACAACGCCGGGGTGGTATTCGTGGGGCCCTCCCCGGAAGCCCTCGCTCTGTTCGGGGATAAGGCACAAGCGCGCGCCTTGGCAAAACGCGTCGGCGCGCCGGTGCTGCCAGGTTCGACCGGTGCGGCCACGCTCGAGGAAGCGCAGCGCTTCTTCAGCAATTTGGGCGCGGGCGGCGCGGTGATGCTGAAGGCTATCGCCGGCGGGGGCGGACGCGGCATGCGCGAAGTCCGTGCGCTCGCCGACATGGCAGGCGCCTATGAGCGCTGCCGTTCCGAGGCGCTGCAGGCATTTGGCAATCCCGAGCTGTACGTCGAGCAACTCTTGCCGCGCGCACGCCATGTCGAGGTTCAAATCCTCGGCGACGGCACGGAAGTCTCGCATTTGTGGGACCGTGATTGCAGCGTGCAGCGTCAACGGCAAAAGTTGATCGAAACCGCACCCGCATTCGGACTGAACACCGAGCTGCGCACCAAGCTCTTGGAGCTGTCCGTGGCGCTCGGCAAGGCCGTGAATTTTCGCGGCCTGGGAACGATCGAATTCCTCCTCGATCAGGATACCGGCAGCGCGCTGCCCTTCGTCTTCATCGAGGCCAATCCACGGCTGCAGGTCGAACACACGGTCACCGAGGCCGTCACCGGGCTCGACTTGGTGCGCATCCAGTTGCAGCTTGCCGCGGGTTCGACTCTCGCCAAGTTGGGGCTGCGCCAATTCGCGATCGCGCCGCCGCGCGGCGTGGCCATCGAGGCGCGGGTCAACCTCGAGACGATGGCCGCCGACGGCAGCGCCCGGCCCGCGGGCGGCACTTTGTTGCTCTATGAACCGGCATCGGGACCCGGCATTCGCGTCGATGGTTGCGGCTATGCCGGTTATCGCATCAACAGCAAGTTCGATCCGCTCCTGGCCAAAACCATCGTGTACTCTGCCGAGGGCGATCTCGCGACGGCGGCCCGCAAGACGGATCGGGCGCTGTCCGAATTCCGTGTTGCCGGCGTCGCCACCAACATCGCCTTCCTGCGCGCTCTGCTGCAAACGCCGGGGTTCGCCGCCGTCTCCCTGCATACGCAATTCGTGCAGGAAAACGCGGCGAGCTTGTGCGAAACGGCCTCCGCGCTGTTTCAGGCTGAGAAATCCAGGCGCCAGGCGGGCATCAAGCCCGAGAGTTCCGATCCGCTTGCCGTCCTGGAGCATGGGAAACGCGACGGCGAGGCCCGTGGCCGCGCCTCTGCGCCTGAGCGCGCGGCCGCGCGGCCCGGTCCCGAGGGCACTACCGGCATCCCGGCGCCTTTGCAGGGAGCCATCGTCGACGTGGCCGTCGCGCTGGGCGAGACGGTGCGCGAGGGCGATCCGCTGGTGATCATGGAATCCATGAAAATGGAGCATGTCATCGGGGCACCGATCGGCGGGGTGATTCGCGCCATCGAAGTGGCGCGAGGCGATACGGTGTTCCAAGGCGATGCCCTGCTCTATCTCGAGCCGGCGGCCTCCGCGCAAATCGCTCGATCGGCGCCGCCTGACACCGATCTTGAATTCATCCGCCCCGATCTCGCCGCCGTCCTCGAGCGGCATCGCGGCACGCTGGATGCGAGCCGCCCAACCGCGGTGGCACGGCGGCGCAAGACGCAACAGCGCACTGCGCGCGAGAACATCGACGACTTGCTCGATGAGGGATCCTTCATCGAGTACGGCAGTTTGGCGGTCGCTGCGCGCCGTAAGCGCCATTCGCTGGAGAAATTGATCGAACAAACTCCGGCGGACGGCATGGTCATGGGCTTGGGACGCGTGAATGGCGCGCGCTTTGGCGACGATGCGGCGCGGTGCGCCGTCATGGCCTACGACTACACCGTGCTCGCCGGCACGCAGGGTGTTCACAACCACCGCAAGATGGACCGGTTGATCGAGATCGCAGAACGCCAGCGACTGCCGACGGTTTTCTTCTGCGAGGGCGGCGGCGGCCGTCCCGGCGATACGGAGGGCGGAGGCTATGTACGCGGCTTCGAGCTCTGGGCGCGCATGTCGGCCGTGGCGCCGATGATCGGCATCACCTCGGGCCGCTGTTTCGCCGGGAATGCCTCGGTGCTCGGATGCTGCGATGTCATCATAGCCACCCGTGGTTCGAACATCGGCATGGGCGGCCCGGCGATGATCGAGGGCGGCGGTCTCGGAATTTTCAAACCCGAAGAGATCGGTCCGGTCGCCGTGCAAGAGCCGAATGGCGTCATTGATATCCTCGCGCAGGACGAGGCGGACGCGGTTCGCATCGCGAAGCAATACCTGGCCTATTTTCAAGGGAACCTGTCCGACTGGACCTGCGCGGATCAGCGGCTGCTGCGCCACGCGATTCCGGAAAATCGCGTGCGTGTTTATGACATCCGGCAACTCATCGAAACGCTCGCGGATACCGGGTCGCTGTTGGAGCTGCGGCCGAAATTCGCTACCAGCATGATTGCCGCGCTGATCCGCATCGAAGGGCGGCCCATGGGCGTGATTGCGAACAATCCCCAGGTGTTGGGCGGTGCGATCGATTCGGATGGTTCGGACAAGGCAGCGCGATTTCTGCAGCTATGCGAAGCCTTCGATCTCCCGGTCCTGTCCCTCTCCGACACCCCCGGCATGATGGTCGGGCCTGAGGTGGAGAAGACCGCGCTGGTGAGGCATTGTTCGCGGCTATTTCTCATCGGCGCGAATCTGACCGTGCCGATATTCAGCGTGGTGCTGCGCAAAAGCTATGGCTTGGGAGCTCTGGCGATGACCGGCGGCAGCTATCCTGCCTCCGTGTTTGCAGTCGCATGGCCCACGGGTGAGTTTGGCGGGATGGGGCTGGAAGGTTCGGTCAAGCTCGGCTACCGCAACGAGTTGGCGGCGATCGCCGACCCCGCCGCGCGCAGGGCCAAATTCGATGAAATGGTTGCCGCGGCGTACGAACATGGCAAGGCGCTGAACCAAGCATCGACTTATCATATCGACCAGGTGATCGATCCGGCCGAGACGCGCCGTTGGATCGTGGCGGGACTGCGCTCGCTGCCGGCCGTGCGTCCGCGACTTGAGAAAAAACTGCGCTGGATCGATGCTTGGTAGCATCGCCCGATGCACGGCGCGACGGCAAGTGAGGAATTCGCCATCAGCGAATGCGCTCAGGCTCATCAGAAATTCCGAGTAGACGTGTGGGCCGCTGCAACGGTTTCATTGGCCGCTCTCCCCGACTTTTCGCCCGATCATAATTAATATAACGGGAATATACTATTGCCAATGGGCCGATTCAGTGAGTTTTTGCCGATAAATCGGCCTGACGATCCACAACAGAATGATGGCGGCGAGCGCGGCGCAGAACACCACGATGATCAGGCTGAAGCGGATTTTTACCGGGTCGTGGAACAGGTGATCGTTCAGAAACGGCACCAGGGCCGGTCCGACGCCCAGCCCCAAGACATTGACCACGAATAGATACACCGCCGAGACCTGGGCGCGATACTGGTTGGGCGTGACCTGGTTGACAGCCTGCGGCCCCACGCCGTTGTAGGCATTGAAGGTCAGACCGGAGACGAATATCGCGATCCAGACCAGCATCACCGTAGGCATGAGGGTGGGCAAACAGCTGAACACGGCAATGCCGCAGGCGGAAATCAAGGCGACGACGATGGGCGCATCCTTGCGGCCCTTGCGCGTCAGGCGATCGCACAAAATGCCCGCCAGCAGCATGCCGGTCGAGTTCATCAGAATGGTCGAAACTCCCAGGACCTTGCCGACCTGCCCGGCGCTCACCCCGTAGGCGCGAATGATGGCGCTGGGAAGCCACGCCGCCACGCTGTAGCCGCACATCGCCAGCAGCGCGAGCGCGGTAAAATGCAGACAGTAAAATTGCCGATTCAGCCAAATATAGCCGAGGACTTCCGTCAAGGGCGGCCGGGGCGGCGGCGCCGCGGCTGGCGCGGCCGGCGAGCGCAATAATCCGCGGCGTGCCGGCTCGCGAAACGTCAGCAGCAACAATGGCAGAACGATGCCCGGCGCGCCGGTTACGATGAACACCAACTGCCAGGCGCGTACCTCACCCAACAGCGGCAGCGTAAAGGTGGCGCCTGCGTGCGATACCGCGGCGACGACGAAGCCGCCGACCAGGAATGCGACGCCTGCGCCGATGGTGATGCCGATATTGTAAACGCCGAACGCGCTGCCCAGCCTGGAGCGCGGGAAGCTGTCGGTGATGATCGAATACGCCGCCGGCGACAATGCCGCCTCGCCGACGCCCACGCCGATGCGCGCCACAAACAGCTGCAGCGCCGTGCGCGCCAGCCCGCACAAGGTCGCCATGATGGACCAGATGAATACACCGCCGGCGATGATGGCGCGCCGGCTGTGCCGGTCTGAGAGGCGCGCAATCGGCAGACCGAGAAAGGTATAGAGCAGCGCGAATGCCGATCCTTGCAGCAGGCCCATCTGGGTATCGCCAATATGCAGATCGCGCTTCATCGGCTCGATGATCAAGGAAATCGTGGTGCGGTCGATGAACGAAAAAATATACATCAGCATCAGAACAGCGACGCTGTACCAGGCGGCAAACGATGAAGGATATGCAGACGAATCGCTGCCGTCCGCCGCCTCAATCGATTGGGACTGCGTAGCCATCTAACCCCCGGGGCGCTGATTGACAATCATTATTATTGGTCAAAGCCCGTCCCGCTCGAGAGGGCCTTCTCGAGCATACTCTTTTTCTACTAAGCTGCGCGACGCGTGAACCGATTACGGGCGGTTACGCAGCTGCGGCTTCCCCCGCCTCGCCCATGGCCACGCCGCGGCGCTCCGGGCCCCATGCCACCAACAGGATGATGATGACGGCCACGGTGCCGACGACGCTCGCCATCGCAAGGCCATAGTTGTTGCCGTTCGCTTCGGCAATCATGACCTGCAGAGGTAGATTGCCTGAGGCAATCAGATTGCCGAGTTGGTAGACCACGCCGGGGAAGGTGGCGCGAATCTCCGGCGGAGAGAGCTCGTTCAGATGTACCGGGATAATGCCCCACGCGCCCTGCACCGAAACTTGCATGAGAAAGGCGCCTATGGCCAGCACCGCCGGGGTGGTTCCAAATGCCCAGAAGGGGATGACCGGCAGCGCCAGCAGTGCGGCGTAGGTTATCGCGCGCCGCCTCCCGATGCGCTCGGACAGGAATCCGAAGCCGATGCCGCCAAGGATGGCGCCGACATTCATGATCGCCGCAATGCTGGATGCGGCATGCGTGTCGAAGTGATGTTGACCTTTCAGGAACAGGCCCGGGTAGGCATCCTGCGAACCGTGGCTGAAAAAGTTGAAGGCCGTCATGAGAGCGATGGCATACAGCGCCAGCTTCCACTGACGGCCGATGACGCCGGCCAGCGGGCGCGGCCGCTCTCTGGCGCGGTTCTCGATGAATACCGGCGATTCATCCACTGACATGCGGATGAAGAACACCAAAATTGCCGGGGCGACTCCCAACAAAAACATGTAGCGCCAGCCCAGTGCGTCGTAGAACAAGAACGTCGCAATGGAGGCCACGAAGTAGCCGCTGGGATAACCCGCCTGCAACAGGCCTGAAACCACGCCGCGCGCGCGCAGCGGTATGGTTTCGAACGTCAAGGCGGACCCGATGCCCCACTCTCCTCCCATCGCGATGCCAAACAAGAATCGGAGCACCAAGAAGGTCTGCAGCGACGGCGCAAACCCGGAAGCCGCTTCCAGGACTGAGAAGGCCAGGATATTCCACATCAGCGTGGGCTTGCGTCCGAAGCGATCCGCGAGCCGGCCAAAGAGAAATGCCCCGATAGGCCGCGCTGCGAGCGTCAGCAATACGGCTTGGGCTACGCTTTTCACGTCGACATGAAAGGTCGCCGCGATGTCCTTGAACATGAACACCATGAGGAAGAAATCGAAGGCGTCCAGGGTCCAGCCGAGGTAAGCGGCCACAGCGACATTTTTTTGACTTCGGGTCCACTGCATCGTCATGCCCTCGCCTTCAGCCGATCCTAGCGGCGCCTGCCCGAATTGTCGACATCATCCGCCGCTTCCATTCTGAGGCGGTTCGGCCGAAACTTCGCCTGGCGAATAAACTCCTAGAAGAATCGCCTGCCGACGATTGGAGGGGAACTATGCTGACCAAACCCTTGCACGAATATCCGATGCGCACGCTGAATCGGCCCGCGCCCTGCGTCGAGGTTCGGCGCGCCGATAATGGCGTCGTGTATCTGACCTGCGGACTGCGCTACGAGCCGGGGCTACCCTCTCTGATCGACTATTTGGCGCGGGCCGCCGAGATCCGGCCGGGCACGACATTCCTGGCCGAACGCGACGCCGCCAAACAGTGGCGTCGATTGACCTATGCGGCGGCCCAGCGGGATACGGCGGCCGTCGCCACGTGGCTCATTCGCAAGGGCCTCGGACCGGACAGTGCGCCGCTGATGATCTTGTCCGAGAACAGCATTGAGCATGCGCTGTTGTTGCTCGGCGCGATGCGCGCCGGGGTCGCGGTGGTGCCGGTGTCGCCGACCTATTCCTTCGGTCATGATCTTGGCCGCTTGGGTTACGCCTTGGAACTGACGCGGCCCTCGCTGGTGTACGCCGGCGATGCCGCAAGGTACGCCGCGGCGCTCGAATATGTAAAGACGCGGGCACCGGGCACGGCGACCATCGCCGGCGATGAATTCTCCGAGCTGTTGCGGTCGGTCGATGAAGCCGCGGTGGCCGCGCGCCGCGCGCTGATCAACGACGGCACAATTGCCAAGATTTTGTTGACCTCCGGTTCCACCGGCCGCCCCAAGGGGGTCATCAACACGCACGGCAACATCGCAGCCGCCATTCAAATGGTGCGATTGGTCAGCGAACCGTTCGATCCGCAACGCGTGAACACCATCGTCGATTGGCTGCCCTGGCATCACGCCTTCGGCGGCAATGCGCAATTCAACGGCGTTTTGTCGCTGGCGGGAACTTTGTATATCGACAGCGGACGGCCGGTGCCCGGACTGTTCGACGCCACCATCGAAAACCTGCGGGAGGTTTCCCCGACGAGTTTCGGCTGCGTGCCGGCGGCCTTCGGCATGCTCGCCGCGGCGCTCGAGAAGGATGCAGATTTGCGTCAAAGATTCTTCAAGAATATGCGCGCGTTGGGATATGGCGGCGCATTGTTGCCGCAGCCGATTTGGGAGCGCATGCAACGAGTGGCCGTCCAGGAGGTCGGCGAGCAGCTGCCTTTCGGCACCGGCTGGGGGATGACGGAAACGACCGCGACCGGCGTCGCGGTGTACTGGACGACCGCACGCACCGGCTTGCTCGGGCTTCCGCAACCGGGCGCGGCGCTGAAACTGGTGCCAAACGGCGATCGCATGGAACTGAGGATCAAGGGGCCGCACATCATGAGCGGCTATTACCGCGCCGATGATCTCAATGCCGCGGCTTTCGACGAAGAAGGCTATTTCAAAACCGGCGATGCGGTTCGCTGGGTCGAACCGGCACGTCCCCTCGAAGGTCTCGAGTTTGCCGGCCGCCTCGCCGAGGATTTCAAGCTGCTGTCCGGAACCTGGGTTCAAGCCAGCATCGTGCGCCGGGACTTGGTCGAAGCACTGCAGCCCTTGGTGAGCGACGCGGTGATTTGTGCGCCCGATCAAGCATGGCTGGGCGCCATGGTGTGGCTGGCGCTGCCCGACGATCCCCGGCTGCGGTCGGTTCTCGCGCAAAAGCTCGCCGCCTTCAATCAGGCGCGGCAGGGCAGCGCCGACACCGTCGCGAGACTGCTGATCTTGAAAGAACCTCCGTCGGCCGAAGCCGGCGAAATCACCGACAAGCGTTCCATCAATCAGAAACTCGTGATGGAACGCCGCGCGGGCGATGTGGCGCTCCTGTACGCAGATTCGATGGCGCCGGGCATCATCGAGCCGGCCGCCTCCGAGCCCAAGACCATGCCCCGGTCGGCGGCTTCCTAAGGCGTCGTGGCGAGCACCGGCAAAATCATCGCCGATGGGTGACGCCGGTCAAAATACACGGTGTTCGTCGCCACGCGCGGCGCGGTCGTCGTCGGCACGCCGAACGGTTCTCCGGTGTTCGGATTGATTTCGAACTTGGTGGAATTCGAGGAGGTCACGGTGACTTGGATCTTGTGGCCCTTCTCGAAGGTGAACGCCGTGTTCCACAGGTCGATGTGCAGCTCCTCCGGCTTACCCGGGGTCATCGGCATCACATCGTCGGGATCGCGCCCGTGCCGGTAGCGCGTCCGAATCGGGTTATCGAGAATGATCTGCTCGTAGCCGTCGGGATAGACATCGACGAGCTTCACCATGAAGTCCGTGTCGAGACCATCGGTCGCAGCCCATAGCGTCATGTCCACGTGACCGGCGATGGCGACATTTTTGTCCAGCGCCGGCGTCTCGAATCGCAGGTAATCCTGGCGCTGTCCGATGGGACGCTGATCGAGCGGACCCGCGGTTTGCAGCAGGTTCGAGCCGCCGTATGTCTTGACCGGATTGGCGGGATCAAACTTGTAGCTGAGCTTGGCGTCCGCCGCGGTCGGCGCTTTCGTGGATAGATGCATGTCGCCGGTCAGATAATAGGCGGTCGGATGATTGGCAGGAGGCCAGTTCGGAGCACTGAACACGTGGCTCGCCGCCGAAGGATGGCCCTTGCGGCCCGCGGCCATCATGAAAAGAGTGACCGGCGGTTCCTTCATGATGCCATTGTCGATTCCCTTCAGCCAATATTCCCACCAACGCATCTCCTCGGTGGGTGGGACCAGCGCGCCGGGCTGATCGTATTCGACGTCGCTTTTCTCGCCTCCCAAGCCGCCGTGTCCCGCCGGCACCATGTAGAGCTTTTGATTGCCGCGCGCACCTTTGGAGCCGTAATTTTGCAGCCAGCGGAAATTTTCGACGTTGCCGTCATTGAATATGTCATACCACGCGCCGTGGTTGTACATCGGGATGCGAATGAACTTGCGTTGCGTGCTCATCGCATGCTCGTTCCAAAACGCGGAATTCGTGGCGCTGCCTCTGACCACATCGAGCTGCGCCTGGGATTCTCCCTGCCCCTTCAACCAGCCGAGCGTGTCCTCGTCCTTCAAAACTCCGCCGGGAAAGGTGTTGAGCAGCTGATCATAGGGCGCCACGATCACGTAGGCAGCCACCAAGTGCGGGGGTGCCGCCATGGCAGCCAAGTTGGTGGTGATGCCCAAGGCGGAGGCGCCGACCATGCCGACCTTGCCGTTCGACCAGGGCTGTTTGGCGACCCATTCGACCGTGTCGTAGCCGTCCTCCATGTCGGGAATGAACGCTTCGTAGAAACCCTCGGAATGACCTTTGCCGCGCACATCCTGCATCACGAAGGCGTAACCGGCATCGGTGTATTTCTTGGCTGAGTATCCAGCCAGCTCGCCCAGCGCATCCTTAAGATAGGGGGTTCGCGACAGCACCACCGGGAATGGACCCGTACCCTGCGGCAGGAAGACGTTGGCCGCGAGCTTGACCCCGTCGCGGGTGGTCATGGTCATTTCGGTCCACTTCGGCAGCGCCGCGATCTGCTCGGGCGTGAGCTGCGGCAAGAAGCGTGGCCGAGCCTGAGCCGGCTTGGCCGTCGCGGCCGGCGCCTGGGCTTGCGCCCCAGCGGAACCGGCAAGCGCGACGCAGGCCGCCGCGGCGATGAGCAACGAACGTAACGACGATGTCATGTTTTATTTCCTCGAGCGCGCTCTGGCGCGGTGATTCGCGCACGCCAAGTGTGGGGCTGTCGATGCGATTCCGTCAAACCTCCCGCGTGTACCCGCGCCGTCGAGCATGTCAATATTGCTGCGCCAAGTCCTGACCGAGGGTGCAAGGAATCTCATGAACAAGAATGTCTGCGTCATCACCGGATCTTCCTCCGGCATCGGAGCCGCCAGCGCGATTTTATTCTCTCAACGCGGCTGGGACGTGTGCGTGAACTACTCCAAGGATGCCGACCGCGCGGAGAAAATCGCCGGCATTTGCCGGCAGCACGGCGCCGATGTTTTGGTCGAACGAGCGGACGTTTCCCGCGATGAGCAATGCACGGGCCTCGCCACACGCGTCGCGGAGCATTTCGGGCGTTGCGACGCGCTGGTCAACAATGCGGGAACGACCAAATTCGTCGACCTCAAGGATCTGGATGGTCTCAGCGCGGCCGATTTTCAAAGCATTTACGCAGTCAACGTCATCGGCCCATTTCAGATGATCCGCGCATTCGCACCGCTGCTTCGAAGCAGCGCGAATGCCGCGGTCGTCAACGTATCATCCATTGCACCCTTGATCGGCGGCGGCTCGAGTGCCGCGTATGTTGCGTCCAAGGGCGCCTTGAATGCGTTGAGCGTGGCCTTGGCGAGGGCGCTGGGTCCCAAGATCAGGGTAAATGTGGTTGCTCCCGGCATGGTTGACTCGCCCTGGCTGCGCAATGGCCTGGGGCCGGAACGCTTTGCGGCGATGCTGCGCAACTACCAATCGGCTTCGGCGCTCAACAGCCTGGTCTTGCCCGAAGAGGTGGCCGAGACGGTGTATTACCTGGGCGCGGTGGCATCGAAGACCACGGGCGAGGTTCACCTCGTCGATGGGGGCCGGCGGGTCGGCGCTTAGGGATCGTGCGGCACGATCAGCGGAGGCTTGATAAGCTTTCGCCACCCACTGGAGAAGAAACATGCAAGGCAGATTCGAAAAACGCGGCGACGTCGGGATCATTTGGATCAACAATCCGCCCGTCAATGCCATTAGTGTCGGTGTGCGCGCCGCCCTCATCGACGGCGTCGCAAAGCTCGCGCAGGACGCAGAAATAAGAATCGCTGTCCTCGCCTGCGAAGGCCGCACTTTCATGGCGGGCGCGGATATCACCGAATTCGGCAAGCCGCCGCTCTCGCCCGGCCTGCACGAGGCCATCAACGCCGTGGAGGGTTCGATGAAGCCCATCGTCGCTGCCATTCATGGCACCGCATTCGGCGGCGGTCTGGAGGTCGCGCTCGGCTGCCACTACCGGGTCGCGATCGCGACAGCCAAAATCGGACTGCCCGAGGTCAAGTTGGGCCTGCTCCCGGGCGCCGGCGGAACCCAGCGCTTGCCGCGCTTGGTCGGGATCGAAGCCGCGCTCGGCATCATCGTCTCGGGCGATCCGGTACCCGCCACGCAGGCGGCCAAAGCCGGAGTCATCGATCAGATCATCGAGGGCGACCTGCTGGCTGGCGCCATCGACTATGCGCGCGCTCTCGCGGCCCGCAATGCCCCCCTGCGCAAGGTTCGCGACCTCCAGGTCGACGGCGGCAAGCTTCCCCCGGGATTCTTCGACGATGCCCGCAAACGCGTTGCGAAGGAAAAGAAGAACCTGTTTGCCCCGCAGCGCATCGTCGACGCTCTGGAAGCCGCGGCCACCCTCCCCTTCGAAAAGGGCATGGCGCGGGAGCGCGAGTTATTTCTGCAGTGCGCGCAAAACAGCCAGTCGAAGGCTTTGCAGCATGTGTTTTTCGCCGAGCGTAAAGCGGCCAATGTACCCAACCTCGACAAGAACGTTGCCAAGCGCGAGGTCAAGTCGGTGGCAATCATCGGCGCCGGTACGATGGGCGGCGGCATTGCCATGAATTTCCTGAACGTCGGCATACCGGTCACAGTGCTGGAAATGCAGCAGGATGCGCTCGACCGGGGCGTCGCCGTGATCCGCAAGAACTACGACAACACCGCGTCCAAGGGCAGGCTCACGCTCGAGCAGGTTCAGCAACGCATGGGGTTACTGAAACCCACGCTGTCCTACGACGACTTGCACGAAGCCGACCTGGTCATCGAAGCCGTATTCGAGACCATGGCCATCAAGAAGGACGTGTTCGCTAAGCTCGACAAGGCGGTAAAGAAGGGCGCCATCCTCGCTTCGAACACTTCCTATCTGTCCATCGACGAGATCGCCGACTCGACTTCGAGGCCCGCCGACGTCGTCGGGATGCATTTTTTCTCGCCGGCCAACGTGATGCGTCTGTTGGAGATCGTCCGGGGCGCAAAGACTGCACAGGACGTGCTGGTCACGGTCATCGATATCGCCAAAAGAATCAACAAGGTCGGCGTGGTTTGCGGCAATCGGGACGGCTTCATCGGCAATCGCATGCTGGGGGGATACGCGTATCAAGCATCGCTGATGGTGTTGGAAGGCGCCATGCCGGAACAGGTGGACGCGGCTCTGCGCAATTTCGGCATGCCCATGGGCGTTCTGCAAATGAGCGATCTCGCGGGCCTCGATGTCGGATACAAATCGCGCAAGGATCGTGATCCGGCATCATTCGACGGACGCGTATCGCGCTCGGCGGATTTATTGGTGGAAATGGGACGCTTGGGGCAAAAGACCCAGGCCGGATACTATGACTACGCGCCCGGCGATCGCACGCCGCGGCCATCGCCCGTGGTGGCGCAAATCATCGAAAAGGTCTCGAAGGAATACGGCATTGCGCGGCGCAAATTCACGGACGAGGAGATCGTGGAACGCTGCTTTTTGGCACTGATGAATACCGGCTGCGATGTCCTGAACGAAGGCGTGGCCTATCGTGCGAGCGACATAGACATCGTTTACTTGTACGGTTACGGCTTCCCTGCCTATCGGGGCGGCCCGATGTTCTGGGCCGAACACGAGGTCGGTTTGAAAACGGCGCTGGAGAAACTCCGAAAATACAGCGCGGATAGCGGCGGCAAGTGGCTCAAGGTATCGCCGCTGCTCGAGAGGCTGGTGGCCGAGGGCAAAGGGTTCGCAAGCATCGGCCAATAAACGCGCCGGGGATGCGCACGGCTAGCGCAGCGGGACGAGGTCCCGATATTTCATCATGGCATCGATGCTGGGAGCCCTGCCGCGCCACGCCAGGTACAGGGCTGCGAGATCCTCGGTGTTTCCGCGCGATAGAATCATGCGCCTGAACCGCTCGCCATTGGCGCGGCTCAAGCCGCCGTGATCGTCGAACCACTGATACCCGTCGTCGGCCAGCATCTGTGTCCATAGATAGGCGTAGTAGCCGGCTGGCGTTGCCGGCGCAGCTCATGAATCCGCCGGGGGAGTGGCGTAGAATGGCTTTTTTGGCTCACAGTCGAGTTCGGAGACGCTGTCCATGCCGGTCAAAAAGCGCGCACAGCGCATGTCGCCAGAGAAGCGGCGCGAGCAGATCATGGACAGTGCGGTGGCGCTCATCGTCAGCCGCGGGCTGTCCAGCTGCACCCTCGAGGCGGTCGCGGTGGAAGCGCGCATCAGCAAACCGCTCATCTACAAATACTTTCCGCGCCTTGCGGACCTGTTCAAGGCGCTGGTGGAGCGGGAGTATCGCTTCCTGCGCGGCCGCGGTCTCGGTGTTCTGCCAAAAAAAGTGCCCTATGAAGAGGTGATTCATCGCTCCAATCTGCGATCCATGGAATATCTCTACGAACGCGGCCCGATCATGCGCCTGCTCGCCAGCGACCGATCGATTGCAAGCCTGGCGAAACGCCAGGACCGCGACGAGCGCGGCGTCATGATCGACTACTTCACCAAGCGATGCATCGAGGCGTACGGCTTCCCCCGCGATGTTGCGCGGGTGTGCTCGGTCATGACGGTCAACGCTCCGATCCTCTCGGCCCGCGCGTTGCGCAGCGGCGGCATTGCCGCGCACCGCGCGGCGGAGATCTGGAGCGATTTCATCATCGGCGGCAACAACGCCTTGCAGCTCAAATACGGCAGGCGCAAGGCGCCCAAAGTCCGCAAGAGATAGCCGTATTCTGCGCTTGCCCAGCCGGTTTCTTGACTTGCGGGCGGCTTAATTATAATTTGCGTCTACTAAAGTCCTTGCGCGAGGAACAGCGGCCATGACCTATGCGACCAATCGCCCCTACTGCGATGCCGACAGTCACATCATGGAAACGAGGGATTGGATCGCCAAGTTCGCCGATCCGCAGCTTCTTGCAAAGCTTCCCGAAATGAGCCTGCTCAAGTCGGGCACCAAGAGCTTCGAGGTGATCAACGAAGCGGTGGCAAAGCAGAAGCGCCGTGCCGCGAACGGCGTCGCGCCGGTCGATGTGGTGCGAGGCCAGAAGGGCTGGAATGCGCCGGGTGCATTCGATGCCGCGGAGAGAAAGGCGGCGCTCGATGATCTCGGCTTCAATCGACAATTGGTGTTTTCGACTTTTTCCGCTTCGCAATATCTGCATCACGAGGATCCGGATGTGCGCTATGGCGGCATCCGCGCGCACAACCGCGCGATGGCGGCGTTTTGCAGGCCGGACCCGCGGCTCATCGCCGTCGGCCAGGTATCTCTCGCTGATCCCGGGCGCTGCGTCGCGGAAATGACGGAGGCCGTTCGTCTCGGATGCGGCGCGTTCTGGATCCCGGGGATGCCGGTGGGCGACAAATCTCCGGGTCATCCGGATTTCGATTGCGTGTGGCAGGCATTTTGCGATTTGAACGTGCCCTTCCTGCTGCACGTCGGACCCAACAGCCCCACCAAGATCGCCGCCTACGAGAACAACGGCCAACCGCGGCCGAAGGACATCACCGGCGCCGAAGGAGGCGAGAATCTTCGCGTGCGCGATTTCATGCTGCTGTCGGTCGGACCACAGCAGTTTCTGACGGCGCTGGTCTTCGATGGGGTGCTTGCGCGCTTTCCCCGCCTGCGCGGCGGCGTGATCGAACTCGGCGCCGGTTGGGTGCCCGAATACTTGCGGACGCTCGACCTCAGCCAAAAAATCTTCAGGAAAACCGACCCGTCCGTGGAAGCGCTGCCGATACGGGCCTCTGAATACATCCGCCGCGCGGTGAAGTTCACGCCGTTCCCGGGAGAAGACGCCGGTCGCCTGATCACGGATGCCGGGGCGGAACTATTCATGTTTTCAAGCGATTACCCTCATCCGGAGGGAACCGACGATCCGATCGGCCGCTTCGAGCGTACCTTCAAGGGGATATCCGAGGAAGCCAAAGCCAAATTCTATTGCGACAATTTCCTGGCCTTGATCGCCGCCGCGCCCTAAAGGCCGGACCGTCAAAATCTACAGGTGCGCATCGGCGGGCATGGCATCCTTCGCCGGCACCTTGGGGCGCTCGCGCATCGGCAGCTCCGGAATCATCAAGGTCGCGCTGAGCGCGATGACGACCACGATGATGCTCAACAGAAACACGTGCGTCACCGAATCGGCAATCAGCACGCGGATTGCCACAGGGAGGTGCATCATGCCGGAGTGGATTTGCGCATCGACCGACAGGCCGCGCAATTTTGACAGGTCCATAGACGGCAGTCCGCTCGCCGCCGCCCAAGCGGCGAGCTTGGCATTGAGATCATTGGTGAGGAGCGTGCCGAAGACCGCGACGCCGACCGTGGAACCGATCTGGCGAAAGAACTGATTGGCGCTGGTCACGACACCGATGCGGTTCACCGGGACGGCATTCTGGATGGCGACGCTGTACAGGCTTTGCAAGGGGCCAAGGCCCATCCCGAGCACCGCCATTCGCCAGCCGAGATCGAACCGGCTCGTGCTGTAGGTCATCTGGCTCATCAGGATGGTTGCAACCAGCAACACGATCATTCCGGTCAGCATGAACGGCTTGTAGCGGCCGGTGCGCGTCACCAGCCGGCCGCTCACCGTCGCCGCCACAATCAGGCCTATCATCAGCGGCATGGTCGAAAGGCCGCTGGTCGTGGCCTGCACGCCCTGTCCGAGCTGCATGAACAGCGGCAGAAAGGCCACGACGCTGAGAAATGACATCGAGGAAAAGAAGCCCGCGGTGTTGGCCCAGGTAAACACCTTGTTGCCGAACAGCTCCATGTGGATGATCGGATCGTCGACCCTCTTTTCCACGATCACGAACAGCACCGCACAGATCAGGAACATCGCAAACAGACCGATCACGACCGGCGAACTCCAGGCATATTTTTGGCCGCCGAAGGTCAGCGCCAAAAGCAGCGGCACGCAGGATGCGACGATCAGCGCCGCACCGAGATAGTCGATGCTGCCCTTGGCGGCGTGCGACAGCTTCGGCATCTTGGCGATGACCATGAACAGCGCTATCAAGCCGACCGGCAGATTGAGATAAAACACCCAGCGCCAACCCTGGACGATGTGACCGGCGATTGAGACGGTTCCGTGATCGGTGAAGTAGCCGCCCAGCAGCGGCCCGATCGCGCTCGCGAGTCCGAAGACCCCGCCGAACAAGCCGGCGAATTTACCGCGCTCGCGCGGCGGAAACAGATCGGCAATGATGGCGAAAGCCGTGGTGAACAGGGCACCCCCGCCCAATCCCTGGATGGCGCGGAACACAATGAGTTGCACCATGCCGCCGCCCAAAAGCGGCAATGTTCCGAACTCCCCCGCAAGTCCCGACAACCAGGAACCCAAGAGAAACAAGCCGATTCCCGCCAGCAGCACAGGCTTGCGTCCGTAGAGGTCGCCGAGCTTTCCCCACACCGGCACCATCACGGTCGAGGACAGAAGATATGCCGTGGTCACCCAGGCATACAGCTCCAGACCGTGCAGTTGACTGATGATGACCGGCATCGCCGTGGACACGATGGTTTGGTCCAGGGCGGACAACAAGAAGACGATCATTACGCCGATGATCGTGACCTTGCGCTCGGCGTCGGTGAAATGGGCCGTGCTCAATGCTGGAGGATCCGCGCGATCATTGGGCCATTATCGCAGGGCGCCTGCCGCGCAGCACGAATTTTTGGATCTTTCCGGTGGCGGTTTTCGGCAGTTCGCTCACGAAATGAAACGCGCTCGGCACTTTGAAATGCGCCAGCGCCGAACGGGCAAACTCGCGCAGCTCTTCCGGAGTCGCGGATGCTCCGGCGCGCAGGACCACGAATGCCTGCGGCGATTCGCCCCATTTTTCGTGCGGCATGCCGACTACCGCAACTTCGAGCACCGCCGGATGCCGCAACAACGCGCCCTCGACTTCGATCGAAGAAATGTTTTCACCGCCGCTGATGATGACGTCCTTGAATCGGTCGCGAATCTCGATATAGCCGTTCGGATGCACCACGGCACCGTCGCCGGAATGGAACCAGCCGCCCGCAAAGGCCTGGGCGGTCGCCTGCGGATCGTTGTAATAGCCGCTCATGACGACATTGCCTTTTGCGACGATCTCGCCCATGGTCGCTCCGTCGTGCGGAACATCGCGCATATCGCGATCGACGACGCGCAACTCGCCCGAGGTCATCAATTCGACTCCTTGGCGGGCTTTCATGGTCGCGCGCTCGGCGCTGGACAGCGCCGCGTGCTCCGGCAACGGCTCGCAGATGCTGATGAACGGCGCCGTCTCCGTCAGACCGTACACCTGCAGCACATCCCAGCCGAGTTCGGATTCCATACGTTCGATGGTCGCGGCGGCCGGCGGGGCGCCGGCGGTAATCACCCGAACGCAGCGGGGAAGCTGTTCGCGCAGCGACGCCGGACCGTTGGCAATGGCGATGAGCACCGTGGGCGCGGCGCAAAGATGCGTCACGCGTTCGCGCCGCACGTGCTCATAGACCGCCGCGGCATCGACCGCACGCAGGCAGACATGCGCCGCTCCCGCTGCCGTCACGGTCCATACGAAGGTCCAGCCGTTGGCATGAAACATCGGCAGGGTCCATAAATACCGGTCGGCGGGCGTCATGGGCCAATGGACCAGGGCGCCAACCGAATTTATCCACGCATTGCGATGGGTGATCATCACGCCTTTCGGCCGCGACGTCGTGCCGCTGGTGTAGTTGATGGCGAGCAGATCCGTTTCCGCAATGCCGGGAGATTCGCGCAATTCGCCGCCGGCTTCGAGCAGCGACTCGTACGACAGCCAGCCGCTCCTCGCGCCTTCCAGAGCGACGAAATGCCGCACTCCCGGCATGCGCGAGCGCACGGCATCGACGGCCTCCAGATAATCGGCATGAACGCACAGCACCGTTGCGCCGCTGTGCTCGGTCACGTAAACGAAATCTTCGGCCGAGAGACGATAGTTGATCGGCACGATGACCGCCCCGAGCTGCGGTATCGCGTAGAACTGCTCCAGGTGTTGATGCGTATTGGGCGCAATCGTCGCGACCCGGTCGCCCTTGCCCACGCCCAGTTTCGCGAGTGCGGCGCTCCATTGGTCGCAGCGCCCGCCGAATTGTTCGTAAGTCAACCGAAGTCCGCCGTCGACCACGGCTTCGCGCCGGCCATGGAGCTTGCGTGCGCGGCGCGCAAACTCGAGAGGTGTCAGCGGGGTTTCCATATGCGCGAAAGCGTACCAGATTGTCAGCCATGATCGAGCCCTTGCCTCGAGACGAGGATTTGGACCCCCTCAGCGGCGTCGTCGAGGTTTGGGGCTGATGCAATGCTACTCGATCAAGATCGCCCGAAAATCGTTGACGTTCGTCAATGTCGGGCCGGTGATGACCGAGTCGCCGAGCGCGCTGAAAAAACCATGCGCGTCGTTGTTGCGCAGCATGTCGTTGGGCTTCAGCCCCAAGGCATATGCGCGCTCGAGCGAATCGGGGCTCAGGTAGGCGCCGGCGATTTCTTCCTGCCCATCGACCCCGTCGGTATCGCCGGCAAGGGCATGGATGCGCGCATGTCCCTCGAGCGCGATCGCCAAGGAAAGCAAGATATTCCACGTTGCGCCCGCCCCGGCCGCTGCCGCGTACGGTCACCGTGGTTTCGCCGCCCGACAGCAAGATGCACGGGGCGCGGAATGGCTGGTTGCGCTCGGCCACCTGGCGCGCGATGCCTGCGCATACCTTGCCCACGTCCTTGGCTTCTCCCTCGATGGCATCGCCCAAGATATGGGCCTCGATTCCGGCATCGCGAGCCACGCTCGCGGCGGCCTCCAGCGCCATTTGCGGCGTGGCGATGATGAGCGAGCGGGCGCGCGCGAGCCGCGGATCGCCGGGCTTCACGGATTCGCCGCGCCCGCTCTCGAGCAGTTCGAGCGCGGCCGGCGGAAGTTCGATCGGCGTAGCGGCGTACGATGCTCAACGCGTCCGCGGAAGTGGTCGGATCAGCCACCGTCGGTCCGGACGCGATGTCGAGCGGGCGATCGCCCGGCACATCGGAGATCAGCAGCGTCAGCACTTGCGCCGGGTGGCAGGCCGCAGCCAACCGTCCGCCCTTGATGGCGGACAAATGGCGGCGCACGCAGTTCATCTCGCTGATGCTGGCGCCGGATGCCAGCAGCGCGCGGCTGACATCCTGCTTCAGATCCAGCGTCAATCCTTCTGCCGGCAATGGCAGCAGCGCTGAACCGCCGCCTGAGATCAAACAAAGCACGAGGTCATCCGCACCGAGGCCAGCGACCAGCTCGAGCATGCGCCGGGCCGCCTGCATGCCGGCGGCATCGGGAACCGGGTGCGCCGCCTCGATGATTTCAATCTGCTGGCAAGGCACCGCGTAGCCGTAGCGAGTCACGACCAGGCCGGACAGGTTGCCGGGCCAATTCTGCTCCACCGCCCGAGCCATCGCCGCGGAGGCCTTGCCCGCGCCGATGACCAGCAATCGGCCGCGCGGCGCCGGCGGCAGATGCGGCGGAATACACAGCGCCGGCTGCGCGGATGCGATGGCCGCATCGAACATCCGCCGCAACAACGCCTTAGGGGATGCCTGGCGCAAATGAGGCTACCGAGGCGATGTCACGCTACAAGACCGACTTGAGCAAAGTGGCCATTTCCGCCGGGTTGCGCGTGACCTTGATGCCGCATTCTTCCATGACGGCGAGCTTCTCGGTCGGCCGTACCCTTGCCGCCGGAAATGATGGCGCCCGCATGCCCCATGCGCTTGCCCGGCGGAGCGGTGACGCCGGCAATGAAGCCCACCACGGGCTTCTTCATATAAGCCTTGATCCAGCGGGCGCAGGTCTCCTCGTCGTCGCCGCCGATTTCGCCCACCATGATGACCGCATCGGTCTCCGGATCATCGTTGAACATGCGCATGACGTCGATATGTTTCAAACCGTTGACCGGATCGCCGCCGATCCCGACGCAGGTCGACTGCCCCAGCCCCAGATCCATCAGCTGTCCGACCGCTTCATAGGTGAGAGTGCCCGAGCGCGACACCACGCCGATGCGCCCCTTCTTGTGAATGTGTCCCGGCATGATGCCGATTTTGATTTCATCCGGCGTGATCACCCCGGGGCAATTCGGACCCACCAGCAGGGTCTTCTTGCCGCGCATCCGGTTGCGCGTTGCGATCATGTCGCGCACCGGCACGCCCTCGGTGATGCAGATGACCAGATCGAGATCGGCATCGACCGCCTCATCGATGGCGCCGGCCGCGAAGGGGGGCGGCACGTAAATCACCGAAACCGTCGCGCCGGTCTGCTGCTTGGCATCGCGCACGCTGCCGTAGATCGGAATGCCCTCGAAATTTTCGCCCGCCTTGTTCGGGTTCACGCCGGCGACGAAACAAGCTTTGCCGTTGGCGTACTCGCGGCACAGGCGGGTGTGGAAAGCGCCGGTCTTGCCGGTGATGCCCTGGGTGATCACGCGGGTGTTTTTGTCGATCAGGATGCTCATGCGCGCTGCTCCTACTTGCCATCGACCGCGGCAACGATTTTCTTGGCCGCGTCGGCCATGTTGTCCGCGGAAATGATGGGCAGCCCCGAGTCGCGCAGCAGCCTTCCTGCCCAGCTCCTCGTTGGTGCCCTCTCATGCGCACCACCAACGGCACGCTGAGCTTCACCTCCCGCGCCGCCGCGATCACGCCTTCTGCGATGGTGTCGCAGCGCATGATGCCGCCGAAGATGTTGACCAGATATTCCCTTGACCGCGGGGTTCTTCAGCATCAGCTTGAACGCCTCGGTCACCTTCTGCGCGGTCGCGCCTCCGCCGACGTCCAGAAAATTCGCGGGCTCCGCGCCGAACAACTTGATCGTGTCCATGGTCGCCATTGCAAGCCCCGCGCCGTTGACCAGGCAGCCGATATTGCCGCCCAGCGAGATGTACGACAGATCGAACTTCGAAGCCTCGACCTCCGCGGGATCTTCTTCGTCAAGATCGCGCATGGCAACGATGTCCGGATGGCGAAACAGCGCATTGGAGTCGAAATTGAATTTGGCATCGAGCGCCAGCACGTCGCCCGTTCCCGTGATGATCAGCGGATTGATCTCCGCCAGCGACGCATCGCATTCGACAAACGCGCGGTACAGCCCCTGCATGAAATTGCGCGCCTGCGCGATCGACGCGTCGGGAACGCCGATCTTGCTGCGCGACTTCGTCGGCTTGCCGCGTCCGTCAGGCCGGCGTCGGGATCGATCGCCACTTTGTGGATTTTTTCCGGACGTGTGCGCGGCGACCTCCTCGATTTCCATTCCGCCCTCGGAACTGGCCATCAGGGTGACGCGTTGCGTGGAGCGGTCGACCACCATGCCGACATACAGCTCTTTGCGGATGTCGGCGCCCTCTTCCACCAGCAAGCGCCTGACGACCCGGCCCTCGGGCCCGGTCTGATGGGTCACCAACGTCATGCCAAGAATCTTGGATGCGTAGTCGTGGACTTCCTCCAGCGACTTGGCCACCTTGACGCCGCCGCCCTTGCCGCGGCCTCCGGCGTGAATCTGCGCCTTGACCACCCAGACCTTGCCGCCCAGCTCGCGCGCCGCCGCATCGGCCTCGGCGACCGAGAAGCAAGGCACGCCGCGCGGCGTCGCCACGCCGAATCTTCGCAAAATTTCTTTGCCCTGATACTCGTGAACATTCATATCTTGGTTGAACTCCGCACTACGATTTCCTCTCTTCCAATGTATTGGCCAGCAGCTTGGTCAACGCATACACGGTGTCGATATGCGGCGTCGGCGTGTTGGTGCGCCGCGCCAGTTCCATGACGGAACCGAGCAATGCATCGATCTCCAGCGTGCGGGCGGCCTCGACATCCTGCAGCATCGAGGTCTTATGGTGACCTACTTTTTCGGCGCCCGCGATGCGTTTTTCAAGAGAAACGCGGAATTTGATGCCCAGCTGATGGGCCACGCTCTGCGCCTCGCTCATCATCGCGGCCGCAACGGCCCGGCTCGGCGGATATTGGCAAATCTCCGCCAAGGTGGCGCGCGACAACGCACTGATGGGGTTGAAGGATAGGTTACCCCACAGCTTCAGCCAAATTTCCGAGCGGATATCGCTCAAAATAGGCGCCTGCATTCCGCTTTTGACGAAGCAGCGCGCCACCTGGGCCACGCGATCGCTGGTGGTACCGTCGGGTTCGCCGACGGGAAAACGATTGCCCTCGACGTGCCTGACGACGCCGGGCGACACCAGTTCGGCGGCCGGATAGACCACGCAGCCAATGACGCGCTCGCACGGGATCTTGTCGTAAATCACCCCGTTTGGATCCACGCTCGCGACCCGCATTCCCGCGAATGCGCCGGGCTGGCCATGAAAATACCAATAGGGGATGCCATTTTGCATGGGAATGACGACGGTGCGCGGGCCGAACAGCTTCGGCACATCCCCCGCCACCGCCTCGACCTGATGCGCCTTCATCGCCAGCACGATCATGTCTTGAGCCCCGGCATCCGCATAGTTGTCGGTGGCCTTGACTTGCGGCACCGTCTCCTCGGTTCCATTCGCATTGATCAGCCGAATGCCGCAAGTACGCAGCGCCTCGAGATTGGCTCCGCGTGCGATGAATGTGACGTCTTCTCCGGCCAGCACAAATCGCGTTCCCACATAACCGCCGATTGCGCCGACTCCGATAATCGCTATCTTCATGGACCGCCGTTTCGCTAGAACAAAAAAGAGCGGGCTGCAACGCAGCGACCGCCGTCGCACCTACCAGGATGCCGACTCTCGATCGGCATCCTGCACGGCAATATCCAACCGGCGGGCTTAGATGCTCGGAATCAGGCCGGCACCGCGCGCCCATTTGTACTTGGCGCCGAGCACCGCGACCGGGATCTCCGTCGAATACGCGTAGGCCGGGATGCCGTGCTGATACAAATACTCCGCGGCCTCTTCGACCTCGACGTCGCCGGCGAGCGAGGCCACCATCGGCTTCTCGATGCCCTTGGCGCGCATCTCGTCGACCACTTCCACCATGAGCTTCGCGAACACCATCGGCGGGGTGATGATGGTGTGCCAATAGCCCAGGATCAGCGCGTGAATGCGCGGGTCCTGAAGTCCCAGACGCACGGTGTTCTGGTAGGTCGCGGGCGGCTCGCCGCCGGTGATATCGACCGGGTTTCCCGCGGCGCCGAACGGCGGAATGAATTTGCGGAATGCCGCGTCGAGATCGGCGGGCATCGCCATGAGCGACAGGCCGTTGTCGACGCAGGCATCGGACAACAGCACGCCGGATCCGCCGGCGCCGGTGATGATGACCACGTTCTTGCCCTTGGGCGTGGGCAGTACCGGAATGCCGCGCGCGAAATCGAGCAGGTCGCGCAGCGAGCGCGCACGGATCACGCCGGATTGCTTGAACACGTCCTCATAGATCTTGTCGTTGCCGGCGAGCGCGCCGGTGTGCGAACTCGCGGCGCGCGCACCCATGCTGGTGCGCCCGGCCTTCAGCACGACGATCGGCTTCTTCTTCGAGACGCGCTTCGCGACCTCGGCAAAGGCGCGCCCGTCCTTCAGGTCCTCGCAGTGCTGAGCAATGATGGTGGTGTTGTCGTCCTGCTCGAAGAACGTCAGCAGATCGTCCTCGTCGATGTCGGACTTGTTGCCCAGGCCGACGATGGCCGAAACGCCCATCTTGGCCGAACGCGAAAAGCCGATGATCGCCATGCCGATGCCGCCCGATTGCGACGACAGCGCCGCGTGGCCTTTGACATCGTAAGCGGTGCAGAACGTGGCGCACAGGTTGCTGGGCGTGTAGTAGAAGCCGTAGATGTTGGGGCCCATGAGGCGCACGCCGTATTTGCGGCCGATCTCAACCAATTCGTTCTGGCCGTCGACGTTGCCGGTCTCGGCAAAGCCGGATGGAATCAGTATCGCGCCCGCGATCTTCTTCTCGCCGACCTCGATCAGCGCCTGCGCGACGAATTTCGCGGGAATCGCGAATACGGCGACATCGATGTCCCCGGGCACGTCCTTGACGCTCTTATAGGCCTTCTTGCCCATGATGTTCTCGGCGCTGGGATGGATCGGGTAGATCTCGCCCTTGTAGCCGCCGTTGATCAGGTTCTTCATCACCGAATTGCCGATCTTGCCGTCCTCGGCGGACGCGCCGATCACCGCCACCGCCTTGGGCTTCATGATGCGGTTCATCTTCGCGACGATTTCCGCCTGATTCGGCCGGTGGCGCGGCGCTGCCGGCGTGAAATCGAGCACGATGCGCACGTCGGCCGCGGTGGCGCCGTGTTCGGTCGCGAACACCGGGTTCAGGTCCATCTCGGCGATCTCGGGGAAATCCGCCACCAGCGCGGACACCCTCTCGATCATCCCCGCCAAGCGGCGCGGTCCACCGGTTTGGCGCCGCGCACGCCGCTCAGGATCTCCGCCGCCTCGATGCCGTCCAGCATCGACAAGGCGTCCTCCTTGGTGGCCGGCGCGAGGCGGAACGTGATGTCCTTCAGGACTTCAACCAGAATGCCGCCCGAGGCCGAATGCCACGAGCTTGCCGAACGCCGGGTCGGTGACCGCGCCGATGATCACTTCCTGGCCGCCCGCCAGCATCTGCTGCACCTGCACGCCGAGAATTTCCGCCTTGGCGTCGTACTTCTTGGCGTTGCCGACGATGGTGGAGTAAGCCTCTTTGGCGTGCTCGGCGGATTTCACGCCGACAATGACGCCGCCCGCCTCGGTCTTGTGCAGGATTTGCGGCGACACGATCTTCATCACCACCGGAAAGCCGATCCCGGAGGCGAGCTTGGCCGCTTCGTCCGCGGAGGCCGCCACTCCCTCTTTCGGCATCGAGATGCCGTATGCCTCGCAAACACCGCGCGCCTCCGGCGCGGTCAGGGCCGCGCGGCCAGCCGCCTTGGCTTGATCGAGAATTTTTCGGACGGCGTTTTTATCATATGACATGTTGCAGTATTCCTCGGATTCTGTGCGCGGACATTCGATATTCGGCCATCGGCGTCGCGCGAATCAAATCACCTTTTTCGATCGCAGCGCGGCGACATCTGCCGGGCCATAGCCCAGTTCGGCCAGCACTTCGTCGGTGTGCTCGCCCAGCAGCGGCGAGCGCTTGACCTCGGTGGGGCTGTCGCTCAGCTTGATCGGATTGCCGACCGTCAGGTACTTGCCGCGCTTGGGGTGATCGACCTCGACCACGGTGCCGGTCTTGCGCAGCGAAGGCTCGTGCGCCAATTCCTCCATCGACAGGATCGGACCGCAGGGAATGTCGTGTTCATTGAGCAATGTCCATCGCCTCGAACTTGGTCTTGGTCATGGTCCATTCCTCGACGGCGGCGAAGATCTCCTTCAGTCGCGGCAGGCGCGCATCGGGCGTGGCGTAATCCGGATCGGTGATCCAGGCCTCCTTGCCGATGACCTTGCAGATCGCTTTCCACACCGGCGCCTGCGTGATGAAATAGAGATAGGCGTTGGGATCGGTCTCCCAGCCCTTGCATTTCACGATCCTGCCCGGCTGTCCGCCGCCCGAGGCATTGGCGGCGCGCGGCACGGCGCTGCCGAACTTGCCGTTCGGGTATTGCGGATATTCCTTCATGACGTGCGTGCGCTCGAGGCGCTGCTGGTCGCGCAGCTTGACGCGGCACAGGTTCAGCACGCCGTCCTGCATCGCCGCCAGCACCTTCTGGCCGCGTCCGGTGGAATTGCGCTGATACAGCGCCGTGACGATGCCGAGCGCCAGATGCAGCCCGGTGCCGCTGTCGCCGATCTGCGCGCCGGTCACCAGCGGCGGGCCGTCGTCGAATCCGGTGGTCGAGGCCGACGCCGCCCGCGCATTGCGCCACGTTCTCGTACACCTTGCAGTCCTCGTAGGGACCGGGGCCGAAACCCTTGACCGAGGCGACGATCATGCGCGGATTGAGCTCCTGGATGCGCTCCCAGGTGAAGCCCATGCGATCGAGCGCGCCCGGGGCGAAATTCTCCACCAGCACGTCGCAGTGCTTGACCAGTCGCTCGAGCACCTGCTTGCCCTGCTCGCTCTTGGTGTCGAGCGTGATCGAGCGCTTGTTGTGGTTGAGCATGGTGAAATACAGGCTGTCCGCGTCCGGGCATGTCGCGCAGCTGCTCGCGGGTGACGTCGCCCGCGCCCGGCCTTCTCGACCTTGATCACGTCGGCGCCGAACCAAGCCAGCAGCTGCGTGCACGTCGGCCCCGACTGCACATGCGTGAAATCGAGAATGCGGACGCCGTCGAGCGCCTTAGCCATGGAGACTCCCGCAACGTCGTCACTTGTACATTGTTTGATTCTTGGTGCCCGGCGCATATTCGCGCGGATCGACCCAGATGTTGATCACGGCGGACTTGCGCAGCTTGTGCACCGATTCGCGCGCGCGCCGCAGCGCCGGCGCGATCTGCTGCCGGATCGCGCACCTCCTCGCCGTAGCCGCCCAGCATCTCGGCGAACTTGCCGAAGGGCACGTCGCCCAGGAGATTGCCGACATTGCCGCGCTGCTCGCCGTACTTGGCCAGCTGGCCGTAGCGGATCTGGTTCATGGCCGAGTTGTTGCCGATGACCGCGATATAGGGCACGCCGAACCGGTTCGCGGTCTCCATGTCGAAGGCGGTCATGCCGAAGGAGCCGTCGCCGTAGTAGCAAAGGACTTCCTTCTGCGGATTGGCGAGGCCCGCCGCGATCGCGAAGCCGGTGCCGACGCCGAGCGAGCCGAGCGCGCCCGGATCCATCCACTGGCCGGGACGGCGCGGCCGCACCGCCTGCGCCGAGATGGTCACCACATCGCCGCCGTCGCCGATGTAAATCGTGTTGTCGGCAAGGAATTCGTTGAACTCCCAGGCCACGCGATAGGGATGGATCGGCACGCTGTTCGACTTGAACAGCGGCATGAGCTTGTCGGTCGCCGCCACTTCCGCCTCGCTGCAGCTGCTTCAGCCACTGCTGGCGCGCCTGGCGCTTGTCGCCCTTGATGCGTCCGCTCGCGGCCGCAAGCACCGCGCCCAGAATCGCGCCCGGATCGCCCACCAAGCCGAGATCGATGTCGCGATTCTTGCCGACCGTGCGATAGTCCATATCGATTTGCACCAGCTTCAGCTCCTTGCTGATGCGTTTGCCGTAGCCCATGCGGAAGTCGAACGGCGTTCCGACGATGACCAGCACGTCGGCGCTTGGCGAAGGCCTGGCTGCGGGTGCGGTCGAAATGATGCGGATCGCCGGGCGGCAGCAGGCCGCGGCTGGCGCCGTTGAAGTAGCCCGGGATGTCGAGGCCGCGCAGCAGCGCGATCGCTTCCTTGTGGCCGCGCGCGGTCCACACCTGCTGACCGTAGAGAATGGCGGGCCGTTCGGCATTGACCAGCAAGTCGGCCAGCTTCTCGATGTCGCGCGGGTCGCCGATCGATTTGGTGGAGGCGCGGTACTTGCCGGGCTGCGGTATCACCGCCTTGGCGATGTCGACCTCGCGATCGAGCACGTCGCGCGGAATTTCCAGATACACAGGACCGGGCGCGCCGTTGAACGCTTCGCGCGCCGCCATGGAGATCATGTCCGCGACGCGCTCGGTGCTCGAGACCGATCGCCGCGAATTTGGTGATCGGCGTCATCAAGTCGACGTGCGGCAGGTCCTGCAGCGAGCCCATCTTGTGCTGGGTCAGGGCGCCCTGGCCGCCGATATGCAGCACCGGGCTCTCCGAGCGGAACGCCGTCGCGATGCCGGTCACCGCATTGGTGCAACCCGGGCCCGGCGGTGGTGACCACGCAGCCCGAGCTTGCCGGTCTGCCGCGCGTAGCCGTCGGCCGCATGCGCCGCCACCTGCTCGTGGCGCACATCGATGATGCGGATGCCCTCATCGACACAGCCGTCGTAGATGTCGATGATGTGGCCGCCGCAAAGCGTGAAGATGGTGTCGACGCCCTCGTTCTTCAGCGCCTTCGCGACCAGATGGCCGCCGGAAACCACGTTCGCATCGCGGCTCTTCCGCTGCAGGGTATCTTCGGCCGTCGTGGCCTTGGGCGGACTCGAGATGGGATTTACTGTCGCCATATGATCTCCAAATGCGTGATTCGAGGCAGAGCTTCAATGAGCTCGGACGGGCCTGGCGCCGGGACTGACATACGAAAAAGAAGAATTCGCGAAAGCTGATCTATCCGTCACATTGCCATTCATTTTGTATTTTCCGTCTTGGCGCAGAGAGAAACGCGCATTCGCGCCGTTACCTTCGGGTGAAAACGCGCTGCGCCGGAGTAAATCCACTTTGCATATTCAAATAGCGGCGCTCGAACCATTAAATTCGAGAACAGACCAGCCATACACCGTTATGGTGGTATACCATATATGAACGAGTTTCGAGGTGTCAAGCGACCGAAATCGCTGAACTTTACGACGCAAAGCCCGGTTTCCGCAGGGTTTTGGCTTTGTGCCGCGCGTCATCGAGATCAAGCGATCCGCAAACGGGATTGCGCCACGCAGCAAGGGTCTTACGGAGGGCGTCCATGCACATTTTTCAAAGAAAGCCGCCACTGCAATGTAATATATCTGCGTTCATCGCTCTCACCCCGCTTCGGTCATACACCCGCAAAAGTCTTTAAAGAGGCCTAATGAATTCCATAGTGACGCTGGTTCAGAGAACCACCTCGGCAACACCGCTGGCACTGGCCCCGCTGAACGCCACGAGCCTGCGTGATCAAGCGTACGCGCTGTTGAAGAACGCCATCGCCGATACGGATATCTATGATCCGCAGCAGGAATTGCGGCTCGACGAGCGCCAGCTGACCACCGCGCTGGGCGTCAGCCGCACGCCGATTCGCGAGGCGCTGTCGCTGCTGGAGCAGGAAGGGTTCATTCGCACCGTGCCGCGGCGCGGCATCTACATCATCCGCAAATCCAAGCGCGAAATGATTGAAATGATCCAAATATGGGCGGCGCTCGAGTCCATGGCAGCGCGGCTCGCGACGCAGACCGCCAGCGACGCTGAGATCGCCAAGCTGCGGCATTTATTCGATGAATTTCAGAATTCACCCCCGTCCGAACATCTGTGCGAGTACTCCGACGCGAACATCGCCTTTCATACCGCGGTGATCGCCTTGGGCGGTTCGCAGATGATCATCGATACCACCAAGAATCTCCTGCTGCATGTGCGCGCGATCCGCCGGGCAACGATTACGCAAAGCGACCGCGCGGCGCGCTCCATCGTCGATCACTTGAAGATCATCGAAGCATTGGAGAAGCGCGACACCGAACAGGCGGAGCGGCTCACGCGCCAGCACACCCTCGATCTGGCGGCGCACGTCGATCGGCACTGCGACTTTCTAGGATAGCGATCCCCACTGCCCCAGCGTAGGCGGCGGTGCGCCGCCGTGCTTGCCATTCAAGTACGCGGGCGCCGGCGCATCAGGCACGTTGCCGTTCAGCGCATCGGGCGCGACCGCCCGGATCGCAGCCCGCACCTCGGGAGACTGCATCGCGGTCTCAAACGCGGCCCGCTCCTTTTGCACGGGTTGTCCCCGCACCATGCGCAGATAAATCCTGCCGCTGGCCTGCTCCGCAAAATTCACCCAATGAAAGCTTTTTACGCAGCGCTTCAGGAAATCGACATTCTTTTCAGCCGCGAGCATCGCCGGATCCGGGTAGAGATGTCCCGGATCGGAGGCATCCACGTCGATGCGTGCATAGCGGTCGATGTCCAGAGTCACCTTGACGTCCAGCACGTTGAGAGTTTCATTGTCGCCGAAGGCCGCGGTGCGTGGCCGGTCGCCCAAGCGCACCGTGTTGTCCAAGAATTCGAACTTGATGCGCTTGTCGGTGCGGCGCACCCAGGTGAAGAACACGTCGGGAATTCCCGAATATGCCTCCACCGAATGCGCCAAGGTGTCATCGACGGCCTTATACCGGCCAAACTCGAGGCCCCGCATCCATGCACGCTCCACCAACATTTCCGGCGGGGTAATGACGAAGAATAAATAGACCGTCTGGCCAAAGCGGGTCAGGAGATTGCTGCCCGCTTCGTCCGAATCGGGCGCGAAGCTGTCGAAACGGAACCGGTCGATCAGCAGGTGCGACATGTCGCCGCGCCGATTCTTGTGCGCCATGTAGCGATCGAGCTTCTGATCGATGATCTGCACCTCATCGGAGGTGAATGCGCCCGCGTATTTGTAGGCGGCGCCGAGCGAGGCATAGTCAAGGAGCTGTTTACGCCAGATGTCGGGACTGATCAGCGCGAAATCGCTCCATTGCACACCAATGTCGCCGGCGAGCTTCTTCTGCAGCGGCCGCAATGTGCTCTTGCCCGAGGCCGAGGGACCCTTGGTATTGATCACCACCGGGTGTTCCTGGCGCGGCAGAAGCTTGTATCCTTGCTCGTGCGCGGCCGTCTGCAACAGCGGCGCAATCACGCGGCCGATGCAGTCGCTGGCGAAATCGTTGCTGGCCATTCCCGCGGCCATCGCGGCGATCAGATCCTTGGTACCCCACGCCGCACCCTGCGTCGTGAACAGCGCCGACAGGACCCGCGCCAGGCTTTTGTATCCGGCCAGCGCCGCCGCATCCGCGCCGACAGCGGCCGCGGCCGCGGATTTTTCGAGTTCCGCGATCTCTTGCGGACCCCAATTGCGGTTCAACTTCGCCAGCGCGGGCTCGATGATGGCGTTCAGGTCCTGCGATGCACGCCGGTAGGCCGCCGTGATGTCATGCATCGCCGGGTCCAGGTAGCGCGCCAGCAGCAGGCGCGCGATCTCGCGAAAATTCAAACCCAGATCAGCGATCCGGGTGCCGTCCGGGACCGCGAAATCCGCCGTGATCCGCACCAACAGTTCGTGCAACGCCAGCCGCTGCGGACGAAACACCACCAATTCGCTCAGGTTGAAGCCGGTCAGGCCGCGCAATTCGCCGGCCGCGGCAAGGCTGGTAAACACATTCTCAGGGCGAAAGATCGTGGACAGGTGGCGTAAATCCTTGGGCACCTCCGACTCGATTCCGGGATTCCAAGGCCCAAATTCATCGCGTCGGACTGACATGCCTGGGAGCCTAGCCGCTATTACGCAGAGCCGTCGCGATGGCGTTGATCGACAGGTGGATGCCTTCGCGTACCCGCGGGTCTTTCTCTCCGGCTCGATGCCGCTTGAGCAGCTCGACTTGCAGCAGATTCAGCGGCTCGATATACGGCAGCCGCAACCGGATGGACGCTTCGAGCACCGGATGCTTTTCCAACAGCCGCGTTTGCCCGGTCACCGAGAGAAGTGTTTCCTGGGTTGTCAGCCACATAGCGCGGATGCGCGCGAATAACGCCTCGCCCATGGCTTGATCCTTGACCAGCGTGAGATAGCGGGCGGCGATTCCCATATCCGATTTGGACAGCACCATCTCCAAGTTGTCGACGGTGGCGCGAAAGAAGGGCCATGCATGGAGCATTTCCCGCAGCAATCCCGCATCCGCCGATCGCATTGCCTGACCCACGCCGTACCATCCCGGCAACATCACGCGGGCCTGCGCCCAACTGAACACCCACGGAATGGCACGCAGGTCCTCGATACGCTGCGAGTTGGTGCGCGACGCCGGCCGCGAGCCTATCTTGAGTTCAGAGATCTCGAGCAGCGGGGTCAATTGCCTGAAAAATGCCGCGAACCCGTCGGTCTCATACACGAGCGCGCGGTAGGCGCGAAACGCCTCCTTGGACAGAGCATCCATCGCGGCCGCGAAGCGGCGCGCGCTGCCCGGGGATAATGAAGCCTCTTCCAGCGAGGCGAGCAGGGTTGCCGCCGCGATGGAATCAAGGTTGGCGGCCGCGCTTTCGCGCGTTCCGTACTTGGCGGCGATGATCTCTCCTTGCTCGGTAATTCGGATGCGTCCCCGCACGGTGCCATGAGGCTGCGCGCGAATGGCGGCGAACGATGAGCCGCCGCCGCGTCCGACGGCGCCGCCGCGTCCGTGGAATATCTGCATCGGGGTCGCATGACTCTCGAATACGGACGCCAGCGTGCGGGTGGCCTGATGCAGGCCCCACACCGACGTGAGGTAGCCCCCGTCCTTGTTCGAGTCCGAATAGCCGACCATGACCTCCTGGAAGCCGAAGTCTCGAGTGATCGCCGCGGTTTCCGGCAATTCCAGCCACGCCTGCATGACCTTGGCGGAGCCTTCCAAATCGGCGATGGTCTCGAACAGCGGCACGGCCATGATGGCGGCCGATGCGCTCGGCTGTGGGCGATACAGCCCCGCCTCCTTGAGGAGCACATTGACCTCCAACAAGTCCGAGACGCTTTCGCATTTGGAAATGATGTAGAAGCGGATGCAGTCGGCGCCGTAACGTTGATGTGCTTCCGCCGCCGCGCGCACGATGCCAAGCTCCGAGAGCGTTTCCGGCGAATAACTCGCATACGGGCTGGCCAGCAATCGCTCGCTCGCCAGTTCGCGCCGCAACAGCGCGACGCGCTCGGACTCCGGCAGGGCTTGATAGTCCGGTGAAACTGCCGCCACTTTCAGCAACTCGGCGACCACCCTCGCATGCACGTCGGCGTTTTGCCGCAGATCGAGCGCCGCGAGATGGAAACCAAAGGTTTCAACCGCACGATTGAGCCGCGCCAGCGCGCCGCCGCCGTTCAAGCGCAGCCGGCTCTCGGACTTGAGCGAGTCCTCGAGGATCTGCAGATCCGCGCGCAATTCGGACGCATCCCTGTAGGCACGCGCCTCGACCGTCGCGGGCCGCTGCGGCGTGCGCCCCGTCAGGTTCTGATAGGTCGCGGCGAGGCGTGCGTACATTCCGGTGATGGCGCGCCGATATGGCTCGTCGGCGCGCGCCGCGTTGAGGTCTCCGCCCGCTTCAGCCAAAGCCGCAAGCGGTTCGGAAACCGCCGCGAGTTCGCTCGAGAGCGACAGCTCCGCGCCGATCGCATTGAGCTGCTCCAGATAGTCGCTGAGCAGCGCTTGGCTGGCGCGGCCCAAGGCCAGGCGCAGAGAATCTGCGGTCACGTGCGGATTACCGTCGCGATCGCCGCCAATCCAGGACCCGAGCCGCAGAAAACTCGGCGGACGCTCGCCCAAGAGGCGCTCCCAACGGGCGTACAGCGCAGGCATGACGGGCAAAAATATGTCTCGCAGGTAGGTGAGGGCCGTATCGACCTCATCGGCGACATACAGTCTTTCGCGCCGCAGCGCTCGGGTCTGCCACAAGAAGGCGATTTGCGCGGCGATGGCCTCCTCGATGACTTCCCCGGCCGCAGTCTCCCGCAGGCCGGCATCGCGTTGCGCCATCAAGGCCGCGATGCGATTGCGATGATCCAACATGCTTTTGCGCATCACCTCGGTCGGATGCGCCGTCAGCACCGGGGTAATCCGCGCATGATCGAGCAGCGCGGCCGCCTGCTGCCGTGTCACCCCTTGGGCTTCCAGGAAGGCCAGGGCCGAGCCTAGGTTACTGTCTCTTTCAGCCCCGCTGCCCTGCCGGTCCTCGGCGAGATTGGCCAGCATGGAAAACAGCATGAAGCTGCGCACAAAGGCCACCGTTTCATCCAGCGACAGGCTTTCCCAACCGGCGGCCAGTCCCCGCGGGTTGGCGATACCGCGAAATCGATCGACCGAAGCGGCGCGGATCGCTTCGATCCGATCGAGCAGCGCAGCACCGCCATACGTGCGAATGACGTCGCCGAGAAGCTTCCCCAGGAAACGGACGTCCGTGTTTTGGGCAATTACCGGGGCAGCGCTCATCGGGAGAACCATGATAGTAACGGCGGGAGATGCCTTTGGGGACCTATAAGCTATATCCTACAGGCGCGACCGCAGCTTGCTGATTAAGACCGTGCAGCATTCCCGCTAGAGTGCTCCTACAAGAATTCCCGCGACAACGCGCTGCTCATCGATCGGAGAGAATCATGATCTCGAAGCCCTGGCGTCTGTCAATCGTAACCGCGCTGCTTTTGATATTGTCGCCGGCCTTGAGTTGGGCGCAAATCAACATTTCAGTGAGCATCGCCCCGCCGGAATTGCCCATCTATGATCAACCGCCGATCCCCGGAGACGGCTATATCTGGACACCCGGTTACTGGGCTTGGGACGACGACGTTCAAGACTATTATTGGGTGCCGGGTACTTGGGTCGAAGCGCCGCAGCCCGACTATTTATGGACGCCCGGATACTGGGCCGCGCAGGGCGCAATTTTCTTCTGGCACCCGGGGTACTGGGGTCCGCAAGTCGGGTTCTATGGCGGCGTCGACTACGGATACGGCTATACGGGCCGAGGGTACGAGGGCGGTTATTGGCGGGGCGGACATCTTTTCTATAACCGCGCGGTGGTCAACATCGGTTCGACTCACATCACCCACGTCTATGACCGGCGGGTGGTGAATAACATCAACGTGAGGCGCGTCAGCTTCAACGGCGGCAACGGCGGGGTGCGCGCGGAGCCAACCGCCGCGGAAGCAGCCGCCGCGCGCGGCCGGCATATCGAAGCGACGACGCCTCAGCGCGAACAAGTGCAGGCCGCACGCAGCCGCCCGGATCTTCGCGCCGCCAGCAATCACGGCCGTCCGCCGGTCGCCGCAACTGTGCGTGCGGGGAATTTCTCGCACGCCGTTCCTGCGCGCAACGCCCCGGCCCCCACCCGCAATGCAGCCGGCGGCACCGAGCGCGAAGCGCCGAAGCCGCGCTTGAGCACGCCTCGTCCGGCGCCCGAAAACGCGGGAGCTCCGGCTCGGAAAACACATCCTGGTCAACCGAGCCGAGAAGCGGCAACACGTGAGGCCGCGCCCAGCCACGAGGCGCCGGCGCGCGAGGCCGCTCCCCGGCCGGCAGCGCCGTCCCGCGAAACCACGCCCAGCCACACCACGCCCAGCCACGACGCGCGCCGGCAGCGCGGAGGCTGCTCCCCGGCCGGCAGCGCCGTCCCACGAAACCGCACGCAGCCACACCACGGCCTGCCTCACCGCCGCGTGAGGCGGCGCCCCGGCCGGCAGCGCCGTCGCGCGAAACCGCGCCCAGCCATCAAGCACCACCTGCACGCGAGGCCACCCCACGGCCTGCCCCGCCTCCCCGTGAGGCGGCGCCGCGGCCGGCAGCGCCGATTGAGCCCCGCCGCGAACCGGAGCACACTCCTCCACCTCGGCCTGCACCGAGGCCCGAGGCCCGCCCGGCCCCGAAACCTGCGGAACACCCGGCGGAACATCCAGCGGAGCACCCAGAAAGACCGTGAGCACCATTAACCATGATCAGAGCGCCCAGCGGTTCACTACCGAGGTCGAGGGTCGGCACGCTGAATTAGATTACACGGTGGCCGCCGGCGTGATGACCATTACGCACACCCGCGTTCCGCGGGAGATTGGCGGCCGTGGAATCGCCGCCGAGCTGATGCGCGCGGCATTGCAAGACGCCGCGCAGCGCGGCTTATCGATCAATCCCGCCTGTTCGTATGCCGCAGCTTACATGCGCAAGCACGCGCAGTCGTCCGACAAGGTCCATTTGGATGAACTTCTGGATGAGGCGCTCGATGAGTCTTTCCCGGCCAGCGACTCGCCCGCCGTCGGGGGCGCTAACTAGCCGGAAGCATCGGATGGCCTTCATGGGCCACCAGCAGATCATGCATGTCGTTGGCATGCTCTTCTTCCACGACCAGGATCCGCTCGAGCATGGTGCGCGTGCCCGGATCCTTGTCGCCGAAATATCGGATCAGTTCGCGGTAATGATCCACCGCGATCCGCTCCGCGATCAGATTTTCCTTGATCATCTCCACCAAATTGCCGGCGGTGCCGTATTCGGAGGCCGCCCGCGAGGTCAAGCCGTCCGGATTGAAATCGGGCACGCCGCCGAGCTGATTGATGCGCTCCGCGACTTCGCTCATGTGCTCCTGCTCTTCCTTGGCATGCTGCGCGAACTCATCCTTAACGCCTTCGCTGGAGATGCCCTGGGCCGCGACCGCATGCATGGTGTAACGCAAGACGCAGACAATTTCCGTGGCCAGAACGGACTGCAGTATGTCGATCGCTTTTTTGACGTCGCCCTTGTAGGTAAAGGTCACGCCGCCGCCGGCAATGTGTTTGCGCGCCCGGTCGCGCAAGGTTTTCACGTCGGTCAAAAACGGTTTTGATTTTGCTTTTTTCTTGGCCACTGTTGTCACTCCTGAAAGGCTCGCGATAGCGCGCTCGTATTTATACACCGCCGCGCAGCCTTTTCCGAGAACATCCGGGTTCGACTTCGTCAGACACCGCGCCGTGCAAGTGTCGGTGAAACGCCGACACGCAATCCCGCGCGGCGGTCAGCCGGCCAGCGCCGCCTCGAGCGCCGACATCAGGGCGCCGAGCTTCGGCGGACTGGCCTCGAGCGACGGTTCGACTCCATAGTGACGCAGCGCGCGCGAGCACACCGGACCGATCGAGGCAACCATCGAGCGCTGCAGATTCTTCGCCAGATCCGCCGCACTCCCGGTCTTTTCAGCCATCGAATAAAGGTGATGGATCTGAACCGCACTGGTGAAGATCACGGCATCGACCCGGCCGCGTGCGAGCTCGTCGATGAGCTTCAACAGCGGCTGCGTATCGGCCGGCAGCGCCCAGCGGTACGTGGCGATCTCCCGCACCGTCGCGCCCCTGGAACGCAGTCCGGCCGCGAGCGCCTGATTGGTTTCGCCATAGCGCTGTACCAGCACCGCAGCACCGCTCATCGGGACCTGTGCCAGCGCGTCGAGCACTTTCTCGGTGGTGAACGGCGCAGCCGCCCTGATGTCGATGCGAACTCCGCGCGCGCTGAGCTCGCCGACCGGCTTCGGGCCCCGCACCACCACGGTGGATGCAGCCAGGCGTTCCCGCAATTCCGCGCTCGAGTCGGCCGCGTCGGCTGCGGCGAACAGCGCTCGAGTTCCCACGCCGGTTTGAAAAATGCAAATCTTGAAAGGCTGCACTCGCCATTGCGCCAGCAGCGATTGCAGCGCCTGCGGATCAATATCGGGCACTTCTTCCAGTGCCGGCGCGAGCAGCGGCATGCCGCCGCGGCGGACAATCAATTCCGCCAAATGGGCGCCGGCCCGCGTTTCCAGTATTGCAACGACTTTAGATTTCATGCGGTTTGCATCTTAGGCACCATAATACGGACATGTCGACCCGGCTTAAGTTAAGGCGCTGTTGGGTGCCGCAATCGCATTTATCCCTGCGCCGCTGCTGTGCGCGGCGCCCCTGTCCGCAGCGCCGCCCGCCAGGCAGGCGCCGGCGGCGCATAATGCGGTCCGCGACGAATTCGTGGCGGCGATGCAGCGCATCCGTCTGCATCAGCCGGACCTCCCCGACTCCCCGGCGCTCGAACGGTACGCGATTCACGACTATCTGGTCGCGGCACGGCTGCGGCGCGACTTGAACGCCGGCGCGGACGACAATCTGGACGCCTCGATCGATGCGTTTCTGCAGGTGCACGCGGGAACACCCGTTACGCACGGCCTGCACCGGGACTGGCTCGCGAGCCTCGCGCAGCGCCATCGCTGGGATTGGTTTTTGCCTCGCTCGATCGATGTCGCAGATCCCGTGTTGATCTGCGATCGGCTCGAAGGCCGACTGTCCACCAATGACCTGACGGGTCTGGCCGCGGCTGCACTGGTGCGCTGGCTGATTCCGCAGAAGCCTGCGCCGGAGTGCGCCGATGTCTTCGCCTGGTTGCGCCAGCAGGGCTTGCTGACGGCGGCGCTCGCCGAGAGCCGCACGCGCGCCGCATTGTCGGCGGACGCGCCGCGGCTGGCGCGAGAATTCGCGGCCGATGTGCCGCTGGACCGCCGCGCGGCGCTGCTGCAGTGGTCCGACCTTTTGGATTCTCCCGCGTCGGCGTTGAATGTTCTGGCGACGCATCCCGCCTTGACGGTCGAGCCGGAGGCGTTGGCCGCAGGCTTCGAGAAGCTGGCGCGCGCCGAGCCGGGTAATGCGCTCGATTTACTGCCAAAACTGCTTGCGCGAGAGGAACTGACGCAGGAACTGAAGGATCGTCTCAGGCGTGCGGCTGCGTTGGGCGCAGCCTATGACCGCGATCCGCGCGCCATGGCGGCGTTCGACGACCTCCCGCCCAGCGCGGCGGATGCGCAGGTGCAGGAATGGCGAGTCCGCGCCGCGCTGTGGAACGGAGATTTCTCCCGCGCGCTTGCCTGGATCGAGCAGATGCCGCCGAGCCTGGCGACGCAGCCGCGCTGGCGCTACTGGCACGCGCGCGCCATTGCCGCCACCCTCGGCGACGCGGCGGCCGCGGCAGCGTTCGGCGAAATCGCCGGTCTGCGCGACTATTACGGCTATCTCGCGGCGGATCGCCTGGCGCAGCCTTACAACCTCAATGTGCGGCCTTCACCCCTCGACCCTGCGGCGCAGGCGCGGCTGGCGAAGCTGGCGGGGGTGATTCGCGCGCACGATTTGTTCGACTGCGACATGGCCGATGAAGCGGCGTTGGAATGGAACACGGCGCTGGAAGGCGCCGACAACGCCTCGAAAGTGCAGGCCGCCTTGCTCGCCTCGCGCTGGGGCTGGTTCGCTCAATCCATCGCCACCCTGGCGCAAACCGGAGAGTTCGACGACGTGACGCTGCGATATCCGCGGCCCTTCTCGGACGTGGTGAGCCGCGCGGCGAGGGTCGCGCAATTGCCGCAGGATTGGATACTGGCCGTGATGCGCCAGGAGAGCCTGTTCCGCAAAGACGCGGTGTCGCGCGCGGATGCGCGCGGACTGATGCAAATGATCCCCTCGACCGCCGTGGCCGTCGCGCGCCGCTGGCACTTGGCGACACCGGGGCGCGATGATTTGTTTGATCCGGCGGTTGCGGTACCCCTCGGCGCCGTGCACCTGCGCGAGCTTCTGGACCGCTATGGCGAACAACTGGCCTTGAGTTTGGCCGCCTACGATGCGGGCTCCGCGGCGGTCGCGCGCTGGCTGCCGCCCAAGCCGATGGACGCCGACGTGTGGATTGAAAATATTCCCTACAATGAGACGCGGGGCTATGTGCAGCACATCGTGGAACACATCGTGGCCTATGCGTCGGTGCGCGGCGCGCCAGTGCCGCGGCTGCAGGTCTTGTTGTCCGACGTCGAACCGGCAGCGCCGTCGTTGTGATATTTTTGCGTGAAACCGATCAGGGGATGAACATGCGAACGACCGCTTCTTTGAGCGCCGCCATCCTGGCCGGCGCAGTGCTGGCCAATGCCGCGCCGACCGCCGCGCTCGCGGATACCGTCGTGGTCAGCGCCGACCATATGGTCGATGTGCTGACCGGTCGGGTCGTGGATCATCCGCAAATCACCATCACCGATGGGCGCATCACGGCGATCTCCCAGGGCTCCGCGATACCGCCGGGCGCGCGCCGGGTCGAGCTCAATGGGATGACCCTGCTGCCCGGCTTGATCGACATGCACACGCATCTGACCGCCGATCCGCGCTACAGCGGTTATCGGCGGCTGCAATTCACCGATAACTTCTGGACGGTGGTGGGCGTCGCCAACGCCAAAAAGACGCTGGAAGCCGGCTTCACCACGGTGCGCAACGTGGGGTCGGCCAATTACGACGATGTCGCGCTCAAGCAAGCCATCGAGCACGGCATCGTGACCGGTCCGCGCATCGTCCCTGCTACATACGCCATCGGCGCCACCGGCGGGCACTGCGACGCCACGGAGTTGCCGCCCTCGATCACCGCGCAGAGGCCCAATGTCGCGAACGGTCCCGAGGAAATCCGCGCGACCGTGCGCAAACTGCGCAAGTACGGCGCGGAGGTCATCAAGTTTTGCGGCACGGGCGGCGTGCTCTCGAAGACCGATACGGTGGGTGCACAGCAGTACGATCTGGCCGAGATGAAAGCGCTGGTGGATGAGGCGCACATGCTGGGATTGCGAGTCGCCGTGCATGCTCACGGAACCGCGGGAATCAAGGATGCCATCCGCGCGGGCGTGGACACCATCGAGCACGCCAGTCTCGCCGATGAGGAGGCCTTCGCGCTGGCCAAGCAGCACGGCACCTGGTTTTCGATGGACATCTACAATGATGATTACATCATGGCCGAGGGCGAGAAAAACGGTCTTTACAAGGAGTCGCTGGAAAAGGAACGCATGATCGGCTTGAAACAACGGCAGACCTTTCAGGCCGCGGTGAAGGCCGGCGTCAAAATGATCTTCGGCACCGACGCGGGCGTCTATCCGAACGGCTTCAACGCGCGCCAATTCGTCACCATGGTGAAGTGGGGAATGACGCCCATGCAGGCGATCCAGGCGGCAACCGCAAATGCGGCCGAGGCCCTGGGCCGCCAGGCCGATGTCGGCGCCATCGCCGTCGGGACGCTATGGCGATCTGATCGCCGTGGCGGGCGATCCGCTCGCCGATGTCGCGCGGCTGCAGTCGGTGGGTTTTGTCATGAAGGGCGGAGAAGTCGTGAAAGCCGCAGCCGACTGAGGCCTTCACGCCAGCACAATCCGCGCGGGTCTCAGCTGCCGCCGATCAGGCCGGCCGTGACGTTGATGGCGAAGCCTAAAATCGATGCGTTGAACAGAAACGATATCAGCGTGTGCGCAATCACGATCCTGCGGATGCGCGCATGGCGAGTCGACACGTCGGCGGTCTGACACGCCGCGGCGATGGTGTAGGAGAAATAGGCGAAATCCCAGAACACCGGCTCGGGTGTATCGGGGAAGTGCAGCGGCCGATCCTCGGCTGGCGCGCTGTAGAACATGTCCGCATAATGCGTGGTGAAGACCAGCGGTACCAGCAACCATGAGTCGATCAAGGTGAATGCGGCCAACGCGAAGTGCGCCGCGCGCACCGAACCGCTCACCTGCTTGATGGTGGCGAGCGGCTCGAGTATGGCAAACAGGCTGGCAACGGCCGCAATGATCACCACCAGAAGAATGAACGGCGCGGTCTCGTCCTCCTCGACGTACTGGGTGCAAATCTGCGCCGCCGAGAGGCGCGTCATCCAGAAGACAATCAACGCCAGGAACAACACGACGCCGGCATTCCAGCACACCAGCACGCGGCTCAGCGTGGACCAATCATGCGGCAGAAAAAGGTACAACGCCGCGCCGGCAATGAATGAAATCCACAGCCGCGGATGCCCGAGGAAAAGATTCTTCATGCCGGCACGGTAAGCCGCTACTTGGCTTCCTTTGCGACCAAGTATTTGACCAGATCGATCAGTTGCTCGGGCCCGCCCGCCGATTCCACGTGCAGGCGATACTTGCCGTTGACGATGATGGTCGGCGTGCGGTCGACTCTGTACGCCGCGATCAAATCGTCATCCGTGCGCACCTTAAGATCCGCCGAGAACGACTTCGAGGTGGCGATGAATTTCTCGACCGGCACCGCGGCGTGTTGACTGTAGAATTTGGCGGCATCTTCAATGCTGGGCATGCGGGTCTTGAGGCCGCGGGTCGCCGCGTCGGTGATGCTCAAGTCGCCGCCCTTCCACACCGCGTCGAACATGGCATCGTGCGTCTGCTGCGCGACGCCGAGCAATTGCGCGGTGATGTAGGCAAGTTGAAACATGGGCCAATCCTCGGCGGTATTGAATGCCGCGGGGAGGTAGTCCACCACGACGTTCGCGGGCATGGCCTGCTTCGAGTTTGTGCATGGTGGGCTGGAAAACATTGCATGCGGGGCAGGCATAGGCAAAGACCTCGGTCACTTCGACCTTGCCCGCGGGCACCGACGGGATCCGCGGCGGTTGAATCAGAAAGTAATTCACGCCTTCGGTCCACGTCTGGGCGCCCTGAGCGGGCATCGCGGCGGCCGACGCCAGCATCCCAACGGCTGTCATGGAAAGGATCAATTTCATCGAAGCTCCTTATGTCCTTGGCGGCGCGAATTCTAGCATCCCGTGGAGGGGAATCCGCCGAATCGGGCCCGCGGGCCGCCGCCTCGGCGCCGGGCTGCAGCGGTGAAGTTCACAATACTTTACATTGGGTTATGAACTTTCGCGCTTTCCGCGGCTCTACTCGCACGCCGGCGATGATCTGTGTGTAGTTCAGCATCGAATCTGGTTATAGTCTGCGGCTCGCCCGGGTGATCGTTTGGCAGTGCCTGCCACGGCATGGGCTCGCCTATCGGTGAATTAGTGACAATTGAACAAGAAGATCCTTTTCTAGCGCCGCGGGGAGATTCTAGACCATTCATTGCCAGACACTGGCGAGCACTGATCATCGCGCTCATCATCGTGGCGCTGCTGGTCGGATTCGTGCTCTACCTTCGAAGCAAGCAGCCGGTGGCCGCCCCGCCGCGCGGCCGCAACGGCCAGAACGGTCCGGTCGCGGTATCGGTCGCCACCGCGGTCTTAGGCGACATGGAAGTCAAGATTCCGGCGCTCGGGACGGTGACACCGCTCGCCACCGTCACCGTGAGAACCCAGATCACAGGTACGCTGCAAAGAATTTATTTCACGGAAGGGCAATTCGTTCATAAAGGCGACGCCTTGGCACAGATCGACCCTCGTCCCTATGAGGCCGCCCTGCAGCAAATGCAAGGCAACTTGAAGCGCGACCAGGCACTGCTGGCCGATGCACGATTGGATTTGAAGCGCTACGAGGGCCTCGTCAAAGAAGATTCCATCGCTCAGCAACAGCTCGACACGCAACGCGCGCTGGTCGACCAGTACGCGGGCACCTTCAGGCCGATGAAGGGCAGGTCAAAACCGCCCAGGTGAATCTGGTGTACACGCACATCATCGCCCCGGTGAGCGGGCGAGTCGGATTGCGCCAGGTCGATCAAGGGAATTACGTCACGCCCGGCGATGCGAACGGCATCGTGCTGCTCAACCAGATGCAGCCGATCACGGTGATCTTCACGGTCCCCGAGGACAATGTGCCTGCCGTCATGAAGCGGCTGCATGCGGGTGCCACCCTTGCCGTCGCCGCATACGACAGGACCAACGCCGCAAAGATCGCCGATGGCAAACTGCTCACCGTCGACAATTCGATCGATGTGACGACCGGCACGATCAAACTGCGGGCGCAGTTCGACAATGCCGATGGCGCTGCTGTTTCCCAACCAGTTCGTCAACGTCGAGCTGTTGGTGGACACTTTGCACGATCAAGTCATCATGCCGAATGCCGCGGTGCGCCGCGGCGCGCCGAACGGCATCACCTCGACCTTCGTCTATCTCGTGAATGCCGGATCGAACCGTGTCGGTGCGGGCCGTGACGCTGGGCGTGGTCGACGGCGAAAAAGTCGCGGTCAAGACCGGGCTCAAGCCCGGCGAAATCGTCGTCACGGAAGGCGGCGACCGCCTGCGCGAGGGCTCGCAAGTCAGCTGCCGAATGCGGCTGGCCGATTGCCGCTCCCGCCGCAGGGGCAGCGCAGCCCGGCAAGCCGGGAACGCCGGCAACTCCGGGTGCGAGGCGCACGCGCGGCAAGCCGCCGCAGCCGCAATGAGGGCGGCCGCCGGTCGCTCGAGCCTCGGGACAGGCGCCTAACGCATGAATCCCTCGCGCATATTCATACTGCGTCCGGTCGCGACCACGCTGCTGATGGTCGCGATCCTGATCGTCGGCGCGATCGGCCTACAAGCAGCTGCCGCTGTCGGCGCTGCCGGAAGTCGCGTATCCGACCATCCAGGTGCAGACCTTCTATCCGGGCGCGAGTCCCGAGGTCATCACCTCGGCCATCACCGCGCCGCTGGAAAAGCAGTTCGGCCAGATGCCGGGCCTGAGCCAGATGTCCTCCACCAGTTCCGCCGGCGCGTCGGTCATCACCCTGCAGTTCAATCTGTCGCTGGCCATCGACGTCGCCGAACAGGAAGTGCAGGCGGCGATCAGCGCGGCGCAGAACCTGCTGCCGCAGGATCTGCCGGCGCCGCCGATCTATGCCAAGGTCAATCCCGCCGATGCGCCGGTGCTGACTCTCGGCATCACCTCCAAGGTGATGCCCCTGACCGAGGTCGAGGATCTGGTCGACATCCGCATCGCGCAGAAGATTTCGCAGATCAAGGGCGTCGGCGTCGTCAGCATCAGCGGCGGCCAGCGGCCGGCGGTGCGCGTGGTGGTCAATCCGCGCGCGCTGGCCGCCTACGGACTGAATCTCGATGATCTGCGCACGACCATCAGCAACGCCAACCAGAACGGTCCCAAGGGCACGCTCGACGGCCCGACGCGCGCCTACACCATCAATACCAACGATCAGATCCGAAACGCGCGACGAATACGGCGAGGTCGATCGTCGCCTACAGGAACGGCGCGCCGGTGCGCCTCAAGGATGTCGCCACGCTGGTGTCGAGGCGCCGGAAAACACCAAGCTCGGCGGCTGGATGAACAACGACGCCGGCGCTGATCACTCAACGTGCAGCGCCAGCCCGGCGCCAACGTCGTCGACGTGGTCAACCGGATCCAGGCATTGCTGCCCTCGCTGCAGGCGGACCTGCCGGCGGGCGTGGATGTGGCGGTGCTCACCGACCGCACCACCACGATCCGCGCGTCGGTCAAGGACGTGCGAGTTCGAGCTGGTGCTGGCGGTGGCTGCTGGTGGTGCTGGTGATCTGCGTGTTCCTGCGCAATATTCCGGCGACCATCATTCCGAGCCTGTCCGTGCCGCTGTCGCTCATCGGCACCTTCGCGGTGATGTACCTCGCGGGCTTCAGCCTCAACAATCTGTCGCTGATGGCGTTGACCATCGCCACCGGCTTCGTCGTCGACGATGCCATCGTGATGATCGAAAACATCTCCCGCTACATCGAAGCGGGCGATACGCCGCTGCGAAGCCGCGCTGAAGGGCGCCGGGCAGATCGGCTTCACCATCATCTCGCTGACCGTGTCGCTGATCGCGGTGCTCATTCCGCTGCTGTTCATGCAGGACGTGGTCGGGCCGGCTGTTTCGCGAGTTCGCCGTCACCCTCGCCGTCACCATCATGATTTCGGCCGTGGTGTCGCTGACGCTGGTGCCGATGATGTGCGCGAAGCTGCTGAAGCACCGGCCCGCCGAACGCGCACGCGCAAACCGAATCCGGCAGATGGTTCACCGCGGCTGGTCGACTGGTACGGGCGGCGGCTCACCTGGGTGCTGGATCATCAGCGCCTGACGCTGTGGGTGGCGCGTCGGCACCTTGGTCGTTGACGCGCGCTCCTCTATATGCTGATTCCCAAGGGATTCTTTCCGGACCAGGACACGGGCCTGATCCAGGGCGTATCCGAGGCGACCGAGTCGATTTCCTACGGCGGCATGGCGCGAGCGCCAGCAGGCGCTGGCCGCCGCGATCCTCAAGGACCCGGACGTCGCGAGCCTGTCCTCGTTCATCGGCGTCGACGGCAACAACGTCACGCTCAACAGCGGCCGCTTCCTGATCAACCTGAAGCCGCGCGCGGATCAGCGCAGCGACCGTGGCGCGACGTGATCCGCCGGCTTGCAAGAGCGAGACGGCCGGAGTCAGCGGCATCACGCTGTACATGCAGCCCGTGCAGGATCTGACCCTCGACAATACGGTCAGCCGCACCCAATACCAGTTCACGCTGGAGAGCGCCGACGCCGACCGCTCTGTCGCACCTGGACGCCGAAGCTGGTGCACGGCCTTGCGCCAGCTGCCGGAGCTCGCCGACGTGGTCAGCAATCAGGAGGACAACGGCCTGGCGGCCTACGTCACCATCGACCGCGACAGCGCCGCGCGCCTCGGCATCAGCGTGGGCACCGTGGACAATGCGCTGTACGATGCCTTCGGCCAGCGCATCGTCTCCACGATCTTCACGCAGTCGAATCAGTACCGCGTCATCATCGAGGCGGATCCGAAGATCTACCGCTCGATCGACTCGCTGCAGTCGATCTACGTGCCCTCCGCCGCCGGCGGCCAGGTGCCGCTGTCGGCGATCGCCAAGGTCGACGGTGGAGACGCGGCCGCTGCTGATCAACCACCTGGCGCAGTTTCCCGGCGGCGACGGTTTCCTTCAATCTGGCGCCGGGCGCATCGCTCGGCGCCGCCGTGTCGCGCCATCGAGAAAGCCGAGCGCGACGCTCGGCCTGCCGGCGAGCATCCGCACGACGTTCCAGGGCGCGGCGCTCGCGTTCCGCAACAATCTGACCAACGAGCTGCTGCTGCTGCTGGCCGCCGTGCTGGTCATGTACATCGTGCTGGGCGTGCTGTACGAAAGCTTCATCCATCCGATCACCATCCTGTCGACCCTGCCGTCGGCGGGCATCGGCGCGCTGCTGGCGCTGATGCTGTTCGGCGACGATCTGACCATCATCGCCCTGATCGGCATCATCCTGCTGATCGGCATCGTGAAGAAGAACGCCATCCTGATGATCGACTTCGCCATCGATGCGCGAGCGCAGCCAGGGCATGGCGCCGCGCGAGGCGATCTATCAGAGCCTGCCTGCTGCGCTTCCGCCCGATTCTCATGACCACCGTGGCGGCCATTTTCGGCGCGCTGCCCCTGATGTTCGGCACCGGCACCGGCTCGGAGCTGCGCCATCCCCTCGGGGTCAGCATCGTCGGCGGTCTGCTGGTCAGCCAGGTGCTGACGCTGTTCACCACGCCGGTGATCTATCTGGCATTCGATCGCATTGCCGCGCGCTGGCGCGGCCGCTTGCAGCCTGCCGAGCCCGAGCACGCCGTTGGCGGACGCGGCCGACGTGAATATTTCCGCGCCCTTCATCGCCCGGCCGGTGGCCACCACGCTGCTGACGCTCGGCGTGGCGCTGTGCCGGCGCAGCGGCGTTCACGCTCTTGCCGGTCGCGCCCCTGCCGCGCATCGACGTACCCGCCATCTTCGTGTCCGCGAGCCTGCCCGGCGCGAGCCCGGAAGTCATGGCGGCCACGGTTGCCACGCCGCTGGAGCGGCATCTGGGCGCCATCGCCGACGTGGATGACATGACCTCCACCAGCGGCGTCGGCACCACGAACATTCAGCTCACTTTCGGCATCGACCGGGATATCGACGGCGCGGCGCGCGACGTGCAGGCCGCCATCGACGCCGCGCATGCGGACCTGCCGACATCGCTCACCCGCAATCCCTCCTATCGCAAGATCAACAGCTCCGCAGCTTCCCGGTCATGTCCATCGCCATGACATCGGACGTGCTCACGCAGGGCCAGATCTACGATGCGGCCGACGCCGTGATCTCGCAGCGTCTGTCGCAGATCAACGGCGTCGGCGGCGTCAACATCAATGGCAGCGCGCTGCCCGCCGTGCGGGTGGAAATCAATCCGCTGGCGCTTGCCAAAGTACGGCATCGGCCTGCAGGACGTGCGCGCCGCGATCTCCAACGCCAACGCCAATGCGCCCAAGGGCGCGATCGAAGTCCGATGGGCTGCACTACCAGATCTACACCAACGACAATGCCCGCGACGCGGCGCCCAGTACCGCGACCTGATCATCGCCAACCGCAACGGCGCGCGGTGCGCCTGAGCGATGTGGCCACGGTCTTGGACATGCAGGACGGCGCCACCGAAAATCATGCGCACCTACGGCCTGTACAACGGCAAGGCGGCGGTGCTCGGTGCAGGTGTTATCAGCAGCCCGGCGCCAACATCGTGCAAGTGGTCGATGCGGTCAAGGCCGAGCTGCCGGTGCTGAAGAGCCGCATCGACCCGAAGATCGACCTGGTGGTGACATTTCGACCGCTCGGTCACGATTCGCGCCTCGCTGCGCCAGGTCGAGCAGACCCTGCTGCTCGCGGTGCTGATGGTGATTCTGGTGGTCTACATGTTCCTGAACAGCTATCCGGGCCGCGCTGATTCCCGCGGTCGTCGTGCCGGTGTCGCTGATCGGCACTTTCGGCGCCATGTATCTGCTGGATACAGCCTGGACAATTTCTCGCTGATGGCCCTGACCATCGCCACCGGCTTCGTCGTCGACGACGCGATCGTGGTGATGGAGAACACCACGCGCCACATCGAGGCCGGCATGACGCGCATGCAGGCGGCGCTGCTCGGCGCCCGCGAGGTCGGGTTCACCGTGCTATCGATGAGCCTGTCGCTGGTGGCCGTGTTCACTGCCGTTCCAGTTCGTCGGCGGCATCCTCGGGCGCCTGTTCAACGAATTCGCCATGACCCTGTCGGTGGCGATCCTGATCTCGCTGGTGGTGTCGCTCACCACCACGCCGATGATGTGCTCGCTGCCTGCTGCGGTCGCGAGGTCAAGCGCGTGCCGTCGCGCTTCGCGCGCGGTTTCGAACGCGGCTTCGAGTCACATGCGCGACGAATTACGAGCGCACGCTCGACTGGGCGCTGCGAGCACCGGCGCGTGATGGTATCCATCGCTCGTCGCGACCATCGTATTGAACGTCTTCCTGTACGTCGTGATTCCCAAGGGATTCTTCCCGCAGCAGGATACCGGCCAGCTGCGCGGCGGCATGCGCGGCGACGCGGCGAGCTTCGTTTCAGATGATGAAGGGCAAGCTGCAGCAGGTCGCCGCACGATCATCCAGGCCGATCCGGCGGTCGACACGCGTCGCCGGTTCGGTCGGCGGCGGCGGCTTCGGCCCTTCGGCGGCGGCGGCGCAAGCGCCAATGTCACCGTCGCGCTCAAGCCGCTGTCCGATGCGGCGATCTCGGCCGATCAGGTGATCGCGCGGCTGCGCCCGCAGCTCGCACAGGTCGACCGGCGTGAATATCTTCCTGCAGGCGGTGCAGGACATCGGCGGCGGCGGCGGCCGCTCGCGCCAATTCCGCAATACCAGTACACATTGCTGGGCGATGATCTGACCGAACTGCGCGACTGGTCGCAGAAGCTGCGTGTGGCGCTGCAGGACGTACCGGAGGTCACCGACGTGGATACCGACCTGCAGCCGGGCGGCCTGCGAGACCGATCTGATCGTGGACCGCGACAGCGCGTCGCGCCTGGGGCTGATCGGAAAGCAGATCGACAATGCGCTGGGCGACGCCTTCGCCCAGGCACAGGTCTCGACCATCTACAATCCTTACAGCCCGCAGCAATATCACGTGGTCATGGAAGTGGCGCCGGAGTTCTGGCAGAACCCGGAGGTGCTGAAGGAGCATGTATGTCAGCACCGCCGGCGGCGCGATCGTCCGGCACGCAGGCCACCCAGGCGGTGGCCGGCACCACCGTGCTGCAGAAGGCGAGCGACCGGCATCGCAGCGACTTCGCGTGGCGCAGGATGCGGCGCGCAATCTGGCCGCCAATTCACTGGCAAATGCCGGACGCGGCAACACCTCCACCGGGTCGGCCGTCAGCATCGCGGACGAAACCGTGGTGCCGTTTTCCGCATTCAGCCATTTCGTCACCGGCACCACGCCGGTGTCAGCGTCAACCACACCGGCACGTCCGATCTCGACCTCCATCGCCTACAATCTGCCGGAGGGCGTGTCGCTCGGCGCGGCGACTCGCGGCCATCGAGCGCGAAGATGGCGCGACATCCACGTGCCCGTCAGCATTCACGGCGGCGCCTACGGCACCGCGCGGCTGTTTCAGCAGGCGGACAGCAATCAACCGCTGATGCTGCTGGCGGCGCATCGCGGCGATCTACGTGGTGCTGGGCATGCTCTACGAGAGCTTCACGCCAGCCGCTGACCATCATCTCGACCCTGCCCTCCGCCGGACTCGGCGCGTTGCTGGCGCTGATGGCCACCGGCACTGAATTCAGTCTGGTTGCATTCCTGGGCATCATGCTGCTGATCGGCATCGTCAAGAAGAACGCCATCATGATGGTGGATTTCGCGCTCGATGCGGAACGCAACCTGGGACTGGATCCGCGCGAGGCCATCGCGCGCGCCTGCTCGCTGCGCTTCCGGCCCATCATGATGACCACCTGCGCCGCCATCGCCGGCGCCCTGCCGCTGGCCTGTCGCCACGGCGACGGCACCGAAATGCGGCGTCCGCTGGGCATTTCCATCGTCGGCGGCCTGATGGTCAGTCAGCTGCTGACGCTGTACACCACGCCGGTGGTCTATCTGTACATGCGCCGCTACTGGAAATTTCTGAAGAACGGCAAGTACTCGCCGCCGCAGAGGCTCCAGGGTAAGGATTCAGGAGATCGCGGCACCGGTGCCATCGGAGTCCCGACATGAACCAGCCGCTCGCGCGTTGCTTTGCCCTGACATTCGGCGCCTGTCTCGCCGCCGCCTGCGCGGTGGGGCCCGACTACCATCGACCGCCGGTCGAGGCCGCGGCAAATTTCAAGGAGGCCGGCGACTGGAAGCCGAGCGAACCCAACGATGCCTTGTCGCGCGGGCCTTGGTGGAAGATTTTCAATGACGAGGTGCTCGATGGCCTCGAGGCGCAAATCGACATTTCGAATCAAAACGTCAAGGCGGCCGCGGCCGCCTTCGAGCAATCGCGGGCCTTGGTCGCGCAGGCGCGCGCCGGATTCTGGCCCACCATCGCGGCCAGTCTCGGGATGCAGCGTCAAGGCCAGCCGGTGGCCACGACCGGCGCGGGCGGCACCGGCACCGAGACGCGCACTCAAAATACCTACACGACAGGCGTGTCGGCCAATTGGGACATCGACATCTGGGGCCGCATCCGCCGCAGCACCGAGAGCAATGTCGCCTCCGCGCAGGCAAACTCCGCCGCGCTGGCGGCGGCGCGGCTGTCCGCGCAGGGCGAACTGGCGACGGATTATTTCGAGCTGCGCGCCCAGGATCAATTGGAAAAGCTGTTGGACGACACCGTCGTCGCCGAGACGCAGTCGCTCAAGATCACCGAGAGCCGCTATAAATTCGGCGTCGCGGCGCGCGCCGATGTGGTCGCGGCCGAAACGCAACTGCTCTCGAGCCAGGCGCAGCAGGTCAATGCCAAGATCCAGCGCGCCATCCTCGAACACGCCGTCGCCGTGCTGATCGGCAAACAGCCGGCGGAGTTCTCGCTGGCCACGGCGGCCATGCGTTCGGACGTGCCGACCGTGCCCGCCGGCGTGCCGTCCACGCTGCTGGAACGCCGGCCCGACGTGGCGGAAGCGGAACGCAGGATGGCGGCCGCCAATGCGCAGATCGGCGTCGCCAAGGCCGGATATTTTCCGGACCTGACTTTGACCGGGCAGGATCAATATTCGAGCACTTCGTTCAGCCGGCTCATTCGAAATTCCAATCGCATCTGGGCGGTCGGACCGGCGCTCGCAGAGACCTTGTTCGACGGCGGGCTGGTGCGCGCGCAGGTGCGCGGCGCGCGCGCCGCCTACGAAGAAACGGTGGATACGTATCGGCAAACTGTGCTGAGCAGCTTTCAGCAGGTCGAGGATGAAATCGTGACCTTGCGCGTGCTCGAGCAGGAAGGCGTGATCGAGGATGAAACCGTCAAGAAGGCGCGGGAAGCCGAAGCGCTGACGCTGAACCAGTACAAAGCCGGCACCGTTCCCTACAGCAGCGTCATTACCGCCCAGACCACCCGCTTGAGCGCCGAGGAAACCGCCCTGCAAGTGCTGTCATCCCGGCTGCAGGCAAGCGTCGCATTGATCGAAGCCCTCGGCGGCGGCTGGGACGCTTCGCAAGCCACGGCGAAATAGCGGCGCCTGAAGCCGGTGCTACTGGGCGGGCGGCAGCTCCAACTCGTCGAGCACCGCCGGGACGTGACGGCGCAGCAGCGCCACTTGCGCCTCCCATTGCGCCTTCGGAGGCAATTCTTCGTGGTAGCGAATCTCGCCCGCCGCTAGCGTGGCCACGGGCAACCCGTCCTTGTACAACAGCCGATTGCCGGCCACCGAGGCCAGTCTCGGTCCGGGCGTCAAAATTCCGATCAAGTTGAGCGGGTCGGCGGCCGAGAGCGATATGTAAGCGTCGCTCGGCGGCTTGCGCCGCACATCGCGCAGCAAGCCGATCGCCTCGGGCGTCGCGAATTGCTCGCCGGAGAATCCTGCGACGAAGCGGCCGCCGCGAATTTCTCCGCGCGCCTCCAGCCGGCGGCAGCAGCTCAGGATGTTGCGCCACGGCGGCAGCCACTGCGCCTCGCGCGCCAGCAGCTTCCAGAAAATCACGCCCCAGCGCGCAGCAGCGTGCGCACGATATGCTCGACCGCCTCGTCCTCGCGCCCGGCGGAAGCAGCGCCGGCCGGCGCACCAGCGCCCATCGCCCCGCGTCCGCCATGGCAAACAGCGCCAAGCGGCGTTTGTGCCGTCCCGAGTATGAGTTCGCAGCCCGCCGCGCCTGCCGCTCGGCATCAGCAGCACGCGCAGGCCGCCGAAACTGTCGGAATTCACCAGCCCCGGCGCCACCAGTTCAGCCAGCGCCTCCTCGGCCTCCGCAGGCAGCATGCCGATGCTTTCCGCGATCTCGTCGAAGAACGACGCGCCGTGCTCGCGGATGAAGTCCGCGACCGCTTGGGCCTGCGAAGTCAGCAGCGCCGGATCGGACTGATCGGCAAACGAGGACCAGAGCGCGACATTGCGCCGCGCGAGCAACGTGATGGGCGTGGAGCGGACCGGCGAGGCGCCGCGCGCGGGCGATCTCGCCGCGCGAGCCGCCGCGCGCCGCCAGGCGCGTCCAAACGAAGCGGCCGGCACGGCAATGCTCATCCAGCCACTGCGGCTCGTACTCGGTGATGCGCGCGGGAATCATTTCGGTCTCCCAGGCGCCCGCGGGCGCTTCGAACCCCTCGAGCTGCGCAAGGATCGCCGCCAGCGCATCCGGGCCCTGCATCCGCGCGTCCGGCAGCACCCGCTGCCATTCGCACAAGAAACGCAGGAAGTCCCGCGCGGCGACCGGCTCGATTTCCGCCCGCAGGCGTTTCACCGTATAGCGATGGATTCGCGCCAGCAGGCGCCGCTCGCACCATTCCTCCGTCGCGGACTCACCGCTGAATCGGCCGCGCATGGCGAATCCCTCGGCTCCAGCGCCGCCAGCGCGGCATTGATTTGCGCCGGCGTGAGCCCGAGCGATGCGGCCATTTGCGCGGCCGTGATCGGACCCCAACCCTCGAGACGGCCGCGCACGATGTCGATCATGGAGTCGTCGACGCGCATCGAACAGCGCGCGCCGTTCGGCCGCCACCCACAGATCGCGACCCTGCAACGCGAGCCGCTCAACCCTGCTTGGTGCCGCAGATCCTCCATCAGCGCGGGCCAGAGCGGAGTTGGCGCGGCTTTCTGCATCCGTCAGGAACGTGAGCCACAGCAGTGCATCGTGCAGTTCGTCCGGCGTGGCGGCATCCGGCCACGCCTCCGCCCGCACGCGCGCAATGGCCTCGGGGTCCAGCTTGCCGATGTCGGCCGCTTCAGTGGGATCGATCCAGCGGCGGCTCATGACGGCCTGCGTGCGCCGCTCCTCGAGGGGCGCGTCGTCGAGATACGCATAGGGACGCGCGTTCAGCGCCTCGAGCGCGAGCGGCGAAGGCTCGGTCAGATCGCGGGCGACCACCCGGATCGCGCCGCTCTCGAGCCCCCGCAGCAGCGCCTCGAATTCGTCGATGTTCATCGCGTCCTCGAGGCAATCGCGGATGGTCTGGCGCACCAGAGGATGATCCGGCATCTCGATCTCGCCGGGGAGGTTCTCGGCGCAGGCAACCTGGTCCGGAAACACCGACGCCAGCAGGTCCTCGGCGTTCATGCGCGCGATCTGCGGCGGGATTTTCTTGCCGCCGCGAAATCGCGGCAGCGCGAGCGCGATTCCGGCGTCCCAGCGCCAGCGAACCTCGAACATCGGCGCCGCGCACAGCGCCTGGATGAGCACGTGCCGCGCCGACTTGGAGTTCAGATAGCGCGCCGCCTCCGCAAGCTCGAAGCTGTGCGCATGGGTGAGCGACAGGACGATGTGATCCTCGGTCGCCGCCGCCTGCAGCTCGAAATTGAAGGTGCGGCAAAAGCGCTTGCGCAGCGCCAGGCCCCACGCGCGGTTCACCCGGCTGCCGAAGGGCGAATGAATGACCAGCTGCATGCCGCCCGACTCGTCGAAGAAGCGCTCGAACACAACGGTGTCGAGCTTCGGCAGGGCGCCGAGCGCCGCGCGTCCGGCGCCCAGGTACTGAACGATCTGCAACGCGGCGGCCTCATCGAGCCGAGCGTGTCCTCGACCAGCCAGCTGCAGCGCCGCGGCGTCGGCACGCTGCCCAGCCGAGCCTCGATCTCCTTGCGCGGATCCGAGACCGCCGCCGACAGCTCCCCGGTGCGGCCCGGCGCCTCACCCAGCCAGAAGGGAATCGATGGCGGCTGGCCGTGCGCATCTTCGACCCGCACCGTTCCGCGCTCGACCCGCAAAATCCGATACGAGGTGTTGCCGAGCTGGAAGACATCGCCCTGCAGGCTTTCGACCGCGAAGTCTTCGTTCACGGTGCCGACCAGCTGCGATTCGGGCTCCAGCATGACGCGGTAGTCGGCATTGTCCGGAATGGCGCCGCCGGAGGTGATCGCGGTCAGGCGCGCGCCCTTGCGCGGCCGCAGCATTTTGTTGACGGCGTCGTGATGGATCAGCGCGCCGCGCCGTCCGCGCCGGGTGCTGAATCCTTCGGCCAGCATGCGCACGCACTGGTCGAACTCCGCGCGTCTGAGATTCCCGGTAGCGATATGCGCCGCGCATGAGGTCGAACAACGCATCCTCCGGCCCACTCCTGCGCGGACACCTCGGCGGCGATCTGCTGGGTGAGCACGTCGAGCGGATTCTCCGGGATCTCCAGCCGGTCGAGCTCGCCGCGCCGCACCGCATCGAGCAGCGCGGCGCATTCCACCAGCTCGTCGCGGGACAGCGGGAACAGCCGGCCCTTGGAGACGCCGCCGACCGAGTGTCCTGCACGCCCGACGCGCTGCAGGAACGCGTTGATGGAGCGCGTGGAACCGATCTGGCAGACGAGATCGACATCGCCGATATCGATGCCGAGCTCCAGCGAGGCGGTCGCCACCAGCACCTTGAGCTCGCCCCGCTTCAGGCGTTGCTCCGCATCGAGGCGCCGGTCCTGCGCGAGGCTGCCGTGATGCGCCGTGACATTCTCCTCGCCGATGCGCTCCGACAAGTGCCGCGCCACCCGTTCGGCGAGCCGCCGGGTGTTCACGAACACCAGCGTGGTGCGATGCTCGCGCACCAGCTCCGCCAGGCGGTCGTAGACTTCCGTCCAGGCCTCGCCCGACATCACCGCCTCGAGCGGCGAGGGCGGAAGCTCCAGCGCCAGATCCCGGCGGCGCGTGTGTCCGGCATCGACGATGGTGCAGTCTGCGCCGTCGCCGCGGCGCCGGTGAGAAACTGGGCGACTTCCTCGATCGGCTTTTGCGTCGCCGACAGCCCGATCCGCGACCAGCGCGCGGCCGCGTCAGCGCCTGCAGCCGCTCGAGCGACAGGGCCAGATGCGCGCCGCGCTTGTTGCCCGCGATGGCATGAATCTCATCGACGATCACCGTGCGGCAGGTCGACAGCATGGCGCGGCCGGACTCCGAGGTGAGCAGGATGTACAGCGATTCGGGTGTCGTCACGACGATGTGCGGCGCCGTGCGCCGCATCCTGGCGCGCTCCGCCTGCGGGGTGTCGCCGGTGCGCACCACCGCGCGGATCGGCACCTCGGGCAGTCCCAGCGCGGCGAGTTCCTCGCGGATCCCCTGGAGCGGCGCCTCCAGATTGCGATGAATGTCGTTCGACAGAGCCTTCAGCGGCGACACATAGACCACGCGGCGTCTCATCCGGCAAGCGGCCCTCAAGGCCCTCCTTGACGAGCTGATCGATCGCGGCCAGGAAAGCTGCAAAGGTCTTGCCCGATCCGGTGGGGGCGGCCACCAGCACGTGCTCCCCGATCGAATGCGCCGGCCAGGCGTCGTCCTGCGCCGGCGTGGGCGCATCGAAGGTCCGCGTAAACCACGCGGCAACGGCGGGATGAAATAGTTCGAGTACGCTCATGATCTTTCTTCCGGGGGACGCGGTCAGTCTAGCAGGCTTGGAGGTATAATGGCTCCTGGTCGGGCCGCATAAAACAATCAAGAGCAAGCGAAGGAGTCAGCTATGAGCGTAGCCATTCATCCTGCGGTGGACAACGGCGTCAAGGCCGGCAATCCGTCATTCAGCGGCGGAACGCTCAAGTGCAAGTGCGCCGACGCGCCGGTTTCGATTTCCATCAAGGGCAACGTCGCCTTCAATCACGTGTGCGGCTGCACCAAGTGCTGGAAGCCCAAAGGCGCGATGTTTTCATTGGTCGCGGTGGTGCCGCGAGACAAGCTGACCGTCGGTGCAAATGCTCAGAAATTAAAGGTGGTCGATGCGGCGGCGCCGATCCAACGGCACGCCTGCAGCGGTTGCGGCGTGCACATGTATGGCCGCATCGAAAACAAGAATCATCCGATCTACGGCTTCGATTTCATTCATCCCGAACTTTTGGACGCCCATGGGTGGGCGGCGCCGGAGTTTGCCGCGTTCGTATCTTCGGTGATCGAGTCGGGGACCAAGCCCGAGCAGATGGGTGCGGTTCGGGCGCGGTTGCGGGAATTGAAACTCGAACCCTACGATTGCCTCTCGCCGGCCCTGATGGATCTCATTGCCACGCACACCGCCAAGGCCAAGGGCGTCCTGAAAGCCTAGGACTTCGAGAGGTCTTCCGGGCCCCGCGGCTAACGAGCAGGGTTACTCGGAGCAGTTCGAGCGGCCCGATAAGGCGCAATCCTGCACACGCGCGGCGCCGCCGAGCGTGTGCGTCAAAAAGAATCCCGCGATCACCAAGAACACGATCAGAACGAGTCCAATGAGCGCCGCACGGCGATTGGGCGGAGGCTGATCGGGCTCCGGTTCCGAGGGGCGCCAAGGGTCTGGGTTTCTCACAATGTGTCTTTTATACCACGGTAGGATTTCAGTCTTCCTGGCGGTCAAATCAAGCACGTGGCGCCATTTGTCAACCAAATGTCGCGGAAAGCGTGGTGCTTGCGCCACGCTTTCCGTAGGCTCAACATACGCATATGGCGGGAGTGCGTCTAGTCGCCTTCAGGATAGCGGGGACTCAGGGATTCTGAGGTTGGGAGCCGCCCCTCATTTTTAGGCGAGACGTGGCGGCCGCAGCGGATAGCGCAAATACCATCGACAAAATCAGGTGCAAGACCCCATGACAAATCAGACTGTGACCTTACGAGCGATTTATCTCGTCCTCGCCGTGTCCGGAAGCTTCGGCAGCGCGCACGCGATAGCCGCGGACACCGCCAACGCGCCTGTGCTGGAAGAGATCATCGTGACCGCGGAAAAGCGCTCGGAGAATCTGCAGGACGTGCCGATTTCCGTGGTGGCGATCAACGCCCAGCAGGCGCAGGACGCGGGCGTCACCAATATCAGAAACCTGGCGATCTTGACGCCGGGGCTTACCGTTACCTCGGAAGGCAATGAAGCGATCACCACGGCGCGCATCCGCGGCATCGGCACGGTTGGCGACAACCCAGGCTTGGAATCCTCGGTGGGCGTGAACATCGACGGCGTGTACCGGCCGCGCAACGGCGTCGCCTTCGGCGATCTGGGCGAAATCCACAAAATCGAAGTTCTTTACGGCCCGCAGGGCGAACTGTTCGGCAAGAACAACGACGCCGGCGTGATCAACGTCACCACCAAACGGCCGTCGCACACTTTTGGCGCGATGGCCGAAGTGACCGGCGGCAATTTCAACGATCGGGAAGTGCGCGCCTCGGTGACCGGACCGCTGAGCGATATCATGGCCGGCCGCCTCTACATGGGCCTTCAACAAAATGACGGCTTCCTGCAGGTCGTCAACGGCGTCGGACCGAGCACCCAGGACAACACCAACGACCGGCATGCCTACAACGCCCGCGGTCAGTTGCTGATCACGCCAAGCGACAATGTGGATTTCTTGATCATCGCCGATTACGCCAAGCGCAACGAGTCCTGCTGCAGCGCCGTCGTGCAGTATCCCGGCCCGTTCCAAGGACTGGTCAACGTATTCGCATCGACGCCACTGCTGGGCGGCAAAACCGGCGCTCTCGGCGACTCGCCGCTGATCGGCCAGCCGGGCGTGGTTCGCCTGCCCAACAGCTACGTGGCCTACGACAATCAGCTCATCAAGCAGTACGTCCGAGACATGGGCCTGTCGGGTGAACTCAACTGGAATCTCGGATTCGGAAAATTGACCTCGATCACCGCCTGGCGCGACAACACCGTCACGGGCGGCAACGATGTCGATTACACCGGCATTGACCTGCTCTCGTTCCCGAACAATGGCAATGCGAATTCGACCGATTTCAAGCAATTCAGCGAAGAGGTGCGGCTCGCCGGGAAGTCCGGCCCGTTGGACTGGTTGGTGGGCGGATTCTTCAACAATGAAATCCTGACGACCCGAACACTGGGCGCCATCGGCAGTCAGTTTGAAACCTATATCAGCGCCGTGGCGTCCGCGTCGGTGGGCGGGCCTGTCGATCCGCTGCTCGGTATCGCAACTCACCGGCAATGCCCCGGGTGCAACGTTTTTCGGCACCGGCTACAACGATGGCTATCAACAGACGGCCAGAAGCTTTGCCTTGTTCACCAACGAGACATGGAACATCACGCAGGGGCTGGATCTGACATTCGGCCTGCGGGGTACCGAAGAGAAGAAAACCGCGACCGCGAGCTTCAATAACACGGGGGGCGGCCCGGGCTGCGGGGCACTGCTGCCAATTGCGCGCCGGCGTCTCTTGCGCCTCTTTACACACCGGCAAACCCCAACAAGCCACCGGATTACCGAATGGGGCGGCACCAACGCGCAGGCATTCTTGATTGGGTACGGATGCTTCTCGGGGCTCGATCCTGAGTTCACGGGCAACGGATTCGACCAGTCCAATACCGAGAACAACCTGTCGGGCACGCTCAAGCTGTCCTATCGCTTCAACCAAGAAGCGATGGTGTATGCCTCGGCAGCCAATGGCTACAAGGCGGGCGGCTTCAACCTGTCGCGCGTCACAGCCGCGCCGTCTGCAGCCGATCCCATCGGTCTGACGCCCAACTATGACACCCACTTCCCGCGCGAGACGGTCGATTCGGGCGAGGTGGGCATCAAGACCACGCTGTTCAACAATACGCTGCGCTTGAACGCGGCGGCGTTCTATCAGAGATACACCGACTTCCAGTTGAACACCTTCACGGGTATCCAGTTCGTCGTCACCTCGCTGGATCGTGTCGTGTCGAAAGGCGTCGATGTGGATTTCGCCTGGGCGACACCGATTTCGGGACTGACCATCGCCGGTGGTGTGACACAGGATCTGACCAACATCGATAATTTTGGCAACGCCCTGCCGGATTTCTGCGGCGGCCCGGGCAACGGCTGCACGATGCGCAACAACAACCGTCTGTCGTTCGCGCCGCTGTGGTCGGGCGCGCTGTCGGCGTCGTACCTCCTGCCCGTGTCGGGCACGCTGGGGATTCGCACCAGCGTGGAAGAAAAGTACAATTCCTCCTACAACACGGGCTCCGATCTCGATCCGCGGAAGATCCAGGAAGGTTTCGGCTTGCTCAACGGACGCATCGGATTTGGCGCCTTGGACGAGTCCTGGGTCATTGAAGCGTGGGGCGCGAATCTGGCCGACAAGTACTACTACGCCGTGGCGTTCGATTCGCCGTTCCAATTCGACACCATTACGTCTTATCTCGGCGCTCCGCGCACCTTCGGTCTAACGCTGCGGGTCAAGTTCAAGTAGTTTCGTTTCGCTTGAGTCAAGTCGAATACACGGCGGGCCTGAACACCCCGCCGTTTTTTTTACGCTTTCAAGAGTGAGGGAACGCCATGAGCAATACTCGCCGTGATTTTCTGAAGTCTTCCGCGTTGACCCTGACCGCCGCGTCGCTGACATCGGTGGCAGCACAGCCGGCGGGGCGAGGTGGATTGGGCGGCGGAGGCTCAGGGAGCATATTCGTCGAGGCCGACACGGTGTATGGGAAGGTGCAGGGCATCCAGACCGCCGGCATCAAGGAATTCAAAGGTGTTCCCTATGGCGCTTCGACCGCGGGACGCAACCGCTTCATGCCGCCGAAAAGACCCGCGGGTTGGAAAGGCGTGCGCGAATGCCTGGCGCACGGCCAGATCAGTCCGCAGGCGCCGGCGGATCTGCGCTCCGACTACGCCATGATGATTCACTGGGATTATCAACCCGGCGGCATGGGAGAGGACTGCCTGTCCGTCAACATCTGGACTCCGGGTCTCAAGGATGGCGCCAAACGGCCGGTGCTGGTTTCCTTTCATGGCGGCGGTTTCACCACGGGTTCGGGGAACGCAATTGGCTACGATGGCGCCCAGCTCGCACGCTTCGGCGATGTGGTGGTGGTCACGGTCAATCATCGCTTGGCGACCTTTGGCTACACGCACCTGGTGGATTTAGGTGCACCCCCCGAATTTGCCTACGCCGGCGTCGCCGGGATCATGGACCTGACCGCTTCGCTCGAATGGGTGCGCGACAACATCGAGAATTTCGGCGGCAATCCGCAAAACGTCATGATTTTCGGCCAGTCGGGCGGCGGCGCCAAAACGAGCACCATGCTGGCGACGCCGGCCGCCAAGGGACTGTTTCACCGCGCAGCGGTACAAAGCGGTTCGCTGTTGAAATTCGTTCCCAGGGAGCGCGCGACCCAGAACGCCGAAGCGCTGCTCAAGCAGCTGGGAATTCCGAGATCGCGCATCGCCGATTTGCAAAAGGTCTCCTGGCAGCAATTGCTCGAGGCACAGGTGGCCGCCGGGGCGGCCGCACCCGGCTTGGGCAACGGTCCGGTTCTCGAAGGCAAATATCTGACCCACGACCCATTCGATCCGGCCGCCCCGGCCGAATCGGCGCAGATACCGCTGATCGTATCGATGACGCTCGAAGACGCGGCGCTCGGCCTCACCAACTTCAATGTGAGCGATGTGGATCTCAAAGCGCTGATCGACAAGCGCTACCGGGACCGAGGCGGCGAGATTCTCGCGTTGTACCGCAAGTACTATCCCGAAAAATCCGCCTACCTGATTCAGGCCATGATATTCACCGACGCTGGCTTTCGCCGCGCCGCCCTGCGCCAGGCGGAGTTGAAGGCGGCGCAAGGCCAGGGCGCCATCTACATGTATCAATGGGATTGGCCGACGCCGGCTTTTGGCGGCCGTTATGGCGCGGTGCATGGCCTCGACGTGTCCGGCTCGTTTCGCGAAGCGCGCGAGGGCAACGATGCGGCGCGCGTGGCGGACCAACTCTCATCGAGCTGGGCGGCCTTCGCCCGCAGCGGCGATCCCAACAATGCCCGCATACCGCCCTGGCCGACTTTCGACGCCAAAACCCGCGCGACCATGGTCTTCGGTACGCCGACGCAGCTGGAAAACGATCCGCGCAGCGAAATTCGCGGCTTCTGGGAACGCATGCCGCCGCCGGGCGGCCCGCTGGGCTGAAACCTAAGCGTACGGCCGCGCGGTACGGCAAACTAGCGAACGACAGCGTTTTCCGGGGGAACGAAAAAAATGTCCGTCAGTCCGCAATCCATCGAAGGCGGCGCGCCGGCCGACGGCGTCATCGCCAAGGCCGCCGCGGGCGCGAAGTACGCGCTATTCCTGCTGTTCGCCATCAACCTGCTGAATTTTTTCGATCGCCAATTGCTCGGTGCGCTGGCCGAGCCGATCCGCCTGGAATTTCACTTGAACGACGCCGCGCTCGGTCTGCTCGGCTCGATTTTCACGGTGATCTACGCCCTCGTGGGGCTGCCCTTGGGCTCGCTGAGCGACAAGTGGTATCGCAACCGGCTCATCGCCTTGGGCACCCTGTTCTGGAGCCTGCTGACCGCGGCGACCGGCTTCGCGCAGAACTACGCCCAGATATTCATCGCGCGTCTCGGGGTGGGGGTCGGCGAGGCCACTTGCGCGCCCGCGGGACAATCCCTGATCGGCGATTTGTTTCCGCCGACTCAGCGTGCCAAGGCCATGGGCGTGTTCATGTTGGGCTTGCCGGCGGGCATTTTCCTGGCCTATATCAGCGCCGGCGCCATCGCCACGCGGTTCGGCTGGCGCGCGGCGTTCCTGTTCGCCTGCGTGCCCGGCGTGATTCTTGCGATCATGGCGCTGTGGATGCGCGAACCCGTGCGCGGCGCGCTCGATGCGGGCAGAGTGGTGACGACCGCCGCGACGGCGAGCAAGAACGCGTTTGCCACCGTGCTGGGCTTGCCGACCATGTGGTGGATCATCATGTCGGGCATTTTCCACAACTTCAACATGTACGCGATCAACACGTTCAACACCGCATTCCTGCAACGCTTTCATCACATGAGCCTGCTCAACGCCAGCTATGTGTCATCCATCGCGGTGGGCGCGGTCGGCGCCATCGGCCTATTGGTGGGCGGATGGCTCGCCGATAAGATGAGCATCAAGCGCCGCAACGGCCGCCTGGTCTTGTCAGCCTCCGCCATGGCAATCGCCGCGCCCTGTATTTTCCTCGCCATCAACCAACCGAGCGGCGCCATCGCCGCGTACCTGGTTTTGATGGCGCTCGGCACCATCACCATGTATGTCTACTACGCCACCGTCTACGCGGCGATTCAGGATGTGATCGAACCTCGTCTGCGGGGCATCGCGGTGGCGCTGTATTTTTGCTTCATGTACATCCTCGGCGCGAGCATGGGGCCGTGGGCAACCGGCCGTCTGAGCGATCATTTTGCATTCAAGGCGATGAGCGACGCCGGCGCGAGCGTCATGACCGAGGCGTTCAAAGCCACCGGCCTGCACAACGCGATGTACATCATTCCGATACTGGCATTGGCGGCGGCCGCCGTGTTATTTGCCGCGTCGCGCACCATGGAAAAGGACGTACGCAAGCAGGAGCTGGCGCACACCACCTGACTTCAGCACTGTGAATTTGACCGCGCCAAACTCACTGCGCCGGCGGTCGTAAGGTCTCGCTGAAATTGGCGAGGTGGTAATCGGCATCGCCGAAGGTCAGATCGATCAGGGTCAGCCGCTTGAAATAGTGGCTGACGATGAGTTCGTCCACGACGCCCATGCCGCCGTGCATTTGCACCGCATTCTGGCCGACCAAACGCCCCGCCTGCCCGATATAGGCTTTGGCGGCGGATACGGCGCGATGCCGGTCGGCGGCATCTTCCGAATCGGCGTGTACCGCGGCGATGATGGCCATGGAGCGCGCTTGTTCCGCGGCGATGAGCATGTCCGCCATCTTGTGCTTCAGCGCCTGGAAGGTTCCGATCGCGACGCCAAATTGCTTGCGCGACTTGAGATAATTCAGGGTGGCTTGATTCAAGGCATTGATGATGCCGACAGCCTCGGCGCACAGCGCCGCGTTCGCGCGATCCACCGCGCGCTCGATCGAATCCAAGGCGCGGTCCGCCGTGCCGATCAGCGCCTCGGCGCCGAGCGCGGTATTTTCCAACAGCAGATCGGCGGCGCGCGCGCCCGATTGCGTCGGATAGGGGGCGATGGTGAGACCCTTGGCATCGCGCGGCACCAGGAACAGCGAAATGCCGTCGCGATCGGCGGTCTTGCCGCTGCTGCGCGCCGACAGCAGAAAATAGTCGGCGGACGCGCCGTCGAGCACCACGGTCTTGCGCCCCGAGAGGCGCCAGGCGCCGCCGTTTTCCCGCGCCGTGCAGGCGACGTAGGACAAATCATAACGGCCGGCGGCTTCGTAGGCCGCCAGCGAGAGTTTCAACTCTCCCGCGGCGATCTGCGGCACGAGTTTTTGCTTTATCGCCTCGGAGGCGGCGTCGCGCAGCAGTCCCCCGCAGGTCACGACCGTGCTCAAGAAAGGTTCCAGCAGCAATCCTTGACCGAACTGTTCCATCACCACCATGATATCGACGCCGTTGCCGCCCAATCCCCCGAGCTCTTCGGGGAAAGGCAACGCCAGCAGCCCGAGTTCCGCGTATTGCTTCCAGGCCGCGGCGGAATAGCCCAAGGACGAGGCGGAAAAGGCGCGCCGCTTGTCGAAATCATAGTCCCGTGAAATGAAGCGCTGCAGCGTGTCCTGTAGCGCCAGTTGCTCTTCGCTGTAATTGAATTCCATAGGTGCTCTTTTACAAGCCGAGGATCATCTGCGAGATGATGTTCTTCTGTATCTCGGTGGATCCGGCGTAAATCGTGGTTTTTCTTTGATTGAAGTATTGCCCGGTGATGGGCGGCGCATAGGAGCGGTAATGCGCTCCGAGCAGCGGATTGCCCACCCAGTCCATATCGAGCGCCTCGCGCACGTAGGGCAGCGCGTCATGCCCGAGTGCATGCATCTTGAGTTCTGCGAGCTGTTGGATGATTTCCGAGCCTTTGATCTTGAGCACGGAGACTTCCGGACCAAGAGCGCGCTGTTCCTTCGCCGTGGCCGACAGCACCCGCAAATTGGTGATTTCAAGCGCCATGAGTTCCATCTCGACCTGGGCGATGCGATCGCGGAAGCGCGAGTCCTCGATGAGCGGGCGCCCATTCGACATTTGCTCCGCGGCAATCTCCTTGAGCTTCTTCAAGGCCCGCTTGCAAATGCCGACCCCGGCATTGCCGCTGCGCTCGTGGGTGAGCAGGAATTTCGCGTACGTCCAGCCCTTGTTCTCCTCGCCGATGAGGTTCTGCACCGGGACTTTCACGTTGTCGAAGAAGATGTCGTTGATCTCATGCTCGCCGTCGAGCATGATGATCGGCCTGACCGTGATGCCCGGCGACTTCATGTCGATCAGCAAGAACGAAATGCCCTGTTGCTGGCGGCCTTCGCTGCTGGTGCGCACCAGGCAAAAGATCCAGTCCGCGTACTGGCCCAGGGTGTTCCAGGTTTTCTGGCCGTTGACGATGAAGTGATCGCCCTGGCGCACGGCGCTGGTGCGCAGCGAAGCGAGGTCCGAACCCGAGCCCGGCTCGGAATACCCCTGGCACCACCAGTCCTCCCCGGAAAGAATCCGCGGCAGAAAATATTCTTGCTGCGCGGCGTTGCCGAAGGTCTGCATCACCGGCGCGAGCATTTTCAGCGAGAACGGATTTTGCCCCGGCGCGCAAGCGTCGGCGCGCTCCTCCTCGAATATATGCTGCTGCACGATATCCCAGCCGGTACCGCCGAAGGATTTGGGCCAATTCGGCGCGCCCCAGCCCTTGCGGAAGAGGATCTTCTGCCAGCGCACCATGTCGTCCTTCGAGATGCGCCTGCCCAGCTGCAGCTTGGTGCGAATGTCGGTGGGCAGCTCGGCGTCGAAAAACGCGCGCACTTCGGCGCGGAATTTCTGTTCTTCGGGATTGTATTTCAGATCCATATCGCTTCCTTATTCGGGCGCTTCGACCGTGACGACGATTTTGCCGCGCGCCGAGCGCGAGCCCAGGCGGGCGATCGCATCGCCGCCGCGCGCCAGCGGAAATCGTTCGGTAACGGCCGGCTTGATTTTACCATCCAGATACAACGCCATGAGCGCGGCCACGTTGGCCGCATGCTGCGCCGGATTGCGGTGGGTGAACTCGCCCCAAAACACGCCGACGATCTCGCAACCCTTGAGCAAGGGCAGGTTCAGGGGCAGCTTGGGGATGCCTGCGGTAAAGCCCACCACCAGATGCCGTCCGGCCCAAGCGATCGCGCGCAGCGCGGCCTCGCTGTAATCGCCGCCGACGGCATCGTAAATGACGTGCGCGCCCTGCGGACCGCACGCCGCCTTGAAGGCGTCGGTCAAGGCGCGCGCGGCGTTCTTGTCCAACGGGCCCTTGGGGTACTGCACACCGTCGTCGGCGCCGTGCTCGCGCGCCAGCGCCAATTTCTCGGGGCTCGAGGCGGCCGCAATCACCCGGGCGCCCGTCGCCTTGGCGAGTTCCACGGCCGCAAGTCCGACGCCGCCGCCGGCGCCGAGGACCAGCAGCGTCTCGCCGGCGCGCAAGTGCGCGCGATCCTGCAAGGCGTGTTGCGAGGTGCCATAAGTCAAGAGCAGCGCCGCGGCCTGGTCGAATGGCATGGCGTCGGGAATCTTCCAGCAGTTGCCGGCTTGTGCGACGGCCATCTCCGCCATGGCGCTGCGCACCGGGCTGACCAACACCCGATCTCCGGGCTTCAGATGGGTCACCCCCTCGCCCAGGCTTTCAACCACGCCGGCGAGCTCGCCGCCCGGCGAAAAAGGCCGCGGCGGCTTGATTTGATAGAGATCCTGGATGATCAGCAGATCCGGAAAATTGACGCCCACGGCACGAACCTGGATGCGTACTTCGCCGCGGCCGGGCTCGGGGGTGGGAACGTCTTCCAACGTCAGGGTGTCGGGACCGCCAGCTTGGCGGCTGAGTAATGCTTTCATGAGTGTGCGGCCATGGTGGAGTTCGACTTCGCCTGTTCGCGTTCCTGCAGCTCGCGCCACATGATCTTGCCGGAGCCCGATTTCGGCAGCGCCTCGACGAACTCGATCACTCGCGGCACTTTGTAGGCCGCCATGTGCTCCCGGCACCAGTCGATGATGGCCTGCGCTTCAATGCGGCCGCGCCACTCGGCGCGCGGCACGATGACCGCCTTGACCGTCTCGCCGCGATGCGCGTCCTTGGCCCCGATCACGCAGGCCTCCTGGACCGCCGGATGCTGGTACATGAGCGTCTCGACCTCCGTCGGCCAGACCTTGTAGCCCGACGCGTTGATCATGCGCTTCAAGCGATCGACGATGAAGAAATAACCCTCCTCGTCCATGCGGCCGAGATCGCCGCTGCGAAAGAAGCGCTTGCCGTCGTGTTCGATGAAAACCTGCGCGGTATCCTCGGGCTTGTTCCAGTAGCCCAAAAACACTTGCGGGCCATGCATGATGATTTCGCCGACCTCTCCGGGCGGCAATTCACGCAACGTCACCGGGTCGACGATGCGCGAATCCGTATCGAAGATCGGGATTCCCAGGCACTGCTGCTTCGCGTGATCGGGGGGATTGATGTGCGTGGCGCCGATGGTCTCCGTCAGTCCATAGCCTTCAACATAGGTGATGCCGACATTCGCGAGGCGTTGCGCCACCGCCGCCGGCATGGCGGCGCCGCCGCCGCTCAAGCGCCGGATCGAGGACAGATCGTATTTGTCGACGTTGGGATTCAAGAAAAAGTCCTGGATCATGGTGGGAATGGCGGTCCAGCTCGTGACCTTGTAGCGCTGCACGCACTGCGCCGCGACGTCGCGATCCCAGCGCGGCAGCAGCACCATGGTGTTGCCGGTGAACAGCGGGCCGTTCAAGCCGCCTTGCATGCCGGTGACATGGAACATCGGCGCGACCGCCAGCAGCGTCAGTTCCGGCTGGAGCGCGAACCATTGCATGCCGCCGACCGTGGTATGCATCACCGAGCGGTGCGTATGCATGCAGCCCTTGGGCTTTCCGGTGGTGCCCGAGGTATAGGGCATGACGCACAAATCTTCCGGTCCCGCGGTCAGCGGGCCGGGCTTCAAGTCCGCGGCAAGCACATGCTTCCACAGCGACAGACCGCGCGCCTGGTGGTCGATGCGCGGGGCGCTGATGAACTCCGGCACCGCCAGCGTGGTAGGCTCCTTCAAGTAGTCCGAATACGCCGCGACGATCACATGTTTGAGATCGCGGCTCTCGAGCAACGCTGCGACGCGCGGATACAGCTCTTGCGACACGAGCAGCGTGTCCGCGCCCGCATCCTGCGCATAGCGCAGGATTTCCTGGGTCAGATTCATCGGATTCAAGGGCACGACCACGGCGTTGGCGCGCAGAATTCCGTAGTAACCGATCATGAACTGCGGGCTGTTCTGCATGAGCAGCAGCACCCGATCGCCCTTCCGGACCCCGCAACGCTGCTCCAGGTATCCCGCGATGCGCAGCGCTTCGTCGTGAAATTCCGCGAAGCTCACCGTGTGTCGTAATAGATCAGAAACGGTTTGTTGGGAAAGCGCCGCGCCGATACTTCGGCGTTGTAGAACAGGTTGGTGGCCGGCGCGATCAGATTGTGCATCGACTGGTTCGGCCAAAATTTGAAATGCGCGGGCATGAGCTAGGAGCTCTGCGGATGCCGCGGCTCGGCGGCCTTGGGCCGATAGCGCGACAGCTCCAGCTTGCCGATCTGCTCGCGATGCACCTCGTCCGGACCGTCCGCGAGACGCAGCGTGCGGGCTCCGGCCCACATCGCCGCCAGCGGAAAGTCGTCGCTGACGCCGCCGCCGCCGTGCATTTGTATGGCCCAGTCGAGCACCTTCAGCGTCATGGCGGGCGCGGCGACCTTGATCATGGCGATCTCCGCCTTCGCCGCGCGATTGCCGACCGTGTCCATCATGTAGGCGGCATTCAGCACCAGCCAGCGGGCCTGGTCGATCATGATGCGCGCTTCGGCAATGCGCTCGAGCGTCACGCCCTGCTCCGACAACTTCTTGCCGAATGCGACGCGCGATTGCGCGCGCTTGCACATGAACTCCAGCGCGCGTTCGGCGACCCCGATGGTGCGCATGCAATGATGAATGCGGCCCGGACCCAAGCGTCCTTGCGCGATTTCAAAACCGCGCCCCTCGCCGAGCAGCAGATTCTCCGCCGGCACCCGCACGTTCACGAAATCGACCTCGGCGTGTCCGTGCGGCGCATGATCGTAGCCGAACACCGGCAAGGTGCGCAGCACCTTGACGCCGGGCGTCTTCATCGGCACCAGAATCATGGACTGTTGACTGTGCCGTCCGGCCTCCGGATTGGTCTTGCCCATGAAAATCAAGATCTCGCAGCGCGGATCGCCGGCGCCGGAGGTCCACCACTTGCGGCCGTTGATCACATAGCTGTCGCCGTCGCGGACTATCGCGGACTGGATATTGGTCGCATCGCTCGAGGCTACGGCGGGCTCGGTCATGGCGAAGGCGGAGCGGATCTTGCCGTCGAGCAAAGGCGCGAGCCAGCGCTGCTGCTGCTCCTTCGTGGCGTAACGCGCCAGCACTTCCATGTTGCCGGTGTCCGGCGCGGAACAGTTGAAGGCCTCCGGAGCGATATGCGAGCGGCCCATGATTTCGCACAGCGGAGCGTATTCCAGATTGGTGAGACCCGCCCCGTGCTCGGAATGCGGCAGGAACAGGTTCCAAAGATCGGCGGCCCTGGCCTTTTTCTTGAGATCCTCGATGACCTGGGTCACCTGCCAGGGATTGCCCGCGCGCCGATTTTCCTCGAGCTCCTTGTGATACAAAGCTTCCGCCGGGTAGACGTGCTTTTCCATGAACTGGGTGACCCGCTCTTGCAGATCGCGAACTTTCTCGGTGTGCGAAAAATCCATGGGAGTCCTTTGAATTAGTTCATAGGTCGAACGTTTGTTGTACCAGCTTCCAGCCCAGCTCGGCCAACGGGCGGGCGCGGCGGCCCGCCTGCAGCGCGGTGGCGCTCGAAGCGTTTCCTTGCAGTGCGCGCGCCAGCACCCCTTGCAGAATCCCGGCCAAACGGAACATGCAGAAGGCCTGATAGTAAGCCCAGTCCTGCGGCGGCACCGGCGCAATGCCGCGCAGGCGGCAGTACTGCGCCACCGATTCGGCCTCGGTGGGCAGCGAGTGGCTCAGCGGATCCACCCCGCCGAGGCCGCGAAATTCCGCCACGGGCAGGTGAAAGCGCAGGCAGTAATAGGCGAAATCGACCAATGGATGTCCGAGCGTGGACAATTCCCAGTCGAGCACCGCCAGGATGCGCGGTTCCGTGGGGTGGAATATGGTGTTGTCCAGCCGAAAGTCGCCATGCACGATGGCCGTCTGTTCATCTTCGGGAATGTGCTCGGGCAGCCACTCGATCAGGCGCTCCATCGACTCGAGCTTCTCGGTTTGGGAAGCTCGATACTGCTGCGTCCAGCGCGAAACCTGCCGCTCGACATAGTGGCCGGGCTTGCCGAAGTCGCCGAGCCCCACCGCGGCATAGTCCAAGGAATGCAATGCGGCGAGCACCCGCACCATCTCGCTGTATACGGCGCGGCGCTGCGGCGCCGCCACTTCCGGCAGCAATGCGTCCCAAAAGATGCGGCCTTCGACATAGTCCATCACATAGAAGGCGCTGCCGATCACTTCCGGGTCTTCGCAGAGCGCATGCACGTGCGCGACGGGCACCGGGCCGTCCCGGAGCGCCGCCAGCACGCGAAACTCACGGTCGACCGCGTGGGCGGAGGGCAAAAGCTTGCCCGGCGGCTTGCGCCGCAGCACATAGCGGTGCGCCGGCGACTGCACCAAGAAAGTCGGATTGGACTGGCCCCCGGCAAACTGCTGCACCTCGATCGGGCCGGAGAATCCGGCGATATGCGTCTGCATCCACGCATTGAGCCGCTCGGTATCGAAGCTGTGCTGCGCCGGGACCTGGCGCAGTCCCGCCGCGGGCGCATCCATCGTCATGTGCTGGAAGCGCCGCCATCCACGGCGATGTATTGCCCCGTGACGTGCCGCGATGCGTCCGATGCCAGGTAGACCGCCGCGCCTTGCAAGTCGGTGTCGCCGCCGATCCGGCCCAGCGGCGTGCGCGCGATCACATCCGCCATCATGGTATCGAGCACGCCGCTCGCCATTTTCGAGGGGAAGAATCCCGGACAAATCGCGTTGACGCGAATGTTGTACCGGCCCCATTCGCCCGCGAGCGCGCGCGTCAGATGCAGCGCGGCCGCCTTCGATGAATAATACGCCACCGCCTTCATCTGCATGCCGGCGCGCAAGGCCGCCGTCGAGGCAATCACGATGATGTTTCCGGAGCGCTGCGGAATGAAGCAGCGATTGGCGACCGCCTGGCTCAGCGCGAACACGCTCGAGGCATTCAAGGTCATGACCTTGTTCCACGCTTCCAGCGGGTGCTCCTCGGCTTTCGCTCCCCAGCTGGCGCCGGCGTTGTTGACCAAAATGTGGATGCCGCCGTAGTGCTTGACCACGGCATCCACCAGCGCCGGGATTTGATCCGGCTTGGAGAGATCGTTGGTCACGGTGAGCGCGTCGATGCCGTGTTTTTTCAAGTCGGCTTTGGCATCCTCGAGTTCGCCGGCCTTGCGCGCGCTGACGGCGATCTTGGCCCCCATTTCACCGAGGCCCTTGGCGATCTGCAAGCCGAGGCCGCGCGAGCCCCCGGTGATCAGCGCCACTTTGCCCTCGAGCTCGAATAGATCCCGTAAGCCCATCAGACCACCTCGAACAGGCCCGCAGCTCCCTGACCGCCGCCGATGCACATGGTGACGACCACCAGCTTGGCGCCGCGGCGCTTGCCCTCGATCAGCGCATGACCGGTGAGGCGCGCGCCGCTGACGCCGTAAGGATGGCCCACCGCGATCGCGCCGCCATTGACGTTCAAGCGCTCGTCGGGAATGCCCGAGCTTGTCGCGGCAATAAATCACCTGGCAGGCGAAGGCTTCGTTCAGCTCCCACAGATCGATGTCGCGCGACCTTCAAGCCGGCGCGCTTCAACAGGCGCGGCACCGCGAACACCGGACCGATGCCCATTTCATCGGGCTCGCATCCGGCCACGGCAAAGCCGCGAAACAGTCCCAAGGGTTTGAGACCGCGCTTCTCGGCGAGTTTGGCGTCCATGACGACGCAGGCGCTGCTGCCGTCGGAGAACTGGCTGGCGTTGCCCGCGGTGATCACGCCGCCCGGCATGGCGGAGCGGATCTTCGAAACCGCCTTCCAGCGTCGTGTCCGGGCGGATGCCTTCGTCGCTCGAAATCGTGACCTCGCGCGTGCCGATGGCGCCGGTGTTCTTGTCGACCACGCCCATGATGGTGGTCATGGGCGCGATCTCGTCTTTGAACTTGCCGGCGGCCTGGCCGGCGGCGGCACGCAGTTGACTGCGCACGCCGTACTCATCCTGCGCCTCCTTGGAAATGTTGTAGCGCTTGGCCACTGTTTCCGCGGTCTGCAGCATGCTCCAGAACAGGGTCGGCTTGTGCTCATCGATCCAGGGATCGCGGCGCATATGAGTGTTCGCTTCATTCTGCACGCAGGAAATGCTTTCCAGACCGCCGGCGACGATGACCTCGGCGCCCTCCGTCATGACGCGCTGCGCCGCCAGGGCGATGGACTGCAATCCGGAACTGCAGAAGCGATTGATGCTCAAGCCGGCGGTGGTGATCGGCAGGCCGGCGCGCAGCGCGATCTGGCGCGCGATGTTGCCGCCGGTCGTACCCTCGCCGAAGGTCGATCCCATGATCACGTCCTCGACCTCCGCCGGATCGATGCCGGCGCGCGCCACGGCATGCTGCACCGAATGCGCGCCCAGCGTGGCGCCGTAGGTCATGTTGAATGCGCCCTTCCAGCTCTTGCCAAGCCCGGTGCGCGCGGTGGATATGATGGCGGCTTCTGTCACGTGTCTGATCCTTTGTAGGCGCTGAATGTCTTGCCGTCCTGCGCAAGGCGCGCGAGCAACGGGGCCGGTGTCCAAAAACTTATGTCGGCGCGCGGCTGCGCGGCGATGGCCTTGAGCGCGCGCGCCACCTCGCTCAATCCGACCTGATCGGCGTAGAACATCGGGCCGCCGCGCCAAGGGGGAAAGCCGTAGCCATTGAGATAGACGATGTCGATGTCCGAACTGCGCTGCGCAATCCGCTCCTCGACGATGCGCGCACCTTCGTTGATCAGAGCATAGATGCAGCGCTCGACGATCTCCTCGTTCGACACTTTGCGCGGCGCAATGCCCTTTTGTTGCCGGTACTTCTCGATGATCGAGGTAACGGTGGGATCGGGGATGGCATTGCGCGAGCCGGCTTCGTAGCGGTAAAAGCCAGCCCCGGTTTTCTGTCCGAATCGGCCGGCCTCGCACAACTCGTCGGCGACATTCGAGAGGTCGCGCTGCGGATTCTCGGCGCGGCGGCGCTTGCGCGCGGCCCAGCCGATATCGAGGCCGGCCAGATCGCTCATGCGAAACGGTCCCATCGCCATGCCGAAATCTTCCAGCGCCTTGTCGACCTGGTTCGGCAGGGCGCCGGCCATGATGAGATCGTGCGCGGCGGCGCCGTAGCGTGCCACCATGCGATTGCCGATGAATCCATCGCAGACTTGCGATATGACCGCGATCTTGCCGATCTTCTTGGCCAATTGCATGGCGGTCGCCAGCACGTCCTTCGCCGTCCGGGCGCCGCGCACGATTTCCAGCAGGCGCATGACATTGGCGGGACTGAAGAAATGCAGACCGATGACATCCTGCGGGCGCTTGGTGAAGGCCGCGATCTCATCCAGGTTCAAAGCGGAGGTGTTCGAGGCAAGAATCGCGCCCTGCCGCACGACTTGATCGAGCTTCTCGAACACCTCCTTCTTGACGTCCATGGATTCGAACACCGCTTCGATGACCAGATCGACATCCTTCAGCCGTTCATAATCGAGGGTCGGCGTGACCAGCGCCATGCGCTGATCGAGCGCGGCTTCCGTCAAGGTGCCCTTCTTCAACGCGCCGCCGTAATTGCGCCGCATGGTGGCAAGCCCCTTGTCGAGCGCCTCTTGCTTCATTTCGAGAAGCACCACGGGAATTCCGGCATTGATGAGGCTCATGCTGATTCCGCCGCCCATCGTGCCCGCGCCGATGATGCCGACCTTGCGAATCGGACGGGTCGGTGTGTCGTTCGGTACGTCGAGAATATGCGACGCCGCCCGCTCGGCTTGGAAAACATGCCGCAGCGCCGCGGATTCCGGCGACAACATGAGGGCGGCGAACAGTTCACGCTCGCGCTTGATGCCCGCATCGAAGGGGCGGTCGAAAGCCGCGGCGACGGCCTCCACGCAGGCCACCGGAGCGGGATAGCGGCCTGCGACCGCTTTCGCGGTATTGCGCGCGAATTGAAAAAAGGCTTCGTGATTCGGCATGTTGGCCTTCAAATCACGCACGCGCCTCACGCCGGATTTCTCCGCCACGACTTTGCGCGCCAGGCGCAGCGCCGCTTCCAGTAAATCGCCCTCGGCGAAGGCATCGAACAGCGGCGTGCCGCGCAGTTTTTCGGAAGCAATGGTGGCGCCGGAAACGATCATGTTGAGCGCCGCTTCGGCGCCGATCACTCGGGGCAGACGTTGAGTTCCGCCCGCGCCGGGTAATAGCCCCAATTTCACTTCGGGCAATGCGATTTTCGCCCCGGCAGCCGCCACCCGATAATGACAACCGAGCGCGAGCTCGAGCCCACCGCCCATGCAAACTCCGCCGATGGCGGCGATGACCGGCTTGGCGCTGCCCTCGACCGTGCTGATGACGGTCATGAGATGCGGTTGCGTGGACGCCCGCGGGGTCCCGAATTCCCGGATGTCCGCGCCGCCGGAAAATCCCGCGCCGGAGCCGATCAACACGATGGCTTCGACCTGAGGATCGGCGTTCGCCCGCTCGATTCCCTCGACGATCGCCTGACGCAGCTCCAACCCCAAGCTATTGACCGGCGGATTATCGAACGTCAGGACCGCGATGCCGTCCTTGATCTCAAAGCCAGCCTTATTCGTGCTCATAATTCCACTCTGCGGAACTTGGTTCCGTCGTTTTGGCCGACTAATGTAACAGCGCAGAGTGCTGTTTGAGAAGATTAAAAGAAGCGGCCCGCGCCGCAGGGCGCGGGCGCTTCAGTCGCACATCAGACGACCGCGTGCTTGTAGAGCGCGATCAATTCGCCCCATGCTTTTTCGGCACCCGCTTCGTTGTAAAGCGGTTTGCCGTCCTCTCCGTTCGGCATGTCCTTGACGCACCATCCGTGGTTGCAGCCCTCGTACACCTCTTGCTTCTCGGAAAGGTGCGCGGCCTTGAATGCTTCCGCCAATTTGATCTTCGCGTCAGGCTGGCGTCGATCATCGTTCGCCGCGATCGCGATATAGAACTGCGCCTTCATCAGCGGCACTTTGAGGTGCGGGCTGTCGGGCTTGTCGGTCACCAATCCGCCGCCATGAAACGAAGCCCCGGCTCCCACCCGCGTCGGATTCGCGGCGGCCGCTTGCATCGTCATGGGACCGCCCATGCAATAGCCGAACACGCCCATTTTTGCTTTTTTCTTCACCATCGCCTGGGCGTCCAAATACTTGACGTAAGCGGTCGTGTCGGACATCACGGCGGAGTCGGTCATCGGCTCGCGCACCTTGGCGATCTTCGCGCGATCGGCCGGGCTGGTGAAATCGAGCGCCATCGGCAGGCCCGGCGCCTTGGTGGTGCGATAGTAAGGATTGGGCACGAGCACGGTGTAGCCATTCGCCGCCAAGCGCTTTGCCATCTCGCGCATGGTCGGCCGCAAGCCAAATATGTCGACGAACAAAATGACTCCCGGCCACTGCCCCTTGCCTTTCGGATGGATCAGCGCGGCATCGCAGGTGCCGTCGGCGGTTTTCACTTCGACATCGGTGTCCTCCATGTCGGCGGCGGCGGCGGCAGAGCCGGCCGCGGCAACGGCGCCCGCCGCCAGCGAGAGCGCGGTGAAATCTCGGCGAGAAATCTTGTTTGCATCGTCGGTCATAGGAATACCCTCGAGAGCGAAAGAATGTTGTGAATGGGCGCTGAAGTATAGGCCGATCGGAATCAGCGGGAAACGTGCGGTCACCGCGCGCTCTTTAGCCTGGTTGCCGGCGGTGGAACATCCGGCGATACTGGCGTCCGTGGACATACTGAAAGGCAAGACAGCCATCGTCACCGGCGCGGCAAGCGGCATCGGCCGCGCGAGCGCGATGTTGTTCGCGGCGGAGGGCGCGGCGGTCGTGGCGCTGGACCGCGCCGCGGAAGTGGAAGCGACGGCCGCGGCGATTCGCGCCGCCGGTGGGCGCGCCATTGCCTTGGTCAAGGACTCCTCGGCGGAGGCCGATGTGGCCGGCGCGGTGGCCACGGCACTGAAGGAATACGGCAGCCTCGACGCCTGCTATGCCAATGCGGGCATCAGCGGCGGACTGGTGCCTTTTTTCGAAGAGACCGTGGAGCACTGGATGGAAGTGCTCAAGATCAATCTGATCGGCACATTTTTGCTGGCGAAGTATGCGGCGCAGGAGATGGTCAAGCAGAAACGCGGCTCGATCATCTGCACCGCTTCGGTCGCCGGCCTGCGCTCCGGTGCGGGCGGCGTTCCCTACAGCGCCAGCAAAGCCGGCGTTGTGAGCCTGGTGCAGACGGTTGCCTACCAGCTGACGGGGACCGGCGTGCGTATCAATGCCATTTGTCCGGGCCTGATCGAAACGGGCATGACACGGCCGATGTTCGAACGCGCGCGCGAACGCGGCACCGAGCGCAAGATCGGCCAACTCAATCCGTTGCAGCGCTACGGCCTGCCGCGTGAAATTGCTCAGACCGCCTTGTTTCTAGCCTCCGATGCCGCCTCGTATGTCAACGGTCAAGCCATTGCCGTCGACGGCGGCTTGTCCAGCTCGCACCCCATCGTCAGCACCCGCCATCAGTCCTGAAAAAATGCCGCGCATTGCGGGCGCGCCACTTTCAATTCGCGGCGTCGAAGGCTACTGCTTTTTCGTGCCGCCGGACGCCGGCGTAGCCGCAGCCGTCTTGTTGGCCGCCGCTGCCTTGGCTTTTTCCGCGGCGGCCGCCTCTTCCGCCCGGGCCCCGGAAAGAATTCCCTCCAGCGCATAGTTTCCTTCGTGGCAGGCATATTCGAAAATCCGCCCTTTCGACGGCGTAAATTCGTATTCACCGCTCCACGGCCGATCCCACACGGAGGGATCGTCGACCTTGAATTGATAGAGAATGCGATTCGGCGCGACGCGCGTGAAACGTTCGGTGACCTTCAGTTCCTTCCATGCACCGCGCAATGCCGTCGCCTCGGGGAAGTTGGTGGTTTCCACCACGAGGGTCGGGCCCTCGTACCAACCGATGGAATCGCCCATCCACGGCCGTTCGCCGTCGGTGCGGTGCTTGCCGCCGATGCGAATCATGCGCACGTCGTGCACCATCTCGACCACGATGGCGGCCGTGTCCTTGCTCTGCGCGATTTCATAATTATTGTTGTAGAGCAGCGGCAGCATCACCGGACCCGCGCTGTAGCCGAAGGAGGTGAGACACCGTTCCGCCAGCGTCTGATTCTCCGGGTTCTCGCCATAGTGCGGCCGCATATACATGTTGGGAACGGTGACGCCCGGCTTGTAGGGCGGCAGGCGCCCGTCCGCAGGATCGGTGATGAATGAGGTTCGCGGCTCGCCGTTAACCCGCATGATGCTGTTGCCCGGATCGATCCATGCTGCGTTGTAGCCGCAGCCCGCGCCGCTGAAACCCTTGCCGCATTCGTGCGGCAGATCCGTGGTCTTTACGCTGGGATCGCGCGGCGCGGCGTCGGCCGCATACATTTTGGCATCGTCGCCCTCGATCTTTTTGACCTCTTCGGCGGTCATCACTTTGCGGGTGCCGTATTCTTTCGGCCGCTCGAGCGTGGTGAGGGTCGCATTGGTCCACGTTCCCTCGAGATCGGGCTGGCCATACGCGTTGAGCGGGGCCTTGTACGCGCCATCCGCCGCGGCGACGCCCGCCGCAACCGCCAGTGCCGCAATCGCCGCGCCCAGAAGCACAGCCGTCGACTTCTTCGTGCTCATTTCAAGGGCTCCTTACGCAAGTCGCCATACATTAGTTCTTCCACGAACTCGACGCATTTGAACTGCTGCAGCCGCGCATCCTCGCCGAGACGGCGGTACATGAGCATGCTCATTTTCCAGGGCCTGGTGAAGGTGGCCGGATCGGTGATCTCGGCCTCATAGCGAATGGTGTTCTCATTCATCAACGTCCAGCGCTCGACCACCTTCATGTCGCCGGAATGAAAGTTTCCCGCGCGGTCGAACCAGGTGCTGTCGTTTTGTCCCGTCACCGTGATCACCAAGGTATCGCCGTCCCATTTCCCGACCGACTGACCCATCCAACTGTCGATCGGCGGCGGACCCGGGTCATTGAAGAGAACGTCTCGCACCGCGCCGTCGTACTCGTACGAGATCAGCAAGGTCTTCGCGGATTGCACGATCTGGAAGGGAAAAGGCATGTAGTTGGCGCGCGGCACGCCGGGCAGGTCGCACTTCACCTCTGGATCGCGCTCCAGATAGTGCTTTTGATTCTCCTGCCTTTGGGCCAGCGCCTCTGGCGTGTACGGAATTGCGCCCCCCACGACCACGCCCATGCCCGCGGGCACGGATCCCACGGCGCCGAGCGCCACGACCGCCTTGGCCGGCACCGGAACCACCGGTCCTGGGCGCAGCTCCAGCGCGGCGCTCGCGAGATGCGGCTCGATGTTCCAGTTGGCCGTGTTCATGACCGACCAGACGCCGCTGAAATTGGGGTGTCCGCCGACACGCTCGATCGCGCCGCCGGCGGGTGCTTTGTGCGCGGCCGCCGTCGGCGCCGCGTTGCTCTGAGTCAGTGCCGCCACCGAGCCGGTTAGAACCGCCAGAGCCCAAACTTTTGTCTTCTTGTTCAGAACGCCCCCTCGTTGATTATTTTTCGTTCGGGTCCGCGCCGTCTTTGGGCGCGCCCGTGCCGCTCGAACCCATGAATACCTTGCGCCCGTCGGTGAAGGTGACATCGCGGCCGTTGGCCTTGCAGGCCGGGCGGCAGCGCGCGTCCTTGGCACGGTAGCCGCGTACGATGATTTCCTCGCCCGGCTTCAGCGAATCGCGCGTCAGGCCCTCGCGCAGCAGCGTGTTGGGTGTGCCCGCCTCGACCATCCATTCTTGCGATACACCGTCGGTCACGACGATCATGTGCACCCAGGTGTGCGGATTGATCCATTCGACCTTGGTCACTTTGCCGTGAAGCATGATGGGTTGGTTGCCGTCGAACTCGGCCTGAAATGCATGATGCGCCAAGGCCGGCGCACCGATGGCGGCCGCGGCGATCAAGGCGATTGCAATTTGCGCAGCCTTATCGGTGCGTACTTTCATTCGAGATCTCCTTAGGTCTAATCATGCTTTCGACGCCGAGCATTGCTGGACGGCGCGCAAAGGGCCCGTATAATCACCGCTTATAATCGCTTTACGTAGCTGCTATTGCAATACAATTTCCGTTGCGCCCCGGATGTTCCGGCTTCGACAAAAGGGGCAAGCCTGGCTGATATATAACAAGCGGGGAATCGATGCTCGAGGGACTCGTCACCAAACTGGCCGATACGCCTTGGAGCATCGCACTGCACGAATCGCTGTATATGTATGCGATTACCGAGTCGACGCACGTCTTATCCATTATGTTATTCGTCGGCACCATCGCGATGGTGGACTTTCGGCTGTTAGGCATTTCCTATACTAAGGTGCCCGTCTCGCAGATGCTCTCGAGAATCCTGCCCTGGACGATAGCCGGCTTCGCGCTTTTGGTGATCACCGGGTCGATGTTGTTTCTCGCGATTCCGGTGCGTACCTATCACAGCATCTGGTTCAGGCTGAAATGCCTGATGATTCTGATCGCCGCCGTCAACATCGCCGTTTTCACCTTCAAAGTGGAGCGCGACAAGGCGGCCTGGGACTTAGGGCCGGTGCCCCGAAAATCCAAGATCTGCGCGCTCATTTCCTTGAGCGCGTGGGCAAGCGTCATCGTTTTTGGCCGCCTGATCGCCTATAACTGGTTCGACTGCGACAGCATCACCTCGCCCACCATGGCCGAGCTCACCGGCTGCCCTCTGGACCCGGGTTAAGCCGTGCCTCTGTACCAGACCGCGCAAAACATCGAAGCCTCCGCGCTCGGCCAAGCCATTCGCGAATCCACCTGGCTGTTCCCTGCGATCGAGTCGGCCCACTTGCTGGCGTTGGCGTTGCTCGGGGGGGCCATCCTCGTCATGTCGCTGTCGATATTCGGCTGGGGATTGCCGACTTCGGTGGCGGAGATTTACAAGAGCGCCCATCGCTACTTGAACGGCGCCCTCATCGCGCTGCTCGTCAGCGGCGTGCTGTTGGGAATCTCCGAGCCGGTGAAGCTTTACGGACGCGAGGCTTTCTGGGTAAAAATGACCTCGCTGGGCATTGCATTGCTGGTTACCTATTTCGCATTCAATCCTCTCGTGAAGCGCGGCGCCTCCGGCCTGAGATTGCGCGGCGTGACCGTGCTGACCATCGCTGCATGGCTGATGGTCGCCATGGCCGGACGATGGATCGGATTTTCATGATGAGATTCAGGTCTGGGGGTTTTGGTCCATGAACAACAATCGGATCTGCTTGGGCGCCGGCGCCGCGATGGCCATCTTGGGCTTCAGCGCACTTGCGCTCGCTCAAGACGCGGCGCAACGCCCGAGCGGCGAGGCTGTGTTCAACGCGCATTGCAAGAGCTGTCATGAACCGGCGGTGGAACGCGCGCCCACCCGCGCGGAGTTGGCATTTCGCACCCCCGCGGACATCGTGACGGCGCTCACCACCGGGGTGATGGCGCCCATGGCCAAGGGATTGTCGCGGCCCGAGATCGCCGCAGTTGCCCTGTTCCTCGCGCCCGGGCAGCAGCTGGGCTCCGCCGGCAGCGATCGGATGTGTGCCGCCAATGGCCCGATCAAGGCGAGCGCCTCCGATTGGCCGGCGCTCGGACCGGATGAAAATTCCACCCGGTTTCAGCCGCATCCCGGCTTGCGCGCGGCCGACGTGCCGAATCTGAAGTTGAAATGGGCTTTTTCCATGCCCGGCGGCGGCCAGCCCGTGGTCGTCGGCGACTGGCTCTTCGTCACCAATCGCGGCGGCAAATTCTACGCATTGGATGCGAAGAGCGGATGCGTGCACTGGGCCGTCGAGGATGCCTCCTCGCGCACCACGCCGATGGTGGTGCGCTCCTCGATCTCGCCGAGCGGCTGGGCCACCTTCATCGGCGCCGGCCAGCGCGTGGTGCGGGCGTTCGACGCCCAGAGCGGCAAGGAAATCTGGCGCAGCGAATCGCTCGACAGCCACATGGCCTCGAATATCACCGGTACGCCGGTGGTCTCTGGCGGTCAACTGTTCGTGCCGCTGTCCTCCGGCGAAGAAGTGGTGGCCATGCAGCCGAATTATTCCTGCTGCACGTTCCGCGGCAGCCTGGCGGCGCTTGATCTCAAGACCGGCCGCAAGCAATGGCAGACCTACATGATCACCGAGCCGCTGCGGCCGACGCGCAAGAATGCCAACGGCATTCAAATGCAGGGTCCCGCGGGCGCGCCGGTCTGGGCTTCACCGACGGTTGATGCGAAGCGCGGCTTGGTCTATGTGGTCACGGGCGACAGCTACACCGATGCGCCCACCGATGGCGACGATGCCATCGTCGCGGTGGAGATGAAGACCGGCAAGGTACGCTGGAGAAATCAAGTCACCACCAACGACAACTTCATCGTGGGTTGCAGCGGACCGGTCAAGGTCGCCAACTGCCCGGCGCCCACCGGTCCGGACTTCGATTTCGGCGCGACGCCGATCTTGTTCAAGCACGGTGCCAAGCAAATCTTGGTCGCGGGGCAAAAGTCGGGCATCGTCTACGGGGTCGATCCGGACACCGGGCGAACATTGTGGAAAACCGCGGTCGGCGCAGGTTCGCCGCTGGGTGGCATCGAATGGGGAATCGGGGCGGACGACAAGTACGTGTTCGTGCCCAATTCGGACATCGGCGGGATCTTCAATGAAATCGCCGCTGCGGCCGGCGCGCCGTCGCCGGCGCCGGAAAACGCCGTGGCGGGCAAGCCGGGATTGTTCGCGCTCGAGCCGTTTACGGGCAAAATTGCCTGGAACACCCCCGCACCCAAAGCGCCCTGCCACTACGCGGGCGACCGCTCGAAGGACTACACGAAGGGCGTGTGCGTGCGCGCTCAGTCCGCCGCGCCCGCGGTCATGCCGGGCATCGTCTTCTCCGGAACCTTGGACGGATGGTTTCGCGCCTACGATGCGGCGAGCGGAAAGATCGTGTGGGAATTCAGCACCACCGCGCAAACCTACGACACCGTCAACGGCAACCCGGCGCAGCCCGGCGGCGGAATCGACGGCATGGGACCCACCATTGCGGGCGGCATGGTGTACACCATGTCCGGGTTCAATGGGGCGGCACGAACCGGCAGCAACGGGGTCAACGTTCTGTTGGCGTTTTCGGTCGACGGCAAATAAGGCCGCCGCGCCGGCGCGCGCTATTCGAGGCAGACCACCAGCTTGGCGGAGTGCGTGCGCCAATTTATGGGAATCACGAAAGATCGCGCGAAGGGCGTCTTAATCTTTTCCAAATCGTGCGCGATGATGACCGGCACGGAGATGTTGAAGTTCTTGCCGAAGTCGCGGCGCGCGTTTCCGGAGATCGTATTGGCGACTTCCCCCACCAGGTCCTTGATGTTCTCGTCGCTGGTATCGGTTTCCTGCATGCGCATCAGCAACACCGTGAGCATGCCGCGGGGCGCGGTGAAATATACGATTCCCTTGCGGGCGCCGGAGATGCCGATGACGCCGGTGTACTCATACGCGCCGGGTTTGCCGTCGGTCACGAGGTAGGGCGAACCGACGGTTGCCGATTGCTGCGCCGAGGTTTCGAAATAGTTGGTCGTTCCCTCGATGAAAGTGCGGATTTCTGCTTCCTTGAACATCTCAAGACTCCGACAGCAGCTCTTCCAACGCATCGTTGAGCTGCCGATCGGTGAATGGCTTGCACAAGAATCCGTTCGCGCCTTTTTCAATCGCTTCGACCGCGGTGGCCTTGTCGGCGAGCGCGGATACCACCAAGATGAGCACGTTGGAATTGATCGCGACCAGCTCCTCGACGCACTCGATACCGTCCATTTCCGGCATGGTCAGATCCATGGTCACCACATCGGGCTGCGTGCGCCGGAACATCTCCACGGCGGCGCGGCCGTTGCTCGCGGCGCCGACCACCTCCAGGCGCGCTATTTGCTGCGAACGCTCGATGCGCCGCCGGATGATATTGGAATCATCGACGATCATCAGCTTGAGCGTAGCTTTCGGAACAACCGCACTGTCCATCACGCCGCTTCCGTATTCCCCGCGCGTTTGACCGGGGGCAGGCTCAGCGTAAGGCGCGTAAACTTGCCCGGCACCGTGGCCACGGAGACTTTACCGCCGATCTGCTGCATGAGGCCGGCCATCAGATTCATGCCCACCCCGCGGCCCGCATCCTTGGTGGCGGTTTCGACCGTGGAGAATCCTGGTTGGAACAGCAGGGAGAAGATTTGCTTGGCATCCAGGGTCGCGGCCTTTTCCGCCGTGATGAAGCCCTTCTTGAGCGCGGTCTGCTTGATCTTTTCGGTCGACAGGCCCTGGCCGTCGTCTTCGGCGATGAGCTTGTAGCCCGCGTCGCCCAGTTCCTGGAATATGAGCTTGAGCTGGCCCTGGGTCGGCTTGCCGGTGTTGACGCGATCCGCGGCGGGTTCGAGGCCGTGCACGATGGAATTTCGCACCGCCTGCACCGCGATATCCTTGACGATGCGGCGGTACTCATCCGGCACCGTGTCGAATCCCATGCATTGCAATACCGCTTCCTTGTGATTTTCGCCCGCCACCCGCTGCGTGAGCTGCTGCAACATGCCCGTCACGCTGCCGTCGGCTTTGGCGGCCGCTTCATGGCTCGCGCTCTCGATCACGGCGGTGGCCGTGTGGGATGCCGGCTCGCTGCTGCCGGTGGCGGCAACGTGCAGACGCGCGAGCCGCGACACCAGGTCCCCGACCGACTGCAGATGCGTGAGCAAGTCGTCCAATTTGATGACCAACGGCAGAAAATCATTGCCGGACAGATCCGATTTCTCCCGCAGGCCTTTCAGGTCATCCTCGAAGGAATGCGCGCGGCTCTCGATGGAGGACAGCCCCAGGGCCGCGGCTTCACCCTTGACCGAGTGCACCTGCCGGAACAAGGTGTCGAGTTTCTTGCGGAAGGCGCTCTCTTCGCGGGCGGGCTCGCGCAGCACCGCATTGATCATTTTCATCGCCGCATTGGAATCGCTCAAGAATGCGGCGAGCTGCGCCGGATCGACGTGCAAAATGCCCAACAAGGTGTCCACCTGGGCCTGCGCCTGATTTTGCGAGGACTGCAATTCCCGCGCCAGATCCACGCGAGCGCTGACGTCCGAGACCGCCACCAGCACGTGGCGGATTTTGCCGTCCACGCGCACCCGGTGGAATTCGAACTGCAGGTAGCGCGTGGAGGTCTTGCCCGGGCCGCCGTCGAAATTGACCTCGACCTCGCCCAGCGGATTGATGGTCTTGACCAGATTTTCCTTGGTGCGCTCCGACCAGAGCACCGCCACGAACTTCAGCGCGGTCGCCAGGGTCTTTTCGGAAACGATATTCTTCAGCAAGCTCTCGAACGGCAGGCCCGCGAAATCCTTGCGCTGGAAAAGCGCTTCGAGCGCACTGGAGTACGAAGCTCCGATCACCAGGTGCTCATCGAGCAAAAACAAGCCGTCCTTGACGGTGCGCAATATGTCCGCGGTCTGTTGGCGCGCCTCGCGCAGCGAAGCTTCCTGGCGCTGGCGCGCCACCAACAGCGTTGCGACGAGCATGCCGAGAACAATGGCGATGAGCAGGCCGGTCAACATGACGAGCCGCAGCTCGGTGGCCGAGCGCGCGTTGCGCGTCTGAAGATCCGTGACGATCGCGGCCAGCTCCGCATCGAGCTGCGGAATCGTATGTCTGCCCACGCGCAGCGCGGTGGTGACATCCCGTTCCAGTTGCCGGCCGCCCTCGTTGAGGGCCGTGCCGGTGGTCTCGTTGTCCTGATAAGGAACGCCTGAGAACTTCAGCAGCGGTTGCAGCGTTTCCTGCAGCGCGCCCCACAGGTCGTGCAGCGGTGCGGCATGCTTGCCGGAAATCGGTTCGCCCTTGGCGGTGGTGTCGCCGGAGAGCGCAAACCAGCTGGCCGGCCGCGGCGCATTCATTTCCTTGAGGCCCGCATCGAGCTTCGCGCTGGCATCGCGCAGCTGGTCCAGCGATTCTTGGATGTATCCCCGGGTGGTCAGGCGGTCATGCATCGTCTCGAGAGAGGCGCGGATGAGCGCCGGATTTCGCTGTTGCTGCCCGGCGAATTTCAGCGCGACGCTGGTATCGGCCAATTCGCTCGCGAGCTCCAGACCCGGAATCAGCACGATTGCCACGAAGCTGAAGGCGAGAACGATGACCAACACCATAAGGCCGGCGGGGGAAAGTCGCGGCAATAGGGCTTTGGCGATACGAGGGTTCATGAATCAAGCGCTCCGCTGTGGTTTGCTGGGTTTCCGGGCCATGATTTCCGCGCGCAACGCATCCAGCGCATCGAGAAATTCCGCCGCCGAGGCGTACCGATCCTTCGGGTCCTTGGCCAATAAGCGCTCGATGGTCGGCTGGTATGCCGCCAGATGTTCCGGCAGCCGCGGCAGCGGCGCCGAACGGTGGGCGGCAAGGATGTCCGCGAGCGTCTTGCCGGTGAAGGGCAGCGCACCGGTAAGCATTTCGAAGAAGACGATTCCGAGGCTGTAAAGATCGCCGCGCGCGTCCGGATCGCGGTTCTCGATCTGCTCAGGGCACACATAATAGGGAGTTCCGGTGCAATCGCCCGACTTGCTCAAGTCGCTTGGCGCGAACTGGGTGCGGGCCGAGCCGAAGTCGATGAGCACCAGCCGATTTTCATTGGTGAGCATCAGATTGGAAGGCTTCAAGTCGCGATGCACGACCCGTGCGGCATGCACGATTTGCAGCGCCTCGCCGATCTGATGCGCGTAGTTGACCGCGTCCGCCTCGCTCACGGGATGCTTCAGCCGCTCGCGCAAGCTGCCGCACGGAAAGTACTCGAGCGCCAGATAGAGATAGTCATCGGTGGTGCCGAAATCGAGCACATTGGCAATGGAGCGGTGATTCAGCTTGGAGAGGATCTCGCATTCCTTGCTGAAGCGCTGCCGATCCGCCTCGGAAACCACATGCTGTCCCGTGATCGCCTCGATCTTCAAGGCGACCGGCTGCGGAAATTCATCGTTGCGCGCAAGGTAGACGCTGGCCGCGCTCGACTGCGCGATTTTCTTCATCATGGTGTAGCCGGCCACTTCCGGCTGCCGCCACCGGTCCGCCGCGGCGCCCGTCGCGCCGGCCGTCGCCGGCGGCTCGATCAGCGGCTGCAAGGCGCTGCACAGCTCGCCCACGATCACGGAATGAATGGGCCAATAGTCGCTCGCACCCAGCTTCATCGCGCGTGCGGCGCTGCGCTCATTGCCGCCGCGGGCGAACACGAATATCGGCAGATGCGGTGCCTGCTCGTGCAGGCGCTTGAGGGAGGCCAGCGAAGCCGCGGCCGCCTCGGGCGGGCTGAATTCGATGATGAACATCACCGCCACATACGCCCGCAGGCGTTCGATCGAAATCGCATCGAAACCCGCGCGCGTCACGGTATCCGCGTCGATTTTAGGCATCGCGCGGCGCACCAGACCCGCCAGCCTCAAGCGCAATTCCAATTCATCGTGCACGATCAGGCAAAGAACCGTGCCGCGAATGCGTTCGCCGGGCGACGGCGCAACCAGCGCCGTGGTTGTGATCGTGGTGGACGTGGTGACGGCGGTTTGGCTATTCATCGCATCGCCTATTTGGGAACGCGATAGACAATTCGCACCTGCGTGCCGACGGCAATCGCTTTGCCGCCCTTGATGACCGGCTGGTAGCGCAGGTGGCTGACCGCGCTGGTCGCCGAAGACTCGAAGGTCCGCGGCGGGTTCGCGTTCATTACCTTGATGTTGGAGACCTTGCCGTCGGGGCCGACGGTGTAGGAAAGCTCCACCCAGCCCTCGGTGTTGCTGAGCAGAGCCCGCGACGGATACTGGACGTCGAGCTTGTTGGCGCGCGTCAGGGATTGCTCGGGCATTTGCAGCATCTCGCCGCCCGCCCGCCGTTGGCGAATCTTGTCGTTGATCGCGTCAAGATCCGGCGCGGTGCCGAGACCGGCGGCCTTTTGCAGCAACGCTTCGGCCTTGTCGACGTCGCCGGCATCAAGCGATGCACGGGCGCGATCCAGGATTTGCGACTGCAAGGCCGCGCTGATCGGCGCCAGTGCGGTGTTCTTCGGATCTGCGGCGCGCAGCTGAGCCACGTAGAACAGCGCGCTGTCATTGTCGGGATCGGTCAATTTGCCCTGCGCCAGGCGCGACTGCGCGAGCTCCAGGTACTGCGGCTGTTCGGGCTTTTGCGGGGTTTGCTGAGTGCGCGCCGAATTGAGATCGCGCTGCAGAGCATTGATGGCGGCCTGCGGCGCGCCGATGCCGTGCAACTCGGCAACGATTCGATCGGCATCGCTGAAATTGCGCTGCTGTATGGCCGCGTGTCCCATCTGCGTCAACCGCTTCAGCATTTCCTGCGTCGCTCCCTGCAAGGCGGCCCCGGCGGCTCCCGCTTGCTTGGCCTGATCGAGGTAGTACACCGCGCTATCGTTGCGCGGTTCGATGACCCGATCCTGCTGCAGGCGCGTGTCCGCCAGCTTGAGCAGACGCGCCACCTCGAACTCATCGCGCCGCCGATGCACTTCATCGCGCAATTGCGCGAGTTTTGCCGCCGGCAATGCCTTGGTGCGCGCCGCTTCATCGATCAGCTGGGCGGCGCGGTCGAAATTTTGCGCGTTGAGCGCCGCGAGAATTTGCGCCGGACCGAGCTCGGCCCGCAGGTTCGCGATCTTCGTATCGAGTGCGGCGAGACGCTTGTCGTTCGCGTCGATGCTTCGCGCCGTCTCCAGAAATTGCAATGCGACGTCGAATTTTCGCTCGTCGAGCGCCGACTGCACGCGCGCAATCAATATTTCCGACAAGCGTTGCAGCCCTTGGCGCGCTTCGCCGCTGTCGGGCTTGAGCACCAGCACTTCGCGATACAGAGATAGCGCGCTGCCGGCCGCGGGATCGATGAAGTGCCGATCCTGCATGGCTTGCTCGGCCTTCTCCATCAGCGCATCCGCCTTCTCATCCGCGTCGGCCGGCGATCTCACCGCGGCAGCGGGCGCCGCCGCGGCAGGAGCCGCGGAGCCTTGGGTCGGCGCGCTCGCGGTGGCGACGGCGGGCTTGACCTGCGTCGAACCGCCGCGGGACAACAAATAGGCGCCGACGGCGGCGACCAGCACGCCGCCTATCACCACCGGCACCAGCCAGGGCTTTTTCGGTGCGGGATCGGGTGCGAGCGGCACGGAGCCGTCGCCCAGCAGCGCCACACGCGAATTCACTTCTTCGCGCGCCGCCTCGAGGGCATTGGACAGCTCGCTGGCGGCGATCGGCAAGCCGACGTGGGCAACGACCTGGCGATGTTGAATGGGAAGCGTCCAGGCGGCGGCGCTGTGCGCGTCGTCCAGCGCAACGACGGCGAAGCGCGAGGAATGCAGATTCAGCCGCGACAGCACTGCGGCGGGTTCGGGATGATTGCGCGCATCCCACAGCACGATCGCCGCTTGCGATGCGGGCGTGGATTTGATCAGCTCATCGATGGAATCGAGCTGCTTGAGAACCAAATTGCCGCCGAGATCGGCCCCGATCTGCGGCCATAAGGCATCGTCCTCGGTAATCAAGAGCACCGAGAGTTTTGATTTCTTCAGCGGCGAAAGCACAGGCCGTTCCGGCGCTTCCGGCGTGGCAACTTCCTGTATTCTCAGACTTTTCGGCATCGTTATAGTCCCATATCGCGATCGCCAAATAAACAGCCATGCTGCGCTGCGATCACATTCGTGCACCACGAATGTCCGGTGTTTTGCTTAACACAATAAGGTTCCGGGAAATCAGGGGTTTCCGACATGCCCTGGGTCACATTTGGATGTAGGGACATCCCCGGAGTGGCCGTTGGGATTGGGGCAAACAGTCAAGATGAGAACTGCTTCGCACAGCAAAGCGTCGAGAAACGCGCGAATTCGCATCCAAGGCGGCCGGGCGCGCCGCACTGTCGCCAATCGGAGGCGCTGCAGCGTCCGCGAATTGAACTTAAGGGGAGCCGCTTCCCCTCAATGCGTCCGGATATATAGAGTAAGAGCTACTGCTTGGTGCCGGTGAAGGTGCCATCGCCCAACTGCCCGAGCGACACTTTGCCGGTCATGGTTTTGCCGTCGGTCTTGCCTGAATACTTCACCGCGAGGCTGCCGGCTGGACCATCGACCTGATATTCGATCGTCACCTCATCGCCCTTGACCGAACCGGTCACTTGCGCCTGGCCCAGCAGGCCTTTATAGGTGCCCGACAGTGCGTCGCCTTTTTGCACCAGAACGAAGGTCGGCGAACCACTGCCCGCGCTCGTTTGGACATTCATGATCCACGTACCCGTCACGTCCGCAGCCGCGGCGGCCTGCGCAACCGCGAATGCGGCGATGGCCCACCACGCGGCCAAGCCCGTTTTGGTTCTCGTCATGGCATTCCCCCGTTATGACCTCACGTACCGGATGATACGTGAGGTCATGGAGCTTCTACAGAGAATCCAGGAACGCGGCCAGCTGGTGCTTTTGCTTCTCGCTCAAATTCATCGAGAAGCGTTGGTTGTAGAAATTCACCGCCTGCAGCAGCGTCGCGGCCGCGCCATTGTGAAAGTAAGGCGCCCGTCCCGCCAAGCCGCGCAAGATGGGACCCTTGATGCGATTCAGATCGCCGCAAAGCCCGGTGAGAATGCCTTTGCCCAAGTCGGTGGTGTAGAAGGAAACCGGTTGTCCGGCGCTGAAGGGCGTTTTGCAGCCGCTCACCAAGAATATGGGTAGATCAGGTGCGTCGAGCTGCGCGATGGCGCGTTGGATGTTCACATCGGTCTCGAATCCCGCAAGCGCGGCATGTCCGGTGCCGATGTCCAGCGGCAGCGGCAACGAATGATCGCCGACGTTGGGCGTGTCGTGGCAGCTGGTGCACGTGCCCTGGAATGAAACCGGATTGCCCAGCGCCGCGTTGTCATTGAGGCCGCGCACCGCGCTGATCGTCAACGGCGCGCTGTTGAAAAGCACCTCTCCCGCGGCAATGTCGCTGCGCGCCTCGCGGCGCTCGTAGCCGTCCGCCGTGTTCTCGGGATTGCCGCCATTTTCCCACGCCGCGAACAGCGTCATGCTGGTGTTGTCGAACGCGATGCCCAAGGGATCCGCCCCCAGCACGTCATTGATGCCCGGGTAATAGCCCGGTTGCTCCCCGAGCAGGCTTCGCGCGCCGCCGAGCGCACCGTGGGCGTGCAGATCGCCGGCGGAGCGGTCGTAAATTTGGGCCGTGAACAATCCCATTTCGAAGCTCACGATGTCCATGAGTTGCTGGCTGGTGGGCGGTGCCGAGGCCTGGGCGTGGGTCAAAGTCGCATTGATCGCCTGCTGCGTGAGATCCTTGTTGAGATTGGCCGGGAATGTGCTGAGAGTGCCGAGCGCGGTGGCCGCGCCCGCCGGCGATTCGCGGCCGTCGAACATCACCGCGCTCAAGAATCCCAGGTTGGCGGTCGGCAACGGCCGGCGGTAGGTGGAGAGTGTCAGGGTCCCGTCCGGGTTGGCCACCAGCGCGCAACCGTAAGGATCGTGCACCACGGTCACCGTGAACTGGGCATTGGCCGGCACCGTCAGCGGGATGCGGATCAGCCCGTGCGATAACAACAAACTGTGCGCCGCGGCGCTCGAGTTGTTGCCGGTCGGGCAATTTGCCCCGTCGATTGCGGCGAACAACGGATCCCGACCATGCGTTTGCGCAAAGCGCTGCCGGATTTGCGGCGGCGACATGCTCATCGCCTGATCCGCGACATGACAGGTCGAACAGGAACGGCCGTTGGTGCCGAGACTTTGGAAAAACGCCCCATGGGTATTGGTGGGACCGTTGGCGTTGATCAGTTGCAGCGCGCCGGTCGGATTGGCGTAGATGGCCGAACGGTCCGCAGGCGGCATGCCGCCGTCGGCGCTTGCCGTACAAGCCGCGAACAGCAGTGCTGCGGCGCATTCCCAAGACCGAATTTTTATCATGCGTGCTCCCTGCGCCAAACGGCGTCGTTGCCAGCTAGATCGTAAACGCCGCCAGGATATGGACATGAGCCGGCACGTAGCGCCGTATTCTGTTAACTTTACATAGCAAAGTACTTGACGATGCACGGCCATGCCGTTAGTGTCGCGCCGTGGGCAACACCGTTCGTCTCGATTCGCACGCCGCGGCAACGCTGCGCTACATTCGATCCTCGATGGAGGGGGCGGCGTTGTTGGCGGTTCCCGGCTCCGCCGGTCTGGTCTTGGGGGCGATCGCGCTGCTGGCCGCGGCGCTGTGTCTCGCGCCCGACTTGCGCAAATACTGGGTGACGATCTGGTTGAGCGCCGCGCTGCTGGGTGCCGTGTTGGGCAGCACGCTGATCGTACGGGAGTCATCGCTGCGCGAATTGCGGCTGCACGGTACTCCGCTGCTCAAATTCGCACTTTGCCTGACGCCGTCGCTCGGTGCGGGCCTGGTCTTGACCGCGGTGCACTGGTTCGGCGGCAATCAGCATGCCATTCCCGGCACCTGGCTGCTTCTGTACGGATGCGCGCTGCTGACGGCGAGCGCCGCAACGACCAGAATCATCGCGGCGCTCGGCATGCTGTTCGTGCTTTTTGGCCTGGCGGCGTTCCTGCTGCCCGACGCTCTGCAGCTGTTGATGCTGGGCGCGGGCTTTGGCGGACTGCACATTCTCTTTGGCTTGCTGATCGGACGGAGCGGACGTGCCGGCAAGGCCTAATACCCGCTCTGCGCCGCAAGCCGCACAGAAGCGCGTGAAGCTCGCGGCGGTTCCCGCGCCAAGCGCCGATCATGACGCGACTTTCGACCGGCTGGTGTACGAACGTGTCCGACTGGGGATCATGAGCGCGCTGGCGGTGCGCGAAGAGCTGACCTTCAACGAGCTCAAGTCCTTGTTCGATGTCAGCGACGGGAACCTCAGCGCCCACGCGCGCAAGCTGGAAGAGGCCAAGTACCTCAGCTGCACGAAATCCTTCGAAAAACGCCGGCCTCGGACCGTCTATCGGCTGACGGCCCTCGGCAAGAACGCCTTGAATCGATACCTCGATCACGTCGAAGCGGTGATCAAGGCAACCCGCCGCCCATGAATTTTTTTCGCCGCCAAACTTTGTGATACAAAGCCACTCATGCACGTAGCAATCATCATGGACGGCAACGGACGCTGGGCGTCGCAGCGCGGACTGCCGCGCACCGCCGGGCACCGCGCCGGCGCCAAAACCGTGGACACGGTGGTCGAAGCGGCCGCCCGGCACGGCATCGCGACGCTCAGTCTCTATGCTTTTTCCGCCGACAATTGGCGCCGGCCACAAGCCGAGGTCGGCGCCCTGTTCGCGCTGCTGCGCCGCTATCTGCTGACGCAGACCCCTCGCTGCCTGGAGCAGTCGATTCGCATCAACGTGATCGGACGACGCGACCGGCTGGGACCAGAGGTGCTGCGCACCATCGAACACAGCGAGCGGACAACCGCGCATTGCAGCGGCATGCGCTTGCGCATTGCCGTCGACTATTCCTCGCAGCATTCGCTGCTGGAGAGCTGCCGGCGCATGGCGGCGGAGCGCGGCGCGGACCGGGCGCGCTTCCTCGAGCATCTTGCGGACGTCGATCACAGCATCGAAGCGCCGGACGTCGATCTTCTCATCCGCACCGGCGGAGAGAAGCGCCTGAGCGACTTTTTATTGTGGGAATGCGCCTACGCCGAACTGCATTTCGTCGAATGCTTTTGGCCGGACTTCGATGCCGCCGCTTTTGCGCACGCCCTCGATGAATACGGCAAGCGCGAACGGCGATTCGGGCAGGTGAGCGCCGCCGGGCGCCGCAGCGTGCGCACGGCGAGCCGGGCGTAGCGGTTTGCCGGCGCCAATCTAGGCTTCTACCGCCGCCCAAATGCGCTATTCTCGCCTTACTTGCGAGAGGACCCATGAACCGACCATGGCATTCGCCGTATTGGCTGAGCTTCGCGGTTGGCGCGATGCTGCTGCCGCTGGCCGCCGGCGCGGACAATTTCGCCGACATCCACTATAGCAAGCGGACGGATCGGCTGGTGGTGACGATGCTCTATCGCGGCAGCAACCCCAACCACAATTTCTCGCTCAAATGGGGACCGTGCCTGGCGAATCAGGCCGGCGGCCTGCCGGGCGCCACCGCGGAAGTGCTGGACGATCAGTACCAGGACACCGCACAACAGGACTTCAGCAAGACCGTGCGCTTCAGTTTGGCCGGCATGCCCTGCCCGCGCCCTGCGAGCGTCACCTTGAGGACGGCGCCGCGCTTCTTCCACACCTTGACGATTCCAAAATAGGCGGCCGCGCTGCAGCCGTATGCGTGTGCTGATCGTTGAGGACGACGCGATGATCGCTCAAGGTCTGCAAACGGCGCTCCGCCAAAGCGGCTTCGCCGTTGATTGGATGCGCGACGGCAAGAGCGCCGCCACGGCGCTGCAAGCCACGGCCTTCGATGTGGTGCTGCTCGATCTCGGTCTGCCGCATCGCGACGGCATCGAGGTGTTGCGCGAACTGCGCAAGCGCGGCGACGCCACGCCCGTCATCATTCTCACGGCGCGCGATGAGATTCAGCATCGAATCGCCGGACTGGACGCGGGCGCGGACGATTACATCGTCAAGCCGTTTGACCTCGACGAAGTCACCGCCCGCATGCGCTCGGTGCTGCGCCGCGCCGCGGGCCGCGGCGATCCGAGCATCCAGCACGGCGAATTACGCCTCGATCCGCTGGCGCGCACCGTGGAGCGCGGCGGCGTCGCGGTGAATGTTTCGGCGCATGAATTTGCCGTGCTCGAGGCGCTGCTGCAGCGGCCTGGAGCCGTGCTGTCGCGCGCGCAATTGGAGGATCGGTTGTACGGCTGGGATGAGCCGATCGGCAGCAACGCGATCGAGGTTTATATTCACGGCCTGCGGCGCAAGCTCGGAAGCGACGCCATCCGCACGCTGCGCGGCGTGGGTTATTTCGTGCCCAAAGCATGAGTTCGATCCGCGCGCGTCTGCTGGTCGCTTTGATCATTCTGGTGGCGCTGATTTCACTGCTCGCTGCCGGGGTGACTTATCGACGCGTATTGAGCGAGACATCGACGCTGTTCGATTATCAGCTGCGGCAGATGGCGCTGTCGCTGCGCGGCCAGATCTCCCTGGCGCCGCGAATCGAAGTACCCCACGATCAAGGCGATAGCGACTTCGTGGTGCAAATCTGGGACGTATTCGGCGCGCGCACCTATGTTTCGCGTCCCGGGCTGCCCATGATCAATCAAACGGTGTTGGGCTATGCCGATCTCAACCTGCGCGGCCAACCCTGGCGCGCCTACGGGCTGCAAACGGCGGATGGGGTGATTCAAATCGCGCAGCCCGTCCGGGTGCGCGAAGCCTTGGCGCGAGCCGCCGCGGAACGGGTGGTCATTCCGCTCATCCTGCTGCTGCCGATCATGATCGGCGCGGTGGCGTGGATTGTGCGCCGCGGCCTCACGCCGTTGCGCTTCGTCGCGGCCGAGGTGCAGCGCCGCGACGCACGCTCGCTGGCGGCGCTCGGCACCGAGAACTTGCCGCGCGAAATTGCCCCGCTGGTCAGCGAGCTGAATCGTCTTTTGGAGCGTCTGCAGCGGAGTTTTTCGGCGCAGCGCGCCTTCATTTCTGACGCGGCGCACGAACTGCGATCCCCGCTGACGGCACTGCGATTGCAGCTGCAATTGCTCGATCGCGCGCCGGACGAGACCGAGCGCGTGCAAGCGCGGGTGCGCTTGGGTTCGGCGGTCGAACGCGCCATCCATCTGGTCGAACAGCTGCTGACCTTGGCGCGCAACGAACCGCAAGACGCCCTGATGGACTTCGAAACAGTGGACTTGTCGGCCGCGGCGGCCGAGGGCATCAAAGATACTCACGATTTGGCGCTCGCCCGCAACATCGATTTGGGCCTCGATGCGGCGCCGGGCCTTTCCATCCAGGGCAATCGCGAAGCGCTGCGCACCTTGGCCCGCAATCTGGTGGACAACGCCGTGCGCTACACGCCGCGCGGCGGCACGGTTCAAGTGCGGTGCCGGTCGGGCGGACACGAGGCAATTCTGGAGGTCAGCGACTCAGGTCCGGGGATCGCGCCGCAGGATCGCGAGCGCATCTTCGACCGCTTTTATCGCCGCGCTGCAGCACCGGAAGACGGCACCGGCTTAGGGCTGGCCATCGTCAAGGCCATTGCCGAGCGTCACGGCGCGCGCATTGAACTCGCGGATGCGCCCGGCGGCGGCCTTCAGGTCATCGTGAGCTTTCCTCTCGGCTCTTAAGACTGCCTTAAGGAAGGCATGTGATCCTGCCCACAGAGCGAAAGGTCGCTCAACCGTTTACTTTGGAGGAACTCACATGCAACTTCGCAATTCCACGCTGGCGTGGTCGGCAATCGGCCTGCTCGCTGTCGGCACCGCAACCGGGATATCCGCCCATAGCGTGCTGCAGCCCGCCACCCCGGTCACAACCGCGGCAACCAGCGAGTCAAACCTATCAGCGGGATCACAACCCATTCCCATGATGACCGCACCGAATTATCGGGCGATCGTCGCGCGCAACGAGGCGGCTGTCGTCGGCATCACCACCGAAGGTCCGATCACCACGGCCGGCCCGCAGCAGTTCTTCTTCGGCGGTCCGAACGGCGATGACAATCCGTTCTCGCAGTTCTTCAAAGGATTCCAAATGCCGCGTCAGCAGGGCGTGCAGCGCGCCCAGGGCTCGGGTTTTCTGGTTTCATCGGACGGACTCGTGCTCACCAATGCTCACGTCGTCGACGGCGCCAAGGAAGTCACGGTGAAATTGTCCGATCACCGCGAATACAAGGCGAAAGTGCTGGGCGCCGACAAGACCAGCGACATCGCGGTTCTCAAGATCAACGCGCACAATCTTCCGACCGTGACGCTCGGTAATTCGGATAAGTTGGGCGTCGGCGACTATGTGCTCGCGATCGGCGAACCGTTCGGTCTGGAAGAAACCGCGACGGCCGGCATCGTCAGCGCCAAGGGGCGCTCCTTGCCGGGAGACGGATACGTGCCTTTCATCCAAACGGATGCGGCGGTCAATCCCGGCAATTCCGGCGGCCCGCTGTTTGATGCCAGCGGTTCCGTGGTCGGCATCAATTCGCAGATCTACAGCAATTCCGGCGGCTTTCAGGGCGTCTCGTTCGCCATCCCGATCAATGTCGCGGTACAAATCAAAGACCAGATCGTGAAGACCGGCAAAGTCGAGCATTCGCGCTTGGGGGTCGAAGTCCAAGCGATGAATCAATCTCTGGCCGATTCCTTCAAATTGAGCTCACCCAACGGTGCACTCGTGGCGAAAGTCGTTCCCGATAGCGCGGCCGCGCAAGCCGGCATCAAGGTGGGCGATGTGATTTTGAAATTCAACGGCGCCCCGATCGTCGATGCCGGTTCGCTGTCCCAGAAGGTCGGCATGGCCACGCCGGGTGAAAAGGCGGCGATCGAAATTTGGCGCAACGGCAAGACCCTCGATCTGACGGCGACCCTCGGCAACGCGGCGGCCATGACGGCGGATAACGATGTCCGCGGCAGTTCTTCTTCCCAGGCGAAACTGGGTTTGGCGCTGCGTCCGTTGACCCCTGAGGAGCGTCAACAGGCCGGCGTTCCAGGCGGTCTACTGGTGGAAGATGCGCAGGGCCGCGCAGCCGACGCGGGCATCCAGCCGGGCGATGTGGTGTTGTCGGTCGATGGCACTCCGGTCCAAACCGTGGCGCAGCTGCGCAAGCTGGTCAATGAACACGACAAGCAGATCGCGCTGTTGATCCAGCGCGGGGACTCGCGGCTGTTCTTTCCGGTAACTTTGGGCTGAACAAAGAATGCGATCGCCGGTACGCGTTCAATGCGTACCGGCGAATTGCGCCCCGGGCACTTGTATTTTGCTCCGGCGGCTCTAATGATGAGACATGGCAACAGGGTGGGCAAAAGAAGGCGCGGTGCAGGAACAGATCGACGCGACCGTCAAGGATGCGATCGAGTTGGCGAAAAGCCGCCTCCCGCAAGGCCCGAGTCTGACGCATTGTGCGGAGTGCGGGACGCAAATCCCACAGGCGCGTCGCGATGCGGTTCCCGGCGTGCGGCTGTGCCTGCCCTGTCAGGATTCCCGCGACCGGGAAGCGGTGCGAAGCGCCGGCTACAACCGCCGCGGCAGCAAGGACAGCCAGCTTCGCTGATCGATTCAGGGGCTACGCTCTCGCTGGCTTCCAATCCGGTTCCGTCGCCTTCTCCCTTAGAATAGGTGCTTCACATTCACGCCCCACAGCCGGGGAGCGCCGATGGTTCCATACGTGGAACTGGTGGCCAGCTCTAAGTTGAGCTTGTTGCTGAAGTAGCGTTTATCGAGCGCGTTGTCGGCATAAAGCGTCGCTTGCCAGTCACCTTTGAGATTCTCGAAACCGGCGCGCAAATTCATGACACCGAATGCACCTTGTGAGGCGGTCTCATCGTTATATATGTCAAAGTACATTTTGCTTTGCCAGCGATAGCTCGCGTTGCCGATGAATGCCAGGTTTTCCGCGACCGGCATTTTCACATCCGTACCCAGTACCGCTTGAATATTCGGCGCCCGCGGCAGTCGGTGAGAATCGAAGCTCTGCACGCCCAGTTCAGGGAAAGTCGGATCGACCCCGGATGCATCGGTGAGGCGGGCATGAAGCAGTGTCGCGTTGCCAAACAGCCGCACCGCCTCCGTGAGGCGTTGATCAAGCTCCGCCTCGAGGCCATATATTTTGGCGCGCGAGGAATTTGTCACCTCCGCGGACGGCGTCCCCGCTGCGTTTGGCAGGTAGATGTTCTCCTGGATGTCCTTGTACTGGGAGTAAAACACGGTGGCGTTGGCACTCGTTCCGCCTTGTTGGAATTTCAACCCGATCTCGCCCGTCGTGACATATTCGGGGTTATATTTCTCGGGCGCCGAGAGCGCGTTGTAACCGCCCGCCTTGTACCCTTTGGATAAGCTCGCGAACAGCGCCAGCGCATTGGTGGCATCGTAGTGAACAGCGATACGCGGGGTGAACGCTTTCCAAGATGCGCTGTCGCTCAGATGAGGTGCTACCACCGCTCCGTTAAAGCTCTCCGGCCCGAAGTCAATGTACTTGTCGTCGCGTGTTTCCCGCCCGCCCAGGTCGACGTGCAGCGCATCGGTCAAGAAATAGCGCACTTGGGCGTACAGTGCGTAGCTCTTGGTGGTTTGTTGCAGATCGGGAAGCGCGATACCTGGATCGGTCGCGCCGAATACCGCCGAGCGGAACACCAACGGCTCGCCCGATTCGTCTCGCAAGGCAATGCCGCCGACGATGAAGTCGAGTTGCTTGATCGGACTCGTCAGCAGGGTCAATTCCTCCGACGCCACCCGCGATGGAAATAAAATGGGCGTGTTTTCGGTCAACGCAGCCGCAGTGCCGTCATAGTCGAGGTATTGGGTTGAGTGCCGCTCGATATAGCCCGTATGGGAGGTGAGCGAGGTGCCGGGTGCGAATTCATAGGACAATTTCAATGAGGAAATGGTTTGCGTGACGCTGGTGGTCTGATAGATATCGGATGCTGAGACCAGGTTTTGCGCGCTCGGGTGCGGATAATTGGTGTCGTTATTGGCGTTGTAAAATGTCAGTTCATCCGGCGAACCGTCACCCCGTCCGTTGCCGAGGATCATGCCCGACTGGGGCGTCGATTTATCCACCAGCCGATCCACGATCAGTAACGCCTGAAACGCGTCCTGCTTGGCTAACAGCGATACCCGCGCATGAGCTTTGTCCGAACTATTGAGATCTTCGACCCGCGGTACCGCACCGATTGCCGGATCAGAATACGTATTTTTAATCCAGCCATTGGCATTCTCCGTGCCCAAGGCCACCCTGCCGAGCAACCAATCTCCGACCAGCGGACCGCTGAGAACCGATTCGCTCCTGAACAGTGAATACGCGCCACCGGTCAAGCTAACCGACCCCATGGTGGTATCGGTCGGCAGATTCGAGTGAATGTTGATGGCGCCTGCGGTGGCATTGCGCCCCGCAATGGTCCCTTGCGGGCCGCGCAAGACTTCCACCCGCTCAACGTCCAGGAAGTCAGCATTGAGCATCTGCGGACGTACCAGCGTAATACCATCTTGGCTGAGGGCGACGCCGGGATCGGCGCCCAGATCGGTGGTTTCGGAACCCACCCCCCTCATTGACATGAAAAAGGTATTGGTGCCTTGGGCGAACTGCAGGCTCGGGGCGAGTTGAGTGAGATCCTGCACGTTCAGTACGCCGGCCTCCTCCAAGCGCTGCCCGGATACCGCATAGATTGAAATGGGAATGTCCTTGACGCTGACGCTACGCTTCTCGGCGGTCACGACAATTTCCTGCAAGTCATCCTTCTTGTCGAGCGCTTGGGCTTCGCTGCTTTGCGGCGCACCGGCGGCCGCGAGCAGAGCGCAAGCAGCGAGCCATCGAGTGTTTCTAGAATTCATGTTTCCCCCTGCTTTTCGGTGGTGACTGTCGATACAGCCGTTATTTAGGTCACGGTCTTATCTCGGATTGTCGACCTGAAAGTCTTGACCAAGACTGCCGCGAACAATGCGCGAAGTCAATACTCACTCACATGTGTGTGAGGATCTTTCCTGATATACCAGACGCTCATGATGGCTGAGCGCGATTGTCTATAGAACTGCTAATTTTGCGCGCTGCATGCGTGCCCATCGCGGGCGCATGCCTTCTAATGTTTTACACACTGCGATATTCACAACTATGTTAATGACAGTTGACATGCCGTTTTCCAAGCCGTAGCTTGCGTTGCCAACCATTGGCAGGTGGGATCGACACAGCATGAACGCGCTTCCTCTGGGAATCATCGGCATCGCTGCGGTGCTGGCGTGCGGTGTGCCGGTCACCGCACGGGCAACAGACGGCCGACCTCGTTCCGCCACCCTGGTTCGTGCGCAGGCCGGCGCAATACGCGGCGAACTCGTGGGTGATTTGCGCGTTTACAAGGGTGTTCCCTATGCCCTGCCGCCCGCAGGTCCATTGAGGTGGCGACCACCCGAACCGATGCCGCCCTGGCGGGGCGTGCGCAAGGCGCTTTCCTTCGGCCCTGCCTGTTATCAACCGGCCAATGACCCGGCCAGCATCTACGCCTGGAAAAATCTGCCGATGAGCGAGGATTGCCTGTCGCTCAATATTTGGGCCCCCGCACGGGCATCCGCGGCACCGGTGTTGGTGTGGATCCACGGCGGCGCGTTGCTAACCGGGTCCGGCGCGGACGCCTTGTATGATGGCACGGCATTGGCCAAGCTCGGGCTGGTCGTCGTTTCGATCAACTATCGCCTTGGCGCGCTGGGGTATCTGGCACATCCGGACTTGAGCGCAGAGTCGCCTGACGGAGTGTCTGGAAATTACGGTCTACTCGATCAAATAGCGGCGCTCCGCTGGGTGAAAAAGAACATCGGCGCGTTCGGCGGCAATGCAGCGAATGTAACTATCGCTGGCGAATCCGCCGGTGGCCTGAGCGTCATGTATCTGATGGCCTCTCCGGCCGCGCGCGGCTTGTTCGCCAAAGCCATCAGTCAAAGTGCTTATATGATCTCGGCACCGGAGTTGCGCCGGGCGCGCTTCGGTTCCGAGTCCGCCGAGACCTTGGGCACCCGCCTCGCAAATCAGTTGGGTGCAAAATCCCTGGCTCAGCTTCGCACGCTCGACCCCGAGCGCATCACCGCGGCGGCGGCACTGTCGGGCACACTGCCTTCCGGAACCATCGACGGTCGGTTTTTGCCTCACCAATTGGTGGAAACTTTCGATCGCGGCGAACAAGCCAAGGTTTCGCTGCTGGTGGGCTTCAACAGCGGTGAGACCACCTCACTGCGCATGCTGATTCCGCAGCTCCCCACCGATGCGCGTGAATATGAAAAGAAGATACGTGATCGTTATGCGGATCTGAGCGATGCCTTCCTGAAGCTTTATCCCTCGACCCAGCTGGAAGAAAGCGCGCTGAAAGCCGCACGGGACGCGATGTACGGCTGGACGGCAGAGCGTCTAGCAATCAAACAGTCCGCCGTCGGCGCACAGGCTTTTCTCTATTATTTTGATCACGGCTACCCTGCCGCGGATAGCGCCGGACTCCATGGCTTCCATGCTAGCGAGTTGCCCTTCATTTTCGGTACCTCCGCTGCGACGCCACCCCTCTGGCCCAAAGTCCCCGCCGATGCGAAAAACCTGAAGTTATCGGCCGCCATGCGCGCTTATTGGGCGGCCTTCGCGCGCGATGGCGTACCCAGCGCGGCCGGCCAACCGGAGTGGGCACCGTATGGCAGCGATAAAGCCTACCTCAGCTTTGGCGACGTACCGGTCCCGGGCAAACATCTGCTGCCGGGGATGTATGAACTCAATGAACAAGTGGTCTGCCGCCGGCGTGCTGATGGCGGCGTCGCCTGGAACTGGAATGTGGGTCTGCTCTCGCCTCCGTTGCCGGCGCGCGCGCCAGAGTGCCGATGATGGATGGCGACATGCAGGACTTCTCCCTGACGCTCGACAAATTCCTCGAGCACGCCGCCAAATGGCACCCGCAAGTTGAGGTCGTGAACGCGTGCGAGAACGACACTGTCGAGCGACTCGGTTACGCCGATCTTAAGGCTCGGAGCATGAGGATTTCAGCGGCGCTCGCTCGATTCGCCGTTCGGCGCGGTGAGCGGGTGGCGACGCTGGCATGGAACACGCAATCGCATCTTGCGGTGTTGTATGCGATCGTCGGTATCGGCGCGATTTGTCATACGCTGAATCCGCGGCTCACCTGCGGTCATCTCGCCGCGATGCTGACGCAGTCCGAAACGAGGATCATCATTGTCAGCGAAGATCTTCTGCCGCTCGCACACCAGCTTGCCGAACGCGTCGCCACGCTTGAATTTCTGCTGCTCATCGATGTGCTCCCGGAAGCGGCAGGCGCGGGCCGCAGGGGTCCGGATGTGTTCGATATCGAGGCCCTGATTGCGGCAAGTCCGGATGAGGTCAGTTGGGGTAATTTTGCCGAAACGGCGCCTTGTGGCCTGTGCTTCACCTCCGGAACGAGCGGCGCGCCCAAGGGCGTGACCTACACCCATCGAGCCAGCTTCTTGCACACCCTGCGATTGTTGCAAGCGGACGTCATGGCCATTTCTGCCGCTGACTGTTTACTAGCGGCAGTGCCGATGTTTCACGCCAACGCATGGGGGCTTCCGTTCGCGGCACCGGCGGCGGGTGCAAAGTTGGTATTACCGGGCCGTCGAACAGACGGTGCCACACTGGCGCGCCTGATTAGGGCGGAAGCCGTGACCATCGCGGTCGGTGTCCCGACCGTATGGCTGGGGCTGATCGAACACCTCGAATCGAACGATACCCAATTGCCGTCTCTACGGCGCATCGTGACGGGTGGGGCAGCGCTCTTGCCCGCGCTCAAAGAGCGGATGGAACGGCGGCTCGGCGTTATCGTCCAAACTAGCTGGGGTATGACCGAGTTGTCCCCCTCGGGCACCGTTTCATCGCCGACCGGTCCAACCCAGTCCGCTGCCGTTTCGGGACGCCCGGCCGTGGGCGTGGACTTATTGCTCACGGATGCAGAAGGGCGAGCGCTGCCGCAACAACGCAATACGGAAGGCCATTTGCGCGTGCGCGGCGCGGCGGTCATCGAGCGCTACTTCGGTCAGAACGCTAAGGCCACCGACGCCGCGGGCTGGTTCACGACCGGGGATCTCGCGAGAATCGACTCGCAAGGAAACTTGTTCATCACAGGACGAGACAAAGACTTGATCAAATCTGGCGGTGAGTGGATCAATCCCTCGGAAATAGAGGCCCTGGTAGGTGCTCTGCCCGCCGTGTCCTTGGCGGTCGTCATCGGGCGCGCCGACCCAAAATGGGGCGAGCGTCCGGTGCTGCTGGTGGAAACACGCGAGAATCAAGCCATCAGCGATGCGGAACTGTTGGCTCCATTGCAAGGAAGAGTGGCGCCGTGGTGGATTCCCGATGCGGTTCTCCGGGTTCCTCAGATGCCGCTCGCACCGACCGGCAAGATAGATAAAATGGCGCTCCGAAGCCAGTTTGGAAACCGCGGTTGAGTAAGGAGTCATGCGGTCGATTGCCAGATGCAGTCCAAGCCGCCAGGAAGGTGCCGCACGATGGCCAAAAAAACGACGCCCCGCCGCCCAACCAAGGCTGAGCAGCGCGCGGAAATGATGAAGCAGATTCTCGATGCTGCCGAGGACCTGTTCTCGTTGCACGGGCTCTACGGCGTGACACTGCAAGATGTCGCAAAACGCATTCGCGTGCATCACACGCTGCTCAACTACTATTTCAAGGATAAGAAGAAGTTATTCGACGCAGTTTTCGCGCGACGCGCGGTAATTTCCAGCAGCCGCCGGATGAAGGCATTGGACAAATACGAACATGATTCAAATGGCAAGCCAACCGTTGAGGGCGCACTGCACACCTTTTTGGATTCGGATTTGGACCTGTACATCGAGGGTGGAGAGGGTTGGAAGAACTACGCACGCCTCGGTGCGCAAGTTGCCAACACCCCTGAATGGGGCGCAGCACTCATGGACCAACACTTTGATCCGGTGGTCTTGCGATTGATCGGCTTGCTCAAGAAGGCGATGCCGGAAGCTAGTCTGACGGAGATTTTTTGGAGTTATCACTTTGCGACTGGAGCGCTGATGCATACCCTGGCCAGAACGGGTCGAATCGACAGGTTGTCAGGCGGTCGCTGCAAATCGGACGACTTTCTTGCCGTGAAAGAGCGCATGGCGCATTTCCTGGCCGCGGGCTTTCGCGCCGCGTGCCGGGCGCCGAAAAAGAGGCAAGCCAAGGGCTAGTCAATCGGTACGCGACCGCCCCGAGCCGCAAATCCAGTGGGCCTCTCAACCGCGCCAGGCCGTCCGGGGTTCGCCTAGCTTGAGACTCTCGTTCTCGGCGTTTTGGCAGCCGCTTTGCCGCCGGCTTTGCGAGGTCGATTTTTTGCAGGCGGCCGGCGTTTCGCCGCGACCTTCCTGATCGACAGACGTTCGCCCGGATTGAGAGATTCGACCAGCTTGACGAATTTTGTGACCAGCAGCTTGATGTCTTTTTCTCGTCGTCCCATGGCCATCCGATGTTCTCCTTTGGTTGAGGGCATTATGGTCCTGAATCGCAGTGCGCCACCACTCCGAGCGGGCCTGCCGGCCGTAGGCGGAGTCTGACCAAGACTATACACGGGCATTGGTGGGGCGCGCCGCTGCGCGGCTTGCTTGTTATCTAGGTACATTGGTACCATGCGTTTTTTGGGAGGCAAGAGCGGTGATCCAAGTCGAGCGCGTACAAACCGGCGTCAGAATCGAAAAGCGCTTGTTGAAGGTGCTGAAAGCATTGGCGGAACTCAAAGATATGTCCGTCGGCGACCTGCTCGAAGGCATCGTGCTGCATGCCTTTGAAGGAAAGGGGGCATTCTCCAAGGAAACCCTGGCGCAGATCGGCGAACTGAAGAAAATCTACCGCTTGACGCTGCGTGCCGGCGACAGCCACCAATTGAGAGAAAAGCCTTGAGCAGCCCGCAGCTTTTGCACACGCGCGAGCAGTTCTCGCTGCTGGCGCGCGCGCCTTTCGATGCCGCATGGCCGCTGTTCGGTGCGGACCGGGAACGGGTGTGGGCACCCGGCTGGGAGCCGGTTTTTCTGTGGCCGCCGCAGATGCCGTTCGATCGAGAAGGCATGGTTTTCAAGACCGGGCGCGGCGCTGCGGGTGCGGTGTGGGTGAACACCGCGTTTGACCGTGCGGCACAGCGCATTCAATACGTGTATATGATTCCGGAGGTGGTCGTCACGCTGATCACGTTGAGGTTCACTGCCGAGAACCGCACCACCGTCATCGACGTGACTTATGAACGCACGGCGCTTGCCGTCGCGGCCAACGACGCCGTGCGAGACATGGCCGCGGTCGATCGCGCGGCCGGCGAGGAATGGAGTCGGCAAATCGAGCACCATTTGCGCCGCTGATGCTCGGGGAATTGGTTTGGCGTGCGTGAAAGTTTTACAAATTGAGCCGCTCGCAACTGTCGCTCGCAGCGATCTGATTGTTGAGGAGTTGTCCTATTGACGAGACCGCAAAGAAAGTTCAGCGTCATGTCGTCGAATGGCGACAAAGAACACCAACTTTCCAAGACATCCGCATCCGCGGAACGCAGGACTCGTTATGGCGAACAAGATAAATCTCCGCCGCAGGCAACTTCTCATCGGCAGCGTCGCGGCGGGAATCGCGGGCGCATCGGCAGCGAGCCGGCATGACGGCGAACTCGGAGCGCCGCCGCAAACCATCAACGGCTCCGTGCCGTGGAAGGACGGAACGGCAGATGTGCCTCCCGGCGCGACGGTACGGATACGTGTACTTCACGCCCGTCGAGGCGGCGTTCATCGAAGCGGCGGTGGAGCGCCTGATTCCGCCCGATCCGGTCGGGCCCAGCGCGACGGAAGCGAACGTGCCATTCTTTCTGGATCGCCAGCTGGCAGGACCGTTCGGCCAGCGGCGATCATTATTTTCTCGGCGGCCCGTGGCCGAAAGGCACGCCCGAGCAGGGCTATCAAAGCCGCCTCTCGCCCGCGCAACTTTATCGCGCCGCGATTTCCGCCATCGAGAAATATGTCGGCAACAAATACGGCGGCAAAAGCTTTCAAAGCTCGCCGCGGCCGATCAGGACACGGTCGCTGAAGGGACTTGAGAGCGGCACGATCAAGCTCGAAGGCGCGAGTCGACGGCAAAGCCTTCTTCGCGATGTTCCTGCAGAACGTGAAGGAAGGCTATTTCTCCGATCCCATCTATGGCGGCAACAAGGACATGGCGCGCGTGGAAGATGATCGGTTTTCCCGGCGCGCATTACGACTATCGCGAATGGGTGAAGCCGCCACGGCGAGCGCGTGCCCTTCCCGCCGGTCAGCATCAAAGGCCGTCCCGGCTGGTCGGAGAGCTTGAAGCGATGGTCACCAAACTTCCGAACCTGTCGATGTCGTTCTGGTGGGCTTCGGCTGGACCGGCGCCATCATGGCGCAACAACTTTGCGATGTCGGCCTGAACGTCGTGGCGCTGGAGCGCGGCGCGTGGCGCGACACGCCCACCGATTTTGCCCCCACCTTCGCGCAGGACGAGTTGCGCTACATGTGGCGCCATCATCTGTTCCAGAATGTCACGCTACGACACCCTGACCATCCGCAACAATGTCGAGCCAGCAGGCGCTGCCGATGCGCCATCTGGGCTCGTTTCTGCTGGGCACCGGCGTCGGCGGCGCCGGCGTGCATTGGAACGGCGCAGATCTGGCGCTTCCTGCCAAAGCGATTTCAAGGCCTAGAGCCACAACGATCAGCGCTACGGCAAGGCGGCGGTCGAAGCCTATGACATGACGATCCAGGACTGGGCCGTTGACGTACGAAGAGCTGGAGCCGCACTACGATGCATTCGACAAGCTTTGCGGCACGTCGCGGCAAGGCCGGCAATCTCAACGGGCAAGATCCAGCCCGGCGGCAATCCGTTCGAAGGGCCGCGCTCGGCCGAATATCCCAACCCGCCGATGACGATGCCGACTATGGGCCAACGCTGTTCGCGCAAGCGGCGGCGAAGCTGGGCTGCAAGCCCTTCCCGCACCCGACCGGCAACATGTCGCGGCCTTACATCAATCCGCTGGGCGCGCAGCTCGGCGCATGCACCTATTGCGGCTTCTGCGAGAAATTCGGCTGCGGCAACTATTCGAAGGCCAGCCGCGCAGACGACGATCCTTCCCTATCTGCTGCAGAAGCCGAACTTCACGCTGCGCACCGAATAGCGAGGTGCTGAAGGTCGAGACGACGCCGGACGGCAAAACGCGCCACCGGCGTCACCTATGTCAACAGCGCGGGCGAAGAGTTCTTCCAGCCGGCCGAACATCGTCGTGCTGTCCGCTTACATCCTCCAGAACGTGCGGCTTGATGCTGCTGTCCGAGCATCGGCAAGCCTTACGATCCCAATACGGGCGAAGGCGTGGTCGGCAAGAACTACGCCTATCAGACGATGGGCGTCGGTCAAGCCTTCTTCGACGACAAGATCCTCAATCCGTTCATCGGCGCGGGTGCGCTGGCGACGGTGATGGACGAGTTCAATGGCGACAATTTCGATCACGCCGGCCTGGGCTTCATCGGCGGCGGCTTATATCGCGCAGCATGGTCACCGGCGGCCGGCCCATCGAAATGATCTACACCCAGAAGGGCGTGCCGGCCTGGGGCCTGGAATGGAAGAAGGCGGCGGCAAAAAACTATCTGCGTTCGTTCAACATCTCGCTGTCCACGGCTCGATGATGTGCGCATCGCGGCAACTATCTCGACCTCGATCCCGACATACCGCGACAGCTTCGGCCGCCCGATGCTGCGCATGACGTTCGACTTCACCGAAACGAATTGAAGATGTCGAAATATCTCACCGACCGGGCGGCCGAGGTCGGCACAGGCCGATGAATCGGCGTGACGGCGATCAAGCAGAACTAGCGCACCGGTCACTGGAGCGTCGTGCCCTACCAGACCACGCACAACACCGGCGGCACGATCATGGGCGACAATCCGAAGAACAGCGTCGTCAACAAATATCTGCAGAGCTGGGACGTGCCGAACGTTTTCTCATCGGCGCGGGCGCGTTTCCGCAGAACGCCGGCTACAATCCGACCGGCACGGTGGCGGCGCTCGCCTATCATGTCGGCCGAGGCGATCAAATCGCAGTACCTGAAGGCCCCGGGCCCGTTGGTGAGGGGGTAACCATGCGCCTGAGTCCGCTGCGAATCCTATTACCGGCCGGTTTCACTGCCGCGGCTTTGAGCGTCGGCGGACTTGCCGTGAGCGAGATGCTGCCGTTGCCGGCCCATCCGAGTTCCGCAGTCACCGCGCGGGGTCTGCTCACTCAGAACTTCGCCGATTCCTTGCCGAACGCGGCGCAGCTTCGCCGCGGCCAGTATCTGGTGGCTGCGGGCGACTGCATCGCCTGCCACCAGCGTGAGGGCGGCGAACCGTTTGCCGGCGGATTCGGACTGAACACGCCGTTCGGCGTCATCTACACGCCCAATATCACCTCGGATCGCAACACCGGCATCGGCGCCTGGACCAGCGATCAATTCTACCGCGCGATGCACGACGGCAAAGACGATCAGGGCGAGGACCTCTATCCCGCCTTTCCCTACCCATGGTTCAGACGGGTGAGCCGCGAGGACGATGATGCCATCTTCGCCTATCTCACGACGGTGCCCGCGGTGAATTACACGCCGCCGAAAAACGAACTTTCTTTCCCGTTCAATTTCCGCTCCCTGGTGGGCGCGTGGAACATGCTGTACCTCGGCGGCGGCAATTTTCAACCCGATCCCGGGCAGTCGGCAGAGTGGAATCGCGGCGCCTACCTTGTCACCGGCCTCGGTCATTGCGGCGGCTGTCATACGCCGAAGAACTTTCTCGGCGCCGACAAATCCAAACAAGAACTCCAGGGGGGAAACCTCGATAACTGGGTTGCCCCGGATCTGACGAGCAATCCGCGCACCGGTTTGGGAAACTGGAGCGTCGATGACATTGCTGAATTCCTGGCATCGGGCCGCAACGCCCACGCCGCGGCGGGCGGCGACATGGCCGATGTCATCACGCATTCCACGTCTTACATGAGCGATGCGGATCGACGCGCGATCGCCGTGTATCTGAAGAGCCAGGCGGCGAGTCCCAGCGTCGCCTCGAGCGCGCCCGACTCCGGGGCGATGCGCCGCGGCGCGCAAATATACTCCGATGCGTGCGCATCCTGTCATCTGGACGACGGTGTGGGCCAATCACGGCTGTTTCCGCCGCTGGGCAAGGACGCCATGCTGCAGCAACCCGACGCAACCGGCCTCGAACACCTGATTCTCGGCGGCACGCGGGTCGGCGTGAGCGCAGCGCGTCCCTCGCCTTTGGGCATGCCGAGCTTCGCCTGGAAGCTCACCGACCAAGAGATTGCGGACGTCTCGACCTTTATCCGCAATAGTTGGGGCAATCAGGCCGCAACGGTGGCGGCGTCGGACGTGGGCGCGCTGCGCAAGAAATTGAACCTGCAAACCATTCACCTGACGGATAACTCCGGCGATCACTGAATCGCAACACCGGATCGCGGCCATCGGTGCGATCCGGACCGCAAACTCACGCTGCATCCCCAAGCTGCCGGCCGCTAACACAAGTTAAATCGCCGCGCGGGCGGTCGGATGCCGCCTACCGCATTCGGCTACGGCGGCGTACAAAATAATGCACGCCCGCTGATGCGGCTGTGCTGCCCTTTCCCGCCATGATGTTGCGACGGCATGCTCGCTGGAGCAATGCTTCTCGAATATCACCTACCACAACCAGGAGCCAAATCATGATGGAAAGCAACCAAACCGATTACGTCTCGCGCGACACGTATGGAATGTACAAGGGCGGCACGGGGCAGGGCCCTGGACCGGCGCTGATGGGCGCGGATACGTTGTTGGGCAACGATGTCTACAACGCCGCGAACGAAAAGCTAGGTTCCATCAAGGAATTCATGATCGACATGGCGAGCGGCAGGATCAGCTATGCCGTGTTGTCGTTCGGCGGCTTTCTCGGCATGGGAGATCGGCTCTTTGCGGTGCCATGGCGCGCATTGAAACTGGACACCGTCAACCACCGCTTCACCCTCGATGTCAGCAAGGAAAAATTGAAGAACGCGCCGGGATTCGACAAGGACCATTGGCCGAGCATGGCCGACCGGACCTGGGCTACGGATGTGCATACCTTTTACGGCGTCCCTTCGTCGTTCAGCTAGAGCCCGCCGCAAGTCCGGCCCACGCGGTAAGGGAACCGGCGGCGTACCGCTGCCGCCCTTCCCTTGCCGCGCTCTGATGTATAATCGGTCCCGCACAAAGAACCGCTGGCTGACAGGGGAGCGAGGCTGCCGCGATGGAATTTGTGGGGCAGACGGCGGACGGCCGGTCGATTCACTACGCTGACAAGAAGCGCTATCTCTGGCTGTTGTCGCTGACCGGCGGATTCAACACGCCCATTGCGATCGGGCTTTATTTCGCGACCGGCCATAACCCTGTCACGATGCTATTCCCTCTGCTTTACAACTTCGGCGTCATTCCTCTGGTCGATGCTCTCATGGGCGAGGACCCCCACAATCCACCCGAAGAGGTGGTGCGGCAAATGGCGCAGGACAATTACTACCGCATACTTTTGTATGTCGGCATCGTGCTGTTGTTCGCGAGTTTCTTGGTGGCCGCATGGTTTCTCGGCACCTACCGGGTGCCATGGTGGGCGTATGCGGCCTTGGCCCTTGGCACCGGCTTTCAAAGCAGCGGGGCAATTTTGCTGGGTCACGAATTGGGGCACAAAAATAATCGCGCCGACCGCATCGCGGCACAAGTCGCCAACGGACTGGTCGGCTACGGACATTTTTGCATCGAACACAACCTGGGTCACCACGTGCAGGTGGCGACGCCCGAAGATTGCGCCAGCGCGCGGATGGGAGAAAGCATTTATAAATTCGTGCGCCGGGAAATTCCGGGGGCATTCCAGCGCGGCTGGCGCCATCAACGGGAGCGCCTGGCCAAACGGGGCCGAACGCCCTTCAGCTGGCACAATCCGATTTTGCTGTCCTGGTCGCTCACGCTCGCGGTGGGCGCCGCATTGATCGCGGCATTCGGTTGGATACTATTGCCGTTTTTGATCGTTCATCATGTGTACGCCTGGTATGGATTGACCCAGGCAAATTACGTCGAGCATTACGGTCTGCTGCGCCAGAAAATGCCGAACGGGCGCTACGAAGCCTGCAAGCCGCGTCATTCCTGGAACACCAATCACATTTTTTCCAACTTGCTCACCTTCCATTTGCAGCGTCACTCGGATCACCATGCCAACGCACTGCGTCCGTACCAGACCTTGCGCGATTTCGAAGAGTTGCCGCGCCTGCCGAGCGGCTATCCAGGCTCGTTCGGACTCGCGGCGTTTCCCTCGCAATGGTTCAAGGTCATGGATCCGAAGCTCATGCATTGGGCCGGAGGCGATATCTCCAAACTCAATGTCGATCCCGATGCGAGGGAGCGCCTCTACGCGAAATTTGCCGGCCGTTGAGCCGGCATGAGTTCCCTGCATCCGTGGTGCGATACCGCGCTGGCGCACTGCACCGAGGCGCCGGGCGCCGGTCCGCATCCGAATCTCGTGCTGGCGACCACGATCCTGGCCTCCGGCTTGGCGTTCGTCGACGGATCGGTGGTGAACGTTGCGTTGCCGACGCTCGCGCTCGACTTGAACGCCGGCGCCCGCGCGCTGCAGTGGGTCATAAATTCCTATTTGCTGCCCTTGAGCGCCCTGCTGTTGCTGGGCGGCGCAGCCGGGGATCACTTCGGCCGTCGACGTTTGCTCATTTTGGGCACCTCAGTGTTCGCTTTGGCATCGCTGGGCTGCGCCTTGGCTCCCGGTCTCCCGACACTATTCGCGAGCCGGCTGCTTCAAGGAGTCGGCGCCGCGATGCTGATGCCGAACAGTCTGGCCATTCTGGGACAAACGTTCTCCGGCGATTCCAAAGGGCGCGCCATCGGAATTTGGGCGGCGAGCGGCGCGGCGCTGGGCGCGATCGGCCCGGTGCTCGGCGGCTGGCTCATCGATCTGGGCAGCTGGCGGGCGATTTTTCTGTTGAATCTGCCGCTGGCATGCGGCGCGATCGTGTTGGCGTGGCGGTTCGTTCCGCACGATCAGCCAAGCAAAGCCTATCCGCTCGACACGATCGGCGGATTTCTCGCCACGGTCGGCGTGGCGGCCTTGACCTGGGCTCTCACCGAGGGCTCCTACGGGGGTGGTTTCTCGCATGGCGCGCTGACCGCCGGCGCGATCGCGGTGCTGTTGCTGTGCATTTTCTGGCGGTTTGAATCGGCCCGCGGCGGCCGGGCCATGATGCCGGTGGCCCTATTTGCATCGAAGAGCTTCGCAGGTCTGACCCTGTTCACGTTTCTCCTCTATGCCGCAATGGGAGGGCTGTTCGTGCTTCTTCCCTACGTATTGATCAAAGCGGCGGGCTATTCGGCAACAGCCGCGGGCGCCGCTCTGCTGCCGTTGCCGCTCATACTCACGGTCACCTCGCCCATCGCCGGCGCACTCTCCAGCCGGGTCGGGCCGCGGCTGCCGCTCACGATCGGCCCGCTGGTCGTCGCCGGCGGATTCCTGATCGCGCTATGGATGAATTCGAGTTCGAGCTATTGGACCCAGGTGCTGCCGATGACGATCGTGATTGCGCTCGGCATGAGCGCGGCGGTTGCGCCGCTGACGACGGCGGTGCTCACCTCGGTAGACCAAGCGCATATCGGTTCGGCGTCCGGCATCAACAGTGCCGTGGCGCGATTCGGCGGCTTGGTTGCAACCGCGTCGCTCGGGTCCGTTCTGGCGGCCGAAGGCGATCGGCTCCTGCCCGCCTATCGCGTTGCCATGGGCCTCGGCGCACTCATATGCGCGGCCGCTTCGCTCAGTGCCTTCGCGCTTCTCGACCGCGAGAGATGGAAGCGGCCGAATTAGTTTTCTCGGCGCGCAAAATCCAGTCTTACAAATTTAGAGATTTTTACCTACAGACGGCGATGCTCGATGTGGCCGAGCATGCGCGTTCGCTTCACTCCCTGCCAAAAGGATTCCGAATATGGAACAGCTTGTCTCTGCGGCACGCGGATCGGACCGGTGGTGGCCCGAGAAACTTGGGCAACCGGCTACCAGCGGCTCACAATACGGGAGGCGCTATGCTTTCTTTCGCGAATTGCGCAGGCTCATTGTGGAGTCTTGCGGCAAGCTCGCGGTCTACCATACCGGTGATCTGCAAATCAGCGGAATCTGCCCCAATAGCAGCCGGGCAATGTCCTTGACATTTTACTGCCAGGACGGGCTGGTCGACATCGATGAGCTAAGACAGATCAGCTGATGGCGGTTGCCGCGAGAGCCTCGGCAAGCGCACGTTGCGTGAAGGGTTTGGACAGCCTGCCGATCGAAGCACCGACTCCCTGAGGCAATTCCGCATATCCGGTGGCAAGGATGACCGGCAGCTGCGGCCGGCGCGCTCTCAAGAGCTCGATCAGCTGCGTGCCCGTCATGGCGGGCATCGCTTGGTCGGTGATGACAACGTCGATGGCGGGCATCGATTCGATTTCTTCGAGCGCCCTTGCGCCAGAACCGACCGCGATGACTTTATGTCCCAGATCCTCGAGCATTGCGGCGATGTTGCCCAGCACCAGGCTGTCATCGTCCACGACGAGGATGCATAGACGCCGCGCGTTGTGCACCGGTGCATCGGCTTCGCCAAGATTGTGCGCACCGGCCGCCTCGCCTGCCGTCGTCGCGGGAAACCAAAGTTCAATCGTGGTACCGCGCCCCGGCGCGCTATGCACGATGAGTTTGCCGCCGGACTGCCCGGTAAGACCATCGACCATGGAGAGACCGAGGCCGGTACCTTTGCCGATTCCCTTGGTGGTAAAGAAGGGCTCCGTCGCTCGCGCCAGCGTTGCCTCATCCATTCCGTGACCCGTGTCCGAAACGGCCAGACAGGCATACAAGCCGGGCGACAGCCCGCTCGGATGCGCTGCGGAAATGGAATGCTCGGAAACGGAGATGGTGATCTTGCCGCCCTCCGGCATGGCGTCGCGCCCGTTGATCGCGAGGTTGAGCAGCGCGGTTTCCAGTTGGTTGGCGTCGGTGCGCACACGCACCACCTCAGGCGGGAAGCGGGTCTCGATACTGATCGTGGGCCCGAGGGTGCGCTCCAAGAGCTCCAACATGCTGTTGACCAAATGCGCAAGATCAACCGCCTCCTGTTTCAATTCCTGGCGGCGGGCGAACGCCAACATGCGCTGCGTCAGCGAAGAACCGCGCTTGGCGCCTTGCACGGCATTGTCCAAAAGGGCGAGAAGTCGCGGATCGTTGGGCAACCGTTTGCGCAGAATCTCCAGGCTGCCCAGGATCGCCATCAGCAGATTGTTGAAATCATGTGCGGCACCGCCGGTAAATTGGCCGACCGCTTCCATTTTTTGCGCCTGACGCAGTTTGGCCTCGGCGGCTCGACGCTCGGTGATGTCCCGGGTGATCTTGGCGTAGCCCACCAGGTGCCCCTCGGTACGGATGGCGTCGATGATGACATTGGCCCAGAAACGGGTGCCATCCTTGCGCACACGCCACCCCTCGGTCTCCAGTCGCCCTTCGAGCGCCGCGGTGCGCAGCCCAGCCGCCGGCAATCCCGCCGCCCGGTCCTGTTCCGAATAAAAGCACTCGAAATTCTTGCCGATAATCTCCGCCGCTTCGTAACCTTTGATGCGCCGCGCGCCCGAGTTCCAGCTGACGATGCGTCCGGTGGGATCCAGCATGAACAGCGCGTAGTCAGTAACGCTTTCGACCAACAATGCAAAACTGCGCTCGCTTTCCTGCAAGCGGGAGAGCGCCGCCTCGAGCTCACCGGTTCGCTGCCTTACTTTCTCTTCCAGCTCGGAGTTGAGCTGCCGCTGTGCCTCCCCCGACGCCTTTCGCCCCGTCACGTCCCGGGTGATGGCAAGTTGCCCCGTGCTGCCGTCGCCCAAGCTGATCGGCGAAGCATGCGTTTCCATGTTGCGGCGGAGGCCGCGCAAGTCGACCATGTCGAATTCCCAAACCAGGGTCTCTCCGGCACAGACACGCTGATGATTGGCGAGCCACAGGCTCCGATGTTCCGGGGCGATGAGTTCGAGCACGGAAGAATTGGCGATGTTCTCCCACGTGACGGCCTGTATCATGGCGAGGCCGGCGGGATTCATCTGCAAGAGCCGTCCGTCCTCCGCCACCACCTTGATGCACTCTGGACTGGTCTCCGCGATCGCTTTCGATAGGTCGCCGCTTGCCGGCAGGCTCCGGCCTGAAGGCGAACTCTTCGAAAGCGTTTTGCTGCCCAGCATCGCCGTTATCCTGAGTAACTCCTGCCTGGAAGCTGCAATCTACACCACCTCATCGCCGCATGGCTGCCATTCGCCCGGCCAACATACGTAGGAAACTGCTTACAGGCGGAACTTCGCGCCGGGAATTGAGCCGCGCGCCAATCAAGGCCACGCTGACGGCAACGTTCTTGGACGAGATACCACATGCAAAAACTCTTACTTTCTTTCGCCGCGATGCTGGCTTTGGCGGCCGCTGCGGGCTGCAATCACGCTAAATCTCCCGGGGCCGTCGCCAATGATGTGGCAGCGGCTCAAGCCAAGCGGGCGGCGGAAGTGGCCGACGCCAAACAGGACGCCGCCAAAAATGCCAACCAGGCGGAAGCAAAGGTCGACGACAAGACCACGGATCTTAGCAAGGTAAACGCCAAGGGCGACTACGACGTCGCGATGGCGCAGGCCGACGGAGATCACAAAGTAGCGCTGCAGAAATGTGAAGCCTTGTCGGGGGATTCGCAGAAGGCTTGCAGGGATCAAGCGGATGCCAAGTACGACCTGGCAAAGGCCAACGCCAAGGCGATGCTGGCCGCGCAGAAGCCTTGACCTCCGCAGGCAGCGATAGCGGCGCGCTGCCATGTAAACGCTCCAGTGTGCAAGCGCTGCGCGCTGCGACTGGAGTGTGTTTTTGCAAAGCAATCGAGGAAACCCCGATAATGGCGCATGAGAATCGTCACGTACAATGTCAACAGCATCAACGCGCGCCTTCCCAACTTGTTGCGCTGGCTGACGGAGTCGTCGCCCGATGTGGTTTGTCTTCAGGAATTGAAGGCTCCGCAGGATAAATTCCCCGAGGCTGCCATTCGCGATGCCGGCTACGGCGTCATTTGGCACGGCCAGAAAAGCTGGAATGGCGTAGCGATCCTCGCCAAGAATGCCGAGCCGCAGGAAATCAGACGAGTGCTTCCGGGGGATCCGGATGATGCGCACAGCCGCTACATCGAGGCGAACGTGGCAGGCATCGTTGTCGGCTGCCTGTACCTGCCGAATGGCAATCCCGCACCCGGGCCCAAGTTCGAATACAAGCTGCGCTGGCTCAATCGACTGCTGGCCCACGCCGCCGAATTGCTGCTCTCCGGAGCGCCGGTCGTGCTGGCGGGCGACTACAATGTGATACCGACCGAAGCCGACGTCTACAAGCCGGAACGTTGGGTGGATGATGCACTCTTTAGAGTCGAGGTTCGCGAGGCATTCGCCCATTTACTCAAACACGGCTGGGTGGATTCGCTGCGAGCGCTCCATCCCGGAGAAACGATTTATACCTTCTGGGACTATTTCCGCAACGCTTATGGACGGGATGCCGGACTGCGTATCGATCATTTGCTCTTGAGCCCCTCGATTGTGAATCGCCTGGCGGGTGCCGGGGTGTATCGAGAGGTGCGCGGCTGGGAGAAGGCCAGCGATCACGCACCGACCTGGGTGGAGATCAAGGACTGATCAGCCCTGGCTTCAGTCCGCCAAATATTTGCCGAGCAAGCGCACCACGTCTTCTGCATCCACCGGCTTGGTGAGGTGCTCATTGAACCCCGCGGCCTTGGCGCGGGCGACATCGTCCGGGTGGCCCCATCCGGTGATGGCGAGCAAGAACATGTTGCGGCCCCACTCCTCCGCACGGATACGGCGCGCCACTTCGTAGCCGTTGAGGTCCGGCATGCCGATGTCCAGAATCGCCGCCTCCGGCCGCAAGCGGCGACTATCTTCCAGCGCCTGCAGGCCGCCATGCGCGACCACCGTCTCATAGCCGTCCATGTCGAGCAACAGCGCCAGAGAATCGGCAGCGTCGCGATTGTCGTCCGCCACCAGTACGGTGCGTCGCGCCCCAGGCCGCAGGCTTGTCTGCGACGACTGCGCTTCGCTCGGCTCGGCCGGCGTCACCAATAAACCCGCGCGCGGCAGGTGGATCGTGAACTGGCTGCCGCTCCCGGCGCCGAAACTCGCCGCCTCAACCCGGCCGCCGTGCAGTTGAATCATTCCCTTCACCAGCGCCAGACCTATCCCCAAGCCGCCCTCCGATCGATCGATGGCCGATTTGACCTGCGAGAACATGTCGAATACGCGCGGCAGCGCCTGCGGGTCCAGACCGATGCCGTCATCCTTGACGCTGATCGCTATTTCCTCCGGCAGCAGCTCCACAGCGAGCGAAATGTTGCCGTTCGCATCGGTATACTTTGCCGCGTTGGTGAGCAGGTTTGAAATCGATTGTGAAATGCGCAAAGGGTCCACCGCGACGCTCATGGGCCGCGCCGGCAGCGTGAGGTTCAGATTTTGCCGCTTCGCCTCGATGAGGGGCCGCGCGGTTTCAACGGCGGTATTGATGATGGTGGCGAGGTCCACCACCTCGGTCTTCAATTCGAGGCGGCCTTGCGTAATGCGCGAAATTTCCAGCAAATCATCGAGCATCAACGCCATGCGCTGTAATTGACGTGCGATCACCTCTCGCGCCCAACGCTGCTGACTTTCATTGGCAGCATCGCCGCCCAACAGCTTCACGGCGTGCCGGATCGGCGTCAGCGGATTGCGCAGCTCGTGTGCGAGGGTTGCGAGGAATTCATCCTTGCGGCGATCGGCGTCGCGCAGCGCCTCTTCGGTGGCCTTCAGTCTGCTGATATCGAGATTGATTCCGGCCCAGCCGGTGACTTCGCCCTGCTCGCCGCGGATCGCCACTCCCTGCGAGAGCACGGGGTGATAGCGCCCGTCCGCTCCCCACACCTGAACCTCGTGATACCACGCGCCGTCGGAGCACAGGTATTCCCGCCACGCCGCCACGGTTGCCTCGCGCTCCGCGGGATGCAGGAATTCGATCCAGTTGGACGTCGCCAGCTGCTCCTGGGTCTTGCCGACCAACTTGAGAAACGATTCGCTGGTGTACACGCTGCGGCCGCTGCGATCCACCACCCAGACGCCGAAATCGATGGACTCGCCGATGGCCCGATAGAGCTTTTCGCTGGCACGCAATGCCTGCTCCGCGATCTTTTGCGCGGTGATGTCGATGAGCAAACCGGAGAGAAACACCGCCCGCCCATCTGCATCCATTTGAACCTTGCCACGGCGCGCCATCCAGTGCTCGGAACCGTCGGCCCATATCACGCGAAATTCCGTGGAGGCGAGCACCCCGGTGGCCATCGCCGCCCGTTCCGCGGCCACCACCCCGGGCAGATCTTCAATGTGAATCAGCCGCCGGTGCACCTGGGGGTCTCCCTGCAGATCGCCTTCGTCCTTGAGGCCGAAGAGCGCGGCGAGATTGCGGTCCGCGGTGAACTGATTGGTCACTACATCCCAACTCCAGGCGCCTATCTCCGCGGCAGCCATGGTGCTTTCGAGCCGCGCGGTCGCGATTTTCAAGGCTGCCTCGGCTGCCTCGCGCACTTCGATCTGCTGTTGCAACGCCCTGTTTGCCTGCTCACGCGCCAGGGCACGCCGCTGGACCTCATCGAGCATATTGTTGAACGCATCGGCAACCAGGCCGAACTCATCGTTGGTGAATTTCCTGGCGCGCATCGAATAGTCGCGGCGCTCGACAATCTCGCGGGCGGCCTGGGTCATCGCCTCGAGCGGCTCGGTGATCACCCGCTGCAGGCGTCGCGACAACACGTACGCCACCAACAAGCTCAAGGCCATGACCAGACCAAAGATGCCGATATAGGCGGTCACCCGGCCCGCCAAATCGTACCGACCTTTGATGTACAGCGATCCCAGTGTTTCCGCGCCGCGCACGATGGGCTGCACGATCTCGACCTGTTGACCGGTTATACGCGTGCCATTGATGACCGGAACTTGCGGACTGGGGACGAACTGCGGTTCTTTCGCGTAGGACGCATAGAGACGGCCGTTCGAATCATATAGAGCGGCCATGAGGATACGCGGGCGCGCACGCAACGCCGTCAGGTAATGTTCCGCCGCTGCATGGTCATCAAACGCCAAGGCCGGGGTGGTCGCCAAGCCGATGATGGTGGCCTGGTTGGCGAGGTCCTGGCCCCATGCCAGCCGATTCACTGTCAGGTCGCGGGTCAGCATGGCGAGACCTGCGACCAGCACCGCCGCCGCCGTGGTGATCAACACCACGCGCATGAGCTTGCCGCGTATCGATTCGTGCCCGGACCGCTGCATGGAAATCACGGGTTGCCCGCCACGCCGATCAGCGGCTTTGCGATCGCGGATTGATGAGCCGGCGTTTCGACGCGCGTCGCGACACCGAGCAATTCCGAGCTGATTCGCAGGTGCGCATGATCGGCAGCGGCCAACGAAACCTCGAATCGGACGCGATGTTCGAGCAACACAAAATTCAAAACGCTGCCTGCGGCGAGGCCGCGCTCCGCGTCGGTGACCACCAATACCGGTCGCGTCCCCAGCGCCGCAATGTCATCGCGCAGCCGCTCGACTTGCGTCGCGCCAATATAGAGCATCTGTGCCGCTCCGAGATCTTGCACCCGGGTGATTTCCCGCACCTGCGCCGCCGAATTCTTGATGCGGTGATTCGGCAATATCTGACGCAGTTCCGCGGCGACTCCCGGCGCATCCAGTACGGCGATGGTGAAAGGAACATCGGCGGCCGGCGCTTGCGGCCATTCTATGTATTGCGTGAAGCGATAAAGATAGGCGGCTTTGACCGCGTCCTCGGAATACGCCGGCGCGCTCATTGCCGGCGCCGCAAACAGCATGAGGGCGGCCCCCGGCGCCAGCCGCAACAGCGATATCAAGCAGTGCCTGACACGCTGCACGGGTTCAATCAAAACCGCCATCGACTTTCGACCAGCACGCTGCGGGTGATGTATTCGCCATTCGGCGCGGCGAATTCCAGATGCTCCTTGTGCAGCAGATTTTGGCCGCTGATGGACACATCCCATACCGGGCTGACGTGCCAGCCGCAGCGCAGGTCCGCCTCGTAGTAGCTGCGCAGCGCGGGACTCGGCAGCGCCCCGACATAGCGAACCGTGGCATCGAGCGTCAGGCGCCGGGACAAATCCATCGAGGAGGTCAAGGCCGCATGGGAGCTCGGATCATCCGCCGCCTGAGCGATGCCCAGCAGCCCGCTCGCCCCGGCTTTGAAAGCCAGGCGCTCGCCCAGCCAGGTGAAGCTCGGCGACAGCCGCCACCAGTCATTGACCTGCCAGCTCGCCCAGGCCTCGATTCCGAAGGTATGTCCCCGCATCGAATTGCCCCACTGCAGCGGCAGGAACACCGTCGCGGATGCCGGCTCGACCGTCTTCAAATCGTTGTAGTCATTGTAGAAAGCGGCCATCGTCACGAGCAGATTGGAGGATGCCTGCAGGCGCGTGCCGGCTTCATAAGCCCAGAGGCTCTCGGGGCGGAATTGCGGGTTGCCGGTGAGAAAAACGGTGGGGCCTATTTTTTCGACCACGTCCACATCGAAGGGCGTGGGCGAGCGGATTGCGCGCGATGCGGCAGCCCACAGTGTCATCTTGTCGTTGACCTGCCACGAGGTGCGCACGTCCGGCAGCGGCGACCAACCCGAATAGGGATCGTCCTCCATCTTGAAGCCCATTACCAGGTCCAGGGTGGGCGCCAGTCGCAGGGTGTCCTGGGCAAATACGTTGCCCAGCGTCAAAGCGCGGCTCGAAGGCTCGAACAACAGCGAGACCGCATTGGTGATCGAGTAGTCGTTGAACCGCTCCCCGCCCCCGACGATCAGCAAATTGCGGCTTCCCAGTGCGATGCTCTGCTGCACCTCGAAGTCATAGGTGTTGAGCACGAATCCGCCGCCGCTTCCCGGCGCCTCCTGTTCGGATTGGTCGTAGTAGGCCTGAACCTTGAGATTGGATCGATCCCCATCGTGCTCGAAACGCGCCACCACATTGCCGCCGAGCGCCAGGCCGTCTTGAGAGGCCAACTGGTGCTCGGTGGCGCGGTAGGTATCGCCCTGCACCGTGAAGCGGTTCGCCTCGCCGGCCCAATCGTAGCGGAATCCAATCTGGCCCTTGGTCCATCGGTCGCCCGCGCTTTCTCCCGGCGCAATTTCCATGGCGGCGCGCTGAAACCCGTCCGCGTACACCCGGAAAGCCGCGCCTTCCCCGGCATTTCCGCCGTATCGCGCCGCCACCGTCTGCTCGTTGTTTCCCGCTGCCGCATCGACGAACGTGCCGGCCGTCGAGTTCGCCGAGCGCGTGATGATGTTGATGACGCCATTCATGGCGTTCGCGCCCCATAAGGTCGCACCGGGACCGCTGATCACTTCGATCCGATCGACATCTTCGAGCACCAGGTCCAGCGCAAATGAGTAGATACCCGAGTACAACGGCGTATAGACGCTGCGTCCGTCGACCAGAATCAGCAGCTTGTTCGCGAAATTCTGCGACGTTGGATTGCCGCCGAAGCCGCGCGAGGCAACCGTATAACTCGTCGCCGAGGTTTGCGTGACCAAAAGATTGGGCGCCAAACGCAGCGCCTCGAATACGTTGGTGGCGCTGGAGCGCTCTATATCGTCATGAGTGATGACGAAAATCGAAGCCGCGGCTCGCTGCAACGATTGACTGGACTTGGAAACCGAAGTCACTTCGACTTTTGCCAGTTCCGCCAGCGACAACCGGGTCAGATCCTCGGCTGAACCGGAGGCAAGGGGCGCAGCGGCGGACACGGATGCCCGGCCGGCGCAAATGATCGTGGCGGCAAGCACGGTCAGGTGCAGGCTCCAAGTATGTCTGGCCACTGCTTCGGCATCCCTCGCTATGTTTTTATTGGCTGCATCGATAAGTTTGCGTACTCACCGTCCGGCGCGCAAGCGCGGTGCCATGGGCGCATGACGGCAAATTCCGTCACTGCGTGTAGGACTTGGCCTACCGATGCGGAAGCGCGGATGGTTTATTCTTCGCTTTCGCGTGCGCATTGCGCTACCGAGATTGCCACAGAGGTCGCAATGCCGCCCGCTACCGCAGCCGATGCAGGGAATGCCAAAACCCATGAACCGAGCGACGAAAAGCACGATGGAAAGGACGCTCAACCGGCCGCCCCGGCAAAACCCCGCAGCAAAAAACCGCTGATCATTCTCGCCGCCGTGGTCGTGATCGCGGCCATCGTTGCGTTTTTCATCTGGTTCGCGCACCGCAATCAGGTTTCCACCGACGATGCCTACACGGATGGCAACGTGATCACCATGGCGCCCAAGGTATCCGGCTACGTGGTCGAGCTGTTGATCGACGACAATAGCCGGGTCCGCAAGGGCGAGCTGTTGCTGCGCATCGATCCGCGGGATTTTCAGACCGCCCGCGCCGCCGCCCTCAGCCAGCTTGCGCTGGCGAAGGCGCAGCTCAAATCCGCGCAGACCGCGCTGCGGATAGCACGCGTGCAATACCCGGCGCAATTGGTTTCCGCCGAAGCGCAACGGCAGTCGGCGGCGGCGATTCTTTCCCAGGCGCAGGCTTCCTACGTGCGCCAGCATGCGGTAGACCGGCGTGCCACCACCCAGGAGAACATCGATACCTCCACCAGCCAACAGCTCAGCAGCAGCGCCAACCTGAAGAGCGCGCAGGCCCAAGTTGCCATCGCCGGGCTGGTTCCCGAGCAGATCCAGCAGGCGATGAATGCGGTGACGGAGAAGACGGCGCAGGTCCGACAAGCCGAGAGTCAATTGGAGCAGGCAGACCTCAATCTCGGCTACACCGAAATCCGCTCTCCGTCGGACGGCTTCATCACGATGCGCAGCGTACAGCGCGGCACCTATCTGACGGCGGGTCAAACGATGTTCTTGATCGTGACTCCCGATGTTTGGGTCACAGCGAACTTCAAGGAATCGCAGATCGGACGCATGCGGCCGGGAGACGCGGTCGATCTGGAGGTGGATGCCTATTCGGGCTTCAAGCTGCAAGGCCACGTGCAGAGCATTCAATACGGCAGCGGATCCCGCTTTTCGGCATTTCCCGCGGAAAACGCCACGGGCAATTTCGTGAAGATCGTGCAGCGCATACCCGTGAAAATCGTGATCGACCGCGGTCTCGACCCCAATCGGCCGTTGCCGCTCGGGCTTTCGGTGTCTCCCGTGGTGCACTTCCCGTGACGGACGCGGGGCAGGACCGCGGCGCCAACGGCTGGCGTCCGTCGCACAACCCTTGGCTGATCGCCGTGGTGGTCACCTCCGCCGCGTTCATGGAGATCCTCGACACCACCATCGTGAACGTTGCCTTGCCGCACATCGCGGGAAGTTTGTCGGTGAGCTATGACCAGGCGACCTGGGCTCTGACTTCTTATCTTGTATCCAACAGCATCGTGCTTCCCATCTCCGCGTTTTTCGGCCGGCTGCTGGGGCGCAAGCGCTATTTCATGATTTGCATTTTTGCCTTCACCGTGTGCTCGTTTCTGTGCGGTATCGCCACGAGCATGGGCGCGCTGATCGTCTTTCGCGTCCTGCAAGGCTTTTTCGGCGGCGGCCTGCAGCCGAATCAGCAATCGATCGTTCTGGACACCTTTCCGCCCTCGCAGCGCGGCCGGGCGTTCTCGCTGACGGCAATCGCGACCGTGGTCGCGCCGGTGCTGGGCCCCACGGTGGGCGGCTGGATTACCGACAGCTACAGCTGGCGCTGGGTGTTCTTCATCAATGTGCCCATCGGCATTTTGGCGACCTTTGCGGTCATGAGCCTGGTCGAGGATCCTCCCTGGGCGAAAAAGGGCCGCAAGGTCTCGATCGACTACATCGGCATCGGACTGATCGCGCTCACCTTTGCGGCATTTCAAATCATGCTGGATCGCGGCGAGGACGCGGACTGGTTCGGATCCGCCCTGATACGCACATTCGCCGCGCTCGCCGCGGTCGGCGCCGCGGCCGCTTGCGGCTGGTTGCTTTACACCCGCGAGCCCGTGGTCAACCTGCGCGTATTGAAGGATCGGAATTTTCTCCTGGGTTGCATTGCCATCTCATTCTTCGCCGTGGTCCTGTACGGCAGCGCGGTGCTCATTCCGCAGCTCGCGCAGCAGCATCTGGGTTATACCGCGCTGCTTGCGGGCTTGGTACTGAGCCCCGGTGCCGTGGCGGTGATCCTGCTGATTCCCGTGGTCGGCCTCATGATGTCGCGCGTTCAAACACGTTACCTCATCACGGCCGGCTTTCTGGCGCTCGGAAGCGCGCTGCTGTATTCGCGCAACATTGCGCCAGATATCGATTTTCCGCACTTGATGCTGCTGCGCATTGCGCAGGCGGCAGGCATTGGATTTTTGTTCGTACCCACCAGCGTGCTCGCTTACTACACCATTCCGGCGCGTTTGCAGGGCGACGCCACCGCGCTGTTCACGATGTTCCGCAATGTTTCAGGTTCGATCGGCATATCGGTGTCGACGGCCGCCATCACCGCGCGAACCCAGGTGCATACCGCCTATTTGGCGGCGAACCTGAGCCAGGCCGACCCGATATTCCGCGAGACATTGGCGCGTGTTTCCGCGGCGATCAAAAATCTCGGCACAGCCGCCGGCGCCGGCACGCAAGCGGCCATGGGCCAGATTGAACGGACGCTGATCGCCCAGGCGGGATTGCTGGCCTACATGGATGTGTTTCTCTACTGCGCGATCCTCGCATTTCTATTCGTGCCGCTCACGTTCTTGTTCTCACCGGTAAAGGCGACGCGCAAGGTTGGGGCGGAGTGATGGTGCGCGCGCGCCGTCTGTTGTCCGCCGCATTGCTGTCGGCGTGCCTGAGCGCCTGCAAGCTCGGTCCCAATTTTGTCCGGCCCGCTGAGCCCTTGCCGCAGCAATACGCCGAGTCCGCGCCGACCGCAAACGCCTATGCGCCGCCGGACGCGGCCTGGTGGCATCGATTCCACGACGCGCAGCTGGACCGGCTCGAAGATCAAGCCGCCGCCGGCAATTTGGGACTCAAGGTTGCGTACCTGCGCATTCTCGAGGCGCGTATCCAGGTACAAGCGACCCGCGCCCAGGGCCTGCCGAGTTTGAACGCGAACGCGAGCTATTCGCGCGAGCAACTGGGCCTGGCGGGAATTGCGAAATCCAAAGGCCTGGACTCCGGCTCAACGCCTCCCGAGATTCAAGCTCTGGTTGCATCGCTCGAAAAGCCGGTCAATCTGTATCAGTTGGGATTCGATGCCTCCTGGGAATTGGATCTGTTCGGCAAGGTGCGCCGCTCGGTCGAGGCCGCGGACGCGCAAAGCAGACAGGCGGTTGAATCGAAGAACGATCTGTTGGTGTCGCTCGAGGCCGAAATCGCGCAGACCTACTTTCAGCTGCGCGCCGGGCAGGTCCTGCGGCAAATGACGGCCACCCTGATCGCCGATCAGCGTGAGGTGCTGGAGCTCACCCGCAGCCGGCAACTGCACGGTCTCGGCAGCGAGGCCGACGTTCAGAGTGCCCGCGCCCAGCTCGCCAGCCTGGAGGCGCAGCTGCCTCAGTATGAACAGACCATCGCAAGTTCGCGTCATGCCTTGGCGGTCTTGTGCGGCGAGACACCCGAGGAGTTCGCCGCCGAGTTGGCAACCACGGCCGACTTGCCCGCTGTGCCGCAGATGGTGCCGGTCGGCATTCCCTCGACCCTGGCGCGTCGGCGCCCGGACATCCGCGGCTCGGAAGAGGCTCTGCATGCCGCCACCGCGCAGGTGGGGGTATCGGTTGCATCGTTTTTCCCGCAGTTGTCGCTCACCGGCAGTTTGGGTTTGCGCAATACCGATACGCGGTATCTGTTCGATTGGGCAAGCAAGTTCTACTCCGCCGGACCGAGCGTTTCCATCCCCATTTTCAACGGCGGTGCGTTGATTGCGAGCGTACGACTGTCGCGCGCCGAAGCGGCCGCCGCGGCGCTGAACTATCGCAGCACCGTCCTCAATGCGCTGCAGGAAATCGAAGACGCATTGAGCGGATTGCGCGAGGATGCGCAGCGCTGCGCCTCACTCGGCACCACGGTCGCCGCCGATCAGCGCGCCTTGGACATCAATCGCGATGCGTTTCGGCACGGTCTCGCGACCTACATCACCGTGCTGACCTTGCAGCTGCAAACCGTTCAGGCCCGGCAGCAACTGGCGCAAGCCGCACTGACCCAAATCACCGACCTTATAAAACTTTACAAGGCGTTGGGCGGCGGTTGGCAGAGCTGAATCTACGGCTCCGTTCCGGCTTGAATGGGATAGCCGGCTTCGCGCCAAGCTTTGATGCCGCCATCGAGCGCGACCGCCCCGGAAAATCCCATCGTACGCAGCGTGGCGGTCGCCAAGGTGGAGATGCGTCCAAATTCACAGCAAACCACGATTCGCCGCGTCGGATCCTTGAGCTCCTCGTTCACGCGAAGCTCCAGTTGTCCGCGGGGCAGGTGCCGGGCACCGGGAACATGGCCGCTTTCGTAGGCATCGCGTTCGCGCACATCCAGGACGATCATGTCATCGCGCCGGCATTCGATGTTCGCCTTCAGCTGCACCATCGACATGAACGGCACGGAGGCGGCCGCATCGGAGAGCATCTCGGCAACCGTTTTGCCGCCGCTCATGTTGGTGCGCAGCGCTTCGGTGACGTGCGTCGGCATGGTCAGATTCAAACCGTGCATCATGTCCACGAAGGCGCCGCGCTCGCGCTTCTGCAGCCGCGGATTGTCGGCGAGTTCCTGCGCGATGGAGGAGTGCGTGCGGCCCTTGTACTCGTGCGCGGGAAACACCTTCAGCGCCGGGTCGAGCTTGAGCACGCCTTGGAACAGACTCTCGTACAACGCGCCGGCGTTCCCGCTGGGCAGATCGGTGCGGCCGGTCGCCCCGATCAGCAAGGTATCTCCGGTGAAAATGCGGTCCTCGACGCACAGGCACATCGAGTCGCTGGTATGCCCGGGGGTATGCAACGACTGCAGCCGCAGGCGCCCCACCACCAATAGATCGCCGCCCTCGAGCCGCAGATCGACGAAGGGTGCGGGGCTCGCGCGGTGCATGACGACAGGCGCGTCGAGCTGGTTCGCAAGCTGCCGCGTCGCCGAGAAATGATCCGCATGAGTGTGCGTATCGATGAGATAGCGGAAGCGCAGTCCATGCCGGGCCGCGAGCGCATTGTAGCGATCGATCTGGCTGAGTTCCGGATCGATCAATGCCGCCGCGCAGGTTTCCTCGCAGCCTACGAGGTAGGAGCGGCAACCCCCGCTGGAAACGGATTCGAAAATCATGCGCGCTCCTACTGTATCGTTGGCACCCGGGGTGCCTTTTTGTTCTAGATTTGAATGCCTTAGCGCCGACCCGGCGGAGGAATTCTAGCACGCGCCGGCCGGCGGCTTTCCGCCCCCTACCGTTCGCGACCCGCCGCTGCCGCTCGCGCCGTGGATCTCGCGGTTCGGCGCACGGCCAAACAGGGGGCCTCGACCCGGCCTATTGTGCCCCCATGGTCCAACGCCGGGAGACACCCATGAAAATAATCGCCTACGCCAGTGCCCTGTTCCTTTCAGCGGTTCTGGCGCTCATTCCCCTTCGCCATCATTGCGGTCAACGACACGGCCGCGGTCAAGGCGGAGGTCATTCAAGCGAGTTGAGGATTGACTGCGCGCGCTGCGCGCCGGTGACGCGAGTCGCCGAATATCGTAATGCCTTGGTAAACATTTTGGAGATTACCGTGAACTACCGATCGATCGTTCGATTTACTTCCGCCGCGCTCTTGACGCTCTCCGCCGCTCAAGTTTTTGCCGGCGATTTCTTCGAGGAAAAGGGCGTCGCGTTGGACAGCTACGACGCGCTGTCCTACTTTGCGCCTTCCCCGGATCCGATCCAGGGAAACAAGGAGCTCAGCTTCGAGTACAAGGGGTCGAAGTTCTACTTCATCACACCGGCGCACCTGCGCGCATTCGCCAGCGACCCGGCGAAGTACGCGCCGCAGTATGACGGTTTCGACGCCTACGGCGTGTCGCAAGGCCGCAAAATCGGCGCGCACCCGCGAGTTTTCGCGCTCGTCGACGGCAAGCTCTACATGTTCAGCGACCTTGAATCTCGCAAGAACTGGAAGAAGGACATTCCCGGCAACATCGCTCGCGCCTCCGAGCAGTGGTCGCAAGTTTCGAAGCTGGTGGCGCAGAACCGATAATACTTTGGGCTACATTAGTAGTATTGGCCTACACACTGTGCCCGCGTCCCCAGGGCGCCGGCACAGTGTCGCTTTTGGCGCCGGCTCATAGGGCCTCATCGCCCAGGTGGCGCCACGCGACCACTTTCTGCCGCTGCTCGCCGAGCTTATCGATGCCGAGATGCATTTCGTCGCCGGGTTTGAGAAAAATGGGATCCGGCTTGTGACCCATGCCGACGCCCGGCGGTGTGCCGGTGATCAACAAGTCGCCCGGATACAGCGTCATGAATCGACTGACGTAAGCGATCAGTTGCCGCACCGTAAAAATCATCCGCTGCGTATGGCCGGTTTGCCGGCGTTGACCGTTGACGTTCAAGAACATATGCAGATTTTGCGGATCGCCGACTTCATCGGCGGTTACGAGCCAGGGACCGACCGGTCCGAACGTATCGCAACCCTTGCCTTTGTCCCATTGATTGCCGTGCTCCAACTGAAACGCGCGCTCGGACACATCATTGGCTATCACGTAGCCGGCAACGGTTTCGAGCGCCCGCTCCTCGCTGACGTATCGCGCGGTGCGGCCGAGAATGATCCCCAGTTCGACTTCCCAATCGCCCTTCAACGAATCCTTGGGCAGCATGACATCGTCATTCGGGCCGTTAAGACAACTGACCGCCTTGGTGAACATCGGCGGTTCATCGGGAATGGCAAAATTCCCCTCCTTGGCGTGGTCCGCGTAGTTCAAGCCGATTGCGATGAACTTTCCGATGCCTTTGACCGGCACACCCAAGCGCGGAGAACCGCCAACCCGAGGCAGCTCATCGCTCTTCAACGCCGCGAGACGCGCCAAACTTTGCGGCGTCACGGTCAGAGGAGAAATGTCGTCGATATGCCCCGACAAATCGCGGATTGCACCTTCGGCGTCCAACAACCCCGGCTTCTCGTGTTTGGGTGGACCATAACGCAGCAGTTTCAAGCAGGCGCTCCCGTAACTCTCAAGAATTGATTACCTTCGATCCAAAGCAAGGCGGGCCTGCCGTCGACCCATTGCGAAAATTCCGCGACGCCCGGACTGCTCTCTTCCGTGCCTATCCTGAAGAGTGAATTGCCGATCGGCACCAATGCATCCGTGCCGCCCATCCACAGCTGGCGCTGCCGCTGCACCACCCGAACCGTGCCGAACCACGGATTCTCTGAATAGTATTCGCCCTCATACTTGGCCAGGGCGGCGGAGGGCTCGAGCGCTTTCTCGCCTTGGTATCCGGCCCGGGCATACCAATCCGCCCCGTACGCAAGCGCAGTGACGGGGGCGTTCGACTTGTCGGCGGCGGCCGGAGCCGGTGCCCGTTCAAATACGATTGGGAACAGATCGAACCCCGCCTGATCGGCAATGAAGGTGCCATCTTCGGACTGCTGCAGCGGAATGGTGCGACCATCCGCCGTGAGAGTGAGCCGGTCGGCCGTGTTTCTAATCTCGACGCGGCGGCCGGATCCGGAGGTATAAATCGCGCTGTAGCTGGCGGCGGACTCGACCTTCGCCGCGGCATCGAAGGGTGGCTGCGCCGGCGGCTTGGCGCCTTCCTTTTCCGCACGCAACAGCTGCAGTGCCAGCTGTGCGACCGGGTTGGGGCGGTAGCCCAGTTGTGCATTGATGGACGCGAACGCGCCGAATTTCGCATCCAGGTCCATGTGAATGGCGGACATGAATGAAACCATGCCGCCGGTATGCCTCAGGCGGACGTGTCCGTCGAGTTTGTCGACCGCAATTCCATAGCCGTAACCGGCGGTCGGACCGAACGCCGGCGCCGCGATGTGCGGCGTGGAGAAGAGCTTGAAACTATCTTCGGATACGATGCGCGCGCCGCGTATCTCGCCGCGATTCAAAATCATCTGCATGTACAGCGACATGTCCTTGGGCGTCGATGCGATCGAGCCGGCGGCGAACTCCACCGCCAGATTGCCGGCGGGCGCCAACGCGCCGTGGCGCGGGTAAGGCCGATCATCCTGCAAGGGTACGTAGCTCTGCGCAATTCGTGCACGCGACCCGCTGGTGATGGTCGGCGCCGTGTCGCTCATGCCGACCGGTTTCAAGATACGAGCGGTGAGGGCCGCCGGCCACGGATGGCCGTCGACCGCTTCGATCAAACGTCCCAAAACATCGTAACCCCAATTGCTGTAATGGAACTCGGAACCGGGCTTGAGCGCCTGGCGCGGGCGCCGCTCCGGCGAGCTGGGAATCAGCGGCGCGTCGTCGGGCATGCCGCTCGAGTGCGTCAATAAATGATGCACGAGAATCTCCCCATACGGTGTTTCCATCGACAGCCAGGGAAGATAATCGCGGATGGGCGCCTGCAAATCGATTTTCCGCTCATCATGCAGCTGAAGAACGGTGAGCCCCACGAAGGATTTCGAAATCGAACCGATTTCAAAAAGGTGCGACGTGGAAACCGGCAGCTTGGCGGCAAGGTCGACATAGCCGTAGGCGGCCGTGCGCACGGTGCCTTCGCCGTTTGCGAGCCCGAGCGTCAGTCCCGGCGCATTCATGGCTGCACAATAACCCGCGATGAAACGATCCAAGGTGCGCATTGCATTCGAGGCCGCCGGCGCTGCCCGGGCGAGTTCCGCGAGCAGGCCGAACGGCGCCGCAGCGGCAAGTCCCAAGGCAAGCATGTCGCGCCGGCTCAAAGAATTCATATTCATCGCTTCACCATCCGTCGAAGACCAATTTAAAAAATACGCCCAGGCGGATATGCTACGCCATCGCCTCATGAGACGTGTTCCCTTCTAGGACGCCGTTGCCGCTCACTCGACGCCAAATCATCGCCTCCGCAGCCGCGATCGGCGCAAGTTACGCTTGGGGCGGTTCGCGCTCGCTGCGATCGCCCGCGTGGACCGAGGTGCGCGCGCGCTTCCCGGAAGGCGTTGCATCCGGCGACCCGCACCCGGACAGCGTGATTCTCTGGACGCGCTGTCCGGCGACAGCGGCTCGGCCGGTACCCGAGGTCAGCGTCGAGGTGGCGGAGGATCCCGGCTTTGAACATCTGGTGACGCGCGCAAAAACGCAGATGTCCGCGCAGTCGGACTGGACTTGCCGGGTGCTGGTGGGGGGGCTGAAACCCGCGCGCGAATACTGGTACCGCTTCATCGACGCCAACGGCGAAGGCAGCCGTCTCGGCCGCACCCTGACCGCGGCGGCGCCGGACGATGCGCGGACGGTACGCTTTGCATTCGTCAGCTGCCAGAATTGCAATGACGGCGCGCAAAACGCCTATCGCCGCATGATTTTTGAGGACGCGAAGGCGCCGCCCGATCAGCGTCTCGACTTCGTCATGCACCTGGGTGATTTCTTTTACGAAATCGTCTGGTACCCGCAAGACCGTCCGCAAGGAATGTACGATCGGCGCATCAGGGACATTTTGCGCTATCCCAGCGGCGAGAAGATCGAGGATTTCCACGTGCCCACCGATGTGGAGGATTATAGAACCATCTATCGCGCCTATTTGCACGATGTCGATATCCAGGATGCGCGCGCCCGCTGGCCGTTCGTCTGCATGGCCGATAATCACGAATTTTCATGGAAAGGATGGCAGAGCCAGGAAGACTTCGGCGGCCTGCGTCCCGCGCAAACACGCAAAGTCGCCGCCAATCAAGCATGGTTCGAATACCAGCCGAGCCGCGTGAAACAACCTTCGGGCCGCCTGGATCGATTCGTGGCGCCGGTCGTGAAGGACGCTCCCATCGCCACGTTCGACGACCATGGCTTGGGGCTGCAGGCCGACAATCTGGCGGCGATCGGCAGCATGACGACCTACCGCGCCCTGCGTTTCGGCCGCAATGTCGATCTGATCTTGACGGATAACCGCACCTATCGGTCCCGCGACCTCGCCAACCGGCCTGAGATGACGGATTTTTTTTCGAAGGATTTTCCGCGGATGTTGGCCGAGGAAGCCCTCGATATTCTCGATGCAGGGTCGGCCTACGACCACGGGCGGCCGCCGCCGCAAATTGCGCTGGGCGGCCGGCAACTGCGGAATTTCCGCAGCGCGGAGCCGCCGCAATCCATGCTCGGCAAAACGCAAAAAGCCTGGTTCCTCGGGCAGCTCAGCAGCTCGAGCGCGACTTGGAAACTTTGGGGCAACTCGGTGGGCGCTAGCGACGTGCGCGCGGATCTGCATAATCTGCCGCAAGGCGGGGGACCCCAATGGCCGGGTGCCGGTTACGGGATCTTCGCTCACGACGATTGGGGCGGCTACCGCTTCGAACGCGCGGAAATTTTGGATCATGTTCGCGACCACGGAATCACCGGCTTGGTGAGCCTCGCAGGCGATCGCCACGCTTTCTATGCCGGCTGGCTCGCCGCGTCTTTGCCGCCCAAGCCGTTCGCACCGGTCGCCCTTGAATTCGTCACCGGGTCGATTTCCGCACCCACGGCCGCCGAGGCTTTCGATCACACCATGACGCCCGACAAACCCTGGGCGGCGATCTATCGGCAGCCCTCGACGCCGGGTCAACCGGGCCTCGCGACCATCAATCTCACCGCGCGCCGCGGCGTGAAGGCCAGCCTGGCGCTGCAGCGCGGCGCAGACCCGGCCGCCATCGCGGCGGCGGCCAATCCCGAAGTCGCACCCCATCTCGATTTGATGGATTGCGGCGGTCATGGCTACGTGCTCATTGCGGCGCATGCGTCATTTCTCGATGCCGAATTGGTTTGCATACCGCGGCCTCTCGAGCGCGCACCAACGGCCGACGGCGGAGCGTTGCGCTACCGGGTCAGCTATCGCTCGGAGGTTTGGAAGCCGGGCGAGACACCGACCCTGCGCCGCATGGCGGCGCAGGGTGATCTGCCCCTCGGCGCTTAGCGCGCCGCCTAGTGCGGCGCCGGCAGCGGCGGGTTGCCGCTGTAACGCGCGAACCAGCTCATCATGTAAAGCTGCGTGCGCATCCAATTCGAGGGTTTGGAGCCGGTGCCGTGGAATTCCTGATCGAAACGCAGCATCGCCGCCGGAACGCCGCGATATTTCAGCGCCTGATAAAACTCCTCGCTTTGCGGAATGGGCGTGCGCCGGTCGAGCTCGCCCGTCATCAGCAGCGTCGGCGTCTTCACATTGCCGACATGCATCAAGGAAGATTCCTCCAGCCAGTCGGTCGGATCTTCCCAGAATGGCTTCTTGAAGAACCGATAGGTGAAGAAGGGCACGTCGGTTTCTCCCGCCATGCTGATCCAGTCGATCACCGGACAGCGAACCGCGGCCGCCGCGAACCGATTTGTATGGGTGATCATCCAGCTCGATAAGACGCCGCCGCCGCTGCAACCCGAAACGTACAAGCGCGACTCATCCACCATGCCCTTCTTGAGCACGGCATCGACCCCGGCCATCAGGTCATCGTAGTCAGGACCCGGGTAGTGCTTCAAAATGGCATCGCCGAACGCCGTTCCATAGCCGGTCGAACCGCGCGGATTGGTGAAGAGCACGACGTAACCGTTCGCGGCGAAGTTCTGGAATTGCGGACTGAACCCCACGTTGTACATGCCTTGCGGACCGCCATGGATCTCGAGCAGCAGCGGATAGTGGCGCGCGGGATCGAAATCCGGCGGCTTGACGATCCAACCCTGGATTTTGGCGCCGCCGCTCGAGTCGTACCAAATCTCCTCGGCATTGGCGAGAGGAACCTCGCGCAGCAGCTCATCGTTGAGATGCGTGAGTTGCTGCACGCTCTCGGGCCGCCGTTCATTCAGCAGCACCACATTGCCGGGTTCGCGAAACGAGGAGCGAACGGCGGCGATGGCGCCCTTGCCGACGGTCGGAGTCTGCAACACTTCGGCGCCGTTGGTGAGCTGGCGAATGCCTTTGCCTCGCGACCAGCTGTACAGATGAATGCTGCCGCGATCCTCGGCCGTGAAGTACAGCGCGCCGCCGTCCGGCGCCCACTTGATGCCTCTCGGCTCTCGATCGAACCCCTGCGACTGCAGCGTTGCATTGCTGCCGTCCGCCGACATGGTCCAAAGCTCCATGACGTGATTGGTATCGGTCTTGGTGTATCCCACGTACGCAATCGTCTTGCCGTCGGGAGAGACGGCGGGTTGGCCCCAACTGCCTTTCGTTGTGGTGAGCCGGGTGACGGCGCCGCTCTTGAGATCGACCGAGTAGATGTAGCCTTCGCGATCGTTGCGGTCCGGATCGCCCTCTTTATAGCCTTCGATGATGACGGAGCGGCCATCGGGCGTGAACTGCCAATCGACACTCGTGGCTACTTCGAATGCGGCCGCCCCAACATTCCAATTGCCGCTCGTCACCTGGCGCGGCGCACCGCCGTCGCTCGCCACCAAAAAAAGATGGCGCCAGCCGCGTTCGGTGAACCCCGCCCGGTCTCGATAGGTGTGCAACCGTTCCGTGTAGTGCGGCGTCTTCGCCCATTTCGCGCCTTCCGGCGCGGCGGGCAGGTCGATGTTCCACTTTTCCGGATCGGGAACCGTCATGGTGAAGCCAATCGATTTTCCATCTGGCGACCAGTGCAAATTGCCCGGCTCCTCGGCGAGCCAGGTGAGTTGGCTCGGCGGTCCTTGAACCCCGAGTTGCAGCACGAAGACTTGCGCGCCCTTCGGTTCGCCTGGCGCGAGGAACGCAATGCTTTTACCGTCCGGGGACCACACCGCATCGCCCCCCTTGGCCAAGAATCGGTGATGCGAACCGTCGGCGTTCACGATCCAAAGCGCGCTCTGGTATTTGTCCGCCTGTTTGTCGATCATGGTCCGTATATAGAGGATCTGCGAGCCGTCCGGCGAGATTTGCGGCGCGCTCGCCGACTGCAGATCCAGATAGCGGCCCACGGTGAACTTGCCGGTGGCGTTCGAATCCGCCGCGCCGACCTGCAGCGCAACGCTCAAGAAGGCGATCAGAACAATGATGCGACTCATGGGTATCGGTCCTAAGTTTTGAGTTCTGTGGTATCGGTTGGCGAGCGGCATTGTACGCGATCAATGTATTCGACCGCACGTCGAGCTCTGTTAGCATGCCGGCCGCCTCCTCAACAGCTCATAAGGGATTTCATGACGACGTTGTTCGACCCGATAAAAGTCGGCCGCCTTGCCTGCCCCAACCGGATCTGGATGGCGCCCCTGACGCGCGGGCGTGCCACCCGCGAGCATGTGCCGACCGACCTGATGGCGACCTATTATTCTCAGCGTGCCTCGGCGGGGCTGATCATTACGGAAGCGACCCACATCAGCCTCGAGGGCAGCGGCTGGCCGTACGCCGGCGGCTTGTTCAGTCAAGAACAGACGGCCGGCTGGAAAAAGGTGACCGACGCCGTACATGCCGCCGGCGGACGTATTTTCGCCCAGCTCTGGCACATGGGCCGGCTCGTGCACCCCTCATTGCACGGTGTTCAACCGGTCTCCGCCAGTGCCACCACGGCGCCGGGCAAGGCGCATACCTATGAAGGCAGGCAACCCTATGTCGAGGCGCGGCCCCTGACGATCGAGGAAATTCCACGCCTGATCGGCGACTACGTCATCGCGGCGAAAAACTCGCTTGCTGCCGGCTTCGACGGCGTTCAACTGCATGCGGCCAACGGCTACCTGATCGATCAATTTTTACGCGACGGCAGCAACCAGCGCACCGACTCCTATGGCGGCGCGATCGAGAACCGCGTGCGCCTGTTGCGCGAAGTCGTGCAGGCGCTGATCGACACCGTGGGCCGGGAGCGCACCGCGGTGCGTCTATCGCCAAATGGCGAATCGCAGGGGGTGGACGACAGCAATCAGTCGGCGTTGTTTCCGGCCGCGGCCGCCGCATTGGATCAGCTCGGCATCGTATTCCTGGAACTGCGCGAACCGGGACCGGAAGGTACCTTTGGGCGGTCGGATCGGCCTGCGGTGGCGCCGCTGATCCGCAAAGCATACAAGGGAATCTTGGTGCTCAACTCGGACTACGACCTCGCCCGCGGGCAGGCTGCATTGAGCAGCGGCGCGGCGGATGCCATCACCTTCGGCAGAAAGTTCCTGGCGAATCCGGATCTGCCGCATCGTTTTGCAAACGGTCTGCCGCTGAACGCGGATGATCAGAAAACCTGGTATTCACAAGGACCTGCGGGCTACACCACCTACCCCGCTTATGGCTAGAGCGCCATGATGCGCCTGGCGGGAGACTACGATTGCATCATCGTCGGCGCGGGGACGGCGGGATGCATTCTGGCCAACCGGCTGTCGGCGGATCCGGCTCGTCGCGTGCTGCTGCTCGAGGCCGGCGGGACGGATAATTGGATTTGGTATCACATCCCCGTGGGTTACTTGTTTGCGATCGGCAATCCGCGCTCGGACTGGATGTTCCGGACGGAGAGCGAAGCGGGTCTCAACGGCCGCTCGCTCGCGTTTCCGCGCGGCAAGGTCGTGGGTGGATCCTCGGCGATCAACGCCATGATCAGCATGCGCGGCCAGTCTGCCGACTACGATGGCTGGCGCTCCCTCGGGCTCGCCGGTTGGGGATGGGACGAGGTGTTGCCGCTGTTCAAACGGCTCGAAGATCATTTTTTGGGTGAAGGCGAACACCATGGAGCGGGCGGCGAGTTTCGCGTCGAGGCGCCGCGGGTTCGCTGGCGCGTTCTGGATGCGGTGCGCGAGGCGGCGGTTCAGCTCGGTGTACCGGCGATCGACGACTTCAATTGCGGCGACAACGAGGGGGTATCCTACTTTCACGTCAACCAGAAGCGGGGACGGCGCTGGTCGGCCGCGCGCGGCTTCCTCAGGCCGGCGCTGGCGCGCCGCAATTTGCGGCTCGAGCTCAACGTGATGGTCGAGCGGTTGATCATCGAAAAGGGACGCGCCTGCGGCGTGCAGCTGCGACGCGCCGGCCAGAAGTTCGAGGTCCGCACCCAGGGAGAGATCATTCTTGCGGCGGGCGCGATCGGTTCGCCGCACCTGCTGAGCTTGTCGGGAATCGGCCGGCCTGAATGGCTCGCGCCCCTCGGCATCCCGACCATTGTGGAGCGGCGCGGCGTGGGTTCGAATCTACAGGACCACCTGCAGCAACGGGCGATCTACAAGGTGAGCAATGTGAACACCCTCAACGAGGCCTATCACTCGATGTGGGGGCGGGCCTGGATGGGACTCGACTATGCCTTGAGACGCCGCGGCCCCTTGACCATGGCGCCTTCGCAACTCGGCATTTTTATGCGCTCGGATCCGCAGCAATCGCGGGCCAACCTCGAGTTCCACGTGCAGCCGCTGTCGCTCGATAGATTTGGCGAACCTTTGCACAGATTTCCGGCGATCACCGTGAGCGCTTGCAATCTGCGCCCGACTTCGCGCGGCAGCGTAAGACTTAAGTCCAGCGATGCGCTGGATCCGCCGATGATCGCGCCCAACTACCTCGCCACGGCCGCAGATCGCGCCGTCGCCGCGGATGCGATTCGTGCGACCCGGCGCCTCATGGCACAACCCGCGGTGCAAGGTTTTTCACCGGTGGAGCTGCTGCCCGGCCCCGGCGTCGGCGACGACACGCCCTCCTTGAGCGTGGCCGCGGGAAATATCGGCACCACGATTTTTCATCCGGTCGGCACCGCGAAAATGGGACCTGCAGCCGATCCCGAAGCGGTGGTGGACGCGCGTTTGCGCGTTCATGGCATGGAGCACCTACGGGTGATCGATGCCTCCATCATGCCGACCATCACGTCCGGAAATACCAACACGCCGACGGCGATGATCGCCGAGAAGGGCGCGCAGATGTTGCGCGAGGACCTTCGCGGTTGATCGACGCCCGTCAGGCGGCGCGGCTCAATGATGCACCGTGATCGATGGGTCCAGAATCGCCAGCGCATTCCCGGCATCGGTTTGACCGGTCTTGTCGATATCGTTGCCTGAATAGGCACGCCCATATCCCCGGCACTTCGTGCCGGGCACGCGACTGCCCGTATCGGTCAGGCACGTGGGATCATTCGCTGCCGCAGCGACCGGCGGTTTTGACTTCGCATTCCCGGCGGTGGTCGCGCAGCCAAACAGGGCGGCGCCCGCGAGGACGACGGCTGCGATTCGCATGTAAGCGATCATAACGCTCTCCTGATTCAAGGCATTTCTCAGGGCTAGCTATAGCCCTGGCCGTGGGCCTTGTCTAGTGGTCGGATGACCATAATTCAAGGCATATCGCATCAAACACGCCGGAAGCACGCCACGCTCTCGGCGTGCTCGGTGAAAGGCATGAGATTGAAGGCCCGCAACGAAACCAGGCGCAGCCGGCCGCGCGCGGTTAGCTGCGCCGCATCACGAAGCAGCGATTCGAGTCCGCAGCTGACATAAATGAGTTCTTCGGGCGGCTGAGCGCTGAAGTGGTCGGTGAGCGCCGGATCCAGGCCTTTGCGCGGAGGGTCGGCAATCACGATTTGCGCCTCGGACGCGGCCAACCGGTTGGCCTCTGCCGCTCCCGGCATGACGGTGATTTTGGCCCGCTGCGCCGCACTCAGCTGCGCAAGCCCCAGCTCGAGACCGTGCAATGAGCTCGGACTCAGTTCATTGAGGGTGATTTGCCCGACCTGCTGCAGAACCGAGAGCCCGATGGCGCCGACGCCCGCATAGAATTCGGCGACCCGCGCACCGGCCGGAATTTGCTCGCGCACGTGCTCGATGATCAGCTGCGCGATGTCCAAGTTGCTTTGCCCGAACGCCCCCGGCGGATAGTGCACCGCCTCTCCGCCAAACCGCTCGACCACGCTTTCCGGCCCGCACCATGCATGAAAGTGGGGCCCAAGAATGCTGTTGGCCCGCTCGAGATTCGCGTTGAACCACAGGCTGTGCAGGTCCCCGCCAAGACGTTCGCGAATGAGACTCGCGCATTGCGCCAAGGGCTCCGGCGTCGCGCTGTTGGCGACGATCACCACCTGCGCAGTTTGCGAACTGCGTTCCACGACCACTTGCAGGTAGCGCGCAAGGCCCAGATGGGCGCCGTCGGAAAACGCGGTGATCTTCGCATCGACCAGCGCACGCCGCACCACGGCCGCCACGTGATTGATGAGCGGGTGGTGCACGCTGCAGTTCGGTATGTGAACCACCCGATGGGTGCCCGATTCGAACAATCCGAGCTTCGGGGTGCCCAAGCGGCCGCGAATCGCGAGCCGGGCGCGGTGGCGAAATCCGGCCGTGGGCCCCGACACGATCCGCACCATCGGCAGGCCATGCGAGCGCGCCAATTCATCGAGCGCGCTGCGCGCACCGGGTGCGATGTCCGGCTCGCCGAATCTCGGGCAGCCGGGGCATGGCGGCCGATGAGGACATGTCCTGAGTCCCGGAGCTTCGCGCAAACTGTTCACCACCTCCCCCTTTTCGGGCGATGAGAGCATACTCTCAAGGCCATGCGCATTCTCATACACCGCAGCACGAGCATTACCGGCCCGGTCTTCGCCGAAGACCGGGTGTCGATGGCCCCTGCTCCGTACTCAAACCGTATGAGGATTGATGTCAATGTATCTGGAAGAGTTGTCTCTGTGGCGTCTGCGCATCGTCGCGGATAGTGATCCCGGGGCCGTTGCCCGCGTCCTGGAGCGTTTTCAAAATCTGAATGTCTTGCCCCGGCGCATCGTCGCCGAGTGCGCTTCCAACGACACCTTTCATATTCAAGTCGATGTCTTCGGCCTTCCCGAAGAGCAGCTGCGCCTGGTCGCGGCGAAAATCCGCCAATCGCCGAGCATCCTCAATGCCTACTGGCATCGACTCTAGGAGCCTGTCACGCGGTATCATGGCGCATGCCTAGCGCGGCCGATGCCAATCGTTCCTGGATAGCGGAGGCAATTGCAAAGCTCGATGAGGATCGACGCCGGGAAGTCGACACGCCCTTGTTGACTCTCGACCTGCCGGAGTTGCCGGGTTGCCGGATCTACATCAAAGATGAAACGGCACACCCGACCGGAAGTTTGAAGCACCGCCTTGCCCGCTCACTGTTCCTGCACGCCATTTGCAACGGCGACATTCGCGAGCACACCCCGGTGGTGGAGGCTTCCTCGGGTTCAACGGCCATCTCGGAAGCTTATTTCGCCAACCTGCTCGGACTGCCGTTCATAGCGGTGGTGCCCCGCGGAACCGCCAGCGCGAAGCGCGAGGCCATCGCGCGCGCCGGCGCGCGGATCCATTTGGTGGATCCTCACGAGGAGATCTCCACGGTGGCGGCCCGCGTCGCGCGGGAGATGCGCGGTCACTTCATGGATCAATTTACCTTTGCCGAGCGGGCCACGGATTGGCGCGGCAACAACAACATAGCCGAAAGCTTGTTTGCGCAGCTGGCGCAGCGGACCCATCCGGTTCCTGCATGGATCGTGGTGGGAGCCGGCACCGGCGGCACCAGCGCGACGATCGGCCGCTACATTCGCTATCAACCCAAACTCAACGCTGCCCGCCTTTGCGTGGTGGACCCGGAGGGCTCCGCGTTCTTTGCGTACTTCGCGCATGGCGATCCTGCCGTTTGCGGGGGTTGCGGCGGGATCATCGAGGGCATCGGTCGAGCTCGAGTGGAGCCCTCGTTCATGCGAAACGTCGTCGACCGGATGATGGCCGTGCCGGATGCGGCCTCGATCGCCGGCGCCCGATGGTTGGAGCGGCGTTTACAACGCCGCTTTGGGCCTTCGACCGGCACCAATATTGCCGGCGCGCTCGCGCTTGCGGCGGAAATGCAATCGCACGGCGAGTCCGGCAGCATCGCCACGCTGGCATGCGATGCGGGAGACCGATACGCCGATACGATCTACGATGACTCCTGGGTTGCCGCGCGAAAAATCGACTTGCGCGACTGGCAGCAACGCTTTCAGAATTTGACCGGCGGCCGCCCGTTCGGCCACGATTTGCGGCGCTTCGATCGCGATGGCTGAATGAAAAAAAGACCCGGCGCTGCGTGGACGCCTCGCGCCGCAACGCCGGCGCTATTTCTGCGGCGTGCCGATGCACCAAACGACGAACACCAAGTACAAAGCGATACCCAAACCAAAATACAGTTTCTCCATGATTTGCCCCGGGAAGGATGAATCGGCCACGACAGGTACGAAATCATCATCAAGTCCAGGTTGAAAATCCGTCAGACAAACTCGGTAAGCAGGGTCAGACCCGGTGGCCTGTCGCCGCTACCGCACAGCATTTGCTGTAATGCCGAAGAGCCCGGAGAATGCTTCGAGGAACTTTGCTTCGTCCGCCACGCGTCATTCGAGCAATCACGGAGTTAGATGTTGGTTCATCCGCCGCTGCGCTTGCCCCTGCCCTTCACCACCACGCATCAGGTGGTGCCCGAGGAAATCGACGAATACGCGCACGTCAACAATGCCGTGTATCTGCAGTGGCTGGATCGTATCGCCTGGACGCACGCCGCCGAACTTGGGACACCGCTCGCGCACTGCCTGGCAATCCGCCGCGGCATGGCGGTGCGGCACACCCGCATCGACTATTTGGAAGCGGCATTGCTCGGCGACGCCTTGCTGCTCGCCACCTGGCTGATCGCCTGTGACGGACGCCTGCGTTGCACGCGTCGATTCGAGATTGTGCGGTTGGGCGACATAAAGCGGGTTGCGGAAGCCGAGATCGAGTATTTTTGTCTCAATCTCGATACCGGCCGGCCCTGCCGGTTCCCGCGGGAATTCGCCGAAAGCTACCGGGTGATTCCCGAGGTGGCCGCCGCCTACCAACAACTGCCGCAGGAATTGCGGCACGTTGGTTACTCCCGCGGCGGCTGGGGAAGCGGCGCTTGACCGACGACATCGTCTTCATGGACGCGGTCGCTCTCAGCGGTGCGATACATTCGCGCCGCGTCTCCTGCGCCGAAGTGATGAGGGCATACCTGGATCATATCGAGCGGATAAATCCGCAAGTGAACGCCATCGTTGCCCTTCAAGAGCGGGCCGATCTGCTCGCGCAGGCGCGCGGCCGCGATGCACAGCTGGCCGGAGGAAAGTCCATGGGAGCCTTGCACGGGTTCCCGCACGCGGTCAAGGATCTGCAGGCGGTCAAGGGCATGCGCACGACCCTCGGATCGCCGATTCTGAAGGACCATGTTCCTGCGGCCGACGGACTGATGGTCGAGCGGTTGCGCGCCGCGGGCGCTATCTTCATCGGCAAGACCAACACGCCGGAGTTCGGACTCGGCTCGCATACCTACAATGGCGTCTACGGTGCGACCCGTAATGCCTACGACCCGGCTCGATCGGCGGGCGGCAGCAGCGGCGGCGCGGCGGTGTCGCTGGCACTGCGGATGCAACCGCTGGCGGACGGATCCGACTATGGCGGAAGCCTGCGCAACCCGGCCGGATGGAACGGTGTATTTGGACTTCGTCCCAGCATCGGCCGCGTTCCCAACGACGTGAGCGATGCCTGGCTGCCGTCCATGGGGGTCAGCGGTCCCATGGCCAGAAATGCCGCGGACCTTGCCCTGCTGCTTTCCGTGCAGGCCGGTTTCGATGCGCGTGTGCCGCTGTCGCTGGAGGGTGACGGCAGCGCGTATCGGCGCAGTCTGGAATGCTCTTTCAAGGGTAAACGCATCGCCTGGGGAGCCGATCTGAAGGGGCACACTCCCTGCGAAGCGGGCGTGCTCGAAGTCTGCCGCAAGGCGGCACTGAGTCTCGAGTCGCTCGGTTGCAGCGTCGAGGAGGACGCGCCGGATTTCGATTTTGAAGCGTTGTGGCAAGCGACCATCAGGCTGCGCGGATGGCAGCAAGGCGCTTCGCTTCAGGCTTATTACAACGATCCGGTCCACCGTGCGCTGCTCAAGCCCGAGGCGCTGTATGAAGTGGAAACGGGCATGCGTCAGTCCGCTTACGACATCGCCGCCGCGTCGGTCGTGCGCACCCAATGGTCGCAGACCGTGCACAGGTTTTTCGAGCGCTACGATTTTTTGGTGCTGCCGACGGCGCAGGTTTTCCCGTTCGCCATCGATCAGCATTGGCCGCGGGAGATTTCGGGGCAGAAGATGCGGACCTATCATGAGTGGATGAAGGGAACACTGCTCGTGAGCATGTCGGGCTGCCCGGCGCTGGCCGCGCCCGCCGGCTTCGGCGCTGCCGGTCTGCCGATCGGCATTCAACTCATCGCGCCCAATCGCCAGGAGTTCAGCTGCCTGCAGTTGGCTTACGCCTACGAAAAAACCTTCACTAATCGCCCGCCGCCGCTGCTCAGCGGCGCCTGGCCGCGGTTTTCTCCGCGGGCCTAAAAGCGCTTTACAAAACTTTACCTGCCCTGCAAACGCGGCTAACAGTGCGCGCGCACACTGGCGGCGTTTTCTCCATTTTATAAGGGGCCCACGATGACGACTTCCTCCGAACCTGAAAAAGCCGCGGCGCCGCGCCGATCCCTCTTCAGCCGCATGACCTTGATCGCCTTTGTCGCCGGAGCGGCGCTCGCCGGCAGCATCGCCGCGGTCGCAGCGGGTGGCATGGGCGTTTGCGGCTTCCATCACGGCATGATGAGCGGTCCGCACAGTGCCGCCGATGTCTCCGCGCACGTCGATCACGTGCTCAAGCACCTGTACGTGGAGATCGATGCCACGGATGCGCAGAAGGCGCAAATCACACCTCTGGTGCAGCAAGCGGTGAGCGACCTACTGCCGATGCATGCGCAGCTGCAGGCCGCGCACGCGCAGGCCGTTCAAGCGCTGACGGGAAACACCGTGGATCGGACCGCGTTGGAAGCTGCGCGCGTTGCACATTTGCAGCTTGCCGACCAGGCCTCCAAGCGGCTCACCCAGCTTCTGGCGGATGTCGATGAGGTGCTGACGCCGGCGCAGCGCACCGCCCTGGCCGCGCATCTGAAGCAAATGCACGCCAAGACATGATGCGCTGGCATTGACGGCCCGCTCTCTTTAGAGTCGCCGGTCAATGGTCGAGCGTATTCTCATTGTCGAAGACGACGCCCGCTTGGCCGACATGCTCCTCGAGTATCTCGGTCAGGCGGGTTTCGGCGTTACGGTGGCACCGTTGGGCGCCACTGCCCTGGAAAAGCTATCGGACGCGAACTACGACGCGGTGGTGCTCGATCTGATGCTGCCCGACATGGATGGCCTGAACCTGTGCCGCGAATTGCGCGCAAAATACGATACACCGGTGCTGATGCTGACCGCGCGGGGCGACGCGGTCGATCGAATCGTCGGATTGGAGCTGGGCGCCGACGATTATTTGCCGAAACCTTTTGAGCCGCGGGAACTGGTTGCGCGGCTGCGTGCCATCATGCGGCGCCGCGTGCGCGGAACGGCCGATGAGAGGTCCTTGCGCTTCGGCCGCCTGGAAATCGATCCCGCGGCGCGAGCCGTACGCCTGGGTGCGAAGCCCTTGGAGCTGACCGGATATCAGTTCGACCTGCTGCTGGCCTTGGCGAGGAATGCGGGCCGCGTCTTGTCACGCGAGGTCCTGATGGACGAGGTCAAGGGCGAGGAGTTCGAATCCTTCGACCGCTCCATCGATGTGCACATATCGCGCATTCGGGCCGTCATCGAAGACAATCCGAAGAAGCCGCGGCGCATTATCACCGTGCGTGCCGCGGGCTACGTGTTCGCCAAGGTGCAAGACTGATGCTGCGCCTGTACCTGCGTTTCTACATCGCATTGCTGGTCAGCCTCGCGCTGCTGGGTCTGGCAGCCTCTGTCTTGATGCGTTTCGCCGGCGGCCCGATGGAACAAATCGGGTACACGGTCGAACGGCTGGCGCAAAACGTCCTGCCACCCGCGCAGGCGCCGGCCGCGGAACAGCAACAGGCGCTGCAGCGGGTGACGACCGGTTTGAAGGCCGATGTCACGCTGTTTGCCGCGGACGGGACGATCATTGCGGCGATTGGACCTCCGCTGCCCATGCCCGGCACGCGCCACTCCCATCCGCTGAGTTTTGCGCATGGACCGGGCGGCGCGGCGCTTTCGAGCGTGCGCCTGGCCGACGGCCGGGTGCTGGCCGCGAGCGTGCCCATGGCATCCGGCATGGCACGCGCGAACTTTCATTTGCTGGTGCTTTTCGCAGTTTTATCGATAGGTCTCGCGGCCTTTCCCATCGTCCGGCAAATCAGCGGACGACTCGAACGGCTGCAGCGCGGCGTCGACTCGCTCGGCGCCGGCGATCTGGGCGCGCGTGTCGCGGTCGAAGGCCACGATGAAATTGCCGCGTTGGCGGAGAGCTTCAATCGGGCCGCCAGCCAGATTGAACGGCTCATCCGTGCGAATCGATCGCTGCTGGCCAATGCTTCGCACGAATTGCGGACCCCGCTGGCGCGCATTCGGCTGGCGGTGGAAATGCTGAAGCATTCCGCCGATCCGAAGACCAAAGCCGGCTTGGAGCAGGACATCGCTGAGTTGGACGATTTGGTCGATGAAATTCTGCTCGCGAGCCGCCTGGACACGGTGTCGCAGAATGAGGTGCGGGAGGAAATCGACCTGCTTGCCCTGGCCGCGGAGGAGTCGGCGCGCTACGACGAGGTTCACCTCGATGGCGAACACCTCAAGGTTCAAGGCGACCCGCGATTATTGCGCCGCTTGTTGCGCAATCTCCTGGAGAACGCCCGGCGCCACGGCGTGCCGCCCACGCAAGTGAGGCTGCAGCACGAAGGCGGATTTGCGGTGTTGAAAGTCTGGGACCAGGGCCCGGGTCCGGCACCGGCGGAGTTCGAACAGGTATTCACGCCCTTCTATCGCCGCCGCGACAGCCACAACAGCACCGGCAACGGCCTGGGTCTGTCCTTGGTACGGCAGATCGCGCGCCGTCACGGCGGCGATGCCCGTTGCGCCTCCATGGATGACGGCCGCAGCTGCTTTATCGTCACGCTAGTGAGCGGCGGCGCCGCATGAAGCGGCGCGTCCGAGCAACAGCGTCCTCTCGCGCGCGTTCTGGGCGAGGGCTGCCGCGCGGGTAAATTCGGCGCGGGCCTCTTCGAAGCGTCCCAGCCTTTCCAGCAGATCGCCTCGCACGCTCGGCAGCAGATGGTAGCTCTTGAGCCGCGAATCCTCTTTCAAGTCATCCACGATCTCGAGTCCCGCACCGGGACCGAAGGCCATCGATACCGCGACGGCGCGATTCAGTTCGACCACCGGCGATGCGGCAAGTTGCGCCAGTGCGTCGTAAAGCGCGACGATACGCACCCAGTCGGTTTCCCCGGCGCTGCGTGCGCGTGCGTGGCATGCTGCGACCGCGGCTTGCAGCGCGTAAGGTCCCAGCGCGCCGCCCAAGCCTTCCGCCCGTTCAAGAGCCGCGAGTCCGCGACCGATCAATAGCTGATCCCAACGCCCGCGGTCCTGGTCCAGCAGGAGGATGGGCTGCCCCGCGGGACCGACCCGGGCGGCCACGCGCGATGCTTGGATCTCCATCAATGCGATCAGGCCGTGCACCTCCGGTTGACGAGGCGCAAGTTCGGCAAGAATGCGGCCCAGGCGCAGCGCCTCCTCGCACAGCGCCGGTCGCATCCATTCATCGCCGGCGGTCGCGGCATAGCCCTCGTTGAAAATCAGATAAATCACTTCCAGCACGGATGCAAGGCGCGCGGCGAGTTCTTCGCTGCGCGGCATTTCGAACGGAACGTGAGCTTCCGCCAGCGCGCGCTTGGCCCGCACGATGCGCTGGCCAATGGTCGGTTCCGGCACCAGAAACGCGCGGGCGATTTCCGCGGTGTTGAGTCCGCCCAGCAGACGCAACGTGAGCGCGACTCGGGCTTCCGTCGACAACACCGGATGGCACGCGATGAATATGAGCCGGAGCAAATCATCGCCGACCTCCTGATCGGATTCCTCCTCCGGCGCGGGCGTGGTCGGCAAAAGCAATTCCGCCTCATTCGCCATGCTGTCATGCTTGCGCTGCAGGAGTTTGAAGCGCCGCAAGCGATCGAGGGCGCGGTTCTTGGCGGTAACCATGAGCCATGCTCCTGGGTTGTTGGGAACGCCGGACACCGGCCATTGCTCGAGCGCCGTCACCAAGGCATCCTGCGCCAACTCTTCGGCGAGGCCGACGTCGCGCAACATGCGCGCGAGTTTGGCGATGATCTTGGCCGATTCCATGCGCCACACTGCCTCGACGGTGTTCCGGATATGGGTTGTCGGCATGACGGAGGCGATTCTCCCGGCCCTATTCGAAACAAGGCCCGAGTTCGCGGACTTCGATGGTCGTGGAGCTTGCCACCGGGCACTCCGCGGCGATCGCGATCGCCTGCTCGCGCGTCTCGCAGGTCAATATGAATATGCCGCCGATCATTTCCTTGGCTTCGGCAAAGGGTCCGTCGACGACACGGGTTGCGCCGCCGCGTACCTGCACGCGTGCGCCGCGCGTGTCTTCCTTCAGCGATTGACTCAAGGTCAGCAGACCCCGCGCCTTGAGCGACTCGCTGAAATTCACCATATTCTGGTATATCGCACGGCCCTCGCTCTCGGTACGGGTTCGGCGCTGACCCTTCGGTTCGACGATCAACAACATGTAGCTCATCGCACGGCCTCGCTGGATTTCCGCTCTGGACAAAGTATGACGCAAGCCGGCCCGAGGATTGAATCCGGTCATGTCAAATCTTCCATGGTGTAGAGCGGACGAATTTCGATTTCCGAGTCCCCGGGCATGGGGTTGGGGCAGCGCTTCACCCATTCCACCGCCTCCTCGATTGAACGCACCTGCCAGAGCCAGAAGCCGGCCACGAGCTCCTTGGTTTCGGTAAACGGCCCATCGATCACGGTGCGGTTGCGTCCCGAAAATTGCACGCGCTTACCCTGAGCACTGGGACGCAGCCCTTCGCCGGCAAGCATGACGCCCGCCTTGACCAGCTCTTCGTTGAATTTGCCCATCGCCGCGAGCAGCGCCTGGGTCGGCATGACCCCCGCCTCGCTTTCTTTGGTCGCCTTGACCAGTACCATGACTTTCATCTCGGTCCTCCTGTTCACCGTCCTACATGACGACGATCCAGCGATCGGGATTTCGACCATGATTTTGCGCTCTAGCGATGCAATAGCGCGAAGACCCAGGCGGCACATACCGCCAGCACGGCGACGAGGCCTGCAATGACCTGCACGCGCCGGCCTCGATGGTTGGCGATGCCGCTGCGGGCGTAGAGCCAGCCAACGCCCAGGCCGAAAGTGAATCCCAGCGCGTGTCCGAGCACATCCACATGCGCGCTGCCCGCGCCGAGCAGCGTCAAGAGGCAAATTCCCGCAATGAGCGGCGCCCAGCGATACCACAGCCGCTCGCGCAGCGTCAGGCGTTGACGCCACGCCATCCCCGAGAGCATTCCTAAGGCGGCAAACACGGCCGTCGAGGCGCCCACCGCGCGATGAGTGACGGGAGAAATGAGAATCTCGACGTAATTTGCCAATACCGCGGCACCGAGGATGCCGGCCCACGCGACACCGGGCCCGAGCAAACGGCTCACGGCGATGCCCGCAACGGCACCAAAGAGCGTGTTGCCAAGCAAGTGTTCCTGGTCCAGATGCAAGGTCAAGGCCGTCACGGCGCGCCACCACTCGCCGCGCGCCCCGGCATCGAGCGAACCCAGGGATAGCCAGTCCACGCCGAAGGTGGCATTGCCGGCACAATAAGCGGTCAGCAGAAGAATCGCGACGTACACGCCCACGCCGAGGGAGGCGCCCGGATGCGGCTGCAGCGGCTCGGGAACGCTGCGCTTGATGCCGCGCTCCGCCGCGTAGCGGCTCAATTCCTCATACGCGCGGTTGCGCATGCCGGCCGGCACCCGCAGCACCCAGGAAGTTTCATCCTCCAGCGCCTCGTGGTCGATGCCCCTTGCCTCGAGCACCAGACTGTATTCACGGCAAAGGAATTGGGAGCCGCAAAAAACCACGGCGAAATCGGCAGCCGGATCCATGTTGTTGCACCCTATGGGGACAGCCCCTGCTCAAGTCAATGGGCTTGCGCGTAAATGGCGGCTAATTTGAACTTCGCTCACGTTTTCGGGCCCAATTCGCTGAAGCTCATGAGATCACACCATCTGGCATTATTCGCGGTCCTCGCGCTTACCGCGTGCGGCGGGGGCGGCGGTGGTTCGTCCGGCATGGGTCCGGGCGCGCCCCCGGCGCGCGGCACCCTGCTGCAGTCTGCGCCCCAGCTTCTCTCGACGTTGACCGTCTCAGGCCTGGCGACCGAACTTGAATTGCCCATCAACCAGCTGTTGCTGTCGGTGAGCAGCCCGCCGCTTTGCGACATCGTTTTCTATCATATTCAGTACGCCACCGTCGGCGGCCTCAACGAGGCCACGACGGCCTCCGCCGTGCTCATGATCCCGACCGGATTGGGCGCGGACTGCAGCGGCAAACGTCCCATCGTTTTGTACGCGCACGGCACCACCACCGATCGCGCCTACAACATGGCCGATTTGCAAAATGCCGAGACGCTCTCTTTGGCGGCGTTGTTCGCATCCCAGGGCTACGTCGTGGTGGCGCCGAACTATGCGGGTTATGACACCTCCACGCTGCCGTATCATCCTTATTTGATCGCCGATCAGCAATCCAAGGACATGATCGACGCGCTGACGGCGGCGCGCACGGCGCTGCCGCTGGCCTCCCTCACCACGGTCGAGGATAACGGGCGGTTGTTCATCACCGGCTACTCGCAGGGAGGCTATGTGGCAATGGCCACGCACCGCGCCATGCAGGCGGCCGGCATGAAAGTCACCGCCTCGGCGCCGCTGTCCGGCCCCTATGCGCTCGCCGCCTTCGTCGACGCGGTGTTTTACGGCGAGGTCAATGGCGGTGCCACCGTTTCCTCCGCGTTGCTGCTCGGCGCTTATCAGACTGTGTACGGCAACATCTATGCGAATGCCACCGATGTATTCGAGCCGCAGTATGCGAACGGCATTCAAACGCTGCTGCCGAGCACGACGCCGCGCAGCCAATTGTATGCGCAGGGCAAGCTCCCTGAATATGCGCTGTTCAGCGCGACGCCGCCTGCCCCGCAGTTCGCTTCCATCACCCCGCCGACAACCCCGGTGAATCTCGCCGAAGTGTTCGCGCTCGGATTCGGCGCGGGCAACCTGCTGCAAAATTCCTATCGGCTTGCCTACCTCGAGGATGCGCAGACGAATCCGGACGGGGGCTTCCCCACGACCACCAGCGGTGTCGCCGCGGCGGCGCCGGCTCTCCCCTGGCGGCAGGCGCTGCGGCTAAATGACCTGCGAAACTGGGTTCCGGCAGTCCCGGTACTGCTCTGCGGCGGCGATCTCGATCCGCTGGTTTTTTTCTTCAACACTCAGTTGATGCAGAACTATTGGGCTGCTCAAACCCCTGCGGCGCCGCTCAAGGTGCTCGATCTGGAGGCCGCGGCAATTCCAAACGATCCCTATGCGAATTTAAAGCAGGATTTTGCGATTGCCAAAGGGCTCGTCGCCGCGACCGCGGTTTCACAGGGCGCGACCGATGGCGGCGCGCTCGCCGTTGCCGAGGCCTATCACGCCATGTTGGTGGCTCCCCTTTGCTTTGCGGCGACCCGCTCGTTCTTTGCCGGCCAATGACGGCCGGCGCCGCATGCATGTCGGGAAAACCCTGCCTCGCACGTATTTACGCGCAGGGGCGCTTCAGCAGGTAAGATTGCGAATTGCCCTTTGAGGAGTTTTCCGCGTGATGTCTACCTTCACCAAATCTTTGCTGTCCAGCGCGCTGTTGCTGGTGTCCTCGGCCGGCTGGAGCGCCGCGCCGCCGGAAAGTGCCTACGATGGCGTGCACTGGAGGCAAATCGGCCCGTTCCGCGGCGGCAGAGCGGATGCCGTGGCCGGCGTCCCAGGTTCCCCGAATGTGTTTTATTTCGGCGCGGCCGCGGGCGGGGTCTGGAAGACCATTGACGCCGGTGCCACCTGGAATCCAATCTTCGACGCCGAGAAGGTCTCCTCGATCGGCGCCATCGCGGTGGCTCGCAGCAATCCGGACATCGTCTATGTCGGCACGGGCGAAGCCAATCTGCGCGGTAACGTGACGTGGGGCGGCGGCGTGTTCAAGTCGACCGATGCCGGCAAGACCTGGACCGATTTAGGGTTGACCGATACGCGGCAGATCGGCGCGATCATCGTGGATCCGACCGATCCTAACATCGTTTTGGTTGCCGCCGTCGGACATGCCTTCGGCCCCAATACGCAGCGCGGAGTTTTCCGCAGCGCCGATGGCGGCAAGACCTGGAATCGGGTCCTCTACAAGAATGAGTTGACCGGTGCCATCGACCTGGCCGCCGACCCTCACAATTCCAAGATCGTTTATGCCGCGCTGTGGCAAGTGCGCCGCCAACCGTGGAATTTCTCCAGCGGCGGACCCGGCAGCGGCCTGTACCGCTCGACGGATGGCGGTTTGACTTGGTCGCAGCTCAACGGACATGGGCTGCCCGAAGGAATCCTGGGCCGCATCGACATCTCGATTTCCGCAGTCGATTCGCGGCGCGTATACGCCATGATCGAAGCGAAGGAAGGCGGCTTGTATCGCTCGGACGATGGCGGCACGCAGTGGAGCCGGGTCAGCGATGACGGCCGCATACGCCAGCGCGCCTGGTACTTCTCGAAGATCTATGCGGATCCGAACGCCATCGATACGGTGTACGCGCTCAATACCGGCATGTTGCGCTCGGTGGACGGGGGCAAGACCTTCAGCCTGGTTCCGGCGCCGCACGGCGATCATCATGCATTGTGGATAGATCCCACCAATTCCAAGAGCTTGATCAACGCCAACGATGGCGGCGCGACCATTTCGCTGGACGGCGGCAACACCTGGTCGACCCAGGACAATCAACCCACCGGCCAGTTCTACCATGTCGCGACGGACAATCGATTTCCCTATTACGTCTATGGCGCCCAGCAGGACAATTCCAATCTTGCCATCGCCAGTTTCGATGATGAGGGCGTGATTGGCCCGCGCGACTGGTACCCGGCGGGGGGCGGCGAGTCCGGCTTCGTGGTCCCCGACCCGCGCAATCCGGACATTATCTACAGCGACGCTGAGAATCAGTACGCGCGCTTCGACCATCATTCGGAGCAATCGCAGAACATCAGCCCGGACCCGATCGACAATTCGGGCCATCCCGCGAGCGAGCTTGCGCACCGCTTCAACTGGACCTCGCCGCTCATGATCTCGCAGCACGATCCCGACGCGGTCTATGCGGCTTCGGAAGTGCTGTGGAAAACCACCGATCGGGGCATGAGCTGGAAAATCATCAGTCCGGATCTGACCCGCAACGACAAGACCAAACAAACTCCCTCGGGTGGTCCGTTGACCAAGGACATCACCAGCGTCGAGTATTACGACACGATCTTTGCGCTGGCCGAATCGCCGCTGCGCCAGGGCGATCTGTGGATCGGAACCGATGATGGGCTGGTGCAGAGAACCGAGGATGACGGCGCGCACTGGCGCAACGTGACGCCGGCGGCCATGCCGGCCTGGAGCACGGTCAGCATGACCGAGCCGTCGCATTTCGACCCGGCGGTCGCCTATATCGCCGTGGACCGGCACCGGCTCGATGACATCGCTCCTTACGCCTGGAAGACCTCCGACGGCGGCAAAAGCTGGGTCTCGATTGCCGGCGGCCTGCCTGCAGGCGCCGTCGTGCACGTGGTGCGAGAGGATCCGGTGCGCCGCGGCCTGCTGTACGCCGGCACCGAGATCGGGGTGTTCCTGTCTTTCGATGACGGCGATCATTGGTCGCCGTTGCAACACGGCCTGCCGACGACGCCAATCCACGATCTCACCGTACACGGCGCGGACCTGGTCGCCGCCACGCATGGACGCGGATTTTGGATCCTGGACGACCTGACGCCGCTGCGCCAGGCAAAGGCCGACGCCGCTGACCTGGTGCTGTATGCGCCTGAAACTGCGCTGCGCCTGTACTACCCGGATCAGGTCAACTCTCGCCGCCCCGTGGGCACGAATCCGCCCGCCGGCGCCATCATCGACTACGTGCTGCCGGCCGATGCCGGGACCGAACTGACCTTGGATGTCGTCGATGCGAAGGGGGAGCCGATCCGGCATCTTTCCAGCACCAAAACCAAAAAGGAAGTGCAGCCGCCGGAGTGGCCCGATCAAATCGTGGCGAGCGATCTGATCCCCGCGAAAGGCGGCATGAACCGGCTGATCTGGGACTTGCGCTACGACGATCCGGTGCAAATCCCCGGTGCGTTTTACGAGGGTGAAGCGCCGCGCGGACCCATCGTGCCGCCCGGCAAGTATCAACTGCGCCTCAAATTGGGCGACCAAACCCGCACCGCTTCGCTCACCGTCATCGCCGATCCGCGCGTTGCCAATAGCGATGCGGCCATCGCGCAAAAGACCGCCCTCGCGCTCGCCACATACCATGACATCGACGCCCTGCATCGCGCCGTCAATGACATTCGCGCGCGCCGCCAGGCGCTGAAGGGTGCCCGCGCCTCCTCCGGCCTCGACGCCAAGCTCGCGCGCATCGAGGAAGCGCTCATGCAGGTGAACATGAACGGCTCCGAAGCCAACCTGGCCTTTCCCGGCATGCTCAATGAGCAGCTTGCCGCATTCGCGGGCTCGCTGGAGGACGCCGACACGCCGCCCACGGCGCAACAGCAGGCGCTCTACGCCTCGCTGCACGAAAAACTGCAGGCGCAACTCGCGCTGTGGCGAGGGCTAAAACAACATTAGCCCAGGCCTATTCCTCATCGGTTGACTCGCCTTCGTCCGGCGCTGCCGCATCGCTGCGCAGCGCCGGCAGCTTCGCGCGCGTCAGCCCTTGGTTGAGAGGCGCAAGATCGTCGGCCCAAATTTTCGCCGACGCCGCGGCAAGCGACTGCCATTCCTGCATCAGGGAATCGGCGGCGGTCTGCTGCGGACGGGTGGGCGCGGCATCCGCCTCCAGCACCTGAGTGTATAAACTCAAGATGTCGCCGTTGACGCGCTCCAGACCACGGTGCGTGCCGGCCGGCTGCGCATTGGCACCTGCTTCCATGAGCGACCCAAGATGCTCGTCGAGCTCTTTGGCCTGCGCTGCAACCGCCGCTGCCGGCGGCGCCTGCAGTGCTTTGATCTGCGCGCGCAGAGCCTTTATTTCCTGAACTTTCGCACTGCTCGCATCCAGTGCCTCGGCCAGCCGCTGCGCCAGCGCAAACTGCGCCGCGTAATCCTGCTGAGCGATGGCCACGCGGGGATCCGGCATCACGGTGAGCGGCTGCTCCCATTTGCGGCCGCCAATCTCGAGCACCACGCGATAAACCCCCGGAACCACGCGCGGGCCCAAGGGCTCCTGCGGCGTGTCATGGGGAACCGCGGAGATCGGAAAGCTGCGCCGCGCCGCGCGCGGCGTCGTGCAGTGCAGATCCCACACGAAGCGATGCATTCCCGCCGTCGTGGCCAGCGCCTGGGGCTGGCGGATCCAATATTGGGGAATCAATTCCTTGGCGCGTTCCGCCGCGCTGAAGCCGACGGGATCGGTGCTCGACACGCGCCTCAGGAGCGCACCGTTCGAATCCCGCAATTCGATGGCCACCGCGCCCTTGGCGGCCTGAGGCAGATAGTAGTCGATGACAGCTCCGTTCGGCGGGTTGCGCCCGGACGGTTCGTCCGGAGGTATCGGCGTGTCGGTGCCGGTGCTGCGTCGTGCGCGTATCGCGGGCGAGGGCTTGAGCAAAGTCACCGCGGGAGCGGCGCCCAAACCCGCGCGCAGCGGACCGATGTCATCAAGCACCCAGAACGAGCGGCCGTGGGTGGCCACTATCAAGTCCTGATTGTGAATGACCAGGTCGCGCATCGAGGTGTGCGGCAAGTTGAGCTGCAACGACTGCCAATGATCGCCGTCGTCGAAGGACATCCAAACCGCTCTTTCGGTGGCGGCAAACAACAGTCCGCGCCGCACGGTATCTTCGCGCACGGCATTGACGGGTGCATCGTCCGGCAGTCCCGCGGCGATCGGCCGCCAACTCTTGCCGCCGTCGCGCGTGCGGTAAACATAGGGTTTGAGATCGTCCAAGCGAAACCGGCTCACCGAGGCATAGGCGACATTGGGATCGAAATGCGACGCCTCGATCTGCGTCACCTTGCTCCAGGGCGCAAGTTCCGGGGGCGTCACGTTGCTCCACTCACCGCCTTCGTTGTGCGTCACCCAAATCAGGCCATCGTCCGTTCCTGCCCACAGCAACCCCTTCGCCACGGGCGATGCGCTGACGGAATAAATCACGCCGCGCTGCAAATCAGCCTTGTCCGCATGCATGTCCCCGACCGATGGCGGAGACCCTGAAGCCGGACGCGTCAGGTCATCGCTGATCGTCTGCCAGGAGGTACCGCCGTCGCTGGTCGCATACAGCCGGTTGGCCGCGTAATACATCCGGTGCGGATCTTGCGGCGAGAACAGAATCGGCTCGGTGCGGTCGGTGCGCACGTCGGGAGACGGCACGGGGATCGGCGAGATGTCTTGCACCTGGCCGGTCGACAAATGTGTCTTGGTCACCACGTTGCGGCCGGCGCCAAAAATCACGTCGGAATCGAGCGGATCCGGCGCCACATAGCCGTACTCGATCACGCCGACCGGATGCCACTCGCGATTGGTGACGATGCCGTCGTTGCCGCGATCGGAAATGCATACCGAGCCGCTTTCCTGTTGTCCGGAGCACAGCCGATACGGATAGGTGGGCGTGACGCTGACGTGATACAGCTGCGCCGTGGGCTGGTTGTACCAGGTGCTCCATGTGCGGCCGCCATTGACCGTGATCAGGCTGCCCTGATCACCCACCAAAGCGATGTGCTGCGGGTCATCCGGGCTGATCCAGATCGCCTGATAGTCATCCCCGCCGGGAGCGCCTTTGAAGGAAATCCAGTGCGAACCGCCGTCGGTGGACTTCATCGTCACGATCGACGCGCTGTACACCACGTCCGCATTCTTGGGATCGACCGCAAGTAGGGACAGATCGCCGCCGCCGATGCGCAGTCCCGGCCGCGGATCGGTGGTGGCCACGTGCCAATGTTCGCCGCCGTCATCGGAACGGTAAACGCCGGTGCTTGGAGCCGCGCCGCCTTGCGCCGCCGGATTCGAGCTGGTTGCAAGCGTTGCATACAATCGACCGCGCGCGCTCGGCGCGACCGCGACATCGATCTGCGACAGGCCTTGCGGCAACCCGTCGGTCAGAGGCCGCCAGTGATCGCCGCCGTCGGTCGATTTGAACAGCCCGCCATGCGGACCGTTGAACATGTTCTTGTCTTCCCACGGGCCCGAGCGAGCATTCCAGAATCCCGCGTACAGAGTTTGCGCATCGAAGGGATCGATCCGGATTACGGAAGCACCGGTATTTTCCCCTTGATCCAGCACTTTCGACCATGTGGCGCCGCCGTCCAGCGATCGGTACAAGCCGCGCTGCGCGCTCGGGCCATAAGGGTGTCCCAATACCGCGGCGTAGACCCGCCGGGCATCGCGCGGATCGACCGCGATGCTCGGAATTTGCTGCGAATCGTCGAGCGCCAGGTGGACCCATGACTGGCCGCCGTCGTTCGAGCGGTAGATGCCATTGCCCACCGATAAGTCCGGTCGATGCAGCCCTTCGCCCGAGGCGACGTAAATGATCTTCGGATCCGAAGGGGCCACCGCGATGGCGCCGATCGACTGGGTGGGTTGCGAATCGAAAATCGGCACCCAGGTGCGCCCATCGTCATCGGTTTTCCACACACCGCCATCGACCGCTCCGGTCAGGAATGTGTGCGGCTGGCCCGGCACGCCGGTGACCGCACGCGTGCGGCCTCCGCGAAACGGACCCACCAAGCGCCACTGCATGTCCTGCACGATCGACCCGGCGCCAACCTGCGCCGCCCAGGTCGGCTTGGGCAGAACGAGCGCCACAATGACGGCGATGAGGTATCGATGGAAACGAATCGGCTGCATGGCTTGTCCCTACGCGTGAGGAAGGTGCGTTGCTGAATGATAGTGCATTGGCGAATGGGCGGGATTGCGAGAGTGCGCCTAACTCCAACGATAGCTCAAGCGAATCCAAATCATCCGCGCCGGCAATAAATAGAAGGACTGACTGCCGAATTCGCTGGAGGTCACCGGCGGCCTCTGATTGGTCAGATTCGAACCCTCGAGTGTGAGCTGATAGCGGCCGAGCCGGTAGCCCACATTGGCGTCCAAGGTGGTGTATCCGCCCACCGGCGCCGTATTTTCCTCATCCAAAAAGCGCCTGCCCACATAGCGTGCGATGGCGCTCGCCGACAGGCCGCGGCTGGGCGTATAGAGCAGTCCCATCGAGGCAAGCACATGCGGCGACAACGTCAACTGGCGCGCCCGCCGACATCGACGTTGTTGCTGCCGTCGAAGAAAAGATACTGTGTAAAGCGCGCATCGTGGTACGACGCGTTGGCGGCGAGCGCGAGATCTGGCGTAAGCTGAAATCGCGTTTCCGCTTCGATGCCTTTGAGGCGCTCCCCGGCGGCGTTGGCAAGCGCGCCGGAGCTGGTGGCAACCACCAGATTATTGAAGTCCAGCCAGAACAGTTCCGCCTGATAAGTGAAGCGCCCGCCGGCGGCTGAGCCCTTCAAACCGGCTTCGTAGCTCTTCGCGGTCTCCGGACTCAACAGATCGGGCGTGTAGTCGGGACCAAAATCGATCGCCGCGGGTTTGAAGGCATTGCGGTAATCGGCATAGGCGATGAGTTCATCCTTGCCGTCCCCCCAGAAGCGATAGCTCGCGCCGATGGTCTCGGTCGGCCGGATGATGGTCTTGCTCACCGTCTGCGCCACGATCGGCGGCGCGGTCAGATCCAGGTCGCTCGAGTCTTTGTGTTCGTACGCTTCATTGAGCCGCAAGCCGGCGGTCAAATCCCACTTGTCGCCAGGCTTCCAATCGACTTGCGCATATTGTCCGGCGAACAGCCGCTTGTCCGCGAGCGTGCCTATTTCGTTGACGGGCACGGATGATGCCGGCGGCGGCAGTACGGATCCGTCGAGCGGCACCGTATAGGCGCCATTGCCATTGAGGGTCGTCTGAGCTCCCAAGGCCATACAGCATGTCGGCACCCGCGATGAATTTGGTGTCGGCGAGCAACGGCACGGTCAGGTGGCTGTCCAGATACCCATCGTCGATGTGGCGGCGCTGGTTCTGGGTATCGGCGGTGCCGCTCAGATCCGGATGCAGAAACGCGCGCCGGTCGGTGACGTCCGAGTAGGCGAAGGAGGCGAGCGTATCCCAGGTGCCCCACCCCATGGGCAAGGAATATCCCACCGCGAGCTGGTATTTGTTCTCGTTGATTGCCGCATCGGCCGGATTGAAGTTGGCATTGATCGGGGTCAATGCGGTGAGCCCGGCACCGGCGCGCAGCACCGGGCTCGGCGGGGTGTCGCGCACAAACGAAAGATTCGCATCGACCGTCAGTGTGCCGGCGCCCAGCTGCAGCGCGCCGCGGTACAGCGCATGCTCATCAGTCACCTCCTCGCGGGGATCCGCGAAGCCCAGATGCTGACCATCGATCGCGATCGAATGCCGATAGTCGCCAATTTCCGGCAACACGCCTGAAGCTGAGCCGCGCATGGAACCATAGGTGCCGTAGGCCAGATCTGCCTCGTTCGCCGCCTCTCCCGCCGGGTAGTGAATGACGTGCACGACCCCGACGAACGAGGTCGCGCCGTACATCACCGGCGCCGCGCCCTTCAACACCTCGACGCGCTGCGTGTCGGTAAAATCCAAGGTCGTGATTCCCGGGTTGAAAGCACCGCCCCATGGAACCTGATCCACCACCAGCAAAAATGCGTCGAACTCGTGCAGACCCCAGAGGGAGGGCACCGCGCTCGATGGGCCCGCATCGCCGCCCGGGGGTGCTTCAACCCCCGGCACCAGGCCTAGAACGGACGCCATATCGGTGGCGCCGCGGTCAGCGATCTCCCTGCCCGAAACCACCGAAATGTCCGCAGGAATCTGGTCCGCCGGTTCCGGAATTCGCGTCGCGGTGACGACCACCACATCGAGCGGCTCGGCGATCGATGGCGTTGCAAGCACAAAAAATACTGCCAGGACCCCGCTCAAGGATCGAAACGGTCTCAATCGACTTCTCCGTGCACACAAGAAAGGATTTGCTTTGAGGCGAGACCTGAAAGGTTACTTGCTCCAGGTCCATGCTTGGCTGCTGGCGCGGCAGCCGCCGTCGGGGTAGCCGGTCCAGGCGCGGCCCCGCACAAAGCGGCCGCTGGGGTTGCCGGTGGCCTTGCCGTCATGCAGCGCTTCCATGCCGTTGATCCAGACCTCCTCCACGCCCGTCGAGAGCTGGTGCGGACGTTCATAAGTGGCGTGGTCCTGAACGGTGTGCGGATCGAAGATGACCACGTCCGCGAAATACCCTTTGCGAAGCATGCCGCGGTCCTTCAGCGACAAATTCTGCGCCGGCAGCGCGCTCAGCTTGCGAATGGCCTCCTGCAGGGTGATGACCTTCTCGTCGCGCACGTATTTGGCGAGTACCCGCACAAAATTTCCATAGGCGCGCGGATGCTCCGCCGACTGTAGAAACACGCCCTCCGGGGCCGGCGCCGCCGCGTCGGATCCGAAGCTGACCCAGGGCAGCGCCACTTCGCGGCGAATATTGTCCTCGGACATCAGGAAGTAAGCGGTACCGACGCGCGAACCGTCTTCCACGACCAGCTGCATCGCGGCCTCTTCCGGGCTGACGCCGCGCATCTTGGCCACTTCGTCGAGCGTCTTGCCGGTGAGCGGCTTCAGCGCGGGATTCTTGAATTCAAGCAACAACGCACCCTTCGGCCCCGCGCGCTGCAACAGGTTTTCCCAAGTGGGATGAGGATCGCGCATATCCGCAAGCACTCGCGCGCGAATCGCCGGGTCCTTCAGCCGGGCGATCCACTTGTCGAGGCCGCCTTCCTGAACCCAGGGCGGCATCGTCACATCGAGCCCCGTGGCACCGGCGGTGTACACATACATATCCGCCGTGATCCGCGTGCCGGAGGCGCGCGCTGCCTGCACCTGGGCGATGACGCGGTCCAGCTTGGGCCAATTGACCTGGCCCCCCACTTTCAGGTGATAGATCTCCGCGGGAGCGCCCGACCCTTTGGCGATATCGATGGTTTCCTGCACCGCCTCGACGATGCGATCGCCTTCGCTGCGCATATGCGCGATATACATTCCGCCGCAGAGCGCCGATTCGCTCGCGAGCGCGATGAGTTCCGGCGTTTTGGCATAGGTGTTGGGGTTGTAGATGAGCGCCGTGGTCACACCCAGCGCGCCCTCTTGCATCGCCTGGCGCACCAATGCGCGCATTTGCGCCAGCTGCGCGGGGGTCGGCTTTACATCGTTCTCGCCCAGCACGTTGATGCGCACCGTGCCCGCCCCGACGAAGGCGGCCACGTTGGGCGCAATGCCCTTGCTCTGCAGCTTCTCGAGATACTCGCCGAGCGTGGTCCAGTCGATATCGTAGTGCAGGTCGCCCTGGTGGCTCTTCATGTCCTTCTTCATGGCCGGCGTCAGCGGCCCCATCGAATCCTCGCCCATGACCTCGAGCGTCACGCCCTGCGTGATGTCGCTGAGCGCGCGCTTGTCCACGAGCAACGATTCCTCCGGATGCGCGAGCATATTGATGAACCCGGGCGAGACCGCCTTGCCGTGCGCATCGATTTCCGTGCGGCCCGTGCCCGGCGCATGCGGGCCGACATAGCTGATCCGATCCTTGTCGATCGCGACATCCCCGAGGTAGGGCGGCTTGCCCGAACCGTCATAGATGAGGCCATGGCGAATGACGGTATCGTGCTGGTCCTTCGCGGGCGCCGCCGACGCCGGCAATGCGAGGGATAGCGCCGTCAAGGCCGCAAGGATTGAGTTCGCGCGTACACCCGGCCTAAAGGCCGGCAAGTTAATTTGCATCAGTTGCTCCCGGTTCAGTGCGGGCTATTCTAGTTGTTCGCGCCGCGCAATGCTCAGGTAACCGCCTCTTTCAGTATGGCGCGCAGCGCCGCGATACAAGGCGCCCCGCTGCCGCGGTCTCGCTATGCGCTCTTTGCTCCGCGCCGCCTCGCGCCTGCAGCGCCATCGCCACCAATGCGACCCCGCCGAAGAAAAGATTGATGCCCACGATCAAGCCGATCGCCCAGGCCGCCGTGCCGGGAAGGCCGGCAAGGATCATGCCCGCGAGGATCAGGTCGACGACGCCGCTGATCAGCATCATTTCCCATCGCGAAGATTTCTCGCGCCGGTGCGCGAGCGCGTACATGATGGAAACGACGCCTTCGAGCGCAAGGAAAATTGTCAGCATGACCGTCAGCGAGAACACGCCCGAAAGCGGCCACATCAACAGGACGATTCCGACCAGAATACCCACGATCGCCGACAACAACGACCAGCCGAATCCCGGCGAGCCTCGCGTCTGAAATGTCATCGCCAAACCGAGCACGCCGCTCAGCAGGATCAGCCAGCCGATGAGAATTTCGACGGTCACGGTCGCCAACGGCGGTATGCACACGGCGATCAGGCCGAGGATGATCAGGACGATTCCTTCGATCAGAAAGAATTTCCAATGCGCGCGCAGCGAATTCGTGATCGCCTCCGTGCGCGCTGCGTCAATTTTGTCGGCAGACATGGTGCTCGCTCCTTCGACCAATGCGCCAATCTAACACGCCCAAGCCGAACCGCACATACGGCTCGCGGCGCCGCAATCGCCGGCTTCAGCCCCGCCCGATGTAGGGCATTTTCGTCGCCATCAGGGTCAGAAATTGTACATTTGAGCTCAGCGGAAGACTCGCCATATGGACCACGGCGTCGGCGACGTGGCGTACGTCCATGGTCGGCTCTTCGCGCGAGGTGCCGTCGGCCTGCAGCGCGCCCTGCGACATGTGCGCGGTCATGGCGCTGGCCGCATTGCCGATGTCGATTTGTCCGCAGGCGATATCAAAAGCGCGCCCGTCGAGCGAGAGCGATTTGGTGAGGCCGGTGATGGCATGCTTGGAGGCGGTATACGGTGCGGACATGGGCCGCGGCGCGTGCGCGGATATCGATCCGTTGTTGATTATCCGCCCGCCCTGGGGCCGCTGCGTCTTCATCAGGCGGAACGCGGCGCGCGCACACAAGAAGGCGCCGGTCAGATTTACCGATACGACACCGTCCCACTGAGCGAGGCTCAACTCGTCGATGGGAATCTGCGGCGCACCTGTCCCGGCGTTGTTGAACAGTAGATCCAAGCGCCCGAATCTCTCGCGCAATGCCGCGAACAACGCCTCGACCGAGGACTCGTCGCGCACATCCGTCGGCACGGCGAGGCAGGCGCAATCCTTCGGGGCCAGGGAGAGCGTGTGCTGCAGCGCTTGTTGGCGGCGGCCGGCGAGCACCACCGCATATCCGGCCTCGAGCAGTGCAAGTGCGCACGCCTGACCGATGCCGCTTCCCGCACCCGTCACCAAGGCAATCTTCGCTACCTGACCCATGCGCGCATCGTATCGACATCGGCCGTGACCAGCACCTTTGCCAAGGATCGGGGGGTGCGCGACAATGGCGCGGATCTCCCCCCAAAACGTCCACCACAGACGGAGATGAACATGGCTGAGAACGTCTATAAGGTCATCGAACTGATCGGCACCAGCACGGTGTCTTGGGAGAAGGCGGCGGCGGCGGCAATTGCCCGCGCCGGGAAGACGCTCCGCGACCTGCGGGTTGCCGAGGTCGTCGAACTGGATATCCAGCTCAAGAACGGCAAGGTTGAAGCGTACCGCGCAAAGATCAAAGTGTCCTTCAAGTACGAGCGCGAAAAGTAGCGCCGCGTGAAGCTGCGCTACAAGGTGCTGGGCGGCGTCGCGATCGCGCTGCTCGGCGCGATCGCCGCGCTAGGCGTGGTGTTGAGCCACGATTCGCCGTGCACGGCGGGGGCGCCGTTGGCGGCGGACACGCCGTCGATGAAGGCCATCGTGTATCGATGCTACGGCGGCATCGAGGTGCTGAAGTTGGAACAGGTTGCCAAGCCGGTTCCGGCGGACGACCGCGTTCTGGTCAAGGTGCACGCCGCGTCCGTCAACCCGCTCGACTGGCACTACATGCAAGGCAAGCCGTACGTCATGCGCCCGATGGCCGGGGTGGGCAAGCCCAACAGCATCGCGATGGGCGCCGATTTTGCCGGCACCGTCGAGACGGTCGGGAAAGGCGTCACGCGTTTCAAGCCCGGCGACGAAGTGTTCGGCGACCGCGACGGCGCATTCGGAGAATACGTGAGCGTCAGGGAAAATGGCGCGATGGCCTTGAAGCCGAACAACATCACAATGGAGCAGGCGGCGGCGGTGCCCGTCGCCGGCATCACGGCATTGCAGGCACTGCGCGACAAGGGGAAGGTGCAAGCCGGACAGAAGGTGTTGATCAATGGCGCCTCCGGTGGGGTGGGCACCTTTGCGGTGCAGATTGCCAAGACCTACGGCGCCGAGGTTACCGGAGTTTGCAGCAGCCGCAACGTGGAGATGGTCAAGTCCCTCGGTGCCGATCGCGTCATCGATTACACCAAGGAGGATTTCACCCAAGGTTCGGTGCGTTATGATTTGATCATCGACAACGTCGGCAACCACTCGCTGTCGGAGTTGCGGCACGTGCTGAATCCGAACGGCACCTTGGTGAGCGTCGGGGGGCCGAGCGACAACCGGTGGCTTGGGCCTTTAACAACTTCGGTCGACGCCTATGTGGTTGCACCTTTCGTCAGTCAGAAATTGATGTTCATGCTGGCGCAGGCCAACCAGGACGACCTCAATGTGTTGCGCCAATTGATCGAGGCGGGGAAATTGACCCCCGTCATCGACCGGCGCTTCAAGCTGGCCGACACGGCCGCAGCCATCGGTTATGTTGAGAAAGGACACGCCCGGGGCAAAGTCGTCATTGCGATGGATGAAAGCGCGCCTTAGCGCGTCGTGTATCGTCTTGCATTTTCCAGGTCGCACTTGAGCGGCGCGTAAATCGCGTCCGGCCGGTATACCCATTGCACATCGCCGGCGACCGGTGCCGCAAGAAACTCGGGGTCCGACAACTCAAAGTGATAGGTCAGCGCGCCTTTCCCATCCGGCGTCAGCCGCTCGACCAAGTGCTTGCGGGCGCCGGACGGCAGGCCGTACGCATTGCCCATTGCACTGTCGGCGAAATGCATGGTGTCGATGACCAAGCTCTTGCCCTCCCAGCGGCCAATGGAGTGCCCCTGTATCGAGAACGGCGCGCCGTCGTGCGTGGCGACATCCATGTGAACGATGCGTTGCGCGCCATCGAATTCGCCGTCGATCAGAATCACGCCGTCGCCTTTGGTAATGCGCTTAAGATCGGGCGTAATCATGAAAACCGGCGCCGAATTGGGCACGCAGTTGGCGCCGGGATGGTTCTTTTTTTCATCGAAGCGCTTGAACGCCGTCTTGCCCTTCGCAGTCAGGGAGAGCTTCTCGGGATCCAGTTGTTCCTCGAGTTTGATTGCCAGAAGCGTCACCCATACTCCATCGAGTTCCAGAGTCCTCACGGCGCCGGACGGCGCGGCGCCGGCGCTCTCGAGGCGCGCCAATTCGCCTTTGCGATCGAACAGCGTGGCATCGCCCTTTTTGATGAGCGTCGGCAGGAGGCTTTTTCTGCCCGAATCCCGTGCCGGGTGCCCGGTGACGGCGATTGCATCTCCGGGATGCAGTATGTCTTGAGACCACCCCAGGCGGCGCAAAATGGAAGGCGGGCTCGCCTCCACTTCCCATTCGACCGTTTGGCCCGCCGCCGTGAGCTGTTTCAGGTAGATGTACACGTGCGGATTCGACCATTCGAATTTCGTTACCGCGCCTTCGACGGTTAGCGTCTGCTTGTCGTCGTACATGGCCGAGCTGTGATGTGCCTTTGAAAGAGGTGCAATGAACCAAGCGGCCGCGAATGTGATGACCCAGGCGAGCCATGCGCGGGCGTGCGTTGCTTGACTCATTGGCTCTCCCTAAAAGCGCAGCGACAGACAGCTCAATCCGCCGTCCATTTTGGCAAATTCCGACATGTCGAGAGAACGGACGCGGTAGCGCAGTTTAGCAAGAGTGGCGGCCAGTTTAGGAAATCCTGAGGCGATCAAAACCTCATCGTTCACGCGGACCGCGTTGGCGGCATAAATTTCGTCTGCGGCGACCTCGATCAGATCGCAGCGTGCCAACTCCGGCGCCGGCGGAAACCCGGGGGCCACCAAGAAACGCCGTTCGCCGAGATAGGCGATACCCGATTTGAGATGCAGCAGCGAGGAGTGCCGGCGTATATCGAGAGTCGATGAAGTGTAGCCATGGCGCGCAAGAATCCCAGCCAGTTGCGCGGCGCCCGCCTCGTTGGTGCGGGCAGATATGCCGATCAGGAAATGATCGTCCACCTGGCATATATCGCCGCCATCGAGCGTGCCCGGCGCCTCGATCCACTGCAATAAAGGCCGGAACCTTTGCACCGCGTCGGCCACCGATGCGACCTCCCCCAGGCGGCTCTTTGCGCCGGGCCGCGTTGCAATCGCCACTCGTTCCGCGATGACGAAGGTGTCCTCGACAAAGGTCCCGTCCGGGTGGCCGTCATGCGCGTTCATCACGGTCACTTGAACGCCGCACGCCTCGAGCGCGCGGCGGTAGGCGGCATGCTGCTCGAGCGCCTTGCAAAAATCAGGAGGGTCCGGCGGCGCCGACAGCGTCAAGCCCTGCGAGAAATTCTCGCCCGGAAGACGCACGATTGCCTGGGTGAAGCGCATCCGGCAACGCGATCCGGTCACCAGATCCGCACGCGCTCATCCACGGGCAGATAGTAGGTCTCCCCGGGCTTGACGCCGAAGGCGGCGTACCATGCGTCGATGTTGCGCGTCGGTCCGATCACACGGAATGCGCGCGGCGAGTGCGGATCGGATGCGACCTGTTTGCGCAGATAGTCCTCCCGCACCTTGCCGCGCCAAGCCTGCGCCCATCCGAGAAACAAGCGCTGATCGCCGCTGAATCCGTCAATCACCGCGGCCGCCTTGCCGTCCAAGGAACGATGGTACGCCTCGAGCGCCACATTCAGCCCGCCAAGATCGGCGATGTTCTCGCCCATGGTCAGATCGCCGTTGATGCGCACGCCCGCAACCGGCTCATAGCTCGAGTATTGCGCTCCGAGTTTTTTGGCTCTCGCCTCAAAAGCCGCGGCGTCGGCCGGCGTCCACCAGTCGCGCAGCTGCCCCGAGGAATCGAGCTTGCGCCCTTCGTCATCGAAGCCGTGCGTCAATTCGTGTCCGATGACCGCGCCGATGGCGCCGTAGTTGACGGCCGGATCGGCCGCGGGATCGAATATCGGCGGCTGCAGGATGCCGGCGGGAAATACGATGTCGCGCAGCGAGCCGTTGTAGGCATCGTTGGTTTGCGGCGTCATCGACCAATCGCTGCGATCCACCGGGCCGTTGAGCCGCGCCAGGTAGAATCGCCAATCGGCCTCGGCCGCGCGACGTACATCGCCCAGAAGGTCGTCGGAGCGAATCAGCAGCGCGGAGTAATCACGCGGATGGTCGGGATAACCGACCTTGATTTGATAGGTGTCGAGTTTCTTCAGCGCCTCGACCTTGGTCGCCGGGGTCATCCAATCGAGGCGCTCCAAGCGTGCCCGCATGGCACCCTTTAGGTTCGCCACCAGGGTTTCGATCTTTGCTTTTGCCGCGGGAGGAAAATAGCGCGCGGTATACAACTGCCCCACGCCGAAACCCAAGTTTCCGAAACAATCGACGCGATCGCCGCTGCAATCCGCGCCGCTGACGGCGTGTATGGCCCTTTTCCAGCGCACCGGCTCCGCCGGCTGGCCGGATAGAATCTTGTCGCGAAAATCCGATCGCGCGCCGCTGAATGGTTTCGAGAGATAAAACGCGGCGTTGTCGGCGACCGTGAACGCTTGCCAGGCCTTCAACACGTCGAGCGGCGCTGCTTGATACACCGCGGCGATGCGCGTGAACGCGGATTTTTCCGCCACAATCACCCGCTCTATGCTGCCGACTTCCGCTCCCTCAAGGAAGCGCGACCACGCGAAGCCCGGCGCCAGCCCGGCAAGATCCTGCCTCTTGAAGGGATTGTAGATTTTATCGACATCGCGCTGCTCGGCCTTGCTCCAGCTCGCCGCGGCGATCTTTGATTCGAAGTCGACTACTGCGGCGGCGCGGCCCCGCGGATCGGGCCAGCCCATGAGCTCCAACAGCTGCGCGACGTAGGCCTGGTAGGCCGCCTTCTGCTTGGCGAAAGACGGCTGCAGATAATAATCGCGATCCGGGCAGGCCCAACCCGCCCTGAGTTGCATAGAGCGCATAGTGCTTGATGTCTTTGAGATCGACGTCGGTGCCCAACGTGAAGATCGTCGCGAAGAATTCACTGTTGTTGCGGCCCATCAATTCGGCGATGTCGTCGCGGCTGGAAGCGGCGCGAATGGCCTTGAGCTCCGCGGCGATGGGCTCCGCGCCCAGCTTCTCGACCCGCGCCTCGTCCATGAACGCCCGGTAGAAGGCGCCGACCTTGCCCTGCAGATCGTGCGGCTCCGCGGGCGCCGCGGCGGCGGCCTTGCTCATCAACTGATGCAGCCGCTCTTCGGTGCGATCGCTCATCAGATATCGCAGCGAAGCCATCGGCTTGTCCGCGGGAATCTGCGTGCGCGCCAGCCACGCCCCGGATGCGTAGCGGTTGAAATCGTTGCCCGGCAGGACTTGCCGGTCCATGGCGCTCAAGTCCAATCCCCACGCGCCGAATTGCGGCTTGTCCGCCGCAGCGCCGGCGCCGGCGCCGGCGACTGCGCCTGCAATTGTCCAGAGAAGCGCGCAGCCAAGTAAAGCGATTGGTTTGCAGTGCATTTGAATCCCCCGCGGCAGCCAGTCGCGGATTATAGGGCAACCGGCGGCGCGGCCTACTGAAGCAGATGACGGTTCAGATACGCGTCGGTCGCCTTGAACAGCGCCATCCAGGAGGAGTATTGCGTAAGATCGTGTATTTCATTGGGCATGATGATGACCTCATGCTCGATGCGATGCAGGCGCAGGTCCTCGATGAGTTCCAGCGATTGCTGCAGCGGTACGTTCCTGTCATCGTCCGCCTGCACGACCAGCACCGGAGAATGCCATTGATCGATGGTCGCGACGGGCGATGAATCGAACCCGCGCCGCGTCGCATCTCCCGGCTCGACCGGCGCGCCGATCGACGCCAGCATCGTATCCCAGTTGTAGACGCCGGCGTAATCCACACCGGCCGCGATATCCTTGGAGGCGCGTGCCAACGCCAGGGCTGTCATGAGTCCGCCGTAACTTCCGCCCCAGACGCCCACCTTGCGCGCATCGACGTCCTTCCTGCCCTGAAGGTAGCTCAGCGTACCGAGAATATCGTTCACCTCGCTGCCGCCGTCGGGACCGAAGTTCTTGGCCTCGCGATAATCGAGGCCGTAGCCGATGCCGCCGCGATAGTTGACCGAGATGACGATGTAACCCTCGGAGGCGAAGCGCTGATTGAGCGAATACATCCAGCTGTAGGCGCTCATGGGATTGAATCCCAGCAGCATCTGGCGCCGCGGCCCACCGTGGAAAAACATGATCGCCGGGTGCTTGGCGGATGCCGCGCCGCGCGGCAGGAACAGCTGCGCGTGCACGGTTTGTCCGTCTTTCGCCGGATAAGTCACCGCCTCGGGCGTCACCAGTTTGGCGGCAGGAAAGCTTGCCGTAGCTTCCGGCACCAGCAGCTGCCAGCGGGCGCCCGCCAACATGACCGGCTGCAGCGGTTTGGTCGCATCGCTCTGCAGCGCGAAAATCGTGCCGTCGCCGCTGATCTCGGGATAGTCTTCGATGGCGCGGTCCTTGCTTACCGGCGTGGGTATGCCGCCCTTGAAGTCGACCGTCCACACATGCATCCGGTCGACATCCTCGTTCGAGGAATACACCAACCGGTGGCGGTCGGGGCTCAAAACCATGTGCACCACTTCAAACTCGCCGTGAGTAATCGGCCGCGGCACGCCGCCACGCGCCGCAATCGCGTAGAGCTGCAGCCAACCGGTTTTCTCCCAGGGAAACACCAACTCATCGCTCGAGTTCCAGAGCAAATTCCTCGAGGCCAGCGTCGGCTCGAAAACGCTGCCGGCGCCGCTGTCCGCAACCCAGACCCGGCGGCCCGCGCCGCTCGCCGCATCGGCAACCCAAATCGACCACGGTTGACCCGCGCGATGCGAGACGAATCCTGGGTTTTTCTCCGACGCGACCCGAATGAACGCGACTTCGGTGCCGGCGGCCGAAAACACCGGCGAGGTATCGTGATCGAGACTGGGACTCAACCACGTGATGGTTTTCGCGGCGAAATCGAAAACGCCGACCAGCGAGTGCTCCTTGCGCGCGCTCACGAACGCGAGCTTCTTGCCGTCGGGCGAGAAGTTCATCGACGCGATGCGGCCGTTATCGACGACCAGCGGCGTTGCGGCGGCGCCCGCGGCAGTCGCGGAAGACATGATCTTGTTCTTGTCCGCATACACCAAGCGGCTGCCGTCGGGTGAAAAACTCGGCGAGTGACCGGCGCCCAGTTTGCGCGGCGCGCCGCCCGCGGTGGATATCGCCCACACTTCCCGGGGCGCAGGTCCCTCCGGTGAATTGTTGACGTTGGCGGGTTGATCATCTTCGATCGATCCGCCGCGCACGTACGCCAACTGGCTCTCATCCGCCGACAATGCCAAATCGCCGATATCGAAGCCGTCGTCCAACGTGTACGCAGTGACCTGCCGCGCGTGGGCGCCTTGCGCCACCCAGACATTGCGGCAGCCCTTGGTATCGAATACCCAGGCCACCGAATTGCCTTTTGTCGACGCGACCAGACTCGAGGGATAAGGCGCCTCCATGACCGCTTCGATGCTCACCGGCGCCCCGAGAGCCGCCGCGGCCTGGGACAAAGATGCGGCCAGCGAAAATCCACCCAGGAGAAAACGTATGGAGATGTACATGGCGAGGGTCCTTTGGCTAGCGCGCGTGCTGTCCGGCATCGGGCACATCGACCAGGATGGCTGAAGGGTACTGAACACTGTGATACACGCTATGCGTCTGCGCTTTGAAGTCGGCGGCGTGTGCGTCGAAAATGCTGGGCACGAAGGTCTGCGGATTGCGATCGATCAGCGGAAACCACGTGCTCTGCACCTGCACGGCAATGCGATGGCCCTTCATGAATACATGCGACGCGGAATGCAGGTCGATCGAATAGGCGAGCACCTGGTTGGCGGCCAGCGGCGCGGGATGGGCGTAGCCTCGCAGAAAACGCCCGCGGTATACGTCATTGGCGATCATGAGCTGCCGCCCGCGCATGGCCGGCGCGGTTGTCTCGTCGGCGGGATACACGTCGATCAGTTTGACCACCCAATCCGCGTCGGTGCCGGTGGTGCTCGCGAAAAGCTGCGCGGCGACGTTGCCGCGGATGGTCACGTCCTCCTGCAGAACATCGGTTTGCCAGGACAGCACGTCGCCGCGTTTCGCAAACGGCGACTGGTCATCGGCGAGCCAGACCGTCCACGCACGATCCGCGGACGTGGTCGTGGCGATGGGCCTCGAGCGATAGGGGACGGGGTTCGCGGGATCCGACACGAAATGATCGGCGGGCGCGTCGGCCGGGGTCGGCGCTGCAAACGACAACTTGCCGTCGGGATGCAGGTAGAGGTGCTTTTGAGATATGCCGGCCCGCGGCGGCCATGCATCGAACCGGTGCCATTCGTTGCTGCCGGTCTCGAAGATGAAGGCGCCGGGTTCATCGAGCTTGCCCTCGCCCTTCAGCCAGTACTTGAACCACGGCGTTTCCATCCTGGTGCGAAAGTAGCTGGCGGTGTCGGAGCCAAAATCCAGCGGGCCGTATTTTTCGCCGGCGTCATGCGCCCAGCCGCCGTGGTTCCAGGGGCCGATGACCAGGTAATTGCGATGCTTGGGGTCGCTGTGTTGTTGGCGCTTATAAATCGTGACCGGACCGTAAAAATCCTCCTGATCCCACCAACCGGCGACGATCAGATCCGGCGTCCTCACCGGTGCGGGCATCAAGGTGGAAGTCACCGCGCTGCGCCAGAATGCATCGTAATTCGGATGCTCGACGAAGTTCTGCCATGAAGGCAGGCGCGTTCCCAAGGCGCGCTGATCCAGCGTCGCCAGATTGTCTTGTTTCAAGTACCAGGAATAGGGATCTTCCTTCTTGAAGTCGAATGCGTTGAGCGTGCGCCCATCCGTTTCCAGCGCCGCCGCGTATTCCCAGGCGTACTGCAAGCGGAAGGCGCCGTTGTGGTGAAAGTCGTCGCCGACGAACATGTCCTCCGGAGAGGCCTGCACGGACACCGCCTTGAGCGCGGGATGAGCATTCACGGTCGCCATCGCCGTGGTCCAGCCCAGATAGGACACACCAAAGACTCCAACCTTGCCGTTATTGTCCGGCAGCGATTTGATCAACCAGTCGATGCTGTCGTAGCTATCGGTGGACTCGTCCACGCCGCCCTTGACCGCCGTCTCCGGCCGCAACATCACGAACTCACCCTCGGAGCCAAACCGGCCGCGGATGTCCTCGAGCACGAAAATAAAGCCCTCTTGCGCCAATTCCTTGTATTCCGCGCCCATTGACTGCTGGAACTTCTTCAGGCCAAAACCGTAGGGCGATCGCTGCATCAGGATGGGAAGCTTGGATGCGTCGCCGCGCGGCCGCCAAATTTCGGCGTGCAGCTTGACGCCGTCCCGCATCGGAATCATGACGTCGCGGCCGACGTAGTTGCCGACCTGCGCATCCGGCGGCAAGCGTTGCGGCTCAGAGGCGACGGCGCGGCCGCCGAGGATGAACGCCATGATCACTGCGATCACCATCGGCTGTTTTGTGCGGGTCATTGGTTGTCGCCCCGTTGTATGAAAACTTGGCCTAATTGGAGAAACTTTCGCGATAGTTAGCCTGATGAGAGAATTGCTGTCAATTCAAGCACCGCCGCCGGTGCTTCGACGGCTTCGCTTCTAGGGGTTTGACTGCGCCTCGTTAGCCGCGAGGCTGATCAGCTCGGTCGCGAGGTTTGGATCCTCACTCGAACAAATCCCGAGCACCAGAGCGCTTTCGCAGTCGCGCGCGACATAGGCATGCCCCATGGTGCTGTCGATGTAGATGCCCTGGCCCGCGGAGAGCCGCACCGGATTGTAGAACTGCAAGTGCACCTCGATGGTGCCTTCGATCACAAAGATGAACTCTTCGCCCTTGTGTTTCAAAGGCTCGCCAAACTCGGCAATGTCTTTCGACCGGATGCGCGTCAGGATGGGCACCATGCGTTTTTCGCGCAAGTCCGCGCACAGATATTCATAGTCATAATTCGGCGTGGAAATCTGGATCGAATTGCTGCTGCTGGTGAGGCTGCGGCGCGCGGTAAAGACCGGCAGCGCATTGGCGGGCGGCATCTCACCTTGCGCAAGAAATTCCGTCATGCTGAGCCCCAGCCGCGCGGTGAACTGCTGCAGCTTGTCGTATGTCAACGAGAGCTTGTCGGTTTCCACCTTGGCCAGGGTGGAGAGCGGAATTCCGACGCGTTCGCTCAATTGGCGCAAGGTCCATGAGTTCTTTTTTCGCACCAATCGGATCAGACTGCCCAACGTGCTGTTCTTGCTCACCATTGTGGAAACGTCCTTGGAAACCATGAGGCTGTTGTTGTCGGGCAAGTATCGGCGTAATTGCGGCCGGGAGCCAACCCAGCCGCCGCGAACGGCGGCAACGCTGCTTCTAACACCCTGTTTTCGCTACGCTTAGCCGTCCGAGCGGCGCCGCCGCGGCGCGGGGCCGCAAAAACCGGATTTAAGGTGCAATTTTGCGCAGGTCGGGTGTATTTAGGCTATCGGTATCTCTCGCCAGGGGAATGAAAATGCGCCAAATTACTGCCTGTCTCGCCATTTGCGCTGCTCTTGCGCTGCTGCCCGCGGTCGGGTCCGCCAAAGGATGCCTGAAAGGGGCGGCCGTCGGCGGCGTCGTCGGTCATGTTGCCGGACATCATGCCGTTCTGGGGGCCGCCGCGGGCTGCGTGATCGAGCATCACCGTGAAAAGGTGAAGGACAAAGCGGCGCGTCAGAATGCGCAAACCCAAAATCGCGGCGCCGCCAATGGCGGCGCACGAAATGGAGATCGCAATGACCCTAAGTGATGACCTTCACAAACTAGAGGAGCTGCGCGCGCGCGGCGCCCTGACCGACGAGGAATTCGCGCGTGCCAAGGAGCGGCTGCTGAATGCGGGGAACCCCGCTCCTTCCCCGCCCTTCGTGTCGGCGGTCAATACCTTCCGACGCAGCCGCACGGACCGCTGGATCGCCGGCGTGTGCGGCGGTCTGGGTCGTTTGACCGGCATGGAGTCCTGGGTGTGGCGGCTGTTCTTTACCGTGTTGTTCCTTTGCGCAGGAACCGGCCTGCTGGTTTACATCCTGCTGGCCATCTTCGTGCCGAGCGATTGACCTGGAGAGCGCCGCGATGAAGATCGGATTTATCGGCCTCGGTCAAATGGGCGCCGGCATGGCGGCGAACCTGCTCAAAGCGGGGCATGAAGTCGCGGTTTACAATCGAACCGCGAGCAAGGCCGAAGCGCTGGTTCGTCTCGGCGCCAAGGCGCAGTCCAGCGTTGCAGACGTTTGCGCGGCGGACACCGTCATCACCATGCTCTCCGACGATCATGCGCTCGAGGACGTCGTGTTCGGCAAGGCGGGCGTGCTGGCGAGTCTCGAGCGCGGCGCCGCGCACATTTCATCGAGCACCATCAGCGTGGCATTGTCCAAGCGCCTCGCCGCCGCCCATGCGGCGGCCGGGCAGCATTATCTGGCCGCTCCGGTATTCGGCCGTCCGGATGCCGCGGCGGGCGGCAAGCTGGTCGTGGTGGTGGGTGGCCCTGCGCAACTCATCGACACGTATCGGCCGCTGTTCAACGTCATGGGCCCAAAAACCTTCGTGATGTCGGACAAGCCCGAGGACGCCAACCTGGTGAAATTGAGCGGCAATTTTCTCATCGCGGCAGTGATTGAATCGCTGGGTGAAGCGCTCGCGCTCATCGCCAAGGGCGGACTCGATCAGCGGCAATATCTCGAGCTGCTGACCTCGACGTTGTTCGACGCGCCGGTCTATAAAACCTACGGCCGCCTGATCGTCGAGCGGCGCTTCGAACCGGCCGGCTTCGCGGCTCCCTTGGGGCAAAAGGACATCCGCCTGACGCTCGCGGCCGCAGAAACGCTGGAAGTCCCGCTGCCTCTCGCGAGCCTGCTGCGCGATCGTTTCCTGGCGCTGCTCGCCCAGGGCGGCGAGGCGCTCGATTGGTCCGCGATCGGCCGACTGGCGGCGCGCGATGCCGGTCTTTGACGATCAGCGGGTCTTTTGATCGAGCGCGGCCACCTCGGCGGCGGTGATCGAGTCGGTGTAGTGGTTGCCGAAATTCGTGCGCACGTAATTGGTCACGGCGGCGATTTGCGCCTCATTGAGCGTGACCGGCGGACCGCCGAAGCCGATGGCGTGTTTTTCGCCGAACGCCGGCATGTTGCGCCTGCCCATCAATAGCGTCAGTGCCATGAATTGCCGCGACGCCAAGGTCGGATCCTTGGCGAGGGCCGGATAACGCCCCGCCCCCACCGCGCCCCCGCCATCGGCCATATGACAACCCTGGCATATGTGTTCGTAGATCTGCCGGCCGTCCTTCGCCGCGAGCGGCACCGAGTCCAGCGCAGCCGCAATATCCGCGCGTGCCGGCGCCTCGAGCAGCAGCGCGCCCACCCCGATCCAGGCCAGTGAGATGCCGGTGCACAGCGCCGCCGCGGCGGCGGCCGACCGCTTTGCGCCGCTCATGCCGCTGCTCCGGCCCGCGCCCGCTGGTGCAGTCGACCGATCGCATCCAGCGCCGACGTCACGGCGCCTTCTTGCCAGGCCGGCAGATAGGAAGCGTGCTCGCCGGCCAGCACGATACGGCCGTCGAATGCGCACAAATTGTCGTAGTGCGCGGCGCGGGTCTCGTCCGTCCAAATGCCGAAACAACCCATGGCGGAAGGCACGCGATGCCACGCAACCGCGATTCCGTTGTCGAATTCCTTGGCGTATTGCGGATGAATCTGGGCGCCGTATTCCACCGCCTTGGCCACGCGCTGTGCCGGCGTCATGGAAGTGAATTCCATGGAGTCGAGCATGTTCCAGATATACGCACCGAGCAGGACGCCTTTGCCGTCGGCGAAGAAGCCGCTGCTCGGATAACTGATCTGGCCGATCGGCAGGTCGGTATAGGTGATGCCGCCGTAGATTTGCTCGTCCTCCTCCCAGAAGCGGCGTTTGAACTGCAGGCCCACCTTGAGACCCGGCAGTAGGGAACCGCGGCGATCGCCTGGGCCATCGGTCCGCCGACGTTCATGGGGATCTGGCCGAGAATCGACAGCGGAATGGTGCACACGCACCAGTCGGCCCTGGCCGTGTGCCGGCTGGATCCTGCGCCCGCATCTTCGTAAGTGGCGCTGACGCCGCGCTCATCCTGGTGAATCTCGACGACCTTGGCGTTGTAGCGGATCAGCGGCGCGAGTTCCCGCCCGAACGCCTGACCGACCAGGCCCATGCCGCCGACCGGCTGAAACATCGTCGTTTGCATGTCGTACATTTCGCCGATGGAAAGCGCGCCCCACAGGTGCGATCTCAACAGGTCGCTCAGCCCGACCGGTTCGGAATATTGGGGCCTGGCGCTCAAGCCGCCGCCCGGATCGCGTTCGTAGCCGCGCTTGTCGCTGCTCTCGGGTCCTTTGACGAAGCGATAATTCTTGTCGAGCGCGCCGCTCGAGCGCAGCGATTCGAGCAAGATGGCCCGATCCTCGACGCTCACTTCGGCATCGAGCGCGCTGCTTTGCGCGGCTTTGGCCAAGAGCTCCGCAATATGGCCGTCGTAGTCCGCTTTGACGGTTCGCAGCCGCTGCGGCTTGCCGCCAAACGCCTTGCGGCCGTGCAAATAGGCGTTGTGATTGACCTGCACGAACGGCTGCAGCGGGACTCCCAGTTTCTTGCAGTAGCTGAGCATGCCGCGATGGTGATACGGCAGGCGCCAGGGCCCCGGATTGATGTACAACTCCGGAGCGAAGCCGCACTCCTGGGTCTCGCCTCCCAATTCCGTGTAGCGATCGCCGCCGCGCAGCGACCAGTTGCGGCCGCCGGCGCGCGCGTTGTATTCCAGCACCTGCACCTTGTAGCCGGCTTTGCGTAATTCATAGGCCGCGACCATGCCGGCAATGCCGGCGCCGAACACCAGAACCGAGGCGCCCGGCGGAGCGGCGCTCAGGCGGATCGGCCCCTGGAAATTGGATTCGGCCGCCAGTCCGAGACTGTGCATGGCTTGGTACATCAGGCTACCGCCCGCGCTCAAGCCGATCATCGTCAAGAGTCGGCGCCGCGAGATCGCGGTTGCAGAATTCTCGGTCATGGTTTCACCTGGTTGCTGGAGAGCCAGGATAACGCGGTTTTCGGCGCGTTGCGTTATTGAATCAACCGCACGCGCGTACCCGCGAGCACGACCATGCCATCCGCATCGAGCAAGCCGCGTTGCGCGGCCTTGGCACGGACCGCCGCGGCATTGCGCACCAGGACATCAAAGGTGCCGAGGCCCTCGCCGCGTCCATCGCGCTCAACAGCGAAGCGGATTTCGCCGTCGTCCAATCGAATGCGCCAAGTCCCTGCATCCTCGAGGGCAGTGCGGCCGAGAACCTGCGCCCAGCGCGCCGCCATCCGCGCCGGGTCTTTGGCCTGAAGTTCGGCGCCTGCCACCTTCACCGAGGTATCGGTGCAGACATGCGACTGCCAAATCGGGCCGCCCCATTCCCAGCGCTCCTTGGGAATCATGCGGTCCAAGGACAGGATTGCGCCGCCGATGTCCTTGGGATGAATGTGAGTAAAGGCGGCTCCGCCCTGGTCCCTCTGATCGGCGATGCGCGCCGAGGCTGCTCTGACTCTGGCGAGGGCTTGCGCCAGGTCATCCACTTGCAGAATGACCATGTAGCCCCCGTCGCCGCCGCGTTTTTCCAACAGCCGCCCCGCGGTGGTGCCTGCCTCTTTCGGTGAAACCACTTCGAGAAAGGTGTCGCCGATCGGGAAGACCGCGTTGCGCAACCCGTACTTGCCGACTCCGGGATCGTCGAACGCATAATCGATCCCCAGGACCGCCGCAATGTCGGCCCGAGCGGCCGCCAGGTCCTTGGCAACGAGCACGATTTGCCGGAGGCGCATCTTCAGCGGCCGCGAAACACCGGCTCGCGCTTCTCAACGAAGGCTCGCACCGCGTCGCGATAGTCATCGGTCGCGGCGCAGTGGATATGGTGCGTTGCCTCCAGATCGAGGCAGTCGTCGACCTCTCCCCCCATGGCGCGGTTGAGATTTTCCTTCATATAGCGATAGGCGATGCTCGGACCCCGAGCCAATCGGCTGGATATTTCGCGGGTGCGCGCCACGAGCTCTTCCGGCTCACAGATCCAGTTGGTGAGTCCGAGCCGCAGCGCCTCCTCCGCGCTCACGCGCTCCGACAGATAGTACAGTTCGCGCGCCTTCGCCGATCCCACGAGCTGCGTGAGGAAGTACGTACCACCGTAGTCGCCTGAGAAGCCAACCCGGGCAAACGCCGTGGTCAGGATGGCGCTACGCGACATGATCCGAAGGTCGCAGGCAAGCGCCCAGGCCAACCCGGCGCCGGCAGCGGCACCCGGCAGCGCCGCCAGCGTGGGCTTCGGCATTTTGAACAACCGTCCGGCCGTCGCACGCTGATTCACGCGTTGGCGATAAATCGCCTCATCGAGGCTCAGCGGGGATGACTCATGGGTGCGTTCCGCCATGCCCTTGACGTCTCCGCCGGCGCAAAAGCCCTTGCCGGCGCCCGTCAGCACCACGCACTTGACCGACGGCTCGATTTCCGCCCAGGCCAGTTGCTCCGCCAATGCCCGGTTCATCGGCTCGCTCATCGCATTGCGCGCCTCCGGTCGGTTGAGCGTCAGCGTCAGCACGCCCTCGTGCAACGCCGCGAGGAGGTCTTGCGTGCCGGTGTCGATCTGATCGGTCATGAGTGCTGCCTTATGGATTGCGCGTGGTTTGCGATGCGGGACTACTAAGTGCTATTGCAGGTTCCGCGCATCGCGCCGATCCACTGCTCGATGAGGACAACGCCCTCGGTGTGAGTGGTGGTGCGGCCCTGCTCCGGCATCATCACACCGGGCTCATTGGATCGCAGGCGGTACGGCAGAATCGAGTCCTGAGGATCTCCCGGCACGACGTCGAAATAGTGGTCGCCCGTTCCGCGGCCCGCGGCAACGGGGGGCTTGCAAACACCGAGATAGCGGTCAACCGCCGCAAAGATCGTCAGGTCGAGAGCGGTGGTATTCGCAGGCCCTTTGGCGTTGTGGCAATGCCCGCAATTGATGTCGAGATAGGCCCGGGCGCGGGCGTCGAGCGGCTGCGCAGCATCGCGCCAATCGGCGTTTCGCGGGGCGCTCGCCGGGTCGGGCGCGCCGGCAAGGTAACCGAGTTTGGTCCAATGCAGCAGTTGATTTTCGCGCGCCGCGACGTAGGGGTAGTCGCGGTTCAGGTGCCGCGCCTTGGTCCCGATGGGTGCGATATGCTTGGTCTTGAGATCCGCGACATGGCAGCCCGCGCATTGGTTTTCATTGGGCACCACATAGGTAAAGGGCTCCTTGCTGCCATCGTCGGAAACGAGTTCGAGCGCTTGCGCGTCGCCGGTGCGCGCGAGCATCGCGTCGGACTGCGACGAATTCCAAACGTAGGGCAGCGCCTCCCAGCCGGCGTCGCGGCGCACCAGAATACGCGTCTCGATCAAATGCACATGGGCAAGATTCAAGCCGCGTTCGCCGCGGGCGGCGTCGCCGAAGTCGCGGGATTGATCGTAAGTGCGGGCGACCGCCATGGCATTGCGCGCCGCGCCCGCCGGTAGCGGATAGTAAAATGTCTTGCTGATGATGGTGCCGACCGGAAAATCGAAGCTGCCATCGGCGTTGTATTTGGCGCTGGTACCCCGCGGCAGCCAGATGGTGCGCAGTTTGTGGGCGTAGTCGCTGAACAACGGCGTGTTCAGATCGTACGGAATCACACCGTCATTGAGCGCGAGGGTGTCGCCGTCCTTGTAAACCACCTGCCAATCGCTGAGTTTGGCAGGCCGGCCTGATGCGAAGAAATGCACTGGCTGCGCGGTGCGGGCGCAAGCGCCCAGCGCCAATGCAGCGGCGCACACAATGAGGCCCCAGGCGCTTGCCGTCTGTTTGCTAGCCATGGACCGCGGCATCGAGCATCGCTGGGTCTTTAGCTGTGCGGCAACTCAACGGCGGCGAGCTTCGGCAGCTCGCACTGGAAATAAGCCTTGTCGATTTTGGGATTTTTATATTTGTTCGGCCCATCGGCATTGAGAACTTGCGCGTCGCCGTTCTGGACGCAGATGCGCTCGGCCGGCGGCGGCAGGCCATTGACCAGACTCTTGGAGTCCACATAACCATCCCAAAGCACGTCCGGAAAATGTCCGTTGATCCCGAACATGGCAACCTTCAATGTCTTCAGTTCCAAGCCGTCGGGCGAGTCGCCGCCGCCCTTGAAGCGGTTACCGTAGACATAGATGGCCCGCGGGTACGGATCGTAGTGGGGATCCACTCCGCGAGTGCTGTAGTAATTGGTGGAGAAATAACTCGCAATGATCACGTTCGCGGTGTGGTTTCCGGCGATGTCGTTGTCGAAGATTTCGACCTTTGGATTGGAGTTGACGATGACCCCGGAACCCGCCGGCACGCTGGCGACGGCCGCGCCTTTGGCGGCAAAATTGGCCAGGTTGTTGTCGAATGATTTGTTGTTGAACACCCGCGTGGATTGTCCGGGCTGCGGAAGATTCGGCATGTTGAACACCAAGATGCCGCCGCTGTTGCCGGTCGCGGTATTTTCGTAAACATCGGCATTGATGGAGTTTTCGATCTCGATGCCCGCGACGTTCTTCTCCGCGTGATTGCGCCGCACGATCACATTTTGCGACTGCCCGACATAAATACCCGCATCCGATGCGCCGATCGATGCGGAATCCTCGATCAGAACGTTCTTGCTCTTGACAGGATAGATGCCGTACGCGCCGTTCGTGGTCTTGGGGCCGCCGGTCCATTCCACGCGCACATCGCGGATGGTGACGTTCTCGCCGTCATTGACTTTGAGCCCATCGCCCTTGCTGTCCTCGATGGCGAGGTGTTCGATGGTGAAATTGCTGGCGTAAACCAGCATGCCCTCGGGACCCGAGATTTCGTTCTTGAACGACAGGATGCTCTTGTCCGAACCTGCGCCCCGGATGGTGACGCCATTGGCGCGCAGCGTCAGCACGCGATCGAGTGCGTGCCGGCCCGCGGGAATTTCTATCACCGAACCCGGTTTGGCATCGAGGAATTCTTGCTGAAGCTTCTGCTGAAAGGCCGCATCGTCGGCCGACAATGCTTGCGGCGAGGTTGCGCCGCCTCCGCAGCCGGCGGCCAGAGCACAAAGAATGGCGATAGCGACTTTACCCATGTTTTATTCCTAATTTTAGAAAATCGCCCAATTTTCGGGTCCCAGCATAACATGGGGCGCGCCGCCCGAAACGAGGCTCGAGCGGCGGCCGGGCAACGATTTGGCCCGCTGCCGTTGAGAAATGAATCGCCATGCATTAGCGTGTCGTGTCGCTCCCGACGGTTGATGTTGAGGTGAAGAGCATGCTGCGATGGATCAAAAGAATCGCGTTGGTTATCGGCGGCCTCATCGTCGCCACGATCCTCGTGGGCACCGTCTACGAGCAGATCATGCGATGGCGGGCAACGCGCGACTATCCCGTGCAGGGGCGTCTCCTCGATGTCGGCGGCGGCCGCCACATGCAGATCGACTGCCGCGGCAGCGGCTCGCCCATCGTCGTCTTCGAGGCGGGCCTCGATACCATGGGTTCGCTTAGTTGGAGCGCCGTGCAAGATGCCGTCGCGTCCACCACGCGCGCCTGCGCCTACAGCCGCGCCGGGATTATGTGGAGCGAGCCGCGAGCCGGGAAGTTCGAACCCGACAACGTGGCTCACGACCTGCATGCACTGCTGCTCGCAGCCGGCGAGCATGCACCCTTCGTTTTGGTCGGCCATTCCCTCGGCGGGCCCTACATCATGAACTTCACTCGGCTCTATCCGCAGGAAGTCGCCGGCCTGGTGTTCGTTGACGCATCGCATCCGGACCAGGTCGAGCGCATGACCCAAGCGGCCGGGAAAAAAATGGAAGCGGGCGAGGGAATGCTCAAGGCGGCGAGCGCTTTGAGTTGGACCGGAATTCCGCGCCTGGTCGAAATACACACCGCCAACTCCACCTTCCCGGCGAAGGCAAAGCTCACCGAGGATGCCTACTTCAGCCGGTCACTATCCTCGGCAATCCTGGAGTTGGACGCCCTGAACGCGACATTCGCCTCGGCCGGCCGGCTGCGGCAGCTGGGTGATCGGCCCATCGTGGTGCTGACGGCCACGAAGCCGTATCCGGCCGCCCAGCTCAAGCAGATACAAATGACGCCGGAACAGGGCCAGCGGGTCCAGGCCACGTGGAAAGAGCTGCATGACGATGAAGCTTCGTGGTCGCATCATAGCCGGCACGAACTGGTTCCGGACGCGACGCATTACATCCAATTCGACCGGCCTGATGTCGTCATCGCGGCCGTGAAGGAGGTGGTCAACGATGTCCGCTCGGGTGCGACGGCGGCCGGCGCGACGGCGGCCAAAACCCCTTAACGGCAGTCTCCGATGAGGATCAGGAAGCTGGTCTGCGCTGCCGCCTGGCTCATCGTGGCCGCCGCCGCTGCGCGCGGTGCCGAAGTCACGATTGTCGGCAATGTGCTGGGGCCGGAGGGGCCTCTGTATGTCGACGGCAACCTTTACTTCGTGAGCTGGGTCTCGAGCACCCTCTCGAGATGGGACGGCAAATCGACGACGGTCTTGAATCATCTCGCGGGTTGCAGCCACAACGGGCTGGCCCTGACCCAACACAGGACCTTCCTGCTGGCGTGCACCGACAATCACGGTGCCATCCTCGAACTGGACCTGCGCGGCAAGCAGCTGCGGCGCTGGGATGCGGACCGGCAGGGAAACAAGTTCGAGGGCGGCATCAACGACGTCATGGTTACCGCCAACGGCGGTGCCTATGCAACGGTGTTCGGACCGCCCGAAGATCTGCCGACCCGGGTCGCCGGAAAAATCCTCTATCTCGCGCCGGGCGGGGAAACCTGGGCCGAGGTGGCGGGAAACCTCAATTACGCCAACGGCATCGGCATCTCGCCGGACCAGAAGACACTTTATGTCAGTGAAACGGTCGGAAATTGCATATTGAAATTCACGGTCAATCCTGACGGCACGCTCAAAGATCGCTCGAATTTTGCGTTGCTGAATCTGCTGACACCCAACAAAGCGAATTCCTGGTGGCTGGGTCCCGACAGCATGAAGATCGACGCCAAGGGGAACATGTACGTCGCCCAATGGTTCGGCGGAAAGATCCTGAAGATATCTCCCGCGGGAAAACTTTTGCGCCAGTTCGATATCGCCGCGGGAGACGGGACGACCAATGTTGCATTCGGTCCCGGAGAAAAGGATCTGTATGTCACGGTCGTGAAAGATCCGAATGATCCGCAAGCCAGAGGCGGCGTGGTCAGGATCCCCAATACTCAAGATTGATACGGCAGAGTGCATCGCGCGGGGGCCGAGCGCCAGTGGCGGCTAATGAGCGAGCGCCGGCTGCAGGCGGGGCCGAATCCGCAGCAATAGCAGGCTCAAGAGCAGGCAGGCCGTCAGGCTGATGCAGGCATCTACGACATAGCTGCCGCCGACGCCACGCCACGCATAGCCCCAGCCATCCACCACCAGCATGTAGGTGTTGGCGACATTGAACGCCGACACCATGAGGCAATAGGTCGTCGCGGCAAATGGATTGGCGCGTCCGATGGTCGCAAAGGTGATCGCGGTGGAGGCCGTGATGGACAAGGACTGGAAGACGTTTTCGCCTATCAGTGCCGCCGCGAACGCCCACGGCGTGTGCGGCAGAGCGAGCAGCAGCAGGGTGAAAATCGATCCCACCATGCCGATGGCGAGATACAGAAAGCGTACCGGCAGCAAACGATCGACCAGTGGAAACATCAGGCAACCTGCGATGCCGGCGATCAGGACGCCGGCGCCCCCCACGAGCCCCACGAAGCGGCTGGAGGTGTGAAAATCATTGCCCAATCCGCCCAAGATGTTGACCAAGGAAAAGGTCGATGCCGGCGCGATGAACAGGACGATGGCGATGAGAATCTCGCGCCGCTTGAGCAAGCCGATCACATCGGCGAAGAACTGCGAAAAACTCTCGCGCGCCAGGCGCCGATCCGGTCCGGGCGCCGGCATCCAGCAGAAAATCACGGTCGGCACGAGAACGATCGCGGACAATACGAGGGCTGCGACCGTGGGCGACAGGCGCTGCACGATTTCACCGGTCATCATGGCCATGGCGCCGCCGCCGCTGATGTTGGCGATGGTCACCCACACGCTCAAAGCGTGCTCTTCGTCGGCGGTGATGATGCTCGAGAGCCAGCCCCCCAATGCGCTCTGATACAGATTGGCGAAAAAGAAACCGGTCACCAGGCAGATTTCCACCAGCACCAAATGGTCGAGATGGGTCAGCGCCAGCGCCAGCAGCAGCGCGGACAACAGCGCCGTCACCAAGGAATACCAGCGGCGGCTGAATCGAACGTCGAGGACCGGACTGAACAGAAAAGTCCAGAAGCCCGGCGAGATCGCCGCGGCGGTCATTCCCGCGATCGTCGCCTCCGCAACGTGGCGCGCACTCAAGAGTTGCGGCACGGCGATCACCAAAATGCCGCCATACATCCCGAACAGCGCGTTGGTCAAACCGAGCAGCCAAACCGGAACGCGGCGCTTGGACCGCCTCACGGCGCCTCCCACCGGCCGGAAGCGGCGGAGCGGTACAGAGCATCGATGCAACGCATGGTCGCGATGCCGTCTTCGATGGGAAACTCCTGCTCGGCTTCGCCGAGAAACACGGCGGCTGCCGCGTCGCATTGCAACCCATACTGATCCACCGCGGGGAACTGCTCGAATTCCGCCGCGGCGCCGTCGAGGCTCTTGCCGCTGTCGATGATGATTTTGCAGGCAAAATCCTTCGCCGGGGTGAACGGCACGGGCATGTCGATGCGTCCTGCGGCCCCGAAAATCGTCACGCGTTGATAGGCGGCCGCTCGAAATGCGCAGCTGAACGCCAGCTGTCCTGCGCCTGGAAACTCGAGCAAGCCGCTGGTGAGGGTGTCGACGCCGAGGTCCGCGTCGCGTTGGAGCAGAGCGATCACCCGCGTGGGCTCGGCGCCGAAGAGGTAGCGGGCGGTGACCAGCGGATAGCAGCCCACGTCATAGAGCGCGCCGCCGCCCAAGGCCGCTTGATTGCGGACATTGTTCGGATCCAGCATGTTGAACAGGAACGCCGATTGGATGCTGCGCACCGCGCCGATGCGCCCCGTGCGCACCAACTCACGGACTCGATGCCATTGCGGATGATGGCGCACCATGAAGGCCTCGATGACCCGCTTGCCGCTCCGGTCGCGCGCCGCGACGATGGCCTCTGTCTCGTTCGCGTTGATGCCGAGAGGCTTTTCGCACAGGACGTGCTTGCCGGCATCCAGCGCCTTGACCGTCCATTCAACATGAAGATGGTTGGGCAACGGATTGTAGATGGCATCGATGCGTGAATCCTCGAGCAGCGCCGCGTAGCTTCCATAGCTGCGTGGAATGGCAAAGCGCGCGGCCGTCCCCGCCGCCCGGGACGCATCGCGCGAGGCGATGGCGGCTATCGCGCCCCGCTCGCCGCCCAAGATGGCGGGTATGACGCGTTTGATGCCGATGTTGGCCGTGCTGAGGATGCCCCACTGGATTTTCCGCATGAATGCAGCCGCCGCTCAAGTCTTCCTGTCCAAATTCTATCCTGAAGTCGCGCCAGCGCCTGCACAAAAGCCGGAAGCGCCTATACTTCTCCCAAAGACTCGCGCGATGAGGAACGTCGTTGACTATCACCGCAGCCGCAACCGACACATTGGCCGGCCTCGCCCCGCCACCGCTGAAGCCGGCTTCGTTCCTGAAGACGCTGCGGGCTTCCAGGGGCAACGCCTTTGAAGTGATTCCGCTCGAAGCCTACCTGCAGCCGGTCTATTTGGCGAAATCGATGCTCGGCAAAGTACTCATGGTCAACGACCCGGAAGGCATACGCCGGGTTCTGTTGGACAACGTGGCCAACTATCCGAAGAACGACTTGGAAATCGCGTTCTTTTCGGCAATGTTCGGCGAGGGGCTATTGAGCGCTCCTCATGCCAAGTGGCGCGCGCATCGAAAAGTGATGGCGCCCTCCTTCGGCACACGCACGGTCGAATCGTATGCTCCGGCGATGGTGCAGACCACGCTGGCCTTTGCCCGGCAGTGGGAGGCGCTGCCCGAAAACGCGGAAATCGACATCGCCGAGGAAATGAAGGCCCTGACTCTCAAGATCATCTGCCGCACCATGTTCTCGGCCGACGCGGATGAGTTGGCAACCCATTCCCGCGAGGCGCTCAACTTCGTCCAGTCCTCGCTGGAGTTCGGTTTGCTCGACGTCCTGCCGATCATCGGTCCGCGGCGCATCAAGCGCACGGTGGAGGCAATACGGGCTCACTTCAGCGGCATGGATGCCGCGATCTATCGTCTCATCAGCGAGCGCGAAAAGATCCGCGACGAGGCTCCCAGGGACTTCCTGACGCGGCTGGTCGCCGCGAAGGATCCGGACGACGGCGCCGGGATGAATGCGGCCGAGGTGCGCGACGAGGTGATCACCATTTTTGTGGCCGGCTACGAGACCACTGCCGTGAGCATGACCTGGGTGTGGTATCTGCTGTCGCAGCATCCGGCGGAAGAGTCGAAGTTGCACGAAGAATTGGCTGCCGTGCTCGGCGGCAGACCGCCGACGGTCGAGGATCTGCCCAATCTGCCGTACACGCGCATGGTCATCGAAGAGGCGATGCGCCTGTATCCGCCCGCGCCCGGGATCTCGATTCGTGAAGCGCAACAGGCCGACGACATCTGCGGCTTCAAAGTCACCCCCGGACTGCAGGTATTGATTTCTCCCTGGGTGATGCACCGTCATCGCAGCATTTGGGACACTCCCGAGCGGTTCGATCCAACTCGCTTCAGCCAGGAGTCGAGCGAAAAGCGGCCGCGCTTTTCATACCTGCCCTTCGGGGGCGGACCGCGCGTCTGCATCGGCGCGACGCTCGCCATGACCGAGGCGACATTGATCCTTGCGGTGCTCGCGCAGCGGTTTCGGCCGCGCCTCAAACCGCATCAGGAAATCAAACTGCAAACGCGCATCACCTTGCGCCCCAAGAACGGCATGATGACCATCCTGCAACGCCGCCCCGCGGCGCCCTTGACCGGTGCACGCGCGCCTTGGTGACGCACGCAAATCGCGCGGCTTCGACGCTGGTCACACTTTCGTTGCATCTCCGATGAAATGAATCGCGGCGCAAGCGATTCTTTGTCACCCGGCTTCAATGTCGCTCTTATAGAATGGTCGCGTAGATACTTTCGAGATTGAACCATGAGCGAACCATCGCCCAAGCATTACCTGCTGGCTTCGGACTTTGATCAAACCTTGAGCTTCAAGGATTCGGGCGTGGTGCTGAGCGAGCTGCTCGGCATATCCGGATTCGAGCAGCGCGTCGCCGGGCTCGCCCGGACCAACCTGGTTCAGCAGGGCGGCGAGTTGGCATACCTGATCCGCCACGATCCGGAATTCCGCGGCGTTCGCCGCGAGCATCTGCTCGAAGCGGGACGGCGCGTGCGGCTCAAAAGCGCCATTCCGGCGCTGGTGGATTTCATGCAACGCGGCGCCGCGGGCTACCGGTTTTCATTTTTTGTCATTTCAGCCGCGCCGCGCGAAATCGTCACCTCGGCGTTGGCAGGCATCATCCCGGCCGAGAACATCTTCGGCACGGAGCTGGCGTTCGATGCGCATTCGCGCGAAGTCAAAGCGATCGAGCGGGTTCCGGCCGGCTACGGCAAGGTCGCCGTCATCGAAGAACTGCAGCAGCGCTTGGGAATAGCCGCCGACCGCGTGATTTACGTCGGCGACGGCGGGTCGGATGTGCACGTGATGCTGCACGTCAACAATCACGATGGTTTCACCATTGCTGTGTCCGAGAACAAGCAGCTCGCACGGATCGCGAAGCGCGTGGTCTTGAGCGATAACGCTTTCAGCATCATGGTGCCGATACTTGATCAGCTGCTCAATTGGCGGACCGGCGATATCCGCGGCCTGTTCGAATCCTACGGCCTCACCCTGGACGAATGGGAAAAGGACCGAACCGATCGGCTGAAGATCGGCAATGCGCTCCCGGTCGGTGCCGTGGCGCGGGCCGGCGCGGCATGAATCACTTCTGGATGGAAAGCCTGGGGTGGGCAGCCACCTGTGTATTCGTCGCCTCGTACTTTTTCGCCAAACCCGCGCAGCTGCGAGGTTTGCAGATGGCGGGCGCCGTGCTTTGGATAATCTACGGCGTACTGATCGGCGCGCTGCCGGTCATCATCGCCAACCTGCTGGTTTTTGCCGCCGCGGCCTGGACCGCGCTGCGCAACCCTTCCTCCCTGGGACCAGGCACGCCCGCCTAAGGCCTGTTAACACCTAGTCCCGCGGCTCCGAAGAAAAGGCTGCGCTGCTGCGCGGCGGCGCGCGGTTCGCATACAATGTCCCGTCATTCACTGCGTTGCGGCGCCATGGACAAAGCACCCGGTTCTGAAAGCGACCCTGCCCGACCCTCGCCGGGCGGTTACCGGCGCATGATCCTGCCGCATCCGGTGTCGTTGCTGGGCGCCGGACAACCCGATGTGGAGACGGCGATGATGGGCCAGCTGGGCCCGGATACCATCTTCATGATGGGCGACAATCCGGCCCTCTCGAAAATGCCCGAGCAGCCCAAGCTGCTGGATTTTTATCGCCAACGGTTTTCCCCATTCACCCGCAATCATCTGCTGCAAAGCGCCCTGGTCGCGCTGAAAGGCGGCATGGAAGAAAAAGTGGTGCTGGCGTGTCTGCTGCATGATATTGCCAATGGCGCCCTGATCCGGGTCGATCATGGCTATTGGGGCGCGCAGCTCATCGAGCCCTACGTGTCGGAAGAGATCGCTTGGGCGGTCCGGAATCATCAGGCACTGCGGTTTTTCGCCGATGAATCGGTCGGTTATGGATATCCGGAGGCCTACATCAAGTTCTTCGGCCCCGACTACCAGCCTGCCGAGTATGTGAAGCAAGCCTATGAGCAGGCTCGCGGGCATCGTTGGTACATGACTGCGCGCCTCATCACGTTGAACGACCTGTACTCGTTCGACCCGAACGTGACAGTGGACCCAGAACTGTTCAGCGACATCGTCGGCAGGCATTTCAAGCAGCCCAAAGAGGGGCTTGGATTCGACGGCTCCGCGGTGGCGCATATGTGGAGAACGATGATTTGGCCGAACAATTTGTTGTGAGACAGGAATCGGAGCGGGTGAGACTCGCATAAGTCAGGAGACGGGGATGCAACTGCAGATCAACGATAAGACAGTGACGATCGAGGCCGAGCCGGATCTGCCGCTGCTGTGGGTATTGCGCGATTTGCTGGGAATGACCGGCACGAAATTCGGCTGCGGCATGGCGCTCTGCGGCGCCTGCACCGTGTCAGTCGACGGCCAGGCGCGCGCTCCTGCGTGCACCCGGTCGCGAGGCCGCGGGCGAAGAAACTCACCACCATCGAAGGCATCGGCGCGACCGCCGGGGCGCGCGCGCTGCAGGGCGCATGGCAACAGAGCAACGTGCCGCAATGCGGCTACTGCCAGGCGGGGCATGATCATGGCGGCCGCCGCCCTGCTGCAAGCGAAGCCGATCCGAGCGATGCCGACATCGATGCCGCGATGTCCGGGAATATCTGCCGTTGCGGCACCTATCCGCGCATACGCGCAGCCATCAAGCAGGCCGCCCGTCACGGCGGGCAAGCCAAATGAGCGCGGCAACGGTCGATTTCGCGGCGGCGACGGGCTTGAGCCGCCGGGAGTTCCTGAAGCAACTTCAAGCGCTGGGCGGCTTGCTGCTTATCGCCGATGGAGTGCATGTCGCGAAAGCCGCCGATGCGCCCAAGTACGGCGCCGAGGGCATGGAGCATGGCACGGTCGACAATCCCCGGGTGTTCCTGACCGTCGGCGACGACGGCTGGGTCACCATCGTCGTGCATCGCTCGGAAATGGGCCAAGGCGTGCGCACCGGGATGCCCCTCATCGTCGCCGATGAACTGGAAGCCGACTGGAGCAAGGTTCGCGTGCAGCAGGCGCCAGCCGACGAAGAAAAATACGGCAATCAAGACACCGACGGATCGCGCAGCACGCGGCATTTCATCGAGCCGATGCGCCGCTGCGGAGCAGCCGCACGCATGATGCTGGAACAAGCCGCCGCGCTGTCCTTAAGCGTACCGGTCGGCGAAGTCCACGCCGTCAATCATGAAGTGGTGCATGGGAAAACCGGCCGCAAGCTCTCCTACGGCACGCTCGCCGGTCGCGCCGCGAAGCTGCCGGTGCCGGCGGCGAGCGCCCTGCGCTTGAAGACCTCCGATGAGTTTCGCTACCTCGGCAAAGGCGGCGTACCGCTCACCGATGGACGGGAAATCGTCACCGGTCAGGCGCAGTACGGCATCGATCCTTGGTTCAAGGACATGAGCTTCGCCGTCATCGCGCGCTCACCGGTGCTGGGCGGCAGCGTCAAGCAATTCGACGGCAGCGCCGCCGCCGCGGCGCCCGGCGTGCAGAAAGTGCTGCAGATGCCCGCGCCGGTTTCCAAGGCCACGTTTCACCCGCTCGCCGGAGTCGCGGTCATCGCCAATTCCACGGGCGCGGCGATCGCCGCGCGCAAATTGCTGAAAATCGAATGGGAGGACGGCGCCAACGGCAGTTACGATTCCGATGACTATCGGGACTCGATGCAGCAATCCGCCCGCAAGCCCGGCAAGCTGGTGCGCGAGAGCGGCAATGTGGATGCAGCGTTCAAATCCGCTGCCAGGTCAATCGAAGCGCAGTACTACGTTCCGCACATAGCGCATGCGACGATGGAACCGCCGTGCGGCGTCGCGCGCATCGTTGCCGGCAAGGTCGAGGTGTGGGCACCCACTCAGGCCCCGCAAGTCACCCGCGAGGACGTCGCGAAGCATCTTGGGGTGCCTTGGGAAAATGTAACCGTGCATGTGACGCTGCTCGGCGGAGGATTCGGACGCAAGTCGATGCCGGACTTCGCGATCGAGGCGGCGCTGTTGTCGCAGGCGATGGAGGGCCGCCCGGTCAAGGTGACCTGGACCCGCGAGGATGACCTGCACCATGATTTCCTGCACACCGTGTCGGTCGAATACCTGAGGGCAGGCCTCGGGCCCGACGGCAAGGTTTCCGCGTGGCTGCATCGAAGCGTGGCACCTTCGCTCGCCACGAGCTTCGCGGCCGGCGTCGATCACGAAGCGGACATCGAGCTTGGCATGGGATTCATCAACATGCCGTACGACATTCCCAACCTGCGCCTGGAAAATCCGCAGGCGAGCGCGCATTGCCGCATCGGCTGGTTCCGCTCGGTGTCCAACATCCCACACGCATTTGCCGTGCAGTCGTTTGTGTCCGAGCTGGCGGCGAGCGCCAACAGGGATCACCGCGACTACTTGTTGGAACTCATCGGCCCGGCGCGCAAGATCGATCCCAACACCCTTCAGGACCACTGGAATCACGGCGAGTCGCCGCAGCGCTATCCGGTGGACACGGGGCGCCTGCGCCGCGTGGTCGAAACCGCCACGCAGCAAGCCGGCTGGGGCAGGAAATTCGCTCCCGGCCGCGGCTTGGGACTGGCCGCGCACTATAGTTTTTTGAGCTATGCGGCGGCGGTGGTGGAGGTTGACATCGATGCACAAGGGCGAATCGCGGTTCGGCGCGTCGATGTCGCCTTTGACTGCGGCCCGCAGGTCAATCCCGAGCGCATCCGCTCGCAGCTCGAAGGCGCCGTCATCATGGGGCTTGGTCTGGCCATGTTCGGAGAGATCACTTTCAAGAAAGGCCGCGCGCAGCAGAACAACTTTCACCAATATCGCGTCACCAGGATGAACGAGGCGCCCGCCGAGATCCGCGTGCATCTGATCCCGGCGACGGATTGGACCGTGCCGCTCGGCGGCGTGGGTGAACCCGGCGTGCCGCCGGTTGCGCCGGCCCTGTGCAATGCGGTGTTTGCGGCCACCGGCAAGCGGATTCGCAGCTTACCCATCAAGGATCAAGCCAAACGCACCGCCTGAAGGTCCCACCGCCGCAGCGCCCGCTCCGGCTTTAGTTGTGCGGGCTTTGCCAGCGCTCGCGCGGCATGGAGAGCGCCGAGCTCAGCTGAGCCGCCAGATCGCTCAAGGTGTAGGGCTTGGGCAGCAGCGGAATCCCTTCATCCTCGGCGTCGCGTTTGGCGAACGCGGAAAAGCCGCTCACCAAAACCACGGGCAACGAGATTTTGCGCTGGCGCATCTCTCGCACCAACGCCACCCCATTCATGCCGCCGGGCATCATGACATCCGACAGCACCAGTCCGATGTCGGGTGATGCCGCGAGTTCCTTCAAGGCGGCCTGCCCGGTCGTCACGGGTATCACATCGTAGCCCAGCTCGGCCAACATCGCGCTGGTGAGCGATGCGACCTGAACATCATCCTCGACCAGCAGTACCCTGCACGGCGCGGGAGGGCAAGCCGCGGCCGCGCCGCGCGGCTCCCTGCGCCTTGGCGCGGCCGTCGCCGGCTCGCTCGAGCGCGGCAGCAAGAGCAATACTTTCGTACCTTCGCGGGCTCGGCTTTCAATTTGCACCGAACCTCCAGAGCCGTGCGCGAAACCATACACCTGCGCGAGCCCCAATCCGGAACCCTTGCCGATGTCCTTGGTGGTGTAGAACGGTTCGAGGCAACGCGCAATGGTCGCGCTGTCCATCCCCACGCCGGTATCGCTCACCGACAGCTCGACGAAATCGCCCGCCAGTCCGTATTCGCGGATATCGGCGCGGTTCGCGGCGGCGATCGTGATCGTGCCGCCTTGCGGCATGGCGTCGCGCGCATTCACGCACAGATTCAAAAGCGCGATGCCCAGCTCGCCCTCATCGACGCGCACCGGCCACAGGTTCGGGTCGAACAATGTCTTCACCGTCACCGATCCGCCGAGCGAACCATCGAGCAGTTCCCGCATGCCTTCCACGTGGCGGGGGATGGCAAGCGGTTTCGCATGCAATTCTTTTTGGCGCGAGAAAGCCAGCAGTTGACGCGTGAGCGAGGCGCCGCGCTCCGCTGCCTGCCGCATGCCTTCCCGCACCGCCCGGCCTCGCTCCGGTGCCGGATTGCGCTCCAGGATGCTGAGACCGCCGCTCACGACCATCAATAGGTTGTTGAAATCGTGCGCAATGCCGCCGGTCAACTGTCCGACGGCTTCCATCTTCTGACTCTGGCGCAGCAATCGTTCGGTGCGCTCGCGCTCCGTGACCTGAGCCAGCAAGGCGGCGTGCGCTCCGCGCAGCTGATCGGCGGCGATCCGCTGCTCGGTCAGGTCGGTAACGATGCAGCAAAAAATCTCCTCGCCGTTCAGGCCCTCGCTGCGCAGCGCGCTGAAGGACACGTGGGTCGGAATGATGCGTCCGCCCTCGGTCTTGATGCCAAGTTCGCCCTTGGATCCGGAAGCGATCAAATCGAGTGCATTGGGCCAATCGGCCGCCGCGATGAAACGCGCCAGCGATCCGCCGATCACCCGCTGCGGTTCGGTTTCCACCAGTTCCGCAAGGCGTCGGTTGCAATAAAGAATGTCGCCGCCGCGCGTCAGGGTCAACGCACCCTCCTGCATCTCCTCGACCAGCAGGCGGTAGGTCTGATCGGCCGTCTCGAGGGTGTAGACCCGGGGTATGCTGTCGGCGCCCGTGACCACGACCGCATCGACGTCGCCGCCGCGGATGGCGTCGAGGGTTTCTTCGGCCTCGCGCAATTTCTCCCGAAGTGCGGAATTTTCCGCACGCAGCTGCTGCGCGTCTTTCAGCGCGGCGGCACTGGGAAAATCACGGCCGATGGGAGGGTTCATTTGCGGCCGCGGATTCTTTAGGACTCAGACCCAGCCCCACCAGAACCCGTTCTTCGTTGGCAAGATCGCCGATGATCCGCCGCAGCGGCAACGGCAGCATCTTGACCAAGGTCGGGGCGGCCAAAATCTGGTGCTCTTGCGCCGCCGCCGGATGCTGGTAGATATCGATCACTTCGAGGTCGTATTCGCCGTGCAGCCGCTCCTCGCACACCCGCCGCAGATTGGCGATCGCCCGCGATGAGCGCGAGGTCGTGCCGGTGATGAACAAACGCAACACATAGGGCGGAGCCTGCGGCAACGCCGGCATCGGCGTCTCGCTCATGGCGCGGAAACCTGGCGTAGATCCAAGCCCACCAACACCCGTTCCATGTTCGACAGGTTGCCGATGATCCGCTTCAAGGGCTCCGGCAGGCGGCGCACCAGCGTCGGCACGGCCAGGATCTGATCCCCGGCCGCCAGTTGCGGATGTTCAAGCAGATCGATCACCTCGATTTGATAGCGCCCCGCCAGGTGTTCTTCGCAAATCTTCTTCAAGTTCGCGAGCGCCGTGATCGATTTCGGCGTCTGCCCGGCCACATACAGACGCAGATTGTAAAGACCGCCGGGCGCCGATTCCTCCACCGCCGTGTTCATCGCTTGATTCATGTTGCAGTCCCCCCACGCTGAATGGCCATAGCGCGTCTCTCAGCCTGCTTGCGTTTGTCGAGTTCCTCATCGTGTTGCAGATATTTTCGGGCTTCTTCTTCCTCGGATTCGAGCTGCGCCCGCAGCTCCGCGATCCGCCGTTCGAGCGCGGCACGTTTTCGTTGCAGGTCGCGCTGTCTGCGCTCATTGTCCTGGCCACGCCTAACGGTCGCGGCGGCGTCCACCATTTCTTGCGCGATGCGGGCGGACCCGGTCAGTACGCCCACGCCGCTGAGATAGGCATCCACGAGCTTGACGCCCTGCGACGTCAGTTGATATTCGCGAATCTGGTTGGAATGGTTCATGCCGCGCGACTTGAGCACATAGATGCCGCGGTTGCGCTCGCCGTTGCTTTCGAGTTGCACCAGCGACACCCAGGTGTCCATGAGCGATGACATGCCCGCATCCGCCTTGTCCATCCCCGCCACGGAGAGCAGGTCGGTCAGAAACGCCGTGATGCCGCGGCTCTTCAACAGATCAATCACCCGCAGCAACATCGAATGCACGTCGCCGGTTTCACCGCGCAACGCGGAGATCGGATCCAGCACCACCGCGGTGGGCGCGAACTCCTCGATCTCCCGATACATGCGCGCCAAGTGCATCTCGAGCCCGAACAGGCTCGGCCGCGCCGCCTCGAAGCGCAGCAGCCCCGCATCGACTCGCGGCTGCAAATCGAGGCCGATGGAACGCATGTTGCGCACGATTTGCGCCGGAGATTCCTCGAACGCGAAATACAGACAGCGCTCCCCGCGCGCGCAAGCCGCCTCGACGAAGTGCGACGCAAGGCTGGTCTTTCCGGTTCCGGCAGTTCCCGTCACGAGGATGCTGGTGCCGGCATAAAACCCGCCGACGCCAAGCATCTGGTTCAGCCCCGCAATCCCGGTCGAGATCACCTCGTTGGAAGCCGAGTGCGCCAGGCCGGCCGAGGTCACGGGCAGCACCGATACGCCCTGCGCGTCGATCAGGAACGGATACTCGTTGGTGCCGTGCGCGGAGCCGCGATATTTCACGACGCGCAAGCGCCGCGTCGTAACTTGGTTGCTGACCCGGTTGTCGAGCAGCATCACGCAGTCGGACACGTACTCTTCAATGCCATAGCGCGTAAGCGCGCCCTCGCCCTGCTCGGCGGTGATGATGGCGGTCACTTCGCGCTCCTTGAGCCAGGCGAAGAGACGGCGGATTTCCGCGCGCAGGATCTGCGTGTCGCCCAATCCCGCAAACAGCACTTCGAGCGTGTCGAGCGCCACCCGTTTGGCGCGCACCGATTTGATGGCGTAGTCCAGACGCACGAACAAGCCCTCGAGATCGTATTCACCCGATTCCTCGATCTCGCTGCGCTCCACCCGCACGAAATCGATGGCGATTTTCTTCTGCGCGACCAGCGCGCCCAGGTCGTAGCCCAGCGAGCCGACGTTCTTGATCAGATCCTCGCCCGACTCCTCGAAACTCATGAATACGCCGGGCTCATCGAACATGACGGCGCCGTTGACCAGAAAACTCGTTGCCAAAAGAGTTTTGCCGCAACCGGGGCCGCCGCAGATCAGCGTTGGACGTCCGGATGGCAGTCCACCGAGGGTGACTTCGTCCAGGCCATGAATTCCGGTTTTGGCTTTCGCGAGCGGGTGCGCCGAGCGTGCGGCGGATGTCGATGCTGTCTTGCTCATGGTTTCTTCTTGTCCTTGAATGCCCGTACCGATCCCCATGGGTCGGCGTTGCGCGAAACTCCGTGGATGCACTCGCGCAGCGCCGTTTCGATGAAATTGGTGAGCGAACGATTGTCCCTGGCGGCGGATTGCCGCACCTCGGCGAGAAGATCAGGATTCAGGCGCACCGTAACCGGTGTTTTTAGTTGTGCCATCGCCGCACTCTGGTGCAGGGTGATGCGCAACGCAATACATGGTTCAGCACGCTTCTGCTGTCAGCCGTGTCCTACAGTTCATCCCGGCACGAGCCGCGGCAGCCACGGATGGCCGGGTTCCAGCATCCGCAGGCACTCCCCGAGCCATTCTCGGCCGCGCCGGTCGAGCCGCGGCGCAATGAACTCGAAATCCGCCTGGTCCTGCGCGCGCGTGCGGTGCGATTTGTAGAGCAGTTGAATTTCAGGCGCGAGATACGGAATGCGCTGCGAGCTGCGCCGGATCGCCATGTCCAGCGGACGCTGAATCTGCTGCCGGCGGCGGTAGATCCAGCGACCGTTTTCCGCTTCATCGAGCATCAGCTCCAACGCCCAGTCGCGCTCTTGCTTCCGGCGGCACCAAAGCGAATACACTTCAGCGCGCGGCTCTGCGCCGGCAGCCAACCGGGTCAGCACGCCGTCCTTCGCTTCGAACACCTCCCATGCAGCCAGCAACTCGAGCACCCGCATTGCATCCTTTCGCAAGATTCCGGCGTCGAGATCCCGATGCGGCCGGCTCGCAGTTCCTGCAAACAGGTCGAGCGCCCAGCCGCCGGCGATCCACCAGGGCACGGTAAGCGAAGCGAACCACGCAGCAGCTTCGTCCGGAGTTGTCGCGCGCCACGGCCCGGACTCGGCCACGGAAATTGTTTGGACCGCGGCTTTTGTCATGCAGATGCGAACTCAGCCGGTTTCCGCCACGCTGCTTTGCTCGACGCCATCCGGATTCATTTCGACTCGGGGCGGGCTGTCGAAAATCATCGTGGGAATCGTTTGCGGGGAAAATGCCGGCCAATGCGGCAGCCTGGGATGGTTCGGATTTCCCGTTCTTGCAAAGCGGATCCAGGCGTCGCACATGTTCCCCGCCAGCGCGCGTGCCTCATCGCCGCCGCCTGTCATGGTCTCGCAGCGGTCCGTATTATCGAACACGAATGCGATTTCAGCGCAATGAAACGCGCGCGGCCGTCCGCTCAAGATGGGGGTCTGCCAGGTAAACCAATACAAGTACGCCGGTGCCCGCCCCTGCGCCGCCTTCAATTTCGCCTGCTGGATCGCGCTGCCGCGCACGCCGGAGGCGGCGATATGGGACCAGAGGTCGAACGGCTTTGCTCGCGGCGTTCGCCGGCGAAAGGCGCCGATGACGCTCTGGGCCTTCTCGCCATAGATTGCGCGCACACGCGTCTCGAGCTCCGCCTCGCTCATCGCTTCGAATTCGGGATGATTGATCGCGGTGACGAACTCGTTCAGCGTGGTCCCGATGATCATCGGAATGTCGGCTGAAATAGCCGGAGCACCCGGATCAAACGGATGGGCGGGAAGGGTCCTGCCGTCGACGACCGGACCGAATCCCAACATCGCCGAGATGTGCCGAAAATTCGGTATGCCGCCGGCTGCCTTGGGACGCCGTTCCCGCAGCACCTTGTCCGCAACCGTGAGAATCTGCTGAAAAGGCAGCATCTGGATCTGCCCGATCGTCGCGGCGGTCAGTCCCAACTCGCCGACGATGGCATCGGCCAGCACCTCGGCGTTTTCCTGCGCAAGACCCTGCAAGATGGAACCGCTCTCGACGATGGCGCGGTGAAACAGGCCTTTGGCCGCGGGCATCGCCATGAGGGTGGTCACTTTGCCGCCGCCGCCGGACTGGCCGAATATCGTGACCAGGTGCGGATTGCCGCCGAAGTTTTCGATGTTGTCGCGCACCCACTCGAGCGCTGCCACGATGTCGAGCATGCCCGCGTTGCCCGAGGCCGCGTACTGATCGCCGAATTTCGAGAGATCCAGATAGCCAAAGACGTTCAAACGGTGATTCAACGACACAACGACCACATCGCCGCGGCGCGCCAGATTCTCACCGTCGTAGGACCGCAGTTCCTGACCCGAACCCGCCGTGTAGCCGCCGCCATGCAGCCAAACCATGACGGGACGATTCTTCGCGTCGCCCAACGCCGGCGTCCAAACGTTGACGCGCAGACAATCCTCGCTCTGCACGCCATCGTCCCAGGCGAACATGAACGCCTCCTCGTCGTTCGCCCAACCGGCACGCGGCCCTTGAGGTGCCACATAGCCGTATTGGCGTGAGCTGCGCACGCCTTCCCAGGACCTCGGTTTGACGGGCGGCATGAAGCGGTTCGGGCCGGCGCTGCTGTCGGCGTAGGGAATGCCTTTGAAGGTAAAAATTCCGCGACGTATGTAGCCGGCGACGCGGCCGGTGCGCGTGGCGGCGACGGCGACCCCGTCGAGCGCTATCAGCGGCGCCTTGCTTTGCGTCTCAACGGCTGCCGGGGCGGCCAGCGCACTCGAAAAGGCACCTGAACCCGCGGCGCCGCAGGCGACAGCCGCCGCTCCCTGCAGCAGCGCGCGGCGCTGAACTAGCGAAGCTTGCTCCGAAACCGACTCGGGCGCGGGCCGCATGGTCTTCATGGCATATCTCCGGATCAATTCATCCATACAAACCTCACTGTACTCCGGCCGCCGCGCGGATACTCGCCTGGAGATGCCCGCTGCGCGGGAACGCGGCGAAACCCTCCGGCACGATCTATATTTCTGATTAATAAACCCTTTATTGACCAACCCAATTAAAATGGAGCGCGCGGCGCTGCGCGCGGCGGACGATGCGCGATCGATTCAAAAAGGTGATGGCCTGCAATGAACAAGATCAGCCCCAGAGACTTTCATAACGCCTTCATCGCGGCGATGAAGTCCGAGGAGGACGCCTTTCGCACGGCCCTGGGTTTTGAACCCAAGTCTTACAAGTACTTCATGCGATCGACGATCTACCCCAAGATCGCCCGGCATCTCGGCCTCTCCTCCTGGAACAAGGAATACTACACGCTGGACGGAATGTTCTATGAGGAGCGCGGCGTCGACGCCACGGGCAAGTTCGCCTCGTATGCCAACTGGGTTTCCGTTGCCATAGAGCACGAAATCGATGCTTCCCTGGCGCAGGAGACCATGAACAAGCTGCAGCTGTTCAACGCGCCTCTCAAAGTGCTGATCAGCTATGCGCCGCCGGGCGCCCCGACCGACTCGCTGCTGCGCAAGTACGAGAATATCATTCGTGCCTCGGATGTCTTCAAGGACGTCGCGACCTTGAGGCAACAGCTGGTGATTCTCGGGACGCCAAAATCGGCCGAGTGGCGCTTGTACGCCTACGAGAATGACGGCTTCGTGTTGATGCTGCCCGCGTGAGATGACAGCCGAGATGGAGACCACCAGGGCCGTCTTCCTGAGCTATGCCTCGGAGGACGCGCAGGCCGCCCTGCGGATCTGCAGCGGATTGCGCCAGGCCGGAATCGAGGTCTGGTTCGATCAGAGCGAATTGCGCGGTGGGGATGCCTGGGATGCCTCCATCCGCCGTCAGATCAAGAGCTGCGCGCTCTTCATCCCGATAATTTCCAAGAATAGCCATGCCCGCGGCGAGGGCTACTTTCGCCTCGAGTGGAAACTGGCCATCGACCGCTCGCATTTGATCGCCGCCAGCCTGCCTTTTTTGCTGCCCGTCGCGATCGATGACATTCCGAACAATGACGATCGCGTGCCGGAACGCTTTTGCGAGGTGCAGTGGACCCGATTGCCCGACGGCGTGGTTTCCGCCGGATTCGTCGAGCACGTCAAGCGGCTGCTCACGCCGCCGCACCCCGCCGGCAGGCCGGGGGCGGCCCGGATCGCGGCGGGTCCCACACCTGCTCCTGCGGCTGCGCCGCCGCGAGTCTTGTGGGCCGCGCTCATCGGACTCGCGGTGATTGGATTCGGTTATGCGGCAATCCAGCGGCTGCTGCCGCAACATGCGGGGAGATCCTTGGCGCCGGTATCGCAGCCGGAGTCTTCGGCGGCGGACACGATCCCCGAGCAATCGATCGCGGTGCTGCCGTTCACCGACGTCAGCCCGCAAAAAGACCAAGCATATTTCTCGGACGGATTGTCCGAGGAACTCATCAATCAGCTCTCGCGGATTCCAACTCTGCGGGTGCCGGCCCGCAGGTCGTCATTTTTTTTCAAAGATCGAACCGATGACATCGCAACGATCGCGCGGCGGCTCCGCGTCGCGCACGTGCTCGAAGGCAGCGTCCGCAAGTCCGGCACGCACCTGCGCGTCGCCGCGGAATTGATACGCGCCGACAATGGCTACCACATCTGGTCCGAGACCTACGACACGGATTTCAAGGATGTATTCAAGATGCAGGACGAAATTGCCAGCGCCGTGGTCACCGCGCTGAAATTGCGGCTTGCGCCCCTGCAACGCACCGCCTCGCAAAATACCGCCAATACCGAGGCATACAATGATTACCTGGTGGCGCGGCAGCTCTATGCGCGCGGCGCAGGCGACGATTATCTGCACGCCACGCAGAGCTTGCGCAAGGCGATCGCACTGGATCCCAATTATGCCGCGGCCTATGCAGACCTGGCGCTCGCCGAATTTGCCCTCGCGGACAGAAACGGCGATCAGGCGGGTACCGAACGATCGTTGCAAGCCGCTGACAAGGCCGTCGCGCTGGCGCCGGAGGCTGCGGCCGGCTATTCGGCGCGCGGCTTCATCCGCTCCAATTCCGTGTGGGACTGGACGGGTGCGCAGACCGATTTCCGCAAGGCGCTCGAGCTGGAACCGAGCGACGCCGAAGTGCAAGACAACTACGGTCAACTCCTGCAGAGTCTCGGGCGGCTGCCCGAGGCGATTGCGGCGGCCAGAAAGGCGACCGAACTGGATCCGCTGTCGGGCCCGGCGTGGGAGAATCTTGCCCGGTTCCTCACCGACAATCGCGACTATGCGGCGGCGCGCGCGGCGAACGCCCATGCACTGGAGTTCAGCCCGGAAGGCACGTATGCACTCAACAACCTGGGCACGCTGCAACTGCTCGACGGCAGCCCGGCCGATGCGCTGCGGACGTTTCGCCAGGTCGGGTTCGAGGGCTTTCGTCTCCAGGGTGTCGCCATGGCCGAGCACAGCCTGGGTAATGCCAAGGAATCGCAAGAAGCGCTCGACGATCTCATGGCCAAATATGCCAAGGACGGCCCGTATGAGATCGCGGACGTCTATGCGTGGCGCGGGGAAAAGGACAAGGCGTTCGAATGGCTCGACCGGGCGCACAAGCAGCGCGACGGCGGTTTGGCGAATCTGAAGTCCGACCCGCTGCTCGCATCGCTGCGCACCGACGCACGCTATCAAGACTTGCTGAAGAGCCTGGAGCTGCCGCGGTAGCTGCCGAAATCGGCCGCGATGTCATCGCTGCATCGAAAAATGCCCCGCGACGACCTGATTGATCCAATGAGCGGTCTCGAGCGCGCCCCCGAAGCAGAAGAAATGCGGCGCAATGATGCGGGTGGAGCTCGGCAGCTGCATCAGGCGCAGGATGTGCTGCTCCGGCGTGGTGGCAAGTTCCGCTATCCCGCTCACCGCGCTCAAGTTGCGCATGACGGTGCGCAGCGAGGCGCCGATACCGCAACGCATCGCAAATTTGATGAGTTTCGACAGGGGTGCTGGACCTGCAAGGCCTGCGCGAATCGGCAAGCGCACGCCGATCCGCGCCAGCTCGGGCTCCCAGTCCCGCAACGCATTGCCGTTGAAACCGAATTGCGTGACGATGAACATGGGCAAGCCGGTACGATCCGCAAAGAGTTGTTTGGCCTTCAACGCATTTTCGAGCATGGTGTGACCAATGCCTCTCTGCCCTTCCGGATACCCCGCAACGCCAATTCGCTTGATGCCGGACTTCTCGATGAGCCCCGACTCCAACACATCCAACGTGTTTTCGAACACCCCGGCGGGGTGCCCGCCGTCGCCGGCCACCAGCAGCACTTGCTCGACACCATGAGCGACCAGCTCGGCGAGCGCGGCGCGCAACGTTTCCGGATAGTTAATGCGCCGCGCGACCAGATGCGGCGTCGCCTGAAAGCCGGCGGCCTGCACCGCGAGCGCGGTTTTGACGACCTGCATGAGGGTGGCGCTCGGCACATGCGACACAAAGATTGCGGACGGCGCGGGCAGCAACGCACGCAACGCCGGTAAATGTCTTTCCTCCGCAGGCGTGATCTCGATGGACGCTGCGCGCATGAAAGCGACGACGCGCTCTTTCAGAGGCGCCGTGCCTGCGGCGGCGAGTGCCGGGTGCAGCGGCAAATTCACGGCATGATGGGCGCTCGAACGCCGCCTAGTTCGATTGGCGGCGTTCGCCCGCCGCCAGCCGCGAGGCGATGCGCGCCACGTGTTCACCCTGATAGCGGCACATCTCCAGCTCCAACTTCGTGGGCATGCGCGCCTCGCTGCCGGCTCCGGCAACGCAGCTCGCGCCGTAGGGGGTGCCGCCGGTGATCTCACGCATCGTCGCAAGATCTTTGAACGTGTACGGCAAGCCGACGATGATCATGCCGTGATGGAGCAATGTGCTGTGAAACGAGGTGATGGTGGTCTCCTGGCCGCCGTGCTGACTGGCGGTGCTGCAAAAAACACTGCCGACCTTGCCGACCAGCGCGCCGCGCCCCCACAGCGGCCCGGTCTGATCCATGAAGTTGCGCATCTGGGCAGCCATGTTCCCAAACCGCGTCGGCGTGCCGAATATGAGCGCATCGTATTGCTCGAGCTCCTCGGGACTCGCGAGCGGTGCCGCCTGATCGAGCTTGAATCCGGACGCTTTGGCGACATCGATCGGGCACAGCTCCGGCACCCGCTTGACCATGACCTGCGCGTCCGCCACCCGTGCCGCGCCCTCCGCCTGCGCATAGGACATCGCCTCGATATGGCCGTAGCTGCTGTAGTAAAGAACCAGAATCTTAGGCATGGCCGCCTCTCCTAAGTTCGCATAGCGAAATATTTTTCGCTTTCAGGCTACGTCTTGCCCGCGACAGCGTCAAGCCGCGACCGGATTTCTCAAGTTTGGGCGCTCAACGAAAGCCAGGGAACGACCGCCAAATCGCTCGAAATCTGCCGGCTGACCTGCTGCAGCATGGCGAGGCGCTCGCGAATCAGCCTGGTCTTGGTGGTGCGGCGCGAGTGGCTCGAGGAATTGAGCGCCGCGACCACCCGCCCTTTTTGATCGAACACCGGCACGGCAAGCGCAATCACGCCGTAGGCGAGTTCATCCTCGACTGCGGAGTATCCGCAGCGCCGGCACTCCTCGATCAAAGCGCGCAGCTTCGCCGGATCCGTCACCGTGCGTTCCGTCAGCGCTTCGAGATTCGCATTCTCGAAGTAGCGCTGCAGGCGCTCGCCGCTGACGCCGGCCAGCAATACGCGCCCGGTGGAAGTCGCATGCGCGGGGAAGCGGCTGCCGACGTGCGCCTCCAGCCGCAGCAAAGTGCGCACCGAAGTCCGCGCTATATAGACGATTTCCACGCCGTCCAGCACGCACAGCGCGGCGGAGTCGGAGGTGTTGCGGGCGAGTTCCTCCAGATGGTTCTGGTGAGCTGCTCGATGTTCATCGACTCGAGGTAGGCGGCGCCGAGCTCGAGCACCTTCGGCCGAGCAGAAAATCGCGGCCGCTGCGCGTGATGTAGCCCAGCTCCTCGAGGGTGAGCAGACAGCGGCGTGCAGTGGCCGCGGGAATTCGCGCGCTGCGCGCGATCTCGCTGAGGTTCAACGCCGCATGATCGCGGGAGAAGGCACGGATCACCGCCAGACCCTTGGCGAGTCCTCCCATGGCCTCGCGGCGCGGCGGCGTGGATTTGCGGGACGGCACCCCTTCAGTCTATTTCGATATCCGAAATCCTGAAAGGGCCCGCTGCGGTGCGCTTGACGTTTGCTCGCGGCACAGTTCAGTATCGTTTCGTATATCGACATCATTTTCGCTATACGAAAATAGTACCCGGGGGCAAAGCTTGAAAATCGGACGTCAGGACCGGCACAGCTCGGGGTTATCGGCCTCCAATGAGGAGACCATCGTGGTCCGCGGGCGCGACCTCGCGCGCGATCTCATCGGTTCGCTGAGCTTCACCGAGCATTTCTGGCTGCTGGTTACCGGCGCCCTGCCCTCCGCCGCGCAGCGCCGGGTGCTCGATGCAACGCTGGTCGCCATTGCCGAGCACGGCATGGTGCCGAGCGTGCAGGCGGCGCGGATGACGTTCGCCGCCGCCCCGGAAGCACTGCAAGGCGCGGTGGCAGCGGGAATCTTGGGTTGCGGATCGGTGATTCTCGGATCGTCCGAAGCGGCAGGTCATTTCTTTGCCGCGATCGCCGGACGCGCCGCCGGCGGCGACACGATGGTTGACGCGGCGCGAGCGATCATCCTCGAGTACCGCGGCGCAAAGCGTCCGATCCCTGGATTCGGCCACCCGCTGCACAAGCAAATGGATCCGCGGGTTCAGCGCTTATTCGAAATCGCCGAGGAAGTCGGCGGCTCGGGCCGGCACGTAAGGATCGCACGCGAGGTGGAAGCCCTGCTCCCGGATCTGGTCGGCAGGCGGCTCGCCTTGAATGTGTCGGGAGCGATTCCCGCAGTGCTGCTCGATGCCGGTTACCCGCTCGGGGCGCTCAAGGGCGTGCCAATCTTGGCGCGGACCGCGGGGTTGATCGCGCATCTGCTCGAGGAGCAGCAACGGCCCATCGGCTTCATCATGTCGCACGCCGCCGCGCAGGCGATCCATTACGACGGCGAGGCGCCGCCGGGTTTCGAACCGAGCGAGGACACTTGAGACCGATATGCCCACGCAACCCACATTGGCGGGCATCCGTGTCCTGGAGCAGGGAACGTTCATCACCGGGCCTTGTGCCGGGATGATGCTGGCCGATCTCGGTGCCGACGTGATCAAGATCGAGAGTCCCGAAGGCGATCCGTACCGGGCTTATCAGGGCGCGCAGTATTCCCCGCATTTCCAGGCCTACAACCGCAACAAGCGCAGTTTCGCGCTGGACATGAAGTTGCAGGAAGACCGTGCGCTGTTCGACCGGCTGAGCAGAAGCGGATGTCTACATTCAGAACTTCCGGCCCGGAACGGCCGAGCGGTTGGGCGCGGGTGTTGCGCGCCTGCAGGGTTTGAACCCGCGCCTCGTGTACTGCTCGATCAGCGGTTTTGGATCGAGCGGTCCGTATTCGGATCGGCCGAGCTACGACTCCGTGGCTCAGGCTTGAGCGGATTTTTGAGCGTGGTGGTCGATAACCGGCGGCCCCAGTTTCTGGGTCCTGCGCTGGCAGACGCGATCACGGGCATGTACGCCTCACAGGCCGTCCTGGCGGCGCTGGTGCAGCGCGGCCGCACGGGGCGCGGTTCTCACGTGGAAATCTCGATGCTGGAGGCAATGGCGCATTTTGCCGTTGAGCCGTTTGCCGCGTTTTTTGCCTTGGGCGAGACACCGACCTCGGCGGACCGGCCGCGGCTGGCGCAGGCCTACATCCTGCGCACCTCGGATAGCCGCCTCATCGCGATTCACCTCTCATCGCTGGAGAAATTCTGGCAGGGTTTGGTCGCGGCGCTGGATGCCCCCGAACTCGGAGAACGACCCGAGATTCAATCCGCGCGCGCGCCGCATCGCCGAGTATGAAACGCTGCGGGCGGAACTCGACGCCCGTTTCGCGCGCCAGCCGCTCGAACACTGGGTGCGGCGCCTACGGGCCGCCGATGTGCCCCACGCGCCGGTCAACCTCATCGACGATGTCGTGAGCGATCCGCAGGTGGAGCATTTGGGCATCGTTGTGCCGATCGAGTCGCCGCACAGCGCGACCGAGGCGGTGCGGCCGCCGGCAGGTTCGACGGGTCGCGCGCCCGCAGCGTCAGCGCCGCTCCGCTGCTGAATCAACATGGCGATTCGATTCGCGCCGCGCTCGGGGCCGGGACCGCATGGCCGGAACCGCCGCGGCGCGCAGCGGGGGGAAAATGATGCTGCTTCCCACGACGCTGGTCGGCAGCTATCCGCAACCGGAGTGGTTGATCGATCGCCAGCGCCTGGCCGGCCGCTTTCCACCCAGGGTCCGCGCGCGCGAGCTCTGGCGAATCCCTGAGCCGTATCTGGCCGAAGCTCAGGACGATGCGACGCTCATGGCCATCAAGGCTCAGGAGGAAGCCGGCCTCGACATCATTTCAGATGGAGAAATTCGCCGCGAAAGCTATTCGAACCGGTTCGCGACGGCGCTCGAGGGCATCGATCTCGATAATCCGGGCACCGCCCTCGATCGAAGCGGGCATCCCAATCCGGTTCCCCGCGTGGTCGGCAACATCCGCAGGCGCCACGCGGTCGGCGTGAGAGATCTGGAGTTTCTGCGCCGCCACACGCATCGACGCGTGAAAGTGACGGTACCGGGTCCGTTCACCATGGCGCAGCAGGCGCAGATCGATTACTACGGCGGCAGCCGCGAACTCGCCGCAATGGATTACGCGGCCGCTTTGAATGCCGAGATTCGCGATCTCTTCGATGCCGGCGCGGATGTTGTGCAAATCGACGAGCCCTACATGCAAGCCCGGCCCGAGGAGGCGCGCGCGTTCGGTTTGACGGCGCTCAATCGTGCGCTGGAAAACGTCGTCGGCACGACCGCGGTGCACATCTGCTTCGGCTACGCGGCCATCATCCATACCCGGCCTTCCGGTTATTCCTTTCTGCCGGAATTGGCGCAGTGCCGTTGCGTGCAGGTGTCGATCGAGACCGCGCAATCGCACCTGGACTGCGCCGTGCTCAGGCAGCTGCCCGGCAAGAAAATCATCTTGGGCGTCATCGACCTTTCGGACGCGGCCGTCGAGTCCCCGGAAGTCGTGGCCAAGCGGATTCGCCGTGCACTGCCTTTCGTGGATGCAAAGAATCTGTTGATCGCGCCCGACTGCGGCATGAAGTACCTGCCGCGCGCAGCGGCTTTCGGCAAGCTGCAAGCGATGGTCGCCGGCGCACAAATGGTGCGCACAGAATTGGAAGCGGAAAAAGGCTGAAGGCTCGAGCCTCAAATAACGAAGAGGGGGATCTCACATGTTGATCATCATGCGCCGAACTCTGTCGATTCTGGCGGCCGCGTTCGGAATCATCGTGCTTGCGGAGCCCGTCTGGGCTCAAACCGCGGCGGCGCCGGCTGCGGCGCCGGCGCTCGAGGAAATCGTGGTCACGGCGCGCAAGCGCAACGAGACACTTCCAGGACGTGCCGGTCACCGTGGATGTGTTCACGGCGCAGGAGATCGCGGCGGCTGGAATCGAAACACCCCGCGACTTCATTGCGATGGTGCCGAACATGACCTTGGTCGAGACCCAAAACATCGGCAATTCCTTCATAACGATTCGCGGTATCTCCCAGGCTCGCAACAGCGAACCGTCGGTCGCGGTGCTGGTCGATGGGGTGCTTGGAGACCAATCCGTACGAGTTCACGCAAGAACTCTACGACATCAAGCAGATCGAAGTGCTGAAGGGGCCGCAGGGCGCGTTGTATGGACGCGATGCGATCGGCGGCGCCATCATCATCGACACCGCGGACCCGTCGGATCATTTCGAGGCAGCACCCGGCTCGGCGTGGGCAACGGGCCCGTCGGAGAAGGCCGGCTGGCAACTCGAGCGGACCGCTCGATCGGCGCCGGAACGCTTGAAGTACCGCGCTTCGTTCAATTTCTACAACACCGACGGTTATCTGGAAAACGTCTATCTGGGCCGCAAGGCGGATCCCTACGAGGACTACTCGGGCCGGCTGCGGCTGCTGTGGAAGCCGGCCGACAATTTCAGCGCGGACTTGCGGTTCATGTACGACAAGGTCGGAAACCACGGCGTACTATTACGTCATTCCGCGCGGCAATGAGGCGAATCCCTTCAGCGACTTCACGCACGCCCGGCGAATGCAAACGACACGACCTCGCCGATTCAGAACAACAATCTCGGCACCGACAAGCGCGACATCCTGGATGTCGCGCTCAAGCTCGATTACAACCTGGCATACGGAACCTTCACCTCGATCACGGACTTCAATCACACCCAGGAGATCGACACCGGCGACGCCTACGATTTCCGGCCCATGACCAGCTCCGTCGAATACTGCTCTCACCTCGTTTGTCGGTCCGATTCCGACCCCTGCGCACGGCGGCCCATTCGATGAGAGCCAGAGCCAGTTCATCGACGTGAGGACTGACCAGCCAGGAGCTGCGCTTCACCTCCCCGGCGGTGGGCGGGTTCTCCTGGATCGCAGGCGCCTATTTCGTGCACACCGATCGATTCATCTCCACGGGCAATCTGGTCGGATCGGGGCGCCGGGCGTCCCGGCCGGTCTACTATACGCCGATGGTCGATCCGAGCAATCCCAACGCCACCAACACCAATGTCGACGTTCCTCGCGGATAGCCAGAACAACAATGCCTGGGCGGTGTTCGGCGACGCCACCTACGAGTTCAACCCGCAGTGGGAACTCGATGCCGCGATGCGCTACGACCAGGATAATCGGGAGAACACCACCGACTACGCCGACCGAGTTCTTGCCGACCACCACGGCCTTTACCGGCGAGGTGCGCAAGGCGACCTCGGTGCGGCGCAGCCCAAGGCTACGCTGCGCTACAAGCCGAACGATGACTGGACATTCTACGGCGGCTGGAGCCGCGGATTTCGCAGCGGCGGATTCAACCAGACCGGTGTCGGGGATGTGGCGCGCGCGAATGCACGTCCTCGGCGTCAACGACCTGTTCAAGCCGAGGTTGCCGACACCTAGGAGGTCGGGTTCAAGAGCTGTTCCTGGATCGCCGGCTGACCTGGGATATGGACTGTTTTCCACACCAATCCAAGAACGGCTACTTCTTTGTCTATATCGCCGCCGACTCGACCCAGAACCTCGGCAATCTCAGCGCGAAGTACAAGGGAGCGGAATCTCGACTCACCGCTCAGCCCGACCGATCGGCTCGATCTGTATGCCGGCTTCGGCTACACCGACAGCCGGATCACGGCGATGGCGGATCCAACGGTCATCGGCAACCAGGCGCCGCTGCGTGTCGCAGCAATACGGTCAATGCCGGGGCGCAGTACAAGCAACCCTTGGGCGACGGCCTGCTCGGCACGGTGCGGCTGGACTACAGCGAGATCGGTCGTACCTGGTGGGAGCCGTACAACATGACTTCGCGCGATCCGGTTTCATCTGGTGGATCTGCGCATCGGGCTGCAAGCGAAGAACTGGACGGTCACCGCGTGGTCGAAGAATCTGACCAATAGGATCTATAACGCCGAGTTCTCGCCCGGAAACGTCGGCGGCGCCGGATTCCTGTGGCGGGCATTGCCGCGGCGCTACGGCGTCGATCTCGACTACAAGTTTTGACTCGGAGATGATCTATGGCTAGCACAACGCAAGCTGCCCACGCGTCTGCATCACACGGCGTACGTGACCGGACCTGGAGAAGACGCGCAAGTTCTACGAGGAGGTCATCGGTCTGCCGCTGATGGCGACCTGGTGCGAAGACGGACCAGCTGTTCGGCGAGGAACGCATCTACTGCACACTTGTTCTTCGGCATCGGCGACGGCGGCGCGCTGGCGTTCTTCCAGTTCGCCAATCCCGAGGATGAGGAACCTTCGGGCCGAAGATGCCCGCGTCGCCCTTCCACCACATCGCCCTGAACGTGGATGCGGAGACCCAGGCGAATCGAGAAGCGCATGGCGGCCGCGGGCATCAGGAGCCGCCGGAGACCTATCGTGCTCGAGCACGGTTACTGCCGCTCGGTGTACGTCAGCGATCCCAATGGCTTGATCCTGGAGTTCACGCTGGACAGTCCGCAGGTCGGGCAGATCAACCAGCGTCGACGCAAGCAGGCGCGCGCCAGACCTGAAGCGCTGGCTGGCCGGGGATCACACTTCCAACAACACCTATCGTTAGCCGCGACGGCGCATCATGAAGCAGCCGCATCGAGCGGATTCTGACCACCCATGTGGGCAGCCTGCCGCGCAGCCAGGCGGTGACCGACGTGCTGTTCGCGCGCGAACGCGGCGAGGTGCGCGACGCCGCGGCCGACGACGCGGTCATCACCGCGGCGGTGGCCGAGGTGGTCGAGCGGCAGGTGGCGCGTCGGCATCGATTTCGTCAGCGATGGCGAGATGAGCAAGATCAGCTACGCCACCTACATCGCGGAGCGCTTCTCCGGGTTTGACGGCGACACGCCGCGCGAGCCGGGGCAGGACCTGGTGGAATTCCCGGCGCTGCTGCGCAAGCTGGCGGATCGCGGTTCCACCGCCAAGTACCGGCGCCCGCGCTGCGTCGGACCGAGATGGCGCGTCAAGAATCTCGCAGCCGCTTGCAGACCGACATCGCGAACCTCAACGCCGGCGGTGCGGCGGCCGCGCCGCATGGCGCGTTCATGAATGCGGCCTCGCCGGGTGTGATTGCGTTGTTTCAGCCGAACGATTTCTATCCCACCCAGGATGACTACTGGAGGCGCTGGCCGATGCGCTGGCGCGTCGAATACGAGGCCATCGTGGAGGCCGGCATCATCCTGCAGATCGACGCGCCCGATCTGGCCATGGGCCGCCACACCATGTACCGCGATCGCACGCGTCGAGGAGTTCGACGGCCTCGCGGCGCGGCACATCGAAGTGCTGAATCATGCGCTTGCGCAACGTGCCGGCGGACCGGGTGCGCATGCATGTGTGCTGGGGCAACTACGAAGGCCCGCATCATCACGACGTGCCGATGGAGACGCCTGTTGCCCATCGTGCTCAAGGCCAAGCCGCAGGGACTGCTGTTCGAGGCCGCCAATCCGCGCCACGCGCACGAGTGGACGGTGTTCCGAAAGCATCCGGATTCCGGACGACAAGATCATGATCCCGGGCCTGCTGGCGACCACCACCAACTACATCGAGCATCCGCAGCTGGTGGCCGAGCGCATCGAGCGCTTCGCGCAGGTCGTCGGCCGCGAGCGGGTCATGGCCGGCACCGACTGCGGCTTCGGCACCTTCGCCGGCTTCGGGCCGGTGGAGCCGGATATCGCTTACCTGAAGCTGCGATCGCTGGTGGAAGGGGCGCAGATCGCCTCCCGCCGCCTGTGGCGTTAGCGATGAGCGTGCCGCGTTCAGCGCTCGAGCCGCGCGAAGCCGCCAAAGCGGCGCCCAGCACTCCGTTTCGTTTCTACGACAATCGCCAGAAATATCTGGCCTTCGTCACCACCTGCAACGAGAAGTCCGCCATCGCGCGCCGCGCCGCTCATGAGATGACCTTGTTGCGGCCCACGCCGCCGGCGCTGCGGATCTTCGATGCCGGCATGGGCGATGGCACGGTGCTCACGCGCGTCATGCGCAGCACGCACCGGCTGTTTCCGACCGTGCCGCTATTCGTGGTGGCGAAGGAGATCAGTCTCGAGGATGTGCGCCTGGGACTGGAGAAGATGCCGGACCGGCTGTTCGAGCATCCCGCGACGGTGTTCGTCGTCACCAATCTCAACTATGCGGAGGCGCCGCGCCTCATGCCGCGCGATGCGCATTTGGCCGCGGCGCTCAACTGGCAGGAAGTGCGCCTGACCGGCTCAACCGCCCACGAATACGCCGAGCAGATCGAGGAACTGCGCCGGCGCTCGCCAATGGCTGGCAGACGACGCCGAGCCCAAGACCGGCAACCCACAGGTGGTGCGCCCGTCGGTGCTTGTGATATATCGCGAGGATCACAAATTTCTGCTCGACTGCCGTGATTCCCAAGCCCGGGCGGCATTTTCGAACACTACGACCTGGTGCTCGCCTCGCAGCCATGGCGGGCGCGCATGGGCGCCGAGTTCAAGGTCCAGCAAGGTGCTCGCGCCCTTGGCACGCAGTCTGGCTCCGGGCGGCCGCTTGCTCGCGATTCAGTCGTACGGCCATGATCCGGGTCTCGAGATCATCCAGCAGCTGTGGCCGGAGGAGCATCCATTTCGCGTCGGCCGCCATGAACTGTTGGCGACCCTGCGCCGCGAACTGGGACGCGATGCCCGCGATTTCAGCCTGGCCGTACCGCCGGATGACAAGGCGGTGTTTCGTTACGAGATGCACACGCTTCCCTCCGAGATCGGCGATCGAATAGGCACATCGACCTTGTTCGCCGCCTGGAATGCCGCGATCTATGTGAATCAGATCGAAGACGAGCGGCTCGATGAGGTTGTTCCGAACGGCGCCTACCTCGCAGCCACGCAGAAGCGTGCTGCAGAAGCACGGCGGCCTGTGGTTCAACGACGAAGCCTTTGTGGTCGCGCGCCGGCGCGCGTGACGCACCGGGAGATCCGCCATGAAACGCGATACGCCCCAATCCGTGACAGAGGCCGTACTCGAGCAAATGCAGCACACGGCGGATGAACGGCTCGAGACCGTGGTCGCGAGCGCGGTCCGCCATCTGCACGCCTTCGCCAGCGAGGTGAACCTGACGCCGTCCGAATGGCTCGAGGCGGTCGCATTCCTCACGCGCGTCGGCAAAGCCTGCACCGCCACCCGGCAGGAATTCATCCTGCTGTCCGACGTCCTGGGATTGAGCGCCCTGGTGAACACGCTGCACGACGCGACTGCCCTGGAAGAGGCGACGTCCTCGAGCTTGCTGGGGCCGTTCTTTCGCGAGGATTCGCCGCAGTTGGCGCTCGGCGCGCAGATTTCGAATGCCGACAAATCCGAGGAAATCCTGTTGTGGGGCGCGGTGCGCTCCGCCGCGGGAAAAGCCGTGCCCAATGCCAGGTTGATGGTGTGGCAAACTTCGAGTGCCGGGGTTTATGACCTGCAGGAAGGCGACGGCAGCGCCATCGATTACCGCGGCACCTTTCGTACCGATCCCGACGGCAATTACCATTTTCGCACGGTGCGCCCGCTCGGCTATTTCATACCGATGGACGGTCCGGTCGGGGATCTGATCCGCGCCCAGCGGCGTCAGGGCTGCCGCCCGGCGCATATTCACTTCCTGATCAGCGCGCCCGGTTTTCGGGAATTGGTCACCGCGCTCTATTTTCCCGGTCCGTATCTGGAAACCGACGTGGTATTCGGCGCATCGCCGCAACTGGTGGCCAATGAGCGAACCGGCGACCCGAATGCGCCGGCGAAGGGAATTCCCAGTGTGCACTTCGATTTCACGCTGGCTCGCGCGGGCTCGGCGGATGCGGCCGCCGGCCGTGTGGGAGCGGACCCCGGCAAGCTCGCCGCTCAATAGCGATACTAAACCTTCAGGTGCACGACCTTCGCCCGCGCACAGGCGACGGACGGCTCGTCGGTGTGTCCTTGACCGCGCGAGCCGACCACAAAGGTCGCGCCGCCGAGGATCAGACTGTTCACGAACAGCGCGAGAGCGACCGCGCCAAGTTTGATCGCAAGCCGGGTCTTCATTCGATTACTCCCTGGGAGTGAGCTTATATCCGCGACTGTCAGGATGGACTAAGCGCGTCAGCCAAAGTTCCGCTCTGTTGGCCGGCCAGGGCGGCTCATTCCTTATCTACGCTGAGTTATCGAGCGCCCCGGCGTCATTCATGCGCAAACTCCCCGGCGGAGACCGGGCAAGCCTTCACACCCCATATATCCCTCGCATATTCCTCGATGGTACGGTCGCTCGAGAACCGCCCCGAGCTGGCAACGTTCAAAATCGCCTTGCGCGCCCACTCTCGCGGATCCGCGTACCAATCGCTCATCCTGCGGTCGGCCTGCAGATACGGTCCCAAATCCGCGAGGTGCATGTATCGATCTTCATTCATCAGCAGGTCGTAGAGCGGCTGGAAGAAATTCGGATCCGAGCCGCTGAAATGCCCGGAGGCGATCAGATCGAGCGCGGCGCGCGTTTCTGGGTCATGATCGTAATGCCATCGCGGGTTGTACCAGCCGCGGCTGCCAGAAACCTGCTGCGCCGTGAGGCCGAACAGCAGGAAATTCTCCTCTCCGGCTTCCGCGGCCATCTCGATCGTTGCACCGTCGCGGGTTCCCAGCGTCAAGGCGCCGTTCATCATGAACTTCATGTTGCTGGTGCCGCTGGCCTCATATCCGGCGGTTGAGATCTGATTCGACACGTCGCTCGCCGGAATCAGCCTTTGCGCCATTGAAACATCGTAGTCGGGCAAAAACAGGATGCGCAGCTGCGCGTTCGCGGCCGGATCCGCCGCAATCGTTCGAGCCAGGCTCTCGATGAACTTGATGATGAGCTTTGCAATGTAGTAGGCGGCCGCCGCTTTGCCGGCGAAAATAAACGTGCGCGGCGCGCGGACCGATTGCGGATTGCCGCGCAATCGATTGTAGAGCACGATGATGCGCAGCGCGTTCAGAAGCTGCCGCTTGTACTCGTGGATGCGCTTGATGTGGCAATCGAAAATCGTTTCAGGATCGACGCTGAAGCCGAATTTCTTGCTGATCCATTGGGCGCAGAGCAGCTTGTTCCCGCGCTTCACCCGCATGAACTTGTCGAGAAAAGCTGCGTCGCCGGCCAGCGGCTTCAACCGGGTCAATTGCTGCAGGTCGGTTACCCACGCTGCGCCGATGGCTTCGGTGATCAAATTGGCGAGCGCAGGATTGGAGAGCAGCAGCCAGCGGCGCGGGGTCACGCCGTTGGTCTTGTTGCTGAATCTTTCGGGAAACATCTCGGCCAGATCCTTGACGGTGGTGGTCCGCAACAACTCAGAATGAATCTTTGCGACCCCGTTGGTGCTGTGAGCGCCGACAATGGCCAAGTTCGCCATGCGCACGTGCTTGACGGCGCCTTCCTCGATCAGACTGATCCGCTGCACGCGGCCTACGTCGCCCGGATATCGGCTGCGTACGGCGTCCAGCAGGCGCCGGTTGATCTCGAAGATGATTTCAAGCTGCCGCGGCACGAGCAGTTGGAACCACGGCAGCGGCCACTTTTCGAGCGCTTCCGGCAGCAAGGTGTGGTTGGTATAACCCAAGGTACGACAGCTCAGATCCCACGCCGTGTCCCAACCCAGATGGGCCTCATCGAGCAGGATACGCATCAATTCCGGGACCGCGAAGCTCGGATGGGTGTCGTTGAGCTGCAACGCCGCCTTTTCAGGCAGCAAGCTCCAGTCCGCGTTGTGCAACCGGAAGCGGCGAATGACATCCGCCAAAGAGCAGGCCACCAGGAAATATTCTTGCACGAAGCGAAGTCCCTGACCCAGGCTGGTCGAGTCATCGGGATACAGCACGCGGGTCAAGGACTCCGCTTCAAGCGCCTCGGCCACCGCATCGACGAACTCGCCGTGACTGAAGGCTTGGAAGTCGAAATAGTCGGGTGCCTTGGCCGCCCACAAGCGCAACGTGGCGATGGTATTGCCGCCATAACCGACGATCGGGCGGTCGAAGGGAACCCCTATCAGGCGCGAAGGTTTGCCGGTAATTGCATGCAAAGTGCCTTCACGCACCTCGAATGAGCAGCCGAGCTGAAGCTCGACTTGATCGCGCACGCGGCGTATTTCCCAAGGATCGTGGCGCGCCAGCCAGTTGTCCGGACACTCGATTTGCCACCCGTCCCGCAGGACTTGCCTGAACATGCCGTACTCGTACCTCAGCCCATAGCCCATCGCTGGAATCTCCAAGGTGGCCAGAGAATCCAGAAAACAGGCTGCCAGCCGCCCAAGTCCGCCGTTGCCCAGCCCCGCGTCCGGCTCCTGCTCCAAGGTCGCGAACCAGTCAAGATCGATCTCCTCAACCGCTCGATGCGCATCGGCATCCAAGAGAAGATTCGCGACATTGTTGGCGAGCGACCGGCCTATCAGAAACTCCATCGAGAGGTAGTAGACCCGTTTGGGGTTCTCGCGCACATACGTGCTCTCGGTATCCACCCAGCGTTTGGCCAAAAACTCCCGCACCGACAGCGCGAAGGCCTCGAAGCGCTCATGCGGTGTTGCACTCGCCAAGCCCACGATCTTATCGAGCAGCAGGTGCTCCTCGAAGCGCGCCTTGTCGAGCCGTGGCGCATGCGCTGCGCCGTGCTCAGGGTCCACCTTTGCCGTCAAGCTGTTGGATTGACCCGCCTGGACAATCGGTTTCGGCTGCTCATTGATCACGCGATTTCCGCCTTCGGCAGCGACCTGCCCTTACCTGCACGCTACCGTGAATACATTGGAATTTTGTGACCTACGCAACGCTGACCTCAGGAGTCGGCGGCAACTCGCCCGATCCGGTCCAGCGTGGCGAGAACCGCGCTTGGCAGCTTAAGGTGGGCCGCCGCGAAATTCTCGCGCAGATGATCGAGCGACGAGGTACCGGGGATCAGCAGGATGTTCGGCGCGCGCTGCAGCAACCAGGCGAGTGCAACCTGCATCGGCGTCACGGCAAGTGCCCTGGCAACTTCCGAGAGCTCGGCCGACTGCAACGGGGTGAAGCCGCCGAGCGGGAAGAATGGCACATAGGCAATGCCGGCTTCAGCCAGCTCGTCGATCAATGCGTCGTCTTTGCGATGCGCAAGATTGTAGTGGTTCTGGACACAGGTGATTTGCGCGATGGCGCGCCCCGCTTCGACCTGTTTTCGCGTCACATTGCTGAGGCCGATATGACGGACCAAGCCTTGGCGCTGCAGGTCCGCCAGTATCGCGAGCGGTGCCTCGATGGGGCCCTCAGCGGGTCCGTGGGCACTGAACATGAAACGCAGATTGACGACCTCGAGCGCGTCCAGGTTCAAGTGTCGTAGATTGTCATGTACCGCGCTCGTCAGGCTCTCGGCGGAAAAGGCCGGGTTCCAGGATCCGTCCGCTCCGCGGCGCGCGCCAATTTTGCTGACGATCACCAGGTTATCGGGATAGGGGTGAAGGGCTTCGCGGATGAGTTGATTGGTCACGTGCGGACCGTAATAGTCGCTCGTATCGATGTGATCGACTCCGCTCGCCAGAGCCTCGCGCAGCACTTTGAGCGCGTGCGGCGGATCTTTCGGCGGCCCGAACACCCCCGGCCCCGCGAGCTGCATCGCGCCATAGCCCATGCGCTTCACGCGGCGACTGCCCAGCATGAATGTATCTACCCTGCTGATATCGATCATCGATTCCACCGGCGTTGCCCACCGGTAGTCTAACCGACTGCTAGGTCAACCTCGCCAGGGCATCCTTGTTCAAAACCGGCAGCGCCAGCTGGGCTTCGTGTTCAGCCGCCAACGCGCGGTCATCATGCTGCCAAGGGTGGAAGCCGGGCCGGAAGAATGACAGCCACGCCGGAAATATTTGGCGCAGCAGCCCGGGGTAAATCAACAGATAGGAGAAGACCTTGAGCCACGCGCCGGGTCCATCGAGGCCGTCCTGGCGGAGGAATTGCCGCGTTGCACGGATCCGGCCCCGCAAGAAGGTATAGCTCAGGTTCAGCATCACCAGGGAGCGAAATTTCCAGCGCTTATAACCCGAGAGTTTGCGCGTGGCAGCGAGAAAAGTGTCGAAGGCCACGCCTTTGTGTTCGATTTCCTCGATGGCATGCCATTTCCACAATCTCACCGCCTCCGGTGCTGCGTTCTTGAAATGACGCTCGCTCTTCAAGCAGGCATGCGCAATGATGGCGGTGAAGTGCTCCAATGCAACGGTGGCGACCAGGCCGAAGATCGGCGGCTGCTCCTTCAACTCCGCCAATCGCGAGTCCAGATCGGCGTGCATGGGGCGCACATCGTATCCCGCCTGCTCCACCTGGTTGTTGAGGTGGTTGTGCTCGCGGCTGTGCGCAGCCTCTTGCTTGATGAAGGCGTCGATTTGCGCCTGCTGCTGCGCAGCGACGGCGTCGCGAAAATTCCTCACGCTGTCGATGAAGAACGCTTCGCCTTTCGGAAAGGTCAGCGACAGGCTGTTGTAAAAGGCGGTGGCTACGGGATCTCCGCCGTTCCACCATCGCTCGGTGGCGCGGCCGCGCGCGAACATCACATTGCGCGGTTGAATACGCAAATCCGCGGGAGTCGGAGAAGAATGAACCATGGGACGCTCGTTGCAAACCAGGGCAGCCTCACGTTAGCTTCTATTTATGTATCCGTCAATATCTTATTGATGGATACATAAATTATGTCTCGAAAGCAGGTTTTAACGCAGTGCAGCAAGAGCCTGGGCGAAATAATCCCGGCGCTTGGAGGCACTCGCGCCCAAGATGTCGCCGAGCAGCGGTCCCACGGAGGATTCCGCGTACGCTGCGAAGGCGACAATCAGGGCGACGCGCGAGATGCGCTTGGCATCGGTCTTGGAGCGCGGGCGCGCGCGGCTGGAAATGAAGTCGGCCAGCATGCGATTGACCGGCTCGAGCCGCGAGGTTTCTCCCGAGCGCACCAGCCAGCCCAGTACGCGCCCAAGCCCGTTCTGGCTGAACAGCTCGAAAACCCGGACGACCACCGCGCGGTAGTCGTGTTCGAGGTTGTCCATTTCCACATCGACCGTCTGTAATCCCGCCAGCAGCTCGCGCACCAGGTCTTCGGCAATTGCGGCGTGCAGCCCGGCGGCCGAGCCGAAGTGATGGCTCAAATTGGGATAGGTGACTCCCGCCGCATCCGCCACCGCGCGCATCGTGAGGACTTCGTCGCTGCCCTCCACGATCAGCCGCCGCGCGGCCGCCAGCGCTTGGGCGCGCATGTCCGAAGCCGCGCGTCGAATTCGCGGCGTCCGCCCCGTGCTTGTAGACTGTTTCTTCACGGCGACGCAGTCTGCGCGATGCCTGCCATGGCAATCAAGTGTCAGGAACCTGACCCCGTATTGGCAGTCCATATCCAAGCGCAACCCGATACCTTGAGCGAAAGTCTGGACATTCGAGCGCATGCCGGCAAAAACACCGCGATCCCTCATCCTTTTCACCGTGTTGGCGCTGCACCTCGCCACGCTGGCGGCGCTTCTTGCCGGCTCCAGAACTTTGACCATGGCGGCTGCGGCCGAACGTCCCATTCAATTGCTGGCCGTTGCGCCCAGCAAGCCCCCGGTATTGAGAATCAAGAACACCGTGCCGCAACAGTGGCGCACGAATATTGCCATCGCGCTCGAGCCGCCGTTGCTCAACTCGTCCTCTCAATCGGGCCCCGGTTCCGCCGCGGAGGGTCAGGGAGCCGCGGTGAATTGGGCGGCGGAAGCGCATCGCGCGGTGCGGGCATTCGAGATCCGCACGCATCAAACGGCGAACAGGGCCTTGTCGGTATCTTCCTCCTTGGATGTGTCAGGTTCGCGCGAACACCACGCCGGCGATCAATTGAAGACGGCGAGCGGCGATTGGATCGTTTGGATCAACGCAAACTGTTATCAAATCGCCGGCTGGCATTCGGACGCGCCCGACTTCAGCGTCATGCCGCCGAAAACGGTCTGCCGGAATCCGGCCGTTGCCTCGCCCGGCGAGGGCCATTAGGAAAAGCCGGCTGGCAAATCCCCGGCGCATTGGTATCCTCTGTCGACGTACGCCCGTCATCGGTCTTTCAACTCCAAGAGGATTCGCGCCGATGCAGCTCCCTTCAGGCCACAAGATCACGGAATCGCACGCAAAATTCGCCGATGCGGCGCAAATGGCGGTGTTTTTAGGAGCCATTCCAGATGCCGACGGACTCGCGGCGCTCTTGATGGAGCGCGGGAAGGTGTCTACGCGAACTTTCGATGACGATGCGATGACTGCGCGGTTCGTACGCAGCGACGGGACCACGGTCGCCTGCTATACCGTGGAAGCGGTGACAATCGATGAGGCCGAAATGATCGCCGCGCAATGCGAGCTGTTGGGCGACTGGACCGTGGAGAGCTTTTCGAACGCCGTGCACCTGGCGCTCGATCCGGACCTATAGAGGCAGCGCATGTTTCGCAGCGTTCTTGATTCGAAGTCCTACGCGGCGCCGCTGTGAAATTCCTGCCGCTTTTCTGGTCCGGCATCTGGCGCAAACCCGGCCGAACCGCCCTCATTTTCTTCCAGGTCTGTGTCGCATTCGCACTGTTCGGGATGCTGCAAGGCCTGAAAACCGGCGTTGACCATGCGGCCGCCGCGGCGCGCGCCGATCTTCTGATCGTGCACAGCCGCTTGAGCTTTCTTGCCGAACCGCTGCCTGCGGCCGCGCTCGATCAGATCAAATCGATACCGGGCGTGAAGCTGGTCGTCCCGGTAGATATTTTTGGGGCGACATATCAAAAGCCCACGCAGCGGCTGGCCGTGGTCGCGATCGGCATCGGCGTCGGCAAAGATTGGCCGTCCGCCTTCACTTTTACGATCGCGCCCGAATACCTGGCGGCCTTTCAGAAACTGCGCACCGCAGCCTTGGTGAGGAACGAACTGGCGGCGAAGTACGGCTGGAAGGTCGGCGATCGCATCCCGCTCATGTCCAATACGGCGCAAATGGACGGGTCGACGGACTGGGCTTTCGATGTGGTGGGAACTTTCAGCGACAGCGACGTCGGCGGCGGGCGGGATAACATCCTGATCAATCTGGCCTACCTCGAAGAGGCGCGCTTTCTCGGCAAGGGCACTGTTCAACACTTCAACGTCGCTATTTCGGACCCGAAGCAGGCCGCTGCGGTGGCCGATGAAATCGACCGGCGCTTCGCCAACTCCTCGCAGGAAACCAAAACCGAATCCTTGCTGGAACTGGCGCAGCAGCAGGCGCAGTCGATCGGCGACATGAATTTCCTCATCCGCGCAATCGTCGGGGCTGCGCTGGCGGCGCTGCTTTTCGCCACCGCCAGCATGATGATGCAATCGATTCGCGAGCGCAGGTTGGAACTGGCGGTGTTGAAGGCGGTGGGCTTCACCGACCGCACCGTGTTCCTGATCGTGGTGGCGGAGGCTTTGCTGGTATGCATCGCCGCCGCTGCGGTCGGACTTGCCCTGGCGACCCTGCTGTTGCCAATTGCCGGGATCTTTGTCGTCGGGCTTTCGATGCCGAAGATCGTCATCGCGGTCGGACTGGCGCTTGCCGTGGTGGTGGCGCTGATCAGCGCCGCGGTCCCGGCCGCGCTGGCCGCGCGTCTCAAAGTCGCGGCTGCGCTGGCCGGCGGTTAGCGTGATGCGATGAAAACGCTGCGGCAATTTTTCGGTATCTTGCGCGTCAATCTGTCGGGAGCGTCGCAGCGCATGGGGTCGGTTTTGACCATCGTCATCGGCGTGGCCTGCGCCGTGGGCGTGCTCATTTCCATGCTGGCCATGGGCGTTGGCGTGCAGCGGCAGGCGACCGGCGACGTGCGTGCCGACCGCGTGATTCTCAGCAGTACGGGCGCGCGCCGCATGCAGAGCAGCATCCCCCGGGATGAAGCGGTCATCGCGCGCGATCTGCCGGGTATAAAAAAGGGTGCCGACGGCGCTCCGATCGTGGTATTCGAAGCGTCGATTCCCATTGAAGCGCGCCGGCGGGTGACCGGAACGCGCCTCTTCTTTCCGCTCGTGGGCACGACAGTCAACTTCAGCGAGTATCGGCCGGAGATTCGCCTCGCCGGCGGCCGCGTGTTCCATCCCGGGCTGCATGAACTCATCGCTTCCAACCCCTGCGGGCGCCAATTCACGGGGTTCGAAATCGGCGATCGACGTTCGATCCGCGGCGTGGAGTGGACCATCGTCGGCCGCTTTGACCAGGGACATTCGCAGCAGTGCATCCTTTACACCGACGTCGACGCGCTCATGTCCGCCTTCAACCGCAATACCTACAACGCAGTTTCGGTGATGCTGCAGTCCCCCGCGGCATTCGAGGCGTTTCGCAGCGCATTGCAGGCCAATCCCACGCTGCACCTCGAGGCGCAGCGCGAGAGCGATGCGGTGCGGGATCAATTCATGCAGCTCAAAGGCATCTTGGATTTCGCCAGCTACTTCGTGGGCACCATCATGGCGATCGGCGCCACCTTGGGCGCGGTGAACTCGCTGTACGCGATCGTTGACTCGCGCCGCCGCGAGATGGGCACCTTGCGGGCGATCGGGTTTGGTTCCGGCGCGGTTGTCGCCTCCATTCTGTGCGAGTCGCTGCTGTTCGCCCTCCCGGGCGCTCTGCTCGGGGTCGCTATGGCGTGGTTTTTTTTCAACGGCTTATCGGCCAGCCCGTTCGGCTACAACTTTCGATTGGCAGTCACGCCGCCTTTGGGGCTGATCGGCATGGCCTGGGCGCTGGCGATGGGCCTGCTCGGCGGAGTACTCCCGGCGCTGCGCGCGGGACGGTTGCCGGTCGCCACGGCACTGCGTGCCACCTGATGGCGCCTCAAGGGATTTGCAGCGCTCTCGCGATCCGCGCGGCGATGGCGTAAGTATCGCCCTGCGGCGCGCGGGGATACTCGCGAGAACCTCGATTCCACGCATCGCCCAGCGCGAACCAGTCGATCGGCTTGGCGGAAACGCCGCGGCGCAATCCGGCATCGAGCGCTGCGAAGTAGGTCTGCCAGCGAACCCGGTAGTAGTCGCGGGTCAGCCCGGCCCAGTCCTTGTTGCCGTAATCGTGCAGGTCGGCGCCTTCGCTGGCCTTGCGATCGCCCCAGGTCGTCAGAATGGAGCGCGCGTCGTAGTCGAGCCGCGCGCAGCTCCGTCCGGCGAGGAGGCCCAGGGCGGCACCCGAGCCAAGCCAGGTGCCGACCAGAAAAGCAGCGGTTGCTGGCGAGCAGGCGGTCCTGCAGGTCCATCAGATGCAAGCCAGCGTGCGTCAGCGCGTCGAATGCGCGCGCGTCCTTGGCGTCGAACGCCGCCTTGATTTGCGGCAGCAGCATGCGGCTCTCGTTCGCCAGCGTCTGGCGCGCGATGTCCACCAGATCGTAGCGATAGGTCTCGCTCGCGCGCAGCTGCCGGCGCCACGCGCAGCATCTCGGGCAGCGCCTGCGCGAATGCCGCTGCGTCGTAGCGCATGGCCTCCGGCGACCAATGCGACGCGCGGTTCGCGGTGAGGCTCGGCTGCGCATCGAACAGCGATTCCTGCGCCGCGTCGCGCTCGCTGTTGAACTCTACCTTGTCGATGTGGATGTCGTAGGCGGTATGCGAGCAGGACCTTCCATGCCGCCAGCGCATGCGGGTCGGCCGCGCCATAGCGGCGCCGCACATAGTCCGCAGTCCACTGCGGCAGTGTCGACCGGCGCTTCGCGCCAGGCCATCTCGGTGAACAGGTCGAAGGCGAACGGGTTGGTATCCATGCCCTCGGTGAATACCGCGGTGCCGACCATGTTGGGGTTGGTGCGCGCCATGCGCTGCAAGCGCTCGGTGATATTTCGGTACGTTCGCACCCAGCGTCGTGCGGCCGCCGAATTCCCAGATGCCGCCGAACAGGAACGGCGCTCCGCGGAAATCCCGCATGCGATCATCGCGCGGCACCCGGTCGTGATCGATGTCGATGATGAGGAGGTGGCTGCGGTCGACGCCGCGCGAGCAGCTCCTGCCGCGGATTGCCCTGCCAGGCGAGCATCATCCAGCGGCGCCCGGGTGCGCGGTCTTCGAGCGCCGCCTGCACGTCGCGCGCCGCCTCGCGCACCGGCACGTCGCCGGAGTCGCCGCCTTCCTGGAACACTTCCATGTCGTAGATGCTGCTGTCGCCGAACAGCTCGCGCTGGTGGCGGTAAAACGAGGCGGCGAGTCTTCGCGAACATCGGGTCGCGCGGATCGAGCCAGCCCGGGCCGCGTGAAGCCGGCCCAGTCGCCCTGCGGCGATCACATGCGCGTTGGGAAATTTGCGCGCGAAATCGGCGGGCACGATGCCGTAGAAGCCCGGCAGCACCGGCGTGATGCCGAGCTCGCGCAGGCGCGCGACGATCCGCTGTGCCGAGACCGCGCGCTTGTGCATCAGCGCGCGGCTGATCGGCCGTCGAAGCAGCACAGGTTGCCCATCAACTGCCAGTTCTGGTGCGCCGGCTGGGTGATCCAGCCGCGGATCTCGGCGTCGGGGTAGCCGACGTCGCGGAACGTCCGGTACAGCACGCGTATCCATGCCGCGCTCGACGATCATCGCGTTGATCCCCGAGAGCGCCAGCATATCGATCTCGTGCTGCCAGCGCTGCCAACTCCAGTAAGGCGCGGTGTAGCCGTCGACGTTCTGGTTAGCGCATAGCGGTAGGCGTAGGGGGTTTGCTTTTCGATCGCCGCGGCAGGCAACGGCCAGGCGCGCAGCGGTGCCAAGGCGCGTCGCCGTTGGGGGACATCTGCACCTGCGCCACGTATTTCAGGTACCAGTTCACGCCGAAGAGCAGCGCACTCGGTGTGCTGCCCTCAACCTTGATGCGTCCGTCCGCGCTCGAGATACGGAATCGCTCCTGGCCGCCGCGCGCCTGCATCGGGCTCAACTCGAACTGAGCGGCTCTCGAACCCAGCAGACGATGCAGCACGCCCTCTTCGGGCTTGACGTCGAACGCGGCCGATCCGGCAGCCTGCGCGGCGAACAGCGCCAGGCACAGGCCGATGACCTCGAGCCGCAGCCTCGAGCACAACGGCCCCATCGGCCGTCGCCGGCTGCGGCATTTGAAACTCATCTCCCGCTCCATGCGCCGCACTATACGACGCCGGAACTCCTGCCGGTCGACATTGGCGGCGCAGCCGCGGGCACGCTAGCATGCGCCATGAGAAGAGAATCGCGCTGACCTGGCCGCCGCACCCGCATGCCACCCAAAGCCTTTATATCCTGGAGCTCCGGCAAGGACAGCGCATTCGCCCTGTGCGAGGCGCGGCGCCTCGGGCTCGCGGAGGTCGTCGGCATCGTGACGACGGTCAACGAAGTTCATGACCGGGTCGCGATGCACGGCGTGCGCTCCGAGCTGCTCGATCGCCAGATTGCGGCGTTGAACCTGCACGCGATCAAGGTCCCGATACCCAGCCCTTGCAGCAATCAAGTCTATGAGGCGCGCTGGGCCGACGCCTGCGCGGCGATCAAGGCGCGCGGCGTTCAGCACATCATTTTCGGCGATCTTTTTCTCGCGGATATCCGCGCCTACCGCGAGCGCACCCTCGCCGATCTTGGCATCATGCCGATCTTTCCGCTGTGGGGGCGCAACACGGGGCGATTGGCCGTGGAAATGATCGACAGCGGGCTTGTCGCCCATCTGGTGTGCCTGGATCCGAAACTGCTTCCCGCGAAGTTCGCCGGGCGCCGCTTCGATGCGGCGCTGCTCGCGGAGATCCCGGCGCAGGTCGATCCGTGCGGAGAGAACGGTGAGTTCCATACCGTCGTGACCGAGGGCCCGATGTTTTGCGCGCCCATCGGCGTCTCGATCGGCCGGACAGTCGAACGCGACGGATTCGTCTTTACCGACGTCATACCCGAATAGCGGCGTCGGAGAACTTACTTCGGCAGGTACGCTTCCGCCAACAGGTCGCCGTCGATGCCGGCATTATCCTTGTTTCCGGTGGCATATCGGTACAGCGCGGCCGTATAGATGGCGTGCAATGTCGTGCTGACCAATCCCAGCGCGATCATCGTCAGCACGAACAGCGCCATTGCCAGGAAGATCGATCCGGCCGCCCGCGTCGACGTTGCGGCCATCACGAGCAACCAGGCGAGAACGCCGAGGGGAATCGCGATCACCGCCACGCCGAGGCTGATGCCGCCGTTGCCGATGACGTTCTCGCCCCAATTGCGCCGCAGAAGCGCGAGGCTGCGCGAGATCGCCTCGATCGGGCCCACGTCCTCCTCGATCAAGACCGGCAGGGTCATTGCCGTCGCGAGCGTCCAGCCCGCGCCGATGAGCGCGATGGCGATGCGGCCGATGAAGCCAACCCGATCTTCGATTGAGCGCAGAATCGTACCCACCGTGGCGGCGATGACGGCATATCCCAGGATGGCCGGCAGGTGTGCAAAGGCCATCTGCAGGCCTTCCCCGACGCTGGCAGATTCGCCGTCGAGCCGTTTGAGCGCCACGCTGATCAGCGCCGAATTGAAGAACATCATCACGGCGTAGCTGATGAAATAGAAAACGTACATCGCGATGTAGAACAATAGCCGGCTGGTGTGGGTCGTGCTGCCGTCCGCCAGAGCCGGTTGCAGGCTGTGATAAAACGCGAACATCGGCAGCGCAAAAGAGCCGAGCAGGATCAAAAGGACGATGGAGGACAGCAGCGGAAACACCAGCAGCGCGGGATCTTCCTTGAGTACGTCCCAGCATTGCCCGGCAAGAGACCAACTGCGAGAAATCTTGTCGAACACGGATTGACCCTCCCCAGCGATCCAGACATTGCGCCACAGATCAGCGGCTTTTGGGGCGGTCAATTGCCGAAAATGTGACTTGACCGCGTCGGGCCTTGGGTAAAGTGTGACTCAACCGACGCTGCTAACAGCCGAGCCTGCGGCTCGGATGCAAGCCGCACTCGCGCGATTCGCCGCGTTCCCACCACCACCGTCCGGCGCGTTCGGCATCGCCCGGCTCGATGGCGCGCGTGCACGGCGCGCAGCCGATGCTGGGGAATCCCCGGTCATGCAATGCGTTGTAGGGCAAGTGTCTGCTGCGGATATATTCCCAGACCTCCTTTTCGCTCCAGTCGAGCAACGGGCTCACTTTGTGCAAACCGTACTCTCCGTCCCACTCGACGCGCGCGGCCATGGCACGGCTCGCCGACTGGCTGCGCCTGATTCCCGTGACCCAAGCACCCTTGCCCGCGAGCGCCCGCCGAAACGGCTCAACCTTGCGGATCTTGCAGCACTCCTGGCGCTTATCGCGCCCCTCTCTGAATCCGTTGATGCCATTCAGCCCAACCCATCCCTCCAACCGATCCGCCTGGGGATAGTAAAATCGCAGCCGGCGCGCGAAATGCAGCTCCAGGCGCCGCACCAGATCGTAGGTTTCCGGGAATAAGCGTCCGGTATCGATGCTGAAAACATCGATTTCAGGGACCTGTCCCCAGATCAAGTCGGTCAGCACGATTGCCTCGGCCCCGAGGCTGTTCGCATAACAGACGTTTCCGTATTCCGATACCGCGGCGCGCAGTTGTGAAACACTGTCCGCAGCCCGCTCGCGCAAGGCAGGGGGCAATTCGGATGAGGACGAGGCGTTGGACCGGTTTCGCATACGAAACTGTAGATCGGCCCGAAGCGGATGGAAACGACCGTGAAATCATAAGTTGATGCTGTTTTGTGCTGGCGGACCTAGAGCGAAGCCAACAATTGATCCAAGCGGCCAACTATAGTGAGCAAATGATCGATTTAGCCCAAACCCTGTCCGGATTCCTCGTGGGCGTCATCGTCGGACTCACCGGCGTAGGCGGCGGCTCCCTCATGACGCCGCTGCTGGTGTTGTTCTTCGGCATTCATCCGGTGACCGCGGTGGGCACGGATCTTTTGCATGCCGCGGTCACCAAGTCCGCCGGGACTTATGTACACGCGAAAAAGCATCGCGTCGATTGGCGCATCACCGGCCTATTGGCCGCCGGCAGCCTGCCTGCCGCCGTCATCACGCTCCTCAGCCTGCATGCTTTCACCGGCGGCCTCGGCAGCTCCAAAATCATCACCACGACGCTGGGGGTCGCGCTGATCTTCACCGGCCTGGCGCTGGCCTTGCGCGCTCGCATGAAGCGCCTGTCGCAGGCTTATGGCCGCATCGAGCTTCCCCGCCACCCGGTCTTTACCATCGCGACCGGCGTGGTGCTGGGCATTCTCGTTTCCCTCTCCTCGGTGGGAGCCGGTGCCCTCGGCATTACGGCATTGATTTTCCTCTACCCGAGGCTCGCGGCGCAGCGAATTGTGGCGTCGGACTTGGCGCACGCGGTGCCATTGACCCTGATTGCCGGCATGGGCCATTGGCTTTTCGGCAGCGTGGACTGGCACCTGCTGGTTTCCTTGCTGGTCGGCTCGTTGCCCGGCATTTATATCGGCAGCCATCTGGTTGGGCACATACCGGAGAGGATACTGCGTGTGCTGTTGATCGTGATGTTGCTGCTCATCGGCACGCGCCTGCTTCTTTTTTGATCGGCGGCAGGCTCCCCGGCGTGAAATGCCCACGCATCTGTGCCACGATGAGTCGGTGCGCGCCCCAGGCAGAAATCGGAGATTTTGAATGGACGAAGAAACCCTCAACTTGAGCATCCGCAAATTCCTCAAGGCGGTCGGCATCAATTCCCAGCGTGCCATCGAGCAGGCGGTAGCCAAGGCCATGGCGGCGAACAATATTTCGGGCAGCGAATCTTTTCCCGCCAAAATGACCCTGGAAGTCGCCGGGCTCCATGTGAAAGTCGAATTCAGCGGCGACATTGCGCTTCAGTAACCGCTCGCTGAGCGATGCCCTTCGAACATGACATCGTCGTGATCGGCGCCGGCATGGCCGGCGCCTCGATCGCCGCGCACTTGGCCGAGCACGCCTCGGTTCGGCTGCTCGAAATGGAACCAAAACCCGGTTACCACTCGACCGGCCGATCGGCAGCCGTCTTTGCCGAGTTTTACGGGAGCGACATCGTGCGGGCCTTGACGCGTGCCAGCCGCGAGTTTTTCTTTTTCCCGGATCCTGGTTTCAGCGCGGCGCAGCTGATCAACCCGCGCGCAATTCTGGTGATCGCAAGAAACGATCAAAGCGATGCGCTCGCCGGATTCGCGGCGGCCGCCGATGGCATCGAGATGAAGACCGCGCAGGAAGCGCTCGCGCTGCATCCCCTGCTTCGCGCGCAGGATCTCTGCGGGGGCGCGTATATAAAGACCGCCGGCGATATCGAGGTTCATGAACTGCATCAGGGGTACCTGCGGCTGTTTCGGTCGCGGCGCGGGGCTCTGACCACGTCCGCACAAGTCACGCATCTGGAATGGAGCGGCGGCGTTTGGTCGGTGAGAACGTCCGGCGATGCCTTCCGCGCCCAGATCGTCGTCAATGCCGCGGGCCCATGGGCGGGCGAGATCGGCGGTCTCGCCGGCGCCCTCGAGGTAGGATTGCAGCCGCGCAAACGCACGGCGTGCCTGATCCAGCCCGCGGCGGAGCATCGGGTGCAGGAATGGCCCATGTTGGTGGACGTGCAAGAGCAATTTTACATGAAACCGGATGCCGGCATGTTGCTGCTGTCGCCCGCGGACGAGACGCTATGCGAGCCCGGCGATGTTCAGGCCGACGAGATGGATATTGCGGTTGCTGTGGATCGGATCGAACGCGCCACGACGCTTAACGTGACGCGAATCGCCCACAAATGGGCCGGGATTCGTTCGTTCGTGAGCGATCGCGCGCCGCTGGTCGGGTTCGATCCGCAGCAACCGCGCTTCTTCTGGCACGCCGCGCTGGGTGGGTACGGTATTCAGACGGCGCCCGCACTGAGCCGGGCGGCGGCGGCGCTGGTCTTGGGGGAATCGATCGGGGACTCTCTGCGCTCCTTCGGCGTCAGCGAAGTCGCGCTCTCGCCGTCGCGCCTGGCGCGCCCATCAAACAGCGATTGAGATCAGCGGTGCCGTCGCGCTTTCTTGGGCCGCTTCGCAGCACGGGGCGGTTTGCCGGGCGGCCCGGCCGCGGGCACTTTCGACCTGAGTACCGAGTCGAATAGATCGCCGTCCTCGCTGGTGCAGCCGGATACAGCGGAGGCTTCATCGCAGCCAGGCCCGAGCAGATACGCATGTCCCATCCCCGAATCGATGTACATGCACTGGCCCGTCTCCAGCACCACCGGCTCGTAGAACTCCGTGTGCACGGCGACTCGCCCGGTCAGCACAAAAATGAATTCCTCGCCGGCGTGCCGCACCAACTCGCCGAATTCTTCCAGGGTGCGCGCGTGCGGGCGGCCAAATATCGGAATCATCCGCTTCTTGCGCAGGTCCGGGCACAGAAAATAGTAATCGTAATTGCGCGAGTCGACATGCACGGCGCTGTCCAGTGTGCCGATGCTGCGCCTCGTCATGACGCGCGATTCGGCGCCATCCCCATGCGCCAGCAGCTCCGACATGCGCATGTTGAGTCTCTGGCTGACACGCAAAAGCTTGTCGTAGCTCAACGTGAGCCGATCGTGCTCGACTTTGGCGAGCGTCGAAAGCGGAATACCCGTTCTGTCGCTCATCTGCCTGCGCGTCCAGCCGTTGCGGGTACGCAGGGCACGCATCAGCGTGCCCAGCGTCGGCATGTTCTCAGTCATGCGGGCCGGTGTTCTTGCTGAAGTGCAGATCCTGGAAATCGAAGCTGAAGTCGGTGGCGGGCGACACGGCTTTCATGGTCATGTCGGTCACTTTGGTGTCATAGCCCTGCTCGAAGCGCACAAAGGCGTCCGCGTTGAGCGTGCGATCGTTCCAATGCACGATGAAAATGTTGCCGTTGTACGGCACCAGCGGACCTTCGAGATATCCGGTCCGGCTGAACTTGAGGATCAGCTTGTCGTTCTCGCGGCGCACCGTGGCCTCGCCGCGCCACGGGTCGCGATAAACCCCCACATACGCATCGAGCGGAAGCGACGGCGGTCCCGCAGAGGCTGCCGTCTTGGCTGCCGCGTCTTCGACCGCCGCGGCGGCGGTGTCGCTCTTGGCCGCGTACGACACGCCGAGGTCGACCCAGTCGCGCCGCGGAGCGTTCGAATAGGCGTCCAGGATTTGATTGCCCACCGCGTTCATGGCCATGCCGGATTCTTGATTCGTGAAAACCAGCACGCCCAGGTTCAGTTCGGGAATCATGGCCACCCAGGTGACGGTGCCCAGCACGCCGCCGGTATGCGCAACCTTTTTATATCCGAGAATGTCCTGGACGCCCCAACCCAAGGCATAGCCGCTGAAATGCGTGTGATACATCGAAGCGAGCAACGGATTGGGCGGAAGGATGGTGTTCATGCTCCACATTTCTTCGCTGCGCCGAGCGCTGAAAAGTTGCTGGCCCGTCGGGGTCTTGCCGGCGGCGAGCTGGGTCTCGAGCCACTTCGCCATGCCATTGATGCTGCAGTTGATCGTACCCGCCGGTCCAACCGCATCCATTTGCAGGACCGGAATGGCCCTGAGTTCGCCCTTGACCACGACATGCGGGGCCGCAACGTCGCTGCGATCCGCGATTCGATCATAGTTTGCCGCACACGGCCGCATTTGCAGCGGATCGAGAATGCGTTGCGTGACGAAGTCTTCCCAGGATTTTCCCGTCACCGCCGGGATGATCTGGCCCGCCACCATGTACAGCAGATTGTCGTAGTCGAATTTGCTGCGAAATCCGGATACGGGCTTGAGGTAACGCAAGCCGTGCATGATCTCGTCGCGGGTGAAGTCGGTCGCTGGGAAGAACATCAAGTCACCCGCCCCCATGCCAAGACCGCTGCGATGCGTGAGCAGGTCGCGAATCGTAAATTCGCGCGTCACATAGGGATCGAACATGCGAAACTGCGGCAAATAATCGATCACTTTGCCGTCCCACTGAATCTTGCCCTCATCGACCAGGATCGCCAGAGCGGCGGCGGTAAAAGCCTTTGTATTGGAGCCGATTTGAAACAACGTGTCGGCATCGACCGCACCCGGTTTGCCGAGTTCGCGCACCCCATAGCCTTTGGCGTACACCAGCTTGCCGTCTTTGACGATTCCCACGGCCATGCCGGGCACTTGGAAGGCCTTCATGGCGTGTGCCACGGTTGCATCGATGGCTGCCGGAGCAATCGGCAGTGCCGCTGGAGCGCGGCCCCAACTGGCAAGCGATGGAAGCGCGGCAATAACGAGGATGAACGGCAGGCGTTTCAGCATGGGATGGCTCCGGCGGGATTGGGTATGTTTACTATTGCTCTATATAGGATCATTCTAGCCTAATCAGAGCATTTGAGGGATAAAAAGGCATGCGCATCTCCATCGTCAGATCGGCAGCAACGGCAACCCTGCTCATGGCGGCCTCGGTAGGATCGGCGGCACTCGCAACGGTGCCCATTTCCCCTCCGCAGGCGGCGCCCGAGCTCACGCAAGCGGACGCCGATGCCTGGCTGGATGGCTTCATGCCCTTCACCCTGGAGTCCAACGACATCGCCGGCGCGGTGGTCGTCATCGTCAAGGACGGGCAGGTACTGACCCAGCGCGGCTTCGGCTACGCGGACATCGCTGCGCGCAAACGCGTGGACCCGGCGACGACGATGTTCCGGGCGGGCTCGATCTCAAAATTGTTCACCTGGACCTCCGTGATGCAGCTGGTGGAGCAGGGCAAGATCGATCTGGATGCCGACGTGAACCGGTATTTGGACTTCAAGATCCCGCCGTACCAAGGCAAAGCCATCACGATGCGCAATCTCATGACGCATACGCCGGGCTTCGAAGAAGCGATCAAGGGCGGCATCCGCTTCAGCGGCGCGGTGCCGCCGTTGAGCGAGGTATTGAAAAGCCTGCTGCCTGCACGGGTCTACGCGCCGGGCACGACGCCGGCTTACTCGAACTATGGCGCGGGCATCGCCAGCTACATCGTCGAGCGCGTCTCGGGAATGCCCTTCGCCGATTACGTCGAGCGCAACATTTTCGCTCCGCTGGACATGTCCCATTCGTCTTTCCGTCAGCCGCTGCCGGCGCCGCTCGCACCTTTCATGTCGCAGGGCTATCCGAAGGCGTCCGTGGAGCCCAAACCGTACGAATTGATTTCGATACCCGGCGCCGGTTCGGTGGCCGTCTCCGGGGCCGACATGGCGAAATTCATGATCGCTCACTTGAATCAAGGCGCCGGGTTGATGAAGCCGCAGACCGCCCAGCTGATGCACGATCCCTCCCACGTGACTCTGCCGGGAACCAACCGCATGGCGCTCGGCTTCTACGAGATGCAGCTCAATGGCTTGAACGCGATCGGACACGGCGGCGATCTAAATTTCTTTCACAGCGACATGTGGATCTACCCCACCAAGAATGTCGGCCTGTTCGTATCGATGAACAGCGCCGGCGAGCATTCCGCGACCGAACTCATTCGCATCGCGCTGTTCGAGCAATTCGGCGACCGCTATTTTCCGGCGGCGGCGGATGCGGCGCCGGTGGAACTACCGACCGCCAAGGAACATGCGCGCATGCTGGCCGGCAGCTACATCAGCAGCCGCGGATTCTTCACGAATTTCCTCGACGTACTGAACTTCGTCGGTCAAGTGCGCATCGGCTTGGATAAGGACGGGCGACCGCTGGTTCCAGCCATATTGGGCGGCGCCCCCAAGAAGTGGATCGAAGTCGCCCCCTTCGTGTGGCAGGACGCGTATGGGCACGGCCGCCTTGGCGCCAAGGTCGAGGACGGACGGGTGATGCGCTGGAGCATCAATCCGGTGTCGCCGTTCATGGTCTGGGAGCGGGCTCCGTGGTATCGAGATGCGGCGTGGCTCATGCCGTTGTTCATGGGTGCCTTGCTCATCGTTGCGTTCACGGCCTTGTCATGGCCGGTGGGCGCCATTGCCCGGCGCCGCTTCGGCGCGGCAATCACGCTCCGCGGCGCGGATCTCACGGCTTATCGCTGGGCTCGCGCCCTGTCGTGGCTGGTGCTGGCCGCGCTGGGCGGATGGGCATGGCTGTTCAACTCGCTGGACTCGGATAAGAATCTAGACGCCGGAATCTGGCTGCTGGAAATCGCCGGGACCGTGGGCTTTGTCGGCTTGTGCGTCGCCGCGGTCTGGAACCTGCAGCGAATCTGGCGCGGCAAGCGCGGCTGGTTTGCAAAGCTTTGGAGCGCACTGTTGGTGCTGGCGGCCCTTTTGACACTGTGGGTCACTTTGAGCTTTCATCTCATTCATCTCGGTGCCCGGTACTGAAGGATTCGCATGCCCGAAGCGGGTGAAGCGCGCTCTGTTTGGCCTGAGTTGCCCCTGCCCGATTGGCGCGCGACCTATGCCACGCTGCACATGTGGTCGCAAATCGTCGGCAAAACGCGCCTTGCGCTGGCGCCCATGGAAAATCACTGGTGGCAGGTGGCGCTTTACCTCACCGCCCGCGGATTGACGACCTCCGCCATGCCGCAGGGCGGCCGAAGCGTCGAGGTGCAGTTCGACTTCATTTCCCACCAGCTCCTCGTTGAGGTGAGCGACGGGTCGCGGCGATCCTTTACGCTTGCCTCCATGAGCGTGGCGGATTTCTATGCGCGCTATTTGCAAGCCCTGCATGAGTTGGGCATTGATCCGAAGATCCATGCTTCTCCGGTCGAAGTGGTGACCGCGATCCCATTCGCGCAAGATCGCGAACATGCCGTCTACCACGCTTCTGCGGCGCAGCAGTGCTGGTTGATTTTCCTCAACACCCAGCGGGTCATGAAGATCTTTCGCAGCCGTTTCACCGGAAAGCAAAGTCCGGTGCATTTCTTTTGGGGCAGTTTCGATCTCGCCAGCACCCGCTTCTCCGGACGGCCCGCGCCACGGCATCCCGGCGGCGCGCCGCATTGTCCCGATTGGGTGATGGTCGAAGCGTACTCGCATGAATGCAGCAGCTGCGGCTTCTGGCCCGGCGATGAGAACGCCGAGCCATCCTTCTATGCCTACGCCTACCCGGAGCCGAGCGGATACGCAGCTCGGGCCGTGCAACCGGCCGGCGCGCGCTACGACACGAAAGCTCGCGAATTCCTGCTGCCCTACGAGTCATTGCGAGCGGCGCCGGACCCTGACGAGGCTCTGCTGGATTTCTTTCAGACGACCTACGCGGCAGCCGCCGATCTCGGCCGGTGGAATCGACCGGCGCTCGATCGTGCCGCACCGGGCAATGCCGCCTGATGCCGGCGACCGAGCCGCGGCACGGGCACTTCTAATCCGGCTTGAGGCGCACCGGCGGAAAGTACCGGCCCACCGCTCGACGCTGCCACCACAGACCCTTGCGCTTGTCCGCCGCGGTGGAGAAGGTATAGCTGTAAAATTGCGCCCGGATATAGCGCGGCGGCTTGGCTGCGAAGGGGTTGCTTTCCAGCAGCCCGGTGACGCTGGGTTCGTTTTGCAGCAGTCGCTCCAGAAGGTGCGGAAACCAGTTCACACGCCGCGGGTCGTCGAGCGCCGCAAACCACATCTGCCAGTCCAGTCTCGGCTGATGCGGGATGTTCCAGGGCGGGCGGCGCGCCACATCGCCCGGCTTGTAGCGAAATTCGTACTCGCGCCAGTCAGCTCCATCATCCGAGCCTTCAATGATGATCTCGTTGCGCTCGGTCGTCATGACCGCGAACAATCCATAGCTGCTGACCATGCGCAGCGGCTCGAGCAACTGATCCACTGCGCGAAACGCAGCCGGCGGGCTGCCGCCGAAACGCTCATCCATCTGCACCAGACTCAGCAACACCAGTACCACCCCGAATGCACCGACCGCGATCGAGACGGTCTTTGAGGAACGCCGCCGGCCGCGCCGCGACAGGGCGCGCACCAGGCGCTGCGGCAGGCACTTCTGCACGGCGCCATCGTCGAATAGCAGCAGGCAGAGCAGCATCGCCTGCAAATTGAACCAATTGTAGTTGCCGGTGAGCAGAATGCAGCTTTGCAGGAGCAGCATGCCGAGCGCCGCCAGGAAACGCGGCCGCCGCGGGCAGAAGATCAGAAACGGCAGGACCAGCTCGATCAGGAACACGCCGCCGGTCGCGAATCGCAACAGCGACGCCGGCAAATGCGCGGCGTACCACGCGAGCGGCGTAGGCAGTGGTTGGGTGAAAAAGTGGTACGACAGCGCCGACAGGTTCCACCAGTTTGGGTCGCCGCTGAGCAGCTTGACCACGCCCGACATGAACATGAATCGGAACAACAGCCAGCGCAGCAGCCAGATTCCGGGCGTTTGAGCCAAACTCAGCAGCAAGGAGAGAAAACCCGTTTCCAACAAGAATGTATCCCACTGAAAAGACATGAAGGTCTGGCCGCCGTAGAGCAGCGAGAGATACAGCAGGTAGAGGGCCAGCAGACAGAGACGCGGCAGCACATTGAAGATCAGCAGCAGCGAGAATCCCGCGCCGGCCCAGCACACCAGGCGGATCGCAAAATCGCTGTCATTGATCCAAAAGAGCATGGGCATCGCAAAGAAACGCTCGATGCCGGCGCTGCTGCCGATGAGCTTCACCAGCACTGCGACGGGCAAGATGCCGCGGCTGCCGATCAGCCCCAGCGCCTGCACGCCGAAGGAAACGAAGGCCGATAAATAGATCAGGCCGAGCAGGCGCAGGAATATGAAAGAGACCAGATCGTAGCGCGGCGGCGCGAAATCCTTGCCCCACAGAAGTGCGGTCACATGGTAGGCAGCCGAGCGGTGCGCGGCGATGATGGCGTAAATCCATTCCGCGACGGCCGCAAAACCCGGCAGCTTTCGATAAAGCGTGAGCCAGTATCCCTTGCCCGGCGCATGGCTCAAGGTCAGAAAGCTGGCTTCGGCGGCGCTCGCATGGCGGCCATCGGGCATGATGTATTGCACGCCGCGTTGAAAATCGGCGAGCGGGATCTGCGGATATTGCGGCGCGGCGTCTTGGTAGGGCTGGTATCTGACTGCTTCGCCCGTCAATTTTTCCCAGTAGCGCGCCCAGTAGACGCAAAACCGGCAATCCGCGTCGTAGACGAGTAACGGCCGTGGATCCGCCGGCGTGTCGCCCATGGATGCGGTTCTTGGGCCGCGCTCAAAAGTTCAAGAGCTCGGGCGTGCGGCTCTGGAACGGCGCGACGTGCATTTCGGCGCGCAGTTCGGCAATCGAGCGCCCCAGCAACTTATGCCATTCCACCGACATGAGCGGCGGCGCGCGCCGGCCATGCCGCCAACCTTCCGCAATGAGCGAAATGAATTGATCGACATCGACCAGGGGACGCAGGCACATCATGGTGGTGGTGGCGGCGAGAAAGCGGGTTGAATAGTTTTGGCCGAATTGCGCCAGCTGAAACCCGGAAATTGCGACCTCTCCCTGGGCGGTGAAGCCGAACCCGCCGACCAGATGCCACACATCGTGCAGCTGCAAAATGCGGCGGTTGGTGCGGTTTTGCGCAGCGAAGACCGGCGGCAGCATCACGTCGTCGGGATTGATCACCTCCAGGTCGTATCCTTTGGAAGTGAGCATGTCGAGAAGATTGGTTCCAAGGCTGTCCTTGGGCCAATGGCGCAAATCATCGGTCGTCATGCGCACTTCGGGCTGCGCCAGCAGCTTCTTGACGTCGTCGTGCAGGTAATGCGCGCGTTCGCAGCGCATCAACAGTTCCGCGTCGTAATGCACGCCGATGAGGACCACCCGGCCGGTGAAGTCGAGCGCGTTGTCCTTGGCTCCCGCGTTGGTTGGCGCGGCCGGCTGCGCATCGACAACGCTCCAAAAAGCGTCCCAGACAGCCCGCGGCGTCTGCCATTCTTCAACGGCCGCAGGCGCGTTCAGCCACGACAGTTGCTGCCGCAAAGACGCCATGCGATCGGAATCCTTTTCCAGATCCAGCCACGTGTGGGCGATGGCATCGAAAATGCCGATCTGGCGTTCCGGCTGGACGAAAGCCGCATGCGCCATCAATACAGCGGCGGCAAGCGGCGGCGATGTCTCGAGCGGCGGTACGCCGCAGCGGCAGCCAAACTCAAAATCCTCGCGAAACTTCGATGTTGTGAGCGCCATATGAATCCCGCGGCAGGGCCTTGCAGGCCTGTATACTAATACGGCGATAGCACCATAAATAGTAGAAAACTTTCCGCCCCTCCTCACCGGATTCTTCCATGGCGCTGGGCACGATCGGGCTGAAGAACCCAGACATGACGGCTCTAGGACCGGGCCTACGGCATCGAGGACAGCGGCATCAATTTTTTCTTGCTGATTTTCTACAATCAGCTGCTCGGGCTGCCGGAGCAGCTGGTTAGGGACTCGCCATCATGATAGAAATTGAAGCGGCCCGATCCTGATTCATGGTCGGCTGTTTGTGCATCTTGTCGAAGTAGCGCTTGGCAAACGCGGGGGTTTCCGCGTTGGTGTCCCAGTACCAGGCCGTCGTCAGGTACAAACCTTTCGCTACGGGTAATCCAAGGCCGTGGATGTCGTTGATGAACACCAGCAGGCCGGCAGGTTTCATGGCTTGGTAATGCCGAATTTTTGCGTTTGAGTGACAAGGAACCGGTTGTGCACCGGGTTATCCACCGGAATGGGGGATGGTAGGATGTCGAGAAGAAAAAGAAGCGGGTTTGAGGATTCATGCAACAAGGCGGAATGCTCATCGGCGTTGCGGCGTTTCTGGTCTTGGTGGTTGGGCCGCTGCTGTTCGGCCTTGTGGGAATTGCTAGGTTCGGCCGACCCCCGATCGGCGAGGTACCGCCGGCGTTCACGTGGGATTGGAACTTCACCGTCACATCGGCGCTGCTCTATGCGCTTGCCTTTAACCTGATTTTCTTCATTCAGGAGCTGTTTCTGGTAATCCCGAAGGCATTGACGCCGGGGCTTCGTCCGATTCTCTTTCACAACAATCACACCTGGTCGGGTGAGAATCCGCTGGCCAGTTTGTTTCAGGGTACTGGGGCGCTCGCCATCTTGGTCACGGGCGCCATCTGCGCCCTGCTGCTGAAACTTCGCGCTGCGTCCTCGGCCGGCGTGCGGTTGTTACTCATCTGGATGGCCTACAACGGGTTCTTGCAGTCGCTGCCTCAAGTCGTCATCGGCTCGGTGGAACCTAAGAACGATGTGGGCATGGCCATGGACTATTTTCATTTAAGCGTGGCGGCGAAAACGGCGGCGGCCCTCGTGGCGCTCATCGCGATTCCGGCGCTTGCGCTTTCCTTGCGAAGATCGTTGTTAAGCCTGGCGCGAAGTGCTGCGGATGTCGGCAGTGGCCGCGCTCGCGCGGCGTTTATGTTTCGCGTCGCAACGGTGCCGGCGTTGGCGGCCATCCTGCTGATTGTTCCATTTCGTGTACCTCGCAATTGGGTCGAAGTCGTCGCGGTGCCCGTGGTCGTGACGCTGATTGGGATCTCGTGGATCCAAGCCGGCGCTTGGGCGGTAGGCCGGGTGAACGTGGGCGCTAGCTTGAACTCACGGTCGATCGCCTACGCCGGTAGCGCGCTGCTAATCCTTCTGCTGGTGTTTCAGTTGCTATTGAGACGAGGGATTCGCTTCTACTGAGTCCGCGCCGATTGTGGTCAAAAAAGCAGCAGACCGACGCAAACAGTTGATTAGAGGTTGCATTTGAGTGACAAGGAACCGGTTGTGCACGAAGTTATGCCCCGGAAATGGGGAACAAATTCGGGCGAACGGAGTTAAAGCGTGTCGAGGATGGCGCCGGCAATTCTTTTCTCGACATCCTTTGTTTGTTCGAGCGTGGCCTTTGGGACTTTCGCGCTGATCACGAGGAATACGGCGCCTTTCTTGACGCTCAGGGAGGGAGAAATGGGGAATGTCATTTTGCCGCCTTGGTCCGCGCTGTAGGCGTCATCGCCGAGTCCGGTAATGGGAGTTTTGGTCCAGTTGGGAATTACGGTCTTGCCGATTTCAAAGGATTGCGCTTTGCTGAGATTGACCTGCAGCATTGCGGCATCGGAACCGGGCTTTGCGTTCATTTGCTTCCAACGACAGTCATTCGGGCTGATGAGATTTTTGCCGGCCTCCACTTGGACGCCGAGGATAGTTCCAACCTGTCCCACGGAGAGAAGCGCGCAGGCATTGGTCGGCGCGGCGGCCCAAGCCAGTGGGATCGTAGTCAGCAGAATCAAACCGCCGATGGTTGTGAGCGCTGTCCGACCGATTTTATTTGAACACATGGTTGTTATCTCCCGGTATTGGTGCTTTGTCGCCCCAATGCAATTTTGCCCCGATCTGATGGGGTGGTCAAAAAAGCAGCAGATCGAGGCAAGCGGTTAATTAGAGGTTGCGTTTGAGTGACAAGGAACCGGTTATGCACAGCCTTATCAACCGAGAATGTGCGCCGAGAAATACAAGCGAAATATTTGACAGGTGGTCGGATAATTCCCCAAGAGTCTAGCCTCTCCGAGATAGCGAGGTGTAGCGACTTGCCATAGGGATGTGACAACGGATGCAGGGCGGCTGCGCCGAAATCCGGGAGGCCAGTCAAAGTCGCGCCTTTGACAGGCCGTCGTCGGACGAGGGGAGGAAGCCCGAACGGCCCGACCAGACGGAGAACGTTTTCACCCTGTGGATACTTCTTTGAAGGTTCATTAGTTATCGATGGTACAAGCGCTTGTTTCTTGATATATCGCCGCTACGGAAACACCGCGACTTCCGCTTCGTTTTTCTGGGTCAGTTCGTTTCCGGACTGGGGAGCTTCCTGACCTATGTTGCTCTGCAGGTGCAGATCTACAATCTGACGAAATCGTCCGCAATTGTGGGATTGCTGGGAGCGGTGCAGCTCGTGCCAATCGCCGTAACGGCTTTGTGGGGCGGCGCGTTGGCGGATGCCGTAGATCGGCGTCGCCTGCTGCTCGGCTGCGAGGTGCTGCTCTTGTGTGGGTCACTGGCGCTGGCCGTGAACTCGATGTTGGCGCACCCGAGTGTGCCGCTTTTGTTCATTGTCGCGGCGTTCATGTCGGCCGTGGGCGGCTTTATACGCCAGCACTGGAGTCTTTGACGCCGAGGCTTGTTGATGTAGAGGACATGCCGGCGGTGTCCGCGCTCTCTGCGCTGCGCGGCTCGACGGCCGCCATTGCGGGTCCGGCGCTGGCCGGCGTACTGATCGCGACCGTTGGCCTGCCGTTTGCTTTTGGCGCGGATGTGGCGAGCTATGCGATTTCTTTGGCTGCGCTGCTCGCGATCGTGCCATGCCACCAGGGCAGCAGGCAAAGCCCGTTGGTTTCGCCAGTATCGTGGAGGGGTTTCGGTACGCGGCGAGCCGGCCGGAATTGATCGGTACCTATGTGGTGGACATCGTGGCCCTGATCTTTGCGATGCCGATGGCGGTGTTTCCGGCGCTTTCGGTGCAGTGGGGAGGCGCGCAGGCGATCGGTTTCCTGTATTCCGGGATGAGCGTGGGCAGCTTCATCATCACACTTTTCAGCGGTTGGACGCGAAATGTGAGGCGACGCGGCGCGGCGGTGGTGATCGCCGCCCTGTTCTGGGGTCTTTTCATACGCGGCCTTGGGCTTTCACGGTCGCTGCCGATTGCGGTTGGATGTCTCATTTTGGCCGGCGCGGCGGACACAATCAGTGGCTTGTTTCGCATGACCATCTGGAATGAGACCATTCCGTCGCATCTGCGCGGCCGCATGGCGGCAATCGAGCTGCTCTCGTACCTGACCGGACCGAATCTCGGCAACACGCGCGCCGGATTCATGGCGGAGCGCTTCGGTCCTGCACGGTCGATCGTGTTGGGGGGACTGGCGTGCGTCGTCGGGGTGCTCGCCTGCGTGCCGCTGCTGCCGGCGTTCTGGCGGTATCGGAAGGCGGAAGCGAGCAGCGGCTAGCGAACGCGATGGTGTAGTCGGGACCGGCGAGATATTCCGATTCATTTAGGCGGCGATCGGACGATTGATGCTCGGGAAGCGGCCGCCGCTTTCCTTGTTCCAGACCCAAATTTTCGGAGGAGTATAGTCGAGGGCGTCGGTCATATCATTAGGCTCCGGAGTTACTCAAGGATGGCGGTATCGGCGTTGCCTAATAGGGTAGCGCGCTTCGGGGCCGTTTCAGTCGACCAATTGTGCATCCCAATATACTCAATTTGCATTAATCGCGAGACGACGAGTGCCAAGGGCTGCGGATGTCTTTTGGCTATTTTTTTGCTGCAAGATCCAAAGGCAGCGGCAAAGCACGGCATGCCATGCTTTACCGCTTGTTATCGGGATTCGGGTTCCTAAGATGGATCGCGGAACAAAGGAGGGACCCGATGGCGCAGCTTGCGGATGTGAATGTAGGTACGGGAACGATGCAACCGCCGGCATATTGGTCGGCTGGCTTGAACATCTTGTTCGTGGTCGATGGACGGGTGAACACCAGCAAGGACCCTTCCAGTTTTGGCCTCGGCTATGTGCTGGAGACCATTCGGGCCGGCGGCTGGTTGCTTCAAGTAAACGTTCAGGTGGTTCGACGTGACAGTGGCGTGTATGTGGCGCTTGGACAGAGCGGGGCTCCCGGCGATAGCAATTACAACGCAGACGGCAGTGATCCAGTCACGAATTTCACATTTTCGGCGGGCTCTCTCGCTGGCTGGGATCAGGTGTGGCTGTTTGGCGATTTTCCCGCCAACCTGTCCGATGATCACACGCTGGCTCAGTTCTTTCCGCTCAATGACGCCGAACTTAAGGCTCTAGCGGAGTGGATGGACAAAGGTGGCGGGGTATTCGCAGCCGGCGACCACTGGAATTTGGGTGCGTCGATGTGCTCGCGAATCCGCGCGTGCGATCGATGCGGCGGTGGACCCCGCAGCAGGGCGTGCCGTCAATGAACGGCACCGACCGACACGAGACCCTGCAGCCGAACCCGCAGACGCAGAACCCGGATCGCCTGGAGGGAGATCGATTCGCGCAACCCATCGAGGTGGTTCGTTGGAGGGTGTCGGCCTCGGACTTGGTCCGCCCCACCCTTCCGCATTCAGTGCTCGCCACACCCACGGGTGCTATTGAAACCTTTCCGGACCACATGCATGAGGGCGATGTCATCGCCGATGACCAAGTTCAGCTCGATAATCCACTCGACATTGCCGATTACGACCGACCGGAATACCCATTGGTATCGATCACGATCAATCCCGGTGGTGCCGCAGCCCTCGCGGTGAACAATCCACGATCAAGGCCGCGCCCGCATGTGGCCGCTTATGGACGAACGACCAATCCGAGCCCTCCGGTCACTCAAGTCGTTCTTGCGCTGGCTGCAGAGGTGCCAGGGATCAGCGTCCCCTGGCTCACGACGAAGCAGTTTGCGCTCATTGGCACGTACGACGGCGACAGTGCTGGAATCGGCAGAGTAGTGGTCGAATCCACCTGGCACCACTGGTTCAGTTACAACCTGCACGGATTCGTGGAGGACGGTCCCGATGCTCAATACGGGCTCATGCAGACTTACTACCGGAATGTGGCGATATGGCTCGCAACGCCGGCGCAGCGGCAATCAATGCTCGCCTCTGTCCTATGGGAGGCCGTCGTGTCGGACTCAATGGCCTTCCCCTTGGCGCCGCCGCTAAGTGTTTGGGCCATGGGCGAGAAAGCGTTGGGTGTGATTTCGCGAACGCTGAGTCAGTCCATGCTGGTCGAGATGGTGGCATCGATGTACGGTGGGCGTCCCGAGCAAGTTTTTGGCGCGCCGAATGAATTGGATCCCTCTGAACCCTACAGTGGTGCGGTGCCCGTCGATCTCGCGCTGCGGGCCATCGTCGGCGGTATTGCGGCAGCGTTTATCAAGCCAGCATACGACTATCTGGGCAGCGGTCCACGACCGTTCCTCGACCCTGCAGCCATCGCGCAGCATTTTGCCCAAGGTGTTGCGCAAGGCCATCGCGCGCTCATGGGCGCGATTGAGGCTCGCGCTACGACCGCGAAGGGTGTGGTGGATCGATTGGCGCGGACTTTCAAGCCGACCGCCGCGCCGGTGCCGATTGTTCTCTTGGGGCTGCGAGTAATTATGGAGGGTCTTCAATTTCCCGATCCCACCGATCCTGCGCTCGCGAGCCTTGCAGCAGGAAAGGGAAAGTCGATGTCCCTGTCACTGAGAATGTCCGTAGGAAACGCCATCATTGCGACCGATGTGGTAAGGGGAATCGACCTTTCGGCGTTTGAGCCGGCTGGCGCGTTCGTCAAGCTGGATCGCGTCCTGTATGAGGGGATGGTCCAGAACGGTGAAACGCTCGTAATTGAGGTGATCAGTGGCGAGACGGTGCGCGAGCCGGTTGCTGGGGAGCGGCTGCGGTTCAAGGATATATTGAGCGGGGATCCTGCGAGTTGGATTGGCGCGCATCCACCCAGTCGCAGTCAGCCGTGGCGGCTTTGGTATCGGATCGAAAACGCGCCCACACAGCCACCTTCAAGTTGAAACGATGTCGCCCGGCCAGGTCGCGCCCGCGATGCGTCGGGGCGTGGAGATGGCGCAGGTGTGGACGGTGATTTGTTCGGATTCGACAACGAGAAGAATGGCGCCCTCCTCCGACTTCAGCGTTCAAGTCGTCGTGGACGAGTTCTTTGGTCTGGCTCTCGCCAACGTGTATGAATCGATTCCGCTCCAACATTCAGTCGCAACGATCGAGTTCGGTTAATCGGGCTGCAACCAGGGATCTAAGCCAATACTGAAATCTCGTACCGGTTCTGCGCCCCGGAGGTACTGGATAAAATAGTCCCAAGTGCGTTTCATCACATACGATGTGTATAAATTGTGGTGATTGCCGTTTGGGTAATAGATGAGGTCATAGGGCTTATTCGCCCGTGTCAACGCTGCGATCAGCAGCTGGGCCTGATTAGGCAATGACTCCTCGTCGCTATCTCCATAGGTGATCAGCAAGTGACCCTGCAACCGCTCGGCCAGACGCGTGACGTCAACTATCTGCCAGTTCTTCGGCGACTCGTCAGGATGTGCTCGATATTGAGAGCCATCCGCGTAGATGGGCAGGCCGATATAAGGTTCATAGCCCGCATACAATGCCGAATAGTCATAGGCGCCGGCGCTCGAGATGGCGACCTTATAGAAATCGGGACGGCTCAAAATGGCCTGTGCCGCAAAGGTACCGCCCCACGACTGTCCGGAGACGCCCACCTTGGACAGGTCCAGCTCCGCATGTCGCAGTGCAAGCTGCTTGAGCGCGACGACGTGATCGGTAATGCCGACCTGAGTAAACTCCGGATAGCCGGCATCGCGAAACGCGCTGGAGCGCATCGCGGTACCGCGACCGTCGACAAACACCATCGCGAAGCCGAGACGACTTAGCGCACTGCCCCCACAACGGCCTCCGAGGAGGTATGCCATGGGGAAATTGCGCGGGGTTTCTGCACTCGACGCTCCGTTGTAGGCGCAGTCAACGATCGGATATTTGCTCCCAGCCTGGCGGTCATGCGGCTCAAAGTAGACTGCGTACAGATCCGTCTTACCATCGGCCGCCTTAACGCGTTCGCGCACTGGCGCGACCCAGCCCGCCGCGTATAGACGCGACGCGTCCGCGCGTTCGAGTTCCGCGATGAGGTGTCCATCGCCTGTCGAACGCAGTTCAGTCACGGGTGGTCGATCGACGGTCGACCATGTGTCCACGAACACGCCGCTGTTTAGCTCAATGTATGCGGAGGGACTTGCCGGAAGAAACCGGTAGTGCGAAAGATCATCGTGCGCGACATCGAAGGGATGATCGGCATCCGCATCGGTTAGCCGAACAATCGCGCGGCCGCCGTCCAGGCGCGCTCGATACAAATGGCGATAATAAGGGTCGCGACCGGTCTCACGGCCCGCGGCTGTGAAGTAGACCTCACGATGCCTTTCGTCAACAGCCTGTACGTCGATGACCGCCCCATCGCCTCGAGTGATCGCATTCTTAAGATGGCCGCTTTGCGCGTCATACAGGTAAAGCTGGGACCATCCCGTGCGATCCGAGAACCACACTATTTCCGCGCCATCACCGATCAGGCGTACATTGGAGGGGTCCCAAAACGTATTGAATTCAAATCTTGTCGGCGCGGATTCCTCGATCACCTTTGTGACGGTCGCGGTTGCCAGATCAACGCGAAACACGGCCGCCTTCTTCCAGCCCGGCGATCGCGACAAGATAAAGGCCTGATTATGACGTTGGCTCCAGCCCAAAACCGGGGCCCAGCCCGATGGCCAGCTCAGCTCCGGGTAACCCTCGGGCAGCTGAATGAGCGTTCGCCGCCCGCTCTTAAGATCAAACAGAAAGTATTCGATCCTCACAGTGGCACGATCGCCCGGGAGCGGAACGCGGACATCGTGAACCACCGGACGATGCGAGCCCTCGGGCGGCACCCACTCCACGTAGGGCCACACTTCGATGCCACGCTCATCGACGCGTGGCGCAATAACGTACCGGCCGTCCGGCGACCAATACGTCTGGAAAGGTGGCGAGACTACGCCTGCCTTCAACATGCGGAGGGTGACAAAGGATGAGAAGTAAGGCGGCTTTGCCCACGACAATCGCTCGATGCCGTCGGTGGTGAGCGCTCGCTCCTGTCCTGTGCCTAAGTTTCGCACAAACAAATTGTTATCGTGCAGCAGCAGGGCCTGGCTGCGGTCAGGTGATGTCAGCAGCTCGGGTGTTGCCGGGGGAGCAGTGACCCATCGACATGATGGGGTCTTTAGGTCGCACTCGATCAGCTTCGCGCCGAGCTCACCCGTGAGCTGGTTCAGGTCGCCGCTTAAGGTCACGTCCTTCAATGAAGCTGGCAATCCCTTGCCGGCTTCCTGCCCCATGGCTCGGTACATCGCTTGCGCAAGCGCTGCATGGTCGAAGGCAGGTGACTTCACCCCCATACTGGTAACGACCACGAACTCCGGACCGTCGTTGCCATCACGTTGATACCAGAATGTCCCTTGATCACCAATCCAATGAGGGGACACCGATTCGTTGTGCACCGTGCCTTGCAGATTGGGGTAAAGCAACCTCGCCGCCGCCGCGTAATCCGCCGAAGACGGATCGGTCGCGGCATCCGCGATCGGACTACAGCCCAATGAAATAACGATGGCAAGTAAGGTATTGAGTTTCATTGTCCTCTCATGTGTGCATCTTGCAGGGTTTGCAATTGAAGTCGCTAATGAGCGCTACCGTCAGCGCCATTGCTCCCTAACTGCGATTGGGCGAAGAACGGCTTGGTGAAACATCAGGAATTCGCAACAGCTTACCTCTGACCGCGAGCGGCGGCTATGGAGGAGGCTAGACGCGCCACGAACTGCCCCTCCGCGCAAGAGGAAAAAACCTAGCGGCGCTCGCCGCCGGTCAGGATTTGATCCGCGGCGGCTGCGCCGGCCGCGAGCGCGGCATGCACCGTGCCCCAATGCCCGGCCACATCGGTATGCTCGCCGGCGAAGTACAAAGTGTCCTCGACGGGGGTGCGTATTTTTTCGGGCGCATCCAGGGCGCCGACCTGCACATAGCTGTATGCACCCCGGGCGTATTCATCGCTCTGCCAGTTGTGCATGTGCCAGCTCGACAGCATTGCCGTGATGTCCGATAACGGCAGCGCGAATATCCTCGCCAACGTCGCAAGACAACGATCGCGCAGCGCGCCCGCGTCGCCGTCCGCGCCGACGAGCTCGAGGAGCCGCTCGGCCTTGGGGCCGCCGGCCCACGCGGTGAGCAGCGGCGCTTCCCGCGGCGCGGGCGTCCACCACGTCGGTGCAGATTCGCCGGGCGCAAAGAGAAAACTCAAGCGCGGGTCCCAGAATTTTTGCTTGAATGCCAAAGTCAGATGCACGACCGCGCCCATCGCGAGGCGATCGGCGTTGAACAACACGTCGACCGGCCGTGGAACGAATTCTATGGTTCGTGCCTGCAGCACTCCCAAAGGAACCGTGATCACGGCTCGCTGCGACCGATGCCGATGCGCTCCCTCGGGCTTGGTTGTCTCGACCGACACCGCGCCGCGCCTCCAGACAATTTTCTTAACCGGCGCTTCCAGCATCAACTCGCCCCCGGCGGCGCTGAATTTGCCGGCCAGGAAGTTCGGAATGGCGGCATAGCCGGAGTCGAGTCGAAACAAGCGATCCGCGGCGATCGCGTCCTCCGCAGCCTGCTGTTTGGCGAGCGCCGCCACCGAGATGCGATTTTGATCGGCGGCGTTGAAGCCCTCCACATAGTTGCCGGCCGCGCGGGCGGCAAGCGGTTCCACCGCGTGCGCCTCGAGGTACTCGCTGAAGCTGACATCGCTGCCGTGGGGTTGCACGTCCACCCACCGCCTCATCTCTTCCAGCACACCTTCGGCAGTTCCGCGGTTTTCTTCCGCCGCCAGCATGCGGCCGCCTTCGAATCGGCAGAATAAACCGTCGATCTCATAGCTGCTCAACTCAGCCTGCTTGATGAGCGACCAAGTCTCGGGCGGCAAGCCGTGCACGAATTCGGCGCCCAACTCAACCGGCACCGGCCGCTGCAGCCCGTCGAGCGATATTGAGCGGGTCCAAATGCGGCCGCCGGTCCGGGCGCGCGCTTCCACGATGGCGACGCGCCGTCCCGCCTCGGCGAGCAAACGTCCAGCTTGAAGTCCGGCAACGCCGGCTCCGACGATGAGCACGTCGTATTCCGGGGATTCAATGGTAGTCATGGCCGCGCACGCTCGATTATGGCAAGCGCCGTCCAGTGTGACGCAATCGCCATTTTGGAGCGAGTCCTGCCTGTCAACCGATCGGCTTGGGCGGCGTTTTTTACCAGCATATGGAGCTCGAATGAGCTGCCGCGCACCGCAAAGGCTTGGCGCATTTGGTTAACTCAATTATTGACGAATCAAAGGAGATGTCATGATAAGCAAATCCAAAGCACCGCTGCTCGCGGCCCTGTGCTTGACCGCCTTGGGCACCTCGGTCGGCGTGGCGCAGACCGTTCCCGATCATCCTCGCGTGAATGAGGTCAATCAACGGCTGGACAATCAACAGGCCCGTATCAACCAGGGTCTGGCCAATGGCACCATGACCGGCAAGCAAGCCGCACGTGACGAAGCGCATGATGCCAATATCGCAAAGCGCGAAAGCGTCGACGAGGCCAAGCACAATGGGCACCTGACCAAGGGCGAGCAAAACCGCTTGAACAAATCCGAGAACAAGAATAGCCGCCGCATTTATAAACAGAAGCATTAGTCCCGGTCTGCGGTTGATACGCGCCACGGGCTGAAGCGCCCGTGGCGCGTCCACGCTGGAAAGCAGCCGCTTGGCCGCGAGTGCGGCACGCACCCGCCGAAGCTAGTGGCCCAGCACCTTGGCGAACAATGCCGACACCCCGGTATTGATCGCAAGGCCGCCGAAAATCAGCCAGCCGAACAGCAGCGCCGCCAAACCGAGCGGCTTGATGCCGGCGGCGCGAATTGCGGAAAGTTGCGTGCTGACCCCGAGCGCGGCCATCGCCGTTGCCAGGATCAGAGTGTCCACATCGATGGCGGCGCCGACGAAGGCACGCGGCAAAAAGGCCATTGAATTCAATCCGGCCACCGCGATGAATCCCAGCGCAAACCAGGGTATGACTGCGCGCCAGGACGCAGCAGGCATTGACGGCACCTCCTCCGCGGGTTCCGCGGCCGCCCCCGCGCTGCGCGACAAATACGCCGACAGCAAGACCAGGAATGGCGCGAGCATCATGACGCGCACCAGCTTGGTGATCACGGCCGTGTTCGCCGCGGTGTCGGCAACGGCCTTGCCGGCGGCGACCACCTGAGCGACCTCATGAACCGTGGAACCGGTGAAAATTCCGTAGGCAAAGGGCGTGATCGACAGCCAGTGTGCGCGATCGTTCAAATGGTAAAGAGCCGGATAAATGAAGATGGCGAGCGTGCCGAAGGCAACCACGGTCGAGACCGCAACGCAGACTTCCTCCGCCCGGCCCCGCACCACCGGCTCGGTCGCCATCACCGCAGCCGCACCGCAGATCGAACTGCCGGCTCCAATGAGCATCGCCGTGCGGCGATTCAAACCAAAGTAGCGCGTGCCGGCCCAGCACGCCAGGCAGAAGGTGCTGCTCAAGACGATGGCATCGATCATGACGCCGGTCACGCCCACCTGCCGAATGTCTTGAAAGGTCAGGCGCAAGCCGAACAGGATAATCCCCAAGCGCAGCAGGATCTGCTTGGAGAAGGCCACGCCGTGGGCACTGTAATTCGAAATGCGCGGATAGAAAGTGTTGCCGGCGATCATGCCGCCCACAATGGCCAAGGTCAGCGCGCTGATCCCGTTACCCTGCATCCAGGAGCTTTTCGCGAGTTCGGTGGCGAGGATCGCGATGGCACCGGTCAGCGCGACGCCCGGCAGCACACTCATCAATCGTCGGCCGTGCGGACTCCCCGGCTTTGCCGCCAGCGCCACGGAATTCGCCGCTGCCTGCATAAAAACCCCGCCCCGCGCTGCATCGCGCCGCCGTACTATGCGCGCATTTTATCTATTCGTTAAATCGATTGTTTGTCTATAATCAACCCATTGCATGACTTAATGGAAGCGTAAATGCGGGTGAGCCTGCGGCAATTGCAGATATTTCGCGCCATCGCACTGAGCGGCAGCACGACGGCCGCGGCCCTGTCCGTTCCGCTGTCGCAATCCGCCGCGAGCGCCGCGCTCAAGGAGCTGGAAAGCGCGCTGGGCGCGCGCTTCTTCGACCGCGTGGGCAAGAGGCTGCTGCTCAACGACAATGGCCGCGCCTTGCTGCCGATGGCGCTCGCGGTTCTCGACGGAGCGCGCAATCTGGAAACCGCTTTCCTCGCGAACAGCCAAGCCCTGCCCGTCGAGCTGCATATTTTTGCCAGCACCACGATTGGCAATTACATTTTGCCGGCGCTGCTGGCGCGCTTCAAGCAACGCGTGCCGCGCGCCCGCCTCGAGCTGCAGATCGGCAATACGCTCGATGCCGTCACCGCGGTGCGCGACTTCGCAACCGATGTCGGATTCATCGAGGGGCCCTGTCACGCGCAGCACATCATTGTCGTTCCCTGGCTGCAGGACGAACTGGTGATCGTCGCCTCGCCCGCTCATCCGCTGGCGAAGGCCGCGCGGCGGCGCAAGCTTCAGATCAAGGAACTTGCTCAGGCTCAGTGGTTGCTGCGGGAAGCAGGATCGGGCACGCGCGAGACGGTGGAGCAAGCGCTGTTGCCGCATCTGGTCGATATCCGCGCTTCGATGACGCTCGGCAGTTCCGAAGCGATCAAGAACTCCGTGGCCGAGGGCTTGGGGATCAGCTGCTTGTCGCGCTCGGTGGTGCGCGATCTTCTGGCCGCCAAGCGTTTGAGCGTGCTGGCAACCGCGCTGCCGCGCCTGACGCGAAATTTTTTGATGATCCGTCACGAGAGCAAGGTGCTGTCCGAACCCTTGCGCCAATTCGTGGCGCATTGCCACGTCAGCGGCGCTTAGGGCGTCTCGCGACAGCGAGAAGGCGCAAATGCGGGCGTGATCTCGGCCGGCGCCACGTCGAGGGCACCCTTCAGCAGCTCGAGCGCGCTGGCTGGGTCATCGGCAAAGGCGAACAGGCTTAGATCCTCGCGTCTGATCACGCCGTGGCGGACCAGCGCTTCGAAATTGATGATCTCGTTCCAATAGCTCGAGCCGTACAGGATGATCGGCAATTTGCGATCGAGCTTGCGCGTTTGCGCCAGCGTCAGCACTTCCATCAGTTCGTCCATGGTTCCGAAGCCGCCCGGGAAGGCAACCATGGCGCGCGCGAGATGGGCAAACCAGAGTTTTCGCATGAAGAAATAGCGAAACTTGAACAACAGTCCGCTGCTGACGTAAGGATTGGGCGCCTGTTCGTGCGGCAGGCTGATATTGAGGCCCATCGTGCGGCCGCCGGCATCATGCGCTCCCCGATTTGCCGCTTCCATGATGCCTCCGCCGCCGCCGGAGCAGATGACAAAGCGGTGTACATGCTGCGCCAGGGATTGCGACCACAGGGTGAGCAGCCGCGCGAGTTCGCGCGCCTCGGTGTAATAGCGGCCCAACGGACCTTCAGCCGTCAAGCGCGCGGAACCGAAGAACACAATGGTGTCGTGCACGTGCTGCAACCGCAGGCGGCGCAGCGGATTCAAGTATTCGGAGATGATGCGCAGCGGCCGCGCGTCGTCGCTCGCGAGAAAATCCGCATCGAGGTACGCCAATGATTCTTGCGTTTCGTGATTTTTCATGTTTGGCTAAATTCTCGCAAAGTCGATGAAACCGCGCGCGACGTCGGTGTGCAGCAGCACCACGCGCACGCGGTCCCCCACGTCCAAGCCTTCGAATCCCTTGACCACTTTGCCTTCGGTGGTGGGCGAGGAAATGCGCACCCAGGTGCCTTTTTGCGAAGCGCCGGTGACCAGGGCGTCGAACTTCGCGCCGATGCGCGAGGCCAGCAAGGAGGCGGCGGCCGATTTGTTCACGGCGCGTTCAACCTTTGCCGCGTTGTGTTCCTGCAGAGTGCAATGCGCCGCCAGATCCTGAAGTTGCGCATCGCTGTAGGGAGAGTCGTTGCCGCTCAGCGCCGCCTTGAGCAGCCGCTGCGTGATGAGATCGGGGAAACGCCGGTTGGGCGCCGTGGAATGGGTGTAATCGAGCACGGCCAGGCCGAAATGGCCCGCGACGGCCTGCCCGGGTTTTTCCAGGACGTATTCGCCGGACCCCAAGAGCTTGATCACCGACAGCGACAGGTCGGGGTAGAGGTCCGGGGCCTCTTGCCGGCGCCTGGCGAGAAAGGCGTTCAGCGCGGTCGCGCTCGGCTCGCCGGGGAGGTTCTCTCCCAAGTTCGCCGCCAACGCGACGATGCGGTCCCAGCGCTTCGGCTCGCGCAACACCCGGCGCAGCGCGCTGAAGCCGCGGGATTCGAGATACTGCGCGGTCGCCCCATTGGCGGCCACCATGAACTCCTCGATCAATTGCTTGGCGCGGTTCGGCTCATCGGGAGCAAGATCGCTCAACACACCCGCGCTGAACACCGGTTGAGTTTCGATGGTCTCCAGGTCGAGCGCGCCGCGGGCCCGGCGCACCGTGCGCAGCGCTTGCGCCGCTTTATCCTGGGTGCGAAGCTGCTGGTCCATGCCGGCCACCGCCGCGACGCCCGGCGGCATCGGCCCGCTGCCCGCCAGCCATGCTCCCACCGCGTTGTATGCCAGCTTGGCGCGATTGAGCACCCAGGCGCGATACAACTCCGACTGCGCCACGGCACCCGCCGCATCGATCGTCATGTCGCAGACCAGTGCCAGCCGTTCCTGGCTTTCGCCCAGCGAGGTCAGGTCGGTGGAGAGCTTCTCCGGCAACATGGAAAAAATCGCCGCCGGGGTGTAGACCGAGGTCGTATTGATGCGCGCATGATCGTCGATGGGCGAGCCCGGCTTGACCACGGCATCCACATCGGCGATCGCCACCAAGATCCTGAGCGCGCCCGAACCGGAGTCGGCGACGCTGAGTTGATCGAGATCGCGCGAGTTGTCGTTGTCGATCGACGCCCATAGGAGATGGCGCATATCGCGGATGTCGGGAGCGGCCTCGCGCGCCGCTGCGCTGATCGATGCGAGCTGCCGCAAGGCCGCGGCGCCAAAATCCGGCAGCAGGCCATTGTTCGTCATGGCCTGGCGCGCAACGCTCAACAGGAGGCTGCTGGAGGCGGCCGGCGCGGCGGTTGTTGGGAAATTCATCGGATTCCGCCTAGGCGAACCAGCAGTTGGAGGCGACGGTAATGCGCGTGTCGCTGCCGTAGAAAGGCGTGACTTCGTGGAAAACATACGAAGGAAAAATCACCAGCTGTCCTGCTTCGAGTTTGAATTCCACCGGAGCCAAGGCATAGGCGCGCTGCAAGGTTGCGTTCGCGGGATCCAGATACGCATTGGCGCCCTGCCTGACATCGAAAAATCGCAGCACGCCGCTGTCGGGGTGTTGCGCGACGCTTTCGCCGGCGCGCACGCAGTACACGCCGGACCACGAGGCCAGCGGGTGATTGTGCGCGATGAAGGATCCCGCGTAGCGCGAGATATGAAACCAGGTGTGATTTTGAAAGCTGAGCCTGGCGATATCCTGCGGCTTCAGCGATGTGGTCTCGATCACCATCTGCGCCACCGCGTTCAGCATGAAATTGCGCAGTTCCTGCACGCAGCTTTCGGGCCAGCGGAACAGATTGAAGCGGCTTTCGAAAGTCTCGGTTTGAGGTACGTGGCTCGGCGTGGGATTTCGATGCTCGTCGGTTTCGCGCTGCAGAAACAGCGCGGTGAGTTCGCGATTGAGGCGTTCGCAATTCGGCAGCCGCATCTCGCCGAAGGGCGTTGCGAACAGCGGCCGCACCGACAGCGCGCCGGCTACCATCGGGAAAAGCCTTGCTGGCCCGGTGCGGTAAAGCGGCAACGGGCGGTGACCAACACCAATTCGCCCGCGGCACGCAGCAAGGCGACCTCATGGGTGAGCGATGCCGGGAAAATCACCAGTCTCCCCGCCTCCGGGCGCCAGGCATAGTGCGACTGCGAATAGGGTATCCGCAGCGCCGAGTTGCTTGCATCTTGAAAACTCGAGCCCAAGCGCGATTCGTACAGGCGCACGACGCCGCTGTCAGGCCGGTCCGCGACGGGCGGCGGCGCGGCCACGCAATAAATGGCGCACCAAGCGCTCAGGGGATAGTTTGCCGCGGGCACCGACCCATTGGTGCGCACGATGGTGAACCAGGCGCGCATCTCCAAGCGGCAGGCCCGCAGCTGGGCCTCGTTCAAATCGCTCACCTCGCTCACCAGCGAGCAAACGGCGCGCGCGATTCCCTCCGACAGCCGGCGCGCCGGCAATTCCGGCCATTCCATGAAATCATCGGTGCTGCAGTAGCGCAGCGCATTGAGGGCGGGCCGGCGATCGGCGGCTGCGCGCTGCACGAACAGCTCGCGCAAAGCAGGATTCAACTCCTGCGCACCCGGGATCGCCGCCTGACCGAGCGGGGTTGCGAGAATGGGCACGACGCTCGAGAGCACGCTGCTCATAGAAATTCCGCCAGCTCCTGCCGCAATTGCGTCAACTGCTCGAGGTAGTGGCGCGAGCGGCCCGAGGAAGAATTGTAGAGCGGTTCGCGCACCTGCCAACCGCTGGCCGTCCTGATGGCGGCACTGCGCGCTGCGACCTTGGGCACCTGCCCGGGCCACGCCAACCCCAGAAACTCGCACAAGGCCTTGAATTGCGGCTCCGGATCCTTCACCAGCGCATCGTAGTTGAATTCGAAGATCTCGCCGGCGAATTCGGCGTTCCAATGCGCCATCAGGCGTCGATACTCACGATAGAAGTGCCCGATGTCCTGGATGTTCAACGCATAACTCATCTGTTGTTCCAGGTGCAGAAAGAAAATGGACAGACAGTTGTCCAAGGGATCGCGCGTCGTATGCACGATCTTGGCGTCCGGAAACAGACGCTTGATGAATCCGACGTAGAGGAAGTTATCGAGGCGCTTGTCGGTCACGAAGGATGCCCCGGCCGAGGCACGCAGCAATTCGGCACGATAGCGCGCCGCGATGCCGTCCAGCCGTTCAGCGGTCATCGCCGCCAGGGAGTCGAAAAAAGGCACCAGCTCGGTATTGATCAGTTGCGGCAGAAAATTGATCTCGCCGCCCGCGGCGACGCCGGGGACCCCGGCGAGCAACTGTTCGGTCAGCGTGGATCCGGAGCGAAACATCCCGACGATGAAGATTGGCCGCGGCGTCAGGTCGAGAGTATGCGCGCGGGCGCGCGGTGTGCCTTCGGCGATCAAGCGGTCGACATATGCGCTGAGCTCTGCGCGATCATAGGGAAGCAGCCGCGGTCCGGCGCTCGCAAAGCTCGCCGCATTGGCCGCCGTATAGGCCGCGAATGCCTCCGGGTAGCGCGCCTTGGCGTCGAGCAGCCGGCCCAGCGCAAACCCCAGGCTGGCACGATCGCCCCAGACCGAGGCCTCGCTCAACGCGGTTTGCAGACGCTCGATGAGCGCCGCATCGACGCTGTCCGCCGGTTGCAGATTGGCGAAACGCGCCAACGCCTCGAAACTCTTGGGGTCGATGGCCAGGATGCGCGCATACAAAGAACTGGCCTCGGCGCGCTTGCCCAAATCCTCGTATAAAATCGCCAGATTCAGCAGCGCGTGCGTATAGCCGGGATTGAGCGTGAGGGCGTGTTGAAGTTCCGCAGCCGCCGCGGCGTGATCGCGCAGGAAATCGCTGTAGATGACGCTGCGATTCAAATGCACTTCTTCAGGACGCGAGATGCCGGCGGCGAGCGCCCGCTGGTAGGAATCGAGCGCATCTTCGAAGCGAGCGGTTTCGCGCTGCAGGATCGCCAGGTTGTACCAAGCGTCGGCGAATTTCGGCCAGCGGGTGAGAATCGCCCCATATGCCGCCATCGCCTCGGCGGTCTTGTTCTGGCGGCGCAATTGCGCGGCAATGCCCATCGCTTCGGAAACTTCGCTCAAGATCACCTCGGCCGCGAGTAATTGCCGATTTTCCCATATCCGGCCGATTCCGGTAGCCTTGGGCACAAACTAATGCCGGCACACCATGGCTCGAAATCTTGAATCCGACTTAGAAACCCTGCGCACGGTGCTGCGCCTGGCGCAAAACCGCGATTTTACGGCCGCGGCGGCCCTCGCCGAAGCAACTCTCGCTTCCGGGTTCGAGCATCCCATGCTGTTGAATATCGCGGCGACGCGCCTCGAGCAAGAAGGCAAGTACCTCGAGGCGCTCGGCTTGCTGGAACGCGCCGTGGGCATCGCGCCGAACGATGTCGGCGCGCGCAATGCCCTTGCACTGTGTCTGCAACGTCTCGATCGGCCCGCCGAAGCTCTTTACCATATTGATGAATTGCTGAAACAGCATGCGGAGCTGGCATTTGCCCATGTCAACCGCGGCAATGCGCTCATGGCGCTCGGTTCCCTGGGCGCCGCCAGGCAGAGCCAGCTGCGTGCCTTCGAACTCGAACCGAATAATTTTTCCGCGACCGCGGCGCTTGCTTCGATCGCCACGCACCGCGGGCAACACGCGGAAGCGCGCCGCTGGGCGGATTTGACGTTGGCGGCAGCGCCGGGATTTCCCGATGCCGTCCTATCCCTGGCTGCCGCGGATTTGGCTGAGGCCAATCCCGCGTCCGCCGAAAGGCGGCTGCGCCAGTTGATCAATGATTCGCGCGCCGGGGCCGCGGATCGGGCGCGCGCCACCGGCCTGCTGGGCGATGTGTTCGACGCCACCGGCCGCTACGCTGAGGCCTTCGAGGCGTACAGCACCTGCAACCAGTCTCTGCGACAAATTCATCAGCGGTTTGCCGCGTCGAACCTCCTGGGCTATGCACGCTCGCTCGCTCCCGCGGCGAAGGTGCTCAAAGCCGCAGGGGCTCCCGAGGCGCCGCCATCCCGCGCGGCGCCTTCCTCCGCAGCCGCGGGCCACGCCTTTCTGCTGGGTTTTCCCCGCACCGGCACCACCTTGGTGGAGGTCGTACTGGATGGCAATCCGCGCGTGGTGAGTCTCGAGGAGCATGAGTTGCTGACCGACGGCGTGCTTGCCTTCATGCGCGAGCCGGTGAATTTCCAGGCCTTGATGCGCGCCGACGAGGCCGCCTTGGACGCCTTGCGCGAGGCCTACTGGCGCGGCGTGCGCGCTGCCGGCATCGATGTCGCGGGCAAGGTATTCCTCGACAAACATCCTCTGAACAGCCTGAAGTTGCCCTTGATCGCCAAGCTGTTCCCGCAGGCGAAAATTCTGTTCGCCATCCGCGATCCACGCGATGTGATTTTGAGCTGCTTCAGACGCCGTTTTCAGATGAATCCGTCGATGTACGAATTCCTGACTCTGCCCGGCGCCGCGGCCTTCTACGACGCGGTCATGGAGTTTGCGTACACCGTCAAGCGCGGCCTCGGGCTCGATTGGCACGAGGTGCGCTATGAACGGCTGATTGAAAACTTCGAGCAGGAGATGCGCGGTATTTGCGACTACTTGTCGCTCGATTGGATGGCGAGCATGGGCGAGTTCGCACAGCGGGTTCAGGCCCGCGAGCATGCCACGCCGAGCACCGCGCAACTCGCCCAAGGACTGGTCAGGTCCGCCACGGCGCAGTGGCGCCACTACGAGCCGCACTTGAAGCCTGCGCTGACGGCGCTCGCACCATGGATTGAGCGTTTGGGTTACGCGTGAAGCGCTATTTTATCCGGCGCACCCGGTAGGAGTGATTCGAGCGCGTCAACATGAGGAAGGAGCCGAGCGAGGCGTGCCTGATCGTGACGGCATCGCCTGAACTCAAGCGCCCGTCATTGTCCATCACCGTCCAGGTTTCGCCGTTGTCGAGCACCACCAACGTGCGTCCATTCTGATCTGAACTCACGATGGAGATGGTCGCCGCAATGGATTTCGGTCCCAGATCGGTGGTGTGCTGTTGCGCCGGGGTGAGGCCGAAGTTTTTCGGATCGGCGGCCGCCATCGCCGCCGCGGAGGCCGGTGCTTGAGCCGCCGCCGAGGCGGGCGCAGCCACTACGGCGGCAGGCGCCGCGGGCACGATCGCCCGTGCGGGCGGGGGTGTGGGCGCGGGACTGGGCGCCGCTGTGCCGTTGACGGCAACGCTCGGCGCATCGGGCGGGCGGTGCGCCAGCGCGTCGTAGCAGGCGAGGCGCGAGTCCGGTGCCGAGATGGCCGCGCAGCGCGCCATGTCCTTGTTGCTGGGCGCGGCCGCCGCTGCGGCGGCGATCGCCATCATTACAGCGCCGACCACGAAACGCTTCACGTGCCGTTGACCGGACGCTGCGAATAGTGCTGACCGTAGACTTCCGTGGCGGTTTGAATCATGTCCCGCTCCGCCGCGGTGAGCAGCGGATTCCAGATGTCGAAGATCAGTATGGCGCGCGGCGTATCCGACAGGTTCCAGGCTTCGTGCTCGATGGTATCGTCGAACACCCAGGCTTCGTCCTGCACCCATTCACGCGTCGTCGAGCCGACGCGAAAGCCGCAATTCGGCGGCACGACCAGCGGCAGATGCACAGTACAGCGCGTATTGGTGATGCCGGTGTGCGCCGGGATCCGGGTGTTGGGATCGAGAATCGAAAAGAAGGCGGTGGGCGCCCGGCCCGCGACGCGGCAGCGCGGCACCACCTCTTCCAAGGTTTGCGCGGTCACGGGGCAGCGTGCGATGTGGCCCGCGTTCGGCTGGCTCTGGTTCCACAGAAAGTAGGCGCTCCACTTGCGCGAACGGTTCAACTCCTTGAACTGATCGATGGGCAGCCCGTCGGGAAAATCGATGTAAGGCTGCAGGCCTTCGCGATCCGCGACCAGGACCCGCAGCAGTTCGGTTCGCATCTGCGGGCTTGCCGCTTCGAGCGCCGGGAGCCAAGGAAACAAGGAGCGGTCGAAAAAATCGATCGCCGGCAATTCAGGGAAGTACATCCAGGTCGGCTGGGCGTGGTATACCCGGCGCTTGCCCATCAAGATGTCCAAACAGGCGTCGACGCGATGCTGCGCCTGCCCGCCGTGACGCTCGCGAATCGCCGCCAGCGGCTTTTCGAGCGCCGCGGCCAACGCCGCCCGATCGGCGTCGACCTTGGTTTTCGCTACTTCGAAGGCGGACTTCAAGTGCGGCGGGACGGGTACGCCGGCCGGCAGCGAATCGAGCGCGGCTTGATAGGCCTGCGCGGCATTGCGCGGATCGCCGGTCTGCTCGAAATAGTCGGCCTTCTGCAAGAGCGCCGACAGATGCCGCGGCTCGAGCGCGAGGGCCTTTTCGATGGCATCGAACTCCTCCAAACGCCGGCCGAGCGCCTTGAGGCTGCTGGCAAGATTGGCCCAGATCGAGGGTTGATTGGGATTCGCAATCGCCGCACGGCTGAACAGAAGCTGCGCTTGATCGGCGGCGCCGCGCGCCAGCATGCGCACCCCCAGTTCGTTGAGCACGGCGGGGTGGTTCGGCGCGCGCTGCGCCACACCGGCCAGCAAGCGGTCCGATTCCGGCATGCGGCCGGCAGCCTCTTCGGCCTTGGAAGCTTGCAATGCGCGAATGATCGTCGCTTCATCGAGCGGCGCAGGGGCAGCGGAATTCACCGCGTCATTGTATAACACCCTCCTAAGCACGGTTAATTTCAGGAGAATTTGACATTGAGCGCCTCCGCTGACCTCGAGCTCATGCGTGCATCGATGTTGCTCGAGACCGATCCGGCTGCCGCGGCACGCCAAGCCAGCAGCGTGCTGGCGATGCATCCTGGGCACGATGCCGCAACTCTGCTGTTGACCACGGCATGCCGGCGGCTGGGGAACTCGTCCGGCGCGCTCGGCATCATCGAGGCCCTCGCCGGTGGCCAGCCCACCTCGGCGCTGTTGCAGCTGGAGCTCGGCCGCACCTATGCCGCCGCCGGCCGCGCCGGCCCCGCCAAAGATGCGCTGGAACGCGCGCTCGAACTTGACTCCAGTCTCGCCGAGGCTTGGCGCGAACTTTCGGAACTGCGGCTTCAGGCGGGCGAGACCGCCGCGGCCGATTCCGCCTACGCCCGCTACCGGCGGCTCGCGATCGATCCGCCGGATCTTGCGGAAGCCTATGCCGCCTTCGATCAAGGCCGCTTGGACACCGCGGAAGCACTGGTGCGGCGCCGCTTACGCGATGGCACCAACGAAGTGGCCGCTTTCACCCTGTTGGCCGCCATCGCGCTGCGCCACGGCGATGATCTGGCCGAAGCAGCGGCGCTCAACGAGGTGCTGCGGCGCGCGGACTGTGACGGTGCGGCGCGCGAACAGCTGGCTCGTCTGTTGATCCGGCAGGGACGTACCGAAGAAGCCCTGCCCTTGATCGAGCGGCTGCTGGCGGTCGAACCCGGCAACAACGCCTATGGAATCCTCAAAGTCCTGGCGCTGCAATTGGCCGAGCGCCACGCCGAAGGACTCTCGCTGGTCACACAGCTGACTGCGGACCATCCGGACGATCCCGATCTGTGGTTGCTCGCCGGAAATCAGCAGCGCTACCTGGGCCGCACGCGCGAGGCCATCGAGTCCTACCGGCGCGCCATCGAGGTTCGTCCCGCGCACGGCATGGCGTATTGGGCGCTCTCAAATTTCGAGACCTTCCGTTTTGCGCCGGCCGAAATTGAAGCCATGCAGCGCCAGCTCGCGCTTATACCGCCGGTGGGTCCCGACGCCACGGGCTTGGAGTTCAGCCTCGGGCGCGCGCTCGAGGCCCAAGATGAATTTTCGGCGGCGTTCGAACATTATGCGCGCGGCAATCGCCTGGCGCGCGCCGCGTTCGACTACGATCCAAAAGCCACGACGGCATTCGTGCAGCGCTTCAAAGCGACATTTACCCGCCGCTTTTTTGCCGACCGCGCCCAGTGGGGACGGCCGGCGGCCGATCCGATATTCATCGTGGGCCTGCCGCGCTCCGGTTCCACGCTGCTCGAACAGATTTTGGCGAGTCACTCGGCCGTCGAGGGCACGCGCGAGCTCCCCTACCTGCCGACCATCGCGCGCGAGCTGGCCGGGCCGCCGGAAACGGCGGCGCGCTATCCGGAGAACTTGGCGGCGCTCGGCGCGCAGCAGCTCGAGGCATTGGCGGCGCGCTATCTTGCCAGCGCCCAAAAACACCGGCCGCTCGGCCGGCCGCGTTTCGTCGACAAAATGCACGCCAACTTTGCCAACATTGGCCTCATTCATCTGATGTTTCCGCAGGCGGCCATCATCGATTCGCGGCGTCATCCGATGGCATCGGGTTTTGCCTGCTACAAGCAGCTTTTCAATCCCGGCATGAATTTCGCCTACGACCTCCGTGAGCTGGGTCAGTATTACCGGGACTACGCGGAACTCATGGAGTTCATCGACGCGCAACTGCCCGGCCGGGTGTATCGCCTGCATTATGAGCGGTTGGTCACCGACACCGAAAACGAGGTGCGCCGGCTGCTGGAATACTGCCGTTTGCCGTTCGAGGATCAGTGTCTGCGGTTCTACGAAAATCGCCGCGTCGCGCAGACCATCAGCTCGGAACAGGTGCGCCGCCCGATCTACACCGCCGGGCTGGAACAATGGCGCAATTTCGAGCCCTGGCTCGATCCGCTGCGCGCCTCGCTCCAGGACTTGATCAACGGCTACCCGCGTTTCGGTTGAATATCGAGAGCGAAAAAAAGCGGCGGGTTTTTTAGGCCCGCCGCAGTTTATCCACAGAGATTTTTACTTCCCTTCGATCAGAACTTCACTTGGATATGCGCATACAGGTAACGGCCCATCGTGTCATACGTGCCAACCCAGGTGTTGTCGTTGCATGAGGTGTTGGGGCATTCCGTGTAGCTGCCGCTCGGGATGATCGGCGGCGCCTTGCCGGTCAAGTTGTTCACACCGACGCGAAGGTCGATTCCCGTGGAGGCGATCGGCGCTTCCAGCGACAGATCGAGGTACGAGTAACCGCCGATGTGCGCGGTCGGCAAGAAGTACGTCGATGCCAGCTGCGGATCCTGGCTGGAATGGTCGGTCTGCGACGGACCGATGTAGCGCCAGCGCACCGACAGATCCAGGCCCGCCCACGGCGCCTGCCAATCGGTATTGAGCACATGTCGCCAATGGGGTGTCGGAGCGAAGCAAGTCGTGCCCCAGTACCCGGCGCAGTTGTAGGCTGGACCGCCGGCAACCGGCGCCGTATAGAAGTTCAGCACTCGCGTGCCCAACAACTGGAATCCCAACTTGCCGTAGCCGATATCGACCGAGTAGCGCGACTCCAAGTCGATGCCCTTGGTGCTGATGGTGCCGATATTCTGCTCGGTCGCCGTCACGAAATCGTTGTTGTTGAACCAAAGCGAGCCGGTGCCCGGGCCGCGGTGGATCAAGTCGCAACCAATTCCGCTCTGACCGCAATTATTGACGATCGTGTTCGAACTCAAGGACTCGATCGTGTTCTTGATGCGGATGTAGTAGAAATCCAGCGACGCGACCAGGTTGGGCACGAACGTGGGTTGGAAGATAAAGCCGTAGGTGAAGGTATCGGCGATTTCCGGCTTCAAAGCGATGTTTCCGCCCAGCGACGTGTTGATTTGCGCCGCCGGATTGGTGGTGATATTGCCCCACTCCGCCGCGGTGACACCGGTCCGGGCGCAGTACGCAAAGTCGTGGCCCTGGATGGTACCCGTGGTGCCGCCCGTGCCGCCGACCACCGGTCCCCAGCAGGGATCGGCCGTGCCGCCTGCGCCGATGACCGCCGGCGCGAACAAGTCACCCACGCTGGGCGCGCGCACCGCGCGGTTGTAGCCGGCGCGAAGCTTTATGTCCCGCAGCGGCGCGTATTCGACGCCGAATTTATAGGTGTTGGTAGTGAACCCCGAGGTGTACTTGGAGTAGCGATAGCCGGCATCGAGGGAGAGGTCGTACGCGGCCGGCAGATCGTTCAAGATCGGCAAGCGCGCCTCGGTGAAGATTTCCGAGACATGGAATCCGCCGTTGATGGCCGACTGCGCGCCATTGCCGCCGGAGTTCAAGCCGTTCGCAAAGACGTAGTCCGGATCCAGGATGTAGCTTTCCGAGCGATACTCGGCGCCCAGATTGATGCTCGGGCCCGACGATGCGGTGGGCAGCTTCATGCCCATTTTTTCCAAGTCCGCCGTGACCGAACCGTCAACGATGAACTCCTGGGTGGTGATCGAGTAAGTCGACGGAACGTCGATGTACGCGATCGCGGCCGGCGTCACACCGCCCTTCTGGAAGATGTTCCAGGGCACGCACGTGGGAGAGGTGCCGTTGAGTGCCGCCACGCAGGCGGGTTGTCCGGTCGCAGGATCGGTGACCACGTTGAGCGCGTTGAGCGCACTGGTGGTGTTGATGTAATTGCCCTGCGAGTCGTGCATCGTATTGATGCCGACCTGGCCGTACAGATCGTACGACAGGCCTTCGATCCATTTTCCCTTCACGCCCAAGGTCTCGCGGAAAGAATTGGACAGGTAATTGTCCTCGCGCGGCCCGTTTTCCACGGCGCGCCGACCCACATACAACTGGATGTTGTTGGTGCCGGCGTTCTGGGGGAAAGCGATCTGGTTGGCGGCAACCACGTTCGGTGCGCACAAGGTCGCCACTTCCGGCGCCGTCAGCAGGGGATTGGCGCAGCTGATGGTCGCCGCGGTGTAGCTGAACAAACCGCTGGGACCGTAATTGGCCTCGGAGCTGTTGCGCGCATACATGAAATCCGAATACACGTTGGTGTTGTCGTTGATGTCGTAAGTCAAGAACGAACCGGCCGTGTAGCGTTCCGCCGCGCGCTGCAGGAAGCTCAAGCCGCCGTAGTTGTAGCTGTCGGTCGCACTGACGTACGGCCGAAAAGCGCCGGTGGTCGGGTCGATGGCGTAGGCGGATGCGGTCGTCTGCGGCTCGAACGGGCTGGTCGGAGTCACCTGTCCGTAGACCGCGAAGCGGCCGGTGGCCGGTGTTCCCGAACCGCCGCAATGCAAGCCGCCGGGGCCGGGCAGCGTGCTGGGTGTGTTCAAGCTGCAGCCGGCGTAGTCGTACTGGTAGCCCACCGCGGGCGAGGTTCGCAGATAGGTCGCATACACCGTGGCGTTGCCTTTGCCATCCGCGAAGTTCGAACCCGCGAGGAAGGACACGTCCTTGTTGAAGCCGGCGTCCACCGTGCTTTGCGGCAGCGGATCATGGGCTGCGGCCAGTTTGGTCAGCAAATCGGAATGGTCATTGTTATAGCGGCTGAAGCCGTAGTTCGAATCGATCCGGACGCCTTCGAAGTGGGTGTTCAGCACGAAGTTGACCACGCCGGCGACGGCGTCGGCACCGTACACGGCGGAGGCACCGCCGGTCAGCACGTCGACGCGCTCGATCAAGTCGGCGGGGATCTGATTGATATCCGCGCTGCTGGTCGTGGTGGTGCCCAAGCCTGCGCCGGGCGCCAAGCGCGTGCCGTTCACCAGCACCAAGGTTCGCTGCGAGCCCAAGCCGCGCAAGCTCACCGTCGCGGTGCCGTTGGAACTGATCGAGGTGCCGCCGCTTTGTTCAGCGACGACCTGAGGCAAATTGTTCAGCAAATCCTCGGTGCGCACCAAACCCGACTTCTGAATGTCGAGTTGGTCCAAACTGGTGACCGGGCTGATTGAAACGTCGTTCGGTGAAATCGCGAGGCGCGATCCGGTGACGACCACTTCTTGCAATGCGGTGTCATTCGCCGCGGCTGGAGCAGTTTGTGCGTATGCCGGTGCGCCGGCCGCCGATGCGGCGGCTGCGGCCAATACGGCGCGCACTGCATACTGCAGTTTAGTATTCCCCATTCTTCTCTCCCTTAGGTAAAGAAACGATCCCAATGACTGCGGACTTCGTGCCCGTCGTTCATTCAACGCGGCAGAAGCGACTTGTGCGTTGATTACAACACGCCATTTCATGAATGGGAAGCCATCCGACGAAGACCCGAACAGTTATTTTTCGACGCTCTGCGCTCGAGCCGCCCCACTCTGCGTCGATGCAGCCGCTTTGCCCCGCAATGAATCACCGCCTCTGTGTTCATGCTCTGTCGCGAAGCGCGCCTTCGCCAACGAGCGAAATATTGGCGCAACCCACTGTTTAATCACATAATTACTGATCCGGCGCACGCCTGCAATCAGCCCGCCGAGGCGCGTTGCTGCAAGGCGGCCTCCGCCCGCCGTGCGGGACTGCGCCTTGGTATATCAGCTGGCTGCCGCCCATCGCGTCCGAGGCCGCCGGGATTTCTCACCCCGCTGCCGCGCCGCGGGGCACTGATCAAATCTCTTGTGTACAAAAAAGCAACGGATCTTGCTGAGTCGCCGCGTAGGAGATCACTGGCGTGGACCGCCTTAGTTGTCCAGACAGACAGCCGTTTGCGCTCGAGATAGGGTCCAAAACATGCAAATCGATGACCCGAGGACTACGAGCGATCAACCCCCCACCCCGGGCGGCGACCCGGACCAGCCGTCGAAGGATGTGCCCAAGCCGCCGCCGCGCAAACCGGCGGAAGAAGCCGAGCACAAAAACAAGAGCGGCTTTGGGCACATCGGCAACAACGACGAGCCGCGCCCGGAAGGATCCCCACCGCCGCATCAGATTTACTAATTGCCCGTCGGGTGCGCTAAGGTGGTGCGAACCGCCTTCCTTCCCGCGAGCAGGCAATGATAAATATAAATAGAAGAATCCTTCCGGCGATCGGCTTTGCGTGGCTTTTCAGCGGAGCCGCTTTGGGTGCGGCGGCGAATAGCTCGCCCGCGCCGCCTGCGTTCCCGCCCGGCGCCTCGATTCTCACCTGGACGCCCGAGCAGCAGGCCTGGGGCTATCGAAACATGGAGAAGCTCGCTCCCGTCCGAGTGTTCAAGCGCGGCAAAACCGTTCACCCGCTGCCGCTCGGGGTGCAAATCGACCCCGAGTTCCGCGTCGGCGGCAAGACTTACAACACCGAGAGCTATATGCGCGAGTTTCGCGCCTCGGGCGTCCTGGTCATCAAAAATGGCAAGATTGTGCTCGAGCGCTATGGATTGGGCCGCCGGGCTGCGGATCGCTGGACCTCGTTTTCGGTGGCGAAGTCCCTGACCTCAACCCTCATCGGCGCGGCGCTGAAAGACGGCAAGATAAAAAGCCTTGATGACGCGGTCACACTCTATATTCCTGAATTGCGCGGCAGCGCCTATGAAGGCGTGACGGTGCGCGAACTTCTCACCATGACCTCCGGAGTCAAGTGGAACGAGAGCTATACCGATCCTAATTCGGACGTGGCCAAGGTGGGGATGAGCATGCTGGAACCGGGCGTCAATCCCGTCGTCAGCTACATGCGCCGGCTGCCGCGCGCGGCGACGCCGGGGACCGAGTTCGTTTACAAGACCGGCGAGACCGATCTGGCCGGAATCTTGCTTTCCAATGCCGTCGGCGAGCCGCTGGCGCAGTATTTATCGGAAAAGATCTGGCAACCTTATGGCATGGAACAGGATGGGATCTGGGTGGAAGACGTTGCCGGTCACGAACGCGGCGGCTGCTGCGTGAGCATGACCTTGCGCGACTACGGCCGCGTCGGGCAATTCATGTTGGATCACGGCAAGGCGGCGGGACACCCGGTGGTGCCTGCCGGCTGGGTCGAGGACGCCACCTCGCAACATGTCACCAAGCCGCCCTATGGCTATTTCTGGTGGATCATTCCCGGCGGCTACGAGGCCGAGGGAATCTTCGGGCAGACCTTGACCATGTTTCCGCAAGAGCATTTGGTGGTGGTCATCAATTCCGCCTGGCCGGCCGCCTGGTCGGAGGACATCAACGCCGTCCGCATGCAGTACTTGTCGGCCCTGCGCGCCGCGGCTCATTAGCCGCTGCGCCCGTGCGCCACCTCGCGGCGCTAGTGGCTGCGCAACGCGGCCGGCGGCGTGTCGTAGGAGCGCCGCCAGGCGCGCCGCAGCTGCCGAGAGGAGGCGAAGCCGCTGCGTTCCGCGACGCGTTCCATGTCCAAACGGCTGCTGGTGAGCAGCCGGTGAGCGAGCGCCACCCGCAGACTGTTGATGTAGGTGGCGAGATTCATCCCCGCGTGCTCATTGAATAGGCGCGACAGGTGCCGCGAGCTGGTATTGGCAAGCTTGGCGAGGCGCGTGAGGGTCCAATTTGCGGCCGGGTCCGCCAGGATCGCGTCCTGGACGCGATGCACCGCCGGATGCAGATGATTGCGGCCGGCGAGCCACGGCGAGATTTGCGGATCGGCGCCCTCGCGGCGCAGGTACAAGACCAGATGCCGTGCGATGGCGAGCGCACAGGCGTGCCCGGCGAGAGAGCTGACGACGTTCAGCATGAGATCCAACCCGGCGGTGACGCCGGCACTGGTATAACGTTCCCCATCGATCACGAACAGGCGGTTCTCCAAGACCTTGGCGCGCGGCGCGAGTGCGGCCAACTCGCCGCATTCCGCGTGATGCGTGGTGCAGGAGTAGCCATCCAAGAGTCCCGCCCGGGCGGCCAGCAACGCGCCTGAGCAAATGGTCATGAGAATGCGGCCCGGACGCACGCTGCCCTTTAGCCACTCGACGATGGCGTGCTCATCCTCGCGTACCGCCGCTTGACTCACGTCGGCGGCAAAGGCAATTTTGTCAGCCGATCCAGGAACGATGATCATCGCCCCGTCAGGCAAGTTATGCGGCAGGGGCGCAATGTCGCCCAGCGGCAGGCCGACGGAGGAGTTGGCGCGCGCGCTCGAGCCGACATAATGAACCTTGAACTTAAGAGCGTTCTGTTCGATGTTGGCGCGGCGCAGTACCTCCATGGGGCCGGCGATGTCGAGCAGCAGCACCCGTTCGGGCAACACCACCCACACATCGAGGGTGCGCGCTTCCGTGCTGATCACGCCACCCGCCGTCCCGCTTCCTTGCATTTGCGGTCGAACGCGGCCAGCGCTTCGGCAGCCGTCAGCACCCGGGCGAAACGGCCTTCCAGCACCAGCTCGGTTCGCGCCTTGATGTCGGCCGGCGTCCAACGGCGTCCGTGCGCATCGGTCATGGCGAAGGTGAGCGTGGCTTCGCTGACAAAATCGACCTCGTATCCGCAGTCCGATGCATGCCGGGTTGTGGTTTCGCAGCATTGCTCGGTGCGAATCCCCGATACGATCAGGTGTTGAATCCCCCGCTCCGTCAGCCATACCGGCAAGCCGCTGCCGATGAGTGCGCTGTGACGATGTTTGTAGAAGGTGGCGTCCGGTGCGATGGACAACGAGGCCATGGTCTTGACGAATCCCGAGCCCAAGGAAAATGCGCCCGACTCCTCGACGTGAAAAATCCGCACCACCGGAATCTGCCGGGCCTTGGCGCCATCGAGAAGCGCCTGCAGACGGTCGAGAAAAGCCGGCGCCTCCGCCGGGTCCCAATACGGACGATGCTCAAACGATTGCTGGGCATCGATCACCAGCAGCGCGGTTCTTGAGTAGGACATAAATGGCCCTTGAGTTTGTGTGAGGCAGCGGCATTCTGCGCCCGCCGGGGATCATCTGAGAATACGACAATTGGACAAGTATCGGACATAAAACGCCAGCGCTGAGGGGTGGCGCGGCGCGCGGCCTGCGCGAGCGGCTTTTTAGTCTTCGCGATCGGCGCGCGGCTGCTGCGGCCGGGAGTTCGCAGAAGATGGTTGAACCTCGGTCTCGATATCGGCGACGAGACCGCGGATCACCTCCAGCGCCTCGTTGATTTGTTCCAGCCGGGCGGCGACCTGCTCAGACATGGCGCCGGGATGCTCGCCCGCATGGGCCGTTGCCTTGGCAGTGAGGAAGCGCAGATCCGCCTCGACTTTCATCAGTTGATTCGCGACGACGCCGAGCGGCAGCACGATCGACAGCTCGAAAGTCGTGGGCGAGGCGCGGCTCATCGCCGAGTCATTGCGGCAGGCGCGCGTCGCCGCAGATCATTTCATCTTCCATCAACAGCGGCGGGATCATCCCGGCGCCGTTGAAGCGATCCATGAATTCGCGCAAATGAAAGGCATGGCCCGCCAATTCCTGTTGGTGGGCATATTCGGCCATCAGCCGATCCACCAACAGTTTGCCGGTGATGTAGCTCGTGCCGTAGCCCGGCTGCCGCAGGTACAGCAGCTGCTCGAAACCGGTGAGCGAATCCTTCGGGTTGGCCCAACCGCGCGGCGTCCATTCGGCGTGAAATTTGCCGGCCTTGGCCAGATCGAATTCGTTGGCTTGAACGTACAGCGAAGCCAGGCCGCGCGCGGCCCGGTTGGCGAGCATGATCCATACCAGTTCCTTGGCGCGCGGGTTGTCGTCGTAGAGCCCGGCGTGCATGAGGATTTCCTCGAACGCCGTGGCAAACCCTTCCGCGCGATTGTCCCAGATGTTCGACAGCGAGGCGCGGCGGCGGATGGGGCTCGGGTGCGGCTCATCGCGCATCCGCGACAGATCGAACCAGTGATAGTCGTGCGAGAAAAGCAGCATCGGTTCGCGGTGCGTCACGCGCGTGAAAAAAACGCGCTGCTCTTCCGGTACGAAGTGCCCCAGCTGCGGTATCAGCGCGGCCTTGAGATAGGGTTTGTCGGGCATGATGTCCTGCGCGACCAAAAATTTTACGAACTTTTCCATTCTCGCGGTCTTGAGCCGATCGAAGGCGGCAGCATCCCGCGCCGGCTCGAGCTGCGGCAGGTGGCGGTTGTTGTGCTCCTCGAGCTTCAGCGCGGATTGCGCGCGCTCCAATTCGCGGCGCAGCAACACCACTTCCTGATCCCAGGTGAACGGCACGAAGTGCACGTTCTGTTGATACCAGGTGTAGTCCGCCTTGCCGACGCCGGATGGCCCCGACTTGTGCGGAGCCTCCTGTTCGAGCCAGGCAACGAAATCGTCGGTGGCCTTCTGCGCGCGGGTTATCGCCGCCTTGAGCTCCGGGGCGGCCGCGCCGATGTCGGCATGCTGACTGCCCTCCAGCGTGCTCACCGTCAAAGTACCCGCGGCCCAGGCGCCGAGCGTGCGCGATTGACCGCGCAGCTCCTCTGCGCCGTATACCCAGAGATCCCGGGCGTTGCTCCCGGCGAGATTCCTTTTCGCTTGGTCGAGCAGCTCGGGGATGGCCCCGATCCTTTGCGTCAGTTCGAGCTGCGCGGCGCCCGGGAGTGGGAAGCGGTAGCTGTAGAGTTCAATCTCCGGGTAGACGGTGGGACCCTCGCGCAGCGGAACGTCGGTGCGGGCTGACCACACGCTCACATAGAACGCAGGGTCGCGCGCCCAGGGCCTCAAGACCCGCAAGTTGAAGTCCAAGCCGTTCATTTCCGCCGACCAGCTTGTAGTCGTTGAATTGGGCGGCCGGCCAGCCTTGCGTGTCGATGCCAAAGCTTCTCTGCCACGCGGGCAGCGCCGCCTTGGCGGCATGGCGCCGGCGCTGAATCCGGCACGTTGCCGTGCATGAGCGGATGCTCGAATCCCGCCATTGCTCGAACAGCCGCACCAACTCGGCGTATCCGGATGGATCGCCGGGCTGTTGCGCAGCGGCGCCGTGCGCCGGCAAGCCGCTCAGCAGCATGGCCGTGACCCACCGCCGAACGCGTTTCTGAAATTCCCATGATGGATCCTATCGAATCTAATGCAATATGCGAAGCCACCGTGGCTAACGAGGTGCCTTTCATGACCATCAGAACTCTCAAACGACGCGAGTCCTCGGCATGGCGGGGGCGGCCTGAGCTTGCTGGGTGGCCGCACGACGCGCGCGGCGGCGGGTGCGCTGGCGGATTGGGCAGCTCCGGATTTCGTGGTGCTGAATGCGAGGATCTATACCATGGATCCTAAGCTGCCGCGCGCGGAGGCCTTTGCCGTCAAGGACGGCCGCTTTGCGGCGCTCGGCACGACCGCCGCCATCAAGGCAATCGCAGGCCGCGCGCAAACGATCGATGCCCAGCAGATGACGGTCGTCCCCGGTTTCATCGACTGCCACAATCACGCGCCCGGCAACGCAGTTGCTGTACGAGGTGTTGGTCGGCAATCCCTATGAGGTCGAATTCGTCACCATCGCCAGCATCGTCGAGAAGCTGCGCGCCAAGGCGCAGAAGACGCCGCCGGGTACCTGGGTCGAAGGATATTTCTTCGATGACACCAAGGTGAAGGACGAGCGCCAGCTCACCGTGCAGGACCTCGATCAGGTCTCCAAGGACCAGCCGGTGGTGGTGCAGCATCGCGGCGGCCACACCGTCTTACTACAACAGCAAGGCCTTCGCAGATGGCGGGCATCACCAAGGACACGCCCAATCCCGCGGGCGGAACTTTCGACCGCGACGCGAACGGCGATCTCAACGGCCGCGTCACCGACCGCGCACGCGAGCGTGTTCGACGGCGTGGGCAAGCGCCCGGCGTTTACGGCGAAGCAGACGATGCAGCGCGACCGCGACGGGCTCGCGTATATTTCCAAGCAGTTCGTGCGCTATGGCCTGACCAGCGTCCACCACGAGGCGGCAATTTGCGCGCCCTGCAGCAGGTGCGCGCGCGCGGCGAGCTGCTGCACCGGGTGAGCTATGAAGCCGACGGGCAGGTGCTCGACGCCATGATCGACCGGCGGCATCGCGACCGGCTTCGGCGACGAGTGGATCCGGCTGGGCGCGACCTCCGAGCACACGGCGTGGACGGCTCGTTCTCCGAGCGCACCATGGCCCTCAGCGTGCCGTATCCCGGCAGCAACGCCACCGTACAAAGGCAACGTCACCGAGACGCAGGACGGCTCTGAACGCCTGGATCGAGCGCGTGCATCGGCGCGGGCATTCAGGTGAATTGCCACGCCAACGGCGATGTCGCCATCGATCAGGTGCTCACCGCCGTGGAGCGCGCGCAGAAGCTGTTCCCGCGCGCCGACGCGCGCCCGAAGATCACGCATTGCACGCTGATCAACGACGATCTGGTGCGGCGCATCAAGGCGGTCGGCGCCGTTCCGGCGCCGTTCACGTCTTACGCGTACTACAACTCCGGATAAATTCGACTTCTACGGCGAAGAGCTCATGAAGCGCTGCATGGCCTTCCGCACGCTTGCTCGATGCCGGCATGCCGGCGGCGGCCGGCTCGGATTTCGATCCCGGGCCCTTCTCCCCGCTGATGGGGATCCAGGGCATGGTGACGCGCACCGGATGGGACGGCGAGATATGGGGCGCCAATCAGCGCATCACCGTCGATGAGGCGCTGCGCGTCAACACCATCAACGGCGCCTACGCGACGCGCGAAGAAGCGATCAAAGGTTCGATCACGCGCGGGCAAGCTTGCGGATTTCGTCGTGCTGGCCGAGGATCCGCATACAGTGGATCCGGGCAAGATCAAGGACATCAAAATCGTGCGCACGGTGGTCGGCGGCCAAACCCAGTTCTCCGCCTGAAGAACGTCCCGAACATGAGTACTCCATGAAACAAACGCCGCCGCGCAATCCGCCGCTCCCGATACAGTCCGTTTCGCGCCGCGAAATCCTCGCCGGCCTTTGGGCCGGTGCCGTCGCGGCCGCATCGCTCCGCGCCAGCCGGGCGCAAGAGGCCACGGCGCCCTTGGGAGATGCCGCGCCGCTCAGCGATCTTGGCATGCCGTTGAGCGCCGGACAGCGCGCCGCCGGCGCGGCGTTTCTCGAGCGCCATGCCAGCGTCGACACGCATAGTCACCCCGGCCGGTTCTTTCTCAAGCGCCTCGCCGAGCAAACGCCCACCACGCGCTCCTTCGGTGAAGCCTTCGAAGAGCGGGCGATCGCGGATCTGACGGCCGGAAACGTCAGCGCGGCCCTGTTCTGCGCGGTTGCCGACATGCGCCTGATCGAAACGACGGCGACCGGCGGGCTGCGCGCCGCCCGCAACTGGGCGCCCGGTGAGGCGTACGCGGACTACCGCCGGCAGCTCGCGGAACTGAGGGCGCTGCTGTCCAATCACGCGCTCATCGCGGGGCTCGCTCCCGCCGATATCGAGGCCGCGCACCGGGACCACAAAACCGGCGCCGTTTTTGCCGTAGAGGGCGGAGATTTCATCGAGGACCGCCTCGAGCGGGTGCATGCCGCCTTTCGCGACGGCGTGCGCGCGGTCACCTTGGTGCACTACCACATCAATCAGATCGGCGACATTCAAACCGAGGCGCCGGTGCATAACGGCTTGAGCGCCCTCGGCAGAAGCATCGTCGGCGAGATGAACCGCGCCGGGATCATCATCGATCTTGCGCATGCGACCTTTGCCGTGACCAAGGATGTTCTGCGCGTCTCGAGCAAACCGGTCATGATCTCGCACACTAACATTGCAACGCCAAGCATGAATCATCCGCGCCTGATCAGCGTCGAGCACGCCAAACTGGTTGCCTCCGCCGGCGGCATCATCGGCTCGTGGCCGTCGGGTATCGGCCAGAGCAGCTTCTCGGATTACATCGATTCCATTCATCGTCTGGTCGATGCCGTGGGCGTCGATCACGCGGCGATCGGCACCGACATGGACGCCAATTACAAACCCGTGCTGCGCAGCTACCGGGACTGGAGCCTGATACCGGCGGCGCTGCTCGCGCGCGGCATGCACGATGAGGAAGTGGCGAAGATCATGGGCGGCAACTTTCTGCGCGTGTTCAAATCCAATCTCAAGGTTCACTGAAGAGGCAGGATTCGATGGATACCCGATTTCAGGCGTTGCTCTCACGCTACCACGCGCGCATGGCGCAAGAAGACCGTGCGATGAAAAGCGATCCGGAGGGTTTTCACCGGCGGCGCGATGAATTTCTTCTTGCCGTCGGCCCCGAGGTCGGCCGGCTGCTGCACGCGCTCATCATCGGCCGCGGCGCCAAACGCATATTGGAATTGGGAACCTCCTACGGCTATTCAACCGCTTTTCTCGCCGATGCGGCCCGCCAGACCGGCGGCCGGCTTTACACCATGGACGTTGCCGCGAACAAACAGCAATATGCGCGCGCGCAGCTCGAGGAGGCCGGGCTCTTGCCCCAGGTCGAATGGATGTTGGGCGATGCCACGCAGATGCTGAAGATGCTCGATGGGCCGTTCGACTTCGTGCTGGTGGATCTATGGAAGGACTTGTATGTGCCCTGCCTGGAGTTGTTTTATCCCAAGCTCGCGCGCAACGCGGTGATCGTGGCGGACAATATGCTGTTTCCCGAGAGAGTTCGCGCCGATGCCGAAGCCTACCGAACCGCCGTCAAGGGCAAGGGAGATTTGCAAAGCGTGCTGCTGCCGATCGGCAATGGAATAGAGTTGTCCTGCCTCTGGAATTGATCAGGCATGCGACGCCCAGGCGGGCTCGCCCGGCGTGTAAGGAAGACAGGGATCGAAGCGGCCCGGCGCTTCGACGTAGCGCAACACCTGGGTGCAGCCGATCTTCGAAGTGAAAAAGCCGAGCAGAGCGAGTTCTTTCATCATGCGAAAGTAATGCGCGGGTTCCGGATTTGCGGATACCGCCGCGGAGGCCGGCGCGCCGGGAACATTCTCCGCCTTGGCTTCGGCCGCATCGCCGCGCACCACCGGCGACAAGCCCTTGCGTCTGCGATCCGCCGCTTCGCGCGCGTCCATCACGCGTTTCTGTTCCGCATCGAGCGCCGTGAGCACCGCGAGCCGTTGCGCCGGCGTCGCGTCCATGAACGGGACTTGATGAGCTTTTCTCGCCGCCTCGTCCACTTTGCGCATGCCGTCGAAAAAGACCTGCTGCTGCGCTGGACTGTAGCAATCGGTGACCATGAGCGCCATGAACGCCCCGGTCTGCGCCGCCTTGGCGCCGGGCGTCTTGGTGGCGGGAAGAATGGTTTCCGCGATCTCGTCGAGGTAGGCGATGTCTTGAGCGCTGAATTTTCCCGGCGCATGCCCGGCTGCGGAGTCCGCTTTCTCGACCGCGGCCAAGAGCCTGTCGCCGCCGACGAATGCGACGCCGCCCAGCAAGGCGCTGACGCGGCGGATCGCCTCGCGCCGATTGATGAGCTGCACTTGACCGGTTTCGGGTGATTCGCTCATAGGGCTCAGAGGTTGCGGCGACTCAGCTCGCCCACCGCGAAGTCCACCGCGCGAGCAGTGAGCGCCATGTAGGTGAGCGAGGGATTCTGACAAGCGCTGGAGACCATGCACGCGCCGTCTGTGACGAATACATTCGGCGCATCCCAGACCTGGTTGTGCGCATTGAGCACCGAGGTCTTCGGATCGCGTCCCATGCGCGCAGTTCCCATCTCGTGAATGGCCATTCCCGGAAAGGATCCCGCATCGAATGTCGTGACGTTCTTCGCGCCGGCTTGTTCGAGCATCTCCGCCATGTCGGCGATCATGTCCTTGCGCATCAAGCGCTCGTTCTCGCCCGTGGCGCAATCGATTTTGAGAACCGGCAGTCCCCACTTGTCTTTCTTCGCGCTGTCCAGGCTGATGCGGTTGGCGTGATTCGGCAGCATCTCGCCGAAGGCCGTGGCGCCGAACTTCCAGGGGCCCGGCAGGCTCATTTCGTCCTTGAAGTCCGCGCCGAGCCCTAATTCCTTGACCGCCCGAGTCCATCCTTCCCGGCTGGCCGCTCCCTGGTAGCCGAAGCCGCGCAAATAGTCGCGCTTGTCGCCGAACAAATTGCGGTAGCGGGGAATGTAGATGCCGTTGGGGCGGCGGCCGTAATAATACTTATCGTCCAGTCCGGTGAGGTTTCCTTCCGCGCCGCAACGAAAGTGATGATCCATGAGGTTGTGGCCCAGTTCGCCCGAGCTGCTGCCCAAGCCGTCGGGCCAGACATCGGTCGCGGATCGCATCAGCAGCCAGGTCGAATTCAGGGTGGAGGCGCAGATGAACACCAGCTTCGCCGCATAGTCGGTGGTCTGTTCGGAGACCGCGTCGAGCACGCGCACGCCCGAGGCGCGCTTGCGATCCTTGTCGTACAGCACCTCGGTGACAATCGACCAGGGTTTCAGGGTGAGCTTCCCGGTCTTCACCGCCGCCGGCAGCGTCGAGGACTGGGTGCTGAAGTAGGCGCCGTAAGGGCAGCCGAGCCAGCAGGCATTGCGATATTGGCAGGGTGCGCGCCCTTCCAAGGGCTTGGTGGCATTCGCAGAGCGCCCGATGATCATGCGGCGTTTCCCGCCGAACGCATTCTTCAGCTTCGCGGCAACCTGCTCTTCCCCGCAGTTGAGCGGCATGGGCGGCAGGAATTGTCCGTCGGGAAGCTGCGCCAGCCCGTCGCGCGAGCCGGAAATTCCGGCGTGCCGCTCCACGTGATCGTACCAGGGCGCCATTTCGCTGTAGCGAATGGGCCAGTCGACCGCGATACCCTCCTTGGCATTGGCTTCAAAGTCAAAATCGCTCCAGCGATAACTCTGCCGCCCCCACGTGAGCGAGCGGCCGCCGACTTGGTAGCCCCGGTACCAGTCGAATCGTTTGACCTCCGTATAGGGCGAGTCTTTCTCGTTGACCCAGAAGGCCAGGTTTTTCTCATTGAGCGGATAATCCCGCTTGAGCACGGGGTAGGCCTGTTCCATCGCGTAGGTTCGGCCGCCGCGGTGCAAATATTCCCAAGGACCCTTGGTGGCGTTGACGTAGTCCTTGACGTGCTCGACGTTGCGGCCGCGCTCCAAGAGCAGCACCCGCAGGCCCTTCTCGGTGAGTTCCTTAGCCGCCCACCCCCCGGAAATACCCGAGCCGACGACAATCGCGTCGTAATGCACCGACATGAATGTACCTTACCTCGATTTTCGGCTTATTCTATCGCGATTCCGCCAGCATGACGTCGATCCATGAATTTATTCTCGCGCAGAAAGTTTCTCGTCCGCACAGCCGGCGTCGCAGCGCTCGCGGCCGCCGGCGCCGGTCCGCGTCGCGCCATCAGCGCGCCGCCCCCGGAAGCAAGCGCGAGCTCACCGCCCGCCGGAAGGCTGAAGCAATCGGTGTGCCGTTGGCCCTACGCCAAGGTGTCGCTGCCGGATTTTTGCCGCCGCAGCCGGCAGATGGGATTTGCCGCGATCGACTTGCTGTTCCCCGACGAGTGGGCAGCCGCGTCCGACGCCGGTCTCATCGTGTCGATGGGATACGCGAGCCGGCGCGACAAGTTCATCCAAACCGGATTCAACGATCCGGCCAATCATGCGCTGCTTCTCGGAGAGCTGGAGAAGGCGCTGCCGCGCGCCGCGCAAGCGCGCGTCGCCAATCTCATCGCCATGTTCGGCAATCGCGTTGCCGGGATCGACGATGCCGCCGCCATCGCCAATTGTGCCGCGGGCCTCGCAAAAATTGCGCCCGTTGCGGAAAAGCATGGCGTAACCGTCTGCGTGGAACTGCTCAACAGCAAGGTGGACCATCCTGGATATCAGGGCGATCACACCGCCTTCGGCGCGGCCGTCATGCGCGCGGTCAATTCGCCGCGCGTGAAGTTGCTCTATGACATTTATCACATGCAAATCATGGAAGGCGATGTCATCCGCACCATCCGCGGCAACATCGACTGGATCGGACATTTTCACACCGGCGGCGTCCCCGGCCGGCACGAAATCAATGACAGCCAGGAGCTGAATTATCACGCCATCGCCGCCGCGATCGCCGATCTTGATTTCAAGGGCTATGTTGCGCACGAGTTCGTGCCCACCCGCGCCGATCCATTCTCATCGCTCGCTGAAGCGCTGCGGATTTGTACGGTATGAGCCGGCGCACCGCAACGGCCGGCAATGCACTGATTCACGCTTAAATGAGAGACCCGCTATGAAAACTCGACACATTGACCTGGCACGCCGCGGCGCCTGGGCGGCACTCGCGCTCGCGCCCTTTTGTTTTTTATCCGCCGCCGCGCAAACCCCGGAAGGGGATCCTAAAGCCACCGAACAATGGGAACCGGTGCCGCCCATCGTCACGCCCGGAGCGCGCCCCGGCGATCCGCCCTCCGATGCCATCGTCTTGTTCGACGGCCGAAACTTGGATCAGTGGGTGAACACCAAGGATCATGCGCCGGCGGGCTGGAAGGTTGCGCACGGCGTCATGACGGTGGTCAAGTCGGTCGGCAATATCGAGACCAAGCGGCTGTTCAAGAATTATCAATTGCACCTCGAATGGCAGGTTCCCAAGGGAATTACCGGCGAGGGACAGTTGCGCGGCAATAGCGGCTTGTTTCTGGCATCCACCGCTCCCGGCGACGGCGGCTACGAAGTACAAATTTTGGATTCCTATAAGAACAAGACCTACGTCAATGGCCAAGCGGCGAGCATCTACAAACAGTCGCCGCCGCTGGTCAACGCCATGCGTCCACCGGGCGAGTGGCAGACCTATGATGTGGTGTGGACCGCGCCGCTGTTTCAAGCGGACGGGACACTCAAAACCCCGGCCTATGTGACGGTATTCCACAACGGCGTGCTGGTGCAAAACCACTTTCAGTTGAGCGGCGAAACCCGCTACATCGGCCAGCCCAGCTATCGCCCGTATGACCGCGCCGCGATCAAGCTGCAGGCGCACGGCGATCCGTCCGCACCCATCAGTTTCCGCAATATCTGGGTGCGGGAGCTCAATTAGCTAACCCGGCGGCGGGCGGGTTGCCAGCATCGACTCGCGCGCGGCAAAGCGATCGAACCACGCCGCCGTCTCGGGATAGGATTTTCTCCAGCCGAGCGCGGCGAATCGAAAATCCAGATATCCGAGCGCGCAGCCGAGGGCGATGGTCCCGAAGTCGATACGCTGATCGAAGCTGCCGGCGCGCGCTTCGATCTCGGCCAGACCGCAGGTCACTTTATCCATTTGACCGTCGATCCAGTCCTTCCAGCGCAAGGATTCGGGGCGCGCGAAAGTCTCGTATCGCACCAATACCGCTGCATCCAAAATTCCATCGGCGAGGGACTCGTCCCGGCAGATCAGCCATGCCGCCGGCGGCTTCGGCAGCAAATGCCCATCGCCGAGCGCGTTCAGATATTGGCAGATCACGCGGCTGTCGTAGAGCACCGCGCCATCGTCGGTGAGCAGGGTGGGCACCTTGCCCAGGGGGTTGCGCGCCACGAGCGCGCGATCGCGATTCACCGGATGAGGCGCGGCGGCAATGAGCTCTATGCGCTCACGCAAGCCCAACTCGTGTGCGCTCACCAAGCATTTGCGCACATAGGGCGAGGTGGCGGAATGGTAAAGCTTCATGCCGGGACTGCGCGATTGAAGCGTGCGAAAACCTCGCCGGCGCGTTTGAGGCCCGTCGGCGTGAGCCGATAAAGGCGGCGCCGCGGACGCCCGGCGTTCGATGGATTGATGGACTCCCATCGGCTGACGAACCAACCCGCCGCTTCCAGCCGCAGTAAAATGGGATACAACGTGCCGGAAGCGAGCTTGCAGCGCTGATGCACCTCGGCGCCGGAGAGTTGCTCGCCGGGATTTTCGAGAAAAGCCTCCAATACCTGCAGCGTTTGCAGCGACATTCTGACTTCGCGATTTTCTTTACCCATAGTAGCAAGTCTACGTAGGGGCCCCATGCAAATCAAGCGTTCAGAATCCTGCCCATATGGACGCATAGATCCCGCTCTGCGGCATCTTGCCTGCGATTCTTCCCAAGTCGGTCCACGCTGCAGTGAGCGTGAAGTTTCTCGAGAACCCCCACGCCACGAAAACATCGCGAGCGCCGTCTTCGCGCAACGGCTTCAGGTTGTCCGGCTTGGCGCGATATTCCGCGCCCAGCAAGAGCTGATCGTTCAAGAACACCGCGGCCGAGAGTTCCGGCTTGAACTTGTAGCCGTTGTCATTCCCGCCAAATCCCAGCAATCCAAACTGGTTGGCGCGCGTGCGCCTCAAGGTGGCATCGAGGACCACGTTATGGCCATCGATTGCATCGAAGAACAACTTGGTGGCGGCCAGGTAGAACTCGACGTCCTCGCCGCTCGCCGCCCCGACTGCACGAGGCACCGCATCGAAGTCCAGCGTGTGCTTCCATTGCGCGCCGATCGCAATCTGCGGCAAGCATTCATCCGGAGCGAAAACCGCATCGCCAACGAGGCGCACCTTGACGCCGAGAATGTCCTGGCCCAGCGTCAAGCCAGGACTGACGGATCCCGCGTCGAAGCGCTGGCGTGCGATCGAGAATTCAACTCGATCGTGCCAGTCGAGGCTGGCGCCGCCGCTGCGCAGGCTGAAGTCTGCCGTGGAAACATAGTCCACGAACGCTGTCGCGCCGATTTGCGCATTGGTTTCCAGGCCGCCGATCAGCGCCCAAGGGACCAGCCCGCCGCCCGCGCTTCCTTCGATTTCGGTCACACCGCCCGTCCACTGCAATCGATCGCCCGCGGCGGCGACCCGCGCGGCCATCATCCAGCAAACCGACAGCACGGCGAGTGCCACGCGCATTGATGAAATTGGGTGTCTGATGCGATTTCGCCCTGCGCTCGCCGTACGGCGGCAGCGATCGCCAGATTATGGTGATTCGAGACCAAAAATTGTGTCCGAGCGCACAGCCCTGCGAGCTGGGACCGATATAACCTTGATTTTTTAGGCTTTTCCTATGGCCCTGGCGTCGTTTCGTCTCGCGCTCGTTCTGCCGCTGGTGGCGGGCATGGCCGTCGCCGGCAATGCCGGCTCGCTGTACGAACGTTTGGGGGCGCAAGCCGGCGTATCGGCCATCGCGGATACCCTCATCGAGCGCGTCGCCTCGGACCCGGTGCTCGGCAGAAGCTTCGTCGATACCAATTTGGCGCGCATCAAGAAACTGCTCGCCGAGCAAATCTGTGATTTGAGCGGCGGTCCCTGCCGTTATTCCGGCGATCCGATGCGGCAGGTGCACGCCGGGCACCACATCAGCGAAGCGGAATTTTATCGCATGGTCGACGTGTTGCGGGCGATCCTGAAGGAGCGGCACGTGAGCATCGCTGCGACCAATGCACTGCTGCGTTTGCTGGCTCCCATGAAGCGCGATGTCGTGGAAAGCGCCGTTGCAACGGCGCCGCAACGATGAAGCTCACGCTCAGAAATCTTTGCGCATGGGTTCTTGTCTCAATTTTGAGTACGAGTCCTGCGCTTGCAAGCACCGTGACGGTCTCGGTGCGCACGGCTTCGGGCGCGTCCGCGGAGGACACGCTGATCATATTCGAGCCTCGCGACGGCGCGCCGCCTTTGGGCAAAGCATCCGCGGCCATCGACCAGGTCAATAAGCGCTTCGTGCCGCGCGTGACCATCCTGCGTACCGGTACCGCGGTCACGTTTCCCAACAGCGACAACATCCGGCATCAGGTGTACTCCTTCTCTCCGGCCAAGACCTTCGACCTCAAGTTGTATGCCGGCTCGCCCAAGGAAGAAGTCGTATTCGACAAGCCCGGTCTGGTGATCCTGGGCTGCAATATTCACGACACCATGGTGGGTTTCGTCGCGGTGGTGAACTCCCCCTATTTCGGCAAAGCGCCATCCTCCGGCCAGGTTGCAATCGAGCTGCCGCCGGGACGCTACACGCTTCGAGTGTGGCATCCGAATCTGGCGGCGCCGCTGGCACCGCAAGAAATCACCGTCGGCGCAGCGCCGCAGGCCCTGTCGCTGGCGATTGAAATAGACCCGAAGCGCGAATCGGTCGCGCCGTGGCCTTGATTCGCCGCCATGGCCCTACGCACCCGCATCGCCCTGACCTTTTTACTGCTGTTGACCGCCGTGATGGCGGCGGCACTGTATGCGGTTTCCGCGGCAAATCGCCAGAATGCCGAACGCGACGTGCAGCGCCAGCTGCAAATGGGGGAGTCGGTTTTCACGCGGCTGCTGGAAAGCAACCGCCGGCTGTTGGCGCAAGCCGCGCAGGCCGTGGCCGATGACTATGGATTTCGCGAAGCGGTCGCCGAACGCGACACCGATACGCTGAAGTCCGCTTTGGAGAATGGCGGCGCGCGCATCGGCGCCTCGATCATCGTCCTGACATCGCTCGACGGCAGCGTCTTGGCCGCGGCCGGCACCCCTTTCGCGCCCGGTTCGCCGCTTCCGTCCGGCATCGAGCCGCGCAGCGGCACGCCCGCGGAGCATGCCACCCGGCTGATTTTGCAGGGTGGACGCATCTACCAGCTCGTGACTGTCACCGTCCGCAGTCCGCTGCCGGTGGCGCGAATTACCATGGGCTTCGAGTTGAACCGGCAGGCCGCGCGGGAATTCGCGGACATCAGCGGGCTGGGCGTCACGCTGGCGGTGCGTTCGGGCGATCAATGGACGGACGTGGTGAGCACCGTGCCCGACGGCTACACGCGCCAGCACGATGTGGCGACCCGCCGCATCGATATGTCGAATTTCGGCAACGCCAAGATTGTGGCGATTTTGTCGCGCTCCTTGAGCGAGGCGCGCGCGCCATTCGAACGGCTCACCACGACGCTGTTCATGATCGCCATCGTCAGCCTGCTCGGGTTCGCGGCGGCAACCTTCTGGATCGCGCGCAACATCACCCGGCCGCTGCTGGACCTGACCAAATCGGTCGAGCAGATACGCAAGGGCGATTATGCGGTGCCGCTGACGGTCGAGCGGCATGACGAACTGGGCGAGCTGGCCGAATGCCTGCAGCTCATGCAGACCGCCGTGCAGTCGCGCGACAAGTCCATCCGGCAGCTGGCGTATCAAGACACGCTCACCGGGCTGATGAACCGGACCGCGTTCGGCGCCGCGCTGAGCACGGCGCTGGCGCGGGACGACGGCGGCATGATCGCGGTCGGTGTCATCAATCTGCACCGCTTCCGCCGCATCAATGAGCATCTCGGCTACTCGGTGGGAGACGAGGTGCTGCGCACCATCGCCGCGCGCCTCGCCGCCATACCCTCGATCCGCGCTGCCGTCGCACGCCTGGCCGCCGATCAATTTGCCGTATTCGCGCGGCTGCCGGCGGCTGACAGCGTGCACAATTGGGGAGTGTCGCTGCTGACCGAGCTCGCCGAACCGATTCTCGTGGAATTGCAGCCGATCGATATCAGCGCGACGCTGGGCCTGGCGACGCCGCGCGGCGCGGCGTCCGGAGCGGACGACTTGTTGCGTTGCGCCGATTTGGCGGTGGAGCGCGCCAGGCGCGAGAAACGCGCGCTCGCGGTCTACGAGGACACGCTGCAACCACAGGCGCGCGATCAGTTATCGCTGCTCGGCGAGCTGCGCCACGCGCTGCAACACGATGAGCTCCGGCTGTTCTTTCAGCCCAAGATGGATTTGGCCAGCGGCGAGGTTTCCGGCGCGGAAGTTCTGCTGCGCTGGCAGCACCCGACTCGCGGCTTGCTGGCGCCGGCCGCGTTCATCCCGTTCGCGGAGCAGACCGGCTTCATCCGCCGTATGACGCGTTGGACGTTGGACCGTGCGATCGCGCAAGGCGGCCAATGGCATCGTGCAGGGGTGCCGCTGTCGCTGGCCGTCAATATCAGCGCGGACGATTTGGGCGACCAACGCCTCGACTCGCGGGTGGCGGCGTTGCTTTCCCGCCATCAGTTGCCGCCGTCGCTGCTGACTTTGGAACTGACGGAAAGCGGTTTCATCGAGAATCCTGATCAAGCATTGCGCATGCTGGAGGCCATCTCGATCTTGGGCGTGAAGCTTTCGATCGATGATTTCGGGACCGGCTACTCTTCCCTCAGCCTGTTGGCGCGAATGCCGGTACAAGAGGTGAAAATCGATCAAAGCTTCGTGCGGGGCTTCGAATCGCATGCGGAATTTGCCGCCGTGGTGCACTCCGCCATCGACATGGGTCATCGTCTCGGGCTCAAGGTGGTCGCCGAAGGCATCGAAACGCAGAGCGCGGCGGACCGCTTGCACGCGTTTCACTGCGATATCGGGCAGGGTTATCTGTACGCGAAGCCGATGCCGCTCGACGCGCTCGAGCGCTGGCTCCAGGGTCAGCGGCGCGCAGAGGTCAATGCGACGCCGGTCAACTTCGATGCACAGGATCTCGGCGATACAGTCGTGTTCTAACGACGCGACTTGGCGTAGGTATCGAATGCAACGGCGGCGACGATGATCAGGCCGATGACCACCTGCTGCCAGTACGACGACACATGCATGATCACCAGGCCGTTGGTGAGCACGCCGATCAACAGCGCGCCGATGACGGTACCGCCAACGCCGCCGCGGCCGCCGGCAAGGCTGGTGCCGCCGATCACCACCGAGGCAATCACGCGCAGTTCATAGCCGATGCCGCCGACCGCTTCGGCGGCGCCGAGTCTGGCGGACAATAAGAAGCCTGCCAGTCCCGAGAGCGCACCCACGATCACATACACGCTGGTGATGATGGCCGCGACATCCAAGCCGTTGAGACGCGCCGCTTCCGGATTGCCGCCCACCGCATAAATATAGCGCCCGTAGCGCGTGTAGCGTTCCGTCACCCATCCGGCCGCCGCGATCGCTCCAAACAGCACGATGGGCACGGGGATGCCGGCGATCGCTCCGTCTCCCCACCAGCGGTAAGAGGCGGAAAACCCGGAGATTGGCGAGCCGTCATTGAGAATGAGCGTGGCGCCGCGCCATACGGTCATGCCCCCCAATGTCACGATGAACGGCGGCACGCTGAAGAAGGTGACCGCCTTGCCCTGCAAATACCCCACCAGCGTTCCGACCGCGGTGGCGGTCGCCAGCGCCACGAGCCAACCCCAGGAACTTGTCCCCAGCGCCTGCATCGCCAGAGCCCCCGACATGCCCGCAAACGCCAGCAGCGAGCCGACGGCAAGATCCACGCCGGCGGTCAAAATCACGAAGGTCATGCCGACCGCAATGATGCCGTAGATGGAAACCTCGGTAAGAATGTTGGTGAGGTTGCGCAGCGACAGAAAGCGCGGATTTTCGAGCGCGAAAAACCCCATCAGCGCGAGCAGAAACAGCGACGTGCCGTAACGCCGCAGCCATCCCACCGCATCGAGCCGGCGTATTGCGTTTTCGCTCATCGCGCCGCGCTTCGCCCGAGGCCTGTCGCGGTCGAGATGGCCATCAGCTCCATCAAGGTGTTTTCGGTGGCGTCCCGGCCATCGAGAATGCCGCTGATGCAGCCCTCGCGGAACACGGCGATACGATCGCTGAGCGCGAGAACCTCGGGCATTTCGGAGGAGATGACGATCAACGCCATGCCGCTTCGCGCCATGTCGAACAGCAATTGGTGAACCTCGGCTTTCGCCCCGATATCGATCCCGCGGGTGGGCTCATCGACGATCAGGACCTTGGGCTGCAGCGCCATGCAGCGCGCCAGCAAAACCTTCTGCTGGTTGCCACCGGACAAGGTGCCGACCGCCGCGGCCGCACTGGGCATCTTGATGCGCAGTGCCGAACGGTATTTCTCCACCAATTGGCGCTCTTGGGCTTCGTCGACAAAAATGCCCCAGCGCGCGATGCGCTTCAAACTCGGCAGCGTCATGTTCTGCCCGATCGATTGTTCCAAGAAGCAGCCCTGCTGCTTTCGATCCTCGGGCACCAGCGCAATTCCGGCGCGGATGGCCTCTTTGGGCGAGCGTAAGGGACGCAATTCCGCGCCGTCGAGATACAGCACTCCCCGATCGCAGTGGTCGGCACCGAAAATGATCCGCGCCAGTTCCGTGCGGCCGGCTCCCACCAGCCCGGCAAATCCCAAAATCTCGCCGGCTTTCACCTCGACCGAGAGATCCGTCAGGGCAACGGCGTTCCGGCCGCTCGATTCGCGCGCGCGCGAGACGCCTTTCACGGCAAGCATGGTTTCGCCCAGGCGCGCCGTCGGCGAGCGTCTCGAAACCTCCACATCGCGACCGACCATATGACGCACCAAATCGACGGTCGCCACGCTTTTAACCTCGCCGCTCGCAACGCGGCGGCCGTCGCGCAGCACAGTGAATCCGTCGCAAACCTGCTTTACCTCGTCCAAGCGGTGCGTGACGTAGACAAAGCTCACGCCATGCGTCTTGAGCTCTGCGATGACGCCGTGCAGGATCGCAACTTCGCGCCTGCCCAACGCGGCGGTCGGTTCGTCCATGACGATGAGCTTGGCTTGTTGCGCGACGGCACGGCCGATTTCGACCATCTGTTGATGCGCAACGCTCAAATGGCGCACCTCGCGCCTTGGATCGACGCTCAAGCCCAAGCCCGCCAACAACGCGCGCGAATTGTCGTGCATCGTGGTCCAGTCGATGAATCCGCGGCGCTTGGGTTCGCGGCCGAGGTAAAGGTTCTCGGCAATCGACATGAACGGCAGCAAGTTGAATTCTTGATAAATGGTCACGAGGCCCAGGCGTTGCCGTTCGCGCGGCGTATCCCCCGGCTGCAGCATCGCGCCGTCCAACCATGCTTCGCCGCGATCGGCCCGCAGCGCGCCGGACAGGATCTTCAGGAGAGTCGACTTACCGGCACCGTTCTCGCCGAGCAGTGCGTGCACCTCGCCTTGGCGAACCTGCAGGTCGACGCCGTCCAATGCCTTGACGCCGGGAAATTGCCGGCAAACATCGCGCACTTCCAGGAGATTCGGCACAGGACCGGCGCCGCTAGCGAACTTCGCCGATGCGCTCGGCCTGATTCACATTGGATTGCGTGATGAGCAGCGGCGCGATGCTCGCGCCCGGCATGGGAGTGTGTTGGCGGATCCGCGCGACCAGCTGCCGAAGCGCGGTTCGAGCCTGATTGATGGGTGATTGCTCGACCGTCGCGGCCATCTCGCCGCTGCGCACCAGCTTCAAGGCGTCGGGCGTGGCGTCGAACCCGATCACTTTGACGCCGGCAACGCCGCTGGAGCGCAAGGCTTCCAGAGCCCCCAACGCCATTTCGTCGCTTTCGGCAACCACCGCCTGCAGCGACTGCGCGCCGAGCGAGGTCAACACGTTCTGAGTCACGGTCAGGCCCTGTTCCCGCTTCCAATTGCCCGATTGTTCCGCGACGATGGGATATTTCTCGCCCGCGGCCGCCAGGGTTTCCTTGATGCCGCGCGTGCGGTCGATCGAGGGGCTGGAACCCAGCTGTCCGGTGATGAGCAGGATCCGCGCGCCCTTCGGAAAGGCATCGATCACCCACTGCGCCATGATGCGTCCGCCGGCGACGTTGTCCGCCCCGACATGCGGGACGGCGACGCTGGTATGGTCGACCCGGCGATCCAGGGTCACGATGGGAATCCCGGCCTTGATCACCTCTTCCACCGCCGGCGTGAGCGCGTTCACATCGTTGGGCGCAAGAATGATGCCCTGGGCGCCGCCGGTGATGGCGGCCTCGATGTCTGCGGTTTGTTTGGCCGAGTTGGACTGTCCGTCCTGCACCGAAACGCTGACGCCGAGGCGCGCAGCCTCGGCATCCAACTCGCGCTTCACCGCGACGAAGAACGGTTCGGTCATGTCGTGCAGACTGGCGACAATCTGGATGGAATTTCCGCCCGGCTTACCCGAGCAGCCGGCGCCGCCGAGCAGCAAGCCCGCCAACAGCAGGCATGCCGCGAGCCCGGCGTGATTGAGAACTCCGCAGCGCGTGCGCATCAGTGCGGTGCTTTCGATTGAGGCTGCGCGGCGAGCCACGCGTGCTCGGGATCGTTGCGATAAACCCAATTGCGCTCCGGTCCCGCCATGACATTCAGGTAGTACAGATCGTAGCCGTGCGCCGCGCCGACGGGATGGTAGCCGCGAGGCACGAGGACGAGGTCGCCGTCATGCACGCAAACCGTTTCGTCGAGGTCACGCGCATCGGTATAGACCCGCTGAAAGGCGAATCCTTGCGGCGGGCTCAAACGATGATAGTAGGTCTCCTCCAGCACGGTTTCTTTTCCCAAAGCCGCGGTGTCATGCTTGTGCGGCGGATAGCTCGACCAATGCCCCCCCGGGGTGATCACCTCCACGACCAGCAGGCTGTCGGCTTCCTTGGTTTGCGGCAGAATGTTTCTGACGTAGCGGGTATTGGTACCGCTGCCGCGCACCTCTTTGCTCATGTCGGCGGCGTCGATCGCGCGCGCTGAGCGTCCCGGCTTGCCCGGCGCCGAGCATACCGCCAATTCCACCTTGCCCTTCGCGGTCACCGAATAGCTGCAGCCGGCCGGCGCGTACACCGCCCCGGGCGCCGCATCGTCGAACACCGAGCCGCGATGCCCGATCCTGTCGAAATGTTGGTCATCGACCACGATATCGGCGGTTCCCGCGAGCACGACCAGGCATGTCTCACGCTGTCCGGTGCCTCCCCGGACCACTTGGCCATCCTCGAGGCGATGCACTTGAAATCCGATGTGCCGCCAGCCGGCGCTTTGCGGCGTGATATTGAGCACGCAACCGGCCGCATCAGGCGCGCCGGACCGAATCAGAAGCTTGCTCATGAAGGCTCTCTCTCGTGCAGGTTGGCTGCCGCTGCCTCGCGGCGCAGGGTTTCAAGGCCTAAGGCCGCGTAGGTCTTGGGTGTCGCCACGGCCGGATCCTGTTCCGCTTCGACGATAATCCAGCCAGCATAGCCAATTTCGGCGAGCGCTTGCATCAGGCCTGCAAATTCAAGATCGCCATCGCCGGGAACGGTAAACATTCCGCTGATCACACCGCTCAAAAAGCTCTTGCCTTCGGCCTTGGCTTGGCTGAAAACGCGCGAGCGGATGTCCTTGCAATGCACGTGCACGACCCGGTCCGGATGCCGGCGAATGAATGCCAGCGCGTCGATACCGCCCAGTGCCGCGTGACCGGTATCCACCGTCAGGCCGACCGACGGTCCCGTCACCTTGAGCAGCCGATCCAGATCCTGCTGCGATTCCACCACGGTGCCTAGGTGGTGGTGATAAGCGAGCTTTAGGCCCGCTTGGCCGACATGCTCGGCGACCTCGGTCAATCTGCGGCCAAACTCCTGCCAGCCTGAGTCGGCGAGCCGCGGTGCGGCGGACATCGCAATGCCCTGATCGCAGTGAATCGCGTTGCTGGTCTCGGCGAGAATGAACACGCTGCAGCCCAAGGCCTGAAGCAGCCTCATGTGAGTTTGCAATGCCTGGATTTCGGCTGCCGCGGAACGGGTCAGCAAGCTGGCGCTGTACCAACCACCGACCAACGCCAATTGGTAAGGCTGCAACAAGGCCTCGAGTACCTTGGCATCCTTGGGAAATTTTCCGCCGAGCTCGATGCCCGCAAACCCCACATCGCGAGCGTCGCCGAGAACGGATTCGAGCGGCGTATTGCCGCCGAGCGCGGGCAGATCATCGTTGATCCAGGCGATGGGACTCACGCCGAAGCGGATGCTCAAGTCACTCTCCCAACCGGCGGTTCTTGCGCTGGCGCAACGACACCGCGCGCGCGGCATCGACCTCGGCGCGCGCCGAGACTTCAGGAATGGCCACATCCCACCATGCGCCGCCCGCCGTCGTGATGGAAGGATCCGTGTCGATGACGATCACGTGGGTACGTGCGGAGCGGCGGGCGCGTTGCAATGCCTGTTCCAGCGCATCGATCGAGGCGGCCTTCTCGGCGATGGCGCCCAGGCTCGCCGCATGCGCCACGAAATCGATGTCCGCAAGTGCGGTGTGCGTCGAATCCTCCCACAGGGTGTTGAAGGCCGCGCCGCCGGTGGCTCTTTGCAGCCGATTGATGCAGCCGAATCCCCGATTGTTGAGGACCACGACGATCAACCGGCATCCCAATGACACCGAGGTGGCCAGTTCCGAATTGAGCATCAGATAGCTGCCATCGCCGACCAGCACATAAACATCGCGCTTTGGCTGCGCCATTTTGACGCCCAGGCCTCCTGCGATTTCATAGCCCATGCAGGAATAGCCATACTCCACGTGATAGTCATCGGCCGTTCTTGCCCGCCATAGTTTGTGAAGCTCCCCCGGCAGCCCGCCCGCCGCGCACACGACCACGGCGTTCTGCGAACAGCTGCGCCACAAGGCGCCGATGACTTGCGCATCCGAGGGCAGGCCCGAACGCGGCGCGCGGGTGACCTCCTCCCAGCTGAGATTCCAGCGCGCGACTTGCGTCTCGATCTCCGCCATGTTTCGATCGGGGCGCCAATCGCCGAGACGCTCGGTGAGCGCAGTCAGCACCTCGCGTGCATCGCCCACCACCGCCGCGGCTTCATGCTTGCCCGCGTCATACGGCGCGACGTTGACTTGCACCAGGCGGCAATTCGGCGCGCCAAACAGAGCGCGTGAGCCGGTGGTGAAGTCCTGCAGGCGCGTGCCGATACTCAAGATCAAATCGGCCTGCGCCGCGGCCGCGTTGGCGCCATCCGTGCCGGTGACGCCGATGGCGCCGAGATTCAATGGGTGATCCCACGGCAGCGCGCCCTTCCCCGCCTGGGTTTCGGTCACCGGAATTTTGAAGCGGGCCGCGAAATCGGCGAGCAGCGCTTCGGCGCCGCTGTAGTGAACGCCGCCGCCGGCGATGAGCAGCGGAGCACGCGCGGATTTCAGCCACGCCGCGAGCTGCTCGATCTCGCGCGGATCCGCCGGTTGGCGGCGTATGCTCCACACGCGGCGCCGGAAAAATCCCTCCGGGTAGTCGTACGCTTCCGCCTGGACATCCTGACAAAACGCCAAGGTCGCCGGACCGCACGCCGCCGGGTCCAGCAGGGTATGCATGGCGCGCGGCAGCGCGTCGATCAATTGCTCGGGACGCGCGATACGGTCGAAGTAACGGGAAACCGGCCTGAAGCAATCGTTGGCCGAGACGGTGCCGTCGGCAAAGCTCTCGATCTGCTGCAGCACCGGATCAGGGCCGCGGCTGGCAAAGACGTCGCCGGGCAGAAACAGCACGGGCAATCGATTGGCATGCGCCAGGGCCGCCGCGGTCACCATATTGGTCGCACCCGGTCCGATGGAACTGGTGCAGATCATGGCGCGGCGCCGCCGCCATTGTTTTGCAAAGGCGATGGCGGCGTGGGCCATGGCCTGTTCGTTGTGCGCCCGATAGGTGGGAAGCAGCTGCCGCGCGGCGTGTAGTGCCTCTCCGAGGCCGGCCACATTACCGTGGCCGAAGATGGCCCACACGCCCGCGAAATAACGCGCCTCCTCCGGCGCGTCATCGACGTATTGATTGGCCAGATATCGAACCGCCGCTTGCGCCGCGGTGCACCGGATGGTTTTCATGGGCAGGCCGCCGTGCGCGCGCCACGCCAGGCGTCCGCCAGCCTCGAGAAGCTCGAGGCCATCGCCGTGCATGCCGCCGCATCGTTCATTGCGCCGGAAAACCAGGCACGAGCCGCATCCTGAAAGATGGTTCGACCAATGGCGAAACCCTTGACGATGGCGAAAGGCGCCGCGGCGGCAAAACCTGCGATGAGTTCCGCTTCGGGCTGCGACAGCCCCAGAAGCAGTACTCCGCGGCACAGGGGATCCTGCCGTTCAATCGTATCTTGAACAGCCTGCCAGTGCGCGCCGCTGCCGCTCGGCGGCAGTTTCCACCAGTCGGGCCGCACCTCGAGAGCGTAGATTGCCGACAGCGCGCGCGCCATCGTTTGGGAATCGGCGGGCAGCTCTCGCGGCAGAATGATTTCCAGCAGTAATTCGTGGCGCAGCTTGCGGCATGCCGCGAACAAGCGCTTGAGCTGGCGGTCTTGCCGCTCCTTGAGATCGGCGGGGTCGTCCGGATGATAGATGACGAGGCATTTGACCACCTGATTGAGCGGCCAGCCGGACAACTCGACGGCAACGTCGGCAGCGCCTTCGAATTCGAGCGGACGCGAGCGTGGAACTTCGATGGGACGGCCGATCCAATAGGGCGAATCCGCCGCCTCGCTCAAGGCTTCGAATCCATAGCGGCCGTCGAGCAACACGCCAAAACGCCGCTCTTGCCGGGCCGCGGTGTCCAGCGCCCGAAATCCCAAGCTCTTGAATGCGGCGATCCGCTCAGCGTCGGCGGCGCCGAAATTCGCGGGATCTTCGAATTGACTGCGATGATCAAGGGCCAGGACCATCAACTCAGGATAGTCGCGTCCTCGCGTCGAGGCCCAGTGCAGGTGATCCAATCGCCGGATGAACGAGCCCGTGGGGCGCTCGCCTGCCGTCCCGAGCACCGATTGCAGCTCGGTCCAGCTCGGCATGGCCGGCGCACAGCCGTGACGCGACACCACGATCGCGCCGCAGGCGTTGCCCATACGGCAGCACTGCTCGAGAGTTTCTTCGCGCAGCCAGCCGCGTAAAAAGCCGCCCATGAAGGCATCGCCGGCGCCCAGCACATTGAGCACCTCGATCTTGAACCCGGGGACCACGAGACCCGCTTCGATATCAGCAGGGATATCGCCGGCAAAGGCGACGCAGCCGCGCGCGCCCCGTTTGCAAACCAGTGTTGCCGGCGTTTTGGCGCGTATGTTCCGGATGGCCGCCAGCAGCCGTTCCGATCCCCCCAAAATGCACAGCTCCTCTTCCGTGCCGACGATCAAATCGCACCAGGGCAGCGCGGCCTGCAGGCGTTCGGTGACCGCCGCGCTGAACACAAAGCGATTTTCGCCCAAGTCCTTCGCGGTCAATCCCCACAGAACCGGCCGGTAGTCGACGTCGAAGACCACGCGTCCGCCAGCCGCTTTGACCCGCCGTGCGGCGCTCGCGCTCGCGGCGAACACGCCGGGCGTGGAGAGATGCGTGCCGTTGATCAAAACCGCGCGCGCGGATTCCAGATAGGCTGCATCGACGTCCTGATCGCACAGCGCCATGTCGGCGCAATTCTCGCGGTAAAAAATCAACGGAAACGACTCGCGATCACGGATGCCGAGCACGACCAGGGCGGTCAAGCGGGCGGGATCGGTGTACACGCCGCGCACATCCACGCCCTCGCGCACCAATTCTTCGCGGATGAAGCGCCCCATATGGTCGGCCCCGACTCGGGTCAACACGCCGGTTTTCAGGCCGAGTCTTGCCGCCGCAATGGCGGTATTGGTGGGGCTGCCGCCGACGTACTTGGCGAATGAGCCCATATCTTCGAGACGGCCGCCGATCTGCTCGCCATACAAGTCCACGCTCGAGCGGCCGATGGCGATCAGATCGATGGATTTATCCGTCGGAGGCAAGGAACTCACGCAACGAGAAATGAGCGTTTGATTATACTCGCGCTGAATATGAGCGTTCGATCGGGCGCCAAGCATCCAATTGACGGGAGCGGCAATGTTCAATGTGGCGATCTTTGGGGCGGGCCGGATCGGGCAAATCCATGCGCGTAACGCCGCGGCCCAGCCTGAACTGACGCTCAAGTACATCGTGGATCCGAACCAAACCGCCGCCGATGCGCTGGCGCGCCAAACCGCGGCTGCGGTCGTGGACATGGATGCGGCGTTGGGCGATGGCTCCATATCGGGCGTGATCATCGCGAGCGCAACCGGTGCGCACCTGGATCAGTCGCTCTTGGCGGCGTCGGCCGGCAAGGCGATTTTTTGCGAGAAGCCGTTGGACCTCGATCTCTCCCGCGCGCGCGGCGCCGAGTCGAAATTATCCGCTGCAAGGCTGCTGGTGGGATTCAACCGGCGCTTTGATCCGCATTTCGCCGCGCTCAAGGCGAAAATTGAGTCGCAGGCCATCGGCAAACTGGAGAGTGTGAATATCGTGAGTCACGACCCCGCGCCGCCTCCGCTCTCCTATATCCGCACCTCCGGGGGCCTGTTCAAAGACATGGCCATTCATGACTTCGACATGGCGCGCTGGTTGCTGGGCGAGGATCCCGCGGAGGTTTTCGCCAGCGCCAGCTGCCTGGTCGATCCGGCGATCGGCACGGCCGGCGATGTCGACACCGCGCGAATTTTGCTGCGCACCGCGGGCGGCCGCCTGTGCGTCATCAGCAACACCCGCCGTTCGGGATATGGCTACGATCAGCGCATCGAAGCCTATGGTTCCGCCGGCAGCGCCCGCGCCGACAATGTACTGATGAGCACGGTGTCGACCGCCACCGAACGCGGTTTGGCAAGCGATGCGTTGCAGAATTTTTTCCTCGAGCGCTATGCGGAAGCCTACCGCCGCGAAATGCGGCATTTTGTGGATATCTTGCGCGACGAGTGTGTCCCCCTGGCAGGCTACCGCGATGGCATTGCCGCGCTGGTCCTCGCAGAAGCGGCGGCGCTCTCGGTGCGGCGCAACGCTCCCGTCAGCGTCGCATCGGTCTAAAACGCATTGGAGGTCTCATGATCATACGACTGTGCAGGTTCGCGATTTTCGGCGCCGTTGCCTTGGGGGGCGCGATTGCCGCCCACGCGCAACCGACCACGCCCACCGCACGCATGAGCGATTCGCCATGCCCGCCGCCGCCGCACGCTGCGGATCTGGCGCGCGACTTTGCCGATCTGTGCCATTACCAGTCCGACAACGAAGCGATCCTGAAGAGCGGCACGCATCCAACGGTGGTGTTCATGGGCGATTCGATCACGGAGGGTTGGGGCGCCGGCGATCCTTCGTTGTTCAGCGGCGGCGTCATCGATCGCGGCATCAGCGGGCAAACCAGTCCGCAGATGCTGCTGCGTTTCTATCAAGATGTCGTGGCGCTGCACCCGCGCGCGGTACACATCATGGCGGGCACCAACGATGTGGCGGGGAATACCGGCCCGAGCAGTCCGGAGGACTTCAAGAACAACATCCGCGCCATGGTCGACCTGGCAACGGTCCATCACATTCAAGCGGTACTGGCCAGCATCCTTCCGGCCGAACGGTTTCCGTGGCGGCCGGACATTCAGCCGGCCGAGCAGATCCGGCGGCTGAACGCGTGGCTGAAGCAATTTGCCGGCCAACATCGGCTGATCTATGCCGACTACTATGCAGCGTTGAGCACGGCCTCAGGAGCATTTCGAGCTGAGCTCAGCAACGACGGCGTGCACCCGAACTCCGCGGGTTACGCCGCCATGCGGCCGATCACCGACGCGGCGCTTCGCAAGGCAGTACGCGGTTCCCTCTAGTCGATCCTGTGGATGCGCAAGTTCGGTATATTCACGCGGACATGAACGCTCGCGTGCATGTTTGGCGTCAACCGAAGTCAATCCACCCAAGGAAAGTCATGAATAAGATTGTCATTGCGTCACTATCCGCCGTTCTGGTTACCACGATCGCAGTCGGATACGAGATTCATCACCCGAATCTGCGGGAAGCCTATGGCGCGACTGAAAATGCCATCCATCACATCCAAGCCGCGCAGGCCAACAACAAGGGGCTCGAGTTTGGCGGCCACGCGGAGAAGGCAATCGATGCCCTGCGGCACGCCCAGCAGGAACTGGCCGAGGGCGACAAATGGAACGACGCGCACCGTAGATAGTCGGCTACACCTTCAGCCGCAGCGCGCCGGCGAGCAGCTGCAGCTGCGCCGGCAGCCTTCCCGCGCTTTCGCCGTCCAGCTCCAATAGGACGGTCGATGCGCTGGTCGCGACCGCGCGCCGGGCCCGCAGCACTTGCGTGCCCGGCTCGCGCACGTGACTGCCGTCGTAAAGCCTATGGCGCTTGCGGATGAAGTCCATCCATCCGAACCCCGACCAGAGCGTCACGTCGAACTCACCATCATCAAGCACCGCCGCGGGCGCGACCTGCATGCCTGCACCAAAAAAACGGCCATTGCCAAAAGCGCAGTTGGTAATCGCGAGGGTTCGAGGCGCAGCATCGTCGAATTGCAGGCTGACATACTGGTCGCGATAAACCGCCAGCGCGCACAGCGTTGCCAGAGTAAAGGCCAGTTGGCCGCTGACGGCTTTCAGGCGAGAACTCACCAGATGCGAGACCAGTCCGCTACAACCGAATGAGGCCACGTTGATGAAGATTCGCGTTGCCGGAGCGCCGTCGTGGCCGGTAAAGCGGGCGAGACCCACGTCGATCGCACGAGTCTCGCGCCCCGCGAGCCGCGCACAGGCGGACTCAAGATCCGTCTGAGCGATCGTCCGGGCGAAATCGCAACCTGTGCCCAGCGCGATCACACCCAAGACACCCTGCGGGACAACCGGCCGCTCGCCGTCGAAAAAGCCACCGGCGACCTCATTGAGCGTGCCGTCGCCGCCGACGGCAACGACCATTTCGTAGCCCTCGCGCAAGGCCGCTCGGGATAAGGCGGTAGCCTCGCCCGCGGTCCGCGTGGCGACGTGCTCGTATTTGCCCAACGAAGATCGCAGCAGATTTGCGATTCGATCCCAACGTCGGCCGGTGGCGCCTGCCGCCGACGCCGGATTGACAATGACGAGGCTGCGAAATGCGCTAACGGGACGTCGCTGTGTCAGTCTTTGGGCGGAGCGCACGGCGGCGGCGTGCCGTCGTTGCACAAGCCGGTGCGCGGATCCCGATGTCCGGCGCCGGTGCTATCCTCCTGCGGAGGGTTGGAGAAACAACCCGACATCAACCAAGCAGCCGCCAGAACCGTAATTGCTAACTTCATAATGGCTCCTAGAATTGCGCCTTCTAGCGGTCCGCATATGTCGCTAGGCTGATAATTCCTCAACCATCGATATTACGCCCGACAGCACGGTACCGCTTACTTTAAGACGGCACCCCTCGATCTCCAGCCGGCTGAAGGACCTTTGTGCGGTCTTGCCCTTCACCGCGATTTCGACCGTCGACCCGCTCAGAATATGGTCCGACTCGATGTCTCGGTAAATGATGCTGCCGAAAAAGCCATGCTGTACCAGGCGGCCCTTGATTTCGTGACGGATCCTGGAAAGGCCCGTATCGAACTCCTCTCGATGTTGTTTCTCTTCCACGGGGCACCTCATTGCATTGATCGGATGGACCTTACTCTCTCTGAGTGCGTTTGGTCGCGCCAAATCCGCGAAGGCAAACGGCCATCGACAAATTGAAGCAGTAGACGTATAAACGTCACGATCGCTGATTAAGATTCCGACCCGATGATCCGACTCGACTGCCGACACCATTAGCCAAATCGCACCAGCCCAAGGAGCCTTCAAACCGTCTATGCATCAATCGAATCCTTCGAACATCCCCTCTTCCCGCCCGACTCTCAAACTCAAACCCGGTACGCGAAAATCTCCCAGGGAGATCAAGACGGCGCCGCCGCCCCGACCACCCAGCAAACTCAGCCAGAAGCCCGGTGCTGCATGGTCAGACGACGCTAAGCAATACCTGTAACGATCCATCGATCGCAACGCGGGCGTCCGCGCTCTTGCTTGTCGGCGTGACGAGAGGACCTCTTTATCGTCAAACGCCATAGGCCAACGCTGCGACTTCGCGCCGGCGCAAGCCGCAAGCTTCATGTGGCGATGCAGCAGGCGCCCCGGAAAGGCCGGTTGCAGCGGCAAACGGGAATTTTCATTCACTGGCGCCGTCTAATTTAACGGCCGCTGCCGCACGCGTGTTTGCATGGAGCAGCAGCCGCGGAGGCAGCAACAATGAACCGAAGATTGGGCGGAAACCGGCTTTACGACCTGCAGCGATATGGACAGAGCACTTGGCTGGAATGCATGCATCCTCGCGTGCTCGCCGGGTCTCAATTCATTCACCTCATCAAGGAGGGCATCTCGGGTATCGATGTCAATACCGCGAGATTTGCCGCAGCCTATGCCGAGGATGTGAGCTACCTCAAAACCGTCGCCCAGCTGCGTGCGGCCGGCACCGAGGCACGGCAGATTTACGAGCAACTCAGCATCCAGGACGTGCGCCGCGCCGCCGATCTGTTGCGTCCCGCATATCGAGATTCCGGCCACCGTGACGGTTACGTGAGCGTCGATCTCCCGCCCACTCTCGCCTACGACGCCGAAGCCACGCAGTCCGAGGCGTTGCGGCTGTGGAAGTTGATTGCCCGTCCCAACGCCATGATCAAAGTGCCGGCCACCGATGCCGGCTTGCTGGCCATTCGATGCTTGACGGCAGCCGGAATCAATGTGAACGCAACTTTGATTTTCGGCACACGCCGCCATCGGCAGGTGGCGGACGCCTATGTACACGGCTTGGAAGATCGCGCCGCCGAAGGATTGCCGCTCGAGCGCATCGTGTCCGTGGCCAGTATGTCGGTGCGCAGCATCGACGCCGCAGTCGATGGCGAACTTAACGCCATTCGACGGCCCGAACAAGCTGCCCGCATAAGCCACCTGCGCGGCCACGCGGCGATTGCCGTGGCGCAATTTGCCTACCAGGACTACAAAAGCATGATCGCCTCGCTGCGCTGGCGACCGCTTGCCGCATGCCATGCTCAACCTCAGCGGCTGCTTTGGACCGGCGCATACAGCCGTGAAGCCTGCGACAACGATCTGAAGTACGTCAATCGGCTCATCGGGCGCGACACCATCAGTTCGATGTCGCTGAATGCCGCGGAAGCGTATCGCGATCACGGCACCGCGGCGCCCACGGTCGAGCGCAATCTGCTCGAGGTGCTCGCGCAGCTCGGAGATCTCGAGACCGTGGGGATCGATCTTGACCGCTTGAGCGCGCAGTTGGAGCGCGAATGCATCAGCGAGATGACGGCCGGCGTGAACACTGCATTGACACGGCTTGCGGCGGCGGCTTGACACCGTCTCTCAAACCGCACCAATAAAATACCGCGATGCAAGCTTCTGTTGACCGCAGCGGCGTTTTGCGGCAAGTTAAAGACACACGACTCGTTCCCCTGTATGGGGATTTAAGGGAACTCGGGTTCAAAGCCCGGGCTGCCCCCGCAACTGTAAGCGGTGTGCCTTGCATCGAAAACCACTGGATTTTCAAAATCCGGGAAGGTGATGAAGGGACTCCAAGCCGCGAGCCAGGAAACCTACTTGTCGTGGTCGCCCATCGAACAGCCGGGGTGTGCTGAACGAGAGGAAAACCCTAGTGGCGACGGAGTAGGCTGCGCGTGTGCAGGCCTGCGCCGCTTCGCCCGACAAGGGGCAACGCGACGCGCGCCTCGCTCGATGCGGTCCAGGGAAGATCGTCATCGGGAGAGTGGTTCATGGATATACCGTTGTCGCGCGGCACAGGCGCCGGTCGCCCAGATTGGGTATTTTGTGCAGCGTGTGTTGTGACTTGGTTCGCAGCCCTCGCGCTGATCCCGCCAAGCGCACGGGCCGACACCGCCGCCGCGACCCCCGACGATTCATTGCAGGCCGTCGTCGTCACCGCGACTCGGGTTCCCACGCCGCAAATCGAGGTGGCGAGCAGCGTCACGATTGTCACCGACGCCGATATTTCCGCCAGACAAATTCGCACCATGCCCGATTTGCTGAAGGAGATCCCTGGATTGAATGTGGTGCAAGAGGGCGGCCCGGGCGGCCAGACCTCGGTCTTCATGCGCGGCACCAATTCCAATCACACCAAGGTGTTCATCGATGGCATCGACGTTGCCGATCCCAGCAGTTCGACCTCCTCGTTCGATTTTGGTCACCTGCTGACTCAAGACGTCCAACGCGTGGAGATCCTGCGGGGGCCCCAGAGCGGACTCTATGGGTCGGATGCCGTCGGTGGAGTCATCAATGTCATCACCAAGAGCGGCTCGGGCCCCGCGCAGTTCAATGCCGGCATCGAGGGCGGATCGTTCGATACCTTCAATCAGACGGCCGGCGTGAGCGGTTCCGTCGAGCGGTTCCATTACGCCGCGAATTTCCAGCACTTCCATGCCGGTTCCACCCCGGTCACCCCGTCGGCCTATCTGCAACCGGGACAGGCGCGGATCAATGATTACGATGACAACCTGACCGGCTCCACCAAACTGGGCTTCGACGTGAGTCAGACATTCGATCTTGGTTTGGTTGCCCGCTACACCGACTCGCATTTGCGGATCACCGGGGATAATTTCGATTTCTTCCCCTCGATTCCCGATACCGCACAAAGCGATTTCGATACCAAGCAGTATTATTTGCGCGCGACCGCGCACCTGCTGGGCTTCGGCGGCGCTTTCGATCAGACCCTCGGCGCCGCCTACAGCAACATCAAGTCGTACGATTTCAGTCCGGACGGCCCTTCGCAAACCGCTAATTTTGGCGCGAGGGTCAAATTCGACTGGCAAGGCGTGGTTACGCTGGCCGCCAGTCAGAAATTGGTGTTGGGCGCCGAGCATCAACTCGACTCGATCACGACGCCGATCTCGGCGAGCACCTTCACCAACTCGGGGTATGCCGAATTGCAGTCGAGCTTCGGGGATCGCCTGTACGACACGGTCTCGGTCCGCTATGACGACAACGATCGCTTCGGCGGCAAAGTCACCTATCGGATCGCGCCGGAATATCTGATCGGCGAGTTCGGCACGAAGCTCAAGGCAAGTCTCGGCAGCGGCTTTAAAGCACCGACGCTGACCGAGATGTTTCAGAGCTTTCCGGCTTTTGACTTCTTCGCAAACCCGAATTTGCGCCCCGAGACCGACCTCGGATGGGATGCGGGTTTCGAACAGGCGTTGCTCGAGAACCGCGTGCGCTTCGGCGCGACCTACTTTCATATCAACATCAAGAATTTGATCGATACCAGTGCCGATGGGACCACGGATGCGAATATCGGCCGGGCGGTCACCGATGGCGTCGAGAGCTTCATTGCGTATCAGCCGGTGAAGACCCTCACCTTGAGGCTGGATTACACCTTCACCCAGGCCACGGATGAAATTGCGCATTTGACGCTGCTGCGCAGGCCGAAGAATAAGGAGAGTCTGGCGACCTCATGGCAGGCGACGCAGCATCTGCAAGTGAGTGCCACGCTCCTGTCCGTCAGCTCCTGGGTGGATGGCAATCGGGACTTCTCGATTCCCCGTTTGAATGCATCTCCCTACACGACCGTGGATGTGGCGGCCAATTACCAGCTCACCGAGAATTGGGGCCTGACCGCGCGCATGACCAATTTGTTGAATCGTCACTACCAAAACCCGGACGGATTCGATCAGCCTACGATCGGCGCGTTTGCTGGCGTCAAAGCCCAGTTTTGAGGCTGACCGAAAACTGAGAGGTTCGCTTGCATGAAATCTTGGCTTCCCGCCCTGCGCGCCGCCGCTTTTTGCGCGTCCGTACTGTGCGCGGCGAATGCCTGGGCGCAACCACCGCAGCGGGTGATGTCGTTGAGCGTGTGTACCGATGCGCTGCTGCTCGACCTGCTACCGCCGAGCCGCATTGCCTCCATCACCTTTCTTTCCAGAGATCCGAGCAATTCGTCTCTCTGGCCGCAAGCTGCCAAAATTCCCATCAATTATGGCAGCGCCGAGGAAGTGCTCGCCGCCAAGCCCGACTTCGTGCTGGCCGGCACGTTCACGACACCGATGACGCGGACGCTGATCAAGCAAGTTGGCATTCCGATGCTCGAGGTCCCCGCCGCCAACAATTTCGCCGAAATCCGCGCCGCGACTCGCAAAGTCGCGCATGCGCTCGGCGAGGATGCATCGGCGGAGGCACTCATTGATAAGATGGATCTGACCCTGCGGCAGCTGGCGGCGAGCAGGCCTCGGCGCGTGATCCGCGTCGCCGGTTGGGATGGCGGCGGCGGGGTGCCAGGACGCGGCACGTTGTTCGATGCGATCTTAACCGCTGCCGGCGGGATCAACGTCGCATCGAGCAGCGGAGAGAGCGACGGTTCGTTCGACTTGGAGCAGTTGCTCGAGGCGCGCCCGGATGTGCTGGCTTACGGCAGCGATGCGAATTCCGCACCCAGCTTGCATACCGACGAGGCATTGCATCCTTTGATCCTCAAGCTTTACGCGGGGCGTCGGATTTCCTACCCCAGCGCGCTTTACGGCTGCGGTGTAGTGGAAAGCGCCGATGCCGCGGCGGCCCTTCGCGCAAGTTTGCTTCGGGCGATGCAAGCCGGCTCTTGAAGACCATCCCAGTCGGCGGCGCCCAATTTCTGGCGCGCTAGTTCTTGCACTTCGGCCCGAAATTACATAATTTCAGGTACTTACGCCACTTCTTCCATTCCGATGGCTCACCGCGTATAACGGAGATATACTTCATATGTCAGGCTTTATACTGCAAAGTCTTGATCACGTGTCCGGTCTTCAGCAGCTTCCACCGCCACGCCAGCGGAGGAAGGGGCGGCAGATGGATTGAACGCGGTGCGTGCAAGAGTTGGTTAGTGATCGCAATTAAAAATCTTAAAGTCACGACGCAGCATTTGCGTCATTGCATCCGGGGGTAATAGCAATATGAACGCGGCTCAAATAAACGCACCCATCCAATACAGTGGATTGAAAAGTCGTTGGGTGCAGTTGGTCATAGGCATCATCTGCATGGCAATGGTCGCCAACCTGCAATACGGTTGGACGCTGTTCGTCAATCCAATGCACGATAAGTTCGGATGGACCAAGGCGGCCATTCAGGTCGCATTCTCCATTTTCGTGCTCTGCGAAACATGGTTGGTTCCAGTGGAAGGCTACTTGATGGACAAGTTCGGGCCTCGCCCGGTGGTCATGGTCGGCGGCATTTTGGCCGGACTTTCATGGATCATGAACTCTTATGCGACCTCTCTCGGCATGCTGTATTTCTCCGCGGTGGTCGGCGGAATCGGCGCCGGTAGCGTGTACGGAACCTGCGTCGGCAATGCGCTGAAGTGGTTTCCGGACAAGCGCGGTCTTGCGGCCGGCCTGACGGCAGCGGGTTTCGGCGCGGGCGCCGCGCTGACCGTGATTCCGATCGCCAACATGGTCAAGGCCGGCGGCTACGACAAGGCGTTCTTCACCTTCGGCATGATCCAGGGAATCGTGGTCGTGGTGGCGTCGTTGCTCCTTATTCGACCGCCCCTTACCGGGATCGTTGCCGCCCTCAAGGGCGCGGTAAATCCGATGGCCCGGCGCAATATCGGTCCGGCCGAAATGCTCAAGACGCCGGTGTTCTGGGTTCTCTACCTATGCATGGTGCTGGTCGCGTCCGGCGGTTTGATGGCGGCCGCGGAGATTGCTCCGATCGCCAAGGATTATGGCGTCGACAAGATCCCGGTCACCGTTCTTTGGGCGACCCTGCCGCTGCTCACCATGGCGCTCTCGATCGATTCGCTCGTGAACGGCTTGACCCGCCCGCTCACGGGTTGGATTTCGGACCATCTCGGCCGCGAGAACACCATGGTATTGGTGTTCATCGTCGAAGGGGTGGCCATTTGGGGACTGATGCAATTCGGCCATAGCACCGCGGGATTCTTGATCTTCGCGCCGCTGATCTTCCTCGGCTACGGCGAAATCTTCTCGCTCTTCCCCGCGGTAAGCGGCGATACCTTCGGCCCGAAATTCGCTGCGACCAACAACGGCTTCCTCTACACCGCGAAAGGAACCTCTTCGCTGCTGATCCCTCTGGCCAGCGCGTTGAAGGCCTCTGCCGGCAGTTGGGTGCCGGTGCTGTGGATCGCGGGTGCGTTGCCGATCAGCGCAGCCGTGCTGGCGATATTCGTGCTCTCGCCCATGCGCCGCAAGATGCTCGACAAAATGGTGGCCGACCCCATCGCCAAGGATGTACAGACTCAAGCTACGTAGCGAGATGGTGTGATCGTTGGGTCATTGAATGGGGCGGCAGTTGCCGCCCCATTTTTTTGAGCGACAAAGAGCGCAAGAAGCGCTGTCGCCGGCGTTGGCCGCGGCTTGCAGCGGCGCGGCTCACTTGCCGCGGCTTGCAGCGGCGCGGCTCACTTGCCGCGGTTAATAGCGACTAGCGCTGATCCGCGTCCGGTCTCGCTACCGCGTGGACGAAGGCGGCCAGCTCTTCGGCGTCCAATTCACCGTCGTGATCCCGGTCCGCTCGCGCGAACTGCATTTCGAGGAATCGAAATACCTGGTCCTTGGAGACGGTCTCGGTCGCCGCAATCGATCGCACGTAGTCTTGGATTGCCATGAAAACCCCCATCGCGCTTCCATGGGCCGCCATCATAACGCCGCGGCGCGTAGAAGTGGTGTAAATACGAAGCGATAAACGCCTCACATTCCGCGCATCGTTTGCAACATTTTTATCTGGGATTTGCGATTCTAGCGGCGTGTCTCAACACCCAGCTCCAGCAAGCACCGCCGCTTGCGCTCAAGCCCGCTCAGCATCGAAGATCCAGGCGGTCGGGATCGTCATCCTCGCGCGCAACCACTCCGCGGCCATCGCTAAATGCATTGCCAGCATTTTTGCCGCCAACAGCCACTGCGGCTGGCGCAACTCCCTGTGGATCGTGGTCGTCGCCGATTCGTGCAGCGATGAAACCGCCAAGGCCGCGCGCAGCGAACTGGGCGCGTTCGGCCAAGTGCTGGAAATCTGCGCCCATTCCCCCCAGGCCGCATATCAACTCGGTGCGGCCGCCGTGATGGGGCATTTCCGCGAAGTCCCGCGCCACACCCTTCTTTTGACGAGCACGGATGCAGCGGCGGAAGTACCTCAAGACTGGATCGGCCTGCAGCTGCAGCACTCGCAATCCCCGGTAGGCTTGGCGTCGCTTCGCTGATCGGATCATTCCATTGAGCGCCCGCCCCGTCCGCCGGCCCAAGGCGGCCGGACCACATTGCCCGTCCGGATAGCGAGCGTAATCAGAAGGATTCCGGCGGCAACGCACAGGCTCAACGCCACGACCGAGGCTTCCGCGCCGAATGCACCGCCGGTCAGCCAATCCGGCCCGACCATCCTCGACTGCAGCAGTCCCTTGCTCTGCCCCCCGGAAACCGCCACCGAGAAGACGCCGCCTTGCGTGAAATTCCAGGCAATGTGAACTCCCATGCAAAGCCACAGGCGGCGCGTCAACATGAACGCCGCAGCCAAGAGCACGCCCGCCTCGGTACTGATCGCCGCGGCATCCAACAGCGTGGCACCCGGGTTGAGAAGATGCAGGAGTCCAAAAATGGCGGCCGATATCCCGAGTGCAAGCCAACTTCCCAAGGATTTCTCGAGAATCCGAAAAACAATGCCGCGAATGACGGTTTCCTCCAGAACGCCCGTCATGATGAATCCCGGTACGCTCAGAAGCATGATCGGCCAGCCATTATTCCCGGTAATCCGATACACGCCGAGCGCTGCCAGTATTCCCACCGTCGCCGAAAATAGCAGCGCGCCCAGGGCAAGACCCAAGCTGATCTCGCGCAAAGCGCCCGGGCGCGACAGCTCGGTTACAGGTCTTTTCTCCACAACCCGGACATAGGCCCCATAGGCGCACAGCACGACTGCCGCGAGCAGCAGCGCTCCCAAGCTCCTCAAAGGCTTGTCCGTCACAAATAGATTGAGAGGCGTGCTGACGATGGCAAAGGGGATGGCGACGAAGAGAATCGCCACGATTATCCGCACGATGGGATTCGCCATCACCCGATGCGGCGCCTTCTGGCCCGGCGCCGATACCCCATGACCAACAGGCCTAAAAGCGCGCCGACCACAAAAATGGTCAGTGCCAGCAGCCAATCAAGGTATCTGCTTGCAAACCGGGCGGTCGCGTAAACTCGATCGATCTTCGTCAGATTCGCCTCGCTCGGAATCGCCTCGGCTCGCAATTTTTCCCCAAGAATCATCACCTCGTCGGGTGATTGCCTAAAGCTCGGCCAAGGCGGCAAGCCGGGCCCGTTGGGATCGCCGTTTTTCGCAAAATTCGCCCAATATTCGCCCATGGCAGCCGCCAGTTCGCGATCCGTTGGAGTCCACGGCACCTCCTGCTGGTCGAGATGATCGAACACGTACGGCATTTCCATGCCGTGTGTGGCGCCGAGACCGAAGTACCGATTGCCTTTGGGGAATGGCGGCGCACGCGAGAATTCGTAGAAAAATACCTGACGACTGCCGTGGTCCGCGGCGAGCCGCGCCCATCTCCACATATCCCAGCGAAAGCGCATGTCCCCTTCGATTGCCGCCGCGGACATCCGCGCCTGCGAATCCGTAGCTCCCGGATCCGGGTGCAACAGCCACACCAGCGGCGCAGGAAAGTCCGCCCCGAGAATGTCTTTGAGATTCGCAGTCGTCACGGCCTTTTTCTGCAGAAACAACTGGCCTTCATCGGCGTTCGAGCCCACCAGCACATCGACGTCATTTTGGGCGTGCGCCCGATAGGCGTCGAACGGCGATTGCTTCAATACGTAGCCATCCACGACGAAATGACCGTCGAACGGGGTACTCAGCAGCTCGGATGCGGATTTGGCGCGCAGCTGCGCCAGCGTCGATGCGCCCTGGCGCTGCGCGAACTTGTTGCCGTTGTCCTCCGCTCCCGCCAGCGCGAAGCCCGGCGACAGATCCAACGGCTCGAACAGCCCGCCGCTCTCGCCGATGGCGCGCTGGAAAAGACCCTTGGCCAGCGGCGAGGCAACGAGCGCGCTGACGGAAATGGAACCGGAGGATTGGCCGAAGATGGTTACCCGTTGCGCATCGCCGCCGAAGGCGCCGATGTTTCGCCGCACCCATTGCAGTGCCGCGATTTGGTCGAGCAATCCGTAGTTGCCCGACACGCCCTGCGCGGATTCTTTGCGCAACGAATTCAAGGCCAAAAATCCCAACACCCCGAGCCGATAGTTGATGGTCACCAAGATAACGCCGCGCCTGGCGAAGCCGTCGCCCGCATACAAGGGCGTGGAGGCCGAACCATTCTCCAGCGCGCCGCCATAGATCCACACCATCACGGGGAGCGGTTTTTCGGATGCCTGCGCCGGCGTCCAAATGTTCAGGTACAGGCAATCCTCGCTGGTCGGCTCGGGCGCAGACTCCGGCGGATAGGAACCCAGCTGCGGACACACTGCCGAGAATTTATCGGCTGATCGAACCCCGGACCAACCCGAGGCCGGCTGCGGCGCGCGCCACCTCAACAGTCCCACCGGCGGCGCGGCATACGGTATTCCCTTGAATACCCGCACGCCATCCGCGACCACGCCCTGCAGGTCGCCGCCATCGACCGCCACGGCTTGCGCTTCGGCCCAGCGGCCGAAACCAAGCCCTGCGATGAGCAGCAGTGCGAGTTGTGCATTCTTCAGAAATTGCGCCTGAATTGAAACCGACCCCTTTTAGGTATACGCGAAGCGATGCGAAATTCCTAACGCGCCGGGGCTCGATTTGAAACAAGGCGTGAGCGAGAAGCGCATCACAGTCGGAAATCAGGCCCTGTCCACTGCTTCACGCTCAGACGCAAAGCTCTCGTCGACACGTGTAGGACAGCGCATAACTGGGATCGTACACACGGTCGCGCGTTAAGGTTTTGCCCTAAATTGTCGCTCGAATGAGGGCCGGTTGCCTCATATCGCCGAGCCGACTCAGGGTCATCAATGCCGCCATCCGTGCATCAGAATTTTTGGACAGGACGCGCATTGCACGCCGCGAGTTTCTGCGTCTTGGCGGCGGTTGGCGGTTGCAGCGGCTACGGCAGTGCCGGCGGCGCCGGGGGCGTAGCGGCGCGCAGCTATTCACTTGGCTCCACCATCAGCGGTCTCAATACGTCGGGCCTGGTGTTGATGGTCGATGCCGGCCGGCGGGGCGACGCCGATCTGTTCCACATGCCCGGCGAGCGCAGCGGTGCCGCGCAGGTGCTCATCTCCAATGGCACCGCGGTGAGTGTGGCGGCCGGGATCACCTCACTGCGGCTTGCCCGATCACTGCCCACCGGCTCGAGTTACTCCGTCACGGTGCAGACGCAACCCACGGGCGAGACCTGCAGCATCGCGAGCGGCAGCGGCACGATCCAGGCGGCAAACGCGGCCAATGTCGTGGTGACTTGCTCGAATCAGGCCTATGCGCTCGGGGGCTCGATCAGCGGCTTGAATGGCGCGGGACTGGTGCTGGCCAACGGCGGCGATACGCTGACCGTGAGCTCGGGGGCCTCGAGCTTCACGATGCCAAGTCCGGTCGCGTACACCAGCAGCTATGCGCTCAGCGTCCAGACGCAGCCGGCGGGTTTGGCCTGCGCGGTCGACAACGGCGCGGGCGCGATGCCCGCCGCTGCGGTGACGAACGTTGCCATCACCTGCACCGATCAGCCCTTCAGCCTCGGCGGCACGATCAGCGGTCTTGGCAACAACGCGGGACTGACGCTCACCAACGGTGCCGACACGCTCGCGGTGCCCGCCGGCAGCACCGGCTTCACGATGCCCACCGCGGTCGCCTTCGGCAGCGCGTACTCCGTTGCGGTGCAGACGGCTCCGCCGGGGCTCACGTGCACGGCGAGCAATGCCGCCGCGACCATGCCGGCCAGCAACGTCGTCAGCGTTGTCATCGCCTGCTCGGATCAGTCGTACACCGTGGGCGGCACGATCAGCGGATTCAGCAGCAGCGGCTTGGTGCTCGTCAATGGCGGCGATACGCTCGCGGTGCAACCGGGTGCTTCGAGCTTTACGATGCCCGCCCCCGTCGCCTTCACCAGCGCTTATGCCGTCACCGTGCAAACCCAGCCGACGGGGCTCACCTGTTCAGTGAGCAATGGCACAGGCACCATGGGCAGCGCCGCGGTCACCAATATCGCCCTCACCTGCTCGGCCAATACCTATACGGTGGGCGGGACGATCAGCGGGCTCACTGCGAGCGGCCTGGTGCTGCTGGACAACGGCGGCGATGCAACCACCCTCAGCGCCAATGCCACACAGTTCACCATGAACAGCGGCATCGCTTACGGAAGTGCGTTACGCCATCACGGTTCAGACGCCGCCGACCGGCCTGGTGTGCGCGGTGAGCAACGGCACGAGCACCATGGGCGCAGCCGATGTCACCAGCATCAGCCATCGTCTGCGGGTCGAACTTCACACTTGCTGTACTCCTTCGCCGGCGGCAGCAGCGACGGCGCGGGTCCTTACCACAGCTTGATCCTCGGCCAGCGATGGCACTTTCTATGGAACCACCCTGGCCGGAGGCGCCAGCAACGGCGGCACGATCTTCAAGATCACGCCGAGCGGCACCGAGAGCCTGTTTTACTCCTTCGCGACGCGTGCCGTATTCCGGTTTGATGCAGGGCAGCGATGGCAACTTCTACGGAACGACGGCCAGCGGCGGTACCAACGGCCGCGGCACCGTATTCAAGATCACGCCGAGCGGCATCGAGACGGTTTTGTTCTCCTTCCCGGCAGGCAGCAGCGATCCCTATACCGGTTTGATCCAGGGCAGCGATGGCAACTTCTACGGCACCACCGGCGCCGGAGGCACCAGTGACGACGGCACGGTCTTCAAGATCACGCCGAGCGGGACGCAAAGCGTTTTGCACGCCTTTGCCAAGAGCGGCAGCGACGGCGAAACGCCTTACGCCGGTCTGATCCAGGGCAGCGACGGCAACTTCTACGGCACGACGTATTTCGGCGGGGCCAACGGATTCGGCACGGTTTTCAAGGTCACGCCGGGCGGGACTGAAACCGTTTTGTACTCCTTTGCCGGAGGCGGCGACGGCCAGCATCCCTATGCCGGCGTGATTCAGGGCAGCGATGGCAATTTCTACGGCACGACCTATCAAGGCGGCAGCCGGCGGCTTTGGCACGGTGTTCAAACTCACGCCGAGCGGCACCGAGACCGTGCTGTACCCTTCGCCGGGGGCAGCGGCGATGGCGCCAACTCCCGAGGCCGGAGTGACCCAAGGCAGCGACGGCAATTTCTATGGATGCACGCTTCAAGGCGGGGCCAACGGCCTCGGCACCGTCTTCAAGCTCACACCGGGCGGCACCGAGACCATACTGCACGCCTTTGCGGGCGGCACGGCGACGGCGCAAATCCTCCGGCCAATCTGGTCGAAGGCAGCGATGGCAATCTTTACGGATCGACCGGCGCCGGTGGCGCCGGCGGCCACGGCACCTTCTTCAAAGTCACGCTGCAATGAGCGCCCCGCGCCGCTAAACACTGCCCGCGTACTGCCGCGAGCCGGCGTGTACGGCGGTGGGCCCCAAGTAAAATTCGTATTGGGACCGACAGGCGCGCAAAAAGCTGCGGGCGCTGTGCCCCGCTTGACGCAACACGGAACGGTGCGTCAGCCAGACCACCGCTGCGGTAGTTGCGAAACAGGCCCGATGTGCGCAGCGCGTCATGGAACCCAGCCACGGACTTCGCAGCGCGCGCAGCGCAAAGAGCAACTGCGACTCGAATCCCACATGGGCAAGCTCGTCGGAAACAAGGCTGCGGCAGAGGACCTGCAAGCGCTCGCAGCCGGTTGCGGACTCGAGCGCGCGATAATAGACGTTGCCGATCAACTCAGCGCAGATGAGCACTTCGATGTGCAGATGCAGTCCGCCGAGCCGCCGCATGCGGCGAAATATCCGATCGGTCCATTCGGTTCTCTTCAGCGGTATGCAGTGATCCTGCATGAACGCCCGCAACAGCGACGCGTGACGCTGCTCCTCGCGGACCAGCAGTTCAATGATCCTGACCAATTGAGGCAGCTGCTGCTCGTGCGCGAAGCGTTGCGCCGCGCGCTTGAGCATCCGGCCGCCGGACTGTTCGCCGAGCTGAAAGGTCGCGATGGAGTTCGCAATGAGCGCGCGCTCTTCGGGCTCGAGAACATCGCGAAGACCGCGCGCAACGCGCCGCGGATGCCGGGCGTGATGTTCGAAATGATTCGACCAGATATCGAGATTTAAAGGACCCATGCCCTCGCCCTCCTGATTGCCCCACCGAGTGTGAGAGTTCAATCGGGCAGCGCCGTGGAGCAATTCGGGCGGAATATGGCGGGACGACGCCGGCGCGCTCGCAGACCGGCGCTCGACGCAAACCGGGTGCTACGACTAACATGGCGCGAATGGGCGCCGCGCTGCTCGGCAAACACCGGCTTCGAGCGGCTCAGAAAGCGGCTGTCGAATCCAGGGTCGCTGTTTCGTCGTAGCTTAAAGCACGCGATATGAACGAAAAGGAGGAAATGAGGCCATGCCCAAAAACGTGATTTGCCTTTGGTATGACGGTACCGCGGAGGATGCGGCCAGGTTCTACGCCCAGACTTTTCCGGACAGCGCCGTGGCAGCGGTTCACCATGCGCCAGGCGACTACCCGGCCGGCAAACAGGGTCAGGTGCTCACAGTCGAGTTTACGGTAGTCGGGGTGCCCTGCCTCGGCCTCAATGGCGGGCCTGCGTTCAAGCACTCCGAAGCTTTTTCCTTCCAGATCGTCACCGAGAACCAGGCCGAGACCGACCGCTACTGGAATGCGATCGTCAATAACGGCGGCACCGAGAGCGCGTGCGGATGGTGCAAGGACAAATGGGGATTGTCCTGGCAGATCACGCCGCGGGCGCTGTTGGACGCAACGACCGATCCCGACCGTGCGGCCGCCAAGCGCGCCTTCGAGGCGATGATGAAGATGAAGAAGATCGACATCGCCGCGATCGAGGCGGCACGCCGCGGAACCGCGAACGCTTAGCCTGCGCGTGCCGAATTGACCCGTTTGATCATCGCGACCTTCACGGCGTCGTTGACGACCAGGCACGAGACCATGGCATAGCCAAAAACCGCGAGCGTCTGCCACCAGGGCAACGGCGCGAGTCCCGGAAGACCCACGCGTGTCAGGACGCGTGCCCGATGAGCGCATCGGCGATGAGGGCCGACCATAAGCGTCTTGCTGGGCATGCGTCGCCCAGAACCAGCGGCGCTCCCGCGCGGACACGACGGAGAACGCGGCGAAGTAGAGCAGCAGTCAGGAAGCTGAAGGTGTAGAGGGCATTGTTGTCGGTCGCCAAGCCGAATCGCGACCAGCCGATCCACAAGCAGCAGCAAGCGCCTCCGCGACCATCGCGACGCCCAGCACCGACGGACACCGTGATGAAGCCGCCGATGTTCCATGTTTCCGGCTTCTTGGACGGCCGAACGTGATCGGTGGCCAGCGCGATCTTCGCGAAGTCCGTCATGAAGGTCAGCAGCAGCATCGCGAAGGCGGAGACGACGAACTTGCCGGTCACCACGAACGCGATGGCCACGAAAGCCGCCTTCAGGATCGTCCGGCTGATCTTGTTGATGATCCAGGTCAGAATGCGCTGGTAGATCGTCCGCCCCTGCTCGACCAGCGCCACGATGTTCGTCAGCCCCGGCTTCGGTCAGGACGACGCTCGCGGCGCCCTTGGCCACGTCGGTCGCGGTGCTGACGGCGATGCCCACTTCGGCCTGGCGCAGCGCGGGCGCATCGTTGACGCCGTCGCCCGTCATGCCGGTGACGTGCCCCGCGGCCTGCAGGTGCTGCACGACGATGTATTTGTCCTCCGGATACACCTCGGCGAAGCCATCGGCGCCCGCGAACAGATCGACCGCTTCGTTGCCGGCATTGGCGCCGGCGGCCTTCAGGTCCGCCACGCGCCGGATGTTGGGCAGCCCGACTCCGCGTGCCGATCTCGCACGCGACCGCCAGCGCGTCGCCGGTGAGCATCTTCACCGGAACGCCGAGGTCGCGGAGCGCGGCGATGAGTTGCTTGGCGTCCGGCCGCGGCGGATCGTACAAGCGATCACCAGTCCGACCAATGCCGGGAGCGCCCGTCTCGGGGCCGCGCGCCACCGCCAGCGTCCGATAGCCCTTCGCGGCCGACTGCGCTGACGCGTGCCTCCAGCGCCTCGATCGCCGGCGAGCTGGAGTCCGCAGGCCTCGGCGATGGTGCGCACGGCGCCTTTCATCACGCGCAGCCGCTGCCCGTTCTGTTCGACCACGGCTTCCGTCCGCCGGTTCTTCGCATCGAACGGTGCGAAGGAGACGGGCGTGACCGCGGGAAGGCCGTCGAAGACGTGCCGCTCCTTCGCGGCGGCGAGGAACGCGAGGTCGATCGGATCCTGGTTGGCTTCCTGCGACGCGAGCGCGCCGGCGAACAGCACGTCGGCTTCCGTCGCGTGCTCCAGCGGGATCACGCCGGTGACGGCGAGCTGGTTCATCGTGATCGTGCCGGTCTTGTCCACGCAGAGCACGTCCATCGTCGCGGCATCCTCCGCGGCGCTCAGGCGCGTGACCAGCACGCCGCGCTTCGCCAGTTCCTTCGACCCGACGGCCATGCTGACCGTGAACATGACGGGAAGAGCGACCGGCACCGCGCTCATCAACAGGACCAGCATGAGCGGAATCATCTCGACGAGCGGCGCGCCGCGGATCAGCGACAGCACGATCACCACGCCCAGCAGCGCGCCGACGATGACGAAGAGCCAGCGGACGACTTTGGCCACCACCGCTTCGATGTGAAGTTTCGGCCGCGCCTCCTGCACCAGTTCCGTGGTGCGGCCAAAGTAGGTCTTCGCCCCGGTCAGCATCACCACGCCGTTGCCTTCGCCCCGGCGGACGACGGACCCGGACGAGAGCACGTCGCCGGGCGCTCTTGTCCGCGTCCTTCGATTCGCCGGTGAGCGCCGACTGGTCCACGCTCAACGCTCCGGTGAGGAGCTTCACGATCCGCCGGGATGATGTCGCCCGGACGCACGCGAACGATGTCGCCGGGGACCAGTTCCCGGGCGGGAATGACCTGCCAGCTCGAATCGCGCCGTACGCGCGCACTGACCTGCAACTCGTCGCCGCAGCGCCTCGACGACCCCGGCGGCCCGGCGCTCCTGCATAAAGCCCAACACGGCGTTGACGACCAGCAGCGCGCCGACCACGGCGAGATCCGAGTACTTGCGCGAGCACGGCCGACAGAACCATGATCAGTTCGAGCATCCACGCCGAGATTCCCCAGAACTTGCGCAGAAATCTGAGGACGGGATGTTCTTTTTCTCGGCCACTTCGTTGTAGCCGTATTCTTTGCGGCGTTCGGCGACCTCGGCCTCGCTGAGTCCGACTTCCGCATTGACGCGCAAGCTCGCCAGCGTATCGGCGATCGAGGCAGTCTCGAGCTCGGCGGCCTTGACGCCGATGGATTGCCGCGGCAGCGCTTCAGTCAGAGGCGATGGCACGATGGACATCCATGGCTGCGCTATCCGCGCGTCTGCCCCCGTCTTGGCCGGAACACTGTTTTAATCGCTCGATGAGCCACCGGCCCGCGGGGCCGGGGGGCTTGGCGGTCAAATAAACGGCGGCCATCGGCAGTATCAGGCTCTCCTCGGCCAGATCCTCGATCGCCAGCTTCACCAGTCGGCCATCCGCAAGGTCCTGCTTCACCGCATGCAACGGCATGCCGCCCCACCCCAGCCCTTTCAAAAGAAACGCGTGCTTCGCAAATAAATCGCCCAATCGCCATGTGAGCGGCGACATGACGCCGAATTCGCGCCCGCGCGTCAGCTCGGATCTGTCGGTGAGAACGAGTTGCACGTGTTTGCTGAGTTCGGATTTTGGAATTGCGCCTTTGAACAGAGCGAGTGGATGCTCGTGCGCGGCCACCATGATCATGGCGAGTCCCTGCAACCGTTCCACGCTCATCGAGGCCGGCGCGATCGGCAGGGATCCCACGACGCCCAAACTGCAGCGGCCGTCGAGCACGGGTTGGTAAACGCCGCCGAGCGCTTCGACATACAGCCGCAACGGCGTGCGGGGAAATCGGTCCCTGAATTCCTTGGCCGATTCGGCAATCGCTTCAATGGGAAACAGCACATCCACCACAGCGGAGAGTTCCGGCTCCAAGCCATTGGAAATTCCCTTCGCGCGCGCCTTGAGCAGTTCGACGTTGGCGACGACACTGCGCGCATCGGCAAGCAACTGAATGCCGGCAGGCGTGAGTTTTGGATAGCGCTCGGATCGATCGAACAACACCACGGCCAATTGTGCTTCGAGGTTACTGACCAGCTCGCTCACGGCGGATTGGGCGCGGTGAAGTTTGCGTGCTCCCGCCGAAAAGCTGCCTTCATCCACGGCGGCGATGAAGGCCCTCAATTGGTCCAAGGAGACCCCGTCCAGCACGCTTCGATCCTATGTATCAGATATTCAGATGGATACCATCGCAACATAACGGCTATTCAGGGGATAGCCGCCGGCGCAGGATACACCTCAGTTTCTCCTTAGCCAAACGAGCGGGTGACCATCATGCAACTCCTTCACATCGATTCCAGTGTTTTGGGCCCTAATTCGGCAAGCCGGGCCCTCTCGGCGGAAATTGTCGCCAGACAGGTTGCGCTGCACCCTGGCATTCACGTGGTGCACCGGGATTTGGCCGCGGACGCGGCCCTTCACCTCTCGCCAGCTCACTTGGCCGCCTGGCAAGGTGCTGCAGTCGAGGATGCGAATCTGGGCGCGGACTTGGCCAAGGGCGGCGCTTACCTGGATGAGCTGTTCGCCGCCGACATCATTGTGATCGGCGCGCCGATGTACAACTTTTCGATTCCAAGCCAGTTGAAAGCATGGATCGACCGCGTGGTCGTTGCCGGCAAAACCTTCCGTTATGGCGCAAACGGCGCAGAGGGCCTGTTGAAGAATAAAAAGGTATTCATCGCGTCCTCGCGCGGCAATGTCTATACGCCCGGTTCTGCCGCCGCCGCCCTCGAGCATCACGAGAGCTATCTCATCGGCGTGCTGTCCTTCATCGGCTTGACCGATGTCACGGTTGTGCGTGCGGAGGGATTGGCCTTCGGCCCCGAAGCCAAGGAAGCCGCCATGCTGAAGGCGCGCGCCAACATCGCGGCGATGGCGGCATGAACGCGGTATTGAAAGCGTCGGGCGCGTGCCACTACCACCCGAAGGCAGTTTGGATATACTCGTCCAGCCCGCATTTCACTCACGACAATAAATGTGGGTGTACCGGCTTTTAGGGAGAATCAGGGATGGTTATCAAAACGCGACGCTTGCCTGAATTCAGGCAAGCGTCTGCCTTTCGGCCGGCATCTGCGCTGCGCGTGCTGTCAATGGTTTGCCTCGCCATCCTCTGTGCAGCAGCAGGCGGAAGTACTCGTATGGTCACGTTGATCCTTGAGTCGCGGGTCGAGCTTGGCCCCCTACAAGGTGTGCCAACGAACCTCGGATACACTCCCGTGAACGGCCTCATTGCCGACCTCAACGGTGATGGTGCGCCTGATATTGTGGTCGGCGTGGACGGCAGTCCTCCGGTCGTTTACCTGAACAATGGCACATCGAACCCTTTTCAAAACGTGCCCGGTATTTTTGTCTCGCCACCACCCGGTCCCTCGGGTCCTGATCTAGGTTGGGGCGCTGTGACAGTGACGGATGTGAATGCTGATGGGCATCCCGATCTCGCCATTGTCGGCTTCAACTCGCCTAACTTGGTCTATTTGAACAACGGCAGCGCGGATCCATTCAATGGCGCTACTGGGATTCCCATCGGCTCCCAAGACACGGCCTATATGATCGCGGTTGGCGATGTGAACGGCGACGGCTTCGTCGACATGGCGGTCGCCAACACGAATCACATTCCGAGCAGGCTGTATCTCACCAACGGTGCTCCGCTCACGAGTGGGAGCTATTCAACCATCCAAGTCGGCACAGACCTTGGGTACGGTCAGGCGGCCGTGATCGCCGACGTCAACGGCGATGGGAAATCAGACCTAATTCTCACTTACACCCTCGCGGGAGTTCCCACCGATCCATCCGGCATTGCGATCTACCTCAACAACGGCACGAGCAATCCTTTCGGCAACGTGACACCGATACGGCTTCTGGTGGGTCAGTCTGTCGAAGCAGTGGCTGTCGCTGACTTCAATGGCGACGGCAAGCTCGATCTGGTTGCTGCGGTGTCCAATACGAGTCTTACGCAAAACGATCTCTATGTGTTTTTGAACACAGGCTCGATCTCGGCGCCGTTCAATGGCTCGGAGACTCTGCAGCCCGACGGCAACTTAGGCGGCGGATGCATCTCGATCGGCGTGGCCGATCTCAACGGCGATGGCCTCCCGGATCTTCTTTTTGGGTGCACTCCTCCGTCATCCAACGCCACACCGGCGCCCTCGAACCCCGCGGTCGGCGCAATTTATCTCAATAGTGGTACGGCGAGCCCGTTCGCCGGCGTCGCTCCTGTTGATATCCCAGCGACGCCGCAAAGCAGTTTCGCCAGAGGCGTAGAGGCAGGGGTGATCGTCAAGGATCATGCACCAAACGTGCTTATCGTCGATGCGGCAGTCATCTCTGGCGGACAATCAGGTGCCGCCGCCTACGCACCAACCAACCTCGATCAGAACCCGGTCGCCCAGAATGATACAGCCGTAGTTGCCATCGACAAGTCGATCCAAATAAACGTGCTTGCCAACGATACGGCTGCTCCGGGCGATACCTTGGATGTAACCTCGGTCGCCATTACGACTGCGCCCGCGCACGGTACGGCGACTGTGGACTCTGCGACCGGGGCGATCAATTATCAGCCGGCGAGCGATTATTCGGGCGCAGACAGCTTTCAGTATACGGTTCGCGATAACTTTGGTGCCCCGTCGAGCGCGGCAAGCGTCAGCGTTACTGTCCAACCTGCGCCGGTCGCGACAAACGATACCGCAACGGTTCAGGCCAACTCAAGCGTCATGATCGCGGTTCTGGCCAACGACACCAGTTCGGGGGGCAAGCTCGATCCGACGTCTATCAAAATCGTCGTCGCGCCCACACACGGCACAGCCTCTGTGTCGGGTGGCCAAGTCACGTACACCCCCGCGACGGGATACACCGGGCTGGATACCTTCCAGTACACGGTGCAGGACAATCTTGGCACCACCTCAAGCGTCGCCACTGTATCCGTGAACGTGACGGCACCGCCCAGCAAAGGAGGTGGAGGATCGTTGAGCTTCCTTGATATCTTGGCGCTTGCTGGCTTGGCCTTGTGGGGCCGGATGCTTCATTCCGAGCGGAGAGCCAAGCCGGCGATTTTGGCAATGAAAGACTGATACGCAATCCCGCAATTCTCACGCGTGATTGGCTGCCTAGGACGTCAGGCGTCGAGGCAGCAATTTGCCTCAGCTCGAAGTCCCCGCGCTTGCCGCCGCGCGCGCGGACGCGGCGTGGTCCGCCTGCGCACGCTCGAAGCGCCTGCCGAGCAGATACGCAATCGGAAACCAGACGGCTGAGATCGCGACGCCGAAGACTGCGAGTCCCGCCACGCCATAGGGCAGCACGGCGGCACTGAGCCAGGAGGCGGTGAGATCGCCGAAACGGTAGACCACCGTGTCGATGACATTCTTGGCCTTGTATTTGGCCTGCTGGTCCACCGCCGTGAAGAGCATGTCGCGGCTGGGCTTGGCGATGGCGTACTCGGCAAAGCGGCGCACCACCTGGACCGAGGCCAGCACGATGAGCACCGGCGAGAAGATCACCGCCAGGAACGCCACCACCATGATGACTGGATTGAGCAGCAAACCCGTCGTCACGCCGAAACGCCGGATGAAGCGGCCGGTCCCGAACAGCTGAATCAACACCGCAATGGAATTGGTCGCCAGGTCGATGGTGGCATAAGCCTGGGTGCGGGCAACCCGCGAAGCGAAATTCTTGCTGATCAGATCGCCGAGCTGGAAGTAGACCACGGTCGAAATCCAGGTCATCAACAAGAGGAACAGCGCGATCATCAAAAGATAACGCGACTTGAACAGCAGCGTGAATCCGTCGAACGGATTGCCGCCGAGCCGGTGATCGAGCGAGGTTCTCTGCGCGCCCTCGTCCAGCGCCGCGAGCCTGCGCTTCTCCTTCTCCATCAGACGCACCAGAAACGCGGTGGCTGCAAAACCCGCCGCCGAAATCAGCAGAAGATTGTTGGTGCCGAGGGTACGCACGAACAGGACGGTGAACGCGGGGGCACAGATGGTGCCGACGGTGCCGCCGGCGGCGATAAAACCAAAGAGCCGTTTGGCCTGGTCGCTCGAGAAAATGTCGGCCATCAGGCTCCAGAATACCGAGATCGTCAGCAGATTGAAGGTCGAGACCCAGACATAGAATGCGGCCGCTATCCAGCGATCATTGGTGGCGGCGCGGAATAGCAAATAAAAGACGATCAGTGTGATGGTGATAAAACCGTAGACCCAGGGAAGGAAATCCGCGAGCCGGATGCGCGAGGCAAGGCCGGCGAATATCGGTGCGACGAGAAGACTCAACAAGAACGTGCCGGTAAAGAGTTCCTGCAGATGTGCCACGCCGTAAATCGTGCCCATCGTGTCGCGCAAGGGGCGCAGGATGAAATAGCTGGTCATGAGAAGAAAAAAATAGATGAACGCGGTGAGCGCCACCTTGATCTCGTGATGCTCCACACCGGCGATTCGCCGCAGCATCCGCGACGATGCGCCGCCGGTTGGATCGGTCATCGCAACTCTCCTGATTGCAATCGCGAGTTCTTAGCCGAGCCGCGCGACATACTCAGCCATGCGCGCGCGCTCTTTGGTATCCGGCAGCCGCCCGCGTCCCGCGGCGAGGTTGTCGATCATGTGCTCGGCCTTGTCGGTGCCCGGTATGACCGCGGTCACGGCCGGATGCGAGAGGATGAACTTGAGGAAGAACTGGCCCCAGCTGGTGCAGTCGAAATCGGCGGCCCAATCGGGCAGCTTGCTGCCCAGGGCCCGGCGAAACAGCTTGCCGCGTCCGAAAGGCAGTGCCACCAGCACCGCTGCGCCCACCTCCGCGGCGGCCGGCAGCAGCCGTTCCTCGGCGTCGCGGTTGTCGATCGCATAGTCGATCTCCAAAAAATCCGGCTTGCCGCGTTTGAGGATTGCTTCAGCGGCGCCATAAGCGCCTTTGTACGTGGTCGTGATGCCGGTATAGCGGCACAGGCCCTGGGTTTTGAGCGCGTTCAGACCGCCCAGGTCCTGGCCCGGGTCGCGCACGTTGTGAAGCTGCAGCGCGTCCACTTTGTCGGTCTTGAGGCGCCGCAAAGACTCGCGTGCTTCCGCCGCTTCCCCGCCGCTACGATATTCCTCGAGTTTGGTGGCGATGAAAACGCGCGGACGCAGTCCCGTGTCGGCGAGGATGCCGCCGATCACGTTCTCGGCGTTGCCGTAGGAGGGTGCGGTATCGACGACGCTGCCGCCGCCGGCCACGAGCGCGCGGATGACCTCGGTCTGCGCGGCGCGGTCCTGCGGACTCGCTCCCACATTGAATACGCTGGCCGTGCCGACGCCGATCACCGGCAGAGTTTCGCCGTGGCCGTGCGGTATGGGACGCGTCCGCATCGGCTTCTGCGCGTCGGCTGTGGACATTTCCGGCATCAAAAGGCTCGCGCTCAATCCGCCGCACAAGATCAGTGCGTCGCGACGCGAGAGAAGTTGATCGCCGCCCTTCATGAATACCCCAGCCGCTGCACCAGCGCAGCATAGCAAGCCGCCTTTCGGGCGGCCACCGGCTTGAAGCCGGCGGCTGATCAGCGCTTGCACCGCCAACCGGTTAAACGCGACGCGTAAAGCCGTCGGCACTCCACTCTTCGCTGCCTACACCGTGGTAAACGAAGAAAAGGCCACCAGGGTCGTATTTCGTTTTGATGGCCTGCAGTCTGCGATAATTCTTTCCCCAATAATCGCGCTGCCAGTGGCGGTTGAAAAAATTGCTCTCCGAAACATACGAGCCGGCGGTCGGTGCGACCTGGCGCAATTGCGCTGCTGCGAGTTCGATGGCGCGCGCATCTTTGCGAGCGGCGGCCAGATCGATGGCGCCGCCCGGCTCGCCCGGATAAGCGCTCTTCTGTCCGTCGGCGATAATGGCCAGCGCAAAGGCTTCGGTCACGGCCGGATTGGTTGCCGTATCCAAGGTCGCGGCGATCGCATCGGGCGTGGCGCCGGCGAGTCCCTTGTTGAGGTGCAGGCCGATGCTCTTGTAGCGGCTGGCCGCGAACAACGCCTCGCTGAGGCGCTTGCCCTGATCTTCACGCAGTAGCCGTGCCGGGAGCCAAAGCGAGTCGTAACCGTTGAGAAACGCGCCCACCTGTCCTTGGTCGCCCTTCCACCAGCCATGATACTTGGGCGCGCCGGCGCGCGAGTCCAGGGTCATCGCCGGATTTCCCTCGGTGTCCCAGAAGTGGCGCGCTTCGTGTGCGCTCGCGCCGAGCTCATCGGTGACCGCATAGTCGTTGGGCGATGCCCTGATCCAGTCGAAGAACGGCTTCCACACCGCCAGCGCGGATTGCCGGTCGAGCCCCTGGCTTGCCATGGAAATCTCGAATGTGTTGTCGGGGGCGAAATGCACCTGTTCACCCCAGATCGGATTCAGAAGATTGTCGGCATAGAAGCCGACAAAGCGTGCAATCAATGTGCGGAAGGCTGCGTCGGATTGAGCTTTGATCGTGCCCCACGCCCCGCCCATGTACTGAGGCAGATCATGGGTCCGTAGGGTGAGCCGGGTGACGACGCCCCAGCTGCCGCCGCCTCCGCCCTTCAGCGCCCAAAACAAGTCGGCGTTCGTGCAGGGGTTCGCAATGCGAGTCACGCCGTCGGCCGTGACGATCTGCGCTTCCAGCAGGCCCGCAGCAGCCGTACCAAAACCTTTCGAGAAACTGCCGAAGCCGCCGCTTTGCACCAGACCCGCCACGCCGACATCGGCGCAGCCGCCGCCTTGCACGTAGCGGCCCGCACGGGTCGTCACGGCATTGTAGAGATCGATCCACACCGCGCCCGCTTCCGCCGTCACCGCCGGCACCGGTGCAGACTTGCCCTCGCAGCCTTGAGCCACAAAAGAATCGTGAAGCGTCACCGCGTTCATGCCGCGCGTCCACACCAGCAGCGAATCGGGCGCGTTGGATGTCCCAAGATAGGAATGGCCCGTCCCCTTGACCACAAGCCGTAGATTGTTGTCGCGCGCGAAATTGACCGCGGCGGCGACGTCGGCCGCATTCCGGGCTTTCACCGCATACGCGCTGGGTGCCGGCGTCCATGCGTCATACCAACCGCTGACCTGCGTGCCGCCCGGCTGGTCGCCGATCCAGAACGGGTTGCCGACATTTTTGCGCGCGTCCTCGCAGTCGCTGCCGTTCGCCCCGGCCGCGCATGCGGCAAACAACGAACGCACGGCGAGCAGGTTGCCGCCCACCGCCTCGTTCAGTTTTCCCCAACTCATCGCCGACGGCCATGCCGCGTCGGCGGGCCGCACGCGCGCCCGCAGGCTGCGCGCGAAGAGACGCGACCCACTGCCGGCGAGCAAGGGAAGACTTAGCGCCACTGTAATCAGATTTCTTCGATTCACTTTCGGGTCCTCCATTGCGGCCCAGCATTGCAGTGACTTCTCTCAATGGCAACGGCTCTGGGGTAAGCGGGACGGCGACGCGGACGAGCGGCAAGATCGGCAGCCGACTCCAAGCCGCCGCGGTAGGGCCCCCTATTGCGACGGCCAGTAGCGCAGCATGACGCCGATGACGATGGCCGCGCCCGCGAGGAATATCGCTGCGCCGATCAAGCGCTGAATGGTTCGATAACTGAGCTTGGGTTTCCGATCCGCAGCACTCCTGACTTCAGTCCCCAAACCCGGACTCACCCACAACGAGGGTGCCAGGCGCTGCTCCACGGCCTGGGTGAGCTTGGTCAATGCCGCCGGCACGCCCAGCGCCGCCACATCGATCCACTGCGAGCCGCTCAGGAAATATTGGAAGGACCGGCTGAGCGGCGTCGCATCGGTGCGCAGCCCGATAATTCGCCGCCGCTGCAACGCTGCGCGCTCGATCTCGCGTCCCACGTGCGGCGAAGTCAACGCGTGCTCGGAAAGCACCAGCACCAGGACTTTGGCGTCATTGATCGCCGTCATCTCATCCGCGTAGTGGGTTTTCGGTGCGACATTACGCGACGCAATCGCGCAGTGGATCCCGCGTTGCTCGAGATTCTCGACGACCGCGTGGGCGACCGCTGCATCTTGCGACGCATAGCTGACAAACGCGTCGTTGCTCACCGCTCAATCTTATGTCACTGCCCCATGCGATGCTATGGCGTCCTACACGAGCCGAGCACTGGACAGGCGCGCAGCTTGTGGCACGCCTGGACGACCAACCATGCGGCGATCACGCTGTATGAGAACTTGGGTTTCGAGCTGAGGTCCGCGGTGCAGGTCGCGGTATTGACGCGGCAAGCGATGGGTCCACGCTAGCGCTTTTTTCTTTGCCAATCCTGCAACCGAGCCGGCCCTTGCCGTGTTATGGCACTAAGGATCGACACGACCACATACCAGGAGACAGCCATGAACACCCTCTCTTCCAAACTCACCGCTCTGGCGATAGCCTTTACTGCGAATGCGCTGATCATGGGCGCCGTGGGCTTTCTATTCGAGCTGCAGTCGCACCCGCACGTAGCCGCTTTGGCCCGGCAGGTGGCGGCGCATCAATGGTTTGCTTAAGGTCTCAGGCCGATGGCTGCCCCGACAATGCTCTTTGAAATTGCGGGGCCTGAAGCATCGAACTGACGGTATTGACCAGTGCGTCCGACAACACTTCGTAGTAGTTCTCCGCCTTGTAAGAGCGGCCAAAGCGGGTGGCATCGCCGGAGGCGAGGCCTTTCCACAGGGTTTTGCCGTCCGGATCGCTCACGATAATTTGCAGTACGACCTCGGACTCGTACGTGTTTCCCTCGCGGACGAAAAACTTCTTCACCTCGCCCTTGACGGTCACTGCGCCGTTGCTGTCGACCGTCTTGATACCGGCCTCGTCGAATAGTTGCCTGACGTGAGCGCTCACGAAGGCCCCGACATCATCGGTCGTGCTGACGGGTCGGGGTTCGTTTTTCTCTCGGTTCTCGCCGATCGCTTCCTTGTTATCGCGGCCGTCTGTGAAAGCCGCAATCGTGACCGGGGTGGTGATCATCGGCGTGGTACCGAGCTGCAGTTTGGATGTCGGCCTCCACTCAAGCGGTATGTGCACGAGCAATCTCGTTTCTGATGATGCAACGAGTGACACGCAGAGAAGCAACAGTGAGGCGAAAATCGTCCGGACCATGATCGGGACCCCTTGTTTACGATGCGGCGGTTGAATTATCGCCAAAGTTTTGGGGACGATGGGACTTGGTCGCTGCGGCCAGATACTTATCCGAGATCCTTCCCCGCCGCCCCGGCGGGGCTCTGCTCCTGCCGCCCCCGAGGCCGGCGCCTGCCGGGCGGTACCCATTCGCTTCTAAGCTGTTGATTTATAGTATTCCTGTCCCTGAATTGGTTGACAGCGGAGCCGCGCTCCCCAAGAATTCGCGCCTCCGTGGTGAAGTAGCTCAGATGGTTAGAGCACGGCATTCATAACGCCGGGGTCGAGGGTTCAACTCCCTCCTTCACCACCATTCTTAGCTCAACGATCCGTCGTCGGATCGCAAATCAGCCCGCCGCCGCCCGCTCGGCGGCTTTTCGACCATATTCGAGCGCTGAGCCCCAGTGCTGTGCGCCATTCAGTTCTGAGTGGCCGATGCTGATGCGTCCGTAGCCCTGGCGCACCCGTTCCAAAGGACTCGGTTTGCCCTCGACGCCGTAGTGAAAGCCCGGCGGTTCGATCAGGCGCGCATGACCCCAGCGGTTGAGCACAATGGCGGCGATATCCCGCTTCGGATCGAAGCCCGACGCGCCGAACAACTTCAACATCTGCCGGCGAATCAGCAGTTCAAAATCTGCATAGCGGGTGTTCATGAGGCGCGCCCGTGCCGCCATGCCTTGCTTTGCCGCGGGCAAGCCGGGAACCGGCAACCCCAAATAAAAGCTCAACACCGCGGGTTTGTCCGGATGCAGCGGCGGTGCGTACTGGGCGGTGACCATGTTCTGACGCAGGTTGCAGCAGTAGCCGAATCCGTCGCTGTCGTCGAACCAACGGCAGGCGGTGATATTCAGATCGTACAAAAAGCGCCATTGGCGCAGCGCCACGTTCACGATGAGCGCCGGAGCGTAGCAAAATTGTCCGTAGGCGCGCTTCATATCCTCGGGCATGTCCACCAGCAGGTGTTTGTTGACCCAGCCGCCGCTGGCCATCACCGCCTGGCCGGCGTTGACCTTGAACAGCCGTCCGCCCCGCTCATAGATCACCGCGACCTGATCGTCGTTGCCACCCGTATGATTCACGCGCAAAACGGTGGCTTCGAGCCGCATGCGCACATGTTGGTTGGGGCCGTCGAGCGCGGCAAAGTCGAGGTTGCCGTACAGCAAACTGTCGAAATCCCGGCCGGGCAGCGCCGCGGGCAGCAGTGCCCGCAGCAGCGCGCGCGGAAACAGAGAATTGCCTCCGGGGAAGGACAGCGCCATGGGCCGGGCGGGATCTTGCACCAGCTGCCGCCCCAGCCGCGCGCAGGCCGCGTCGGTGCTCACGCCCGCCAGAAGTCCGACGATCGGCTCGACCATGCGCGTAACTGCCGCGTCGTAGCCGCGTTCCTGCAGATAATCGCGGTAGGTGAGCGTATCGAGATAGCGATTCTGCGCCTCGGTGAGCGCGCCGTGGTCGGCGCGCCAGCGCAACAGGTCGCGGCGTGCAGCGTCCGTAAAAGGCGTGTCCTTCAGCGAGGACGACCAGATGTTCCGGCGCCAGCCCGCTTTGTCGACGCCTGGCGAGCCGTCGAAGAAGTAGCCGACGTCGACCTGCGTTTCTTGGAAGCCATCCATGTTCGAATAGTTGTCGCGCGCAAAACGCAGCGGCTTCAGGGCGCTGTCCCACGGCTGCCATTGGTACTCGCGCGGCAGCGCAAATTCCTCGAAAAATGCATCGGTGAGCGAATCGCTGCGCCTCCCCGGCAGCCCGAAGTCGTTCGACCCCTGCGGTCCGAACAGGCGCACGCCCTCAACGTCGAATTCGTTCTGCCTGGCTTCCCCGCCCGGCATGGCATGATTCTCGAGAATGAGGATCCGGGCGGTGGCGCCGCGTAATTGACGGAAACGGTGCGCCGCGCACAGTCCCGCAATGCCTCCGCCCACCACCACCAAATCGAACTGCCCGGCCGCGGGCGCCGCCCTCAAGAGCGCTTCGCTGTAAACCCCGTCGCGCAGCCGATGCGCCGCCTGCACCACGGGCCAGGTGTTGCCGTTGGAGCGGGCGTAGTCGCCCGTGCCGCCATAACCGGTGAAGGTATCCGCCGTGGCCGAGGCCGCCGGTTGCGCGAGAGCCGCGCCCGCAGCCGCCAGGCTGCCGTTCAAAAAGTCGCGCCGGCTGATGGGTGCATCGAGACCCAGCCGCGAGCGCTCGCGATCATCGAGGGAGCGTTTCATTAGAAGGCCAACAGATCGCCGGTCCATGGCTGCCGCGAGGCATAAAGCGATTGGCGCTGCTGCAGCGGCTGCAGATCCCAGCCGAGCGCTTTTGCCGCATCGATGGCATGCGCCTGCGCTTTTTCCGCGGCCCGATAGTCGCCGCGTGCCGCATACGCCGCAGCCCGAATTTCCCATAAGCTTGGATCGCGCTTGTAGTCGTGCTGCACGGCGTCCGCCAACGCCAATGCGCGCGAGGGATCGCGAACGCTCGCATCCGGGCTCGAAGCGAGTACCGAAGCCAGCAAATACCTGCCCGCGCTGTTGTTCTGCTTCGCCGCGCGCTCCAGCCAGATCAGCGCTCCTGAAATCGATTCGCTGCTCGCGTGCTCTTGCAGCAAATATTCGGCCAGCGAAACTTGGGCGTTGGGTTCGTCGGCCTGCGCGGCCTTCTGCAGCCAGATTTCACCCTTGACGTTCTCGCACTGGCATCCATGTCCGCGCAGCAGCGCGGTGCCCACTTGATATTGCGCGTAAGGTGCGCCGGCTTGAGCCGCTCTGAGAAACCATGGCAGGGCTTGGGCAAAATGCTGGTTCAGTTGCGGCAGACCCGCCAGCATCATTCCATACAGCATTTGCGCCGATGGGTCGCCCGCTTCCGCTTTTGCCTTGGTGTCTTGCACCTGCTTGGCGAGGCCGCCGTAGTCCTTCAAGGAAACTGACTCAAGCTTGAAATTGAAAAACATGCTCGTCGAAGCGGTGACCGGCTTTCCGTTGAGGCGCGCCGGCAAATACAGTGAGCGCAACACGCTCTCGCGAATTGCGTCCTCAAAATAATTCGCCGGAACCACGTACAAGATCCGCGGCGAGCGCGGGTGACCATCGGGCGCCACCGTAAACTCGACAAAACCTTCGCCCTGAACTCCTTTGCTTTGCGCATCCAGCGGATAGACTGGCATGAATGGCCGAGAGAGTTTTGCCGGCTCACGGTCTTCGTATTCCTTGTCATTCAGCATGCGGGGTAGGAGACGAGCATTGAGCGCCGACTGGCTGTACTCCGCTTGAAGATCCTTGGAAAAGCGCAGCGAATTGGGCGTCAATTCCGGTTCGAGCTTTTCGGCCAAAACCCTGCCTTTTTCCTCGCCATTTTGCGCGGCGACCGAAGCCCAGGCGTGCGCTAAAACGTTGCTCTGCGCCACCCCCTCGCCCTTTGCGTACATAACGGCGATATTGAACTGCGCGTTCGGCCTGCCCAATTCGGCCAACTCCTTGAACTGTTTGAACGCAGCCGCGAAATCGCCTTTCTGATACGCAACTGCGGCCGAGTACATATCCGTCCATGCGGGAAGCGCGAATCCGAGAAGCACGGCCGCCGCCGCGGCTTTCCATAACTGAACGACATGCAGGCGCATTGCAGATCCCTTCGACCAGTGTAGCTTCCGCTACAGTAACATCAGCGCAGCCAAGAAAATGGCGGAGTCCGCGAGGACTCCGCCATCCCTGCCCGAGCATGATTACCTACGGACCAAGGCAGTCCGCACGGCAACTGCATCGGAGCGTCCTTCCGTTGGACTCGGTCGCGCGCGTGGCAACGAGCCTGCGCGCATCCTCAATGGCATCCTGGCCGGTACGAGGTGCCGACTAACGCTGAACCTCGCCACCAACCAACGCGCCCAGAGACGCGATCGAACCAACGTTTGTATGTGCCACTTGGATCACCTCCTTCAGTTGCCGTGGGCTCGAATTCGGCGCTTGCCGCCCACCTAAGCCGCGCGCCGCCAATGGATTTCCTTAAGAATGACCTCCATTGCGGCGCGAGTAAAGACTTCAAGGGCCGTCTGCGACAGGACGCTCGGCCGGTGTGATGGTGCCGACCAGACCGTTCGTCTCGCCATTGGGACCGGCGGAGAAATACAACGTGTCGGAGGCACCCTGGCTCAGGTTGAATCCGCGTCTGATTTGACGTGGCCGCGATTCTTCGTCCATCCCTTGGACGAAACGAAGGCGCAGGAGTCGATCTAGAAGTACGGAGCGCGCTTGGCGAAAATGGTTTTCCATTCTGCCGCGCTCAGCGGCAGCTGCGAGACCAGACGCGCGACATAGGCCTTCGGGTCATATACCGCGGGCCAGTCGGACCCAAAACGAAAGCGATCGATGCCGATCGTGCGCATGCAATCCACATAAGCCCGCGCCAGCGCGGGGTCAGTTTTGTCCTCGGTCACCACGACCGCCAGGTCAAATAGGAGATTCTGCGTACCAGGACGGCGTGCGGCGATGGCCGCGGAGAAAGCTTGTAACGCATCGAGCGTGCTCTGATCGAGCCCGCCCCAACCCGCGCCATGGGCCACTTGAACCGAGAGCTTGCCGGCCCGCGGCAGAATCTCATCGATGAACAGCTTGGCCTCGCCGGCACCGAATTTTTCGCCATTCCGCATGTGGATGACGATCGGCAAACGTGCCCGGCTCGCGGCGGAGAAGAGCGCTGCCAAGCCGGCCATATTCGCTTTCGAATGATAATCAAATCCACTGTTGGCGAGGTGCAGCTTGATGCCGCGTGCGCCCGGATGCTGGGTCCAATAGGCCAGTTCTTCCAGTGCGTTCGGCGCCAGCGGATCGATTCCAACGAAGGCAATGAGCCGGCCATGCGACTTGGCCGCCTCGCCAACGACGTAGGTATTTTCCTGTCGCGTGAGCGTCGCTGCGTTCGAGTGATCCGGCGCGCCGAACGGCGAGAAAAACATATAGGCTTCCGAGAGCAGAACACCATATTGGATGCCCGCATCGTCGAGCACGCGCAAAGCATCCGCGCCCGACCGGGAATTCAACATCGCCGGGCTGAGCTCGCGGAACTCCGGCAGGTGTGCTGCGGCCCGATGAAGCTCCTCGCTGATCTGTGCACCCTGGATGTGCAAATGGACGTCCATCACCGGCGGCGGCAGATCGACCGCGCCGCCGTCCGCCGCATGGGCGCGAACACCGGGCACGCAGAGTCCGGTCACCAGCAACAGACTGAACGCAGATGCGGCCAAGCCATTCGTTCGCGACGCACTTGAAGTCATTGCGATCTCCTTTACCTATCGTAGCAGGATTGCGTAAATCCCGTTCGCTCGGGTGGAAATTACCTATTGTCCCGCGCCAACGCTGCCAGGACACTTGAAGGAGGCGCAGCGGGTGGGCGGGCGAGTTGTCCTATGATTGATCTGAGCGGCCAGTCACGAACGGAGCGGTTGCTCGGACTTGCCATCGAGTCGGTGCCGTGCGGCATGATGCTGGTCGACCCGCACGGCCGCATCGCGCTGGTCAACGCCCGCACCGAAAAAATGTTCGGTTACTCCCGTGAAGAGTTGTTGGGCCAATCGATGGACATCTTGATACCGGCGCGTGTGCGGGAGCAACACCGATTTTCGTTCAAGAGCTATCTTGACAGGCCCCAATCGCGAGCCATGGGAGTGGGTCGCGATCTGTATGGCCAGCGCCGCGACGGCAGCGAGTTCCCGGTCGAAATAGGCCTCAATGTGTTCGACTCCGAGGAAGGCACCTTCGTCTTGAGCGTCATGGTGGAGATCACCGAGCGGCGCCGCATGGAAGCGGCGCTGGTGCAATCGCAAAAAATGGAGTCATTGGGCCAGCTCGCCGGCGGGGTCGCACACGATTTCAACAATTTACTGGGCATCATGCTGGGCAGCCTGGAACTGCTGAGCTCGAAACAGGCGAGCGCCCAAGGCAAACGCCTCATCGCGCAAGCGCGCCGCACCGTGGATCGCGGCATCGCCTTGACGACGCGTTTGCTGGCATTTTCTCGACAGGCGCCGCTGGTCACGGAAGCCGTCGATCTCAATCATTCGATCGAAGAGATGTTGGTGCTGCTCACCCGAACGCTGGGCAAGATCAACCGCATCGTCATGAACCTCGGTTCGGATCTGTGGCTTACCAACGTAGATCGCCAGCAAATAGAACTTGCGATTTTAAACCTGGCGCTCAACGCCCGCGACGCCATGCCGCGCGGCGGGACCATCACCCTGGAGACCCACAATGCCTGCGTCGCGAACGCATTCGAAGGCATCCGCCCGGGAGACTATGTGGTTTTGAAGGTCACCGACACCGGCTGCGGCATATCGCCCGAGGCGCTTAGCCGCGTGGTCGAGCCGTTCTACACCACCAAGCCTCCCGGCAAAGGCACCGGCTTGGGACTGAGCATGGTGCATGGCGTTGCGCATCAATTGAACGGCGGCCTGCACATTTCGAGCACCGTGGGTGTGGGCACCACCGTGTCGGTCTACTTACCGCGATATCAAGCGTCAACCAAGAAAGTGAAGCGAGATAGGTAGCCAAAACGCAAGCAGCAGCGCGGCAATGCGCAGCACCGGCTGAAAGAATCCCATGGCTCGTCCCTGTTCTTGGGGTGTATTTGCAGCGTATCACTTTGCCGCATTTACCCGGGCTCGGCAACGAATCAAATTAGGAGCTCGGTTCCCGGCGCTACGCTTGCGCCGAGATCGCCGTCGGCAATCCCACCCCGCGTACGATATGATTGCTATCACGCTGGGAGGGGACGACACATGCAGAATAATCACGGGGTGCACCGGATCGTGGGCGCGCTCTTTTTTTGTTGCCTTTGCGCAGCGCCGCTGCGGGCCGCCGACAAACGGCCATTCGCCAGCAGCGACTTCACTTCGTTGCGGTCGGCAACGCCGATAGCGATCTCACCCGACGGCAAGAGCATCCTATTCGACGTGCGCTGGTTCGATGAAAAAGGGCCTCTCAAGCACGAATGGCGCACTGTCCCGGCGGCGGGCGGCGACGCTGCGAAGCTCGATCTGCCGGAAAAATTCAAGCCCGCCGGCTACACCCGGGACGGCGCGCTGTTCGGCGAGTATCGGATCGACGATCAGACTCAGCTGGCCATCGTGCCTCTCAGCAGCGGCAAGCCGACCGTTATCTTCACCCTGCCGCGCGGCAGCCGCGCGGCCAGCATTTCACCCGATGGCGCGAAGATCGCGGTCCTGTCCGACTCTCGAGCAAAGGACAAACATGATGAGCACAACGTCGTCGAGAACGACGAGGCCAGCCTGTATGTCTTCGATCTTCATTCCCACGACGGCGCGTGGTGGTGTCAGGAACTGCGCACCGTCAGCGACTTTGCCTGGTCGAAAGATTCGAACCGGCTGGCGGTGGTGACGCAGCTGCCCAAGCTCGGCAACCACGATGCGCACTCGATGCTGCATGTCTGCGGCACGCACGGGTCGCGTCAGCTCACCGATGTACCCACGGCCACCGCCGGAGTGGCTTGGTCCGCCGATGAAAGCGAATTGGTGTTTGCCTCGAGCAAGGCGCCCACCCTGACTGCGGAACACGTGTGGACGGTGGCCCTTGCCGGCGGCGCGCCGGCGGACCGGACGCCGGATCTGGATGCCACGGCTTCTACCCTGACGTTTCATCACGGCGCCGTCCTGGTGGAAGTGCACCGCGGCGTGCATACCGAAATCGACAGCTATGCCGACGGCGCACTCACTCCGCGGTTGCGCTGGGCGAACGGCATTACGCTTGGGATGCCCGCGGCGAATCCTTTCCCGGATACGCCGGACGTGATCGCCGTGGGCGTCGGTGATCCAGGTCACTCCAACAATGTCGCCATTTTGAAGGACGGGCAGCTGCAGAAGATCACTTTCGAAGGCGACGCGCAGCTCGCCGATATCAAACTGGCTGAGACCAAAGTCGTGCACTGGACTTCGAAGGAAGGCGTGAAGCTGGAGGGCATCGCCACCTTCCCACCCGGCTACAGCAGCGGCAAGCGCTATCCCTACCTGGTGTTGCCGCACGGCGGACCGGAAGCAAACGACGAACTCGGACTGGATCCGCTGGCAAAATATATCGCGGGTAAAAACTATGTGGTTCTGCAGCCGGAGTATCGCGGGTCTACCGGCTACGGCACGGCGCACATGGCAGCCATTTATCAGCATTTCGGCGACCGGGCCTACCGCGACGTCGACAGCGCGACTGATTTCGCCGTTGCGCAGGGGTGGGCGGATCCTAAGCGGCTGGCCATGTTCGGGTGGAGCGCCGGCGGGTTCATGACTTCCTGGACCGTCACGCAGACGCACCGCTACAAAGCCGCGATAGAAGGCGCAGGGATCACGGACTGGCTGAGTTTCATTCCCGTCAGCGACACCTGGCAGACCGACTACGATGCACGGCTGCAGGAGAAGGATCCGAGTCCGATGCTTAAGTTTTCGGCGGTGATGTTTGCCGACAGAGTCACCACACCGCTTCTGATCCTGCACGGCAGCGCCGATGTACGCGTGCCGACTTTCCAGGGTTCGGAGTTCTATGCCTTGCTCAAGGAACGCGGCAAGACGGTGCGCATGGTGACCTATCCTGGCTCACCGCACTTTCCACAGCTGGCCGAGCAGCGCCGAGACGTGCTGGATGAAGTCGGCTCGTGGTTGGATCAATACAACCCTTAGAGGACCGCCGCGGCGCGCTGAAGAACTCACCGGTTTACGACGGCCGAATCCTAAAGCCCAGGAACGCCGACAACAACGCGGGCGGCGCAGCACCGACGGGTAAATTGCTTGCGCCGTCAGGCCGGCCCAACTGCCCGCTCATCCCGATTGTGCAACGGGCCAGCTTTCGCCCGTTGCTAGAGCGCATTGAGCCGCAAAAATGCCATTGTGGCATCGCGGGCCCGTGCCGCAGCCTCTCGTGCACTCGGCCGTTGGGCGACTCCGAGCAGCAGACTCACCAGCAAATTACCCCACAGCAATCCACCGAACTGCTCGGCAAGATCTGCAGGTCGGCCGCCGATCAGTCCGCACGCTTGGGCGCCGGCCATGATGTGGCGCAGGGCGGCCCGACTCGCTTCGCGTCCGATCGAGTCAAGTGTCTGCGCCACCTCGGGCGAATGCACCGCCTCGGCGATCGCGAGCCGAAAAACCGCAACGACCGTCGGGTCAGTGATTTCTTGAACGAGCTTCGCGCCGAACGAGCTCAGTACTTGCGCCAGCGTCTCGCGATCGCGCACCACCGGAATATCGGCCGGCACCTGCAGACGTTTGGCGCGCGCGCTGATGCAAGCCATGAGCATGGACTGCTTGTTGCCCACCAAGGCGTACAGGTCGCGCTTCGACACCCGTGCGCGAGTGGCAATTTCCAGCGTGCTGCTGGCTGCGTAGCCGTTTTTCATGAACGCCGCGAAGGCGCCGTCCAGGATTCGCTCCCGAACCTCCGCATCATCGCTATGCGCGACATCGCGCGCCTGCGCTTTGCTCACGATCGGACCTCTTGACTTTCGGTACCGCAGAGTACCACACTCTGCTCATTGGTACCAAGCGGTACCAACCAGAGGAGATATTTATGCGAAACCCCAGAATTCTCGTTACCGGTGCGACCGGAAAGATCGGTAGCTTGGTTGTTGCCGAACTATTGAAGGCCGGCTATCCGGCGCGTGCCATGGTGCATCGCGAGGATGTACGTGCCTCTCGCCTGAGATCCCAGGGCGCCGAAGTAGTTGTTGCGGACATGAGTGACGTCGAGAGCCTCAGCACAGCCTTGATCGATGTTCAAGGCGCTTACTACTGCCCACCGTTCGATCCCTACATGATTCAGGGCGCGGCCGCGTTCACCGTCGCCGCAAAACAATCGCGGCTCGAGCACATTGTCGGCCTCACGCAGTGGCTCGCGAGCCCCTCCCGCGAAAGGAGCGGATCATGACCCCGCAAGTGTGTTTCTTTCTCAGCATCGCCTTCAGCCTGGTCGCTTGGAGCATCGTTGCGAGGCGCTATATCTGGCCGCGACTGCGCACGCTGCAGCGCCCCGATGCGCTGCGGCCGCTTCTCGTCCTGCACGCCTTCCGCTTCGAGGGCTTGGCGTTCCTGGTGCCCGGCGTGGTGGCGCCCGACCTGCCCACGGTCTTTGCGCACTCCGCCGCCTACGGCGATCTCGCAGCGGCGATACTGGCGTTGCTGTCGCTGGCGTCGCTGTCGAGCGGCGCGGGGGTTGTCATCGCCTGGGCGTTCAATCTCTGGGGCGCATTCGATCTATTGCATGCATTCTATGAGGCCAACGCCGGCGGTCTGATGCCGGGTCAGTTGGGCGCCGCCTATTTCATACCGACCATCCTGGTGCCGCTGCTCTTGGTCACGCATGTCTTGATTTTCAAGATCCTGGTGCAACGCCGGCATGCACCTGCAACCGCACTTCGCTAGAATTTGAGCATGCGGGCGCAACTCAAATACAAAGCGGGACACGTCGGACTCGACGTGTTTCCGCGCGGCGAGGCGCCTTCGCGCCATTTGCATGCTGACAGTTACGCAAGCGTCGTCCTTTGCGGTTCCTTTTTGGAAGCCGGTTTCGGCGGCCGCATCCATGTCCAGCCGGGAGATGTGCTGCTCCACGGCCGATTCGACTGCCACGCCAACAGCTCGACGTGTTCGCGGCCGGTCACCATCCTCAGCCTGCCTTGGCGGGACGGTTGGGGAGAAGGACACCATCATGTCGCGGATGCGGATCTGCTCGTTCGCCTCGCGGAGAAGGACCCGCTGGAATCCATGAGTGCTCTGGCCGCGGGCCTGCAACCGGCACACTCAGCGTCGCATCATTGGACTGAGGCCCTTGCGTCCGACCTGCAATCGACGGCGTGTTTGTCGCTGCGCCGCTGGGCGCGCTCCTTCGGCATGCGACCCGAGGCCGTATCACGGGGATTTCATCGCGAATTCGGCGTCTCCCCGAAGCAATACCGGCTGGAGGTGCGGGCGAGAGGCGCATGGCGCGAGGTGCTGAGCTCACCGCGAACCCTGACGACCATTGCATACGAGTTGGGTTTCTCCGACCTTGCGCATTTGAGCCGAAGCGTGCGCTTGCTGACGGGTCACTCGCCGAGCGCCTGGCGGTCATGGGCGCGCAATTCCGTTCAAGCTTCAATTCCGAAGCTCGCGTAGTGTGGGCTAACCGCCATTGCGCCGGCGCACATTGCTGGCCGGCATAGCGAGACCCTCATGAAAATATACGCCCTGCTCGTTTCGATAGTGATTGCGCTCCCGCTTCCGCGGCTCGAGGCGGCGGAGGGCGCCAACAGCTGTCCTGTCGGTGTGTATCGATTTGCGGATGGCAGGACCGTCGATATTGCATCCTCCGACGACCATACTTTGCGCTGGCTGATGTTCACCGGCGAACGCGGTCAGCTGCACCCGCAGCCCGATGGGAACTGGACCAGCACCTTTGGATGGACAGGCCGGTCGGACGACAAAAAAGTGTCGTTCTCCAAGTGCAGCGCAGGGGAGATCAGATTCGACCACGAGCGCGGAAGCCGAGTCGATTTCGATGTCCATGACAGCACCTTCGAGAGCGGCGGCGTCAGGCTCGTCGGCCGCCTGGTGATGCCGAAGGGCGCAGGAAAAGTGCCGGTTGTCGTGCTGGTCCATGGTTCAGAGCACGATTCGGCGCTTGAAACATACGCCCTGCAGCGGCTGTTTCCTTCGCAGGGCGTTGGCGCGTTTGTGTACGACAAGCGAGGGACCGGGACATCGGGCGGTACCTACACCCAGGATTTTGAGGTTCTTGCCAGAGACGCGATCGCCGCGATGCAAACTGCCAAGCGGCTCGCCGGCGGGCGCTTGGGACGCATCGGCTATCAAGGCGGCAGCCAAGGCGGGTGGGTAGTGCCATTGGCGGTGAACCTCGCACCTGTGGACTTTGCAATCGTGAGTTTCGGATTGGCTGTGACCATACTCCAAGAAGATCAAGAGAGTGTCGCGCTCGACATGTTCTTTCACCACCACTCCGCGCAGGACACGAAAAAGGCGCTGGAGTTGGCGCAAGCCGGCGAGCGCTTGTTCGAGACCGGCGGACATGAAGGCTACGATCGGTTCAATGCGCTACGCGAGAGATATCGCTCCGAGCCCTGGTACAAGGATGTTCATGGCGATTTCTTGTTCTTCATACTGCCGCTCGATCGAGCGCAAATCATCGACGCCATGACCAAGGACCTCAATTTCGTCGCAGCCCGCACGCCATTTCGCTACGAGCCCATGCCCACACTGGAAGCCTCCACAACACCGCAGCTGTGGATACTCGGGAGCGACGATCTCGAAGCTCCCAGTAGCGAGACCGCGAAACGCATCAAATCGCTGATCGCGCAAGGCAAACCTTACACCCTGGCGGTCTACCCCGGCGCTGAGCACGGAATGACCGAGTATGAGATCGATGCAAAGGGCGATCGCGTTTCTACCCGATTTGCACCCGGCTATTTTCAGATGATGACCGACTTTGTCCGGGATGGTCGCATCAAAGATCGCTACGGGAACGCTGCGATCGATCCGGTCCGGCGCAGCAGGCGTTAAACGCTCTGTGTGCGCCGCAATTCCGTCACGCCCTTCTGGGCCGCCGCAAAGACGTCGCGCGCAGAAGTTGTACCCGCTACCTGCTCCGTGCCCTCGACTCCGAGGTCCATCCATCCTGCATTCACGGCCTCAAACATTTCTTCGGCAGCTCCGGTATGACCCTTCGGGATTCCGAATTGCTCGAACGCTTTCGCCCATCCTGCGCGCGGGACTGCAAAGGCTCTCACGTCGAGAGTTAGAACTTCACCCAATTGCTCCGCGACTTCATCCGCGCTGACCATCGAACCCAACTCGACGGTGCGCTGTCCCGACCACGCCGGCCCCGTCAAAAGAGTGGCGACCTCAGCGCCGATGTCGTTCGTCGCGACCATGGCCGATTTGCGGTTTGTCGGATTGTAGTAGACCGGTAACGTTCCACCCTGACCGGCCTGCAAGCCATAGAGGAAATTCTCGAAGAATCCACCTGCACGCACAAACGCGATTGGCGATTTCAGGTTGCTAAACCCACGCTCCAGAAGCGACAAGGCGGTGATTAGCCCAAGCCCACCGGCCCTGTTCGCACCCATCGACGAAAGCGCCACCACGCGCGGCGGCGCGGCCCGGGTGAGTGCCTCAACATAGTTCGCAATCACGCCCTTGGCTTCCTTGAAATCGGGCGACGGGGCCCAGACCGCCGGCAACATGACGAATGCGCCTTCGACGCCCTGGAGCGCCCGCTCGATGGCAGCGGCATCATTCCAATCACCGTCAACGAGTTCCACGCCCTGATTCGCCCAGCTGGAAGACTTCTTGCGATTGCGAACCAGCGCGCGCACTTTCTTGCCGCGCGCCAATAGATGTTGTGCGGTTGCGCCGCCCACTTTTCCTGTGATTCCCATGACTAAAAACATGCGTTTTCTCCTGATTTGAGGGACAGAGCACTGCCCGGTTGGTTTAACGGATGAGCGGCAGAATGGCGCGGATACGGGAATTGCGCGCGTAGAGGCCGCCCCATGCCATCGCGCCCAGAAGCAGAGATATGATTTCCGGCGGCGACCCCAACTCGCCGATGCGGACATGGGCGCAGATGGCACCTCCCAAAAATCCCGTCACCAGGATCGCGCCCAGAACCGCGGTGGCCGGAATGGCATACAGGAGGGCGCACGTAAGGATGATCGGACCCATGACATGGGTCAGTTCCATTGCAAACCCGGTTTCCTGCAACATGCTCGCGATCCGTGACGGCGCGATAAGTTGAATACTGCCGTCTACCGCGAGAGCGATGACGACAACCGCACTCATGATCCGGCCGGCCCATACGGCGCGACGCGAGGTCAAAGTCTCGGGCACCGCAAACAGGTTCATCATCTTGGACACTTCATTCTCCGATTGGGATTACCCATGTTCGGAGCGTACTGTGCCTTCTAGGTATGATAAACACCGATGAAATGAACTCACTGTTCTCGCTGCGGTGAACAATACGAGGCACGAAATGCAGAATCTCGAACCCATCCTCATTTTCATCACGGTAGCGGAAATGGGGAGCTTCACCCACGCGGCCGACAGCTTGGGCATTCAGAAAGGAAGAGCCTCAACGGCAGTGCGGAAGCTGGAGGAAGATCTCGGTGTCAGGCTTCTGCACCGGACGACGCGTAGCGTGAAGTTGACCGAAGACGGACGGGTATTCCATGCACGTGCCCGCGACCTGCTCGCCGACGTCGATGATCTGCACTCAATGTTCGCCGGCGATCAAGCAGCGCTGCGCGGTCGCCTACGGGTTGATTTGCCGAGCGAGTTGGCGCGCACCACCATCGTGCCGGCGTTACCGGCTTTCATGACGACTCATCCGGAGTTGGAATTGGAGTTGTCGAGCACGGATCGCCAAGTTGATCTGGTTCAGGAGGGGTTTGACTGCGTATTGCGACTGGGTCCCATTGGGGACGAGAGGCTGATTGCGCGGCCGCTGGGCAAGCTGCGCATCATCAACGCTGCCAGTCCCGCCTATCTGGCGCGCTACGGCGTCCCGCGATCGCTCGCAGATCTTCAGCGCCAGGAACACCGGACAATTCACTTTGAGACGACCCTGGGCGCAAGACCCTTTGGATGGGAATACCCGGACGGCGAAAGTTACGCGACACTTCAGTTGCCAGGCGCGCTGCACGTCAACAGCGCACAAACCTACGAAGCCGCCGCCCTCGCCGGTCTTGGCCTGATTCAGGCGCCACTGTTGGGGATTGGCCGATACTTGGAAAGTGGAGCGCTGGTGGAAATTCTACCCGACTTTCGGCGCCGGTCCCTTGCCGTATCCCTCGTGGTAGCGCACCGGCGCAACCTGTCGCGCCGCGCCCGCGCATTCATGAAATGGATCGAAAATGTGCTCGGACCCTACCTAGAATAGCAACCAACCGTTTCGTCAAAAATTGCCGCCCTCAGGCTGTGATATCCGAATTTCGCATCGCAACGCCATGGACACCGCAAACCTAAGAGATGCGAGAGCTTCCGAGATCAAACAGCTGGCGAAGCTTTGGTCCGATGGCTGGCAAGACGCCCATGCGCGCATCGTACCCGCAGCTCTGACCCAGTTGCGCACCTTACAAAGCTTCGAGGAACGACTTCGCGCCGCTTCGGACGGCGTACGCGTCGCGGTCGTGGCCGATGTGCCCGTCGGCTTCTATATCCTGAAGCAAGACGAGTTGTATCAATTTTATGTTTCTTCCTCGGCTCGAGGTTCCGGTGTAGCTGCAGTTCTGATGGCTGATGCAGAATTGCATCTGCGGTTGAGCGGTGTCCGCACCGCCTGGCTTGCGTGCGCCATTGGCAACGATCGGGCCGCACAGTTTTACAAAAAGTGCGGCTGGGCCAAGACCGGCACAGTCAACGACAATGTCGTGGTGCCGGGCGGAACATTTCCGCTCTCCGTTTGGCGCTTCGAGAAATCATTGAACTGACCGGCAGCGTTGGGGGCAAGCCGCGTTGTCAACGCTCAGTAGCTGTCGGACGCCCACCGCACATCGCCAAACCGCTTCGAACTTGTAGAATGGGCGATCGCTACGAATCCGCTCGCCTACGCTTATGACGTCAACACCCGTGCAGCCTTTCCTGCCATTCGCCCGACCCAGTATTGACGAAGCCACCATCGCAGCAGTCAGCAACGTGTTGCGCTCCGGCTGGTTGACCAGCAACGGGCAGAAGGTACAAGCCTTTGAATCGCAACTATCCGCCTATTTTGGCGGGCGCCCGGTCCGCACATACAACTCGGGCACCTGCACCATGGAAGTCGCCTTGCGGATCGCCGGTGTGGGACCGGGCGATGAAGTGATCACGACGCCCAACTCCTGGGTCGCCACGGCGAACGTGATTCTCGAAGTCGGCGCAACGCCGGTGTTCGCCGACATTGACCCGCGCACTCACAATATCGATCTCGATAAAGCGGCGGCAGCCATAACGGCTCGTACCAGAGCGATCATGCCGGTTCACATGTGCGGCCTGCCGTGTGAGATGGATAAACTGTATGCGCTTGCGCAGACCCACTCGCTGCGCGTTGTCGAAGACGCCGCGCAGGCCATCGGATCGACCTGGAAAGGCAGGCGCATAGGTGCATTCGGTGATTTCGTGTCGTTTAGTTTTCAAGTGAACAAGAACATCACGACGGCCGAAGGCGGGTGCCTGGTCGTCAACAATGCCGAAGAGGCGACGCTGGCGGAGAAGTATCGCCTGCAGGGCGTCACGCGCAACGGTCTGGATGGTATCGACGTCGACGTACTGGGCGGCAAATACAACATGACTGAGATCGCCGCCGCCATCGGGCTTGGGCAAATTGCTCACCTGGAGGCGTTCAATGCCAGACGCCTGGCGTTGGCTCGGCACTACTTCCAGTGTTTTGGCGCCGACTTCGAATCTACATACGCCGCAGAATTGCCGGTGGCCGATTTTGAAAACTGCAATTGGCACATGTTCCATCTGGTCTTGCCGGACCGCATCGTGCGCGCCGCGTTCATGCAGCAAATGCTCGAGCACAACATTGGACTGGGCTACCACTACGCCGCCATTCACTTGTTCACTCTGTATCGCAGGCGTGGCTTCACGGAAGGCATGTTTCCCATCGCAGAACGGATCGGTCGACAAATCGTCACCTTACCGCTCTTCCCCGCCATGACGGAATCCGATGTTGAACGAGTGGTTGCCGCGGTCAAAGCGATCCTCGGCTAATCCTGTTTTCACTGTCCGCGGGTGCGTCGCTATAACCCCGGCGGCAACTTCGGCGGCGTTGCACTCACCACGCCATCGTGCGGTGCCGGGATCGTTGCGCCGCCGTTGGCCGTCAAGCTTGGCAGAGCCTGGGCATTTGCGCCTCCCCACGGCCCGGGTTGCCGGATCGCAGGCGTCGGATTGGGTGGCGGCGGTTGCACAATGGCGCTCCCCAAGGCAGGCGGAGGCGGACGCGCCAATGTTGCATCGACGCGGCCGGCCAACGAGGCCGAGGTATCTACGCGGGGAATGCCAAACGCTTTGAGTCCTAGAAGATCGATTGTCGTCTTGAGGATCACAGCATGCGAATGCCAATTGGCGTCGATGCCCTGCTTCACTTGACCGCCGAACATCAGCATCGGAATGCGCGAACCGCCGATGAGCTGAAAGCCTTGAGGATGCAGAGCATCAACCGCTGTCTCGGCATTCGGCGTCGACACATGATCGGCGTAACCGCCCCAATCGTCCCAGGTCAATAGGAAAACCGTATTCGCCCAGCCTTCCGCCTTGACGACGGCGTCGATGCGCTGCCAGGACAGGTTCTGCCCCTTCGTGACATACGCAGGATCCGCAGTCCGATCCGGCGCGTGCTCGTCATATCCCGCAGGACTCCACACGAAACAGAAATCCGGCAAAGTCCCGGCCGCGGCCATCGCCGTGAACGCGTCATCGGAGGGCTGAGTGGAGGTGTGAATCTTGCTGCGGCTCGCCGCATCGGCTAATTCTTTGTAGAAATGTACCGGATAAAGATCGCTCCCCGTAAACGCACCCCACGTGTGCCCACCGGCTTCCACATGTTTGAAGATCGTCGGCAAATCCCATACCGGCGAGGTCCCGCTGGGGGGATTACGCAGCGTCGGCGTCTGACCGCCCACGGCGAGCATATGGCCCGGCGTGGAGTTGGTGCCGAGCCCGAAGTGATAATCGCAATAGGTGAACTGCTTCGCCAGCCAACTGTAGAACGGCAGGATCGCATCGTTGTCGATCTGCAGGCTTGTCGGGGCATAGTTCCCCATCTTGTAGTGAACCCAGGCGTTCCGGTCGTGCGTCGGGTCCGGCGTCGGCGGGACTCGAAGCAAATTGCCCCGGTCTTGAATGTTCATTCCCCAGGCTGATAGGGTGGGAAAATAGAAGTCAGGAGTCTTGTTTTCCTGCATCAAGATGACAACGCGCACCATGACAGATTATCTCCTTGGCGCTTAGCCGCACGGAGGCCATGGCGATATTCTAAATCAGCCCTATGTCGTTTCTAATGACTATCGATTCGGGGCCCTCAGGCAGCAAGTTGTGGCAAAAAAAAGAGACGGGACCGAATGGCCCCGTCTCCTTCAGTTGGCCGCTGTCAGGTTTAAAATTTCACGTCGCCCCGCACGTAAAAGGTCCGGCCGATCGGGTCATAGTAGCGGCCGTCGTATCCCACCTGGTTGCCGCCGCCGCCCGTTTGCAGTGACAGGGGTGGAGCTTTGTCGGTTAAATTCCGGACTCCTGCCGTCAATCGAATATTCTTCTCGATGTTGTAGGCACTCTGCCAATCAAAGGTGGTGAAGCTGGGTACTTTCAGGCCACCGAAGGCGACCGGTGCGCCCAAGCTGCCGTCAGGTTTCGCCGCGAACACGATGGCGGAGCCGGCCGAATAACCGATGTCCCGATACCCGGATTTGTAATGAGTCATCAGCGTATTCACCCAGTCACCGGTTTGCAGGCTCAGCTCGAGGTTTGAAATGATTCGAAACACGACCTGCTGATCGGGGCCGAAGACGCCCAAGTCGGTGAGCTCGGGTAGTCCCGGTCCATCGGTGTATTCCTGCTTGAGCATGTACGTGCCCGTCCAGGCTGCGTGGAATCGGCCGAAGCCGAGATCCACATGGTAATCGGCGTTCAAGTCGAGTCCAGCGTATTGCGCCTCGCCGCCATTGAAGGGCACCTGCTGCAGGGCGATTGTTTGAAATCCCGCCGGATCGCTATAGGGATCAATGAACAAACTTTTGTACTGCTGCGCATTGTTGAACGCGACCTGTTCGGCAATGCCTGCGGATTCGACTTGGTTCTTGATCTTTACATTCCAGTAGTCGAGAGCAATCGAAAGTTGAGAGAAAGGTTCCACGCGCACACCGAAACCAAATTGCCTGGAGGTTTCAGGCTTCAGGCCGGCGGAGCCCGATAGGCCGTTGGGTCCGGCCACGAGGTCGTACTGGGCGCTGCCAGGCAGACAGCCGGCGGTTCCGGGAAATGGACACGCGTAGCTGCCGGAGGTAGAACCGTTAAAAGCCAGTGCCCCGGCGATATCGGTGAGGTTCGGAGCCTTGAACCCCGTTCCAACGGAACCCCGGAAAGAAATCATCTCTATTGGCGTGTAACGGAAGGAAAGCTGGAAAGTCGTGTCGCTGAAGGTGTTTCCGAGCTTCGCAGGTGCAATCTGGTCTATCAACCCGGTCTGCGGATTCGGCGTGACGCCAAACACCGTATCGCTGTGCACTTTTGCGTAGTCATCGAAGCGCGCCGATGCGGTGGCATTCAGCTCTTTGAGGATGGGGAAGAACCACTCGCCGAACACACCCCAATTATCCCGGTCCGCTTCAAACGGCACCAAACCGAATCCCCCGCCGATCGGATAGTCGGGATTCGTCGGCTGAGTCGAGAATCCACTCTGCGACAACTCCAACTGGCTTAAATCAATCCTGTACTTATAGCGGTCATACTCCGCGCCCATCGACAGGATCGAGGGACCCCCCTCCATCTGAAAGAGTTTGTGTTGAGCACCGAGTGAGAACGTCGTCACGTCGCTATAGGTTTGATTCAACTGGGAGTGCAGAATTGCGGACTGCAGTGCACTCGAGCCGGTGGCGAGAACTGGATCATAAGCGCCGCTCGCTATGACCGAGAAGAACTGGGAAGAGTCCAAATATCCGCCGACCATATTATCGGTCGCGACCCCATGAGAGTTGACCAGAGCGGCCTTGAAATCCCAGTCGAAATAGCTCCCATCCCATCCCAGAGCAAGGTGCCGCATTTTGGTCTGGTAGTCATCGGTGCGTCCACCCGCTGATACTGCGCGATAGCCGATAGTGGCGGTGGTTGCCGTCTGGCCAGTCGCCGTTAAGTAGGGTTGAACATAGCTGTTCCAGAGTCCCATCGTCTGAGGGTCGGTCGGACTGATGCCAAAGGGTTGCGCCGGCGCGGCGTATTGGGGCGTCGTATCGAATTGGGAGATCACCGCTTCGCCCCAGACCTTGCCGCCATCGTGAAGGTCGAATGTCGCCTTCAATAGACCGCTATTTCTCGTGTACGCAGGTATGTCCTCCACGGTCGCCGCGTAATTGAAACGACAGGTGGTACTCCCGCTCACGGTGAGCGGTGCGGCCAGCGTGCCTTGGCCGCAATTACCGTTGGCCTGAAAATATGGGTTGTATGACACTCCCAGCGAACCAATCGTGATGTTCGCAGGCTCCGTGTTGGAGGTGCGATTATTGAGAATGTAGTTGTTGCCGTTGGCAGAAAAGGGAAAGTATGCGCCCCGGCTGGAGACAGCACGCTGTGATGCTTCGAGCTTGTCTTGAACATCATGGCTGAAGGTAAAAAGAACGTTGAAGCCGTCATTGCTCAGGTCACCAAATCCCTTGCTGAGGCCTGCATTCCAGCCGCCACCACCGGATTGACTCGGAATCGAGGCGTTATAGTATGCAGCACCTTCGGTCTGGTCCTTCTTGAGGACGAAGTTAACGACGCCCGCAATGGCATCCGCGCCATAGAGCGCAGAGGCGCCGTCGGTCAGCACTTCGACGCGCTCCACGGCATCGAGCGGAATACTATTGAGGTTTACCCCGAAACCCTCGCCCTGGACAGTCCCGAGCGCAAAGCCGGCCACGCGCTGTCCGTCGATGAGTACCAGGGTGTACTTAGAGGGCAAGGCGTGCACCGCGGCCGTGGTGACGCCGGCACCGCCGCCGTTCACCGAAGACGATGCAGTAACGAACCCCTGCATGCCCGGCAAATTCTGCAGAAGATCTGTCGCAGAGGTAAATCCGGTCTTGGCGATGTCCTCGGAGCTTATCAACGTAACCGGCAGCGAGGATGAGTCGAGTTTCTGCGCGATGCTCGAACCTGTAACTACGATTTCGGTCAGTTCCGTATTCGGCGCCGCGGCCGGCGTTTCAGCCGATACCGCAGCCAGACTGAACAGCGAAGCGCCGAGCCCGGCGGCAATGTTGCGGGCAGCGCGGTAAATGTGCCCGCTCAAAGCCCACTCGTTGCCAGAGGAACTCTTTCCTCGAGATGAATGCATCATGATCTCCCTAAAAGTTCAAGTTCCGAGGTGATGCGCGAAAGCTAAGGCCCGTGCATTCCCCGCGTATAAGTGAAGACCGCGCGCAGAATCCCCTCATGCAGTGCCCTTGGCCTGCGTATTGTTTTGGGTACACCCGGTACGATTCCTGCGTGATCCCGCTCGAGGCGCCAAATATCATTGGCCCGCGCAGACGATACACAGGTGGTGATGTGGCGCACGCAGAATGTCATGAAGCCCCATATCCCTGTTGCGAACCGCGACTATCGTGATGCGAATGCTTGCGCGGATCGCAAGGAATGCGAGTAGCCGCCGGCGGAATTACCCCGCGGGAACTCTCCATGGCCGCGTGGGTTCGACTTAAGAGTCTGCCGCGGAATGTGGCATCGATGACACAAAAGCCGGCGCGCGGCACTCGCAGTCAGGAAGTCTACAACGGCAAAGCGCTCGCTCACTCCAAGAAACACTCATCCCACAATTAGCCGTGTTCGTGACAAAACATCACTGCACGCTATCGCGCGTGCCACGATCCATGCCTGTTCAGCAACGACGAGCCCTGCACGCTCCACTGATGCGGCTACTTGATCTCATCGCGCAGGGCCGCACGGAGTCGATTCGCATCGACGGCGGTGGAACGCTTCCCGGCGCCGAACGCTTCAAAGATGCGGTGCGCAACTGTCCACTCCGCTACGTGCTTGCAGACGAGCTCGCGCGATGCGCGACTCAAATGGCCTTTTCGGAGGGCGACCGTTTGACCTCGTGCCTTGATCTCATTCATGTTCCCGCACGATCACTCTGGATTGAATGGACCGAAGCACCGCGCCGAGCCGAACTGCAAGCGATTGACGCGCTCGCCCTTGAAGGGACCAGCGTGGCGCAGCGCGCCGGGGCGCTGCTGCACGCCTCGGCGAACGGTCGCAGCGGCGAAATTCGTACCTTTTGGTCGACTCGCGCAGAAGTCGCGTATGTGAGCCCGGTCATCGTACAGTTCGATCTCGACGGTCTGCGTGAGCACTCGGTGCCGCTGGATCCTGTCATAGGTTCGGGTTGGGCAACGGTCACGGCGCCCGTCGAAGCGGGCCTCGACGAGTTTTTGGAGCACTTAAGATTCTATTTCGACCAGGAATGGGCGGCCTACTATCGAGACCGATGTAAGACTCGTGAAATGCGCACTGCGGTGTTGCGTCATAACTTGGCAACCTGTGCGTTCGATCCGCCGATGTTATTCGCCTTCATGCTCATGCTGTCGGCGCGAGATGCCTTGCCGCAGCGCCCGGTCGCCGTGGATAAACTGAATCGAGCGCGGCACCGCGCTGGAAAACTCCCGCTGCTGGATCACGTCGAAGTCTCTGCTCCGCTGTGTTCGCCGGCATCCCATTTGCCCGGAGTGCGGGGAGCCGAACGGCGCGGGCCGCGTCTGCATCATGTACGGGGGCACATTGTTCGGCGTGGGGCCGCGGTGTTCTGGCGGGTGCCACACTTGCGTGGCAGCGCACGCCTTGGGCAGGTACGCACTCGCACCGTTGAATTATCGTTCTCGCACCGCGCCGGGTCGTTAGGTTGGCAGAGCTAAACCCCGCATGCAGATCGGCGCCACGCGGTTACGCACTTTGGCGCCTGCGCCTTATCCCGCGAGAGCGCGTGATTCGAAGCAGCGCGCCGGACTCCAGACGAAAGCCGGTGCTCGACACGACTCGAACGCCGGATTCCAGCACGAACGCCAGCACGCCCCGGCCCTCGCGTTCCGCGAAACAGACCCGTTCCATATTCAGAAGCACGGCACGACTGATTCGAACAAATCCAATGCTCTCCAATAGCGCCGACAGGCGTGTCAGGGAATCGCGGTTGATGTAGCGCTCCGCTCCAACATGGAGCCTCACATAGTTGCTGTCGGCCTGGATGTAATCGATTTCGGCCGGCGAGAAGAAATACAGCCGTCCTGCGCGCTCCCCGACCAGACGATCGCCGTGCCTGAGCAGCAGAGCACTTGCGCAACGAGGGTCTGTGCCGCCCCAGGATGCTTTGGGCACACGCGCAGGCGGCATTAGCCGTCCTGTACTGCGGCACGCCTTCTTGAGAGCCACCGCGAGGCGATTGGCAGAGACCGGCCTGGTGAGGTAATCGGTTGCCGAAGACGAGAGCGCCTCGGCCACGTGCCGATCGTCCTCTGCGATCATGATCGCTGCCGGGCGTTCATCGGGTTGCAAGGCTCGTAAAACATCGAATCCTGTCATATCCGTCAGTTCGCACGCCAGCAATGCAACAGCGGGTTGACTCACGCGAATTTGTGCGATGGCGTCTGCGCCGGACCGCACTACGAATAGATCACCGAGTCCGCCGTGCGAGTGGCAGAGATCGACCAGCGTATCTCGGTCGCTTGTCTCATGATCGGCAATGATGGCGGGCATTGGAGGAGGTCACTCGATCCGGTTGTGCAGCACTTTGCATCGCTGCGTTTCGCAGTCTACGCCGCTGTCGCCGCATGCATGTCCCCGCTAGAGACGCCCACGATCCCGGTTACGCCGTCTTGCGTCCTCCGATCAGCCATCACCAAGCCGCACGGCGCGAATGGGAGCATTGCCGGCTTGGGTGGCTGGGCGTTGAGTCACGATGAGTGCGAAACTCCGGTCATGCTGCAGCACTGGCGTTCGCAAATGAGGATGTCGACAGCCGAGAGGTTGGTAAGGCCGAACGCGCCTTCGCGCCCAACCGCGCCAGCCCGGTAAGACCGACGAACCGGCAGTGACGAAACGCTTTTCAATGGCTCTCAAGCAGCAGATTGTGGCCCGGCTGACAGGCGTGAATGCCCCGAGTGCCGCCCAACTTGCGCGCGAGTCGGGGATCTCGCAGCAAAACTTGTCGCGATGGCTCAGTGAAGCACGAAGTCGGCCGTTTGGAACGTCGGATGACGACATCGTCTCCCCGTGGAGCGTGGAGGAAAAGGCGCGAATTGTTGCGCAGGCCGCAAAGCTTGCGGGCAACGAGCTCGTTGCGTATCTGCGCAAGGAAGGCGTGAGCCTCAGTCACTGCAGACACTGGCGCCTTGCGCTCGAGGAAGCCGGAGAGGAGTCCGTGAGCATGACAAAGCGAATCCGCAAACTTGAGCGCGAGTTGCTTCGCAAGGAAAGGGCGCTCGCCGCCGCAGCCACGCTGCTATTGCTTCGAGATGCGCGGCAAAACCAAGAGGAGGCCGAACAAAGCGATGCGCCGGTCGCAGCAGAAGCAGAGTTCGGATTGCTCAATCTGATATTGCAGTCAAAGAACAAACAGCAAAACGATGCGGCTTAGGCAGCTCAAGGTCCGGCATCTGCCCGCCACCCCCATGGATCCGACGACGCAGGAGCGGCACGAGCGGGATTGAAAACGGCGCAAGTGACCTGAAAGCGGATCGACAGATAATTCAGCAGCAGCGAAGATAACTAAAACGCAGCAGGGGATGAACAGCGATGACTACGACACGATCGCGGCTATATCGTATGTGGCGCCGGGGACTCGCTCTGGGCGCTCTAGCGTTGGGCCTGAGCGCGCACGCTCAGGTGACGCCGAAGGCGGCGCCGCCCGAGGACACCGTGCTTCAAGAAGTGGTGGTCACCGGTTCGCGCATCGCCCGTCCGGAATTCGATAATCTGGAGCCGACGACCGCCATTGACGCCAGAGCCTTCGATGAGCGCGGATATCTCGATGTCGGACAAGCCCTCAACGAGCTGCCCGGATTCGGCGTTGCGCCATCGAGCGCCGCGAATACGCAAGCCGGTTTTGGTATCGCTCAGAGCTTCGTCGACCTGTACGGCCTGGGTTCGCAGCGCACGTTGACTCTGGTTAACGGCCGGCGTTTCGTTTCCGAGAGTACCGCAAGCCTGAATAACGCGAATTCCAATACCAGCAATGGCGGCAACGGCAGCCAGGTGGATCTCAATGTCGTACCCACCAAGCTGATCGATCACATCGAGGTGGTCTCGGTCGGCGGCGCTCCGATCTACGGTGCCGACGCAATTGCCGGAGTCGTCAACATTATCTTGAAGAAGGATTATCAGGGCCTCGATGTCGACGCCCTGGTGGGGGCCTCGGGCCAGGGAGATGCATGGAACTATCGGAGCCGCATTCTGGCCGGTCAGAACCTGTTCGACGGACGGGCGAATGTCACGGTCGTGGCTGAAGTGACGAAGACCGACGGACTCGTCGGCAACGCGCGCTCCGTTTATTCGCAGGACCTCGGCTTTCTCGCGCCGGCAACGCCCGGACCCTTCGCGAGGGTCTTGGTGCCGGCCAATTCCGTGCCGCAGGTGACCCAAGGCGGCGTTCCCATGGTAGACGATGTGTTCCTATCGCCGCCCATTTTCGGAGTTCCCAACACCGCGCTTGGCGTTACCGATGGGGGTGGTCAACTGCTCCAATTCGGATCGGGTGGCAGCCTCGTCCCGTACAACACGGGTATCCAGACCGGCAATCCTATCTTTAATACCGGCGGCGATGGTCTGCGGCTTTCCGCCGTGAGCAACCTTCTCTCGCCGACCGAGCGCATCAATGTTGACACGGTCTCGCACTTCCAATTCAACGATCATATCAATGTATTTGGCGAGGGCTATTTTTCCGAGACACACGGAACGAATCTTCTGTCTCAACCGGCCTACAACGCGGCGATATTCGGCGGAGGCGGTACCGTAAACGGCAACTTTGTGGTCAGCATCAATAATCCCTTCCTCACGCCCACGGATCGCGCGTTGATTCAGGCCGCGTTGAATAACTATGCGGCCACACTCCCGCTCGGGTCCCTCCAATATGGCGGGGTCAGCGCCGGGCCGGGTCAGCCGGTAAGTTATCCTGCGTGGAACAATCAGCAGTTCTATGTGTCTCGCGCCAGCACCGACCTGCAAAGCGGCCGGGCGACGGACACCCAGACGCTGTGGCGCGGCGTGACCGGCTTGAACGGAGATTTCGCATTCGGTGACAGGAATTACTCCTGGGAAGCGGCTGCGAGCTATGGCACCTCGAGCAACACACAGGTAACGCCATCCTATGTCTTCCAAAATGTGGTGAACGCCCTCAATGCGACCACCAACGCGCAGGGCCAGATCGTTTGCGCAGGCACGCCGGTCAATGCACCGATTCAAACTGCATCGAGCACTTGCGCCCCGCTGAACATTTTCGGCAACGGCTCACCCAGCCAAGCCGCACTCCAGTACATCACACACTTGGCGTCGGTCGAATCCTTCAACACTCAGCGCGACGTCACGGCGTTCATCTCCGGCGACATCATCAAGGTTCCCGCCGGCGAGTGGAAGGCATCCGCGGGTTTCGAAAACCGCCGCGAAACAGCGGCGTTCACGCCTGATGCTTTCTACACCTTGGATTTGGGCCAAGCTCAGGTCTCGGCGGTCGAGGGGTCGTATGTCACCAACGAGGTCTACATTGAGACCTTGCTGCCGATTTTCTCCGCGGCCCAGGACCTGCCGATGCTGCATCGGGTGGAGCTGGAGGCGGCCGCGCGCCGGGTGGACAATTCTATCGCCGGCAATGCGACCACCTACACTTATGGTGCCCGCTGGTCGCCGATCGAGGACGTCCAGTTCCGCGGCAACAAGACGAAGTCGATCCGGGCGCCCTCGGTCACGGAGCTGTTTCTACCGTCGTCAACCTCGTTTCAATTTGCAAATGATCCGTGCGACAAGAATTTCGTCGGTCAGGGCACCGACCCGGCGCAACGCGCCGCCAATTGCGCGGCAGCGGGCATCAATACAGCGACTTTCACATCGAATGTGGTCAACGCAACGGCGCAGGGTACGACCTCAGGCAACACCGCCCTACAGAGCGAAGTCGCTTTCTCCAAGACTTTCGGCGTGGTGCTGCGCCCGCGCTGGGTGCCAAAACTGAATATTTCGGCCGACTACATTGATATCGCGCTGAAGGATGCAATCTCCTCGCTGACCCTGGTCAACAACCTCGACGCATGCTACGACTCGACCGACTTTCCGAACAGTCCTGCTTGCGGCACCTTCACGCGAGACCCGGCGACGCACCAGATTACCAACTTCCATGCAGGCTTCGTCAACGCCGGACTGTTGGAATTCACGGGTATCCAGGCAGCCTTGGACTACACGTGGAATCTGCCATGGGCACTGGGTAACCTGGAGACCAGTGCGCACTACCTCGACACACAGCGTCTGAAGTCGCAGATTGCCACAGCCAGTCCGATCGAGTTGGCCGGCTCACTGGGTGGAAACAACCCCGGCCCAACCAAGAGCAAGGGCAGCATCGATGTGCTGTACGCGAACCGGGGCTTCTCTTGGGATTGGCAGGGCATTTTCATTGGAACGATGAATTTGGACAACTCGGTGGTCAGCGGAACCCAAAACTACCTGACCGTCGACCATTGGTGGCTGATCAATTCGACGCTCGGCATGAAGTTTACGCCGCAACTTCAGGCGCGGCTCATCATCGACAACGTGTTCAACAAGCAACCGCCATTCCCGGCCTTGGCGGGAACGGGAGGCAACTTCGCGAATGCGACCTCGCTGTACTTCTCGGGCATTATTGGGCGCGCATTGCAGCTCTCGGTGGACTACAAGTTCTATTAGGAGAAGCATTCCGGACCGTCGCCGTCATTGCCAAACTTGGATAGCTGCCTCGATGGCCGCCTGAACGGGTGCTTGACCGCTTGCGCCGTTTTGAGTCCCGGCTGAGCCGCATTTGACCGGCCATTTGATGATTGTGGCTGCACTCTTCTAAACTGCCGGCAATGAGTTTCCCAGGTCATTTGGCGAAATCCGCCTCCCTCTCGCTCTCAGCGGTACGAACCGGGCGCTCCGTAGGGGCTAATTCGGAGCTATGGGCGACGATTTGGACCGCGGGCGGATTGTGTTGGCTGTGCGTGGCCGTCATCGGAATCCTGTGGTATTGGCCCATCAGCGGTACTGTCCAGGGGGGTGAATACATCGTCAGCTCGCAAGCGCGGCTGCTGCATCATGTTCTCCTGTTTCTCATTTCGGCGCCCGCCTACAGGATTGGGATCGGTCTGGGTTGGCCGGCCGAGGCGTGGGGTCGTGTACGGGTGATCCTCGTGAACATCCTCCTGGCGCTGGTCGTCATTCGCGTAGCTCCGTTCGGGCTATTGATTGCATCGATCTCCGTCGACGCTTCCGCGAGCTTTGCGGAGACCATGCAAGCCTGGGGGCCGATGCGTGCCACGACGATGCAGTGGCTCTTGTTGCTGCGATTTTGGCTACCGCCTTACGTGCTGGGTCTCATCGCTGTCGGTTTGGTAGTCACTGCGCGCCGGTCACACCGCGACTCAATGCGTCTCGCTGAGTTATCCGCGCAGCTGGCCAATGCGCGTCTGGCGACGCTGTCGGCCCAGTTGCATCCCCACTTTTTGTTCAATTCTCTGCATGCCATCTCCGGGTTGGTTGCCGATAGCCCTGCCCAGGCGGTCGAAATGGTTGCACGACTCGGTGACTTTCTACGCATCGCAATCGAGAGCACCAAGAAGCCATGGACATCCGTCGCGGCGGAAGTACTGGGCGTGGAAGCCTATCTGGCGGTGCAGCGATCGCGGTTTCGCGACCGGCTCAGGGTCAGCGTGCAAGTTGAACCCGATTCATTGACTGCGGTAATCCCTGCGCTGCTGCTGCAGCCGCTGGTCGAGAACGCAATCGAGCACGGACTTGCCTTTCCGGACGAACCTCTCGAAGTTACGGTCGCGATCAGTCAATCCCAACAGCGCCTCGTTATCCTCGTGACGAATAGCACACCCAGCCTGCGCGCGCCGCTGCTACCGTCTTCCTTTGGGAACGGACTGCGAAATGTGAGCGCGCGCTTGAACGCGGCCTACCATGGCGACGCGCAGATCCGCATTGAACCGAATTGCGGCGGCGGTACGCGTGCCGAATTGAATTTGCCGACGATGACGCAAGATCTTGATGCTACGCAGCGCCCCAATTAGCGCAAGCGCTTCTGCCGAGGATTTTGCACCGTTGTCGGTGCTCATCGTCGACGATGAACCGATTGCGCGCACCCGCATCGAGCTCCTTCTTGCACGCGATCCGCAGATCCGCATTGTCGGTTCATGCGCGTCCGTCGCCCAGTGTGAGCGGCTCGATGCGAACATTGTGCCCGACCTGATATTCCTCGATGTGCGAATGCCGCAACGTGACGGCTTCGATCTGTTGAGATCCTTTACATCACGCGGAATTCACCCGTTCGTGATATTTGTCACCGCCTACTCTCGCTATGCGATCGATGCCTATGACGCCGGCGCCATCGACTATCTCCTGAAGCCCTTTGACGATGTCAGATTTGCCAAGGCATTGGAACGGGCCAAAGCGGCCCTGAGTCTCGATCGCATCAAACACGACATGCGGCCGAGACCTGCGGCCGCAATCGCGCCGGAGCCTGGAGCGGACCGTCTTCTGGTTAGCGAGGACAGGCGATCATTGCTGATCCCGATGCTCGACATCGAACTGGTACAAGTGGCCGGCAAACACGTCAAGATCTTCGTGCGAGATCACTGTTACCTCACGCGCCAGGCGCTGCGCAACGTCGAAGGGCGTCTCGACAAGAAATGCTTCGTGCGCGTGCATCGCTCGACGATCATCAATGTCGAACAGATTGTCGCGTTGCATCCGCTCCTTCACGGGGATTGCGAGGTCGTCCTAAAGCGCGGCACGCGTGTCACCGTGAGCCGGCGGTATCGCAGACGCTTGCAGTTCTTCCTGGAGAGATCCTGCCGCATTAGTGCGCCGGCTAACCGGCATGATTCTTAATGACGACCACCATGTCAAACGTTCGGCCAGCATAGACGAGTCGTCATGTTCAATGAAAAAGCTTTGAAGCCCTAGCGGCATTCTGCGCTATCCCTCAATATCATGTTCAATGTCGTAGCCGACGCGGATCCGGCCCGCTTTGATCTTTATTTTCCGAATGTCGATCCGACCAATCGCCGCGGTTTCCGCGACATGAGTCCCGCCGCATGGCACGGGGGCGGCCCGGTCGATCGTTATCGACCGGCGACCATCGGCGTCCAACGACGCCCTGATCGGCAGATTCGCGGCGCGCATGTCCTCCAACATGGATCGCAGGGCACTTTCGAACTCCTCCGGGTTCGTTGCCGACCCGTCGAATTCGACGCGTGCTTCACCGGGCCAGTGGTGACCGGCAATACCTCGGAGACCGGGTTCGATCCGCTCGCCGGCGAGCGCCAGAAGATGCCCGGCCGAATGAAGCCGAGCGTGCAATAGGCGGCTGACCGCGTCGACCTGCATGAGAACTCGATCGCCGGGCTGCAGCGCTGCGTCGGAAGCGACCTGATGATCGACGGCACCGTCATCGGTATTGCGCGCATCGAGGACCGGAACAACGACGCCAGAGCCCTGCGACAGGATCAATACTCCGCGATCGGCCGGTTGGCCACCGCCCCTGGGGTGGAAGAGGGTCTGATCAAGGCGCACGGTGCATACCTCGCCCCGTTGGATTTCAACAATACGCGCCTCGCCGGCCAGCGCCGCCGAATGCAAATAGAGCCGTTCAGTCATCTGGCCGCCTTAAGCGCTGCTGCGCGTTCAGACCCACACATCGTTGGCTGCCGTCCGTTCGCCACCCTCATGGCCTGTATTAAGGACCCCGCGCGGCTCTATCAACAGCAAATGCACTTCGTTTTCAGCGTAGGGTTTGTGTTCAACACCCTTGGGAACCACGTACATCTCGCCTTTCGCAACCCGAACCGCGCCGTTGCGGAAATCGATCCTTAAGACCCCTTCCAGGACGATAAATGTCTCATCAGTATCCTGGTGGCTGTGCCAGACGAAATCACCCTCCAGCTTCACCACCTTGAACTGATAATCATTCATCTCTGCAATGACTTTCGGTTGCCACTGCTCCGCGAACGATTCCAACTTGTGCCGGAAATTAATCGACTGATGCCTCATGATCTCCTCCGAGGAATGCCAGCTGTTGCGCGCGGCGTGTCGAAGTCCAGGTCTGACGTATTATGCCTTGTCGCTTTCTTCCGTGGCGCCCGGGCGCTCGATGACCTCCATGGGGTGCTCGTCGAAGTCGCCAATCTCGGTTTGCTCGAGTTCGACCCGTCTCGTGACGGGATTGAAGCCGCCTGATTGCCTGCGCCACAGGTCGGCGTAGAGGCCGCCCTGCCTTAGAAGCTCATCGTGCGATCCGTCGGCAACAATCGATCCTCGATCCAACACGATGAGCCGATCCATGTCCATGACCGTGCTCAGGCGATGAGCGATGGCGATCACCGTCTTGCCGGCCATCGCTTCGCGCATCGCTGCCTGAATGATGTGCTCGCTGTGACTGTCGAGCGCACTGGTTGCCTCATCCAGGAGCAGAATCGGCGCATTCTTGAGAATCGCCCGCGCGATCGCGATGCGCTGCCGCTGCCCGCCGGACAGCTTGATGCCGCGCTCGCCCACCAGGGTGTTGTAGCCGTGATCGAGCTCGATGATGAATTCGTGTGCATGCGCGCGCCGCGCCGCCAACTCGACTTCGTCATCCGTCGCGCCCGGTCTGCCGTAGCGGATGTTCTCGCGAAGTCCCCGATGAAACAAATTCGTGTCCTGGGGTATGAGGGCGATGGATCGGCGCAGGCTCTCCTGCGTGACCTCCCGAATATCCTGCTCGTCGATGCGAATGCTGCCTTGGTCCACGTCGTGCATGCGCAGCAAAAGGCCCATGAGAGTGGTTTTACCCGCCCCGCTCGGTCCAACAAGTCCGACGCGCTGCCCTGCGGGAATTGTCAGCTCGAAGGCTTTGACGACATGGCGAGCATGCCGCGTCCTGTCCGGGGAGGGAGCGTCGTATGCAAAAGCGACGTGCTCGAAACGAATCGTGCCCCGCGTCACCTTCAGTTCCGCCGCGCCGGGCTTGTCCAAAATCGTAGCGGGCACAATGAGCGTCGCGATGCTCTCGCGGGCTGAGCCCAGCTGGTCATAGAACTCGGGTATCCGCTGGCCGATATTGTAGGCCGTCTGTAGAAGGGAACTCGTGAGTGCCGTTATCATGACAAAATCGCCCGCGCCGATCAGACGGTGCACCCAGGCGTACAGGGCACCCCCCACGAAGACGATCCACATGGTGATGTCCATGAGGTATTGGACCGAGCGGAGCCGAACGACGGCACGATAGGAGGCGCGGCGCCGATCGCGCTCCTCACCCGTGAAGCGCTTGAGCTCCTCGTCTTCGAGCGATTGGTTGGCGAAGAAGAAGACGTTGCGGATGTTGGTCAGGACATCGACCACACGGCCGGTGACAGCCGCTCTGGCCTCGTTGTTGGCGATGGCGCGACGGGTGCATTCACGACCTACGAGCAGGCTAACGGTGAAATACACGGCGATCGCAGCAAAGGCGGCGGCGGAGAACAAGGGACTCGCGATATAGAAGTACGCCGCCACAAAGACAAAAAAGAACGCCCCGGGAATGAAGTCGAACACCGTCATGTCAAACAGCGCGAGCACCTGGTCGGGTAGGAGCACGGTGCGATGCGCAATCTTTCCGGAAAGCGTGTTCTCGAAATAGGCGCTCGAGAGGCGTTGTGCGTACGCGAAGACTTCCTCCTTGATTCGAACCAACATGGGAGAGCGCGTATGGTAAGAGCTGAACCACATGCCGCCGTCGGTCGCGAAGCGGGCGACGACCAGGGCGACGAACAACATAAATGGACCGACCAGCGTGCTGGCGTCGGCGGTGGGATCCCGCATCCCCAATACCGTGTCGGTCAGACGTTTCGTGGCATAGGCAATCGAGGCGAACACCGCGCGGCCCAGGACTGAGAAGACCAGAAGACCAACGCAGCCCCAGAGGAACTGACGGAAAAAGTGCAGCGCGAACGGCAATAGCCGGTTGGGCAAGGTCGAGGGGTTCATACTACTCATCGACAGGAGCGAAGGACGCACAGTTCAGTGTATTCCTTATATAGCGAGGCCGGCCGTTCAGGCGACCCTCCCCCGGGCCTATGAGACCTCCCGGTGAACAGCGGCCGGTCATTCACCGGGAATTTCGGATTCTTCGCCGAAAATCGCGTGAGCGCCCCAAGAATCGCGCTCAAGATTCCACCATCGAAGCAAAACCTAAGTCTCACCCACGGAGATAGCCATGCAGAACCTGAACACCGTCTCTTCCAAACTCACCGCCTTTGCCGCGGCTCTCGCCATGAACGGCCTGGTGTTGGGCGCGCTCGGATATCTTTTCGCGCTGCAGTCTCAACCGAACATGTCGGCGATTTCTTTCGTCAAAGCAGTCGTTGCGCATCAGGGGCTCAGCTAGTTCTGGGGCACGGCCCCTCGGTCGGGCATCGCGCGTCCGCTGGGCTTGCCCCACGACGCGATGCTATGCTCCGCGAACGATTGGACCAAGGCCGAGGGCTGGGGTCATCTGACTACCCTGACACACCAACTCGGTTCACCGCTGGCTGAACTTCCGCCTCGGCTTCTATTCATCGACAACATTCGCTGGACGATGGTCATTCTCGTTCTGACCATGCACGCGACGGATACCTATAGCCCGTTCGGTAATTGGTATTACACCGATCGCGACGATCCGAGCCTCGGCACGATTGCGTTTTTCGCGATTTATCAGAGTGTTCTACAAGCCTTCTTCATGGGCCTGCTTTTCTTCGTCTCCGGGTATTTCACCATGCAAGCATGGGGGCGAAGGAGTGCGCGTGCCTTCATTCGCGGTAGGTTTGTCCGTCTCGGCATTCCTACCCTGCTCTACATGCTGCTGATTGGTCCGCTGACCCAGTATTTTATGTCGCATACCTGGGGTACCGGCGGCTTCGCGCATCAATGGCTGACGCATCTGAAGGATGGCGAGTGGCTCTCGGAAACCGGCCCGATGTGGTTTTGCGCGGTGTTGTTCATATTTTCGCTGGCTTTCGTACTGGTACAAACGCGACGGCCGCGGGCGCGGTCATGGAACACGGCCTTACCCGATTATGGGGCGGTGACCGCCTTCATCATTGTCTTGTCCATCTCGACCTTTGTGGTGCGAATCGTGTTCCCTGAGGACAAGTCTGTTCTTAACGTACATATCGGTGACTTTCCGCAATACATCCTGATGTTCGGGCTGGGCATTGTTGCCCACCGAGGAGCTTGGCTCGAGCGGTTCCCCGATCGGCTCGCCGCACGTTGGTCCGCCACGTGCTTGCTTATTTCAATGCCGTTGTTGCTGATTCTGATCTTCGCGCGGCACACAGGGTACGACAAGGAAATGTTTAGCGGCGGTTACAATTTCATCAGCGCGACCAAGTGCTGCTGGGAAGCCTTCGTTTGCGTCGGTATGAGCGTGGGGTTGCTTGCATGGTACCGCCGTACGTTCGACCACCAGTCAGCCTGGGCCAAATATCTGTCTGACAACGCGTTCGCGGTCTATCTCTTTCATCCCCCGGTGCTCATTGGGATTGCGCTAATGCTGCATGGCCTGGCGGCCCCAGCGCTGGCCAAGGATCTCCTGTTGTCCGCCGGGGCATGCGTGGCGACCTTTGCTTTGGCCGGATTCGTGTTTCGGCAGCTCCCCCTTCTACGCCACATTCTATAGCCGCGGTATCGGCGGCTACGACCCGCGCGGCGCGCCCAAGGCCGCGGTCAATAACGGCGCAACGAGGAAATGAATTTCCGCGCCGATCAAAGAGTCTTCAGGTAGGCAATGATCGCCGCGCGTTGCGCGCCATCCGCAATGCCGGAAAACGGCATGACATTGCCCGGCACCACTGCTTGCGGATCCTCAAGATATCGATTCAGGGAGGCTTCATCCCAGATGATGGCCGCGCTTTTCATCGCATGACTGTAGCGAAATCCCGGCACCGATCCTGATTTTCGGCCGATGATGCCCTGCAACGTGGGGCCGGTACGGTTCTCGCCGTTCACCGAATGACACACCGAACATGGCTCGAATGGCGCGCCGGCCAAAGCCTTGTCTTGCGCGAGGCAACACAGCGCGATCGAAGCGCTGCCAACGGCTGTCGCGCACAGCACCATGATGGATTTCATAGGATTTTCACAACACCCTCGGGCGCTCGACGTAGCGTTGCACGTCGTCGCCCAGTCGCAGCGCCAGCGCCGCCAGAGGACCTGTGGGGTTGTAACCGGAATTGTGCGGATACACCGACGCGCCCACCACAAAGAGATTTTCGGCTTGCCAATGTTGCAGATGCGGCGACACCACGCTGGAATGCGGATCGGCGCCCATGATCGTTCCTCCGGTGACGTGGCTGGTCTGATAGTCGCGCGTATCGAATGGACCCTTATAGCCTCTGACCGGACCCATAACGTCCGGCGACATCGCCTTGCATATCTCGCCGATTTTTCGCGTGACCGAGTCGGACATGCGCACCTCGTTTTCCCTAAAATCGAATGTCATGCGCAACAGCGGCCTCCCGTAAGCATCGGTGTAGTCCGGATCAAGATCTAGGAAGTTTTCGCGGTGCGGGTAGCAGCTGCCTTGCGCGCCCACGCCGAAAGAATGGCAATACCAGTCCGCGGTCGCCTTCTTCCAAGCAGAGCCCCAACGCGGCGTGCCGGGCGGCGTCATGCGGCTTCGGATCGGGCGCCCGTTGGTGACTAACGCGCTGATGCTGGCGCCCCCCAGGAAAGGCAACCCGGTATGATCGAAGTTGTCGTTGTTGAATTCATCGATGACGGTGCCGGTGCTGCCGGCGGATAGAAAAGGATTGATCCAACGCTGCCGGAAAAAGACGCTGACGCCCGACAAGGTTTGATAGCAGAAATTCTTACCCACTACTCCGTGACCGGTTTTGGGGTCATACGGTTCGCCGATCCGGCTCAGCAACAATAGCTTGGTATTGGTCATCGTGAAGGCGGCGAGGATGACCACGTCCGCCGGCTGTTCGTATTCCAGTCCGGAGGCCAGATCCAAATACCGTACAGCCGTGGCGCGCTTTGCGTGCTCATCGTAGCTCACTTGCAGTACGTGAGCCTGCGTTCGAATTTCGAACGAGCGCCGAGCCTTGAGCATGGGATAGAGCAGCCTATCGGGCGTGGCTTTCGCATGCGCTTCGCAGATGAACCGTTCGCAGTGGCCGCAATACTGGCATTGGCCAAGTTTCTGACCGTCGGGATTGATGTAGTTGCCGGAAGAATTTGCGGCCGGTTGCGGAAAGGGATGACAACCTAAGGACTCGGCGGCCGCAGTGAACAGGCGGCCGGCTTCGGTAATTTCCAAGGGCTTTTGTGGGTAGTCGTCGCGGCGCGGCGCCTCGAAGGGATTACCTCCGGTCTGAATTGCGCCTTTGATGTTCCCGGCTTTACCCGACAAGCCAAACAGTTTTTCGAATAAATCGTGATAGGGCTCGAGCTCCGCATACGTGGTACCCCAGTCTTGAAGAGGCATCTCGGCCGGAATCGCTGCTTTTCCGTAGCGCGACTCATAGCGGGTACGCAACTTCATGTCGTATTCCGACCACCGCCAGGTGTTTCCATTCCAATGATTCGCGGCGCCTCCCACTCCCTCACCCGGAAGAAACGCCTCCATCCACCGCACCGGAAGGGATTGCTCGCTTTGAGAATGGCGCAGTGTGTACGTTTCGCGCTGCCAGTTTTGCATGAGGCCCTGGCGCACCGCCCAGCGCAACTCATCCCGCTGGCTCGGCAGGCGCGCTTCCGCCCCCTCGGCGTGCTCACCACCGCGTTCAAGCACGAGGACATCGATGCCTTTCGCGGTCAGTTGGCGCGAGATCAGGCCCGCGCAGAGTCCGCCCCCCACGATGACCACTGAGCGCTTCGGTAGCTTCTTTGCCACGGCTTTAAGTGCGCATCATGTGAAATCGCCGATTGACTTCGGATTTTTGGCGCCCGGGTAGGGCTTACCACGGTATCGCACCATGTCGAGGGCATGCGTCGCCGGCAATCCTGGATAGCCCAGCATTTTCCAGAACACCGCGTTGCGATTGCCGCCGTACATCGGGTCAGCGAAGCACGCTTCAATGAACAGGGGATAGATGATCTCGTTGAACCACAACTCCAGCGGCACGCCGTCGCTCTTGACTTGATTCGTGCTCACGCTTTTGATGAATTCGTCCGCATCGCCAGGGGCAAGCTCAGCGAAAGGTTTACCGCGATCGCGAATGCACGCGGCATCGGCGCCCGCGATTCCGGCTTTGCAGATTTCCTCGGGGGTGAGCGGCAGTTGCAATCCGTGTTCGCGCTTTCCTACGCGAAACGGGCCCCTCTGGTAGCGACCCGCGCCTTTCCCAAAAGAACCCGCGAGCTGTCGATCGATGTAGGTCGCCAGGCCGCAATCAACACCGCTCGGCGAGTACTCGTCTGCGGGGCACATGACATTGACCAGCGCCTCGACGAAGGTTGCCTCATCCGGACTCAACGATAGATACGGAGGAAGTGAGGTGCCATCCGCTGGAGGTGCCGCGGGAGATGTGGCAACGGCGACTGCCGGCGCGGCGGCTAGCGAACTCGCTCCGGCAACACTCGCCACCTGAATGAGAAACTTTCGCCGCGGGCTCTCCTTTTCTTGTTCTGGCATGCGCCCCCACGTTTATGCTTGCGATTATCGAGGCGGATAGTACCTTATTTCTGCTGACCCGCCGCTACCGCACCAAGCCAAATGGCGATTGCATGGAGCCTCGGCCGGTGGTGATCGGTGCCGATAGCAAATTGACCCGCATCCGCTCAGCGCTTTGGCTGTACGCGCGCTTTACGTCTGGTTGTTTGCAAGCCCCTCGGCGGGCGCGCAGAATCCTGATGAAGCCACTGCAAGTGCCGACAACTATAAGCCTCTAGGGACAGAGTCCATGTTCAAACGAATTCGGCACTTCCTGTGTGCTACCGCTCTAGCATATGGCTTCGCGACTTCGGGCTTTGCCGCGGTCGCGGTGCATATTGTCAAATCAGATCTCAAGCCCTTAATACGAGCAGCCGTTGGCTCACAGGTCCAGTTTGCCGTATCTCTGCCGCTTGCTCTCTCATCGTCAACAGGAGGAACGTGGAGTACTGCTGGTCGGCTCGCAAGCTGGAACTACGCAGTTCGGGTGCCGACCGCTGTCTCGCTGTCATTTCACGCTACCCAGTCCAATCTGCCCGACGGTGCAACACTCATCGTGCGAGGAGCCAGAAACACAACCAGCTATAGCGGACGTGATTTAAATCGCGGTGAACTATGGAGCCGCATTCAACCGGGAGAGGCTCTGGAATTTTCGCTCACGGTGCCGCTCGTCAACCGCAGCGCAGTGTCGCTGAATATCGTCAGCCTGCAAGCCGGTTACCGATCTTTAGGATCGGGGGTGAGCGATCATCCTTACTACCGCCAGCTCATGTCGCGTACAGCTGGGGCGTCGCAGAACGCCTCGTGCGTGACGAACTACGAGTGCAAGGTTAACGGCAGCATTGCGCCTCAAGGCTCGGCAACCGTGGCGCTGATAGTAGGAAATCTCTACCAATGCACCGGCTCGCTGATCAACGATGTACCCGGCGATAACGCCCCCTACATCCTAACCGCAAGGCATTGCGAAACAGGACAGCTTGGCGGCGGGAATCCGGATGCTGCTTCAAGCATCACGGTCTATTGGGATGCCACCAGTCCATGCACAGCGACGCTTGGCTCGCTCTACGATTTTGGTATTGCAACACAGACCGGTGCGCGGACAGTGGTCGAACAGCAGGATGCCTGGCTTGTTGAGCTGAACGCCAATCCCGTCGTCGCCGATGCCCAGTTCGCGGGTTTCGATGCATCCGGAGGTGCAGTGCAGGGTGGATATTCGGTGCACCACGCGGAATCCTACGACAAGCAATTTACCGGTTGGTTTGGTCAGGCTGCTCAGGTGCAGCAGAGCGATGTTCTCGGCAGCAACTATGTATCTAACTTCTTGGAGACAGTGAACCAGATCGGCAACATTGGACCAGGCGCATCGGGCAGTGGCCTTTTCGATCAAAATCACCACGTCGTGGGCCACCTGACTCTCGGGCGGAAAACGAGTGACGCATCTGGGTACGGCTCATGTCCCGCTGCGAGCCCCGTCGCGCCCAGTGGCTCGAACGGCGTCGCCGACTTCACTTCGCTCGCGGCCGTCTGGAATTCAACTGCCGACAGGTCGAGCACCACGGGCAATGCCACGATTAAGTCTGTGCTGGATCCGGACAATACTGGCACGCTGGCCACTGCCAGCGGAGCGGTGCAAAGTGTGAGCTTCACTGCCTCCACGCCCTTTCTATCGGAAGGGCAGAGTTTGCAACTCACCTGGAATGCACCGGGTGCCGCCGCTTGTTCAGCAAGCGGCGGTGTAAGCGGCGACGGATGGTCCGGCGCACTCGCACCTTCAGGGAGTCAATCGCTGACCGAGTCATCGGCGGGCTCCACGACTTACAATCTCACTTGCACATTTTCAGGAAATCGAACCGCCAAGACCGCGACCAGCGTGACTTGGGTAGGACCTACACCGATCCTCTCAATGCAGGCGCCGGACTTCGTTTGGACTACACGCCCGGCAACCCTCACCTGGGATTCCAATCTAGAACCATGCTCGATATCTGGAGGAGGTCTGTCCTTGGGCAATCTGCCCGCGACGGGCTCGACCAGCGCGACGCAGGCCAGCGTTGGCGACGTGCTGTACACGCTCACTTGCGGCCCGGCAGGCGACCAAGGAACCATATCTCGCCAAGTCTCGTTTGTTACCCCGAGTCTCACCCTGGAACAGACCGGCAGCGATCGGATCCTCGGTCAGTATTACCAACTTTGGTGGCAGACCTATGCGGATTCTTGCGTAGCTTCGGGAGGTGCGCCTGCTGATGGCTGGGGTTCAACCGCTTTCATTACCAGCACCATCCAGTCCGCGTTTTCGCCGCGCGTCACGACGCCCGGAACCTACACCTATACGCTGACATGCTCCTCTGGTGACATATCGCTCAACCAAAGCGTAACTGTGACATTTGAAAATAATGCGCCCTATGTAACGGCGTCTCTTGCCCCCACTACCGTCACCTACTCCGATTCGCCGGCGGACTACGTCACGCTGAATTGGAACTCGAACATGTCGAGCTGCCTCTTCGATTCAGATCAGAATCTAGTATTTGCCGCCAGCGATCCGCTCCGCATTGCCTTTCAAGCGCAGGGCGTGGCGACAGCCGGGCCTTCCGCTCCCGGCACATACACGGTTTCCGTCACATGCGCGCTTCCGGGTGATAACCCAACCTTCGTTTCGTCCACCCCGATTACGCTCACCGTGTTGCCACCCCCTGCGCCTACAGAAACCTTGCAAATCAGCCCCTCGACGGTTGCTGCCGGGCAGCCCTTCACAGTCACGTGGACTTCGATGAATACCAATTTTTGCTCAGGAGCGGGCGGGATTCCAATGACAGGTTGGGATACAGGTGGAGGATTCCGCCCGCCCGCTGGAACTTTTGCCTACACCCCCAACGCTCCTTCACAGTTGGGGACCTTTACATTTACCCTCACCTGCGAAAGCCTCGCCCCTCAAGTTGTAGGCCCGACTTCCGTTCAAGCACAGCTCACGGTTGTATCCGCGGGGACGCCGTTGACCGCGAGCCTGCAAGTCGATCAAAAAAGCGTCAGTGCTGGCAGCACCTTTATCCTCACCTGGACTTCCACTGGTGCATCCGATTGCACGGCCAGCGGCGGTGGCGCAAATGGCATGTCCTGGTCTGGATCCATAGGCACCTCTGGAACGTTATCTCAAACCGCCTCGGTAGCCGGCAGCTTCACGTACACCATAGTCTGCAACAACGGCGCCCAATCGACGATCCCCCAGTCAGTCACGGTTGTCGTGTGGCAACAATCGAGCAGCGGCACTAGCACCACTGGCGGCAGCCGCGGTGGAGGCGCACTCGGGGGCGTGGAACTCGTGCTGCTATCAGCCCTCCTTTGGCTGCGCAATTCACGTAAAGCGGCCAAAAAATACTTGGTTTGAGGGCGACGAAAGGAAAGAACAACTGCCTTAGCTGCGCACGATTGGCCTTATTCCTCGCGAAGAAGTCTACGTCAAGGGATGGCCGCCCATCGGTGGCCGGGTGTCAACCCCTGATCATAGACATCGAGACTAGGATCGCGGGCCGATAGGCCACGACTTGAACAGCAGCGCGGCGATGGCCAAATACCACAGGGACTGAAGAGCGATACCGCCCAGGATGACATGTGCCGCCATCGCCGCTGGCGTCGCAATGATGGCAACGATCAACGATAGCGCCACCGCCAAACCGAACAGCCCAACGGCGCGCTGTAACCCGGATCGTTTCGCAATCGCCGAGGACCAGCTCAAGATCGCCGCGGATTGCAACAACAGGCCGGCCGGCATCAACAACCCGATCAATGTTCCCAACAGGATAAAAAGGGTCTTTGCCGGTTGCAGGTCGGTCATAGCAGCAAAGCGCACCGCAATGGCGGGAATCGCGAATCCGTCCAGCACCATGGAGGCTATCAAGGCGCCGGAACCGACGGCGAAACAGACCAGACCGATGACCACGGAGGTCCGGGCCAATCCCAGCAAGCGAGACAAGAAGATAAAGCAGATCATCAACGCGACCAACGTGACACAAAACCCACCGTGCACGACACCGTCGATTACCCGATGAGCTGCCTCATCCTTGATGAGATCGGCGAAGCTGCCCGGACTGCCGTGGGGATGGTTGGCCAGGAGCGCCAGGCTCGCAAGCCCACAGACTGAAAACGCGGCCGCCAGGCCGCGGCGTTGGTTTGAAATGTCATCGGTCATGGGTGCTCCAGGTCACTCGCGTTCATTTAATATCAAGTGATTCGCGAGTTGCTGGAACCTGGTGGCGTGTCGTCCAATACTGGACATTGAAGCTGCTTTGTCTCTCCCTGCTGAGTAATGATCCATGTCTATGAGAAAAAGCCCTGATCGGCGCGTTCAACGGACCCGCGAGGCTCTGAAGTCCGCTTTCATAGACCTGGTGCTGACACGCGGCTATGAACCGTTGACGGCGGCCGACATTAGCCGCAAGGCAAATGTCGGACGCTCGACCTTCTACCTGCATTACGACGGAAAGGAAGCGCTGTTGGCGGAAAGCCTGCGCAATGTGTCGAATCAATTGGCCGCTTGCGTCGACGGAAATCTCACACCGCAGCAGCCGGTACCCCTGCTGGAGCATTTTCGCGAGCAACGAACCGTGAATCGGTCCTTCTTCGCAGACCCGATCCGTTCGCTATGGGTCAAGAGCCTTGCTGCCTTGATGGAGTCCCGCCTCAGCGCGAGGAGCGGCGGCTTACGATCGGATCTGCCTCGATCATTGGTCGCACTAATGATTGCGGAGATGCAAATCGCGCTGATTACACATTGGCTCACCTACAAATCCACGCTGAAGGCGGAATTGATCGCCGCGGCGCTGATCGCCAATACCCGTGCAATGCTGTCCGCATTTGGCCGCTCTGCCAGTGAACCCGGGACACGCGACTAAAACCTACCCGCCTGGTGTTACGAAAGACGCGCCCTAAAAAATTTGAGTTCTTTCTTTTCGGTTTCTTTGACAAAGCCGCCTTCAAACAACTGCGTCACCAATCCGTGGCGATCTGCCTCCGAAAGATCCTGGAACCAAGACTTGACCTTGCCCTCCAGGCCCGTCCTTTTGCGGGGCAAAACCTTCTCTTTCTTCAGCAACCAGACGAGTCGCTCAAACGGGGTTTTGCGCTTGAATTCAAAAGTATCCTCAAAGGCTTCCTGTTGCCCATCAACCCGACGAACATTGAATCCACGCTCAACGGTCAGATGTTTCACCAAGGGATCGAAACCCTTCTTGTCCTTCGACAGAATGACGCACTCCGCTTGTGGGTTTGCGTGCAGCAATTCGCCCAGATAAAAGGCAATGCAGAAATCACATGCATTACGCTCGACGCTCAAGATGCGCACATAGTCGAATCGACTTCCCATCGACTGCGCCTGAACGACAAGGTCAGTTGGCAGCATCCCCTGCTTGCCTCCCAAAACAAAACCCACCTTGACGTCATCCGGCAGCGCCGCAAGATCCACGGCCTTAATGTTCTCGTAGTCGACCAGCAAGATGCGCTCCGACATGGCGGCACTCCTTCTTCGTTGGGTCGAGCCGTTCGGCCGCGACGCTACGGCGTCCTACCCGCCCAACTGCGCCCAAAGACCTCAGAAATCTGAGCCGCGCGGCAGGCCCGATCGAGATAGGCCGCGTACCATGCTGGGAATCGCAGTCTGAACGTGAGCCGCACCTGGAATGATCCAAGTGTGCAGTTCGAGGCCGCGATAGTGACGGCTGTTCAACATTTCCGCAAAGCGTACAGTACCGCTCACGATGGTGAGTGGATCATTGATTTCCTTTTCACCCGCGGTCAACAACACGCGCGCACGCAACTCCTGGTGCTTCGCGGCCCACAATTCCTCTTCGCGAAAGTTCTCAGGGAGCAGGCCAGGGCTCGCAATAATGTAGTCGGTGAAGAGTTCCGGACGCGTCATCAACACAAAAGCGGCAAATGTTCCGCCGGCTGAATGGCCGAACAGCATCCGCTGGCTGGCATCCACCCGGTAGTGCTGCGCGACATCGGGCAGGATTTCCGTCTCGACCACTTTCAGAAATGTGGCGGCACCGCCGAACTCCACCTTCCCGCCGTACGTGGCGATCGCGTTGTCGATGAAGGCTCTCATGGTGGGGGCCAGCTCCTCGCGTTTGGCCGGCGGCATGAACTCAAAATTGCGGCGGAACGGGTTCGGCGGGTTGCTGGGAAGCGCGATCGAGACGACGATGAACTCCGGTATGGGCCCGGACCCGCCGCTTAAGGGGCCGGTCGACGATGCCTGCTCGTTTCGCGTGACCTCAGCGGCCGTCAGGAAGAAGTCTTCACCGTCGAGAACGACGAACACCGGATAGGCCTTCGTCGTCTGACGGTAGCTGGAGGGAAGGCTGATCCGAATTTCGTACTCGCTGCCATTGACCTGGGATACCAACGTCATCGTTTGCAGCAGCGGATCGCTGAAGGGCTTCGGTTCGCTCAAGGACGGGATCGGCTTGCCTTTGATGGGGTTTGGACTGGAAGGCGCCTGCGAAAAATCCGCCGGGGTCTTGCCGGTCGTGGACGCATCGACAGCGCCGACTGCCACCGGGACGCTTAAGAATCCGAGGACGAGCGGCCAGATTGCAGCGCTGAGCGCCTTCGTTTTGCGTGTCAACACGGGTGGCGTTTCTCTCTAGCTTCAGCCGGCGATGCACGAGCGACTCCTCGCGTGCCGTAGGGTACCAAAGCTGCGCTTGCTTAGGTAAAGTCGCTGGCGCCTTCAATTTCCGAGCTCTCTCGGGTCGCGCACTTGTCCTACAGCCGCGTGCGTGTCTTTCCCTACCCAATGGGATTGGCAGGCCGCATTGTGGCTTCAGACAATCCAGAGACTCCCACAATGAAGAATGACACACAGATTCAGCAAGAAGTTCTCGCAGAGCTCGAGCGTGACCAGACCTTGCCCGCCGGCTCGATCGGCGTTGAGGTTCATCATGGCGTCGTTAAACTGGCGGGAAGCAGCAATGACACTGAAACAAAAGCGCGTGCCGCGCAGGATGCGCGCCGTGTCGATGGCGTGACCGGCATCATTTTGGATATGGGCATCGAAACCCGCTGAGGGCTTGTTCGTCTGTCGAGCTGTTCAGGCTCCTGCCCCGCTCGACCACGTGAGGTAGACGCGAAAGGCGCGACTCTAACCGCGACGCCTCGCGCCTAACAGGCGTGACTTCGACAGGCTTCCACCTTCTCAGCGTGGGAGATTTGCTGTTGCAAGCGATGACGCAATGACGAGTATGGACGACCGCCGTGGCGCCACGCACCGAGCGGCGGCGGCGTTGCGATCCACAATCGATCCCGTAACTTCGGATCGCGGAGCGTGACCCGGGCGCGTCCCCTCCTGCGCTTCGCCAATTGACCAACCGCCGCTCGGCCGCTAGAATTTTGGCTTCTTAAGTCGCGCTCGTTTTGAGTTGCGCCTCGTCATTTTGCCCTTCCGCAATGACGAGAGACACCCATGTCGAAGTTTCGCGCCAACTGCAGCCGCTGCTGCGGTCTATGCTGTGTGGTACCCGACCAACGGGCGGTCCAAGGCTTTCGCCTCGACAAACCCGCCGAGACGCCCTGCGTTCATCTCAATGATCGGCACCGCTGCGCGATTCACGCGACGCGCCAAATCCAGGGATATCCAGCCTGTCAAGGCTTTGACTGCTTTGGCGCCGGACAATGGATCACGCAGCGCCTGTTCGGCGGCAAAAATTGGACGCTCTCCCCTCGCCTTGCACGCCAGATGTTTTTTGCCTATCGTTTCTGGGCTCCCCGATTCGAAGCCGCTGCGCTCATCGAGGCAGCGCTCCCGCATGTTCGCGACGACGTCCGAGCTTCACTTGCCGCACGGATGGCAGAGCTCACTACCGGCGAAACTGCGGGTTATCTCACCGATGCGGCGCGTCTTCGTCGCGATACGCTTGTTCTGATTCGCTCCGCACTCAAAGCTGACCATGAGATTGCGTAGCCCAAATCGAATCAACCCTTTCCAGCAACAAGAGAAAAGCGTGAAATTCATGCGCGAACTTGGGGTGCAGGCTGAAGCATGGGCACCCTTTGCCGAAGGACGAAACAATCTCTTTCAGAATGAGGTACTAAGGAACATCGCCGCCAAGTATGGCAAGACTATCGGGCAAATCGCATTGCGCTGGGTATTACAACGCGGCGTTGTTGCGCTTGCCAAATCCATTCGAAAGGAACGTATGTCGGAAAACATCGCAATCTTTGATTTCCAGTTGAGCGCGGACGACATGACGCAGATTGCGACATTGGAAACCGGTACTAGCAGTTTCTTCTCACATAGTGATCCTGCCATTGTCAAGTCGATGAGCGAACGCAAGCTCGACATTTGAAATGGCTCTTAGTCCATCACTTAGGCGCTTGATATGCCCTCCCGGGCCTCGATTGCCGCCCGCACCCAAGCAGGCAGTGGCGCCGACCTGCCGCTCGTGAGATCAACATGGACGTAGATTTCTTCAACCATGGCGCGCGCGTCTTGTTCGCCAGCACCACGAAACTCGATGCTGAGCGTCAGGCTCGAGCGTCCCAACTTCAGGGTGCGGACGGTCAGATCAATTTCCTCGTCGTAGCGAATAGGTGCTTTGTACTCGACTGTTGCCTTGGCGACATGGAATTCGGGCGCCTCGGGGCTGGACGCGAAGCTGATGCCCAGTCCCCTGAAATATTCTGTGATCGCGATATCAGCGTAGTCCAAATAACGGGCATTGAAGAGCACCGCCTGACTGTCAATCTCGCCGTAGCGCACGCGAACTCGGTGCCGGAAGGAACCCTGTCGTTTCTCAGATGCATCGGTTGTCATGGAACGGAATCTTAGACCAGATTTACGACAGTATCTGGCAGGAGTTGCCCCCGATTTCGCCCTTTGCAGAACCGGCCTCTAGTTTCGCGAGAGTATCGGCTGCCGCGGCACTTTCTGCCCCAAATCGCCCTTAAGGGGTATTGACGGCATCTGCGCCGCTACCTCGGGCAAGTGCAGAGCCCTTCGGCAAAGGTGGCTGAGCCGGATAAATTTCGCTGTTCTGGCATCTCGTTCCGGCAAGGAATGTCGCTGCGCCTTGAGCCACACTTTAAATTCATCATTGGCGCAGAGGACAGCGAGGATCTCAGGCTGGTCTGACTTCGCGTCGGGAAACGCCAAGGTACCATCCATAGTCTGCGATGACTCCTTCAGCCACCAGGGCGCCGATGGGTCGATATATTGCGCCGTCGTATCTGCCGGACAGGGTGCGTCGGTGTAAGTGATGCTGCCATCCTGGGCAGTGCATTTATAAATGGCCGCTGAACTTAAGGATGGGATCAGAACAAAAGCTAGAAAAGCGGTTGCACGAGTCATGCCAGTTTGCTTCTGACGGGAAACGCTGCCCACAGCCTCAATACCGTGCCTCGAGAGTGAGTCGATGTCGCTGCCTTCTGTGCCACCACTTGGCGGCAGGACGGACTTGGAAGTGAGCATTCGCGGCCGCTTTCACTTAGGGTGATATTAACGTTGACTCGCGCCTGATCGTCGATATGCATATAAATGCATCCGTAATTGTTGGTTGAAGGATAAGCTCCGAACGCACACCGAAACAGACTTTGCCTCCCCCAATCACTATAGGAAACGTCCTATGCCGCGCGGCGCCACCGCTCAGGTGAGAACGTCATTGGCTGCCAGGAGGGTAGGCACGCATTGCGACAAGCTGGCTCGCCAGGCATTGAGAGCAAGATGAAGAGGAGACCCCAGTGGACCTGGGCTCACAGGCGATTCGTCCAGACACTGCGCTCGGCGCAATTGTCGTGCTCGCTTGCGCCGTGGCCTGACCGACCGTGACCACAACGAGTCCGGTCACTGTTGCACGAAATGGTCTCGGTATATGCTGCTATGAATTGCGGCCTTTCGTTGTCGCGACAGGGATTGGTTCGTGCTCACACTTTACAGTACGCCCTTATCGGCAAATGGTCGTAAGGTGCTTGCGGTAGCCCGACAGCTCGAAGTAAAAGCCAATGTTCGGCTAGTAAATGTATACCGTGGCGAGGGCCGAACAGCGCAGTACCTCTCCATCAATCCAACCGGAAAAATACCCACGTTGGTTGATGGCGATCTTACGCTATTCGAATCCAACGCAATTCTTCAGTACCTCAGTGAGGCCTACGGGGACTATCGTCTCTGGTCGCGTGACGCTAAAGAGCGCGCCCGAATCGCACGATGGCTTTACTGGGAATCTGCGCATTGGCAGCCTATTCTTACGCGGATATTGTCGCCGTGCGTTGGCCATCGGCTGCTACCGGATATCGTACCTCGCCCATCCGGCACGTCGAATTGGGACGCCGCGGAACTGCCAGCGTTGTTCAATGTGCTCGACCCAGTTTTGAAGCACTCGCCGTTTCTCGTGGGTGAAGAAGTCAGTATCGCGGACTTTGCCGTCGCCGGCATGGTGACTTACTTTTCGGCCGCTCGCTTTCCATTCGAACGGTACGAGCCCTTCGCGGAGTGGTATGGTCGCATTGGAAAGCTGGAAGGGTGGCAAGCAACCCAGGACGCGTTGTGGACGGCGTAGAGTCGGAATTTTTCTAATCCTCTGTGTGCGGTTCGTCCGTGGCAAAGCCTTGCCGCCCCACCCCACCTTCTCGTCTCGCAGTGAGGACAGACCCATCTTCCGCTGTTCAGCCGCAGCCCTCGTTGTCACGTCGCATTTTCAACCGTATCACTTAAGTCTCGGTGTAACGATAAACGTGCTGGCCGTCGCGCACCACCAAGGCTCGCTTGCCGCCTTCGTTGGCAATAACAAACTCGATACCCGTGAGTCCTGGACTGGCTGTGACGAGCGAAACCGTGCCATCGGGGTTGGCCTTGGTGGCGAATTTAACACTCCAGACACCGTTGCTGCCGCTCAAGCCGCGGGGCGATCTCGTAAAGATCATCGAACCGAGATCCTCGCTCGTATAGCGTGATGCAAGCGCGGATGTGATCTTGGGATCGGCTGGATAAACGAGCTGCTTGCGCTCGGCGATAACAGCGGCCTTGATCGCAGCTGCGGACGCTTTCACCGTCTCTTCTGCTTCCGGCTTGCCGTCGTAGAGCAGCTCGAGCAGACGTCGTATGAACGGACCCCTCATCGCAGCGCCGCTGTCGGTGTTGGTTAGCAGCACCGCGCCAACCTGGGCCCCGGGAATAAAATAAAGATCGCTGTGATAACCGATGAGGTCACCGCCATGGTGGTACCACTGCACATCGGCCGTCTTCTGGCCCATCAGTCCCATGCCATAAAATCCGTCCTCGCCCAAAGGCACGTTCGGCTGTCGGCGGGCGAGCAAGTTCACCGCTGTGATGTAGCGCTCGCCATTGGGTAACACGCCCTCGCGTAATTCATTGTCGACATACTTGATGACATCCACTGCGGACGACCAAGCGGCACCCGCCGGCCTTTCGAAGTTGAAGGCGTCGTTGACCTGCACAAGCGCGAGCGACAAATGGCCGTCGATATCCGCGGCATGCCCGCTGGCATGGTTGCCGGCGAGCGCTTTGTGCAGGCTAAGCGTTGTCGATTTCATGCCGAGCGGCGTGAACACTTTTTCCTGCATCGTCTTGTCGTAGGCCGCACCGATTTCGAGCTCGGGATGGGCGATGTGGCCACCGATATAGCCGGCGGCGGCAGCCATCAAGTTGTTGTACTGGAAGGTCTCGCCAAATTTGCTGGTCGGTTCAGTCTGAGCGAGGTGCTTGAAAGTCAGGGAGGCAGGCGTTGTCATGGACGTACCCGATAAAATGTCCGGGAAGTCGCGGCGCGGCAGACCGGTGCACGCGCACACCAGGTGGCGCATTTCCACCGATGCCGTGGTCGCATCGCTTCCCAAGCGGAACGACGGATAAACCTTTGTCACTTTGTCGTTCCAGGAGAAGCGGCCCTCGTCGACCAGCTTCGCCAACATTAATGTCGACATCCCTTTGGTGTTCGAGGCGATGCGAAACAGCGTGTTCCCGTCCACTTTGTCGGGCTTGCCGAGTTCTTTGACGCCGAGACCGCCCGCATATACCAGGTGCCCATGATCAAGGAGCGCGAACGACACGCCCGCGACATCGAGTTGCTGCATCGAGGCAGATAGGAACTGCTTCAGGGTTTCAACGCGCTTCTCATCGAGCGGGTGTGGCGTACGGCCCGCGAAGCTCTCGCGCGCGTAGCCAACAGGACGCAGACTTGCAAGCGCCAGGGCGAGGGTACCGCCTCGCTTTTCAAAGGTGGCGACGCTTCCTTGCATGAGCAGCACCGTCCACTGAGATCCCTTGCGAAGGGCAATCGCACGCACTTCCTGATGCTCCGCGGGTGAAGTGCGATATCTGAAGCTCTTTTGCTCTTCCCAGCCCTCCTTCGCCGCCCCGGGCACGCTGACCTCGAGTTCTCGCGCGAAGCCTGGATATTGTCGGCTCCACGCCGTAGCAACGGCATTGTCCGCACTGGTGGCGTTCGGCACGTCGATGAAGGTGAGTTCAAGGTCCTTTTCGGGCGGCGTCAGCACCATGGCCGTCTTGTCGCCCTTGGCTGTCCATGCCATCGGTTGAGTAAAGGTAGCGTTCGCCAAGGTGATTGGCGTATCGGCAGTCGCCGGCGTTTGCGCCGTGGCACGGCCTGCTGCGGCGAGAGCAATCAGGCAAAAGATGGTCGATAGTGTTCGCATGCGGTCACTGCTCCTGTTTCTGATCCAACACCCGCACTTCCTTGCGCGTTATTGCTCCCTATCCCATATCTTAAACAGCTTTCTCGATTTAGGCATAAAATCCCGACACGGCAAAACCTTATCCCGTTCCGCAGCTGATCCAATCGGCGGCCTGGCGAGCTATCGAGCTCCTGGCGCCGGCATCGGCCAAGTAGAGCATCGCCTCCGCGATCTTCGACTCTGTCATCCGCAGGGCGTCATATTCACGTGTGTCGATTGAGCAGACTCTCGACAACGGTGTCTCGTAGCCGCATTATCGATTTGTTCGCCTGAGACTTGTCGATACATGTCAACTCGAAGCGTAGTTCCGCAAGGAACCGTCGGCGTCACACCGGTGAACACTTCGCCATCTCACCTTCGGAGTCAAAACTTGCTTGGAAAACAACTGGGTACTGTTCTTTTCAGTGCGTTGCTGGCGAACTCCTATTGCGCCGCGAGCGGAATTCCAAGTGCTGCTCAGGAAGCGCCGCCGCCTTCGGACCCGGGCAAATCAAAAGAGGCGCCGCTTTCGCTCCACACCACCCGAACCGTTGCCTTTGACACGAACGAAGGCACTTGGATGTCTCTCGACGTCTCGCCAGACGGCAAGACGATTGTTTTCGAATTGCTGGGCGACATCTACAGTGTTCCCATTGCGGGCGGAGAAGCCAAACCGGTTTTGTCGGGGCCGGCATTCGACAGCCAGCCGCGTTTCTCCCCGGACGGAAGTCGCATCGTCTTCGTTAGCGACCGAGATGGCGCTCAGAATATTTGGACCAGCAAGGCTGATGGATCGGATCTCAAGCAGATCACGAAACAAACGCATGGCGACATCGTCTCGCCGGTATATACCCCGGACGGTGCATTCGTCTTGGCCGCTCGGGACTCCAACGTGTTCGGCAGCCGCGAACTTTGGCTTTACGATATTAAAGGCGGTTCCGGCATTCAACTGACAAAAGCCAAGCCCACGCCGCAGATCAAGCCGGAAGACGAGCGCAACATCTCCGGCCCGGTCCCCTCCCCGGATGGTCGATATCTCTATTACAGCGAGCGGCACGGCCTCATTCCGTACGATGCGAAATTTCCCATTTGGCAGATCACTCGACGCGATCGACAAACGGGCGAAGAGGACGTCATCACCGATGCCGGGGGTTCGGCGATACGACCGCTTCTTTCCCCGGACGGTAACACTCTCGTCTTTGGCACCCGGGTCGATGAAAAAACCGGCCTAAAAGTTCGCGATCTTCGCAGCGGCGACGAGCATTGGTTGAAAATACCCATCGATCGCGATGAACAAGAAGGCATCGGCACCCGCGACATGCTGCCGGGTTACGCGTTCACCCCCGATGGGCGATCGATCATCGTCTCGTATGATGGACACATCCATCGACTCTCGGTCGACGGAGCGTCGGATCAAGTCATTGCATTCACCGCGCACGTTTCTCAAGCTCTCGGTCCCTTGCTGAATTTTCCCGAACGGGTTGAGCAGGGTCCCGTCGTCAGCCGCTTAGCGCAAGATCCAAAGCTCGCCCCTAACGGCGCACTGATCGCTTATTCCGCCCTCACTCACATTTACATCGCCGACCCCAGTAAGTCATCCATACGCCGGCTCAGCAAGGATGAGACGCCTGCTTTTCAGCCAACCTGGTCTCCCGACGGGCGCTCCATTGCATATGTCACGTGGGATCGCACGGGTGGCGGACTTTGGATGGCTCCTGCCGATGGCTCCGCGCCGCCCAAACGCCTGACGCTGCGGCCAGGTTTCTACACGCATCCGGTTTTCAGTCCCGACGGCGCCACGCTGATTGCGTTGCGATCGTCAGTCACGGCTCGCGACAACCGCGCACACGAATTCAGCTTAGGGCCGCCTGCAGAGCCGCTCACCGACATCATCGCGGTGAAGTCAGTACGGTCCGCAGCCGCTTCCGACACAATGAGGGTGATCGCTCCCGCTCGAGACCGTTCGGATCCTCAATTCACCCGCGATCCCGATCGGATTTTTCTCAGCTCAGGTCGAGGTCTCGTTTCCATCCGTCTCGACGGGTCCGACGAACGCATCGCGGTAAAGGTCTCCGGATTGAGCACCCAAGGAGTCAATGAAGCAGAGCCGGCGAGAGGATTGAGAGTCAGTCCCGATGGACGTTTCGCACTCGCGCTGGTCAACCATCAAGTGCGGCTTCTGTCGCTGCCGGCCTTCGGGGGAACTCCGCCCGAAGTCGATGTGTCCGCACCCTCGGAGAGTGCGGAACGTCTCTCGGTCAACGGCGCGGACTCGATCGGCTGGGCGCCGGACGGCAGGTCGGTATTCTGGTCGCTCGGAGCGACATTTTTCCGGCTCCCATTAAGCGCATTGCAAAATGGCCCGACGGACACCAAGTCCTCGGCTGCCCCGGCACCCAGCAGCAGTCGTCCCAACTATCAACCGCAGACGGTATCGCTCTCAGTCACTGCGGCTCGCTCGACGCCTCACGGCGATCTTCTGCTCCGTGGCGCCCGGGTCATCACCATGCACGGCGATGAGGTCATCGAGAATGCCGATGTCTTGATTCATGACAACCGGATCGCCGCGGTGGGCAGGACCGGCACGCTGACCGTTCCGGCAGGCGCAGAAACCATTCAGCTCAATGGCGCGACCATGATGCCCGGCATCATCGACGTGCATGCACACTGGATGGAAATTCGCCGCGATGTGTTGGATCTGGACAGCTGGCCTCTGCTCGCCAACTTAGCCTATGGGGTGACCGCGGGTCGGGACCCGCAAACTTTCACGAACGACATCTTTGCCTATCAGGATTTGATCGACACGGGGCAGATGATCGGGCCGCGCACGTATTCCACTGGGCCGGGCGTCTTCCATGAGGTCAACCTGCAGTCGGAGCAGGATGCGGAGGATACGCTGCAAAGATATAAGACCTACTACCGAACCAATCTCATCAAATCTTACGAGGTAGGCAATCGGCAGCAGCGTCAGTGGATCGTGGAGGCGTCGCAGAAGCTGCACATGATGCCCACCACGGAAGGAGGGATAGATGCTCGGCTTGACCTGACTCATATTCTGGATGGCTTCAGCGGCAATGAGCACAACATTCCACAAGTCCCGTTGTATAAGGATATCGTGACTCTTTTCGCACAGTCAGGAACCACCTACACGCCCACCCTGCTCGTGAATTACGGCGGTCCGTTTGCCGGTAACTTTTTCCTGACCACAGGTCCGGACGTTCACAATGACGCCAAGATTCAACGCTTCTTTCCTCACGGTGTCTTGGACTCCATCACCAACAGAACATCTTGGGCTAGACCAGACGAGTACATATTTCCGCAGGTTGCCGCCCAAGCCGCTAAAATCGTACGGGCAGGCGGCCGAGTCGCCGTGGGCGGTCATGGTGTCATGCAGGGATTGCAATGCCACTGGGAAATGTGGGCCTTATCTTCCGGCGGCATGTCCAACCTCGAGGTGATCCGAGCCGCAACGCTGAGCGGCGCCGAGGCGATTGGCTTGGCGCAGGACTTGGGCAGTATCGAAGCAGGAAAACTGGCAGACCTGGTCATCCTCAACGCCAATCCTCTTGAAGATATCCATAACACGAACTCGGTTCGCTTGGTCATGAAGAACGGACAGCTCTTCCAAGGTGATGACCTGAGCGAGGTTTGGCCCGCCAAGGCACCGGGACCTCAAGGCTGGTGGCTTCGCGAAAACGATCAACTCAAGCAGGCCGAGGGACCAGGTCGCAGCAATCACTAAGCGGGGCGACACCCGCGAGTCAAATCAGCGGAGGTCGGACGTTTCCGTGCCGAATCTGATCACGGAGTTCAGAGGCCCTGCCCTAGCGACCGTACCATGTGTTGCGCATCATGACAGACTTGATGGCGATCATCGTAGAGTGAGGTTTACGCGCCATGGAGAGGAAAGTAGTTTGACATCAAAAACGCTATGTCTCGCGGTCGTCCTGACGTTTTCGATTAATGCCTTGAGTAAAGAGCCGCTCGCGGCCGTCGAGAGAATCAGCTTCAGTTCGTTCAGGCCTGACGGCTGGGACATCTGGCTTCTTGCACCGAATACACCGCCGCAACGTCTGACCGATCACCCGGCTCTTGACTATGACCCCGCGTGGTCTCCGGACGGTCGCTATATCGTTTTCACGTCCGAGCGATCCGGCGTGCCGGATCTGTACGTGATGGATACATTGAAGAAGGCCCCGGAGCGGCCGCTGGTTATTGGTCATGGCATGAAAGATCAAGCCGCCCTTTCGCCAGACGGCCGTACCCTGATCTTTGTTTCGACCCGCGACGGTAAGGCTGATCTGTACGCGCTTCCGTTCGATCCCACGCGCACAATGAACGTCGCACTGGCCCGCCGGCTGACTCGAGGCAAGGGAGCCAACCTGCGTCCAAGCGTCTCGCCCGACGGCCGACGGATCGTATTCACTAGCACCCGTGATGCAATAGAACACGGCGACAAGAAGTTTCCATTCGCTATTCAGACGTCAGGCAACCTGTACGCGATGGAACTCGCGTCGCGTGAAGTAGTCCGCCTCACCCACACCGATGGTTGGGACGGTTCTGCGCGTTACTCGCGTGACGGGAAGCTGATCTACTTCTACTCGGATCGCACCGAACACGAGCCACGCCTCTACTCGATGAATGCCGATGGCTCGGACCCGCGTCCGTTGGGTCCGGCGCAACGGGCAATCAGTCCCGCCCCACTCGCAGACGGACGTGTCGCGCTTGAGACTTGGGACGTAGACGATGACGGGCGCCCTACCAACTGGCGGCTTCAGGCGCTATCGGGAAACTCATTCTCCGAAATAGCAATGGGTTCGAACGACCTTTATTGCCATAGGCCGGTGCCGCAGCCCCAAGGGCAAGGCATTCTCTGCCACGGATTGACCCGGGACTCTTACGATACGGGGAAGCACCCTCAGACCTTCCCTGGACCCGCGATCGCATCCGGCTATCCGCAAAATCGTGCGCTTGAGGGGCGATCTGTCGCGCTTTATGCCATCCGGAATGCCTTTTCCGCCCCGCCCAATCCAGTAGCTGATGAGTTCGCATTTCGCACCAGCGCGAGCACGGTGGATGTGATCTCTTCCACCGGAGCCGTCGTGAGGCCACTGCTGAATCTTGATAGTGAATCCCTGCACGCGGATCGTCGCGCCATCATGGGAATGGTTTGGTCGCCCGATGGCAAATTCTTGGCCTTTGCGGTGAAGCGATTTCGCAGTACGGCCGCTCAGGGAGAAATCTGGCGGGTACGCGCCGATGGTTCCGCTGCAATCGCAATGACTGGCGCCGACGTCGCCGCGGCGGGCATGCCGGACTTTGGAGCCGGCGGGAAGAAGATCGTGTTTGCCGCCAAGGTGGGCAATGTGACCAATATCATGATGATGAACGCCGACGGCAGCGGCATCAGAAATCTCACCCATAGCTCCGAGCGCGAGAATTTTCCGACGCTGTCACCGGACGGCAAAATGCTTGCTTACGCCTCAGACCGTGAGGGTTTGCTCGATGCATCCACGGGCGAGCGACGTATGGCGTTGTACATCGCTACGCTGACCGCCGAGGGATCGCTACGAGATGTGCGCAGATTTACTGATCCCAACGCTCAATCCGGTCACCCCCGATTTTCGCCGGACGGCCGCTGGCTGGTTTACACATCCGGTGTAAGCGGCGTTAACGACGAACAACCGCTGCTCTCATCGTTGATGTTCTCGCCGCAGCCGTATGGGGAGATTTGGGCCTATCGGATTTCCGATGGAGTCCACGTACGATTGACGGATGACAAATGGGAGGACGGCGCTCCTTTCTGGGCACCGGCATTGGCTCGGGCGTCTCGCAATTCCAAATGAACTCCGACCTAGACACACGGATTTTTCGTCCGAGTGTCGGATGAAGTCGAGCCGGGACCTGTCAGGGCTTCACGAACCGATAGGCGAAGCGATCGGTCTCGCCCTTGATCGACGGATCGAACACCTTGATCGAGTGCGGATCGTCCTTGTTCGCGAGCGCGGTGCTTTCTGCGTTCAGTACGAAGCCGGCCGCCTCCACCTCCCCGCGAACGGATGCAGGCTCGATTCGATGCAGCGACTGGGCGTCGCTCGTGCCCGCCCCGGCGGCGGCGGCGTGGTCTATGATGACGTAGCGCCCACCGGGTTTCAGCCGCTCGTAGACCGCTCGATTGAACCGGGCCGCCGTCGCGCCCTTCGCCTGCATTAACTCGGTGTGCAAATCGTGGTAGAACAGGTGCAGCCACAGGACATCCGCGGGTTGCGTGGCCTCCGACATCGCCACGAGGTCCGCCGAGACGGCTTCGACATTCTCTCGACCGGGCTCCTTCGCAAGCGTGCGCATGCGGCCGACCGGATCGTTCTTGAAGTGGGCGACTTCGGCCGGCACGAAGCTGTAGACCCGTCCTTCGGGTCCCACGATGTCGGAGAAGAGACGGGTCCAGTCGCCATCGCCTGGGTAAACATCGATGACGGTGGAGCCCGCATCGACTCGCGCGAACCGGATTAACTCGGATAGCTTGGATTGGTCATACATCGCGATCTCCTTAAATGGTTGTGCATTCGATTAGCGTGTGGCGTGCGAGGGGGCGATCCACGGCTGATACACCGTCTGCCCCGACCCGATGGCCGCAGATCGCCCGCGCTACGTCAGCCCGGACGCGTCCCACTGCGAGGCCCGCGCGAGGGCTTGCGTGTCAACGTACTCCCGGATCTTCGTCAGCTTGCCATCTCGAACGGTAATGTCGAAGACCCAACATCGATCGTCTCCGCGATAGTCGTGTAAAAATTACCATTTTATTTTGGCCCAGAGGCGGCCATGAGGCGTTCGCGACCGTTCAGTCATGCGCGCCATCATGCATAATGTTTTGCATTCAACATGGGATGGCGCCATGGTCCGAACATTCCTCCGTGCATGGGCATTTTGCCTTTTAGTCGCATCCGTGCCGACGATCGCCGGAAACGTCACCACTTGGCGTTACGACACGACTCGGGCTGGCCAGAACATCAACGAAACTCAGCTCACGCCGGCGACTGTCAATCCGACTCAATTCGGAAAACTCTACTCCTACCCCGTCGACGGATACGTGTATGCGCAACCGCTCTACGTTGGCGCACTGAATTTCACCGGTGTGATCCATAACGTCCTGTATGTTGCTACCGAACACGACAGCGTCTTCGCATTCGACGCCGATCGCAATCAGCTCCTCTGGAAAGCGAGCCTGCTCGATGCGGCGCATGGCGCGTCGGCGGGTGCGACCACGGTGCCGAGCGTTGATCTGGGCACCAATGACATCGTTCCGGAAATCGGCATCACCGGCACGCCGGTCATCGATGCCGCGGCAGGAACCTTGTACGTCGTGTCGAAAACCAAAGAGTCGGGCCTCTATGTCCACCGCCTGCATGCACTCGATTTGCTCACCGGCAGCGAGAAGCAAGGGAGCCCGGTGACCATGCAAGGTGCGGTGAGTGGCAACGGCGTCGGCAGCGTTGGCGGTTCAGTGGCCTTTCAGCCGCAATGGGAGCTCAATCGCACCGGCCTCTTGCTCTTCAACGGACATGTGTACGTGGCATTCGCGGCGCACGGCGATAACGGACCCTATCACGGCTGGATATTCTCCTACGACGCCACGACCCTGCAGCAAACCGCGCTTTTCAATGCGAGTCCCAACGGCAAAGGCAATGGCATCTGGCATTCGGGCGCGGCCCCTGCCGCCGAGGTGGTCAATGGCGTGCCGCGCATATTTTTCGCCACCGGGAATTTCATCAGCACCGGCACCGGATCTCCGAATCCCATGCCGCCCTATACCAGTTCGCAGAACTACAGCAATGCAATCCTGCGGGTGGATGTAAGCAATGGCGGCATGCAAATCGTCGACGAATGGACACCCTTCGATCAGCAAACCCTGAGCGCTGCGGACACCGACCAAACATCGGGCGGCGTCGTCCTGCTGCCGGACCAGCCGGGAGCCAACCTGCATGAGTTGATCCAGGTCGGCAAGAATGGCCGCATCGAAGTTCTCGATCGCGACAACCTCGGCGGATTCAATTCGACCTTCAACAATGTTGCCCAGGAGATCAGCGGGAAAATCGGCGGCCTATGGAGCACGCCAGCCTACTGGAACGGCCACGTGTACTTCTGGGGAAGTGGCGACCACCTGAAACAATTTATGCTGGCGAACGGCAAACTCAGCACTTCGCCGGCGGCGACAGGCTCGGTCAGTTCCAGTTTCCCAGGGGCGAGCCCGGTGATCAGCTCCAACGGCACCAATAACGGGATTCTCTGGGCCGTGCGAACCGATGCTTATAATACTGGGGGCCCCGCGATCCTCTATGCATTCGATGCCACCAACGTAGCGAACCAACTCTACAACAGCACTCAGAATGCCGCGCGCGATACCCCAGGAAAGCCGGTAAAGTTTGTCGTGCCGATGGTCAATGCGGGCAAGGTGTACATCGGAGCCCAGGGTGAGGTCGACGTGTACGGCTCCCTCGCTGGCGCGCCGCCGACGGCCCCGACGCCCGTCTTGAGCCCAGCCCCTGGCGTCTATGCCTCAACGCAAACGGTGTCGATTTCCGACACCGTCGCGGGCGCGACGATTTACTACACCACCGACGGCTCGCCGCCGACCACTGCATCCACCCGGTATGCGGGCCCTTTCAACGTGAGCGCCACCACCACCGTGCAGGCACTCGCGGTCGCGAGCGGTTATAACCCAAGCGGATTGGCCAGTGGTTTGTACACGATAGGCACCGCAGTCACGATCGATTTCAGCAACGGCTTCGCCTCGGTCAAGGGCCTAACCTTGAACGGCAGCGCGGCCAACTCCGACGACAGTCGTCTGCAGTTGACCACCGGCGGTAACAATCAAGCCGGCAGCGCGTTCGCAAATACGCCGGTGAACATTCAGACCTTCGCCAGCGACTTCACGCTGCAGCTGTCAGGTACCCTGCCAATCGCTGATGGTTTCACCTTCACGCTGCAGACGAATGGCCCGACGGCACTCGGCCCCTCGGGCGGCGGACTGGGTTACGGACCCGATCATGTGGGTGGTACCGGCGGCATCCAACACAGTGTCGCCGTCAAATTTGACGTCTACAGCAATGCGGGAGAAGGCACGAATTCCACAGGTGTGTACGTCAATGGTGCCTCACCGACGACGCCAGCGGTGGACTTGACGCCCAGCCACGTCGTATTGAGCAGCGGCGATACGATCAGCGCTCACTTGGCCTACGATGGGGCGTTCCTTTACCTCACGCTCAAAGATCCTGTGAAAGGCAATGTTTACGCGGGCCGCTTCGCGATCGATATTCCCAAGACATTGGGCAGCACGACCGCCTACGTGGGATTTACGGGCGGCACCGGCGGACTGGTCGCAAGCCAGAAAATACTCACCTGGACGTTCACATCACAACCGAGCTTCGGTTTAACGCAGTTTCAGGCACAGGCGCTCCCCGCGACCAGCTCTGGACCCACATTCCGAAGTTTTGTGTGGGTCGGTTTCCCGGACGGCACGGGCACGATCCTTGACTCGACCAAGGCGGGAGACAGCGTGACCTTCACCGCCAATTTCGCTAAAGCGGGTACTTATGATCTGCACGTCACGGCGAAGGACTACACCATTCGCGGGACATGGCAGCTGAGCCTTGACGGGGTAAACGTCGGTGCGGTGCAGGATGAGTACAGTTCTACCGAGACACTTGGTAACTTCGACGTGGGTCCCATCGTGATCAATGCGGCGGGGAATCATAAGCTCAAGTTTACCGTCGCTGGACGCAATGCTGCCGCGACAGATTATAAGATCAGCTTCGATGTTCTGCGGTTCGATCAAAGATGACAAGATCCTGCAATGCCGCGCGCGGGTTCCTAACTGTCGCTAGCGCTGCGGGGATTCTCCTGTGCCTCTTGGCACCCGCTCAGGCGGAGCCGCCGCATGGCATCAAAGTTCATATGCATGGTGCCGAAGGCTATGCCGCGGACGGCACCTTGTACACGCCCACGGCAGCGCCGCCGTTCGCGGCTATCGTTCTCATTCCTGACGAACGGGGTATGACGGCACGAGTCAATGAGGCGGTCTCGCGATTCTCAGAGCGAGGGTTTCTTGTCGTCGCGCTCGATCTCAATCGCGGCCTTGCACCGGATGCGGCATCGCATTCGGAAGCCGAAGCGCTGCATGACCTCGATGCCACCCTGTCCTTCGTCGCGGCGCAAAGCTCCGTGCGACCCGACGCGGTCGGCTTGATGGGCTGGCAGTCAGGCGGTCGTTATGCGCTGAGATTTGCTGCAGATCCTCGCGTCAAGGCAGTAGCCGTAATCGATGCCCTGCCTCCGCTCTCACTGAAATCGGATGGAATGTCACGTGCGCCCCTCTTGGCGGCTATTGCAGGCCGTGATGCGCGTTCATCGGCACAAGTGGTTCGGTCATTTCAATCGCAAGCGAGGCAGCTAGGCTTTCCGCTCATCGTCAAGGACTACCCAAAGGCTGATGCCGATTTTGATGATCCCGACTCGGCCCACTACCAAGCGGCTGAAGCACGCACACTGGGAAAACTGCAGCTCTCTTTTTTTGCGGAGTACCTACGACACTAAGGAGAATCCGAGCTCGCATGACGCGGGCGGCGCATAAAAGAAAGCGAATGCAAGATACTTCTGCCGTGCCATTGCCATGATCTCTTGCTCTCGCCGTTTTCTCGCCGCCGCCGATAATCCCGCGCTCGGTGGCGTCACTACCGTGTGGATCGGCGCTGCGATGCCGACCATGCCATGTGCCATCCTTGGAATCCGGACCGCATTCTAGCCGCCACAGCCACTCAAAGCGAAATTGCTACTGGGCGGGCGCGGGTCGTTGCTACCGCCTCGGCGCGCGAGCTACTTGCCACCCATCGGAATTGCATTAGCTGGCGGCGTGACGTGGCTGAAGTCATAGTCGGTGGCGTAATGGTCACCTGCGAGGACGGTCTCCGATTTCAAAATCAGATTCCTTGAGGACACCCAGATCTTGGCATCGCTTTGGTCTCCGTCCTGGTTCATGTGCACGTCATAAACAGCAGTTGATTCCCCACTAACACTCTCGCTGCCGGTGCGGCGGCACGTCTGAACCCCCGAAACGTCATCATCCAAATCCTTGATCGCGATATTCATCGCATGCCACTTGCCGTCCGCGGTTTGCACGTATTTGTTATCGACCGTCTGAACCTGTCGTGTCACCGTCTTTTTTCCCTGTCCGTCGATCTTAGTGACGAGGACGTTATGCGGTGTGTGCCCGCTATTCAACATGGCACTTTTGACGGTCGTGCAGTCATCGGCCAGCACCGGCGCCACGAAAACGACGATCCCGAAGGCAATCATGACGCGACAATTTGCGGTGTACATGCGACGCTCCAGCAATCCTATGGATTTCTCAATGTATAACCGAAAACTTAGGCTATAACCGCCACAAATTCTTCCCTCTGCGACTGAGGCGTTGCCACTCCCTATATAGAGTGTTTCCTGGTTCGACCTCGGCTCGGGCTGTTCGGGCGACGTCACGCCGCCCCTGGCTAGTCGGCGACAATGCTGTCGCCACTCTTGCTCACACCAATGAAAAGCGAGGATAGTCGGCACCAGCCACACTCATAGCCGGACTATTGTTATGACACTCATCCCCACAAAGCCTCAGGTCGCCTGGCTGGCATCGCTGGCATTCAGTGGGATCGCTTTGCCGGCGGCATCGAATACGCCTGAAACGCCACTCAAGGCGCCTGCGGCGCCGACGCAACCCCTGAAGCTACCGGATATCCGCGAGCGCGATCTAACGACGCGCATCATTCGGTCAAAAGAAGGCTTGGAATACACAATTTTTATTTCTGCACCGCAAGGGCCTGCACCTTCGGGCGGATTTCCAGTCTTGTATGTTCTCGACGCGAACGCTTGGTTTGGACTCGCGGCCGAAATTGCGCGCCTCGATGAATTGGAAGACGGTCCATCCATCGTCGTCGGCGTGGGCTATCCCGTGCATACACTGTACGACGATGCTCGGCGTAACCACGATTTCACTGTCGGGCCGCCGCTCAGGCCGCGACCGGAGTCGGCCGGTTCGAAATTCGGCGGCGCCGCCGCATTCCTCGATTTCCTGCGCCACGACCTGCGCGACGTCATCGGCAAAACCTATCCGATCAATACTCGCCGCCAATCCCTATTCGGTCATTCTCTCGGCGGCTATTTCGTCTTGTATGCCCTGTTTACGCAGCCGGATGCATTCGCAACATTCGTGGCGGCAAGTCCCGCAATTTGGTGGGACGACGTCACCTTGAAAGCGGAGGAGAAAGCCTTTGCGACGCATTTTAGGTTCGGAAGCCCTCGACCTTCTGTGCTCATCACCGTTGGCGGCCTGGAACAGCAACTCGGCGCCGCTGATACGGCGCTCATCACCAAGATGTACTCGATGAACCCGGCCGCATTTGGCTCTGCGACGTTGAAACAGACCCTCGCGCGATTCCGAGAGAGCCAAACCAGAGACCGCATGATCGACAATGCGCGCGAGATGGCCGATCGGCTCAAGGCGTCGGGTGTGAATGTCGGCTTCGTCGTGTTTGAGGGAGACAATCACCGCACCGAGGTTCCCTCTGCCCTCAGCCGCACGCTTCCATTGGCGCTGAAGGAAGAGCCCTGAACCATCCTTTGTCAGCGGCTTGTGCACACCGCAACGCTTGGACCGCAATGGATGATTCGGTGCCCTTCCAGTCCGTTGCGACGTCGATGTCGCAATCAGATCGTTCTACCTGCTGCGCCTTCTCCGCCCGCACCCTTTCATAGATTTATTTCCGGTGTACAGCAACCTCTCGCGGTGAAATCTGTCTAAATTTGTGGGGCCACTTCTCCTTTCTTGAAGTGACCCAAATCCGGATGATTCGTGGAACTGAGCGGATAGTTGAAGGTCTCATCCTCGCATGACACTTGAAATAACCCGAACGGATTGTAGCCACAGCAATGGTTTTTGCTGGCCCCAAGCGGAGTAGGCGGATGGAGGACCCTCGTGTTGGCGCTTTCGCCATAGTTCCAAGCAACGATCTACCCGCTGCGGTCCCCTTTTGGGAGCGTCTCGGCTTTGCTCGCACGGGCGGTCACGACAATTACATTGTCATGACTGGATGGGGCTGTGAGGTGCACCTGACGCAAGCGGGAGCCGGCTCTTGGCGCGTACCTGACAAGAACAATCCTTTTGGCGTTTTCATTCGCTCGCCCGACGTGGACACCATCGCTGCGAGGGTGGACGATCTGATCATTCGGCCCGGCGGCATCCTACGTCACCGCGAATGGGGCCTGTACGAGGTCGGGATATCTGGGCCAGACGGGCTGCTAGTTCGGATCGGCTGGCCTTCCCAGCTTATTCGCGGTGAGCGAACGATTGGAGGATCACCCGCTTCGAATTGCGTATAGACGACATCGTAAAAGAGTAGGAAGCAGTCAACAGCAGTTCCGCGACCGCCTGCTAGTTCAAGTCTGGAAATTTGCAAATCGATGGGGCCCAAACCATAACGTTTCGTTATCAGCAAGAGTTTTGCGCTACACCAGGGACAGTGAGGATGAGGCTTCGGAGGAGCTACCGTCGCCGACCTCCCGACTGAGCGACGGGGTTAAAGGCCTCAAGGCCCGCAACTGACTCTTTTGCTAATAGGTATCACCCGTTTTAGGGTCAGCACCGGGAATTCTCGCCCGGTGCATACCACCCACGTCTCGTGGGCGCCCGCAGGCAGCGTTCTCGCACGCCGAATCGAGTGGCTTTGCACGATAAACGTGTTCAGTCGAGGAAGTCGCTGCCGCCCGCCTCGCGTCCCCGTTGCCTCGATCGCCCCTGCGCTAGAGTTAGCTCGAGCTTTTCGAAGTCCAAGGGCTTCACAAAATGCCCATCGAATCCGGAGGCGCGCGCCCGTTCAATATCATCTGCCTGTCCGTAGCCGGTGAGCGCGATAAGCCCCACATCCCCTAGCCCACCGATTTGCCGCAATCGCGGTGCCACCTCGTAGCCGTCGAGGTCAGGCAGCCCGATGTGGAGAAGCACGAAATCCGGACGGAACGTAGCGACTCGTTCCAAAGCCTCATGCGCGGAAAACAGCGCCTCGCATTCATGTCCCTCAAGTCTCAGGATCTCCGCGAGCGACGTTGCCACATCGACATTATCGTCGATGACTAAAATGCGTCTGGCGATACGACTTGATTGCAGAGGATCTGCAGAGGCTTCGGCAATCGGGCGAGTTCGGGGCAACGTGATCTCAAAGGTCGATCCTTGGCCGAAGCCGGCGCTTCGAGCGACGCACTCTCCACCATGCATCTGGATCAATTGCCGCCAACTGCTTCAGCCTTAAACGCTGGGCTGTGCCGCCATAGCGCAAAGGCGACGATGCTGCCGCCAGACGCAGCGTCGCATGGACGGGGTCGAGGCGCTCACAATTCTCGGCGAACGAAGCGGCCGCCCTTCACGATCAACGGCATCGCGCCGCGCTTGGCAAACACTCGCGGATTCTCGAGGGGATTTTCATCAAGTGCGATCAGGTCGGCCCGCGCGCCGGGGGCAATGATGCCCAGTTCGCCGCCGCGCTGAATGATTTCGGCATTGATCGAGGTCGCAGAGCGCAGGACATCAATCGGCGGCTGCAGCGCGCAGCGTAACTCGATCTCCAGGCTTTGCATCCAATGATATTGCGGTCCGAAAAGATCGGTTCCCATTCCCAGTTTGACGCCCGCTTCGACGCAATTTCGAATCCCCTCGAGCGCCGCTTCGCGTGCGCCGGACACTTTGGCAATGCTTTGATCGGACAAGCCAAGCTCACGGGTGTGCTCGCCCAATTGATGCAGGACCGCCAGCGTCGGCACCACGTAAGTGGTCCCCGATTTGGCGATCAACTTGGCAGTCTCTTTGGTGATGCTGAAGCCGTGTTCGATCGAGCGGATACCATGCTGCACGCAGCGGCGCGCACCCTCGTCGGTGAGGCAATGGGCGGCGACGTACTTGCGGCGCGAGGCGGCTTCTTGAACGGCCGCGCGGATCTCCGCATCGCTGAATTGCGACATCCAAATCGGATCGGACGATGAGGTCACCCCGCCGGAGATGAACAGCTTGATATGATCGGCGCCGAGACGCAATTCGTTGCGGCAAACCTTGCGCACCTCATCTTCGCCGTCCACCACTTGCGAAATGGCGTCGGAAGACCTGCAGTGGCACAGCTCGGCATGGTGCGGATGGCGTCCATCGCCATGACCGCCGGTCTGCGAAAGGGCCTTGCCGCCGAAGAAGAATCGCGGGCCGTTGACCAGTCCCGCCTCGATCGCCAGGGCAAGACCCACTTCGCCGCCGCCTGGGTCGCGTACCGAGGTGAAGCCCCGCTGCAACGCGCCCTCCAGCAATCGGTTGGCGTGGCTCACCAGCAGCGGCTTGGGCATGCGCTGCAACACCAACTCGTCGAATGAGACCGAGTATGCATGGAAGTGCAAATCCAGAAGACCGGGCATCAGAAAACGGCCTTGAAGATCGACAATTTCTGCATTGTCGGAAGCGATAGTTCCGCTGCGTACCTCACGGATGATTCCATCCTCGACGGCAACGCTGGCGCGTTCGACCAGTGTTTCACTGACGCCGTCGAACAGCAGCGCATCCTTGAAAATCAGATATTGGGACATACGGTCACTCCCAACCGGGTGGATGCCGCGGCCACGGCGCCGCGATTTCAAGTATTCGCGCCAGGCGCAGAGCTATATCGTCGCGGTGCCGCCGCACGGTGATGAGCAGCCCCACCGGCAAGCCGTCGACCGTTAGACCCGCGGGCACCGAGATCGACGGATTCCAGCCGATGTTGGCGAGCATGGGGAAGGAATCTCCATGAGTCTGGCTGGCATCTCTGCCCGCGATCCACTCGGGCAACGGACCTTCCGCAACGAATGCCGCGGTCGAATGACAGGGATTCAGCAAAACATCCGCCTCGCGAAAGAACGCCGCGATCTCCTGCTCGAGTGTTTTTTCCAATTGCAACGCCTCATGGGCATCGGCGTCGCTGAAGGATTGCGCCTTCTCCAGGAAGAAGCGCGGACCCGGACTGAGCAGGTGCTTCTGGCCCGGCAATATTCCGCGTTGCGTCAGTTCATCCGCGAAGCGCCGCGTTAGATGCATGTTGGCCGCCATATACACATTCGTGAATCGTACCGTTCGATCGAGCATTCGCAGACCGGCGGCCTCGGCCAGACGAAATGCCGCGCCGCGCGCAAGCGCGGCCACTTCCGGATCCACCGGTGCGAATCCCAGATCCTCGCTCCAAATGGCGCGCAAGCCGCTCACCTCCAGGCTTTCGATGAGCCGTTCATAGCAAACGCCAGGTGGCGGCAGTGTCATTCGATCGCAGTCATCCGGTCCGGCCACGACGTCCAGAATACGCGCCGTATCGGCCACGGTGGCGGTGATGACACCCGGGCAGCTGCGATCCCCGAAACCATCCATTCGCGGGATTCGGCCGAGACTGGGTTTAAGACCCACCGTACCGGTATATCCGGCCGGGCTGCGTGTCGAGCCGCCGGCATCGCCCGCGGTGCAAAATGGCACGAGTCCGCCGGCGACCGCGGCCGCCGAGCCGCCGCTGCTGCCGCCGGGTGTGCGCGCCAAATTCCAAGGATTGCGCGTGGTGCCGTGCGCGAGTGTGTGCGTAACGCCATCCATGCCGAATTCCGCGGTTGCCACCTTGCCCAGGGGAATAGCGTCGGCGGCACGCAAGCGTGCGATGAACACCGAGTCCCGGGTCTCGGGCGGATCGCCGCGATGAAACAGCGAACCATTGCCGCGAGGCATGCCTGAGCAGCTCTCGCGGATGTCCTTGACACCGAAGGCAACGCCGGCGAGCGCTCCGATCTTGGAGCCGCCGGCGATGCGGCGGTCGATTTCCTCAGCCTGACGACGAGCCCCGTCGATGTCGAGATAAACGAACGCATTGACGCAGCCGTTCTTGCGTTCGATTTGCTGCCGGCATTCCTCGACGACAGCCGCCGCCGAGAGCCGCCCGTCGGCCACGCCTGTTGCGATGTCAATGACCGTCTTCATATCTAACGGATACTCGCCAGCGCCTGCTCGAGATCTGCGATCAAATCCTCCACATCCTCGATACCGGTGGAATATCGCACCAGACCTTCGGGAATTCCCGCGGCGGCCCGTTCCGCGGCGCTACATTCAACGTGACTGGTCACGGAGGGCGGACCGACGACGGTCTCAACGCAGCCCAAGTTGGCGGCCCGGTGCGCGAGCTCCAGCTTGGGAAGGAATATCTTGATTGCATCGAGTCCGCCCCGCACGCTGAAACTCAACACGCCGCCGAAGCCGCGCATCTGCCGCACGGCGATGTCGTGATGGGGGTGCGATTCCAATCCCGGGTAGCTCACTTGTTCGACGCTCGGATGCCTCGCGAGCCAGCGGGCCACCTTCATGGCGTTGATATTCTGCTGTGCGATGCGAAGGCTCAAAGTCTTCATGCCGCGCAACAGACTGTAGGCATCGCCCGGCGAGAGCGTCGCGCCGTTGATTTCTCGAAAATGGTACAGCCGCTTGATCAGCGCCTCGCTGCCGCAGGCCGCGCCGCCCAAGGCATCGGCGTGTCCGCCAAGAAATTTCGTCGCACTGTGCAGCACGATATCCGCGCCCAACGCCAAGGGATTTTGGTTGATCGGGCTCGCAAAGGTATTGTCCACCGCCACCAAGGCGCCGACGCGGTGAGCCGCAGCCGCGAGTCGCGCGATGTCGGTTATCTTGACCATCGGATTGGTCGGCGACTCCAGGTACAGAAGCTTGCAGCCACGGGCGAGTTCGGACTCGATCTGCGCATGATCGGAGGTGTCGCACAGATGCACCTGAATGCCGAAGGCCGGCAGGAACTCATGGAAGAGTTTATTGGTGCCCCCATAGCTGTCTTTGATGGAGATGACTCGATCGCCCGGTCGCAGAAACGTGAAGAACGTGGCACTGATGGCGGCCATCCCCGTGGAAAAGCTGGTGGCCGCCTGGGCGCCCTCGAGATCCCGAATTTTCTCCTCGAAAGCGCGCACGGTCGGGTTGGTGTTGCGCGAGTAGATGTGGCCTGCTTCCTGACCCAGCGCCACGGCCAGCCACGTATCGATATCCGGATAGCCGAACGAAACGCTGTGCACGATCGGCACCTGCGTCGCCCGCTCGTAGGGTTCGTGCTCCTGCTCGCCGCCCCAGATCGATTGAGTGCTCTTGCCTCGACTGCCTCGACTTTGTTGGCCAGCCACTCGCTCTCCCCCTTTGCGATCCTTTGAACTCACCTTACGGCGCAAGCCCCTCGCTGCGGCGCGCAGCGAGCGCTTCCTTGAGGCCACGGATGTGTTCGATGCCAGCCGGCACTTTTACGCTGGATCCCTCGAGTTCCTGAGTCAACGGTGAGTAGCGGCCACCCAAGCATTGGCCGAAAAACACTTCGCTGATTGCCAGAAAGGAGCGGTTGTTCTCGGTACGAATGATGCCATGACCCTCGTCCGGATAGAGCAGATACGTGACCTGGGTGCCGGCCGCTTGCATCGCGGCCACCACTTGTTCCGCCTCGCGGGTCGGCACCCGCACATCGTGCGCGCCCTGCACGATGAGCATGGCGCCCTTGGTCTGCCCGGCATAGTTGAACGGTGAACGCTCCTTCAAGAGTTTGCGTCCTTCTTCGGTGCGCGGATCTCCGAGCAGGGAAAAGAGCGAATCCGGGCTCCAATCGGGCGGCAGCGTTTTCGGATCCACGAATGTCTCGAGATTCGACGGCCCCACGACCGCATCTCCGCAGGCAAACACCCCGGGAGTCAACGTCATCGCGACCAAGGTCTCATAGCCACCGTAGCTGCCGCCGAACACCGCCATGCGCTTCGGGTCGGCAATTTTCTTGTCGACGAGGTGGCGCACTTGCTCCAGCACGTCGCGGTTCATCGCGCCTCCCCATTCATGATGCTGCGCATTCATGAACGCCTTGCCAAAGCCCGGCGAACCGCGAAAATTAACCACGAATACCGCATAGCCGCGATTGGTCATCCACTGCAACAGCGGCGCAAAGCCGAATTGCGCACGCTCATCCGAAGGCCCACCGTGCACGAAGGTAATGAGGCGCTGCGGAGTGGACGGAATGCCCTGCGCGTCAAGCTTCACCCAGCTCGGGTAGGCGATGTAGGAAACCAGCTCGAAACCATCACTGGATTTGATCACTATGGGATACATGTTGGAGAGCTTCAGCGCGACCATCTGCGGCGTCGAGACGCCAAGCGCCACAGTCTTGGCGCTGATGCGGTCGTAGAGGAAGTAGCGCACCGGGTAGTCCGGCCTCATGAAACTGACAATCCAAGTTCGATCGTCGTGCGAGCGGCTTTCCACTTCGATCTCGCCGAGGTTCATCGCGCGCAGCGTATCGAAGTCCTTCTGCAGGGCCGGGGTCAGCGCCGACCACTCGGCCGTGGTGAAATTGTGCATGTACGCCTGCGGCGTCAGCGTCGCCGGATCCACCAGGGCGCGTTTTACGTCTACGCGCTGGTCGAGGCCGATGATCTGCCGCTTTCCGGTCGCCAGATCGAAGGACACCCAGGCCGTCGTGTCGAGGCCCTGGCTAGAGAAGGCCAGCAGCTTCAGGCCGTCGGCACTGATCACCGCGCCGCCGAGATCGTTGATATGATTCGCCGACAACGCTTCCGCATCCTCGGGCATTACCCGGTTGAATTCCTTCCAGGTACCGTCGCTGGCGCGCACGAAAATGACGCGCGCCAAATCCTTCGTATCGAGCGCGATCGCCACGCGCTCCTTGAAATCGTTGTCGAAGAGCTTGAGAAAGTAAGGCGCCGCGGCCGCAACGTGACGGACCTCGGCGGTGCGGGCGTTGGCGCGATAGAAATTGACCTCCGTCGGCGCCTTGTCGTTCATGCCGAACAGCACCTCGTCGGGAAACTTGGCACTGGTCTGCAGGCCGCGCACGCGCACCCCTTGCTCCGGGGAGAGCCGGCGGCTTGCCCCCGTCGTCGTGTCCAGGCTGTAGAGCACCCAGTTTTCATCCCCCTTGTCATCGCGAATGTAGAACAGGTCCCTGCTGTTCTCCGCCCAGCGATAGGTGGGTTCATCCCAAATGGTGTGCGCCTGCAGGCCGCGCCCGCGTTCATGCGTCAATGGACGCAATGAGGTGGGCCGGTCGACTTCCGCGATCATGAGATTGGACACGCCGTCGATCTGCCCCATCACGGCAATGTGCTTCCCGTCGGGACTGATCTTGGGGGCCTCGTAACTGGGTTTGAGCAAATAGCTCTCGAATGGCACCAACGGATCGGCGCCCGCGATCTCGTTCATTACGCGCGGCGCGCGCGCGGTTTGATCGCCCTGGGCAAGCGTGGCCAAGGCGCACAATCCAATGCTGACTAACACTACATTGCGGACTTTCATGGAATTCCTCTCGACGATGAGCGGGTGATGAGTGGCTTTCGTTTCACGGATTCGGCAGCACCGGCAGCAGCAAACGCGACGGATGCAAGGCGTCGTGAAATATGGTTTGATTCGCTTTGCGAGGCGCGGTGTCGGTCGCGATATCGGCGCCGGTATTGGTATTCGGATCGGCCAATGGAAAGCAGCTGCTCGACACCTCGAGGCGAATTCGGTGCGCCGGCAGGAACGTATGTCCGACATGGCTCAGGCGAATGCGCAGCTCGACCGGCTCTGCGGGAGTCAAGGGGATCGCATGATCGAAACCATGTCGATAGCGCGCGCGCTGGATTCCGCCCACATGCGTCAGGCTTAGCGCCCGCCCGTCGGGGTAAACATCGAGCAGCTTGGCGGTGAAATCCGTATCGAGCGCATCGCTCGCGGCATGCAACACCAAGTCCACCGCGCCGACGACGGTCAGAGAATCCCGCATCGCTGCGCTGCTGTAGACCAGAACGTCGGTGCGCTGCTCGATCTGCGTATGATCCTCGGCGCCCGCTTTATAAGGCACGGGATCGAGGGGATCGTAGCAATATCGATCCGGTGCGCCGTGCGCCTCTCGTTCGTTTAAAGCCCCGCCGCCTTGGGCGCCGTTTGCCGGCGCGTCGGCGCGAAGAAACCAAGACCGAATCTGCGTCTGCCCAGGCGGGTAATGATCGAACTGCCGCCATGCGCGGCTGCCGGTGATGAACAAACGCACACGCGCGTCGCGTGCGCAGTTGTCACCGTGTAAGTGGCGGCGCAGGAAGCCCACTCGCAAGGATCGGATGGGCAATACGCTTGCCGTCCCGGACTCCATCTCGCCGCGGCGGGTATCTCCGCCGAGATAGCATTCGGCATGCGACCAAGGTCCGATGATCAGATGCGAGCTCTGCAGCGCTTCTCGACGATCCTCGAGGCCGCGCCAGTACAGGAGCGTGCCTGCCTGGTCGCCGTCGAACCAACCGGTCACTGTGAACACCGGGATCTCGATGCGCCGAAAGTCCTCCGCACTCCACTGCAATCGGCGCCAGAACTCATCCAGCGTCGGATGAGCCAATATGTCTTGATATAAGGGTAAACGTACGCCGAGGACTTGCTCCGCATCCTTCAAGGGGCGAAAGCGCTCGAGATTGCGGTCGCCTGCCGCCTCGAATTCGAAATTCAGGCCGGCCATCAGCCCGAGCCAGGAGAAAGCCCAGTCGACTTGAAGCGCGCCGCCCACGAAGGGGATTTCGTTGAACCAATCGCCCGCCGGAACCGACGGCATGATGCAGACCAGATGTGGCGGCCGTTCGCGCGCCGCGAGCCACTGGGCGGTGCCGAGGTAGGAGCCTCCATCCATGGCGACCTTGCCGTCGCACCAAGGCTGGCTTGCGATCCACTCGACGCTGTCGTAGCCGTCCTTGTCCTCCACGAAGAAGAATCCGAACGCACCCTGCGACCTGCCGCGTCCGCGAACGCTTTGAATCGCGACCGCGAATCCCGCACACAGATAATCCTGAAGGCCCCAACGCGCGAACTCGTTGGCGTCGTTCGCGTAAGGGGTGCGCAGCAACACGGTGGGAGATCGCGCGGTGCGCGCCGGCAGCCAGACATTAGTGCAAAGCTGCACCCCATCGCGCATCGGAACCTCGACTTCGCGAAGATCGGCCGCCCGCGCAGGTGCCTGCACCATGTGCCAGAGGAAGGCGACTTCGTCAGCCAGCACGCTGCGGGTGGATTCTTCCCGCCAACCTCCGTGTCCCTCGCCTTCGACCAATCGCAGCAGTACGGGGGTGTCGCGTCCGGCGTCGGCGAGCGCGGCTTGGCGGGCCGCCACGAATTTATACGCCTGCCCCGGCGGCGCGTTGAAATCCTGCTTGGCGACGACCACCAGTTGCGCCGGCCCGTCGCCTTGGACGTTGTGCGCGGGCGAATAGGCGCGCATGGCGGCAAACATTGCCGGGCTCTCGCAGGGATTACCGTACTCGGCGGCGATCGAGCGGCCTGTCTGAGTTTCATCCAGCCAAAGCATATCCGTCAGCGGAATTTCCGATATCGCAGCCCGGAACAGGTCCGGACGCTGATTGGCGCTGACGGCAGTCAACAAACCGCCGTTACTGATGCCGCGGATACACAACTTGCCGGCCCCGGTGATGCCCTCGGCTATCAGGAATTCCGCCGCCGCGTAGAAATCGTTGAATCCCACCTGCTTATTGGCGCGGCTTGCTGCCTGATGCCACGCCTCGCCGTATTCGCCGCCGCCACGCAGGTTTGCAACCGCATAGACCCCGCCAAGCTCGAGCCACAGCGCAATCTCCGGCATGTATTCCGGCGTGATGGCTTGCCCGAAACCTCCATAGCCGTACAGCAACGCCGGATGATTGCCATTGCGCGCGAGCTCCTTCCGATGCAGCAGATACATCGGCACCCGGGTGCCGTCGAAGGACGAGTAGAACACCTGGCGCAATTCGTAGCGGTCGAAATCGAAATGCCCGATGAGTACCCGCTCGATTTCCTGCAAGCGCCGGGAGTCCGGCTCGTAGCGATATTCGATTCGAGGCACCAAAAAGGATTGCGCGATGATGCGAAACCCGCCTTGCCGCGCATCTACCGTGTCCACCGTGCACATGAACGGCAGCTCGATTTTGTCCTGCAATTGGCCGTCGTAGTCATAGAAGCGCAAACCCTCATGCGCGTGCTCGACGAATGTCGCGAGCAGTCCGTTGGCTCCGATCGCGCACTTGCCGGGTCCGGGAAACCGCTCGGGCCGCGCCAGAGAAAGTCCGCTTTCGCCGAGCACAACGCGCCAGTGCTCGGGCTGCGGTTGCGCGGGCTTGATGGCCAGTACGCGGCCCAGCGGCGCATCGATGCCGGAGTGAAAATAGAGTTCGCCCCGGGCGCAGCCTAGATAGGCGTTGTAGCCGTCGCTCAGTAGCGGGATACCGGCCGCTCGCGGCGCGGATAGGCGGCGCATCGAGAAGCTGGTGCTGTGGCCGCTGAATTGATGCGTGCCGATCAGCAGCACATCCTGCATATCCGCAACCACCGCGAACGCCATGCGCACCGTGCCATCGTTCAGTTCGCAAATGCACGCATCGTCACGCCAGGTGGCTCCGAGCGGGTGCAGGTACACGCCATCCGCGCGCGCATCGCCGCTGCCGTCGTCCTCGAACAATTGCCGGAACAAGGTGTAAAAGAATCCGGATTCATCCGGCAACCACGCAAACATCGGCACGGCAGTGACGATGACGCTGGCATCGACGATGCGTGCGGTCGCGACCTCGCAAATGCGCATCGTCCGCCGCACATCGCCTGCGGCGGATTGTGCGAAGGCGACGAAGCGGCCGGAGGGGCTCACGGCCAGATACTCCGCCTCTATGATGTTGCCATCGACGTTCGGATCGAGGAGCGTTCGTTCGGTTGCATTCTCAGTCACGCAGAGCATGGGTTGCGAGAGGCCCGGCCGACGCACCAGCCGAAACAGTCGTGAACCTCTCACGCAATTCCACACCGGATCGAGCGAGGGGTGACTCGCCGCCAGGAACTCGCGGCAGCGATCACGCTCGGCGCATCGGCCCAGGAATTTCTCGGTACGACGCTGTTGATCCTGTATCCAAGCCTGAACGGCTGGATCGTCCGGGTCCTCGAGCCAGCGGTAGGGCTCGGCCACGATCATGCCGTGAAAACTACGCGATGCTGGCGCTTTCAACGCGCCGCTCTTGCAGCCAGCAATGCCTCACGGCGTGCGAGCTTGCGTCGGATGATCTCGTGCCGCCGTCGGTCGATCGGGAAATTCCAGATGAAAGGAATCGCCAGCATTTGGAAAGCACTGGGCACGATACAGAATGCGACCACCATGCCGCGATTGGCGAACTCGGTATTGACGGCGCCGTCGGCGATCTGGTAACCGAACACCGCGCCCAGGAAGACGAACACCAAACCGCCGACCGATGCGGTCATTTTCGCCAGGAACAACATGAAGGCGTAATAGTTGGCGGCGCGGTCGACCCCGCTCTTCATGACTTCGTAGTCGACGACATCCGCCAGCAACGCCCATGGCGCCACCGTGCTGACGCCGTTGGTGAAGCTGTAAAGCGCGATGCTGATCATGACCGGCCATACGGCGCTCGGGCCCGGCTTGATGAAAATCATCGGCACCACCACTGCGGAATTGGCGATCCAGCCATAGGCCCAACAACGGTGCTTGCCGATCAGGGACACGATCTTGGCCCAAAACGGTTGCGCCACGAACTGCGCAATCATGGCGGTCAGCAGCAGGTAGGCCACTTTGTCGCCGATGTGCAGATAGCTGTCCAAGTAAGGAAAAAACAGCGCGGCGAACACGCCGGTGCCGGCGCCGGCGGCCAGATAGGCCGCCAGAAAGCGCAGCAGCGGCGGATTGCGAAACGTGCTCGACAGCAGCCCGCGCAGATCGCCATGCGAGGTGGCGGCGACAACTCCCGCCGGCGCATAACGGGCGGCGATCGCGATCATCAGCGGAAACAACAGCAAGACGGCAAACCCCAGGTAGTGGAATACCATGGGGGTGTAGTCCGTCGACTGCGTGGCGCCGATATAGAACAAGATGATCGGCAGCAGCGTATAGATGAATCCCCCTGTGGTGTCCGCCATGCTGCGAAAGCTGAACAGCTTCGCGCGCTGCTCGTAGTCGGGTGTGATTTCGCTGCCCCATGCCATGTGAGGCACTTCATGTACCGTGTAGCCGAAATAGAATAGTAGCGACCACGCGGTAAGGTAGGCAATGCCGGCAGCAGGGGGGATGCGGAACAGGAACCAGACGCTGATGCTGCACACCAGCGCTCCCGCGATGACCCACGGTTTGCGGCCAAAGCGCACGCTGCGGGTGCGGTCAGACCAATAGCCGACCAAGGGATCGGAGACGGCATCGACGATGCGAAGCACCACGAATAAGGTCCCCATCGCCGCCAGGGTCACATGAGTGTACTTCGCGTAGAGCGACGGCAAAATGGCGGTTATTGGCGCCACCACGGTGCCGGCCGCGATGGTCGGCAGCACGTAAGCCAGAATGGCTGCCCGTCGCGCGACTGGCCTCGGCAAAGAATCGGTCACGCGCGCAATCCTTCGGTCCGCGGCCAATAGGGCTCCTTGAACTCGCGATACGGCAGGTGCCCGAAATCCATATTGAGTGCGCCAGGGGTAGCCACCAAGAGCGTTCGCTTGGCGATCGGCGCGAATCCGAACTGGAAGTGGTTGGTCGATTTCACGACCAACGCGCGCCTGCTGATGCAGTCCAATCCCGCATGCGTGAACACCGATGGATCGAAACACTGCGTACGCCGGCTGCTCACGATCACATCGATTCCCGCGCCTTGAATCCAGGCGGTATCGCCCAAAAGGTCGGTCGTCCTGCCGAATGCGATCTGCGTAGCGTCCCTCGCCAGTGCCTTGACCTCGACGTCCAGATCAACCGGTTGGCCCGAAAATGCGCTCAATTTTCCGCCGATGCGTGCCCGAAGCCGTCCGCCGACGCCGACCTGCTGGCAGAAATCCACCATGAGTGGGTCGTAGAACAATGCAAAGGCCATATCGATCAAGCCGCGCGCCAGGGCCGCACGCAGAATGAAGGTTGAATCCGCGGGAGCGCCGCCGCCGGCGTTGTCGGCAACGTCAGCAAGGACGATGGGGCCGCTGTCGGCGCCCGCGACGATATCGAGTGCGGCTTCGATGGTGAGGAGCCGCGGCTGCGAGTTGTCGCGCAGTTCCCAGACTTCGTCGGCCAGCGAGGACGCCAACGCTTGTGCGGCACCGCGATCCGAATTGGCGTAGACCAGCATCCGGCTTCCGGTGCGCGGCGTATCGCCCCAGGGAAAGCCGTGGACGAAGGAGACGCTCAAGATTCGCTCGCCATCCTCGAGGGCCGTCAAGCGATCGGTGAAGGCGCGCAGCGGCTGCACCTGCGTCGGCCAGATTCCGACAATGGAGCAATCGGCGACCGCCGCGACCGGACGGGCGCGCCCCTGCCGCATCGCCTGTGCGATGCGAAACAGATCGTCGATGCGCTCTGCTCCATCGGTGTGCGGATATTCCTTCATGAAGACCAGCAAGTCGGCATGCCGCAGCATGTCTTCGGTCAAATGCGCGTGCGGATCGAGGACCACCAGCACAGGCATCGCGGGGCCGACGATTTCACGCACCGCGCACAGGACATCGCCCTCACAGTCGAGGCAAGCGTCCGACAGCATGGCGCCGTGAAGATAGAGGAATACCGCATCCGCGGGTAGGCAGCCGCGTAGATCGGCGAGCAATTCGTCGCGCAGCAGCAGATAGTCGGCATGCACCACAGGGGCGCTCGGCGTCGCGTATGCGCACAAGCCGATGGTCGCGGAGGCGCCGATTTCGCCAGCGCGGCGCGCGAAATGGCGCACGAAGTCCGACAACAGGAAGTCGATTTCCAGCGCCTCCCGGCCGCTGTGCTTGACGAAGCTGTGCCGGCTGGTCGGAATGTTGGAGAAACTATTGCTCTCGGTCACCAACGCCGCAAAAAAGAAGTTCATGGTCACTCCGGCCGCAACGCCGCACCAGATTTAACTGCGGTTGGCTCTAGGTTTACCATTGTTCAATGAATGTGTCCAGCAGTTGAAATGCTCTGTAGTGCGACCTGCGTGCTTCGGCGCGAGCTTCGCCTCGTCTAGCTGGAACGGTGCGCGGCGGCAGCCTGCACGGCAATGCGCAGGCCGGCGCGAAAATCCGACAACAAGTCGGCGGCGCCGAGTTCGGGCAGTTGCACGGCCGGCGGAACGCCGACCGCCTCGTAGCAACGGCCATCCAGGGTTTCGTACGCCTCGTTGGAGAGGCTCACCTCCCAGCCGGAGGGCAGGCGATGGAACAGGTTGTCCGAGAGAATGCCCTGCGTCGCCTCGCCCATCAGGGTGACCGTCGGGATCGCGGCTGCCGCCAACGCAAATACCTCACCGGCGCTCTGCGTGAACGCACTGGTTAGTACGTAAACGGGCTTCAGGAAGCGCGGACCCGATGAGGGCGAGAGAGTAAGCGATTGCGGCTCCGTGAAGCCGGCCAGATGACGCGCCTTTTTGCGATACACCGCGCGCGACTTGTCGAGCAGCCGTTCGCACAACAAGATGCCGGCGCGATCGAATCCGCCGGCGTTCAAGCGAACATCCACGATCATCGCATCGTGCTGCGCAAAGTCGGCCATCACTTCATCGAGAATGCGCGCGACGCAGGCCATATCGGCCGCCATGAAGGGACCGGCTTCGCACAATCGATGTGGCAGATCATTGGCATCGCGCGCCGCTTCGGTCGCAGCAAAGCCGAACATGCGAAGCATACTGAGGTAACCCACCCCCGGGCACAGGGTTCCCCAGCAGATGAGCTCATTCCCCGCTTGTCGGAATCCGCGCAAAGTAGCCGCATAATCCGCGAGCAAGGTGTTACGCAGACGCGCCGCAAGCTTCTCGCTCGTGGAACGCGCGCTCAATTGCGGTGTCGGCAGGTCGAACATCGCCTTCAGCGCCTGACGCGGACCGCGCGCGACCTGCACCGAGCGGATTCTGCGGATCGGGGATGCGAGGTAAACGTGCAGATCGGCGAGCGTTGCAAGCATCTCTTGAAAGGCGTCTAGCAACGCCTCGGGAGCGGGCGATGCTCCGAGGCGGCTGCGCGCGGAGTCGCAAACGCCCTTCCAATCCACGCCGCGCAATTCGAAGAAGGCATAGTTTTCCGCGAAAACCTCGGTAAAAGCGTGGAAATTGAGCCACGCATCTTCATGCGGCGTCTGATAGATCCTGCAGCCCGGCTCCCATGCCTCACGCCTCTCGAACTCGTAACGGGTCAGATCATGGGCATGGAACAAGGACAAGCGGCCTGGCGAGATGATTTCGACCCGATCGAAGGCATCCTCGAACTGGAGCGCCGAGCCGCGCTCGGAAATGCTGGCATGCCCGGTCGTGGCTGCGTATGCCGCGTAACCGTCGGCCTCGATTTGCAGGACCCGATTGTAGCCCACGGAACGCCACAGACCCTGCCAGTGACGGGGAAGAACATGAGTCAACTCGCCCTCCTAGGAGCGGCGATCTCGAGCGATCACGAACCCGCGGCCGGCCGCAAGCCTTGACAGCAAAACTCGATGAACCGCTCGACGATCCCCTTGATGTCGTGCCCCGCATCGGGGTTGTACCACTGCATCATGTGCCGCGACGCTCCGAGGATGAACAGCGAAGTCAGGTGCGGGTCGCAGTCACGGATGCTGCCGTCGCGAATCCCTGCCGTAATGAACTCCTGAAATCGTCCCTCGCAGGCGCTGATGCGCTGGCTCAGCTTCTGCCGTAGTTTGGTGTCGCGAATGGCGTCGAGCTCGGTCAAGGGCGTCATCGACATAACGCCGGTGCTGGCATCGATACGCAGATAGGCCAGCAATTTGTCGAGGCCGCTCTTGCCCTCCCGGTCGGCCTGTTCGTAACACTGTTCCGTCAGTTCGACCGATCGCTGATAACACAGGTACAGCAGCTCGTTCTTGTTCTGCACATAGTGGTAAAGCGCGGTTTTGGTGATGTGCAGGCGGCTGGCGATGTCGTCGAGGGAGGTGGAGTTGTAGCCCTTGCGGCTGAAAAGGAGATCCGCTTCCTGAAGGATGGCCTCCAGCTTGATCTTCATCACTTCCGATCGAGCCCTGTCCCAGGCCGATCGCGACCGCTCAGTGTCGCTGCGCATAGAGTGCTCCGAGGCCGGGTTTGGCGGCGGGTGGCGCCATCCACGGTAGATCCGGCCGTGCCTCCAAGTTTACGATACTAATCAAATGAACTGACATTCAAAGTTAACGGTTGCTAGTATACTTTAATTGAATTGACGTTTAATTTATTTGCAAGTCAGGTCCGAGCGCGCCTGGCTCCAACAAGAGTTTGCGTGGGGAATGGCACACTCGATCCTCCAATTGGCACGGCACGCCTTGAGCGGTCACCGACGCTGGCCGGCCTTTTGGCGCGAGGTTCGGCCCCGCGAGCACTACGATGTGGTGATCATCGGCGGCGGCGGCCACGGCTTGGCGACCGCCTATTATTTGAAGCGAAACCACGGCATCCGGCATGTCGCCGTGCTCGAGCGTGGCTGGCTCGGCGGCGGCAATACCGGCCGCAACACAACCATCGTGCGGTCGAACTATTTGGCCGCGCCGTCCATCCGTTTCTACGATTTTTCGCTGCGTTTATACGAGGGGCTGTCGCGCGAGCTCGACTACAACATGATGCTCAGCCAGCGCGGGGTGGTGACCCTGGCGTTCAGCCGGCATCAGCTTCGGCTCATGAACCGTCGGGTCAATGCTTTGCGCCATGCCGGGGTCGCATCGGAGCTTTTGAGCACGGCCCAGGTGATGCGCCTGCTGCCATTGCTGCGGGAGCAATCCGCGGCAGGACGGAGTCTGTTCGGCGGATTCATCCAGCGCCGCGGCGGCGTGATTCGCCATGATGCAGTCGCGTGGGGATATGCACGCGCGGCGCAGGCGCTCGGTGTCGACATCATTCAGGACTGCGAGGTCACAGGATTTCACACGCGCAATGGCGGGGTCAGCGGCGTGGAAACGCGGCGCGGCCCCATCTCAACCGACCGGGTGGGACTCGCGGTCGCCGGAAGCTCCTCCGTGTTGGCCGCGAATCTCGGCATCGCCCTCCCCATCAACAGCATGGCGCTGCAAGCAATGGTCTCCGAGCCGGTGAAGCCCGTGCTGGACGTCGTTCTCGACGGCGCGGTCTATGTCAGTCAGACGGACCGCGGCGAACTGGTGATCGGCGGCGGCGCGGATGTATATACCTCCTATGCGCAACGCAGCGGCATTCAGCGTGTCGAGGACAACATGGCGGCGCTGATCGATTTGTTCCCGGCGTTCGGCCGTCTGCGATTCATGCGGCAATGGGCCGGGCTGGTCGATCTCACGCCGGATGCGAGCCCCATCCTGGACTCAAGTCCCGTCAAGGGCGTTTGCCTCAGCTGCGGCTGGGGTACCTATGGATTCAAGGCCATTCCGGCGGGCGGCGTCGCGCTCGCTCAGCTGCTTGCGACCGGAACCGGCCATCCGCTGGCGCGCGCCTTCTCGCTGGACCGATTTCGCACCGGCGCGCTCATCGATGAGGGCGGATCCACTGGCATGGATGACAGGGAGCCGTTGCTATGATGCAAATTCCCTGCCCCTATTGCGGCACGCGCGACGCGTTCGAATTCACCTGGGGGGGTCAGGCCGACCTCGTCAGGCCCAGCGATCCGCAGGCGTGTTCGGATCAGGTGTGGGCCGACTACCTGTTCGTTCGCCGCAACCCCAAGGGCATGCACCACGAACGGTGGTGCCACACTTACGGTTGCGGACAGTGGCTCAATGTATGGCGCGATACGGTCACTCACATCGTCGAACGCGTGAGTCTCATGGGTGCGCCCATCGAGCGCATAGAGACGCCCTCGTGAAGCCGCTGCGATTGAACGGCGAGGCGTTGATCGATCGCAGCCGGTGGCTCGGCTTCACGTTCAACGGCAAGCCCTACCACGGTCATCCGGGCGACACGCTGGCCTCAGCCTTGCTGGCCAATGGCGTGAGACTGGTGGGGCGCAGTTTCAAACTGCACCGGCCTCGGGGAATATTCAGCGCCGGCTCCGAAGAGCCAAACGCGCTCGTCACTGTCGGTGAGGGGCCGCACTGCGAGGTCAACGTTCGCGCCACCGACATGGTCCTGTATGAAGGCCTCAGTGCCCGGAGCCAGAACTGCTGGCCGACGGTGAAATTCGACCTGGCTGCCGCCATCGGATTCTTCGCGCGGCTGATGCCCGCCGGTTTCTACCACAAAACCTTCAAATGGCCAGCGTGGTCTTGGTACGAAGGCTGGGTGCGAAGAATGGCCGGGCTGGGCCGCCTCAATGGCATGCCGGATCCCGACCACTACTCGACCCGCTTCCACCACTGCGACGTGCTGATCATCGGCGCCGGGCCCGCTGGGCTCGCGGCAGCGCAGGACATCGCACAAGACCGGGACGTGGTGTTACTCGACAGCGGCGATGAATTCGGCGGCCCGCTGCGCCGGCGCGAACTCTCGGCGCTGCCGCGCCTGCTGCTGCTGCCACGGACCACGGCCTTGGGAGTCTACGAGGGCAATCTGGTGACTGCCGTCGAACGGATCAACGATACTCACGCGCCTGCGCCGCACAACCCGCAAAGCCCGCGGCAGCGGTTATGGAAGATCCGCGCCGCTCGCGTCGTGCTCGCGAGCGGCGCCTTGGAACGCCCGCTGGTTTTCTCGAACAACGATCGGCCCGGCATCATGCTGGCCGGCGCGGTTCACACTTACGTGAGCAAGTACGCGGTCAGCCCCGGATCCTGCGCTGTGGTATTCACGAATAACGATTCGGCCTACCGAACGGTTTTCGCGCTGCATGAGCGCGGCGTCAAGGTGGCCGCGGTGGTGGATATTCGGGAACAGCCGCGCGCCGATCTCGCCCAACGGACTCGCGATGCCGGCATCGCTCTGCACACAGGTTTTGCAGTCGTCAATACGCGCGGCGGCCGCGCGCTTAAAACCGTGGACATTGCCCGTTGCGATGCAGGGCTCACGCGCGTCATTCCTGGATCGTTGCAGGTATTGTCCTGCGACCTGTTATGCGTCTCCGGCGGATGGGATCCGCTGGTGCATCTCTACGCGCAGGCCGGTGGGAAGTTGCGCTTCGATCCGACGACCGCCGCATTCGTGCCGCAGGACCACAGCCGGCAGAAGGTCGAATGCATCGGCGCGGCCGCCGGCCAGTTCGACTGGCGGAATGCGCAGGCCCAGATGCTGCCGGTGTGGCGCATTCCCAGCTTGGGTACGCGCGATCGGCGGCATCGCCAGTGGGTCGATCTCGCACACGATGTCACGGTGGCGGACATTGATCTGGCCGCGACCGAAGGCTTTCGATCCATCGAGCACATGAAGCGCTATACCACGGCCGGGATGGCCCTCGATCAAGGCAAAACCAGCAACGTCAATGCGCTGGCGCTGCTCGGCGGCGCCACCGGGCGCGAGCCCGCCGAGGTGGGCACCACCACGTTTCGACCGCCCTTCCATCCCGTGGCCATCGGCGCATTGGCGGGAAACCGGGTGAATGAATTGGCGCATCGGTTTCGGCGCCTGCCGGTTCAAGGCCACGCACAGCACGGCGCCGTGATGGAGGAGCATAGTGGTTGGCTGCGTCCCGCCTACTATCTGAAAACCGGCGAAACCGAGCATCAGGCGATCGGCCGTGAAATACGCGCCGCGCGCAACGCTGTGGCGCTGCTCGACAGCTCCTCGCTCGGCAAACTCGAGGTGCGCGGTGCAGATGCCGCTGAGTTCCTGAACCGGCTTTACGTCAACAACGTCAGGCCCCTGAAACCGGGACACCTTCGCTACGGGCTGATGCTAAACGACAACGGAATCATCATGGACGATGGAGTGCTCGCCTGCCTGGCCGAGGGGCACTACCTAGTTAACACCTCGAGCGCCGGCGCGCTCAACATTCATTTCTGGATGGAAGAGTGGCTGCAATGCGAGTGGCGCTCCCTGCGGGTATGGATCGCACAGCAGACTCCGCAATGGGCAACGCTGACGTTGTCGGGGCCCGAAGCCCGGTCCGTGCTCGCGCAATTGCGATTGCCGGTGGATCTGGATGCACGCGCATTTCCGCACATGCGTTTGTACGAGACCACCTATGAAGGGGCACCGATCCGCCTGCGTCGGACGAGTTTTAGCGGCGAGCTCAGTTTTGAGATCGACATCGCCGCGGATCTGGGCGATGCCCTTTGGAGCCGCCTCATGGAACTCGGCGCGACGCAGGGCATTACGCCCTTGGGGTTGGAGGCGCTCGATGTGCTGCGCACCGAGAAGGGATTCTTGGAGGTGGGCGTGGACACCGATGGCGATACATCGCCGCTCGATGTCGGATGGGGCGCTGTCATCGACCGAAAGCCCGAGGACTTCATCGGTCGCCGCTCGCTGCGGCGTCCCGCGATGCAAGCGCCCGGCCGGCTGCAGCTGGTGGGTTTGCTGCCCACGGATCCGAGCTTGCAGATCCCGGTCGGCACCCATGCGCTCGATGCGCAGGGAGAAATCGACGGTCACGTCACCTCGAGCTGCATGAGTCCGCATCTTCAGCGCTCGGTGGCGCTGGCGCGGGTGCGCTCGGGAAGCACGCGGCTCGGTCAGAACGTCATACTCGACATCGACGGTGTGCGCCATCCGGCGATGATTAGCCAAAAGGCCTTCTACGATCCGAAGGGCGAGCGCCTGCATGTCTAGCGCCACTGCGAGCGTGGAAAAGTGCGAGCCCCGCGGCAAACTGCTCTTGCTCGGAGCTTCCTCGGCGCTGCAGAGGGCGCTGTCCGAGGACCTCGGCATTCCTTTGCAGCCAAACACTGTGGCTCGCACCGCCGGTGTCGGCATTTGTCTGGGTATCTCGCCGACTCAGCGATTGCTGCTGCTGGCGAACGAGACCAAAGCACGAGGCGCTGCCGCGCGGATTCGCGCCCTGAGCGCGCCGGATGCCTGGGTCTTGGATGCCGGCGCACGCTATGTCGAGTTCGCCGTGTCGGGACCGCATGCGGCTGCGGTGCTCAATGCGGGCTGCAGCTTGGATTTGCGTGAAGCGGCGTTTCCAGTGGACACCTGCGCGCAGACTCGCTTCGATCAAGTCCCCGTTCTGCTGTTCCGCTCCTCTGCGCAGCGCTTCGAAATATTCGTGGAGCGGCCGCTCGCCCACCATTTGTGGCTCTGGCTTAGGGATGCCCTCAACGACCTTCAGGAGTGAAACCATGACGCAGCCTCCTGCGCAACAAGACTCGCTGGTTTCCAGCGACGTCAAGCATCTGATTCACGGCTACACGAATCTGACGCAACACCACAGCGCCGGTCCGCGGATCATCACTCGCGGCGAGGGCATCTATGTCATCGATAGTCACGGCCGACGCTACATTGAAGCAGCCGCAGGGATGTGGTGCGCGAGCCTGGGATTCAGCGAAGAGGCATTGGTCGAGGCGGCGGTGCGGCAATTTCGCGAATTGCCGTACTACCACACGCTTGCCTCGCAAAGCGTCGTACCCTCGATCCGCTTGGCCGAGAAACTCAGCCGCATGCTGCCGATGCCCGACAGCCACGTGTACCTCACGGTGTCGGGTTCCGAAGCGAATGATTTCCTGATCAAGTTTCTCTGGTACTACAACAACGCGCTCGGGCGGCCGGCCAAGAAGAAGGTGATATCCAGAATCAACGGCTATCACGGCGCCACCATCATTGCCTCCAGCCTCACCGGCCTCGAACGGAACCACACCGGCTTCGACGTCCCGCTGCGGGGCTTTTTGCACACCTGGGATCCTCACTACACCCGGTATCGCCTGAATGGCGAGAGCGAGTCGCAGTTCGTGCAGCGAATCCTGGGTGACCTGGAGCAGATGATCCTCGAGGAAGACCCAGAGACAATCATGGCCTTCATGGCTGAGCCGGTTACCGCCGGCGGCGGCGTGGTGATACCCCCGCACGGCTACTACGCGCAGCTGCAAGCGCTGCTCTCAAAGTACGACATCCTGTTTCTGGCCGACGAAATCGTGACCGGGTTCGGGCGCACCGGAAACATGTTCGGCTGCGAGACCTTCGATATCAGGCCCGCCGCCATGACGCTGGGAAAAGCCCTATCCGCTGCCTATCAGCCCATCGCCGCCATTGCGCTGCGCGGCGACATCTACGAGGTGATCGCCCAGGCGGGCGAGCGTTGGGGCAGTTTTGGCCATGGCAACACTCACAGCGGCACCCCGGTGGCGTCGGCGGTCGCCCTCAGGACGTTGGAACTGATGGAGGAGCGCGCCATCCTCAATCACGTGGAAAGCGTGTCATCGACGTTTCTGCGGCGGCTGCGGTGCCTCGAGGAGAACCCGGTAGTTGAGGAAACACGCGGCGTCGGGCTTATCGCGGCCGTTCAGCTGCGCGCCGCGAAAGCCGATGCGGCTGCCGTCAAGGCCTTGGCCGAGGAGGCGGGCGTCATCGTGCGCGTGGTGCCGGGCGGCAACAGTGTGGCGCTCTCGCCGCCGCTCATCATCAGCGAGCCAGAAATCGATGATCTCTTCGACCGCCTGGAGTCGGCGCTGCAACGCGTGTTGAATATAAGTTCAACTCAATAGACTATCGATTGAATTTCAGCGAAAGCATGTTTAAACTGTGGTGAACTATCCCATGGCAAAGCGGAGACCGATATCAACAGCAGTTTTGATGGCGTGTCTTTGTCTGGGACTTGGGATGAGCGCGGCAGGCCGGCCGCGCGAGAGTCACATTGGGGTCGCTGGGCTGCAGGCGCGCACCGAGATCCTCATCGACCATTGGGGCGTATCGCACATCTTTGCCGCAAATAGCCACGATGCCTTCTTCGCGCAGGGATGGAATGCCGCCCGAGATCGGCTGTGGCAGATCGATCTGTGGCGGCGAAGCGGCTTGGGCGAACTTGCCGCCGTTCTAGGCGGAAAATATGTCGACAAGGATCGCGCGACGCGGCTGTTCGTGTACCGCGGCGACATGCCGAGCGAGTGGGCAGCGTATGGTCCGGAGGCAAAGCGCAATACCGAAGCATTCGTCGCGGGCATCAACGCCTACATTGAGATGACGAGGCGCGATGCCGCTTCACTGCCGCTGGAGTTCAAGCTGGCCGGCTACCTACCCGCCCTCTGGAAGGCCGATGACGTCGTGCGAGTCCGCAATCACGGCTTGGCAGGCGGCGCCGAAATCGAAGCGGTACGCGCACAGATTACCTGCAAGGCAGGCATTGCGGCCGCCTCGCTGCTGATCGAGATCTCACCCCCGTGGACGCCGATTATTGCCGAGGGATTGGATCTTTGCAGCATTCCGGCCAATGTCCTCGGCAAGTATGAATTGGCACAGACGCCGGTGGCCTTCAGCCCAAGCCCCAAGATCGCCGGGGCGGTGTTTACACCAGAGCCGGACTTTGTCGATGGGGCCTTATTCACCTCGCACAATCAGGGCAGCAACAACTGGGTCATTGCACCATCGAAGAGCGCCACCGGCCGGCCCATCTTGGCGAATGATCCCCACCGCGGGTACGACGTGCCCTCGCTGCGCTATATGGTGCACATGGCCGCGCCCGGCTTGAACGTGATCGGTGCCGGTGAGCCGGCACTGCCCGGCATCTCCATCGGCCACAACGATCAAATTGCCTTCGGTCTCACCATCTTCGGCAGCGCACAGGAGGATCTCTATGTGTACGAGACCAACCCCGAGCGCCCGAATGAATATCGCTACCAGGGGACTTGGGAGCCAATGCGCACGGTTACCGAGGCGATTGCGGTGCGCGACGGCGCCGATCAAGAGGCGCTGCTGAAATTTTCGCGCCACGGCCCGATCGTCATGGAAGACCCTGCGAATCATCGCGCCTATGCGGTGCGTGCGACCTGGCTCGAGACGGGCGCAGCGCCCTACATGGGCGCGATGCGCTACATCCGGGCCAAAACCGTCGGCCAATTCGGCAACGCCCTCAAGTACTGGGGCGGCCCGGCGGAAAATCAGATTTGCGCGGACACGCACGGGAGGATCGGCTGGTTCGCGGCGGGCTTCACGCCGCTTCGTCCTACCAGCGACGGTTTGTATCCGCTGCCGGGCGACGGCCGCTACGAATGGGGCGGCCACCTTGAACGCGGTCTGCTGCCGTCGGAGATCGACCCTGCCCGCGGCTATGTGGCGACCGCCAATCAAATGGATCTGCCGCCAGGCTATCCCTACTCCGAGCGCCGGGTCGGGTTCACCTGGGCCGACGATTTCCGGTTCGATCGGATCCGCAGTGTGCTGGATCAACGGCCGACGGTGTCCATCCGAGACTCGGAAGATTTGCAAAATGACTACCTGAGCGATGCAGGTCGGCGTCTGGCCGCGGTCTTGCAGTTGATTTCCACCGCCGACCCGAGGCTTCAAGAATTGATTCATTGGCTCGCAGCGTGGGATGACAACCTGACCGCGCAGAGCCCGCAAGCGGCATTGTTCGAGGTTTGGCTTTCTCGCCACTTGGCGCCCGCCGTCATCGATCGCATCGTGCCGGCGGTGCCGCAAAAACTTCGTGCGGCGTTCGCGCCGGGCGAAGTGGCGCTCATCGTGGATGTGATGGAGCATCCCGATCGCAGGCTCGGTGCCGATCCGCAACAGGCCCGCGACGAGTTGATGCTGCACAGCCTGACCGATGCCGACCATGAAACTCGGCAACTGTTGGGTGCCGATCGGTCTGCGTGGCAATGGGGCCACCTCGCCATGGCCTACTTCGAGCACCCGCTTGCCGCGCTCGCCGACGAGGCAACGCGGATGGCGATGAATGTGGGTCCGGCGCCGAAGGCTGGGGACGGCACTGTCGTCGGCGCCGCCGCGTACAGCAGCGAGGATTTCCGGCTGCGCGTCGGTGCCTCCTTTCGGATGGTCATCGACGTCGGCCACTGGGACGATTCTGTCGCCGTGAATACCCCGGGACAGTCGGGCGACTCATTCAGTCCGCACTATCGAGACTTGTTTCCGCTGTGGCTCAACGGACAGTATTTTCCGCTGCTGTACAGCCGCAAAGCCGTCGAAAAGGCGGCAGAACGCAAAATTATCCTACAACCAAAACAACTCGAGCCCTTGGGAGAAACATCATGAGTGCTAAATGGGGAAAACTTGCCTGGGCGATGGCGCTGCCTTGCGCAGCGAGCGGGAGTCTGTATTTCAGCGGCATTGATCTGAGTCGTGCCGCCGTTGCGGCATCAGATCAGGAGCTGACGGAAATCACCGTTACCGCTACCAAGCGCCAGGAGCGCATACAGGATATTCCGATCAGTGTCACCGCCTTCACCGGCAAGCAGTTGACCGAGATGGGAGCGGATAATTTCGTCGACTATGCGCGCGAGGTGCCGAGCCTGACCTTTGCCGAACGCGGCAACGGCCGCAACGACATTGCGATCCGCGGCCTTTCGGTCATCAACGGCGTACCGACCGTGGGCTACTATCTCGACGGAATATCGACCGAACTCAATTTTCAAAGTCCGGATCCGAAACTCTTCGACATCGAGCGCATCGAGGTGCTTCGCGGGCCGCAGGGCACCCTCTACGGCGCCGGCGCCGTCGGCGGCTTGATTCAGGTCATCACCAACCCGCCCGACCCTTCCGGGTTCGATGCCAAGGCGGACATCGACTATTTCCACGTCAAGCACGCCGATGGCAGCTATGCCGTCAACGCGATGGTCAACGTACCGCTGATCCCCGACGTGCTGGCGCTGCGGGTCGTCGCCCTGACGCGCGATAACGCTGGATGGATCGATGCACCGCTGCTGGACAAGAAAGGCGCCAACTGGGAAGACGACAAGGGACTGCGAACCTCGCTGAAATGGATCCCCAGCGGCGATTTCGATGCAACCCTGCGTTGGTACTATCAGGAATTTCGCATGGGAATCGAGTCGTTCGATTCGCCCTCACAGGGAGCGGCCGCCGGCTACGGCGCTAAGAACATTTCGGTCGTTTCCATCCCCTCGCTCACCACCTATTCGGCCAGCCAATTGTCGCTGGATCTGCGCTGGGACTTGAAATTCGCGGTCTTAGAGTCGGTGTCCGGCTACAACAAGACCACCATTCACGACGACCCCGACGGACTCACTTTCGAAGACGGCAACCTGAATCCCTATGTGCCGGCGACCCAGTATTCGTTCCTGCTCGATCAGCCTTACAAGACCTACAGCACCGAACTTCGCCTGGTGTCCGCGGCGGACTCGCGCTGGCTATACACGGCCGGAGTGTATTGGAAGAAAACGGATCTGAGCGAATTTGCCGACCTGGCGCTGTTCGGCGAGACCATCCAATTCGATACCAGCGACAAGCAGACTGCGGTATTCGGGGAAGTCGGCTACAAATTTACCGATGCCTGGACGCTGACCGCGGGCGCCCGATATCTGTGGGAAAAGCTCTCGGCATCCACGCTGACTTCCGTCACCGGACTCGGCAGCGCTCTCAGCGCCAATGACGGCGATGAGAACGCCTTCTCACCGAAGGTGGCATTGAAATACACGGTCGACAAAGACCTCATGTACTACCTCTCTGCCTCGAAGGGAATTCGCTCCGGTGGCGTCAACGTGGACGTCGTGCAGGATCCGAACTTCAAGCCCACCTACAAATCGGATTCTGCCTGGGCCTACGAGATCGGCATGAAATCGCTGTGGAACGAGCATCGCACGCAATTTGACGCCTCCCTGTTCTATATCAAGTGGAGCGATTTGCAGATCGACGGTATTCCGACCAACCCCGCCCTCGGTTTCGTCACCAACGCGGGCAGCGCAACCTCCAAAGGCATCGAAGTCGAGTTCGAGCAATTGCTGACGGAGAATTTGCATGTCACCTTGGGTGGTTCCTACATCGACGCGAAAATCGACGATGCCTTTCAGAACGCCCCGAGCGGATCGCGAATGCCCAATGTTCCGCGATACACGATGAACGCCGGCTTCGTCGAGGGATTCCCCCTGCCGGGCAATCTGAAGGGTTCGGTGCGGGCGGACTTCAGTTATCGCGACGGCTCATTCGACAATTTGCCAAATATTCCCCTGGTTCAGCCCGCCAGCAACTATGCCAGCGGCTACGGCATCGTCAATCTGCGGGCCACGGTGCAGGCGGCGCATTGGAACGTTTCCGCGTACGCGGACAATTTGCTCAACCGCTTTGGCTCGAGCTTCGCCAACTATGACCCGGCCGGGCTCGACCAGATCTACCAGACGCGCCCGCTCACCGTCGGCATCAAGCTGGGTCTCAATTTCAAATGACCTGGGTGGGCGCCGGCGGCGTAAACTGATGCGGACCGAGGCTTGGCCGGTTACCCAGCGCGCGGTGGCACTGCTGCGATCGGCGTTGGTATGGGACAACGTCTTCCCCATCAATTTGCCGGGAGAAGTCGAACTTGGCAACTCGTGGGATGCACTGCAGCGCTTTCACGACGCCGGCGTCGACGTCGTCTCCATCACACTCGCCGGCGACAATCACAATGTCAGTCAGGCCTTTTCGCTCTGCGCGTGGGCGAGGCGGCAGCTGCGCGAACGCGAGGAACGCGTGGTGTTGGTGCGCCGGGTCTCGGATATCGAGTTGGCCCGCGGCACGAATCGCCTCGGGATCGTCTTACACTTCGAGGGCACACGCTGTTTCGAGCGCGACCCATCCGTGATCGAACTGTTCTATGACCTGGGAGTTCGTCAGACGCTCATTGCCTTCAACAAGCAAAATTCCGCCGGAGGGGGCTGCGCCGACGCTGAGGACGCTGGCCTCACCGCGTACGGCCGCCGCGTGGTTGCCGAGATGCAGCGCGTCGGCATGCTGCTCGACCTGAGCCATACCGGTTATCGCACTTCGATGGATGCGATGGCTATGGCCTCGAAGCCCGTGCTATTCACCCATTCGAACGTGCACGCAATTTGCCCCTCCTTCCGCAATCTCAAGGATGATCAGATTCGCGCCTGCGCCATGTCAGGCGGCGTCGTCGGAATATCGGGCTCGAGCGAATACTTGGGCGACCCCGAGTGCTCCAACGACATGCTGTTTCGCCACATCGACCATATCGCCGAACTTGCCGGTATCGACCATGTCGGCCTCGGCCTCGATGTCGTTTTCGAACCAAAGGCATTATCCGAATGGGTACGCGGCCGTCCGGATGAGTGGCCGATGGCGCGGGATCTTAACTGGGCCGGCTTTCGCTACGCGCTTCCGGAACAATTGCCGGTTCTCACCGAACTGATGCTAGAACACGGATACACAGAGGAACACATTCGCAAGGTGCTGGGAGAGAACCTGCTGCGAGTCTGCCGCTCCGTGTGGCGCGAGGTTTGATCGTTGCTGCGCCGTAAGCCGCTCGTCGGCATCCCGGCCTCGGTCCGGCTGCTCGAGCACGCGATGGAATTTCACGGCACGGCCAATCAATATTTGCGCGCCGTACGCGAGGATGTCGGCGCGACGGTCTTCACCATTCCCGGCTTGCCGGATACGGCCAATGCCATCGAGCTGCTGGATTCAGTCGACGGTGTGCTCCTGACCGGAAGCTTTTCGAACATTCATCCATCGACGTACGGTGCCGGCGTCGCTACCGCGGAAGGCTTCTACGATCAGAAGCGCGACGTCGTCACGCTGCCCCTGATTCGTGCCGCTCTGGAACGAGCGGTGCCGATCTTCGGCATTTGCCGCGGGATGCAGGAACTGAATGTGGCGCTGGGCGGCACGCTGCATCAACTGCTGCACGCTGTACCCGGCAAGGCGGATCACCGCGCGGATGAGAGCCTGTCGCTCGAAGCTCAGTTCGGGCCTGCGCACGAAATCCAAATCCTCCCCGGCGGCATTCTCGACTCCCTCGTCCGCCGGCGGCGGGTAGCGGTGAACACGGCGCACGCGCAAGGCGTCGATCGCCTTGCCGAGACGCTTCGCATCGAGGCAGTCAGCGACGACGGCGCCGTCGAAGCCTTGAGCGTCAAGTCGGCGCGCGCGTTCGCGGTTGGCGTGCAATTCCATCCAGAGTGGGGAACCCCGGACAACGCCCTGTACCAGGCGTTGTTTGCTGCATTTCGCGCCGCAGTGTGGATACATGCCAATGCGGCCCGGTAGGAGCGCTGCCGCGCTCGCGGCGTCCGTGGTGCTCGCTGCTGCGAGCGCCGCGTCGGCCTGCGCGAGCGCCATGGCGCAGGCACAGCCGGCGCCGCCCGTGCTCGACAGCGCCCGGGTGGAGACTTGGGTGGACGCGCAGGTGCTGCCGGCGCTGCGCCTCTCGGGAGTGCCGGGCGCGGTCGTGGTGATCGTGCGCCATGACGGGGTAATTCTGTCCAAGGGCTATGGACTGGCCGATGCCCGGCTGGCTTTCCCACTGCGCGCCGATGTCACGCTGCTCGACACTGCCTCTATCGGCAAGAGCATGACGGCGTTGATTGCCTCGCAGCTCATTGACGAAGGCGTGCTCAAGCTTGATGAAGATGTAAATCACTACCTCAAGAGCGCGCAAGTGATGGGCCCTAAAGTCACGCTGCGGATGTTGTTGGGTCACCGCGGCGGTTTCGATGCGGATCTCACCGGCCTATTCGTGCCGCTCGGCGGCGACACGAGCATGGCGCCGGAGGAACTCGGCCGACGCTTAAGACCGATCGGTGCCCCCGGATGGGTGACAGGGTACGACAATCAGGGCTACGGGGTCATCGGCCTGGTGCTGAGCGATACCACCGGCAAAGCCCTCCCCGAGCTTTATCGCGAGCGACTGTTCGAACCAGCGGGAATGTCTACCGCTGTGCAGGGCCGACCGGCCGATGGCGATGCGCGCCTGGCCGGCTGTCATGTGGTAAGAGGGCCCGGTGCCGTCACACCCTGTCCGTACTGGCTGTACCGCGAAGGCTTACGCGGAGCGGGTGGCGTCGCGGCCTCGGGTGAGGACATGGGGAGCTACATGCGCCTGCTCTTGAACGACGGAACAAGGAACGGCCGTCAGGTGCTGTCTCCGCGGGCATTCGCGGCGCTGACCGATTTCGACAGCTATCGATTTCGTCCCGGGCTCCCCGGCCTGGCGCGATCGTTCACACAGCTCGAGGAGTTTCGCGGATTAGAGTACGCACACGGCGGCTCCATGCCCGGATTCAGTTCCATCATGAAGATCTATCGAGACGCCGATGTTGGCGTGTTCGTGTGCGTGCTCGGCGGGGAGCCCGGGGCATACGACTACAATCTCAGCGGATCCATCCGCGCGTTGTGGGATCTCGATGTTGCAGCCGCGGCAAGGCCGGCCCTATTGGTCCTAAGAACACTGGCGGAGCGCTTCGCGGAAGAATTCATTCCGGCTGTGTGGCCGCGAAGCAGCGCAGGCACTCCAGCAACCGCGGGCACTGCGCCGGACGACATCGAACCCTTTCTCGGCCACTACTTGGCCACAGAGAACAAGACGCGCAGCTTCGCGCTTCGCGTCGGCTCCTGGCTTGGTGGTATCGACGTGATTCGCGTGGACAGCGAGCACATCGGCATCGCCGGCTTGGGCGCCTACCGGCGCGTGGGGCCCTATCTCTATGAGGATGCCAAGGGACGGCGAATCGCATTTGCCGATCTGCCGGTCGGCCGCTTTGCTGCCATCGGCCTAAGCCCGGGCGTTTATCGCAAGACCAACGCTCTTGAGTCGCCGGTCTGGACGCTGCCGATGATGCTCGCAGCAACTCTGGTGGTGTTGAGCGCGCTCGCGCAGTTGCGTAGGCGCGCACCGGTTCGACTGCGCCGGCTGGCGGCTTTCGCAGTCGTTGGATATCTGCTGGTGCTCGCCGGTCTCCTGCTCGAGTGGCAGTATGGCGTGCGTCTGACGGTGGTCGAAGGCGCGATCATTCTGCCGGCGCTCTGGCGCGTGGGGCTGCATGTCGGGGCCATTATGCTTCTCTGGAGTGCAGTGAGATTTATTGCGCCACCCCGGGGCATCGGCTTAGACGACGGAACCATGGGATGCGCGAGTCATGTGCACGGCCTGCTGATTGCGGTCTCAGGGATCAGTGTCGCGGTGGTACTGATACTGTGGCGCGTGATCGCTGCCTTTCCGCCCTACTTCATCTGGTGATGGTGAACTCTATGGCATTCGGGACGACTCCTACGCGTTTGGTCGCCCTCATCGGCTGCGGACTGATCGGTCGCGGCTGGATGATTTTATTTGCAAATGCCGGCTACAGCGTACGGGCCTACGATATCAGCGCTGAGGCAGGGGCGAATGCCGCCGACGCCGTGCGCGCAAATCTGCAATTGCTGGAAGCGGAGGGCATGATCGACTCCGCGCAAGCGCTGCTGCAACGCGTACGCTTCTGCGCCAGCGTGGCCGAAGCGGTTGACGGCGCCGAGTATGTACAGGAAAACGTGCACGAGGTATGCGAGACCAAGCGCGCGGTATTTCTGCAACTCGGCCGCATAGCCGCGCCCGACACCGTGCTCGCGAGTTCGTGTTCGGCCATTCCGCCGGAGCAATTCCTCGCGGACGTCGATCATCGCGAACGCTGCTTGATCGCACATCCGTTCAGCCCGCCGCATCTCATTCCGTTGGTCGAGCTGGTGCCGACGCGATGGACCAGCCAGCATACATTGCAGCGCACACGGGAGTTGATGATCAGCCTCGGCCAGACACCCGTGCTGATTCGCAAACCGGTGGTGGGCTTCGCGGTCAATCGATTGCAGGCGGCCGTGATCAACGAGGCGCTGTCGCTGGTGGATGAAGGCGTCATAGCGCCGGCGGATCTCGATCTGTGTGTGAGCCAAGGCCTCGGGTTGCGCTGGGCCTTTCTCGGACCGTTCGAGACCATGGAACTCAACGCTCCGAAAGGCTTCATGGACTATGCAAGCAAATTCGGCGGCGTCTATCGGTCGATTCTCGACACCATGCGCGTGGATCGGCCCTGGTCGGCGAGCGCCATCGGCGCGGTGGAATCATGGCGGCGCGCGGAGCTGCCGGCTGAAGCGGATGTAGCACGGCGGCGCCTGTGGCGTGACCACAATTTGATGAAACTGGCGAAACTATTCCGCGGGCCGAAATTGGGAGGCCGTCGCTCATGAGGTGGTGTTAGCGATGAGCAATCCGCTAGGGTCCTTCTCCGACAGAGTTTTGTTCGGGATGCTATCGGAGGCTCCCGATCTCGCGCTCAACCTTGGGATATCCGAAGTCGCAGGACACGCGCTGCCCGATGCCGGGCTGCCCGATTTTTCCGAGGAAGGCGTCGATCGAAGAGCGCGCCTCATGGACGCCTGGGCGCTCGAACTCGATGGCCTGCCCGATGAGCAAGCCAATTCCACGGACGCGCTGACTCGCAGGGTTCTGGGCTACTTCCTGCATGAGGGCTTTCTCAATCGCTTCCATGGGCGCAATGGCCGCGGGCTTGCCGAGCAAGTGGATCCACTGACGCATTTGACCGGCGTGCATGCAACGGCAGTCGAAATGTTCGCGCGGGATCATCCACTCGCCGGGCCTGCGGATGCCGAACATTACCTGGAGCGATTGTCGAAGCTGCCGCGCGCGATACGCGACGCGACTGATACTCTGCGGTCCAGGCGCGGCCGTGGATATATCGGCCCACGCCCGGTGCTGGAGAGTGCGGTGCGCGACATACGAGGCGCACTGCACGAACGGCCGCAGGAGCATTTGTTCTACCGCACTCTCGCACAAGGGACGAGCCGAGAGTCGACCCGAGCGCCAGCACTATTGCTCGACCGCACGGCGCGACTGATCGAAGGCGAGATCGGCACGAGCTACGGATTGTTGCTGCAGGAATTGGACCTGCACATCGCAGCGGCGGGACAATCGGCCGCTGATGCGGACCAGGATGCCTTCTATCGCTGGCGCTTCGCCGGCCATACGACGACGACACTTGCGCCCGCCGACGCGCATTCACTCGGGCAGGAGGAGCTGCGGCGGCTGCGTGCGGAACTGCTCACCGAGTTCAGCGCGCTTGGCATCGATCTGCCGTTGGCGGAGGCCTTCGCAGCGCTGGCGGCGAGAGACCGGTATGCGGACGGCGAACGCGGACGTGCCGAGGCACTCGCCGAGTGCGTCAGGCAGGTTGCCGACGCCGAGGCGTCGCTGCGGCCGCTGTTCAATCTCTGGCCGCGCGCGGGCGCGGTCGTGCGCCCCATCCAAATGGAAAACGAAGGCGCACAGCACAGCCACTATGTGCCGCCCGGGATAGGAGAAGGCGCGCCCGGCGTCTTCTGGGTGAACTTGAGACAAACTCTGGCGGCGCCGCGGAGCGAGACTGCGATAATGTGTTTTCACGAGACTTGGCCTGGACACCATGTGCAACTGGCGTTGGCCCAGGAGCTGCCCCTGCCGGCGTTTCGGCGCGCAATTCTGTTCAACGGCTATATGGAGGGTTGGGCCAAGTATTCAGAATCGCTGCCCGAGACAGTGGGTCTGATGAATTCGCGCTCGTGCCGAATCGCGCGATTGCGGATGGAACTTTACTCGACCGCAACACTCGTGCTCGATACTGGCGTTCATTTCCACGGGTGGCCGCTTGATGCGGCGCTGAGGTTCTTCGCTTCAGAGACGGGGGCGAGCGTCGATCTGGCGCAAGCTGTGATACTCCGCTCAGCAGCCGACCCCGCCCAGCTGTGCGCGTACAAGATGGGCCTTTTGACCATGCGTGAGCTTCGCGAGCGCTTCCGTCGGAAGCGCGGCGGGCACCGGATCCAAGACTTTCACGATGCCGTATTAGGTCAGGGCTGCCTGCCGCTGTCGATTCTCGAAACGCGAATCCCCGCCTGAGAGTTACAGCTCGTCCCGCAACTCCAAGTGAAGATTGACAACGGCTGCTAAGCGGAGGAAGGGAATTGCCTCTTTTCAGAACTGTTCGACTTCTCTCGCCCGACGCCTTACGCGTGGCATCGCGACGATCGAGAGGCACTCTGGTGGCCGGGTATCGCGCACCCCATCGCCAGCATCGACGCTCGCGTAAACGCCGCCTATCTTGCCAGCCTCCTTCGGGGGCTCGCCGGAGATCCCAAAGAAGTCGCCGATAAAATGGTTGGACATCCGAACTCGCCCGCTGGGCGGCACCCCCCGGCGGCCGTCCCTCTTCTCCGTGATCCAGCCACCCTAGCGATGCCAACGCTCGATACTTGTCGAGCTCACGGTCTGCAATTGGCATGACCCCACCCCGGCCACCGGCCATCGGCGGCCGGGCCTTCCGCGGCTATCGGTATTCCTTCAGTCCCTTAAAGGTGGCATAGATTGCCATGGCGTGGCCATGCCCGAGGCCGTGGTCCTTCTTGAGCCAGCTAACGATTGCCATCGCCTTGACGCCCGGCTTCAGCAAACCTTTCTTCTCGGCAAGCTTCTTGAAGTCTTCGGGCGATTTTCCGGTCTTCGCTTTGATGTTGTCTATATATGCCTGGAACGACATGGCTTTCTCACGCCGTTGTCGCACCGTTAACCATCCACGGGATCTCAAACTTATCGGTACACATCCCGAAGCCCGCCGACCAAAACGCCTTCTGCATCTCCATCTGCACCTTTCCGCCTTCGCACAATGCATTAAAAATTCGCGTCGCCTCGCCGGCATCCTTCACCTGGATTGATACGCAAAAACCCGTAGGCTGCACCTTCTTCCCCTGTGGGTGGTCAGCCCCCATCAAGACCCCGCCGCCTGGCATCTTCAGCGTCGCGTGCATGATCTTATTTTTCATCTCTGCCGGTACCTTGTCCCCCATTGGGGATTCTCCCTGAGTCATCATCATCGCGATTTTTCCGCCGAGCACTTGCGCATAGAATTTGAAAGCGGCTTCGCAGTTGCCATTGAAGTTCAGATAGGTAGTGACTTGCATGGGTCGTCTCCTTGTGGTGGCGTTGGCTTCCGAGTTGGGTAGATCTGCCTACAAGACGGCAACAGTGAGCGCCAGGCGCTCGTCCCGCAGGGAAAAGCCCCCCGGCGCTGAGCCATACCCGGCAAGGAAAGATCGCATGGCATTGATACCTCGTTCTAAGGCATCCAATTGCACTCGATTCAAAAAGACTATCTTACCGACTCCGCGGACGCCACTCATTCGTCGGTCAAGCCGTTCGGCAGGACCGGCACCGCGAGTTAATGAGCGGTGACGAAATTCTCATCCGCCTCCATACGGCCGTGTGATGACCTCGAGCAAGTGGCCATCCAAATCCTCGAAATAGACGCCGCGACCCCCGTCGTTGTGGTTGATCTCGCCTGCTCGAGATTGTGCTGGATCCGCCCAATAACGTATCCCCTCATCGCGAATCCGCGCGAACGTGGCGTCAAATTCGCTCTCCTCGATCAAAAATGCGTAGTGCTGAGACGCAATATCGCCGTCCTTCTCCAGGAAATCGAGCGACACGTTGTTGGCCAGCGGGACCACCATAAAATTATAAAACACCATCGGCGGCGAACAGCCGAGAATGCGCGCTAAAAACGCCGAGGATCGCTTCTTATCCCGGCACCAGACGATGGTATGGTTCAGCTGTGCTGGCATGATGTCACTCCTCCGATTGTTTTAGAGTGTCCATTTGCGCGAATCGTTCCTCGCAACTGACGCTCACCTTGCGGCCTCTTCAGTATTCCTTTCTCGCGCCCAATCGCGCCAGCATGAGCGACAGATCCTCCGGGCTCATATAGAAATGCTCGCAGACTCGGCCCCATAACATGATCGTGGGCACGTTCCGGCCGCCGCGCTCTTTTTGCGTCTCATGAAGAACATATAAAACGACCCGCTCCTCGCGAGTCAACCCGTCTCTTGCATCGGGTGTCTTATCAAAAAGCTCCCTCATTCAAAAAAAACTAACACCGATACCATGGCAAGTCGAGAGCCACTCTTCTCTCATACAGTGTTAGCTCGTGCCAAATACTGTATGAGTTATACAGAGACAATTCACAACTCATCAGCGCTACATTTCGCCGATGAATCCTTTCGACGCAGATCTCAGCAACGCAGCTACTTATGCTCGCCTCGAAACCGCGCTACTGAAAGACGTCACCGACGATTATTACTACGGCTGTTCATGCCAATCCTGTTTGCACACCGCAAGGCTAAGTTTATCTAGATTGCGCCAACACCTCGGCGCGGACTTCCCCCTTGTCAAAATCCGCGAACATTTGAAATGTGTGATCTGCTCCAGCCGCAAAGTAACGATCACTTTCCTCGGACCCCATCAAAGAGGCGGGAATCTGCATCAACTATTCGAAAAGGAGCCGCGCTAGGCTCCTCGTTACACAAACACCATGTCTTGGAAATGGCACCGCAACGATGCTGAGCTACTGTCGCATTTTGTCAGCGCTCACCGACATCATAATCGACCAATCGCTCCGCTTGGCTTTCCCTCCCAATCGGCTATATTTACGCTGTCGGACCGTCTAAGGGAGTGCATCACCAAGCTTATGAGTCAAAATTCTTCTTCGATACCTCGAATTACTCTCAAACTCAAACCCGGCATGCGCAAATCTCCGCGCGAAGTCAAAACGCCACCACCCCGACCGCAAAGCAAACTCAAACCCGGAGCTCGATGGACTGATAGCTGAAGCAGGGTTCTGGTCTCGGTTTCCAGCGACGTTTCGTGTTCTCTCTTGGTGCGCCAGCACCGAGCCGGCGGGCGGAGCCCCGCCTTCGGCGGCGTCGCTCTTTGTCTTGCGCAAATTCTACTCGCCGCTCCACTCTCATCGCGACTTGAGCTTCGCCATGATCGCTTCTTCCGTCACGCCATCAATTTCAAGTACTTTCCGTCTGCTCGACAATCCCGAAACAATCTTCACGAAGCGCTTCGAAACGCCAAGTGCCTCCGCCACAAAATCAACCAATGCCTCATTGGCCGCATTCTCGACCGCTGGCGCGGCAATTCTGATTTTGATCACCCCATCGTGCATCCCAGCCGCCTCCGACTTGGAAGCCCGGGGCTGTATATAGACTTCGAGACGAGTGGCGCGCATTTGCCAGATTGTGACAGGAGTGGCCGAGTTTCACTGATTCGTCGGTTCGGCCGTTCGCTGTGTCGCTTCGCGATCCTGCTCCACTAACAGTCTTGCCACTACATCCTTGTGGTGGCGCTCGGCGCATGCGCCTCACCCTGCGCTGAATTGTCTGCAAATGTCGCGATCAACCTTCCGCTGTATCGGCTTCGCGAGCAAACGGCGCTGATGTCAATGCGCCTTGCACCCACTCGCTTAGCTTCGGTCCCTCTCTTAGCTGGCGTTTTGCTCGTCGCGTCGGGGCGCTTTGCCCGTCAGTGCAACTGTGGGCGGCCGTTCGAAACGTCTGTTTGTGCATTCCCGCGTTCTCCCTCGCGGCTGATAAATCCCCTACAATTGGCACTGCTAGGCAGTGCGCAAAATCGGGACGGAGGCGGAGGATCGATGGAAATGAAGCCAATTCCCACTCTATATGAGTGGGTTGGAGGCATAGATCGGCTCGAAACCCTGTTCATGAGATTCTATGAGCGAGTTCCGGCCGACTCGATCCTCGGGCCCGTGTTTGCGAATATGCCGCCCGATCATTTTAGAATCGTTGCCCATTTCGTCGGCGAAGTACTCGGTGGACCCGCACTCTATAGCGGTGACGGGACTCATGGGCACGCAACGATGGTCGCCAAACACCTTGGACGTCATCTGACCAACGACCAACGTAAGCGATGGATGAGCCTGTTGCTCGATACGGCGGATGAATTGAATCTGCCAGATGATCCCGAGTTTAGGTCGTCGCTGGTCGGATATTTAGAATGGGGCTCGCGCCTAGCGACGATTAACTCTGCAAGCACCGGGAGCCCAATCGAGAACCAAACGCCGATGCCCCGATGGGGATGGGGCGAGACGAAAGGCCCGTATCAGCCCTGACCGCTCATGATAGCTGCTGCGCGAAGCCCGATTTCGAAGGTACCGTAGGGCAGAACCGACCGCACTCTTAGCGACGCTATTGGAACGCAAAGGATCTACCATGACGGTGGGTCCTCGATCTTTAAGAAGCCCGCGAGGGCGCCGAAGCAGAGTGAATAATTCGGAATTGACGACAGACTAGAATTGCGATTGGAGCCAACGCCTCGCCCAACGAGACCCAGCCCGTATTCACAAACGTATTCCCGCTTGAAAGGAAATTAGGTGACCTACTCGCAGATCTACCCGCTGGCTCCGTTGGGCGGTGCGTTTGTGGCCGTCATGGGTGTGTTTGTTTTGCTGGGAAGCGCGATGCCAAGGCTTCGAATGACCTTCGTCTATGTAGGCGCGGGTGTGGCGATACTTGCTTTAGTTTTTTGCGGTCGACTCGTTGTTGGGTTGCCGCCGCCAACCGAACTGCAGGTCGGCTCCTTAATTGCGGCAATTATTGTTGAATTCATCGCATTCGTAATATTGATGCCGCGCATTCGTGTGCGCGGCCAAAGGGCCGTCCTCGCCTCGACGCTCGCAATCGTTGGCGCACATTTTTTCATCATGCTCCCCGCATTTGGGTCGCTGATAGCACTGGTAGGGTCGCTGTGTGTGGCCAACGCAACAGCTGCCTGGCGGTGGACGGGTTATCGAACCGATATATCCTGGCTTATCGACGGACTTATTAAGTTAGGCGGCGGCCTCTTGCTTGTAATCACCAGCCCCGCGCTTACACTTTAAAGTGAACATTTATGACTGATAAAAACCCTAAATTGTACTGCCGGCTGATTTCGTCAAGCTCTCGGAAATCCTTCCAATGCACTTCGCCGCAATATTCCCAGCCGCCATCGACGCACGGTCCGCAAATTCCGCTACCACAGCTTTTCGCGGTCTTCGCTTCGTTACTCTCACCACAGCTTTCTCTGACACTCGCCTAGCCAATTTCGTCGGTCCGGATCTGATGATCTTCTTCATCGCAATTCAGCTGCGGTACTTGCCATCGGCGCTGCCTTCATTCCCACACCCGATACGCACCCTCCTCTGTGTCGCCGGCTATACCGCTCTGCGCATCACGACGCGCATGATCTCACTGCTCCTTGCGCCTGCTTGCCACGTCACCTCGGGTTTGACGACACTGCTATTTGTTTTGCCAAAGAACCTGTGGTGCCCGACGCTTAAGCCGAGAATGACGGCGATTGAATGATGGCTTATCGTCGCTCGGATCCAATCCCGGGGTTTCCAGGGTTCAACGGGGGCTTTACTAGCCTTTCTCACTAGATAAGGCTCCTTTACTAACGTTTGGATCTTGGTAAATAATGCTTTCCTAGAGGATCTACATGCGCGCCACTGGCAGAACAATAAGGAGGACCGTCGCGGGCGAGGCCATCGCCACGTTTGTCCCCTACCCCTTCCGCCTCGTGAGCCACCACTGAGCATGGGCGGAGAACTTGCCGCGACGCTCGCCCGCGCGCAGCATGCGCTTGCGCGTCTCGAGGTAGCTGGCGAGATGGTGCCTTCGCTCGCCTGGTTTATCTACGCCTTTGTGCGCAAAGAGGCCGTCATCTCCTCCCAGATTGAAGGTACACAGGCCACACTCATAGACCTTCTCGAGTTCGAAGCTACCAAAGTTGCCGTGGAGGACGTACATGAGGTCTGCAACTATCTCGACGCCATCAAATATGCACGATCGCAAATGAGGGGCTCTCGCGGGCTGCCGATCTCCATTCGTTTACTGAATGAGGCTCATCGTCGTCTGATGCGCGGAGTCCGCGGCGCCAATAAGCAGCCGAGCGAAATTCGCCGCAGTCAGAACTGGATTGGCGGGACACGCCCGGGCAACGCCGTATTCGTTCCCGCCCCAGCGGAAGAGGTGCCGGCGCTCCTGGCGGACCTTGAGAAGTATTTTCATGCAAAAGGGTGGGTTGCCGCCGCTGATTCGCGTCGGGTTGGCGCATGTTCAGTTTGAGACCATTCACCCCTACCTCGATGGCAAGGGCCGTATCGGTCGGCTACTGATTACGCTGCTGCTCGAGCATTGGAAGCTGTTGTCCTCGCCGCTCCTCTATCTGAGTCTCTTCTTTAAGCGCCACCGGGCGGAGTATTACCGACTGCTTGGTGAAGTGCGAAGAAGCGGCGACTGGGAAGCCTGGATGGGCTTTTTCCTGGAAGGCGTCGAGACGACCGCAGACGAGGCTGTCATTGCTGCTCGCGAGGTATTCGCGCTTGTCACCGACGATCGACAACGCCTACTGGTCGCGCGAGGCGCCTCGGTTATGGCCGTACGACTAATGGACCAGTTGCCGACCCATCCTGTCGTCACCATTCCTACTGTCGTCAAGTTACTCAAGACGACGAAGCCCACCGCCGGCAAGGCAGTTCAACTCCTGGAAAACTTGGGCGTGCTCACCGAAACGACAGGCAAGCAGCGCTACCGGACCTTCGTGTACGCCGGTTACCTTGATAAGCTTCGCGTCGGAACTGAGGTCGACGTAGGATGAGGTGACAAATTTGCTACTCGTCCAAGGGATATGAAAAGATAACCGGCCGATGTCCTGCCTGTCAGAAGACCGTGGCGTAACGGGTCGAATGCAACCGTCCCCGGCCCTGCCTCCGGGCAATCAGGCAGCAAGCGGCCAAAAAGGGAAGTTTCTTCAATAGGAATAGCCGCCCGTTAGCTGCCGTTCGCGCCATCCGGTAAGCTTAGGTCGAGTTTAGGGAAGACACCGGAATGCAAGGAGCGCACAAATGCGGTTGTATATATTCGGTGCTTGTTATCGACATTTCCGTCGCCTACTTGAACGCTAGAGCTCAACAGTGATGCGAGCAGCAATACGCCGAGAAGTGGTTTCGATTCGGCCATTCGACGCGCAGGAAGAGATTCACCAAGCGGACACGCTGGCGTGGATTGATTCAGGCGCGCCTCTCTTCCGGACTGCAAAACCAGCCACCCCACCGAGACATTTGGTCTCATACTTTGCCGTAATCGACGGCCGCGAAATCCTCCTCGTAGATCACAAAAGCGCGCATCTCTGGCTACCGTCTGGAGGCCACGTCGAGCCGGGGGAGCATCCTCGGGATACGGTGGCGCGAGAGCTCCGCGAGGAACTCGGGTTTGTCTCTGGCCATAACATCGCAGAGCCTTTGATGATTACATGTACGACGACCGTCGGCCTCACTGCGGGTCATATTGATGTATCACTTTGGTACATCGTCACGGCCCCTCGCGCTCAACCCATCAACTACGACGAGCACGAATTCACTGATGTACGCTGGTTTCGGTTTTCGGATGTCCCACTTAATCGAAGCGATCCGCACCTAGCTCGTTTCTTGGCGAAATTGGGCTTTAGTCAACGGTTTGAGCAGTCGCGGCCCGCGTCTCCGGTGAGTCAAGGTTTATGATTTGGATTTGCCAGCTTCGTTTGGCGATTTCGCACGCCCGCATCCTTCAATCCCATCGTTAGATTTGCCAGAATCGCACGTGGCTGAGCGATGTGCATTTTGTGAAATCGCAAAGGGTTTGAGCCCTGCCGAGATCGTTCTCGAAAACGACCTAGTGCTCGCCGTTGTCGACCTGCGACAGTTTCATCCAGGTCACACTCTGGTCATGCCGCGCCGACACCTGAATGACGTCCGGGAACTTGATTATGCAACCGGTGCGGCCCTCATGTGGGCGGTTGCACGCATCACACGAGCCGTCGGGGCCGCGTTCCCTAACCAAGGCTTAAGTTTGTGGCACTCCATCGGCGAAGCGGCGTGTCAGGAAGTGCCGCATCTCCATATTCATGTACACCCGAGAATTCTTGGGGACGGCTTATTGCGGGTCTATCCGCGAACGGCGGCGACGCCTGACATGGCCGTCCTCAAAAAGTACGCAGCCACATTGCGCGCCCACCTAGAATGAAGCGAGCGGAAATCTAACTATTCGGTTCGAGCGAATCGCGGGTAACAGCCGCAAAGCCGACGCTGGCGAGCGGCAGCAAGGGGTCGAGACCGGAAAAAGAATTGTCGCCATGCTTATTTTTAAAAAAATGCCTCCTAATTACTCCCGCGAAAAGGATGTATTGCGTTTTGTTCAATGCTTGGTTATTGGGTGTCTTGGTGTTTTTCTCGCGGTGAAATACCGCCAGTATTCGCAGCTGGCTGGAACTCTCATGTTCGCGTGGATCGCCGGATTTATTAGCGCCAGCGTCTTTTTTGGCGCCCGGGCCTTCTTCTCATGGGTTTTTCGATTGTAGTGAAGGTTTCTGAGGTCTGATGCCACAAAGCCGACGGTGGCCACGGACCGCTTGGGGTCGTGATTTGCCGGATGGTGCCGGTCTCGAATTTTTCGCAACGGATGGCGGGATTGGAGAAGACTATCCGTCTCTGGTTGGACTTCCCAGGATTCTGTGGACACGTGAAGCTGTCGGCATCAGGAGCACAGAGGAAGACCAATGCCGACGAAATGGAGCACCCGGAGAGTCCGCCGCGTGTACGAGTTTATCAAGGAAAATCGTCATCAACACGACGTCAAAATGATGTGCCGGCTGCTGGAGGTTACTCGCAGCGGCTATTACGCCTGGCTACATGAGCCGATATCGCATCGAGTTCAGGAAGACGCGAGGCTCCTTCGACTGATCCGCGCATCGTTCGTCGCCAGTCATGGTGTCTATGGTGCGCCACGCGTATTTCTTGATCTTCGCGAAGCCGGAGAGACCTGCAGCAAACATCGAGTGGCACGTTTGATGCGGGTTAACAAGATTCGAGCTGTGGGTGGGTATCGGAAGAGGCACCAATCGGCATCGAAGCCCTCTGAACTTGTTCCGAACGTACTCCAGCGAAATTTCGACGTAACGAGCCCCGATAAGGCCTGGGTAACCGACATTACGTACGTCCGCACCTGGCAGGGCTGGCTCTACCTCGCCGTGGTCATGGACCTGTTCTCCCGAATGATCATTGGTTGGGCGACCAGGCCGACAATTGGCCGCGAGCTCGTACTCGACGCGATCCTGATGGCAGTGCGGCGACGACGCCCTAACCGAACGATCATTCACTCGGACCAAGGGTCACAGTATGGAAGCGACGATTGGCGGCGCTTCTGTCGCACCAATCATCTCGAGCCGAGTATGAGTCGACGCGGCAATTGCTGGGACAATGCAGTTGCCGAGTCATTCTTCAGTAGCTTGAAGAAAGAACGCATCAAGAAGAAAATCTACAAGAATCGCGAGATTGCACGCGCCGACATTTCCGAATACATCGAATCTTTCTACAATCAGACTCGGCGCCACAGTCACCTAGGTGGCGTCAGTCCCGAGGACTTTGAAGCCGCAGGAAGAAGGCGGCGACGTGTCCACTAAATCCTGGGAACTCCAGGTCGGCCAAAAGCGGCCGCTCGCGGGCTTGAATTTACCGCTAGGAAGCCGCCATTCGTGATCTGCGATAAACTGCTCTAATGCCAAGGAAACCTGGGGGGCGCAAGGAGTGATCACGGATGTCTTTACACGTATCCAACTCTGTTACAAAAAAAAATAGTAGCCGCGATGAACGATGCGCGGGTATTTGACCTAACCATCATCTACGATGAAGCACCACTCCGGGCTGCAGCGGCGCTACTTTTTTGGCGCCACTGGAAGTCCAAATGGCGAATGAATGTTGTGACTCTCGTCGCGATGCTTTGTACTGCGGGAATGTTCATTTACCTCGGGTTCTTCTCGTGGATTTGGTGGATCGGAGTATATTTAATCGTTATGTTCGCCTTGTGGGTGTACATCCGCTGGGCTACGGAACGCCGCATTCTAAAGCTGCTCGGAAAGACCGTAAAAATGCGTTTGGCGGAAGATGACTTCACAATCCACTCTGAGGGAGATTCGCACACGTTTGTTTGGAAGCGATTCAATTCGTATCAGTTAGACAGCGAAAATCTCTATATTTTTCTAGGTCGAACTCTCGCTTACATGCTGCCTCTTCGGCAAGCGAGTGAAGATGCAATTGATTTCGCGAAAGCCCACATTGGAGTCAGCTCCGATCCGGCCTGATCCAGAAAGCTGCCGCTCACAAGTGGCAGCAGAGGGTCGACAGCGAGTCCGGTGGCGCCGCCAGCGACTCCTTTCGATCGGAAACAGAATTTAGCCTTACAATGGCTCGCCATCCGATCCCTGAAACCCGATCAGCAACAAAAGCACGAAACAGCTCATTGTTCATTTTTTAAAGTGTCATTAACTGATGCGTTCCCATGCGTCGCATCCGCGGCGGTCACGTAAAGCACATGCTCTTGGGTCGCAAAGTACAGCCGCAGATGCTTCAACACGTTGAGGCCCAACGTCAGCGGCGGCCTGCCGAAACAGTTTTGATAATTTGCAGAACGCCCCGGCCCCGCGCTCGCGGAAAGCTGACAACTCTTCTCCAAGCCAGGGAGCAGCAACACATCGGTGTTCGTTACGCTCACACCAGGGAGCGTCATTTTCATCGCGCGATAGTGATTGATCATTCTGCCGGAATCCAAAGTGTCTGTGCGAATGCCCTCCGAGTGCTCATCGAATCCGTACAGTGCCTTCGAAACATCCGTTTTCATCGTCGTCCCCAAAGTGCTTAAGTGCAATGCGGCGGAGATCTTTTTGCCGTCCAGCTCGATGGCAAAGAGCGGAATGCCGATTTTGTCGATTGTAAAAGGAATTTCCGCCCACGCGTCGGCCCAATACACCACCTTTTTGGGACAATGGTCCGTCGCGAAAAAGTTCAATTTGTTATGTGCAAAATCCAGCTCGAAGTCCGCCTTCAGCATCGACGGCAGCGAGAAATCGCCGACGAATGCAGGCAGACCAGGCGTGGGTTGGCGGTCCGACGAAGGAACCAACAGTTGAACTTGACGGAGGGTCGCCGCACCCAGTCCGAGCGAATCAATCGTTGCGACCCCGGAGGCGCCGGAGAAATGCCCCGGGATCTTGCCGAGGGTCAACTTCATCTCGCTCGCGGGCCCTGGGTAAAGCGTCGAATACGGTAGAGAGATATTGAGCTGCATGAAAGCCGGCGTGCCATTGAGAGTGACCGGGATCAGGACGAACGTTCCCACCGTCATGTCGACCGACGCAATCTGCTTGAGCCCGCAATCTTTTGCCGGTGACTCGCCCGCCGCAGACGATGTCGCCGTCCACAGACTGCTCATCAGCAGGAACGCCCACCATGCATGACGCTTAAGGTTTCTCACGAATCCTCCCTTGCAGGCAGTAACTTTTTAATCTGAATCCTGGGTCCCGTCCGAATTGCAGCCATGGCGTTCATAAGCACCAACGTAAGCTAGTGCACTCTAGCGCCAGAGCGATCTCGGCTCGATGATGTTCCCGGCACCCGGATAGTACTTGGGAATTGGGTGGAGGAAATGCCTGAATCAGTTCAGTTAAATGCTACTTTGCGTCGTCACCGGCATCTTCTTGGTTGCGACAGGAGTCGCGGTCTTTTTGGCAAAACCCATTACGCTTGAGCACATCATTCGCATGCGACAGAGGATGGGGCGTTCCGAGTGAGTTCTAAATACCCTGAAGCCGACGCTCGCGACCGGCCCGCACTGGTCGGCAGGAGTCCTCCGCTCCTGCGCCAGCCGCCGACATTCGGTGATGCAACTACAGCTTTACCAGCTGGGGGATCCTTGATAAGAACTTTTGGCGGCGTGTCGATCCGGCTCCGGCTCGTTCGTCGTATTACTGGAAACCTTAAGGAGGAGCCATGAAATACCTGACTTTCATTCGCCATTCTGAAGTTCATCGTCAATCCGGGCCGCCGGCTGCACTGATGGAGGCGATGGGCAAATTCGTTCAGCAGTCCCTTAAAGACGGCAGCCTTGTCGATACCGGCGGCCTGCTGCCGAGCAAGGACGGCGTTCGCGTGCGCCTCGCCGACGGCAAGATCACGGTGACGGACGGGCCCTTCACCGAGACCAAGGAGGTTATCGGCGGCTGGGCGATCTTGAACACAGACTCTAAGGAGCAAGCCGTGCGAATCGCAACGGAGTTCATGGAGTTGCATCGAAAGTACTGGCCTGAATTCGCCGGAGAGTCCGAGGTGCGGCCGATGTTCGACCCCGGTATGGGGCCGTAGCGGCGGCGGTTCGTACCAACGGCACTCGCCATTGGTCAAATATCCACAGAGACTCCGCATGCCCAAATTTATCGCCATCGGATACGGCGACCGCGACGGCTACGAGCGCACCGCCGCAGCCGTTCGTGACGCCGCGCACGCCCATGACGCGAGCCTGCTGCAAGCCGGGGTCCTGATGGGCATTGCGGGTAGCCCCGTGCAGGTGCGAAATACCGACGCTAAGCGCATCGAGACCAGGGCGGGGCCCTTCATGACCTCTTTCCTGCCCGTAGCCGGCTTGGCGGTAATTGAAGCCGCAACGTTGGCCGAGGCCGTCAATTTAGTCGCGCAAACTTAGCCCACGGCGTAGTCGAGGTGTGGCCGCTCAACGAGTCAGCGTGATCGCCCGCCGCGCGCCGCCGTCGCGAATCGCCACACTCCAGAATTGCACGACTCGCCATCCACGGCACATCTTAAATCCCGCCACACTTGTTACTCACAACGGTCGGCACCCTGCGCCTAATCTAACCATCGAAGCAACTGGCCAGCACGACAAGGACCGAGTACCAGCAGGTGCGAGGCTCGCATCGGGAGGGTGAACCGTGAATCAACTTATTGAGCAAGGCGCCCTACGCATCGGCGCGCTCTTACAAGACATCTGCGCAAACGTCGACCTGGAGGTCGTCTCCTTGCCCGGCGGAAGCCTGATCGCAATTCTTCTTGCGCTTTACGCGGTCGCCATGGGTTCCATTCGGCGCAATCCGCGTCAAGCCTGAGCCTACTTTGCCTGACGTGGGGTTTCAATTACAGGCTGATCAAATGTAAACCTGATTGCGCCGCTGCGTCCTGCATCCGGGCATCAAATGTCAGCAGATGCGTGGCCGCTCCGGAGAATGCCAACGCCAAATGGAGTGCATCCAGTGTCCGCATGCGCACGGATGTGGCCGTCAACATGAGCCTCTCCGCTTCGCGATGCACAGCCGGATCCAGCTGCAGCCGGGTAAATACCCCCGACTCTGCGTCCGCGCGCAGAGCATCTCGAATCCGGTTCGCCACTTGAGAACTAAGCGCGCGCTCTCGCTTGCGGCACGCGACCGCCGACAGCACCTCGGTGATGACCAACTCCGAAATCATCAATGCCACTTTGCCGCGCAAATACGCATCCACCTCGTCACTTTGATTTTCGGGGACATACAGCTTCGCGAGCGCGCTCGAGTCGATGTACAGCGGGATTTCGGCAGCCGACATGCTCAGCTTTCGTCGGTCCTGTCATCGATAATGGCTGCGGACAGCGGCTGGGTCAGGACCGGGATGCGGCGCCGAAAGGCGGCACGGCCCCGGAAAGGCCCGTTCTTCGCCGGGCGCGGCGCCACCAGGCGAGCGACCGGCTTACCTCGGTCCGTTATGGTGACTTCGTGCCCCTTTCGCACCTCCTCGATCAGCGCGGTCAGGTTTTGTCGCGCTTCGCGGATGCCTGCTTCTTTCACAGATACTGTGTGCTACAAATAGCACAAATCCGCAATGCGCAGGCTCGCTCAGCTGTCGTAAGGCCCCACAAACTTAGCCGCCGCGAAGTGAGCGCTTAAGGGCGCACCGTCACTGACGGGCAAGGAGCCCCTGCTTCGCCATTCGCCGCAGGCTGGCATCGGTAACTTCCTTCACCAGACCACCGATGTTCTTCGGATTCGTGGTGCGGCTCGTGCTCGACCACAGAGGCTGGTCGCGGTCCAGGGAATACACCAGAGTTTCCACCGAAACGACGATACCGGAGTTCTTCACATTGAAGTCCCTGACCCAATTGGCCCTCCCGGGTTCCTCCGTGCCAATGAAGCTCGACACGTCGATTTTCGTGAACGCGGGCCGCCTATCTGCACCGACAACCCGCATGATGACGACCTCGTTGGCGCCCGCTTTCTTCATGCGCGCGAACGTCTCTTTAGGATCTCCCGGTATCGGGTTCGGTAATAGCGTATAGCCAGGCACGCCATGGGCGCCGAGCGCGTTGAGATCTTTAGCGAGCGCATCTTCGGCGGCACGGCGATTGCGCTCATCGTCCGAGACAAATACGGCCGCAATGGTCTTGCCCGCCGGGCTGACGGGTTGCCCATTCGGCGCCTTCCAGGTCGAGGTGAAGGTGGTCGTGCCACAGGCGCCGAGAGACAGCAGAGTCGCGCCGAGAAGAACTGCGAGGTACGGTCTTGGCATGTAACCCTCCTTAGCACTCACCGATGTGACCATTCGACTGCCGAACGCCGCCCGCCACACATCATGATCGTCCCAGCGCCCACGCGCCACCAGCTTGGCCTCCAACCATTAGAGCTTCATTAAAATCAAACGGACCGGGACGGATAGGGCCACGCGTACTGCACATTGCTCGAGAGTTCAACTGTGCCTCGCTTCACCAACGAATCCGCCTCGACACGGACTCCGTAACAGCCAAGCATCGGCCCCACGCCCGAATACAGCACCGTCTTGCCGCTTCCGCTTATCGTTTGCGGCCACACAAGTTCCGGTGTTGCAATCGCGCTCGCGAGCAATCCGGCGAATTGGCGATCGAGTCAGCACCCGAACACATACGACAGCCTGGATCGGCCTAATTCACGCTTTATGAATACACGAAGTCTCACCGAATTTCTACTTTCGCAAGCGCGCCACTTATCCCCAAGGTGTAAGGGAACGGCTTTCGCTCGCTCCTAGAGATATTCAGGATTTTCTGGAGCTTTGACAGAATCACCACGGCGCTTGATTGCGCAGTCGCCTGTCCGGCTGTGAGCACGAAGGCGCCCACCCGAGCATCGCGAAGCGCCTGAATCTCAAGTGCTCGTTGCTTCACGCGTTGATCGCGCATGAGCACGATCCAGCCCTGCTCCCCGGCGGTCGCGAGCCAAATAGCGTCGGGAGTGCCGGCGGAAACGTCAACACGGGGCCGACGCACAGTCATGCCGACGCGCTCCATTTCCTCGCTTAGGATTCGCGAGTAGATTGATTCATCAAGGTAGAAGACCGCCGACTCAAGCCGCTTTGCGATCGAGCTCGACGCGGAGCGCTTCCTCGATGTTTTGCGACGACGTGTCATAGTCCTCTGCGAGTTGCTGCAGCGTATCGCCAGCCTTGAACCGGTCCGCCAAAATAGCTGTAGGCACCGAACGGCCTGCCAGCACCGGCCGGCCGAAGGCTATACGTGGATCGACGACCACTGGCGAGGGTTGATTCCTTATCTCGTCCTTACGGGTGAATAGGAACAAGCGAATCGGAAGACCTGTCGTGTCACGCTCGATGCGCTTCAAGTGATCCTGAATGAGTTCCTTCATTTCAGTTTGACCTTCGCGGCCACATTAATCAGCGATCCAAGCTTCTCGACAAATAGGTCGATACCGTCGGTCTGAAAATCTTCCTTAGCGAGCGGTCGATCAATATTCAGCTCCTTACTGACATAAGAAAGTGCTAGTCGCACCTTTGGCAACGGCACGTGATGCGTACGACGAATTGCCGCAAGCACGTGTGCCTCAACAAGATTTAAGAATGACAACGCGCGCCGATCGTTGCCATCCAGACGAATGACGGATTTAAAGGCACGCTTACCCGCACCGTGTCCTTGACCTAAGCACCAAGCCCGCAGTGTGCTCAAGGGGATATTGAGGTAGTGCGCCGCTTCAATGAATGGGTACGCGGGGGTGGCGAGAATGGTGTTAACGTCGCGTTTTGCCATGTTCTCTGCTCATTCTCCAAGATGTCAGCCCCGCGCTGGCCGCGGCGATTCTAGCAGTTTTAGCAATAGATTCCGTCTCCGCCAATCATCCTTAATTTCTGCAAATCTGCCGTTAAACCGTCCGCGCGCTTCCAGCCCCTGCGGCATTTGCCGTGGCCCGAACACAAAAAGCAGCAGTCCTTCGTCGGCCGGGCTGTTACTTAACGAGCTTTCATCGGGCCATCATCGGCAGCGCGCGTTGGGCCGGATCTTTGCTTTTCTTTTTCCTCAGGCGATCCTTGCATTGGGCTTTCGCCGGGCGGGCCCGTGCCCGGCATAAACAGGTCCAACCACTCGCCAAGCTGGCGTTCGTCAAAATGATAGCGCTATCATAGCCGCTCGATGCTGAGCAAGCCTTTGACCCACGTAACGCGTTCCAACAAAACCGACCTGGAGCACGATGAGATCTGTTATCTACATTCTGGTCGAGTATCGCAGCGCTGACCACTCCCGCGCGCGGCGCGCCTAATCTGAAACTGAACGAACAAGGTTATTTCGCTGAGCCCGGGCTCAACGTGATGTCGTTCAGTGATTACTATCCCGACGGCCATCAGACAGGAGTCACGATCATTCAGCACGGAGTGCGGGTCGCCGCGAACGGCGATCTCAGGCTGGAGGCCTCGCCCGGCCAGTGGTCGCCTATGCCGGCGACGGGGGAACGTGCGGTCAACGCGGAAACACAAACAGTGTCGCGGCATCTCTCCTTCCCAGACACCGGCAAGGACCGCACGGGCTTCAATCCGATCATCTATCCGGATCTTGCACTGGGATACACCGTCAGCGTGACACCCCTGGACGGCGACAGCTTTCGTATTCGCGTCGATCTGGACCAGCCATTGCCGCCCAAATACGTCGGCAAGGTGGGCTTCAATCTCGAGCTGTTTCCGGGCGATCTGTTCGGCAAGTCTTGGTTGCTCGATGAACGTTCCGGGATTTTCCCGCGCCAGGCAGATGGTCCCATGACACCCGATGCAAACGGCGAGGCCATTGCCTCGCCGCTCGCGCGCGGAAAGACACTGGTGGTTGCGCCGGAGAGCGACAGCCAGCGGTTGAGCATCCACAGCCAAGCCGGCGATCTGACATTGCTCGACGGACGCGGTAATCTGAACAACGCTTGGTTCATCGTCCGCGAGCTGATTCCGGCGGGCGCAACCAGCAATGCGATTGAGTGGACGGTAACGCCGAACGTCATTCCCGGTTGGAAATATCAGCCGGTGCTACAGCTGAATCAGATCGGCTACCACTCGCGGCAGCCCAAGCAGCTCGTGATCGAACAGGATCCGACAGACAGTAGCTTGCAGACGGTTCATCTATACCGCCTTACATCCGGCGGCAAAGTGGAGGTCAAGACTGGCCAGCCCGAAAACTGGGGCCGCTTCCTGCGCTATGCGTATCTCACCTGGAATTTCTCCGACATAACCACACCAGGCATGTATCAGATCGCCTATGGGGAGGCGGTAAGCCAGACCTTCAAGATCGGCGATGACGTTTTCGATCGCCACGTCTGGCAGCCGACGCTGGAATATTTCCTTCCGGTTCAGATGTGTCACATGCGGGTGGAGGAAAAATACCGTGTCTGGCACGGCCTCGACCACCTCGACGATGCATTGATGGCTCCCGTCAATCTGAATCACTTTGACGGCTATGTGCAGGGCTCCTCCACGCTGACCAAGTACAAGCCCCTGGAGCACGTGCCAGGCCTCGACGCCGGCGGCTGGCATGACGCGGGTGACTATGATCTGCGCATCGAAAGCCAAATGGGCACGACGTGGCTGCTCGCGAAGATGGTCGAGGAGTTCGGGCTCAACTATGACGCAACGACCATCGACGAAGCGAAGAAGCTCGTCCTCATCCATCAGCCCGACGGCAAGAACGACGCTGTGCAACAGATTGAGCACGGGTTGCTCACCGTACTCGGCGGTTATCACGCGCTCGGTCGGCTCTATCGCGGCCTGCAAGACGCCACCCTGCATCAGTACACCTTACTCGGTGAGGCGGCAAACTCGACCGACAACGTGATCGGCAAACCTGTGGACGGGTTGGGCAATTACTTCCAAAGTGTCCCCATCCCCGCGGATGACCGGCTGGTATTCACCGAGGACAATCCCAATCGCGAGATCATGGTCGCAGGGCAGCTCGCCACCGTCGCACGCGTCATGCGAAGTCGCAACGCCGCTGTCGCGGCCGACGCGCTCGCCACGGCACGCGCGCTTGTCGACCGAGCATTTTCCAGAGCGACCGATATTGAAAGCCGGGTCTTCGCGATGGCTGAGCTCTACCTCAGCACCGGCGAACCCCGCTACTTGGATCAACTGTTGAGTCTGAAGCCCGAAATTATCTCGCATATCGACCGGACCGGCTGGAGTGTGGCCGCAGTCATCGGAAGGGTGCGGGACGAGAATTTCGTGCGCGACGTGAAGGCCGCCGTCGCTGCCTACGAAGTTGGGCTTGCTGCCCATGCGAAAGCCGACTCGCCCTACGGCGTCCCGTACATGCCCGACATCTGGGGCGCCGGATGGACAATTCAGGAATTCGGTGTGAAGCAGTGGTTGCTTCACAAGGGCTGGCCCGATTTGGTGCCCGTGTCAAATTTCGTCAATGCACTCAACTTTGATCTCGGTGTCCATCCAGGGGAAAATAACGCGTCGTTCGTGAGCGGCGTCGGCGCCCATTCGACAACCGTCGCGTACGGCTTCAACCGCGCCGACTGGACCTACATTCCCGGCGGCGTCATTTCCGGCACGGCCCTGATCCGACCCGACCTTCCCGAACTGAAAGTGTGGCCGTATTTCTGGCAGCAAACAGAATACGTTTTGGGCGGCGGTGGAACCAATTTCATGTTCTTGGTACTGGCCGTGAAGCAGCTCTACGCGCACAAATAGGCAGCGAATGGAAATCACCGCCGAGGATTCAGCGGATGGAAGATGCTGTGGCGCCGGCATGTGGATTTGGCTCATAGAGCTAGATGTCTATCGGGTGAGGCGCTTCGCCGACTACACGGATGCCTATCCGTGTTCAGCACCGGAGACTTTGTCGACGGTGGCCTGAAAGGCGAGGCCAACGGCCGGGCAATAATCCTTTGCGACGTCCTTTGCAAGTTGGGACTCCAATCGCGCCCCACACGGACCTTCGCCCCTGGTGGCTAGGCCTGTCGATAGACAGGCCCTCTTGGCGCGACAGCGCCGAGCGGTACGCCGCGTCCCTCTTCCGTCGGTCGAGCTGTTCGGGCTTCCGTGCCCTCGCTCGACAACGGCGAGGCAGACGCGCCAGAGGCGTGACTCCGACCGCTACGCTTCGGCTCCTGCCTACGCTGCGGCCCTGCCGGACCATCCGTAGTCCGGCGTTCGATCGCTTCGACGAGATTTTGTATCTCGTCGAAAAGGCATCCGATCTCACCTCCTGGATCTCGTCGGCGGACGCCCTTCAGCGGCGAAGTCATCGTCGCCAAACGACCTTTAGGGCGGCCCCGAGCGCAAGCGAGGGGTGAGGCGGGAAGCGCTGAATACCCAACAGCTGCAACGGCAAGTAGCCACACCGTTGACCACAATTCGGTCGCTTGCTTGCGGGGCGATCAAGGTCTCGGCGCTCTCTCCGGCCTCGCGCAAAATACACCGATTCCCAGAAACAAAATGACGCTGCACCAGGCAAATGTATCCCCGATATGAACATAGAGCGTCGAGCCCGCCCCCGGAGGCAGGGTCGCGATGAGTACGGTCATGCCGGACGCGGCAGAAGGTTTTTGTGCAACCACACGCCCTTCGGCATCGCTGGCGGTCAGAAGCCCATCATTCGCCGCGCGTACCACCGCAAAGCCATTCTCGACTCCGCGCATGATCGCCATTCTGGCATGCAGCCACGCATCTTTACCAAAATCGCCCGCCGGCACTCCCACCAAACGAATGCCGTACTGCGCATCGGCCAGGAGAGTGCGGGGGAAGTCCATGTCCTTACAGATCTCCATCGCTCGTCCGTCGCCCAACCAACCAGAGGAATGACCGGGCGTGTACTCTGTTTCCAGGAAAGGCACCAGGTGACGCTTGGCATAAACGCGCGGCTCCCGGTTGGGCTGCAACGCAAACGCTAAATCGGCAGGCGGCTTAACCTCACCAACACCGGCAATAATTTGCACTCCGGTCTGCTGCGTAACGGCCACCAGAGGCGCCAGAATCGAGTCTCGCGAGTCTCGCCTGGACTGGATGCCTCCTTCCGAGGTCACCGCGAATTGCACCCCCTTGTCTGCTGCCAGCCTGATCGCGTTCGCATAAGCGGTCGAGATCTTGACCGCGGAATCGCGCGAGTCGCGGTTAGACGCTGCGAGCATTGCGCCCGCACCGACGAAAGCACCGACCGTGACCCCACCCGGCTGCGGCCGCGATAAGCGTACCCAACCAAACACAACGGCCATTGCGCAAACACCCAGCCCGAGCGCAAGCAATCGATTCGAGCGTAATGACTTGTGCAACGCCATGGCGAGGGCATTGGCAAAAAGACAGATCAAAAACGTAATGCTGTACATGCCGAATAGAGAAGCTGACTGAATCAGCAGCGGCGCCGACATTTGGCTGTATGCCAAGGAGCCGTAGCTGCCATTCGGCGCCACCAATCCGTACAGATATTCGAATGCAGTCCAGCACGCGGGAAACGCGAAAAGCGTTGCCAGCCTCGAAGCGCGCCGCCGTGCGACTCGTGCGAAGACTATCGCAACGGGAAACGCAATCGTTAAGGCCAGCAACCCCGACAAAATCAGCAACGGCGAGACCGACCCGTAGCATTGAAAGGCATAGATCTGTCCCGCAAGCCACACGCTGAGCGCTGCGACAATTAATTGCCAAAGCGGCTCGTCCGTATAGGCGAGCCATAAGATCGGCATGAGCGCAAACCCGGTCAGGAACCACATGTCATTAAGACCGAGCGCGAGGTACAAGAGCGCGCCGCCTGACAATACAACCAACAGAGCTCTCATCTGGCTTTCCGCTTTGTTTCGATCGTCAAGGATTTCAGCGACTGTCGCATTACCGCTCGATATAACGCCGTAAATTCAGGTTCGCCCGAGAAACGCCGGGCGCGATACATGGATACCAGCCCCTGGGCCAGGGCGGAATAGCTCAGAGCGACATCGAGCGCTGGGATGTCGCCAAGAACACCCTCCGCTCTAGCCTGCTCGATTTTGCCAACCGTCATGGCGATGACCGGAGAGCGCCCGGCTGCGAAATCTGCCGGATACCGACGGGCTTCCGGCGCGGGCAGAAAGAATGCGGCATCGAAGCGATGCGGCTCCTCGAGTGCGAAGGCCAGAAACTCCTCAGCGATTCGCTCCAGCCACGGCAACGGCCTCTTGGTGGGAATGGCGCGCACACGCTGCTCCCACGCGGCTAGTCCATCGTCCATCAAGGCGTTCAGTAGCGCGTCCTTGTCGGCAAAATGACGGTACAGTGACATGGGCGACATGCCGGACTCCTTCGCAATCCGACGCATGCTTAAGCCATGCATGCCTTCCTGCTCGAGCACCGTCTTGGCCGCACTGAAGATCCGATCTCTGCTCATAGCGTACAGTGTACACCGAAAAGTATACACTGTACACATGAAGGTGGCTGGACATCCGCCAGTTGCCTAGCCCCGCTTTTAAAACTCGACCTCATCAGTGCCATTCGCACCGGCAGTCCGGCCGGGCGCGGTCTGGTACATCCAGTAAAGATTGGTATGAGCAATCACTTGTGCCGGCGGGGGCGCGCCCCACTTGGTATTGTCGCCGGTCGTGTGGGCATCGCTGACCAATAATGCATCGTATCCGCGGACAAATGCGCCATGCAGCGTGGAGCGGATGCACGCATCCGTTTCAGCGCCCACGATGATGAGCCGGCCCACGCCCAACTGGAATAACTCGCTCTCGAGCGCCGTTTCTTCAAACGCGTCGCCATAGCTTTTCTCGATCAACCGTTCCGCCTCGCTTGGCTTGAGCTCAGGCACGATCCGCCAGCCCGGGCTGCTCCTCACGATATGGGTGTCGTGATGCTGGACCCACAGCACGGGTACCCCCTCGCCACGGGCTCTTTCAACGAGATATCGGACGTTCGCCACCACCGCTTCGCGCATATGCGCCTTTTCGATGACCGCCTCTTGCATGTCGATGACGAGCAAAGCGCTGTGGGGCCGATTGGCAAGTGTCGTCATGTGGATGTCTTCGAGCCCGGGGACCCCTCGTTCGCCGCCCAGGCGCCGTTTGTCAGAGCGAACGCCGCCATGAATGAAGCTGCGGCCACGGCACTTCCCAACCGGCTCGAGCATCGGAGCGGGCGCATCAGGTTACTTGGCTGCGTTGGTGCGGTCGATCCATTGGTCCACCTTCCGGTCGAGCACGGCTAGCGGCATGCTGCCGCCAAGCAAAATCTGATCGTGAAATTGTCGTATGTCGAATCGCGGCCCGAGCTCTTTGGCAGCCTTGGCCCGAAGCGCCGCGATGTCGAGCTGCCCGACTTTATAGGACAGGGCCTGCCCCGGGTAGGCGACATAGCGCTCGACCTCGGCCGCGGCCTGCGCGTGATTCATCGACGAATGGTGCATCATCCACGCAATGCCCTGTTCGGTGCTCCAACCCATGGCATGAATGCCGGTGTCGATCACCAGTCGGCTGGCACGCAGCATCTCGTTCATCAAATGACCGTAATACTGCCAGGGATCGCCAAAAAGCCCCATTTCCTTACCCAGGGACTCACAATAGAGCGCCCACCCCTCGCCATACGCATTGAAGAAGGTGAAACGCCGAAACGCCGGCAGCCCCTTGATCTCCGCTGCCAGCGAAGTCTGGAAGTGATGGCCAGGGTAGGTTTCGTGCAGCGTCGTCGTCATGACGATGAATTTATCCTTGATACCGGGTGCGTAGATATTGATCCAGAGGATTCCGGGTCGCGAGCCGTCTGCGGCGGCTTGCTGGTAGTTTCCATTGCCCTGGTATTTCTTGGCAGTATCCGGGAGCGCCTTGATTTCAAATTTCGCCTTGGGATATACGTCGAAAAGCTCGGGAAGCTTCGGCAATATACGGCTCAAGGCTTCTTGATACGCCGGAATCACCTCGTCGGGACTTTGGAAATGGAGCGACGCATCGGAACGTACCGAGGCGCGAAATTGCTGCAGTGAGCCCCGGAAATTGACGGTCTTGCGCACCTCGATCCAACTCGCCTGTGATCCGCTGAATCTCCGAAAGCCCGAGAGCGTGGATTTCGGCGGGTGTCATCGACGTGGTGGTATTGGCTTTGACGTCGTAGGCGTAGAGCGCTGCGCCATTCGGCAACGCGCCCAATCCCGGCGTTGCATTGGCATGCGGAAGATATTCGTCCTGCAGATAGGCGTAAAGTTTTCGATAGGCCGGCTCGATCACCGTGGCGATTTTTGCGGCATAGGCCGCGGTCAGGCGTTCGCGGTCCGCGGCCGCGATGTCTGCCGGGAACTTGGTAATGGGCTGCCAGAAATCCGTCTTCTCGGGCGGCAGCCCGAAGTAATTGTGAAGCTGGGGCAGCACGCGTTCGACGACGACGCGTGGCAGCACGACCTTCCGGCTCACTCCTTCCTTCAGGCGCGCAATGGCATCGTCCGTCCACCGCGCGAAATTGTCGGCACGCGTCAAGGCGTTATCGTAGTCCGCGACGGATCTTGAAGTTGTATGATCCCGATCCCGACTTGATCGAGCGCGAACGCGGTATGTTGTCCCATGAATTGATTGATCGGCAGCATTCGGGCCGTTTCATACACGTCGGTGCCGTAATAGGAGAGCGCTTGCGCCAGTTCATAGCTCAACATCTCATAGCTGATGCGGGCGTCTTCGGGCAGCGGAGCCGGATCGAATGTCATCAGGGCGGCCTGGTAGCGCTTCAACATCGAGGTGACATTGCGGAGCCAGCCGTCCTCGAGAGAATCGTCGAACTTTGCTTCGTATCGGGTGACTCCTTGCACCAAGGCTTCGTGCGGGTTCAGCGCCAACCAGTCCTGCCAGTAGGCCTCGTACAACGCATCGAGCTTCTGCTCTTCAGCCGTCGCCGGGGAGTCCGGCGAGCCGAGTGCACGCGCGCCCATCGGGGTAAGCGCGATTCCCATGAGTGCCGGCAGCGCGATGATACGGAACAGGGAGATCATAAAGGTGTCCTCGAGAGAAGGCCTATTGCGCCATGAACCGGGCCCGGTCGTTCCTATACACCACGCCTCCCTTCATCACGAAATCCAGAGATCGCAGCGCGTGAATGTCCTTCAGCGGATCGGCTTCGAGCGCGTCGATGTCGGCTAGTTTTCCGGCGCTGATGCTGCCAAGATCCGGGCCAGTGGTACGTACCGCATAGGCTTGTTAAACATGGCTGAGTTTACCCCGGAAATACTCAGTCATAAATTCACTTCATGGGTTCTTATACTTTGCAGTCTATGAGGCATGTGGCAACAATCATCCGCGTCCTTGTGCCTTAGCTGCGCGAGCCATTGCTCCTCGTCCAGCAAGGACGCGTTCCCCATACCGCATCGGCATCCTCGTATCCTTCCATCTCCCCGCCTGCATCAGTATCTCCGTCGGCCGGGCCGTTCGGGCTCTTCCTGCCCTCGCCCGGCACGGCGAGACAGACGCGTGTAACAGGCGCGCGAGCCCGACTCTCCTTCCGGAATCTCAGTCCGAGCACTTTCGATTCCGTTGCCACTTCCGTGTGGCAACCGCCGCTAGGTTTGTAAGTCATTTGTACAGCTCCCTTTAGAATTTCGGAAGCGCCTCCTGCGCAAGGGCTTTTTCAATCGTTTTCTGCTTCGCTTCGTCGTTCACTCCATAAACTTTGACGTTCAAAATCCGGTCGCCCTTCTTGACCGAGAGCCAAACGAGATTTCCCCCTTTGATATAGATGGCTTCATCGCCGATACCTGAGACGGGCGTCTTGACATAGGGAAAGACCGGCGCCTTGATCGCAGCCCACCATTTTGACGCTAGCTGAAAAGACAGTGTCACGTCCACACGCTCAGCACTACCATGCCAACTGCAGCCGGTGTCGAATATCGGCGTGCCGGCATTCATGTCTACTCCCGTCGCCGCCTTGACTTGCGCGAGCGTCACCCACTCGCACGGAGCAACCGAACCGGCCAATGCCGAGGATGCGGACATTACGGAAGCCAGTAGTGCGGTTGCGAAGCACTCTCCAAGTTTGCTCATGACCATACCTCCCGGAGAAAAACTCTCAATCCAATTCGACAATACTATTAGCTCGCTCGCCGCCCGCCAACAGCCCGGTGTCTCACATCGACCCGAAACAGTCCCTCATGACGGTCCGCTTTACGGCTTCCCAAGCGGTGCGATAACTCGGGCCAAAGCGCCATATATTTGCAGGAGCCCCTCGCAGTACCGAAGCGAGGTCACTTCCAGATCGAGGCGGACGCAATCATCATCAACGGCGGCCAGGCAAGGTTGATAAGGACGTGTAGGAGTACGCAAGAGTAGAGGTCTTTTCGGACCTGCATCAGTGCTCCGAAAATGCCCACCAGCGGAATGAGCGGCCAAGTCTGCGGGATCTGCCAAAGATGGTAGATCGCAAACAATACGGAGCCGACCAACCAGTTCCAGGCTCCCAGGAAGGCGGTCTTCTTCATCAGGTAGCCACGAAAGTACATCTCTTCGCCGATGAAATTGCCGACTAGAAATATCGCCAACATCCATCCAGGGTATGTAAACAGACTGTCGGGCCCGGGCTGGAACACGCTGTAACTCGGAATCTTCATCCAGGCAATGCCTTCAGTCCACGCCTTGATGGACGGTGCGACGTAGTGCATGTATGGGATGGATATGACGAGCCATGCACTGAAAGCTATCGGCACGGCGACAAAGACGCTCTTCCAGTCAACCCGGTCGAGGCCGATGTAAGAAAGCGCCTGACGGGGCGAAAGATGATCGGCGCGGTTGAGCACAACTATTGGTAGTAACATGTGCCAGCCAAACGTAATTGCTATCACGACACAGAACTGCCAATTCTTTCCGGACAGCCCCGTCAACTCGACGAAGAACGCATACACCGGCCGAACATTAATCGCGGTGTACGCGACGATTCCTGGCAGTAGATAGAAGAAAATATACCAAGCTTTTGCAAAAGGTCCTCGCGGCGCGCATTTCTTTTGCCAATGTTCATATATGGGGTCGGCGCGGAACCATTTGACGTGGTCTCGGGTTGGCTTCGCTGTGGTGACGCTCATTCAGGCAGCCTCTAGCACCGCGAACGCGCGGCCACCCAATATGCGCGTGATCACTCCGTAAAAACCACTTTTCGCCGTCCGCGCCTGAGTTCCTCGGTGGTAACCCGCGGCGGTGCTGCCGCAAGCGATACAGTCATTTCGACGAACATCGATGGCGGCTTTATGACAATGAGTAGGTGAGATTCACCACCCGCTATTGGCCGACTACGGCCTGACGCTAGGATCTTGGCCACTCATCGTTTCGTGCCGACCCTCTGCTGCCCATCGCCAACGGCAGTTTGGAGGAACTCACGGTTTGAGAATACTCTCGGAAACAAGTGCCGATAACGTCGTAACTTCAGTCTTGGGGAGTCGGCTTTATTGGTCAATGCGCCGGCTTCAGCATGCCATGCATGCCGATCCAGCGGACATAGGAGTCGAACCAGCCGGTGCTGGTCGTCTCCTTCGGGTACATACCGAAACCGTGTCCCCCCTGTTCGAAGAGATGGTACTCGGCCGGGCGTTTCGCCGCCCGCCAGGAATCGATCAGTCCACTTCCGGAATTGCCGAAAATCGGGTCGTCCGCAGCAAGCGCTGCGAACAGCGGGGGCGCATCGGCTGGCACCGTCACTGAAGCCATAGGGCCGTAGATAATCCCGATGGAGGCGGGCTTTGCATCCTGCCCGTGGAGCGCCGTCATCAAGGTCAGCGCCGCACCGGCCGAGAATCCAACCATCCCAATTCGATCGGGATCGATATGCCATTCCTTGGCGCGCTGGCGGACCAGCGCAAAGGCGGCGCGCGCATCGGCAATCTGTGGAGCTAGCCGTGTCGCGGCATCGTCCGCGCTCGGCTGCGGCGGCCGGGCGGCCGCACCGGAGAACATTCGCTGCATCGAGCGTTCGAAGCCAGGCAGATCGGCCGGCGTCTGATTCAGCCGGTATTTGAGTACGAAGGCCGCAACGCCCTTGACCGCCAGCGCTTTTGCGACATCCCAGCCTTCATTTTCCATCGACAAGCTCATGAAGCCGCCGCCAGGCGCAATAATCACAGCTGCGCCGGTCGCTTTCCCCGGTTGGGGGAGAAAAGGAGTGAGCGTCGCGATCGTCACGTTGCGAGCAAAGACGCTGCCATATTGGCGGTGCCAAGATTCCTGCGCCTTCGCGTCCGGAAGCGCTCCGGTTCCCAGCTCGATCGCAATTGGCTGGGCCGGAATGGCGATCGCCGTCATCTTGTCGTCTTGCGCCTGAACCGGCGCCAGGCTGATCAGAATGGCTATTCCAGCAACGGCGAGACCTACTCCAGATCGCAACATGATCGCGGCGATCGCATCACTCCTTCCCATCGTTTCGTTCCCTTGGGACTATTGTGCGTCATGCTAGTTCGGCCCCATAGCGCTAGCAACACTTTTGTCTGACAATTTACAGCCTACGCGATGCAATGAATTGATCTTGTTGCTAGGAATTGAACGCGCTCAGCAGTGGGGCTCTGGTTCACGTCACCCGTGCGGTTCAAGGCGCGGTGCCTCGCCGCCGCCGGCGCACCCCGTCATTGGCCTTGCAAATCAATCCTCCGCAAAACCAGGCATTCGAAAGACGGCGCAAGCACCCGCAGCTCGGACCCGCATCTTGACTCGATATTTTGCACACGGCGACGGCAAATGTCCGCTATCTTCTTCGCATTATTAGCCCCTCGCTGACGGCTTCTGGCCGAAAACGCCCTATTCCCCTAGGCTCATTCGATCAGCGCTCTCGCGGCACCAGTTCCGCCAGTGCGTAAAGATTTTTCGGCGGAAATCGCTCCAGCGGATAATACTTAGCGATGAGGGCGGTCGCCGCATCGAAGCTACGCACATCGAGATGGCGCAGCAGGTAACGGATGTCCTCTTCATCATGGAACTCGGCGCCAATCCTCACCGCGAGACACTTCATCGCAAGTAAATACGCCGGCTGCGCGACCATCACGCTCAAGTGATCCATCTCGAGAAACGGCGCGAAATCCCCCTGCGCGCTCATGAATCCTTTCACGCCGTCGTTGAGCCAACCCTCATCGAGACCCGCTCGAACAGCGACACGCGCCGCCGCCCGGCGCACCTCGGCGGTTGGCCGGAACAGCGCATTTACGTCCTCGGTGGAAGAGCGAGCACCGTAGGCGAGACACATGACGGCGCCCCCCACCAGATAGAGTTCCGCCTGGGTCGATGAGCCAGCGAGTTCTTCATTCAAGAGCTCAAACAGACGGCGAATATCCGACCGCGTCAGCGCCGTCATCAGATCCTCGCGCCGAGGCTCGAATCAATGAATATGTTGCGACGCCTGAACGGTGCCGGGGAGTGAATGAGCAGATGAACTCTTAAGCTTTGCAAGGCGCTCGCAAATACTGGCTCGATCAACGGCTCGATTGAACGGGTCCACGCGGGAGGGGCCATCGCGCGGCGGCCGCAGGCGTACTCCACCATCGCAGCTACGTAGTTGCCAACGTACGGTGTGAGCGTGACCATCGGCCATGCCGCCACCGCATCCCGCAATTCGCCGCCACTCAACTTGGATAAGAATGAATTGAGTTCCGCCAGGGCGAAGGAGGGCTCCGCCTCCGCGGCGGTCCCGATGAGTTCCTGAAAACGGGCCGCCGGCGCTGACAGAACCCGGCGAAGCACATAGGTCGACATGTCCAAACCCGCGCGTTTGGCGGCGCCTTGAATCGCCGATTTCTCGCGTTTCGAGACACGGATTTGCAGCTGCGTGCTCTTAGCGTCGTGGGCCACATCCCAATATAGGGAGTGCTAATGAGTTTGTCAATACAGCCGTATTGACATTTCAGAAGTCTCCCATAGACGCATTTTGCCCTTAGTGCGCCGCCTTTACCCGCCGCGGATGGGTCGAGCCAGATCTATCGCCGCTGCCATTTTAAGGAATGTGGTGCGGGACGCGCCTACCGCTCGAATGATGCCGTTCCGGTCAATACGAGCGTTCATCCTACGGGGCTTGCACCCTGAGTCCTGCAACCGCAACCATGAAGCCGGCACACTATATGAGGCGCCGCTGATGCTTTGCGGCTCGGCAGATCCGAATGTCGCGGTTTTCGCACCCATGAAGATTAAAGAACGATGCTCAGTCACATCCCGACTCCGTCAACGAGCTTGACTCGCTTCATTGGGATAATGCTGCTGCTCACTCTCGCGGCTTGCGCTCACATCAGTGACACGAAGCCTAGTTCGGACAAATCATCACGGGCGCAACTGTCCATCGGCTACAGCCTGCTTTACCACCAGGCCGATGGCATTCCGAAGCTCAAATGGTTGCTGATGTTCAAGGACAAACCCGAAGAGATGGGGCGCCTTACCCATGAGCTCGTGCATTTTTACCAGCAGCTGGCCGACACCATGCAGAAGCTTTCCAAACAATATCCCGTTATGCGCCTCGATGCGACCACCATGTCCGCCATCGAGAGCGACGAGCGCAAGGCCATCGGCGAGGATCTCGCCAAGGATTTCACCCCGGTCTTGGGCAAGTCCGGCACTGCCTTCGAGCGCGAGGCCCTGCTCATGTTTTATAACTCGCTCAACGAGCAACGCCATCTGGTAGCGGTGATGCAGCGCCTCGAAACCGATGCGCCGCTCAAACAGTTCCTGGACACCACCAGGACGCAACTGGACCAGCACTATGCTGAGGTCGCTGCGCTCTTGAACCGCCGCTATTTCACTCACTGAGTTGTGCCGAAGGAACTGCGCCGCTACGCATTCAGCGGACGGCCCGCACCCTTTTTAACTCTGCATCGGCTGGAACTCACAAAGCCGCCAAGCAGCGCTTATCGCAGGCATTGTGCTGATGTCATTCGGTTCGGGCCCCATTCGCGGATTTGCCTACGTCTTGGTGCTGGGCATTTTCACTTCCGTTTTCACCTCAGTGATGGCAGCCACGCCCTGGTGCAGCCTATTTACGGGGGTAAGCACAAGCTTGAGCGCCTATCCAGCTAAAGGTTACCCGGCGTTCAGCCGTTTCAGTGTAGATTCGCAAGAACCGTAAAATTGCGCTGTATCGATATCCTGTTGTCCATCGTGCATCGACAGAACGGCAGTGTGATGTCCCGCATTGTCAAATCTTGAGAACATCGTGATCACCGTGAGCGTTCCGTTCCCTGCTGTACCCGCGAAGTTGATCCCGGAGCTCGTCGCGGAGACCGTAACCGGCATCTGACCGGAGCGTGAGCGCGCGACGTTGCCCAGCATTTGCGCCGTGCCGGCTTTGATATCGATCGATTGAAAATCCACCGGCCCGCCCTGCCAGGCCGCATCGCCCACCGTGAGTTTACCTTGCGGCCAACTACCTCCATTGCCGGGACCGAATGTGCAACGAATGTTGGCCGAATCGAGTAGGTCATCAAGCATCGGCGGCTGAGGCGAAGCCGCGACTGGTTGTGACTCCGACGCGATCGCAATTGCGGGAGAGGTTGACAGGACCGCTCCGTAAAGCGGAGCTTCTTCGCCGCCCGCCAGATCCGTGCGGCCGGATACCGTCTTGGTCGATGGGACCGACGTCGCGCGGGCGGCACTCGGAGGCAAATTGCGGCTGGCCGCTGATTCGCCGGGTTGGGCGACCGCTTCGCTATGGGACGAAGAACTGCTACGGCCCTCCGCCGCACCCAGGAGCGCGCCGCGAGCCAACCAGCCGCCAACAGCGCCCACGACCGCGCCGACAAGCAGCATCGGAACCGCTCCGCGTCTTGGTTTTGGCGTTGTAACCATAGGAGCCCCTTGTGCCAACTGCGCCGCGTATCGGAGTCTACCTCCCTACCCGCCTCAACGCCTGCGCGAGCGCATCCGCCGCATCGACTTTGATGTCCGGCTCGACTTCCATCCCCTCCCAGTCCTTCTTCGAAATCGGATCAACGATCCGCCCGAATGGCACCTCCATGACGAAGTGATCATCGAGCCGGTGAGGCGCGATCGTATGCGCGCCGCCGCCCGTCGACTCCCCGATCAACGTCGCACGCTTGAGATTCTTTAAATCGAAGCTGAATTCCTCCGCCGCGGAAAACGTCTTCGTAGACGAGAGCACGAACAATGAGCAACGGCAGGAGCTTTTCCATCGACGGAAACTATCTTGTTTTCTCTCTCACACGGCATCCACGATTTTCGTAATCTGACCACTGCACTCCGCCTCGACACAAAATTGAATGATGACATCGGCTGGCCGGATAAGCGCGTAGCCTAGCAACCGACAAAACGTTTCTCTTATGGCTTATCGGTGCACCATGATTATCCACCCTCAGATGACGCTTTACTCCGGCCCCTTGAGCATGTTTGGCGCGAAAGTTGAGATCGCGGCCCGGGAGAAGGGTCTCGACTTTGAGCTCGTCATGGTGCCCTACACGGGAGCGCAGGGTTACTCACCCAAACACCCGGAGGTGCTTCGCATCAACCCCAAAGCCCAAGTCCCGGTACTGACGCACGGGCCAGTCGAAATCTTCGATTCAACCCAAATTTTCGAATATCTCGAGGACCTGCAACCCGAACCGCCGCTGTGGCCGCTCGATTTAGCAGCTCGAGCTCAGGCGCGGCTGCTGGAGCATCAATCGGACGAGGTCTACTTTCCCCACATCATTCGCCTCATGAGCGCAAAAGACCGCGCGAATGATCCCATCGCACAGGCAAGCGTTGCCGCCGCCGCCCGCTACTACCGTGAGATGGAAACCGTACTGGGTGCCAAAGATTGGCTCGCAGGCGACTATTCCTACGCCGACATCGCCTTCCTGATGGCCTCGCTATTCGGCGAGCGTCACGGGGTTCCGATCACCCCGGCGACGCCCCGCCTACTCGACTGGCGGGAACGCATGACACGGAAACCACCGGTACGCACGGTCGTCGCAGCCATGGCGCAGTGGCTTCAGGCCGCCGGCCGACCCGTGCCCCCATTCATGTCCGTGTTGTAGCGCCGCTCTATCGCCGAATCATTCCCAATAAGACTCTTCTAGTCTGTGCTCACACGCGTGGCATGCAAATTCACGACCCGCTGCAACGGACCGCCCACTTCTCCGATATCGCCGGTTTGATTGAAGGAATTGGGCGTGAAATCTTTATACACTTCGTGCCATAGCATCATTTTCTGGCCCTGCGAAAAAACCAGATTCACGGTTAATTGCTTGCCGTCCCAGCTGAGTTTGCTTCGATAGTATGAGTCGACATTGCAGGCACCTGAGCCAGAGTTGTTGCAGAGCATGCCTTTGAGGGAATGCGTTTCGTTGTCCCACCAATGAAGGGCAAGCACGTATTGGACGCCTTGCTCAGAAGGAATCCGCTCTTCCTCCATTAAGACCGACCCACCGAGACCCAACCGCCAGATCTGCTCTCCCGGGCGACGTCTTGGCACCCTTGTTGTCACGCACTTCCATGACGGACCATCGGCCCTTGATGGCCTGAACCAAGGAAGGGAAGTCGGCCACTATCGCCGTGTCGGGGGGTTGCGCGCCAGACGCATCTGCGGCTACGCCGGCGCCCGATAGCCAACTGGCGGACAAGGTCAGTAAAGCCACAGAAACAGAATTTCTTTGCTGTAACCAAAAATTTGAGTTCATCGAAGCTCCCCTTTTTCTGATTGTCGGGCAGCGACCCGGCCAGAAGAAGTCCACCCTAGCTCACGTACGCAAACCCGATCGACAACACCGTCATTTCAATGTCGATTCCCGCAATCGCGCCCGACGTTGCCGCCACCCTCTGCGTGACACCCAGGTTGATTTGCACCGGACCCGGTGCGTCACCCAGACTGACCTGAAAGGTTTGCTCAAAGGAGTACGGATTCGGTAGCTGTGGCGGTGGTGGCCGCGGCAGCGCCAGGTTGGTGTTGTTCAGATAATCCCACATCGGATTCGGCAAGAACGGCAACAACCCTACCGATATGAGGTTAACCGAATGAGGCTGATCAAACGGCGGTTCAGGAAACTCGTCGAGAAAATCGAGCGTCAAATCCGCGCTCGCTGACGCGTAGCCTCCGGGCGGTGACGCCAGATAGTAGTTGCCGATCAGCGTTGCCCGCACCACCACCTCATACGTGTGCAAGCCGGGTGTCGGTGGCGCGGGCACCTGGATGAAAACACCCACCTGCGACTTGGCCATGCCGACGCCGCCCGACCAGGTATTGAGTGCGCCGCCCACCTGACCCGTGGCAGCTTTGGGGCCCGCGTCCCAGGGGCGGAAATCGACCTCGCCGCTCGACGAAAAGTCCACCGGAACCGACGCATTGTACGGCGGCCCCGCCACGACGGGACTCGGAACATCCGGCGGGAAACGCCGCGGAATATGCGGTTGCAAGCGTTTCAACGTCGCCACCGTGCGCCTCGCCAGGGCCAGGTTCTGCCTGCTCAAGGGCACTGGCTTGACGCCGGCGGCACGGGCCGATTGCGCCACGGTGTCGAATCGCAGCTGCTGCAACTCCGAGAATCGTTGGAACTCGGCGCCGAAGGCCTTCTTGCGCGCCGGCAGCATCGCCGCATAGCGCGCTCGAATCAACTTCGCATCCAGCCCAAACGGCACCACCAACTTTTTCTGAGCATTCCGCGCCATGACATCCCCTGTGTGAGCCGAGCATTCATTGACTACCATTCAACAAAACCTGAATTTCCGGCCAAACACGCCACCCCCGCGCACCGAATGCCTTGGCCTGGTCAAGCACCGAGGGGTCGTAATGGATGGCCGGGCTGGCCGCGACAAAGGTCTGGAAATCGCCCGGCTCGGTGAGCAGGACGTGCAGGGTGAACCAGCCGCCGAGAGAATGACCGATCAACGCCTGCACGTTGAAGGGAACGGTGGCCGCCAGATGGGGCTTCAGCTCATCCTGAATGAAGCGCAAAAACTGGTCCGCTCCGCCGGTCTTGAACTGAGCCACGAAGCCGTTCTGCGGCTTGGGCGATTTGGTAGTCGCGCCCGGCCTTGGAACGCAGGTTCATGACCTCCAGCTTGCGGCTACGTAGAGACGGGAAAACGGCTGATTCAGGCGGCGGGCCGGCCGAGGCTGCCTCGGCGCCCAGGGCGGCGCCGCTGGTCAGATCGAGCAGGGCCCAGGTGCCCACGGCCAGCACCAGCCGGCGGAGTTGTCTTGAGACAGTCATGGCGTTCCTCAGAAATGGGCGTCTAGACTGACGCCGACGGTGCGCGGTTGCAGGACGGTCGCGGAGTTCATGCCGCCGCTGATGAAGGCCTGCTCGCCAAACACGTTGCGGGCGAACAGGGACAGGGTCCATCGCTCGTCGAACACCCCCACATTGAGGTCGAGCGCCTGATAGGAGCGGAGCTTGACCAACGCGGGATTGGCGTTGGCAGGGTCGTTGGGGGCGTGAACAAAGGTCGAGTCCCGCACGCCGACGAAGCGATAGACAGATTCCAAACGCATCGCGCCATTGTTTCCGGCATCGCACTCCTCCGTCGCGCACGTATTCCATGCGCCCGGCTATGACGTTCGCGATCGGTCGATGACACTATCCACCCCACCGTCCATCTTGATCTTGCATGTTCGCAGGCGCTCAGGGGGATGACGATCGGCGTCCAGACTCGTCATAGTCGTCATGCGAGCGGTTCCCAAATCGAATGCTGCGTCCACGAACGCCAATTTCGCGGATAGGTAGAACAAAGGGCATCTTGCGTATTACCTGTTGCTCCACTTCTAAAACCTGACCTTAAGCTTGCATCCTTTAAGGAGTTGCGAGAGTCAGATCAGCGCCAGAGGCTCACTGTTTGGGGTCGTTTTCCACGGCCGCGGCATCGGAGGAGAACGCCAGCAACAAGCGCGAAGGAGTGATCGGATGCTGAACCCGGCGTTGACGAAGAGCAGGTCGAAGGTGCCTGAGGAAGCGGCCGACTTGGTGCTCCTGCCGCGGCGCGTCTGACGGGTTATCGGAAACGATTCATTGCCGCATGACTCGAGCGATGCGCGCGCTTTGAAAGCCACACCCGAAAAAATTCGATCGGTCGAGCGTCCGCTCGACAATTCAAAGTTGATAACGACGGCTAAGATGCGCCTTATCGCAATAACGGCTGGCTCTTCGACTGCGCAGACCGACTACGCAAATGGCATGAGTAGCCGAGCTCCAGTCGGCGCGAAGTGGTCCGTATTCCGGGTCACCACGGTGAGATCATGAATCAGTGCTGTGGCCGCAATTTGCATGTCGAGCGGATTTTCAGGATTCGGCCCTACGGCACGTCGTCAGAGTTCGGTGCCACCTTCGGTGCGCGGCGCAGATACTTGAGCATGTCCTTCGGGTTTCGCCGTTCCCGCGCGTTCACGCAGGAAGTCGTCCGCGGCGCGCAGGCAGCCAACCTTTTCTGCCACTGCAGCCGCGATGAATTGGTTGAGCGATACGCCGTCGGTAGCCGCCAATTCTGCGGCCGCCTTCTTCACCGATGTGGGAAGTTTCAATGGATAGGTGTTCTTGCTCATTTCCTCATCCTCCGGAGCATGACGCTCGGTGTAATCACTTCGATCTCGAAGTCGCGTTTGCCGGCAAAAAGTCGCGGACGTTGTGCGTGACAATGGCAGAAGCACGGCCGTTCACCGCCGCCTCCAGCACTATCTCGTCAGCGGGGTCGGCTAATTGTGCCGCCACATGAAGTGAACTTCGACGGGCTCCGCAGCGCTCGCCAAGCCCACCAAAAAACCTACTACGTCATCCACAGACATGCCCGTCGCCAAACGCTGCTCCGGCCGATTGAGCACGTCCTCGTATTCAAGAAACAGAGCCGTAGTCACCAACGGTACGAGCCGCCGCTCAGCAACGAGTGTGAGAATGCGATTGCTCGCGCCCAACTGACTGCGAAGGCCCGCCACGATCACAGACGTATCCACGACAAGGCGCAGCTCACCCATAGGTAGATATTCTATAGGATGTCACATCTCATGGGAAGTCCAGAGCAAGAATTCCCCGCAAACCCCGGTCGAACGCCCTATCAACGTCTTTTTTCTTGGACCTTCTTCATACGCGCGGCCACCATTCCTGTCGAACCGGCCCGGCCGTGTGACGCGCGTTATCCGCCTATTATCATGAGATGCGCCGAGAGCCTTGTCACCGGTCTTCTCCTCAAAATATCGCCAATGACTTATGGGTGTCGACAGCCGCCGATCACGATAAAGAGAAGTTCTCTTCGCAGCACTTAGTGACTAGGGCCGGCGGTTCCGGCCAACAACATTCGTTGCAGCGCGCGCAGGATTAAATGAACGCGAACAATCCGCGGGGGTTGTGGGTGATCGCAATGCTGATAATGAAGGCGTAAACCGACAACGCCGCAAGGAAACACATTTGTCGCGTCAGAAGAGTTCTGCCCCTGCGTAGGGCAAAAATACCCAGCAGAATGTAAATCACCAACAGCAATAGCTTGGCCGTTAACCACGACGAGACAAAGGGAATCTGATGAAGGATGGCCGCCAAAGAGACGGCGGAGCAAAGTAGCATCGTGTCGATCACGTAGGATAGCCGCCGCAATGTAAGAGCGCTCGCCCAACGAGACTCGGCCCACATGAACACACCCCTGGCGGTGAAAAGCACCCCGGAACACACGACACAAGCGATGTGCAGCAGTTTTATCTGCGAATAGAATTCACTCATCGACTCCGCGGAGGCTTTCCGCGACCCGCCGATGCTTGGGTTTTTCCCCGGGGGTGGGGAGTCCGGCCCATGACGTCACCGATGCTGTACCCGTCGAGCGTCTCCAAGAATCGAAGTTGCGCCGACCGAAGTGGCCCGCGAATACCACAGTTGGGATACAACCGGCATCCACCAGCATAGTTCGGAACGAAACATTCGACCGGAGCGAACGGCTCCACATCCCGAATGACTTCTCCAATGAGGATCTCCTCGGGTGCGTGCGCCAAGGAGATTCCGCCACCCTTCCCTCGAGTCGTCCTGACATAGCCTTGCTTGGCGAGATTTTGGATGACTTTCATGAGGTGGCTTTTGGAGATGCGATGAGCGCTCGCGATATCCGCAATCGTGGTGTTCAAGCCCCCTCGTTGCGCCAGGTAAATCAATGCTCGCAAAGAGTAGTCTGAGAATCTTGTTAGCTGCATGAGCAATTGAAAATCGAGAGCTCCATATCATCGATTATGCATTGATATCACGCCTGCGCCGAGGACCTACGTATAAGTCGCAATCGTTGCACCATAACATTCCGCTAAAATAGATCTTCTAGAAGAATCGGCAAACAGGACGCTGAATCAAGGTCATGGCGGAACTCGATGAAGGCTGGCAGTGCATCGGCTGCGGAAAGATCGATGTCGATCGCCCCTGCACTGGCATCTGCCAGGATAAGTGGGTCGCCCCGGTCTTGGCCGGCGATTTCATTCGCATGGAAGGGCGCAACCAACAGCTTGAATCAATTGTCCGACGCATGGCTCTCGCCCGACCGCACCGAATTCGTGGGAGCGATCTTATCTGGCATTGCAGGCTGAAGCCGTGCGGATGCTTTCCGAATGCTAAAGCCTGAACGCATAGCAGCTGATCACAACGATCAGAATACAATAGTCGGCTTTGCTTATCCGCATCAGAGACATCATGAATACATTGAGATGGTCTCGCGTCGGGCCATCGGCGGGTGCCCAATATGAAGTTCAATCTATTTGCTTACGGATTCAGGCCTGGCTTCTTATTTGCCGGCATCGCAGCCGTATTGTTAGTGCCCCTTTGGGCGATGAGTTTCGTCTCCGGAACGTCGCTCGGTTCGACTTGGCCACCAACCCTCTGGCACGGCCATGAAATGCTATTCGGCTTCCTGGGAAGCGCGGTCGCTGGATTCTTGCTGACAGCCGTACCGAGCTGGACCGGTCAGAAGGGCGTCTCGGGCCGCCCGCTCGTTGTCCTCGCCAGTGTATGGCTGGCCGCTCGCCTTTTGATTGCGACCTCTGGCTGGTGGCCGGCGCCGCTCATAGCCGCGGTCGATCTTTCCTTTCTACCCATGCTTGCGTTTCTCGTCGCTGGACCCTTGCTTCGGCCGCGCAATCGCAATGCGGTACTGCTCGTTGTCCTCGGGGTGCTCTGGCTCACGGATCTTATTTTTCAAGTGGCACTCATTCGCAAGAACCCGGTCATGGCGAACCACGCCCTGAACGTTGGGATCGACGTCGTATTGACATTGGTGACGGTGATTGGCGGTCGGATCGTCCCCGCGTTCACGGCGGCAGCTTTGCGCCAACTGGGCGTCCAAGGGGCGGTGCAATCGCGACTGGTGTTTACGGTGACCGCAATCGTCGCCATGGTGCTTGTCACGGTCGGCGACATCTTTTGGCCGGACAGCCACGTTGCCGGCGCCCTCGCGGGAATCGCCGCAATAGCCCAGGGCGCGCGTCTGGTGCAGTGGAGAACTTTGCGCACGTTGCGTTCACCTATAGTCTGGATCTTGCATCTCGCGTATGCGTGGCTCCCGATCGGCCTCGGCTTGAAAGCGGCGGCCATGCTCGGTGGATATGCCATCGCGGCTTTCTGGCTGCATGCGTTGACGATCGGAGCGTTGACGACCATGGTCACCGCTGTAATGACTCGCGCATCGCTCGGTCACACCGGACGCCCTCTGATTGTGCATCCCCTGATCACCGTAGCATACCTGCTGCTCACAGCCGCCGCGGTGGTGCGCGTCTTTGGTCTATCTGGATTCGGCTTGAGCTTTCCATGGGTGGTTGTTTGGTCCGCGCTGTTTTGGACGACTTCGTTCGCCCTATTCGTGGGCGTCTATTTGCCAATTTTGTGGGGACCGCGCGCGGACGGCAAACCCGGTTGAACCTGGAGATGATAACAATGAGAACTTCGATGATGTCGAGAATGCTGCTGGCCGGACTCGCCAACGCATGCATAATGAGTCTGGTCCACGCTGCGGCCGCAACTAAAGCCGACGGAGACCAGGGACCACCCACAGGTCCTCCCATCCATGCGGTACTCACTTCGCCCCCGAACGTTCCGCCGCCGACCCAGCGCAAGCACCCTGCCAAGGTCATCGTCGATCTCGAAGTCAAGGAAGTTGAAAAGGAGATTTCGGAAGGCGTGCGTTACACGTTCTGGACCTTCGGCGGCAGCGTCCCTGGCAGTTTCATTCGAGTGCGCCAAGGGGATACCGTGGAATTCCACCTGAAGAATCATCCCGACAACAAGATGCCTCACAACATCGACTTGCACGGTGTCGTTGGGCCGGGCGGCGGTGCCGCCTCGAGCTTCACGGCTCCCGGGCATGAATCCCAGTTCACCTTCAAGGCGCTGCACCAAGGGATCTACGTCTATCACTGCGCGACCTCTCCCGTTGGCATGCACATCGGTAACGGCATGTACGGTTTGATGTTGGTCGAGCCGCCCGCCGGATTGACGCCCGTCGATCATGAGTACTACGTGATGCAGGGGGATTTCTACACGGTGGGCAAGTATCGCGAAAAGGGACTTCAGCCCTTCGACATGCAAAAGGCCATCGATGAGAAGCCCACCTATGTGCTCTTCAACGGTAGCGAAGGCGCCTTGGTCGGGGACAATGCATTGACCGCCAAAGTCGGGGAGAAGGTACGCCTCTTTATCGGCAATGGCGGCCCCAATCTTGTCTCGTCCTTTCATGTGATCGGGGAAATCTTCGACAAGGTGTGGTACGAAGGCGGCACTCACCAGCAAGAGAATGTTCAGACGACTCTGATTCCGTCCGGTGGCGCTGTCATTGCTGAATTTCACACCGTGGTTCCGGGCAGCTTCGTGATGGTGGATCACTCGATTTTCCGGGCGTTCAACAAAGGCGCTCTCGCGATCTTGAAGGTTTCGGGTCCCGAAGATAAGACCGTGTACTCGGGCAAAGAAGTCGATTCAGCGTACCTCGGCGACAAGGTCGGCAACTTGACGGTCGTCAGCCAGGTAGAGGCCTCGACCGAGCAAGGTACGTTGACTCCCGAGCAACAAATTAAAGCGGGAAGTGTGCTCTTCAATGGCACCTGCTCCGTATGCCATCAAGCGAACGGCCAGGGACTCGAGGGAGTGTTCCCGCCGCTGGCAGGCTCCGATCTGCTCGCCGCCACACCAGGACGGGCGGTGCAGATTGTGCTCAATGGCCTCTCGGGCCCCCTGACGGTCAATGGCAAGGCATACGACTCCGTGATGCCCCCGATGAGTCAGCTGAACGACGATGAACTCGCCAATATTTTGACCTTCGTGACCCATTCCTGGAATAACAAAGGGCCTGCGGCATTCTCGGCCGCCGAGATCAAGGCCGCTCGCGCAGCCACTCCCCCGCCACCGGGCGCTGCCAAGTAGCGCAGCATGAAGCCCGTCGCGTTGTTGGCACTGGTGTGCTTGATGGCCACCAGCGGCCGCGCCCAGGAGCGGGTCTCCATTGGCGGAGGCGAATTCGCTTCCGTGCTTCCTGCCGGAGACGCGCAAGCGTTGACGCATGTTGATGCGTTCCGCCTCGACCGCCGGCCGGTCACCAATGCAGAGTATCTGGCCTTCGTCATCAAGCACCCGCAGTGGCGCCGCGATCGTATTCCCGCCTTGTTCGCCGATAAAGACTACCTCTCGCACTGGGCCTCCTCGGAGTCTCTCGGGCCGGCGGCTGAACCCGAGCAGCCCCTCACCCGGGTGAGTTGGTTTGGCGCTCGCGCCTACTGCGAGGCGGCCGGTGGCCGATTGCCCGACTGGAACGAATGGGAACTCGTCGCGGCTGCCAGCGAAACACAGGCCGACGCTCGGCACGATGCGGCTTGGCGGGAGCGAATCTTGAATTGGTATGGGCAGCCTGCCAGTCACGCGCTCGCACGGGTTGGGTCGGGACCTGCCAATTTCTACGGAATCGAGGATCTGCACGGGCTCGTATGGGAATGGGTCGAAGACTTCAATGCGCTTCTTGTCAGTGCCGACAGCCGAGATCAAAACGACCCGGACAAGCTCAAATTCTGCGGGGCCGGTGCAGTTAGTTTGAAAGATCGCGAGAACTATGCGGTGCTCATGCGAATCGCTTTTTTGAGCGCTCTCGAGGCCCGTTCGACGGCGCGTAGTCTCGGCTTTCGCTGCGCCGCCGGAGGCGCCCCATGACAACGACCCAATTGGTATGCGCTCTGTCGGTGGCGGGGCTCTGGCTCTTCGATGGGGTGGTCACGCGTGCGGATACGAACGCCCACATGCCAGGCGTGTACGTGCCTGCGGTTGAGCCGATTTCGGGGGATTCTCTGTACCAATTACCCGTAGAGCTCACGGCGGCGAATGGTGCAAACCTCAAGCTCTCTTCTCTTCGTGGGAAGCCCCTGATCGTGACCATGTTCTATAGCCGCTGCACCAGTGTCTGTCCGATGCTCACCCATCAGCTGCAGCAGCTCATGAGCCGATTATCGACTCTTGAGCGCTCACGGGTGCAAATCCTGATGGTGTCGTTTGATTCAGCCGGGGATTCACCGGCGACGCTCACCGCCTTTAAATCGGAGCACCAAATTGCGGGTGACAATTGGCTGATTGCCAAGGCCTCCGCAAGAGACGTACGCTCATTGGCGGCCGCGCTCGGGATCCAATATCGTGAACTGCCTGACCACAGCTTCAACCATTCTGCCGTGATATCGGTTACTGATCGCGGGGGAACGGTACGAGCGCGCACGAGTGACCTCAATGACGCTGACGGCACCTTTATCGCGGCAGTGCGACTTCAGGTGCATGCCGTATCGAGCCGTTGATTCCTCCGTCTACTGACTCCCTATTAAGCGGGCCGAACCAAGACTGCACTGGGTTGCCGCCGTTGTAGAGCCGCCCGAGTTTCTCGCCAAATGCATATCGGTCTCCGGCGACATGCCGTAGACAGAAATAAACAAGACCGAGCCCCAAGAAGCAAAACGTACCGAATAGCGCGGTGTGGGCGTGATTAAGGGACAACTCACCGTCACGGTTTGACCTTTTTCTGTGCCGCGCCAATGAACCTGTTGGCAGCGTTTCTCAGAAGCCGGATTCACTTCAACGACGATGCGGACCCTCCGGGAATCTGAGTGGAAAGTTCAATTTTCGGTACTGCCCTCTTCCACGCAAATGGTGGCCGCCGATAAAGATGCGCCGAGAGCCTTGTCACCGGTCTTCTCCTCGCCAATATCGTTATGCGCCCACAGACCGGTTTCTATCGCATCTTCTTCGGTCAATCGCCCTGGATCTCGGTCTTCGAAATGTTGCGCGGTCTTCTCCGCGATGTGCCTTTTCGCCGCGGTTTTGAGCCCAGTGAAGATCTGACTCGCCATCTTGGCGGCGTTGTCGGTAGAATGTCGCGCATCGACGTGGGTCCAGGTGATGCGGCAGCCGGCATCGCATGGTTCAATGGTCATCTATCTAGTGGAATTAGATAGGCGGCTCATTGGCTTTGGGTCATGTGGTGAGCAGCGCAGTGAGAGTTTGAAGGCCAAGGGATTTGACGGAGAGATCGGCGCAATCTACGTCTTGCGGAACTTCCAAAGGATAGGGGTTGGAACGCGATTGTTGAGAGCGCTGGCGGCGCACTTGACGAATCGGACGCTCACCGCGGCGAGGTTATGGGTTCTTAGAGACAATCCCGTCGCTCGACGGTTCTATGAACGGCATGGCGCGCAGGCGGTCGCGGAGCGCCAAGAGGTCCGCGACAACATAGTCTTGTACGAAATTGCGTACGGATGGAAATGCCTCGCGCAGTTGATCAGGCCCTCCTTAAGCGTCAATAAGACAGAAGTTACTGACACCGATAGATGAGCTGCGACACAATTAGCCGTCGAAACGATAGGATTTCCTGAAACCGACAATCCCCGCCAGGATTCAGTTTGAAGGATGCACAACCGTGAGTGAACAGGTTCTCTACGAGCACTGCTCAGCCCAACTGAGGGAATATCTCATTGGACTGATGAAGGAGCGCAACATTCCCGGCCTCCAGGTGGCGGTCGTCCGGGACGGCAGGATTGCGGTGCTCGACGCGCTGGGTCTTGCCAATCTCGAGCATCAGGTTTCTGCCACTCACAGCTCCGTGTTCTCGATCAACTCAATGGCTAAGGCGTTCACCGGCATTGCCGTGATGCAACTGGTAGAGGCCGGTCAGCTCGATCTGTCGGCACCAATCTCTAAGTATCTCGATGACCTCCCGAAGAGTTGGGGTCCGATCAGCGCGCGCCAGCTCGCCACGTTGACCTCCGGACTGCCGGAGATCATGGGCTACACGGCGGATAGCTCGGTGACGCTGATCGGCGACGGCAGCGAAGAAGGTGCATGGAAGGAGGCTTTTGCAGCACCGTTCGAATTCCCGATCGGAACGGGATATCGGTACACCCAGACCAATTACGCACTTCTCGGGAAGATCATCGAGCGCCTGAGCGGTAAGCCCTTCACCGAGTTCATTGCAGAACGACAATTCGCCGTTGCAGGAATGTCCAGTACGCTCTATGGCAACGACCGGGATATCCTCCGCAACCGCGCGAATACTTATTTGTGCGTGACGGTCGACGGGGATCCAACCGGACGGATTACCAATAGTCACATCAACTGGCCTGCCTGCCTGCAGACGGCGGCAGGCCTGCATAGCACTGCCGAAGACTTGGCCAAATGGGTGATCGCGCTGCGACGAGGTACGCTTCTTAAGGAACCAGCGAGCATAGAGACCCTCTGCTGGCCGCTTCCTCTGCACGATGGGACGCCGGGTATATGGGGAATAGGCTGGATCATCGGCCGCAGCTTCGCCGGCCGCGTGCCGACGTCCGCGGGAGGCGCCAAGGCACAGGTCGTTCTGTACCCCAATGGACTTGCCGTCGTGTTGTTGACCAACCTGATCGGGGCATTCCCCGAACAGCTGGCAGCGGCGAAGCCGAGTGAGATTGATGTTTCATTCATGGACCCTATTGCCCAACACTCAGGGAGCCGCTAGGCGTATCGGTGGGCGCTGACCGGATTCGAACCGTGAGCGGGTTCGCACACCGCATCTGAGGTACTTGCCTGCCATAGCACTCAGTGATATGGTGTTATATGCGCCAAATGTTCAAGACGCGCACCTTCGCTGGCTGGAGCCGCAAGGCCCAGGTCTCGGATAAGGCACTCGTGAAGGCGATCGCCGAGATGGAAGCGGGGCTCATCGATGCGAATCTTGGCGGCTCCGTGTACAAGAAGCGTGTGCCATTGCCGGGCCGCGGAAAAAGCGGCGGTGCACGGATATTGGTCGCGACGAGGCATGTGAATCGTTGGTTCCTACTCTACGGTTTCGGCAAGAATGAGCAGGCCAACATAGATGATCGAGAACTCGCGGCACTGCAAAAATTGGCCGGCGCATTGCTCTCGATGACGTCTTCGCAGCTTGAACATTCAGTTGCCGAAAAGGAATTGATGGAGATTGCCGATGAAGAAAAGCCGAATCCTGACTGAAGTGAACGAAACTGCCCGGGGACTCAACCGCATTGGCGTGCTCGACCAGCAAACGATGCGGGAGTTTGATGTGCTGACCGTGCCGCCGGTCCGCTCGCTCTCGGCGCGGCAAATTCGAGCAATTCGGGCGAGCACCCGCATGAGTCAAGCAGTGTTTGCGGCAGTGCTCAACACCAGCACCTCGACCGTTCAGAAATGGGAAATTGGCGCGAAGCGGCCGAGTGGTCCGTCGCTGAAACTTCTCAACGTGATTAGTACGAAGGGGGTAGACGTCTTATCGTAATCTCAATTTTGGAGCAGCCTTGGCGTTCATCCCAAAATGTCGCATTGCGGACATGAAAATTTATTACGGGAACTGACGTTGGGACATCCTCCATTATTTTGTGAATGATCACCGCCAATTATCATGTGCAGCGCAAATTCCGTTGCTTATTGGCCCTCGTTTGCGGTAAATCCCTGCTTGATATAACCTGTGCGCAGTTATGTTGGTAACTGGAGATCGCCAGATGAATTTCAACATCTATCTCGATACCAAGATCGGGGCTGCGCTCAAGCGCTTGGCAAAGCGCCGAAAATTAACCCGCAACGCCCTCATCCGCAAGGCGGTGGAGGAACTGCTTGAGAAGGAAACCCACTCTCAAAAATGGTCAGAAGCGGTGTTACAGTGGCAAGGTGATCCAAAATTTGCGCCCTTCGAGTCGCATCGCGCGCGACTCACTGAGCCCACACAGGACCCGTTCGGGTGAAGTATTTACTCGATACCACTGTGGTAAGTGATTTCGCCCGCGGCGTTCCAGCCGTTCTCACGCGCCTGAAGGCCACAAGCAAAGACGATGCGGCGATCTGTACGGTCACAGCGATGGAAATTGAGTACGGGTTGATGCTCAATCCCGCTCGGGCGCACAAGATCGAGCCGGTGATTCGTTCCCTGCTACAGGACCTACACGTATTTTCCTATGAGCCGGAAGATGCAACCGCCACGGCCGCCGTTCGTGTCGCGCTTGCTAAACGCGGCACGCCCATCGGCCCCTACGACGTCATGATCGCGGGAACCGCGCTGCGTCGCGGCCTCGTCATGGTCACGTCGAACGGTGGTGAATTCACGCGGATTGACGGTTTAGTCCTGGAAGATTGGCGGACGAGAGAAAATGACTGAGAAAGGCGATTTTTCACGCGCGTCGGGCTTTCCTGCCGGCTCCGCACTGCATCCGAATCAGTTTCAGGTTAATGAGGCATGGATTGTATTTCAATTGAACGAGATGCCCATCCATACGGAACAAGACGGGTCATTCAATTGCATTTGCCTCATGGATGCGGCGAGCTGCTTCCTCTTGTGCGCAGAGCTAGTTCCCAGTGCGCAAGAGGAACCATCGCAAGCACAGGCGCGTCAAATGTTTACGTCGGCTTCGGCGAAGAATGGCGAATTTCCGCAAAGGCTGTTTATGCCCAGGGGTATGTTTCCGGGCACCGTTAAGGCGGAGGCGGAGCGCCTTGGTATGGCGGTCAGTACTTCACCAGAGGATCAGCTACTCGTGTTTATCGGCGAAGCGCGCGAGGGTTACCGAGAGAACATGCAAACGCAGCGCGATCCGTGAGCTTCTGTGTGACCATGAGCGAGCTGCCAATAATAGACAGCGGCCGCCATGGATCGCTCACGGAAAAGTCTGTTTTCTGCTGTGTGTCCCCATAACGATTTTCTCCAATTCGGTTCGCGCGCCCTCCATAATGTCGAGGGTAACTGCGGCAGGGATGCTGAGCCGCGTGCGCTTACCGGCGGCGTCTTGAGGGGGATTGCCACTACCCATCTCGCTCGGACCGGAGATATTAATTTAGTCTAGGAACCGCGGCGCAGCGCCACCTCACAGGCACCCAGCGATTTTTAATCGGGATGATAAGCTAAGCCTTATCATGCGTACGGCAGGAGGAGGATTTTCTTGCTTAGTGAGCGCGAGGGGCGACCTAGAAAATTGCCCGCCCTGTTGAACCCACGTATCGGCCCAAACGAAGATACTCTTCCGCCTTGAGAATCGCCAGACAATCACCTTAGCCAAACATGCCGTGTTCGATCTCGGCCAACTGCTCCTCGACAACGAGGGCCCCGGACTCGGTGGCAAGAAATTGCAACGGCGTGCGATCACCCAACGAGGACTTGGGCTCGCGCAGCCAAGCCGCGGCATACGCGGGTTGTCCAGCGAAGACCTGTTGGGCGCGGGCCGTGACGCGCGCGACCCGGATATTGTGACGTACTTTTCGTGCGGCCATTGGCTTTAGTCGTTGCACTTGCTACGAGACGACGGCCGCGTCGGTAGCCAACAGCACGCGACTCGACTCTCTCTGATAATGATACCCCAAGACCGCAAAAGCTGGCATTGCGAAGTCGCCCGCCCCTTAATTTAGCTCAACCCGCGAGCGGTTGCTTAGTCCACCGTGATTGGCGAACATGGGATCATGTCAGATAAATTTGTAAATGTTCACGAAGCGAAGACGCGCCTCTACCAACCATCACCCGCAGCAAAGTACACAGCGTGCATTTCTTCGCATCGTAACCGGACATGACTCCAGGTCGAAATGATCCTTGCCCCTGCGGAAGCGGCAAGAAGTACAAACACTGTTGTCTGCGCGCGGCGATCAGCTCCTCCGACTCATCGGAAGCGCTCGCCTGGCGGCGGGTGCGCCGTGCGCTGGACGAATTTGCCATGGCGAGCACGATGCTCCCTTTTGTGGCCGAAACGTACGGTCCCTGACGCACTTGAAGAAGCCTGGGAGGAATTCTCCGGCGCGGAGGAGCCTTTTGATCCCGAGACCCCACACATCCAGGTCTTCATGCCGTGGTTCTTTCATCGCTGGACGCCGGATCCCTACAGCACCGAGGTTGCGGACACCGCGCTTCACGAGCGCAGTCCGACCGCGATTTTTCTCGAACGCAAGGGTGCACGGCTGGACCCGGTGATACGACGATACCTGGGGTCATGCCTTAAGGCCCCTTTTAGTTTCCACGAGATTTTGCGCTGCGATCCCGGGCACGGGTTTCAGGCCCGCGATCTTTTCACAGGCGAGGAACAGGCGGTGCTCGAACGGGCGCAACCCAAGGGATGCAACCCGGCGATATCGTATTCGGCCAGCTGGTCACGGCGGAGGGCATCACCATACTGGAGGCCTCCTCACTTTGCTTTATCCCGCCGATCTACAAGATGGAACTCATCGATTTTCGCAAGGAATTGCTGCGCGGCGAGCCCCGTTTCACCGCTGCAAACCCTTTGTGACTGGGACCTCGAGCTCATCGAGCGTTACCTGGATATCATGGACAAGGTGCTGCATCCTGAAGTCCCGAAACTTCACAACACCGATGGTGAGCCGCTGGAGATGCACCGCCTCGTGTTCGACATCGATTCTCCCGAGAAAGTGCTCGATGCGCTCAAGTCGCTCGATTCAGGCCGGTCCGAGGAGGAGATCATCTCCGCCACGAAGCGTACGGCGCGCGGCGAATTCAAAAGCGTGGAATTCAACTGGACGAAGGCTGGCAATCAATTGCACAAGGATTGGCCCTCCACGATCGTCGGCCACATCGAGATCAAGGGACGGCGACTGGTGGCCGAAGTCAATTCGGCGGGCCGGGCGCACGAATTCAAGACCCTGGTCGAGGAGCGCCTGGGAGGTGGAGGCGCGGCTTCGCGCTGACCGCATCCAGTCGGTCGAAAAAATGTTGGCCGAGCGCAAGCGCGCCGGCCCAGCGACTTCAGTCCGGGAGGCGGAATCGGAATCCGACGCGCTCGCGCAGCACCCTGAGGTGCAGGCCCGCGTGCAACAGATGATGGCTGAGCACTTCGAAAGCTGGGTGACCGAGAAGATTCCAGCGCTAAACGGGCAAACGCCGCTCGAGGCAGTACGCGATCCAGACGGCCGCGAGAAAGTCATCGCGCTCGTCATCGAGGCAGAGCGCGGTGCGCGCCGCATGAAACCCCCTGTGGATCCAGTCACCCTGCGCCGAGTCCGAGAACGGCTGGGGCTCGCAGACGATTGAGATGTCCTGCCCTGCCCTGGAAATCTCTCTCGCAGTGAGCCTGCGGCGGGTTTCGCGGGGTTGCATCGATAGAAGGCGGTCCAACGCAGGCCAATTGGCCCGTAATCGCAGTTCTTGCTATTTTATGGCAGAAAGATGGAGTTCTGGAGGCCTTCGATGCAGAGCCTGAACATTTCCCTGCCGGAATCGCTCAAGGAATTCGTCGCTGGACAGATCGCGGCCGGGCGCTATAGCAGTGCCAGCGAGTACGTGCGCGAGCTCATTCGCGCCGATGAGAAGCGGAAGGCCGAAGAGCGTCTAGAAACGCTGCTCCTCGAGGGGCTGCAGAGCGCCGAAACGGAATTGACTCCGGCCGATTGGAGTGAGATTCGCCAGGAAGCCATCGTGCAGGTGAAGGCTCGACGACAAGCGCGCTGATGCCGCGCGTTTTCAAGCGGGCTGCAGCGCGCCGCGACCTCGCCGCATTGATCTTCCATTTTCACGCCGACGGTTATGCCGCACGTTGGTGATTTGATTCTCTAAGATTTGGCAAGCCGCCGGTAGGCAACTATCGCCGCGGCGGGTGTCAGTTCCCCTCGTGCCGCGGCCTCGTCGATGCTCGCGTACGCTTTACCGTGGGCCGACCAATGCGGATCATCGGGTGTCGCCGTGCGCGGATTCTCTGAACCTAGAAATTTGATCCCAGTCACCGCGGGGTTGTTCTCGAAGATTTCCTTGAGAAGCCAATCGACTTGGATCGTGTAGTCGCTCGGAAAATCACGGGTCACACTGACATCGCCGGCGGTCGTTTGTACCACCAATCCACCAACCTCGGTAAGGAGTTCGAGAATCCGCTCAAGCGCCTGGCGCGTAGCCGCATCGACTTGCTCGAGACTGGGACCGGTGAGCATGATCTGCCAAGGACGTTCCCGTGGGGCCTCGCCGGTGTCTTTCGCTGGTCGACTCATAAGTTCCATTCCATGTCTGTAGCCCTTGCGGGATGATGATATTGACAACAGAGACATCTACAAGCGGGGCGACGCCAACAACGCTGCGGCGAGAGACGCGCATTGCGCCTGAACGGCACGCCAGTTATTCCAAGGCGCAACGATGCCTTTGTATTCCGACAGATCAATATCGGTGAGATCATAGGGATCGGGCAGTGATAGCTTGACGACGACGGCGGTGAGCAGGTCGCCGGCCTCGTCCTTAAACTCGGCATAGAGTTCGTTCATGCGCTCGAGCGCTGCCGCGCTTTTTGTCAGGCCGATATGGTGGGAAAGCGCCGCAACGTCGAGATAGTCTCGGGTGGCATTGCGATCAACCACGAGAAAGGTCTTGATGCGCAGCGTCTCCTCAATCGTTGGCAGTCGAAGGCGGCGCCCATCCCGCACAACGACCTCCGTCGTTTCGAGCGGCGCAGAGCGTCGCTGGTTGCGCAGTCCGGCAGCGATCTTGTTGACATTCCCCAGCACCATTTTGCCCTTTACACGACGGTGCGTGTGCCAGCCGGCGATGGATTCCAGGGCGCGAATGGCCGCGTCGTAGTTCTTTGCCAGGTCTTTGACCACGTGATCATGATCAAAGGAAATGCGATGGCCGGCGTGCACGGCCGCGGCCGTGCCTCCCACCAGGATGGCCGCGGGTATTTTCGCCTGCAGCAGCGCGGCATGCGCGAGGAGGGTTTCCCAGTCGGGGATTTCCGTTTTCTTGGTCACTCGGCAGCAGCGTCGTGCGGTTTGCCTGGGAGCTTGCGCAATAGTGCGGCAAAGGCTCGGGCTTTCGGGTCACGCTTACCCAGAGCCTGAGCCACGTCAGTCACTCGACGGGCTATGCGACCGGTCTTATCGGCGTTCATCGCTTGAAGGAGTTTGCGCCAGGTACTAATAGTGCCCCGGGTGACGATGTCATCGATAGCTGCCTTGGTGAGCTCGCGGCCGGCTACCTCTGAGAGATGCCGATGCGCCATCAAGGGTTGCTTGAGTTCCAGTGGCCGGGCCTCGAGCACGAGATCCACGGCGGCACAGAGCCGCGCTACTCGTTCAAGCCCGAGTTCGGGTAGCTTGCCGGCCTCGAGGGCCGCCAAGGTTGAGCGGCCGACCGCCGCTTGAGCGGCTAGTTGGGTGAGCGTCAGACCTTTGGCACGCCGCCGCTCCGCGATGAGATGGCCAATGGTTTGCAAGTTCATGGGTCCAGTATATTGGATTATCACCGGATAAGTCTAGTATATTGGACTTTGTGCCGTCTCCGGGTCAGGGGCATCCGCGAACGCGCTGACACCCACAGAAGGGTACGCCGCAAGCTTGCAAGCGGCGATGACGACAATTTCAATATTTTCGATACCCAACAACTGGCGCAGACTCTGTCCGGCACGATGAGCGTGCTGACCAACCTCTTGGGTGCGGTGGCTGCAGTGAGCCTGTTGGTGGGCGGCATCGGCATCATGAACATCATGCTGGTGAGCGTGACCGAGCGTACGCGCGAAATCGGCCTGCGTCTTGCCGTCGGGGCGCTCGAAAGCGAGGTACTGATGCAGTTTCTCATCGAGGCCGTCGTACTTTCAGCCCTCGGAGGGGTGGTGGGAATCGTGATCGCTGCCGGTGCATCGTATTTTCTGGCCGGCTTGATGCATGTTGCCTATTCCTTTGACGCCACGATCAATTTGTCGGCACTGATTTTCTCGGCCGGAATTGGGGTAGTGTTTGGTTACTTCCCGGCGCGGCGCGCGGCGCGTATGGACCCCATCGAGGCGCTTCGTCACGAATAGCCGTCGCATAGCAGAGCCATGACTTTATGAGCGCACCGACGCCACCCATGCTGCCAGGCCGCCTCCCCCAGGCTGCGCGTGAATTATCTCAGATCGGATGGGCCAGATGGCTGCCTGGAGTGCAGGTCTTTAGACGCTACGAGATGACTTGGCTTGGGCATGACATCTTCGCCGGGTTGGTATTGAGCGCTATTCTTGTACCGGTCGGAATCGCCTACGCCATTGCGTCGGGTGTGCCGGCGATATGCGGTTTGTACGCAAGCATCGTCGGGCTCCTTGCGTATGCGCTGTTCGGCCCAAGCCGCATTTTGGTGCTCGGGCCGGATTCCTCATTGGTCACGCTGGTACTCGCCGTGACGCTGCCACTCTCAATGGGCGATCCCGCACGCGCCATGGCACTCGCCGGCATGATGGCCCTGGTGTCAGGGGCGTTTTGCGTCGCCGCCGGCTTGGCGCGTTTGGGTTTCATTACCGACTTGCTTTCTAAACCCATCCGCTACGGCTACATGAACGGCATCGCCCTGACGGTGATGGTCAGCCAGATGCCGGCCCTGTTGGGTGTTTCAGTCGAGGATGCGGGTCTGTTCAACGAATTGTCGGCACTCTTTGGCGCCGTTGTGACCGGCCGGATGAACTTCGTATCACTTTTACTGGGGATGGGAACGCTCGCAACTGTTTTGTTTCTCAAGCGCAGCCGATACATACCCGGGGCGCTGACCGCCGTCATCGGTGCCACCATTGCCGTTTCCGTTTTCGACCTCGCCGCGCGCGCCGGCGTCGTGATCCTCGGGTCCTTGCCACCAGGGCTGCCTGCGATGATGTTCCCTTCGATCACGTCGCGCGACTTCGCTCCCGTACTGCTGGGCGGCATCGCAGTGGCGCTCGTGTCGTTTGCGGACACCAGTGTGCTATCTCGCGCCTATGCGGCTCGATCGGGATCCTACGTCGATCCCAATCAAGAAATGGTGGGCTTGGGTGCGGCGAACGTCGCCGTCGCGTTCTTTCAGGGATTTCCGATCAGCGGCAGCGCTTCAAGAACGCCGGTGGCCGCGGCAGCCGGAGCGAGGACGCAGTTGGCCGGAATCGTGGGGGCATTGACAGTTGCAGGGCTGTTGATGGTTGCGCCGAACCTGCTCAGGAATCTCCCCACGGCTACCTTGGCCGCAGTGGTCATTGCATCGGCCGTGTCCCTCATCGAGATATCTGACCTGCGTCGCATCTATCGGATACAGCGTTGGGAGTTCTGGTTATCGATCACGTGCATGGTAGGAGTTGCAGTGTTCGGGGCCATTCCCGGCATCGGCTTGGCGATCGGCATTGCGATCCTGCAGTTTCTCTGGGATGGCTGGCGCCCCCATTTTGCCGTGCTCGGCCGCGTCTCCGACTTAAAGGGATACCACGACATTAGCCGCTATCCGGACGCCCGAATCGTACCCGGGCTGGTGTTGTTTCGCTGGGACGCGCCGCTGTTCTTCGCGAACGCGGAGCTGTTTCGACGTCGGGTGTTCGACGCAATAACCGCTTCGCCGACGCCGGTCGTATGGTTCGTCGTGACAGCTGAACCGGTCACCAACATCGACGTGACGGCCGCTGATGTTTTGAGTGAATTGGAAAAAACGTTGGCCGGCGTTGGTATCGATCTTTGTTTTGCCGAAATGAAGGACCCGGTTAAGGACACGCTGAAACGCTTTGGACTGTTCGCTACGGTCGGGGAACAGCGCTTCTTTCCCACCGTGGGTGAGGCCGTCGGCAGCTATTTAGAGGCTCATCCGGTTCCTTGGGACGATTGATGATTCGCTAACCGACTTTTAGGTTTCAGCCGGTGAATGGCATAAAACCAAATCCCGAACAGCGCAAGCGCCGAAGCGCCCGAGACAGCGACTCGTCAAGCCAATGGCTGCAACGAGATGCAGAATAGCGAACGCCCTTGGCCTGTAGTGTAAAGCAGATCCCTTGGCGCGTAGTGGGGCGATGTCAGCCGCCTCTCGGAACTAGGCTCGGCGGCCTCGGTGCTCACGCCGACCGCGCCGATACCACAACGTGTTAACGGCCACCAGACACAAAGCCAGCCACGTTATCCCCGCTGCCGACGCCGCGAGCACATCGCTTAGGTAGTGCACCCCAAGGTAAATACGGCTGAAGGCGACTAAGGCGATCGAAAAACAAGCCACGAAAACAGCAAAAGCTCCCCATCGCCATGCAGCGAGTCGCGCAGTAACGTACGTTGCCGCGACTCCATAGACCAAGGTTGCCGCCATTACATGACCGCTCGGAAAGCTGTAGGTGTGCAGCGCGGCCGACAAATCGGATAGGGTGGGTCGGGCGCGATGAAAGGCCAACTTGAGGAGCACATTCAGCAACATTCCGCCCGGCACGACGCAGATAACGGTGATCAACCAGCGCCAATCTTGGCGCGATAGTAGATAAGCCAGGAGCAGAACTGTAGCGCCCGTAACCGCTGGCCACTCGTGCAGCAAGCTGATATCTGAAAGGGTTCTATTCAGCCACGGCGTTTGATGATCGTGAAACCAACGCTCCGTCTGCAAATCGAGCGCGACAATGGGATCCCCGTTTACCACGTCCTCCGCGATGCCGCCGAACAGCCACGCTCCTCCAGCCAATACAGTCACGCCCACTGCCATCTGCAGAGCAAAATAGCTTCCCGGAGACAGTTGCCTTCTAAGGCGCGCGATGAATCCCGATACCGAGCAACGATAGGCACCCACTCAAATCCCTCCAGGCGATTGCTGCGATTAGCCGCCAAAGCGCCGGCCAGCCACGCGACTGACGGCATCTCAATCGCCGGCACGCGGCCGATCAATACTACAGGTATTATTTCTGTCGCTCTAAAGAGAGCGCCGTCTCAGGATACGAGACCATCGCCACATCCTGCTTCGTTACCACGTGTGTGGGTGGCGGACGTACATTGCGCACTTTCGGCGGCCCAAAATTGCACACTCGTTGACGGCGCCGTAGGCGCCGTCTCTTCTAGGCAGCAAAGCGATCAAGCGGAGCTGCCATGTACTCACGGGAGACGAGAGTGTTATTACGCCATTATTTGGAGCAAGGGGTGGGCAAGACGGAGCTGGCTCGGCGCTTTGGGGTTAGCCGGCGGACGGTTTACCACTGGATAGAGACCGAGCAACTGGACCGGGATTTGGACGATGCGGACGTGACTTACAAGCCGCGACCGCCTGTGATCCGCAAGCTCGATGCCTATCGGGGCATCATCCAGGAGCGCCTGCAGAGCTATCCGCGACTGACAGCGGAGCGCATCTTCGAGGAGATTCGGGCCGCCGGTTATGCCGGCGGCTATACGCAGATCAAAGAGTATGTCCGACAGATCCGGCCGCGCCCGATAGAGGAAGCGGTGCGGCGGTTCGAGACGCCGCCGGGCTTTCAGGGCCAGGTCGATTACGCGACTTTCAACCTGCCGTGGGGCCGACAATACGCCCTGGTCGTGGTGCTTGGGTATTCTCGGCTTCTGTGGCTGCGGTTCTTCCCGCGTCAGACCATGCAGACGTTGTTCGCCGGATTGGAGAGCGCGTTCCAAGCCTTTGGCGGTGTCCCGCAGGAGCTGCTGTTCGATCAGATGCGTGCCGTCGTCATCGGCGATGATCGGTTAAGCAAAGGCGCGCTGGTGTTGAACGCCGAGTTCCTGCGCTTCGCCGCGCACTGGGGGTTTCGTCCTCGTGCCTGCCGCCCGTATCGGGCGAAGACCAAGGGCAAGGTCGAACGACCGATCCGCTATGTGCGCGAGAGCTTCTTCTACGGGCGCACGTTCTTGAACGATGCGGATCTGAACGCTCAGGCCGAACGTTGGTTGGAACGCACCGCCAACCAGCGGGAACATCGAACCACCAACGAGATACCGCAAGTGCGCTTCGATCGGGATGAGCGCAACTTCTTAAAACCCCTTGCTCGCCAGCCATATCCGCGACTGCACGGCGTCACGGTGAACCCCGCGGCGCCGAAGCCGGCATACAAGGTGGATGTTCAGCGTCGCCCATTGAGCGTCTACGCCGAGGCGGTACGATGAACGCCGTACGACGCGACAACATCCGCGAGATGTTGGCTGACCTGAAGCTGCCGGGTGCTCTCGAGGCGGTTGACGACATTCTCGCCGACGTCGATCGCGGCTCCGTCACCGCCGGCGAAGCCCTTGAGCGACTACTCGGAGCCCAAATCTCGCTGCGCAACAACCGACGATTGCAAACCGCCATGCGATCATCACGGTTGCCGGCCATCAAGACTCTCCAACAGTTCGACTTTGCCTTTCAGCCCTCGATCCAACGCGACCAGATCGAGAGTCTGCACGAGCTCGGCTTCATCAAGCGACGTGAGAACGTGATCTTCCTCGGGCCACCAGGAGTCGGCAAAACCCACCTCGCGCTTTCTTTGGCGATCGCCGCCGCAGAGTCAGGGCGGCGCGTGTATTACGGCACGCTCGTCAACCTCATCGAGTCGCTTGAGCAGGCCCGAGCCGCGGGACAGCTCGCCAGGCGGCTTCGAGTGTTGAGTCATCCGGCACTTCTGGTCGTCGATGAGATCGGCTATCTTCCGGTCAACCGCGACGGCGCAGTTCTGTTCTTCCAGCTGATCAACGCGCGCTACGAACATGCCTCCACGGTCCTAACCTCGAACAAAGGATTCGAGGAATGGGGCAATATCCTGGGCGATGAAGTCATGGCTGCCGCTCTAATCGACCGCCTCATGCATCACTGCCATGTCGTTAATATCCGCGGCAATAGCTACCGGATGCGCGAACACACAGATCTCTGGCATGCCATCCAGCCTAAGGCTGAGGAACAACCTGCATCAAGACCAACGAGAAAGAAGGAGATCAAGTCACACTGAGGGCGCCTTCCTCAAATGTGTGCAAAATTCGGCCGCCATAATTGAGAGGTTTACGTCCGGCGTTGACAACGTGCCCACACGGTCAACTTTTGTCCGCTATTTCGCCTCGCATCTCTACGTGTCTTTAGCTTGCTCGAGAGTGGGCAGGCGATGGGAATTTAAGCCTAACTGTAGGAGATTCCAGCCCAGAGGCTACAACACGAAACGACATAGAAATGCCGAGTGCCGCACACATGCCTCTAGGCGCGTTGCTGCAGACTGCAACAACTGATCGCCGACTGAATGCCCAAGAGAAAGGTTGATATGCTAAGCCTTATCATTCAAAGAGGTTCAACCACTCGGCTTTCGGCGAAACATCCTCCGCGACTATTGCCTCAAATACTTAGAAATGGTTATATCGATTCAGATATAATCCGGTTGTGGATAAACCAGTTTCGAAGCCGGCAACATTTGTAGGTTCTTCTTTGGATGATTTGCGAGACTTTCCAAGAAGCGCGAGACGAGCGACTGGCTTTCAGTTGGACAAGGTACAGGGCGGAGGATGCCGATGACTGGAAGCCGATGCCCGCGGTCGGTAATGGCGTGCACGAAATCCGCGTGCGCGATGAGTCAGGCGCGTATCGGCTGATGTACGTGGCGAAATTCCCTGAAGCAGTCTATGTGCTGCACGCATTTCAGAAAAAGACCCGCAAGACGGCACTCGGAGACCTCGAGTTAGCCAAGGACCGATACCGAGAAGTACTGATCAGGAGAAAGTTACTATGAAGACCTTCGCAAGTGTCTGGGATGCGATCGAGGACTCTCAGAGCGAGGCCGCCAGCATGAAGGCGCGGGCGCAGCTCATGCGTGCACTGCAAAAGATGGTCCGGGGGTGGAACCTGTCGCAAAAGGCCTCCGCAGATCGGTTGGGTCTGACGCAGCCGCGTCTCAATGATCTACTACGCGGCAAGATCGACAAATTCAGCTTGGACGCGTTATTCGATCTCACAGGACGTGTCGGGCTCAAGGTGTCCATCGCGCTCCGCAAAGCGGCGTAAAGGCAGACGAACGTACGCTCCAATCAAGGTTCCAAGGGCTCCCTATTTTCTTCTTGATAACGCCCGCTATCCGCCAATTATCGCGCGTACGGAATGACCCGGCCAATTGATTGGCTGGAGCGGTCAGACGATGGCCAGGAGCTATTGCCGCGGCCCGAAGGGAAATCCGCAGTTGTTCGAATAGGATGTTTTTTGGAAGGTCGGATTCTGGTCAACCCTCGTTTAGCATTTCGATGGTTGGCAAAACGGCGCAGATGTTAGCAAAGAGTGAACGACGATGATTTAAGGTTGAATTTGCAAATTATTTTTCGCCCTTGAACTCGTTGCTCAGCAGGGAGAGAAAGGACTCGGCCGCGGGCAAAAGCGATGAGTTCTTTCGCATGATCACGCAAATCTGTCTCACCAACGACTTATCCTCGATCGGTCGCGAACGGATTTCGGAATAAAAATGCGGCTCGAGCGCCGTAGACGGAAGGACGGCAACTCCCAGGCCGCAGCGCACCATTGCGATCGCCGTGGACATGTATGTGGCTTCGCACGCTGGTATTGCGGTGTAACCGGCCGCCAACATTGCCTGATCCACGATCACCCTCACGCTCGTTTGCTGATCCATAAGCACAAGCGGATACTTGGCGAGCGCTTTTATCGTGATTGCTTTAATTTTTGAGAGCGGGTGATCCTGTAGATAAACCGCATGCATTCGGTCCTCGAACAGGTCCGTATACACCAATTCCGGCGGCATTTTCTCCCGATGTGCGATTCCCAAATCGACCTCGCCGTTCTTCACCATCTCACGCACCGTCGAGTTCACCGCATCGCGCAAAACAAAGGAGATTTTGGGGTAAAGACCTTTGAACTTGAAAATGATCTCTGGCAGCCGGGTTGCACCGAAACTCGGTAGCGTTGCAACGCGTACTACACCGTGGCGTTTGTCAGCCAAATCCTTGGCGCTGCCGATTGCCGCATCGAAAGAGGCAAGCAATCTCTGGAATACGGGTAGGAGGTCACGCCCGACTCTGGTCAATTGAACAGATCTTGTGTTGCGGTCAAATACGCGGAGCCTAAGATTTGTCTCGAGTTGGCGAATACGCATCGTGAGCGCCGGCTGCGAGAGGCACAAAGTCGTGGCAGCTCGTGTGAAGCTACCGCTTGCGGCGGCAGCGACGAATGCTCGCAATTGGTCCAAGCTTACATTCATTCGAGTAATTTATTACTAAGATTAAAAATGTCAATAGTCTTATGAATGTGTTCCGGGCATGCTGTTAAGAAGACTATGGCTTTGATAGCAACGGGAACGAAGGAACTGCGAGTAGACGTGCATGAGTCGACCATTATCGATAAGAATCGGGACAGGCGCGGGATTCGCTGGTGATCGAGTGGAGCCGGCGGTGTTGCTGGCCAAAGAAGGCAAACTAGATTTCCTCGTTTTCGAGTGCTTGGCAGAAAGAACCATTGCGCTTGCGCAGCTGGATAAGCTCCATGATCCTTCTCGTGGATTCGATTCACGGCTCGTCGAGAGGATGGAAGCCGTGTTGCCGCTATGTCACGCCAATGGGATTCGAATCGTTACAAATGCGGGCGCTGCCAATCCCATTGCCGGTGCCCGCGCGGTAGTCGAAGCCGCGCGACGACTTGGCATTCGCGGCCTGCGCGTCGCGGCTGTCACTGGCGATGACGTTTTAGAGCTGCTAATGCGCAACGACCGGATCTCTCAAATGCCACCGGCGCTGGCGTCTGTCGTTACAAGTGCGATATCCGCCAATGCGTATCTAGGCGCCGAACCCATCGTAACCGCCCTCGATGAGGGTGCCGACATTGTTATCACGGGAAGAGTTGCTGATCCATCGTTGTTTCTTGCACCGGCAATTCATGCGTTTGGCTGGGACAACGAGAGTTGGGACTTGCTGGCGAAAGGAATTTTCATGGGCCACATGATGGAGTGCGCTGGCCAATTGACTGGCGGGTATTTTGCGGACCCGCCCTTCAATGTCGTGCCACGTCTGGCTGAATTGGGCTTTCCGATTGCGCAAATCGCAGTTGATGGCAATGTGTGCTTTAGCAAGGTCGCCGGAACCGGTGGGCGCCTGGACGAAGCGACATGCAAGGAGCAACTCCTCTACGAAGTGCACAACCCGAAACATTACATCACACCGGATGTGGTGGCAGACTTTTCGGAAGTTCGCTTCTCTGAGATCGCCACGGATCAAGTGAGCGCAACCGGCGCGAAGGGGTTTGCGCGCCCCGCACAATTGAAGGTGACCGTTGCTTATAGAGATGGCTTTATAGGAGAAGGACAAATTTCCTATTACGGCTCGACGGCGCGCGAGCGTGCCCGGCTGGCACTGGCAATTGTCGCTGAACGCATTGAACTGATGCGGCTGCCGGTTACAGACTTGCGCCGCGAACTCATCGGCGTCGACGCCATCCGCCGGTCAAACCATCCCATTTCGGAACAAGGTGCGACTGAAATGCGTATTCGTGTGGCGGGGCGAGCGCCAACCTCAGCCGATGCCGGTCGAATTGGCAACGAGGTCGAAGCGTTGTACACAAATGGCCCTGCGGGCGGTGGCGGCGCTACCAAAAATGTGCGCGAAGTCATTGGCGTAGTATCGGCGTTTGTTCCGCGCGAGCTGATCGAATGGGTCATTTCCTATGAGATCACCTGAGTGAAGCTCCTAAACATCGCCCACGCGCGCAGCGGGGACAAAGGCGACATCAGCAACATTGCGGTCATCCTCTTTAATGTAGGTCACTTTCCCCATATCGCTAAGCATTTGACTGCCGAGCGGGTCCGGTCGCATTTTGGATCGATGGTCTTAGGGAATGTAGAGCGCTTCGAATTGCCGGACTTAGGGATGCTCAATTTCGTGTTGCACGAGGCGCTTGGCGGTGGGGTAAATCAGTCCCTGGCTTTGGATGCGCATGGCAAGTGCTTCGCATCTATCCTCCTGGAAATCGAAATTCCAAATGACGGGTTGGACCCGATCTGAAATGCCACGGGAATAGCTGAGAAAAGCTGAGCGGGCTGATGAGACTTGCATTGAAAACAATCGGGGGCCGACTATGAAATGGAGAGGACTAGCGCTCACCGTATTGCTGGGGATTACGGCATACAAATCGGCCGAGAGCGATGCGTGTACGGATCTGAAGGCGCGCCATTTCCAAAACGTCACAATTGCGAGTAGCCACAGCATGGCTGCTGGTGATTATGAGGACGCTATGGCTCGTGCGTACGGCATCAGATATTCCGTCTCCCTTCCTGCGTACTGCCAAGTGTCCGGCACAGTGGCTCCGTCAATTCATTTTGAGGCCTGGCTACCTGCGACCACCTGGAACGGCAAGCTCGAGGTTGTCGGAACCGGCGGATTTGGTGGGACGATCAATACGTTTGCCATGGCTACAGCACTGAGAGCAGGGTATGCAACCGCGAGCAATGACAGCGGCCATGCAGAATCAAACCACGAATGGATGACATCCCCACAACTGGTTCGATTGTGGGGTCATGAATCAATCCATCGAATGATGAAGCCTTTGAACACGGTGATGGGCGCCTACTACGAGAAACGTGCCCTCAAATCTTACTTCGCCGGCTGTTCTACGGGTGGGGCACAGGCTATGGAGGAGGCAGAGTATTTTCCAAAGGATTTTGACGGAATCGTGGCGAACTCACCGGGTATGGCCTACAGCCACTTAATGCTCAGTTTTCTATGGGGCCGAAAAGTTGCAACGGCGCACAGCGACAGTGAATTATCACCCGAGGCGCTACAGCTATTACATAGAGCCGCGATGGCTGCCTGCGATAAGCTTGACGGCGTCCAGGATGATATTTTGGAGAATCCCCGTCAGTGTCATTTTAAGGCGGAGGACTTACGCTGTACATCCGAGACGACCGAAGCCTGTCTGACTGCCCACCAAGTCGAGACGGTAGAAGGGCTAATGGCAGGGCCGACAAACCCCAGAACCGGCCAGGAAATCTATCCGGGATTTTATTGGGGCAGTGAAGCATCTCCAGAGTATTCCAGCAAGTCGGGACAACAACGCTTTGGATGGTCACAAATTCAAGGCCAGCTGGCGACTCGTTATGCGGTGCCGCTACTGGCGCAAATGGTTTTCAAGGATCCGCATTGGAACGCTGACAGTTTTGATTTCGATCGCGATGTGGAGCGGGTCGATGCCGAACTTGACGGGGTGATTACCGCGACCAATGCCGATTTGAGCGCCTTCCGCCAACACGGGGGTAAACTGATCATGACGCAAGGGTGGGCGGATCCTCTGAACCCGCCAAGCTATCCCATTGAATATCTTCAGCGAGTTAACAAACTACTACTTGCCAAAGGGATCCGGCACGATTCAAAAAGTCTGCCGACGGATTCGTTCTTGCGGCTCTTCATGGCTCCCGGAATGGCGCACTGCGGATTCGGTCCAGGCCCGAATGAGTTCGACGCGGTCGCCGCCCTCGATCAGTGGGTGACGCAGCACGTCCCGCCGACTCGAATAGTCGCCACCAAACACCAAGACGACGATCGAGAGAAGCCCATTATTCGAACGCGGCCACTTTGTCCGTTTCCACAAACTGCCCATTGGAATGGTCAAGGCTCTACTGACGAGGCAGCAAACTTCGAATGTGCCGCCGGTGTTTCGAATTAGGGCCGCCGATCGATCGAGCACACAGCACGACAGTCACTTGAGAGCTTCGCGGGGGTAGGGATTTTGGCGCTACTAGCCATCGGCACGATCGTGGTCTTGATGGGTCTCATCCTGACAAACAGGACATCCCCTATCGTGGCTCTGATCATCGTTCCCGTCGTGGCTGCTCTAAGCTCAGGATTTGGGTTTCAAACCGCGAAATACATGCTCGCAGGTGTCACGGCCGTTGCTCCGGTGACGGCGATGTTTGTATTTTCAATTCTGTTCTTTGGAATCATGACTGACGCGGGCGTCCTCGAGCCAGCGCTGCAGGGCTTGCTGCGATTTGTTGGAAGAAGGCCGACTAGAATCGTCGTGGGCTCCGCCGCACTGGCGCTCCTCGTCCACCTGGACGGCTCCGGAGCGGTATGCTTTCTGGTGGTAATCCCTGCAATGTTGCCTCTCTACACGGCCCTAGGCATAGATCGAAGAATCCTTGCATGCGTGACCTCGTTAGCCGCCGGTGTTAATTTCCTGCCGTGGACCGGTCCGACGCTGCGGGCCTCGGCGGCCCTACACATCCCGGTCATGGAAATATTTAGGCCATTACTCCTGGTGCAAGTGGTGGGACTATCCTATGTATTCTTAGTCGCATATCTATTGGGCAGGCGTGAGTCGAGACGTCTGCAGCTATCTTCACTTGCAGGCACCGAGGCTGCGCCAGCCGCGACTTCGATGCGAGGGCTCTCGGCTCGGTTTATATTGAACGCTTTCATAGTGGTGGCAGTATTGGCCGGCATGATTTCTGGATTAGTCGAGCCAGCAGCTGGTTTCATGCTTGGGACTGCTCTTGCCTTGTCTCTTAACTACCCAAGCTCCAAGCAACAACAAGTCCGCATCGAGACTCACGCCAAGGCTGCGCTGCTGATGGCAGGCACCTTGATGGCGGCAGGTGTATTTACGGGGATCATGGGGGGCACTGGCATGCTGCAAGCACTAGCTCATGGTTTAGTCTCGATACTTCCCAGCGCCGCTGCAAAGCACGTCCCGTTCGCCTTAGGCCTGGTCTCTATGCCCCTCAGCCTCATGTTTGATCCCGACTCCTATTACTTCGGCGTGATGCCGGTGCTGGCTGAAGTAACGCAGCACGTCGGCGTAAAGGCTGTTTCTGTCGCGCAAGCCTCGTTGCTCGGGGTCATGACAACGGGATTTCCCGTCAGTCCGCTCACGCCGGCAACTTTCCTGGTCACTGGACTCACCGGTATCGAATTATCCACCCATCAGAGATTTGCAGCTCCTTTCTTGTTTGCCGCATCCATTTTGATGACCTTGTCCGCAGTGCTGCTCGGTGTAATTCCCCTCTAGGTTGTCGCATACGATCGACGGATCGGTTCCATGTCCTATTACACACAATTTACGCTTACTTGGTTACTGCTTTGGAGCAGCCTTGGTAGTAGCGGTAGTGCAAGTGCAAAAGATGCCCGTCTCGAAATCATAAACTGCCAACGGTACTCGCAGCCGGAGGAGCGCCCGGGATGTTTTGATCGAGCAAGGCTTCTCTTAATCGCGGAAATGAATTTGGAAAAGGCGAGCGATGCGAGCTTCGGGATAGCTCGAGATAGTGAGGACAGCGCGCCAACAGAGATCACTCGCGCCAAGGTAGCGCCGTCGATCACGGATACCATTTTGAGCGTTCGATATATTGACGGTAAACCCCGCTTCGTCCTGGCTAACGGACAGGTGTGGCAATCCGCCGATAAACGCAGGCTATCTTTTCAGGGCGGGGGAAAAGACACGGCAAAGATCGACAAAACTCCAGTGGGCTTCTTGCTGCATTTCAATCATTCGTTCTTTGCACTTCAGGTTTCACGCGTGAATTGATCCTGCTTTCCGACCTGGCGATTCATAACAATAATGGAATAATCGATACAAATTTTCAAATATACAAATCAATTCCTCTCGCCGATTATTCGCAGTAGTCGCAGGCGCCGCACGTTGCACGACTGGATCGAGGCGTGCGTTGGTGTCAGCGAAGACGTAGAACGAACTCGGCTAAATGGGGGGATACACATGCAATGCAGCACACGGTCTTGGGTCGGATTCTTCGCGGGTCGAGTGAGGCCGAAGGCTCTATTCGCGGGACTAGCCGCGTGCTCTTTTGCATTGGGTGCCGCCGATGCCCAGACTGTTGCGGGTGCATCATCGGAGCACGGCGACTCTAACGCGAGCAGTGCTGCGCCGCTTGAGGAAATCCTGGTTACTGGTACATTCATTCGCCAGAACCCGGAGGATATCGCCTCTCCTGTAGTCTCCCTGGACGCCGCCACCCTTCAGCAGATTGGCATCTCCAACTTAAGCCAGCTGACCAACTACATCTCGGCAAACTATGGGAGCGTGGGTGGGGTTAACGATCTGACAAAAGGGGGCGGACAAGATGATCGCAACACACGCTCCGCGAATTTAAGGGGTTTAGGACCGTCCTCGACACTGGTATTGCTCAACGGACATCGAGTCGCTTCGCAGGAATCGGACAATACGGGAAATAACTACGTCAACCTCTCAACGCTGGTTCCTCTGATCGAGATATCCAACGTCGATACAGTCCTTGACGGAGCTTCGGCATTGTATGGCTCAGACGCCATCGCCGGCGTCATGAATTTCATCACGGATAAGCACTTTGAAGGCTTTCGCAGCAGTGCAAAGTACACCGCGATCAAGGATTCACCGGGTTGGGACGTCGAAGCGGAAGTGGGCGCTGGCGGTGAAAGGACGCATCTTGTTGCATCCATCGACTTTCAGTCGCAGCAGCACATTCAAAACGGCGATCGGTCCTTCCTGAACTTTCAAAACCTCTCGGGAGGTTCGCAACCCGGTAACTTCGTTCTGAAAGGATCCCCTGTAGCACCCGGCGGTGGTGATGTGATCATCGACAATGGCGTGAACGGGCCGATCGACTATACGGCGCTGTATAACAGTACCGTTGCATCACAAACTGCCGCGGGGAAGGCGAATCCGACGTTCGTTTCGATCGCGGATCCATATTGCACAGTTAAAGGCACGGGTGGCGTGTTCTTCGGCGCGAAATACCCCCTGGGTACGTGCGCATTTTCCTATCAAGCGCAGAACCCGCTCAGCCCCGGCTTTGAACAAATTCTTACGCATGCACTGGGGACAGTTGACTTGACCGATAAGGATCATCTCTTTCTTGAAACTCGAATGTACTACCAAGACGCTAACAGTTGGCGAGTGCCGAGTTACTCGCAGACCAATGGCGGCGCCATTGTGCCCGCTTCAGCACCGTATAATCCATTTGGAGTTCCCGTGACGATCGGCGGATTCCGCGCGCTCGGTAACGCGGGTCTCCCGGCTGCCGGCATAGAGGGGTCCTACAACATCCAGGAAGCGAAGATTTATGGCGCACATGTCGTGGCTGGCGCCGAAGGATCGATAACGCCGAGTTGGACGTACTCGGCGGACATTGAGTTCTCTCGTGACACTTCTGAGGATGAGCCTAACGATACGAATATCGCTTCGTTTCAGAATGCATTAAATGGATTCGGAGGCGAGAACTGCACCATCACAAGCACCGGGCCGCTGGCGGGTCAACACCCGGGCGTCGCGCCGTGCTATTACTTCAACCCTTTCGGCAACGGCGAGCAGACCAATGCTGCCGCAACACTGTTTAATGTTCGGGCGCCGCAGTTTATTCAGACAATCGTGACCTATGAGATAGCTGAAGGTGTAATAAGCGGTCACATGCTCGACAACTGGCTGCCAGGCGGCCCGGTGGGACTGGCCATTGGTGGCCAGTTTCGCTCTGAATCTCGCGATGTCACTGCTGATGCTCTCACTGAATCCGGCGGCTTCGGGTTCAATCCGAAGGTCCAGCCCGGATCCGGCGAAAGGCATATTGGCGCGGGGTTTGTTGAGGTGTTGCTGCCTCTGCTCAAGACTTTGGACTTCGATGGCGCGGTGCGCTACGAGAACTACGGTCCATTTAACACCACGACGCATAAGGCGGGGTTCAATTGGCGCGCGCTGAGCGACACGGTGCTGGGCGACCTCACATTTCGCGCGTCCACAAGCAACTCGTTCCGAGCGCCTGCCCTTGCGCAATCCACTGGTAATGCACAAACCGGAGGCGTCGCTCAAACTACCGACCCTCTGAACCCTGGGCTGCCGGTGCAATTTCGATCCGTATACATTGTTTCGAATCCGGACCTCAAGCCCGAAACCTCAACCAATTACAATGTCGGCACGACGTGGAAGCCTATCCGACCACTGATACTGACGCTCGATTATTGGAACTATAGCTTTCACAATCAGATTGCGCTGCAAAATGCGCAAGCCACTATCAACGCCGCCCCAAATGGACCCGCGGTCATACGTGACGCGGAGGGCAATCTCCTCGGTGTAGACGTCACATATTTCAACTCTGGACACACTTCGACCGATGGTCTGGATATGACCGCGAAATATTTTGTTGAGCTTCCGGGTGGCAATCGGCTGTCCCTCAATGAGCAACTAAGCCGCCTCTTGTCGTACGATATTCAGGCAGGACCCGGTCAGCCCACTTACAACACTGTCGGGCGCGCAAACTTGAGTGTCCCCGGATGGCCCGCGCCGATGTGGCGCAGCACCCTGATGTTGGCATGGGAGCGCAGCAATATGAGCGCTGAAATCTCACAACGCTTCACCTCGGGCGTCGGTTATGACTTCGGATCGCCCCCACCGAAACCCGCGACCGCGCAGATCGGATCATGGTCGCCGATTGACTGGCAATTAGAATATCGATTCGGCAAGGACAATCGCTTTTCTGTCGATATCGGCATGATAAACGCTTTGAATCGCTCCCCACCATTTGCCCCGTTTGAAGGCTATCTGCCGGAGCTATCGGATGCGCTCGGTCGACAATCCTACATAAAGTTCAATGCCAGCCTGTAGTTCCTAGCGTGCGGCGGTTTGCAAATGGGCAAGCCGCGCACCTCAGGATACAAACGCGGGCGAGCGCCAGGGCCGCCCCACTTGTTTTCACCAAAGGGCTTTAACTTCGAGGGGTACGCGCGCCATGAACAGGAGAATCGAAATGCTTCGGCGAGCGTCCGTGCTTGTCTTACTATCGGCGCCTGTCCTCTCGTGGGCTGCCAATTCCCGACCGTGGCTTGACTCGAACCGTACACCCGACGAGCGCGCCGAACTCGCCGTTGAGGCCATGTCGCTTACCGAATTGATTTCGTTGCTGCATGGTCCGATGGCGATTTCTGTGCCGATACCGGGGCTGCGTGCCGTCCTACTCCCAGCGGATGCGATACCGGGAGCCGGATACATTGCCGGAGTACACCGGCTGGGTATTCCGTCGCTGTATGAAACGGACGCAAGCCTTGGTGTAACCAATCCTTTCGGCGTGCGGCCAGGCGATGTTGCCACGGCACTGCCAGCCGGCCTTGCTTTGAGCGCGACTTTCAATCCACCACTCGCATACGAAGCAGGAGCCTTAGTGGGCAACGAAGCGCGTTCGAAGGGTTTCAATGTCTTACTGGGCGGAGGAATCAATCTTGCGAGGGATCCGCGAAATGGACGCAATTTTGAGTACCTCGGGGAGGACCCGTTGCTGGCCGGAATGATGGCGGGGGAGGAAATTCGCGGCACCCAAGATCAGCACGTAATTTCCACGATCAAACATTTTGCGCTAAACAGCAACGAGACCAACCGACAGACACTCGACGCGCGCATCAGTCGATCTGCATTGCGCGAATCCGACCTACTTGCATTCGAAATCGCGATCGAGCGCGGGCGACCGGGTGCCGTCATGTGCGCGTACAACAAAGTAAATGGTGACTATTCCTGCGGTAATGGATGGTTGCTCAACGACGTCCTCAAGAACGATTGGGGCTTCCGGGGATGGGTGATGTCTGACTGGGGCGCTGTGCACAGCGCGAACGACGCGATTCTAGGACTCGATCAGCAGTCCGGCGAGCAGCTCGACCAAAAAACATGGTTCGGGGCGCCGCTCGAAAGTGCTGTTAGGCAAGGTGTCATACCAATTTCCCGTGTGCGCGACATGGCGCGCCGGATTCTCCGATCAATGTTCGCCGTCGGCGTGGTTGATACTCCTCCAGTTAAAACGGCAATTGATTATGCGAAACACGCGTTGATTGCGCTAAAGATCGCGCGACAAGGTATGGTTTTGCTTAAGAACGAGCGCGACATTTTGCCGATTCCCACGAGCGTGTCGAGGATTGCGGTCATCGGGGGCTTTGCGAATATTGGCGTGCTCTCCGGCGGGGGATCTTCCCAGGTCACACCATCCAATGGTCCGGTTACAAGGATCCCGCTCGGAGGCCGCGGGATGATGGCTGCTTTTCGCGTTGAGTACTTCGATCCATCATCGCCATTGGCCGCGCTCCGATCCGCATTTCCAGCCTCGCGCATAGACTACGATTCTGGAATGTTTCCAGCGGATGCTGCGTCGCTCGCGGCTCACTGCGACATTGCCATTGTCTTTGTCACTCGCCACGAGATGGAAGGCTATGACATTCCCAACATGCGACTCCCGCAAGGCCAGGATGAACTCGTGGAGGCGGTCGCCAAGGCGAATCCCCGTACCATCGTCGTGCTCGAGACAGGAAATCCAGTTACGATGCCATGGGCAGACCAAGTGTTGGCAATCCTTGCGGCGTGGTACCCAGGGCAGGAAGGTGGCCAAGCCATCGCCGACGTTTTATCGGGTGCTGTGAATCCTTCTGGTCATCTGCCGATAACATTTCCGATGAAGGATACGGATACTGTCCGCGCGATTCTGCCAAATCTGGGGGCCGATGAGAAAGACGAAGTCAGCATCAACTATTCGGAAGGGTCGGATGTGGGCTATCGGTGGTATTCAAAGTCCGGCATTACACCGAGATTCTCTTTTGGGCACGGACTTTCATACACCCGCTTTAGTTACGATCGATTGCGCGTCTCGGGCGGCAAAACGTTGACCGTGAGTTTCGTAGTTCGAAACGACGGAGATCGCAGTGGCGCCGACGTTCCACAGATCTATCTTACATCTGCAGCGGATGTCAAACTGCTCCGACTCATAGGTTTCCTGAGAGTGGAACTTAATCCAGGGCAGAGTCGCGAAGTGTCAATGGCGATAGATCCTCGATTGTTGGGATCATTCGACGAGAATGCTCGGCAATGGGTAATCCATGATGGCCTATACCAGGTCAGCATTAACAAATCATCGACAGAACCTATGAGCACCGGGCAAGCATACATCAAACATTCGTTGATTCCGCGTGTGAGCCCGAACCGCTCCGATCGCTGAAATATCCCACCCACCGCTCATCATTTCACTGACGCGCTGCCTTGTAGTGCAGACCCCGCCAATTCCTAGGCGTATCGCAGAATCAGACCAACACTTCTTTCGCGCATTCCGATTCCGGCCTATTCAAAACCTGTGATATCGGCCGATAAGATGCGCCTTATCATGCGTAACCCATCCATGAACGACGGTTCATTCTTGACTCAAATAGTTTTTATGCGAAATTCGCGGTGCAGCAATTCACCGCGGCAAACCGCTGGCAACGACCCCGAAGTGCCCGCTTTTCCGCCAGGTCGAGAGCAACGACACCCGGTCGAGAAACGCGCGTCTACAATTGCTGGCTCACTAGGCTCACATTCTTTGCATTTAGATCACTGAGCTCGCGGAGTGAGTCACATTTCTCTCAGGATCTTTGGCTTACATTCAAGCCACTCGACTAATGGGCAGCCGCGGAGCGGTGAATGAGCGATTCAACAGGCGACCGTGGGACAATTGACTGTAGGGATTCCCCTATCACGAAGAGGCTCTTGAATCTGCCGGGTCAATCAGTCGACACCAAGCTCCGGGACTTCGCCGTCGATCAGTTTCTCCTGCCATTGATGATCGTCGGCATGCTTCTCATTGTGTGCCTGACTGAATGGATCGGCTACTTCAGCAACGCGCCGCGAAATCCGTGGGGGTTTTCAGCGATGCTCGTCGTGAGCGCCGCCGTTTTCGCGGCGAGATGGCAGCGGAACTGGGCTCAGCTGAAGGCACTCAAATTGGGCCGCGAAGGCGAACGCGCCATGGCTGAATACCTGAATACGCGGCTAGACTCTACCGCTCGAGTATTCCATGACGTGCCCATTGCACATGGAAACGTCGACCACGTGATCATTTGCACCCGCGGTATCTACGCGGTAGAAACTAAGACACGATCAAAGCCGCTGCGACGCGGCGCCGTGGTATCTGTCACCTCGGATCATCTTAAGGTCGATGGATGTAGGCCGGATCGGGATCCACTACGTCAAGCGCGCGAGGCCGCGATCGATCTTCAGCAGATTCTCAAGACATTCACGAGAAAGCCGTTGTGGGTGACGCCCATCGTCGTTTTCCCGGGCTGGTCGATCGCCGATCACCGAGAGTCGCAGGCACCCGTATGGGTGCTCAGCGCGGCGGATCTTGCAGCGCGAATCGCGCGGGAATCAGAAACGCTAACTGCGCTCGATATTGCCCGCGTCGCCCGCCATCTCACGCGATACATTCGGGCGAGCAAGTGACGCCGCCGAGCCTCAGAATCGGCGCCTTTGTCGCGAAATCCGCCTCCGCTACAGCTCCGTGTATTTCTTTGACGAGCCCTTCGAAAGGGCTACCGGATATTTCTTTGCATTTATCGCGATCTTGTCGAAGGCGCTCGCCGCTAGATCGATCCCCAGGCGATCTGCGAGACGGACAAGATAGAGAAGGACATCGGCCATTTCGAGGCGGATCGCGCTAGATTTATCGGCTGGCAGGCGCTGCGATTCATCCGGAGTCAGCCACTGAAAGTGCTCAAGCAGTTCGGCGGCCTCAACGCTGAGCGCAATCGCGAGATTCATTGGCGTGTGGAATTGTTCCCAATCCCGGTCGGCCGCAAATTGACGCAATTCATCTCGCAGCTTTACCAGGCGGTCGGGTTGGGGTAGCGTCTCTGATGCGTTCACGTTTTGTATACTTCCTCGTTGTGCCACCGCAAGTACTCGGCGCGCGGTCGGTTGCTTGCCTCCGTCGGCATGAAATTTAGCGGTTGACCGTGGTGGGCATAGTACTCCCGGCCGTTGTGCCACTCCTCTCGCAGCCGTGGACTGACTTCAAGCTTGAGCTCAGGAGTGACTGTCACGTACCCCACGTCGAACAGTTTATGCAAATCGGACCGCAAGAGAATTCCGTTGCTCACTTGATGAGGTCCCTGGCTGGCATAGGGCCTGATATGGGCGGCTTCAAGCACTGGCAATGTCTTTTCGCCGGTCACAGCACAGCGCCGTTGATATGCGTCGATCACGAGTACACGAAACGCCCCTTGTCCAAGCCGGCTGCGGGTCAAATATTCCGAGCCGAAGCGGTTAGCGTCGGTTTCCTCTGGCTCAACGGATGATTCGGCAACGCCGGCGTGGTGCGCGACGGATTGTTGGACCTCCCGCCAAAGCGCGGCGCCTTCACTGGTCATCGATTCGTAAGTCTTGCCCTGAACGATATTGGGCGCCCAGCTGATGGGCACCGGAATCCACTGCTCCCGCGCGAAGAAGAACGGTTCCGCCAATACATTGCAACCGATGACCGGATCTACAGAGTCATCTTCTTTGCGATAACGACGCACGCGCGACAGTAGCTCGCGATACGAGGCCACCCCATTTTTCTCGCCAAAGGCATCCCAGGCGAGCGAGGCTGGCAGTGGGGAATGCCGAACGAAGCGCCCTCCACCGACAATGAAATTCTTCGGACTATGCAGTTTGAACAGAAACGGCTCTCCAGGTGCCAAAGCGGCAAACTTGCGGCCACCGCTTGGTTGCCAAAAATTCACTTCATCAGGTTTTAATACGCTCAACCGGTTGAACCATTGCTCATCGGTTACACCCACCCAGATCTTCATGTGCCGTCCATTCCTATGATCCTAGGCTATGGCAGCCGCGAAGGCAGCAAAGAGATCTCCGGGCAACGGATGCTGCAATCGCCAAGTGATCGCCATGGGCAATTCCGATTCGTGCTTTACGTACGTGGCGGGACCTAGGAAGTAGAAGGCTCGCTCGTCGCTCCGCCGACGCGCGAAGAGCATTACACTCGAGCCTGTCGATCCATGCTGCTGGTATCGACGCCCCGTTTCGCTGTCTGAGCGTGTGACTGACTGGCTCTCCCAATGGATGAGTTCCGGGCTGATGGCGTAGTCGCGATAGCGCGTAGTCGGGGAGAACTGGCCGGTCGTTTTGTCGAGCGTAAACGCAAAAAGATCCGCTTGGCTTTCGGCAGCCCAATACACCCCGGTCTGCCAAGGCGCGACCCGGGCGCCCTCCCCCACATTGAAGGCGGCCAGGATTTCGATTCGGGTGTAACGGGCGTGGACGACAAGAGGGACGTCCCGGTGGGTCATGAGGGGCAATCCGACATGGTCGATCCGGCCAGCCAGTACTTCGAGGAGATCTAGCATTTCTGCGCGGAGCTGCCGATGGGCCCATACAATTTCCGCGCCCTCGCGCAGCGGTGTATCTTTGGCCACCGCAGGGGGAACCAAAGATCCCACCAACATACGCAACAGTCGTCGCTCTCGTACAGACAGCGACTCGATGTCCGGTGGCTGATCGTGCGCAAAGAACTGCCGATAAACTGAGATGCGTTCGCGGTCATCGATATGCAAAAGTCGTCCCAACGCCCTTCTGACCACCACCTCGTGTGGCCCCTCAGACAAAACGGGCAGACCCGCGTCACCTTGGAGGTCGGACCAGCTCTTATTTCCGCTATACACATCGTCGAGGTCGAGGCCAGTCTCCTCGAGGTATCGAGCCAGCGAGCAAGTTGCCCCACCGGTCGTCAACTCCTTTAAGGCTGCGACTCGGTCCGTCCAGCGGTATGGAACGGCACCGCGGATGCTCTTAAGGACGATATCGGCTGCGACCCTGTCCAATTCCATGTGGCAGCCGGCGGGCAGAAACGGAAATCCTGCCTCGATCTGCGCCGTGAGTTCCTTGCGGGTACCGCCCAGGAGCGCCTGAAACCGTCGGTCAAACCGAAACTCTTGACGATGGTGACCAACAAAGTCGAGCACGGTACAGACTGTCTTGCCCACGCTACGGCGAAGTCCGCGGCCCAGCTGCTGCAGAAACAAAGTGGGGCTGTCGGTCGGACGCAGCATCAGGAGAGTATCAACGGCCGGGATGTTCACCCCCTCGTTAAAGAGATCGACCGAAAACACGATGTTGATTCGCCGTGCCGCAAGATCGCTCAACGCGGCCAAGCGTTCCGTATCCGGCGTGTCGGACCAGATCGCCGCGGCTTTAACACCGGCGGCCAGAAAGACTCGCGCCATGAATCTCGCATGCTCAACGCTAACGCAGAACCCCAGCGCCCGCATGCGGCTTAAGTCATCGACGCGGCGTGCCAACTCTATGAGCACAAACTTGGCCTGGATGTCGTTGGCGGTCAGTAGGTTCGTCAGGCCCTCGGCGTCATATCCGCGGCCGCGACGCCAGGGAATGTCGCGTAGGTCGAGTCCGTCGTGAATGCCAAAGTAGACAAACGCCGCCAGACGCTGCTGGTCAATTGCATCCCATAGGCGCAGTTCCGCCGCAATTCGTCCGTCGAACCAGTCGAGGATGGGCAGGCCATCACTTCGTTCCGGCGTGGCGGTTAGCCCGAGCAATTCCACCGGCTGCACGTGCTCTAGCAGTACCCGATAGGACCTTGCCGCTGCATGGTGGAACTCATCAATGATGACGACATCGAAATGCGATGGGTGCAGGTTAGCCAATCCGGCTGCCGCCAGACTCTGGACGGACGCGAAGACCGCCTCGAACTCCTGGGGCCGCGCGCCACCCACCCACAAATCGCCGAACAACGGATCTCGCAGCGCCTGCTGAAATGTGGCGCGGCTTTGGGTGAGAATCTCTTCTCGGTGGGCGACGAACAGCAATCGGGCCCGCGGCAGAGTTTCGCGCAGGGCCAAATAGTCAAGCGCCGCCATGACCGTCTTTCCCGTGCCCGTCGCTGCGACGAGTAGATTTCGGTGATGTCCCTGCTCGCGGGAAAGCGCGATCTGCTCAAGCAGTCGCTGCTGGAAGGGCTCCGGGCGCAGCTCCGTCGGGCTTAACAAAAGGGTTGTCCGGGCGTCAGCTCCGGTTACCATCCGCGCCCGGAATTCCACCGGGTCATACGGCCTAAAATCTGGATGCTGCCAATAGCTCTCGAAGACCGCCGCAACTTTATCGATGACGTCCGGATTTCGGGCTCCGGAGACCCGCACGTTCCATTCCAAGCCGCTGATCTGGGCCGAATGAGTAAGGTTCGAGGATCCGATGTAGGCCGTCGAGAAGCCGGATTGCCGGTGGAAGAGCCATGCTTTAGCATGCAACCGTGTGTTGTCCGTGTCGAAGGAGACCCGGATGTCGGCCCCGGCTTCGCACAATTCATCGAGAGCGCGCGCTTCAGTGGATCCCGTATAGGTTGTTGTCAGGACCCTAAGAGGTCGACCCGCCGTACAGTGATCCCTGAGACCTTCCAGTAGCGGTGAGATGCCACTACGACGAATGAAGGCCATCACGACATCGACACGGTCGGCGGAATGAATTTCCGCACTCACTTGGTGCCCGACACGCGGCTCACCCGGCGCGTTGGTCAGCAAAGTCGTATCGAGAAGTGGGATCAGCGGCGCCGCGATGGATTCCGGCCGCCCGTCGGGAAGCCGGCCGATGATGCTGCGAAGCAATTCACCGGCTTCAACCGGTCGTTCGGCGGCAAGGCCGGAGGCGTCTGGCATGTCCCGAATCATGTCGATCAAGCGGCGCGCGAGATCAATGCCGACCGCCGTTCGTTCCCTCTCGTCGATCGCTGCAATGGCTTGGCCAACGACACGCGCCAAATGAAGCCCGATGCGATCGGCGGCTTCTGCCGCCCGCAGATCGCCGCGGATGGCCTGGAGTCGGTCGCCGAGGCGGCTTAATTGGGAATTGAGCGCCTCAGTAATGAGTACTTCGTAGAGTCCTCGGTCGAGTGCGGCCATCAGGTCAAGTTTACCGGTTAACCGTGGCTTCGAGGAGGCCATTCCGACTTTAAGTGCCGGTGGGCGACGCCCGCCGAACAGGTGGCATTCCTGGGGCAGATCGAACGCCTGCTGTCGGAGGGACAGTTTGTCGCAACATACAAGTATGCGCTGCTCGTCTCGATTGCGGATCTCGCCGTGCAGCTCGGACGCGATGACGGCAGTGAACTCGACTTATCCATCTGACTGAATGACCCATCAGAAATCCATTACGGATCCCTTGGCCTGCCATCCGTGTGATATAGCATATCGGCCTCGGCTACCTTATCCAGTGCTTGTGCCGAAACGCGATTGGTCAATCGGCTGCGGAAATGTCGCTCCGCAGCCTTATCCGTAAAGTAGACGTAGCATCCCTTCATTCCGCGCGTCATCAACGTGCGGTACGTGTTCTTGATAATGAGATCGGCTTTTCGGTTCGCCTCTTCGGGATTCGCCTTCAACAGCTTCTTGTATCCACTTAAGGATTTGTCGTGCTTCGAACGTGCAAGCGGTCGAGTCACAATGACGTCATGTTCAGCAATCAAATCCGGCCCCACAATTACCCCGATGTAGTCCACCTCGAGCCCTTGGCACGTATGGATACATCCAATCTCATTAACCGACTCTGGAGCCACCATCCACAATCCCCCGTCCTTTGTTAGGTTCCAGGTCATTGCAAATCCGTGTTCCGGAATCAAAACGTCCCGCGTGTCGGCATTCTTCTTGCTGTTCCAATCCCAACAGTAGCCGGCGACCATTCTGGCCTTGTTGTTTGCGCGATTTTTCTCCGCGATCTCGCGACGCATAGTTTCGGGCGAAGTGAACACCCGAAAGTCGAACTCCTCTACATCCAATGTCTCGTTTGCAGTGGGGCGGATCCCCAGCGTACTGTCGAGCCACGCGAGGTAGCCGTCTGACCCGTTGCAGCGGAATTGCGAGGCCAATTCAAGCGTCGTGACAGACGCTCCCGCACTTTGGGCAAATCGGGCGATTTCCGACTGTTCTCCAATATCCTTGAAGGTGACCCGTTGGTCCTCGTCTAGAAAAAAGATCGAACACTTAGCCGCACCAATGAGCTCCTGAATTTGGTTCGTGCCAAGGTTTCCGAATAGACCCGACTTTTCATTCAGCCGATGCGCTTCATCCACCACTAGCGCGTCGAACACGTTGGCGCGGGTTTCGGTGAACGCACCAGAGCCGGAAAACAAATTTGATATTTGCGACTTTCGGTGTGTACCGGCCAGCACGCTTTCAAATACGTCCCGTGGCGCCGCATTTTTGGTGACGTATTTTGCGACCAGGCGAAGCCCCGTAAGTGCCACGAGCAAATTTATCGCCACAACGGACTTTCCAGTGCCCGGACCGCCCTGAACGATCACAACTTGTTTTGATTCGTCAGTTGCACACTTGGCGAGGGACAATGCGGTTTCGTACACAACTTTCTGGTCATCGACCAGAACAAACTCCTGCTGACCAGCCAGCATTCCCGTTAGACTCGCAACCAACCCCTTCGATGGCCGGATACGTCCATTCTCGATTCGGTATAACAGCGATCGCTTGTCGCCATGTCGAACGTGATGTTTTATAAATTGGCGAAGTTTTGCCTTTTCCGTTTCCCCTTTGAGAAACACGGGCGCTAGCTCTAGATAGTGCGCGTAAAAGCTGTCATTAATGACGCCATCGTCGGTATAGTTGTGAAGATACGCGCACGGTCGCAGCCCAATATTCTCGCTGTAAACTGCCTCATTGAAATTACTGAGCAGGGACGCATACGACCATGCCTGGTACGACGGATGACTCGCCTCTTTTTCTCCATGTGAGAAACGCGTGGAAACTAGCCCATCGCGATCGGTCTTACGTGCGCTCTCCCATTGCTTGAGTTCAATTATCACCAACTGCTCGACTTGAGCGCCGTTGGCCCCGGATAAGATGAAATCAATTCGCTTCGACGTTTGCGGAATTCCGTACTCAATTGCGACGCCGCAATCGTTTGGAATGTCTTCGTCATTCAGCGCTTTCGCGACGCATATGAGCGATTCTTTCCAAGATCGGATTTCGGATCGCGCAACTGTCCGGCCCATCCGCGACTTGAACGCATCCAGGATTACGTCCTCGATGTCCTTCGTGAACGCGTCGTCTAGAAAACCCCGCTTATTATTTTGGTAAACAATCACCCTGGTTACTCAGAATTCGGCATAGATTATGCAAATCCGCGACCGCCAGTTACTGGGCACGCGCCAACACTATTAACCGAACGATTACCGTCGCATGCACGGGACCAGCCTATAGAAATCTGTCACTTCGATACAGGTTTCTGCGGCGGATAATTTCTGTCCAGAGCGTCAAGGAGTTTGCGACCAATAGCGCTTGGTTCAAGATCCGGTTGGTATATCGTCATTCCGATCAGAGACGTTCGCGTTCGGGCGCGCTTCGACTTGGTGGCCACACTCTTTGAGTGCCTTTTATGCCGCGTCGCAACCTGCCTAGGCAAATTCGTCGTCCCCGCCGGCTTTTGTTTGCGCCAAATCAACTCGCTGTCGATTGTGGCGTACCTTTCGCGCGGCCTGCAGTCTTAGACGTTCTTGCTGGTACGAGAGTACGGCCGCGTCGGTAGCCAACGTCGATCGGTCCAAAGCGCGTTCATCTAATGAAGACTTAAGCTCGGTCACAATTCCTCCCATTGGCGGTAATAAAGCAACCCTTAAGTTGCGAGCCCTGTGCCCAGCGACCTAGGCGATTCGACTTCAATAATCATACGCCAAGACCGCAAAAACTGACGCCGCGAGGTCACGCATCGTCGCGGGGGCACCTAGCCATGTGGCGGCCGCTTGCGCGCGCGTTGCTCCGCTTCGATTTTCAGAGCGCGCTGACGGAAAATCTCGATCAGCTCGTCAGTGGTGATTTCACCACGCTCGGCGCGCTGATGGATCGCTTCGGTTTCGGGTGTTGGAACATAGCCCTCGTGCTTGAGGCTCCCGATGATGCATGCGGTATCGCGGGCTTTTTCGGCTGCGGAACGGGTGTCTTTCGATGTTTGAGTCATAAACGTCCTAGCCTATGTCCGCAGCCTCTGTGGGTTGCGGTTTGAGGAACGCGTGACTCGCGAAGCCCGGCTGTTTGAGACCAGACATCAGGAAAATACAACCGACAGAGCGCCCTGCCCTTGCTTCTTTGCAGCGTGACGCACGTTGATTTGTACATCCCGGCCCAAGCGCGTGAGGCAATCCATGAGCTTGCGTTCCGAGAGGCCGCGAAATTGGCCGCGGAGCATGCTGGAAAGTTTGGGTTGCGGAATGCCGAGCAGCGCAGCAGCTTTAATCTGAGTAAGCCCCTGCTCTTCCAATATTTCGCTGATTTTACTGACGAGCTGAGCTTTGATGAGCAAGCTGCCGGCCGCCGCGCGGCCGAGATCAGCGTAGACGTTGCTGCTACCGATTTCGTAATCAGGTTTGACGTCTTTACGATTTTTTGGGTGAGTCACGTTTCATCTCCTCAGCGATTTCTGCAGCGCGCTTGAGTCGCGTTTCGATCAATTCCATATCGGGCTTGGGTGTGGCGACGCCAGACTTGGATTTCTTCTGAAATACATGCAGCACAAACACCGCCGCCTCAAATCTCACCGTATACACCGCCCGATAGGTGCTGCCGGCGCCCGATTCGATGATCTCGACGACGCTGGCATCGCCAAAGCCGCGCAGCACTTTGCTGTTTTCATGGCGGCCACCAGCCTGCGCGAGATATAGCCCATAACCAAACACATCGACCACCGATGCCGGCAGCGCTACTAGATCCTTCTTGCTGCTGCCCATCCATACGAGGGGTTTTACCGGTGGCGCGCCGCTCGTAGCCATGGCGATATTATACCTATATGTATATAAATGCCAAGCTCATGTCCCATCCAAAAGATGACGTCGACGAATTCGGCGCCCTATATAAGCCATTGTTTTTATGTATATTTCGTAATGCCACCCATGCCAATAGAGGGGAATTCGGTGCTCTGAATCATTGACCAATCGTGAATCGGACATGAACTTCCGTCCCAAACTGGATTTGGACATCCACTTTCGTACGGCATGAAACCGGCGACCTGATATGGACTTGATCGAAGGAGACACTGGGCCCCTCATCCGAGGCATGCTCTTCAACCTTTATATCCTCGGCAATCCGCGGTTCTAAAGGAACGGCCTCATTCCCGGCCATTCCACCGTTCCGTTCTCGCCTTCGTCACTACCCCTGTGCGATCCACCTCTGCACTCATTCAGTAATCGAGTCCCTCCCCGTCTTCTCCGCCGCCCGCGCCATGCCCGATCTTCCCACATTGATCTTCTCCGCATATTGCAACGGCATGCGCGGCGATTTCCACCCGCCGGCCTGGGTGATGGCCGCAAGATCAATGTCGAGGGCCGCGAGATCCTGAGTCGCTCCGACGCGAGTCGAGTGGCCACTAATCGCGGCGACGTATCGCGCCGGCATCCCAATCCACTGCGCCACCCGTTTGAAGATCAGCGAGACGCTACCCGAATATAAGGGCCCGCCAACTTGAGCGCGACCGATCAATCGACGAAATACCGCGCCCTCCTCCACTCCCGCATGCTCCAGCCATACTTTGAGCCATCGCACCGTCGTGCGCGACAAATAGGCCACTCTCCCCTGCCCTATCGGATCCGTTTTACCGCGCCGGATCAGCGCCTGGCCGGTGCCGTTCGGATGGAAATCAATGTCTCGGACCTCGAGCGCCACGAGCTCGCCGCGACGGGCCAGGGTTTCGTAGGCGACACAGAGCATGGCGCGCTCGCGATCGGCGCGCAGCCCATCGCCCGCGCTATCGATAAATTCCTTGATGTCCTTCCAGTTCAAGGGATGCGCCTGGTCCTGGCGAGCGGAGGTTTCTCGCCCCATCTTCTTCAATCCCAACCGCACGGCTTCGCTGGAACAGGGATTGTGTAGATGCGCGGCCGTATGGACGCGCGAGATCGTCGCGATGTAGCGCTGGATCGTCGCGGGCTTCTTGCCGGCCTTCACTTGGGCACCGATAAATGCGCGCACGGTGTGCGGATTCGCCGGCAGAAAGGGCTCGCCCACCGATTCGCAGTACGCCTGGAAGATCGCGCCGTCCGGCTTTCTGCGCGCGCAGCGTATTGGCCGAGTAAGCGCCCTGCGCCATCGCCTGCCATTCGAGCAAGTCCGCCAACGGGCCGTGAAGCACCGGTTGCGGGGCGATCGGCATGGGCCTGAATTCAGAGCGCCACTGGGTCATTTTCACCTTATACACCGATTTTCAAAGGAAATAAAAAACCGTCTAGTCATGATAACTGTAATTATCAATGATAGAGAATAGCTATCGAAATTCTTCGAGACAATCGAGAATTCGATGCGTATTCGGGCAAGCCATGCGCAGCGCTTTATCGTCCGTACCTGCGCGACTTGTTCGATGCCATGCTGGTCAGTCGTGACTTTTCGCTATGGCGGCGCTCGAACTCCTTCTCCACCTCGAGCGCGACGCGCTGAAATCCGCTCCTCCGCGGTTCTTCATCGGCTGTGAATGATCTGAATCGTTGCCGATGTCCACAGCAACGGTCTCGGGACCTGACATACTTGCTCGCAGTTATACTGCGCGAAACCAGGAGCGCTTATTATCCCGCCGCCACCCGTATCTGAGCGCAGCAGCGCCACCCTCGCAGGTTTGCCTCGCTGGCTGGCATTCTCGCTCCTGACGATTGTCTGCTGGGGCGCGTGGGGTGCGGTATCGAAGGTGGCCTCCGACGGCGTCGATGCGAACACCAACCAGATTTTTTTCACGCTCGGGCTCTTGCCGCTCATGGTCTATGTGGCGCGATCCCCCAGCCTCAAGGGCGGTCGCGAGCGCAACGCCGGGATCGGCTGGGCATTCTTGACGGGCATCCTCGGCGGAACGGGAAATATCGCCTTTTTCCGTGCGCTCGTGGTCGGCGGAAAGGCATCGGTCGTCGTGCCTGCGACCGCGCTTTTTCCAGTGGTGACCGTAATCCTGGCGCTCAGTTTTCTGAAAGAACGACTCGGCCGCGCGCAGAAGGCGGGTCTCATCATCGCGCTCGTGGCGATTTACCTGCTCAGCTCGACCTGACCATGGCCTACTCCTGGATATTCTTTGCCGCCATTGCGCTGGTTTTCTGGGGGATCACCGGGGTGACCCAAAAGCTTGCGACCAATCGTATTTCGAGCGAGCTGTCGTTCCTGTGGTTCGCGTACGCGATGATCGCCATTTCGCTGGTCCTCGCGGCGACGGTCACCCTGCACTGGCATGTGCAACCGTTGATCTTCTGGCTGGCCGTGGCGGGCGGAACCTTGAATGGGCTGGGCGCCCTGACCAGCTTCAAGGCACTCGAGTCCGGCGGGAAGGCGTCCATCGTGATCTCGCTGATCTCGCTCTTTCCGCTGCTCACGGTGGCCTTCGGGGTCTTGGCGCTGCATGAAAAGCTCTCGCTCGGCCAAGGCGTGGGTGTGGTCCTCGCCATCTTGGGGGCGATCTTGTTGTCGCTCGAGCCGTCTTCGGCTTAGCCGCCGACGATGGCTCCATCCGGCTCGATCCGCGTGACGGCTTGGATACCTTCCTGCGTGACGAACATGACCTCCGTGTCCAGACTCTCACCGGGCGCGAGCGTCCGCTGCCTTCCTGCCGCGCGCAGCGCTTCAAAATTCACCGGATAGCCGGTGCATGGCTCGAGCACCGCGACGTTGTGGTTTCGCCATCCGCCGTAGCTCGCGAACAGCCAGCAGGCGGGGAACACCGCTTGATCGAAGACCAGGCCGCACGCCACGCGAGTGGCGGTGTTGGTGAGCGCGCACCAGCCCGCCTGCATCTCGGTGCCATAAAAAAAATACAGCTGGCGCGCAGATGCGGCAGGAATGCGGCGCAAATCGACGGTCGTGGCATTGATCTGCGCATAAGGCCAGTCAAAGACCGGCGGCGCGCCATCCAACGTTCCGGGGAACCCGGGCTCGATAATCACTTTCATCGCGGGGAAGTCGATGCGATGTTGCGAACTCACCGCCAGCGCCGGATGCAGTTTCCAGAGGAAATGAAACGGCGCAAAACCGGCATTGCGCAAGGTGTGCCGAAAGCAAATGCGGGAGCTGTCGCGGCGCAGGCGGATGGTTTTTTCCACGTGAACGGCGCTAATCGGTGTCGTAAGCCGCAGGACCACCCCGACTTCCTCGCCGCCGCTGAACGGCTCGCACTGCCACGGGCTGGTCCAGATCTCCCCGTGGTCGGGATACGCCTCGCCGTCGATGAGCGCCGCCTCGTCGTTGGGGAATAACTCATCCCAGCCGCCGCTCCAGACATCGTCGTAGCGGGAGTTCATCGGCAAACGCGCGGGGAGCATGCGCGGATTGTTCCAGAGCAAATCGGTGTCTGTCGGTTTATGCGTGATCTGCCAGATTTTCGCGCCCGCTTCCGGCAGGATCACGACGCGAAGATAACGATTTTCCAGGACGATGGCGCGCAGCCCGTTATAGCTCCAGTCGCTGCTCACGCTCAGTTTCATCGTGCCTCCTCCCAAGGTTCCCCCAGGATATATGCGCTGAAGGCCGGTGCACAGCGGTTCGCTCGGGCTGGTGCGCGGTGCGCGAGGAACGTATATTCGCCTCGGTATGGATCCCCTCGAACCGTTCCGGCCGCTCAAAGATCGAAACGCCGTGGTCAGCGGCGGGGCCCAGGGGATCGGCAAGTCCATTGCACAGCGCTTCCAGAGTGCCGGCGCGCGGGTGTTCATCTTGGACCGCGATGCGACTGCGGGCCAGCAGGCGGCGGCCGAGCTGAGCGCATCCGACCCTGACCGACCGGTCGAATTTCTCGCGGCAGACCTGTGCCGTGCGGAGCAGATTCGCGCAGCCATCGCTCACATCGACCCGCGGCACGGACGCATCGATATCCTCGTCAACAATGCCGGAATTGAGATCGACAAGCCGTTCGAAACCACCACGATCGAGGACTGGGATCAAGTTCTGGGTGTCAATCTTCGTGGTGCGTTCCTGCTCACGCAGGCCGCGCTGGCGTCGTTTTCAACGGAAGGCGGCGCCATCATCAACATCAGCTCGATTCACGCCACACACGCCTTTGCGAATTCTCTGCCCTATGCGTGCTCCAAGGCCGGGCTGATCGCCTTCACCCGCAACCTCGCGCTCGAGCTGGCGCCGCGTCGCATCCGCGTCAATGCCATCTGTCCCGGCTATATCGATACCCGCTTGTGGGAGGCGTACTTACGGAATTCACCAGACCCGGCGGCCCTTGAGGCGGCGACCACGGCGCTGCACCCGTTGGGTCGCCGCGGCCTGCCGGCGGACGTCGCCGAAGCGGCGTTGTTTCTCGCCGGCGAAGGCGCATCCTTTGTCACCGGCACCACGCTGGTGGTGGACGGCGGCCTGACCATCCGGGCTCACCCTTAAGGCCCAGGTTGATGAATTCGCATGAAAATTGACGCCGTGGATTTCTTTTATCTGTCGATGCCCGAGGTGACCCTGGAGGGAGACGGCAGTCAGGATGCGCTGCTCGTTCGAGTCTCGGCCCGTGGCGGCCAGGTGGGTTGGGGAGAATGCGAGGCCTCTCCCTTGGTATCGATTGCGGCCTTTGTCTGCCCCCTGTCGCATGGCGCCTGCCGCCCCGTCGGTGATTCGGTTCTTGGGCAAGCACTCGAGGGACCCGACGACATTGCGCGCATCGCCGCACAGATCGACTACAACAGCATGGATCTGCTGCAGGCACCGCATGTCTGGTCGGGCGTGGAGATCGCGTTGTGGGATCTGCTCGGGCAGCTTCGCGGCGAGCCGGTTTGGAAGCTGCTCGGATACCGGCAGGCGTTTCGCAAAAACCCCTATGCCTCGCAATTGTTCGGGGACACGCCCCAAGAAACCCTGCAACGGGCGAAGCGGGCCAGAGCCGAGCGGTTTCGGGCGGTAAAGTTTGGTTGGGGGCCCATTGGGAAATCCAGCCTCGACAGCGATATCGATCAGTGCATGGCCGCGCGTGAAGGCCTGGGCGAGGACGGAATCTTGCTGGTCGATGTGGGTCAGATCTTTGGCGAGAACGTGGAGGCCGCGGCGGCCCGCCTGCCGGCACTCGAAGCGGTCGGCGCGTTCTGGATCGAGGAGCCGTTCCATGCCGACGCCCTCGATGCATACGCAGCTCTCGCCTCGCTCAGCCCCAAGGTCAGGCTCGCCGGAGGCGAAGGCGCGCACAATTTTCACATGGCGCGCCACCTCATCGACTATGGGAAAGTGGGCTTCATCCAGATCGACTGCGGCCGTATCGGCGGCATTGGCGTCGCAAAAAAGGTCGCCGACTACGCCGCGCACAGGCAAGTCCAATTCGTCAACCACACTTTTACATCGCACCTGGCATTGAGCGCATCGCTGCAGCCGTACGCAGGAATGGCCTCGCATGAGATCTGCGAGTTCCCTTTTGCCTCCAAGCCGCTGGCGCGCGCATTCACTGCCAATCACCTGGATCGCGACACGGAAGGGTATGTTTCCGTGCCTGACGCACCGGGACTCGGCATCGCCATCGATGCGCGCGGCGCACGCGAATATCTCGTCGATGTCGAAATCAAGGCCAAGGGCAGAGTACTCTTCGTCTCGACAGATCAATTCTAATGCCTCGTGCCGAAGACGAGTGTGACGCGTATACAGGCGAGGTCGCGGAGGTCAATTCATGAAAACGTTCAACGAGCGCTTCACGGGGCGTGCGGCGATCATCACCGGCGGCGCGTCGGGCGTCGGATTCGACACCGCCAAGCGCCTCGTCGCTGAAGGCGGATCCGTGGCGTTGTGGGACCGCGATCCGCAGGCACTCGCGCGGGCCCGCACGGAGCTTGGCGATGCCGCAGCTTTCGAAGTCGATGTCACGGACTGGAATCAAGTTCAGCGCGTCGCGCAACAGAGTTTTGCGGCGCTGGGCCGGATCGATATCCTCATCGCCGGCGCCGGCATTACCGGTCCCAACGTGCCGCTGGCGGAGTATCCAATCGGCGACTGGGCACAGGTCATCAATATCAATCTGACCGGCGTATTTCATACTTGCCGCGCGTTGGTTCCCTACATGTTGCGCAACAATTACGGCCGGATCGTCAACATCAGCTCCGTGGCCGGGAAAGAAGGCAATCCCAACGCGTGCGCTTATTCCGCCTCGAAGGCTGGGGTGATCGCGCTCACCAAAAGCTTGGGCAAGGAACTCGCCAAGACCGGCATTCGCGTCAATGCCGTGACCCCCGCCGTATTTCGCAGTCCGCTGCTTGCCCAGATGAAGCAGGATTTCATCGATTTCATGCTCTCGAAGATTCCCATGGGACGGTTCGGCGAAGTCGAGGAAGTCACGGCGCTGATCTGCTGGCTGGCGAGCGACGAGGCAAGCTTCAGCACGGCGGCAATCTTCGACATCTCAGGCGGCCGGACTACCTATTGAAAGACAGCGCATCGGATCGCGCCAGTGCCAGCCTGCCCGCCGCGGGCGAATGATGACTGCACGGCATCGGCGTTCGCCGAGGGCGATCAACGCGAGAATGCCGAAGCCCTTTCAAATCTGACATCGCGAATTCTGCCGCTGTAAACGCTTAAGCCCGATAGACGTCCGCCGGCATCGCGATGAAACACCGCTGTGCCCAATTCTCCGATGGTGAATTCGTCCCGGACGAGCGGCTTGAGTGTGACCGGCGCGTTCCAGCCGTTATGAAGTACCAGACTGCCATTCTCAACCTTGAGCCGATACGTCGCATCAAGTTCGGTGCTCTTATACTCCCCCGCGTAGGGCTTCAATGCCGGCCCACCGAGATGCAGTTCATCGATCCGGCTTCCCTCGAACAATGTATTTTCACCATCCTTCAGCTTGACCGTCGTCCTGCCGTTCAGGACTTCAAAATCCACGGTCGGACCGAAAGGAGTCACAAATCGATTGCGTGCCACAGGTTTCAGGGTCATGCCGAAGACTTGGAGCGAATTGTCTGCGGCGCTGAATTGGAACGCCGAATGATCGTGGAGATTTTCGTACGTGCCCTCGAGCGCGTGGATATCGGAATCCGGCGGCGCCCCCGCGGCTTGTTCCGCCGTCTCGCGCGGCTGCGTGGGTTGTAGAGCTTCTTTGAGGAAGACATCCGCAACCGCCAGTGACAGGGCCTTTGGATTGCTGCTCGCCAGATTGCAAAGACAAATGACCGAGAAGCGTTGCTGCGGAAAGCGCAGAATTTCCGTTCGGTATCCAAATAGGGCGCCGCCGTGTTCGACCATGGGGAGTCCGCGATAGCTGCCGATGTTCAGGCCCAACGCGTACTCGATTTGCTTGCCGTTGGTCAGGACTCCTCGCGTTTGCATCTCCTTGACCAGCGTTCCCTTCCCCAAGCGGTTCTCGTAGAAATTACGGTCCCACAACAGAAGATCATCGACGCTGGACATCAGGCCGCCGTCCCCGACTCCGTCAAAATTGGTCGACCAGTCCACTTTGAAACCGCCGTCTTTGCCGGGTTCATAGGCGGGGACGCGGCCGGCAACCACGACTTCCTTGTCATCATAAAAGCGGGTGTGCGACATGCCGAGAGGCCGAAAAATATTCTCTTCGGCAAAGACCGACAGCGGCTTGTGGCTGGCACGCTGGATCACTTCCGCCAACAAAAAATAATTCGTATTGCTGTACAAAAACTCGCTGCCCGGACTGAAGTTGAGCGCCTTCTGCCGAGCGATGAGATCCATCATTTCGGCTGCCGGGTGCACGTCCAAGATGTTGCGTCCAGAGAGCTGAACCAGACCCAAGTAGTCGCGAAAACCACTGGTGTGATGCAGCATCTGCCTCAAGGTGACCGGATGGCCATAATCACGCAGCTCCGGAATGTATTTGTGAACGTCGTCATCCAACGAGAGCAATCCCTGCTCCGCCGCAAGTACGATGCTGGCCGCGGTGAACTGCTTCGACACCGACGCCAGGTAGAACACCGAGCTGCCTGAAAGTGGGACACCGAGTTCCAGACTAGCGAGACCGTATCCCTTGCTATAAACAAAGGCCCCGTCTCGGATTACGCCGAGAGAGCATCCGGGAGAGCCTGACTTTTGGTACGCGGCAAACAGGGCATCCACTGCCTGCTGATCTGTCTGGGTCGCCGTCGCGGGCAAAGCCAATAATAAAGCGAGCGCGGTGCCAGCCATGCTGCGCATTGGACACTCCTTCCGTGAAATTTAAGGATTGTATCGGACGTGAGCGCCCCGCTCCCGCCTAAAGCTTCAATCAACTGTCCGCGTTGTCCGCGGACAGTGTCCACGACGGTGTCCGCGGTCGCCTCTCTGCCGCGCCATCCGATGAAATCTCGCTGGAAACGCCGCGTTTAGGCGCATTGAGGCTTGGCACGGCTTTTGCTTTGTATCCAGTACGGATCAACAGACTTTCAGGAGACACGCATGAACACCCTTTCCACGAAACTGAGCGCCCTCGCCGCCGCCCTCCTCATGAACAGCCTGATCATCGGTGCCGTGGGTTATCTCTTCGAGTTGCAGTCGCATCCGCAATTGTCGGTGGTCGCTTTCGCCAAGGCGGTCGTCGCGCATCAATGGCTCAGCTGAAAAAGCCGATGTCGCCGGGTCAGTGGGCGACGCTCTCGATCAGCATGTAGTCGTACACCGATCGTCCTATTTGCGCGATCGCGCGCTCGCGCTCCTCGATCGGTTTTGCGCTCTTCTTGATATAGACGGCAATGACGATGCGGCCGTGACCTTCCGGCAGCGTGATGATCCCCACGTCATTGACGCTGCCGCCGATCGTGCCGGTCTTGTCCTTGACATCCGATCCGGGCGGCAGCATGGCACGCAGACGCTTCAGGCCGGTGATGCATCGTTGCATCGAGCCCAGCAGTACTTCGGTGCTGGCGGCGCTGAGAATGTGGGCATCGACGATCTTGGACAGCAGCGCCACCATCGCCTTGGGCGTCGTGGTATCGCGCGGATCGTCATCGAACCGGGCGTTTGGGCCGTTATCCAGCTGCTCAAGCTCGGGATGGGCGGCGATGAGTTTCTTCAACTGCATATCAACCGACTCTGCGCTGGCAGGCAATCCGAAGAATCTGCCGACGATCCCATTGGTGTCGCCGTCAATGCGCATACCTTCGACGCCGACACGCTTCACCCAGGCGGTCACGGCGGCCGGGCCTCCGGCAAGCCGGGTGAGCACATTGGTGGCCGTATTGTCGCTGCGCGTCAGCATGCTCTCGAGCAAATTGCGAACCGAGGCCGACACGCCGGGAAACGGAAAGATTTCCGCGATCCCTTCGGAGGAGAGAACCAAGGCCGGATCGACGGGCACCATCTGCTCGAGCGAGAGGCTGCCGGCGTCGACCTGGGACAGTACCGCGCCCGCCACCGCAACCTTGAACGTGCTGGCCATGGGAAACGCCTGATCATCGTTCAATGACAGCGTCAAGCCGGATTCCAAATGGCGGGCGAACACCCCGACTTCACCGCCGGCCGTCCGCGCAATGCGCGCCAGCTCCGCCTCGGCTGCTTGCTGCGCCGCCGTCGAGCGCTTGGCCGTGGCCGCCGCCGTGGGAGACTTCGCGGACAGCGCAGCGCAGACGGCGGGCGGTGCCCCGATGGCACCCATCAAGGCCGCCGAAATCGCCAGCCCCATGAGCTCGGTGCGCGCGCGAATGGTCATTCGAAATTCACGAACTGATTTTCCAACGGTATTTCCCTGTCGCCCAACTTAACACGAAGCGACCCCGGCTTGCATGGGACCGTCATCCCGCGCTCGGCAGCCATCAAAAGGTGCTGGTGATCGTGTGCGGCGGAGCCGGCGTGACGGTTGCCAATCTCGAAACCTTGGCCCGCACATTGTCCTAACGCGCTAGCCTCGAACCATCCGCGCGATCTCGTGCAAGTCCCCCATCACCGACACCGCGGTCGGCCAGCGGCCGGCTCCCTGCCCGCTCAAACGAATGACCTCGCCGCTCTTCAGCTCCACTTCGATCCGATTTTCCGCGCCGTGAGCTTGGCTCAAAAAGCCCGCCGGCGGCGGCGCTTCGGGCGCGACCGAGGCGAGGATGCCTTGCGCGGTTTTTCGCGCGCGCGCGATGAGCTTGCAACCGCGCGCCGGCACAGCAATGCCATCGATGCCGCGCGTATGAATGCGCGCCGGGTCCAGCCACTCGCCAAAGGCAGCCTCGATCATCAGTGCGAGCTTGTCGGCGGAGTCCTGCCCGGATAGATCCCGGGCTGGATCTGCCTCCGAAAGGCCCAAACTCTTGGCAAGATCAATCGCCTCATGCCAGCTCTTGCCCTCGGCTCGCGCATCCAGCACCACACCGCACGTGCCGTTGATGATGCCGCGAATTTCCACGATGGCCTTGTTGGCCAACCGCAGTGCCCGCAGTCTCTCCAGGGCCGGCAGCGCGCCAGCCACGGCCGCCGAATACCACAGTTGCCGTTGCGCGCACCGCACGTAGGGCGACAGTTGCGTCCAGTGTGCCGCGATGAGCGCTTTGTTGGCGCTCACCACGTATTTCTCATTCTCGAGCGCCGCTGCGATGAGCGGGTATGCCGCCATCCCGCCCCAACACTCCACGATGATATCGATCGACTCGTCGGTTGCCGTTTGCATATCGCTCGAGCGCTCGGGGATATCCCGATACCTGTCCACATCACGCACCACCACGCGAGCGATCTCGAAGCTGCGCGGGTAGCGTTGCAAATTTTCATACACACCGCGCCCCACCACGCCGCAGCCCAAAAGCGCGACTCGCAGCGGCCGATTTTCGGCCGCCGGCGCCTCCCACTCGTCTTGGACTCCGCCCACGCGCGTGCAGGCGCGCTCGTTCGGTCGACCCACATCGAAGGGCAGCGCGTGGGACTGCGCGTGCTTGAGTCCCTTGGGCTGAATCAACGGCCCAGCCACCTTGACGGCGGTCTGCCACGAGAGGGCCGCAAATCGATGTGCGAGCCTGCTGCTTGCCGGATCCGCGTCATACACACCGTTCACATCTTTGAGCAATCGACAACTGACTTGCAGCTCCGATGCCAAGAACAGGGCCGACAAGTCCGAGCCGCCGCGCCCGAACAGCGCCGTGCAACCTTGGCTGTCCACGCCATAAAATCCCGGCAAAACCAAGACCGGGCACGAGTTCCACAGCCGTCCGAGCGTGGTCAGATCGACGCTCACGGGCGTGCTCTCGAGCGGCGTGCCTTCGGCGATCAAGCCGATCTCACGCGGTTCGAGCACGCGCGCCGGGATGCCAGCACGGTTAAGCGCCCCTAACAGCAGCGCCGCGGTGCGCTGCTCGCCTTGCGCAATGTAGGCCGCCTTTGCGCTCAGGTCGCAGGCGTGCAGCCGATCGGCCTCCCCGATCAGTTGATCGGTGACGCCCTCGAAGGCCGACACCACCGCCAGCACCTTTGAACCTGAACGCCAACGCCGGTATATCTCATCCACCGCGACCGGCAGATCTTGCGGTGAACGCAGCACCGAGCTGCCGAATTTCAAAATCTCAACATTGAGCATGAGGCACCTTGAAGAAAATTCCAGGCGCCAAACGCATGATTTCGAGCTTGCGGGAGATTGATCGACGAGGACCGTCGATCATTCGCTTTAGCTGAATTTGTTAAGCGCCCGCAAGCTGATATCAAATTGGCGCGGCGGCGAGACTACCCGCCGGGCACCGCCTCTGTCAAACCCGCGAACTTAACACTCGCGCGATCCATTTTAGGTGCTCGGGCGTCGCCGCCCCGAAGCATTCCCGCCAAGCTCCAGTTTCCGCTTGCACCGCGCGCCAATTTGGCTGCTCAATACGCAGCGCAATCAGGGGCACCCCGCGTCGAATCCGAGGTTTGAGTATGAAATTGAGCGTGCACATCGAACGGTGGCCAACCATTCGGCCGTTCCGGATCTCCGGCAAAACCTGGGACCACTTTGAGTCCGTGGTGGTCGAACTGGAACAAAACGGCGTCATTGGCCGGGGCGAGGCGCTCGGCGTGTACTACCTCGATGAGACGGCCGAGAGCCTGCTGGCGCAGATCAGCCAAAAATCGGCCGCCATTTCCAACGACTTGAGCCGCGCGGCGTTGCAGGGCTTGTTGCCTGCTGGCGGGGCACGCAATGCCCTCGACTGCGCGCTCTGGGATCTCGAAGCGAAATCGAGCGCACGCTCGATCTGGGATCTATGCGGCGTGAAACCGCGGAAACTGGAGACTGTGTTCACGATCGGCATCGAGGAGACTGCGCAGGAGATGGCGGACAAGGCTGCCGCGGCCGGCGGCTATGACCTTCTGAAGATCAAGCTCGACGGCAACCGGCCCGCCGAGCGGCTCGCGGCCATCCGCAAATCGCGCCCCGAGGCGCGCCTCGTGGTCGATGCCAATCAGGGCTGGACCTTCGATCAATTGGTGGAGCTCGCGCCGCTGTGCGCAAGCCTGGGCGTGCAGATGATCGAGCAACCTCTGCGCCGCGGCGATGATGCCGGGCTGGACGAATACGTCTCGCCGGTACCGCTGTGCGCGGATGAATCCTGCCTGAATCTCGATGAACTTGCGGCAGCCGCATCGCGCTACCAATGGATCAACATCAAGCTCGATAAGACCGGCGGCCTGACGCACGCGCTTGCACTGGCGCAAGCGGCCCGGGCCTTGAAACTCAAGATCATGGTCGGGAGCATGGGCGGCAGTTCTCTGGCGATGGCACCGGCATTCGTCATTGGATGCCTTGCAGATCTCGTCGACATCGATGGACCGCTGCTGCAGCAATTCGACCGGCTTCCCGGCCTCGAATACCATGGCGGCTGGGTCTCTGTTTTCAAACCCACCGTTTGGGGCTGATCCATGAACGAGCCGACTGCCCAGCTGAAACGCGTACTGGGGCCATGGGATGTGGTGCTGATGATCATCGGCACGGTCATCGGCTCCGGCATTTTCCTGGTTCCCGGAACCATTCTGAGGTCCGTCGGGAATTCGGTTCCCCTGGCGGCCATGGTGTGGTTTTCCGGCGGCGTGCTGTCTCTGCTGGGCGCGCTGACCTACGGAGAACTCAGCGCGGCGCGTCCACGCGCGGGCGGGCTGTATGTCTATATTCGCGACTGCTTCGGGGCGCTGCCGGCATTCTTGTTCGGTTGGACGTTCTTCCTGGTCATCAGCGCCGGCTCGGTCGCCACCTTGGCGGTGGCGTTTTCCAGCTATGTGCGGGAATTCATCCCGCTCTCCCCCTGGCTCGCGAAGGCGATTTCGGTGCTCCTGATCGTGACCATTACCATCGTCAACATTCGCGGCACGCGCCAAAGCGCAAACCTGACCAATGTCACCACGGCGTTCAAGGTGGCCGTCATCGTCGCGCTCGGCATCGTGCTGTGGATATTCGGCGCACATCCGCTCTTCGAGCCCAACGCATCCACGCATGCCGGTCTATCCGGAGTGGGCGTGGCGATGATCAGCGTGCTTTGGGCCTACGAAGGCTGGCAATACGTGACTTTCAGTGCCGGTGAGACCATCAATCCGCAGCGCACCTTCCCGCTGGCCTTCCTCGTCGGAACGGTTGCGTTGATCGTCATCTATCTGCTTGCCAACATAGGCTACGTCAGCGCCCTGGGTGCGGCGGGCGTTGCCGATTCGACCCGCGTCGCGGCTTCCGCGCTCTCCCTCGTGGTCCCCGGCGCCGCCAGCAAGATCGTGGGCATGGTGATCCTGGTGTCCATGTTCAGCGCCGCCAATTCGATCCTGCTCACCGCCCCGCGCGTCTATTACGCAATGGCCCAGGACGGATTATTTTTCCGCTCGCTCGCGCGCATCCATCCCACCTACGGCACGCCGGCGTTCGCCATTGGCGTCGCGGGAGCGTGGTCGGCTTTGCTGGCCGCGATTGGATCGTTCGAGCAGCTTTTGACCTTTGTGGTTTTCATCGGCTGGATTTTCTACGCACTCGCCGCGGCCAGCGTATTCGTTTACCGCCGCCGCGAACCGAATGCCGTGCGCATCTACCGCGTTCCCGGATACCCGCTGACGCCCATCATTTTCATTGTCGCCGCGGCGGCTTTGGTCGCGAACACGATCATAACCCAGCCGCTTCGTGCGGCCATCGGTCTCGGCATCGTGGCGCTGGGTGTGCCCGCGTATCTGTTCTGGCGCCGCCAAGCTCGAGCGCGCGCCGCGGTCGCTTGAGCGCAGCGTTCTTCGGTAAAATCCCCTCCCATGAACACAGCAATCCAAGAAGGCGGCTGCCGTTGCGGGCAAGTGCGGATCAAAATGACTGCGCCGCCGTTTATGACCATGGCCTGCCACTGCACCGGCTGTCAGCGCATGACCGGCAGCGCCTTTTCCCTCAGCGCAGCCTTCCCGAGCAGTGAGTTTGCAATCGCTCGCGGAGAGCCGGTCATCGGCGGCCTCCACGGCAGCCTGCGCCACTTTTTCTGCTCCTACTGCATGAGCTGGATGTTTACCAGGCCCGAGGGCTTCGATTTCGTCAACGTTCGCGCAACGCTGTTGGACGACCCGAGCGGCTACCGTCCGTTCATCGAGACCTATACCAGCGAAAAGCTGGCATGGGCCACCACGCCGGCGCCGCATAAATTTCCGAAGTTCCCGGCCATGGAAGAATTCCAAGGATTGATGGAGAAATACGCGCAGTGGACGGCAGCGCCATAGATGCGGACAACGTAATCAGTCGTGGCAGGGGCCCCGCCACTCGCGGGGCCCCGAACAACCCGAGGGAGATTGTTTATCGCTCGTGATCGTCGTCGTGATGCTCCCGGTGCGGATTCCACTTCCTACCCTGGTATTCGTAATGGCAGCGATCGCCCTCGGAGTCGCAAACCCAGCGCCCCGGATGGTTATAGATCGTGTTCCTACTATATTCCGATTGGCTCCAACATCTGTCCCCGTCGTGGTCGCAAGTGATTCGGACACAATGGTCGCCGTCGGCATCACAGCGCTCGTAAGTATGGCCAAACGCCAATGCCGACACAGACATCGCCGCGATCCCGGTCGCCGTCAAAAGTAACTGCTTAGAACGGTGGAACATAAGCGCCTCCGATTGCCACTATTAAGGCACCAGTATCGCTTCCACTCGAATCTCAGCCATCGGTAAATTCCGAGTTCAGCGTAGGACAAACGCCCGCGGAAGGGTGTAAAAGAAGGATGGTTTGCCCGCAGGCCCTCGCAGGGCTTCACATCCACAGGAAGACAGTCATGAAATTTCCATTCGGCATTCTTCTTGCCGCCGGCAGCTTGGTCGTTGCGCCCTCGGTGTTTGCCGCCGACACATCCTCTTCGCAGGGTGTCGAGGTTGCATTCTCGAGCACTTTGAATCTCGTTTTGGTGCCGGTCAGCGTTAACGGCGCAGCGCCATTGGAATTCATTTATGACACGGGCCAAGAGGCCACCATCGTCGATGCACAAGTTGCCGGTCGGCTCGGATTGAAAATATCGAATCCGCAGGCAACGGCGGTTCCAGGTGGCAGCGTCATGGTCGGCTCCATCGCCGATTCGACCCTCGCCATTTCGGGTGCCAAGGCAACGCACCTTACGATTCAGGCGGCACCCATTGGATTCGTGAGCGGCGTGGTCGGCCGACGCATCAGCGGAATACTTGGGCATGACTTCATCAAGCAGTTCTCCACGAAAATTGACTACAAAGCCGCCAAAATTACCTTCTGGAGCCCGGCCGCATTCCATTACACGGGACATGGCGTTGCGGTACCGGTTACATTCGAGGCGGATCAGACTTTCCTACCGATCGATGTCAAGCCGCATGATCACCCCCTCGTCACCGGCAAGTTCAAGCTCGATACCGGCAGCGTCGATACGCTGGGCATGAACAACAATTTCGTGCGCGACGAGCATCTCTTGGGCGAAAAAGAGCCGCGAATCGAAATGCCGGGGATCGCCTTTGGCGGCGAAACCAAGGGCTACTTGGTCCGATTGCAGTCCGTGCGGGTGGCGGGTACGACTTTTCCCGCCACACTCGCCGGCTATACGGTCGATTCCAAGGGCTTCGAGAATCGCAATGACGCGGGAACGGTCGGATCGGCGATCCTATCTCGCTTCACGCTGTTTCTGGACTACGCCCGCAATCGCATCATCTTTGAGCCAAACGAGGCCGCATCGACGGAAATCCCTTTTGATCGCGTGGGTGTGCTGTTGCGCGCGGATGATGCCAACCTGAAAGATGTCTTTGTCTATGGCGTGATCGCCCAATCCGCGGCGCAGCGCGCGGGTGTGCGCGAAAAGGATCACATCCTGGCCGTCGACGGCGTTAAGGGCCTTGCCCTGGGGCAAATTTGGGAGCGCATGCAGCATAGCGGCACACTCTTGCTCACGATCAAGCGGCATAACGAAGAGCGTACGCTCCGCATTCAATCTGCACCGCTTCTGCCCTGAAGCCTGCGCAGTTATAGCCTGACCTTTGCCGCCGTGACGCTGCGAATTTGGCTACCGTTGAGCGTGATTGCCGGGCTGCCCTTCGCGCCAAGCTATGTCGCAATCTCCTGGTTGTGCTGGGTACCCAACCTCATCTTTGTCGAATGGTTTGTATTGGTCCGCCCAACCGCCGGCGCGTGAGCCCTGAATCGATGGGCAATCACCATCACGAAGAAGGTCGGCTGACACCACCGGCGTCGGCCAACGGCGGACCCGTGAATTCGGCTTCGATCGAGAAGTCGATCAAGTCGCCGACGCCCATCGTGGTACCCGGTGCCGGCACGCCAAAAGTCATGCCGAAATCCGAGCGTTTGAGGGCGCCGTGCGCGGAAAATCCTATGCGAGCGTGGGGATCCATGTTGGGGAGTCCAGCATATCCGCCGTTATACGTGCCGGTAAGCACCATCGGGCGCGTCACGCCGTGCAAATTCAGGGTGCCAGAGATCTTAAAAGACTTCGGCCCCGTCATCCGAATCTTGTCGCTGCGAAAGACAATCTTTGGAAATTTTTCCACATCGAGGAGCTTCGATCCTTTCACGATGTCGAGACACATCTGCGGCGCCGCGTCCATTTCCAGTGAGGCGGCATCGATGCTGGCGGTGAGCTTCGAGGCGGGCAGGTTGTTCGGATCAAACGACAATTGCGCATCGAAGCGGCTAAATCGTGTCGTGTACGTGGAAAACCCGAGATGGCTCACCCGAAGTTGCACACTGGCATGGGACTTGTCGAGCTGATATTGGCCCGCGGGTGCCGGCGCCACGGCTGCCGGCGCGTCGCCCGCAACTGAAGTGGTCCGGGCGACCATATACAGGCCCACAACAAATAACGTGGCGGCGCTGCGCTGCCCGAGCCGGCCATTTGACAAGAATTGGGTCAACATCGCTGTCTCCTCGCTTCTCAACCATGACGACGAACTAGCATACGAGAATTCGACATTCTGCGTCGGCCATGTTCTTTCTACTACACGAGCCGTCGTTCGCAGCCCGGCCGGCCAGCCCTGGAACTCCAAAACAGGTGGCACGCCGGTTGTGCAACCTTTTCAATCGCACGGTGTTGTCCGCTATATTGGACACACGGATGTCAGCACGCAGTAGTTCTGCAGAGGACCGATTGTGATTGGCAAGGCTCAATTGGTATCAGCAATATCGATTCTGGCTTTGTCGAGTGCATCGCTGGCCGCCACCGAGACGAGCTTTAGGCGCTATGCCGACTCACAACTGCGACAACAACAAGTACCGGGCGCCGCAATCGCCGTGATTCGGGACGGCAAAGTGCTTCAAGAGATTGTGTACGGCGTTGCCAACCGGCGATTGAAGATTCCCGTACGACGCTCCACCCTTTTTCAACTTGCATCAGTGACCAAGGTTTTTACCGCGGTCACCCTTATCCAGCTGCAGCACGATGGCCTGCTCAGCTTGGATAGTCCGCTCTCGCAATACCTGCCTGACCTGCCGGAAGCATGGCGGAACGTCACTCTGCGGGAACTTGCCAACCATACCTCGGGACTACCGGATGTTATTGAGAGTCCCAATCGACCCTTGTCGGCGGCTGAACTGTTGCGCAGCGAGGATGACGCGCTGCAGTTCGCGAGTTCGCAGCCTGTGCTTTCGGCGCCGGGCGAACACTTTAAATACGACCAGACGAACTACCTGCTTCTCCGAAAGGTGATTGAGCGGGTCTCTCACCAGGCGTTTCGTGACGTCGTGAAGACCCGGATACTTAAAACCAGAATGCCGGATACGCGGTGGGGAGACTCCCGGGTCGGCATTCCTGCACGGGCCGCGATGTATACGGCGCTGCACGGAGCCCACATCCAGCACGACGCCGGTCTGTTCGCGTACCCCGAGTATCTTCAGGCTGCGGCGGGCTTGAACTCCAACATTGCGGACATGGAGCAGTTCGCCGAGATGCTGACCCATGACCTGAGCCCATCGGAGTTGGCGCAAATGTGGGCACCGGCAAAGAACCATGGTGGCACGATCCTTGATCTATCAAAGGAAATGGGGCTAACGGGTATGTTGGCACCCACCGCTGGCTGGTTTTATGCGGATAACTCCAACGGCGATTATCCCAGGGTGTTTATGGCGGGGGGATCGGCAGTGTCCATCCTCGTTTTCCCAAAGCAGCGATTGTGCATCGTCGTGCTCACTAATCTTCAGGCGAAAGACGATCCCGTGGGGATTGCGGAGAATATCGCGAAGCGCTACATACCCGGATTGCGGCCGATGCTCTGAAAAGCCGAATACACGGGGCGTCCCGGGAATACGTTGCCGATCAGCTTGCCGTGATCGACGATGAGGCGGCCGTTCACCAGAACGAACAACATGCCTTTCGAGTACTGCTTGGCATCCAGATACCGAGCCTGCTCCGACACCGTCTTCGGATCGAATACCACCAGGTCGGCGTCCGCCCCTTCCTGTAGGCGGCCCTTGTGCTTCATCCCCGGCACGAAACTCTCCAGACGCTGTGCCGGCATGAGACTCATCTTGCGGATGGCCTGCGAGAGGCTCAGTGTGCCGGTGTCGCGGGTGTAGTGACCCAGCACGCGCGCGAAGGTGCCGGCGGAGCGGGGATGACTGAAGCGGTTTTCGATGTCGCCTGAATCGCTGGCGACCAAGACCAAAGGATCCTGCAGGGCTTTGGCGATCGTCTCCTCCGTGTTCATGTGCATGAGAACGCCATCCTCGCCATGGCCGGCCCGCAACTCATCGAATTCGCGCTGAGTCAGGCGCTTGCCGGTGACCGTGGACTGCAGGTCGCCAGGGTGCACACCCCAGCGCTTCTCCCAGCCCGGATCGAAAATCACACTGCGGATGCGGTCGCTCGAGGCGTCCCAGGGATAGATCTCGGTGGAAATGTCGATGCCATGGTCGCGGGCGCCGTGGAAGAGTTTCAGCATCTCCAAAGTCGAGGACATGGCCATGCTGTTGATGTGCACGATATGCACGCACGCACCCGTGATGGCCGCGTTCGCGATCTGCTCCTGCACCGCCTCGAGCGTGCTGCCCGGCTCGACCAGGCTTCCGTAGCGAATATGTGTGAACACGCACGTGTGCTTCTGTCCCGCCACCCGGGTGAGATCCAGCATTTCCTGGTGAGTGATCCCCGGAGCGTACTGGGTGCCGCTGCCGATGCCCACCGCGCCATCGGCCAGGCCCTCCTCGAGCATGGGGACGAACTTCGCGTAAGCAGCTTCCGCAATGGGCTGGTGAGCGAGTTCCTCGAATTGAGGGTCGGCGATGATGTCATCGAAAGTGTCGCCGGATATCGCCGGCTTGCCGGCCTGTGCGCCCTTTTGTGCGCTGAAGCGCACCACGTTGTGGCTGACGCTGGCACCGTAGTTGATGAGTTCATGCCCGGCTTTTTTTTCGTACCAGCGTTTTACCGGATACACCCCGATCTCAAGCTCCAGACGGGTCGTCACGCCATCCATGGCTTGGTAGGTGGAAGTCTCGTAGCCATAGGCATGCGAGTGCAGGTCGATGAAGCCGGGCGCCGCGACCAGGTTTCGGCCGTCGATCACCCGCGTGCCTTGTAAGGGCTGCTCGCTCACGGCGATGATGCGATCTTTCCGAACGCCGATGTTCCTGACGGCATCGAGGCGGGTTTCCGGGTCGATGGCGCGCACGTTCGCGATGACGATGTCGTATTTGTCGACCGGGGCGCTCAGCGATGGCGGTGCGCTCAAGCTCGCCGACAAGGCAAGCGCCGACCACAACGGGAGGGCGATTCTCAGGGTGTCTCCCTGCGATACAGAGGTACGCCTTGGATGGTGAGTCGTTGCATGTGACCGTCCGCCAGCCCGTCGAAGCGCGCTCGTTCCGGCGCGAAATCCTCATCGCCCAGCCGGAAGATGCCTCCGGCGAGCGGCGTCAGCGGCTCGGCCAAAAAACTTTCACCCTCGCCAATGGCCACCATGAGCGCACCGTTGCGAACGAACACGCGGACGTTGGGGCCTTCGGGACCGGCGAACACGTAGTGTCCGGCCAAGGCCTGATAATCCGCCGCGGGATTCGCGGTCGGCTCGGCGAAGTCCTTGGTGACGAACCACTCCGATCCGTGCGAAACCTCGACCACTTTGCCGCCGCTCTTGCCGCCGGCGCGGGTGAACACATAGGCCAGAGTGTCCTCATGCGAGACCGTGCGAAAGGCGTCGACGCCCATCCGCTCGAGCACCTTCGTTCCGCCCGCGCTTTGTACGACGAGCTTGCCATCCATCACGGCAATCTGCAGTTGGGCGCGGCGCGAGGCTGCCGGCTCGCTGGCCAAGCCGTAGCCGGATACGTAGTCACTCAACGGCGTCATGAGCGGATCGGGCTCGCCCTTCCAGGGTTCTGGCGCCGGCCCCCCTGCAAACGCCGCGGTCACGGAGTCGATGACCCATTGGCGAAACGAATTGCTGATGTGCGCATTGCTCAAGAACACCAGCGCGAAGCCCTCCTCCAGATGCGCTTCGATGTGCGCATTGAACCCCGCGATCCCGCCGCTGTGGCTGATGATCGTGTGCCCATCCTTGTGACGGATCCACACGCCATAGCCGTAGTCGCCGAGCCCCGGGTGGGTGAGTGCCGCGAACGCTGGCTCCGACAGCACCCTGCCCTTGGGACCCATCCCCTTGTTCAGATAAAAGCGGGTATAGGCGCTCATATCGGCCACCGTCGAAACGATGCTGCCATCGCCCGCGGTGTATTCGAACCAGGGATACTCGACGAAGTTGCCGTCGTAGGGCCAGCGTGTATAGCTCACCGACATGGTGGTGCGCTGCGCATCATCGATGATGGCGGTGCTGTGGCTCATCCCCAGCGGATCGAGCACGCGCCGCTTGATGATGTCGGGAAGCTGGGCATGCTCGATGTTCTCGAGCGCGTAGCCCAACAGCTGATAACCGGTGTTGGAGTAGCGCCAGTGCGCACCGGGCGCATAGGTCGGCTCAAAATCCTTCAAAGCAAGGCCCGCGAAGCGCGATGAGGCGGTGTCCTCCAGATAGTAAGGCAGTCCCGAGGTATGGGTCATGAGGTCGTGCCCCGTGATCTCAGGAAACCTCGAGCGGATGTGAAACCACGGCAGATACCGGCTGATCGGCGCATGCGCATCGAAGCGCCGCTCATCCGCCAGCTGCAGCAGGGCGATCGAAGTGAAGGCCTTGGAGATGGAGCCGATGGCGAGTCGCGTGTCGGCTTTCATCGGCACGTGCGCCTTCAGATCCGAGTCCCCGTGCACCAGCACCTTCTTGAGTCCTTGCCGGTCGGTGATGCCGATGACCATGCCTGGATTGCGCAGCAGTGCAAATGCGGCTTCGATGGATTTGGAGGTCTGCTCGAGACGCGCGTCGGTATCGGCCATCGCAGCGCTGGACAGGAGCAGCGCCGCGCACAGAAACAATGCCTTCATGGAAATCCTCGTTTCATCAGCTGGTGGCTCGGCGTGATCTGCGCGTCGGCCGGCGCCGGTCGCGGGCTTGCGCTGCAAATCCTATCGCTGATCGCAATACTGTCACCCAATTTGCGGATATGCAATAAATTCCGCGATAATGAGTGCCGATCCCGATGTGGAAGAATTCATGACTGCAACCAGCGTCCCCGCACTGCCCCGTCCCTACCTGCTGTTTCTCGGCGAAGACGCGGACCTCCCGTATGCCAAAACCGCATTGGGCTTGCGCGACTGGGCGCCCGAGGCCTGCGTCGGCGAACTGACCTGCGCGGGCGCGGTCGCGAGCATCGGCCTGCCCGGACTGTCGCCGCGCGAGGCGCGGCTCCGAGGGGCAAAATCGGTGGTGATCGGGGTAGCCAACGTGGGCGGACAACTCAAGGCCTGCTGGCTGGAACCGTTGCTGGCGTGCATCGAGGCCGGACTCGACATCATCAGCGGCATGCACGGCCGCTTATCCAGCATCGAGGCACTCGCCACCGCCAGTCACAAGCACGGCACGCGCCTCATCGACCTGCGCGTGGCCCCGGACGGCATCGCCACCGGCAGCGGACACAAGAGAAGCGGCATGCGCCTGCTCACCGTCGGCACCGACTGCGCCCTCGGGAAGAAATACACGGCTTTGAGCCTAAGTCGAGAATTTCATAAGCGCGGCGTGGCGACGGATTTTCGGGCGACCGGCCAGACGGGCATCCTCATCGCGGGAAGCGGCATCCCCATCGATGCCGTCGTGGCGGATTTCGTGGCGGGGGCGGCGGAGCTCTTGAGCCCCGCCGCCCCCGAGCATCATTGGGATGTCATCGAAGGTCAGGGGTCGCTGTTTCATCCGGCTTACGCCGGCGTATCGCTGGGCCTTCTGCATGGCAGTCAACCGGATGTGATTGTGCTCTGTCATCAAGTCGGCCGCGATCACATCATGGGACTCGAGGGCTTCCCCACGCCCTCCCTCACCCAGGCCATCGCGGCCAACATCATGTTGGCGAGGCTCACAAACCCGGCAGTTCGATGCGCCGGCGTTGCGCTCAATACGGCGAGCTTGTCAGAGACGGCAGCACGGCAGCTGTTGGCGGACCACAGGCGCCGGCTCAAAATGCCGGTCGCGGACCCGATCCGCGGCGGAACGGAACTCGATGAGCTGGTGCAAGCCTGCTTAGGGTGAAGCGCTCAACCAACGCGGCGCCGTCGCATGCGCTGTTTGGAGGGGGTCCGCTTCAGTTCGGCGTTGGCGGCGGCATTCACCGCCAACTTCGGCCTCTCGCCACTGCCGCGCGCCACCGCCGGCGAGCGCGATACCGTGCACACCGACAGGGCGTGGCAAGGTCCTTCGCCGCCGGCGATATAGGCATGACCCATGCGGCTGTCGAAGTACACCGATTCACGCGGCCCCAACAACAACGGCGCGTAGCAGTCGGTGTGCAGCTCGAGCTGTCCGTCCACCACATAAAGGAACTCTTCGCCTTCATGGCGCATGAATTCGCCGAATTCCTCCAGCGTCTTGGCACGGTACTCACACAGAATCGGCGTGATCTGCTTGTTGAGCAGATCCGTGCTCAAGTATCGCAGCGTGTGATTGGTCATCGGGACCGACTCGCCGTCGCCGAGACGGTTGACGCTGCGCCGGCCCGACTGCTCGGCACCGGAAACTGAAACGCTCGGTGCGTTCGACAGCAGCTCGCTGATATCGAGCGACAGACCGTTGCTCAGCCGCAGCAGAAGATCGTAGGTCGGAGAGATCTGATCGTTCTCGATGCGCGACAGGGTGGAGGCGGGAACACCGGTGCGCTCGCTGACATCCGCGAGGGTCCAGCGATTGCGCTTACGCAGGTTTTTCAGCGCCGTCCCAGGCCTGGCGTTTGACATCCAACTCCTCGTGATCCTTGTCGAGGCCAAGCCTCAGACGCAGATTCTACAGCGGAAGTTACCGATGCGGAATCAGTGCGGTCCCAGCCTATTCCTCGCTTGGCGCCCGGAGCTGCCGGGCCGCGTCAGCGCGCAAATCCCAATTTGCCGCCTAAATTCCGTTTGCGCAAGTTAATTTGCATAGATGGAATTTTTGCGGCATGCTTTTGCAGGGTCGGCCAAGAATACAAAGGGGTGCTCCATGTTCACTGCTACGACGCGGTTTGTGCGGGCGCGAAATCCTTGGCCGCCCGGTACTGGAATCCTCACGCTGGTTTTGGCCAGCGCCGTCTGCTGCGCGGCTGCAAACGCCACCGACGCGGCTGCGACGGGTGCCAACGATCAACTTCAGGAGCTCATCGTCATCGGGCACTATGAATTCCTGAGCGCCGATACCAGCGGCACAACCAATCTCCCGCTGCCGATCGAGAAAGTTCCTCAATCGATCAGCTTGGTCAGCGGCGACTTCCTGAAGGCCGCGGATATTAAGACGCTGGGGGATATCGCGGAATACACCCCCGGCGCGCAGAACGTCGGGAATCAGGAGGGCTTCGGCACCATCATCAAATTGCGCGGCTTCTTGGCCGCTCAAGCACTCGACGGAATGAATATCGGCGTATTTGGCGGCGGTGCGGCATTCGAGCCGGACTATGCGGTGATGGATCGTCTGGAAATCGTCAAAGGTCCCTCATCGGTTGTTTATGGAATTTCCAGCGCCGGCGGCCTCGTCAACTTCGTGACGAAAAGCGCGACCCCGCGGACCCCGGACTACGTGTCCCTGCAAGCCGGCAATTGGAATAACTTCCGCGTCGAAGGGCAAATTGCCGGAGCGCTGGACCCCTCGCAGTCGTTGCGCGGCATCGCCATCGTCGTTCGAGACCAGGGCGATAGTTTCATGAACAGCGTGAGTCACGCTACCACCGTCGTTTATGGCGGCCTGAACTGGAGCGGATCGGACGCAGTCAGCGCCTATGTCCACGGCGGCTTTGAGCAGCACATCCGCACCGCTTTCGATGGCATCCCGACGGAAGCCGACGGCTCGCCGGCACCGCTGCCGCGGTCCTTCTTCATCGGCGCGGAAGATATGAAGGTCTACACCGACGTATTTCACGCGGAAGCGGATCTCACGTGGCATGTCAACGACATGCTGGACTTGAGCTGGAAAGGCAACGTGCGTCGTGTGAAATCCCATGGTAATGCGCCCTATTCTTTCGGCCTGGACCAGAGCGGCAACGTGGGGATCGCCATTCAGGAATTCCAGGATGGCGAAGTCAATGATTATGGAGTCGGGCTCTCCGGGACATACCATTTCGACGCGCTCGGCCTGCGCAACAGTTTTCTGTCGTTGGCGGCGCTCTACCAAGTCGATTGTAGTTGCAGCATCGGAGGTCAGGGTGTGTTCTCGGGTGCTTACGCGACCGACCAGGGTCCTAATGTGGGCACCGTGAATATTTTCAGCGGGGAGGCCGCCATCGAGGCCGCATTCGACTCGGCCACCATTGCGCCGCCTTCATACTTCAGCGACATTTGGGCGAAAACCTTGACGATATCCGCCCAATCGTTCATCCAGGTATTCGACCATCTCTCCGTTCTGGCGGGCGCCTCTTACGCGGATCCAAAAATCTCCCAGACCACCAACGGCCTGATTCAGAGCTTTGATCCCGGAAGTCAGATCAGTTACCGAGCGGGCCTGGTCGGGGAACTGGCGCCTGGCGCCAATGCATACTTGAGCTTTTCTCAGTCTTTCAACCCTCAAACCAACATCGACATCAACGGCAATGTCCTGCCGCCGATTACCAGCGATCAGTACGAAGCGGGCGTCAAGTATCGGGTGGCAGGCAATCGAGTATTGCTGTCTGCGGCAGCATTTCAAATCAAGCAAAAGAATCAGGGGCAATTTTTCACGCAAATCGACGGCTTCGACCGATACGAACCGGTGGGAGAATTAACGCACAAAGGCGTGGAATTGCAGGCGCTTGGCAGCGTCACGCGCGAGTGGCAAGTGAATGTCGGCTACACCTACCTGGACCCGAAAGTCTCCAAGGACTCCGATCCTACCCTGGTAGGCAAGACCGAATTGTTTCTGCCGCGACAAACGGCCAGCTTCTTCACCACCTACAGCTTCGGTGCGGGCGCCGCCCCGGGCTTGTCGATAGGCGGAGGAATCCGCTATGTCGCAGCGGAGCAGACCGCATACGATGGATCATCGCAAGCCATTCCGGCGTATACGGTCGCGGATGCATCCCTTGGCTACTCCTTGAAGGACTGGCGTCTGCAACTGAATCTGCACAATCTTGGCAACAAGCGCTATTTCATCAATAACTATGACACGACCTTTTACGGCAATGCCATCGGCGCGCCACTCCATGTCGCACTCACCGTGCAACGCGATTTCTAATCGAATCGCCGTTGCAAGCCGTCGCAGGTTCGGTGCTGCGCGCTGATTGCTTGCGATTCGTCAAAGTTTCCCGAGCGAGATGGCGCCGATTCCTGTCCGTGTGCGCCCTTTTTCGTGAAGGCGAATCACCCATAAGCCCGGCTTGTGCCGCAAAGAATATCCCTGTTATCCCACACGAATCAGACACTTGCCAGGGACCCGGCGCACGCGGAATTCGTGGGCCACTACGCGGACGGCAGTCGAACTTTAGTACCATTGATGTTGAAATGAAGCACACAGAATGTTGATGTCGACACCCAACCTGCCCGGCCACCGAATTTGGGATTGCGCATGGCGTCAAGACTCGCTTATCTGGTTTTGCTCTCGTTGCGATGGTTCCCATCGCGATGCTCAGTCCAACGAGGAGTTCATCTGCACCTTCGGCGCCGATAATCGAATGGTGAGTGTCGTCAAGCCCGACGCCGCGCGCGAACCCAAGTAAGCCTGCCGCGTGGACTACACGCGAAACGGCAGAACCACGACGCTCTGGACCTCCAAAACCGGCTACGCCTACTGTGTGGCCAAGGCCGCCTCGCTGGTCACCAAACTCACCGAGGGACACTATCTCGTGCAAACCCCAGTCGGTGGGGGCATCCGCTGATCGCGGTTAGAATCCGATGCTTCACCTCAGTTTGAAAAGCGAAGATGCCGCGCATCGGGCCGGGCCAGGAACGCCGCTCGTGTTGCCGCGTGCGTTTATCCTGGCGGTGCATTCGAGAACTTGAAGATAATGAGCGTCGATTGTCGAAATACGCCCAACTCAATCGTGGTTAGGCAAGACAGATCAACAGGAGAGGACCAATGAAGTTCATGATGCTGATGATTCCGGCTGTTTACCAGGGCGGAACACCCGCGCCAGGCTTTAAGCCGGATCCGAAGCAGATGGAAGAGATGGGGCGGTTCAACGAAGAACTGGGCAAGGCATTCAAAATCGAATCGCTCAACGGTCTGCATCCGCGGGCAATGGGTGCGCGCGTGTCGTTCGCCAAAGGCAGGCCCTCCGTGACCGACGGTCCGTTCATCGAGACAAAAGAAGTGCTGGGCGGTTACTGGCTCGTGGAGGCGCCCTCGAAAGAAGAGGTGGTGAAATGGGCCCAGCGCTGCCCGGCGCAGGATGGCGATACCATCGAGATACGACAGGTGTTTGCGCCTGAAGACTTCGCGAAATAGCAGCATCCGCGCAAGCGCAATGCGAACAACGCTACCAGTTCAGATCCGTCAGGAGGCCGGCGTACACCTCGATCCCGTCCCATAGATTTCCCAGCCGCAAATTCTCGTTTTGCGCGTGCTGGTTGTCGTCGTAATTGGCGATGCTCACGCCCGCCATCGGTACGTGCAGCAGGTTCACGATGTCGGCCATGCCCGAGCTCGCGCCGACGATCGGCAGCTTCGATCGGCGGATATCCGACCGTACGGGCGATCGAAGCGACGACGGCCTTGGAGGCCGGCAAGTCGAGTGCGGTTTTGGTGGCGATCGAACCCCCTGCGTCCCAGAGCACCTTGACGATCTTGCCGTGCGCGAGACGGACGTTCAGGTCGGGTTCATCGCGCACGATGAACCAGCCCTGCTGCTCAAGGAAATTCTCGAGCAGCTCGCGGGTGTGGGCAGGCGTCTCACCCGGCGCGAGGCGAAAATCGATTGAGGCGTTCGCCTGCGTCGCAATGGCGTTCGCCGCCGCCGGGCCCTCATCACCCACGTGAATGGCGCGCACGTTCAAAGTCGGCTCAAGATAACCGTCGGCCAGCCGTGCGGGGCCGACGTTGCGGCCGAGACCGAGGGCGTGTTTGAGCTGCTCTTCAACCGGCGGCATTGCGGCGAGCGCCGCCTTGTCCGCCGCGGAAACCGGTGCCACGTCGTCGTAGAAATGCGGAATGAGGATATGACCTTCATCGTCCCGAAGGCTCGCCAGGAGGTTGGCGATCATCACCGAGGGACTCGGCGCCCAGCTTCCGTAGTGACCGTCGTGCAGCGGTTTGGTCGGCCCGTAAACCGTCAGCGTGAGGCTCGCGATGCCGCGGTTGCCGAAGTTCACCATCTGTTTGCCGCTCTGATGCATCGGTCCGTCGCCCATGACCAAGAGATCCCCGGTCAGCAGTGCGAGATTCTTGGCCACCAGCGCGGCGAAATGCGGCGAACCTTGTTCCTCTTCCCCCTCATATAGCAGCTTGATGTTAACGCTCGGCTTGAGGTGCGCCGCCTTGAGCGCATCGAGCGCCGATAGCATGGCCTGAATCGAACCTTTGTCGTCACCGGCCGAGCGGGCAAACAGCCGCCAGTCCGGATTGAGCGGTCCTGCCGAATTTTGCCACTCGACGGTCTTGGCCTCCGGCAGCGCAGTGCGCATCGATGGCTGAAAAGGACTCACGATCCAGCCCTTCTGGCCGATCGGTTGACCATCATAATGGGCATAGAAGATCACGGTGCGCTTCGCGCCCGGGATCTTCATCTCGCCGAAGACCGAGGGCGGCGTTCCCGGCTCGGCACTCAGAAGACGGGTTTTAAAACCACGCGACTGCAGTTCCCCTTCGATGTAGGCCGCATTCTTCTCGACGTCGGCGACATTGGTTGCGACATTGGGCATGGAAAGCAGCGTAACGAAATTCGTGACGATGGCTTTCTCGTGTGTTTCGCGCCAAGCGCGTACCGCCGCGCGCGAACCCATCGCGTGGACCGACGAGGCCGCCAATGCACCGATCGCTGCTGCGCAAATCACAGGCGCGCCAAATCGCATGGTCATCTTCTCCTGCTTCGTCCAACGGTCATTCAAACCGGCCGCGTCACCAGCCACGCATGGACAATCCCGACAATCGACAGCACCAGCAATCCCAGCAGCGCGATCCCGGCAATGAGAAACCCCGAGCTGCGCTTGGCGGCTTCCGCCATGTAGCCTTTGGCATACACGACTCGGCCAATCAGCCAGATCAATCCTAAGCCGGGCGCCAAGTACCCCGAGACGACCGGATAAAGGGTTGCCAGCCAGAGAAGCGGCAGAAACAATACGGACTGCTCGAGGGTGTTCATCTGCACACGGAACGCCCGCTCGAATTCCGCAGCGCCGCTCACCGCCGGGGCTTGCACGCCATGCTTTCCTCGCATACGGCCGACTAGCATCATCGTGTAAAGACCCAGAATCACGGTGAGCACGGTCACCGCGGCGCTCAACAAAGTCCCTGCTGTTGCCAGCATAATAATTCGCCTCTTCCATGTACCTAAAACCCTGCGATGGTAGTCTTAAGCGAAGCGCAAGTCACAAACTCGCTGATGGCGTGGGAGACACCATGGTTAAGAGGATCGCGGTGATTGCCGGCCTGATGGTCTGCTCGACTGGATACGCCGACGGACTCGACGCAGCCTCCAAGGCGAGAATAGACCACGCTGTATTGAGTGTTCTTGACCGCACCGAAGCACCGTCCGCCTCCATCGCCGTGGTCAAAGACGGCAAGCTGGCCTACGTTCATGCGTACGGCTCGGCGCGGCTCTTCCCCCGCGTCATGGCCACCCCGGCGACCCGGTATCAGATTGCCTCTGTGTCGAAGGAGATCGTCGCCGCCGCGGCCCTGCTGCTGCAGCAGGATGGAAAGCTGTCGCTCGATGACAAGGTGGGCAAGTGGCTGCCAGAACTCACACGCTCGGACCTGATTACTCTGCGACAGTGTTTGACGCACACTGCCGGCTATCCGGACTTTTGGCCGCAGGACTACCTGCCGCCTTGGATGCTACGCCCGACCGGCACCGACGCGATTCTTGCCGATTGGGCCAAGAGGCCGCTGTCGTTCAATCCGGGAGACGGCTGGCAGTACTCTAATACCGGTTATGTCGTCGCGGGGCGGATCATTGAATTGGCATCGGGGCAGAGTCTGTTCGAATTCGTCAACGATCGAATTTTCCGCAAGCTCGGCATCACCGACGCCGTCGACATCAACCAAATTCCTCTGCACGCGCCCGATGCATTGGGCTACAGCCGGACCGCGCTCGCAGCGCCTCAGCCGCAACCCCCCGCCGCGACAGGATGGATGTTCGGCGCCTGGTGGTTGGCGCTCACCGCCAAAGACTTGAGCCTATGGGACCTGTCCCTTTTGCATCGGACGCTGCTGTCGTCCGAGAGTTATGCCGAAGAATTGACGACCGCCAAGACGAATGACGGCAAAGACACAGGCTATGCGCTCGGCTTGAGCGTCGGATCTCGCAATGGGCAAAAAGTTATCCGCCACGACGGTGAAGGGGCCGGGTATACGTCAGAAAACCGTATCTATCCCGACAGCGACTCTGCGATTGTCGTGCTCACCAACACATTTACCGGGACCGCCCCTGAAGACATCGCCAACGCCATCGAACTGGTGGTCCTGCCGGTCAAGGGCATCGATGCACGGGTGCGCGCGGTGTTCGACGGACTTCAGCACCATCACTCAGACCGCGCGGCGTTCACCGCCGACTTCAATGCCTATCTGGATGAGCCCACCGCAGAGGCTTACTCGCGTACCTTGGGACCGCTCGGGCCGCCGACCGAGTTCGTTCAAACCGCGAGCGGCGATCGCGGCGGAATGAAATTCTACAACTATCGAATCATCGCCGGAGGTCAGCCGCTCAGTCTTTCCACCTACGTGACGGCGGAAGGAAAATTTGAGCAGTTCTTGATCGCCCCGGCGACTCCGTGACGGCAGCAAGCGGTGCTCATCGCTAGTCGCGCGATGACCGAATGACATAATGTTTTTCGACCTGCGACGGGAAGCGCGAATTCGCATAGCGGGTCTTGCCGCAAACCGGGTCCCACACCAGCATGATCGAACGCATCATGGCGTCAATATTGAGGGTGCTGTATGCAACGCAGCAGGGGCAGTCCCATGCGATGGGCGTCAACTCCATTCCCTAACTCACCCGGTCTTGGGTGGCGGCGGCACATGTCGAGAATTGCCGCGGGGATACTGCCGGTTCACACGCCGCGCAGACGAGGCAATTAGCCGCTTGAATGCCGCATTGATAGATGCGATGCGAATTTGACGGATTGATTCAGACGCCGGCGAAATACAAAGGGGGATCCTATGAAGTCTATGCTTTTCATTCTGGTGGCGCAGTTTCACTCCGGCGCGACCCACACAGTGGCTGCGTATCCGACCCTGGAGCAGTGTCGCGACGCGCTCAAGATAGCAACGACGAACGTCGCTGCCGACTACACCTGCGCCGCGACGCCAGTGGAGGGTAAATGGTCGCTCAAGGACGTGCGCTACTTGATGGCGCGCGAGTAAGCCCATCCCGATTTCTCGCGAGACACCCCGCCGTTTCACTCGAAGTGCCGGCGAAGCTGTGACGACTTTGTCGATCCCCAGCCCGTGTTTCCATTCGCCACCGATCATCCGGGCGGCCTGCCCGCCACGATGATGGGCTCGCCGAGCGCTCGTCGATATTCCTCCTCGCCGATGGCATCCACCGACCGCAGCTTCGCCAGCAGCTCGTCAATGAGCGACCGCAGCCCAGGCCCCGGCGTGCCATGCGCGAATGAACTCTGATACTTGATCGGCCCGGGGATGATCGCAACGAGGAAGGCCATCTCGGCCGGCCTCAGCTCTCCCGGTTCGCGACCGAAATAGCGGCGCGCCGCGGGCCGCAGGCCACGCAGGTCCGGGCCCCATTCGATGATGTTCAGGTAGATCTCGAGGATACGATCCTTGCCGAGCGCCGATTCGAGCAGAAACGTGATCGCCAGTTCCTGCAGCTTGCGTCCGAGCTGCTTGTCGCGCGACAGGAACAGGTTCTTGGCCAGTTGCTGGGTGATGGTCGATGCTCCGCGCGCGGCGCCGCCGCGCGACCAGTCGGTGAGCAGCGCCGCGGGTAGCTCGCGCAGGTCGATGCCGCGATGCCCGTAAAAGCCCGTGTCTTCGGCAAGCAGCAGGGTGCGCACGAACAGCGGCGGAACGTCTCGAAGGGCGATGAAGTCGGGGGACGCGGGCGAGACGTCGACGGGGCGGTGCGGCCCAGGGCCGTCTTCGGATCTGAAGATGAAATCGCCGCGCAGGCGCGCGATCGCCGGCGGTATCTGATGTGGTGGCGTGAAATCGATCTTCTGGCTCACCGAGAGCGCGGCCGGGTCCGCCAGGCGCCCGCGTACCCGCACGTCGATGGTGGCCGAGCCAAGGTCACGGCTGCTGCCGGGCGCCATTCCCAAGCTCTCGGGCACCGCAATCCCGGATGCACCCAGCAGTTGCCCGAAGTCCAGATGCTGCATGCCGAGCGCGAGATCGACAACCGGATCGGTGTCGAGATCGCGCAGTGTGATCGAGCCCGACAGGGCGGCGCCGGCCACTGTCGCGTGGACCTCGGGGATCTCGATCGTGCCCACGGTCCGCCGCCACGCGCCATCGAGTCGTAGCGTCACGTCCGTCGGATCGCCGAGGTGCGGCTCATCGACGGCGTTATCGGCCAGCGCTCCCATGCGCACGCCGCGCGCGTCCATCCCTACTTGGAAACGGAGCGCATCGGTGCTGGCCTGAAGGTCCATGCGGCCGTCCGCGATACCACCATTGAGCAACGGCTGGGTGCCGCGCCGCACGTCGAGGAGTCGGCCGACGTCGAGTCCACGTGCCTCGATGTTCCACGCGCTGCCCACCGGATGCGCCAGCTTGCGGATTGATAGGCCGGCCTGTGGTTCCACCAGCGTCAGCTGCAAATCCTCGCCGAAAATGCCCTCCGCGTCCCAGTCAGTGGCCGGCGAGCTGACACTCACCCCTGCTGGTCCCGCGAAAGAGGCGGTGCGAACCGCGATTCGCAAGCGGCCGGGCCACGTGGCCGCGATCATGTCGGCATGCAGTCTCACTCCATGCAGGTCGAGATCGAAGCCCTGCAATCGCAGCAACGGCCAGACGCCAACGTGTACCGCACCGATTCGAGCAACCGCGCCATGGCGAATGGCCGAGGACTCGATCCGCGCCCGCACCGCATTCTCTAGCCGGGGTCTTAGCAACAGCGCGCCCACGCTTACCACCAGCGCCGTGGCGATCGCTACGAGCCACCACCACCGTCGCCTGCGGGTTCGAAACGTAAACATCCACGCAAGGATGCCACAGCCGGATCGCGCGCCGGTTGTTGCAGTGGGTCGCAGACTAAACATCCGTGCCGCGGTGCGACTTTGCATGGTACCCAGTCTGCTGGATATGCCGCCGCAGGGTTGGTGTGCAATCGGGCCAACTCCTGCCGGCGGAGCCCTTCGAGTGCTGACGGCAAAGCTGCTATTCAGTGCTAATCTCTAGACGCTTCCGTCCCAATATGGAATTGCGCTTTCACCCATCTGACGAAATGACACTCCCGCGACTCGTCAGCACAAAGCAACCAGTAGCCGATCTTCCCCTCGATTGCCAACGAGAATGGAGCAATCAGATGGCCCTGAGCGATCAGGTCGGCAAACAGCACGGGTGAAAGCAGGGCTGCACCGATGCCCTGTTCGGCGGCCTGCGCTTCGAGCTCGTAATTTGAATAGCGGGTCGCGACGAATGTGGGGTTGGCGTTTCGGATGCCGGCCAGCTTGAACCATTCGAACCACCCGGTATCTGGTATCAATGGCAGATCCAAAAGCTTTCTGACCGTCATGCGCTTGGGAGCCCAGGAGGGCTTAAACATCGGCGTGCGCGCCTCAACCATGAGCATCGTAGAGCTGAATCCGGACCAGGGGCCAACCCCACTTCTGATGGCAACGTCGAAACTACCGGCCGGCAAAACCGCCTGGGTGTTATCCAATACGATCGCATCAGCGCCGGGAATCGTGTGATAGGTTGCCAATCGCGGGACCAACCACCGCGAAGCAAACGTCGGCGCGCAAGTTACGCGAAGTGGCTGCCTGACGCGCCGGCAATCATCGACCGCCGTTCGCATGAGGGACAAGGCCTGCTCCACCCTTTGCCCGAGCGCCTTGGCGCGGCCGGTGGTCACCAATGTGGGGCCGTGACGCCGGAACAGCTTGACCCCAATTTGCACTTCGAGCGCCCGGACTCGCTGGCTTACTGCGGTGGGGGTAACGCCGAGCTCGACCGAAGCACGGGAAAAATTACCGTGCCGGACGCAGGCGGCCAAAACACGCAGTGCATCCAACGAGGGTTGTCTTTTAGTCACGCTTCATTTAAAGGGCTGCTTCAAATGATTGTCAATACTTGTGACTATGATCCTGCATCTGGCTCGATACATAATAGGCAGCCCTCTTAGACTCTTGAGCTGGCACGCAACGGGAGAACCTCATGTCAATACGGATTTTGCTCAAGCTCAGTTTGGCTGCCGCCCTCGTGGGCCTGTCCAACCTCAGTCTCGCCACCCAGGATCACCTGTCGCCGCTGCAGGGCAACGATCTCTCGGGTCTACACGCCTTCGATCTTAGGGCCGGATGCTGGAGCATCCACAACCACGTGTTGAAAGAACGGCTGGCCGACAACCACGACTGGTTCGATTACGAGGGCAGTCAGCGTCTGTGGCTCACCATGGGCGGTTACGGCAACGTGGATGACACCGAGCTGCGCAAGCCTGAAGGTACCTACTACGGCGTGACGGTGCGCACCTACGACCCCAAGACCGGCACCTGGTCCATCTGGTGGTACGACGGCCGCGATCCCGCCAACCTAGACCCGCCGGTGAAAGGCCGCTTCAAGGACGGCGTAGGCACCTTCTATTCCAATGACACGCTGCGCGGCAAGCCCATTAAGGTGCGCTTCACCTGGTCGAACATCCGAGCCACCGTGGCCCACTGGGAACAGGCCTTCTCCGGTGACGGTGGCAAGACCTGGGAGACCAACTGGATCGCCGACTTCGGCAAGATCAATTGCACTGGCAACTGAAGGAGCAGGCCGCCGTCGGGCGGAGCTTGCCGCATTGGCGCGTTCGCAAGCGCAGACGATCGCCTGCAGGACGAGAAGATCGCGACGCTCGAGCGTTCTCACGCGCTCCGACATCAGCGAGCTCCCAGCAATTCGTCTTGGTCGACGGCACTAGAGAGGCGAATAAAGGAACTATCAACCGAGCTGTCAGTGCGTGAGCCGAGCGCAATAGACAACTGGCTGCCGGCGGCGGAGTTCTCGGGCATGGACCGTCACACCTTTAGCGGACCCTGGCGACCGGCGGACTACCTATGTCGGATTGAGAGTTATCTTCGGTGACCAAGTGCCATGGCGCTTAGAACTTATTCAGTGCCGACTGTGCCAGCGTAATCTCTTTCGCTTTGGCTTCGTTCGGCGCAAAGCCGTAGAGGTGTATGTCGAGTACGGCGCCGCCTTTTTTAACCTGCAAGGTGTTCGTCACTGGGGTCGCGGCGAATACCGCCTCTTCTCCGAGCCCGGAGATCGGAGTGCGGGCGATGCTCTTCATGCTTTGCCGCAATGCCTTAGTCTGCTCCCAGGCGCTCGCGCTCAGAAAACCGACGGTAAGTTTTTTGCCGCCTGCATCCCACTCACACAGGGTAGACACGACATGTTTGCCAGGCGTGGCCTTCATCTCGAGCGCTGAGCTGACTTGCTCCAAGGTAAACAGCGAGCACGGATCCGTGGGCGCCTCGAAGGCTGCGGTAATTTGATTTAATGCAAGCAACATGACAGTAAGGACGACTCTCGGGAGTCCCGCCAAAGATGCCACTGTAGGGTTCATAACCCCTCCCTGCTTATCGCAATTGCTGTTGCTGTGACATCCCTAGCATACCTGTGCGCCTGCTCAATGGCACGAAATGCCCGGTTTCTCGCTGGTCGGGTTGGAAGATGGCCGCAGGGTGCGGCTTGTTACTTGCGCAGGCGGGTGATGGGTTGTGCGCTCTCAACCGTCGTGATGCGCCATTTTCCGGGCTCAATGCTTTCGGGGTCAATTTTCGATGTGATGACGGCGGATTCCATGAGTAGAGCAGCGCCGATGCGGGGGCTCAAGGTTCCCTTGGTCATGCCAATGAGTTGCGAGCCGACGACGCTGATGATGATGGGCCAGTGTGACTCTTGAAGTGGCTTCTCGGCGCGGCGCAGGAGCGCTTTGTTCGGGGGCCGCTGCAAAATTTCCCGCGCCAGTGGCCATAGCTTTCGCAGCAGCTCGACGGGGCCAAATTGGGGTGGGTTTCCAGGTCGGGCTCGCAGTACGCCGAAATCAGCGGTACCTATCACGGTCGCTACGTAGGCAGACATTTCGTGATAGTCCGGTAGCTCAGCAATCGGTACTCCAGCTTGAGCGGCGGCGCCGGCAATCATGGCAACGAGCGGCAACGTGCTGTGCGCTTCGGGATACAGGAATACGTTGACGGCGTCGCCCACTATCCATTTCTCCCCGGATTTCGTTTGGGCGATCGCGATGCCGAGTTTCGGTGCCGCGGGATCGCGCGCACTGATCCGGTCTAAAGCGGCATTTTGTGCGGCGAACCCGGCCAATGCGCCCACGGCGGCGAGCAGGGTTTCGCAGTGGACGCCACGTTCGGTTTTAAGGGCGGCCATCAAGCCCTCGCGCAAGTTTTTGATGGCGAGGTCACCGGTGGCCGTGGAATCCGGCTGCCAGGGGAAGGTGGTGATGGGCGCTGTTGTGGCCATTAAGTCTCTGTCGTGCAGGTTTTCATGGACAGTCCGATTTATGGATTCGGCAGTTCGTCTCCAGATCGAATCAGCTCAGGCGCGCTCTCCGACATGCATAGGTTCGCCCAGGCAACCGCCTCGTCTTTGGTGCCAACAATTCTTATCATATCGTGGGCGTGGTGTTCTCGCGCCAACTCGTCGAAGTGCCGGCCAAAGCGCCCGGGTTCCGGAACAATCACAACGAGGCGTAGCTTATAGTTTGTGAATTTCTGAAACAGTTCACCCGCGAGGCCGGTTTTGAGGTCGAAGAATTCCGGTGCGACGTCGGACTCGGCGAGGATGAGCCCGGCGCTGCCGAAGGCTGCGCTGATGGCGTTTGAGATATCGCTCTTGGAGCGGATGACGACTGCGGCTTCGGAGGCGACGAGGAAATGACGGCCTGTAGTCACGGCGGCAATTCGTGAGTCGTCCCGGCGGCGAACGCTCTAGCGAAACAGGTCGCGCACTTTGCTTAAGAATGAGCCCGAACGCATGCGCTTCAAGGATTTGGCCCATTGATCTTCTTGGAGCAGTTTTCTTTCGTAATTCGATTCCTCTTTCTTCATGAGCTCGAGCACCCGGCTGTCCTCGTCATTGGTCAGCCAAAAGCCGTGTTGATTGGGGCATAAGTCCATTTCCAGATCGTAGAAGCGGTACTTGAATCGCTTAAGAAGCGCGGCGCACTCCGGGCATTTGGCCGTGGTGTCCACGGCATTGAAGGCCAAGGTTCCTTTCGCGGCTTCGCCGAAGTCAAAGACTTCGTCCTCCAGTTGCTCCATCTCTTGATATTCCAGCCACATGCCCTTGCAGGACGGACACTCCTTGACCTCGAGCTTATGGCGAGTGGTGGCGATGAGATCCACGTTGCAAAAGGGGCACTTCAATTTTTGACTCCGCTTGAGAATCTCTTGAGATTCAAAAACTTGTGGGAATAGCGTAGAGGTTTCGTCATTATCAACGCCAGTTTGCGCCGAATCAAAAAGGCGGTCAAAGGACGCACGGCCGAGACCGACGTTCGCTACGGCATGTGCGTCAGGGGGCAGCAAGCAAATTCGAGAGCCGCGGGACTAGGCCTTGGGCAACATCAAGGATCGGTCGCGATCTCCAACCGTTGCAGGGTTCCGAGCAAGACATTGGCGCCATTTTCGATGTCCGCAGGATTGGAAAATTCCTTGGGCGAATGGCTTATTCCGCCGACGCTGGGGATGAAAATCATGCCGATGGGTCCGATGCGGGCCATTTCCTGGGCATCGTGTCCGGCGCCGCTCGGCATGAGTTGGGTGGACAAGCTAAGGTGTTTTGCTGTGCCGGCGATGATTCCCTGCAGCGCCTGGTCGGTAAGTGCGGGTGCGCTGACGTCTCGAGGGGAGAAATGAAAGGAGGTACCGTTCAAGCGACCGATATCATCTGCGGCTTGGCGGGTTCGATCGAAAAGCGCTTTGATCTTACCGGCGTCCAAATCACGAATTTCCAAGCCCAACCTGACTTTGCCCGGTATAACGTTGTAGGCACCGGGTTCGGCCTTGATCCAACCGATTGTGCCGACCTGGCGACCCGGCACGCCGGTGACGATGGAGTTGAACTTGTCCACAAAGCGTGCCGCAGACAGCAGCGCGTCGTGGCGCTGGTCCATCGGAGTGGTGCCGGCGTGGTTGGCAAAGCCCTCCACCGTCACCTCACTGTCGAGGATCCCCACGATCCCTTCCACGACCCCGATTTGGACATGCTGTTGTTCCAGCAGCGCGCCTTGCTCGATGTGTAGTTCGAGGTAGGCACGAATGCTGCCGGGTAGGCGTTTCGCTGCCGCGATCCGGTCGGGGTCGCCGCCTAGGAATCGGATGCCGTCGCGAATGGTTTTCCCACTTTGCGACACGAGATCGAGCCGCGCGGCGTCGATGCCTCGGCCAAGGGCGGAACTTCCCAGCAGTCCGCCTTCCTCGTTTTGGAAAACGATGACCTGCAAAGAATGATGGAGCCGCGCGCCGTGCTCATTGAGCGTCTGGGCTACTTCGATCGCGCCAAGTGAGCCGACGTCACCATCATAGTTCCCTCCTTCGGGAACTGAGTCGATGTGGGAACCCAAGACGATGGGCTTGAGCGTGGTGTCAGTCCCGGTTCGTGTCCCTACCAGATTGCCGGCGACGTCAATGCTAACGCTCAATCCCGCGTCGCGCATCAATCCCATCACGTATTTGCGGCCGGCTACATCGGCGGCGGTGTAGGCGACTCGGCTCACGCCGCCTTGGGGATTCTTGCCATACTCGGAAAGACCCTTGAGGTGCTGAATGATCCTCGGCCCGTTCACTTTGAGGGGCGCCGCTGCCGGGCCGGCTGCCCAGCAGCTGGCACTTAATAAAATCCCACCCAGTGCGAACACCTTCATTGGATACCTCGATTGAATTCCCAGGCAGAACTGCGCTGGCCTTGTATTGTTGGTCTTAGGGCGATTCCCAAGCAGAATAACTGATTCTCACAACGACTTCCTTTTCGCCGGCTTTCGGCGTCAACTGCGCTGCCAAGTTGCGCCGACTGTTTCGAGGACTTTTTAATGCAAATTTCAGACATCCCACTTGCCACGACCGATTGGGCGGCCAAGCGGCGCCCCGCAGGATGACGGTGCCTGGCGTATTGGCCGGTACTGCGCGCGGTGTCACGGTACAGCCGTTGCGACGCACTTAGAACGAAAAATATAGGAGCGAGGAAAATGCGGCTCATCGATCTCAGTCATACGATTGAGGCGGGGATGGTCACTTATAAGGGGCTGCCGGCGCCGATCATTTGTGACTACGTGTCGCGGGAGGCGTCGCGGCGGATGTTTGCGGCAGGGACGGAGTTTCAGATCGGGCGCATCGACATGGTGGCGAACACCGGTACCTATCTCGATAGTCCTTTTCATCGTTACAGCAGCGGCAAGGATTTATCAGAGTTGCCGTTGGAGTCGCTGGCCAATCTGTCCTGTGTGGTGGCGCGGGTCGAGCCTGAGGCTGGACGGGCAATCGATGCGCTGCCGTTCAAGGCGAAAGACCTACGCGGCAAGGCGGTACTCATCCACACGGCCTGGGATCGCCATTGGCGCACCGATCGGTACTTCGAGGGGTTTCCGCATCTCACGGCGGATCTGGCTCGTTGGCTTAGAGATGCCGGCGTCGCTCTGGTCGGAATCGACTCGCACAATATTGATTGCACGGACACGGGCGAGCGGCCGGTACATACCACGCTGTTGGGTGCGGACATTCCCATCGTCGAGCATTTGTGTGGGCTGGATGCGGTCCCGGAGTCCGGCTGCCAATTCTTCGCCGTGCCGGTGAAGGTGAAAGGTTTTGGGACCTTCCCGGTGCGGGCGTTTGCGGCGACGGAATCTTGAACCACCCTACCCTGCGTATCGACTCTAAAGGCTGCTCCCCCGGAGGGTTCGGCACGCCGTGGATGACGGCGTCGGCTACACTGACCTCAAACAGCATTTCGGCCAAGGCGCGGAGCCTGGCGGAACAGTACTGGCAAGATTATGGTAGCCAAATGATGTCTACTATCGGGTGTGCGTCTTGAGCGGATCAGCTCCAAGACACTGCGTGCGACGCGTCGCACTTAGGTCGATCATCACCGAACCTGAAGATTTATTACATCCCACACGCCGGCCAGTACGCTCAGATGGAGCAGCCGGACTTGATGCGCCGGATCATGGTCGCCTTTCTGCTCGATCAACCGGACACCATCGCGCCGGTGCAGGGCGACGAGGATCCGCGGTTGAGAACGTCCGCGCCGGACAGCTCACAGAAATAAGCGTTGGATCGCCCGCGTCGCTACATCGTGCGCCAATTCGCGACGAGCGAGAGCACTTTGCGCTGAGACGCGGCGTCGTGATCGCACGGGAGCCGACCCTTGCGAGTGCCAAAAAGGCTGGTTGTCGCTTGCTTTGTTATTCTGGTTCTCTTCCAGCACTTCGTTGGTCCAACCTTTCAGGAAATGCAAGACTACCGAGATCGCGAGCGTGGAAAATAGTGCTGCAAATCTCGATGCGAGCACCTAAGACGTGACGACATGTACTCTTATGTATTCGGCATCCCTCGTGCGACGAGCCGTGCGCAGGTATTTCTGGCGAAAATTCGCTAGCCCGGTGGGAGCGTTCTTTCTGTTATCCCTTCTTTTGATGACCGCTGCCGTATGGTTTGTTTGGTCAACTGCGGGCCCAAATTGGTTCGTAGGCATGTTTGGGTTTGTGCTTTACATGAATGTACTTTTCCAAGTCATGGGATATTTTATTGTGCCAAGAGTTTTCGCGCGTGCCGCTGAGGATCCCGCGACGCGGATCGCTGAAGTGGAGACGTCTGCACACGGGATTCGGATTTCCCGGGGCGGCAACACCGTGACAACGCCTTGGTCCAAGTTCACGAAGATCCGGTTATATGATGATTTCGTGGTGCTCGTCCGAAAGCCGGCGCTCAGTCTGATGCAGTTTGTTGTACTTCCGTTCGACGGGATGGTTTCGCAAATGCACCTCGATTTGCTCGCAGCGAGTCAAGGTAAGCTTAGCGGAGTCACCTGACCGTATCGCGATTCCGATACCTGAACGCGGACGCTGGTCGAAGGCAGCTTGGGGTCAAGACGAGTCTGTGGGAGGCCATCCTGCAGGCGTCTGGCAATACCCGTTTCCTACTCCAATCGCCCGCCGCTCTCAGCCCAGTCCTTGAAGGCGCCGAGGTTGTAGACACGATCGTAGCCCATGTCTTTCAGCACCTTGCCCGCCAGTGCCGAGCGCCCACCCGAAGCGCAGTAGAGAATGATTGTCTTGTCCTTGGAAAAACTCTTGTCATGGTAAGGGGATTCAGGATCAGCCCGAAATTCCAACATGCCGCGCGAGACGTTCACGCTACCGGCAACCTTGCCGCTCTTGTCCACTTCCGGGGCATCGCGCACGTCGACTACCAGTGTGCTCCCCTTGGTCATCATCTCTCGCGCCTGCACCGGCGTAATACGCGGTACTGCAGCGTTGGCGGCATCCATCATTTGCTTGACGCTTGTAGCCATGTCGTTCCTCCGTTGAATATCGTGGCCGGAGTTCAAAAATGGCACGATACTCCTCGCCGAGGACAGCCGGAAGATGGTCGCATCGACATCGCCCGAGCACGTCTCGGATGCCGCGCGGTGTCAACTCAATTCTCGGGCGAGAAGCTGCCGAGAGTGTTCTAAGTGGCTTGTCTGAAAGCCGCCATTATTGACCGGCAGGTCGGGGTCGAGATTTGCCGGATGCCGACGGTCCCGAGTTCGTCTCGCCAAACGGCGGCTTTGAAGATGCAAATCGGTGGGTGATCGGCCATTTCCGGTCGCTGACGATGAACTGGCTGCCCGTTACCTGACATTGGTTGCCAAGGTAGGTCGCGTAGACGATTATATCCGCGGAATTGAACACCGGAGAGTGTGATGGCAGATGGCTTGCTCTACGGGATTTTGGGAGAAGAGCACGAGAAGCCTGAAGCGCACGCGGTCCTCGCGCTCTACGTCGAATGTCTCATTAGGGTGACTGGCCCAGGGCAACGGCCTTGACTGATGCGGCCGTACTGCAAACCGGCGAGACGCGGCTGCGCAGCATCTTCGCGGCCATGGCGGAGGGCTTCACGGTACAGACGATTACGGGAGTGATTGTCGATGCGAATGCGGCCGCCGAAAAGATCCTCGGCCTTAGTCGGGATCAGCTCCTCGGTCGGGCGTCGATGGATCCTCGGTGGCGGTCGATTCACGAGGATGGTTCGCCCTTTCCGGGCCAGGACCATCCGTCGATGGTGACGCTGCGGACTGGGCAGGCGCTGAGAAACCAGGTGATGGGTCTCGAGATTCCGGGCGTCGGCCTGCGCTGGATCAGCATCAATTCACAGCCGATCGCAAATGACGGCGGTGCCGAATCCGCGGCGGTAGTGACCTCCTTCATCGACATCACGGAACGCAGGAACCTAGAGCAACAAGTCGCCGCTAGCAGTCGGGAAATCAAAGACCTCTACGACAATGCTCCGTGTGGCTATCACTCGTTGGATGCCAACGGCATCTTTGTGCAGGTCAACGCGACGGAATTGGAATGGCTCGGCTGCCAACGGGAAGACGTCATCGGCAAGTTAAGCATAATGGACTTCCTCAAAGAAGATGGACGCGCCTTGTACCGAATCGAGTATCCGGTGTTCATGCAAACCGGACGAATAGACAGCCTCTCGCTCGAACTGGTTGGCCGCCATGGTCTAGGTCGTCACGTCGCGCTCTCGGCAACCGCAATCAAGGATGCGTCCGGACGGTTCCTGAGAAGCCGCGCAGTGATGTTCGACGTCACCGAGCTGAGGCGTGTGCAGGGAGTGCTGCTGGACGTGATCAGCGCGGAACAAGAAAGACTCGGACGCGACCTGCACGACGGTCCCGGACAGGAACTCACCGGCCTCGCCATGCTGGCATCGGCGGCCGCGTCGTCTTTGAAGAAGACTGGGCGTGCGGAGGCGGCTCAAATTGATGACATTGTGAATATTGCAAATCAAGCAGTACGCAACTGCCGCGCTATCGCACACGGCATGTCGCCGTTGATTTTTGTGGACGGCAGCCTCGTCGGGGCGCTGCAAGAGATGACGAAGCTGCAACGGGACTCCTTTGGAATCGATGCCCAATGCGAGGTGATCGAAGCCGCGCCGCTCAAACTTGGCCAAGTGGCGCTCGAAAACCTTTTTCGAATTTCGCAGGAGGCAGTCGCGAATGCCCGCCGACACGGTCAGGCAAAATCAATTCGCCTTACGCTGAATATTCAACCTACGAATGTGCGATTGACCATCGCGGACGATGGTATCGGTCTAATGCAAGCGGCGGCAACTCCGTCCGGCATGGGTCTTAAGATCATGGAATATCGCGCGGGACTCATTGGCGCGCGTCTGACGATTAAGCCCGGCGAGCACAGTGGGACTCAGGTAACGGTTAAGTGCCCACAACCGCTGGAGGAACACGGGGCCTAGACGCTAGATGCGCCTCCGGTGGTTCGGCCAGCTGGTGCTTGAGTGATTTTCGCCGCCCCAGACCTGTCGTTCGTGACCGGTACCTACGGGTCGACACCGAGCCTCCAGGTCTTGCGAGCGGCCGAAGGAATGTTATGGCTTACTTAAGGTACTCCGCCGAATCAAACTGGTATGTTTTCGATCACGTCGTGACATCTGGCGCAGAGCCGCGACTTGCCATCTGGCATCGTGATCAAAGATCTGCAGAGCCAATGTTTTCACTGTCGGAAGTGCGCTCAATGATCACTGCAAACGACTCTAGGCGGATTCCCGGGTATGCGGACCATGACCGCAAAACACTGCTCAAAGCTCTCAACGAATTTGTGTTCGACTATGAGAAGCCGAGCATCTAGCACATCTGGACGTCTGTGCCACAAAGCGGCCGGTGGCCAACGGCGACATGGGGGTCGACTGAGGACAGGCGATCGCAACTACAGATTCATACCATGACATTGCGCTTCAGTATCTACGGCCGGTTTCGCCTCGAAGTGATTCGCGAACAATCCGGGTGGGTTGCATATCATCTGGACGTCGGCAAGCGCCGCCGAATCGATGAGCTCGCGTTTCCAGCCGACTTGCCACCTGACGAGCTTGCTACGTACCTTGACGACTTCTACCACGAATACGCGAAACCGGGGCAACGCGTCGAGCCAATCCCCTGACAAGTCGGGCACGCTAGGGATGTCACCACGGCAGGCGATGAACGCCTGCCGGGGATGACTTTGTGCTACAACCGCGACGGCGTTCCGGCACTGTAATATTGACCAATTGAACCGCGTGATGCCCGCCGATCGCGATCGTCGCCTTCGGGTGGGTACCGCGCAGTTTCTCATGCCCTGTGAAGCGCAGCTTGCTCGATTCCGCTATCGCGGCACGGAGTTGCGCGCAGTCGAACTGGGCACCTGCCCGTGCTGCCGGTTCCAGGAACTTGCAAGGCAGATATGGAATCGCCGTTACAAACCGGCTGCCGACTCCCGATCGAACTGCGCAAAGCCGCTGAAATGCCACGGTCGCACCGCGAGAACAAAGGCGGCTCCTTTGCGCGGCTGGGTGGTTAGGCGATCACGCTCGATGATCTCGGCGCACTCTCGCGAGGTTGCCCGCAAGGCGCGTTTGATGTGCGCGAAAGCGTCGTCGGACAGCCGTCCGCCGTGGAAAAAGAACTCCTCCTGCACGCCGGCGAACGAACTCGCGAAGAACTCGTGCAGCAGTTTGTGGTGAATGTATCTCTGCACCGGCCCCCCGGGCCGCCAGCTGAAATGCCGGCTCACCAGCAGCCGCACGCGATTGCCCGGCTGTAGTTCGATGACCTTGAGCCGATCGAGTCGAATGAGATACTGCAGGGCTTCGCGCTTGCTGAAGCGATAGTCGCGCACGATCTCTTCGTAGGGCGTGCGTACCAGCACCAGCCAGGTCATGAATAGCAGCTTGATGTCGGCGACCAGCTCGCTCTCCTGCGACAAGGTCAGCGTGTTGGTCGGCGCTGAGCGATCCGAGGCGCGATCCAGTATGTCGCTCAAGTCCATGCCGATGAGCTCGCAGACTTGGTCCACACGCTCGAGCGACAGATCCTGCGTCGAAAACAAGCGCTTGACGCTGGCCACGCTCAACTGCAGTTTTTGCGCGACGTCGGCATAGGTATGGCCGCTCGCGCGCAAGGCGCGTTTCAGTTCGGTGACGATCAGCGTGCGTTGTGGCATGTTGGTCTCGCGGGTAAGGTATCGCAGTATGATACCTTTAGGCCAATTAAGCGCAACCCGGCCGATTTAAGTAGCGCATAGGAACACCTTGCGAGAGATTAGCCCCGTCTACATAAAGGGAGCTCTCATGAAAGCAAAGGCACTTCTCTTGGCAGCGGCCGCGAGCCTCCTGCTGGCAGGCTGCGTACCGCTCGGCTGCTTCTCGAACTGCAGCACGCACGCCCATAACTCCTCCAGCCTGGTCGAGTTCCTTTATCCGCGCGGCAGCGTGCCCCCCGCGCAAAATGCCGTTCCGCAGCTGCGCATCCCACTTCGGGTTGGTTTAGCGTTTCTGCCGACGCAACAGCCGCAGGCCTTGGGCGCGCTGGACGCGGCGCATCAACAAGAACTGTTGGAACGCATTCGTCAGCGCTTTTTGAGCCGCAAATTCGTGGCCGACATCGTGATCGTGCCGGATTATTACCTGTCGGGCCGACAGGGCTTCGAGGGACTCGCCGGTCTGCAGCGCCTCTACGGCGTGGATATCATGGCGCTGGTCTCCTATGACCAGGTCATCCATGAGGACAACAACAACTGGTCGTTGGGCTACCTGACCATCGTCGGCGCCTATGTCCTGAAAGGCGACCGGCACGACGTCTCGACCCTGGTCGACCTCGCGGTCGTCGATCCGGCCAGCCGCTCGCTGCTGCTGCGCGCCGGGGGAACCGATACCCGTCACGGCAACACCACGCTGATCGACTCGCAACGCGGCATCCGCGAGGCAACCCGCGAGAGCTATGATGCTGCCGCCGAGCAGATGATTGAGCACTTCGACGCCGCGTTGGTGACTTTCGAGGCAGATGTGAGGTCCGGCAAGGCACCCGTGCGGGTAGTGCGCAAAAATGAGGGCGGACATTCCTTTGGCGGGGGCGCATTGGATTGGCCCACGTTGCTAGCCCTGCTGATGATGATCACACTTCACCGCGCCGTGCGGTCGAAAGGGATAGCGACATGAGCGGACCATCTGACTTCGGAGCGCGGATCGTACGCGCTCTGCTGCGCTCGCTGTTGAAGCTGTTGTTCCGGGTGCAGATCACAGGCGATGCTCAGCAGTTCAAAAACGAACGCACCCTGATTGTCGCCAACCACGAATCTTTCCTGGACGGCATGCTGCTGGGCGCATTCCTGCCGGTGGCCGCGACGTTCGTGGTGCATGCCCAGGTCGTCGACAAGTGGTACTTCCGCTGGCCCTTGCGCTTTGTGCCTCACCTGGCGGTGGATTCTGCCAGTCCGTTGGCCATCAAACTAATCTGCCGCCTGGTCGAGACCGGAAGGCCGGTGGTGATTTTTCCCGAAGGCCGACTGACGGTGACCGGCTCGTTGATGAAGGTCTACGACGGCGCGGCGTTCGTCGCGGCCAGAACCGGCGCCACGGTCGTGCCGGTGCGGATCGAAGGCTCGGGGCGCAGCTACTTCGGGCGCTTGGCCGGAATCTATCCGCTGCAATGGTTGCCGAAGATCCGCATCATGATCCAGCCGCGCAAGCACATTCCAATGCCGCAGCTGCCCTCGGCGAAGCTCAGGCGGCGGCGCGCGGGCGAGATCTTGCGCCGCATTCTCACCGACATGTTGGTCGCCACCCGCCCGCGAAGAACGCTGTTCGCCGCGTTTCTCGATGCCAAGGCGACCTTCGGCTCATCGTACCGGCTGATCGAGGATGTCAGACTTCACGAGGAATCCTATGGCTCCTTGCTGCGCATGGCGCTCGGTCTCGGCCGGCTGCTCAAGCGCGATACGCGGCCCGGTGAGATCGTCGGCGTGATGACGCCGAATGCGGCGCCCACCCTCGCGCTGATCCTGGGACTGTCGGGCACCGGCCGAGTCCCTGCGATGCTCAATTACACCACGGGCGCGGATGGCTTGCGCGCCGCCTGTACGCTTGCGCGCATTTCGAACATCGTCACTTCGCGTGCTTTTCTTGAGAAGGCACGGCTCACGGAGCTGATCGCTCAGCTGCCGAACATCCGGATCCACTATCTGGAGGATTTGAAAGCGCGTGTTCGGTTGTCGGACAAGCTTTGGATCGGTTGGCACCGGCTTTTCCCTGGCGCCCTCGCCTCTTTGAATCGGCCCGAAGATGCGGCCATCGTGCTGTTCACCTCCGGCTCGGAAGGCCGACCCAAGGGAGTCGTACACTCGCACGACTCCCTGCTCGCGAATGTGGCGCAGATCCGCGCGGTGGCCGATTTCACGCCGCTCGACAAGTTCATGGTCGCCTTGCCGGTGTTTCACTCCTTCGGCCTGGCCTGCGGCATCATCATGCCGCTGGTGTCGGGCTGCAAAGCGTTTCTCTATCCAAGCCCGCTGCACTACCGCATCATTCCGGAGCTCGTTTACGACCGCAATTGCACGGTTCTTTTCGGCACCTCGACCTTTCTCGCCAACTACGGCAAGTTCGCTCACCCCTACGATTTCGGACGCCTGCGCTATGTGGTGGCGGGTGCGGAAAAGCTCTCGGACGAGGTGCGCCGGCTGTGGATCGAGAAATTCGGCATCCGGGTGCTCGAAGGGTACGGCGTAACCGAGTGCGCGCCGGTCATTGCGGTCAATGTTCCCATGGCCTGCCGCATCGGCAGCGTCGGGCAGTTGGCGCCCGGCATGGAATATGAATTGGAATCCGTGCCCGGCATCGAGGATGCCGGTGTGCTGCATGTATTCGGCCCCAACTTGATGAAGGGTTACCTGCTTTACGAGCAGCCCGGCATCATTCAGCCGCCAAAATCCATTCACGCCGGCTGGTATTCGACCGGCGACATCGTGCATGTCGATGGCGACGGCTTTCTGCATATTCGCGGACGCGTCAAGCGCTTCGCGAAGGTGGCCGGCGAAATGATTTCCCTCGAAGTGGTGGAACGGATTGCGGCGAGCGCTTCGCCGGGCCTGCATGCCGCTTCGAGCCGGGCGGATGCCGCCAAGGGGGAGGCCTTGGTATTGTTCACCACCGATCCCGCCCTCAAGCGCGAGCAATTGAGCGCAGCGGCCAAGAGTCTCGGGCTTCCCGAACTGGCCGTGCCGCGGATCTTGAAGACCGTAAAAGAAATACCGCTCTTAGGGTCAGGGAAGACCGACTACGTGCGCCTGAAGAGCATGGCGGAGGAATCGACTCTTCCCGACGGCCTGGCAGCCGACGCTCTGCCCGCATCGGTCGCATAAGAGCTGACCATGAATACCTCCCATAATCATGGGCTGTTCTCGCGCGGGATGCTGGCGGTGGTCGCGGCGCAGTTCTTGTCCGCCATGGCGGACAACGCGCTGCTGTTCGCCGCGCTCGCGCTGCTGCGCCTTGACCGCTATCCGCATTGGACCGAACCGTTGTTGCAGGAGTTTTTCGTCGGCGCCTACATCCTGCTGGCGCCCTTTGCCGGTCCTTTTGCCGATGCCTTTCCCAAAGGGCGGGTGATGTTGGTCTCGAACGGATTGAAGCTCGCCGGCGCCTTGGGGATGTGGGTGGGTTTGAACCCCTTTCTGACCTATGGTCTCGTCGGACTCGGCGCCGCCGCTTATTCACCCGCCAAGTACGGCATTTTGTCGGAACTGGTGCCCCCGGAGCTGTTGGTCAAGGCGAACGGCCTGCTCGAATCCTCGACGATCGCCGCCATTTTGAGCGGCGCGATTGCCGGCGGCGCGCTCGCGGACTTAAGCGTCATGGGCGCGCTTGGCGTCGTCACCGCATGTTATGCCGCGGCGGCGGCGGCGAACCTGCTCATCCCCAAACTGCCGCCGGCCCACGCGCTGGACCGCTGGTCGCCGGGCGCCATGATGCGCGACTTCCTCGCGGCGGTGCGCTCCATGGTGAAAATGCCAGACACACGCTTCTCCATGATCGGCACCAGCTTGTTCTGGGGCGCCGGCGGCACGATGCGATTTTTGCTGGTCGCCTGGGTGCCCGTTGCGCTCGCCATCAGCACCAACCGGATGCCGGCATATTTGAACGCCATGGTCGCCGTCGGGATCGTCATCGGTGCCGGCCTGGCATCCAAATTCGTGACCTTGGAGAAGGCGGATCGAGCGCTTCCGGCCGGCGTGCTGATCGGCGTCGCGGTATGCCTCCTCGCCATTACCACGCACTTGCCCACCGCGTTTCTGGTCATGGGTCTGGTCGGCAGTTGCGGCGGCTTCTTCGTCGTGCCGCTGAACGCGCTGCTGCAGGAACGCGGCCGGCACAGCGTCGGTGCGGGTCATGCCATCGCGGTACAAAATCTGGCCGAGAATGCTTCCATGCTGGTGATGATTGGTTTTTATACGCTCGCCGTCCGGGCCGGCGCTTCCATTATCAGCATCGCGATGATTTTTGGTCTGGGACTGTCGGTGACCATCGGCATCCTCTGGGTGCATCGTGTCCGTCGCCGCGGCGCTCAACCGCTGAGCGCGCTCTGAAACTTACGAGGGAACCGTCATGCGGATTGTCTTGGCGATCATTGGCTTCTTCCTGGGGGCCATTCTGGGCAGCACCGCGGATCGAGCGTTCGATTGCTTGTTCGGCGCTGCCGTGGGATTTCTCATCGCAGACCTCGGCAGTCTGCGAGCGCGGCTCGGCGACCTTTCTAAAAATCTGGATCATCTGAAAAATGATTTCCCATCCCCCCACGACATCGGAGAAGCATCGGCGCCGCGCGAATCCGATCAACCGGCGGCGGCGCCCGCTTCGCCGCCGGCCGGCGCAAACTTCGCCGCGCCGGCGCGGGCCGCCGAGGGCACGCCGCGGCCCCCGCTCGATCGGCTCTGGGAAGACTTCGAACCCAAGGCAGCCTCTCAAACCATCGAGGCCACGGCCCCCCAGCCCCAGGCATCGGGCCCGTCGCGCGAGCCGCCCGTCATCGCGGCCATCCGTAGCTTTTTCACCGGCGGCAATACCTTGGTCCGGGTCGGTGTCATCGTTTTATTTTTCGGCGTCGCATTCCTGCTGCGCTATATGGCGGAGCATTCCCATCTCTCCATCGAGGTGCGGCTGAGCGGCGTGGCGCTTGCGAGCATCGCGCTCACGATACTGGGGTGGCGTCTGCGTCAGTCGCGCGGCGGCTATGCGCTCGCACTGCAAGGAGGCGGCGTCGGCATTCTCTACCTGGTGATCTTCGCCGCGCTGCGCCTCTATTCGATCCTGCCCGCGAGCATGGCCTTCCCCTTGCTGGCGCTGGTCGCGATGTTCTCGGCCATCCTCGCCATTGTGCCAGAACTCGCAGTCATTTGCGCTTCTCGCCGTCTGCGGCGGATTTTTGGCGCCGGTGCTCGCCTCCAGCGGTGACGGCAGCCATGTCGTGCTCTTCAGCTACTACGCGGTTTTGAACGCCGGAATCGTGACCATTGCCTGGTTCAAGGCCTGGCGACCCCTGAACCTTGCGGGGTTCGTGTTCACCTTCGCGATCGGCACGGCTTGGGGCGTGCTCAAATACGTCCCCGAGGATTTCGCGACGACCGAACCGTTCTTGATCGTGTTCTTCTTGTTTTATCTTTTCATCGCCATTCTCTTCACGTTTCGCCAACCGACCAAAACCATCGGCTACATCGATGGCACGCTCATATTCGGCACGCCCATCGTGGTCTTCGCACTGCAGTCGGCGATGCTGCATGAACGGCTCATGCTGTTGGCCTACAGTGCCGTCATTCTAAGCGCGCTGTATCTGTCGATCGCGTATCTCTTGAAGCGGCGCGCCGGCGAGTCGCGCCGGCTCCTGTTCGAGGCGTTCATCGCCTTGAGCGTGGCGTTCCTCACCCTTGCGATACCGCTCGCCTTGAATGCGCGCTGGAACGCCGCGACCTGGTCGCTCGAAGGGGCGGCCCTCATCTGGGTGGGATGTCGGCAGAGCCGCCTTCTGCCGCGGCTTTTTGGCGCACTGTTGGCTTTCGCCGCGGCCTGCCTGGCGCTGTCCGAATTCAACATGAGCAACGACTTTCTCGGTCTGCCGCTCGGCGACTATTTCGGCATTGTGGTGCAAGGCGCCGCCGCCATTTTCTCGGCCTGCGCTTTGCAAAAGTATCGCGCCAGGCTCGAGCAACCGGAGTTCCTGGTTCGCGACCTGCTCTATTGCGGCGCAGTCGCGTTGTGGCTGCTGGCGAGCGCAAGCGAGCTGCACCACTATGTCCCCATCGATGGCATGGCGGCGGCCTTGGCCCTCGTGACTTTGACCGCCTTGGCCTCGAGCAACATCCACCGGCGCACAGAGCTCGGCAGCGCCAGGATCGTCGCTCTCCTGCAGCTTCCCGCCATGCTGGGCTTTACGCTGCTGGCCGTTTCCAAACAATCGCACCCGTTTGCCGACGGCGGCTGGTGGGGATGGCTCGTCGCCTTCGCCGGCCTGTATTTCCTCAATTTCCGCCATGAAGGACCGCCGCGCGCCCCGCTCGCCAAGTTTCTGAACTCGGGCGCGGCCTGGCTGCTCTGCGCGCTCTTGAGCTGGGAGTTCGCCTGGCAAGTACAGACCCACGTTGCCGGCGGCAACAGCTGGGCGGCCGCCGCCTGGATCATCATTCCGGCATTCTTCCTGTGGCGCCTGCCCAGGTTGGCCACGCGAGTCAAATGGCCCTTCGCCAAAAACCGCGAAACCTACTTGTTCGTGGTCGGCGTGGGCGTGGCGCTCTTTCTTGCGGCATGGAGCTTATTGACCAACGGCTCCTCAGCGGGCGATACGGCGCCGTTGCCGTATGTTCCGCTGCTCAATCCCTTGGATCTTGGCCAGGCATTGATACTCCTCGTGCTGCTTCGATATTGGCGCTTCCTAAGGGATGTGGCGACCCCCGAAATCACGCGAATCGACAAGCGCGTGCCAATGCCGGCGCTTGCCGCGTTGACGTTTGTTTGGCTGAACGCCTTGCTGTTGCGGACGTTGCATCAATGGTTCGGCGTGGCATTCAGTTTTGATGCCATGATGGCCTCAACCTTGGTGCAAACCTGCCTGTCGCTGTTTTGGACCGTCCTGGCGCTGACCGCCATGCTCATCGCCGCGCGCAAGCGCGAGCGCCTCGTTTGGCTGGTGGGTGCGGCATTGTTGGCCGTGGTGATCGCCAAGCTGTTCTTGGTCGACTTATCCCGGATTGGATCGGTGGAGAGAATCATTTCCTTTGTCGGCGTCGGGCTGCTGATGCTCATCGTGGGCTACTTCTCGCCTTTGCCTCCCGCCCGGGAGTCGCGATCATGAGTCGAGCCATGTTCGGGCTGCTGGCTCTCCTGACGTATTCGAGTCTGCAAGCGCAAACAGTCGTGCCGAAAGATTTCGCCTATGCGCGCACGGTATTGCCGGCGCCGGCCGCGGCCGCCTATCGCGTGGTCCTACCGCTCGACGTCTATCAGAACACGGTACGCGACGACCTCGGCGATCTGCGCGTCTTCAACGGCGAGGGCGCGGTGGTGCCGTTTACCTTGTCGCGGTCCGCCGCTCAACCCTTGGTCCGTCAAACGCCGCTCGCCATCCCGATGTTTCCCCTGCCGGAGGGCGCCCGAATCCTGATCGACGGCGTTCACCTCACCATCAACTCGGCCGGCTCGGCCGTCAGCTTGCAGACTCAGCCTGGCGCGACTGCAGCTCCGGCCGTCAGGCAATATCTGCTCGATGCGCGCGCGCTCGATGTCACGCTGTCCGCTTTGCAACTCTCATGGCCGGACGCAGCCCCCGAATACACCGGTCGCTTGAGGGTTGAGGTGAGCGATGATCTGTCGGCATGGCGTTTTCTGACCGCGGCCCCGATCGCGAATCTTCGCGCCGATGGTCGAAAGCTCGTCGAGAATCGCGTGGAATTCACGCCGACCAAGGCCAAATTCTGGCGCCTGTCCTGGCTCGCGGTCGCGCCGAACTTTGCCTTGACCCGGATTCTCGCCGAACCCGCAGCCAGTCTCCCGGAAGTGGCCCGAGATACTTTGGACGTGGACGGCGTCGCCGATCCCAACAACCTGCGCGAATACACCTTTGACTTGGGCGGCCACCCGCCGGTCTCGCGCGTGAATGTGTTGCTGCCCGACCCCAACAGCATGATCGAGGTCGAGCTCGCCTCTCGTCCGGCGGCCAATGCCGCCTGGCGCGTGATGGTGCGTTCAGGTGTTTACCGGCTCAAAACCCCGGATACCGCCGAACAACAAAACACCGCTCTGCCAGTGAGCCCGGATACTGATCGGTACTGGCGCGCGCGCATTCTCGGCGCCGGCACCTCGCCGCAATCGCCACCCCGCTTGCATGTCGAATGGGTCCCCAACGAAGTGACTTTTCTCGCCCAAGGACACGCGCCTTTTTTATTGGCCTACGGCAGCGCCGCTGCCATTCGTGCCGACGCGGATTTGAGCCAGTTGCCCAACTCCTTGGAGATTGCGCCTGCCACCCTGGGACCTGCACAAGTGACGGGGGGCGAGGGCCGGCTGATTGCGAAACCCGCGCCATTTCCGCGCACGCGCGTGTTGCTCTGGAGCGTGCTGCTCCTCGCCGTCGCGACCTTGGCTTCAATGGCGTACCGACTTGCGCGAGATCCCAAGGACAATGTTTAACCCGGCGCCGCCATCACCAGCAAAGGATATAGGACTCAGCAATGAACCATTTAAAGATCCCCGCACTTCTGGCGGCGCTGCTGCTCGGCGGGTGCATTTTATCGGTCCCGGGCGGCTTCTCTCCGGTGCAGGGGCCGCTCTCCAAGCAGTCGCCCGTACCGACCTACGCCGCCACGATGAGCGGGATCTTGTCAGGATCCATTTCTGTCGTTCTGGCCAACGGTGAGGTTTGCAAGGGTCCGTGGGCACTCGTCTCGGACTCGCGCGGCACGGGCGCCGGTGCGGTCTCTCCAATGGACATGGCGGACGATTGGGACGATGTTTACGGCACCAACTACTTCACGGCGCATGTACTTGGCAGCAAGCTCTATGCCCGGGCCACGCTCACCGGCAGCAACGGAACGGTGCTGCACGTGGAATTCAATAACGAGAACGACACGCCCGGAAACACCCGAGGCGTCGCCTTGGACAACCGCGGCAATGTTTTCAAGGTGAGCGTTTATAACTGACGGAACGTTTGCGGCTACCGATTGTCCCAGCCTGTATATATTCTCGGTTTCTCCTCGTCGCCTCCCGGAGCGAGTAAAACCTCTTCTAGGTCGAGAAGCACATGCACATCATTGGACTGATATTTGCCTGGATCGTCGCGATTGGCATCATTTTCATTGGGCTGCGTTACGTAGCCATGTCTGAGACCAACGCGCGCGGCTTCGGTTTGCCTCAATTGCTGGAGGGGGATAGGCGAGGCTGGTGGCAAGTTAAGGGAGTCCGCGATATCGTATGCGGACTGGTGATCATAGTCGCTGCTTTCGCAGCGCCGACACAGCTGTGGTGGTTGATCCTTGTCTTATCACTCATCCCTTTGGGAGACGTCACGATAATTCTGGCGAATCGTGGCCGGAAGAGTGCGGCCTTCGGCATTCATGGAACGACAGCGGTTGTCATGATCATCTCGTCCCGTCTTCTATTTCCCGCCTGAAAGAAATTGCCAAGGTGTCGGTGACTATCTAGCGCCGGTTACGTCACTGGCGATCCAGGCTTTGAGCCACAGCTATGTCGTTGATCGGATTTTCGCCGCGCACTTGAGACGGGAGACTCATGGCTTTTCGTCCGCCAACCTAAGCAAGATGCCCACCCTGCAAGATTTGTCAGCGGATCTCCGAGCAAGCGATCTAGAGTACGTCGAGTACGTGTCGTCACTTAATCGTGTCCAATTGGCGGAGCAGATCGAATTCGAATTTACCGACGGTTCCTTAGGACGCATGTCACGAGAGGAAATGCTTATGCACGTGATCACCCACGGGGTAGGTCATCGAGGCCAGATAAGCGCGGTCATGCTCCTGAATTCTGCTACACCGGTGAAAGATGGATTTACCACCTATCTGCACAAGGTCGATGCGTCGAGACGTAGAAGCACGGCTGTGTCAAGCCGTTTCGCGAGGGATCATTACTCGTAGAGGCGTTAGCAATGCGTCGAATGCGTCCCCACCGCGACTAGGATCCGGCTGAAGCTACCGCATCGCGCCCTAGCGCGGGTGGAGATACGCGCTAGGGACTTGTCGCTCAAATGTGTCTTCCTCTTCGCTGTTACAACCAGATCGCCCCTAAGAGGCGCCGAAAGTTCCCGCCGAGCACAGCCCTAATGCTGTCTTCGGAATAGTGGCGGTCGATCAGGGCTTCGGTCAGATTGTAGATTTTCTTCGGATGATCGTATCCGTCCGTATCGAGCTTGTCGCGGAATGCGTAGTTCGACTTGTAGGAGGCTCGCAATTTCTTCAGCTGATCCGGCGCCATTGCGTCGTAGCCGGTGAGATCAGAATCGGAGCCGATGCCGACGTGCTCGATACCGACGAGCTTTACCACATGATCGATGTGATCCACGATGTGCTCCACGGTGGTTGGCTCCCGGTCGCGGACAAAATTACGCACACCGGTGATACCCATTACGCCGCCTTTGGCAGCAAGCTTTCGAATTGCCTCATCAGTCTTCAGACGGGGATGGTTGTTTAGAGCGCGGCAGTTGGAATGGGTAATTGCGATCGGGACGCGCGAGATGTCGATGGCATCGAGCGTGGTCCGATCACCACAATGGGAAACGTCGACGAGCATGCCCGCTTCGTTCATGGCGTTAATGATTTGAGCGCCGAAATCGCTCACTCCACCGTCGACGCGATCCGTGCTGCCCGAGCCGAGCAGGTTTTGACTATTGTAGGTGAGTTGGCAGCAACGAAGTCCAAGCTGATAAAACGCCTTTACGTCCTCCGCTTGTCGAAAGTGAGCGGCGTTTTGGATGCCCATGATGACCGCAATCTTTCGCTGCGCCTTGGCCTGATCGATGTCATGGGCTCGACCAACGAGCGAAAATAACTCGCTGTTGCGACCTGCAAAGCCCTGCCATCCAGCCATGAATGAAAGGGCGTTCTCGTGCGCTTGCTGGCCGCCGATGCCGATTGCGTTATGAAACCCTGTGATTCCGCTCTCGCGGAACATGGCGGCTTGCTGTTCGGTCAACGGTGAAGCGTATGCCTCGGGCGTGAAATCGAGCTTCAAGGGCGCCAACATGTCGATGACGAGCGAGCGCTCGACGAGATCCAGCGTTTTCGCAGAGTACTTGCGTGGTGTATCCGCAAATGCGCTGTAGCGTCCAAAGTTGACCATGGGGAAGGTGATGCTGGCGGCGATTACACCTTTCAAAAGACGTCGACGGGCGGGACGAGGGCATTTGTCTGGCATGCTGACCTCTCGTTGTGCTTCTGATGAGCCATATCCCGGCAACATCAATAGTGGCTCGCTTGGGAATAGAAGGATTGATGCGCCGTGCACAGCACCGGCGCCATGGCAGTTATGTCGCCCATATTTATTCCTTCAGCACTGGTAGCAATATGCGTGACGCCTTATCGCCGCCGAGATAGACCGTCTGCTTGGCGATGCGCCAGTCCACGTCGCTTGCCACCGGGTTTCCGGTATTTTGATTGGGATTGACTAAAGGATAGCGGCTGCTGGTCACGTACACCCGCAGCTGGTGACCCGGTAGAAATGTATGCCCAAGGTCCCATACCTTGATCGTATATTTCTCTACAGCGCCGGGCTTGAGCATGATCTGGCGCTCAAAGCCATGGCGATAGCGGGCTCGCAGAATCCCACCGCCTTCGTTGAGGCCGACGGACCTCCCGTCGGGATAGACATCCGCCAGGCTCACCACCCAGTCCGTATCACGGCCGTCTGTAGCGGCATAGAGCTCTGCGGTGATTGGACCGAGAATCGTCAATGGCTCGCGCAAAGGGCCGCTCGAATAGACCAATACGTCCTCGCGCTGCTCCACGGCGCCCATGTCGGCAAGGCCGCTGGGATAGGTGACAGGCTGTCTGGGATCAAAGACATATTTGTCCGTGTGGACGGCGGCGGGAGGCGTTGTCACCAAGGCACCATCACCGCTTCGTGTATTCGCTCCATGCTTGCTGCTGTAATAGTAGGCGACGGGCTTTACCGATTGAGGCGGGTATTGATCGAAGGATCGCCACTCGTTTGTGCCGGTGATGAATACCCGCACTCGCGGCGGCGTCGGCTCATGCGTGTCTCCCTTGAGGCATCGATCAAAAAATTCGATGCGTTCCCGTTGAATGTCGATGACGGATTTGTTGGAGAAAGACATCAGCCCCAACTTCTCTTCGCCGCCCAGGTATGTCTGGGTGTGCTCCCAAGGTCCGATGATCAAATTTCCGTGCGAATGCCCGGTCGCCTCCATGCCGCGCCAATAGTGCAAAGTTCCAGGTTGGTCGGCATCAAACCATCCGGTTACCGTCAAAAATGGAAGGCGAATGGCAGCGAAATCGGGACCTTCGAAGTACAGACGCTTCCAATAGCTGTCAAGAGTAGGATGCGCCAGCCATTCGCGGTATGGGTCTATTGGTCCAAAGAACTTTGCATCCGCAGTGTTCAAGGGGCGATACCGGAACACGCTCTGCCAGTCCAACCCTTCAGTATCCATCTTGAGCACGTGCGACAAATACGGAAGCGCCCACTCAAGACGGAAAGCGCCACCGATGTAAGGCAGTTCTTCGAAGTACTCGCCTGATGGAGCGGTGGGCGCCAGACACTTCAGGTGCGGCGGTCGCTCGCGCGCCGCCAACCATTGCACCGCGCCGAGGTAGGAAACGCCATCCGTTCCTACTCGCCCATTAGACCAAGGCTGTTTTGCAATCCATTCGATCGTATCGTAGCCGTCAAGCCCATCAGCGGAATAGAAGCTAAAACCGCCTGCAGATTTCCCGGTACCCCTTGTGTCTTGAAAGACCAAGGCGTAACCATTGTTAACGTAGGCCTGAAGCTTATAGCGCTTAAAAGTATCTTTCTCAGGACCATAGCGCAGGCCGTAGGGCGAACGAATCAGTAGCGCCGGCAGCTTTGCTCCTTCTCGAGGGAGCCAGACGTACGTCGCCAGGTTTACCCCATCGCGCATCCGGACTTGGGTGCTGAGCGTGGGTTCTACACTCAAGCCGGTCGCCTGCGCTCTCAATCCCGCGTTCCATGCACCTAGCGCCACAGCTGCTGCGCACACGGCGAGCGCTGACCTACGAGACGCTAGGGGGATTACATGTTGCATGGCTGAAATCTCCGCATCCTTTGTACGTGGTTCGTTAGCTAGCTGGAATACCGGGGGTGCGCTTGGCTGGTCAGCGCAGCAGAATGTCGCCTAAAATTTTGTGTCCACGTTGACCCCGATCGTCCGCGGTTGAACTGGCACGAAATTTGGAAAACGGGGATTGTTCGCATCGTTCAAATTGAGGTACGAGCGATCGTTAAATACATTACGAATGAACAGTCGGACGGACGTACGGTGGTTCAGTATGCCGCCCGAGTACAGGTCCACGATGTCCTGAGCAGGCACTTCCATCGCGCTCGGGCTACTTTGCACTGCAGACCAGGTCGAGCCAAAATGGCGATACCCGCCTCCAAGTTGCAGCTGCCAATCAGAGTTGAGCTGAGTTTCATAATCGGCGGTTAGCGATTCTGTCCAATGCGGCGAGTTCGGCAAGCGGTCACCCGTCTTGCCGCCGAGCGACCTCACGTCCTGCTCAAGGATGGCGTTCGTATAAGAGCCGGTCGCGCCAAGTCGCCAGTGGTCCGTCAGCTGGTAACTCGTAGTAAACTCGACGCCTCGACTGCTTGCTGCACCCCCATTTGCGCGATAATTGATCCCGTTCGCATTGACCGCCGAAATTTGAATGTCTTTCCAATCGATGTAGTACACGGCAAGATCAAGATCCAGCGCGCCGTGCAGCAAACTAGCCTTATAGCCCGCTTCATAGTTGGTGGTCGTATCGGAGTTGAAAAGGGGTGGAACGCCGGGCAGAGGCGAATTTGGGCCGCCTGGGCGATATCCGGTCGCCACACGACCATAGACCATCGAGGCGTCACTGACGTGCCATCGCGGGCTAACCATCCAAGTGAAGACATCGGCTTCGGATGCCTCGCGGATAACCTGGTCCGGGCCAACCAGCGGCCCGACCAATGTGCTATGCAGGACCTGACTGTTTTTCGCCCAACGTCCGCCGGCCATGACATCAAAGCGATCGTTGAACGTATAAGTCGCATTGCCGAAGATCGCCCCTTCTTCGTAAACGTTGGGCGAACGATAGTTGAGCAACGGGTTCAATGAGTCAATCGGTTCACCGTTTGCGTCGAGGGCGCTGAGCTGCTGTCGGTTCACGCCGTACTCATCTGTATAGAACAGTCCCAACATCCACGAAAGCTTTTGCTGCAAAGACGAACTGAGACGGATTTCTTGCGTAATTTTTCCCAGCTCATTGCTGTCCGGCAGACCTGTAAGACAAGGTGCGACCGCGCCGCCGGACAGGATGGGGCAAAACCGGCCGTATACCGGCGTATAGTCAAAATTACTGGTGTTGTTAGTCCGCACGAAGCTGGAAGCACTTGTCAGGGCGCCAAATCCTAGATTCCAATTCACGGTCAGCGAATAAAACTCGAGTTCCTGCTTCGCCGACTCTGGTAGCGCCGTGCTATACGTATAGCGGTTCACCACGGGGTCGAGGGTGGTCGCATTAAGCTCGACGAGCGCCCGCCCCCCTGAGTCAATGTTCTGAAAAAGCGCCGAGGCGGTGATTTTGAGGTTTTCAAAGGGCTGGTAGAACAACGCGAAGCGACCGCCATCCCGCTTGACCGAGTTCGCACCGTTCACTCCAATACCGGCGTTATCGATATAGCCCGCGTCGTCGTCATAGTAGCCACTGAACCGTACGGCAAGCACACCGTCGATCAACGGCGCATTGATCGTGGCGCGCGCTCCGTAGTTGGGTCGGCTGCTGTTCGCGACAGTCTCCATTGTTCCACCAACGCGCGTTTCGAGGTTGTTAGGGTCCGCCTCGCGCAGCACATACTTGACGAGACCGCCCATGGCACCGGCGCCGTAAAGCGTGCCCTGGGGTCCTCGCAATACCTCGATGCGCTGCACGTCATACGGAAGTAAGTCGAGTATGTAGGACGATGGACTCCTGGATGAGCCGACCGGCGCATCGTCGATGTACATACCCACCAATGGGGCTCCGCCGCCGCCCGTTTGGATGCCGCGCAAGGTGAGACGCGCGTTGCCGGGAGTTCCGCCGCTGTCAACGGAGAATCCGGGAACGTAGGTGGCAAAGTCCGCCAGCGAATTCAGCGAAAGATTCTCAACTCGCTCTCCGCTGAGTACACTGATTGATGCGGGGACATCCCGCAGTTTCTCTTCGCGCTTTTGGGCGGTGACAACAATTTCCTCAAGACTGGCGCCCGTCGGAGTGGCCGCCGCTTCTGCAGTAGCTACTGTGGCCGCCGGTCCTGAACCGGTCAGAGCGGAGGTTGCGCTTTCTTGGCTCTTCTTTCGCACGACGACAGTTCCGTTTTGAGAGGTATACTCCAAACCGGTTTTGTCCAATAAAACATCGAGCGCATGGGCAACGCTTTGTTTGGAATGCAGTGCAGGTCCGCGCAGCCCGCTAACAATTTTCTCTTCAAACAGAATTTGGATGCCCGCTTGATCGGCCAACTGTCGAAGTGACCCGCTGAGCGCCTGCGAGGGCACATTGAAGTCAATCGGCGTCGTTAGCTTTCCGCCGGCAGGCTCCGCGGCATTGGCTATTGCGCAGCACAATGCCAGAAGGATGCTACCGAGACTATTTCTTGACATTATGATCACCCCCATGTTTCCACCTTTGCTGCGGGTAGAACGATCGAGGGGCGCCAAGCCGACACGATTCGGCAAAAACGTTTTTAAATAATCCCTGGCGACGGCGTAGTGAAGTACTTTTGTCGGGTTTGGTGCTGTGGGCCGTTACACTGCTGGAGTCCTTCACTTCACGGAGTCTTTTGATGCGCCTCATGGAAAGGAATTAAAGCATGCGCGATGGGTCGGGAGAGAGTCGCTTCGTTACCGCCGCGACGGTGTCCGGCGACTCGCTCGATTCTGCCAGCCGGCAGCCATTGACTCACGCCGAGCGGGAATTTGCTCGCGAGTTGTTTGAAAATCACCGTCTTTCCCTTTATCGCTATTTGAACGGCCTACTTCATTCCCGCGAGGAAGCGAGCGAGATTCTTCAGGAAACATACTTGCGACTATTGCGTCAGCCGAGCTTTGAGCACATTCGGTCGAACGCCCGCGCATACTTGTTCCAAACGGCCACCAATTTGGCACGCGATTTGTTCCGGCACCGGGCGGTGCGCGGCATCGATGCCGAACAGCGGGCGCATTCGCTGAGCGGCTTGAATGCGCAAGACTGGAGCAATTTGCCGGATCTGGCGCTGGAGGGCGATCAAGTTGCTTACTTGATCGTTGAGGCGCTGAAGGAATTGAGCTCCTCAGTGCGCGAGGCGTTGTTGCTCTATCGGTTCCGCGACATGACTCACCGCGAAATTGCGGTTCGAATGGGCTTAAGTACCCGCACGGTGGAACGCTACATCAAGGACGGTTTAGGACACATCGTGCGACGGCTGGAGGCAGTACTGTGAGAATACGAATTCCTCATGAGAGCGTCCGCGCGCCTGCATGGAAATTGCTTGAGTCTGTGCGTCAACATGAGCAGATCGCTCAGTGGCTCGCCGAGTCGGATGCCAAGTGTGCATTGGCACGAACGCGGTCGGCAAAACCCTATTTCTGGCGGATTGCAGCGTGCGTGGCTCTGGTTGTGTGTATCGCCTTTCCGCTCATGTATGGCGACTTTGGAGCACAGCATTTTGCAACCGGCATTGGCGAGGAACGCGACCTCCTGCTTGCCGATGGGTCGCGAGTTTCCATGAATACGGACACGGCGCTGACCGTTCGGTACTCAAAAAGCTCGCGGCGCATCGAGCTTGAGCGCGGAGAAGCCATCTTCACGGTGAAGCATGATCGATCAAGACCTTTCGATGTTGCCGCCGGTCAAACGCTGACGCGCGCCGTTGGCACGGAATTCAACGTCGACCTGCGGCCCTCACAAGTCACAGTCACGGTGTTGGACGGCGTCGTGCACGTATCTGCGCTTGCAAGCAGTGCTGGGTCCGCGCCACTCGCAGCGCGGCCCTCTCAAGGACGAATTTCGGACATTGCTGTATCGAAGGGCCAAGCGGTTCAATTCCGCAGCAGTGGACAAGCGACGCGCGAATTGAGCGGTGAGATTGGACGCATTGATGCCTGGCGAACTCGCCGCCTTGCATTTAGCGATACACCGTTACCGCAGGCAATACGTGAATTCAATCGCTATTCCACAACGCATTTGACCATCGGCTCGCCTGAACTAGACTCCATTCGCGTCAGCGGGGTATTCCGCATTGGAGACAGCGAGGGGTTTTTGTATTCCTTACGCGAAGCTTTGGCGATACAGACGCAAGTCAGCGGAAATGAGATCATTTTAGTCCGGTCGCAGTGACTGAGCGAGTCCGAAGATCGTTGACGCCCGACGAGCTGCCGGTATTGAGCACAGTGTTAAACCCGAGATCCTCATCGTCCGTCGTGCTCCACCGCGCTGCAGCGACAGGATCTGGTCAGCCGTCAACTTTGAATCGCTCGGCCACGAAGTCAATAAAACATTGGAGCTTGGGCGTCATCTGACGATCGCGTACATAGACTACGTGCAAAGGCCTGGCGGGAACCTTCCAGGCTGGTAAAATGCGGATCAAGCGTCTGTTCCTGAGGTCCTCGTCCAGCAGCACTTCCGGTTGCATCACGATGCCGACGCCAGCGAGCGCCGCTTGACGCAATCCTTCGCCGTTATTAGCGCGTAGCTTTGGCGTGAATGAGACTGCTTGCTCTTCATCCTCCCGAATCAAGCGCCAACGACCCCGCATTCCGGAGAAGCTGAACCCGAGACAGTCGTGTCCATACAGGTCTTGCGGGGTCTTCGGGCGACCGCGCCGGCGCAGATAGTCGGGCGAGGCGCACAATAGGCTTTCATAGGGACGCAGCGTGCGTGCGATAAGCTGCGAATCCTTAAGATGTCCCACCCGAATCGCCACCTCGAAGCCTTCGTCAACCAGGTCGATCACGCGATCATTGAGGGAGAGATCCACGTTCACATCAGGATATCGCTGCATATACTCGGCGAGCGCCGGTACCAATCGACGGGTACCGAAAGTGACCGGCGCCGCGACTCGCAGCGTTCCGCGCGGCGCCGCCCGCAGACGACTCACCGACGAATCCGCCGCATCGACCTCGCTCAAAAGCTTTCTGCAACGATCAAAATAGATTTCGCCAACTTCCGTGAGCCTTTGGTGACGAGTCGTGCGATTGAGAAGGCGGCTGCCTAGATGAGCCTCTAGTGATTGGATGTGTTTTGCCACCATCGTGGCGGAGATTTCAGACTCGCGCGCTGCGGCCGCGAAGCCGCCGAGCAGCACGACGCGCACGAAAATCGACATGCTGGTTAGCCGGTCCATATTCCACACCCCTGGTTGCGACACTTCAAACGATATGCGGCTTTTTCAATATACGCATTGCGCTCAGACTCTCGCCACTCCGTTAGCCTCGAGAACTTATTACAGGAGCACGTCATGTACTTGTTGAACGTAAGCTACAGTCAATCACCCCAAGAAGTCGAACCGCACGCTTCAAGCCACAGCGCCTGGGTCAGAGAACACCTGGACAAAGGTACATTTCTTTTCGCCGGTCCGAAAAAGAGCGGATTAGGCGGAGTCATCTTGGTAAGGTCGATACCTCGCAACGAATTACAGGCGCTGTTGTCGGAAGATTCTTACATGCGAGCCGAGGTAGCTGAGTACCAAGTCCTGGATTTCGATTGCAAGGCCGTGGGTCCTAGCTTGAGAGCGCTAGCGGGCGCGTAGCCGGCGACCACGAAATCGTAAGAGGCAACAACCATGCCGCAATCTCGGATTGATGTGCTCATTGTCGGCGCAGGGCCGGTGGGACTATTTCTGGCGAACGAATGCGCCCGTCGGGGTCTAAAGGCTCGGATCATCGAGGCAAACGCTTCACAGTCGCAGCATTCCAAAGCACTCGCCATTTTTCCGCGGACGCTTGAGATCTTGGACATGGCGGGACTGGTCGCTCCGTTTCTCGAAACAGCGAACCGCGTCACCGCAGTCGCAGTGATAGCGCACGGTCGACAGCTCGCGCACCTGCAGTTTGCTCCCGAGGGCACGCCCTATCCCTTCGTTGCCATGGTTCCGCAGAACGTGACGGAGCAAATGTTGCTGCAGCACCTCGAGTGGGCCGGGGGCGCGGTCGAATACGACACACAATTTGTGACGGCCATAGAGGGAGGAGACATTGTAAACGCCAAGATCATTCAGCGAGGCGTTCCCGCCGAAATTGAAACCTCCTACGTAGTCGGCTGCGATGGCGCACACAGCGCCGTGCGGCACTTGCTTGGCCTTCCCTTCGAAGGCGGCGAATATGCCTCAACCTTTATGTTGGCGGACGTCGACACCAACGTGGCTCTGCCGGCCGATGAGTTGCAATTGTGTCCAGACGAATCGGGGCCGATCGCCATTTTTCCGATGAGTGCGCAACGCCGGCGGGTCATTGCGATCGTCGACAAGACCGACGGCGAAACCCCTTCACTCGCCCAAGTTCAAAGGCTGCTCGATGAACGCGCGCCTGCGGGCATCAAGGCTAGCGCGCTGAATTGGAGTAGCTATTTCCGCATACATCATCGGCAGGTCAGACAAATGCGAGTGGGGCGCATGTTCATTGCCGGCGATGCAGCCCACATCCACAGCCCATTTGGCGGACAGGGTATGAACACTGGTTTGCACGATATTTGGAATCTGGTGTGGAAGCTGGATCTTGCGGTGCGCGGCCACGCCACCGATTCACTGCTCGATAGCTACACGGCGGAGCGTTTCCCCGTGGTCAAGAACGTCATTGAAACCACCGATCTGCTGACCAAAGCCATGGGAACGCCCAGCAAATTCGCGCAAGTCCTGCGGGACATATTGGTTCCCGCCTTGTCGCATCTCACGCCATTTCAGCACGCCTTTGTGAATCGGCTGTCCGGACTGGGCATTGACTATCACGACAGCCCGATCGTTGAAGGCGCGGGCAAGCGATTCTTCGACGATTCTCTACGCGGTGGGCAGGGCATTGGGAGCCGGTTTCTCCTGCTCGGCAGCAATTTGGAAAACGACGAGAGCAAAGCGGAATCGCTGCAGATGGCCAAGTCGCTCAGCACATTACTAGAGCTGCGATTCGGCAGTCGCGATGACACAGCTCTGGTGCGACCGGATGGATACATTGCTTACTCCACGCAAGATCACACGGGACCGGCATTGAATGCTGTGCGCCCGCTGCTCAATCGACAAGTACATTAGGAGGTTATATGACTTCACAAACCGTATTTCTGGCGGGCGCCTGTGGCGCGATCGGCAGAAGGCTGGTTCCACAACTTATCGACGCTGGGCACCGAGTCTTCGGCACCACGCGCTCTCAGAATAAAGTGCCGCAACTGGAACACCTCGGGGCGATCGGCGTAGTAGTGGACGTATTCGACTCTGCCAGATTGGCACAACTCATTCACGATGCGCGTCCGACCGTGGTCATGAATCAGCTAACCGACCTGCCAAAAATCTTTGACGGTGCGCTTTCGGACACGATCCTAAAGAACAACGCGCGCCTGCGCGAAGAAGGCACCCGTAAGCTAGTCGACGCTGCGATCTCGGCTGGCGCACGACGCTTTATATCCCAGAGCCTAGGATGGCTGTATGCGGAGGGCCACAAGCCGCATGGTGAAAATGATCCTCTCGACCGGGATACCAATGGGCCGTCGGCGGCAACCGTACCGGGCGTGATTGCACTGGAACAATTGACGCTGAATTCACCGCCGCTCGAAGGCGTGGTGCTGCGCTATGGACAATTCTATGGACCGGGTACTTGGAACACCGCGCAAAGCGGGCCGCTGCCTGTGCATATCGACGCCGCCGCTCGCGCGGCAGTGCTCGCGGTGGAGACAAAGCACACTGGCATATTTAACATCGCGGAGGAGAACGGCCTGGTTTCGACCGAAAAAGCTCGCCGTGAGCTGGGCTGGAATGCGGCGTTCCGGCTGCAGCGTCAGGTCGCAGCGTAGCCATCGCATCGCTAGACGCCGGGGCGCCAGCGAGCGTTTGTAAGTCAATTCTTGGAAGGTCTCCTGGTGATCATTGCCAGAAAACTTGCATGGGCGTTAGTCGGATGTAATCGATAGTCTAGAGCATGTTCGTGGCCCGCGCGAAACCATGCGCCCCAACCATCGTCGCACGCCCTTCCTTGCAGCCAATCCGCCCTTGACGGATCATGGTTCGGTTTTCACCGATTCCGCGATCGCACCTGATGAACCTACAGATTGCCGCTGAGACTGCCGCCGATGTTGCCGCCATTCGGGCCGTCACGATTGCCGCGTTTCTAAGTGCCCCCCACACGAGCCATACCGAACAATTCATCGTCGAGGCGCTGCGCGCGGCCGGGCAATTGAGCGTGTCGCTGGTTGCCAGGGTAGACGGGGCAATCGTTGGCCACGTTGCGGCCTCGCCGGTGTCGATATCAGATGGCGCGAGCGGTTGGTACGGGCTCGGTCCGCTATCGGTGGCGCCCGAGTATCAACATCGCGGCATCGGCTCGCGCCTCGTCCGCGAAGCGTTACGGTTACTTCGCGAACGCGGAGCATCGGGCTGCGTCTTGCTTGGGGAACCCAAGTATTACAACCGCTTCGGATTTCGAGTCGACCCGAACCTGAACCTTCCGCAGGTTCCGCCCGAATACTTCCAGGCCATTTCGCTCGATGGCTCCGGCCCTCGGGGAGCGGTTTCCTACCACGCCGCCTTTGGCATCTGAGCCTGTTGGTGCTCAATTGGCGGCCACTCACCGTGCGCAGCGAAGCCGCTATTTTGCCAGGGCGATCTGCCCATCGATGGTGAACTTCCCGCTCACGACGGCAGCGGTGGTATCCGGTTGACCTCCGCCGATGCTGATCCGGTAGTCCCCCGCGGCAACGATCGGATTTCCAGCCTCGGTGACCATTCCCAAATCACGGCTCTTCAACTCAAAGTGAACCAATCGGCTTGCACCCGGCTCGAGATGGACGCGCTCGAAGCCGCGAAGAGCGACGAGCGGCGCCCCCTTGACCGGGGGGAACTTAAGATACAGTTGAACGACCTCGTCTCCCGCCAGCGTGCCCGTGTTGGTGACGGTCACGTCAGCGTTGACTGATTTTTCCGCCACCGGGCGCACGGCAATACGAAGGCCACTGTAGCTGAAGGTCGTATAGCTCAACCCATATCCGAATGGATAAAGCGGCTTGCCCTCGAAATAGCGATAGGTGCGGTTGGCCATTCCGTAATCTTCAAAGTGAGGCAGCTGCTCGACGCCGGTGTAGAAGGTTACCGGCAGCCTGCCGGCCGGATTGTTTTCACCGCTCAGCGTTTCCGCGACAGCCGTCCCGCCCTCCTCGCCCGGATACCATGCTTCAAGAATGGCGTTGGCATGGCTGCTCGCCCAGTTGACCGCTAACGCACTGCCATTCAGAAGGATCACGGCCAAGGGCTTGCCGGTGCCCGCGATCGCTTCAACGAGCGCTTCCTCCGGTTGGGGCAGATCCATGCTGGTTCGGTCTCCGCCCAGAAACCCGGGAATCGAGAGTGGCATTTCCTCGCCCTCGAGCCTGCTGGTGATGCCGACGACGGCGACCACCAGGTCGGCTCCGCGGGCTGCCGTGAGGACCTCGGCAGAGACATCGTCATCCACCCTGGCCCAAATGAGCTGGAGTCGCGCTGCGGTGGGCATGCTGCGGTAATGCACGGTCAATGCGGCTTTCCGGCCTTGGACGAAATGAACCCGGCCTGTGGCCGCCTCCGCGTCATCGTAAGCCGTCAGGTTTGCGACCCTCTTGCCATCGATGGTCAGGTCGGCCATGCCGATGCCGCGCATGCCGAGCAGATAGTCGCCCGTTTTCGGTACGGCGATCGAACCGGTCCATTCCGCGACGATCTTTTTTCCGGCGAGCTGCGCAGGCAGGCTGGAGCGGGAAAGATTGATGTTGGATTCGGTCCTGGTGACCAGCGTTTTCTCAAATGTGACTTCAAAATCACCTTTCGGCGCGCCGTATTTCACCGTCAGGCCGGTCTGTCCACCCGGGGTGCTGAGCATGGAGTCCGCGACCGGCTCGCCGTCGTTGCGCAGAAACTGGATTCCCGGAACGAAAGTGATCTTGGCCGTCGGAAATTTCTTCTTCAAACCGTCGAGGATGGAGACGCTGTGGGTCGGCCTTCCCGAATAGTTGCCGAGCAGCACCTTGGTCTGGCTGGCAAGCGGACCGACCACCACGATATTTTGTATGGTGCTCTTGATGGGGAGAGTGCCGTCATTTTTGAGCAATACCATGGACTCGTTGGCAAGCTTGAGCGCGTGGGCACGATGCTCAACGCTGTCCAGTTCTTTCTCGTCGATCGCCGCATAGGGAACCATTCCAGGCGGATCGAACATGCCCAACTTGATTCGAGCCGTGAACAGACGGATCAGCGCCGCGTCCAGTTTGGCTTCCGGCAGATATCCCTGCTGCACGGCGTCCACATAAGCTTTTTCGACCGGCTCGCCGAATCTCGAGGTGAAGGTGACGCATTCGTTGTCCATGCCTCGCATGACGGATATGGCCACGCCCTGCGCCTGGTTGAAGCGGTAATGATGACTGGCGGCGATGTCTCGAACCGCATCGCAGTCGGACACCACGTATCCGGTGAAGCCCCACCGGCCGCGCAGCTGGTCCTGCAGCAGGTGCTGATTTGCACATGCCGGCTCTCCATTGATGGCGTTGTACGCACACATGACTGAAGCAGCGTGGCCTTCCACGACAGCCGCACGAAACGCGGGTTCGTAGGTATCCAGCTCATCGTGCAGGCTGACATCGACGTCGGCAAAATGCCGCGTCGGCTCCGGCCCGCTATGGACCGCAAAGTGCTTTGGGGTGGCAATGGCGAGGTAATATCTGGGATTGTCGCCCTGCAGTCCGGTCACATAGGCGACGCCCATGCGTGCGCTGAGGAAAGGGTCTTCCCCGTAGGTCTCCTGGCCGCGGCCCCAGCGCGGATCTCGGAAAATATTCAGGTTGGGCGACCAAAAATCCAGCCCGCCCATGATTCCGGTGTGGCCCTCGCGGGAATTTTGCACGTGTTTTATCCGCCCCTCGATGCCGATCTGCGCCGCCATCGTGTGGATTGCGGGCGCATCAAAGCTGGCCGCCAATCCGATGGGCTCGGGATACTCGGTGACACCGTCGTTGACGACCCCGTGCAGCGCCTCGCTCCACCACTGATATGCGGGGACGTTGAGTCTCGGTACTGCCGCAGAATTGTTCTGCATCTCCGCGGCCTTCTCGGCGAGAGTCATACGGCCCACCAAGTCGGCGGCCCGCTCCTCTGCTGTAAGGTGGGTGTCCAAATACGGCAGGCTTGATTCGCCTGCTCCGGCTGGCTGCCGCTTCGCGCTCGTGATTGGAGCGGCAAGAAGGTTGGCCTCTTCAGACGAGGCGGCGGTACATGCCAACAGGTATGCGACAGTGGTAACCGTGAACCATCTCATGTTTAAGCCCTGGCCCTATTAGACATTGATGATAGCGCTACCATGGCCGTAATGCGACTCAGCTTGGCACCCTCGCCGGCTCGATAGATCGCTGCGTGGCTCGCCGTCAACCGAGCGCTGCGCATCCTTCATGAAAGAAGCGCGCCGATTGACTACCGTATCTCGTGGAGATGTCCTACGCGCATGCAGAACTCAAGCCGCATACTCGCTGCCGCGGCTACCGCAACGAACGCGTTTTGAACTGAATCCTCGGCGCTCGAACGATGTGAGCGAGAGAACCCAATGAATTGTCCAGCCAGGAGAATGGTGTGCAGAAGCTTCTATTGCCGATGATCGGAATATTCGCCGCGGCATTGGCGTGCGGTTGCAACGGTGCCAAGTCCCCGGCGGCAGTCGCCACCGATGTGGCTGCGGCGCGTCAACAAGCCTCGACCGAAGTGGCGGACGCGCGCAAAGAAGCGGCGCAAAGTGCCGACAGTGCTGCCGCGAGCACAGAAGGCTCAACCAAGATCAACGAGGTGGGTGCGAGGAACGCTTACGATGTGGCCATTGCGCAGGCGGACGGGGACCATAAGGTCGCGATTCAACAGTGTCTTGCGTTGACCGGAGAGGCGCAAAAATCATGCAAAGAGCGTGCGGACGCCGGTTATGAGCAGGCAAAAACTCACGCCAACGTGATTCGTCTTTCGCAAATTCAATAGTCAATGGGTGGGGCCATTTCGCTTTATGGCTGCCGCCTTCGGGGAGGGGTTTCCTACCACGCCGCCTTTAGCATCTGAGCCTGTTGATGCTCAATCGGCGCTACTCGCCACCCATCGATCTGTCGGCGGAATAAACGATGTGACCGCCGACGACCGTTTGTAGAACCTTGACGTCGGCGATTTGTTCTACCGGGATCGTCATCACATTTCGATCAAGCACGATGAGGTCCGCCAACTTTCCGGGCTCGAGCGAACCGGTCTGTGCATCCTGATGCAGCTCATACGATGAATTGATGGTGATTGCCCGCAGCGCCTGCTGGCGGCTCAGACCTTTATCCTCGCCCAGCCGCTCGCGGTACTCGGCGGCGGCCGTGGGAACGTCGGTTCGGGTAATGGCCACCTTCAACGCCAACCATTCATTCAGCGGATCGACCGGCCAATCGCTGCCATACGCGATACGGGCACCCGCCTCAGCGAGAAATGCCGCCGGTTCGACCCGTTTGTAGCGGTCCGGTCCCAGATATTTCTCCAAATTGTCCACGGTATCCGGCGCCGGCTTCTCCCATTGAAAGGACAGCACGGGAATGACGTTGAGTTGCCTGAAGCGCGGAAAATCTTCCCGGTCCACGATCTCGTCGTGGGCAATGCCAATGCGAATGTCGCGCCCCGGCAATTCGTTGCGCAGCGCCGCGACGGCGTCGAGGCCCGCCCGTACCGCACGATCTCCGTCGGCGTGCATATGGGCTTCAAATCCGGCCCGCGATGCGGCGATGAGCAGCGCCTTGAGCATGGGAGCCGCAAAGTACACGTCAGGCCCGCGGTTCTGACTCGGCCCCCAGTCGCCGTTGGAGCCTGTCTGCGGCAGCCAGTAAGGCTGCAGCATGGCCCCTGACAGCGCCGGCGCGCTGATGACGCCATCCAGAAACAATTTCATATTGCGTACGGTCATGGCAGGCCGCGGCACGATCGCGCCCTGATCATAGCGTTGCCTCAAATCCGTGAGGCGAGAGATGACTGTCTGCGGTTTCGCGCCCTCCGCCGGCTCGACCAGCACCGCGAAATGCGCGCGCGCCGTCAATTCTCCTTGCCGCTCAACCGCCGCAAATGCGGCCAAGGTCGCTTCGGTCGCCTTGGCGTCCAAGAAACTCGTTATCCCCTGTTGGCGCGCGGCCTGCAGCGCCGCTTTGGCGGCCCGCACATTGTCCTCTGGCAAAGCGGGCGGGATCAGGTGATCGACCAAGCGCTGGGCCGCGTCATCGAGAACGCCGGTGGGCACCCCCTGCGCGTCGCGCACGATGTGGCCGTGCGGCGGGTCTTGCGTGTCTGTTCCGATCCCAGCCAGTTGAATCGCGCGGCCATTGACCAGCCCCGAATGTCCGAAGGACGACCTCACAAAAATTGGCCGGCGGGTCTTCAGCGCATCCAACGCCGCGTGGGTGGGCACCGTCCCTGCCGGAAGCATTGCCTCTTGGAACCAATTCACGACCTCGAGCCACGCATCCGGCTCCCGGTTGCGAGTCCGATCGAGGCAGGCCTGAATGCGAGCTTGCATGCGCTCAATGGTGAGACGCTCGTACTGCAGATTGCATTTGAGCAAGCTTGCGCCGCCCATTAATGGATGCATGTGGCCATCGACGAGTCCCGGCATCAACATGCGACCGCCCAAGTCAATCACGCGGGTACGCGGGCCAATGAAGGAGTTGACGCCGGCGTCGGTGCCGACATAAACGATGCGGCCGTTGAGTACGGCCAGTGCCTGCTGCACGCTGTCATGCGCGTCGACGGTGTAAAGGTAGCCGTTGCGGTACGCCAGGTCCGCGGCCGCCGCCACCGTCGCCATGTTCGGCGCCATGGCCGTTGATCCAAGCAAGCAAGCGCCGGCGACTGTCAACGCGCGCCAGAGTCTAGTTCCAAGCCGCATCGGATCCCCCAAAGCAAGAACATCTCACCGAACATGTGACACCTAACAACGTATAACCTATATAGCAGCAAGCCACCAATTCCGCGGCGAGTACTTTATTGCAGAGGGACTTTTGCGCGGCTGAGAACTGACTTGTTTCGATGAACGCAAAGCCATGAGTATGTGCGCCCAAGCTAATGCGCGAACTGGTCCGCAAACATCGACATTCCCGCTTACCCCAGATGAATCTATCGGTTATACGGTAATATATCTATAAACCAAGGTCGGATGAGCAGCCCCGGACACCGGCATGGCAACGTTAATCCCCTCATATGGTAGCTCGTCGCGCCGGATGACCTCAGGCGAAAAACGATTTGCGCAGCGAATAGAATCACTACTCGAGGCGGACTACTTCTGCTGGTATGACGTCCCGATTGGCACGAAATACCAGCATCCGGATTTTGTATTGCTTCACCCGCGTCGAGGTCTCCTGATTTTGGAAGTGAAGGACTGGAGGCGCGACGCGATTCAGCGGATCGATCCCGTATCTACGACTTTATTGACTGGGACTGGCGCCAAAGAGCTTGCCAATCCGCTGCTTCAAGCCCGGCAAAATGCTTTCGGGGTCAAAAACACTCTGGAACGAGATCCACAACTCCTGGCACCCGACGGCCATCCCCACTGCGGCAAGCTCGTGTGTCCCTACGGTTTCGGCGTAGTGCTGTCGGAAATCACCCGGAAGCAGTTTGACAGCACAGACTTGGAAGAAGTCTTTCCTGCCCATCTCGTGATCTGCAAGGACGAGATGACCGAAGGGACCGACGCTGAGCGTTTTCAGGAGCGGCTCTGGGCCATGTTCAACGTGCAGTTTCCGCACGTCCTAACGCTGCCACAGGTAGACCGTATTCGCTGGCACATGTTTCCCGAACTGCGGATTTCACAGGGGGCGCTCTTCCATGCAACAGAGTCACTTGCGCCAAACGAGCCTACCGTAAATCAGATTTTTCGAGTAATGGACTTGCAGCAAGAGCAAGTTGCTCGTAGCTTGGGGGACGGACATCGGGTAATTCACGGGGTGGCAGGTTCGGGGAAGACGCTGATTCTAGGCTATCGCTGCGAGCAATTAGCGAGGTCAACTACGGCGCCGATATTGGTCCTATGCTTCAATGTCGCTCTTGCGGCCAAGCTCGAGCAGCTCGCTGCCTCTCGCGGGTTGGGGAACCGGGTGACGGTTCGAAACTTCCACCGCTGGTGCCTTGATCAAATCTCTCTATATCACGTCCAGAAGCCCGCGGATGGTAAGGATTTCTTTTCAAGGCTAGTGACTTGTGTTCAGGAGGCAGTGAAGCGCGGACAAATTCCGCGGGCACAGTATGGCGCCGTGCTAATCGATGAAGGTCATGATTTTGAAGCGGACTGGTTGACATTGATCACTCAAATGATCGATCCGAGGTCAAACTCCCTTCTATTGCTTTATGATGACGCTCAATCCATCTATGGCAAAAAGCGCTCCGCCGGTTTCAGCTTCCGGCAAGTTGGCGTTCAGGCTCAAGGACGGACAACGATCCTCCGCGTTAACTATCGCAACACTGATGAGATTCAACGTTACGCATATGAGTTCGCCAAAGAGATTTTGACTCCAGCATCATCCGACGACGACGGGATACCGTTGATCAAGCCGGAGATGGCGGGTCGTCGTGGGCCTGCGCCCCGGATCGTTCGGCTGCGTTCGCTCAAGGCGGAGGCTGCTCACATTGCCGAACAACTCAAGCACAAGCATGCCGGCGGTACCCCTTGGAATCAAATGGCTATCCTCTACAGCGCGCGTTTTATCGCTGAGGAACTGACGGCCGAGCTTGCATCGCAAAGAGTACCATTCGAGTGGATGAACGATCGCGCTTCCAAGCGTTTTGACCCGTCAGGCGACAGTGTCAAAGTCATCACCTTGCACAGTAGCAAGGGCTTGGAATTCCCTCTTGTGGCAATCATCGGTCTCGGCTTTATGCCCTACTGCGAAGATGAAGCCGCTGGTGAGGCCCGTCTTCTCTACGTGGGGATGACGCGCGCCACCGATGAGCTCTTAATGACGGCGAGCCGAGATAGCACGTTTGCACTAAAGCTTCTTAGTATTGAGAAAGCGGCGTAGGTGACGGCTCCTTACCTCGGCGCAGGTCCCGCCGGATTCGCGCTGTAACGCTGAAACCAGCTCATCATATAAAGTTGGGTACGCATCCAGTTGGAGGGCTTGTTCTCCGTGCCGTGATATTCGCCGTCGAAGCGCAGCATGGCGCTTGGCACACCGCGATACTTCAGCGCCGCGTAATACTCCTCGGTCTGAGCGATCGGCGTACGCCGGTCGAGTTCGCCCGTCATCAACAAGGTGGGCGTTTTCACGTTGCCGACGTACATCAGCGAGGATTGGGCCAGCCAGTCGCTCGGATCCTCCCAAAATGGCTTCTTGAAGAACCGATAGGTGAAGTACGGGATATCGGTCTCTCCTACCATGCTCAGCCAATCCGTGACCGGACAGCGCACGGCCGCGGCGGCAAAGCGGTTGGTGTGGCCGATCACCCAGCTCGAGAGCACGCCGCCGCCGCTGCAACCGGAAACAAACATGTGGGACTCATCAACATTGCCCTGCTTGATCACGGTATCCACCGCCGCCATCAGGTCATCGTAGTCGGGACCCGGGTAGTGCTTGGCGATGGTATTCGTAAAGGCGTTCCCATAACCCGTCGACCCGCGCGGATTGATATACAGCAGGATGTAACCGTTGGCTGCGAAATTCTGGAACGCCGGATTGAAGCCCACGTCGTACATGCCGTAAGGGCCGCCATGGATTTCGAGTATCAGAGGGTAATGTCGCGATGGGTCAAAATCGGGCGGCCTCACCACCCAACCCTGGATATGCGCGCCGCCGGTGGAATCGAACAGAATTTCGTCCACCTTCGACAGGGTGATGTGCCGCAGGAGTTCATCGTTCAGGTGCGTCAGCCGCTGCCCGGCATTCGCGGTTCGCGGATTGAACAGCTCCAGATCGCCGGGCGACTGGGGTTCGGAGCGGAATAGCACCACGCCGCCGCGGCTCGCGGACGGATCCGTCACCACTTCAGCGCCCTTCGTCAGTTGCTTGATGCCGCTATGAGCCGACCAGGAGTAAAGATGGATGCTGCCGCGGTCCTCGGCCGTGAAATACACGGCGCTGCTGTCCGGCGCCCAGACCAAATGCTGCGGCTCGCGGTCGAAGTCCGCTGAGCGCGGCGTGGCATTGCTCCCGTCCGCATTCATCGTGTACAGCTGAGAATAGCGGTAACCGTCGCCGTTTCTGGGAAACCCGACATAAGCGATGGTTTTGCCGTCAGGGGACAGGGCCGGACGCCGCCAGCCGCCGGTCGTACTGGTCAGCCTTTTAGCGGCCCCGGACTCGAGATCAATCGAATAAATGTTGCAATCTTGATCGTTGCGATCGGGATCGCCGTCCTTGAAGCCTGTCACGATCGCGGAGCGCCCGTCCGGGGTGAAGGCCCAATCCACGGTATAGATGTATTCGTACACGCTTTCGCCGATGCTCCAGTCGCCGCTGGTGACCTGACGCGGAGCACCTCCGTCCGCTGCCACGACAAACAAGTGTCTAAAGCCGCGTTCCGTGAAGCCCACGCCGTCCTGGCGATAGTGAAGCCGCTCTGTGAAGCGCGGTGCGCTCGCCCAGTGGGAGCCCTCCGGAGCGCCCGGAAGTTCCACCGTCCACTTCTCCGGATTGCGAACCATCATGGTGAAGCCGATACGACGGCCATCGGGAGACCAGTGCAGATTCGCGGGCGCCTCCGCTTCCGAGGTGATCTGGGTGGCCGGCCCCGGCACGGTCAAGTGCATCACGAAAATCTGCACGCCCTTGGGCTGCCCTTCGGCAAGATAAGCGATGCTCTTGCCATCGGGGGACCACACCGCCCCGCTTCCCTTGGCGATGAAGCGGTGATGTTGACCGTCGCTGTCGACGATCCAAACGGCGGACTGCATCGTGTCCGCCATCTTGTCGACCATTGATCGGGTGTAAACCACTTGCGTGCCGTCCGGTGAAATCTGCGGATTGCTGCCAGACTGCAATTCGAGATAATCGCCCACCGTAAAGCGGCCGGAAGGAGCCGCATCGGCCGCGCAAATCGGGATGGCGATACAGAGCAGCGTCAGCGCACAGAGGTTCGAAGACCCTAAGATCCGAAAAGTCCCAGACATGTTATCTCCCGACTCAGTGAATTCTAGTGGCTCGGGGTACTGCGGTAGCGCCCAAACCATTCAAGGATTGCCGAGGTCTCTTGCGCCAGTTGCGAGGGCCGCATCAGCGGATGCGGGGCACCTGGAATTTCATACAACTCGGTCGGCACGTGGCGCAATTGCAATGCCTGATAGTACTGCTCGGCTTCCCCCACCGGCGTGCGTAAATCGCTCAAACCCACCACCACCATCGTCGGTGTGGTGACATTCCCCACCAAGGCCAGGGGCGAGTGTCCCCAATACGTCTCCTGATCTTCCCAAGGCAATTGCTTGAACCAGTAACGCGCGCCGAAGACCGACATGTCGGAGACCAACAGCCAGCTGGTCCAATTGATCACCGGGCGTTGGGTCACCGCTGCCTTGAAGCGATGCGTCTTGCCGACGGTCCACGCCGTCAGCACCCCGCCCCCGGAAGAGCCTGTGACGAACAGATTATCCGTGTCCACGTTGCCTTTTTGTATGGCGGCATCGACGATGCTCATCAGATCGTCATAGTCGTGGCTCGGATAGTTGTTGTAGATCAAGTTCGCGAATTCCTCACCGTAGGAGGTCGAGCCGCGCGGATTGCCGTACACGACGATGTAGCCCGCGGCTGCGTACAGTTCATAGTCCGCCGCGAAATTGGGGCCGTAGCTGGCGTAGGGTCCGCCGTGGATTTCGAGAATCAACGGATATTTCTTGGACGCATCGAAATTGGGCGGCAGCAATTCCCACGCACCGATGGACCGCCCGTCCACCGACGATTTCACCGGCAGCGCAGACAATTTGCCGAGACTCACCGCACTTAGGAACTCGGAGTTCAGGTCGGTGAGGCGATGCGTCTTGCCGTCCCGCGCCAGATAGACCTCCGGCAGGTCATCCGTGGCCCCGCCCGTATAGGCCACGGCGCCTTTGGCGGAGACCGTGAATTCGCCGCCTGAGTAAGGCAGCTGGGTTGCGGCGCCGATGACCGCGAGATTGGATGCAATCGGGTTCGAGGTGTCCATTGAGACCCAACCGGGCCACCTTCGTGATGCCTTCATCGTCGTACTGAACGTAAAGACTGCGGCCGTCTGCCGCCCATTGGCAGTTCGCCAGCGATCGATCCAACGACTCGCCGACGACGCGCAGGTTCGAGCCATCCACGTCCATGACGTTGAGCCTGACGTTCTGGTTGCCGATGTGCTTGTCGTGATAACCCAAGAACGCGATCATCTTGCCGTCCGGCGACAGGACCGGTGCGTGATACGGACCGATGTCGTGCGAGAGCTGCTGCAGGCTGCCGTCCGCCACGTTCAAGCGATAGATGCTCAAGGTCATCGCCGTATGTCGGCCCCAGTCCTGGGGGTCGCGCTTCCAATCTGGATCGCGATTTCCGGCAAAGTAGATCGACTTCCCGTCCGCCGACCAGGCAAGCGGCCCCGCATCGCTGAACGGTCCGGAAGTCAGCTGCCGTGGCGCACCACCGCCATCCACGGGCAACACGTAGATATGCTTGAACCCAGGTTTCTCCAACCCTTGGCCATCCGCCCTGAAGTTCATCGAATCAATCACCACCGGTGCTCCGCCCCAATCTGCGCCAGGCGGCTTCACCAAGGGCGTACCGATTCTGGGCCCCGGCTCAGGCGCGAGCATGACGAACGCTATCTGACGGCCGTCCGGCGACCAGGTGATGTCGCTCGGTGCTTCGTTGAGATCGGTAATGCTTGCGCTCTCACCGCGCAACCAATGAATTGCGATTTGTGTGCGGCCGTCGGTACCGGTGGCAAGATAGGCGATGCGCGAGCCATCCGGCGACCAGCGCGGCGATGAATACTCTCCCGGTCCGGTTGCCACCGGCGTCTGCGCTCCGGTTGCCGTATCGATCAGCCATATCGACGGCGACAAGCGATCCTTCATGATGTCGTTCGCGGTCCGCGCGTAGACGATCATCGCGCCGTCCTTGCGAATCTGCGGATCCGCCGCCCATCGCATGTGGAACAGGTCCTGCGGCTGAAGGACCTGCGTCGCGGCGTGCGCGCTCACTGAAATCAAAGCAAATAAAGCGATTGTCATCAGACGGCACATGAATTTGGCCTCAAGATTTAGATAGATTTATTACTGTATCCATAGACGCTAAGGTTCAGAGGTAAGTCATTTAAGATGATAGTCCACCTGGACCCCTGCGGTGCGCGGGCGCTGGCTGACGCTCGCGAATGGGGTCTGGGAGGCCAGGGGCACACCGCGGTTGTTGCCCACGTTGTCGCAGAAGAGCATCACGCGCCAGTGGGAGGGGGCCGTTATCGCAAAGCTGGTACGAGCGGTCGTTATCGTATCGCTCTCAACCACCACGGGCGGCAATCCTGAGCCGCTCGAGGCGGTCGTGGAAGTTTGCAGCGACGTGTAACGCCCGGTGGCCGCAAGTTGTCCTGACCACCCGGTCGAGCCGAATGGGAACTCGTACTGGGCAATAGCACCAATCGTGTAGGCAGGTGAGTCGTCAATGCGAGATCCGCTCGGGAAGAGCAACTGCCCGCCAGAGAGGACGGCCGAGTCCTCACTCAAGCCATTCCAACTGAAATTCATGCCAAGTTGTAGACCTTGAATTGGCCGCACCGTCACTGCGAAGTCCACGCCCATGCCACTCGCGGATTGACCATTCACATTCGCGACAATGTAGGCGGTACTGCCCGGTACGGGAATCCCCAGAGTTTGCTGGATATCCTTCCACTTCATGTAGTACACAGCTGCATCGAAGCTCACACGGTGGTCAAACAGATCGCCCTTGGCGCCGATCTCGTAGTTGCTGAGCTTGTCGGGCTTCACCGGCTCAAAGGCCGGCGCCACGAGGAGTACGAGTTCGCTCTGCGGGAAACCGCTGCGAAAGCCCTGCGAGTAGGAAGCGTACATGGTGTAGTCGTGGGTTGGGAACCAACTCAGCACAACTCGAGGTGTCAAGGCATGGAACGGCGTGTTCGATCGCAGCAACGGCGTGCCGGGTGGCTCCCCAAAGAGAAGAAGCTGTTGGAGTCCGACATCATCGTGGAAATAGCGGGCGCCCAGGGCGAGCTCCATCTGGTTGTCCATGAAGCGGCGTCCGATTTCGCCGAAAATTGCCGCCGACCGTGAGGTATCCGCCTCCGAGACGGGCGAGGGTATTAGATTGCCGAGCGTCTGGTAGAAACTGTCACGCGCATCACGATAGAAGGCGCCCGCTGACCAGCGCCACGGGCCGTCAAGCTTGGAGTTAAGGTTCAGCTCTTCGCTGAACACTCTCGAATTCAAAAGAGTGGTGAGCGGGGGTAAGGCGACGCCCGGATCGATGTCCAATGATCCATTGTTGGCGTACGTGAAGTAGCTGGATGCGCTCGACACTGTGAACCATGGCATTTGGTAGTCGAGCTTCATGTCGTACGCGCTGAAGCGTGATTGAATAGGCTGGCTCTGCGTCGAGGCTGAGTAGTCATTCATACCAAGAGGCGGTGCTCCGAAATTCGCTTCCTCATGGGTCGCCCCAAGATTGATGCTTAGATCATCGGTAGGCTGGGCCTTCACCTTCAGGCGGATGTTCTTGATATCGGCGTCGTTGGTGTTGTTCTGGATCGCGCTGTTGATCCAGCCACTGTCGTGCTCCTCTCCGGCGACAAGGCGGACAGCGAGTTTATCCTCAACGATGGGGATGTTGACCGCCGCATCTTCACGCCAGTTTCCACCGCCGCTCTCCGTGGAGGATACGCCGCTGCGCGACTTGAAATCGAAGTCTTTCAGGTCAGCATCGTTTGTCAGCACGCGCACCACGCCGTTAAGGGCGCTGGCCCCGTAAAGGGTACCTTGCGGCCCGCGCAGCACTTCGATGCGGTTGAGGTCGAACGAGTTCGCGTCCGGCTCGATTGCAGATCGCACCAGCCCAAACGGCACCGAATCGAGGTAATAGCCAATCGGGCTCGGCCCCGCAAATAGCGCGCCGCCTGCTGTGACGCCGCGTATGGTCAACTTTGTCTCGCCCCCTTGGCCGTTGATGTTGACGGCAACACCGGGCACCAAGCCGAGGGCGTCGGACACGCTTTGGATGCTTGATTTATCAAGATCCGCCCCGCCTGCCACAGAAAGGGAGATCGGAACATCTTGCATACGCTGCTCGCGCTTTTGCGCAGTAACGATGATCTCATCGAGTGGTGCTGCTTCGGCTGTGCCCTGAGGCGGTGAAGGTGCCGCCGCGAGCGCCGCGACGGGGAAGGAAAGAAGGGCGGCGGCAGGTAGCAATGCGACGCAGCATCGAAACAGCGCTAAATTCATATCCCATCCCCTTTTACTTTTAGCGAAATTGCGAGGCAGACGATACGCTCTGACAGGTGCTTCGCATACGGCGCCGCGTTCGCAAAATCGTTCTCCACGCTGCGTTTGCCGCAGCGGCCTCGTCCTCACCGCGCCGCACAAACCGGCAGCACGTCAAGAAATGGCTGAAAAATAAGCCAGTTATAACTGCCAAGGAGAAGGCTGGTTCTGCGCGCGCACCAGCGCGCAGCAGCTCATTGCAAAAATGCGGATCGCACATGCATAAATCGAGTTTACTGGAAAAATGCGCTGCACTAGTGTTGAGAGGCTAAATGACGAAGCTCCCGCGCCGACGCGCGACGTTTCCAAAAAAATAGTCACCACTGCGGCGGTATCATGAATGCGAGCGTTTCAGTTCTGCGGCAGTTGGTTTCATTCGACACCACGTCTCGCAATTCCAATCTTCCCCTCATTGATTGGGTGGCGGACTATTTGAAAAGCCGTGGTGCGCGAGTGGAATTGATTTTCAACGCGGGGAAAGACAAGGCAAATCTCTTGGCGAGCATCGGGCCGCAGCGGCAAGGGGGTGTTGTGTTATCGGGCCATACGGATGTAGTTCCGGTCGACGGCCAGGAGTGGACTAGCGACCCATTTGTGCTCGTGGAGCGGGGCGGTCGGCTGTACGGGCGCGGCAGCTCGGATATGAAAGGATTCATTGCCAGCAGCCTTGCGGCGCTTGAGAATTGGAGGCACTTGAAGCTGCAGCGGCCTCTGCATTTTGCCTTTTCCTACGACGAAGAAATCGGGTGCTTCGGCGCGCACTCCTTGGTGGAACGCGTCATTGGCAGCATCCCCACGCCCGCTTTCGCCATCATCGGGGAACCCACCGATATGAGAATCGGCGTGGGCCACAATGGCGTGACCGGCGCACACACAAGTTTTCGTGGCATCGCCGCCCATGCCAGCGATCCAGCGCGCGGCGTGAATGCGATCGACGCAGCGGCCGCCTTTGTGCGCATTCTGCGGGAGGTCGCCAGGCTGCCGCAAATTGCCGAGAATGGCTGCACCCTGAATGTCGGGCGGATTAACGGCGGCGCGGCGACCAACATTGTCGCTGAGCGTTGCAGCGTGCGCTGGGAATACCGCACGGCGAGGCATGAGGACGCAGCCTTGATACAGAAGACGATTGCCAATCATCTCAAGGATGAAGCGTTTGCCTCACTCCATATCGCGAGCGAGATCGAACTCGATGTTCCTGAGTTTTCCAGTCACCTCGGTGAGGAGGCGATGCAGTTATTGACACGCTTTGGCGCCAAACTGCCAGTGTCTAGAATCCCATTTGGCAGCGAAGCGGGTATTTTCGAGCGCAACCTTATTCCCTCCGCGGTCTGCGGGCCAGGCTCGATTGACCAGGCGCACCGGCCCGATGAGTGGATCGCTTGCGCCGCATTGGAGGAGGCGGACCGCTTCATGTCAAAACTAGGCGCCTGGGCAGCGCAGACCGAGCCTGATTGAATCTGCTCGATTCATCACGCCGGCATGCACGCCCGCGGCAGGTGCTGCTCGCGGTGAGCGTCGGCAACATGCTCGAATGGTATGACTTTGCCGTGTACGGGTTTCTGACCCCGGTCATTGCCAAGATCATGTTCCCCGCCGGCAATCCGACAGCCTCGTTGTTACTTTCGGCCGGCGCGTTCGGGGTCGGATTTCTGACAAGACCAATGGGCGCCGTGGTATTCGGCGGCCTGGCCGATCGCAAGGGCCGGAAACTGGCGTTGCTGCTGACTTTTGGACTCATGGGTGTTGCAACGCTCGCGATCGGGCTAATTCCGCCATTCTCCACGATCGGAGTAGTCGCCCCGGTTCTCGTGGTGCTTGCAAGACTGCTTCAGGGACTCGCTGCTGGCGGTGCGGTTGGTGGCGCGACCGCGATGTTGACGGAACATGCGCCAACCGGCCGGGCGGGCTTCTTTGCCAGTTGGCAAGCGGCCAGTCAGGCCGGTGCTCTTTTGTTGGGAGCCTTGGCGGCCGCGATCGTCTCCGCAAGCGTCTCCCCGGAGCAATTGAATGCCTGGGGCTGGCGTTTACCGTTCTTCGCAAGCGTCGTGATAGTTCCGCTCGGACTCTACATTCGCGGACGCATCGACGACCCCGAGGAGTTCGTACGCCAAGGCGCCCCCTCATCACCCCTGCGGCTACTCTGGCAGACACACAGAGCCGCCGTCGCGCGCGGCTTCGGCATCACCATCATCTGGACAGTCTCGACATATTTCTTCTTCGTCTACGTGCCATTGTATGCGCACACGGTTCTGAAACTGCCGATGAGCGCCACCTTATTCAGCAACAGCCTGGCGCTCGCCTTCATGCTGGTCGTCTCGCCTATTGCAGGTTATCTATCGGATCGCCTGGGTCGCTACACTTTAATGATCGCCGCAGCCCTCGCGATCGTAATCCTGATCCTGCCTGGCTTTGGCTTCCTATTGAGTCATCCGCAGGTCGCCTCGTTAGCCACGTTCCAAGTGGTATCAGCCATTTTGGCGGCGCTATTCATCGGTCCGGCACCTGCGGCCATCGCGGAACTGTTTTCGACAGGTGTTCGATCCTCGGGCATGGGCATCGCCTACAATTTTTCTGTCACCCTCTTTGGTGGATTCGCCCCTTTCATTGCCACAGGCCTGGTCGCGCGAACCGGCAATCCGCTTTCACCGACTTGGTATGTAATATTTTCGTGCGGGCTAGGTTTATTGGCGCTTCTGCTCACGCTCCGAACCAGGTCACGCGGTCTTTGTTGAATCGTTCGCGCAGGAACTTGTGCAGAATCTTGATGCGATGCGATTTGTTGGCTATCGGACGCGAAACCAGCCAAAGATTCAGGTAGCAGCCGGTCGGTAGTGACAGCGCAATGAGATCGGGGGCGGCGCGTTTATAGAAGTTCGGCAAGAGGCCGATGCCCATCCCGCTACGAACGGCCGCCAAATAAACAGACGCCGAGTCCACTCGCAATTGCACCCGATGGACAGGGGTGACGCTCTTGTTCCACCATGAGAGGTCGGCGCAAACATGGTACGGCACGTAGTCCACGAACTGATGCAGGCCCAAGTCCTCGAGTCTTCGCGGCCGTCCGAATCTTTCGTCATAGGACTTTGAGATGAACAGGGAGTGATCGACCTTCACGATTTTTGCGGCGACCAGGCGCGGATTCTTCGGCCTCTCGATGAACACGGCGAGATCGGCCTTGAGAGAAAATAGGTCCAGCCCCTCGCGATCGGTCACTAGGTCAATGTTCACCCCGGGATGCGCGCGGCAGAAGTCCGCGAGAACTTGCACTAGCCAAAGATGAGCAACGCCCTCAGTTGCGAGAACGCGTACCGTGCCCGCAAGACGTGAATCAAAGGCGAGCAAACTCAAGTCTATGTCGTTGGCGGCTTCTTCCATCAACATCGCCTTGTCGATGAGAATCTTTCCGGCGGTGGTAAGGCGCATACCGCTCGCGTGACGCTCGAAGATTTTCGTTCCAAGATGCGCCTCGAAGCGTGCGACGCGCCGGCCAACGGTAGATTGATTGGTATCCAATACCGCCGCGGCCGAGTGAAAACTGCCGAGCTTTGCGGCTGCGATTACATACTGTATGTCGCTCCAGTTGGCGATGCGAGATTTGGCTGGCATAGAGGGGAGTATCTGATTTTTCGTGTGTTTGAGCCATACCTTGCCAAGGAGCGAGAGTATGGCGATGAAGAAGGGGCCCGCCCACATCGTACGCACTTGCGTCAACGGTGGAACCTTGGACGATGAAGCCGCGTTCATGGCCAAGTGGCGGTGCTCGGAAAGGACTGACTCCCCGAAAATCTTTCGAGTGATCGAATCGGTTCCGCGCTATCCCTTCTTTTGCCGGCTCGAAGAGCGCTTTTTGGGCGCTTGCTTGTGATGCGAAGCCTTCGAATGGCCCACGACCGCGGGTCCAATCGGCGCGCCATAGACATGGGTATTGGTCTGGGAGTGCGGGACGAAAGAACTGGGTTTTGGGCGCGAGTTGTTCGACTGAGCAATCGACAGCGTCGATTGAATCAAAAACGCGGCGAGCACGATTGCGATTCTCTTCATGGCCGTCACTCAATGAGCCGAAGGTTCCGGAAAATATATAGCAGCGATGAGGTCGGAATACGGCGATCGTGCCGGCCCTGCCGCGATTGAACCGACGACCCCATCACAAAATCACAAAGACCCCTTTCAGGGGGCCGGTTTTCTGGTTTCCCCCGCTGCGCGGGCGCCCAATCGTTTAGGCCGAGGGCGCGACCTGCCGCCCTAAGGCGACTCCAAATGATAGCGCTCGACTCTTCCCACCTTTTGAATCGCGGCCTGGACTTCCTGGCGCGCGATCACTGCGCGCCATTGCGCTTCGATTGCCAACTCCGTTTCCGTACCCGGCGTGGGCAGGTATTCCTGGATATCCGGCAACACGTTTTCGCGCAAATCCTTATCGTCGAGTTCGCTGATGAGAAAGCGCGCCGCCTGATCCAGCTGTTGGGCGACGATCAAGGCGTACAAATAGGCGCGCGGCGCATCGCTGCGGTGCGCGCTCAGGTAATCCAAGGAGCGCGACGCCTGGTCATGATCTGCCAGCTGCACCGCCGTCTGCAGCCGCACCGCCTCGACTTGCATGGCGCCGTACGCACTGGTGCGCGACGGGCCTATGGGATTGATCACCGCGAGGGCGTCCTGGGGACGATCCAGCGCGCAATACAGGGCGGCAAGATTGATGAGCTGACTGATGTCGCCGTCGCGGCTGGCCTCGATCAGCTGCGCCACCGCCTCCTCCGGCCGCCCCTCGCGTTGCAGCGCGACCGCCCGCAAGGAGAAATACGTGCCGTGATCTTCGACGTAGTCATCGTAGAGTTTGTCCGGAAAGTTGGTGGACTCGATCTCCTGCATCACCGAATCGGAAGCCGCCAGCATCGCCGCATAGTGCTGTTCGTGCAGCAACGCCTCCATGACCAGCGCCTTGAGGGCGAGGGATTTGGGCTGCGCATCCGAGAGCGATTGATAAAGGTTCAGCTCTCGCTCCGCGGCGGCGTCTATTTCAAATTGTTCGGGGTGCGCCGCCACGACGGCGTCGAAGCGCCGATCCGCCCGCATCTCAATCAGCACATAGACATCCGTCACATGCCTCGCCACATCGATCGCCTGCCGTAGGGAGTGCCGCTCCAGCAACAGGATCGCCAAGTCGCGCCAAGCGCTGCTCGGCTCGATACCCCATTGCAACGTCCAGTGGGCTGCATAGAGCGACTGCAGCAGCAGAAACTTATTCGTGCGCGGCAGGAAATTCGCCTGGTAAACGACCTGCTCCACGCTCCTATTCTCGATGCTTGCGAGCCGCTCAGGCCATTGATGCGCGATGGAGGTGAGGCAACTCACCGCAGCGGTCCAATTGCCGACTTCGCGCGCAATTCGCAAAGCAGCAGCCTGGTCTTCGAATCCGAGACCGGGCAGCGCTATGACGCGGGCGATGTAGTCGTGCGCGAGCGCCGCCTGCGCGTCGTAGAGCGACAGGCGGGCGGCGAGCGTGAGCGCCTCGTATTGATCATCCACCGACAGGGATTGGAACGCCGGATTTGCGATGGCACTTTGCAAATCCGCCAAGGCCCCTGCCCTATGCCTATTGTTGGAGACAATGATGTCGCGCAGGCGCTGCTGCTCGGCCGCCAATCCCGCGGCCTGGTCCGCCGCTGCCGGCTCGACGGCACGGCCGGGCGGCTTCACAGCCCCCGTTGCACAGGCCGCAAGTGCGCAGACGGCCAGCAAAATCAGGAGTCTCATAGGCCTCGAACCGCCCTTCCTCACATGCAATTCCCACTCCTTGAAGGCCTCGCCGCCGAAGCGGCTCCTCAGTGCGCCCAGCGAGGATAGCCCACTGGTCGCCCAGGTTGGTCGTAAAGTCTTCGAATGTTGGATTTGACTTTGCGAAGGTCAAGAAGTGCCGACGAGCGGCATACGGCAGCACCTCATCGCTCGGCCGGCGGCATGACGGGCGGTGAATGCGCGGAGGACGCAGTTGAACGAAGGGGACATCTCGAGCTCGGCACGCATCCCCGCCCGTGAGGAAAGTGTAGTGGAGCGCCGCGGCAAAATGCAGAGCGAGAATCGCCGCTCGTTGGCGGATCGCGCCATTGCAGCAGAAAATGTGCAGAGCGTCTCGCTATGGCTGTTCGCGAGTTGCGATGGCGCAATGATCGTCGGGGTCGCCTTCTGGTACAACTCAGAAGACAGGTCGCATCGATGCGGCCCGCTGGGATATGTCATGAGCCAGGACTTTAAAACACCCACCACGGGTACCGCCCCTCAGGCGACGCTGGAGAAACTCTCGCTGGCCTTGCGGCGCTCCCCGATCAATCTTTATGTCCAGCGCTTGGTCCCGCTCTCGACCCGCACTCACATGCGCCGCTACGAGGTGTTGCTGCGCTCGCGCGCTCCCGGCGCGCCCAACTCGGCCCCTGCGCTGTTGAAGGCCGCGGTTGAGCACGGCCTGGGGGCCGTGATCGACCGGCGGGTGGTGCGCCGGCTGTGCCAATGGCTCGACCGTCATCGGGACGTGTGGGCGGATGAGCGCGCCGCCTTCTCGGTGAACTTGACCGACTCGACCAATTACGATTCCGCTTTCGCCCAATTTGTCGCGTCGAATTTGAAAACCGCGGACCTGCCGGCGCGGCTCATCGGATTCGAACTCGACGTCGAGACGCCGCCTGCGAGTATCGGCCTCTTGGCAAATATTGCCGAGTCGCTGGAGAGCGCGGGATGCCCGATCGTGCTGGACAATTTTCTGCCCTCGGAGCAATCGATCGACCTGCTGCACTTGGCGGGCATCGAACTATTGAAGCTCGCGCCCCCGGTGACGGCCAATGTCCGCGAAGAGAAGCTGCGCACCGCCATCGGCAACATCTGCGCCATGGCAAAGTCGCTCGGCATTCAAACCGTGGCCAAATGTACGCAAGGCTCGCAAGACCAAGCTTCGCTCGCGGCGCTGGGAATCGATTTTGTCCAATCCCATCAGCTCTCGCCGCCCTCGCCCATCGATTCCTTGTGCGCTTAAGGTCGGCGCGCTGCTTGGCGCATCATCGGGTGCCGGCCGATCGTGTGCGCGACGGACTTTCGCCGAACAGATGCCGATAATCGCGGCTGAAATGACTGAGATCGCCGAAACCGCAGATTTGCGCGATCTCCGCCACCGTCAACTTCGCATCCTTGACAACCAACAATTGCTGCGCTTTCTCCAGCCTTCGATGCTTGGAGAAGTCGAGCGGTGAATAGCCGCGATGTTTTTGAAAGGCTCTATAAATGGAGCGCGCGCTGCAGCCGGTGACCGCCACCGCGTCCTCGATGCTGAAGGGACGATGCAGATGCTCTTCGATATGAGCCTCGACCTGGCGCACCTGCCAAGGAGCCGCCATGCCTCGATCAGCGTGCAGCATGTGACGGTAATTATGCTCGCCGAGCGACAGCAGCGACACCATCAGGGCTTGTTCCAGTTCGGCCAGCAGGTAGCGGTTCGAATCCGCGGCCGTGGTGGCGTGCACCGCGCTGTGCAAGATGCCGAGAAAGGCGCGTGCCCGCGGCAGGCTAAGATCCAGGGACGGCTCGAATTCGAGCGCCCGCGAGATCGGCACGCCGATGATCGCGGCTAATTTTCGGTTGAGGGCCTGGCGATTGACGCGCCATACCAACTGCTGGAAACCTTCGCCGAAAGACAACATGGCTGCGGCGTACGACACGCATCCCTGTCCCGGCTGCACCGGCATGATGCGCTGATTGATCTGCGTCGAGCCTGCGCCGCTGTGGTGCACCTGCACTCTAAAATAATCGCTCTCGGCAAATCCGATTTTCACCGGCTCTCCATAGGAGCAAAACCACAGCTCGCCGGCGCTCAGTCGATAGCAATTGGCGAGCGCCGCGATGGGACGCTCGGTCGGAGCGGCGACGCAGGCGGCGCCGAGTTTCGTTGCGATGGTCGTGTGCAAAGTCTCCACGGTGGAGACCGCAAAAGCACGATGCGACGCGAGCGGAACTTGAGGTAGAGGCATGGGATTACAGTGGCGCAGCCGCGTCGCGGTTGTCAATGGCGCCGTATTGTGGCGCAATCGGCTCCATCGCGGCGGCGCAATTGGCCATGCCTGGCAATTTCCGCCATGCTTTCGCCCGGCATTTTCCGGTATTCGGATCACCATGACACATTCGATGAGACCCACCGTGGGCGTCTTGCTCACGATCGTCGGCCTGGACGTGGCGGGCATCGGCCTCACCTTGCCGATCATTCCGCGACTGCTCGGAGAGATTGCACATACGGGCAACCTCGGTTGGCGCTTCGGCGCCTTCTTGAGTCTCTACGCGCTCATGCAATTCATCTTCTCGCCGATCCTTGGCAGCTGGAGCGACCGTATCGGGCGGCGGCCGGTGTTGCTGTGCTCGCTCGCCGGCGCCACCATCGATTATCTGTTCATGGCCTTCGCGCCCTGGCTCGCACTTTTGTTTCTGGGCCGCGCCATCGCCGGGGTAACCGGCGCCAGCCAAGCCGTGGCCTCCGCCTACATCACGGACGTGACGGCTGCGGAGGAGCGCGCGCACCGTTTCGGGCAGCTCAATGCCTGCCAGGGACTCGGCTTCATCGCCGGGCCGTTGCTCGGCGGGGTCTTGGGGGAATATTGGGTGCGCGCGCCGTTCATGGCGGCGGCGGTGCTGAACGCCATCACCTTTCTCATCACGTTTTGGGTGCTGCGCGAGCCTCGCCGGGAGCGGCCCGCGTTGCCGCCCCCCATCTTGGCGCTCAATCCGTTCGCCGCGTTTCGCTGGGCGTTTTCACTGCCGAGCCTGTTGTCGCTGCTGCTGATATTCATCCTCATATCGCTGATCGGACAGGTGGGCGGTACGATTTGGATCATTTACGGCACCGACCGCTATGGCTGGTCGCCGTTCATGTTGGGCGTGTCGCTGGCTTGCTTCGGCCTGCTGCATGCCTTTGCGCAGGCCTTCATCGCCGGTCCCTTGACCAAACGGTGGGGCGAGCGCGCCGCCATCCTCACGGGTGTGATCACGGATGCCGCGGGTTCGCTGCTCATCGCCTTCGCCAGCCGCGGCTGGATGCCGTTCGCGCTGATGCCGCTCTTTTGTCTCGGCGCCATCGGCCTGCCGGCTCTGCAATCCCTGCTCGCCAAGCAAGTCGATGCCCACAGCCAGGGGAAATTGCAGGGCGTATTGGCGAGTCTTCTCAGTCTCACCTCGATCATCGGCCCCGTCGTCATCAGCGATCTCTACTTCGCCACGCGCGCCAGCTTTCCGGGATTGGTCTGGGTGCTCGGCGCCGCGTTGTATCTTTTCACCTTGCCGATTCTGTTCAACCTGCGCCGCCACGCGCGCTTGGCGGCGATGCCGTGAGATCGGCGATTCCCGCCACACTTGTTACTCCCCCGGGGTGGCGCCGGTCGCCTAATCTAGCCACGTAGCAACCACAGGAGAGTGAGCGATGACCCAGCACAAGATCGGTACTCGTCAAGAGTGGCTGGCGGAGCGGCTGAAACTGCTCGAGGCGGAAAAGGAGCATACGCGGCGCGGCGATGAGCTGGCGCGCCGTCGCCAGCAGTTGCCCTGGGTCCGCCTCGACGAGCCCTATCGCTTCGAGACCGACGAGGGCAGCGCGTCGTTGCCGGAGCTGTTTCGCGGCCGCTCGCAGCTGCTCGTGTACCACCTCATGTTCGGACCCGACTATGCCGCCGCCTGCCCGTCTTGCTCATCGATTGCGGACGGATTCAACGGCATTCAGATTCACCTGGCCCATCATGACGTCATGCTGTGCGCCGTATCGCGGGCGCCGCTCGCCAAGCTGCAAGCCTATAAGCGGCGCTTGGGATGGACCTTCCCGTGGGCGTCCTCCTTCGGCAGCGAATTCAATGCCGATTTCAGCGTTGGCTTCAGCCGCGATGAACGGCTGCGCGACGGAGGCATCGAGTACAACTACACCCGCGAGGCGGCCTGGAAGCCCTCGGCGCGGACCGGTGCCGGCGCCGAGGATATATTCGGGACCGGCGTCGACATGCCGACCTTTCTTCGCGAACGTCCCGGGGTGAGCGCCTTCGCGCTGGAGGATGGCGTCGTGTATCACACTTATTCGAGCTATGCGCGCGGCTTGGACGGACTGTGGAACATGTGGCAATGGCTCGACCGCGCGCCCAAGGGACGCAACGAGAGCGGTCACTGGTGGCGCCGCCACGACGAGTACGACTCGGTCTGATTTCGTGGCGCACGCCGCCCGCCGACTGACGCCAATGCGGCTGTCAGTCCGACAGACTTCTGGCGAATCCGGTGCGAAAAGGAAACTCCCGTTCATGTCACCTGGAGAGTCCCATGTCCAGTACCAAACAGAAGACCGCCGCGAGACGCAACGTCAAGAAAGCGGCGGCCGCCGCCAAGCGAAAAAAGTCCATCAGCCACCTCTCGGCAGCCACCCGCACGGCGCTCGGCAAGCAGGGAGCGAAGATGGCCAAGAGACGCCGGGCGCGCCGCTGACCCCGGCCGCAAGATCGATGAAGGCTCGAAAGGTGCGGATTCACCGCTTCGGCGGCCCCGAAGTGCTGCAGGTCGATACGCTCGAGCAATCGCTGCCCGACGCCTTGCAAGTTCTGGTGCGCGTGCATGCCGCGAGCATCAATCCGGTCGACTTCAAGATCCGCAACGGCCAGTATCCGGCGGTCAAGGAAGACCGCTTGCCCTATGCGCTCGGCCGCGACGTGTCGGGCGTCGTCGAGAAATGCGGCGCTCAGGCCACGGGTTTCAAAGTCGGCGACGAGGTTCTAGGCGTGGTAGGCATCGGCGGCGGCGGCTATGCCGAGAAGACGGTCATCGACCAGCAGGCGCTGGCCCGCAAGCCCGCGACGCTCGATCATGTGCATGCCGCGGCGATTCCCTTGGCCGGTACGACCGCCTGGCAGGGACTGTTCCGCTACGGACAACTCAAGAGCGGCCAGTCGGTGTTGATCCATGGCGGTTCGGGCGGCGTCGGCCACTTTGCCGTGCAATTCGCGCATGCCAAGGGCGCGCGGGTGCTCACCACGGTCTCGACCGAGAACCTCGGGTTTGCGCGCGAACTCGGAGCGGACGTGGTCATCGACTACAAGACCCAGCGCTTCGAAGACCAGGCGAAGGATCTGGATATGGTCTTTGACCTGATCGATGGAGAAACCCGCGAACGTTCTTGGAAGTGCCTGAAGCGCGGCGGAATCCTGGTCTCGACCCTGACGGAGCCGTCGCAGGAAAAGGCGCTGAAGCATGGCGTGCACGCCATGCGCTATACGGTGGAAGCCAACGGCGCCGATCTCGCCGACATTCTCGATCTGGTCGCGTCGGGCAAGGTCAGACCGCACGTGCAAAAGACCTTTCGACTGGAAGAGGCCGCTTCCGCCATGGCGGCCGTCGAGCGCGGCGGCGCCGTCGGCAAAATCGCTTTGTCGTTGGAATAGCTATACTCCGCAGGTCACTCGCCGGGGGTATTCATGGACAAATCAAAACTCGCGCTCGCGTTGTGCTCGCTGCTATTCGCCCTTCCCGTGCCAGCCCAAGTGGCGCTGAAATCCGCTACGCCCAGCCTGTTGTTCTGGACGCCCGAACAGCAGAGCTCCGGATATCGCAGCATAGAAAAGATCTACAAGGTCGTCACCGTCAAGCATGGCCCGCACGTGCACCCCTTGCCCAGGGCCGCCAAGCAACTGTCGCCGACTTGGGATTATGGCGATCGTCACTGGACGGTCGAAAGCTACATGAGCGCGAATCGAACCTCCGGGGTGCTGGTCTTGAAGGACGGCAAGATCGTATTGGAGCGCTACGGCCTCGGCCGCACGCCGAAGGACCGCTGGACTTCCTTCTCCGTGGCCAAATCCCTGACCTCGACGCTGGTCGGTGCCGCCATCGAAGACGGCAAGATCAAGGGGCCCGATGCCATGGTCACCGACTATGTGCCGCAGCTCAAAGGTTCAGCCTACGACGGCGTCACCGTGAAGCAGCTGCTCACCATGAGTTCGGGCGTCAAGTGGAACGAGGATTACACCGATCCTAAATCCGACGTGGCCCAAGCCGGCTTTACCGGCAGCGAGCCCGGCGTGGATCCCTTGGTGAGCTACATGCGGCACTTGCCGCGCGCCGCCGAGCCGGGCACGAAGTGGCATTACGATACCGGCGAGACCGACATGGTCGGCATCCTGGTCGCCAACGCCGTCGGCGAACCGCTCTCGCAGTATCTCTCCAAGAAAGTCTGGATCCCCTACGGCATGGAACAGGACGCAGTGTGGATGGTCGATGCATCGGGCCGGCAGGAACGCGGCGGCTGCTGCATTTCCATGACCCTGCGCGACTACGCGCGCGTGGGACAATTCATCCTCGATGGCGGCAAGGCTCGGGGCCGGGACGTTGTCCCCGCCGGATGGGTGGCGCAGGCCACCACCAAGGAGATCGACAACGGTGCGGGCGGCTACGGCTATTTCTGGTGGATTCGTCCGAACGGCAGCTACGAAGCGGTGGGCATCTTCGGCCAATCGATCACCACGTTCAAAGACGACCGCCTGGTCATTGTGATCAATTCGGCATGGCCGGTCGCCACCGGCAAGGAGTACAGCGCGGCGCGAACCGCGTTCGTGAACGCCTTGCATGAGGCTGCCAAAACAATCTAATCGGACGCGGAGCCGTCATAGGAATCGTAGCGTTTGACGCGCAGCTTGCGCAGCTGACGCGTCGCGTCCTGGAACGCGAGGCGTAAGGCGGCATAAGCGTCCGCCTGCCCGGGAGCCGTGCGCGGTTCGCTTTGCGCACGGATGAGCGCGCCCGGCACGTGCAAATGGATGCTCACCAAAAACTTCAGCTCGCCGGCTGAATCACCCAGGGCCCGCGCAACCGTGATATCGCAGCTCGACGCGCGATAGTCCGCCTGCAGCTTCTGTCCCGACTGCAGGGCTTGCGAGGCCACGCCGGCCGAGGCGGGCAGGTCTCGAAAGGTCACGGTCGGGCGGCGGCTTTGCATCCAGGTTCACGCGCGGGAAATGTGCCCCAACATGCCCAATCGCGCGCAAGAAATCCCGCGGACATCCCGCTCCAGGCTGCGGCAAGTACTGATTGACCGCCGACTTTGCCGTGCAGAGTTCAGCCTGCAGGGCGGCATCTGCGCCGCCCTGCTCCGTCAAGGCTGCTTCTCGCCGTGGTAGTAATCCGGAAAGGGCGGCACTTGCGGCTTGGGCACCGGATGCTCCTTCAGCTCCTCGAGCACGGTCTCGACGGCTTTCTCGAGTTGTGGATCGTGGCCCGCTCGCCAGGCTTTTGGATCCATCTCCACTTCGATGTCCGGCGGCACGCCTTGGTTCTCGATGGCCCAATGCCCATCGGTGGTGAAGAAGGCGAGGCTCGGCGCGGTAACGCTGCCGCCGTCGATCAGCGGCGGGTAGCCGGTGATGCCCACCTCACCGCCCCAGGTTCTCTCGCCGATCAGAGGACCCAAGCCCACGTGGCGGAAATACCAGGGGATCAAGTCGCCGCCCGAACCTGCGTACTGGTTGATGATCATGGTTTTGGGGCCGAAGATCGCCTCGCCGGGTTCGGGCGAGGCCGCCCCATCCGGCGTGTACCAAAAATTCAGCAGCTTGCGCTGCAGGTAGTTGATGATGTAATCGGCCGACTGACCGCCGCTGTTGAAGCGGTCGTCGATGATGACGCCCTGCTTGCCCACCTGGGCGAAGAAATAGCGGTTGAAAGACGTATAGCCGCCGGCGGTTGTGTCCGGCAGATAAACATAGGCGACGCGTCCGCCGCTCAAACGCTCCACGGTGCGCAGGTTGTTCAGCACCCAATCGCGATGGCGCAAGGAAATCTCCTCGCCGATGGGCACCACGGTAACCTCGCGCGCGCCGGCGCCGTCCGGGTTGGGTCCGACCTTGAGCACAATCTGCTTGTCCGCGGTGTTCAAAAAGAATTTGTAGACATCATCGCCGCTGTGCAGCTCGCGCCCGTTCACCGCGAGCAGATATTCGCCGCGCTTGACCTCCGAGCCCGGTTCGGTGAGCGGGGCGCGCAGGCCGGGATTCCAATTCTCGCCCTCGTAAATTTTGGCAAAGCGATAGCGGCCGTGTTCGGTGGCATAGTCGGCGCCCAGCAGTCCCACCGAGACGGGTGGAACCTTCGGGATGCTGCCTCCCTCGACGAACATGTGGCCGACTGAGATCTTCCCGAGCATCTCCAAGAAAAGATAATTCAAATCCGCGCGGCTCACGATACCGGGCAGGTAGGCGGAATATTCGCGTTCCGCCGCGGCGATATCGAGACCGTGATAATTCTTGGCGTAAAAATAATCGCGCTCGATCCGCCAGACTTCCCCGTACATCTGCTTCCATTCTTCGCGCGGGTTCACCGCCACCTGCATGGCGTCCATGTTCAGGAGGTTCTCGCCCGCCTTCAGCGGCGCGGCGGTCGAAGCGATTCCCCATTTTTGGCCCTGGCGGAACAAATACTTCTCGCCGTTGAACGACAGCCGGAAAGCCTCGATGCCCGACGCGATCGGCGTCGCCTTGCGCTCCGCCAGCGTAAATTTCAACAACGAGCGGGGGCCTCCCTCCTCGAGCGGCGATCCCCCAGGCTGTTCCTGCTCGACGAAGAATTCGCCCTCTTTGCCCGCCGCCAGCACGCCATAGCCGGCCGCAGGCAACGGCAACGCCAGAATGCGCTGGCTGATATCGTCGAAATCGATCTGCACGGCGTTCGCGGCGGCTTCCGCGGGCCGCGCCTTGTCCTTTTTGTCCGCATCCGATGCAGCCGCAGGCGCAGGCGCGATTTTCTCTTCATCGCTCTCGGCCTTCAGCGGCGAGGCGACGCCTTTGCGCAAGATGGCCAGGTAGACGCTGCGGGTGACGCGGTGACCGAGGCTCGACATATCCAGCGGCACCTTGGTCGGGCCGGAATTGGTGCTCGCGGTAAAGTAGAGATATTTGCCGGATTTATCGAACACCGCGTATTCCGTATCGCTCAGTCCGTCGGTGATTTGCGTCGACTTCTTTGAATCGAGCGAATAGACGAAAACGGCGCGCATATGGTTGTCGAGCAGCTTCGTATACGCGATCCAGCGGCTGTCCGGGGACCACGACGACTGCATCGTCTCGCCGAACGAGAAAAACGTGTCGGTGTCGACTTTCACCGGCGCCGGATTGGTCAGATCGACGTACCAAAGGTTCAGGCGCTTGTCGGTATAGGTGATTTTCTTGCTGTCCGGCGACCATAGCGGCTTGAAGAAATAGGACGGCGGATTTCCCAAGCCGATCGCGCGCACCTTTCCCAGGCCGTCCTGATTCTGAATATGCAAGGCATATTCGCCGGAAGCGTCCGAAAAGTAGGCGATCGATTTCCCGTCGGGCGACCAGGCCGGCGAGCGGTCGGCAACGCCGGGCGAATGGGTCAGATTGCGCGCATCGCCTTTTTCGGCGGGCACAGTAATGATGTCGCCGTGCGCTTCGAACACCGCGCGGGTTCCCGTAGGAGAGATGTTGGCATCCAGAACGTGTGCCGCGACATTTTCGAAGTGCGGCCGCACCTCGGGGAAATCGCCGCGAATCTCGACGTGAACTTCGTGCTCGCGGCCGCTCGCCAGATCGAACAGATGCAGAGATCCGAATTGTTCATAGACGATGGCGCCAGGGCCGGCCGAGGCCGACATGATGTCCATCCCGTGGTTTTCGACCACGCGCGCCACCGTTTTCGAGTCCGTGCTGTACGAATACAGCGTGATCGGCTCGCTGCGGGCGGATAGAAAATAGATCTTATCGCCCACCCACATGGGATTGAAGTCGCCGGCGTTTTCATGCGGCACTTTGCTGGTTTCAGAGTCCGCGAGATTCGCGATCCACACCTGCGGCGCCAAGCCGCCGTGATAATGAGCCCAGAACGCATGCACCAGATCATCGCCCAGGAAAAAAATCTCGCGCGGAAGCGGCGTGTAGGCCAGATGCGCGCCGTCCGCTGAATACGATCCTTCATAACCCATCGGCAGCGGAACCTCATGCGTCGGGCCGCCTTCGGTCGATATGGTGTAGAGCTGCTCAAAGCGGATCGAATAACTCTTGAGCGAGGAGCGGAACAGAACGTTCTTGCCGTCCGGCGTGAAGCCTTGCACCGTGTCCGGACCCGCGCCGAAGGTCAATTGGCGCGCTTCGCCGCCCTCGGCGGGCATCAGATAGACGTTCAAGTTGCCGCCGTATTGCGCGGTGAACGCGATCCACTTGCCGTCGGGCGAGAAATGCGGATTGGATTTTTGTCCCGGGCCCGCCGTGAGCCGCAGCGCCGCGCCGCCCTCCCGGCTCACGCTCCACAGCTCTCCGCCATACGCAAAGACGATATGCGAGGAATTGAGGGTCGGCGATTGCATCAGCAACGGGCTGTCAGCCGGCGCGCCCACGGCCAAGCGGGTGAACAGCATCGCCGCGAGAATTCCAAGTACTCGTATCATTTCTTATCCTCGATCATGATTTTCCCCGCCCCGGATCCAGGACCCTTCAGCACTATATAAGCCCGCCGCCCCAATCCTCGTCAACCTGCGAATCCGGCGATTTCGTGCAGCTACTTCAGACGTTGAAGCGAAAGTGCATCACATCGCCCTCCTTGACGATGTATTCCTTGCCCTCCAGCCGCAACTTGCCCGCCTCCTTGGCGCCCGCCTCGCCCTTGTAGTGTGATGTAGTCGTCGATAGGCGATCACTTCGGCGCGGATGAAGCCGTGCTCGAAATCGGTGTGGATCACACCCGCCGCCTGCGGCGCGGTGGCCCCTGCATGCACGGTCCAGGCGCGCACTTCCTTCGGGCCGGCGGTGAAATAGGTCTCCAGGCCCAGCAGCGTGTAGCCGCCGCGGATGACGCGGTTCAGTCCGGGCTCGTCCAGCTTCAGCTCCTCGAGGAAATCGGCGCGGTCGGCCTCCTCGAGCTGCGCGATCTCCGCTTCGATGGCGGCGCACACCGGCACCACGATCGCACCTTCCGCATTGCGCGATCGCGCGCACTCGGTCGAGCCGCGGGTTGTTCGCTGAAGCCCGTCTCGTCCACATTGGCGACGTACATGACCGGCTTGACGGTGAGCAGGTGCAGATCGCGCAGCAATGCCTGCTCGTTCGGCATCGAGTTTCAGCAGCGCGCACCGGCTTGGCCTTGATTCAGTTGCGCCCGCACGCTTCTCGAGCAGGTCGCGCAGTCTCACCGCGTCCTTGTCCGCGGCCTTGGCCGCCTTCAGCGCCTTCTGATGGGCGCGCTCCACGCTGTCCAGGTCCGCCAGCGCCAGCTCGGTGTTGATGATCTCGATGTCGCCGGCCGGATCGACCTTGCCCGCGACGTGCACGATGTCGTCGTTCTCGAAGCAGCGCACCACATGCGCGATGGCGTCGACCTCGCGGATGTGCGACAGGAACTTGTTGCCCAGCCCCTCGCCCTTCGAGGCGCCGGCCACCAAGCCCGCGATGTCCACGAACTCGACCGTGGCCGGCAGAATCTTCTCCGGATGCACGATGGCGGCCAGCTGCTCGCAGCCGCGCATCCGGCACCGGCACCACGCCCACGTTGGGATCGATGGTGCAGAAGGGATAATTCTCCGCGGCGATCTGCGCGCGCGTGAGGGCATTGAACAGCGTGGACTTGCCGACATTCGGCAAGCCCGACGATTCCGCAGCGGATGGCCATTAAGTCTTTTCCCGGGCGGCTGTGCAGCTTGGTCATCGCCCGCTCCGCGCCCTGTTCGATGCATGCAGCGGCATGCAGTCCGCGGCCATGTTCGACCGCGTCCAGGATCAGATCTTCTTCCGCGCGCGGCGCGCGCGTCAGCACATAGTCGATGACTTCGGCCTTGTTGCCGGGATGCCCGATCCCGAAGCGCATGCGCCAGAAAGTTCTCGCCCATGTGGGCGATGATGTCCCGCAGGCCGTTGTGGCCGCCGTGACCGCCGCCCTGCTTCAGGCGCACGGTGCCGACCGGCAGGTCCAGCTCATCATGGGCCACCAGGATCTCCTCCGGCGGCAACCTTGTAGAAATCGCCAGCTGCCGCACCGACAGGCCGCTGCGGTTCATGTAGGTGGTGGGCTTCAGCAAGCACGAGGTCCTGGCCCGCGATGCTGATCTGCGCGGTCTCGCCGGTGAACTTGCGGTCGTCGCGAAACTCGCCGCCATGGCGCCGCGCCAGCGGATCCACGAACCAGAAGCCCGCATTGTGGCGGGTGACAAGGTGATCGGGCCCGGGATTGCCGAGGCCGACGATGATGCGCAACGGTAATCCAGCCATCGTGGATGCAGCCTACCAAGCAAGAACAAGGGCCGCCATCGCCGACGGCCCTCGCTTCGAGGACGTTCCGACGGTTACTTCTTGGCGTCTTTCTTGGCCGGTTCCTTCTTGGCGCCTCGGCCTTCGCCGGCTCGGCCTTCTTGGCCGCATCCGCGCCTGCCGCCGGCCGCCGGCAGCTGCCGCTGCCGCACCTTCCGCCGGCGCTGCCGCGCCTTCCGCCGCCGCTGCCGCTGCCGTCGGCTCCGGCTCTTCCGCGCGCGGGCTGTGGATCGCGACCACCGCCGAATCCTCCTTCGCGCGAGGTCGCAGCAGCTGCACGCCCTCGGGAGCTTCAGGTCCGACAAGTGCATGCTCTCGTTGAGCGCCAGGCCTGAAATGTCCACCTCGATGAACTCCGGCAGGTCCTTCGGCAAGCACGCGATCTCCACCTCGTTGCGCATGTGCGAGACGACGCCGCCCTGCGGTCTTGACGCCCGGCGATTCCTTCTCGCCCTTGAAGTGCAGCGGAATGCATGCGGATCTTCTCGTTCTCCTTGACGCGCAGGAAGTCGAGGTGCAGGATCACGTTCTTGGCGGGATGCCGCTGCACGTCCTTGAAGATCGCGGCCTGCGTCTGCTCGCCCACCTTAAACCTCAGGATGGGCGAATAGAAGCCTCGTTCGCGAGCATGTTGCGCAGCTTCTGATGGTTCAACGTCAAATGCGCGCGCGTCCGAGATGTCCGCCGTACAGGATAGCCGGCACTTTTCCCACGCGACGCAGGCGGCGGCTCGCACCTTTCCCTTGCGTCTCGCGGAACTCGGCCTCGAGTTCAAAAGAGGTTTTCATAATCTTCTCCAGTTACATCTACCAACACAGCGCCCCGCACCGCGACCAATTGCAGGGGCCGACCCGCATCCATCTCAATCCACGTACAGCGAGCTGACCGACTCCTCGTCACTCACGCGGCGCATGGTCTCCGCCAGGAGCTCCGCGACGCTCAGCTGGCGGATGCGCTTGCACGCTCGGCGCCGCTCCGCAGCGGGATGGTGTCGGTCACCACCAGTTCATCCAGCACCGAACTCTCGATGCGCTCGATCGCCTTGCCCGACAGCACCGGATGGGTGATGTAGGCCACCACCTTGAGCGCGCCCTCGTCCTTCAGCGCCTGCGCGGCCAGGCACAAGCGTGCCCGCCGTATCCACCAGGTCATCGACGATCACGCAGGTCTTGCCTTCGACCTCGCCGATGATGTTCATCACCTTCGCCTCGTTCGGACGCGGCCGGCGCTTGTCGATGATGGCCAGGTCCGCATCATCCAGGCGCTTGGCGAGCGCCCGGGCGCGCACCACGCCGCCCACGTCCGGCGACACCACGATCAGGTTCTCGAACTTCTGTTTCCAGACGTCGCCCAGCAGCACCGGCGAGGCATACACGTTGTCCACCGGGATGTCGAAGAATCCCTGGATCTGGTCCGCGTGCAAATCCACCGTCAGCACCCGGTTCACGCCCGCGGACACCATCATGTTCGCCACCAGCTTGGCCGTGATCGGCACGCGCGCCGCGCGCTGGCGCCGGTCCTGGCGCGCATAACCGAAATACGGCACCACCGCCGTGATGCGCTCCGCCGATGCGCGCCGGCAGGCATCGGCCATCACCAGCAACTCCATCAGGTTGTCGTTGGTGGGCGGACAGGTGGACTGCACGATGAAGACGTCGCGCCCGCGCACGTTCTCCATCAGCTCGACGCTCACCTCGCCGTCGCTGAAACGGCCGACATCGGCGCGCCCCAACGGCAAGTGCAGGTGGCGGGTGATCTCCGTGCGCCAGCTGCGGGTTGGCGTTGCCCGCGAACACCGCGATCGACAGCGAACTGAATTCATTTGTTTGCGACATCGAACTGCTCATTGCTGACGCTGCGAGCGCTCAGCTACTCATCCCTTGAACTTCACCGACGAACCGCTTCACCGCAAAATTTGGCTGGGGTGGAAGGATTCGAACCTCCGAATGGCGGGATCAAAACCCGCTGCCTTACCACTTGGCGACACCCCAACTTGGAAAATCAAACCTGACGACCGGCCTCAACCCGTCCGCAATCCCTCAAGCAAGGGCGAGTCGTTCAGTCCGCGAGCCAAAAAGCCTTCAACTCCGGCGGCAGCTTGCGCATAATGTCGCGCGCACGCTCCTTCGTCTCGCAGGCCAAAAAAACACAGGCCCCGGTGCCGGTCAGGCGCGCCGCGCCATAGAGCGACAGCCAATCGAGCGCGCGTGCCACTTCAGGATATCGGCGTCGCACCACCCCAGGCAGTCATTCCTTCCACCGGACGCCAGAAAACCGTGAATTGTGATGGGCGCAGAATTCCTTGTCAATTCAGGATCTTGAAACACGTCCAGCGGTGCTGACATGGACATTTGGCTTTAAAATCAGATAGTTAGCTTCAGGGGGGGCCACCGGCGGGTACAGCGGCGTGAGGCGTTCCCCGACCCCTTCGGCCCAGGCCGCCCGGCCATGGACGAATACCGGCACATCCGCCCCCAATTTCAGGCCGAGCGCCGCCAATTTCTCGCGCGGCCAGTGCAATTCCCCAGAGCTGATTGAGCGCCACGCAGGCAGGTGGCGGCATCGGAACTGCCGCCGCCCAAGCCGCCGCCCACCGGGATTTGTTTCGCAACGCCGATATCGGCGCCGAGCGATGTACCGCTGGCCGCCTTGCAGCGCCCGGGCCGCGCGCATGCAAAGATCCGCCTCGGCGGGCACGTCCCGCGATGTCGACCGTGCGTCGGATCTCGCCGTCGGCGCGCACCTCGATGGTGATTTCATCGCACAGATCGACGAACTGAAAACAGGTTTGCAGCTCGTGGTAGCCGTCGGGCCGCCGCCCGACGATGTGCAGAAACAGATTGAGCTTCGCCGGCGCGGGCCAGACCGTGCGCGATCCCGCTCATGGGGCCCAATTCCAATGATCGATCACGATGCGCACGCGCGCATCCCCGCGGTCAACACCAACCGCGCCGGCAGCACGTCGCCGGCCACCGGCATATACCGGTCGTAGTCGATGCTCCAGCCGGCCTGGCGCAGACTTTCGCGCGGTCCTGCTCGTTGCGCGACAGCTCGAAAGGCGCGCCCGGATCCGGCATGCCGAGCAGCCAGTAGTGCAGGTTTTCAATCGGCAGATCGAATCCGAGCTTCTCACGAACCAAGGATTGCACCGCGTCGCTCGGCGGCGCGCCGTTGAGCGAGAGCCCTTCCGGGGTCTGCTTGAGCACCAAGGCGCCGATGCCGAAGGGGCCCGCCAAATGCACCTCCGCGTCGGTCGCCATTTGCCGCCAGTCGAGCGTCGCCTGCCAGCCCTGCTGACCCAAGGCAACCGCGGCGCGTCCATCCAGTTGCCAACTGGCCGCGTTTTGCAATTCAGCCGCGCGCGACTGCCACCGCACCGACGGCGGCGCGCATGCGGGTCGTGGCGCATGCAGCCAGCGCACAGCACCCCATCAACGTCAACGCGCGCCGCATGCTCAGTCAGTTTGCGGAGGTGAGGCGGTGGCGCGTCGATTTCAGCAGATGGTTGTCCGCATCCGGGCGGCCGCTTCGGACCAGATTCTGCGCGCCTCGTCTTGCTGTCCCATTTGCCACAGGACTTCGCCCAAGTGCGCCGCGATGTCGCCATCATGGTCGTCCGCATAGGCCGCCTTGAGATAGGGCAGCGCATCGGCCGGGCGTCCTTGGCGGAAGTTCACCCATCCCAAACTGTCCAAAATCGCCGGATTTTTAGGCGCCGCCGCGTGCGCGCGCTCGATCAGCTTGCGCGCCCGCGAGAGGCTTTTGGTGTGGTCGGCGAGCGTGAAGCCCAAGGCATTCAAGGCCGCCGGATCGTTCGGCCGGGTCTTGACGACCTGGGTCAATTCGCGCAGCGCCTCGGAAACCAGGCCCTGTTCTTCATACACGGAGGCACGCGCGTAGCGCAACTCCACGCTGTCCGGATAGTTCATCTCGCCTTTTTCCAATACCTCGAAGGCTTTCGGCAGCTCGCTCGACTGCACATACATCCGCGCGCGCGCCGTCAAGATCTCGGGCGCGCGTTGCGGCTCGTCCTCCAACAGTCGGTCGAGCAGTTCGTCGGCCGCGCTCGGGGCACCGTGTTGGTGCAGCAAAGCGGCCGCCCGCAACAAGGCCGGCACGACGTTCTCGCCGTTTTGCACCTGCGAGAAAAAGCGCAACGCACGCTCCGGATCGCCGTTGCGATCCGCCATCAACGCCAGATAATAAAACGCGTCATCGGCAAATTTTCCGGTGTTCAGAAGCTGTCGGAACTTGGCCGTTGCCGCTTCGAAGTGCCCTTGTTGAAACTCCAGCAGCCCCATCAGGCGCAAGGCCACGGCGGTCGACTGCGGATCGCGCGACAGAATCTCCAGCTGCTCGCCGGCTTCCGTCAGCCGCTGCGCCGTCATCAGCAACGCCGCGTAATTGAAGCGATTGATCGGCGAGGGATCCGCATCGAGCTGCGACTGCGCGGCGCGCAACGGCTCCTCGACATCGCCCGCCAGGATGCGCGCGCCGCAGCAGGGTCTGCGCCAGCTCTTTGTGGACGGTGTGTTTGGCGTCGTTGCCGCCCGATGCTTCGATCGCCAGCGCGCCGCTCAGGCTGTGCACCGCCGCGGCCGGATCGTCCGCGCGCATGGCCGCGATGCCCTGGATCCTGAGCGCCGAGGGCGAGTCCGGAAAATACGATGCCAATCGATCGGCGAGCTGATGCGCGCCGAAGACGTTCCCGTCGGATCCTAAATCGGTTTCCACGTCGGCAAACTCGGCATCGAGTCCGGCGGGAGAATTCAGCAAGATCACCCGATAATGCGCGGCGGCTTCGTCGACTTTATCGAGCGCCAAGGCGGCGCGCGCCGCCGCGCGCTGAGCCTGCAGCGATTTGGGATCGACCGTGAGCCAGCGCGCCGCCACGCCGGCCATGAGCGACGGCTGCAGCGTCTCGGCCGTCACTTCCGTGGCGCGCAGCAACAGCGCGGGATCGGTTTCATGCGCCGCCGCAGCGGCATATTGAATCGCCGCCACCCGCGGTTCCTGACGCGCTAGGGCTATCTCGCCCGTGACGGTATAAAATGATTGCGGCGCCGGCTCAGGCATGGAATGAGTCGCGGCGCAGGCGCTCAAAACGAGCACACTGAAGCCCAAACCAGACCTGGGGATGAAGGAAAACGAGAACACGGCCGCACTATAGCGAAATGAATACCCCGATGCCGCGGATTCATCCTTGATCTGGCGGTGCGTCATGCACCAAAATCGCTAAAATTCCCGCCAAAGCGCTTCCATGGCAGTCAACATTGTCGGCATCAACCATAAGACCGCGCCGGTCGCGTTGCGCGAAAAGGTGGCTTTCAGCGAGGATCGGCTGGTCGCCGCGCTGCGCACCTTGCGCGCCGAGTTGGGCGTCGCCGAGGCGTTGATTCTCTCGACCTGCAATCGCACCGAAGTGTACTGGTCCGGCACGGTCACCGGCTCGGAACTGTCGCAATGGTTGGAACGGCATCACGGCAACAACCTCGATCTGGCCGCGAGCCTCTACCTTCACCAGGAATCGCGCGCCATCGAGCACACCTTCAGCGTGGCCTCGGGTCTCGATTCGATGGTTTTGGGCGAGGTGCAAATCCTCGGGCAACTGAAGGATGCCTATCGAATCGCGCAGGAAAGCGGCAGCACCGGCCCGGTGCTGAATAAATTGTTTCAGGCCGCTTTCTCGGCCGCCAAACGCGTGCGCAGCGAAACGCGCATCGGCGCCAACGCCGTGTCGCTCGCGTCCGCCACGGTCAGCCTGGCGCGGCGCGTGTACGAGGATTTGAGCGCCCACACCGTTTTGATGGTCGGCGCCGGCGAGATGAATGCGCTGACGGCGCGGCATTTCATGAGCGCGGGCGTCAAGCGCATGGTGATCGCCAACCGCACCTTGGAAAAAGCCCAGACGCTCGCCGCCCAACTCAATGCCCATGCGGTGCCCTTGTCGGAACTCGACCATGAATTGGCGCAGGCGGACATCGTCATTTGCTGCACGGCGAGCCCCGAGCCGCTGATCGCCAAGCCCGCGGTCGAAGCGGCCATTCACACCCGGCGGCGGCGGCCCATCTTCATGGTGGATATGGCCGTGCCGCGCGACATCGATCCCAACGTGACCGAGTTGGAGGACGTCTATTTATTTTCCATCGATGACCTGCAGCAGCTGGTGGACGAGAATATTCAGCAGCGCGAATTGGCGGCGGGCGGTGCGCGGCTGCTGATCAATGAAGAGGTGGCGCGTTTCCTCGCCGAGTCGCGGGCGCAGGATGCCGGACCGGCCATTCGTGCACTGCGCCAGCAAGCGGAGGGGATCCGCCAGCAAACGGTGGAACAGGCGCGGCGCATGCTGGCGTCCGGCAAATCGACCCATGAAGTGATCGATTACCTGGCCAACACGCTCACCAACCGGCTGCTGCATGCGCCCACCCAAGCGCTGCGCCAAGCGTCGGAGCTGACGGATTTGGCGCTGGCGGAGACCATTACCCGCCTTCTGACGGAAGAACGCGACCGGCACTAGCAGCCTGCGGCGGCCCCAAGGCCGCTATAATCCGCGGCCATGAAAGATTCGATCCGGCGCAAGCTGGAAAAACTTGACGAACGTTTCGAGGAAATCAGCCGGCTGCTGTCCGACGCCGGCGTCATTTCCAAGCAAAACCAGTTTCGCGAACTCTCCATGGAGTACTCGCGGCTCGAGGACTTGGTCGACCGCTACCGGCGGTTTTTGGCCTTGGAGGGCGACGCTGCGACCGCGCGGGAATTGGCGGCCGACAAAGACCCCGCGACCCGCGCCATGGGCGAGGAGGAACTGGCCGACTTGAATCCGCGCCTGTTGGGCGAGGAACTCGAGTTGCAACGGCTGCTCGTGCCGAAGGATCCGCACGACGACAGCAATATCTTCCTGGAGGTGCGCGCCGGCACCGGCGGGGACGAGGCCGCCATCTTTGCCGGCGATCTGTTTCGCATGTACGCCCGCTATGCCGAGTCGAAGGGCTGGGGCGTCGAGGTCTTGAGCGAGAGTCCCGGCGAACACGGCGGCTACAAAGAGATCATCAGCCGCGTCATCGGCCGCGGCGCCTATTCGTTGCTCAAATTCGAGTCCGGCACCCACCGGGTGCAGCGCGTTCCGGCCACCGAAGCACAGGGGCGCATTCACACCTCCGCGTGCACGGTGGCGATCTTGCCCGAACTGGAGGAAGTCGAGGCGGTGGATTTGAATCCCGCGGACCTGCGCATCGATACCTATCGATCGTCCGGCGCCGGCGGTCAGCACGTCAACAAAACCGACTCGGCCATCCGCATCACGCACCTGCCCACCGGCATCGTGGTGGAATGTCAGGACGAGCGCTCGCAGCACAAGAACCGTTCCCGCGCCCTGTCCTTGCTCAAGGCCAAACTCCTGTCCGCGGAACGCGAGAAGCAGCAAAGCGCCCAGGCGCAATCGCGCAAGCTGCAGGTCGGTTCGGGCGACCGCTCCGAGCGCATCCGCACCTACAATTTCCCTCAAGGGCGCGTCACCGACCATCGCATCAATCTCACGCTGTACAAGCTCGATGACGTGATGAACGGCAACCTGGATGAATTGGTGCGTGCGCTCAATCAGGAACATCAAGCCGAAGAGCTGGCGCACCAAGTCGAATGAGCACCGTGGCCACGATCGCCGAAGCCGTGCAGCACGCGGCGCTGACCCTTAAGCCGCACAGCGAGTCACCGCGGCTCGACGCCGAACTGCTGCTGGCCAAGCTATTGGGCCTGCCGCGCTCGGCGTTGATTGCGCGCGGCGCAGAAGCGGTGGCCTCGAGCGATGAAAACGCCTACGCCGAGCTGGTTCGCAGACGCGCCGCCGGCATGCCGATCGCCTACCTCACCGGCAGCCGCGAGTTTTGGTCGCTGCCGCTCAGCGTTTCCCCCGCGGTGCTGGTGCCGCGGCCGGAAACCGAAGTTCTGGTCGAACGCGCTTTGGCGCTGCTGCCCGGCGATGCGCCCTGCTCGGTGCTGGATCTTGGCACCGGCAGCGGCGCCATTGCCTTGAGCCTCGCGCACGAGCGTCCGCACTGGGCCATCAGCGCAATCGATATCTCACCCGCGGCGCTCGAGATCGCCGCGCAAAATGCCCGAAGCCTGAAGCTGCAGGTTCACTGGCGGCTGGGCTGCTGGTTCGGCCCGGTCGCGGATGAGCGGTTTCATTTGATCATCGCCAATCCGCCCTACCTCGCCGCGAACGACCCGGCGCTCGCCGCGCTGCGCGCGGAACCGGCGGTGGCGCTCATCGCGGGCCCCACCGGGCTCGAGGCGCTCGGTGCCATCATTGCGCAGGCGCCCCGGCACCTGCATGCGCGCGGTTGGCTGGCCTTGGAGCATGGCATCGACCAGGCGCCCGCGGTCGCGCGGTTGCTCGAGCAGCACGGTTTTGCTTCGATTTCTACGTTTCCGGATTTTTCAGGCAGACCCCGCGTCACGCTGGGCGTTCACACACAACACTAGGAATTCCTATGATCCGCTTCGAAACCAGCTTGGGCGATTTCACCATCGAACTGTTCGAGAAAGAGGCGCCCGAATCGGTCGCCAATTTCACCCGCTACATCGATGAAGGCTTCTTCGATGGCACCATTTTTCACCGTATCGTTCCGGGCTTCGTCATTCAGGGCGGCGGCTTCACCGAGGACATGACGCAAAAGAAAACCAAGCCGCCGGTCAAGAACGAGGCGGATAACGGCCTGAAGAACAAGCGCGGCACCTTGTCGATGGCGCGTACCAACGACATCAACAGCGCCACCTCGCAGTTCTTCGTCAATCTGAAGGACAATGACTTTCTCGACCACTCGCGCGGCAATTTCGGATACGCCGTATTCGCCCAGGTGACCGAGGGCATGGATGTCATCGACAAGATCGCGGCGGTGAAAACCGGCCGCAAGCGCGGCTTCGACGATGTGCCGCTGGAAGCGGTGACCATGAAGAGCGTCAAGCGAGTGAAATCCTAACGGGCGTGGCGCAAAAAAAGTCATTTTTTCGGCGGCTGGCGCTATCGATCCTAGGGGTACTGCTGTTTTGCGTCGCGGTCAGCATCGCGGTGGTCGCCGCGCTGCGCTGGGTCAATCCGCCCTACAGCGCCTTCATGGCGCAGGAGCAGATCGCGGCGTGGGCGAAGCACGATCGCACCTATGTGTTCCGCCATCGCTGGGTCGATCTGAATCAAATCTCGCCGAATCTTCCGCTGGCCGTAGTCGCCTCGGAAGACCAGAAGTTTCCCGAGCACTGGGGCTTCGACGTGGAAGCCATCGAGAAAGCCTACGAGATGAATCAGCACAGCCATCGCATCCACGGCGCGAGCACCATCAGCCAGCAGGTCGCGAAGAATCTTTTCCTCTGGTCCGGGCGCAGCTACTTTCGCAAGGGGTTGGAGGCGTATTTCACGGTGCTGATCGAGGCCTGCTGGCCAAAGCGGCGGATTTTGGAAATCTATTTGAACATCGCCGAATTTGGGCTTGGCATCTACGGCGCCGAAGCCGCGGCGCAGCGCTTCTTTCACATCCCGGCGGCCAGGCTGACGCGCAGCGACGCCGCGGTGCTCGCCGCGGTGTTGCCGAATCCGCAGCGGCTCATGGCGGCGGCGCCCTCTGCCTACGTGCAGCAGCGGCGCGACTGGATTCTAGGACAGATGCAGGCGCTTGGCGGCCCCGAAATGCTGGGTGAGATCGACGCCTACCCGAGCCGGCGCCGTTAGGATTCGCTCCAGTATCTGCGGGATCTCGAACACCGCGCGATTGCGCATGCGCCGCACGCCGGCCCGATACAGCTCGATGTGATCCGCGACTTGCGCGACGCCTGGTCGAATGCCCTTGAACGAATCGAGCACCACGCCCAAGCCGTTCTGCTCGACCCATTCGGTGTTGTAGCGCTCCTGCGGCATGGTCCAGGCATTGCGCACCACGATCACCGGCAGGCCCTGCTGCACGGCCTCGCTGATGCTGCCGGGACCCGGCTTGCCGATGAAGAAGTCGCTCAATTGCATGTAGTAGCCGATCTGCGAGGTGAATCCCACGATCAGGCGCGGCGCCGAGGCGCGCATCTGCTGCAACTGTTCCGCGAGCGCGGTGTTGTGCCCGCACGCCAGGACGAGCTGGACATCGTCGAGGTGCTTGGAGATGCCGCGCATGACCCGCGATCCATGGCCGCCGAACATCACCATGCCGGTGGGGCGGTCCGGATCGAGAGACAGCTTCAGCATTTCCGCGCGCCGGTCGAGTTTCAGGTCGCGGTAAAAGGCCGGATGGATGATCATCCCGGAGGTCTCGTGAACGTAGCTGTCGTCACGGGCGACGGCACGCGCTTGGGCCGCGGCGCGCGCAGTCCCGCAAATGAAATGCTGTGCCTGATCGGGCTCGATCCAAAAGTGCGGCGGGAAATCGGCCAAATCGGTGAGAATGGTGGCGTAAGGAACTTGGCGGTCGGCAAGCTTCGCGGCCTGATACATGGCGCGGTTGAAATTGGGCACCAGGGAGACGATCAGATCGGGGCGCGTCGCCTGCCAATGCCGGCGCAGCTGGCTGACCAAGGATTTGTGGCTCAAACGAATCAGCATCTGCAGGATGCGCAGCTCCTGGGCCAATCCCAAGGTCCAGCCGCGCGCGAGCCGTACGTTATAGTAATCTTCCGGCTTGACGCCCGTGGTTTTGCGGAATAGGTCTTGGGGATCGAGGACTTCGAACAAATTGACCAGCCTGACCTGCCAGTCCGGGTATTCCCCGCGAATGGCCGTCTCGAGAGCGACGGCGGCGGAGCGATGCCCGCCCCCCGCATTGACGTACACGAGATCGATCGTTGTCATTCGCGTTTATTTTGAGCGCCCAGTGTGACCAACCGATGAAATCCCTGCTTTTCGCGGCGCTGTTGGCGCTGAGCGGCGCAGCGGCAGCTGAGGCTCCGGCGCATGTGAGCCATGGCCGCTTCAAGGACTTGACGGTCTACAGCCCCTCGGCACCCGCGTCGAGCTTTGTGCTCCTCCTGTCAGGCGATGAGGGCTGGAACCGGCGCGCCGCGGGCTTCGCGGAGCAGCTGGCGCAGCAGGGTGCCATGGTGGTGGGCATCGACCTGCCGCAATTCAGAGCCTCGCTGGAAGCCGACGGCGGGGACTGCGTATTCCCGGACGGGGATTTGGAGAACTTGAGCCACTTCGTGCAAGCCTATTTTCACAACTCCACCTATCTTGCGCCGCTGCTGGTGGGAATCGATGCGGGCGGCAGCCTGGCTTATGGGGTGTTGGCCCAGGCGCCGCCCGACACCTTTGCAGGTGCGCTCAGCATCGGCTTCTGTCCGCACCTGAAAATGGAGGAGCCGCTGTGCAAGGGATCCGGCCTCGAGTTGACGCACGGCGCGCGCGGCTCCGGCCTGGATTTCCACCCCATCAAGTCCTTGAGCAATCCCTGGGTCGTGCTGCAGGACGAGCACAGCCGCGCCTGCCCGGTGAAGACGGTGCAAGATTTTGTCTCACGCGTGCACGGCGCGGCCATTGCGGTGCTGCCGGATTTGAGCGAGCGGCGGGTCGATGCGGCTTTCGCCAAACTGGCTGCGGCAAACAAAAATCGCATGTTGGCGCCGCCCGCGGCGCTGGGCGATCTGCCGGTCATCGAAGTGCCCGCACTCCCCAACGTGCCCGCCTCGGATTCCTTCGCCATCATCATGTCCGGCGATGGCGGTTGGGCGGGCATCGACCGCGACATCGCCGCGGCGTTGAGTGCGAAAGGCATTTTCGTCGTCGGGCTGGACTCGCTGCGCTACTACTGGACCAAGCGCACGCCGGAAGGTCTGGCGGCGGATACCGACCGGATGATCCGCTACTACCTTGCGCACTTGAACAAGAAGCGCGTGCTGCTCATCGGATACTCGCAGGGTGCCGATGTGCTGCCCTTCGCGGTCAATCGCCTGCCGGCGGCGACCAAGGCGCGCGTCTCTTTGATGGCCATCTTGGGGATGTCCGAGCACGCACTGTTTGAATTCCACGTCAGCAGCTGGATTTCGGAGGACAAATCCGGTCCCGCAACGCTGCCCGAGGTGAGCCGCATCACCGGTGTCCCCATCTTGTGCATTTACGGGGAGGACGAGCATGACTCGCTGTGCCCAAAACTGGACCCCGCCAAGGCCAAGATCCTGAAGGTCAAGGGCGGCCATCATTTCGACGGCAACTATGCGGCCCTTGCCGACGACATTCTGTCGGCCGCCAAACCTTAGCTAGATGCGCCCTTCCGCCGCCATCCAGTCATAGCAGTCCTTCACCATGTCCTTGAGCGGCGTGATTCGATAGCCCAGCTCGCGCTGCGCTTTGGCCGAGGCGGTGCTGACCTGCCGGCTCATCAGACTGGCCATTTCCGGCGTGATCGGCGGCGCCTTGCCGGTGAAGCGGCTGGCAAAATCCGCCGCGAAGGCGATGAGGCGCAATAGTGCCATGGAAGTCTGTTTTTGCGGCGGCGGCTTGCCCAGGAGCGCGGCAATCGCGCTCACCAGCTCCATCATGGTGCGGTTTTCGCCGCCGAGCAGGTACGCGCCGCCGTTCTGGCCCTTGTCGGCGGCGGCGATATGCGCCGCCACCACCTCGCGCACGTGCGCAAAGGTCAAGAGCGAAGGCGGCACGCCGGGAAGCTTGTCATCGCGCACCATCACGAACAACCGGGACCAGGTCCCGATGTCATACGCGCCCATGATGGCGCCCGGCTGCATGATGACGACTTCGAGGCCCTTCGCCGTGGCGGCGCGCGCCAGCTCCTGTGCCCGCCACTTCGTTCTTTGATAATTGACGCTGGAATTTTCCGCAAGGCTGGGGGTTTCTTCGGTGATCTCGCCGTCCACGAGACCGTACGCGGAAATCGAGGAGGTCACCACCAGTCGGCGCACGCGCTTGGCCAATGCAGCCTCGACGACATGGCGCGTGCCATCGACGTTGTCGCGAGTCTGCTGGGCATTGCCGCCGCGCCACATATTGGTGTTGCCGGCGACGTGGAATACGGTGTCGGTTCCCGGCGCGATGGCCGCCGCCAGGGACGCAGGATCGCTCAACTCGCCCACCGCGAGTTTCGGCCGAAAGCGTTTCAGCAATTTAAGGTCTGAAGACTGACGATGCAGGGCGGTCACATCCCAACCGCGAATCATCAACTCCTTGACCATGTTGAGACCGACAAAGCCGGTCGCTCCGGTGACGAAGGCCGCCCGACCGGAGCTAGGCGGCATCGGCCGAGTCTCCGGCCTCGGGCTCGTAGCCCAACAGCGGCGCCAACCAGCGTTCTGCTTCGCTCACCGTGAATCCCTTGCGTTGCGCATAGCTCAAGACCTGATCGCGGTCGATTTTGCCCACGCCAAAATAATGCGCCTTCGGATGAGAGAAATAAAACCCGCTCACCGCCGCTGTGGGCAACATCGCAAACGTTTCCGTCAAATGTAAACTCGCATTGCGCTGCGCATCGAGCAGCCGCCAGAGCAACGCCTTTTCCGTGTGGTCCGGACAGGCCGGATAACCGGGCGCGGGGCGGATGCCTCGATATTCCTCGCGGATCAAGCCGTCGTCGTCCAAATGTTCGTCGCGGCGCATAGCCCCAGAATTCGCGCCGCACCCGCTCGTGCAGCCGCTCCGCCAACGCCTCGGCCAGGCGATCCGCGAGCGCCTTGAGCATGATGCTGCTGTAGTCGTCGTGCTGCGCCTCGAAGCGCGCAATGTGTTCATCGATGCCGATCCCGGCGGTGACGCGCGAAGGCGCCGAGGTAGTCGGCGCGGCCGCTCTGCGCCGGCGCGATGAAATCGCTCAGGCACAGCTGCGCCTGATCCTGCGGCTTGGCCTTCTGCTGGCGCAGATGGTGCAACCGCAGCTCGACGCTCTGCGCGCGCCCTCGTCCCGGTACACCTCGATGTCGTCATCGCCCACGCTGTTGGCGGGGAAGAAGCCGATGACGGCGCGCGCCTTGAGCCATTTTTCGGCGATCAACGTCGCCAGCATGCGCGTGGCGTCGGCATACAGGCCGCGCGCCGCTTCGCCCACGACCTGGGTCCTGCAGGATATCCGGAAACTTGCCCGGCGAATTCCCAGGCATTGAAGAACGGCATCCAATCGATGTACGGCACCAGCTCCTGCGAACGGATAATCATCGAAGGTCTTGACGCCGAGGAAGCTCGGGCACGGGCGGCGCATAGGCCGCCCAGTCGATCTTGAATTTCTTGGCGCGCGCCTGGGCGAGCGACAACTGCGGCGCCTTGGCGCTCTTGTTGCGATGCTGCTCGCGGCGCCGTTCGCTGCTCCGCCTTGGCATGCTGCGACATAGGCGTCGCGCGAGCTCTCGCGTGACCAGCTGCTGGCACACGCCGACCGAGCGCGAGGCATCCTTGACGTACACCACCGCGCCCGCGTACTGCGGGTCGATCTTCACCGCCGTGTGCGCGCGGCGAGGTGGTCGCCCCGCCGATCAGCAGCGGCTGCGTGTAGCCCAGGCGCTGCATCTCCTTGGCGACATGCACCATTTCATCGAGCGAGGGCGTGATGAGTCCCGACAGCCCGATGAGATTCGCGCCTTCCCGCGTTGCGGCTTCGAGGATCTTCTCGCAGGACACCATGACGCCAAGATCGATGACTTCGAAGTTGTTACATTGCAGCACCACGCCCACGATGTTCTTGCCGATGTCGTGCACATCGCCCTTGACGGTGGCCATGACGACCTTGCCGTTGGAGCGGCTGGCTCCCGGCTTTCTCCTTCTCGATGTACGGAATCAGCACGGAGACGGCTTTCTTCATCACGCGCGCGGATTTCACCACCTGCGGCAGGAACATCTTGCCCGCGCCGAACAGATCGCCGACCACGTTCATGCCGTCCATCAGAGGACCTTCGATGACATCCAGCGGCCGCGCCGGCTGCAGGCGGGCTTCTTCCGTGTCCGCGAACACGAATTCGTCCAGCCCCTTGACCAGAGCGTGCTGCAGGCGCGCGGCCACCGGCAGCTTGCGCCATTCCAGATCATCGCCGCGCTTCTGCCGCGCTGCCGCCCTTGTAGCTGCTCGGCAATTTCCAGCAGCCGCTCCGTGGCATCCGCGCGGCGCGCCAGGATCACGTCTTCGACACGCTCGCGCAATTCGGGCGCGATCTCTTCGTAGATGGCGAGCTGGCCCGCATTGACGATGCCCATGGTGAGCCCGGCGCGGATGGCGTGATACAGAAAGACCGAGTGCATGGCTTCGCGCACCGCGATCGTTGCCGCGGAACGAGAACGAGACGTTGCTGACGCCGCCGCTGACATGCGCCGCGGGCATGCGCTCGTTTGATGGCCGCCGTCGCCTCGATGAAATCCAGGCCGTAGCGGTTGTGTTCCTCGATGCCGGTGGCGACGGCGAAGATGTTCGGGTCGAAAATGATGTCCTCGGCCGGAAACCGGATGCGCTCGGTCAGAATGCGGTAGGCGCGTTCGCAGATGGCCACTTTGCGCGCGACGGTGTCGGCCTGGCCCTTCTCATCGAAAGCCATCACCACGACCGCCGCGCCGTAGCGCAAGCACAGCCGCGCATGCGCGAGAAATGCTTCCTCGCCTTCCTTCAGGCTGATGGAATTGACGATGCCCTTGCCCTGCACGCATTTCAGGCCCGCCTCGATCACCGACCATTTGGAGGAGTCGATCATGATGGGAACGCGCGCGATGTCCGGTTCGCCGGCGATCAGGTTCAGGAATTTCACCATGGCGGCCTGCGAATCGAGCATGCCCTCGTCCATGTTCACGTCGATGATCTGCGCGCCGTTGGCGACCTGTTGACGCGCGACGTCGACCGCGGCCGCATAGTCGCCCGCCTCGATCAATTTGCGAAACTTCGCCGAGCCGGTCACGTTGGTGCGCTCGCCGACATTGACGAATAGGCTCGCGCATCGATGGTCAAGGGCTCCAAGCCGCTCAGGCGGCAGGCCGGCTCGATGCTGGGCAGAGCGCGCGGCGGCAAGCCCTGCACCGCGCGCTCCACGGCGCGAATGTGCTCCGGCGTGGTGCCGCAGCAGCCGCCCACCATATTGACGAAGCCGCTCTGCGCGAACTCGCGCAGCATCGCGGCGGTCTCCGCCGGCGTCTCGTCGTATTCGCCGAAAGCATTCGGGCAGGCCCGCGTTCGGGTAAGCGCAGACGTAGGTATCGGCGATGCGCGCCAGCTCCTCGACATAGGGCCGCAGCTGCTTTCCGCCGAGCGCGCAATTGAGTCCCACCACCGCGGGCCTGCGCGTGGCGGATGGAATTCCAAAATGCCTCGGTGGTTTGTCCCGACAGGGTGCGTCCGGAGGCATCGGTGATGGTGCCCGAAACGATGATGGGCAGCTCCATCGCCCGCCTCGTCGAGCACCTCGCGGACCGCGAACAGCGCCGCCTTGGCATTCAAGGTGTCGAAGATGGTCTCGATCGAGAATCATGTCCACGCCGCCCGCGATCAGCGCCCGCGCGACCTCGGAGTACGCCGCCACCAACTCGTCGAAACTGATGTTGCGAAACCCCGGATCGTTCACGTCGGGCGAGAGCGAGGCGGTGCGGCTGGTGGGACCCGAGCGCGCCGGCGACGAAACGCTGGGCTGTGCCGGCGCTGTACCTCGTCCGCGGCCCGGCGCGCGAGGCGCGCGGCTGCGAGATTCAGCTCGCCGACGAGCGCCTGCATGCCGTAGTCCGCCTGCGAGACCGAGGTGGAATTGAAGGTGTTGGTGGAGATGACATCGGCGCCGGCATCGAGATAGTCGCGATGGATGCCTGCGATGATGGCCGGCTGCGTGAGGCGTCAGCAGGTCGTTGTTGCCGCGCAGATCGCTGCGCCAGTCGGTGAAGCGTTCACCGCGAAATTGCGCCTCGCTGCAGCGATGACGCTGGATCATGGTGCCCATGGCGCCGTCGAGTATCACGACGCGCTGCTCGAGCAGCGCGGTGAAGCTCATCGTCGCGGACCTGTGGTGGGGCATCACGCCACCCGGGCTTGGCTGATGCGCGGTCTGATTCCCAAGGCATGGCAGATCGCATAGGTCAATTCGGCGCGGTTCAAGGTATAGAAGTGAAATTCATCGACGCCGTGCTGGCGCAGCCGCTGCACCTGTTCGATCGCGACATTCGCGGCGATCATGCGGCGGGTATCGGGATCCTCATCCAGGCCGTCGAACCGGTTGCGCAGCCAGTCGGGCACCGAGGCGCCGCAACGCTGCCGCGAAGCGCAGCAATTGCGGGAAGCGCGTGATCGGGAGGATCCCGGGGACGATGTTGGCTTTGAATCCCGGCGGCCGCGCAACGCTCGCGGTACCGCAAAAATAAATCGGTGTCGAAGAAGAACTGCGTGATGGCGCGGCTGGCGCCGGCATCGACCTTGCGCTTCAAATTCTCCAGGTCGGCATCGACGCCGCCGGATTCGGGATGGCCCTCCGGATACGCCGCCACCGAGATCTCGAAATCGCCGGCTTCGCGCAAGCCGCGCACCAGATCCGAGGCGTAGGCAAACCCGCCGGGGTAGGGCCTATAGCGTCCGTCCGCGGACACATTGGCCGGCGGGGCATCGCCGCGCAGCGCCACCAAGTGGCGCACGCCGAGCTGCCAATAAGTCCGCGCGATCTGCAACACCTCCTCGCGCGAGGCGCCGACGCAGGTCAGATGCGGAGCCACCCGAAGGTCGGTCTCCTCGAGCATGCGCTCACGAATTCGTGGGTGCGCGTGCGGGTCGAGCCGTCCGCGCCATAGGTCACCGACACGAAACTCGGCCGCAGCGGGGCGAGCCGCTGCACGGACTGCCACAGCTGCTGGGCCATGGCCTCGTCGCCCGGGGGAAAGAACTCGAATGAAACGGCCGGATCGGACACGCGAAACCTTCAATGGCACTGACTCGACATTAAGCATGCAAGAGCCTACGATTTGACTCAATCTCATTATTTTAATACTCGGAATGAATTAGGTTCATGCCGTCCACCGCGCTCGAAATCCGGCATATGGAGACCTTGCTGGCCTTGGCGGAGTGCGGCAGCCTGTCCAAGGCCGCGGCCAGGCTATTTCTGACCCAATCCGCCCTTTCCCATCAGCTCAAAACCCTGGAGAGCCACTACGGGGCGGCGCTGGTGGAGAAGAACGTGCGGCCGCTGCGCTTTACCGCCATCGGACAACGGTTGTTGGGTCTCGCGCGGGTGGTGCTGCCGCAGGTGGCCGAAGCCGGCCGGGACGTGGCCCGGCTGGCCCAAGGGCACGCGGGACCCCTGCGGGTGGCCGTCCAATGCCACAACTGCTTCGACTGGCTGATGCCGGCGATGGATGCCTACCGGACCCTATGGCCCGAGGTGGAACTCGACATCATTTCGGGATTTCTCAAGGATCCGCTGCCGCTGCTCGATCGCGGCGAAGCGGAACTGGCCATCATCCACGACCCGCAGGAAGCCCACCCGGACGTGGTGTTCAGTCCGCTATTTCGCTATGAAAGCGTCGCCCTCATGAGCCCGCGGCATCGGCTGGCGGCGAAGCCCTGGCTGCAGGCCGCGGATTTCGCCGCCGAAACCCTCATTACCTATCCGGTGCCCGACGAGATGCTGGATGTGATGAAGCACTGCCTCACGCCCGCCAACGTGAACCCACAGCGGCGCACCGCCGAATTGACGGTGGCGATATTGCAGCTGGTCGCGAGCGGGCGTGGCATCGCGGCGTTGCCCTCGTGGACCGTCGGCAACTATATCGAGCGGGGCTACGTGGTTTCCCGTCCCATCGGCGAATCGGGACTGCGCTGTGAACTGTATGCTGCGACCAGCCATGCCGGCGCGGAGGCCGCCTATATAAGAGAGTTCATCGCCTTGACCCGCACACAAAGCTTGACCGACGCTGGCCGGGGTGTCGGCGCTGTAGCGTCGGGTCTCGTCGGGCGCTAGCCCATGTGCAAGCCGCCGTTGATGGAAAAATCGGCGCCGGTGGCGAACGCGGATTCATCGGAGGCCAGCCACGCCACGATCGAGGCGATTTCGCCCGGGTCGCCGAGCCGTCTTACCGGAATCGAGGCAACGATTTTCTCCATGACCTCCGGCTTCACGGCCCGCACCATGTCGGTGCCGATGTAGCCCGGCGACACGGAATTGACGGTGACGCCGCGCGACGCGACCTCCTGCGCCAGCGCCATGGAAAATCCATGAATGCCCGCCTTCGCGGTCGAATAATTCGTCTGGCCGAACTGACCCTTTTGGCCGTTGACCGAGGAGATGTTGATGATCCGGCCCCAACCCCGATCCACCATGCCGTCGATGACTTGCTTGGTGACGTTGAACAATGAATTCAAATTGGTGTTGATCACCGCGTCCCAGGAATCCTTGGTGAGCTTGCGAAAGGTGCCGTCGCGGGTGATGCCGGCGTTGTTCACCAGGATGTCGATTTCGCCGACTTCGGCGCGCGCTTTTTGAAAGGCTGCCGCGGTCGAGTCCCAATCGGCCACGTTGCCTTCGGAACAGTGCACGGTGTGGCCCTTCGCGCGCATTTCGCCGATCCAGCGATCCTTGCGCGTGGAGTTGGGACCGCAGCCCGCAATGACGGTGTACCCTTCGGTGCACAGGCGGACGCAGATCGCCGAGCCGATGCCGCCCATGCCGCCGGTTACGTACGCAATTCTCTTTTGCTTGGTCGCCATGATCACACCTCGCTGAACTATCGCTGCAGCACGTACTCGCCCGGCGCATCGCCGCGCACGCCGTAACCTTTGGCGGCGTTGCCAAGCTCGGGCGGCGGCGCACTTTGCGCTCCGGAATGCGCCGCGAGCCACTCCTGCCACCATGGCCACCATGAGCCTTGATGCAAGGTGGCCTTGTCGAACCACTCCTGCGCTCCGAAATTGGTGACGGCATCCTTCCAAGTCAACTCGCGGAAGCGCCGCCGCGGATGCACCGGACCACAGACGATGCCGGCATTGTGACCGCCGTTGGTCAATACGTAGGTGTAATCGCTGGAGCGGGTCAGCCCGCGCGCCTTATAGGTCGACTTCCACGGCGCGACATGATCGGTCTCGGTGCCGAACACGACCATGGGCAGCGTAATGGACCTCAAGTCCACCGGCCGGCCGTTGACCTTGAAGCGGCCGTTCGCCAGGTCGTTCTGCAGATACAGCTGCTGCAGGTATTCGCTGTGCATGCGCCAGGGCATGCGCGTGCCGTCGCTGTTCCAAGCCATCAAGTCATTGAGCTTCTCGCGTTTGCCCTTCACATAGGTGTTGATCGCCGGGGTCCACAGCAGATCGTTGGAACGCAGCAAGCCGAATGCCGCTCCCATCTTGTCGCTGCCCAACACGCCGGCCTTGTGCATCACCGCTTCGAGCATCGCCAATTGGCTCGGGCTGATGAAAAACGACAACTCGCCCGGTTCGCTGAAATCCATCTGCGCGGCCAACAAGGTCATGGACGCCAATCGATCATCGCCGTCCCGGGCCATCGCGGCGGCGGCGATCGACAGCAGAGTTCCGCCGATGCAATAGCCCACCGCATGGATTTTCTTATCGGGCACGACGGCGCCGACCGCATCGATCGCGGCGCGGATGCCCTTGTCGTGATAGTCATCCATCCCCAGGTTGCGGTCGGTCTCATTGGGATTTTTCCAGGAGATCACGAAGACCGTGTGGCCCTTTTCGACCAGGTAGCGCACGAAGGAATTCTGCGGCGACAGATCGAGGATGTAGTACTTCATGATCCACGCCGGGACGATGAGCACCGGCTCCGGATGCACCGTGGCGGTCGTGGGCGCGTACTGAATGAGCTCGATGAGCTCATTGCGGAAAATGACCTTGCCCGGCGTGACGGCCACATTGACGCCGACCTTGAAGTTCTCGGTGCCGACCGGCTGATCACGCTTCAAAGTGCGGTTCACGTCCTCGAGCCAATTCTGAAAGCCGGCCACCAGGTTTTGTCCGGATTGCTCGCGGGTCAATTCCAAGAGTTCCGGATTCGACATCAAGTGATTGGCGGGCGAAGCGGCGTCGAGCATTTGCCGCGTGGAAAATCCGATCAGATCGGCGCTGCGCGGGGTCATGCCCGGGACGTTGGTGGTGGCCTGCTGCATGACCTTGGCCCAGTTGAGGTAGCCTCGCGCCATCAGATTGAAAGGCCACTGCTTCCAGGCATCGGAGGAGAAACGCGCGTCGTCCGAGGCCGGCGCCAGCGCTTGACCGGTCGAGGCCTGCATGGCGAACGAGAAATTGTCCATCATGGCCTTGAAGGCCGTGTGCGCAATGTCGGTCTGTTTTTGCGGTGCCTGCGCGATGTTGAGGTACCAGTCCCACCACGCCTGCGCGTAGTCGTCTGGCGCCAGACCCCCGGTGACCGCCGCCAACTGCGCGCGCATTTCGCGGCTCATTTGTTCTTGAGCGCTCAAACTTGCAGATTCAGCCATAGACCTCTTCCCCCAAGAGTTCATGATGGCACGCGCGCCGGTGCCTGTAAAAAAAAGGGCGACCGAGGTCGCCCTTTTCCTTGACGCGCTAAACTTGGCAGTTAGGCGGCTTTCTTCGCCTTCTCGGCGACTTGGGTGCTGGTCTCGTCGAACCACTGGCTCATGGCGCCTTGGGTTTCAGTCGCAATCTTGCTGAACTCTTCCGCGCGGGCGCGCAGCTTGTCGCTCAAGCTCAAATTCAGCGAGGTCTGTTGACCGATCAGGTCGGCGGCCGACTTCGGTCCGACGCTGGCCTTGGCCTGCGCGAGGCTCCACTCCAAGTAATCACCGGCAACGGCGAACTGGTAATGGGCGAGACGCTCCAGGGTCTTCAGGCCTTCCTGCTGTGCGCGATACACCGGCGCCATCGCGGTCTTGTAGGTTTCGAACAGGGTGCTGAAATCAAATGTAGGCTGGGTCATGGGGGTTCCTTTAACTGGCGAAATTTAACTCGATGGGGACATTATACAGAAAAAAGTATGCAGTGCAAAATCTTTTATTGCCCGCGGTCTGCGTTTCTCAATATCTATCTATCATGCTGATATATATGATAAATATATTTATGTTAATGTTATCGCCTACGTCAGATTTGTTCCGTTTTAATGCGCTGCAACGGGAGGGCGCCCGGGTCCGCCCGGCGTTGTCCCACCGCCGCGGATCTGCGAGGATCGGAACATGCGCTTGCAGCACCTCATCGATGCCCTGGAAGAGTTCTGCGCGCTGCGGGGTGTCGCGGTGTTTCGCACCCCGTTGAGCGCCTGGGTGGTCGGCCGCGTGGATGAAAATCAGATCGTTCTACGCAGCGGACTCAGCAAGGAAGCGCAATTGCTGACGTTGGTGCACGAGCTCACGCACCTGCTGGCGCACCGGCCCGAGGTGCAACTCAACCGCACCGTCTGCGAGTACGAAGCAGAAGCGGTGGAGAAATTGGTCGCGGCAGGACTCGGGCTCAGCGGCGGCGGTGCGATCGAGCTCGATACGGCGACGGACGATCTGCTGGCGTGCTCCGTGGTGCGCGTGCGCTGGGTGGCGAGCACGCTGCTGAGCGCGGTTCAAGACCACAAGCCTGCGGCGCGAGTGCAGGCCGCAGTGCCAGTCGCGGCCGCTCGACTACAGACGCAGGCCGCCGTCCAGATCTAGACAGCGGCCGGTGAAGAAGTCGTTTTCAATGATGAACTGCGCCGCGTGCGCGATCTCGTCCGGCTGGCCCAGGCGCTTCAGCGGCACCGGCGCGATGACCTTCTCGAGGACCTCCGGTTTCATCGAAGCGAGAATGTCGGTGTGCGTGAAGCCGGGCGCGATGCTGCCCACGCGTATTCCATAGCGCGCGAGTTCCTTGGCCCACACCACCGTCATGGAGGCGACGCCGGATTTGGCGGCCGAATAGTTCGACTGGCCAGCGTTGCCGTGACGCGAAATGCTGGAAATATTGATGATCACGCCGCCCTTGGCGAGCTTGATCATGCGTTCCGCGGCTTCGCGCGCGCACAAAAACACACCGGTCAGGTTCACATCGATCACCGCCCGCCATTGCTCGAGCGACATCTTGCCGACGACCTCTCCGTCCTTCACCTTGACCAGCAGGGCATCCTTGACGATACCGGCATTGTTGACGATCACATCCAAGGAGCCGAAGTCGCGCACGACCGCATCGAGAGCGGCCGCAACGTCGGCTTCGCGCGAGATATCGGCCGTATACGCCCGCGCGCTCACCCCCAGGTCGAGGCATTGCTGCGTGGCCGCTGCCAAGTCCGCCGCGTTCAAATCCAGCAGCGCGATGTTCGCGCCTTGGGCCGCGAAGCGCAGGGCGAGCGCGCGTCCAATGCCGCGCCCGGCGCCGGTGATGACGATGGTTTTGCCTTTGATCTTCATGCTGGACTCGCTTAAGTTTTGGGCGGTGGTTCTTTTTCCGGCTCGGGCGGCTTGGGATTGGCGCCGGCAAAGGCCGACATCATCGAAGCCTGAATCTTTGACCATTGATCCATGTTTTGGCGCGCGAATTCGGCCAACGGCGCCATGGGACCGGCGAGGGCCTTGGTCATCTCGGCGCGCATGGCCTCTTGCTGGCGAACCAGGGCGCCGACGCTCTGTTCCATGTACTTGGTGAGCATTTCCTGCACGGGATTGCCATAGAAGCGAATGATGGCTTCCAGCAATTCGGTGCTTAAGACCGGCGTACCGTACTGATCCTGCTCCGCGATCACCTGCAGCAGAACCGCACGGGTCAGGTCCTCGCCGGACTTGTCGTCCACCACCTTTACTTTTGCCCCTGAGACGATCATTTTGCGGATGTCTTCCAAGGTGACATGGCGGCTTTCGGTCGAATCGTAGAGGCGCCGATTCGCGTACTTCTTGATGAGGCGTTCGTTTGACATATTGTTAGTCGCCGTGCTTTGGCCAGCGGACTCCCGTAAGGTTTAGCATAGCGCTTTCAGTATGCAATGCACAATTGCCAAGAAGTGGGATTTGTCGCTAAAAATTGATGAAATTAATGCATCGCATAGAACACTGATATGAGCGCCCAAGGCCCCTTCTCAAGTGCCAGCCCCGTCGGCGCCGAGCTTTTGAAGGCCTGGGTGGCTCAGGCGGGCGCCTTTCAAACCCTGTTGGCGGGTTTGGCCGATCGCTCGACTGCCTCCATGCCCCCTTCCCTGCTTCCGCCGCTTCTCGCGCCCTGGAAGGACCTCGCGGAGCGGATGGGAATGGGCGGCTTCGATCCGGCGCAGATGCTGTCCGGCGCACCGGCTCTGGGGCTGGCGCGTGAGTATCAAGAGACCGCCGCGCGCCTCGCCGACCTCAGCCGCCAATTTCAACAGCGATACGCCGAATTCGCGCAGCAAAACGCCATCCTCATGCAGGATGCGTATCAAGTTTTGAAAAAACGCCTCGACGCCGGCTCGCCGGCCGCGAAATCGCCGGCCGAGATCTACGATGAATGGATCGACTGCGCCGAAGACGCGTACGCGCAAGCCGCGCACACCGAGGCCTTCGCGCGATTGCTCGCGGAGCTTTGCAATATTTCAAGCGCGTTCAAGGTCGAGCGCGGAAAATTGAACGAACAGATTGCACGGCATCTGGACATGCCGAGCAGAGCCGAAGTCGACACCCTGCATCGTCAAGTGCGCGCCCTGAAGGACGCGCTGCGCGCCGCGGCGAACGGCAGCACCGCGCAGGCCGCCGCTGCGCAGGCCGCCGCTGCGCAGGCCGCCGCTGCGAAGGGCGCCGCTGCGAAAGGCGGCGCCCGGAAGCGGGCCGCCGCGGCCCCGGCGTCGAGCAAACCGCGCCGCAGCCCGCGCGCCAAAAAATGAGCGCCGCGGCCGGTTCATTGGCGGATTTGCTGCAAAACGCGGCGGCAATGCAGGAACGCGGGCAATCGGTATTGCGGACGCTGCTCGGCATCGGCGACGTGCAGGTCGGCACTTCCGAGAAGACCTGCGTGTACAGCGAGGACAAGATTCGGCTGTACCGCTACGCCGCGCAGGCTCGATCCGCAAATTTGAAGCCGGTGCTCATTTGCTACGCGATGGTCAATCGTCCCTATCTGCTCGACCTGCAACCGGACCGGTCTTTCATTCGCGAACTGCTGCTCTCCGGCCTCGATGTGTATCTGCTCGATTGGGGCTATCCGGACGGCGCGGATCGGTTCTTGGGTTTCGATACCTACGTCGACGGCTACCTGCGCCGCTGTGTCGAATTCGTACTCCAAGAGCACGGCATCGATTCGCTCACCCTGCTCGGAGTCTGCCAGGGCGGCACCATGAGTCTGTGCTATGCGGCGCTCGAACCCCGGCAAATCGCGCAGCTCATCACCATGGTGACGCCGGTCGATTTCAAGACCCCCGAAAACCTGCTGTCGAAATGGGCGCAGCACATCGATGTCGGACTGTTGACGCAATCGGGCAATGTTTCCGGAGATTTTCTCAATCTGGTGTATTTGTCGCTGATGCCGTTTCGCCTCACGCAACAGAAGTACGTCAACCTGCTGCAAATGCAGGGCGACCGCACGCAGCTCGAGAACTTCATGCGCATGGAAAAATGGATATTCGACAGCCCCGACCAACCGGCGGCCGCGTTTCGCGAATTCATCCAGTGGTTCTTTCAGGAAAACCGGCTGGTTCGCGACGAACTGACGCTGGCAGACCGGCCCGTGCGCCTGAAAAACATCACCGCCCCCGTGCTGAACATTTTCGCCTCGAAGGATCATCTGGTGCCGCCGAGCGCCAGTATTCCTCTGGGCGCGCGCGTCGGCGGCAAGGATTATCAGTCGCTGGAAGTGAACGCCGGGCATATCGGCTTGTATGTCGGCGGCAAGACCCGCAAGAGCGTTCCGGCCGCGGTCACGGCGTGGCTGCGAGCGCGGCGTTAACCCCGCAACGCCTTCAAGGAGCGCACCCGCTCGCGCAGGCGCTCGAGCAATCCGCCGCTGCCTGCCCGTGAGGACTCTTGGGAGACCGCCGAGAAGAACCGTACCATCTCACGGCTGGCATCAGGCCCCGCGGCGTCCGCAAAACTCCCGGCCGACCCGCCGCCCGACCACGCATGACCCGAATCGTGCACCAACCAGTTCTCCGCCACGACATGGCCCGCGCCATCTTGATAACGCGTGCGGGTGAAAGCGCGGCCGTTGCCTTCGGCGGCGCGCGCGGTCGAGGTATCCAAGGTCCGGCTGGGAGAGGCATCGCCCAGCCACTGCGACACGAGTTGTCCGGCATTGCGCGAATTGACCATGAGGTCGGAATCCCCGTGGAACACGATCAATGGAATGCTCTGCGCCGGCAGCCTGCTGCCGGCCGCCGCGCCATCCTTCATCGCCGCGATCGCGGCCAGGAAATTCTGCGCCGAGCCATAGGGCATCCCGGAATGAATTCCGACGGCCGCGTACAGATCCGAATAGTTCGCCGCCATGATGGCGGCCATGGCGCCGCCCGCCGACATGCCGGCAATGTAGACGCGCCGCGCATCGATGGGGTGGGAATCGATCACCTCGCGCGTCATCCCGGCGATGATCGACGGCTCGCCTTGATCCCGGCGCTGGTTGGCCGCGTTGAACCAATTCCAACAGCGGCTCTGGTTTGCCGCTTCGGATTGCTCCGGATACAGAACGAACATGCGCTGCTCCGCGGCGATGGTGTTCATGCGCGTGCCCCGCGCGAAATCGTCGGGATCTTGCAGGCAGCCGTGCAGCATCACCAGCAAGGGCAACGGCTTGCCCGCGGGATGCGGCGGGATGAACAGCTTGTAGCGCCGCGAGCCATGACTGTTTCCAAAGGCGCCGTCGACGAAGGACCCCGGGGGCGATGATGAAATCGGAGGAGCGATGCGGCTAACCGATCCGCGCGCTTTGGCCGCCATCCACGGGCAGCGCGACGCCGGTGATGAATGCCGACTCGTCCGAATGCAGGAACAGCGCCGCGTACGCCACATCCCAGGCAGTTCCCATCCGAGCCTTGAGCGGCACCCGTTTGTCGCGTTCCGCGCGCAACTCAGCTTTGGGAATATTGCGCGCCTTGGCGTGTCCCTCGATCGCCATCGGCGTGTCCACGAGACCTGGCATGATGGTGTTGACGCGAATGCCGTACTTCGCATTACCGAGCGCCAGCTGCTGCCCCAGCATGTTCATGCCGATCTTCGATAATTTGTAGGCGGTCAAGCCCGGCGCATAGGCCACCGCCGCCAGCGATGAGATATTCACGATCGTGCCCGCGCCCTGCGCGCGCATCGCCGGCAGCACCGCCTGACAGGACAGCAGGCATCCCTTCAAATTGATTTGCATGATGCGATCGAAGGCATCCTCGGCGATGCTCTCCGCAGGCCCGTCACCCGCGCCAGTGCCGACGTTGTTGTGCAGGAAATCAATGCGCCCCCACGCGGCGAGGCAGGCCTGCGCATAGGCTTTGGTATCGGCCGCGCGGGTCCAATCCGCCGCAACGCATCGGGACTGCCCGCCCTCCGCGGCGATCAGCGCGGCGGTCTCCTCGGCGCGTGCCAGCTCCCGGTCCACCAGCAACAGCTTGGCGCCTTCGCGGGCAAACAGCAGCGCCGCGGCGCGGCCATTGCCGACGGTATCCCCGGGCGTCTGTCCGGCGCCGACCACGATTCCGACCTTGCCCTCAAGCCTCACGCTTCGCCCCCGGTAGAAAGTCATCGAGCGGCACCCCGAGGCTGTTCAAGGCCCATGACACCAGGTTGTACTGCCCGATGGTGAACACCAGATCGATCATCTGCTCGGTGGAATACTTCTTCGCGAGCGCGTTCCAGGTGGCGTCCGACACCACCGAGTGCTCGAACAGGTCGTCGACCGCCTGCAGCAGAACGGCATCGTCGGCGCGCCACGGCCCCGACGGACCCTGCTTGACGGCTTCGATTTCCGCCGCACTGATGCCTTCGCGCTTGGCGATCTCGACATGCTGCGCCCATTCATATTCCGCCTGATTGAGCCAGCCGATGCGCAGAATGAGCAGTTCACGCTCGCGCGGCGGCAGGGTTTGCTTGCGCAGCACATGGCCGGCGAACACGGTCCAGCGCCGCACCAGATCCGGGTGATGCATCAACACCCTGAACAGATTCAAGTCGCGGCCATTGACACGATGCTTGGCGGCGGTCTCGGCGTCCTCGCCCGACAGCTGAGAAAAATCGCGCATGGCGATGCGCTGCTTTCGCTTGATCATGGCTCCCCCTCGCGGATTCTCAGTATACGGCGCTAGGGAGGCAAATAGCCGTCGCTCAAGGTCTGCAGGAACGCCACGATGTCTTCGATGTCCTGCTCGCTCAAACGCGCGGCATCGCCGGCCTGCCGGTCGAAGGGCGCCTGCGCGTCCAGGTTGCCGATAAAGGCCGGGGGTAGATCGTCGAATTTCAGAACGCGGCCATCCGCCGCGCGCGGATACCAGCGCTGCGGTTTCGTGTCCCGTTCGGCATAGAACCGCACCACATCGCTCAAGGAATGAAACACGCCGTTGTGCATGAACACCGGCCGGCGCGCGGCATTGCGCAGCGAGGGCGTCCGGAACAGCCCGCAATACTCGTGCCGGTCCTGCAAATCCGTGCGCCAGGGTCCGCACAAGCCGAGGTCGAAGTAGCGCCCATCGGCATTGGCGGGAATGCTCGAATTGCGCGGCGCGCCGATTGCGGCGTAACCGAAATCGGTGAACTGCGGCAATGCGCCCTTGCGCCGCCCGCTCGGGTGGCAACGCGCGCAATTGCCTTTTTCCGGGTCGTTGAAAGCCGCCAAACCGCGCAGTTCCTGCGCGCTCAACGCGGCCTCGCTGCGCAGATATGCGTCGTACTTGCTGCTATAGGGATAGAACTCCGCCGGGCTTTGTTGATAGGCCTCGAGCGCCATGAGCACGCCCTTGAACGCGAGCGAGGGATTGTCGAAGACTTTCGCGCCGAAGATCGCGCGAAATTGCGCGCCATGGCCTGCCTGCACCTGCGCGAGCACGGCATCTTGATCCTTGTTGGCCATCTCGAAGGGCGAGAACAAAGGCAGCCGCGCCTGATCGTGAACGGACTGCGATCGCCCATCCCAGGTGCGCCCGCCGGCCGGCCCCTGATCGACGCTGTCATCTCCCTCATCGTCGACAAAGTGCTGCGTGAAAGGCGGCGTGTTCTGGGTGTACTTGAGGGAGGGCACGGCGCGGACCCCGAAGCTGCGCCCATCCGCCCCGCCGCGCTGCACCGCTCGAGCATTGGCAGGGCCGAAGTCGTGCGCTGGATCATGGCAGCTCGCGCAGGCTATTTTTCCCGACGCGGACAAGTGAGGATCGACGAACAATTGCCGTCCCAGCGCGGCGAGCGCGAGCGCGCTCGGCATCGGCTCGAAACTGCGCGAATAGAACGGTTCATCGCCGCCACCGCCGCTCGCCACGGATGCGGCGCCCGCCAGCGCGGCGGCCAGAAGCAGTAAGGGTGCGCGCGTCGCCGTACTCGCCGCGCCGGCTCAGTGAACGCGCGTGGGCGCGCGACCGCTGCCGTCCACGGTGGCCGCCGGGGCCTTGAATAGCTGCTCCACATCGACCGCGTCGAAGACGTAGGCCCGATTGCAGAAATCGCAGTGCACTTCGACCTTGCCGCGCTCGGCGATCACACCGCGGGTTTCGGTCTCGCCCAAGCCTTGCAGCATGCCGGCGACGCGCTCGCGGGAACACCGGCAGCGAAAATAGACCGGCGAGGGTTCGAACAGGCGCAGATCGTCTTCGTTGAACAGCCGGTGCAGAATCTGCTCATCGGTCAGGGTGCGCAATTCTTCCGGCGTCAAGGTATCCGCGATCAGCTGCACGCGCCGCCACGCGTCCTCAGTGGCCGCGGCATCGACGGCCGGCAGCGAGCCGGAGCCGGGAAGTCTTTGCAGCAGCATGCCCGATGCGCCCTGCACATCCGCATGCAGCCACAGCCGCGTCGGCAACTGCTCGGAATTCTGAAAGTAGGCCTGCAACGAGTCCGCCAGGCGCGCGCCTTCGATGGGCACGATCCCTTGATAGCGCTGCGCGCCGTCGTCGGTCTCCAGGGTCACGGTGAGATTGCCGTTGCCGATGAGCTCATCGATCTTGAACGGCGCGCCGGCGCCCTCGCGGTAGCGGGCCAGACCGCGGACACCCAAGCCGCTGGTGCACTGTGCCAAGAGCAGGTGCATCGGTCCGTCGCCCTGCAGCTGCAACGACAGCACACCCTCGAACTTGATGGTGGCCGCCAGCAGGAGCGAGGCCACGACCGCCTCGCCCAGAATCTCGCGGATCGCATCCGGATATTGGCGATGCTCGATCAATGCGCGCCACGCGGCGTCTAAATGAACCAGATGTCCGCGGATCGGAAAGTGATCGAACAGGAAGCGGTGCAGCGTATCGCGGTCATGCATTTCCGCCGCCGCCCAGCTTGAGCTTGAGCAAATCGTTGAGCTGCGCCGGATTCGCCTTGCCGCCGGTTGCCTTCTGCACCTGACCGACGAAGAATCCGAACAGCTTGTCCTTGCCGACCGGTAATCGGCGAGCTGCTTCGGGTTCGCGGCGATGACCGCGTCGATCACCTTCTCGATGGCGCCCGCGTCGGTGATCTGCTGCAGGCCCTTGGCCTCGATGATCGCATCGGCCGGCTTGCCCTCGGACCACATGGCCTCGAACACTTCCTTGGCGATCTTGCCGGAAATCGTGTTATCCACGATCCGGTTCAAAAGCCCGGCCAATTGCGCCGCGATCGACCCGCGAATGCGTCGATTTCGACGTCGTCGCGGTTCAGGGCGCTCGACAATTCGCCCATGACCCAATTGGCCGCCAGCTTGGCGTGGCGCGCGCCCTGTGCCCGCCACCACCGCTTCGAAATAGGCGCCGAGTTCGCGGCTGGCGCTCAAGCACGCCGGCATCGTAGGCCGACAGGCCGAAGTCGCGCGCGAAACGCGCCGCCTTCTCGTCCGGCAGCTCCGGCAGGGTCGCGCGCACCGCCTCGATGAAGGCTGCGTCGATCTCCACCGGCAACAGATCCGGATCCGGGAAGTACCGGTAGTCGTTGGCCTCTTCCTTGGAGCGCATCGAGCGGGTCTCATCCTTGTCGGAGTCGTACAGCCGGGTCTCCTGCACCACCTTGCCGCCGCCTTCGATGCAGCTCGATCTGCCGCGCCACTTCGTAGTGGATCGCCTTCTCGACGAAGCGGAACGAGTTCAGAGTTCTTGATTTCGGCGCGGGTGCCGAATTTTTCCTGGCCGCTTGGGCCGCACCGAGACGTTGGCATCGCAGCGAAACGAGCCTTCCTGCATGTTGCCGTCGCAGATCTCGAGATAGCGCACCAGGGTGTGGACCTTCTTCATGTACGCGACCGCCTCCTTGGCGGAGCGCATGTCCGGCTCGGAGACGATCTCGAGCAGCGGCGTGCCGGCACGGTTCAGGTCGATGCCGCTGGCGTTCGCCAGACCCTCGTGCAGCGATTTGCCGGCATCCTCTTCCAGGTGCGCCCGCGTGATGCCGACGGTCTTCACCGTGCCGTCGTCGAGCACGATGTCGAGCGTGCCCTTGCCGACCACCGGCAGCTCGTACTGGCTGATCTGGTAGCCCTTGGGCAGGTCCGGATAGAAATAGTTCTTGCGCGCAAACACGGAGCGCGCGCGCGACCGTCGCGCCGATGGCCAGGCCGAACTTCACCGCCATGCGCACGGCTTCCTGCGTTCAGCACCGGCAGCACGCCGGGATAGGCCAGGTCGACCAGATCGGCCTGGGTGTTCGGCGGCGCGCCATAGGCGGTCGCGGAGCCCGAGAAAATCTTCGAGCGGGTCGCGAGCTGCGCATGGATCTCCAGGCCGATGACGACTTCCCAATCGGCTCATCACTCGTACCCGCGCGGCGCTTGCCGGTGCCAGTCGGTCGCCTGCTGGTAGTGATGCGCCGCATTCAGCAGCTTCGCCTCCGAAAAATGCGGTCCGATGAGCTGCAGGCCCACGGGCAGCCCGTCGACGAAGCCGCAGGGCATCGACATGCCCGGGAAGCCCCGCGAGGTTCGCGCCGATGGTGTAGATGTCGTTCAGGTACATGGTGACCGGGTCATCGATCTTGGCGCCGATGCCGAACGCCGGGGTCGGGCGTGGTCGGGCCGATGACCAGGTCCACCTTCTGAAGGCCGCGACGAAAATCGTCCGTGATCAGGCGGCGCGTCTTTCTGCGCCTTCAAATAATAGGCGTCGAAATAACCGGCGGACAGCACATAGGTGCCGGTCATGATGCGCCGCTTCACCTCGGCGCCGAAGCCTTCGCCGCGCGAGCGCTTGTACAGGTCCATGAGATCTTTCGGGTTCTCGCAGCGATAGCCGAAGCGCACGCCGTCGAAGCGCGACAGGTTCGAGGAGCATTCGGCCGGCGCGACCACATAATAGGTCGGTACCGACAGCGGCAGATGCGGCAGGCTGATCTCGAGCGTTTCGGCGCCCAGCGCCGGTGTAAACCTTGAGCGCCTCCTGGATGAGCGCCGCATTGCGCGGTCTCCAAGCCTGTCGAAGAATTCGCGCAGCAGCCCGATCTTCAGGCCCTTGAGCGGCGATTCGAGCGAGCGCAGGTAGTCGGGCACCGGCACGTCGACACTGGTCGAGTCCCGCGGATCGAACCCCGCCATGACCTCAAGCACCATGGCCGCATCCTCGGCGCTGCGGGCGAACACGCCGGCCTGGTCGAGGCTGGAGGCGAAGGCGATCATGCCGTAGCGCGATACGCGGCCGTAGGTGGGTTTGAGCCGGTCACGCCCGTGAGCGCCGCCGGCTGGCGGATCGAACCGCCGGTGTCGGTTCCGGTGGCAGCGGGCGCCAGGCGCGCGGCGGTGGCGGCCGCCGAGCCGCCCGAGGAGCCGCCGGGGACCTTTCAGATCCCAGGGATTTTTCACCGGCCCGTAGTAGCTGGTTTCGTTGGAGGAGCCCATGGCGAACTCGTCCATGTTGGACTTGCCCAGCATGACCGTGCCAGCCGCCTTCAGCCGTTCGACCACGGTGGCGTCGTAGGGCGCAACGAAGTTGTCGAGCATGCGCGAACCGCAGCTGGTCTTCACGCCCTCGGTGCAGAAGATATCTTTATGAATGAGGGGGATGCCGAGCAAGCGGACCGCGCTCGCCCGCCGCGAGGCGCTCGATCCGCGGCCGCGCGCGGCCGCGAGCGCGCGCTCGGCCGTCACGGTGATGAAGGCGTTGAGTGCAGGATTGAGCCGCTCGATCCGCGCCAGGAAGTGCCGGGTGAGCTCCACGCTGGAAATCTGCCGCTGGCTGCCAGGCGGTCGGCGAGCTCGCCGATGGAAAGGTTGTGCAGCATCTCGTCAAGAATCAGCCGTTAGAGGTTTACTCGATCACTCGCGGCACCACATACAGGCCGGCCTCCACTGGGGGGCGTTCTGCCTGGTATTGCTCGTGGTGGTCGCTCTCCGTCGACCGCGTCTTCCCGCAGGCGTTGGTGCTGACCGTCGAGTGGATGGGCCATCGGCTGCACGCGGTCGGTATCGGCCCGCGACAACTCGGCGACGAAATTCGACGATGCTCGACAGGCTGTTCACGTACACCGGCATCTCCTGCTCGGTGATCGACAGCCGCGCGAGGTGCGCGATCTTTTCGACGTCTTGGCGGGTTAGGCTCATAGCGGGTGCTCAAAAGTGCGCGCAAGTCACGCAAAATAAGCCTCGCGATGATACACGTTGCCTTGCTGAAGTCCCGTCGGTTGTTACATTAGCCGCAACTTTTTTTAACCCCCGTTTCGCACCGAAAAAATACCCCATGTTCAAACGCCTTAGAGGTTATTTCTCCAATGACCTCTCCATCGATCTTGGAACCGCCAACACGCTGATCTACGTGCGCGAGCGCGGCATCGTCCTGAACGAGCCCTCGGTGGTCGCCGTCCAGGAGGAACCCACCCGCGGCGGCAAAATCATCGTCGCCGTCGGGGTGGAGGCCAAGAACATGCTGGGCCGCACCCCGGGCCACATCATCGCGATTCGGCCGATGAAGGACGGCGTGATCGCCGATTTCACCTACACCGAGAAAATGCTGCAGTACTTCATCAAGAAGGTGCACGGCAACCGCTTCTTCCGCCCCAGTCCCGCGGGTGCTGGTATGCGTACCCTTCGGCTCCACCCAGGTCGAACGCCGGGCCATCAAGGAATCAGCCGACGGCGCCGGCGCGCGCAGCGTCGACATCGTCCCCGAGCCCATGGCCGCCGCCGTCGGCGCCGGGCTGCCGGTGCAGGAAGCTCGCGGCTCCATGGTGCTGGACATCGGCGGCGGCACCTCCGAGGTGGCGGTCATCTCCCTGAACGGCATCGTCTACGCCGCCAGCGTGCGCATCGGCGGCGACAAGTTCGACGAAGCCATCACCAATTACGTGCGCCGCAACTACGGCATCTTGATCGGCGAAGCCACCGCCGAGCGCATCAAGCTCGAGATCGGCTCCGCCTATCCGGGCCAAACGGTGCGCGAGATCTCGGTGAAGGGCCGCAACCTCTCGGAAGGCGTGCCGCGCAGCTTCACCCTGAACTCGAACGAAATCCTCGAAGCGCTGCAGGAACCGCTGCCCGGCATCGTCGGCGCGGTCAAGCAGGCTCTGGAACAGACGCCGCCGGAACTCGGCGCCGACGTGGCCGAACGCGGCATCGTGCTCACGGGCGGCGGTGCGTTGCTGCGCGACATCGACAGGCTGCTCATGGAAGAGACCGGTTTGCCGGTGGTGATCGCCGATGATCCGCTGACCTGCGTGGCCCGCGGCGGCGGGCGGATCCTCGAACTCACCGAGGAACACGGACCCGGCATTTTCGGACTGGAGTGATGCAAGCGACGAGGGCGGTCTCTCTCGCCCATGGTCGCAATTCCGTAGCACCGATCCTCCGGTCGAATCACGGGACTGTTGTTCCGCTGCGTGCTGTACTCGCTGCTCGCGCCTGGCATTGATCATCGTCGACAAACGCTATGATCACTGGCGGAAGATCCGCCGGCTGCTGTCGATCGTCGCCTATCCGGTGCAAATCGCGGTCGCCTAGCCCTTCGAGGGCTGGCATTGGTTTCGCGAGAGCGTCACCACCCGCGACGCGCTGCGCGCGGACAAGGCCAGGCTCGAGGCGGAGCTGCGTCTCGCGCAGTTCCGGCTGCAGCGCTACGAAGCGCTCGAGGCCGAGACGCAACGACTGCGGGCGCTGCGCGACAACACCGGCGGGCGTCACCGACCGCGTTCGTCATCGGCGACGTCATGGATGTCGACTTGGACGCGTTCCGCGAGCGGGTGCTTGGTGGACAAGGGCGCGCAGCGACGGCATATTCGTCGGGCAGGCCGTGCTCGACTGCCGGCGGCGTGTTCGGCCAGGTCGCGCGCGTCGAGGCAGCTCACCAGCGAGGTGATTCTGGTCAGCGATGCCGCGCACGCGATTCCCGTGCAGATCAACCGCAACGGCCTGCGCACCATCGCCGTGGGCACCGGCGATACCAGCCGGCTGAAGCTGCCCTACCTGCCGACCAGCGCGGACGTGGTGGCGGGCGATTTGCTGGTGACCTCGGGCCTCGGCGGCGGCTTCCCGGCCGGCTACCCGGTGGGCACGATCGCGGAGGTCAAGCGCGATCCGGCCCAGTCGCTCGCCGACGTCGATGTGAAACCCGCGGCGGCGCTCGACCGATCGAGGGAGCTGCTGTTCGTGTGGCTCAGCAACCCCAGGTCGACCCGAGCAACCCTCGCCGCCGCTCAAAGCCGCGCCGGTGACCAAGAAATGATGCGCGAGGCGCGAATCCGCCGCATGCCGATGGCGCTGTCGGCGCTGGTCGCCCTGGCGCTGGCGGTGGTGCCGCTGCCCTCCGTGCTCGACGCGTTCCGGCCCGATTTTCTGGTGTTGGTGGTATTTTATTGGTCATAGAATCGCCCCGCGCCGGCGGATTGTCGTTGGCGTTCTTCTCGGGACTGGCGCTCGACGTGATCAACGGCGTAGTCTTGGGACAACATGCGCTGGCGCTCACGCTGATGGCCGCCTGGGCCACGAATCTGCGGCTGCGCATGCGGGTTTTCTCGATGCTGTCGCAATGTCTGATGGTGTTCGCGCTGCTCACGGGCTATCAATTCGTGCTGTTCTGGGTCGACGGCGCCACCGGCAACCCGGTGACCACCTTCAGCCGCTGGCTCGCGCCCTTCATCGGCGCGTTGCTCTGGCCGCTGCTCACCAGTGTCATGGGCAGAATTCATGAGCGTTGAAACGCCATGATCTTCGATGAATTCTCGCCGTCGCGGACCCGCCGCACCCTCACCGCCGGCGGCCGCACCCTGCGGGCGCTCGGATTGGATGGGCCGTTGACCGGCGTGCTGGCCATCATCGTGGCATCGGCATCTTGGTGGTGTACAGCGCGTCGGGCCAGAACGTGAAAATGGTGCGAGCATCATCTGGTGAACATCGCGCATCGCGGTGGCGGCCATGCTGGCGCTCGCCAAGTTCGCCACGCCGCAATACCTGCGCATGTTCGCGCCCATCGCCTATGTCTCGGGGTGCTGCTGCTGATGGTGGTCGATGTCACCGGGCACATCGGCAAGGGCGCGCAACGCTGGCTCGATGTCGGGTTCATGCGCTTTCAGCCGTCCGAGATCATGAAGCTCGCGGTGCCGATGGCATGCGCCTGGTACATGCACGAACGGCCGCTGCCGCCGACCTTCTTTGACTTGGTCGTCATGGGAGTCTTGATCGCCGATGCCGACGGCCATGATCGTGACGCAGCCGGACCTGGGCACGGCGTTGTTGATTGCGGCTTCCGGCCTCATCGTCATGCTGCTGGCGGGCCTGCAGATTCGGATTGATTCTCATCGCCATACCGCTGTTGGGCGCCGCCGCATGGGGCGCGTGGCATTTCATCCATGACTACCAGCGTCAGCGCATCCTGACCTTTCTCAACCCGGAGAACGATCCGTCTGGGCGCCGGCTATCACATCATCCAGTCGCAAATCGCCATCGGCTCGGGCGGTCTGTTCGGCAAAGGCTACATGAACGGCAGTCAGGCGCAGCTCGAGTTTCTGCCCGAGCGCTCCACCGACTTCATCTTTGCGGTCATCGGCGAGGAATTCGGCCTGCTGGGACAGCTGCTGATACTGTCGCTGTATGGCGTGGTGATCGGCCGCGCCCTGTACCTGGCCATGCAGGCGCAAGGAACCTTTGCGCGCCTCACCGGCGGCGCCGTCGCCCTGAGCTTCTTCGTGTACGTGTTCGTCAATTCCGGCATGGTCAGCGGCATCCTGCCGGTGGTCGGGGTGCCGTTGCCTTTGATCAGCTACGGCGGCACCTCGATGGTCACGCTGCTCGCCGGCTTCGGAATTTTGATGTCGCTGCATTCGCACCGCAAGCTGATAGGGTCCTGATCGATGCGAACTCGATTCAAGTTGGGCATGGGTGTTTGCGCCGCGTTGCTGCTGCTGGGGGCGCAGCCCTGCTTGGCGCTGGACGTCAAGCGCGCCGAGGTCAAAGAGTTCATCGCGCACATGTCCGAGGCCTATCACTTCAAGAAACGTGCGCTGCGCAAATTGCTGAAATCGGCCGACAGTCAGCCGGCCATCATCGACGCGATGTCCAAGCCGGCGGAAAAGGCCAAGCTCTGGTACGAGTACCGTCCGATCTTCCTCACTGAACGGCGCATCCGCGAAGGCACGGATTTCTGGATTGCGCATCGCCAGGCGCTCGATCGAGGCCAGCATCAAGAGCGGCGTGGCGCCGGAATATCTCGCGGCCATTCTCGGCGTCGAGACCTACTACGGCCGGCTCACCGGCAACCTACCGGGTGCTCGATGCCCTCGCAACGCTGGCTTTCGACTATCCGCCGCGCGCGAAATTCTTTCGCGACGAGCTCGAGCAATTTCTGCTGCTGACCCGCGATGCGCACCTCGATCCGAGGAGCGTCAAGGGGTCGTATGCCGGCGCCATGGGCGCGCCGCAGTTCATGCCTTCGAATTACCGGCGCTACGCGGTGGACGCGAGTGCCAACGGGCGCATCGACCTGTGGAACGACTGGCCGGATGTCTGTGCCAGCGTCGGCAACTACTTGAAGGAGCACGGCTGGAATGCCGGAGAGCCGGTCTTGGAAGAAGCCACCGTCGTTGCGGAGAAGGCCGGCGATTTGGACGGCCGCAAGTTGGCGTTGTCCGAAACCGTCGCGTCGCTCGAGGCGAAAGGCGTCAGCTTCGAGACGCTCGCTGCCGCCCGAAGCGCCTGCGATCTTGATCGCCGCCGACGAGCCGGACGGCGTTCACTGGCGCGTCGGCTACAACAACTTCTTCGTGATCACCCGCTACAATCACAGCGCGCTGTATGCCATGGCCGTCTATGAACTGGCGGCGGCGGTCAAGCAGCGCATGCTGGCGAACGACGCAGCATCGCTGGCGGGACCCTTGGCCGCGCCGCTGCGCGCACCGTCGGCCGCCGTACCGTCGGGAGTCGGCTCGGGCGCGCCGCCCTTGGCCACAACCGCGACGCCGCCGTGAGATTGTCGCGCTCCCTGGCGCTGCCGCTGTGCCTCGCGATCGCGGCCGCAATGGCCGGCTGCTTCAGCGCGCCGCGGCGCGGCGAGAGTCCCGCCAACCCGCCGGCACACCGCGGCGCCGGCGGAGCGTCCGCCGTCGCCCGAGTCCGTACCCGACATGGTGCCGCGCTACGAGCCGCGCTCCCGAAACGGCAATCCGCCGTTTTACGATGTGATGGGCAAGCGATACTTCGTGCTCTCCTCGAGCGTGGGCTACGTGGAACGCGGCGTCGCGTCCTGGTATGGGCCCGGTTTCCACAAGGTCCGCACCTCCACCGGCGAACCCTACGACATGTACGCCATGACCGCCGCGCACAAGACGCTGCCCATACCCGCCTATGTGCGCGTAACCAATCTGCAAAACGGCCGCAGCATCGTGGTGCGCGTCAACGATCGCGGCCCGTTCGTGGGCAATCGCATCATCGATCTTTCCTACACCGCGGCCGTACAAGCTCGACATGCTGCGCAACGGCACCGCCATGGTGGAGGTCCGCAGCCTCGAGCCGGCGAACGCGCCGCTGCTGGCGCAGGGGGCGGCCCCCGCTCGCGCGCCCAACGCGGCGGCACCCGTTGCCGCACCGCTCACCGCCACGCCGCCTTCCGAGACAGCGGTCGGAAACGGCGGCGATGTGTCGACCGTTCCAGTGCCGCGCGTGCTCTTCATTCAGGCAGGCGCCTTCAGCCGATCCAGCGAACGCGCAACGCCTGCGGAAAAATTGCGCGGCGGCGGCTACGGCCAGGTATTCGTCCGCGACGATGAAATCGCGGGCCGCAGAATGTACCGGGTGCGCATCGGTCCCGTGCCGGACGTTGCCGAGTTCGATCGCATCGTCGCGGCGCTCGAGCGCGCCGGCATCAGCGACGCGCATCTGGCACTCGACTGATCGCTATTGCCGGCCGTGCGATCCCGTAATATAGCCGGCCATTTCATTGGGGTATGCATCAACCATGGTTCGTTCCGTTCTTGTCAGCTTGAGCTTTGCCGCGCTCTTCAGCGCAACTTGTTGGGCCGCGAAGCCTCACCATAGACATGCTGCGGCTGCGCCGACGGCGGCACCCGCCGCGCGGCCGCGCCACGCCCGCGGTGTCCGTACCGGTGGTGGCGGGAATGGCCATTCCGAACCCGCCCAGGTCGATGCGCGCGCCTACATCGTGGTCGACTATCAGACCGGCAAGGTTCTGGCGGCGAGCGATGCGACGCGAACGCATGGAGCCGGCCAGCCTCACCAAGCTGATGACGGCCTACATCGTGTTTCAGGAGCTGCGGCCGGCAAGCTCAAGCTCGAGGACCAGGTGACGGTCAGCGAGCATGCCTGGCGTTCCGAGGGCTCGCGCACCTTCATCGAGCTGGGCAAGCCGGTGTCCGTCGAACGACCTGATCCTCGGCATGATCGTGCAGTCGGGCAACGATGCCACGATCGCATTGGCCGAACGCATCGCCGGCACCGAGGAGACCTTTGCGCAGCTCATGAATGCGAACGCCAAGCGCTTGGGCATGGTCGGAACGCATTTCGAGAACAGCTCCGGCCTGCCCTCGCCGCACCACTACACCACCGCGCGCGACATGTCGTTGCTGGCCATCGCCATGATCCGCGATTATCCCGCAGTACTACAAATACTTATTCGGTGCGCGAGTTCGAGCACAACGGCATCAAGCAGCAGAATCGCAACGGCCTGCTGGAGAAGGATCCGAGCGTCGACGGATTGAAGACCGGGCACACCGATTCCGCCGGCTTCTGTCTGGTGACCTCGGCGCACTGCGCGACGGCATGCGCTGGTGTCGGTGGTGCTCGGCTCCAGCAGCATGAAGGGGCGCGAGAACGCGAGCGCCGCGCTGCTCAACTACGGCTTCACCTTTTACGACACCAAGCTGGTCGTCAAGGGCGGCGCCGAAGCTCGCCACCGCGCATGTCTGGAAGGCGGCCAACCCACCGTCGATGTTGGGCATCAAGGATGATCTCTACATCACGCTGCCGCGCGGCGCAGTCGGCGACATCAAGACCAGCGGTCGATGTCGCGGCCCAAGCTGATCGCGCCGCTCGCACCGGACGCGAATGTCGGCAGCCGTGCACGTGTTCGCCGGCAACGCAGACGCTGGCGACCGTGCGCGTTGCATCCGCTGACAAGCGGTCGCCGCCGGCGGCTGGTGGCGGCGCCTGATCGACACCATTCGCCTGTGGTTCGCGTAAGTTCCGCGTCCGCTGCCCCTCTGCTACTTGAACGGTGCTTACCTGCCGCTCGCGGAGGCGCGAGGTGTCGCCCCTCGATCGCGCCTTCCTGTTCGGCGATGCGGTCTACGAGGTCGTGCCGGTCTACGGCGCGCGGCCGTTCCGGCTGCGCGAGCATCTGGACCGGCTGAACCGCAGCCTTGCCGGCGATCCGCATGCCGCCGCCGATGCCGCACGCCGACTGGGCGCAGATCTGCCAGCGAACTCGATTGCGCGCAACTCGGCGGCGAGGCGATCATCTTTATCTGCAAGTGAGCGCGCGGCGCCGAGTTCGGCCGCAATCATGCCTGGCCGGAGGGTCTCGAAGCCCACCGTGTTCGCCTACGCCACCGCGCTTGGAAGCGCTGCCGCATGCGCTGCTCGAGCAGGGCGTGGCGCGCCATCACCGCCGCCGATACGCGCTGGGCGCGGCGCGACATCAAGTCGACCGCGCTGCTCGCCAATATTCTGCTCAAGAAGCTCGCCGCGGATGCCGGCGCCTTCGAGACCATCATGCTGGAAAACGGCGAGCTCACCGAAGGCTCCTCGACCACCGTGCACGTCGATCAAGCGACGGCGTGATTCGCACGCCGCCCAACGGCCATCACATCCTTCCCGGGCACGACCCGCGACGTGGTCGACGGAGCTCGCGGATCGCCTGCGCATCCGCAGCCGCGAGCGTGCGCGCATTGCCGAAGCCGAGCTGCGCGGCGCCGACGAGATCTGGCTGGCATTCTCCACGCGCGGCGTACTTGCCGGTGACCAGCCTCGACGGCGCGCCGGTGGGCGACGGCAAGCCGGGACCGCTGTTCAGGCGCATGCACGCCGCCTTCGCCGATTACATCCGCGAACTCGCCGGAACGCCGGCGCTATGAGCGACGGCGCAACCGGAGATTTTCCCAGTCGAGTTTCCCATCAAGGTGATGGGCCGCCACGACAGCGACCTGCGCGCCGCTCACCCGCGCGATCGTCGAGCGCCATGCGGGGCCGCATGCCCGAATGCCAGCATCCGGACGCGCACCAGCGCGGACGGGAATTTCCTGGCGCTGACCTACACGGTGCACGCGACCAGCCGGGAGCAGCTCGACGCGATCTATCGCGAGTTGACCGCCTGCAAGTCGGTGTTGATGGCGCTGTGAGGCGCGCGAGGTGCCGCGACGGCTGCGGCGTCAACCCAACCGCCGCAGCAGATGCGGCAGCAGCCCCTGCGCCACGGCTCCGCACGCTCGCGCGACCGCCGAGATCCGCGAGCCGCGTGACCGCAAGATCCGCGATAGCCGCACACATTGATGCGCTCGAACGGCTCCAGATCGAGCGACACATTGAGCGCCATGCCGTGATAGCTCGCGCCGCGGCGAATTCGCAGTCCGACGCTGGCGAGCTTGGCGCCGCCGACATAGACGCCCGGCGCTTCGCGCGAGCCCGCTGCGCCGTCGATGCCCAAGCTCGGCCGCGTAGTCGATGACGGCGTTCTCCAGCGCCACCACCAAATCGCGCACCCCGAGCGAGCGCCGGCGCAGATCGATCAGCGGATAGATCACCAGCTGGCCCGGCCCGTGATAGGTCACCTGGCCGCCGCGGTCGATCTGCACCACGGGGATGTCGCCGGCGCGCAGCAGATGCTCGCGGCTCGGCATTCAGGCCCAGCGTGAATACCGGCGGGTGCTCGAGCGATACCAGATCTCATCGCGAGTCGACCCGTCGCGCTCGTCGGTGAAGCTGCTGCATCGCCCGCCAGGTCGGCTCGTAGGGAGCGAGCCCGAGATGGCGGATCAGCGGCGAGCCGCGCAAGCGCATGCCTCGCGGCATCGGCGAGAGCCCGGGCGGCACCAGCGCCTGGCCCGTTGCTCGAGGCCCGCGTTGTTGCGCGCCAGCGCCTGCTCCGCGCGGTAGCTCGAGCGCACCAGAGGGCCCGGAGACGCATTCGAGAAAGCCGCAGCTCCAGCGCCCACTCGCGGTAGCGCGTCGAACTCCGCGGGCGTGACGAATCGCTCCACGCTCAAGATGATTCGGCGTCGGGCGCAGATACTGCCCGAGCGTCAGAATATCGACCGCCGCCGCGCGCAGATCCACCATGGTCTGCGCGAATTTCCGCATCGGTCTCGCCGAGCCCGAGCATCAGGCTGGTCTTGGTGAGCACGACGGGTCGATGCGCCTTGGCCGCGCGCAGCACGTCGATGCTCTGCTCGATAGCCGGCGCGCGGATCGCGCACCGGATGGGTCAGGCGCTCGACCGTCTCCACGTTCTGCGCGAACACATCCAGGCCCGAATCGACCACCGTATGCACGTCGCGCGAGCACGCCCTGGAAATCCGGCGTGAGCGCCTCGACCGCGGTGTCGCGGGTTGCGCGCCTTGATCGCGCGAATCGCCGCCGCATAGTGCGCCGCGCCGCCGTCCGGCAGGTCGTCGCGATCGACCGAGGTCAGCACCACGTATTTGAGCCGCATGAGCTCGACCGAGCGCGCCACGTTCTGCGGCTCCTCGGCATCGAGCCAGCCGCGCGGATTGCCGGTATCGACCGCACAGAAGCGGCAGGCGCGGGTGCAAACCGCGCCCATCAGCATGATGGTGGCGGTGCCGGCGTTCCAGCACTCGCCGATGTTCGGGCACTTCGCCTCCTCGCAGACCGTGCTCAGCCGGTGCTCGCGCACGATCTGCTTGACCGCACCGAATGCGGCGCCGGCGGCCAGCGGCGCGCGCAGCCACGGCGGCTTGCGCGCATCGCGGACGGCTGGGCGGCCGCGCCTGGCTTGATGCCGTCCTTGATCGCCGTAAAGCCTTGCGGCGTCAGGTATTTCTCGCCGCTCCTGACCGGCGGTCGGTGCGGTTGCGTCGGATCCGGCCGATGCCGGCAATTGCGCCGATACCTGAATCGGCTGGCCGCGATTGAGGGTCGCCGCATTCAGGCCGCAGCCGCTCCGGCGTACCGACATCCTCCCACGAGCCCCGCGTAGAGCTCGGCCGAGCACCGGTCGGCCGCCATGGACCGCAGCCAGGAGCGGCTTCAAGCGGAAATACGCCGTCGCTCGCAGCCGGCGAAGAACTCCGGACGATACACGGCGATGCCGGCGAAGGTGTACCAGTCGGCGGCGCCGGCCAGTGCCACCCCGTCTCCAGGCCGAAGTCGCCGCTCGGATAGCTGCGGCGGATTCGGCACCAGCACCAGATGCGCATCGTCCGGCGCAGCGCGATCCCGAGCGTCTCGAACGGGAAAGTCGGTGTAGATATCGCCGTTGACGACCAGGAAGGCGCGGGCCCGAGCCGCGGCAGCGCGCGAAAGATGCCGCCGCCGGTCTCGAGCGCCTGCGGCGCTTCCTCGCTGTAGTCGATGCGCGACGCCGTAGCGCGCGCCGTCTCCCAGATGCTCGCGGATCTGTCCGCCGAGCCACGCCAGATTGATGACGATCCGCTCGATTCCGGCCTGCGCGCAAGCGCTCGAGGTGATGTTCGATCAGCGGCTTGCCGTGCACCGCGCAGCAGCGGCTTCGGCGTCGCGTCGGTCAGCGGCCGCATGCGCTCGCCGCGTCCGGCCGCCAGGATCATCGCCGCGCGACGCTGGCAGCGCGTCGCTCCGCCACTGCACGCCCGGCCTCACGCCCGCGCGCGCGCGCCTGCGCGGCTGCGAAGCCGCCGATCGATGCGGCGTCGACGATGAACTCGGCGAAATGCGCGCGGTTTCGGGGTAATGCGCGCCGCGTCGCGCGTGTAGGCGAGCACGCGCGGCAAGTCCTTGCAGATACTGCGGCTTGCCGTCGCGATAGAACAGAGCCGCGCGAAAATGCCGAGCACCTTGATGTGCCGTTGCAGTCCGATCAGGTCGAACCAGCGCATGAACTGCGCCTCGCTCGGCGTCGAGCGCGAAGCCCGCTTCGAGCAGACGCTCGCGGTATGCGAGCAGCCCAGCCGCTGCACGCGCGCCGGCGGCCAGGCGATGTAGCAATCCTTGAGCAGCGATACCAAATCGTAGGTCACGGGACCCCGCACGGCATCCTGGAAATCCAGGATCGCCGGGATTGTCTGCCTCGGTCACCAGCAGATTGCGCGAGTGGTAGTCGCGATGCACGAAAGTCAGGCCGGCTGCGCCAGCGCGCGCTGCGCGACGAGGCCTCGAACAAGCCGGTCGAGCATCGCGCGCTCGCGCGGCCGCGAGCGTCAGCCCGAGATGGCGCGCGAGGAACCATTCCGGCATCAGCTCCATTTCGCGCATGCAGCAGGGCGCGATCGTAGCGCGGCAAGCCGCGCGCGCGGCCGCGCCGCCGCGGTTTGCATGACGCACGCAGCGCGCCGAGCGCGTCCGCGTAGAGCGCGATCGACGTCGCCGTCCTGCGGCAAGCGCATCGAGATATTGGCGCGATGCCAAGATCCGACAGCAGCAGAAAGCCCGCGCTCGCATGTCGCAGCGCCAGCACCACGGGCACGTTCAAGCCCGATGCCCCCGAGCGACTCCGCGCCACGCTGACGAACGGGGCTCGAGGTCTTCCTTGTCGGGCGGCGCATCCATCACGATGTAGGAATCGGCACCGCGGGTGACGCGAAAATATCGGCGGAAACTCGCATCCGCGGAGGCCGGCGCGATCCGGCCGCCGGCAAATCCCAGATCCTCGACCACCCATCGCGTCAAGTCCGCCAGGCGGGAATCGCTTGCATCCGTTACACCCATGCTTGACCATTCGGACCACCGCAAATGCGGCGATCGCAAGTATACCGACTAAGGCGAACGCATTTTGTCCATAGCGCTTCATCGAGCTTCCAAGCCGCATTGGCCGTCCGTCTTGCTGCCTCGCCGGCGCCGCGCGGCTCGCGCGGCCGACATGTGCCCGGCGCCCGCCGAAGCGCAACCACGCGCGGCCGAAGCGGCCAGTGCGCCGCCGACGACCATCGCATTCGCATCGACAGCGACGGCGCATTCGATCTGCACGCCAACGGATTCGCCGTGCTGACCGGGCACGTGTCAGGTCGACCAGGACCAGCGCAGCGTCTCGGCGGAATCGCGTCACCTACGACTACAGGACACGGACAAGGTCGACGGTCAAGGGCACGGTGGATTTCGAGGATCCGAGGCTGCGGCGTACCAGCGACTCCGGCAGCCTACGATAGCCTGAGGCGGCGGCGAATTTCGACCGGGCCAACTTTCAGATCTTCGATCGCAACGGCCGCGGCTTCGCCAAGGACATGGAAGTGCAGCCGGACGGCAAGGTGCGCCTTGCGAAGGTGCGCTACACCAGCTGCCCGGTCGGCAACGAGGATTGGATGCTTGCAGGCCTCCTCGATCAAGCTCGACACCGAGCGCGCAGCAGGGCGTCGCGCACCAGGTCGTGATGCGCTTCAAGGACGTGCCGGTTTTCTACACGCCCTACATCTCGTTTCCCCTGGGCGACGAGCGCAAGAGCGGCCTGCTGTTCCCGAGCTTTGGTCATTCGGGCAGCAACGGCTATCGAGCTGGAGGTGCCCTACTACTTCAATCTCGCGCCGAACTACGACATGACCTTGACGCCCGGCGTGCTGTCCCGGCGCGGCGTGCAGCTCGGCGGCGGATTCCGCTATCCTGACCGCGGACTCGCGCGGCCAGATCGAGGAGAACTTTCCTGCCGAACGACAAGCAGCATCGAGCACAGCGACCGCAGCCTACGTGCGCATCACCGACATGACCAACCTCGCGCCGGGCCTGCGTTTCGACACCGACATCGCCAGCGTCAGCGACAGCAACTACTTCGAGAGACTTCGCCGTGGGCTCGGAACAGACCAGCGTCACCTTCCTGGAGCGGCGCGCGGAGTCTTCTGTATTACGACGATGTCTGGCGGATCCGCGGCGCAGCTGCAAAACTTTCAGACCATCGACATCTCGGTGCCCGACACGGAGCCGGCCCTACTCGCGCGTGCCGCGCGTCAGGCGAACGCGCTGTTCCGATCGGCGGCAGCAATTTCGAATTGGCGTTCGACAGCGAAGCGGTGAATTTCCTGCGCGGCGTCGGGCCCACCGGCGTGCAGGCTGAATTTGTCGCCCGAAGATACGCTGGTCGAACCGCGGCCCGGGCTATTTTTTCGAGCCCGCGGTCGGCTATCATTACACCCAGTACGATCTGCAGGATGCGGCCGTCGGCGGACTCCGAGCACGCCGACCCGGACGCTGCCTTATGCGCGCTTGGATACCGGCTTGGTGTTCGAGCGCGACGCGGGCGCGCAGGGACAGCGCACGCAGACCTGGAACCGCGCCTGGTGTACAGCTACGTGCCGTACCGCAATCAGGACGAGTTGCCGATATTCGACACGCGGACTGCCCGATCTGAACTTGACCGAACTGTTCCGCACCAATCGATATGTCGGCGACGACCGCATCGGCGATGCCAACCAACTGGCGCTCGCGGCTGACGACGCGGCTGTTCAATGACCGTCTCCGGCGCCCAGTACCTGTCCGCGACCATCGGCCAGATCCGCTATTTCTCGATGCCGCGCGTCGGGCTTCCCGCGGATGCCTTGATCCCGGGCGCGGCGCTCGTCCCCAACGTGCCGCTCGTGAACCCCTTGGCGTTGCCGGGCGATGCGCTGCTGAATGCGCGCGGCCAGCCCTCATGTCAACTACCCGGGGCAGTATGTCTACAGCATGCCTCGCCGGCCGCCTACAGCCGCTGCAACTGGATTCGCAGACCCTCGGCGCCTATCCGGCCTCGGACATCGTCGGCGGAAGTGGATCGTGACGGCTACAAGCACCTCGGAGCGTCAATCTCGACTACCAATGGAACCCGTACACCTCGCAGACCGAGAAATCGGAGGTTCCGGTGCAGTACCGGCCGGACCCCAGCCGGGTGGTGAATATCGGCTATCGCTTCCAGCAAGGGCATATCTCAAGCAATGGGACGGCTCCTTCGCCTGGCCGATCGCGAGCCACTGGAACACCGTCGGGCGCTGGGTCTATTCCCTCCAGGACCGTCAAACCATCGAGCAAGTGGCGGGTTTCGAGTACAAAAGCTGCTGCTGGCGGATCCAGGTGGTGCAGCGCCGCTACTTGAGATCCGACCGGGCAGACGGCCGGGGCGCACTGGACACCTCGATTGCATTACAATTGGAACTGACCGGCTTGAGTTCGGTCGGAAAGCGTGCGGACTCCTTCCTGCGAACAGTAGATCAGCGGCTACTCGACCCGCGACCCGCGACGCCCATTAGCCGGACCAGGCTGGGATCCTGTAACGATTTCTGACCTATGCGTAAACTTTTCCAGACTTTTGCGTACCTGATTCTCGCCGCGCAATACTGCTGCTGCTCGCCGGCCGTCGTCTTGCGCAGACCCGCGATATCGGCGTTCACGGCGAGCTGCTCGACCGCATCGCGGCCATCGTCAATGACGGCTTGGTTCTTAAGAGCGAGCTCGACGAGCAGATGGCGGCGGTCGACCAAGCGGCTGCAGGAACAGAAGGTCGAGCTGCCCTCCGCAGAGCGTGCTCAGCAACAGGTGCTCGACCGACTGATGCTGCAGGAGATCCAGACCCAGCGCGCCAAGCACGTCGGGCTGACGATTTCCGACGAGCAGTTGAACGGCGCGCTGCAGGAGATCGCCGCGCGCAACAAGATCCCCTTCGACCAGCTGCCGACCGCCCTCGCGGCCCAGGGAGTCGACTACAAGCAGTACCGCGAAAGCATGCGCAAGGAGCTGACCTTGAGCACACTGCGGCAGCGCGACGTGATCGCTCACATCAACGTCTCGCCCGCATGAGCTCGAGCAGTATCTGGCGCGCCAGCAGAGCGCAGGCCGCGAACGACGAATTCAACGTCTCGCACATCCTGCTGTCGCTGCCCGCAGGCCGCCACGCCGCAGCAGCTCGAGGAGATCACCCGCAAGGCCAAGACATCGCCGCCCGCGCCGCCAAGGGCGAGGATTTCGGCCAGCTCGCCATCGCGAACTCCAACAGCCAGACCGCCCTGGAGGGCGGCCAGCTCGGCTGGCGCAAGGGCACCCAGCTGCCGCAGTTCATCCTGGATCTGGTGGTCAAGATGAAGCCGGGGGAAGTGAGCGCGCCGGTTCGCACGCCGAGCGGCTTTCACATCGTCAAGCTGAACGAGCGGCGCAGCGGCGAGGCGCAGGTCATCGTCAATCAGATCCACGTGCGGCACATTCTGATGAAGCCGAACGAGCTGGACGACGATGCGACGGTGCGCGAGAAGCTCACCAAGCTGCGCGAGCGCATCTTGAACGGCGAGGATTTCGCCGGCATCGCCTCGACCACCTCCGAGGATCCCGGCTCCGCGCCCGACGGCGGCGATCTGGGCTGGACGCGGGCCGGGCACATTCGTGCCCGAATTCGACAAGGCGATCGCCAATCTGAAACCGAACGAGATCAGCCAGCCGTTCAAGACCCGCTATGGCTGGCACATCGTGCAGATGCTGGGCACCCGCACCTACGACAGCACCGACGATGTGCGCCGGCAGAAGGCCTTTGCCGCCATCCGCGAGAGCAAGGCGGACGAAGAGACCGAGTTGTGGCTGCGCCGCTTGCGCGACGAGGCCTTCGTCGAAATCAAGATGTAGGCGCGCACCGCGGTGTATCATACCGCGCATCGTCATCACATCGGGAGAACCCGCCGGCGTCGGGCCGGATGCCTGCGTGCGGTTTGGCGCAAAGCGACTGGGAGGCCGACCTCGTGGTCGCCGGCGATGCCGACGCTGCTGGCGGCCACGGCCGCGGCGCTGGGACTGCCGCTGCACTCTCGAACGCTACGACTCCTCCAGCGGCCCCGAACCGCGCATCGCGCGGGCATGCTCAAGGTGCTGCACATGCCGACCGCCGCCCGGTGGTGCGCCGGGCATGCTCGGATGCGCGCAATGCCGCCTATGTGATCGAGATGCTCGATCGCGCCTGCGACGGCTGCATGAACGGCGAGTTTGCGGCCATGGTGACCGCGCCGGTGCAGAAGAGCACCTTGATGGACGCCGGCTTCGCGTTCACGCGGCCACACCGAATACCTCGCCGAGCGAACCCGCGCGGCGCTGCCGGTGATGCTGCTGATCAGACGATCACGTTGCGGGTGGCGCTGGTGACCACGCACCTGGCGCTCGCCGACGTGCCGCGCGCCATCACGCGGGAGCGGCTGCGCGCCACCTTGCGCATCGTGGCCACGGACTTGGAACGGCATTTCGCCTTGCAGCTCGCCGCGGATCGCGCGTTCTGGGGCTCGAATCCGCACGCCGGCGAAGTCCGGCCATCTGGGCCGCGAGGAGATCGACGTGATCGAACCGGTGATCGCAGGAGCTTGCGGGCCGAAGGGCTGAACTTGCACGGACCCGATGCCCGCCGACACCGCCTTTACGCCCGCGCTTCCTGAGCACGGTCGACGTCATCGTCGCCATGTACCACGACCAGGGACTGCCGGTGATCAAGCACGACGGCTTCGGCCATGCGGTGAATGTGACCTTGGGGCTGCCCATTCTGCGCACCAGCGTGGATCACGGCACCGCGCTCACCCTGGCGCGCACCGGCAAGGCGGACGCCGGAAGCTTGCGCGCCGCCTTGGCGCTGGCCATCGAGCTGGCGGGCACGGCGTCATGCCGGTCCGTAAGCGCTTCGGCCAGCACTTCCTGCACGATCCCGGCGGTCATCCGCCGCATCGTCGATGCCGTCGCGCCCGCGGCGGGCGAACGGATCGTCGAGATCGGCCCCGGCCGCGGCGCGCTCACCTGGGGCCTGCTGGAGCGCGCCAAGCAGCCTGGATGTGATCGAAATCGACCGCGACCTGGCCGGCGGCGCTGCGCGCCGATCCGCGCGCGCGGCACGGCGCCTGCGCGTGCACGTCGGGGATGCGCTCGAGACGGATTTCGAGCGCTTGCGCGGCGACGGGCGCGCCGCTGCGCATCGTCGGGCAATCTGCCCTACAACATCTCCACGCCGCTGCTGTTTCGTCTCCTGGCGCAGCGCGGCGGCGATCGCGCGACATGCACTTCATGCTGCAGAAGGAAGTCGTGGACCGCATGGCCGCGCAGCCGGCGGAACAAGGAATATGGGCGGCTCACGGTCATGCTCGGCGGCCGTACGCGGAGGTCGAACGGCTGTTCGATGTCGGCCCCGGCGCATTCAAGCCGCGCGCCCAAGGTATGGTCCGCGGTCGTACGCCTGCGGCCCACGCTCCGGACCCCGCTTCGACATCGGCACCGACGGCGCGCTGCGCACCCTGGTCACGGCCGCGTTCTCCCACCGGCGCAAAACTCTGCGCAACGGCTCTGAAGGGCTTGCTCACGCGCGCAGGACATCGAAGCCTGCGGCATCGATCCGCAACTCCGGCCGCGAAACGCTCGATCCCGCGCAGTTCGGCCTGCTCGCCGCCCACTTCACTCTCGGCTGGTCGCGCTATACTGGAACGGCGCATGGCGGATTACAGAAAATGCTGGTGCTGTTGGATCTGTCCGAGGACAGCGAACAGGTGTTCACCGCGGGCCGCAACATGGCCGCGCACTCCGAATGCCGCGATCGTCGATCCTGCACGTGGTCGAGTTCGTGCCGGTCGAGCCGCATGGGCGAAACGCTGATGCCGACGGTGCGAATCGAGGAGAATCTGGTGCAGCGCGCTCACGCGCAAAGCTCGACGAGCTCATCGCGCGGCTGGGGCTGGCGCGCGCCACGGGCCGCGTCGAGACCGGCAACACCAAGGCGGAAATTCTGCGCGTGGCCGGCGAGGAGCGGGCGGATCTGATCGTGCTCGGCAGCCGCGAGCGCCATGGCCTGGCCATCCTGGTCAATTTCACCGAAGACACCGTTCTGCATGCCGCGCATTGCGACGTGTTGCGGTCCGCTTGAGCTGATGCATCGCAGTCATGACATCCGAACCGACGAACCCGCATCAGCGTCGAGGTGGAGACCGCCTACATCGAGGATCAATCCGATCCGCGCGACAAGCGATTCGTGTTCTCCTACACCATCACGATCCGCAACGAAGGCCAGGTGCCGGCGCGCCTGCTGACGCGCCACTGGATCATCACCGATGCCAACGGCAACGTGAAGGAAACGCGCGGCGACGGCGTGGTGGGCGAACAGCCGTACTTGAAGCCGGGCCAGGGATTTCGCTATTCGAGCGGCGCCGTCATCGAAACTCCGGTCGGCACCATGCAGGGCAGCTATCAGATGGTGGCCGACAACGGGCAGCAATTCGACGCGCCCGATCGCGCCGTTCCGTCTGGCGATGCCCGGGGTGCTGCACTAACCGAAGGGGCTGATGGCGCTCTACGCAATCGGCGACGTGCAGGGATGCGACGCCGAGCTCGGCGACCTGCTCGAGGCCCTGCGCTTCTCGGCCGGACCGCGACCGGCTCTGGTTCGTCGGCGACCTGGTGAATCGCGGCCCCGATTCGCTCGAGGTGCTGCGCCGCATCCGCGCGCTGGGCGATGCCGCCGACCGTCACGCTCGGCAATCACGATCTGCACCTGCTGGCGGTGGCGCATGGCGGTCGCGCCGGCGCGCGCGACGACACGCTCGATGACATCCTGGCCGCGCCGGATCGCGCCATGCCTGCTCGAGTGGCTGCCGGGCGGCCGCTGCTGCACGAAGATGCGGCGCTGAATCTGGGCATGCTGCATGCCGGGCCTGGCGCCGCAATGGGATCTGGGACGGCGCGGCGACTGCGCCCGTGAGTTCGAGCAGGCGCTGCGGCGCAATCCGCCAAGCTGTTCGAGAACATGTACGGCGATCAGCCGGATCGCTGGGACGAGGCGCTCGAGGGCGAGGAGCGCTGCGCTTCATCGTGAATTGCTTCACCCGCCTGCGCTACGTCGACGCGGAGGGCCGCTTGGAGCTTCGCGCCAAGGGATCGCCGAAAAAGGCGCAGCGCGAGATCGCTCGATCCCATGGTTCGAGGCGCCGCGAGGCGCGCTGGCGCGGACCGCGCATCGTCTTCGGACACTGGTCGACACTGGGTTTTTTCAGAAACGCGGACGTGACCGGCCTCGACACCGGTTGCGTGTGGGGAGGCGCTTGACCGCGCTGCGGCTGGACGTCCCGGACGCCGACCGGTGCAGGTGCCTTGCGCCGCAGCGCAGGCCCCCGCCGAGGAATCCTAGGTTCAATTGCCGGTGAGGCTCCTCACCGCCCGCAAGATCTCGCCGCGGACCAGGAAACGGCTGCCGCTCGCCTGAAACGGCACGCAGGTGATGTCCTGCTTGCATGTCTCTCGTGCTGAAGTGCGGCAGGATGTCGACGCGCGAACTCCTCGACAAGTTCACAGTCGCCAACGCCCGTAGTTGTGAAACGCGTCGCTGGTCAGGGTGAACGGTTCAAAGCGCGCGTCCACGGCCGCCAGGTCGCCCGGCCGCAGCGGCTTTGGCGGACGCGTCCGGCAATGCGGGCGCGGAAAAGGTCAGGTCCAAGCGTGGGCCCAGGTCAGCCGCGGCCCAAGGGCGCCGACTCATTGCAGCGCGAGCACCGCAACCTGCAGATCGCGGCGCGCGCCCAGATCCAAGCAGCATGCGAGCGCATCTTGTCGCGCAAGCCCTGGCAGGAATAGCGCGCCGTACGGCCCATGTAGAAGAACTCGAGGTGATGCTCCTTCCATACCGCCGGAAACGGACTGCCAGGAGCGGCTCAGCCGCCCGCAGCGGCAGCGCAGACAGCAACCCGGCGCCCACAATGATCCACAAATGACCGCATACCGCCTCCAGAGCCGGTTTGACTGTATCGAACGCAACGAAGTTCAGCGCCGGCTATAATGGTCCCATGGCCGCCATTCCGCCCTTCAATTTACATCGATGGATCGAACAGAATCGCGCGCTGCTCAAGCCGCCGGTGGGCAACAAGCTGCTGTTTGCAGGACAGCGACTTCATCGTCATGGCGGTGGGCGGTCCGAATTCCCGCAAGGACTATCACCACGATCCCAGCGAGGAGTTCTTCTTCCAGATCGAAGGCAACATGGTGCTGAAGACCGTGCAGGACGGCCGCATGGTCGATGTGCCCATCCGCGCGGGCGAGATGTTCCTGCTGCCGGCGGAAGTTCCGCATTCACCGCAGCGTCCCGCGGGCAGCGTCGGGGCTCGTGGTCGAGCGGCGGCGCGGTCCGGACGAACTGGACGGTTTCTCCTGGTATTGCGAAAACTGCGGACAACTGCTGTATCTGGAGCGCGTCGCCGTGCCGACATCGAAACGCAGCTGCCGGAAATCTTCTCGCGCTTTTATTCCGAGCTGGCGCGCCGCACCTGCAGCGTCTGCGGCACAGTCATGCAGGCGCCCGCCTGACCGCGCGACGATCCTCAGCGCCGACGCAGGCGGAGGCTCGGGACGCGCGCGACCCGCTCGCGCGATTTTGCGCAGGAATTTCATCATCCGCACGACGCCGCCGGCCGCAAGCTGCGTGTATCTGTGCGGCCATTCGCTCGGGCTGCAGCCGAATCCGCGGCCGGGATACGTCGAACAGGAGCTCGACGACTGGCGGCGCCTGGGGGTGCTCGGCCATCCACGCCGCCGACGCGGCCATGGATTCCCTATCACGAGCGCGCGGCCGCCGGGGCTGGCCGCGCTGGCCGGCGCCATGCAGGCGAAGTCGTGGCGATGAATTCGCTCACGGTCAATCTGCACCTGATGATGGTGAGCTTCTTCGGCCCGACGCGCGAGCGCAACGCGGTGCTGATCGAGAAATCCGCGTTCCCGTCGGATCGCTACGCCGTCGCTTCGCAGCTCGAATTTCATGGCCTCGCGCCGAGACGCATCTGATCGAGAGTCGAGCCGCGGCCCGGCGAGCATACGTTGCGGACCGAGGATATCATCGAGCGCATCGAGCGGGAAGGCGGCCGCGTTGGCGCTCGTGCTGCTGCCCGGCGTGCAATATCTCACCGGACAGCTGCTCGATCTGCGCCGCTGATCGCGGCGGCGCGCGCGCGCCGGCGCCGCGCGTGGGGCTCGATCTCGCGCACGCAGTCGGCAATATGCCGCTGCAATCTGCACGACTGGGGCGCCGATTTCGCCGTGTGGTGCAGCTACAAGTATCTGAACGCCGGCCCCGGCGCGGTCGGCGGCTGCTTCGTGCACGAGCGCCATGCGCGAAACGTCGCGATCTGCCGCGCTTCGCCGGCTGGTGGGGGCATGACAAGGCGCACGCGCTTTCGGATGGGACCCGCATTTCGACCCGATCGCGGGCGCGGAAGGCTGGCAGATCAGCAATCCGCCGGTGCTGTCCGCCGGCGCCGCTGCTGGCCTCGCTGGAAATCTTTCGAGCGCGCCGGCATGCGCGCCTTGCGCGCGAAGTCCGTGGCGCTGACCGGCTTCATGCAGCGTCTCATCGAGGAGCGGCTGCCGGGCGCAGGTCGAGATCATCACCCCGGCGCGACCGGAGCAGCGCGGCTGCCAACTGAGCCTGCGGCTGGCGCGGCCGGCCGCCGCAAGCGCGGCGCTGTCACGAGCGCCTCGACCGCGGCGGGCGTGATCGGCGATTGGCGCGAGCCCGATGTGCTGCGGCTGCGCGCCGATTCCGCTGTACAATTCTTTCGGCGACGTGTTCGCCGCGGTCGACGTGCTGGCGCGGGCGTTGCGCCGTGACATCCTCGATGATCCGGTCACATCGTCGGCGCGGGACCCACCGGCGCGTTGCTGGCCATTCTGCTGGCGCGGCGCGGACTCGAGGTGACGCTCTACGAAGCCGGCCGGACCCGCGCGCACGCGCCGGCCGGCGCGGGCCGATCCATCAATCTGGCGCTGGCCGACCGCGGCATCCATGCGCTCCAGGCGCGGGCGTGCTTCGACGCCGTCAGGCCGCACTTGCTGCCCATGCGCGGCAGGCTGCATTCACGACGAGAACCGCGACGACCGCCTTCCAGCCCTATGGACAGCGGCCCCACGAGGTCATTTATTCCGTATCCCGGCATCGGCCTCAACCAGCGCTGCTCGAAGTGCGGCCGCGCCGGCCGCGCGTGCGGCTGCACTTCGAGCATCGCCTCGAGGGCGCGGATTTCGAAGCGCCATACCGCGCGGATTCGGGACCTCGCGACGATCGGGTACTGCGAGGTTGCCCATGCAGCCGCTGCTCGCCACCGACGGCGCCGGCTCCGCGATGCGCCGGCGCATGGCGGCGCGCAGGCTGATCGAGGCGCGGGAAATCGACCTCGAACATGGCTACAAGGAACTGTACGATCCCGGCGGGGCCGCACGGCAGCTATCGGCATGACCGCGATGCGCTGCATATCTGGCCGCGCGGCGGCTACATGCTGATCGCGCTGCCGAACGAGGACGGCAGCTTCACCGCCACCCTGTTCCTGCCGAAGCGCGGCGCCGTGAGCTTCGCGAGCCTGCGACGACGGCGGCGGCGTCGATGAGTTTTTGACGCGCGAATTTTCCCGATGCACGCGCGCTCATGCCGGACTGCGTGGCGGAGTTCAGCGACCACCCGACGGGATTTCTGGGCACCGTCGCACGCGCAGCCATGGCACGTGCGGCGCACGCGCGACGCTGATCGGCGACGCCGCGCACGCCATCGTTCCCTTCCACGGCCAGGGCATGAATTGCTGCTTCGAGGACTGCGTAGAGTTCGATGCCTGCGCTGCGCCGGCATGGCTCATGGGAAGCGGTGTTCGCCGAATTCGGCGCCGCCCGCAAGCCGAACACCGATGCCATCGCCGCCATGGCGCTCGAAAATTACCTGGAAATGCGCGAGCACGTCGCCGACCCGAAATTTCAGCTGCAGCAGGCGCTCGTCCCTGGAACTCGAACGGCGATTTCCGCGGCGATTCATTCCGCGCTACTCCATGGTGATGTTCCACCATGAGATTCCCTACCTCACCGCGCAGCGGCGCGGCGCGATCCAGACTGAAATCCTCGCCGACTTGACGCGCGGTGCGGTCGGTACGCTGGCGCAGGTTGATTTCGTGCGTGCGGAGCATGAGATCGACGACCGCCTGCCGCCGCTGCAGACCGACGCGGCGAGCGGGCGCTGAGCCCGCACGCCGGGCCAGGGCTAGGCCGGCGCGCTGCGCCGCGCGCGATCCAGGGTCAGGAAACTGTAGGCGTAGGCATTTTTTTCATCGGCTTCGTGGCGTTCGCGTCCCGACTCGGTCCATTCCGGATCGCGCCAGGCGCTGAAAAACGTGTCGCCGCCGCTAATTCTGGTGTGCACCAGCGTGAGGTGAATGCGCACCGCGTGCGGTAGGCACAGCCGATAGACCTCGGCGCCGCCGATCACCATGAGGGACGCTGCGCCCGCCGCACCGAATTGGCCTTCTTGCAACGTGCGCACCACCCGACAGTCCGGCGGCGCGAAATCGTTCGAGCGGCTCAGGACCCAGTTGGTCCGGCCCGGCAAAGCCTTGCCGATCGATTGGTAGGTCTTGCGGCCCATGAGGATGGGATGCCCCATGGTCAGGTTTTTGAAATGTTTGAGATCCGCGGGCAAGCGCCACGGGAGTTGGTTGGCGCGGCCGATCACATCGTTTTCGGAAACCGCAACCACCAGTTCCACCGCGGCGTTCGTCATCCGTCCTCTCGATAAGCGAAAACGGATTTATACGCCGGCCGGCGGCCTCTGGCCAGGCCGTAGGCGCCGCTCAGTTCGCGGCGAACGTCGCCAGCGGGCCGCCTGGCGTCAACGGCGGCGCGCTGAACGCGACCTGAGTGCCGCGCATATCGGTGGTGCACGTTGCGCTGGACAGAATCGCACCCGTCTTCAAGTCGCGAGCCTGCAACTCGAAGGTATAATTGTGTTCGTTGTAGTATTCATCGATCGCGCTTCCCGGCTGATCGATATACACCAACTTGAATGCGGGCAAGGCTGCGGTGGCCGATAGTCTCGCGGCGAAAGCGCGCGTGCAGGCAGTGAGCGGCGCATTGTGGATGGCAGCCTGGGAAACGGCGGGTGCAAATGCCGCGATCGATGCTGCGCTAAGAAGGAGCGTCCGGAAGTTCATGGTGGTAATCCTCGTCTGATACCAAATCCCCACCTCCCTATCGCCACGCTAGCGCGCGTCTCGAGCCTGAACAAATGATAAATTGTTCATGGAGCGCGGCGCTCTGCTCAAGCATCGCGCGATCAGGCGACGCGGCACTCGCTCAAGATCCAGCGCGTCAGTTCCTGCAAATCCTCGCGCGCACGGTCCTCCGGCCGGTGCAGGAGGTAGTAACTCTCATTGGTGGTCAGCTCGGCTGCGAATAATTTTATCAAACCGCCCGCCTTGAAGCGATCGGCGCTCAATCTCGAGGGCACCAGCGCCACTCCCACACCTTGCTCCGCAGCACGCACCACCGCGGACATGGTATCGAGACGCACCAGCCGATTGGGCTTGATGGGTTCTATCCCGAACCCGGCGGCCCACTTCTCCCAGGCTTCGCGACGCTCTTCATGCAGCAGCAGCGTCTTGCCGTTGAGGTCCGCGTAGGTGTCGATGGGATTGTCCGACAGGAATGCCGGAGAGCAGGCCGCGATGAAATTTTGCGCGAACAGTTCGTGCACCACCAGGCCGTCCCAGGGACCGGCACCCACGACGATGGACAGATCCGCCTCCGGCGGATGCGTCTTTGGCGCAGAAAAGTGCGTTTCGATGCGGATGTCGGTCTCTTCGCGCGCCTGGGTAAACGAGGCCAGCCTCGGCAGCAACAGTTCGTTGGCAAAAAAGGAGGGCACGTTCAGCCGGATGATGGTGCGGCCATAGCGCACCTGCAGCTGCTCCGTGACCGATTCGAGCTTGGAGAAGATGTCGTTGATGTGCTCCAGATAGTTTCTGCCCGCATCGGTCAGTGTCAGCGTACGTACGCCGCGTTGGAACAGACTCACGCCAAGCTGCGCCTCCAGCGCCTTGATTTGATGGCTGATGGCGGATGGCGTGACGAAGAGTTCTTCCGCCGCGGCCTTGAAGCTCTGCAGCCGCGCCGCGACCTGGAAGGTCTTCAAAAATTTGAGCGACGGCAGGCGCATCGCGGCTAATGCGCCTGCGATCGCGTGGCACGCGCGCAGCCCTGGATGGCTGCACGCCGGTACTGAAGAGGGTGTTGCATCGCTCTCTCACTATACTGATTTCACCTTTGCAGTCGTGAGCGCGCAGTTATTTAAAATAAAATCAGATAGTTACGGCTCGCGAGCGCGGAACCAGCCGCTGATGCTCATGCGCTCGCGCCGCGCCTGCAGCACTTCGTGCTCGCAGCCGGCGGTCAGAAAGAAAACCAACCGCCCGGCGAGCGGTTCAATGTCGACAAAAGCGTCGTTCGCGTGGTGCACTCTCAAGACACCGCCGTCCGCGGCCTGCCAGCCGGGATTCAAATACAGCACCACGGACAAGGTACGCTGCGTGCTGCCCACCGGCTGATCCACATGACGGCTATAGGCCGCGCCGGCCGGATACCTCGCATAGTGCAGCTCGAGCTCGAACAAGCCCAAGAACGCTTCGCGGTTCAGCTGCGCGCGCAAACTTTCCATGCGCCCGAGGAGCGAGCGTTCCGACGGCAGCAAAGGCTCGCGCAGCCAGCAGGTGAAATCGCCGCGGATGTGCTCGTGCCGCAGCTCCCTGCCCTGTCCGCCGACGCGGGCGGGCGCGAATTCCCCGCGCGCCTCGCGCGCCCGCGCACACTCCCGCAAGGCGCGTACGTCGGCCGCGGAGACAAACCGGTCTCGAATCGAAATGCCGCTGGCGCAAAGCTCGGCGCCCGCGGTCATGGCCGCTTGCGCCGCTGCGGCCGCTTCGCGGCTTGACTCGCGCGTTTCGCCGCGCGTTTCCTCGCGTGCCTTTTCGGCGGCGTGGTCAGCATGCTGCCGCGGCAATTCGCCGCGCCGCACGGCAGGCGAAAGACGTCATCGATATCGGCGGCATCGTCGGCGTCGCGCTGGATGCGATAATCGTAGGCGAGTTCTTCGCCCGGCCGGATGGTGCGAATCGCCTCGATGAAAATACGCTTGCCCACTTGCACGGTCTGGCAGTTCGGATCGCAGCCATGATTGATGAAGCGCGCTTCATTGCCCGTTGACTCCGGCATCGATCACGGTCTTGCGATCCACGGTGAACAGGAAGGTGTGACTGTCGGTCGGTGCTTTGCTGGCATAGCGGGCGTCGGCAAGCTCGTGACTGATGCGCTCGCCGAGATATTCGATGATGTGGGTGCCCTTGCGGATCCGGCGCAGCGCAAACACCCCGTGGCCGTGAACCGGCGAGTGGCGAACCTCAAAGAGAGGCGGCGGCGCGCGCCGCGCGGCTTTCTTCATACGGCGATCGGCGCTTTGATCGCAGCATGATGGCGGTAGTCGATGATCTCGAAATCTTCGATAGGCGTAGTCGAACAGGCTCGTCGGGCTTGCGCTTGAGCACCAGCCGCGGCAAGGGGTACGGCGTGCGCGAAAGCTGCAAATCGGCCTGCTCCAGGTGATTCAGATACAGGTGACAGTCGCCGCCCGTCCAGACGAAATCGCCGACGGCGAGGTGCGCACTGCTGCGCGATCATGTGCGTGAGCAGCGCATAGGAGGCGATGTTGAAAGGCACCCCGAGCAGGGCATCGGCGCTGCGCTGGTACAGCTGGCAAGAGAGCCGGCCCTCCGCGACGTAGAACTGGAACAAGGCGTGGCACGGCAGCAAAGCCATGCGGTCCAGCTCTCCGACGTTCCAGGCGCTGACCAAGATGCGGCGCGAATTCGGGTTGTTCTTGAGCTGCTCGAGCACCAAGGCCAGCTGGTCGATATGCGCGGCCGTCCGCGGTCGGCCAGCTGCGCCACTGCTTGCCGTAGACCGGACCCAGATCGCCGTTCCCATCGGCCCATTCGTCCCAGATGCTGACGCCGTGTTCCTGCAGGTATTTGACGTTGGTGTCGCCGCGCAAGAAACCACAGCAGCTCGTAAATGATGGAGCGCAGATGCAGCTTCTTGGTGGTCACCAGCGGAAAGCCGGCATTGAGATCGAAGCGCATCTGATAGCCGAAGACGCTCAAGGTGCCGGTGCCGGTGCGGTCTTCCTTGGGCGCGCCGCGCTCGCGGATGTGGCGCAGAAAGTCGAGGTACTGCCGCATTAGCGCCTTCGCCGGCGACCAAATTGCCGCTGCGGCTGCGTTGCGCCGGTAGGCATAAATCATGAGCGCGGCGCCGATCACGATCATCGGCATGGTCAACAGCATGCCCATGGTCAGCCAGTCGGCATGCGCCAGATAGCCGATGTTGGCGTCCGGCAGCCGCACCCACTCCACAGTGAAGCGTGCGCAGCCGTACAACAGCAGGAACAGTCCGGTGGGCGCCAATCGCGGCCGGGGCTCGCTCGTGTACCAGCAGAAGCACCAGAAACAGCACCAGACCTTCGAGCGTCGCCTCGTAGAGCTGCGAGGGATGCCGCGAGATCATGACCCCCTGCGGCATTCGGAACGCCGAAGCCCCAGGGCAGATCCGTCGGCTTGCCCCACAGTTCGCCGTTGATGAAGTTGCCGAGCCGGCCGGCCAACAGCCCGATGCCGGGCAGCGGCGCGACGAAATCCAACACGTCGGCGATCCTCTTGTGCTTGACGCGCGCAAAGACACGATGCCGGCGATCAGCACGCCGGTCATGCCGCCGTGAAAGGACATGCCGCCGTCCCAGATGTGAAAGACATTCAGCCAATTCTCGGCGATCACATCGTGGCCGTAGAAAATGCACCAGCCGAGGCGGCCGCCCACGATGACGCCGATCGCGCAGTAAAAAATGAGGTCGTCGATTTCGAGCGCCGACCCAGGTCGAGCCCGGGCGGCGCGCGCGGTGGCGCGCCAGCCACCATGCGCGCGACGAATCCGATCAGGTACATGATGACCGTACCAGTGCACCTGCAAGGGTCCCAAGCCGAAGATCGGTCCGATGGACACGGCGATGGGATTGATGTGCGGATAGGTGAGCATGGCGCTACTTTAAACTCTCGTTGACCCGACAGAAATAGGCTTTGAGATATCGGGTCTCGGGAATGGCCGGGTGCACCGGATGGTCCGGCGCTTGGCCGCCCGATCTCCAGAATTTGCACGTGCTTGCCGGCGGCGCGCGCCGCTTTGGCGATGGCATCCTGCAAGTTCCTCCGCGCCGACATGGTAGGAGCAGGAACAGGATACCAGGATGCCGTCCGGCGGCGGTCCTGCATGGCCAGCTGGTTCAGGCGCTTGTAGGCGGCCAGCGCCTTCGGCACATCCTTCTTGCGCTTGGCGAACGCCGGCGGATCGACGATGACGACCTCGAATTGCGCGCGCCTTGCCGTGCGTATTCCTCGAGCACATCGAAGGCGTCGCCTTTGCGCGTCAGCGAGCTTGACGCGATTGCGCTGCGGCGTTCGCAGCCGCCAAATCGAGCGCCGCCGCGGAACTGTCGACGCAGGTGACCTCGCGCGCGCCGCAGTGCGCCGCGCGCACGCCCCAGGCGCCCACGTAGCTGAAGACATCCAAGCACGCGCGCTGCCCTGCGGCACGTACCGCGCCAAGGCGCGCCGATTGGCGGCCTGATCGAAGAACCAGCCGGTCTTCTGGCCCTGCCGTCAGAGGAGACCTGGAATTCAAGGCCCTCTTCGATCACCGCGATGCGGCGCAGCGAAACTGCCCTTCGCGGCCTCCACATAGCTCGGCAAGCCCTCCATGTCGCGCGCCGCGCTGTCGTTCTTGAAGAGCAGCGCATCGCATCCCAAGACCAGGTCCAGCGCTTCTTGAATCTGCGGCTTCAGCGCCTCCATGCCGGCGGTGCCGATCTGCGCGACGCACGTGGCGCCGTAGCGGTCGATGACCAGCCCCGGCAAGCCGTCGGATTCTCCGTACACCAGCCGATAGTAGGGCTGCGCGTACAGCCGCTCGCGCAGTGCCAGCGCGCGCACGAATGCGCGCGGCGAACCAGGCGGTGTCCGGAATCTTCCAGGTCTCCAGCATGCGCGCGGCAGATCAGCGAATGCGGATTGACGTAGGCCAATCCCAGCGCCCGATCGTTATGCGCCAGCACGCGCACCAATTCGCCGGCCTTGAACTTGGGCAGCGGCGTTTGGCTGGTATCGACCTCGTTGCTGAAGATCCAGAGATGCCCGGCATGCAGGCGGCGATCTTCGTTGCGTTTCAGCCGCAGCACGGGCAGCTGCGCCGCTTCACGGGAGTCAGTCATGGAACATACTTCGGCTATAGTTGACCGCATTCTAACCGACGAGGAGCCTGGGCCGTGAAGATGCCGCGCAATCATCTCGCCGAGGAGACCAGCCCGTACCTGCTGCAGCACGCGGACAATCCGGTCGACTGGTATCCCTGGGGCGAGGCGGCGCTGCAGAGAGCGCGGCGGGAAAACAAGCCCATTCTCCTGTCGATCGGCTATTCGGCCTGCCACTGGTGCCATGTCATGGCGCACGAATCCTTCGAAGACGCGGCCACCGCCGCGCTCATGAATGAATTGTTCGTCAACATCAAGGTCGATCGCGAAGAGCGTCCGGACCTCGACAAGATTTATCAAGTCGCGCAGCAGATCGTTGACGCATGGCTCCGGCGGCTGGCCCCTGACCATGTTCCTGACACCGACAGCAGCAGCCGTTTTTCGGCGGCACCTATTTTCCCGACGAGCCGCGCCACGGCATGCCGGCATTTCGCGAAGTGCTCAAGCGCGTGGCGCAGTACTACCGCGAGCAGGGCGCGGAAATCGCGGGGCAGAGCCGGCAGCTGCAGGCCGCGCTCGCCTCCCTGGTGCCGCAGCCGGATTTGCGGGCGGCGCTCGACGACTCGCCGCTGACGCAAGCGCGCGCGGCGCTCGAAAGATCCTTCGATGCCACCTTCGGCGGCTTTTCCGGCGCGCCGAAGTTTCCGCATTCGAGCAGCATCGAGCGCTGTCTGCGGCAGTGGTACCGAACCGCGGGCGGCGCCGAGCCGGACTTGAAGGCCCTGTACATGGCGAGCCTGACGCTGACGCGCATGGCGCAGGGCGGAATTTACGACCAATTGGGGGGCGGATTCGCGCGCTATTCGGTGGACGGTGCCTGGATGATCCCGCACTTCGAAAAAATGCTGTACGACAATGGCTCAGCTGCTCTGCGAGTATGCGCGCGCCCGCCTCGCCACCGGCGAGGCCTTGTTTGCCCAGGTCGCGGACGAAACCGCCGACTGGGTGCTGCGCGACATGCGCTGCGCCGCGGGCGGCTTTTACTCCAGCCTGGACGCGGACTCCGAAGGCCATGAGGGAAAGTTCTATGCGTGGCGGCGCGACGAGGTGCAGTCCTTGCTCACGCCGCGCGAGTACGCCGCTTTTTCCGCCCGCTTCGGCTTGGATCGAGCGGCGAATTTCGAGGGTGAATGGCATTTGCACACCTACGCTCCGCTCGAGCAGATCGCCGCCGCGCTCGATGAATCCGCGTCCGCGCGTGGCCGGCCTCATCGAGGCCGCGCGCGCCAAGCTGCTGCAGGCCCGCAATCTGCGCATCTGGCCGGCGCGCGATGAGAAAATTCTCTGCTCTTGGAATGCGCTGATGATCAAGGGGCTGGCGATCGCGGCGCGCGTGCTCGCGCGGCCCGACCTGGCGGAAGCGGCCGGCACGGCGCTGGATTTTATGCGCCGTCATCTGTGGCGCGACGGCCGCTTGCTGGCGACCTACAAGGACGGGCGCGCGCACCTGCCGGCGTATCTGGACGACTACGCCTTCCTCGCCGACGCATTGCTGGAACTGTTGCAGACCCGCTGGCGCAGCAGCGACCTCGAATTCGCCCGCGAGTTGGCCGACGTGCTGCTGGAGCAGTTCGAAGATGAAGACAACGGCGGATTCTTCTTCACGGCCAAGGATCACGAGCGGCTCATTCACCGCAGCAAGAGCTTCGCCGACGAATCCGTCCCGTCCGGCAACGGTGTCGCGGCATCCATGCTGTGCCGCCTGGGATACCTGCTCGGCGAGACCCGCTATCTGGATGCGGCGCAGCGCACGCTGCGGGCGGCCTGGAGGGGAATTCAGGACTACCCCCAGGCGCATATGAGCCTGGTGAACGCCTTGGAGGATTTCTTGTCCTCGATGCAGATCTTGGTCGTTCGCGGCGCAGCGTCGAGCGCCGCGCACTGGGCCGAAGTCTTGGGCAAGCGTTATGCGCCGACGCGCATGATCTTCGCCATCCCCGAGGATGCGCAGCTGCCAGCCGCGCTCGCCGCGAAGCGCCCGGGCGGCGCAACCGTCGCTTACTTGTGCACCGGCATGACTTGCTCGGCGCCGCTTGCGAATCTCGAGGAAGCCGCGCGCGCGCTCGAGCTTCGGCTCACTTAGCGGCGGCGTAGCGCTTGCGCAGCTCCATGCCGACGCGGCGCTTGAAATCTCCATGCAGCGCATCGGAGTACAGCGGCGCGGCGTTCCAATCGAGCGCCCAGGGCTGGGCGGTGCGCGTGCTTTCCGGCTCGGCGCTGTCGCGCGGAAAGATGTGCGCATGCAACGCCGGGTCCACATTGCCGTAGATCGCGTAGTTGATGCGCGCGGCGGCGGTGATGGCCAGCAACACGTCGCCGATGAGCGCCATGTCGAACAAGAATTGCGCGCGGGCGTCGGCGTCGAGCGCGTTCAGGTGCGGCACGACCGGATCCGGCAGCAACAAACAATATCCCGGCAAGACCTGGCGCTCGCCCATGATCACCCAGCCCGAGGGCAGTTTGGCGATGGCGGCCGGCAGCTGAGCGGCGCGGCAACGGTCGACCAGTGCATGGATGGTGGTTACGGGCACGTGTTCCTCACAGACATTTATTTTTCGCGCGACTTCGCAATGGTCGCAGCATCCACCGCGGGCGCGGAATTCCCAAAATGCGAACGGACATAGGTCAGTACGGCCGCCGCGTCGTCGTTGCTCATCCAGCCGAACAATAGCATTTGAGTCGGATAGCGGCCCGCGGGAATGCTCGCCGGCCGCTTCTGGCTCAACACCCACTGCGCGAGCTCGACGGGGTCGCCCAACACGGCCGGGGAACCGGACAGGCTTGGGAACACCTTCGGCACACCCTCGCCGCTATCGCGGTGGCAGGGCACGCAATTTTGCGCATACAGCGCCGCGCCGCGATCGGCGCCGCTGTTTGCCGCGGCATCTGCCTTGGGGTTCGGGCTCGACGGCTGACAGGCGGCAACCCACAATAAAAGTCCCAGCGGCAGGATGCGTGTGGCCCTCGTTGCGGCGGTGCCCACAGCCATGGCTAGCCGCGCCAGGTGCGGAACGCACCGGTGTCCAAATGCAGGAAATTCGCGGCGCGGTAGCAGCCGACGCCGCCCCGCTTCAAGGAGGCGGCACACGCCGCCAAGTCCTCACAATCCACGCCGCTCATACGCACATCGACCGCGCGGCCCTGCGCGTGCAGGCCGCGCCGCGGCACGGCGCCGCCGCGCTGCTGCGAGCCCTCGTCGGTCTGCGGCGGGCGATAGCCCGAAACGACGCTGTAAATGGCCGGCACGCCGAAGCGGGCGGCCACATCGACCAGGTAATCCAAGAGCTGCGGATCGACCGCATGGCGCTGCCCAGTGCGAGAATCCCGCAGCAGAATTTCGAGCGCGGCGAGCGCGGCGGGTGCATAGGAGCCGCCGCGATAGTATTCGATTTCCAGCCGCTCTGCGGTCTGCAAATTGTCCAGCGCAATTCGCCGCGCGCCGTCATCGGATGCGGTGCGCAGCGATGGCGGGCGCGGTAGCGCGGCGCCGCTCCAGGCGCTGCCGCTCAACGCCGCGGCGGCGGCGAGCAGGTGGCGGCGGCTGATCATGCGCCATCCTCGAGCAGGCGCCCGTGGTCCAGCGCCAACACCGTCGCCTTGGGAAAGAAATTGAATTCGGAGGCCGAGGCCCAGGTATAGGCGCCCATCATGCGGCCGATGACCAAGTCGCCGATGTTGAGCTTGGGCAGGTCGAGTTTCTCGCGGATGACATCGATGCTGTCGCACGTCGGTCCGGCCAGCACCGAAGGGAAGGTCTCGGCGCCCGGCAGCAGCGCTTCGACCGGAAATATCGAGTGATCGATACATCTGACCGCTGTAGCTGCCATAGAGGCCGTCGTCGAGGTAATACCACCAGCGCCCGTCGCGCAGGGCGCGGCCCATCACCGACGCGACCGCGATGGCCGCAGGCGCCGCGATGTAGCGGCCCGGCTCGGCGATCACGCGTACGTCGGGCGGCAATTTTTGCAGCGCTGCGTTGATCGGGGCGCAAAAATCTTCGATGGATGGCGCCGGCTTCAGATACTCGCACCGGAAATCCGCCGCCGATATCGAGCATGTGCACCGGATGACCCGCCGCCGCGGCGTTTTGCAGCAGCCCGCGGCACACCTCGATGGCCCGGACCATCATCGCCGAGTCGGCATTCTGCGAGCCGGCGTGGAATGAGAGTCCATCGATCTTGATGCGCAATTCCTCCGCGAGCCGGAACAGGTCCTCGACCGCTTCCGGATCGCAGCCGAACTTGCGCGACAGATCCACCTGCGCGTCGGGACTGCGGAAAGAAACCCGGATCAGGAGCGAGCTTCTGCTGCGAAACTGCACGAACTTGCGCAGCTCGTCGGGATTGTCGATGACGAAACGCGCGACGCCAAAACTCAACGCCGTGCGGATGTCGCCGTCGCGCTTGATGGGGTGCGTGTGGATGCAGCGTTCGGATCGACTCCCAGGCGGCGCACCAATTCGACCTCGCCGTTGGTCGCCAGATCGAAAAACGCACCCTCCGCCTTGAGGGTCGTGATCAGCGGCTGCGTGCGGCAAGGGCTTCAAGGCGTAGTGCAGATCGACGCCCGGCAAGGCGGCGCTGAGGCGGCGATACTGGCGGCGCACGCGCTCGGCGTCGATCACCAGCAGGGGCGAGCCATAGCGTGCCGCCAAATGTTGGATCGCCTCTCGCGAGAAAGGATCAAGCGTTGGATCGAGTTCCATCAGGGTGGGGAGTCTTTAGCTGACGCTCAGCTCCAAGGAATCATCGCCCAGGCCGCTGGCGCGCTGCAAGCGATCGAGGATCGCCGCCCAGCGCTCATCCTGCGGCAGGCGCTGCACGAAAATCTTCACGCAGCCCACCCGGTCGAGGGTGCGCAAATGGTTGTACAGATTGTGCGCGTAGGTATCGGGCTTCTTGCCGGCATTGATCCACGTCATATGCCGCTGGGTGTGCAACGGCGGCCGCATCGCCAGCACCGCCACCTTCTCGTCGCGCGCCACGATCTCGCCGGCCCGCACCTCGAGGTCATCCGAGTCCACGATCTCGAGCGGCGTCGAGGGTGCATAGTGCAAGGCGCGGTCGCCGGGCGCGCGGGGGACCGCACCGCCGACCGCCAAGGGACCGACCACCTGTTCGAGCTGCGAGCGGGTGATGAATCCCGGGCGCAGCAAGCGGGCTTGATTGTCCAGGCAGGACACGATGGTGGACTCGAGTCCAATGGGCGAATCGCCGCCATCGAGTATGACCCCGACAGAATCGCCGAACTCATCGCGCACATGTTCCGGCTTGGTGGGGCTCAAGCGGCCGTAGCGATTGGCCGAGGGCGCGGCAATGCCCCCGCCGAAGGCGTTCAACAGCTGCTGCGCCATGGGATGCGAGGGGATCCGAATGCCGATGCTGTCTTGGCCGCCGGTGACGATTTCATTCACATTGTCGGCCTTCGGCAGGATCAGCGTCAGCGGCCCGGGCCAGAATTTGTTCGCCAACGTTTCCGCCACCGCCGGCATGTGGGCCACCCAGCGGTGCAGGTAGCGCGGATCGTCGAGATGAACGATGACCGGATGATCGGGCGGGCGGCCTTTGACTTCGAAAATCTTGCGCACGGCGGAAGGGTCGGCCGCATTCGCGCCCACCCCGTAGACCGTTTCGGTCGGAAACACCACCAATTCGCCGGCACGCAACGCTTCGACGGCGGTTTCAATCTCTGTCTGTGTAGCTCTTACCACACGCCAATGATATCAAGACTGCGCTGCGAGCAAGGCAGCATACTGCTCAAGCCGGCGGTTTTACAGTTGCCGGCTGCTTTGTAGCAGGAAGGCGACACTCCAGGAACACCAAGTCGAGCCAGCGGCCGAATTTGAATCCGACCTCATGAAAGTGCGCTACTTTGATGAATCCCAGGCTTTCATGCAGCTTGATGGAGATTTCGTTGTCGGCATCGACGCCGGCGATCATGACATGCTTGTGCATGGCCGCCGCCAAACTCATGAGCTCGACCACCAAGCGCCGGCCGATGCCCTGACCGCGGCGGTCGGCGCGAACGTGAACGCTGTGCTCCACGCTATGCCGGTAGCATGGCGGCAGACGAAAATCGCCGAAAGTTCCAAATCCGGTAATGCCGGATGCATCCTTGGCGACGATGAAAGGATAGCCGCCGCTGCACTTGGCGTCGAACCAGGCCGCGCCGCGCTCCGCGCTGAATTCGACCTCCATGTACACCGCCGTCGAGGTGCGGATCACCTCGTTGTAAATCTCTAAGATTCCCGGAAGGTCTTGGCGCGAGGCCGGGAGCAGCGTTCCGGTCAATCGAGATACCCCGGAGGCTTGGGCAGGGCCTGAAAATCCTTCGGATCGTGCTGCACGATCAGGCGCCCGTGGGTGTTCCTGAGGATGGTTTCGATGCGGCTCATCGAGGCCAAGGTATCGGCGCGATCGGTGTTGTACAGCGGCACGCGCTTGAACAAGCGATTGGCTCGCAAATGATAAAGATCGCCGGAAAGAATGACCGTGCCGCTCTTTTGCAATTTGAGTTTCAAGACCTGATGCCCGGGCGTATGTCCCGGCGCGCGCAGAATCATCACCCGGCCATCCCCGAACACATCGTAGTCGGTCTCAATCGTTTCGTTTTTGGCGCTTTTGTAGGCACTCCAGGTTTCCGGCAGCACGCCGCCGGGCGGCGGTGAAACCTCCGCCCACGCCAGCTCCGCCTTGTTCATGATCCAGATCGAGGCGCGAAACTCGTTGGCATTTCCCGTGTGATCCCAATGCAGATGCGAAAAGGCGATGTAGTTGATGTCCTTGGGCGCCAATTTCAGCGATTGCAATTGCGCCAGCAGCGTGACCGGTACCGTGACGTGCACGCCCGGCGCCGCATCGCTGCCCTCCTTGGGATAGTTGTAGTGATCTCCCAAGCCGGCATCCCACAGCAGGTCGCCCTTGGGGTGGCGTATCAGGAAACACGGCACGGCGATTTCGCCCGATTTGCCGTCATATTCACCGGTATCGGAAAATCCCGCCATGTCCTTGAAGGTGGCGTGCCCGCAGTCCAGGACATACAGTCTAAGATCGGCGCCGCGAGCCGGGCACACGGCCGCCAGGCTCACGCACACAAGCATCAGTGCCATGGCCGGAAGCGTAGATCTAAGGTACGCGTCATTCATGCGACTGGCCCTCCTCGAGGAGTCCTATACTAGTCCAAGCATGAGCGAACACGAACACCACCATCATGAACATGCGCAGCGCGCGCCCGGTGCGCTGGAATTGCGCGTGCGCGCCCTCGAAGAACTGCTGACCAAGAAGGGTTACATCGATCCGGCCGCGCTCGATGTTCTGATCGATGCGTATCAGAACAAGATCGGGCCCCGCAATGGTGCACGGGTCGTGGCGCGCGCCTGGTGCGATTCCGAATTTCGCCGTTGGTTGCTGCAGGATGCCACCGCCGCCATCGGCTCGCTGGGATTTACCGGACGCCAGGGGGAGCACATGGTCGCGGTCGAGAATACCCCGCAGGTGCACAACATGGTGGTATGCACACTCTGCAGTTGCTATCCCTGGTCGGTGCTCGGTCTGCCGCCGACGTGGTACAAGAGCGCGCCCTACCGGGCTCGCGCCGTCAAAGATCCACGCGGCGTGCTTAAGGAATTCGGCGTTGAATTGCCGCCCGCCACTCAAATCCGCGTCTGGGATTCGACCGCCGAGGTGCGCTACCTGGTCGTGCCGCTGAGGCCGGCGGGTGCCGACCACTTGAGCGAGAGCGAACTGGCGGCTCTCGTGACGCGCGACTCCATGATCGGCACCGGCCTGCCGAAATCAGCCCCGTGACGTACCGCTCCCACGCCGACCTGGGCGGTCAGAATGTGCCGGGCGCCATCGTTCAAGAATCCGAGGGCGATTATTTTCACGCCCCCTGGGAGCCGCGCGTCATGGCGCTGGTGGTCGCCATGGCGCCCACGGGGATGTCGAACATCGACATGAACCGCGCGGCGCGCGAAACGCTGCCGCACTATCGCGACTTGAGCTATTACGAGATCTGGCTGGCGGCACTGGAAAAGCTGGCGCGGCAGAGGGGCGTGCTCGGCGATGCGCCGCCGCCGCCCGAACACGTGCTGCGCGCCGACGAGGTCCTTGCGGTCATCAATAAGGGCTTTCCGGTGTCGCGCGCCGCCGCCCGCCCGGCGCGTTTCAAAATCGCAGAGCGCGTGCGCACGGTCGCTCTGCAAGCCGATCACCACACGCGCCTGCCGGCGTATGCGCGCGGCAAAGTGGGCGTGATCGAGCGGGTCCACGGCGCGCATGTATTCCCGGACACGAACGCTCGAGGACTGGGCGAGTCGCCGCAGTGGCTCTATACCGTGGCGTTCGCTGCGCGGGAACTCTGGGGCGAAGGCGCCCCGGTGCCGCACTCCGTCATTTCGGTGGACGCGTTCGAGCCCTATCTGGAGCCCGCATGACTCAGGCGCTGCAGGATCTGCCGGAAATACCGCTGAACGCCGGCAGTCCGGTGTTCAACGAGCCGTGGGAAGCGCGCGCGTTCGCGCTGACACTCGCGCTGCACGAGCGCGGGGTATTCACCTGGCCGCAGTGGGCACACGCGCTGTCGCGCGAAATTGAGCGCGCGCATGCAGCGGGCGATGCCGATCTTGGCGACACCTACTACCAACATTGGCTGCGGGCGCTCGAGTCGTTGGTGCAGAACCTGGCCTAGGGCCGTAGCGAGGCGGTCACGTCCGGCGGATCGAGCGAGGTTCTCACCCAGCTGCCGTCTTCTTGCCGATCGAGCTCGTAGGCGGGCCAATAGTGCTTGTCGAGCTTCAAGGTAATCACGTCGGTCATGGCCGTTCCAACTGATGGTCTTCAGCCGCAATGAGGCGCGATCGGGCTTGCCGCTGACCGCCTTGATGAAGGCATCGAGGTCGGGCGTCGGCTGACCGTCGACCTCGGTGATGCGCCGGCCCGCATACAGTCCATAGTGCGTCGACGGGCGAGCCGTAAAAGAAAAACGAGACGAACACGCCATAGGGAGCGATGCCGCGTTGCGCCGCCATCGCACGGTGCGGCGCCTGCAGCGTCGCGCCGGCCCAGATGAGCACCCGATCGATGTCGCGGCCGTTGAGCGCCACGGTTTTCAGCTGCAGGGTCTTTTCGGCGCCGTCGCGCCAGACCGTCACGGATACCTCGGGCTCTGCACCGCGCGCTCCACCTCGCGAAAGCGGTTCACCACCTTGCCGTCGATCGCCAGCAACAGATCGCCCGGCTCGAGCAGCGCCGCCGCGGGCGAGCCCGCGACCAGCCGGTCGATGCCGAGAACCTGGCGCCGCTGCGGATTGTGCTCCTCGAAGCGCCGCACCCAGTCGTCGGGCAGACCCAACTCGCGCGCGCCGGCCAGGGATTGCACGTCGAATTCCGCTTCAAAGGAATACAACGGGCGGCCGATCGGCCACCACGCCGATCATTTCGCTCACCAGATCGGCCGGAATGCCGCGATTGATCTGCTCCAGTTCGCGCTGCGACTCGAACGCGAAACTCGACCACATGCGCGAGCACATCGCCCTTCTCGTCCGTCAGCACGCCGTCGTAGTCGGTGGGCGGGTTGATGAGGTTGATCGACCTCCAGATTGCTGTCGCGGAACCGCAGCGTGCGCGACAGCGGAAAGGAAACCACATCCACGCTGGCAATCTGGGTTTTTTGCGACATGAATCTTCGGCGTCGCGCGCGCTGGCCCACCACCCATACATCGTCGCCCGGACTCAAGCGGGCGCGTCACCAGGGTCGCCGCGCGCACCGGCGTGTTGCCGATCGACTTCGGGTCGTAGGAAATGACGGCGAGATTGTGCAGAGGATGGATGAACACGACCTTGCCCGGCACCTCGACCGTGCCGCGAAGGTGATGCGCACATCGCCCATCGCCACCGGCACGGTGTTGCGGTCGATCGACCACCAGGCCGCGCTTGCGCGTCCACGATCACGCCCGTGCCGTGATAATTTTTCTCGGTCACGCCGGACACCGAATACGGCATGTCGAAGGTGACCAGCACCAGGGAGGGCGCCAGGCGGTCGATGCGCGGATCGCCGGTCTTGGCGAACTGCGTCGAGGCCGGCTTGGCGACCGAGGCGAGCCGGTCCCGGTGCGATGCTCGATGCAGGGCCAGGTACCGAGCGTGTCGTCGCGCTTGCACTTGCGCGCCGGGAACCAGCGCCGGTCCATGCGGATCACCTTGAGCTGCGCGGCGCGCGGATCCTCGAGCGTGACGTAGCGCACCGGGGCGCTGGCGCCGTCCGCCAGCTCGGACAAGCGCGGCCTCGAAATCCGCGAGCGTTCTCGATCTTCTTGCCGTTGAACGAGCTGATCAGCGCGGCGCGCGGAATGCCGGCGCTGCCGAACACATAGCCGGGGTTGGCGACGTACACGCCCTTGATCGGCAGATTGAAGTGCCGCGCCTGCTGGTAGGACAGGGTGTGCACCACCGCCTCGCCGAATTCGATGTATTCGTCCGGCGTAATGGCGCTCAAGCGATTGCACCTCCAGATGCGTGCTCAAGCGTTTGGCTGCCGCGCTGCACTTCGACCTTGACGCGCCGGCCGACGTGATTGTCCAGCACGTCCTCCGAGCGAGAAAAACTCCGGAATGGGCTTGCCGTCGATCGCCACCAGGATGTCGCCCGGCGCCAACACGCCGTCGGCCGCCCGACCCCGGCTGCACGTCGTCGACCACCAGCATGCCGGTCAGCTTCGGATAGCGCTTGCGCATGCTCGCCTCGGTGCCGGCGCTCAAGCCCAGGCGCTGCAGCTCATCGTACGGGGTGTACTTGAAAACCGTTTCCAGCGTGCCGCGCGGCACCGGCTTGCCGGCATCGATGAAATTTCAGCGCCCGCATCACCGCCGTGAGCGGCAGATAGAAGCTCGAGGCGGCGCCCGTCGCGCCGCCGGCATTCAGCGCCACGACACGGCCCTCGATGTCGATCACCGGCGAGCCGGACGAGCCGCCCGAGGTCCCGGAGGCCGCCTGATAATAAAAGGTATTGAAGTCGTTGTACTTGCCATAGCCGTATTCAGGCGCCTCGCGATCCAGGCGCGCGAGCGTCCCCGCGAGTATCGACAGTTGTTCGCCGGCATCGTTGCCGACCACGCGGATCTCGCGGCCGATGACCGCGCCTTGCGGATACAGCGGCAGCTCCGCCGGCTGGATGAAATGCAGCTTCGCCGGATCGTAGCGATAGATGCCGAAGTCATGGATGGGATCGCGGTAGACCGGATACAACTGCACTTCTTCACGGTTCAGAAAGATCGCCTGCGCCGTGACAGGTCCGGGCGTCACCACATGCCGGTTCGTCAGGATCAAGCCGCGTTTCGCATCGATGACGAAACCGGTCGCCTGGGCGGTGGTGTTCCATTCGGTATCGAAGGCGCGCGTGCTGTCGATTTGAATGGTGACGACGCCGGTGGCGATACGCTCCAGCGTCTGCGCCCAGTTGGCGGGCGTATTCGGGAATTCCGGGAGCTTTGGTCGGGACGGGCGGAGGCGGTCGGGGCGGCTGAACGCGGGAGCAGCCAAAAACGCGAGCAGCGATAAAAACAGCGAAATACGCGTCATGCCGATCCTGGGAGCGCCGCTCCGGGGTTGTTTACTCTAAAGTGCCTTCGGGTCGGACATCGTCAAGCGCCGCGCAGTTCCTCCAGCTGCCCTTTCCATTTCAAGTCGAGCTGTTTCGCCGCGCGCACATCATCCAATCGCCGCACCGGCATTGTATGCGGCGCCGCGCTCAGTTTCTCAGGATCGTGCTGCATTTCCTCGCGGATCGCCGCCATCGCGTCGCAAAACCGGTCCAGATCCTCCTTCGCCTCGGTCTCCGTGGGTTCGATCAGCAGGCATTCGGGCACCAGCAGCGGGAAATAGGTCGTGGGCGCGTGAAATCCGTAGTCGAGCAGGCGCTTCGCGACGTCCATCGCCGTAACGTGGTACGCCGTCTGTTCCTGCTTCAGGGTGATGATGAATTCGTGGCTGGCGCGGCGCTTCGGGTAGGCCGCCTCGAAGCCCAGCCGCTTGCAGCCGCTTCATCAGATAGTTGGCATTGAGCGTGGCGAATTCGGCCACCCGCACCATGCCTTCGCGGCCCAGCATGCGCATGTAGATATAGGCGCGCAAATTCACGCCGGCATTGCCCATGAAGCCGGACAAGCGTCCGATGGATTGCGGCAGGTCGCGCTCCGTCAGCCAGCGATAACGCGCGCCGTCCTTGCCCACGATGGGGAGCGGCAGGAACGGCAGCAGGCGCGCGCCACGCCCACCGCGCCCGAGCCGGGGCCGCCGCCGCCATGCGGCGTGGAGAAGGTCTTGTGCAGATTCATGTGGATCACGTCGAAGCCCATGTCGCCGGGGCGCACCTTGCCCAGGATGGCGTTCAGGTTCGCGCCGTCGTAATACAGCAGGCCGCCGGCATCGTGCACGATGTGCGCGACCTCGACGATCTTGTGCTCGAACACGCCGAGCGTGGACGGATTGGTCAGCATGATGCCCGCGGTCGCCGGGCCCACCGCCGCCTTCAGCGCCTCCAGATCGACATCGCCGTTCGCGTCGCAGGGAATTTCCTTGACGGTGTAGCCGCACATCGCCGCCGTGGCCGGGTTGGTGCCGTGCGCCGCCTGCGGCACGATGATTTCGGTGCGCGCCGGATCGTTGCGCGCATGATGATAGGCGCGGATCATCGCGACGCCGGCGAACTCGCCCTGCGCGCCGGCCATGGGCGTCAGGCTGACGCGCCTGCATGCCGGTGATGTCCTGCAGCATTTCCTGCAGCTCGTACATGCACGCCAGAAATCCCTGCGGCTCCGGCCGCGCAGCGGATGCCGTCCCAGAAATTCCGGCAGCATGGCGATAGCAGTTGCACGCCTTCGGGTTGTACTTCATGGTGCATGAGCCCAAGGGATAAAAATGCGTGTCGATGGAGAAGTTCATTTGCGACAGCCGCGTGAAATGCCGCACCGCCTGCAGCTCCGAGACTTCCGGCAGCGCCGGCCGTTTTGAGCGGCGCAAATGCGCGGGCACCTCGGGCTGCGCCCGCGACCGGCGGCGGAAATTGCGTGCCGGCCCCTCGCCCCGGCTTGCTCAATTCGAATATCAGAGGTTCACGCGGTTTGCAGTTCGCATGGTCGGCTCCCTCAGCGCGCCGCGGCGGCGCGACGCGCTTCATCACGTCGGCCAGCGCCGAAGCATAGGCCTCGATGTCGGCGATCGAGTTTGGTTTCGGTGGCGCAGACCAGCATCGCGTGGCCCAATTCCGGATAGCGTTCGCCAAGATCCAGTCCTCCCAAGATCCCGCGCCGCGGCAGCGCCGCCAGCACCGGCGGCGGCCGGTCGGTCCAGCAGCAGCACGGCCTCATGAAAGCGCGGCGCGCTGAATGCCCGCTTGACGCCGGGCAATCGGGTCAAGTGCCGCCACCAGATCGCCGGTTCGCTGCATGCTGGCTGCCGCCACCGCTTCCAAGCCGCGCGGCACCCAGCAGGCTCATATAGATGGTCGCGGCCGTCACCATCAGACCCTGATTGGTGCAGATATTGGACGTGGCCTTGCTGCGGCGGATGTGCTGCTCGCGCGCCTGCAGCGTCAGGGTGAATCCCGGCCGGCCCTCCGAATCGACGGTGCGCGCCGACGATGCGGCCCGGCATCTGCCGCACATACTGCATGCGGGTCGCCATGAAGCCGAAATAAGGACCGCCCGAGGACAGCGGCACGCCGAGCGGCTGCCCCTCGCCGCAGACGATGTCCGCGCCGCTCGCCCGCGTCGCCGCGCCCCATTCGCCCGGCGGCTTGAGCAGCGCGAGCGAGGTCGGGATTGACCACGGCGATCAGCAGGATCTTGTTGTGCGTGCGCCCAGTCGGTCAGCGCATCGACCTCTTCCAAGACTGCCGAAGAAATTCGGCTGCTGCATCACCAGCGCGGTGAAGTCCTGCCCGCCATCGAAGCCCGCAGGGCTTCGAGCAGCGTGCGCCCGCTCGAGCCGGTCGAAATCCACCGGCGTCGAACTCGATGTCCTGATTGCCGGCGATCGGCCTGCGCGACTTGCGCGTAGGTGGGGTTGACGGTGCGCGGCATCAAAATGCGCCGCGAGTTCGAGGCGCGATTGGCGCGCACCGCCATCAGGCAGGCTTCGGCCAGCGCGGAGGCGCCGTCGTACAGCGAGGCGTTCGAGACCTCCATGCCGGTGAGCGCGCAGATCATCGATTGATATTCATAGATCAGCTGCAGCGTGCCCTGGCTCGCCTCCGCCTGGTAGGGCGTGTAGGCGGAATAGAATTCGCCGCGCGTGGCGATCGCCCAGACCGGCGCCGGGATGTGATGCTCGTAGGCGCCGGCGCCGATGAAATTCAGAGGCCGGCCGTCGATGCGCGGCGCGCTCGGTCATGCAGCCGCCAACCTCCATTTCGCTCAGCGCCGGCGGGCACGTCTCGAGCGACGCCGGCTCGCAGCGCCTCGGGGATTTCGTCGAACAGATCGTCGATCGACCGCGCGCCGATCACTGCCAGCATGCGCGGCGATATCGTCGGGGGTGTGCGGAATGAATGCCATGCGCGCCGCCCTACTTGGCTTCTTCGGTCAGGAACTGCGCATAGTCGCGCTGGCGCTCATCAGCGACGCGGCGTCGAGCCGGCGCTCGACGGCTGCGAGGCGAAACAGCCATGCCGGCGCCGTAGGGATCCTGGTTGAGCAGTTCGGGTTTGTCGGCGAGCGCCCGTTGCGCGGCGATGACGCTTGCCGCGACCGGGACTGTAGACATCGGAGGCCGCCTTGACCGATTCGACCACCGCGCAGGCCTCACCGGCGTTCAACGCGCGGCCCACGTCGCGGAACCTCGACGAACACCAGATCGCCGAGCGCGCTCTTGCGCATGATCGGTGATGCCGATCTTCACCGGTGCCGTTGGCGCGCGCGTCGCGCGACCCACTCGTGACTCTTCGTGTATCGCAAATCGTCCGGTATGTTGTTGCTCACGACTGAATCCCCCTTGAGCTAGACGTGGATCAATGCCTTGCCATGGCGCACGAACGGCGGCTTGACGATGCGCGCCGCGTGCAACTTGCCGCGAATTTCGACCTGCACGCGCGCGCTCGCGCACTCTTGGCACGCGCGCCAGCGCGATGGAGCGATTCAAGGTCGGTGAAAAGGTGCCGCTGGTGATTTCGCCGGAGCATGCCGGCTGTCCGTGGCGGCCCGGCGACCGACTTTCTGGTGACTGCGCAGCACGCCGCGATCCTCGAGCAACAGGCCCACCAGTTCGCGGCCGCCGCTCGCGCTGCGCGCTGCTCGAGCGCCTCGCGGCCCGAAGAAATCGCGCTCCTCGGGTTCGAAGGCGACGGTCCAGGCGAGGCCGCGACTCCAGCGGATGGTGACTCTCATCCATGTCGTTGCCGTACAGATTCATGCCCGCCTCCAGGCGCAGCGTGTCGCGCGCGCCCAGGCCCGCCGGCGCGACGCCCTGCGTCGCGCAACGCGGTTCCAGGCATCTGCGGCATCCGCCGCCGGCAGCATGATCTCGAAGCCGTCCTCGCCGGTGTAGCCGGTGCGCGCCACGAACCAGGAGCCGAACGGCGCGCGGCGAGAAAAGCTGTCAATGCGAGCGCCGCCTCCTGCTGCTCCGGCGGCAGCAGCAGCGCCGCTTTATGCGCGGGCATTGGGACCTTGCACCGCGATCATCGCCAGATCCTTGCGCTCGCGCACCGTGACGTCGAAGGCCGCCGCGTGCCGGCGTATCCATGCCAAATCCTTGTCGCGGGTGCCGGCATTGACCACCATGCGAACCAGGTTTCCGACATGAAATAGACGATCAGATCGTCGATGACGCCGCCGTTCGGCAGCAGCATGCAGGAATACAGCGCCTTGCCCGGAGTTTTCAGGCTGGCCACGTCGTTGGCCAGAAGCATCCGCAGGAATTCGCGCACGCGCCCGCCGGTCAGGTCGACGATGCACATGTGCGACACGTCGAACATGCCCGCGTCGCGGCGCACCGCGTGGTGCTCCTCGATCTGCGAGCCATAGTGCAGCGGCATGTCCCAGCCGCCGAAGTCGACGATTTTGGCGCCTTGCCGGACGTGGGTGTCGTATAGAGGAGTCTTAAGGCCCATCGCAACCTCGCTGCGAACGAATACAGAGATGCAAAGCACCCGCGTGCTCCGCCCCTCTGTCCTTAAGACCTGAGAGATTGCGCGCCTGGACAAGCGCTGCTCCCCTTCGGTGGGCCGCCAGATGCGACCGCTCTCCAGAGATCGCGAGAGTCTGCCGTTCATGTGCCTGAGCGTTTCCGGGCGGTTGCGCCTTCGGCGGCCCTCAGTAAAAGGACTCTCTCCAGACAGCTCTTATCGCGAGTGGGCCGGGATGATACAGAAGAGCCTGCGGGGATTGAAGCCGAAAGGCCTCATATATCTGCGGCGGCCGCGGCGCCGAGGCGCGCTAGCCGCCCGATCGTCTTGGCCTGCCATCCCATCTTGATCAACTCCGCGACGATCGCGTCGCGGTGATCGCCCTGAATCTCGATGACGCCGCCGCGCACCGTACCGCCCGAGCCGCAGCGCTTTTTGAGTTGGGTGGCCAAGGCTTCGATATCGGCGGGTGACAAGGGCAGGCCGGTGATGGTCGTAACCCCCTTGCCTGCCCTGCCTTGGGTTTCGCGAGCGACGCGCACGGCGGCCGGCTTGGCGGCGCCGGGAACGCCCTTGGGGCAGACGCACTCGCGCACCGCCCGGCGGCAATTGGGACACAGACTGCCGATGCCGGTGGAGTAGACGATGCGTGAGGTCATGAATTCTATCCCGCGGAAAAGAGCCGGTCGTTGCTCGAGGGTCGCATGCCGGCGCGCAGTTGATTCACGAGGACGAAAGATTTCTGCACGTCTTGAAATTCAATCGCGGATGCACTCATGAGGCGCTCCCTCGGATAGGTTCAGCGGGCAACTCGCTCGCGCCCGGCTTCATTTCGTCCCGCAGCATCTGCAGCAGCTCGCGGTCGGCGATGCCGGCTTCGCGGCCGGCATGAATCGCCGATCGCAACGCCTCGCGCGCCGTCGCACGCCGGTCGGCACGGGTCCGGTCATTGCCGCGCGCCGCCACGAAAGTTCCCAGCCCCTGCCGGCTGAAGGTGATGCCTTCCCGCTCGAGCTCTTCGTAAGCCCGCTTGACCGTGATCAGGCTGACCAAAAGCTGTTCGGCCAGCACTCGATAAGAAGGCAACGCGCTGCCCGCGGTGAGCCGATTGGCCAGCACCTCGCGCTTGATGCCATCGACGATCTGCTGGTAAAGCGGACCGGATGCGGCCGCCGAGAGGGGCCCTAAGCGCAGAACCGCGGTGGAATCAGCCATGCGCACTGTATATACTAGATATTCACAGTAAGCAAGGCGCCGCGTTCGCTCATTCGTGAATCGCGATTTGCGTCTAGAATCCGCGACCACCCGGAGATTTCCGATTGCAGCTACAAAAAATTGCCTTCATGTTGGCTCTGAGCCTGCCCGCCTCGAGCCTCGCGGACACTTTTTCCTACTCCTATATTTTTGGCGAGAAAAAGGTGGGTCATCTGACCGCCGCAACCACCGCTGATCTGACCACCGTCGACTACGACGTCAAGAACAATGGCCGTGGTCCGACCATTGCGGAGAAGATCAAGCTGGATGCGGCCGGCCGGCCGATCGAATGGAGCATCAACGGCTCCACGACCTTCGGCAGCAAGATCGCGGAGCACTACAGCCGCAAGGGCGCGCACTCCGAGTGGCTCGATTCCACCGGCAAAGGCCAATCGGCAAGTCCCGGCATTTACCTGGCGCAGAGCTCCAGTCCTTGGGCAAATGGCCTCTACGCTCGCGCGCTCTTGAAGGCCCCGGGCATGCAATTGGCGGCGCTCCCCGGCGGGGCGGTGCGCCTCGAAAAGGGCGAGACCGTGAACGTGCAGGGAAGCGGCGGTCCGCTCGCCGTCACGCGCTACGATTTGATTGGAATCGACCTCGAGCCTGAAATCATCTTGCTCGATTCGGCGAACAACTTGTTCGCCGACGTCGACGCGAGTTCCATTCTGGTGCGCGCTGGGTACGAAGGCGAGGAGCAGCGGCTGCGCGGCATGGCCGCCGCCTGGTCGAGTCAGCGCTTCGTTAAAATCGAACACGAAGTTGCGCATCATTACGCGGGACCGATCCGCATCCGCAATGTCCGGTTGTTCGATCCGAAGACCTCGTCGCTGACGCCGGCCATGTCGGTGCTGGTGCAGGGCAAGGTCATCGCCGCCGTGGAACCCAACGACAGTCCCTCCACGGCGGGAGAGACCGGCATCGACGGCGCCGGCGGCACCTTGATCGCAGGCATGTATGAGATGCATGCGCATATGGACGAGAGCATCGCCCTGCTGAACGTCATCGCGGGCATCACCAGTGCGCGCGACATGGGCAATGACAACGCCGTGCTGGCTGATCTGGTGCAGCGCATCGACAGCGGCACGATCGGCGGCCCACATATCATTCGTTCCGGATTCATCGAAGGCAGGAGTCCCTTCAGCGCCAATAACGGCATCGTGGTGGACAGCCAGGAGAAGGCCGTCGATGCGGTGCGCTGGTACGGCGCCCGCAACTTCTGGCAGATCAAGATCTACAACAGCATGAATCCCGCCTGGGTGCCGGCCATGGCCCAGGAAGCCCATCGGCTCGGCATGCGGGTCGCGGGCCATGTTCCCGCCTTCTCGACTGCCGACGCCATGATCGAGGCGGGCTACGACGAAATCACGCACATCAATCAATTCTCGCTCGGCTGGGTGATTCAACCGACAGAGGACACGCGCACGCTGTTCCGTCTCACCGCGCTGAAGCGTCTACCCGGATTGGATCTGCAGAGTCCCAAGGTTCAGCACACCATCAACCTGATGGTGGACCGCAAGATCGCCATCGACCCGACGCTCGGGGTTCACGAACAGCTGCTCGAGCGCCGCGACGGCAAGATTCCACCGGGTGCGGTCGACTATTTCGACCACATGCCGATCGGCTGGCGCCGCGACAATATGAAAGCGCTGGCCGACACCTCGGCGCCGGGAGACGATCAAGCCTATCGTCAGGCTTTCGGCAAGCTGATCGAGGTGGTGCGCATGCTGCACGAGCGCGGGGTGTTCATCGTCTTCGGCACCGACACGGGCGGCTCCTTCACCTATCATCGCGAACTGGAGCTCTACCAGCTGGCGGGAATGACGCCGGCGGAAATTCTCAAGCGCGCAACCTGGGATTCGGCGCGCTACGTGAGCCAGGATCAAACCCTGGGCTCGATCGAGAAGGGCAAGCTCGCGGATTTCTTTCTCGTCCCCGGCGATCCGATCGAGAACCTGAAGGCGATCAAGACCATCAGCATGGTCGTCAAGGACGGCACCGTGTATTTCCCCAGCGAGGTGTATCCGAAGTTCGGCATTCAGCCGTTTGTTGCCGCGCCAAAAATTGCCGAGGCCGGCGCGCCGCGCTGACTGACCCGGTCAGGCTCCCCAGGTATAATGCTCAAATGAGATCGCGTCGACATTCCCTGACCGTCAAGGTGGGCTCGGTGGCCATCGGCGGCGCATCGCCCATCGTGGTGCAATCGATGACCAACACCGACACGGCCGATATCGACGGCACGGTGGCGCAGATCAAAGCACTGGCCCGCGCCGGATCCGAATTGGTGCGCGTTACGGTCAACAACGACGAATCGGCCGCGGCGGTGCCCTACATCCGCGAGCGCCTCGACGCGCAAGGCATCGGCACGCCCCTGGTGGGCGATTTTCACTTCAACGGCCATAAGCTGCTCAAAGCCCACCCCGCCTGCGCCGAGGCGCTGGGCAAGTTGCGCATCAATCCGGGCAATGTCGGACGCGGCAGCAAGCGCGATCCGCAATTTGCGGAAATGATCGAGACGGCCGCCAGGTTCGGCAAGCCGGTGCGCATCGGCGTGAATTGGGGCAGCCTCGATCAGGATCTGCTGACCCGCATGATGGATGAGAATTCGAAGCTGTCGGAACCGAAGGCGGCGATCGACGTGATGCGCGAAGCCATCGTCGTGTCGGCGTTGGACAGCGCGAAGCGCGCCGAAGCCTTGGGGCTGGGGTCCGACAGGATCGTCATCAGCGCCAAAGTGAGCGGCGTACAGGATTTAATCGCCGTATACCGCAATCTGGCGGCCCGTTGCACCTACCCCTTGCACCTGGGGCTCACCGAGGCCGGCATGGGCAGCAAGGGCATTGTGGCCTCCACCGCGGCCATGAGCGTGCTGTTGCAAGAGGGCATCGGCGATACCATCCGTGTTTCACTGACTCCTGAACCGAACGGTGATCGCACCCAGGAAGTCATCGTCGCTCAAGAAATTCTCCAGACCATGGGCTTGCGGGCATTCACGCCCATGGTGATCGCCTGCCCCGGTTGCGGCCGTACCACGAGCACCTATTTCCAGGAATTGGCGCAAAAGATCCAAAGCCACATCCGCCATCGCATGCCGGAGTGGCGCAAGCAGCGCGCGGGCGTGGCGGATATGACGGTGGCGGTAATGGGCTGCGTCGTCAACGGCCCCGGCGAGAGCAAGCATGCCAATATCGGCATCAGCCTTCCCGGCACCGGCGAGCACCCGGTGGCGCCGGTGTACGAGGATGGCGCCAAGACCGTGACGCTCAAGGGCGATCGAATCGCCGAAGAATTTCAGGATCTGGTGGAGCGCTATATCGAGCGCACCTACGCCAGAATTCAGACATGAAGGATTTGTCGGAAAAGAAATGCGCGCCATGCGAGGGGGGCGTAAAACCCCTGACGCCCGCCAAAGTCAGAATGCTGGCCAAGCAGCTGCACAAGGACTGGAAGATCGCGCCGGACTCCAAGAGCCTGAAGCGCTCGCTGAAATTCAAGGATTTTTACCGGACGATGAGCTTCGTCAATGCGCTGGCGCATGTCGCCAACCGCGAAGACCATCACCCCGACTTGGAGGTGGGCTATGACTACTGTCATGTCACCTACTCGACGCACTCGATCGGCGGCTTGTCGGTGAACGACTTCATTTGCGCGGCAAAGCTAGACCGCCTTTAGAAACTCCGGCACATCCCCCGACACCCCCAGGGCGCGCCGGGCAAACGCGCGCTTGACGAATGGCATCCTGGCCACGGCGCTCAAACCCGCGGAGCGCATCCCTGACTTGAGCGCATCGGAATTGGAGAACAGCCGCTCCAATCCATCGAACGCGGCCGCCGCGATCACGTTCTCGCTGCGGCGCCACCGCTCATAGCGGCGCAGCAGCCGATAGTCGCCGTAGTCCTGAGGCGCTCCGGCCTCGCCCAAGACTTGCGCGAGCGCCGCGCAATCCAGCAAGCCTAAGTTCAGTCCTTGGCCGGCGAGCGGGTGCACCACGTGCGCGGCGTCGCCGAGCAGCACGGCCCGCGGCCGCACGTAGTCCATCGCGTATTGCAGCTTGAGCGGAAAGGACGCGAGCTGCGTCGTGAGCGTGCACCGACCGAGCGCTGCGCCGCTGGCCGCGGTGAGCGCCTCGCTGAAGGCCGCCGGCTCCAGGGCTCTCAGGAGATCGGCCTTGGGCCGCGCCACGCTCCACACGATGGAGCAACGCCCATCGTTCAGCGGCAGAAAGGCAACAGGTCCGGTATTCAAGAACCGTTGCCAGGCCGTGTTGGCGTGGGCTTGCGCGGTTTGCACGTGGCCCACCAAGGCATCCTGGTGATAGGCATGGCCCGCGGTGTCGATGCCGAGCAACCCCCGTAGCGGGGAATCGGTTCCATCGGCGCCCGCCAGCAGCGTGCCGCGCAACTCCCGTCCGTCGTTCAGGCGCAGCCTCGCATCATCCTCGCCCACCGAGATCGACTCGACCGTACCCTCGATGCAGACGACGCCCGCGGCTCGAGCCGATTGCAGGCAGTGCCATTGCAAGGCCTTGCCGTCCACGATGTAGCCAAGATTGGGTTCGCCGAGCTCCGCGCAATCGAAGGTCAGCAAGTCGGGTGCCGCCGGCGTGCCGCCCGCATCGAACACGCACATGCGCTCATAGGGGAACACCCGGTTTGCGGGCAGCGAACTCCATACGCCGCAGAGCCTGAGCAGCCGTTCCGAGGCGCGGCTCAGCGCGAAAACGCGCAAGTCCCAGTCGGCGCCGCTTGCCGGCGCAGCCGCGAAGCGATCGGCGACCAGCGCCACCCTGCCAGGCGTGCTCAACTTGCGCGCCAGCAGCAGGCTTGCCAGCGCCGCTCCCGTGACACCCGCGCCGACGATGATCACATCGAATTCCGGGGAACCTGCGCGCTTCACGTCAGTGCCACGCCGCGGGCGAGTTTGGGAACACGGCCGCCGCCGCCGGTGCTGAGGCGCGACAGCGCGGATTTTGCGGGAGGCAGCAGATCGAAGGCGAGCAGTCCCAAGTTGCGCAAACGGCGCACCGAGCTCAAGGGATTCGAAAACAGGCGCACCAATCCGTCCGTGAAGGCGATGACGCCGCGGCGGTCCGCGCGGCGCCACTCATCGTAGTCGCGCAGCAGCGCAGCGCCACCCGGATCGGCGTCGCCCCGGGCGTTCTCGGCGATGAGTTCGGCGAGGCTGGCCACATCGCGCAAGCCTAAATTGAAACCCATGCCCGCCACCGGGTGCAGACCCTGCGCGGCATTGCCGATGATGACGCAACGCGGCGCGCTGGTGCGCTCCGCTTGACTCAAGGCGAGCGGATACGCCACGCGGCGTCCCACTTTGAGGAATCGGCCCAGGCGAAACCCAAAGCGGCGTTGTACCTCGGCGAGAAATTCTGTGTCCGACCACGCCAAGGCGGACTGTGCCGCATTCTTGGCCAGGGTCAACACGAGCGTGCAGCGCCCCCCATCCAACGGCAACAGCGCCAGAGGACCTTCGGGGGTGAAGCGCTCGTAGGCGACGTTGTCGTGAAAGCGCTGCGGCAGCACCGTGGTGATCACGGCCGTTTGGCCGTAGTCGCGCACCTCGGCGTCGACGCCGAAGGCGGCGCGCACGGCGGACTCCGCCCCATCCGCGGCCACGATGAGCTTGGCATCGATTGTGCGTGCGGCACCGCCCGCGTCGACCTCGATCTGGACCGCTTCATCATGCGCGCTGATGCGAGAAACCGTGGCGGGACAAAATATCGTCAATCCGGGACTCGAAAGGCGCGGCCAAAGGGCGTTGCCGAGCGCCCGGTTCGGTACCACGTAGCCCATGGCCGCGAGGCCCTGTTCACGCGCATCGATTCGCGCAAAGCCGAACTGTCCCTGGTCCGAGACGTGAATCTTCGCGATCGGCGTCGCCAGCGCATCGAGCGCCGCCCACGCGCCGATGGTCTCGAGATTCTGCGGCTGCCGTTGGACAGCGCCGTGGTGCGCTCATCGAAGCTCGGTTGTGCCGCTGCGTCATGTGGAATCGCCTCGATCAAGCGCCACGCGCAGGTTCAATGGGCGCCAGCGCGGCGCCCAAGCTGGCGCCGACCATGCCCCCGCCGACGATCGCGACATCAACGAACTCGTCAGCGCCGCAGCGCGCTCGATGGCATCGGGAGTTTTCTCCAGTGCGCCGGTCAGCACCTCCGGCGCCCCCTGCGGTCACCAGCACTTCGTCCTCGATGCGGATGCCGATGTTCCAAAACTCCTTCGGGATCTTGGGCGAGGGCCGGATGTAGATACCCGGTTCGACCGTGAGCGCCATGCCCGGCTCCAGCACGCGCCACTCGCCGCCCACTTTGTAATCGCCGACATCGTGCACATCCAAGCCCAGCCAGTGGCCGGTGCGATGGCTGAAAAACGGCAGGTAGGCCTGCTCCTTGATCAGTCTGCGGCACCGGTCCCTTGAGCAATCCGAGCTTGGCCAAGCCGTGGGTGACGGCGCGCACCGCGGCTTCGTGCGGCTCGTTCCAATGGTTGCCGGAACGCACCTTGTCGATGGCCGCCAATTGCGCTTCCAGCACCACCTCGTAGACCGCCCGTTGCAGCTGCGGTGAATTTGCCGCTGACCGGAAAGGTGCGCGTGATATCCGACGCATAGTAGTCGTGCTCGCAGCCGGCATCGAGCAGCAATAGATCGCCGTCGCGCAATGGCTGATCGTTGTCGCGATAATGCATGACGCAGGCATTGGCGCCGCCGCCCGACGATGGGCGGATAGGACATGTCGGCGTTGTGCGAGCGGAATTCGTGCAGCACCTCCGCCATCACCTCGTACTCCATGCGCCCGGGCCGGGCGAAGCGCATCGCGCGACGATGCGCGCCGACCGCGATATGCGCCGCGCGCCGCAGGCTGGCCTGCTCCGGCCGGCTCTTGTACAGACGCATGTCGTCGAGCACATGGTTCAGCGCGACGAACTCCTGCGGCGCCGCCTGCACCCTGGCGGGACTGCACCCGCAGGCCATTGACCCAGCTCAAGATGCGCGGATCGAAATCCAGATGCGTTCCCATGGAATAAAAGACCTGCGAGCGCTGCTCCATCAGTCCCGGCAGGATTTCATCGATGTCCGCGATCGGAAAGGCATCGTCCGCGCCGTAGCGCTCGACCGCCCCGTCGGTACCCGCGCGCGCGCCCTCCCAGGACTCGCGCAACGGCGTCGTGCTCGCGCACGAACAGCAGATATTCGGCCTGCGGGCGGCCAGGCACGAGCACGGCGACCGCATCCGGCTCGGGGAAACCGGTCAGATAGTAGAAATGGCTGTCCTGGCGATAGGCATACTCGATATCGCCGTTGCGGTGGCGCACCGGCGCGGCGGGAAGGATCGCGATCGCGTCCTTGCCGATCATGCGCATGAATTGGCGCCGTCGGCGCGCGAACTCCTTGCGGTCCATGCGAAGCCTCCGGGCTCAGTGCTTCGGTTCAGTGCAGCCGCTGCTGCGCGGGGTAGACCTGCTGCGCAGCGGCAGGAGTTCTTCGAACACGACCTGCGCGGCGACCCGGATGAACTCGACCAGCTCCGCATAGGCCTGCTCGTTGGATTCGTCCGCTTCCGCATCATCGCCGGTGGCGCGCGAGATCTCGGTGAAGTCCCGGACGATTTCCCCGACGTCGCCGCCCAGCGCCTCCAGATCGGAGATGTGTCCGGTGCCGAGGCCATAGAGAAATCCGGTGCACCATAATGCAAGTGCGTTGGCCCGCCCGTTGAGCGGCTGCTCGTCGTCGGGCAGCAGGGGCTCGAACTCCATGCCCTGCTCGCCGAAGGACGCCGCGGTGGCGGTGAACACCCGTTCGAGCATCGCGGAGGACTCGTCGCTGAGCAGCGAGCGCCGTCCGGCAGGATTTCGTTGACCCAGTCCTGCATCCTGTACGGCGACATCGAGCACAGGGCGCCGCACAACGAGCCGTGCGCCTCGGCGGCATCCGCCAGGCTGCCGGCGCCGGCCAGCACATCCTCGAAGTCCTTGAATCGAATATCGGACATCATGGTTGAGTGAATAATACGCGCAGTGCCGAGGCGGCCGCGCCGCCCTTTGCATATGCGCTTTTGATGCTCGCGCGCTCTATATTGGCAGCCTATGAACGAAGCCAATCCGAAGTCCGCGGTCGAACTCGAGCTGAAGCGCTTGGAAAAGCGGCTCGAGGATCTCATCGTAACCGTCGGCCAGATCAAGGAAGAGAATCGCGCGTTGCGCCAGCGTCAGGAAACGCTGACCGCCGAGCGCGCGAGCCTGTTGCAAAAGAACGAGCAGGTGCGGGCGCGGGTCGAGGCGATGATCGGCCGCCTGAAATCGATGGAGCAGGCATGAGCGACAACCAAGCGCGCGTCAGCGTGCGCATACTCGAAAAGGAATACCACATCACCTGCCCGATCGAGGAGCGCTCGGATCTGCTCGATTCGGCCGAGTTCTTGAACATCGAAAATGCGCGAGATCCGCGACAGCGGCAAGGTCGTCGGTTTGGACCGCATCGCCGTGATCGCGGCGCTCAACATGGCGAATGAATTGATTCGATTCCGCAACCGTGACACCAATCTCGATTCGGACGTCGGCGGACGCTTGCGTATCCTGCGTGAGCGCGTAGAGTCGGCCTTGGAGAAGGGCCAGCAGCTCGAGCTGTAGAGCGAGCCTCTGCTCGATGACAGATTTAATTTTGGCGCTGCCTGCGGTGTTCGATGCGGATCGGGTTACCTCCTGACCCTAATTTGTAAACCCCAGGGGCCATTGCTTGCTGGCAGCATTGTGCAAGTCCGCCTCGAGCGGAAAGCCTTAAGTGCCGCAGTTGGCCCCACCTGTTGCTCAGGTCGGGAGCAACGGTCCAAAACGGCATCTGCGGGTGGCGCCATCCCCTATTCATGATGACAGCCCTGCGTAAAGAATTACTGCGCAAGAGCTCCGCCGCAGCCGGCGCGCCGTGAGCACCGGCGGACCACGCTCGGCGCTCGCGTCGCCGCGGCGCGTCGCCCGCCTGCCCGCCGTTCAGTGCGGCTGCCGCGTTGCGCATGTACCTGCCATTCGACGCGAGGCGGATACCGCCGCGTTGGTCGCCGCCGCACGGCGCCGCGGCGTGCCGGCTCTACGTGCCGGTGGTCAGTCGATCGTGCGCTCACCGCCGCCTGCGCTTCTACCCGCTCGCGGGCACGGATGCGGCGCGGCGACGTTCGGGATTTCCGTGCCGCACCGCATCGCGCAGGCCGCGCTCTCGGTCCGCGATGGTTCGATCTCATCGTCAGTGCCCCTGGTCGGCGTCGACGCCGAGGGCCGGCGGCTGGGCATGGGGGGCGGCTTCTACGATCGTGCGCTTGCCTTCCGACGGCACCGCCGTCATTGGCAGCGGACCCATGCTGGTCGGGCTTCGGCTTCGATTGCCAGCGCGCCGAATCGCGTGTTCGCGCGAAGCCTGGGACGTGCGCTTGGATGCGCTGGCGACGGAATCGGGAATTCAGCGCTTCCCGAGGGACATTCCATGAACCACTGGCTGCTCAAGTCCGAACCCGGCACCTTCAGCATCGACGATCTGCGCGAGGCTGCCCGAGCAAGACGACGGCATGGGACGGAGTGCGCAATTACCAGGCGCGCAACATGCTGCGGGACTCCATGAAGAAAGGGGATATCGCCTTTTTCTATCATTCGAGCTGCGAGGTGCCCGGCATCGCCGGCATCGTGCGCATCGTCAAGCGAAGGCTATCCGGATCAAGACCGCCTTCGACCCGCAAGCACCACCACTACGATCCCGACAGCAAGCCGGACGCCCCGCGTTGGTATGTCGTGGACGTGAAGCTCGATGCGCAAGTTCAAGCGCATCATCACGCTCGACGAGCTGCGGCGGCATGCGGCCGGGGAGCTGAAGGAGTTAGTTTTCCTGCGCCGTGGGAATCGTCTGTCGGTGACGCCGGTGACGAAGCGGAGTGGGATTTCATTCTCACTCTTGAGTGACGTCGCTCACATCGCTAGCACATCTGCGCGTGTACGCGCGCGATGTATTGCTTGTAAATTAATTATTCGTGTATATACTCGGACCCCGGACTAACCCGATAACGGAGTTTCTATCATGGCAGCGAAAGCAAAGAAGGCGAAGAAGAAGGTAGCTAAGAAAAAGGCCGCTAAGAAAAAGTAAGCCTTCGAAAGTAATCAACTGTGCCCGCGTAAGCGGGCACAGTTGTTTCTGGGGTACCGGAAATGCTCTCCGAGGCCCGTCACCACGCAAAAGAAACGCCGCGCCGCCGAGGCCGCGATGCCCTACGTCGAAGGCGGCATGCTGCTCGGCGTCGGCACCGGATCCACCGTCGGTCGAATTCATCGAAGTGCTGAAAGACCGGAAAATACAGCTCTCGGGGCGCTGTCTCGAGCTCGCGTCAAACATCCGAACGAGCTCGAGCCGCCGGCATCGCGGAACTGGATTTGAACGCCGTCGGGCGATCTCGAATCTGTATGTCGACGGCGCCGACGAAGCCACCGCGGATGGCATGCTGATCAAGGGCGGCGGTGCCGCGCTGACGCGCGAAAAGATCGATCGCCGCCGCCTCCAAGCGATTCGTCTGCATCATCGACGACGGCAAGCTGGTCGATCGGTGCTCGGGCGCCTTCCCGCTGCCGGTCGAGGTGATCCCCATGGCCCGCTCCTACGTCGCGCGGCGAGCTGTGAAGCTCGGCGGCCAGCCCGTCTGGCGCGAGGGGGTGGTCACCGACAACGGCAATGCGATCTTGGATGTCGCACCACCTGGCGATCACCGACCCCGAAAGCCATGGAGGACGCCATCAATCGAATTGCCGGCGTGGTGACGGTGGGGCTGTTCGCCCACCGCGGCGCCGACGTGCTGCATCGTCGCCGGGGACGCGCGGCGATCGAGACGATCATCTCGCAGCGCTCCGGCGCGCTAGATCTCCAGGCGGGTGCCGATCTCGATGACCCGGTCCGTGCGGCAAACCGTAATAGTCGGCGATGACCTGCGCGTTGCGCGCCATCTGCATGAATGCACGCCGGCGCAGCGGCGGCAGATCGGAACGGCTGCCCCGGCAGCAACTCCTCCCGGCTCAGGAAATACGTGGTGCGCTCCGGCTCGTACGGCACGCCGTGGCTTTCCGCGTCGCGCAGGATCTCCGTGATATTCGGCTTCTCCATGAAGCCGAACTGGGCCACGATCCGCACGATGCCCTCGCAAACGGGGGTAACGGTCAGGCGCTTGGCCGCGGAGACGCGCGGCTGCCTCGCGGGTGACGACGGTCAGCAGCACCACCTGCTCGTGCATGACGCGGTTGAACTTGATGTTGTTGAGCAGCGCGCGCGGAATTCCCGACGCCTTCGGATCCAGGAAAATCGAGGTTCCGGGGACGCGCACCGGCGGGTCGCATTTCAGGTCGACTCAGGAAATCCCGCACCGGTTTCTGCTCGCGCAGCAGGCGCGCCATGACCGAGGCGCGCCCGCTTTGCCCAGGTCTGCATCAGCCAGTAAATGATGAAGCCCGACGTCAGGGGCAGCCAGCCGCCGTCCTCGAGCTTGGTCAGGTTGGCGAGCAGGAATGCGAGGTCGACGATGAACAACAGCGACAGACCCGTGCGCAGCCACCGGCTGTTCTTGCCGGTCCGGGACTTGATCAGACTCAAGGTGAGAGGCGTCACGATGGTCATGGCGCCGGACACGGCCAGGCCATAGGCGCCGCCGCGAACGCCGCGGAGCTGCCGAACCCCACCACCAATGCCAGAGAGCGCGACCATCAGATCCAGTTCATGGTCGGCACGTAGATCTGTCCGGCGTATCGTGCCGAGGAATGCTCGACGCGCAGGCGCGGCAGAAGCCCCAGGCTCACCGCCTGCGTGGTCACTGAAAACACGCCGGAGATCACCGCCTGCGAGGCGATGACGGTGGCGGCGGTCGCAGATGACCACCAGCGGCCAGAAGCGACCACGCCGGCGCCATCAGAAAAAACGGATTGCGATGATGGCCGCCGGATTTTCGATCAGCAGCGCGCCCTGGCCGAAGTAATTGCAGACCAGCGCCGGCATGACGATGCACATCCAGCCCAAGCGAATCGGGGCTTTGCCGAAATGGCCCATGTCGGCATACAACGCCTCGCCGCCCGTCACGCGTAAGAAAACGCCGGCGAGCACCGCGAGCGAGGCTGATCTGATGCTGGGCCAGCAGACCGATCGCAGCGCGAGAGGATCGAAAGCGCCACCAGCACGCCGGGCTCGCGCACGATCCAAGCAAACGCCCAGCACCGCCAGAATCGCGAACCAACCGAGCATCACCGGGCCGAATACCTTGCCCACCGATCCGGTGCCGTGTCTTTGAATGACGAACAGCCCCACCAACACCAACAGCGTGATCGGCAGCACCGGGAACTGCGCGTCGGGCGCCGCCACGTGCAGGCCTTCCACGGCGCTCAATACCGATATCGCCGGCGTGATCGCGCCGTCGGCAAAGAACAGCGAGGCGCCCAGGATACCCAGCATCCCATAGACGCTTGCGCCGCGGACTCTGCGCGCTCGGTGTTGACCACCAGCGCGGTCAGCGCCAGAACGCCGCCCTCGCCCTTGTTGTCGGCGTTCAAGCACCACCGGCGACATACTTGAGCAGGATGACGAGCACCAGCGACCAGAAGATCAGCGACAGGACGCCGAGGACATGATCCGGCGTCACTGCGATGCCGGGCCCGTGAAGCAGGCCGACATCGCATACAAGGGGCTGGTGCCGATATCGCCGAACACGACACCGAGCGCCGCAAGCGCCAAAGGCGCAAGCCGTCCACCCGAATTGTGCTCGCCCGACATCTGATTAGGACCGCTGACAGCTTGACCAAGAAAAGGGCCCACCGACGTGGGCCCTGTTTGGCTGGGGGACTAGGATTCGAACCTAGGTAAACGGTGTCAGAGACCGTTGTCCTACCACTAGACGATCCCCCAAATCCGATCGATCGTATACCGCGAGGCCGGAAGCGCTCCATGCGTGATTAGCGTTTGGAGAACTGCGTTCCGCGACGTGCCTTGCGCCGGCCGACTTTCTTGCGCTCGACTTCGCGCGCGTCGCGCGTGACGAAGCCGGCCTTGCGCAATGGCGAACGCAGGGTCTCATCATAGGCCATCAGCGCGCGCGTGATCCCGTGGCGAATCGCGCCGGCTTGGCCGGTGATTCCGCCGCCCTCGACATGCGCTTCGACATCGAATTTGCCGTCGAGCTGTACCGCGCCGAACGGCTGCTGCACGATCATGCGGCCGGTTTCGCGGCCGAAGAATTCCTCCGAGCGTGCGCCCGTTGATCGAGACCTTGCCGGTGCCTTGACGCAGGTAGACCCGCGCGCTCGAGGTCTTGCGGCGGCCGGTGCCGTAAAAGGGTTGGCGGCTGAGCTTATGCCATTGATTGTTTCCTGACAATTAGATTTCCAGCGCCTTGGGCTGCTGTGCTTGATGGGGATGATCTGTTGCCGCCGAACACATGCAGCTTCTTGTACATGCGGCGGCCGAGCGGGCCCTTCGGCAACATGCCCTTCACGGCGAACTCGATCGCGCGCTCCGGGTGCTCCTTGCAGAAGCTTGCCCAGCGAGATGCTCTTCAGGTTGCCCACATAGCCGGTGTGCTGGTGATAGAACTTGTCGGTGAGCTTGGCGCCCGTGACGCGCACCGTCGCCGGCGTTGACGACCACGATGTGATCGCCAAGGTCTTGATGCGGTGCATAATTCGGCTTGTGCTTGCCCTTCAGGCGATGGGCGATCTCGCGAGGCCAGCCGGCCCAGGGTTTTGCCTGCGGCGTCGACGAGAAACCAGTCGCCGCGGGTTTCTTCAGGCTTTGAAAATACGGTGTACATGGAAATACTCAACGAGTCGGGTCTTGACGAAAGGCGCGAAAGTGTACAGAACGCGCGGGCCTAGATGCCAGCCCTGAGTCCGCAGCCTGGCGCACCTATAATATAATGTGTCGCATGGATACCCGAAGGCTTCGGCATCGAAGACCGCGTCATAGGCGAAATAGACAAGGCAATCAAGGTCTTAACCCTCCGCCGCCACGGCCCACTCGGAGCGTCACCCGCGACCGCGCCCGGGGAGGCGCTGACGAGGCCGAACGCGCGCGAATCGGTCCGCCTGATGCGGGTCAACCATGCCGGAGAGGTGGCGGCCCAAGCCCTGTACCGGGGCCAGGCACTTGACGGCGCGCGACCACGGCGGTCACAATCGCCATGCAGGCAGGCTGCCGCCGAGGAAATGGATCATCTGGCCTGGTGCGAGCAGCGACTCGAGGAGTTGAAGGGCCGCACCAGTGTCTTGAACCCGCTTTGGTACGTCGGCTCCTTGGTGATCGGCGCGGTGGCGGGCGCGCTCGGCGATCGGCGCGAGCCTCGGATTCATCGCCGAGACTGAACGACAGGTCGAATCGCATTTGCGCGACCACCTGGAGCGTTTGGCCCGCGGGATCGTACGCAGCCGCGCCATCCTCAGCAGATGACCCACGATGAGATGCAGCATGGTGCAAAAGCCGCCGCGCTGGGCGGCAAGCAGCTGCCGTTTCCGATCAACATTGGCGATGCGCGCTGACATCCGAAGCTGATGACCCGCGGCTCGTATTGGATCTAGTGAAGGCGCTTTAGTGCTTGCGATTCCGGGACTTATGTAATAAAACGTGCGCCAGCATCGGCGTTTAACACGGCGAAAAAACAGTGGGAGAGAACATGGAAGAAGGGGCAAAAGCCTTAAGCGATATCCCAGCGATCAATCGTTTCTTGAGCTACTGCCGCATCCGGACAGTCCCTTCCAAGACCGTGATCATCCATGCCGGCGATCTGCCGGACATTCTGTACTACATCATCTCCGGTTCGGTCGAAGTCATGATCGAGGACGAAGACGGCAACGAAATGGTGCTTGCCTATCTGAACAAGGGCCAGTTCTTCGGCGAGATGGGCCTGTTCTACGAGCAGCCGACGCGCAGCGCCTGGGTGCGGACCCGCCAGCAGTCCGAACTTGCCGAAATGACCTATCCGCGATTCCGGCAGATTGCCGCGGAAAGTCCCGGATTGATATTCGAATTGGCGACGCAGCTGGCGACGCGCCTGGATCGCACCAACCGCAAACTCGGCGATCTTGCCTTCGTGGACGTCACCGGCCGTGTGGCGCACGCCATCATGGATTTGTGCGGCGAGCCGGATGCGATGACGCATCCCGAAGGCATGCAAATCAAGGTGAGCCGGCAGGAGCTTTCGCGCCTGGTGGGCTGCTCCCGCGAGATGGCCGGACGGGTGCTCAAGGTTCTGGAAGAACAGGGACTGCTGCGCGCCACCGGGAAAACCATCGTGGTGTTCAACGCCCGGCCCAAGGTCAAAACGCGTCCCCTGATCGTTCCGGTCAAGGCCGGTGCCAACGCAGTCGGCGCCAAGAGTCCGCGTGCCGAGCAGCCCGACGATGAAGACGATGAGGATGACGAGGACGACGAATAGCGCGTCCGGCATATTCAAATCACTTTCCGCCTGATTCGATCTGTGCGCGCATCGCCTTGATGGTGCGCGCGTAATCCGCGCTGCCGAAAATGGCCGAGCCCGAGACGAAGGTGTCGGCGCCGGCCTTGGCGATGTCCGCGGCATTCTCGACTTTCACGCCGCCGTCGATTTCCAGAGCGGATGTCGCGCCGCGCAGCGCTCGATGCGCGCGCGGGCTTCGCCGAGCTTCGCGCAGCGCTTCCGGGATGAATTTCTGGCCGCCGAATCCCGGATTGACCGACATCAATGAGCACCAGATCGATCTTGTCGATCACATAATCCAGCCAATTGAGCGAGCGTCGCCGGATTGAACACCAGACCCGGCTTGCACCCGGAATCGCGGATGTGCTGAATGGTGCGGTCCACGTGCTGCGTCGCCTCCGGATGAAAACTGATGTCGCGTCGCGCCGGCCTTGGCGAAGTCCGTCGACCAGTGCGTCGACCGGCGGTGACCATCAGATGCACGTCGATGGGCGCCTTGACGCCCGCCTTGCGCAACGCCTCGCACACCACGGGTCCGACGGTGAGATTCGGCACGTAGTGATTGTCCATGACATCGAAATGAATCCAATCCGCGCCGGCAGCCAGCACCGCATTGACTTCTTCGCCCAGGCGGGCGAAATCGGCGGACAGGATCGACGGTGCGATGATGATCGCATGATCATGCGCCAATTTCATATCAGCGCATGCCTCGCGCCGCACGGATGGCTTCGTAGGCTTCCTGGATTCGTTGGGTCTTTTCTTTCGCCATTTGCGCCATCGACTCCGGCAGGCCGTTGGCCACGAGCTTATCAGGATGATGGCGGCTCATCTGGCGCCGATACGCCTTGGTCGAGTTCCGCATCGCTCGATGCTGGGCTCGACCTCCCATAGTACTCCTGCAGGGGCCTCTCGGCCGAGGCGTATGCTGGCGGCCGCCGCGCGCGAACCATCCTGCGGCGCGCACGCAGGCATGCCTCCATGCGCGCGAACTCCAGGTCCCGACAGCCCGAGCCGCTGCGCGACCCGCATCAAGTATCCGGCGGGCCGGCGGCGAAATGCCGTTGCCGGCGAGCGCCGCACGCAATTGCAGATCCATGAACGCGCGCAGCAGATCGTAGCGCAGGCCGCAGGACTCGCGCAGCCGCTCCACGCTGAAGTTCGCATCGTAGCCGGCCGACTTGCCGGTCCGGAAGCAGGTGATGGCGGCGGCAATGTCGTCGGGTCCCAGGCGCAGCTCCTGCATCAGCCGCCGTGCCGCGTCGATCTCGGCCTCGGAAACCCGCCCGTCGGATTTGGCGACATGGCCCATGATCTCGAAGGTGGTGCGGAAGAATTCGCTGGAAATCGACGCGCGCGCCATTGCTGGTCGGAAACTCGAGACGCCGCCTTTCGGATCGAGCATATAGCCCGATGATGGCGCCGACCACCGCTCCCCAGGCGCTGCGGGTGAGCAGAAAACCAATCAGGGCGCCGAATACAATGCCATTCCAACTCATTCGCGTTGACCTGTCAAGCCGTGTCCCGCCACAATCGCCGACCTTCAATGGTAGCAGTCGCGAGCGCTCGCACATGGAACAGTATTCGCATTCGGCACCGCTTTTCGAGACGCATTTGCGCAGTCTCAAAAAAATTCACCAGGGAAAGGTGCGCGACATCTACGACGTGGACGCTCGGCACCTGCTCATCGTCGACGACGGATCGGTTGTCGGCCTTCGACGTGGTGCTGCCCGATCCGATTCCCTTCAAGGGCCAGGTGCTGACGCAGATTTCGTTGTTCTGGTTCGGCAAAACGGCGCACATCGCGCCCAATCATCTCTCGGAGCTGCGCGTCGAGGATGTGATCGGCGACGCGCAGGAGCGCGCGCAACTCGAAGGCCGCGCCATGGTGGTGAAGAAGCTCAATGCCCTGCCGCTCGAAGCGGTGGTGCGGGGCTACCTCATCGGCTCAGGCTTCAAGGACTACCAGCAGCACGGTTCGATCTGCGGCATCCCCCTGCCGCCGGGGCTGACCATGGCGTCACGCTTGCCCGAGCCGCTGTTCACGCCGGCTTCCAAGGCGCCGGCAGGTCCGCACGACGAGAACGTCGATTACGATGCCATCGTCAAGCTGGTGGGCGCGCAAAGCGCCAAGGAAATCCGGCGCATCGTCGCTGGAGTTATATCGATTCGCCGCGGACCACGCGCGCGCCCGCAACATCATCATCGCCGACACGAAGTTCGAATTCGGCGTGGACCAGGCCGGCAAGCTGATTTCTCATCGATGAGGCGCTGACGCCGGATTCCTCGCGCTTCTGGCCGATGGCCTCCTACAAGCCGGGCATCAGTCCGCCGAGCTTCGACAAGCAATTCGTGCGCGATTACCTGGAGTCGTTGCACTGGAACAAGAAGCCGCCCGCGCCGCACCTGCCCGCGGACATCCTGGCGCGCACCAGCGACAATTACCGCGAGGCGCTCAAGCTCCTGACGGCCTGAACGCCGCTGCATCCTTGCCTTGCCCCTTGCCTCGTGTAAGGTTCGCACATGCTCAAATGGTACGAGACCATCGAGAATGGCCTGTTCACCGGCTCGCGCGCCATGTCTCCGCCGTGGGGTCCGGTGCTGCGGGTGGCGCGCTATCCGGCGGCGCTGTTGCGCGACTGGCTGCGAGGCGAGATCACCGTGCGGGCCATGAGCCTCGCCTACACCACGCTGCTGTCGATCGTGCCCCTGCTGGTCTTCAGCTTCGCCATCCTGAAGAGCCTGGGCGCGCGCGGCGATTTGCACTTCATTCTTTCGCAATTTTTCGCGCCGATGGGCGCCGCGGCGGACCAGTTGACGGAGAGCGTAATGCAGTTCGTCGCAATATGCGCGGCGATCTGCTGGGCTCGATCGGCCTGCTGTTCCTGGTTTATACCGTCATCACGACCATTCAAAAGGTCGAAACCAGCTTCAATTTCTTGTGGCGGGTGGACCGGCCGCGCACGTTTTTTGCGCCGCTTCACCGAATATCTGACGGTGATGATCATTGGGGCCGGTCCTGCTCGCCGCTGGCGCTGGGCCTGCTGGCGGGCGCCAAACACAGCTCCGTTTGCGCTCTGGGTCGACGGGATCGCGCCGCTCGGCGTGGACCACTGAGCGCCGTCGGCAAAATGCTGCCCTACGTCATCGTCACCATCGTATTCACCTTCATGTATGCCTTCATCCCCAATACCACGCGTGCAAATACGCGCCAGCGCTGATCGGCGGCGTTACCGCGGGCATCGTCTGGGCGCTTGGTGGGCAAGGCGTTCACGGCGTTCATCGTGTACTCGTCTCAGTTGGTGGCGGTCTACACCGGATTCGCGATCGTGCTCACCACGCTCATCTGGGTCTACTTGAGCTGGCTGATCCTGCTGATCGGCGCCAGCTCGCATTCTACGTGCAGTTCCCGCAATACCTGCGCCACGGCCAGGAATCCTTCGAGCTCGCCGGCGCGCGAGCGCGAGCAGGTCGGCGCTGTCCATCATGTACTTGATCGGCCGCGACTACCGGCGGGCAAGGCGTCGTGGTCGGAACGCCGTGCGACTGGCCGCGGAACTCGACATTCCCAGCACCGCTCTCGCGCCGGTGCTGCGAGCCTGGAGCAAGACGGGGCTTGCTCGTTGGCGACCGAACACGAACAGTTCGTGCCCGGCCGCGATCATCGCGGACGATCAGCCTGACCGAAATCATTGAAGTCGTGCGCACCCTGCACACGCGGCCGCCTGGCATTGCCATGCGCAGCGTAAGTCCGGCGGCGCGCTGCTGAGCGAGGTGGAAGGTGCGCTGCGAGGAACCGTGCGGCGGCCGCACGCTCAAGGACTTGATCCGAGACGGAGTTCTAGGCGCCCGTCTGCCGCGCCGGCTCATTCGCCCCGCGATGGTCATTTCCTGAAGCAGGATCGAGCCGACGCGCACGCCGCCGCGGGCATCGACGTCGTCGCCCGCCGCCTCGATGCCCTTCGAGCATGTCGCGCTAGATTGCCGGCGATGGTGATCTCCGCCACCGGGTATTGAATCGTGCCGTTCTCCACCCAGAATCCGGCGGCGCCGCGCGAGTAATCGCCGGTCACGGTATTGACGCCCTGGCCCATGAGTTCCGTCAGCAGCAGGCCCGCGTTCCGAGGCGGGCCAGCAACGCGTGCATGCCGCCGGCCAGAGTTCGGGGCCACCAGCAGATTGTGCGCGCCGCCGGCATTGCCGGTGGTCTTCAATCCCAGCTTGCGCGCCGAGTAGCTGGACAGAATGTAGCCGCTCGAGACGCCGTCGGCGATCAGTTCGCGGTCGCGCGTGGCCACGCCCTCTTCGTCGAACGGCGCGCTGCCCATCGCTTTCGGTATATGCGGCCGCTCCGCGATCGAGAATCCGCGCGGGAAATATCTGCTCGTCCCGCAGCATTGAGCAGAAACGAGGACTGCCGGTATTGGCTGCTGCCGCGGATCGCCGCGACGAAATGCCCGATGAGGCCGCGGGCCAGTTCCGGCACGAACAGCACGGGCGCGCGGCGGGTGCTGAATTTGCGCGGGTCCCAGCCGGGCGATGCGTGCGCCGCGCGCTTTCCCGGCCGATCGCCTTCGGCGTCCGTCAGCTCGCGCCAATCGCGCGAACTGGTGTACCAGTAGTCGCGCTGCATGTCCTCGCCGCTGCCGGCCAGGACCACACAGCTCACGGTATGCGAGGTGGTCGGATAGCCGCCGACGAAGCCGTGCGTATTTCCGTAGACATGCAGGCCTTGGTGGGTGTCGACCGAGGCACCCTCGGAGTTGTTGATGCGCGGCATCGAACTCCAGCGCCGCGGCCTCGCAGGATTTGGCGATCTCGATGGCACGGTCGGCGCTGACATTCCAAGGATGCGATAAATCCAGGTCCGGCGGCGAGCGCGCCATCAGCGCGGCATCCGCCAGCCCCGCGCTTTCGTCTTCCGCGGTGAATCGGGCGATGCTGCAGGCCTTGGCGACGGTCGCGCGCACCGCCTGCGTGCGAGAAATCGGCGGTGCTGGCCGACCCCTTGCGCTGCCCGAAATACACCGTTATGCCCATGCTGCGGTCGCGCTGGTGTTCCAGGGTCTCCACCTCGCCCAGGCGCACGCCGACCGACAGGCCCGTATCCTGGCTGACCGCGGCTTCGGCCTGCGAGGCGCCGCGCGCCCGGGCTTCCTCGAGCGCCCGCTCGATAATGGACTCCAAGTCCGTTTGGGTGAGCCGTGCTGGGGTATGGGCTAGCGGTCATACGGTGATTCTACCGGCCCGAGTGATAGCATGGGGAATATGAGCAGCGAGAATGAGAGGGCAGGATGCCGGGGAATCCGAGGAGCAGCGGTTAAGCAAGAGCGCCCGCAAGCGGGAAGCGGCGTCTTTGCAGGAACTGGGCGTGAAACTGTCCGCGCTGCCCGATCAAGAGATCAAGGCCCTGGACTTGCCGGAAAATCTTTTTGTTGCCTTGCGCGACCTGCGCCGCCTGCCCTCGCACGGGGCCCAGGTCCGTCAGCGGCAGTACATCGGCAAATTGATGCGCAACATCGATCCGGAGCCGGTGCTTGCCAAGATGGCCGAACGCAAGCAACGCCATGACTTGGAGATTCGCCATTTCCAGGAAATCGAGCGATGGCGGGACCGGCTGCTGTCGGAACCCGCGGTCGCGCTGGGCGAGCTGCTCGCAGGAGTATCCGCAAGCGGATCGCGCCGCCTTGACCCGATTGCTCGACAAGGCTGAAAGAGAGCGCGCCGAACAGCGTTCGCCGGTCGGCGCGCGGGAACTTTTCGCGTTTCTGCGCCAGTTGCTCGGATAGATTGGTAGACTTGCGCCGATGAAAGCCGTGGTCGGAATCATTATGGGGTCGTCTTCCGACTGGGAAACGATGCAGGCTGCGGCCGACATGCTTGACCCGTTTGAGCATTGCCCACGAGGTTCGCGTCATCTCGGCGCATCGCACGCCCGATCTGTTGTTCGAGTATGCCGCCGCCGCCCGTGAACGGGGCCTCAAGGCCATCATTGCCGGCGCCGGCGGCGCTGCGCATTTGCCCGGGAATGACCGCCGCCAAGACCTCGCTGCCGGTACTCGGGGTTCCGATTCAATCCAAAGCTTTGAACGGCATCGACTCCATTCTGTCGATTGCGCAAATGCCGAGCGGCATTCCGGTCGCGACGTTCGCCATCGGGGTCGCGGGCGCGTCCAACGCGGCGCTGTTCGCGGCGGCGCATGCTCGCCAACGAAGACAGCGCCGTCCGCGCCGCATTGGAAGCGTTCCGCCAGGCGCAAACCGCCGCCGTGATCGCCAAGCCGGATCCGCGCCACTCTTGAAATTGATGCGCGTCGGCATCGTCGGAGCCGGCCAACTGGGGCGCATGCTGGCGCTGGCCGGATATCCCATCGGTGTGCGATGCCTGTTTCTGGATCGCAGCGCCGACGCGCCCGGCGCGCAGGTCGCGCCGAGCCTCATCGGCGATCTCGAGGACGCCGGCGCTGCTCGCGGAACTGGCCTCGCAAGCAGCGACGTGCTCACCTTCGATTGGGAGAACATCTCGGGCAAGCGCGCTTGCGCCACTCGAGAAGATCACCAGGGTTCGCCCGCCCCGCGCGGCGCTCGAGGTCTCGCAGGATCGGCTTGCGGAGAAGGCGCTTGTTCAGCCGCCTGAGGATCCCGGTCGCCGCGCATGCGCCGGTCGACAGCCGCGAGGATCTGATCCGCGCAAGCCGCGCGGAAGCTCGGGCATCCCGGGCGTGCTGAAGACGCGCCGCTTGGGTTACGACGGCAAGGGACAGTTCCTGATCAGCGCGGCGCGAGGACATCGACGCGGCGTGGGCCGCTCGGCGCCGCCGGTTTGATCTACGAGAAATTTCAAGATCGTTCTCCCGCGAGATCTCGCTCGTGGGCGCGCGCTCGCCCGGCGGCCGGATGGCGTTTACTATCCCCTGTCCGGCGAATACCCACGGCGGCGGGATCTTGCGCTACAGCATGGCGCCTTACATGCGAATCGCGCGCTGCAGAGCGCACGCGCGAAAATGTACATGAAGCGGGTGCATGAGCGCGCTCGACTACATCGGCGTGCTGACCATCGAGTTCTTCGTGGTGCAGGGCCGCGCTGATCGCCAACGAAATGGCGCCGCGGGTGCACAATCCGGCCATTGGACCATCGAGGGTTGCGTGACCAGCCAATTCGAAAATCACCTGCGCGCCATCTGCGGCATGCCTCTCGGCAGCACGCGCGCGCTCGGCCATACCGCCATGATCAATTTTCTCGGACGAGATGCCGGACCGCGGCCGGCTGCTGGCATCGACGGTTTGGCGTATCCACGACTACGGCAAAGGAGCCACGCGCGCGGGCCGAAAGTTGGGCCATTGCACCATCCTCAAGGCCTGTCTCGGGAGCGCGATCATGGCGCTGGCGGATGCATTAAAATCGATCCGATGGTCCTGAAGGCGCCCTGCCCTCTCACAGAAATTTCCGAGCGGCATGATGCGATGTACTTAGAACTCTTCAAACTGCATGAGTTGCCGTTTCGCCTCAGCCCGGATCCGCAGTTTCTCTATCTGAGCAAACAGCATGCACGCGCCAAGGCGTACATGGAATCGACCATCTGGTTCACCGACGGCTTCGTCGATGATCACCGGCGAGATCGGCGCCGGCAAGACCACGCTTGATCGAGACCTTCTTGCGGGAGCTGCAAACCGACGTGATCGTCGCCCAAATCAATCAGACGCAGTTGTCGCCCACCGCCTTTCTGCAGACGCGTCCTGGTGCAGTTCGGCTTCTCGCCGTTCGACATGAAGAAGCCGGAGGTGCTGGCGACATTGAATCAGTTCTTGACCGAGCAGCACCTCGACGGGCGCAAGGTGCTCCTGATCATCGACGAGGCGCAGAACCTGAGCAACCGCGTGCTCGAAGAGGTCCGCATGCTGTCGGGCATCGAGACCACCAAGGAGAAGGTGCTGCGCATCATTCTCGCGGGGCAGCCGGAGCTCAACGAAAAGCTGAACTCCCCGGAACTCGATGCAGCTCACCCAGCGCGTGCGCCTGCGATTTCATCTCACGGCGCTGACCAAGGCGGAGACCGCCGCCTACATCGACCATCGTCTCGAAGTGGCGGGCTCGCAGGGGCGGCGCATTTTCGCGGAGGACACCTACGCCGCCATCTACAAATACACCGGCGGCGTGCCCGCGCCTGATCAACACGCTGTGCGACACCTGCATGATGGCGGCCTTCGGGCGCGACCAGCGAAACGGTCGGCATGGAGGAGTCGACGCCGCCATCGACCGAATTGCAGTGGGTCGAGTTCGCACCGGCACCAACCGCATGAAGGCGCTGCGGCATTGGAACGCACGCATGCCGCCGCATCCGGGGTTCCGGCCACGTCGTCGGCCGCATCCTGCTGGCGAGCGAAGGAAAAACGCTGCTCGGGAGCGCGAACTGCAGCCCGGGCGGCTGGTGATCGGCCGCACGCCGGACAACGATTTGCAGATCGACAGCAAATTCATCAGCCGGCATCACTGCCAGATCGTGACGCAGCCGGACTCATGCCTGATCGAGGATCTCAACAGCACCAACGGCATCTTCGTGCAGTCCAAGCGCGTGCGCCGCCACAACTTGAACGACGGCGACGTGGTGCAGGTCGGCCAGCACGAAATCATGTACATCGACGAGCGCACACCGCGGGTGAAAAGCGCGGTGGATCCCGCGGACACCGCCGCGACAACCGGGGTCACCGAAAATCCCAAACTCGGCTGAGACCGGAGCGGACTAGCTTTTCAGATTGGACGGCAGGTCGATGGTCTCGCCGGTGTATTCGCGGCTCAATTCGCGGCAGTCCTGGCGGCGCAGGAACAGCGTCAGCGCGGCGGTCTCGGCGAATACGCCGATAAGAAATGCCGCCTTGCCGGCAAATCCCAGCGGATTGATATAAAACAGAAAGATCGCTGCCGCGCCGATCAGCATGTAAATGAGCGGCAAACTTTCATAGACAGGACGAGCAAGGCGCATGGGTTTTCCCTCCCCTTGCGCCATGATAATGCCGGCTTCCGCAGGCCGCCCGTCGATTTGACTTAAGGCAGTACTTTCAGGCCGAGGCTTACTCCCAAGGGTAAGCTCATCCTACGCGGTGTTCTAGTCGTGTCCGACTAGTTTTTCCACCAGCCGCGACAGCCACGAATTGCGCCAGCCTTCGACATGCAACCGATCGGTCTTCGGCTTGCTGCGCTTTGCTTCGGACAACAGATCCTGGGGGATCTTGAAGGTGCCCGTCATTGAATGGTCGGCCATGGAAACTCCGTCGTGTGATGACGGAGTGCAGACTACCGAGTCCGCCGCCGAGGCTGGTGAGACGCAGCGCACGCTGCGCTGGATTCGCACCGCTAGGCGCCGCGCCGCGTCGCCGGGAAGAGACGCATTCGCGGCTTGCCAGGTTATGACATGACGTTATGTCAGTGCGCAGCAACGCCGCCCGGTAGAGTTTCATCGCGTCCGCTCCTCGCGCCCAATGGCGATCATGTCACAGCCTCAATGGAGCGCCGCTAAGTTGATATATTGCCGACCGGCCGAATTGCCGGGCGCGCGCCTACCGGAACCAGAATGTCCTTGCCTGAAACTCATCCTGCTGTTCTCCGCGCACCCGACCTCGTTCCGGGGCACGCTTCGCTCAACTGGCCGCGACTCGACGGCGTCGACATTCTCCGCGGCCTGGCAATTTTCTTTGTGCTGATGAATCACGTCAACATGCGCCTGTTTCTCGCCAAGATCCCGTACACGCACGGCCTGCCCTCCCAACTGGTATCGTCATTGGTGTGGAATGGACAGCACGGCGTGCAGATATTCTTTGCCGTGTCGGGCTTTCTCATCACCTCCACCTCGATTCGGCGCTGGGAATCGCTCTCGAGGATCGGCATGCGCGATTTCTATGCGCTGCGCTTTGCCCGCATAGCGCCGCTGCTTCTGCTGTTGCTGGCCGTTCTTTGCACCCTGCACGCCGCGGGTCTGAAGGATTTCGTCGTTTCGGATAAAACCGGCGGACTGGGCCGCGCACTCGCCGCCGCTCTGACGTTTCACGTCAACGTCCTCGAGGCGCAGCGCGGATATCTTCCGGCGAATTGGGATGTGCTTTGGTCGCTATCGGTGGAGGAAATGTTCTACCTGTTTTTTCCGCCCCTGTGCCGTCTGGGGCGCGGCAAGCGGCTCGCCGCCTTTCTCCTCATCTTGGTGGTGCTCGGGCCGTTTGCCCGCACCACGCTCAGCTATGGCAACCAGATCTGGCAGGAATACTCCTACCTCGGCGGCATGGATGCCATCGCTCTCGGCTGCCTGACGGCGCTTGCAGGCTCACGCATCACGATGTCCCGCAAACTGGTGCGGGTGCTGGGCGCTCTCGGGACGGCACTGGTGCTGTTGATCGTGGGTTTCTCGAATCAAGCGAAGGCCTGGGGGCTCGAGCGCAGCGGCCTCGACATGACGATTTTGGCGATCGGCACTTGCATGCTCATGGCCGCGGCGGCAAACATTCGCTGGAAAAGTCCGCGCGCCCTCCAGCCGCTCGTGACGCTCGGCCGGCGCAGCTACGAGGTCTATCTGACTCACATGTTCGTGGTGTTCGCGCTGTTCGGCATATTCAAGTCGGCCGGACTGCCTCGCGGCGGCGTGCCGATGTTGTTCATCGGCGTCATCCTCATTTCGGGGATATTGGGCGGGTGGGTCGCGCGCTTCTATTCCGAACCGGTGAATCGGCGGCTTCGTCAGCGCCTCGGGGATGGGCCTGACAAGCTCGGTTCGGCCGTCTGTACCGACGCCGTCGCCTCCTAGGAAACTCAGCCGGTGCCGCCCACCGTAAGCGCATCGATGCGCAGCGTCGGCTGGCCGACGCCGACCGGCACCGATTGGCCTTCCTTGCCGCAGGTCCCGACTCCGCCGTCGAGCTTCAGATCGTTGCCGACCATGCTGACCCGCGTCAGCACATCGGGCCCATTGCCGATCAGGGTGGCGCCCTTGACCGGCGCGCCGATCTTGCCGTTCTCGATCAGGTAGGCCTCGCTCGCGGAGAACACGAATTTGCCCGAGGTGATGTCGACCTGGCCGCCGCCGAAATTCACCGCATACAGGCCCTTCTCCACCGAGGCGATGATCTCTTCGGGCGCGCGCGCGCCGGCGCGCATGTAGGTGTTGGTCATGCGCGGCAAGGTCATGTGCGCGAAGGATTCGCGCCGGCCGTTGCCGGTGGCGCCATGCCCATCAAGCGTGGCGTTCAGCTTGTCCTGGATATAGCCGCGCAGCATGCCGTTTTCGATGAGCGTGGTGCATTGCGTCGGCGTGCCTTCGTCGTCGACATTCAACGAGCCGCGGCGCCGATCCAGGGTGCCGTCATCGACCACGGTGATCATCATCCGGCGCCGACTTTCTGGCCGATGCGGTTGCGAGAAGGCCGAGGTGCCCTTGCGGTTGAAATCGCCTTCCAGCCCATGGCCGATGGCCTCGTGCAGCAGGATTCCCGGCCAGCCCGGACCGAGCACCACGGTCATGGACCCGGCGGGCGCGGCAACGGCCTCGAGATTGACCAGCGCCTGGCGCACGGCCTCGCGGCCATGCTCGAACGGGCCGTCGCCGCGCAGCAGCTCATCGAATCCGAAGCGCCCGCCGCCGCCGCTGTAGCCCTGCTCGCGCCGGCCGTTGCTGTTCGACGATGACCGAGACATTGACGCGCACCAAGGGACGCACGTCGGCCGTCGAGCGTGCCGTCGCTCGAGGCGATCAGCACGATCTCATGCACCGCCGCCAGCGAGGCCATCACCTGCTTGACCCGCGGATCGAGCCGGCGCGTCTCGGCGTCGATGCGCATCAGCCAGGCCACCTTGTCCTCGTCGCGGATGGCATCGAGCGGATCGATGGGCAGATACAGCCGATGGGTCAAGCGGACGCTGCCAGGCCTTGACACCGCTCTTGCCCGCCGCTGCGTGCGATCGCGCGCGCCGCGTCGGACGCCTCCAGCAACGCCGGCAGCAGAACCTCGTCGGTGTAGGCGAAGCCGGTCTTCTCGCCGCTGATGGCGCGCACGCCCACGCCTTGTTCGATGCTGTGCGACGCCCTCCTTGACGATGCCATCCTCGAGCGACCAGGACTCCTCGCGCGTCAGATGCGAAATACAGATCGGCGTAATCCACGCCGCGGCTCATGACGGTGTCGAGCACCTGGACACAGGCGCCGCTCATCGAGTCCCGATGGCGCGAGGATCATCTTCTCGGCCACCGCAAAGCTCTGCGGAATCAATTCGGCGCTGCGTGCGTTCATGCCGGCACCGCCGCGCGATCCGCCGACTCCGAGCTGCCGATTGTCGAGCGCTGGAAATCGCGCCCGCGACTCCGCCTGGCTTCGCCAGATCGAATGTCCGCCGTGATCACGCCGTACCCTTGGCCAGCCGCGACATCACCTGGCCCCAATAATCGACGATCAACGAATCGCCGTAGGTTTCGCGGCCGCTGGTGTGCGGCCGGCTTTGTGCCGGCGCCACCACATAACACAGATTTTCGATGGCCCGCGCGCGCAGCAAGCGTTTCCCAATGCGCGCGTCCGGTCGGCACGGTGAACGCCGCGGGCATCGCCAGCCATTCGCGCGCCTTGCGCCACCAGCTCCCGGTACAGCTCGGGAAAGCGCATGTCATAGCACACCGACATGCCGAGCTTGCCCGACCGGCGTATCCGCCAGCACGAGCGTCGCGGCCGGGCAGCACATGGGAGCGATTCCCGATACTGCTCGTTGCGGCCCGGGAATGGTGACGTCGAACAGATGAATCTTGTCGTAGCGCGCCACACGCTTGCCCGCCGCGTCGATCAACAGCGAGGCGTTCGCGACGCGCTTGCGCGTCGGCGCTGCGTGATCACGATGGTGCCGCCCAAAATCCACAGCTTGAGTTCGCGCGCCGTCGTCGCTCAAGAACGCCTGCACGGCGCCGCTGCCGTCGGTTTCGGCGACCTGCAGCTTGTCCGCATCCTCTCAGGCCGATGAAGGAGAAGTTTTCCGGCAGACAGGCGATCTCGGCGCCGGCTTCCTTGGCCTCGCGCAGCAATGCGCCGGCCGCGGCCAGATTGTCGGCGACGACGTGGCTCGAGGTCATTTGTATGGCGGCGACTTTGCCCATCTATTTCGGTACCTCGGCAGTCGCTGCGGCGGCGTCTGCACTTTTGATGCGTTCGACGGTCGGATTATCCCAACTGCCGGTAATGCGATAATACCCTCGCGCCAGGCCTTTCAGCGGCTGTTTGAACACTTGGGTGAATAACAGCACGGCCGCGCCGCACCACCGGCCCACATGCCAGCGAAATCGCGACCAGTATCGGCAAGCGAATTGCCCACGCTGCCCGTTACCACCGCAGTTTGGTCGTAATCCTTGTTTTTCAAGCCGACCCGCCCAATTAGGCCGATTTCCGCCGCCGGCCCCTTCACCAGCACGTTTTCGGTGTAAGCGTTGCCATCGTGCAAATCGAAATCGCCGCGCACGCTGTCGAATGCCAGGCCCTTGTCGGTCAGATCGCTGAAATCGAGCGCCAGGCGGCGCGGCAGCGCCGCAATGCTCGCCAGCCCCAGCACGCGGCCGGCGCCGGGCTTGAGGCCGACGATTTGGCCCTTTTCGAGCGACAGCTGGACATGGCCCTATGACTTGGGCGAGCGCTGCCGTGGTGGGCGCGCCCAACCAAGTGAGGTCGAAATTCGAGCTTGCCGCTCTTGGCCTGAATGACGTCGGCGTAGCCTAAGTCCTTCAGCGTGCCCTGCACGTCGGTGCTCGTTAACTCTCCCTTGATGCGGCTGACGCCCTGGTCCTTGGCGCGCCATTCACCCTGCGCACTGACGGCGAAAGTGGGGGCGGCCACCTTCAAGGTTTTGAGGGCCACGCCCTCCTCCACCTTCGCGAGCGTCGCGCTCACGTCGCCGAACTGCCTCTCGCCCCAGATCAATTGCTTGGCGTGGAAATTGACGGCCGGCATGGCATGCGGGTCGGCATCCGCCGGAATGTTTTCGGTACCGCCGCCCGCGCTGGAGTTGTCCGCGTCCGCAACGTCGAAATGCAAGCGGTCGAACTGCAGGTTCCACGGTTCGGCCGAATTATCCTCGCCCGGAATCGTGATGGAGCCGCTCACATTGGGACCGCCGACATTGATGCGTGAGCTGCGCTCGCCGACTTGCAAGTCGAGCGACACATCGCGAAACGCCAGACCCAGGTAGTCCAACTCCGCCACGTCGAGCTTGGCGTGGCGCATGTAGTAGGACAACGGCTTGGTATCCTGCGCCTGGCCGCCCAGGCGCAACCAGCCGCCCAAGTCCAAGCGCTGCACGGAGCCGCCGATGTTCAAGATCTGCGCCTCGCCCGCGCCGGATTCGCGGCCGCCGAAACTCATCGATGCGTGTGCGAGACGCATGCCGGCGGAATCGGGCTGCAACGCGTACGAGCTGCTGACCAAGGAGCCGAGAGCGAAGCTTCCCTGCGGAGCCCCCGAATCCGGCCATTGAATCTCGAGCCAGGAAGGCAGCGGCGTGGAGGCGTTTTTGTCCAGCGGCGCCGGCAGCTTCATCTCGAATCCCACCAACGTACTGCTGATGCGCAGGGAGCGCTCGCGCGCGGGCTCGGGCGTGATTTTGAGCACCGCACGCCAATCCGTTTCGCCGCTCAGGCCCAGGGAGGCGGGCATTCCGAGCGCCGCCCGCAGCGCCTCCGCCGTCATGCTGCCGCGAAATTCCAATTGCGTGCGCGTGACCGGCTTGTTGCGCGGCGCGCGTGCCTGCATTTGGAAAGCGCCGCCCAGCAGCTGCCCGTGAATATCCGCGCGCGCAACCTGACCGCCGTCGATGTCGAACTCGCCGGCGACATCGGTGGCCTTGGTCTGCGAGCCCGGCCTGCCGACGCTGGCGCGCTCCAAGCGGCCGTGGATGAGCACCTGCCGCCGCGCGAAATCCTTGAACGGCAAAAACAAATCCACCGAGGCCGCCAGCGGCCCGCTCGCATCCACGCTCGAAAACGCGTGATCGGTAATCGCCTCGAGCGGCGTGGCCCGCAAGAAACTGAGCGCGCTCGAAGCGTCGCCGCGCGCCGTCGCGTGGACCTTGAGTTCGCCGTTGCTGAAATCGGGAAAGTGCGCATCGCCGGATTCCAACAGCAGATCGCCGATATGCGCTCCCGACATGTGCGCGCTCATTCCTTCATTGCGAAATTCGGCGGTCGCGCTCAGATTTTCCACCGGCGCCCATCCGTCGCTGTAATTCAAGGTCATGCCGTCGATCGCGCAGCGCGCCAGAAATATGCCGCTGCCATCGCGAAAGGGAAACTTGCGCACCGGGCCCTGAAACAGCAGGGAGGCGCGCAGATGCCCGGCCAGGAACGCCTGATTGAGCCACGCAAGCGTTCCCCCCTCGATCAGTCCGTTCGGCAGGTAGTAGCGCGCATCGCCCGCGTTGCCGCTCTGCATACCGCCGACCAAGGTGAGCACGGGGGAAGATCCGTCGGCGGGTTGATGCCACGCCGCCTGCCCGTGAATTTCGCCGTCGTGGTTCTTGAGCTGCCAATCGGGCGAGGCGATGAGCAGCTCCCCGGCGGTCCGCTTCCAGTAGATGTTCGCCTTGAGTTGCTCGAGCTGCACCGCTCGCGGAAATTGCGTCGGCCAGTGGAATACCGCCGTATTGGTATCGATGATGAGGTGTCCGCCGCGCTCGTTGCCTGCGATCGAACCGGCGATGCCGCGCACTCCCGGCGCACCGTTCAGCGCCGCAATCCCGGCGTGCTGAAACCTGGCCTGCACCCGCATTTGCCACGGGTCGGAAAGCTGCGTGCGTTGCAGGGCCATCGACACGTCCCTCCATTCCCCGCTCGGAGCGGCCTCGCGCAGCCGGTCGCGCAGCTCCTTCTGCGGTAAAAATCCGGTCAGCGGCAACAGTGATTCGGCGCGCAAGTAGTCGGCGCGCGCCTGCACGCGCAGCAGCCCCCCTTGGGTTTCCTGCCAGGAGACGTCGAACGCCGACTCCGGTTCGCGGCGCCCCACCCGGACGCGCCGGCCGCTCAAGCTCCATTGATCGCCGCCATGCGTGAGCGCCAAGGCGCCGCTCATCTGATCGAATTTGTCGACCGGTCCCTCCGGCATCCGCATGACCACGTTGGTTGCGCCGAAAACCACGTCGGCGCGCGCCAGCGTCGCGCCCTGGCCGCGCGCGGTAATGTCGAACGCGCCGCTGCCTGAGTCCAGGTTGCTCAGGGCTTCCGGCAAGAACCTGTGCCATCCGGGAAACGAAATGGCGCGCGCTTTCGCCAGCGCATCCCAGGCCAGGTTCTGCATCTCCCCGCTGCCGCGCAGGTGTCCCTCGAAGCTCACGCTGCCGCCGAGCGCGGGCGGCATTTGTGCGCTGAAGCTGAGCGCCAGCTCGCGCGCGTCGCGGCGCACATCGATATCGACGCCTTGCAGGGTCAACTGCGGCAGTTGCGTGTTCCAATTTTCCAGGCTGAGCAACGCGTGGCGAATCACCAGCCTGCCGGCCGGCAGATCGCTCAAGCGCAGCGAAGCGGTGGGGGAATTCTCGCCTCCGAGTTCGATTTCCGAGGCGACGGCAAAGCGCGCCGGCCCCAAGCGCACCACCGAGATGGCCGGCGAATCCACCTCGATGCGCCCCGCCAGCAGTTTGCCGCTGCGAAGCAGCTGCCAGATGTCCGGCCGCGACGCGGCCGCCCGCGGCGCGCGCCAGCACGCGCTTGTCGTCCTTCGAGCGCAGCTCCAGCTGCTCGAAGTAAAGCTCCGGACCGTACCAGCGCAACGCCGGCGAGACACGCGCGAAGGCGACGTGGAAACCGGTTTGCGCATGCACCCATTCCTTGATCTCCGCCTGATAGCGCGGCGCCCGATCGAGCGCGAGCTTGACGCCCGAGCATCGCGAGCAGCACCAGCAGCAGCGAGCCCCGCCGAATCCGAATGCGAGGAGCTTGCCGAGCTTGCGAATCGTCATTTACATCAGGACGACGTCGTACTGGTCGACGGTGTAGAGCGCTTCGGTCTGCAGCCGGATCGGCTTGCCGGTCGACCAACTCGAGTTCGCCGAGCGCGGAGGATTCCTCATCGAGCAGCCGCTCGATGACGTCCTGATGCGCCAGTACCATCAATTGCTGGCACTCGAATTGGCGCGCCTGGCGGACGATCTCACGAAATACCTCATAACAGACCGTTTCGGCCGTTTTGACGAATCCGCGTCCCTTCGCAGGTGGGACAAGGCTGGCACAGCAGATGTTCCAGGCTCTCGCGCGTGCGTTTGCGCGTCATCTCGACCAGCCCCAACGGCGACACCGAGGAGATGTTGGTCTTGACGTGATCGTCGTTCGAGCGCCTTCTCCAGCGCCTGGATGACCTGGCGGCGGTGTTCGGGCTCCTCCATGTCGATGAAATCGATGATGATGATGCCGCCGAGGTTGCGCAGCCGCAGCTGCCGCGCGATGGCGACCGCCGCCTCGAGATTGGTGCGAAAGATGGTTTCCTCGAGATTGCGGTGGCCGACGAAGGCGCCGGTGTTCACGTCGATCGTGGTCATCGACTCGGTTTGATCGATGATCAGGTGGCCGCCGGATTTCAGCGGCACTTTGCGATCCAGCGCCTTGTGGATTTCCTCCTCGACGTGGTGCAGCTCGAATATCGGCCGCGCTTTCGCCGTAGAGCTCGATGCGCGGCAAGCATCTCCGGGATGAATGCCGCGGCGAACTCCTGCATCTCGCGGTGCGCGCTCGGCTGATCGATCAGCACCCGATCGACGTCCGGCGCGCAGCAAGTCGCGCAGCACCCGCAGGTGCAGCGGCAGATCGGCGTGCACCAGATTGCCGGGCCGGTCCGCAGTCCCTTCTGGCGCACGAACTCCCAGAGCTTGCGCAGATAAATCATGTCGGCGCGCAAGCGCTTCGGCCGGCGCATCCTCGGCGGCGGTGCGCACGATGAAACCCGCATTCTCCTCCGGCGTCGAGGCCGGCCTCAGGACCGCGGCCCGCAGCCGCTCGCGCTCGCTTTCGTTCTCGATGCGCGCCGAGACGCCGACGCCGCGGCCCTGCGGCATGTAGACCAGATAGCGCGACGGCAGGGTGATGTAGGTGGTCAGGCGCGCGCCCTTGGTGCCCAAGCGGATCCTTCACCGACCTGCACCAGGATCTCGTTGCCTTCCGCGACCAGCGCGCGGATGTTTTCCGTGCGCGGCGCCTCGATGCCGGTGTCCGCGTGGCGCGGATCGAAGATGTCGGAGGCGTGCAGGAAAGCGGTGCGCTCCATGCCGATCTCGATGAACGCCGCCTGCATGCCCGGCAGCACCCGCGACACCCGCCCCTTGTAGATGTTGCTGATCAGGCCGCGGCGGCTGGGCGCTCGAGAAGACTTCCTGCAGCACGCCGTTCTCGACGACCGCGGCGCGCGCCTCGTGCGTGCTGGCGTTGATCAGGATTTCGGTGCTCATCGCGCACCATGCCGGCGGGCGTCCACGCGGACGCCGCCGCCTTGCAAGAGCTCCGCGGTCTCGAACAGCGGCAGCCCCATCACGCCGGAATAACTGCCTCGCAGATCACGCGATGAAAACGGCGCCCAGTCCCTGGATGGCGTAGCCGCCCGCTTTGTCCCGGGGTTCTCCGGTTTCCCAGTAGGCGCCGGCTTCGGACGGTCGTGATCTCGCGAAAGGTGACTTCGCTGCGGCTCGACGCTGGAGCTCGAGATGCCGCCGCGGTCCGCCAGCGCGATGGCGGTCAGTACCTCATGAGTGCGGCCGGACAGCTGCCGCAGCATGCGCGATCGCATCCTTCCTGCCCGCGGGCTTCCCCAGTATCTTGCCGTCGAGCACCACCGCCGTATCGGCCGCGAGCACCGGCGCGCCGTCGCTCGCGGCTGCGCTCCCAGGCCCGCGCCGCGCCTTCGCCGCCGCCAGACTCGCGACATAGGCCAAGGGGACTCTGCCCCGGCGCGGGGGATCTCGTCCACGGTCGACGCCGAGTACCTGAAAAGGCACGCCGATTTGCTGCAGCAATTCGCGCCGTCGGGGCGACCCCGAGGCCAGATAGATGAAATCCACATCCATTCGCCAAGAATACTTGGGCAGGCGACGCGGTGGCGTTACGCGCGGTGATAGGGGTGGCCGGCCAAGCAGGCTCATCGCGCGGTAGATCTGTTCGGCGACGACCACCCTGCACCAGGGCATGCGGCAGCGTCAGCGGCGACAACGACCAGCTCTGATCGGCGCGCTTCGAGGCATTCGCCGGCGCGAGGCCGTCGGGTCCGCCGATCAGCAGCGCCAGCGGGCGGCCGTCGCGCAGCCGCTCGGCCAACCAAGCGCTGAGCTGTTCGGTGCTCATGGGTTTGCCGGCGACCTCCAGTGCGACGACATAGTCGTCTCGGCCGAGTCGCCGCCAGCATGTCCGCGCCCTCGCGTTGCGACGGCGCGCTGCGGGTTCTCGCCGGCGCGGCGCGCGTGGCGACCGGAATCTCGTCGAAGCTCGAGCACCAGCGGGGTGCGCAAGCCGTTTCTGATATTCGCGAAAGCCGCTGTTGACCCAGTCGGGAAGCCGGGTACCGGCTGCGATCAACCGGCACTTCATGCAGACCGGCGATGGCGGGACTCAGGCGCGGCGGCGCGCTTCGTGGCCGTCATGTCCCACAGCTTCTCCAGGCCGTAGAACTCCCGCACCCGCGGCAACATGACGTGCACGATCAATTCGTTCAGGTCGATGAGCACCCAATCGCCGTCCTGCTGAGCCCTTCGAGCGCCGTGCGGCCGGAATCCCGCTTCCTTGGCCTTCTCGACCACGCGCTGCGCCACCGAGCGCACATGGCGGTCGGAGGTGCCGCTCGCGATCACCATGAAATCCGCGATATCGGTCAGGCCGCGCACGTCCAGAACCTTCACTTCCAGCGCCTTCATGTCATCGAGCGCATCAAGCACCACGGTCTTGAGGGAGCCGGGCGCGGCGGTTTGGGCAACCGGCTGTGGACGGCGCCGGGATCTTTCGCGGCACGCGGCGGCCTCGAGCTTCGGCGCTGCTTGCGGTGCTGCCGGTCTCGAAGTCTTGGCGCCGGCTTTTGAAGGCTCTCTTTCGGGCTTTTTCTCGCTGGCACTACGTGCGTCCGTGATTTGGCGTAACAGTGGGTATCTAGGATCAGTTTACGCACTGAATCGGGCATGAGGAAGCGCGGATCGCGGCCCATGCCGATGAGCTGCCGCACCTCGGTGGAGGAGATCTCCAGTTGCGTGACAGCGTGGATGTAGATGCAGCCTGCGCGCTTGTTCGTGCAGATCGCCGATGCGGCCGGTGCCGCGATCCACCAGCAATTCGCCGAGCGGGCCCATGCCGGGGGCGCGCCAGCCCGGGCGGTGCGCCACCACCAGATGCGCGAGCTGCAGCAGTTCGCGCCACTGATGCCATTTCGGCAGGCTCAAGAAGGCGTCCATGCCGACGATCAGGCACAGGCTGCGGTCCGGGTACTCGTGCCGCAGTTCGGCCAGCGTCTCCACCGAATACGACGGGCCTTCCTTGCGCACCTCGCGATCGTCGACGACGAAGCCCGGCTGATCGGCGGTGGCCAGCTGCACCATCTTGAGCCGCAGCTGCGCGTCGGCCATGGGCTGATCGCGGTGCGGCGGATTGCCCGCGGGCAGAAAGCGGATCTCCTTGAGGCGCAGCGCCTGCTGCAGTTCGAACGCCGTCCGCAGGTGCGCATAGTGGATCGGGTCGAAGGTGCCGCCGAAAATTCCCATGGGGTTCATGGGGTTACCCTGCCTGAATCCCGCGGTCGCTTGCAAAGCGCCGGCGAACGCGCCATGGTGAGCCCGGTCAGCGCGGTCCACGGATCGCCCGGCACGAGCCCTTGATGACGCGATCGGTTTGGCTCGCCTGCAACAGCAGCGCGCGAGGGGCAGTTTCTTCAGGCGCGCGAGCGCGCGCGGCGAGGGATTCGCCGCCTGGTTCCAGCCGCGCCGCGCGCCGCGGAGCCGGACGGTCGCGTTCTCGCGCCTGCCACAGCCCGCGCAGCTCCCGCACCAGCGCCCACAGAATCAGGGTCGGTTCCACTCCCTCGCTCTTGCAGCCCGAGCGAGAACCCGCAGCGCGCGCGCCGCGTCGCCGGCCGCGGCCGCCTCGGCCAACTGGAAGACGTCGTAGCGGGCGCTGTCGCCGACCGATGCGCATGACCAGCGCGGCGTCGATGGGCGCGCCATTCGCGAGCAGCGCCAGTATCTCCAGCTCCTGCTTCGCCGCGAGCAAGTTGCCTTCGACGCGATCGACGATGAGCTGCGAAGCCGCGGGATCGATCTCAAGGTGAGCGCCTCGGCGCGCGCGCGCAGCCAGTAGGGCAGCGCGGCGGCTTCGACCGGCCAGATCGGCACCCATGCGCCGTGCTTCTCGATGGCCTGCACCCAGGGGGCATCGCTCGCTTTGCGGTCGAGCTTGTCGGTGATGATCAGGAAGGTGAGCGTCGGGCGGCGGCTGCGCGGCGATGCTCGGCCAGCACCTGCGCGCCCTTGTCCGGTTTGCCGCTCGGCATGCGCAGCTCGAACAGGCGCCGCTGCGCGAACAACGACAGCGACTGGCTGGCATGGCGCAGCTCATCCCAACTGAAACTGCGATCGATGAAGAACACTTGCCGGTCTGCATCCGGCGGCGCGCGCGGCGGCGCGGATGGCGTCCGCGGCCTCGCCGGCCAGCAGCGGCTCATCGCCGGAGACCAGGTAGATGCCGGCCAGGCCCCGGGCCAAGCGCCGCCGGGCAACTGTTCGGCGCGCAGCCGCACTTAATTGCGCGTCCGCTTAATAATCGAGGCTCGCCCGCGCAGCCGCATATTCGCCCTCCATGCGCGCCACCAACGCCTCCACGCTCTGCACATCGTGAATGCCGCTGACGCTCTGGCCGGCGCTCCAAATGTCCCGCCATGCTTTTGCCGCCGTATTGCCGCCGGTTCCGAAATTCATTTTGGTTTTGTCCGCTTCAGGCAGATGATCGGGATCGAGGCCGGCGCGTGCCACGCTGCCGCGCAAGTAATTGCCGCGCACGCCGCTGAACAAGCGAGGTGTAAACGATGTCTTCGGCTGCGCTGTCGATGAGCATCTGCTTGTACTCGGCCGGTGCGTTGCCCTCGTCGGTCGCGATGAAGCGCGTGCCGAGATAGGCCAGATCCGCGCCCACAGCGCGCGCCGCCAGCACGTCGGCGCCCGTGCTCATCGCACCGGAGAGAATGATGGTGCCGGGATAGATCTCGCGGATCTGCTTGACCAGGGCGAACGGGCTCAGCACGCCGGCATGGCCGCCGGCGCCCGCGCACACCGCGATGATGCCGTCGACGCCTTGCGCGGCCGCCTTTTCAGCATGACGCAGATTGATGACATCATGAAACACGATGCCGCCATAGCCATGCACCGCGGCCACGACTTCGGCGGGCGGGCGCAAGCTGGTGATGATGATGGGAACCTTGTGCTTCACGCACAGCCGCACATCCTCTTCCAAGCGGTCGTTGCTGCTATGCACGATCTGATTCACCGCGAAAGGCGCGACCTTGAGAGACGGATGCTGCCGCTGAAACGCCGCGAGCTCTTCGGTTATTTGCGCCAGCCAATCGTCGAGTTGCGAGACCGGCCGCGCATTGAGCGCCGGGAATGAACCCACGATGCCGGCCTTGCATTGCGCCAGGACCAGTCGGGGCGTGGAGACGATGAACATCGGCGCGCCGATGACGGGCAAACGCAGACGATCGCGCAGGATCTCAGGAATTGGCATTGTTTTTGGACTTCAGCAGACCTTAAGGGCTTTCAGAGCGGCCTGTCTGGCATTATGGCGTACTCTGGCGGCTCACGGCGTAAAGGATAAAAAATTGAAATACATGGCATTGACTTTGGTACTGGCGGCGGCGGCTTCCCCGGCGGCGGCGTTGGCCGATCAGCCGCCGCTCATCGATCGCAATCTCTTTTACGGCGAGATCACCATCGGCGGCGCACAGATCTCCCCGGACGGGCGTTATCTGTCATTCCTGAAACCCTACAAGGGAACCCGCAATATCTGGGTGAAAGGAGCCGATGAACCGTTCAGCGCGGCGCGTCCCGTGAGCGCCGAGGCCTCCCGGCCCATCCGCAGCTATTTCTGGAGCCGCGATTCGAAATACATCCTGTACGTGCAGGACTCCGGCGGCGACGAGAACTTCAACGTGTACGCCATCGATCCGAACCTGCCCGCCGACGCGAACAGCGGCGTGCCGCCGACGCGCGCGCTCACCAGTTTGAAGGGTGTGCGCACCGAAATCTTCGCCGTGCCGAAGGCAAAGCCCGACATTTTGTACATCGGACTGAATGACCGCGATCCGAAGTGGCACGATCTGTACGAGCTTGCGATTTCCACCGGCGAGAAAAAGCTCCTGCGCAAGAATACCGATGAGATTTCCGCCTGGCAGTTCGACGACTCCGGGAAGTTGCGCCTCGCGGTAAGAACCACGAAGAGCGGCGACACCGAAATCCTGCGGGTCGATGCCGATGGATTCAAACCGCTCTACGGCTGCAGCGTGCTGGAAAATTGCGGCGCGTTCGATTTCGACGCCAGCGGCAACAGCGTCTACCTCGCGACCAACAAGGGAGCGCTGGACCTGAGCGAGTTGGAAAAGATGGAGCTGGCCACGGGCGCGACCACCAAGGTCGAGAGCGATCCGCACAAGCGCGCCGATTTGTACAACGTCGAGATTTCGCGGCTCGACCACCGGGTGCTCTTTACCGAGTACGAAGACGACACGTTCCGGCGCTACTTCAAGGATCGCCCCTTCGAGGCCGATTATCGCTGGCTGCAGGCCAAACTGCCGGGACTGCAAATCGACTTCGGCGCGCGTTCGAACGATGAGAATATTTGGATCGTCAGCGCGCATAGCGACACCGAACCGGGCATCGTGTATGTGTGGAACCGCAAGGCCAAGACGCTCGCGCAGCAGTATCGCGTGCGCGACCAGATTCCGCGCAATGCCTTGGCGCAGCGCAAACCCTATCATTACAAGTCCTCCGACGGCCTCGACATTCCGGCGTATCTGACCCTGCCGAAGGGAGTGCCGGCAAAAGATCTCCCCCTGGTGGTGTATCCGCATGGAGGACCGTGGGCCCGGGATTCATACGGCTACGACACCAATGCGCAATTTTTCGCCAATCGCGGCTACGCCGTGCTGCAGCCGAACTTTCGCGCCTCCACCGGCTACGGAAAGAAATTCCTCAACGCCGGCAACGGCCAGTGGGGTCGCAAAATGCAGGACGACATTACCTGGGGGGTCAAGGCACTGGTGGCTTCAGGTGTGGCCGATCCGAAGCGCGTCGGTATTTCCGGCGGTTCCTACGGCGGCTATGCGACGCTTGCCGGCGTTGCATTCACCCCGACGCTCTACGCCGCCGCGGTGGCCTATGTCGCTCCGTCCAATTTGATCACCTTGCTCGATGCCATACCGCCCTATTGGGAGGCCGGCCGCAAACAAATGTATACGCGCATGGGCGATCCCACGACGCCGCAAGGCAGGGCGCTGCTGGTGTCGGAGTCGCCCCTGACCATGGCGAAGGCCATTGTCACACCGCTGTTGGTCGTGCAGGGAAAGAACGATCCGCGCGTCAATGTCAGGGAGAGCAATCAAATCGTCGCGGCCGTGCGCGACAATGGCAAGCCGGTCAAATACCTCGTGGCGCCGGATGAGGGACACGGCTTCGCGCGGCCGATCAACACCTTGGCGTATGTGACGGCCGCAGAGGACTTTTTTGCGCATTATCTTGGCGGCCGCTATCAGAAAGAGGTGCCCGCGGATGTCGCGGCCAAGCTCAAGGAGATCACGGTCGATCCGAAAACGGTGAGCGGCGCCGTCAGCCTCAAGGGCGCGGCGAATTGAGCGCCGCCGCGCGGCGAGCGCGCGAACCTTTAGGTCCGCCGGCCGATTTTCCCGATGGGCACGTTGATTTCCGAGGGCGGCGGCGCCGCGGATGCGGATTCGGAGCCGCAGCTGTCGCAGCCTCCGCAGGCCGCCGGCGCCTTGCCGGAGGCTGTCGCGAGCCGCCGTGCAATGCCTGCGAGTCTCCAGGATGCCGGCGCGGCGGCGAGAATCAGGCTGAGCTGCCGCAAAATCGAGCGCCGTAAACTTCCGGGTCCGAGCTTGAGCAGGGCGTAGCAGCAGCTGACCAGCAGCACGGCGGCGATGAGAAGGTTATCGAGTACGGCATTCATGAGTGCATTGGGCGCCGGTCAGCTGAGCGCGGTGGCGATGCGAAACGTGATCCATGAGCCTACGTACGCCATGGCAAACAAATAGGCCGCCATGATGATGGGATAGCGCCAGGAGTTGGTCTCGCGCTTGACGGTGGCCAAGGTCGAGAGGCATTGCGGCGCGAATACGTACCATGCCAGCAGCGACAGCGCCGTCGGCAAACTCCAGGATTGCGTGATGAGCGGCGTCAACGCGCTGCTGACATCGTTGCCGGTCGCCGACAGTGCATAGACCGTTCCCAAGGCGCCGACCGCGACTTCGCGCGCCGCGAGGCCCGGTACCAGCGCGATGGATATCTGCCAATTGAACCCGATGGGCTTGAACAGCACCGCCAGCCATGCGCCCAAATGGCCCGCAATGCTGTATTGAATCGCCGGGCCGGTCGCTCCCGGCGGCGGCGCCGGGAAGGAACTCAGCGCCCAAAGTATGACCATCAGCGCGAGAATGATGGTGCCGACACGGCTCATGAAGATCTCCACCCGCTGCCACAGGCCGATCCCCAGATTGCGCAAATTCGGCCAGTGATACGCCGGCAGTTCCAGCATCAACGCTTGAAAGCTGCCGCGCTGTCCCAAGCGCTTGAGCACGAAGGCCACCGCCATGGCGCTCAGCACGCCGACGATGTATAGCGCGAACAGCACCACGCCCTGCAATTGCAGGCCGCCCCAAATGCTGCGGCGTGGAATGAAGGCGCCGATGATCAAGGCGTAGACCGGCAGGCGCGCCGAGCAGGTCATCAACGGCGCAATCATGATGGTCGCCAAACGATCGCGAGGATTTTGGATGGTGCGCGTCGCCATGATCCCCGGAATCGCACAGGCAAAGCTCGACAGCAGCGGAATGAATGCGCGCCCGGACAGGCCGACCGTTCCCATGACGCGATCGAGCAGGAAAGCGGCGCGCGGCAGGTAGCCGGAATCCTCGAGCACCAAAATGAAGAAGAACAGAATGATGATTTGCGGCAGGAACACCAGCACGCTGCCGACCCCCGCCAGCACGCCGTTGATGAGCAAATCCTTGATCAAGCTGCTGGGCAGTACCGTCTCCAGCCAATGGCCGAAGAGCGCGACCCCCAGTTTGATCTGATCCATGGGCACCTGAGCCCAGGCAAAAACCGCTTGGAACACCAGGAACAAGATCACCGCGAGAATCACCGGCCCGATCAAGGGATGCAGCACCAGCGCATCGAGCCGGTCGCTCAAGGTCACGCCGTCGAGCCGGTCGGCGCCGACTTCCCCAAGATTCGGCGCACCTCCGCCTGGTCTTGCTCGATATCGGTTCTGCTCAGGGGCAGCCACGCGGCGGCCGTGCGCGGGCGTTCCGGCATGGCGATGGAATCGAGCATCTTGATCAGAGCTCTGACGCCGGCCGTTCTGACCCCGACCGTCTCCACCACCGGCACGCCCAATTCCGCCGCCAGACGATCGGCGTCGATGACGATGCCTTTGCGGCGCGCGATGTCGGTCATGTTGAGCGCCACCACCATGGGCAGCCCCAAGCGCTTCAAGCTGAGAACCAGGCGCAAGTTCTGGCGCAGGTTGGTCGCGTCGGTCACGCAGACCACGAAATCGGGCGCGCTCTCGCCGGCGCGCCGCCCGAGCAATACATCGGCGGTGACCTGCTCATCCGGCGTCAACGGATCCAGGCTGTAGGCGCCGGGCAAATCCAAAATGCGAATCCGCGCGCCCGACGGTGTGAGCAGCGAGCCTTCTTTGCGTTCCACCGTGACGCCGGCGTAATTGGCGACTTTCTGGCGGCTGCCGGTCAGAATGTTGAACAGCGCGGTCTTGCCGCAGTTGGGATTCCCCACCAGGGCGATCAGAGGACTCGGAGCGCTGCGCGCGACGTCCATGGAATCAGGGGAGCTGCGGCTGCTCCGGACACACGCGGATACAGGCGGCCTCGAAGAGTCGCAGCGCAAAGGTGCCCGTGCCGATGCGCACGGCGATCGGGGCCCGGGCCAGAAGCCCGCGTGCGACGATGCGGACCGCCTCCCCCGGGAGGAAGCCCAGCTCAGCCAAACGCCGGCCCAAATCAGCCGGTGCCTTGGAATCGGCCGCCGCGACGGAAACCACGCGCGCCGAGGTGCCCGGCCGCAAGTCGACCAGCGGGATATCGGCCTCGGCCGAGGGCGGAAGGAGCATGGGCGCAGTGTCCGGCATGAACGCGATTCTACATGAGAATCGTTCCCATTACTATTACGGGGTCACATTCCGGCCCGTCGCCAAAGGCGGTTCCTGATAGTCTTAGCCCTCCGAAGAATCAACGGAGGCGTATGAAATGCCTACGCTTTTTGAGAAGATCATCGCCGGCGACCTGCCGGCGACCGTGCTCTACCGTGACCCGCGCGTCATCGCGTTTTTGGACATTCGTCCTGCGGCGCCGGTGCATATACTCATTGTCCCGAACAAACCCATACCCACCGCCAATGATATTGCCGACGAGGATGAGTCCCTGATAGGCCACATGTTCATCGTGGCGCGCGATCTCGCACGGCAGCAAGGCATCGCCGAGAGCGGTTATCGGCTGATCATCAATTGCAATGCGCACGGCGGCCAGGAGGTGTATCACTTGCACGTGCATCTTTTGGGCGGACGGGCGCTTGGGCCGATGGTGACGCGAGCTTAGAAATAAAAAGAGGATCCGTGATGAAGAAGAAAAAGACCGTGCGCACCAAATCCGGCGCCCCGCGGAAGGCGGCCGGCAAAAGGCCATCGGTCAGCGCCGCCAAGTCCGCGCGCGCCATGAAGGCGCGGGAAATTTCCCGGCCGAGTCCGCGCAGCGCGCCGCGCCGCGAGCTATACCCGGCGCTCGACCCATATCGGCACGGCTATCTGCGCGTTTCGGACATTCACGAGATCTACTACGAGGAAAGCGGCAACCCCGCGGGCAAGCCGGCGGTTTTTCTGCACGGCGGTCCCGGCGCAGGTTCCGACAAACGCGCCCGGCAATTCTTCGACCCGCGCCACTACCGCATCGTGGTGTTCGATCAGCGCGGCTGCGGGCGCAGCCGTCCGAGCGCCAGCCTCATCGAGAACACCACCTGGCACTTGGTGGCCGACATCGAGCGCCTGCGCAGACATTTGAACATCGAGCGCTGGCTGGTGTTCGGCGGATCCTGGGGGAGCACGCTGGCGCTCGCCTACGCGGAAGCGCATCCGGAGCGCGTCAGTGAAATCGTGCTGCGCGGAATCTTCCTGCTGCGCTATGCGGAAATCCGTTGGTTCTATCAGCACGGTGCCTCGGAAATCTTCCCGGATGCCTGGGAGGCCTACCGCGACGCGATTCCGCTCGATGAGCGCGATGATTACTTGAGTGCCTATCACAAGCGGCTGACCGGCACGGATCAGCGCGTCGCCCTCACCGCCGCGCGCGCCTGGTCCATGTGGGAGGCTGCCTGCAGCTTTTTGCACAGCAACCTCGACAACATCAAGAAATGGGGCGAGGACCAATTCGCGCTGTCGGTGGCGCGAATCGAATGCCACTACTTCGTGAATCGCGGATTCTTGCGCAGCGAAAGCCAGCTGATCGACGATGTGCCGCGCATCCGCAATATTCCCACGACCATCGTGCAGGGCCGCTACGATGTGGTCTGCCCCGCGACCAGCGCGTGGGATTTGCATCGGGCATGGCCGGAGGCGGAATTGCGCATCGTGCCCGACGCCGGCCACTCCGCCTTCGAGCCCGGCAATACCCACGAGCTGGTGCTCGCCACCGATCGGTACCGCAGCCGCTAGAAAGAGGTCAGATTGTCCGAACTTGCTTCCATCGGTTTGGCGCGCGCGACGGACGCGCGGGAAATTGCGGAAATGTCCCGCGATCTGATCGAACAGGGGCTTGTCCTGGTCGTGGACGCCGGCGCGCGTGCAGCATTTCATTTCCGGCCCCGAATCCTCCGTGGTGGTCGCGCGCCGCGAGCAGCCGGGTGGCGGCATTCGCCATCATGCATTTCGGCGATGACGTCGCGCATTTGAACCTGCTCGCGGTGGCGCCGGAACATCGCCGCCAGGGCTTGGGGTCGCAGCTCATGGACTGGCTCACGCGGACCGCGGTCGAGGCCGGCGTGTTTCGCATCAATCTGGAATTGCGCACCCACAACGAGGCGGCGCGAATTTTTTACCAGCACCTGGGGTTCGATCAACTGGGCGTCGTGCAAGGGTACTACCAGGGCCGCGAAGCGGCGCTGCGCATGTCGCGGCACCTGGCGAAAATTTGAGGCTCAGGACGCGGAGCGCACGCTCCCGTCGTTGAATTCGCCGTCCGGTTCTGCGGCTTGCGCGGCCTTTTTGGCATCCCCCAGCGGGAAAACCACCGTCACCCGGCAGCCGCGGCCCGGACCGGTATCCACCGTCATTTCACCGGCGGCATCGCGCACCCGGTCCGCCACGCTCCACAGGCCAAACCCGTGCGCACGCGGCTCGAACAGGCTCAGCTGCCATTCAAAGCCGGAGCCGCGGTCCTCCACCACGGCGCGCAATTCATCGGGGCTGCTCGTCACGGTGACGGCGGCGAACTGCACGCCGGAGTGCTTGACCACATTGCGCAGCAATTCCCGGATGACCTTGAAGACCAGCACGCGCAAGTCGATGTCGATGGAGGCATCCTGCACCGCGACCTTCAGGTCGACCTGCAGGTTGTCCTTGCTGCGCATATAAACGCTCAGCCACTTCAGCGCCGGCTCCAATCCCAATTCGTACAATCCCGGCGGACTCAAATCGGCAATGACCCGCTGCGCGATTGCCTGCACTTCGCGCACGGTGTTGGTCGCTTCACTGAGCAATAGCCGGATTTCGGGCGGCGAACGCGCCACCAATGCATCCAGCGTCATCGACAGACCGACCAACTGCTGGCCGATGCCGTCGTGCAGATCCACCGCGGTGGCGCGGCGCGCACGCTCTTCCGCGCCCACCAGTTCGCGCGCATAAAGCTTCAGGCGGTCCTGGTTCTGGCGCAGACGCTCGTTCAGATCGACCAGCTCGGTGATGTCGCGTGCGACGCCCCACACGCGCACCAGATAGCCCTGCTCGATCACGCCGCGGAAGCCCGTGATGTAGGTGCGCGGGTGCGCATTCACCGACACGGAGAACTGCAGCCCGTCCATCGAGTAGCCCTGATGCGATGCGGCGCCCAGGTGCTGGATGAACTTTGCGAACCAGGGCATATCGGCGCGCCACCGGCTCGCCTCCGCCTCGGACAGGCCCATGTCGCGGTTCATCCGCAAGTAGGTCTGATTGCTCTCGGCGACGTAGGCATGATCTTGCAGCCACGCGATTTGATCGTCCACCGGCAGATGCGGATCCATCGGCGAGGACAGTTCGACGCGCCACACCGCCTCGGAGCTGTGTTCGATGAAATTGCGGTAGCGCTCCTCGCTGGTGTGCAGCAGCTGGAACGCGTTGCGCTTCTCCAGCAGCACGACGGTGAGCAGGAAATTGATCACCACCAGCGTGGCGAGATACAGCTGCACCGCGCCCACCCTGACGAACGGGCTCGGATCGCCAGCAAATGGGCCCAAGCCGCGGCTCGCGAAGTAAGACACCAACACGGCGGTCGCCGCGGCGAGGATGGTCGACCAGCGCGGCGGCATGCGAAACGCCGCGGCCACCACGAAGGCCAGCAGCACGAAGGGGAGGTCCAGGATGGTGGTGACCCCGCCCGGCGGCGCGGAAAACACCCAGCTGGTCATGGCCAGCATCGCGAATCCGATCAACATCATTTCGACCGCCGGCCCGGCCGGCGCCGAATGCTGGCGCGCATGAAAGCGCACCGCCCAGCCCATGACGATCGGCGCGATGCACAAGGATCCCAACCAATTGCCGGCCCACCAGATCTGGCATTCGCGCACATAGTTGGGGCCGCCGAACGCTTGGGTCGTGGCATAGGCGCCCATCAGCGAGCTGGCCGCGGCGCCGACGGCCACCGACGCAATGAACAGCAGCACGTTGCGCATCCGCGGCACTCTGGGCGCCTCGATGATCCGCGAGGCGACGAACGCACCGACCATGCCGTCGATCGAGTTGGCGAGGGCGAACGGCAGGTAGGAGGCGATGCGGAAATGCTCGGCGGTCACGGCGCCGGCCGACAATTCGATCGTCAGCTGAATGAGTAAAATCCAGATCCAGTGGCGCCGCGGCGCAAGCCACAAGGCCATGAACAGCAGGCCGGCGGCCGGCCACATGATGGTCAGCGACTCGGTGCTCTCATGCAGCTTGAGACCGAGCAACACCAGCAGCAAATAGAGCGCGGCAAAGGCGCCGAGGGACCGTGCGCCTTTGGCAATTCCGTCACGCGTGAAATCCCACACGAGCCCCGGCGGCTGGACTGCGGGCGCGGTCGGCGTCGGCACTTTCAAGACCTCCCTGTTGGGAGATGATTGTGCGCCAGTTTATGCAATACTCCAAACCATCCATGGCTGCTAAAAACGCCACGCGCATGTTCGGTTCGACCCGGCGCCGCGTCGCCAGCGTCGGACAGGGAACGTGGAAAATCGAAGTCTCGGGGGCGTCCGCCGCCGCCGTGGCGTTGCGCCGCGGACTCGACCTCGGCCTGACGCACATCGACACGGCGGAAATGTACGGTTCCGGCTTGTCGGAAAGAATCATCGGCAAAGCCATCGAGGGGCGGCGCGACGAAATCTTCCTGGTCTCCAAGGTGCTGCCCAATCACGCCTCGAAGAGCGGCACCCTCGCCGCCTGCGAGAAATCTCTGGCGAACCTCGCCACCGACCGGCTCGACTGCTACCTGCTCCATTGGCGCGGAAGCATTCCGTTGGCAGAAACCATCGCCGCTTTCGAGACGCTGGTGCGCCAGGGCAAGATCCTGTCGTGGGGTGTGAGCAATTTTGACGTGCCGGACTTGGACGAGGTTGCCGCGATCGCCGGTGCCGGCCATCCGGCCTGCAACCAGGTTCTTTACCATCTCAAGGAGCGCGCGATCGAGCATGCCGTGATTCCCTGGTGCGCCAAGCATGGCAGCGCCGTGGTTGCCTACACGCCTTTCGGCCAATCACCCGAAATCTTCGCGAGCTCATCGAAGGGCGGCCGGGTATTGCGTGACATTGCCGATGCACACGGCGCCACGCCCCGCCAGGTGGCGTTGCGGTTCTTGCTGCGCCATCCACACGCCTTTGTCATCCCCAAAGCTTCGGATCCTGCGCACGTGGCCGAGAACGCCGGAACCTTCGAGGTGCAGCTGAGCGATTCGGACATCGACAAGATCGACGCCGCGTTCCCGAGGGGCAAAGCGCCGCGCGGACTGCCGATGATCTAGGGGACCAACGCCGGGCGCCCCGGCCCTATTGACGCAGGATGTGCGGTCCCACCGCTTCGATGCTCGAGATGCCGGTCAGCGCCAAGGTCACACGCAGTTCATTGCGCATAATTTCGATCGCCCGGGTCACGCCCGCCTCGCCCGCGGCCGACAAGGCATACAGGAACGCCTTGCCGATCAGCGCCCCTCGCGCGCCCAGCGCGAGCGCCTTGGCAATGTCTTGACCGGAACGCACGCCGCCGTCGAACATGACTTCGCAGCGTCCGCCGACCGAGTCGACGATTTCGCTCAACACCGAGATCGACGACGGGGCGCCGTCCAGCTGCCGCCCGCCGTGGTTGGAAACCACAATCGCATCCGCGCCAGCCGCGGCCGCCAGCCGCGCATCTTCGGCGTCCAGCACGCCTTTCAGGATCAGTTTTCCCGGCCAGCGGCTGCGCACCCATTCCACGTCGCGCCAATTCGCCGAGGCATCGAATTGGGTCGCAGTCCACTCGGCAAGCGTGTTGATCCCGCTCGAGCCGCCGATTCGACCCACCAGGTTGCCGAACGTGCGCCGCTTGCCGAACAGCACTTTCAAGGCCCAAGCGGGCTTGGTCGCGATATCCCAGGCGTTGCGCAAGGTCAATTGCGGCGGAATGGTCAGCCCGTTGCGCGGATCGCGGCGGCGCTCGCCGATGACCTGCAAATCGAGTGTGAGCATCAATGCCGAACAGCGCGCGGCGGCGGCGCGGTCGATCAGTTCCTGATTGAAGCCGCGGTCCTTCATCAGGTATTGCTGAAACCAGAAGGGTTCCTGGGTGGCCGCGCGCACATCCTCGATCGAGCAGATCGACATGGTGCTCAGACAAAAGGGAATGCCGCAGGCGGCGGCGGCCCGTGCCCCGAGGATCTCGCCATCCCCATGGAACAATCCTGCAAGACCGGTGGGACCGATGGCGAGCGGCATGGAGACCGCAGAGCCGAGCAGTGTCGTGGCGAGCGATATTTTCGAGACATCGACCATGACCCGCTGCCGAAAACTCATCGCGTCGAGATCCGCGGCATTGCGCCGAAGGGTGCGTTCCTCGTACGAGCCGCCGTCGGCGTAATCGAAAATCGCCTTGGGGATCTTGCGCTGCGCGAGCCGGCGGAAATCGTCGGTGCTTAGGAGTACTGCCACGGGAGCGAGTGTACGGGCGCCTATGGCCGCACAGCAAATGCCGCGCGGCGGGGCCGAAAGTATCCATCCCACCCGATGTTAGCTAAGCTTTGCGGGCCTTCAGGAGATCCATCTTGCCAATAAGAATACCTTGGCGCCGCGCGGCGCTCGCCTGTCTGCTCTGCCCGGGGATCTGCTGTGCGGCGGCCGGCGGCGCCGGAAATGTGGATACGGCGCGTCTCGAGGCGGCGGACTCCGAGCCGCAGAACTGGCTGACGGGCGGCCGCGACAAGGACGGCACCTACTTTTCGCCCCTGACCGCGATCGACGCAGGCAATGTGAAACAGCTGGGATTTGCCTGGAGCTATGATCTGGGCGAGCCGCAGCGCGGTCAGGAGGCGACGCCGCTGGTGATCGACGGCGTCATGTACACCTCGGGCACCTGGGGCTATGTGTACGCCCTGAATGCAGCCAGCGGCAAGGAGCTGTGGCGCTACGACCCCAAGGCCGATTACTTCATGGGCCGAAACCCCTGCTGTGACCTGGTCAATCGCGGCGTCGCCGTATGGAAGGGCAAGGTGTTCGTGGCATCCGTGGACGGACGCCTGCACGCCCTCGACGCGGCAACCGGAAAGAAGCTCTGGGAAGCGGACACCATCGTCGATCGCAAGCTGCCGTATTCGAGCACCGGCGCCCCGCAGATTGCCGGCAGCGTGGTGGTCATCGGCAACAGCGGCGCCGACATGGGCCACGGCGCCGTGCGCGGCTACATCTCGGCGTACGATTTGCAAAGCGGTGCGCTCAAGTGGCGTTTCTTCACGGTGCCGCCGGCGGTGGGCCAGCCATACGAAAATCCGGAGTTGGCCGCGGCCGACAAAACCTGGGATCCGCACCGCAAGCCGGAATTCAAAGGCGGCGCGACCGCGTGGGATGGCTTTGCCTACGATGCCAAGCTCAACCTGCTGTACTTCGGCACGGCCAACGCGGCTCCCTACGATCTGCGCCAGCTGGGACCGAAGCAACTCGACAGCCTTTACGCCACGTGCATCATCGCGCTCGACGCCTCCACGGGGCGCATGGCGTGGTACTACCAAGAAACACCGCATGACAGTTGGGACTACGATGCAGTCCAAAAGATGGTGCTGGCGGACATCGCGATCGACGGGCAGCCCCATTCCGTCATCATGCAGGCTTCCAAGAACGCATTCTTTTATGTGCTGGATCGCAAGACCGGAAAACTGCTGTCCGCCAAGAACTACGCGTTCATGAATTGGGCCACCCGGGTCGACATGAAGACCGGCAGACCCGTGACCACCCCGCAATCCGACTGGTACAACACGGCCAAGCTGACATACCCCTCGTGGTTCGGCGCCCACACCTGGAATCCCATGTCATACAGCCCGCGCACGCGCCTGGTTTACATTCCCGTGATCGACGTGCCGACGATCTGGGTCGACCTCCTGCACAACGGCAGCAAGGTGAAATATGTGGAAGGTTTCTTCACGGTGCAGGGCATCATTCCCGACGATACCTATGATGCGAAGGACTCAACCCGCTTGTTCGGTCCGGTGCCGGACGAGCAGGCCGTCAAGGCCGCGCGCCACGTCAAGCCGGTACGGGAATTGATCCGCGCCTGGGATCCGCAAGCGGGGAAAGTCGTATGGGAACACGAGACCTCGTCCGGAATTCGCGGCTACGACGGTGGTGTGATGTCGACCGCCGGGAATCTGGTATTCCAGGGCCGCGGCAGCGGCGAGTTGTGGGTGTACGCGGCCGACACGGGCAAAGTGCTCAAGGTTTTGAAAACCGGCAGCCACATCATGGCCGCCCCGATGACCTACGCGATCGACGGCGAGCAGTATGTCGCGGTCCAAACGGGCTACGGCGGCACCGCGATCACGGTCGCCGCCATTCCCCCGAGCAGCGCCGCACTCAAGTATCAGAACACCAATCGAATCATCGCCTTCAAACTCGGCGGCGGCGCGGTGCCGATGCCGCCGGCTCGAATCGAACCGCCGTTCCCCAAGCCGCCCGAGCAGAAGGCCACCCAGGCGCAGATCGATGCCGGCGAGGTCACGTTCATCGAGCAGTGCACGCGCTGCCATCAACTGGGCCCGAGCACCACGCCGGATCTGCGCAAGCTCAATGACGGACTGCACATGCAGTTCAAGGATATCTTGCTGCGCGGCGTGCTGGCGCCCGCCGGCATGGAACGCTTCAACGATATCTTGAGCGACAAAGATGCCGACAACGTGCATGCCTACCTGATCGAGCAAAGCTGGATCGCCTACCGCGCACAGCAAAGCGCGGCGGGGCATCGATGAGCATGCTGCAGCCGGGACTCATGATGGATCGGCCGCTGCTGATCTCCTCCATCCTCGAGCATGCCGAGGCGCAGCACGGCGAGATGCAAATCGTCTCGCGCGAGACCCACGGGCCGGTATTCCGCTACACCTTTGCGCAGTGCGCGGCCCGCGTCAAAAGGCTCGCGAACGCCCTGCTCGACCTGGGACTGCCGGCGGGGGCCGCGGTCGGCTCTCTCGCCTGGAACAACCACCGCCACGTGGAGATTTATTATGCGGTGTCGGGCAGCGGCCTGGTGATCCACACCTGCAATCCGCGGCTGCATCTCGAGCAGCTGATTTACATCATCAACCATGCGGAAGACCGCGTGTTCTTCTTCGATTGCACTTTCGCGCCATTGATCGAGAAGATCGCCGCACAGTGCCCGGCCATCGAGGCCTGGATCTGCATGACCGATGCGGACAACATGCCGGCGCTCGAGACGATTGCCAATGTGTATTGCTACGAGAACCTGATTGCGGTGCAGGAGGAGCAGTTCGACTGGCCGCAATTCGATGAACGCGCGAGCGCGGCACTCTGCTACACCTCGGGCACCACGGGCAATCCCAAGGGTGCGCTGTATTCTCATCGAGCCATCGTCCTCGACGCGATGACCATCTGCATGCCCGGCATGCTCGGCTTGTCGCCCCGCGAGTGCATGCTGCCGGTGGTGCCGATGTTTCACATCAACGGCTGGTGTGCGCCGTATGGATGTCTCATCGGCGGCGCGAAATTGGTGCTGCCGGGTCCGCGTTTGGACGGTCCGGGCTTGTACGAAATGATGGAAAACGAACAGGTGACGGTGAGCGCGGGGGTGCCGACGGTGTGGCTTGCCCTGCTGCAGTACGCGGAGCATCACGGCTTGAAATTTTCGAGCCTCAAGCGCGTGCTGTCGGGCGGCTCCGCCGTGCCGCTCGCGATGATCGCGAAGTTCGACGAACTGTTCGGCATCGAAGTCAGGCAGGGCTGGGGAATGACCGAGACGACGGCAGCGGCGACCATCAGCTGCTTGACCCGGGAGCAGCTGCAGTGGCCGCCGGCACGGCGCCACGCGGCGGCGGCCAATTGCGGCAAGACCGTGTTCGGCATCGACATCAAAGTCGTCGGCGAGGACGGCGCGACTTTGCCGCGAGACGGTATCTCGCAGGGCGAGCTCATGGTGCGGGGCCAGTGGATCGTCAGCGGCTATTTCAAGAACGATGTCTCGCCGTTGCGCGACGGTTGGTTTCCGACCGGCGACATCGCCACCATCGACCCGAACGGCGTGCTGCAGATACGCGACCGCGCCAAAGACCTGATCAAGACGGGCGGCGAATGGATCAGCTCGATCGACCTGGAAAATACCGCCATCGCACATCCCGCCGTGGCGGCGGCGGCGGTCATCGGCGTCAGACATCCGAAATGGCAGGAGCGTCCTCTGCTCTTCATCGTCCGCAAACCCGGTCACAGTCTCGAATCCGCCGACATCCTCAGCTTTCTGGCGCAGCGCATGGCAAAGTGGTGGGTGCCCGAGGAAGTCATCTTCTTGGAATCGCTGCCGGTCGGGGGCACCGGCAAGGTTCAAAAGGCGCTGCTGCGGGAAAAATATGGGAATGTTTTCGATTAGCCGGGGGCCGTTCATGAAAAGCCGACTTCTTGCCGCGGCGTTCGCTCTGGTGCTATCGCCGCTATGGGCCGTGCAAGCCGCGGAAGACCCGCCGGCCGATCCGTCGTTGGCGCGGGATCAAGCCAAGGCATTGAGCAACGCCGTGAAGCACGATGCCAGGGTGGTGGCCGATGCCGCCAAGGAGGGCGCCAAACACGTCGCCGAGACCGCCAAGGCGGTCGCGCACGAGGTGGCGGCAGCATCCAAGGAGGGCGCCCACCAAGTTGCGGCGACCGCCAAGAAGGGCGCCGAAAGAGCCAAGGCGGCGGTCAACGGGGGAAAAAAACCGGATCCGCCGGTCAAGCCCGAGAAAAACGCAGCGGCAACCCGGGAGAAGACTCCGGCGCAATAAATTCCTGGGGCCGCTGCATCCAAATGGACGGCGAGACGCATCTTATAGACAGGAATCACAGTTCTTCGGGAGAACCTCATGTCTATCAGCTTCGGCCCATACCTGCTTGGCGTCGCTTTCTGGATGTTCATCGGAGCCATCTGCGTCGCGGGAATCATTGCCGACTATCAGAAGCGGCGCATGAACGTCGACCTGCTGCGCAGCCTCGTCGAGAAGGGTCAGACACTCGATCCGGCCGTGGTGACCAAACTGATTTCACCCGACGCGCTCGGGGAACGCACCGACCCGACCGATCTTAAGCTGGGTGGAATCATTGTCACCGCCGCCGGCATCGGCGTATTTTTGATGTCTTTCTTTGTCGCCCGGATCGCGCCCGCGGCCCTGTTTCCGATCATGGCCGGCGGCATCGTGACGATTTGCGTCGGCATCGGCCTTCTCATCGGCGCGAAGGTGGTGGCCGATGCTCGCGCGCAAGAGCGCCTGGGCCCGTCGGCCCCGTGACGGCATCGTTGCCGGCCGGCGCATGGGCCGCGGCGAACGAGCTTTCGATCGTGTTACTGGCGATGAACGGAGATGATGCGGCCTACGGCGAGTTGGTGCGCCGCAGGCAGGACGCGATCAGAAATTTATTGCGGCGCCTGACGCGCGAGGCGGCGCTCGCGGATGACCTCGCGCAGCAAACCTTCGTCCACGGCTGGCAATCGATTCGCCATCTCAAATCGCCCGGCGCCTTCGGCGGCTGGCTGCGAAAGATCGCGGTCAATTTCTGGCTGCAGCATGCACGCAGCGCAAGGCCGGAAGCGGCGCTGGAGCAAGATTTGCGCGCCGATCCTGCGGTCGCAAACCTGTCCCGGCAATTGGACCTCGACGCGGCGCTGGCGCAGCTTCCGCACGACGTGCGCCTCTGCATCGTGCTCGCCTACAACGAGGGCATGACCCATGGCGAGATCAGCCAGATCGCCTCTATTCCCTTGGGAACGGTAAAATCACACATCGCACGCGGCTCGGCGCGACTGCGCGAGCTGCTCCAAGCCTACGGTGACACGCATGTCCAATGAACACGATGAACGGCTCCGCAGCCTCTTTGCCGAGGCGCAGGAAAGCTTGTCCGGCGCAGAATTCATGCGATCGTTCCTGGCGCGCATGGAGCGAGCGCGCCGCTTGCGCAACATGCGGCGCATCGTCCTTGCCGCGGGGTGCGCGATTCTTGCGGCGTGGATCATGCCTTCGGTGCTGGCCACCACGGCCGCGGTCATGCACGCCGTCGCCGAGCATTCGCGCTCCTACGGCGCGCTCATCATTTCGCCGGCGGGATGGGCGCTCTCGATGTTGATCGGCTTCCTTGTCCTGTTGCGGTCGGGAGCGTTGCGCCGCCGCTAGGCGGCGCGCCGTGCCCGCTCAGCCGAGCGCGTACAGGTATTCCACAAAGGATGCGACCGCTCCGTCCAAGCCCTGGATCTTGGGGGTTGGTCGACTCGATCAGATAGTACTCATCGGGGGCATGAACCTGCCGATTCACAGCGCAGACTACACAGCGCGCAGATGACTGCGGTAATACGCGCCGCGCGCGGCGTAGTTCGCCGCGACCTCGAGCAGATTTTCGCGCTCTTGCGCGCTGAGCTCGCGCACCAGCTTGGCCGGTGCGCCACAAATCAGGCTGCCGTCGGCAAAGACTTTGCCCTCGGTGATGAGCGCCCCCGCGCCCACCAAACATCCCCTGCCGATCACGGCGCCGTTCAACACGATCGCCTGAATGCCGATCAGCGTGCCCGCGCCGATGGTGCAGCCATGAATCATCGCTTGATGTCCGACCGACGCTTCGGCGCCCACGCTGAGCGGAAATCCCGGGTCGGTGTGCAAGACCGCGGAATCCTGCACGTTGCTGCCGGCGCCGATGCTGATCATTTCGTTGTCGCCTCGCAGCGTGGCATTGAACCAAACGGAGGCGCGCTCAGCGAGGACGACTTTGCCGACCACGGCCGCGCTCGGCGCCACATAGGCGCTCGCCGCCACCTGGGGCGCATGCTCTCCCAATCTGTACACGCTCATACGCACTGCCTCCGCTGTGGGCTGCATCATCCTGCCGAGCGCGGCCCGCGCGCAACACCTTCCGGGGCACGTTATGATCTTCAACCATGGATGACAACGAAATCCCGAGTCCGCCGCCGGCCGCCGCGGGCTCCCGCACCCGCCGCGCCCCCACCGTCCTCGCTGACCGGGTTGCTGCAGCTGTGGGCCCTGAGGAGGAGTACACGCAGCTTCAGGCCCGCGAGTTTCGTCCTGATCGGCTTATGTTTGCTCTGGCTGTTGCTGTGGACCGTGATCGATTGGTGGGAAGCACTGCCGGATCCGGAATTTCTGATGGGCGGCATTCCGCTGTTTCCCTGGTATGCGCTCGCAATCCTGGCGTTGGCGGCCTTGTTGCGCGGCCAATCGAACCCCAAGCCTGCGTTTGCACAGACCTTGTTGCTGTCATTGGGATTGGTGCCCGTGCCGTTGTTGCTCGCCGCCCTCGCGGTACCGTATTGGAGTCTCGATTGGCGGATCGCCGCCCTGGCCGTGGTGGTTTATTCCGTGGTCTACCTCGCCCGCGGCCTGCGCGCCTTCACCGGCGCTGCGCAACGCCGCGCGATCCTGGCGGGCATCGTTTTCCTCGCGGCCTTCCTTTGGCTCACCGATACGCTCGACGCCATTCCCGATGTTTGGGCGGCGCCGGAGGTTGCCGAGACGCAGCCGGGCGGCGAGCCGCACGTGGATGCGGAATCCGTGCTGTTTGCGCAGCCCCTGCGCATCGATCAAGCGCTCGCGGCGATTCACGCCGATCCGTCCAGCGCCCCGCAGGCATTTTTTCTCGGGTTTGCCGGAGTGGGGGAACAAAAAGTATTCGCGCAAGAAATCGGCCTGGCATCGCGGGTGCTGACGGAACGCTACGGCATGCAGAATCATGCGCTGTCGCTGATCAACGATCAGCGCGATCTGGAGCGCGCGCCCTTGGCCAGCGTGTCGGGATTGGCGTACGCGCTTCAGGGCCTGGCGCAACGCATGAATCTCGACACGGACGTTTTGTTCCTGGTCATTTCCTCGCACGGCGCCAAGGATCCGGCAATCGCGGTTTCCAACTCGGACCTGCCGCTCGATGACATGACGCCTGAGGATCTCGCCCAGGTCCTCGACGATTCCGGCGTCAAGTGGCGCGTGATCATCATTTCCGCCTGCTACGCGGGCGGCTTCATCGATGCGCTGAAGAATCCCCGCACCATTGTGATCGCCGCGTCTGCCGCGGACCGCACGTCGTTTGGGTGCTCGAACGATCGCGATCTGACTTATTTCGGCGAAGCGTTTTTCCGCGACGCCTTGCCGGAAGCGCGCTCGCTGCGCGATGCTTTCGAACAGGCCAAGTCGGCGATCGCTCTGCGCGAGCGCCGTGAGCGAGTCGACGCGTCCAACCCGCAGGCTTATTTCGGGGCCGACCTGCCCGCCAAACTCGCCGCGATGAAAGACCATGCGCCGCAACCCTGATACGCTGGCGGCATGAACCAGCCAACACACCGCAGCGTCGAGGCCAACGGCATCCGCATTCATTTGGCCGAGCAAGGCAGCGGACCGCTGGTGCTGTTCTGTCATGGGTTCCCGGAATCCTGGTATTCGTGGCGCCATCAACTGCGCGCGCTGGCGGCGGCGGGTTTTCACGCCGTTGCGCCCGACATGCGCGGCTACGGCCTGACGGACCGCCCCGCGGAAATCGAGCGCTACACGCTGTTTCATCTGGTCGGCGACATGGTCGGCGTGCTCGACGCGCTCGGTGAAAGGACTGCCGTGATCGTAGGACACGATTGGGGCGCGCCGGTCGCCTGGCATGCGGCATTGCTGCGCCCGGATCGATTCCGCGCGGTCGTCGGCCTCAGCGTGCCCTATCGGCCGCGCGGCAGCGTCGCGCCCACCACGGTGATGCCGCAGAACGCCGAGAGCAGCTTTTATCAATTGTACTTTCAAGCGCCGGGTGTGGCGGAGGCGGAACTCGAGAGCGATGCAGCGATCTCGCTGCGCAAGATCTTGTATTCAGGATCCGGCGATGTGCCGCGGCGCAATCCGGCGGGCGCGGGCGCGGGAGTCGGCATGGTGCCGCGCGCCGGCGGATTTCTCACGCGCATGCCGAACCCGGAAACGCTGCCCGCCTGGCTGAGCACCGCGGACATGGATTTCTACGTGCAGCAATTCAAGCACTGCGGATTCCGCGGCGGACTGAACTGGTACCGCAACATCGATCGCAACTGGGAGCTGCTGGCGCCGTATGCGGGCGCGCCGGTCACGGTGCCCGCGCTCTATATGGCGGGCGAACTGGATCTCGTGGTTTCCTTTCCCCGCATGAAGGAAGTCATCGCCGACTTGGCGCGCTACATCCCGCAGCTGCGCGGCACCGTCATGCTGCCGGGCTGCGGTCACTGGACGCAGCAGGAGCGCGCTGCGGAGGTCAACGAGGCGCTGATCGGGTTCCTGCGCGCACTGTAGTCGGCCGATCGCATTGGCTTGCGCACGCCGTGCCGCAAATGCGTACTATACGGCTGGTTTCCCCGAGGGCCGCTCGATGACTCAGCCGACCGTTCCCGATCAGTCAGAGCCCGCGAACCAGCTCAGCCGTTCGCTCAAAGGGCGGCATCTTACCATGATTTCGATCGGCGGGATCATCGGCGCGGGGTTGTTCGTGAGTTCGAGCACCGCGATCAATGCCGCGCGGACCCGCGAGCTTCGTGAGCTACGCCATTTGCGGTTTCTTGATTTTGCTGGTGATGCGCATGCTGGGCGAGATGGCCACGTCCATGCCCCACGTTCGCTCGTTCACCGAATTCGCGCGCGCGGGGCTCGGCGACGGCGCAGGGTTCGTGGTCGGCTGGCTGTATTGGTACTTCTGGGTGCTGGTGGTTCCCGTCGAGGCCATCGCCGGCGCCAAGATCCTGCAGCACTGGTTGCCCGCATTTTCGCCGCTGCAGATCGGCCTCGGGCTGATGACCGTCATGACCTGCGTCAATCTCATGTCGGCGCGCTCCTATGCGGAATTTGAGTTCTGGTTCGCGTCCATCAAAGTGGCGGCGATCATCGTGTTCATCGTCATCGCCGCCTCGTTCGCCTTCGGCTGGACTTCACCGCATGGCACCACCTTCGGCAACCTGTCGGACTTATGGCGGATTCGCGCCGAGCGGCTGGATCGCGGTGCTTGCCGCCGTGCCCACCGTGTTCTTCGCCATGACCGGCGCCGAGATCACCACGGTCGCAGCGGCGGAATCCGCGCAGCCGGAGCGCGCCGTCGCACGCATGGGGGCCGCCGTGATCTGGCGCATCCTCGTGTTCTACGTGGCGTCGATTTTCCTGATCGTCTCAGTGACGCCGTGGAACAACGTTCGCTCCGGCGAGTCGCCTTTCACGCTGGCGCTCAACGCCATGCATGTGCCCTGGGCGCCCGAGATCATGAGCGTCATCATCCTCACCGCCGTCCTTTCGTGCCTCAACTCCGCGTTCTACGTGAGCTCCCGCGTGCTGTTCATCCTGGCCGACCGCCGTGATGCGCCAAAGTTGCTGGTCACCCTGAATTCGAGGCGCGTTCCCGTGGTCTCGGTGCTCATGGGCTCGGTGGCCGGATTTCTCGGCATCATTGCCGCCACCGAGGCTCCGCAGGCGGTATTCGATTTTCTGGTGAGCTCCTCGGGCGCGCTGATCGTGTACGTCTACATGACCATCGCCGTCGCGCAAATCGCGTTGCGCAGGCGCCGTGAGCGCGCGGGCGCGCCGCAGCCCCCGGTGGTGATGTGGCTCTTCCCCTGGCTGAGCTATGCGGCCATCGCGGCCATGGGCGCCGTCCTGATCGCCATGGCGTTCACGCCCGGCTCGCAACAGGACTTCAAGGCGAGCGCCATGACCTTGGTGGTCGCGATCGCGGCATATTACCTCGTGAGCCGGCTGCGCAAGCCGCGAACGGCCGCCTCGCCCGCGAGCTGAGCGCTCGTTACCACAAATCAACGATTGAGACAAATGATTAAAATAATATGGATTGCAACATGTACCTTTCTATCGCGGGGCTTTTTGGCAGGATGGATCCTAAGAAGTTTAGGAAATCTCGTGCCGGCAAGCCAGCCAACTCCCCCGTCGGTGCGATATCCCGACGGCGTGGGCCTCAAAACCCACGCCGTTTTTTATTAAATCCCCTGCTTCGATCAGCGCTAGTTCCGCATGGCTGCCGTCGCATCGACTCTGAATGCGCGGCCGGAGAACTCTTCCGCCCGGCGGATGCCGCCCGCAATTTCGTCCTGTTCTCGCGCTGCATGCCGGGCTGTTGCTGATCGCTTCGCGCTGGCAGACCCGGATGGCCCTGCACATCGAGGAGTCGCTGGTATTTCTGCCGCTTCCGGCGCATGTGCAATCGGCCCAGGAGGCATCGCCGCCGCCCAGTTTGCCGCGCAAGAAGCCGGCGCCCACGCACGACACGCAACTGGTCGTCGTCCCGCCGCGCGCCGAAGCGCCGCCGCCCGAGAGCAAGGCCGCCGGCATCGATTGGAACGCCGAAGCGGCGCTCGCCGCCAAGCACCAGGCGCAAATGGCCGCCGCCGCGCAACCCCGCGCCCTCGATAAGCACGCCGGCGGCACGGACTTCGACGGCGGCCTCGGGCCGGAGCCTGCGACTGCGCCGGAGTTCGGCTGGGATCATGCCCACACCCATCGCGTGGAAGCGATGGAAGGCGGCGGTTCGATTCTTTGGATCAACGATCGTTGCTTCATCGTGATGTACGGCGTGATTCCGTTTCCGATGTGCGGCATCGGGAAGATCCCGATACGCGGCGACCTGTTCGATCATCTGCACGATCCGAAGGCGCAGGAGCCGGGCGGCGGCAACCTTGCACCCTGAAAGTCAGTTTCCGCGCGCCAACCCCTCGATCAATGCGCACGCACGGTCGACCGCATCGGCGGAATCGATGCGTGCTGCGTAAGCGGCGCGCCGTTGCGCCGCTGCATCGTCTCCCAGGATTGTGTCGATCGCACGCGCCACCCGGGCTGCGCGGTAGCGGCTCTCTGGAATGCTCATTCCCAAACCCATTTGCTCGATGCGCCAGCCGCTGTCGAATTGATCATAGCCGTGGGGCACGACGAGGTGGGGAACGCGCGCTTTGATCCCTTGCGCCAAGGTGCCCACGCCGCCGTGATAGACCAACAACGCGGCCCGCGGCAACACCTGACTGAAAGGCAGATAGCGGAAAACCTCGATGCCGGCCGGAAGCTGCGGCGCAACCTGCTCTGGATAGTTCGTCACCAGCATGGCGCGCAAACCCAAGTGCCGCGCCGCCTTGACCGATTCTTGGAAAAATCGCTGCATCGTCGAACCCGCCGATCCGGGCGTGAACACCACGGGCGGCGCGCCGGCGCTCAGGAACTCCTCGGCCGCCGCGAGCGGCGCCGCTTCGCCATCCGCATCCCACAGAGGAAATCCGACCGCATGCGTATTGGCGGGCCAGTCCGGCTGCGGCGCGGCGAACCACTCGGGAAAGAGCGCGATCACCAGTTGCGGCGAGTGCATCCAGCGATGCATCACGCGCCCGACGGGTGCAAGGCCAAGCCGCGCGCGCAGATCGTTCAGGGGCGCCCTGAGCACCGGGTCCGCGATGACGGCATCGATGATGCGAAACAATCCTTGCTTGAACCATTTCGGGCGCGATGCCGAAAGTCTGACGTTTCCCATCATGCCCTGGTCGGCGAAGGTGCGGATGACACTGGGTTGAAAGGACCGAGTGGGTCGCACGCCGGCTTTTCCTGCGCGACGCGCGAGCCGAAGGCCAGGTCGAGAGCGCCACCACGGTGCGGGCATCGCATGCTTTCGATAGCCGTAAATCTCCATGATCGCCGGCACGATCAGCTGCGCAATGACTTTGAATCCCTTGCGCAGATGCCACAAATCAGGATTGGCAATGGCGGTGTTCGCCTGCGTCACGCTGCCTACGCCGAGAAAACCGAGCCCTTGAGCCTCGATCACGGCCTGGAAAATGGGATTGGTCATTATCGTCGCCCGGTGGCCGCGCGCCTTGAGTGCCGCGCCGAGGGCGATGAAGGGGTGCACGTCGCCGGCGCTGCCCATGGTCGGCAGCATCACGTGAAGGGAGGACTTGCGATCGCCGTCGGGCGCGTTGCTCACTGCGGTGCGGTCAGCGCTAACTGTTTCTGCACGTGGTTCACCGCTCGAATTTCGTCGACAGAATGATCGAGGAGGTGGTGCGCTCGACGCCGTCGAACGCGCCGATGCGATCGATGACTTCGTCCATTTCGGCGACCGAGGCGGTCGCCGCGACCGCGATCAGGTCCACATCGCCGCTCACCGAATGCAGCACACGCACCTGTGAGATGGCGCGCAGCGCGGCGCGTCACGGCCCGCGACTCCTTCGGGCCGACCTTGATCATGACATGCGCGCGCACCGCGCCGGCCCCGTGCTCGGGCGCGAGCCGCACGCCGTAGCCGGCGATGACGCCTTGTTTCTCCAGCCGCTCGATGCGGCTCTGGACGCTGGTGCGCGAGCGGCCCACCAGCCGCGCCAGCTGCGCCGTGGAGGCCCGGCCGTTTTCCCGCAGGGCGGACAATGCAGCTTCTCGTCGATGGAGTCCATGGCATTTCGCCGTTACTGAGCCCTGCTTAATGTACTGAATATACCTTAAAAATGCCTAAAACGGCCCTACCATTCGCCAGGCCGGTGGGCAAAAATAGCTGCATCAACGGGAGTTGCGTTTCTCATGAACAGAATCGTCATCGTCGGCGCGGGCAAAGATCGGCTCCATGATCGCGGAGCTCCTGGTGAGCTCGCGGCGATTATGCGGTGACGGTCGTCGACCGCTCGCAAGCGCAGCTGGATCGGCTCGAGACGGCGCGCAGCCGTGACAAAAGATCGCCGCCGACATCACCCAGGGCGACGCCTTGCGCAAATTGCTCGCCGGCAAATTCGCGGTGCTGTCCGCGGCGCCCTACCACGCCACCCGGCTCATCGCCGAAGTCGGCCAAGGCGGCCGGCGCCCATTACCTCGATCTGACCGAGGATGTCGCCAGCACGCGCGCGGTCAAGCAGCTCGCCATGGGCGCGCGCACGGCCTTCATTCCCCAATGCGGTCTGGCGCCTGGCTTCATCACCATCGTCGCAAGCGACCTCGCCTCGCACTTCGATGAGCTTCAGCGACGTGCGCATGCGCGTCGGCGCCTTGCCCAAATTCCCGTCCAACGCGCTCAACTACAATCTGACCTGGAGCACCGACGGGGTCATCAACGAGTATTGCGAGCCCTGCGAGGCCATCGTCAACGGCCAGCTGCGCGAGACTCAGCCGCTCGAGGAGCTCGAGGAATTCTCGCTCGACGGCATTCTGTACGAGGCCTTCAACACCTCGGGCGGCCTCGGCACGCTGTGCGAGACGCTGGCCGGCAAGGTGCGCAATCTGAACTACCGCACCATCCGCTATCCCGGGCCACGCGGCCATCATGAAGGCGCTGTTGAACGATCTGCGGCTGCGCGACCGGCGCGAACTGCTGAAGGACATCCTCGAGAACGCCGTGCCCATGACGCTTCAGGATGTGGTCATCGTGTTCGTGACGGTGAGCGGCATGCGCGGCGGCCAGCTCATGCAAGAGACCTACGCCAACAAGATCTATGCGGCCCCGATGGGCGGCCGAGTGCGCAGCGCCATCCAGATCACCACGGCCGGCGGCATCTGCGCCGTGCTCGACATGCTGAGCGCCGGCGATGCTGCCGCAGTCGGGTCTCATCCGCCAGGAAGAGATCGGCCTGAAGGCCTTCCTCGCCAATCGCTTCGGCAAGGTCTACGCAATGGCGGCCCCGGCCGCCGCGCACGCCGCTTAAGCAGTCGGCGCTTCAGCGCCCGCCGCGCCGTTAGCGACGAACGCCCTGATGTCGTCCAAGGTGGACGCCCTGCCGCGCAGCAATACCGTCAGAGCCGCCACGGTGTCGGCATGCGAACTCTTGGGATACAGCTTCAATGTCACCGGCACGCCGAGCGAGTGCAGCGCCGTTGCGAGGTTGCGCGAATTCTTCGGCTTCACCGTCTCATCGTTCAAGCCCTGCACCAACAGCATCGGCGGCGCCTGCGCGTGCACGAAATTGATGGGCTGGGAGGCAGGGTAAAGTTCCGGCGGACCAAACATGTCTTGGTCATCAGGCTCGAGCAGCGGCAAAAAATCGTACGGCCCCGACAAGCCGATGACGCCGGCGATGCGCGGCGCAGCTTGCCCGGTGGCCGCGAAATAACGCGGGTCCAGCGCCACCAAAGCCGCCAGATGCGCGCCCGCCGAATGTCCCATGAGGTACAGACGCTCCCGTGTTCCGCCATACTCATGCGCATGCGCGGCGGCGAAGAGCGCCGCGAGCGCCGCATCGTGCATGAATCCCGGCATTTTCACCTGCGGGTAGCGGCGATAATTCGCCACCAGCGCGACATAGCCTGACGCCGCCAGGGCTGCGCCGACAAAGCGGTAATCCGCTTTGTCCCCTGCGCGCCAGCGCCCTCCATGCCAGAAGACGATCACCGGCCGCGGTTCGGCCGCTGCGCGCCCGGGTACGTAGGCATCGAGACGCTGCCGGGGATCAGGCCCGTAGGCGATGTTCTTGTGCCGCCTGAAGGCGCCGAAAGCGGCGGGAGCATTGGCGGCGATGAATCCCAGCCGCTCGCATCCCGCCAGAAAACGCGTGCTTAGGCGCGCGAGCGCAGTCCCGCGCGGCCTGCGGTCGCCGCTATCGGCAGGCAAAGGTGGGGCTGCCTGCGGCATCGAGTACGCCGTGCCCGATCAGCCAGTCGCGCGCATCATCCGCGTCGCGCTCGAACCATTGCGCGGCGCTCCCCAATCGGAAGGTATAGCCCCATTCATCCATGTCGCGGCACATGCGCTGCCGGCCGACGTTCGGCAGCGAATCGGCCAGGATGATTTGCAGGTAGCAGACGGCGTTTTCCTCCGCGTGATCGCCGCCCGCATCGGTGTGCAGGCCCGCGCGCCGCTCCGGCGTCATGCAGATGAAATGGGCGCTTTCGTGCAGCACGGAATGCAGCGGCGTATCGAGGCGCGCGAAAATCTTGGATCCCATGAGTCCCGCTTCGCGGTCGCCCCAGTAAGAGCCGGGGATGACTTCGTCCGGCGCCACCAGCCGCAGCGCCAAGGCATAGCGGTCCAAAAGCACTTGCAGCGAGAGTCGATCAATGCCGTTGAGCAAGAGCACCGCTGCAACCGCACGCCGGCCTTACTTCAGGCTCGTGAGCCGGTGCATGGTGATCGAGACCAGATCCCGCGCCATTTGTTGGCGCAAGATGTCGGCTTCGTGCTCCTTGGCAAGCTGCAGCGTCTCGTTGAAGCTGAAATCCTTCGACAGACTGATGGTCTGCGGGGCAAGCAATTGCTTGTCCCGCCCGCGCACGCTGAATGTCACCGTGTAGGTGAGCTCATATTCGGTGGGAATGTTTTTCGCCGAGACCGCGAGCGTGCGCTGCTCGACCAAGTCCTTGGTGATATCGACGGTGGCCGTGGCATCCTCGCGCGTGCTTTGCAGCGTCGCTCCGGAAGTCTTGAGCTGATGCTCGAATTCCCGCGAAAAGTCCGTGTACGGGTCTTTCAACGAGAGGTAGGGCCGCGCCATGACCGCCGGCAAAGGTTCGCTGCCCGCCAGGCGGAAGCCGCACGCGGACAGACAGAGGCTCATCAATACGACATGTCGCGGGCTGGCCACGCGGCATTACACCACGATGTTCACGAGCTTGCCCGGCACGATGATCACTTTGCGAACCGCCGCGTCGCCGATGAATTTCCGCACATTGGGATCGGCCAACGCCGCGGCGCGGATTGCCGCCTGGGTTGCATCCACCGCCACGGTGATGTGCGCCCGCAGCTTGCCGTTCACTTGCACGACCATCTGCACAGTGGCCGACTGCAGTGCCTGCGCATCCACTTCGGGCCAGGGCTCATCGACCAGCGCTGCGCTTTTCCCCAGCCCGCGCCACAGCGCATGGGTGACGTGCGGGATGATGGGCGACAGAGTCAGCACGGCGATCTCCAACGCCTCTTGCACGACACTCCGATCTTGCGCGCCGGCCTGCGGAAACTTGGCCAGCGCATTCAGGAGTTCCATGACCGCGGCGATCGCGGTATTGAACGTGCGGCGGCGGCCGATATCGTCCGTCACCTTGGCGAGGGTCTGATGCGCGTGGCGGCGGAGGTCCCGTTGCGTCTCGGTCAACGCCGCCCTGTCGAGCGGGTCCGCAGGACCGTGCGACACATGCTCGTGCACCGCCTTCCACAGCCGCTTGATGAAGCGAAATGCACCTTGCACGCCTTCATCGGACCACTCCAAGCGTCTGCTCCGGCGGAGCGGCAAAGGTGGTGAACAGCCGCGCCGTATCGGCGCCGAACTCATCGACCAGAAGCCTGCGGGTCGACGCCGTTGTTCTTGGATTTGGACATCGTGACCACGCCGCCCGACTCCACCGGCCGGCCGTCGGCCTTCAGCAGCGCGACGCCGCCCTGGCCGCTCTTGTCCGCCGCGATGACATCGGCCGGGATTGAAGTATTCGCAGCCGGCCGGAATCGGTCTTGCGGAAGAAGACCTCGTTCAGCACCATGCCTTGCGTGAACAGGCGCGCGAACGGTTCCTTGAAGGAAACCGCGCCCATCTCGTTGAGGAAACGGGTCCAGAATCGCGAATACAGCAGGTGCAGGATCGCGTGTTCGATGCCGCCGATGTACTGGTCGACGGGCAGCCAGTATTGAACCCGATAATCCAGCATGGCCTGGTTGTTGTCGGCGCAGGCGAATCGCAAAAAATACCACGATGAATCCACGAACGTATCCATGGTGTCGGTCTCACGGCGCGCAGCGGCGCCGCACGTCGGACACTGCACGTTCAGGAAGCGCTCGTCTTTCAGCAGCGGATTGCCGCTGCCGTCGGGCACCAGATCCGTCGGGAAGAACGACCGGCAATTGCTCGTCGGGCACGGGCACGGCGCCGCAACTTTCGCAGTGGATGATGGGAATCGGGCAGCCCCAATAGCGCTGCCGCGAGATTCCCCAGTCGCGCAATCGCCAGGTCGTGCGCTTCTCGCCGAGACCCTTGGCCTGCAGATCCGCGGCGATCGCGTCGACCGCGGTTTGGTACTCGAAGCCGTCATAGGCGCCGGAATGCACGCAGCGGCCATGATCGGAATACCACGGCTCCCAGGCCGCCAGTGGAATACGGGCGGCCCTTGCCACTCGATGACCGGCTTGATCGGCAGGTCGTACTTCTTCGCGAACTCGAAATCCCGCTCATCGTGCGCGGGCACGCCCATGACCGCGCCGTCGCCGTAGCTCATCAGCACATAATTGCCGACCCACACCGGAATGGGTTTGCCGCTGATCGGGTGGCGCACATGCAGGCCCGTCGGCATGCCCTTTTTCTCTTGAGTGGCGAGCTCGGCTTCGATCGCCGGTCCGCGCTTGCATTCCTCGATGAAGGCCGCGAGCTGCGATCCTCCTGGGCCGCAGAGTCCGCCAGCGGATGCTCCGCCGCCACGGCGCAGAACGTCGACGCCCATGATGGTGTCGGCGCGCGTGGTGAAGGCCTGCAGCACCCGCCGCCGCTCGCCGATGTCATAGGGAAACCCGAAGCGCACGCCCTCGCTCTTGCCGATCCAATTCGCCTGCATGGCGCGCACGCGTTCGGGCCAATCCGGCATGCGATTCAATTCGTCGAGCAGATCTTCGGCGTAGGCCGTGATCTTCAGGTAGTACATCGGGAATTTCGCGCTTCTCGACCGTCGCGCCGGTACGCCAGCCCTTGCCGTCGATCACTTGCTCGTTCGCGAGCACCGTCTTATCGACCGGGTCCCAATTGACGACGCCGGTTTTCTGATACGCAATGCCTTTTTCCAACATGCGCAGAAACAGCCATTGGTTCCAGCGGTAGTATTCCGGGCGGCAGGTCGTGAGTTCGCGCTCCAATCGAGTCCGAAGCCCAGGGATTTGAGCTGCGCCTTCATGTGCGCGATGTTGTCGAATGTCCATTTCGCCGGCGGCACGCCATTGGCCATGGCGGCATTTTCGGCCGGCAGGCCGAATGCGTCCCAGCCCATGGGCTGCAGCACGTTGCTGCCCGTTCATGCGCATGAATCGCGTCAGCACGTCGCCGATGGTGTAATTGCGCACGTGACCCATGTGCAGGCGGCCGCTTGGATAGGGAAACATGCACAAGCAATAATACTTCGCGCGGCTGTCGTCTTCCTTGGCCTCGAAGCTGTGCTGTTGGTCCCAATAATGTTGCGCCTCCGCTTCGACGGCGGCGGGTTCGTATCTTTCTTGCATGATTGGGCCTCAGAATACCCGAGATGCCCGACCGCCGCGAACTGCTCTTTGCAAAAGGTCCGATGCGAAACTTGAATTTTTACGGCGCGCTGGCTTTGAGCACCTTGAGCGGCTGCCTGTGGTTCTTGGCGGTGACCCCGTTCGATCTATCGGCCCTTGCGTGGTTTGCGGCAGTCCCGATGTTCATGGCCATCGAAGCCACGCCGGGATTTCGCCGTGCGCTGTTCCTGGGTTGGTGGGCAGGTTTGGTGGAAACCGCCGGCGGATTTTACTGGCTGATCGATGTCATGCGCCGCTTCGCCGACTTCCCTTGGATCGGCGCGGCGGCGGTCTTTCTGCTGTTTTGCGCCACCCGTGCCATCATTTTCTTGTTGTTCACCGGCGCCGTGCTCGGCATCCGCGGACGCATCCGCGTGCCGATGGCGCTGCTCGGCCCGATTGCCATGGTGAGCTGCGAGCTGCTCGTGCCGCAGTTATTTCCCTGCGGCCAGTGGATCAGCCAGGCCTGGCATCCGCTCGTCATCCAGGTGAGCGAGCTGACCGGGCCGATGGGCGTCACCGCGCTGCTGATGATGATCAACGGCGCTCTTTACGATCTTCTGCTCGACCCGCGCGCGGCGCGCTATCCGGCGCTCGCCGCCGCCGCGCTGCTGGGGGCGGCGCTCATCTTCGGGGCCGTGCGCATGCATCAGACCGATGCACTTGCCGCACGCGCGCCGAAGCTCAAGGTGGGACTGGTCCAGCCCAACTTCGCCTACACCATCGACGGGGAATTTTCGCGCGACGAGGCGCTGCGCCAATTGACGGCACTGCAGGAGCAATCGCGCCGCCTGGAGCGGCAGGGCGCGCAGCTCTTGGTATGGAGCGAGGGCAGTTTTCCGGTCGCGGTGCCACGCGATTTCAGCGCGGATTTTTCCGCCGATTCGTTGGCGATGATTCGCCGCGGCTTCAGCGTGCCCACCCTGATCGGCGCCGAGATGTACGATGCCGCGCACGAGGATGCGTTCAATTCGGCGATCCTGTTCGATCGCCACGGCAAAGTCGCCGGCCACTACGACAAGGTGCGGCTGCTGGCCTTTGGCGAGTACGTGCCGGGTATCGAGACATTTCCGTGGTTGCGAAAGCTTTTGCCGGAAGGTGCCGGACGATTTACCGCGGGCCCGGGACCCGGGGTCATCTCGCTGCAGGGACCGGACGGCGATTCGTGGCGCCTCGGGCCGGTCATCTGCTACGAAGACATTCTGCAGGGATTCTTACGCGGCGTGGGACAGCTGCATCCTGACTTGCTGGTCAACCTGACCAGCGATTCCTGGTTCGGCGCCGAGACCGAGCCGTGGGAGCATCTGGCGCTCGCGGTGTTTGCCAGCGTGGAACTGCGCGTCAGCATGGTGCGGGCGGTCAATTCAGGCGTGTCGGCACTGATCGATCCTAACGGCCGCGTGACGCAAAAGACCTACGCCGACGATCCTTATCGGCATCCGCGCCCCGCCGACGGCCTTCTGGTCACGGCGCCCAAGATGGCCGGAGGGCGTACCGCGTTCGTCGCCGTCGGCGAGTTATTCGCCTATCTGTGCCTCGCCGCCACCGTCGGGTTGCTGTGCGGCGCCCTGCTGCGCGCTCGGCGGCTGCGTCGCAATCGGCCCGCGGCTGCTGCTGCGCTGCAATAGTGCTATTCTGAGGGCGGAGCTGCGGGTTTGCGCGCTTCAGAAAAATTGAAATAATATTTTTTTTGCGCGGCAGCAGGAGCGCCATTCCGGCCTTTCAGCACCCAGCATGTCAGCAGATCCTAAAACGGCAGTCTCGACCGCCGAATTTCTAGCCGGCGGCGGGACGGCAGGAAAACTCATGCGTGCCAAGCGCTGGCATGACACGCCGCTGGGGCCGCCGGATGCTTGGCCGCAGAGCCTCAAGACGGTCGTGCGGATTCTGCTCACCTCGCGTTACCAAATGTGGATGTGCTGGGGACCGCAACTCACCATGTTCTACAACGACGCTTACGGCCCGACGCTCGGCGTCAAACAACAGTGGGCATTGGGCGCCTCGGCCCGGGAGGTTTGGAAGGAAATCTGGCCGGACATCGGCCCGCGCATCGAGCATGTCCTGCAAAGCGGCGAAGCAACCTGGGACGAAGGATTGCTTCTGTTTCTGGAGCGCAGCGGCTACCCCGAAGAAACGTATCACACCTTCTCCTATTCGCCGCTCGCGGACGACGACGGCAGGATCGTCGGAATGTTGTGCGTCGTCACCGAAGAGACGGAGCGCATCATCGGCGAGCGGCGGTTGTTCGCCTTGCAGGAATTGGCCGCCGGGATCGCCGGCAACAATACATTGGGGATGGTGTTCGCGGCGGTTGCAAGTCAATTGAATCGCAATTCGAAGGACCTGCCGTTCACTCTGACCTATCTTTTCGACGACCAGGGCGCGGCGGAGCTTGCCTGCTGCAGCGGCGTCGGATCGGGCCATCCCATTGCGCCCGCGCGCATCGATCCACAGGACCCCAACGCCGCGTGGCCGGCCGAGGAGATCCTGGCGCGCCGCACCGCGTTGAATTTGAGCGACCTCAAGGATCGCTTTGCCGAGTTGCCGATCGGAGCGTGGGACAAGCCGCCGCGCGAAGCCATCATCACGCCGATTGCGCAACAAGGGCGCGAGGCGGCGGCGGGCTTTCTGGTGGCGGGCATCAATCCCTATCGCCGCATGGACGATGCCTATTTGGGATTCATCAATCTGGTCGCCGGGCAGATCTCGTCCGGACTCGCCAATGCCCGCGCCTATGAAGAGGCGCAGCGCCGCGCTGAGGCGCTCGCGGAACTGGATCGCGCAAAAACCGCGTTCTTCTCCAACGTCAGTCATGAATTTCGCACCCCGCTCACGCTGATGCTCGCGCCGCTCGAGGATGTGTTGCGGCGGCCGGCCGCCGATCCGTTGAGCGAACATCGCGATTTGATACGCGTGGCGCATCGCAATGGCGTGCGGCTGCTGAAGCTGGTCAACACATTGCTCGATTTCTCGCGCATCGAAGCCGGCCGCACTCAGGCCCATTTTGAGCCGGTCGACCTTGCCGCCTACACCGCGGAACTGGCCTCGAATTTCCGCTCGGCCATCGAGCGAGCCGGCCTGCGGCTCGAGGTGGATTGCCGCCCATTGCCCGAGGCGGTCTACGTGGACCGCGACATGTGGGAAAAGGTGGTGCTCAATTTACTCTCGAACGCCTTCAAATTTACTTTCGACGGTTCGATAGCGGTCGAGACACGATGCTCGCAGGACGGCGAGCGCGCGGAAATCACGGTGCGCGATACCGGGACGGGGATTCCGGCGGCCGAGCTTCCGCATCTCTTCGATCGGTTTCGCCGCGTCGAAGGCGCACGCGGCCGCTCCATCGAAGGCAGCGGCATCGGTTTGGCCCTGGTGCGGGAACTCGTCAGCGTTCATGGCGGCGCCATCAGCGTCGCCAGCGACTTGGGGAGCGGATCCGCTTTCACCGTGGCGCTGCGATTCGGCGAGGATCATTTGCCGGCGGAACTGATCGGCATGGCGCGCACCCAAGGCGGCGGGGAAACCCGCGCGCAAGCCTACATCGACGAAGCCTTGAGCTGGCTGGGCGATGCGGCGCGGGAAACGACAGCCGGCGCACCCAGCGCGGCGGAGCTTGAACCGATTGCACCGGTTGCCGGTGCGGACAGCCAGAGGGTGCTCATCGCCGACGACAACATCGACATGCGCACGTACCTGCAAAAACTGCTGCAAGCCGCGGGTTTCCAAGTCGAGTGCGTGGGCGATGGTGAACAAGCCTTGGGCAGGGCGCGTGAACACAGGCCGGATCTGGTCCTCTCGGATGTGATGATGCCGAAGATGGACGGCTTCGGACTGCTCGCGGCGCTGCGCAAGGACCCGCAGTTGCGCGACGTCCCGGTGCTGCTCCTGTCCGCGCGCGCCGGCGAAGAGGCCAAGGTGGAAGGATTTGCCGCGGGCGCCAACGACTACCTGGTGAAGCCCTTCAGCGCCCGTGAATTGGTGGCGCGTGTCCGCGCCAATCTGGATCTGGCGGCGCTGCGCCGCGAATCGCAGGAGGCGCTGCGCCGGCTCAACGAATCGCTCGAGCAACAGGTGGCCGATCGCACCGCGGATCTGCGCGCCAAGGAGGCGCGCTTGCGCACCATCTTCGGCACGAGCTACACCTACCAAGGCTACATGTCGACGGACGGCACCTTGCTCGACGCCAACGCGACCTCCCTCGCCGGCATGAAGGCGCAATTGCACGAAGTCGTCGGCAGGCCGTTCTGGCAGACGCCTTGGTTCAGCAGCACGCCGGGAATGGCGGAGCTGATTCGGGCCGCCGTTCCGCGGGTTGCCGCCGGGGAAACCGTGCGCCAGGAGATCCATGTCAACCTGCCGCAGGGCGGCTGGCGTTGGTTCGACTTCCAAATGCGCCCGGTTCGCGACAGTCAAAACCGCATCGTTGCGATCGTTCCTGAGGCGGTCGATGTCAGCGAGCGGCGGCTGGCGGAGGAGGCCCTGCGGCAGGCGCAAAAAATGGAAGGCATCGGTCAGTTGACCGGCGGCGTGGCGCACGATTTCAACAATCTGCTGACCATCATCGTGGGCAGCCTCGAGACGGTTCGCCGCCAGATCAAGCAGCCCGGTTTCGACGCCGGCAGCATCGAGCACCTGGTCGACAGCGCCATGCGCGGCGCGCAGCGCGCCGCGTCGCTGACGCAGCGGCTGCTGGCGTTTTCACGGCAACAGCCGCTCGACCCGAAACCGATCGACGTCAGCCGTCTGGTGAGCGGCATGTCGGATCTGTTGCATCGAACCATCGGCGAACAGATTTCCATTGAAACCGTCATGTCGGGCGGCTTGTGGCGCACCAACATCGATGCGAACCAGCTGGAAATGGCGATCATCAACCTGGCGGTGAATGCACGGGATGCCATGCCGAACGGCGGCAAGCTCACCATCGAGACCTCGAATGTATCGCTCGACGAGGGGTACACCCTCGAGCAGGCGGAGGTGATCCCCGGGCAGTACGTCATGCTGGCCGTCACCGACAACGGCGTCGGCATGAGTGCGGAGACGGTCGCCAAGGCCTTCGAGCCATTCTTCACCACCAAGGACGTCGGCCATGGCACCGGCCTCGGCCTGTCCCAAGTCTACGGGTTCGTGAAGCAATCGGGCGGCCACGTGAAAATCTACAGCGAAGTGGGCCAAGGCACGTCGGTCAAGATTTATTTCCCGCGCCTGCATTCGGACGAAACGGCCGCGGCCGCCGAGCCGCCACCGAGAATTGCCCGGGGCCGGGCGGACGAAATCATTCTCGCCGTCGAAGACGACAGCGACGTCAGAGCGCATACCTGCGGCATTTTGCGCGAGCTCGGATACCGCGTGCTGGAGGCTTCGAGGGGCATTGCAGCCCTCGAGATCCTGCGTGCCCACCCCGAGATCGTTTTGCTGTTCACCGATGTGGGACTTCCGGGCGGCATGAACGGACGGCAGCTCGCCGGCGCCGCGCGCGAATTGAACCGCAAGCTCAAAGTGCTGTTCACCACAGGTTACGCCCGCAATGCCATCGTGCACGATGGCCGTTTGGATCCGGGCGTGCAGCTGATCACCAAGCCGTTTACCTTTGCGGCCTTGTCCGCAAAGATCCGGGACATGTTGGATGCGCGCACGGCGTCGCCGCGGATCTTGGTGGTGGAAGACGAGGATCTCATTCAAATGCTGTTGAGCAGCCAGCTCGAGGACATGGGCTTCGAGGTGGAGATTGCCGCAAGTGCGGCGGCAGCGAAGAGCAAGCTCGCGCTATTGCAGGGCCAGGTGGATGCGGCGATCGTGGATCTCGGACTGCCCGACGCCAGTGGAGACTCCCTGGTGAGGGAGCTGCGCCTGGTGTATCCCGCGTTGCCGATTGTGATCTCGAGCGGCTACGACAAGGCCACGCTGCAGAGCCGCTTCCCGCAAGAGCGGTCGATCGAGTTCCTCAGCAAACCCTTCACCGCGGAGCAGCTCGAAGCTGCCATCCGCGATTTGGGAATCAAGCCATAACGTTTAGCTTCGAGGCTGCGGCACCCGCGGATCCGGCCGCCGCGGAACCGGCGGCATTGGCCGACGATGCGGCGAGGTTCGTTGCCGCCGCCGACGATTGCCCGCCGATGATCTGCTGCAGCGAACTGAACAAGCGGCCAAAAAAGTTTTGCGCGGTGCCAACGGGAATTGGCGCTGCCGTATCGCTCGAGGAATTCCCGGTGGGATCCAGCACCGAGGCTTTTTTATGGCCGTGGCCGTGTCCGTGAGAGGGAAGATTCAGCGCCGGCAGACTGGGCGTCACGGCAGTGGGCATGTTGATTGCTGACATAGGCTATCCTTTTGAAAGAGGGATCGGGGTCGAGCGGCAATGATTTGCCGCGGCCGGCCCGCCGGCGGCGCAACCTTGCCGCCCCTGACGGCGGAAAGGGGACCTGAAGCGCCTTCGATCATTGAAATACGGCATGGTCGCAATTGAATGAGCAGGATTCGTGCCAAAGGATCGCGGGGCGGCGATCGATTCCTGGTCGGCCGGTCCATGTCAGTTTGCTCCGACACAAAAATCAAAAACGCCGCGGATGGCATTGCGGCAAAATAGGGAACTGATTCCGACGCGATGAGTCCCTCAATGGCGGGACTCGAAGCGCACGCATTAAAGTGCAGTTTAAGCCGCATCCTCTGTCACTGGAGACGCTCGTGGGACTATTGATTGGCGAGGTGGCGCGCCGCGCGGGCGTGTCGACCTCAGCACTGCGCTATTACGAAAGAGTTGGACTGTTGGCACCCCCTAACCGTGTCTCGAAGCGGCGGATCTACGACTCCAAGGTGCTCGGCCGGATTCGAATCATTTTGCTGGCGCTGGATGCGGGATTTACCGTGAAGGAGACGCGCACCTTCCTCAGCGGATACCCGCTCGGCGCCGCGCCCGCTGAACGATGGCGCGTGCTGGCCGCCAAGAAGCTGGCCGAGTTGGATGCGCAAATGACGCGGCTGGCGCAAATGAAATCCATCCTGAACGACAGCTTCCAATCGCGCTGCATGCGCATCGAGGATTGCGAGAAGTACATGCCGCCTGCCAACCGGGCCACGCAGTGAGCGATGCCGGCATCCTCGATGATGCCAAACTGACCGAGCACGACATTTTATCTTTCCTCAAGCCCGATTCCCTGTGGGGCGCGCTGATTTATCTGGCCCTCTTCGTGCTGGTGGCGCTGCTCATGTCGCGGGTACTGCGCGCCGGCGTGCACGCGTCGATGACGCGCAAAGGCCACTTCGACCGCACGACCATCAGCTTCTTGCAGCAGTTCGGCACGGTATTGATCTGGGTGGTGGCGCTGATTCTGTATGCGCATCTCATACCGATGCTGCGGTCGATGGGCAATGCGCTGCTGGCCGGCGCGGGCGTCGTATCCGTCGTCATCGGTCTTGCGGCGCAGAGCACCCTCGGCAATCTGGTGGCCGGAATCTCGATCGCGATTTATCGGCCGTTCCGCTTGGGCGACACCCTGCAGGTCACCGCCCCCACCGGCACGGATATCGGCGTCGTGGAACTCATTTCGTTGGGATACACCACCCTGCGCGCGCCGGACGGTCACATGATCGTGCTGCCCAACGCCATCGCAGCCAGCCAGGTTACGATCAATTTGAGCACCAACTATGCGCCCTGGCCGATTACGATCACCATCCGCCTGAGCCGCGATGCAGACATCGAGGCGGCGCGCAAACTGGCCCTCAGCGTCGCCGCGGAAATCGCGGGTGAAGCGGAAGTGGTCGGTTGCTTCCTCACCAAGATCGATGCCGCCGCCATCACCTTGGAGCTGCGCTTCAAAGCCGCAAACGCCGCAAGCCGCGACGCTCTGCGATCCAAGGTGTTGACTGCGCTGCCCGCGCGATTCGCGGAAGCGAAGATCGGCTCCTCGGGCGCCGAGCTGCCGGCTTTTTCCTAGCGGCCTGCGGATATCGTATATTGAGACCCATGAGCACCTCGAACGGGGCCAAAGTCCGGCTATACGAACTCGCATTGGCGGACGGCCGCTCGGCAAGTCCATTCGTGTGGCGCATCCGCTATGCATTGGCTCACAAGGGCATTCCATTCGAGACCGTGTATCTTGGCTTCACGGAGATTCCGTCGGTGCTGGGCGGAAAATTCAAGACCGTGCCGATATTGGAACACGCGGGCACGGCACTGGCGGAGAGTTGGGACATCGCCGAGTACCTGGACCGGGCCTTTCCACAGCAGCCGCTGCTGTTCAACACAGCCGCGGAACACGCGCTGGTGCGTTTCATGGATGCTTGGTTCATGAACGAGGTGTTGCGCAAGATGTTCCGGGTGTACGTCAAGGACGTGCACGACGCCGCGCGCCCCGAAGATCGTCCTTACTTTCGCGCGAGCCGCGAAAAGAACATGAAAGGCAAGACCTTGGAGAGCTTCACGGCGGACCGGGAGACCTATTTGCCTGCCATTCGAGCTTCCCTGGCTCCGCTGCGCACGCATCTGCAGAAGTTCCCGTTTCTCGGCGGCAGCACGCCGAACTTCGCCGACTACATCGGACTCGGCGGATTTTATTGGGCCGCCAGTGCAGGGACGTTGCCCTTGCTGGAGCGCGACGACTCCTTGCGCGACTGGCTCGACCGGGGCTTCAATCTGTACGGCGGCATCGCGCGCAATCCGGGAATTGCACCGCTGTTCGAGAAAGCGGGTTAACCACCATCAATGTTCATCTCGGACCCGCTGATGTAAGTGGCCTCATCGGAGGCCAAAAGGACTGCCAGGGCGGCAACTTCCTCGGGCATTCCAAAGCGATGCAGCGGCGTGTCCTTCACGAGTGCCGCCATCCGCGTCTCGCGTTCTGCCCCGAGCCGAGCATCGGCTCCCAAATCGGTGTCAGAATTGCGGCAGAGTGTATGGAGTTGCAGCGGATCGCGAGCCCATGTTGCGCGCACCAAAGCCCAACAGTCTTGGAGTGATTGCGGACTGCGGCCTTGGACGACGCGTAAGCTGCCGCTCCCGGGATGCCCACCAAGCCAGAGCGAGATGAAATATTGATGATCGAGCCCGTTTTTGCTCGGCGCACAAAGCCGGCTTCGAAGCCGGTTATGCCCGCATTATTGACGACGACATCCAATTGCCCGAAGACGGCGGCCATCGGCCATGATCATGGTGCGGATTGCGTGGCCGCGCGCCTGGACCGCGCGATCCGCTCCCAGTATCCCCAATGCGGCCAGTCCGTTCGGCGCAATCGCCAGCGCGCCCCCGACGTCGTCCGCGGGCGCGTGCCGCGCCTCGAAGATCACATCTCGACGGCTCTCAAGGTAAGCCCTGAAGAGGGCGTAGTTTTCCCGGTTAAAAGTTTCTACCTTCTCAAGTCTGCCGACGCGCGGAATCTGCTCCGCAAGAACACGATGTAGTTTGGGGTCGATGCGATGCGCCTTAACCGCCACCGCACCAGCTTTCGCACCGCTTGCTCGATTGGAAGATTTACGGCCTCTGCCAATTCGCCTCGAACGGCCCGCATGACTTTCTGATTATGGCGATCGATGAGGGCAGCAACGAGCGCCTCCTTGCAGGGAAAGTATTGGTAAAGCGAACCCACGCTTACACCCGCGACCTCGGCGATATGATTCGTGCTTGCCTTGTCGAAACCCTCTCTGACGAGAATGCGAGCGGTTGCTTCCAGAAGTGCGTCGACCGTGAGATGCGAACGCTTCTGCGAGGCAGATTTCCTAGGATTTGTGCGTATCTTGGTGGCCATAAGTTCCGCCCGCGAATGCGAATAAGGAATCGATGTGTTAAAGGCGCCCGAAATTCGGGGCGTTTCAGATCTCCAGCCCCGACGACCTGCATTCGGAGACATGGGAAATGCATACAGCAGGCGACGAGATCGTCCTCATGCTCACCAGTCAGCTGGTTGTGGAGTACTCCGACGGCTTTCGCCACGGCACCTCGTCACTGGAGGCTGGCCACGAAATGGTGGCGCCAAAGTGCGTCTGATGTTGATGCTGTCGCCGCAGGGACCGCGGTTGAGGGCCGCCATGAATGTCCATCGCGTCCAGCGCGTGTCGGATGCCCACTTGGGCCTTTTGTCGGTCTCGCCAAGTCAGGTTTGACTTGATTTCGATGGAATCTTTTGATCCGAGCTCACACTAATATTAATAAAGTTCACACCGAAAGGAAGGAATTCGTGAAGAAGCTTTTCGATCCTGCGGCACTGCACACCGCCATGGAAAAGGTCCATCGCGCGGGGATGCCGGGAGTGTTCGCCGAAGTGCGCGACGGCGACGAGATATGGCGCGGCGGCGCCGGCGTCGCCGATGTCAGCACCGGCCGTCCCGCAACACCCGACATGCGCCACCGCGTCGGCAGCATCACCAAGGCGTTCACCGCCGCCGCCGTCATGCAACTGGTTGAACGAGGTCAGGCACAGCTCGACGCCCCGATTGGCCACTACCTGCCGCGCCTTGTGCCCGGAGAGCGCGGCCAGGCGATCACGGTTCGGATGCTGCTCAACCACACGAGCGGCCTCGCTGAATACCTTCCCTATGCGTACCCATCACTCAAGGCGTTTCCGAAGCTGGCAGACACGACGCCGGAAAGCCTGGATGACAACCGGTTCAAGCAGTTTCAGCGGACCGATCTGATCAACATGGGGGTCACCGCTCCGGTCGGGACGCCCCCCGGTGGCACGCCGGGCATGTACTCCAATACGAATTACTTACTCCTCGGCCAGCTGCTGGAGCAGGTGACTGGCACCACGGCCGAGGACTACATCACCCGGAGCGTGATTGAGCGCGCCGGACTCCGGTACACGGAGCTTCCTGCGGGGTCGCGTGTTGACGGGCCGCATTCGAGGCTGTACGAGGCGTGGTTCGGCATGATCGACCCGCCGCGCGACTACAGCGTCTTCGACATGTCCTGGGTCGGTCCTGCCGCATCTCTCATATCCACGGTCGCGGACCTGAACCGCTTCTTCGGCATGCTGCTTGCGGGTGAGATCGTCGACCGTTCGTCGCTGGCACAAATGCAGAGCACCGTCCCGGTCATCTCCCAAGAGGGAAGGAAGATCGAGTACGGCCTGGGTCTGCACAAGCGGGAAGTGCCCGGTTGCGGCACCTTCTGGGGCCACGACGGCTCAGTTTGGGGCGGCGGAGCAATGTCCATGGCGAGCGCAGACGGCAAACGGCAGATGTCCGTGGCGGTAAACCTACAAAGGTGGAACGAGCTGGACTCCTCCGGGAAGCCGCGCCCTCATGCAATCGACGAGGCGTTGACAGCCCTCTACGAGTTGGCGATGTGCGGGCACAACGACAAGCTGGACGTGGATGCTGCGGAGGAACAGCGATGATGTCGCTGCCACAACTCCGCAGTCTTTTCAACGGTCGGGTGATCGCGTCGAACGATGCCATCTACGACGAGGCCCGCGCGGTCTTCTACGGTGGGATCAACCGCCGTCCGGCGCTGATAGTCCGCGCGAAGGACGTCTCCGACGTCTCTCGGGTCGTCTCCCTCGCGCGCGAGAGCGGGCTGCAGCTCGCCGTCCGCAGCGGCGGCCACAGTGTCGCCGGCTACGGTGTCTCGGAAGGAGGTGTCGTGCTCGACCTTCGAGCGATGAAAGCGCTGGACATTGACAGCGCCGGACGCACAGCTTGGGCAGAGGCAGGGTTGACGACGGGCGAATACACGAACACCGCGGGCGCCCAGGGCCTTGCGACCGGGTTCGGCGATACCGGCTCCGTCGGGATCGGGGGGATCACGCTCGGCGGCGGCGTCGGGTACCTCGTGCGCAAGCACGGTCTCACTATTGACGACCTGTTGGCCGCCGAGGTCGTGACCGCAGATGGTCAACTCGTTCGCGTGGACACCGGGACACATCCCGACCTCTTCTGGGCGATTCGGGGAGGCGGCGGGAACTTAGGAGTGGCGACGCGGTTCCAGTTCCGATTGCACGAGGTCGATACGATTCTGGGCGGCATGCTGATTCTGCCGGCGACGCCTAAGATCATTGCCTCCTTCGTCGCCGAGGCCGAGACCGCTCGGGAGGAGCTCTCGACCATCGCGACCGTCATGAAGGCGCCGCCGATGCCGTTCTTGCCCGCAGAGGTGCATGGCAAGCTAATCGTGATTGCCAAGCTGGTCTTCGCTGGCGACGTCGAAGCCGGTGAGCACGCCATCGCGCCGTTCCGCTCGCTCGCCGAGCCCATCGCCGACATGGTGAAGCCGATGCGCTACCCGGAGATCTTCCCACCCGACCAGGGCAATCACCCGGTCGCCTCCATCCGCACGATGTTCCTAGAAACGATCGATCGTTCCGTGTCACAGGCGATCGCCGAGCACCTCCGAGCGTCGACCGCGCAGATGGCCGCGATCGAGATTAGGGTGCTCGGTGGGGCGATGGCCCGCGTAAGCCCCGACGCTACTGCCTTCGCCCACCGCAGCTCGCGCATGATGGTGAACATCGCCGCGATGTACGCGGATCCAAATGAGGCGGCCGTGCACGGCCCGTGGGCCGACGATTTCGCGGGAGCGCTGCGCCAGGGCGACGGTGGCGCGTACGTAGGCTTCCTCGGCGAAGAGGGCGAGGCACGGGTTCGTGAGGCTTACCCAGGGGCGACTTGGGAGAGGCTTGCGGCAGTCAAGAGTCGCTACGACCCGTCCAACCTCTTTCGTCTGAACCATAACGTCCCTCCGAACAAGATCGCTGGCGTGGCGACGCGATAGTGTCCTCGTCTGGATGGCAAGCGCCGGATCGTTGGGACGCTGTGACGCCTGGGCGTGCGGCTGTTTGCTCGATCCGGGTAACTCGAATGATGGAAGTCGGCATTATGAGCGCCAATTTTCCTATTCATTCTGCAAGTCTGGTATTCCTGTTTCCAACCCAATTGTTGCCGGCCTCGCCCCACCTGGATTACCAATCTCGTCATTTGTGCCGGGTATATGCCTCCCGAACCTAGAACGGGAAGTTCAACCCCCATCTGCGCGGCACCATACGCATCAGGTCATTACATGAAAGGTTTTACGGATGCCATATATCACCGATTTGACAAGAGCAATCTCGATCCCAATGTTCACCTGGGGTATAGCGACTCGTAATGGGCAGATGGTGCAGTGTGATCAGACGTGAGCATCTTGCTGGTCCCAGACGTAACTACCGTTAGGTTCGCTAGCTGAAATTCGCACGCTCCCAATCTGACATCCAAGTGCACACAGGACGATGACCAGCAAGCCTCGCACCGCTATTACACCGACCCGCGAAGAGAACTACGCCGAGTGGTACCAGCAAGTCATTCGCGCTGCCGATCTTGCGGAGAATTCGCCAGTTCGAGGCTGTATGAACATCAAGCCTTGGGGCTACTCGCTGTGGGAAAACATGCAGCGTGTACTCGACGAGATGTTCAAGGCGACCGGCCATCAGAACGCCTACTTTCCGTTGTTCATACCGCTGTCGTTCATGCAGAAGGAAGCGGCGCACGTCGAGGGCTTCGCCAAGGAATGCGCAGTCATCACGCATCACCGTCTCGAAGCTGGGCCCGACGGCACGCTCGTTCCCGCGGGTGAATTGGAGGAACCGTTGATCGTTCGTCCGACGTCGGAAACTATCATCGGTGATGCGTTCTCGCGCTGGGTGCATAGCTATCGCGATTTGCCACTGTTGATCAACCAATGGGCGAATGTCGTGCGTTGGGAAATGCGCACGCGCATGTTTCTACGCACGACCGAATTCCTGTGGCAAGAAGGTCATACCGCGCACGCGACCAGTGAGGAGGCTGTCACTGAAAGCACGCGAATGCTCGACGTGTACGCGACATTCGCCGAAGAGTGGATGGCCGTGCCCGTCATCAAGGGCACGAAAACCGCGGGCGAGCGCTTCCCCGGGGCGCAGCAGACTTACTCGATAGAAGCGATGATGCAGGACCGCAAGGCGCTGCAGATGGGAACCAGTCATTTCCTAGGCCAGAACTTCGCGAAGGCGAGCGAAATCCGTTTTCTCGATCAGGCCGGGGCACAGCAATATGTGTGGACCACCAGCTGGGGCGTATCAACGCGCCTGATCGGTGGACTGATCATGACCCATTCCGATGACGATGGCCTGATACTTCCGCCGAAGATTGCGCCCGCACAGATCGTCATCATTCCGATTTCCCGCTCCGATGAACAACGTCCGCGAGTTCTTGAATACTGCAATTCGGTTGCTCGCGAACTGCGTGCGCGACGGTTTGCCGATTGTCCTATCAGCGTCATTGTCGATGAACGCGCGGAACGCGGCGGCGACAAGGTGTGGAATTGGATCAAGAAGGGCGTGCCGATTCGGCTGGAAATAGGCCCGCGCGACATCGACAAGGATTCACTGTTTGTCGGCCGTCGCGACAAGAGCCACAAAGACAAGCGGAGCATCGCGCGGCCGGAGTTCGTCGCGAACGTCGCGGCAACATTGCAATCGATACAGGACGGCATGTTCGAGCGGGCGAAAAGCCAGCGTGAACAACACACGCACGGCATCGATACCAGGGAGGCATTCTACGCGTTCTTCGACAATGGACGCGAACGGGAAGATGCGCCAGCGTCGATCCACGGCGGGTTTGCCCTGACTCATTTCAGCGGCGACATTGAACTCGAGCGCAAGGTCAAGGATGATCTGTCCGTGTCGGTACGCTGCATCCCACTTGCGAAGAGTGAACCCGGAACATGTCCGTTCACCGGAAAACACAGCGCGCAGCGCGTTGTGTGGGCGAAAGCGTACTGAGAAATTCCTAGGCGAGCCTAGATCGCGTCAAATTCTCACTTCGCTCGCCTCGAGTGCCGCGAAATCGGCGATGCCGCAATTTAGTCATGCATTTTTTCGTGAGAGGGTGATGGATCTGCGCGCGTCTACCAGCGCCTCACGTACTCCTGGTCGCGCAGCATGCATAAGCTTAATGCTCTGCCAATTCGCCTTGAGCTGATCCAAGTAATCTGACCACGCCTGTATCATGCGGCATCGCTCGGGCGGGTGTTCGGCATAATTGTAGGCCGCTCGCACAGCATCGCGCTCGCCGTGCAATCACAGTGCCCCGAGCACAACCACATACGACGCCCTAGCGGCGCCGACGGCGCCAAGCGGCGATCGCCAGCAGCAGAAAGCATCCGCCGATCACTGGATAATTGCCGAGCCGCGCGTAGGGCGTCAGACCGGTCATCGGTTGCACATTGGCGCGCAGCACCCCTTGCTGGAACTGCGGCAAGCGGGCGACGATCTTGCCCTGCGGATTCACCACCGCGGTAATGCCGTCGTTCGCGGCACGCACCAGGAAACGGCCTGTCTCGAGCGCGCGCATCCGCGCGATTTGCAAGTGCTGGTGAGGCGCGGTCGAGTCGCCGTACCAGGCATTGTTGGTCACGTTGACCAGCAGGGTGGCCTGCCGCAACAACTTGAGCTGCTGGCTGCCGAAAGCGTCCTCGTAGCAAATGCTCAAAGCCAGCTTTTCGCCGGCGGCGCTCAAAATGGGCTGACTCGGCGAACCGGCGGTGAAGTCGTCGTAGGGAAGACTCATCAGGCGCAGCCAGCGGCGCACGAACGCCGGCACCGGAAAATATTCGCCGAACGGCACCAAGTGCTGCTTGTAGTACCAACCGTCGCCGGCGCGGCCGAGCACCAGGATCCCATTGAAGTACTGCTTGGTCGCCGGTCGGTAGTCGACCAAGCCGATCGCGAGGTCGGCGCCGTGCACGCGTCCCTGCTCCTTGAGTTGATGCAGGTAATCCGCGATATCGGTCGACAGCACCGGCAGCGAGGCTTCCGGCCATATGATGAGGCGCGCGTCCCACGCTTCGCCGGTCAAGCGCAGATAGCGCTGCATGGTGAGGGTGCGATTGTTCGCCTGCCACTTCTGGTCTTGGGGCACCGCCCCTTGCACGGCGGCGACGGGAATGGGCTGCCCCGATGGTTGCGTCCATTGCAGCGACTTGAGCGACGCGGGCACCGCGAACAATAACCCCGCCGCAGCGAGCGCCAAACCACGCCGCGCCGGCGGCACGGCCGGCATGCATGCCGCATTGAGCGCCACGGATATCAATACCGCGGCCAAAGTCACGCCATACACGCCCAGCAACGGGGCGAAGCCGGCCAAGGGCGAGTCGATCATGGCGTAGCCGCTCGACAGCCATGGGAAGCCCGACAGCAGCCATCCGCGCAGCCACTCCAGCAGCACCCACAGCGCCGGCAGCACCAGCCAGTCGCGCGTCGCGCCGGCCTTGAGCCAAAACCGGTTCGACAGGTAGCAGAGCGCGGCCGGATAAAGCGACATCGCCGCCACCAACAGGGTCTGCAGCAGCAGCGTCAGCCACACCGGCACCAAGCCAAACACGTGCAGGCAGGTGAAGAGCCAATAGGTACCGAAGGCGAACAGCCCGAAACCGAATGCAGCGCCGGTCCAGCCTGCGCGGCGCGGCGGCAGTCCGCGGATCAGCGCGAACAGCGCCGCGGGTGCGGCCAGGGCAAGCGGCCACCAGCCAAAGGGCGCGAAACCGAGATTGAAGCCCGCGCCGACGGCAAAGGCCGCCATGAGGCGCGCCAGGACCTGTTTTCGATGCGCGGTCTCTGGGCCGCGCATGGCGGGATTCAAGCGCTCGACTCGCTGAGGGCCGGCGGCTCAATATCGAAAGGGACCGTGACGCGCAGCAGATCGATGCGGCGCCGATCGGCGCGCAGGACACGAAACTCCAGCTCGCCGATCTGGATGGTTTCTCCGCGCCGCGGCAGCCGGCCGAACTCCTGCATCAGCAGGCCGCCGATCGTGTCGTATTCCTCGTCGGAGAATGCGGTGCCGAAGTATTCGTTGAATTCGGCGATCGGCGTCAGCGCGCGCACCGAGAATTCGCGCGGTCGCTCTCTCGCCGTGATGGTCTGGTCGTCCTCAACGTCATGCTCATCGTCGATCTCGCCGACGATCTGCTCGATCACATCCTCGATGGTCACCAGGCCGCAGACGCCGCCGTATTCGTCCACCACCATGGCCAGATGATTGTGGCTGCGCGGAATTCCTTGAGCAGCACGTTGAGCCGTTTGCTCTCCGGCACGAACACCACCGGGCGCATGTATTCGCGGATCTCGAAATCGGCTCGCCGGCCGCGATCTGCAGGCGCAGCAGATCCTTGGCGAGCAGGATGCCCAGAATTTGATCGCGGTCCTCGCCGATGACCGGAAAGCGCGAATGGCCGGACTCGACCACCAGCTCGACCAGTTTGTCGGGCGACTCGTCGCGCTCGACGAACACCATCTGCGAGCGCGGCACCATGATGTCGCGCACCTGCATGTCGGCAACCGCCAGCACGCCCTCGAGCATGACCAGCGCATCGCCGTCGAATAGTCCCGCGCTCGCTCGCCTCGCGCAGATCCTCGATCAGCTCGGCAAGATCCCGCGGCTCGCCGGACATCGACTGTGTAATGCGCTTTAGCCAGCGGCCGGTGGTGCGCCGTGGGTCTGTTCGGACATGGGCGGCAGAGCATACTCGATCAGCGCGATAGGGGTTCGAAAACCCAAGCCGATCAAGGATTTGAATCTCCCGAGCGGCCATTTTTCGCGCCTGCGGCGGCGCGTTCGTGGTCAAAACCGAGCAAGTGCAGCACGCCGTGGATCGTGAGATGGGCCCAATGAGCCGCAGCGCTTTGCCCTGGGCACGCGCCTCGCGCGCGACCAGCGGCGCGCAAATAACCAGCTCGCCGAGGAAGGTTCTTCCGTCCGGCACCGCTCCGGCGCCGCGGAAAGGACAGCACATTGGTCGGGCTGTGCTTGTGCCGATAGCGCGCAGTTCAGGCTGCGGCTGCGGGCTGCGCCGACGATGCGCACCGACAAGACCACGCGAAGCGCCGCAGCGGCGCGAGCGCCGCCTCAGCCCAGCGTCCCAAGAACCGCGCGCTCGGCGCCCAGGGGCTGCGCGCAGCGTAGCTCACATCGAGGTCGAGCCGGCGGCGCCACCAGGAACCGGTCCCTAGGTGGCGTCTTCTGGCGAGTGCGCCTCATAGGCCTGCACGATCCGCTGCACGAGAGGGTGGCGCACCACGTCGCGCGAGGTGAACATCGTGAATGCGATGCCGCGCACGCCGCGCAAAATATCGATCACGGTGCGCAGGCCCGATTGCTTGGAGTTCGGCAGGTCGATCTGCGTGATGTCGCCGGTCACCACCGCCTTGGAACCGAAGCCGATCCGCGTCAAGAACATTTTCATCTGCTCGTTGGTGGTGTTCTGCGCTTCATCCAGGATCACGAATGAATCATTCAGCGACCGGCCGCGCATGAAGGCCAGCGGCGCGACCTCGATGACATTGCGTTCGATCAGCTTGGCGACGCGTTCGAAACCCAGCATCTCATACAGCGCGTCATACATCGGCCGCAGATACGGGTCGACTTTTTGCGACAGATCGCCCGGGAGAAAGCCCAGCCGCTCTCCCGCTTCGACGGCAGGCCGCACCAGCACGATGCGCCGCACCTTTTCGGTCTGCAGGGCCTCGACGGCGCACGCCACCGCAAGATAGGTTTTGCCCGTGCCGGCGGGACCGATGCCGAAAGTCAGGTCGTGCGTGCGGACGTTGTGCAGGTATTCGGTTTGATTGGCGCCGCGCGCGCGTATCGCGCCGCGCGCGGTGCGCACTTTCAGTTCGTCCGATTCGCCTCGCGGTTTCGCCAGTCCTTGCCGTCCATGTCGAGCGCCTGCAGCGCGATGTGCACGCGCTCGCGAATCCACCGGTTCGCGCTGCGCGCGCGCATACAGATCCTGCAGCACGGATTCGGCACGCTCGATCGCCGACGGCCAGCCCCACGAGCTGAAATCGATTGCCGCGCCGCCTGACTTCGACGCCCAAGCGCGATTCGATCAGACGCAGATGTTCGTCCAGAGGGCCGCAGAGCTCGACCAGGCGGACATTATCCGCGGGAGCGAGCAGCACATCCCGGGTCAAGGGCGCTGAACTCACGGTGAAGCAACCGGTGCGAGACGGCCGCGAAGCGAATTCGGCATGGCCTCGGTGATGACGACGTCGGTGAAGCTGTTCATGAGCGAGCGTGGATTATCGCTCGGACCGTCGAAATTGACCCAACGATTATTGTCGGTGCGCCCCGCCAGTTGCGCCGGATTGCGCTTCGCCGGGCGCTCCACCAGCACGCGCTGGCGGCTGCCGACCATGCGCTGCGAAATGGCGCGCGCCTGGCCATTGAGGCGCTGCTGCAGCAGCTCCAGCCGCTGCTGCTTCACTTCATGGGGAACCTCGTCCGGAAGCGCCGCCGCCGGGGTGCCGGGACGCCGGCTGTAGAGAAAGCTGAACGACTGATCGAAGCCCACATCCGCCACCAGATTCATCGTGGCCAGAAAATCTTCTTCCGTCTCGCCGGGGAATCCGACGATCAGGTCGGTGGAAATGCAGATGTCCGGGCGCACCGCGCGCAGCTTGCGCAGCTTCTGCTTGTACTCGAGCACCGTGTGTCCGCGCTTCATGGCGGCGAGAATGCGGTCGGAGCCGCTTTGCACCGGCAGATGCAGGTAATTATTGAGCTGTGGGACGCTGGCGTAGGCTTCGATCAGGCTGTCATTGAACTCCAGCGGATGCGACGTCGTGAAGCGAATGCGCTCGATGCCGTCGATGGCGGCGACGAAATGAATCAGAGTCGACAGGTCCGCGAGGGTGCCATCCGCCATCGGGCCCGCGTAGGCGTTGACGTTCTGACCGAGCAGGGTGATCTCGCGCACACCCTGCCTCGCCAGATGCTCTACTTCCGCCAACACCTGCTCGAATGGGCGGCTGATCTCCTCGCCGCGCGTGTAGGGCACGACGCAGAAGGTGCAGTACTTGCTGCAGCCCTCCATGATGGAAACGAAGGCAGTGGCGCCGCCGGAGCGGGCTTGCGGCAGGCGGTCGAATTTCTCGATCTCAGGGAAACTGATGTCGATTTGCGAGCGCCCGGAGTCTTTCAGGCCTTGGATCATCGCCGGCAGGCGGTGCAAGGTCTGCGGACCGAACACCAGATCGACGAAAGGGGCGCGCGCGGTGATCCCCTCGCCCTCCTGGCTCGCCACGCAGCCGCCGACCCCGATCACCACGTGCGGGCGCTGCTGTTTGAGAAGCCGCCATTCGCCCAGCAGCGAAAACACCTTTTCCTGGGCCTTTTCGCGCACCGAACAGGTATTGACCAGCAGGACATCGGCTTGCGCCGGGTCCTCGGTGCTCTTCATGCCGTGCGCCGCTTCGAGTACGTCCCGCATCTTGCCGGAATCGTATTCGTTCATCTGACAGCCGAAAGTTTTTATGTATAAAAGACCGGGCATGCTAGAACATGGGCTCGCGAGGAAAAGGCCGCTAAGATACTAGGAACCATGGCAATACGCGAAGTCCTCAAGATGGGCGATCCCCGGCTCCTGGCGATTGCGCAGCCGGTAGGCGAATTCAGGACCCCCGGCCTCGAAAACCTCCTCACCGATATGCGGGAGACGATGCGAAATCTCAATGGCGCGGGGCTCGCCGCGCCGCAAATCGGCGTCGGCTTGCGCGTGGTGATATTCGGGTTCGAGGAAAATCCGCGCTACCCGGAAGCCGAGCCGGTGCCCTACACGGTGCTCATCAATCCGGAACTCACGCCGATCGGAGACCTCAAAGACGAGGACTGGGAGGGATGCCTGTCGGTGCCCGGCATGCGCGGGTTGGTGCCGCGCTTCCGCGAGCTGCGCTACACCGGATTCGACGCGGCCGGCGTGCCGATCGACCGGACCGTCAGGGATTTTCATGCCCGGGTCGTGCAGCATGAGGTCGATCACCTGGATGGCATCCTTTATCCGCGCCGCATCCGCGACTTGCGGCAATTCGGCTTCAACGATGCGCTATTTCCCGGGGAAAACTTGCGGGACGACTAACGCATGATTGAGGCCGGTTTAATCGAAGGGGAAGCCGATGGCGACATCATTCTACGACCTCAGCGTGCCGACCTTCCTGCAGACCGTGCAGGCCGTCGGGGGTTTCCTCGACCGCGCGCTCACGTACTGCTCCGAGACTCGCGCGAACCCCGAAGACTTCGTGCACGCCCGGCTTTTCGACGATATGGCGCCCTTCCATTTTCAGATCGAAGCCGCCTGGCATCATGCAATTTGTGGACTGGAGGCCGCTAAGAGCGGCGTGTTCGCCCCGCCCGCGCTGGTGGGCCCGGTTCCTTTCGCCGAGCTTCAAGCCATGATCGGCAAGGCGGAAACGGCGTTGAAGGCGCTCACCCCGGAGGAGGTTAACAGCTGGGCGGGCAAGGACCTCGACCTGCAGATCGGCCCGCGCAAGCTAGCCTTCACGTCGGAGACCCTCATCCTGTCGTTTTCACTGCCCAATTTTTATTTCCACGCGGTCACCGCATACGACATCCTGCGCAGCCGGGGTGTACCGCTCGGAAAGCGCGATTACGAGGGCCGGCTGCGCACTCGGACTGCCTAGCCGTCTGGCGCGCACCGACGCGCTACTGGCCCCACCGAACGTAACAAACCTCCAGCGGCATCCCATGCGATACGCAATATTCAAGCAATCGTCGCTGGTTGTCTTGGAGTCGGTCTGCCGGCCCCTTCACTTCAATCAGCCGGTACCTTTTTTCCGCCGGGTAGAACTGCACCAAATCAGGAAATCCCGCGCGATTTTCCTTGATGTCCCGCAATATCCACTCAAACCACAACCGCAAATGCTCAGCGGGAAAGCAGGCCAGTGCCAACTCCAACAGCGCCCTGTCCAAATGACCCCAGCGCACGAACGGCGACGACACGCCCCATTTCTCTTTGAAGCACTTCCAAATAACTTGGCGGTAAGTATCTGAATCCAAGTGCGCCAAGCATTCCTCGAATCGCTCCTTGCGCCGCCGATAAAAATGCCCGCTCTCAAGGTCCACCGGTCCCTGATGAAAATCATGGAAGAACGCCCCGGGGACAGCTGCGAAGATCGCCGGCCAACACATCAGGCCAAACAGCGCGGTGATCAGTCCGTTCTCCACATATCGCACCGTGCCGGGATCCTTAAGATCGCGGGTCAGACGCTTAAGGACCAGATATTCGACCGCACCGATGCCGCGCATCCCATCCAACACCATCTCGAATTTCGGAATCGCCGGCGCCGCATCCTGCGCCTCGGCCGGTAGCGTCAGATTTTTATGGATCCGCGGCAGCACGCGCCGCACCTGCTGCAGCTCCGCCTCACTCTCCTGAGTTTGCAGCGCGCGCAAACACAACGCCCGCGCGCCGTCCCAATCTTTTGCCTTCGCTTTTAGCCTTATCGCACGCGACCGCGCGCCGCGATAACCGCAATCGAGGTACATCGCCAAAGCCTTTGCAGATTCCCCGGCGCGCTCGTATTCCCGCGCAATCAAAAACTTGAGTTTCTGCCGCCGCTCCTCCAACCATTCCATGTCCTCGACCGCCAGCGGCAACAATGCCATGAGCTCATCCAGCGGCATCCCCTGCACCAGCAGCTCCCGGCATTCCTGAATTCGTTGAAATGTTTCGATCTGCGCCCGCGTTTGAAACGGACGGCTTTGCGAGGAGCGCTTCACTTTCTCGTATCGAAAAACGCCTAAATCCGCCGTGACGAACTCCGTCCAGCTTTGGGAGGCATTGCCGAAGAACATGAGCCTGAATCTCTCGCACACCGGGCCGATGAGGAGCGCATACACCCTATCGCCGCATGGGCACCATTCTTGAAAAGTGCGCGGCGCCGGGAACTGCGCCTGCAAAACCACCGCAAGATCCGCCTTGCGCCAGTCCGCGTAGCGGCTTGGAAGTCGCAAGCAACGAATCAACTCCGCCTTGGTGAGCAGTTGCTTGAGCTCCTCAATTCCAAGCGCTGATCGATCACTCAGCCACTCCGCTTCGATCAGCGGTGCCGCCGCCGTGTGTGTCTCGCCGATTTCTTCATACTGAATTTTGCTCGCGCGAAACAAGTTCCCGCGACGCATCACAAGCCGCGCGAGCAACGCCCGCGACTTCAAGGGCAGCTGCGGAAATTGCGTGACGAACGACAACTCCTCGTCGAGCAGAAGGTCCGGGTAGCGCTCGAGAACCGTCTTGAGCACCAGCTCGAAGTTTTTGAGGTAGTAAAACGGCGGCAGCGCCGGCACTCCCTGCTTCGGCTGCTGCTCCGGCAATTCCTCGCTCAAGAGGCTTCGGTTTAAGGCGTGATAATTCACCCGGTCAAAGCAACATGGGTGGATAAAAACTCAGCTGGGGTGCGAAAGCTGAGTGTCTTGCGCGGTCTTTGATTGAGCCGCAACGCGATATCGTCCAGTTGCTCCTGGCTCCAGACCGAGAGGTCTGAGCTCTTGGGCAAATACTGACGCAGTAAACCATTGGTATTCTCGTTCGTGCCTCGCTGCCAGGGGCTTTGCGGATCGCAGAAGTAGACCTGCATCTGGCTCGCCAGGGTGAAGTCTTGGTGTCTGTGCATCTCAAATCCGCGGTCCCAAGTCAGGGAGCGACGCAGCTGCGATGGAAGCTTCTGCACGTGCTGCGCTAGAACCTGTGCCACTTGCTGCGGCTTGCGGTTGGCCATCTTCACCAACATGACAAATCGAGAACTGCGTTCAACCAACGTTGCGATCTGCGTTTGCTCCGAGCCGCACAACAGATCCCCCTCCCAATGTCCCGGGATGGCGCGATCTTCTGCCTCGGCGGGTCGCTCGCGGATGCACAGCGCATCGGGGAGGCGAGTGCGCAGTGTCGGATCGCGCGCAGCTTGCGGAATGCGCATCGATTGGCGAGTTCGCAAATGCTCGCAAAGCTGCTGCTTGAGCACCCCGCGCGATTGAATGAACAGGCTACGATAAATCGTTTCGTGCGAGACTCGCATCGTTGGGTCGTGCGGATACACCGTTTTGAGCCATCCGCTGATCTGTTGCGGGGACCACTGCAGCGAGAGCTTCGCAGTCACCAAATCCCGCAGCTCCGGGCGCGTGGTCAGCAAACACGCCTTCGGACGACGTGCCTTGCGCCAGGCGCGCTCATCGGCCCAGATCCCACTGTAGCGCATCACTCCCCGGTTGCGCTTAACCTCGCGACTGATCGTCGATGGCGCTCGCTTTAAATGCTGGGCAATCATGCGCAATGAGCAACCCGCTGCCAAACCCTCCCCGATCCACTCCCGCTCCGCAGCACTCAACGCACGGCTTGAGCGCCTCTGCGGCGCTGGGCAAATACCTCCGTTGCCGCCGATCAGCGTGCGAACACTGATCCTATGCGTTGGCAACAACCTCGAAATCTGCGCCATCGAGAAGCCCTCGTTCCACGCTTGCCACACTTGGCGCTGCATCGACTCTCGCATGTAATGGGACATCGCTCCCCCCCCTTGACACCCCTATTACACCCCCCTGTTGCCCCGATCACATGAATGTACAGCGCGCACGCGGTACTGTACATAACTACAGTCATGCTTTACAGTCCTAAATTGATGGCTTTTGTGCAGATTGAATCGATGCGGGATCTGTTTGAAGCGCTGCCGTCTCAGGAGCAAGTCACCGACGGCGCCTGGCTGCTGCGCGGATTCGCACTCGAAGTTGCCAGCGCGCTGCTCGCCGAAATCGCGCGCATCGATGCGGCCGCGCCATTCCGCCACCTCGAGACCCCGGGCGGTTTCCGCATGTCGGTCGCGATGACCAATTGCGGCAAGGTCGGATGGGTCAGTGACCGCCGCGGATATCGCTACACGACCCGCGATCCTCGGAGCAACCAGACCTGGCCGCCGATGCCTCCGGTGTTTTCGGTTCTTGCAGAACGCGCGGCAAGAGCCGCCGGCTTCAGCGGCTTCAATCCAGATGCCTGTCTCATCAATCGCTACGTGCCCGGCGCGCGGCTCACCCCGCATCAAGACAAAGACGAAAGCGACTTTGGCGCGCCCGTCGTTTCTATTTCTTTAGGACTGCCCGCCGTTTTCTTGTTCGGCGGCAACGCCCGCAACGACAAACACCGCCGCATACACTTGGCGCACGGTGATGTCGTGGTCTGGGGCGGACCTGCGCGACTGTTTCATCACGGCGTGCTGCCGTTGAAGGACGGGCATCATCCGATGCTCGGCCGACAGCGTGTGAATCTGACCTTTCGGCAAGCGCGAATGTCGGTCTAGTTATCCATCGAAAAGAAGGAAAATCCTTGATTCGGTACTCGCTCTGTATCGGCCGGTACTTCCACAATGCTCTCGAAGAACACTCTCGCATTCTTGACGCGCGGCTCCGACGTGACCGTCAACGCCGCGTCCTGGCGCAGCATCGCCACGGCAATGCTTTCCGCTTCGCTCGCGGACTTCGCATCCACAAATCTCGTGGCATTGAAGCCGATCGCCGCCGATTGGCCTATGAGTTCGCCCGGAAAATTCTCCCCGCGAATGTGACAACAAAACACTGGCATCCTCGCTCCTCTTAGCCTGTCTTCTGACTGCGCCGCGCAACCTTACAACCTTTTCGATCCCTCATCTCACGCGAAACGTGAGTGACTTGAGCAACTGAGTGACGCGCGCTCGATTTTCATCCGACCTCGCGAAGCCAGACACGGAGAGATGCAAATCGATCCACGTATCGGCAACAATGCGACTTGCGAGGATGTGCACGCTCGAGCCGCGTTTGTCGGGAATCTGGTAAGAAATTGTCGCCCAATCGCCTGTCTCCCCAACCTCCACAGCAAACGGCTCCATTCCCGTCGTCTTCAATTGCGCGACTTCTTCGCGCCAGGAAGTCTGCAGAGTCTGCTTGACATCCGCAATCTTGCGCGCCGGCTCGAGCCAGCCCGAGACAATTTTCTCGCCATTGGCCTCATCCTTGAGAAGAAAATAGCGAGGGCTTGCGCTGCCCCCGAAATCGGTCTTCGCCACCCGGAAGGCGCCTTGCGGCACGACGAGCGTGGCGTGCCCTACAGGAACCGTAATTTCCCAGTTGTCCCCGGCCACCGCAATTGCCACAACTTGCGCACGGTCCGGATCCCCCGCTTTAGCGGCGGTAACGAACAGCAGTAGTGCTGCGACGATGACTCGTGTGACCGCGGTACGCATGCCAATATCTCCATTTCTTGCCATTTCGCGAATGGCGACCCCGACGATCCACACGATTCTGAACACGGTGCGCCGCGGGACTTGCCCGCGGATCACTCGGACCCTTGGAAAGCAACGCAGCACTCCGCCCATAGAGTTGTATGCAGAGGCAATAAGGACGAGTACCCAGAAGATGCCCGCAACGACAACCTATTGGTCCTTCGCCACGACGCCAAGTCCAGCGAAGTCCGCCACCTCCAGATCCACTTGCCGACTGTTCGTCGGCCAATGAAACTCAAGCGACGGCTCCTCGTACCGATTCCCGTCGACCTCCTCAACCCACTGAAGATCGCTCAAGCTTTGCTGCCACGTGACCTCGCCCGCTCTCATGCACGCCATCGTGCCCTTGGAAAATCGATAAGCGGTGACCGTCTTGCGCGCAGCCACAATCCACAAAAACAGCACCAATACGATCAGCGTCACCGCGCCCACCCAGTAGAGGGTGAGATCCTTGACGGGATGATGGAGGAACCGCTGCGTCAAAAAGAAGGTTCCAACCACGGCGAGAACGACGGCCCACACCTTGCTGCCGTTGGTTGCCTGTATGGTCGCCTCCAACTTGCTTAGGGCCGCTACGTCGAGGCGAGACACAGGCACCCTTTGAGGCAACGCGCGTGACAAGGCGGCTTTGATCGCGGCGTAATCTTTCGGATCCTTCTTAGGATCCATTGAGCGCAGCGTCTCCTCCAATTCTTCGCGCGAGTACGCCCCAAATGCATCGTCGAGGTCAATGCTCATAGAGTCCCAGCCTTTGCTTTTCTCATACGGAAAACAACCCCGACGCGAAAAGGAAAGTCAATGACGACGGGCGCCGACTTACTCCTCTCGAGCCAAACACCTTAGTCACCGTCAATCTCGTCACCCGCGGTGCCTCGAGCCAATTCCTACGCATCAGGCTCATCAACGACGGTCACTTCCAACCCACCAACAAACCGGGCGGCCAAGTTATAGATGGCGCATCCCAGAGCGACGAACAGCAGGCCTCCGACCGCGTAGAGAAATGGAACCAGAACCAGGACGCCAGGCCCAATGGGCGGCTTCGACGCCGCCGGGATGGGAGCAAAATTCCATACGAGAGCCATGGGGATAATGAAAAGAAGGCTGAAAATAAAATAGATGACTGCGAACAGCCTGCCCGCTGACCATGGTGCAATTCTTGAAATGCGCTTTGCCATTGGCTCCCCCTGCGATGGTGATGACGAGTTGAAAGGCTCCCGACAATATTCATCCCTGCGAAACCAAGGCGGCGTCAACACCTGTTGGCAAGCGCATCGCCAAATCGCTGGTAGGCCAATGGCTGAGGGATCTTGCAGATACCTCCAACTCGTGCACGAGTGCGCCCGCAAACAGGGATCTTGAATTTGCAGCAATGCGCAGCGCGACATAAGGCAAAACGCTGAGCGAAAGCGTTGCGATCTTGTAGACCGCCATTCCTGAGTAATGGATCACGTCGAATTGATTTTCCGAGAGCCGAAACCATCGAGCGTGAAGCCGATACAGCGATCCGCGCGCCAAAGTAAAAGCCAAGAACCAGACCAGCAGGACTCCATAGTTCAGAATGGCGCACCAGAGGAAAAAATCTCGCAGGATCGGCATGGTGACCATCATTGACTCCCGTGACACTAACGAGCCAGTCGCGGGCGGAACTATCGCATATATCCGCCTCACCTCGACGTGCGTCGGACCTGGTATGTCATACGAGCATTGCTCGACTCCCCCCTACGCGTTTGCAGCTATTTGATCACCGCACCCGACGGATGTGGTGGCGATCACGTCATCCTTTATGGTCCCTGTGCGTTAATTGTGATTCGCTAGGCACTTGGAGAGCTTATGAAGTCTTTTGATGGAATCAAGATTCTGGCTGCCACGGCATTGCTGTCGGCCATTTTGCTGAGCGGCTGCGTTGTCGCCCCAGCACCGGGCTATTACGGCGCCGGCGTGGTGACCATAGCTCCGCCCGCGGCGCGCGTCGAGGTCGTCGGGGTGGCTCCAACGGCGGGTTACGTCTGGTTCCCCGGCTATTGGAATTGGAATGGCAGCAGCCATGTTTGGATGGGCGGCTACTGGGGCCCGGGCCGGGCAGGCTATTACTGGGCGCCGCACGCTTGGGTGCATTACCGTGGCGGCTGGCGCATGGCACCGGGACACTGGGTCCGCCGCTAACAGCACGCGCGTGAGGCGCAACCCGTGCCCCACGCGCTGCCACGGTATTCGGCAAACAGGAGCGATCCTGAACGGCCCAAGGCCATCCAAGCCGCTCAGATTCACAGTACCGAGGCGGTGTCGAAAATAATCACACCGCGTCCCTGCTTGCCGGCGTTCAGATCCGCAAAAGCGCGCGGCGCCTCATCGATCGAATAAGTCCGCGTAATGAGTTCATCGAGTTTCAGCCGCCCGCTGCGATACAGGCCGATCAGGCGCGGAAAATCGAGCTGCGGCCGCGCGCCGCCGTACATGCTGCCGGTGAGGGTTTTTTCCGTGGTGGCCACTTGCTGCGCGCCCAACACGATTTGATCCTTGGGGCCGGCGATGCCCACGATGACCGCAGTGCCGCCGCGCCGCAACACGCCCCAGGCCATTTCCGAACTCTTGCCGTTTCCGACGCAATCGAACGCATAATCCGCCCCGCCGCCGCACAGCTTGAACAAATCCTTGGCGGCATTGGCCTGTCCTTCGATGTTATAGCCGTGGGTCGCGCCGAATTGCTTCGCCATCTCGAGCTTCGCATCGCTGGTGTCCACCGCGACGATCATGCCGGCGCCGGCGATGGCGCAGCCTTGGATGGCATTCAATCCCACGCCGCCGCAACCGAAGATGACCGCGATCGAACCGGCTTCGACTTTGGCGGTGTTGACCGCCGCGCCGACACCGGTCATCACCCCGCAGGCGATCAACGCCGCTCGATCCAGGGGCATGCTGCGGTCGATCTTGACCACATTGTCCATGTGCACGGTGGCGTATTCAGCCATGACGCCGCAGCCGCAAAACACATTGAGGTCCTTGCCCGCGGCATCGCGCGTCCGAACCGTGCCGTCGGGCAGGGTGAAGAGCGACTTCAGAGACTGCACGCAAAGCTGCGGCCGGCCTGTCTGACAGTAATGACAGTGTCCGCACATGCTCACGAACGAGCTCACCACGTGATCGCCGAGCGCGTAATTGTCGACCCCATCGCCGACGGCGACGATGACTCCCGCGCCTTCGTGGCCCAGGACCAACGGCAGCGGATAGTTGATGGTGCCATTGGTCGCCGACAAATCGCTGTGGCAGACGCCGCAGGCGGCGATGCGCACGGTCACCTCCCCGTGCCGGGGCGCCGCAACTTCGATTTGTTCCACCAAGACCGGCTTGCCGACTTCGCGCGCCAGAACTGCCTTCGCCAATTGAGCCATTGAGAAATTTCCTATTCGCGGGTGAGCGCAGCATAGCGCTGCAAATGCGTATCGCTGTCGCCAAACATCAATTCGGCCGCGGTCAAGCGTTTGAACCAATGGCTGACGATGAGTTCGTCGGTCATGCCCATGCCGCCGTGCAATTGCACGGCCTGCTGGCCGACGAAGCGCGCGGACTGGCCGACCACGGCCTTGGCCGCCGACAGGGCGCGCCGCCGCTCGGATAGATGCGCGTCCGTGCAGCGCAGGGCCGCCAGATAACTCATCGAGCGAGCCTGTTCCAGGTGAATCAGCATGTCGGCGATGCGATGTTGCAAGGCCTGAAAACGGCCGATCGGCACGCCGAATTGCTGGCGCGACTGCACGTAGCTCACGGTGGCATCGACCAATGCCTGCATGGTGCCGACGGCCTCGGCACAGAGCGCCGCGAGCCCGATGTCGAGCGCCGTTTCAATCATCGGCAGCGCGCCGCCCTCGGCGCCAAGCCGGTTGGCGGCCGGGACCGCGGCTCCTTGTAGATAGACATCCGCCGCGCGCTGACCATCGATGGTCGGATACACGTCCAGCTTCAGGCCGGGCGTCTGGCGAGGAATCCGAAACAGAGAGATGCCGTGTGCGTCGCCCGGGCTCGCCGGAAACGCGCGCCGAGACGAGCAGCGTGTCGGCGGCGCCCGCATGCATGACCACCGCCTTGTGGCCATCGAGCTGTAGGTATCGCCTGCTTTGCGCGCGCGCGCACCGACCCACTGGGATTCAAAGCGCGAGTCGGGTTCAAATGAGCAAGCACGGCGATCTCGGTCGCCCGCGCCCATGGCGCGTCAAAAGTCCGGCGGCCGCCGGATCCTCGGCGCAGGCTCGCAGCAGCGCGGTGGCGATCACCGCGCTGCTCAGATAAGGCTCCAGCAGCAAGCGCTTGCCGCAGGCGTCCATGACGCTCAAGGTTTCCAGCGGGCCGAATCCCAGGCCGCCCTGTGCGGCCGGCACATTGAGCGCCAGCACGCCGAGATCGCCGAGACCGGCCCATACGGCTTTGTCCCAGCCCGCGGCGGAGGCGTTGATGGCGCGAAATTTTTCGAAGCTGTATTGATCGGCCAGATAGCGATCGACCGTATCGCGCAGCTGCTGCTGTTCTTCACTGAATTCAAAGTTCATGCGTGCGAGTCTCTAGAGGCCAACGATCATCTTGGAAATGATGTTCTTTTGAATTTCGTTGGTGCCGCCGAAAATCGACAGCTTGCGTTGATTCAGGTAAGCGGCGGCCAGCGTCGAGGCGTAGGGCGGCCCCGATTCCGGGTGCGCCGGATCCGCTTGCCATCCGGCCTCCATGGCCTCACGGCGAAACGGCAACGCGTAAGGGCCGACCGCGCGCATCAAGAGTTCGGAAATTCGTTGCTCGATTTCGGTGCCGCGGATCTTGAGGATGGACGCCTCCGGTCCGGGCGCCTTCGATCCGCGCTCTTGGGACAGCACGCGCAGATTGGTGATCTCCAGCGCCCACAGATCGATTTCGACCTGGGCGATGTGCGCCGCAAACAAGGCGTCTTCGATGAGGGGGCGGCCGTTTTTCGCGTTCGCTCGCAGCAATGCGCTTCAGCCGCGCAAGCTCGCGTTTGGCGCCGCCGATGCCGGCGATATTGGTGCGCTCATGTCCCAGCAAAAACTTGGCATAAGTCCAACCTTTGTTTTCCTCGCCGATGCGATTGGCAACGGGCACCTTGACGTCCTCGAACCAGATCTCATTCACCTCGTGGCCGCCGTCCAGCAGCGTGATCGGCCGCACCGTGATACCCGGGCTCTTCATGTCGATGAGAAGAAAGCTGATGCCCGATTGCTGCTTGGCGGCGATGTCGGTGCGCACCAGGCAAAAGATCCAATCGGCATACTGACCGAGCGTATTCCAGGTCTTCTGGCCGTTCACGACGTAGTGGTCGCCCTCGCGAAACCGCGCGGGTTTTCAACGACGCCAGATCCGAGCCGGCGCCCGGTTCCGAATAGCCCTGACACCACCATTCGGCGCCTGCGCTGATCGGCGGCAGGAATCGCTGCTGCTGAGCGGCGTTGCCGAATGCCATGATCACCGGCGCCACCATCTTCGTGCCGAAAGGAATCAGCCGCGGCGCACCCGCTTGCGCCGTCTCTTCCTCGAAAATATATTGCTGCACCGAATTCCAACCCGGGCCGCCGAATTGCTTGGGCCAGCCGACCCCTCCCCAACCCCGCTCATGAAGCGTGCGCTGCCACTGCAAGATGGTCCTCGCGGCTCAATTCGCGGCCGTCCAAAACCTTGTCGCGGATCCGCGGGGGCAATTTTTCGCGCAGGAAGGCACGCACTTCCTCGCGGAATGCTTGTTCCTCTTCAGTAAATTCTAGACGCATGGAGAGTTTCCGTTTAAATTCTGTTCTGCAGATCAGAACTTAATTCTGAAATAGTGCAAAATTATGAGGATGGCGATCAGGGGTTGTCAATGATGCTCTCCAGAAAGTCGAACATCTCCGCGGTCACGGCGGCGGCCAAAGCCGATCGCCATTTCGTCAATGCGTTGGGGCGCGGCCTCGAGGTGCTCGCGTGTTTCCGGCATGGCGACCGCATGCTTGGCAACCAGGATCTGGCGCGCGCTTGCGGCCTGCCCAAGTCGACCGTTTCGCGCCTGACCAATACGCTGACCAAGCTCGGTTACTTGGTGTATGTCGAGGACAGCGCGAAGTACAGCTTGGGAATAGCGACTTTGAGCCTCGGAAGCGCAATGCTGGCGCGACTCGACATCCGCAAACTCGCCCATCCCCGCATGCAGGAATTGGCCGCGTTCGGCCAATGCATGGTGAGCTTGGGGACGCGCGACCGGTTGTCCATGTTGTACATCGACGTGGTACGCGGCTCCGGCGCGGTCACCTTGAGTTTGGACGTGGGCGCACGCATTCAAATCGCGACTTCCGCGATGGGCCGCGCCTACATGACCGCGGTGGCGGAATCCGAAAGAATCGAAATCATGGAGCGGGTGCGGGAGCTGGTTCCCGATGACCGCTGGCTGGAAATCAAAGCGGGCCTCGATCGCGCGATGCGCGACATCCGCGAGCTGGGCGTATGTTGCTCATTCGGCGAATGGCAGAAGGACGTCAACGGTATCGCAGTGCCGGTGCGGCCCGGCGGCGGTCTGCCGCCCATGGCGATCAATTGCGGCGCGCCCGCCTATATGGTTTCGAAGGAATTTCTGCTGGACAAGGTGCGCACCAAGCTCATTGCGCTCGCCAATGAACTGGAGACCTCGCTCGGCACTTTGTCCGACTCCTAAGGCATGGCGCAGGTTTGGCCGACGTACCGGCATTTTGAATCTCGGCCGCGGACCAGCCGCCGCCCAGATCGCCGATCAGCGACACCGTGTCGAGCAGGCGCTGTTGCTTCACGCCCAGGGCGCTTTCTTCGATGCTCAATTGCGTCGCCTGCGCGGCGGCGGTGGTGTAATCGACGGTACCGGCCCGGTATTCGTTGAGCGCAATCTCGGATCCGCGCGTGGCATCGCGCACGGCGGAGTCCAACAAATCGCTTTGCTCTGCGAGAATGCGCAGGCCCGCCAGATCGTCCTCGACATTCTGCAGCGCCTTCAGCACGGTGCCGCGGTAATTGGCCACGCTCGCTTCATAGGCTGCCTTGGCGCTGGCCACTTGGGCTTGGGTCAAGCCGCCCTGGAACAGATTTTCGGCCGCATCCGCTCCCAGCGACCAGCGACTCGGGTCAGATGGCCCGGGCTTTAGGCGGCCGGTCCGATCGAGGGCAAGACTCGGGCGCCGGCGCGCCAATCCGTCGGCGATTGTCCGGTCCAGCGGCGAAAAGCCCGCGTGAAGCAGCTTCCCGTGGAAAATCCCAGCAAATACGTGACGTCGCTGACGCTGTGGCGGGGCGCGCTCAAATAGGCCAACGCCAAGGCGCAGCGCGTATCGTCGAGTATTTCTTTGTAAGTCGTGCCGCACTCGCCTAACTTTCGCTGCAAGGTGCGCGCGCTCATATTGAGAATCTCGGCGATGTCCTCTTGCGAAGGTTCGCCGTGCGCCAATCGCTGCGTCAACACCTCGCGCACCCGCACCTCGATGTTGTCGCGCTCGAGTTGCGAGAGGTATTGAAGCGCGATGGCATCATTGTGGCGCGCCAATTCCGGGTTGCCGCCGTCGAGGCGCCGTTCGACGCTCTCGCGGTCGAAACACCAGCCGGGTCTCGGGCGCGTCGAACACCAAGGGCGCGCGCAACAAATTGACGAAGTCATCGAGCTTGGCCGGCGGCGAGCGCCGAAATTCGATTCGCAGCGGCGAAAATTCCCGCCCGATCAGCGAGCGGCACATCCGCAGGTACAGTCCCACCACCGCATCGATTGGCGCGTCGCCCAGATCGGTGGTGGGAAAGATGATGAAGTGATATTCGGAACCGCGCAAAAAAAACTGATAATCCACCGCATCGCTGACGATGTGGCAATAGCGCTGCGCCCGCTGGAAGGCCTCCTTCAGGGTGGAACTCGCGGACATGCCGTAGCTCATGGCGTGAAAACTGGTCGGCCTGATGTGGCTCGCAACCTTGAGACCGAAGCCCGCGTCGCCGGTCGCGGCGAGCGCGATTTTCCAAAGCCGCAGACTGTAGGTTACCGGACAACGGGCTGTCGGGCAGTCGAGCGACTTGGCATCCAAGCCGGCTTCGGCGAGCAGCGCCGCGCTGTCGCATCCCGCCGCATCGAGCGCACGACAAATCGCCTTGACCCAGGAGCAGAGCGTGGTTTTGCCGCTGCCCGAATCAGCCGCCGCTATCCGTACCGCTCTCGCGCGCAATCAACCCCCCAAAAGCTCAGAACGGAATATCGTCGTCGAAATCCTCTTTGCCGCCCGCCGGCGCCGGTGATTGGTCGTAAGTCGTCGCGCGGCGGCGCCTGCGCCCGCAGAACCGCGGTCCGCACCGCCCGAGCCGCCGCCGCCGCCGCCCGCGGCCGCCCAGCATCTGCATATTGTCGGCGATGATTTCGGTGGTGAATCGGTCGTTGCCTTGCTTATCCTGCCATTTGCGGGTGCGCAACTTGCCCTCGATGAAGACCTGCGAGCCCTTGCGCAGGTACTCCGCCGCGATTTCGCCCAGCCGGCCGAACAGGGCGATGCTGTGCCATTCGGTGCGCTCCTGCTGCGCCCCGGAGGCCTTGTCCTTCCAGGATTCGCTGGTGGCGATGCGGATATTCGTGACCGTCATGCCGCTCGGCATCGAGCGGGTTTCAGGGTCGGCGCCCAGATTTCCGACCAAAATGACTTTATTTACTCCGCGCGCCACGTCAATTCCCCCCCTCGATTGAGATGGCGCATATTGTACACGGCGAACACCGTCCCCAATATCCTCCTTGACGCGCGCTGATAGCACAGATTTGCGCCCGGGCGCCGGATCGCGCCGATCGGAGCGCGTCGATCTACTCTCCTCGCCGCTTGACGCGGCGCGTATAGTAATCGGTTAGATGCAAAATATCCGAATCCGGGGTGCCCGGACCCACAATCTGAAGAATATCGATCTCGACCTGCCGCGCGATCGCTTGATCGTGTTCACCGGCCTGTCGGGGTCGGGCAAGTCTTCCCTGGCCTTCGACACCATCTATGCCGAGGGCCAGCGCCGCTATGTGGAGTCGCTCTCCACTTACGCCCGCCAATTCCTGTCGATGATGGAAAAGCCCGACATCGACACCATCGAGGGACTCTCGCCCGGCCATCTCCATCGAGCAGAAATCGACCTCGCACAATCCGCGCTCCACCGTCGGCACCGTCACGGAGGTACACGACTATTTGCGCCTGCTGTACGCCCGGGCCGGCACGCCGCGCTGCCCCGATCACCACATCGATCTGGCCGCGCAGACGGTGAGCCAGATGGTGGACGCCGTGCTCGCGCACCCGGAAGGCACCGCCTTGATGCTGCTGGCGCCCGCCATCGCGCAACGCAAGGGCGAGCATGCCGAACTCATCGAGGAACTTCAGGCCGGCGGCTTCGTGCGCGCGCGCATCGACGGCAAGGTGGTCGAACTCGACCAGGCGCCCAAACTCGACGTGCGCCGCAAGCACACCGTCGAGGCGATCGTGGATCGCTTCAAAGTGCGGCCCGATTTGGCGCAACGGCTGGCCGAATCCTTCGAAACGGCGCTGCGCTTGGGCGCGGGTGTCGCGCGCATCGCCTATATGGACGAGCCGAGCGCGCCGAGCTGGTGTTTTCCAGACAAGTTCGCCTGCCCCATCTGCAATTATTCTCTGAGCGAGCTCGAACCGCGGCTGTTCTCGTTCAACAGTCCCATTGGTGCCTGCCCCACCTGCGACGGGCTCGGGACGCAGGAGTTCTTCGATCCCGGCCAAGATCGTCGCCAATCCGCATCTGTCCTTGGCGGGCGGCGCGGTGCGCGGCTGGGATCGGCGCAACGCCTACTATTTTCAGCTGATTCAATCGCTCGCGCGGCTACTCGAAGTTCGACATCGAAGCGCCGTTCGAGAGCCTGCCGCAAAAAATTCAAGATCTGGTGCTGTTCGGCAGCGGCGATGAGCAGATCGAATTCAAGTACCTGGACGGCAAGGGCGGCACCGTGTCGCGGCGGCACACCTTTGAAGGCATCGTGCAAGCAATCTCGAACGGCGCTATAACGAAACCGAATCGGTCGCGGTGCGCGAGGAACTCGCCAAATACCGCTCCTCACGGCCATGCCCCGATTGCCTGGGAACGCGGCTGAACCGCGCCGCGAGAAATGTTTTTGTCGGCGGCAGAAGTGTTCCCGAAGCTTTCGGCGCTGTCGGTGGAACACGCGTTGGAGTTCTTCGGCAAGCTCAAGCTGGCGGGTTGGCGCGGGGAAATCGCCGTCAAGATCGTCAAGGAGATCAATGACCGGCTGGGGTTCTTGGGCAACGTCGGACTGGGGTATCTGACGCTGAATCGCAGCGCCGACACCTTGTCGGGCGGCGAAGCGCAGCGAATCCGGCTCGCAAGCCAGATCGGGTCCGGATTGGTCGGCGTCATGTACATCCTCGATGAGCCGTCCATCGGTCTGCACCAGCGCGACAACCAGCGCCTGCTCGACACGCTGGTCAATTTGCGCGATCTGGGCAACACCGTCATCGTCGTGGAACACGACGAAGATGCCATCCGCCAGGCCGACTATGTGGTGGATCTGGGACCCGGCGCGGGCGTGCATGGCGGCAAGGTGGTGGCGCAGGGAACGGCGGCCGAGGTGGCCGCCCACCCGGATTCGATCACCGGTCAGTACTTGAGTGGCCGCCGGCGCATCGAGATTCCCGGCCTGCGGCACGTTCCGGATCCGAAGCGCATGCTGCGGGTGATCGGCGCAACCGCCAACAACCTGAAAAAGATCACCGCGGAATTTCCCCTGGGGCTGATGACCTGCGTCACCGGGGTCTCGGGTTCGGGCAAATCCACCCTGATCAACGACACACTGTTTCGCGCGGTTGCGACGCAATTGAATCACGCTTCGCGCCGGCAGCGCGCATTTCGACCGCATCGAGGGTTTGGAGCATATCGACCGGGTGATCGAGATCGATCAGAGCCCGATTGGGCGCACGCCGCGTTCCAATCCGGCGACCTACACCGGCTTGTTCGCGCCGATCCGCGAAATCTTCGCCGCCGTGCCCGAATCGCGCGCGCGCGGCTATGAAGCGGGCCGTTTCAGCTTCAACGTGAAGGGCGGCCGCTGCGAGGCCTGCCAGGGCGACGGCGTCATCAAGGTCGAAATGCATTTTCTGGCGGACGTGTACGTGCCTTGCGATGTCTGCAAGGGAAAGCGCTACAACCGTGAAACCCTGGAGATCCGCTTCAAAGGCAAGAACATTCAGGAGGTTCTCGACATGACGGTCGAGGACGCGCTGCCGTTCTTCTCCGCGGTGCCGACGGTGCAGCCCAAGCTCAAGACACTTCTCGACGTGGGCCTGTCGTACGTTCGCCTGGGCCAGAGCGCGACCACCTTGTCGGGCGGCGAGGCGCAGCGCGTCAAGTTGGCGAAGGAACTCTCCAAGCGCGCCACCGGCCGCACCCTGTACATTCTCGACGAGCCCACCACCGGTTTACATTTTGCCGATATCGCGCAGCTGCTCGTCGTCCTGCAGCGGCTGCGCGACGAGGGCAACACGATCATCGTGATCGAGCACAATCTCGATGTCATCAAGACCGCGGACTGGGTGGTGGACCTGGGGCCCGAGGGCGGCGACAACGGCGGGCGCATCATCGCGGTCGGCACGCCGGAGCAGGTGGCGGCGAACAAGGGTTCCTATACGGGCCGATACCTGCGCGCCTCGCTCTCGGCGCCGAGCAGTTTCGAGCGCAAGCGGGCATGAGCGCGGGACGCCTGAGAGCCCGTCCGAGTATTCCCCGGTGCGGGTGAGCGGCCAATTCGCGCCGCTTCTCGGCATACTGATCGGAGCTTTAGGCGGAGCAATTTACTGGTTGGGGGCGCAGATTTGGCCTGCGAGCGTGGCCGTCATTTTGTCGATGGCCGCGACTGCGCTGTTGACCACCGAATTTCCAGCACTGCCGGCAACCCGGCTGGATCTGTTGGGCCGAGTGCTGTGCCTGCTGGTGAAATACAACGCGCTGATGGCCCTGTCCGCCGCCAAGCTGCCGTTCGCGGTCCCCGCAAACGTGCCGCTGCCTGTGATCATGATCTGCGGCTACGCCGCCAGCTTCGCGCTGCTCGTTGCCGTCATGGCGGTGCGGGGCGAAACGGCGGCCCCGAAAATCAGCCATGGCGCCTTGAGTTTTGCGTTGCTGGTGGGATTCGCGCCCGCGGCGCTGCTGGGGATCCCGGGACTCATTGGCTTGGCGTCCGCCATCGTGGTCGGGCTGGGATTCAACGCCGTCTTCAAACAGAGAAAAGTCGCCGCGGCGGGCGAGAGGCTGGATGCGACGCAGTTGGTCACGGAAGCCTGCTTTTATTTGGGCGCCCTGGCCACGTGGAAATACGTTTGAGCGGCGCGGCGACGATCATGGCGCGTGCCGCCCTGCCGCTGCTGCGGCTGCTCGATCCGGAGCTCGCTCATGATTGGGGACTGGCGGCTTTGAAATGCGTGCGGCCGTTGTGGCCGGCGCTGCCCGTTCCGGCGTCTCTCGCGGTGCAATGCTTTGGATTGCAGTTTTCCCACCCGCTCGGCTTGGCGGCCGGTTTCGACAAGAACGGCGACTATCTGGACGCGCTCGGTGCATTGGGATTCAGTCACATTGAGCTCGGCACCGTGACGCCGCGCCCGCAACCCGGCAATCCGAAGCCGCGCATGTTCAGAGTCCCGGGCAGCGACGCGCTGATCAACCGCATGGGCTTCAACAACAAGGGCGTCGATCACTTGGTCGCGCGGCTCGCGCAAGCGCACTACGGCGGCATTCGCGGGATCAGCATCGGCAAGAACTTCGATACCCCCATCGAAAAGGCGCACGACGACTATGTCGCCTGTCTGCGCAAGGTCTACGCGCATGCGGATTACGTGGCGGTGAATGTCTCCTCGCCCAACACCGAGCGCCTGCGCGAACTGCAAACTCGCGATGGACTGCAACGCGTGCTGGGCACATTGCTCGAGGAGCGGCGCATTTTGCAGCAGCGCTTTGCGCGGCGCGTTCCCTTGCTGGTGAAGGTCTCGCCCGACTTGAGCCCGGAGCAGGTGTCCGCGCTGGCAGAGGAAGTGCGTGCCGCAGAACTGGACGGCGTGATTGCCACCAATACCTCCACCGATTTGAGCGTGCTGCAGCCGCCGCCCGCGACGGCGCAGCGCGGCGGCTTGAGCGGTGCGCCGCTGCATCCCGCCTCGGTGAAAATCATCGCCCAGCTGCGCGCCGAGCTGGGCGCCGCCTTTCCGATCATCGGCGTCGGCGGCATCGTGAGCGCGCAACATGCACTCGCGAGCCTGGCCGCCGGCGCGAATCTGCTGCAGATTTATACCGGTTTCGCCTATCGGGGCGCAGCGTTGATCGAGGAGATACTGAATGCGCTGCCGGCATGATTGACGAGGACCTGATCGAGCAATATCAGCGCGACGGCGCGGTGTGCATCCGGCAGCTGTTCGAGCGGGACGAGATCGCCACGCTGCGCACCGGCATCGACCGGAATCTTTCGAACTTGAGCCCGCGCGCCATCCTCGCCAGCGCCGCGGACGATCCCGGCCGCTTCGTCGAGGATTTCTGCAACTGGCAGGACAACCCGCATTATCGCCGCTTCATCTTCGAATCCGTCCTGGCCGAAACCGCCGGCCGGCTGATGCGCAGCTCGACCGCGCGTTTGTATCACGATCACATGCTCACCAAGGAACCTCGAACCCGGCAGGCTACCCCGTGGCACCAAGACCAGCCCTACTACAACATCGAAGGACGGCAGAGCGTGAGCTTTTGGATTCCCGTCGACCCCGTGAGCCGGGATTCCACGCTGGAACTCGTCGCGGCCTCGCACTTGGGTCCCTGGTTGATGCCGCGCACCTTCATGGACGCAGAGGCCAAGTGGTTTCCGGAGGGCACGCTTCAGGACTTGCCGGACATTGACGCCGCGCGCGATCGATTTCGCATCCTCGGCTGGGAATTGCAGCCGGGCGACGCCGTGGCTTTCCACATGCTGACGCTGCACGGCGCGCGCGGCGTTACCGGCGCAGAGCGGCGCAGGGTGTTCTCGGTCCGGTTTCTGGGCGATGACATCCGGCACGCGCCGCGCCGTTGGAAAACCTCGCCGCAGTTCCCGGGGTTGAGCGACGCGTTGCCGCCCGGCGCGCCGATGAATCACCCGCTTTTCCCCGTGCTGTGGCGCTCGCAACCATGAACAAAATTCCCTGGATCGCCTTTGGGCTGGCGCTGCTGTTCGCGATATCGTATTTCTCCCTTACGGTATCGAGTCTGCCGCCGATGGTCGCTTCCCACTTCGACGGCGCCGGCTTTCCCACCGCCCATATGACGCGCGCGCTGTACGGCAAATTGGTGTTCGCGATTGGAATTGGACTGCCGATCGCGATGGTGACGCTGCTGAGCGTGGTGTATTCGCGAGCGCGCGACATGAAATTGCCGAATCCAGACTACTGGCTGGCTCCCGAACGTATCGCGCAAACGCGTGCGTTGCTGGTCTCGCACGCCGTTTGGTTCGGCTGCCTCATGGTCGCCATGGTGTGCTACATGCACTGGCTGGTGATGACCGCGCACCGCAGCGTGCCGCCGCGTCTTTCCAATCAGCTGTTCATGGGCGGGCTGCTCGTGTTCATGGGGATCGCCGCAGGCTGGATCATCGGGTTGCTGCGCACCTTTCGCCGTCCGCCCTCGATCGGTTAACTCTGGCCCTGGCGCAAAATTGCTGTCAGGGTAATCTCCGGAACGCTGGCCAAGGCCTTGGACAGGGGGCAATCCTGTTTCGCCTTGGCGGCGATTTTTTGAAAAGTCGCCTCGTCGATCCCCGGTACGCTGGCCTCGAGCTTCAGTCCGATGTGCTCGATCGAGAAGCCGCCGCCCTTGAAGACCAGACGCACCGCAGCCTGGCAGTCAACCGCCGCCGTGGAAAATCCTGCCGCATCGCAGCCGAAAGAAAACGCCATGGTGAAGCAGGCCGCATGCGCTGCCGCCAGCAATTCCTCCGGATTCGTGCCGCGCTTGTCATCCTCGAAGCGGCTGGCAAATCCATAGGGGTAGGACTGCAGCGCTTCGGTTTGGGTGCTGATCCTTCCGATGCCTTGTTTGCCCCGCCCTTCCCAGTGCACCGTTGCGGTTTTATCGCTCATTGCAATTCTCCTGCTTCAAACCACTGAACACTCGATTTCATTGCGCAGGCAGCGGGATGAACTCCGTTTCGCCCGGCACCGGCGGAAATTCGCCATTGGCCCAGCGCGCTTTGGCCAGCTCGATGCGTTGCTGCGTGGAAGCCACGAAATTCCACCAGATATGGCGCGGTGTGGGGAAGCGATCGCCGCCCAGCAGCATGGCGCGCGCCCCGCCTGCCGCGTGCAAGCGGATCTTCATGCCGGGCGCGAGCGCGGCGAGCCGGCCTTCCGCGATCTTGTCCGCACCGATGGAAAGTTCACCCTCTACCACGTAAACGGCTCTTTCATGGTGCTCCGCGGGCATCTCCAAAACCGTGCCCGGCGCAAAGCGCGCGTCCACGTACAACGTCGGCCACGCGGTGGCGACCGGAGAGCGCAGTCCCAGGGCGTCGCCGGCAATCACCGCGAGGGTCACGCCGCCGAGGACGCGCTGCGGGATCGCGCTCGCAGGATAGTGCGTGAAGCTCGGCGGGTCGTCCTCGCGCCCATCGGGCAGCGCCACCCAGCTTTGGATGCCATGAATCTTTTCGCCGGCGGCGCGCGCCAGATGCGGCGTGCGCTCCGAATGCGCAATGCCCTGGCCCGCGCTCATCCAGTTGACATCGCCGGGGCGGATCTCGCGGACATTGCCGAGACTGTCGCGATGTTCGAGCGAACCTGAGAACAAGTACGTCACCGTGGCCAGCGCAATGTGCGGATGCGGCCGCACGTCGATGCCGTGACCGGGTTCGAATTGCGCCGGACCCATATGGTCGAAGAAAATGAAGGGACCCACCATTTGGCGTCCTTCGGCCGGCAGCACCCGGCGCACGGAGAAGCCGCCGAGATCACGCTGCCGCGCCTCAATCAACTGTAAAATAGCCATGGGCCGCTCGTGAGTTGTCCTCGCTGCCATCATTATGGCATTTGAGAACCGCGCGGCCCGGAAGTTCGCGAGCCGGCAAGCCCAAAGGTGCCGCTGCTTTGTCGTTAAACGCTGACAGGGGCCGCCGGTTATTGAGCGGCTCATGATGATATGTTCGTATGGGCATGATGACCGAGACCGAGATCTGGGCGAAGTGGGAGAGCCAAGTTGTCAACGGCACCTACCCGCTGCGCCGATTTTTGGGCAGATCGAACCACAGCGTTGTATTTCTTACCGAATGCCGCGCGCAAAACCTTGCGCAAGCCGCGATCAAGATCATTCCGGCGGACCCGGCGCGCTCGGAGCCGCAACTCTCGCGCTGGCAGCTGGCGGCGTCGCTGTCTCATCCGCACTTGATCCGCATCCTCGAAGCGGGGCGCTGCAAGCTCGGCGGGCACCCATTTCTTTTCGTCGTCACCGACTATGCCGAGCAAAACCTCGCGCAGATTCTTCCGCATCGGGCTTTGACGATCGAAGAATTGCGGGAAATGCTGATTCCCACCCTCGATGCCTTGGAGTTTCTGCATCGCCAAAATTTGGTGCAGGGTCAGCTGAAACCATCCAACTTTTTGGTGGTGAATGATCGGCTGAAGCTCGCGAGCGATACGATTCGCGCAGCGCGTGATACCGGGGCCGACCGCGCCGCGGACATGCGGGCGCTCGGCGCCACCATTGTGGAGGCACTGACCCAAACCCGTCCGGCGCTCAACGGCCCTGCAGCCGCATTGCCGGCGGGCCTTCCCGCCGGACTGGCCGACGCCGTGCAACGCTGCCTGAGCCCCGAGCCCGGCAACCGCCCAAGCGCTTCTGAGCTGCGACGAGAAATCGATCCGCCCCTCGCGGCGGCCGCGGCAGCGGTGCCCGCGCGGCCGGCGGCCGTGGCGGCCGTGGCGGCCGCACCGCCGCCGCCCGAAGCACCCGCCAGCCCACCGGCCACTGCGCTGACACATCTGCGCTGGCTCGTACCCGCCGCGGCGGTGGGTCTCGTGTTGCTGGCGGTATGGGCCGGCGGCCGTCTGTTGCGCAGTCACACCTACACCGGGCGGCCGGTCCCGGAAGCGACTGTTTCACAACCGGTTTCCGCGCCCCCGGGAACGCCATCCTCGGCAACCGCTCCGGCGGCAGCGTCACCGGTGATCCATGAAGAGATACCCGTCGTCTCGCGCGGCGCGCGCGAATCGATCCGCGGCCAAATAAAAGTCGCGGTTCGCGTGACGGTCGACGGCGCCGGAAATGTCGTCGCCGAGAACCTGGAGCTGCGCGGATCGAGCCGGTATTTTGCGCGGCTGGCGGCCGATGCGGCGAAGAAATGGAAGTTTGCGCCGGCGCCCGGTCAGCCGCCGCGCGAGTGGCAGCTGCAATTCGAGTTCTCCCGCGGCGGGGTCACCGGACAAGCGGTTGCGCGGGCCAGGCCGTGACCGGCGCGGCGCCGCAGACGCGCACCCAGACGACGAGAGCGCCGGCGTTGCGGCAACGTTGTTTTCGCATCGAGTTGCATCACTTCGCGCCGGCTGCTGCGCTCGTCGGCTTCAAGCGCTCGACACGGGCCGCGACCGCCTGAATGTAATCCAAGGTCTGCCGTTTCGAACGGCCGGCATGCAGGGCGTGCGGCAGCAGCTGCCCGTGCGTCGCGTCCATTGCAAAAGTCGGATGCGTGACGGCCACCGGCGGCAGCGGGGTGGCGGCCTTCATCGACAAGTCGAGACTCATGGCAATTCTCGAGAACGCGTTTGTGGCGTGATCGGGCATTTCACTGAGCGGCGCGGCGGGAACGGCGGCGGTGAGCGCCTCGGGGGCCGGTTGCCCCAGCATCGAGGCGATCGCAGCGCCGTCGGTTCTGACCGCGGACAAGGAGCAAATCGACTCGAAGGAATTGGCTGCCTGCGAGCGCTTGCCCAAGTTCGCGTCGACGCCGAACAGGTTCATCACCGTTTTGATGATGGAGGTGTGATCGAAGACTTTGCCGGGGAACGTTTGACTGCCGAGTCCTCCAGGCGCAATCCATGGCGAAATCGCCACCGCCGGAACGCGCACCCCCAAGCGATCGAAGCCAAAACTCTGCGGACGTTCGGCCCGGCCGTGATTCTGCGTTCCGCCATCCGGTGCCACCGCCGCGGGCGGATTTTGATGATCGAAGAAAGCGCCGTGCTCGTCATAGGTGACGATCAACAAGCTCTGAGGCCATACCGGAGATTTTCGAATGGCTTCGTAGACGTATTGTATGAACGCTTCGCCCGCCGCCATGGAGCCGATCGGGTGCTGGCAATTGCCGTTCTCGAAGCCGTCGGTGGCCAACCCATAATTGGGTTCGATGAAGGTGTAGTCAACGTCGAATCCGTGGGCCAAATCGTCGACGAAGAACTGCTTTTCGCCGACTCTCAGCCAGGAGAACTGTCCGGTGTTCAGCCGGAACGGATCGATCATGTCCTTGATGGCGAGCACCTGCGGAAACAGATCGTCGTGATAGACGCGCCAGCGGCGATTCGCCTGCTGCAAGCAGCTGTACAGCGTGCCGTTCGGAAAGCTGAAGCTCAAGGAGTCGATGGTTTCGCTTTCGATCGTGGTAGCCGCCGCCGGGCTGTTGTCGAGTCCGCCCGAGGATCCGGCATGCGCGAAAAATCGATTCGGCCAGGTCGGCCCGGGCATCGACGAATACCAGTTGTCGAACAGGAAGTATTGACTTGCCAGGGTGTGCAGGACCGGCAGCGCGCCGGCGGCGAACCCCTGCCGGGCTACGTTCCAATACGGCTGCTGCGAGAATCCCGACATTGGCGGATTTCCGCCGATTTGCGCCGCTACGTCCTCGAAATCGTGCGGCGGATCGAGCGGCGCCCGGTCCGGCGCATCGGCGGTCATTCCCCAGCTTGCATCCACGGGCGCAACCCCGCTTCGCCCCGCGAATGCGAACAGATGATCGAATGACCGATTCTCGAGCATGAGCACGAAGACATGCTTTATGTCGGCCATGGCGACCCGAGTCTTTCCATCGTGAGCTGATCATACTCGGAGCGAAAATACTTTCTCAATGCGCCCTCGAAGACTTCCGCTTGGGCCGCGGCATGCGCGAACAGGGTCATCGACGAATGAAATTTGAGGTTGTCGGGATAGCCGAGAATCTCCTCGAGCGATCGAGCATGCGCCGCGATCACCAGCCGCGTGCATTCGAGCAGCCTGTCTCCCAGCACGGGATGAGCGGCATACGCCCTCGCCTCATCCAGGCTGGAAATGGCATAGCGCTGCGCCATGGCGCTGTTCCCCAGGCCTTTTATCTGCGGAAACACGAACCACATCCAATGGCTTCGCTTGCGGCCGTGCCGCAGTTCGGCCAGCACCTGCTCGTAAATCTCCCGCTGCGCGTCGACGAATCTTTCTAGATCGTAGCGATCCGCGCTCATGCCGGCTATTCAACCCGCCGCTGTGGTCAGCGCCTTCAAGAACAGATAATAAAATTCGACGCCCGTGTAGTAAGCGTCGATCTTGACGCGCTCGTCACGGCCGTGTGCCTTGTCGTCGGCGCGTTCGATGGCCACTCCGCAGATGCCATAACTCGGAATGCCCGCGTTCATGGTGTAAATGCTGTCCGAAGCACCGGCCTCCATGATCGGCAGCACCACGAAGCCCGGCCATAACTTGGCGGAAATGCTGCGCAAGGAATTCATGACATCGTCGCGCAGCGGCGGCGGCGCCATGGCCTTGCGATCCGAACCATGGTCGGTCAATTCTCCCTTGTCGCTGCGGTAGCGCACCGTGAGCTTCGGATCGTTGAACAGTTCGACCAGCTGCAGACGGATCTGCTCCTGCGAGTGGCCGGGAAAAATGCGGCAATTCACATTGGCTTCGGCGCGGCCCGGCAGCGCATTGGGCGCATGGCCGCCGCTCAACATGGTCGCCACGCAAGTCGTGCGCATCACCGAGTTCATGTGGGTGTCCTGGGACAGCCGCTCAACCGCCTTCGCATCCGGCGGCGTGCCCAGGATGGCGCGCAGATCGGCGGCCGTCTGCCCGGTCTCGATCCTGGCCATTTGCGCGAAATACTCGCGCGTGACGGAATTCAGCTCGAATGGAAACGTGTACTTCTGCAAGGCCGCGAGGGCATCGGCCACGTGGTAGATCGCATTGTCGGGCATGGGCAGCGAGCTGTGGCCGCCCGGGTTGGTGGCCTGCACCTGAAAGTCGCCGTAGAGCTTCTCGGTAGCCTCGAATCCGACGATCTGCGGCTTGTCCGGCCGTACCCCGCCCGAGTCGGGATTCAGCGCATATTCCGCATCGATGAGCTCGCGGTGGTTCTTGAGCAGCCAGTCGACGCCGTTGGACCTGCCGCTTTCTTCGTCGGCCGTCAGCGCCAGGATGATGTCGCGATCCGGAACGTAGCCCTCCTTTTTCAGGCGGATGAAGATCGGTTACCGCGATGGCGTCGCTGTCCTTCATGTCCTGGGTGCCGCGGCCATAGAAATAGCCGTCTTTCTCGACGAACTGGAAGGGGTCGGTGCTCCAGTCCTCGCGCTTCGCCTCGACCACGTCCAAGTGTCCGATGATCAGGATCGGTTTCAGTTTCGAACCTGCCTTGCCGCGATATCGGGCCACCATGTTGCCCTTGCGATCGTTGGGCCCCAGCACGACCACGTCCGCCTTGGGAAATCCCGCATCGAGCAGACGCTTCGCCATGGCCTCAGCGGCCACGGTGGTGCTGCCCACCGAATCGGTGGTGTTGATTTCGATGAGCTGTTTGAAGATGTCGTGCGCGTTCTGGCGCGTAACCGGGTCGAGTTGCGTATTCGCCGGGGCGGCAGCGTATGCGCACAGGCTGCAAAGAATCGCGGCGGCGGCGCCGGCGAAGATACGATATTTCAAGAAATTTTCTCCTGCGGGTACGAGGCTCGAACCTCAAGCGGACATGCTATCGTAAGCGGCGATTCGGCGCGTGGCGCATTCGCATCCGCAGGGAGATTCGGCGATGGCTAAAAAGAAGAACAGCCCGGTGACCCGCAGCGCCGCGGAAGCGGCGGTGCAGACCCTGTTGCGCTGGGCCGGCGAAGACCCGCAGCGCGAGGGGCTGCTCGAGACGCCGAAACGCGTGGTGAATGCGTATCGCGACTGGTTTTCAGGGTATTCCACCGATCCCAGCGCCTATCTGCGCCGCACCTTCGAGGAGGTCGAGGGCTACGACGAGATGGTCGTGTTGCGCGACATCGCGTTCGAATCGTTCTGCGAGCATCACATGGCGCCCATCATCGGGCGCGCGCACGTCGGCTATCTGCCGAGCGATCGGGTCGTCGGGATCAGCAAGCTGGCGCGCGTGGTCGACGGCTTCGCGCGCCGTTTCCAGGTGCAGGAGAAACTCACCGCGCAGATCGCCGCGTTGCATCAACGAAGTGCTCAAGCCCCGCGGAGTCGGCGTCGTCATCGACGCGGTCCATCAATGCATGACGACGCGCGGCGTGCACAAGCGCGGGGTGTCGATGGTGACCAGCAAGCATGTCGGCACTTTCCGTGCCGATGCCAGCACGCGCGCCGAGTTCCTGCGCTTCATCGACATCGAAGGCGCCAGCCAACGAGCCGCAAGCCCGGGGCGCGGCTGATTTCTCGCGGGGCGGCACTTGGGCGGCGCGCGCACCGGCACCACTTCGACCGAGAAGCTGTACTTGTGCCGCTCGCCGGGTCTGCAGCGCGCCGACACCGACGACGTGACGGGCGATCTTTTCGCCCTGCTCGTTGGTGATCGAACCACCACGCAGTACTCGCATGCTCGCCGCGCGCGGGATGATGGATCGATCCCTCGAGCGCATGGCCGAAATGGCCTGCGGTCTGCGGCTCGGCGTTCGCCGCGTTGAATCGCAGATGATGTTGGCAGCCCGGGCAGATCGTTCGCGCTTTGCAAGAACCGTGGCCTTGCAGTGCGGACATACCCGCGTCGCGCCGAGGGTGCCCTGGCGGACGACGCTCATGACAGCGCTGCTAGCCGGCCAGGCTCTTGGATTTTGCCCTTCTCGTCTTCCCAGCCGAACTCGACGTGCCCGCGCATGCGCGAGCCGGCCGCAACCGTGATCGAGCCCGGCCTTCACGTCGCCGACGATGACGCCGCCCTCGAGCACATCGACCCGCTTCGCCGACTCGATGTTGCCCTGCAATTCGCCGCCGACGACCACGATGCCGGCGAGAACCTGGCCCGTCAGATGCGCGCCGCGGTCGATGTTGAAGTTGCCGTCGATGCGCACATCGCCCTTGAAGCGGCCCGCCATGCGCACGTTGCCCGAGCCCTCGATCTTGCCTTCGATCGGACAGATTCGCCGCGATCACCGATTCGCCGCCCTCGACGGCGGTTGTCGGGGTGGGGCGGCGAGGCGAAACGGCCAGCCTCCGGGTCGTTGACGGTGCGTTCCGGCGGGCTTCGTATCGCGGGGCCAAGGCCGATGCAGGGACACGGACGAACTTTCCGCAGGGGCCGGGCAGTGGGGGTTTCTCTTTCCAAAGCGCCATAACATAACTCTCCCGCTGATGAGTGGCTAAAGCCTACACGCTAACCCCTGACAAATGTCATCGGCCTACTGTCTTTTATTGGAGACGGTAGGATCTGCGACGCTCGCGGCGCCCGATATAATGCTGGGCATTCAAAACAGAGGTGTTAACTTTTGTTTCAGCAACTCGACCGGTTGGTATCCGATGCCATTCTCGGCTTGATGGCCCAATTCCGCGCCGATCCTTTCAAGCACAAGGTCGACCTCGGCGTGGGCGTTTATCGCGATTTGTCGGGCAATACGCCCATTCTCGAATGCGTTCGTCGGGCCGAAAGAGAGCGTGTTGGCCGCCCAGACGACCAAGGCCTACGTGGCGCTGCGCGGCCGCGAGGAATTCAACGCGGCATTGGAGGAATTGGTGCTTGGCGCCGGCCATCCGACGCCGTAGAGAGCGGCGCGCCCGCACTGCTTCAGATGCCCGGGGGGCTGCGGCGCCTTGCGCGTCGGCGCGGAACTCATCAGGGCGGCCGCGCCCAAGGCCGTCGTCCATGTGAGCGATCCGACCTGGGGGAATCACTGCCCCCTTGCTGGGAGGCTGCGGGCTCAAACTCGAGCGCTATCCTTACTACGCGGCGCAAGCGCACGAACTGCTCTTCGAGGCCATGCTGCGATCGCCTTCAAACGGCATCCGAGGGCGACGTCGTGCTGATGCACGCCTGCTGCCACAACCCGACCGGCGCGGACTCTCGATGCCGAACAGTGGCAGGCGCTCGACCGAGCTGCTGCTGCGCCGGCAGTTGATCCCGTTTCTGGATCTGGCGTACCAGGGATTCGGCGCCTCGCTCGAAGCCGATGCCGCGCCCATCCGCCTGGTGGCGGAACGCGTCCCGAAGCGCTGATCGCGGTCTCATTCTCGAAGAATCTGGGCTTGTACCGCGAACGCGTCGGCGCGCTCATCATCATCAGCGAAAAGTGCCTCGCGCGCGGACGCCGTGCAGAGTCGCACATGCTGCATATCGCGCGCAGCATCTATTCCATGCCGCCGGATCATGGCGCGGCGATCGCCGCCTGCGTGTTCGCTGAACCGGCTGCTCGACGGCAATCTGGATGGAGGAACTGCGATGCCATGCGCGACGCGGATTCAGGACATGCGTTCGCTGCTGGCCAACCGCTGCCGCGACAGCGACGGGAGCGACTCGTTCGATTTCATTGCGCGCGCAGCACGGCATGTTTTCGCTGCTCGGGTGTCTCCGGCGATGCGGTCGAAGCGTCTGCGCGCGAGGCATCACATCTACATGCGGCTGACAGCCGCATGAATCTCGCGGGCATCATGCCGCAGCAATGTGATTACGTGGCCGAGGCGATCGCCGCTGAAAGCGCGGAGTGGCGTTCTGGGGCCGAGGATACGCCCCGGCGCCCGCGGCGGCGGTAACCGCGGCAGCCTCAGGCGCCGAGCGCTTCGCTCAGCGCGCGTGACTTCCGCGGCGCGAATCTTGCATGACGCTCAAGCGTTTGCGACTGGTTCATCGCCAAGCCGTGTTGGCCGCGGGCAGTCCTTGCAGCATCGCTTCGCAGCGCCGGCAGATATCGGTGCCGTACGAGGCCATCAAGATCGCGACGGCGAGGACATCGCTCAAATCGGGCGAACTCGGGCTCGATGCGGTCATGCTCCTCCTGCTCCCGACCGCCTGCGCCATGTCCTCGGAGAATTCCCAATTCTCGAGAATCGCCTTGCCGATCGAGGGATGCCATTCGCTCGATGATCTCATCGAGCACAGCGGCGCTCGCGAACAGCTCCGGATGTGCGGTCGCGCGCGTCAGTACGTACAGCTTGCCGATGCCGTGCATCATGCCGGTGAGCATCGCCTCGTCCGGATTGATGCCGGCGGGTGCAGGTCTTGCGCGAGCACATAGGCGAACGCGGCGACATGGGTGCTGCGCTCCCAGAGATCGCTGCAGATGCGTGCTCGAGACCGGCCAGCTTGTTGCTGTTGCGGATCTGCGCCATCGAGAAGGAAATCGAGGCGCTGCGCACCATGTTGTAGCCGATGCGCGCTGATGGCGGTGCGCAAGTCGGTGACGGTTTGCCGCTGCGATTGAGGGACGGCCGAATTGGCGATGCGCAGCAGCCGCGCGGCGAGCGCGGGCTCCGATCCCACCACGCGCACGACCTGATCAACGCGGGATGTTCGGATCGGACAGGATGCGCCTGACTTGCATCGCGATTTCAGGAAACGAGGGCAAGATCGACCTTGACCGCCCGACAACTCCTCGGCCAAGCACGTGATGAAATCGAAAGCGGTCGCTGGACTGCGTCGACTGGCGCGTGGAGGAGTTTTCAATGGGTCGCTGTCAATTCGCACTCTCGGAATTCATGGCGTCAGCTGCCATCGATATAATTGCATCACTAGAACGGCCGGCGCGCAAGATAGGCCGCGTCGATTTTTTCGGGGGCCGCGCGTTGAACTGAATTCAGCTGCTAGCGACGGCGGCCGTTGAAGCGCTGGTGCACTTCGCCGTTCGGGTGCGCTCGGTAGCGCCCTTGCAGTAGCGCGTCGACCACTGGCGCCAGAACGCCACCGAACCGGGGTTGCGCATGGTATTCGACGATTTCCCAATCGCCCGCGAAGCGGTCGAAAATCAGCTTGGCGGCATCCCGGCCGATGCCCGCGCGCCGATACGGCTTGCGGACGAAGAATTCCGACATGTGGTAATACCGCGGCTTTCTCCCCGGCCGCGGAACGCGCGGCCGGGTGACCAGCGCAAATCCACCGACTCGGGTCCCTTGAGAATCAGCAGTGGGTGCGAGTGATCGTTGGAGAACCAGTTCGCGAAAATCTCGTCCTCGATGCGGATTGCTCGCGCCGAGGACGGAAAACAGACCGGTATTCAGATCCGCCAGCGCATCGAGGTACTCGCCGTAGACACTCTGGATCCACTGGCGATCCTTTTTCGAATGTCTGCAGTCGCGAATACTGACGAGCAACGAAACCGTTTTCCTGCGCCCAAAAAGACACAGCCCGGGCGAACGTGCCGCGATGGCCGCCCGCCCGGGCATGTGGATCAGCTGATCGAAGCGATTACTGCTTCGGAGCCGATGCAGCGGATGCCGCGGACGAAGCCGCATCGGCGGCGGCGCTCGCAGCAGCAGCCGAATCGGCAGCGGCGGAGGCGGCGGCATCCGGGCAGGCGTAGCGGCAGGCGGAGGAGTCGTGTCGGTCGTCGGAGCAGGAGCCTCGGTCTTGCTGCCGCAGGCACTCAGCACGAATGCAGCGACAAAAGCGCTTAATGCAAGTTTGGTCTTCATCTATCGATACCCCAGAAATTTTAATGATAAAATTTTAGGCCGAGCGTGTTGTCTTGGGCTTACACCCAAATGTCCGGGCCGATTTTAGAGTGTTTTGGCTCAATTTCATATCTCTTTCGCCGACGCTGTCAGCGCCTTTAACGCAGGATTTCACAGCCGGGGTTAAACGACGTTCAAGCTCAGGAGGTCAGCGTGAGCGATGTCCAGTCTCGATCAGCTATTACGCGGACCACTTGCGGACTTGCTCATGCGGCGGCACCGATCGCGCGCTGGCGGCGACCGGTTTCGATGCCCTGGTCGTGCACGCGGGACGCCCGCCGACTGCAGTTTCTCGACGATCAAGACTACCCCTACAAGGTCAATCCGCATTTCAAGGCGTGGGTGCCGATCGTCGACAATCCACGCTGCATCCTGGTGTACCGGCCGGGGGCGCGGCCACGGGTGCTGTTTCCATCAGGCCAACGACTACTGGCATAAAGCCGGCGAGACTGCCGCAGCGCGCCTTGGACAGCCGCCGTCAATTTGATCGCCATCGACGACGACTCGAAGGCCGCGCGACGCATTGGGACGGATTGGGCCGCGTCGCCTTCATCGGGCCCGAGGCTGCTGGCCGCACGGCGTGCGACCCGGAATGCCTCAATCCGAACCGGCATTGATGACCCGGCTGCATTACGAGCGTGCGGTCAAAACGCCCTACGAACTCGAGCCTGCCTGCGCAAAGCGCAATGAGATGGGCGCACGCGGCCATCGCGGCCGCGCTCGCGGCGTTTCGCCGCGGCGGCTCTGAATACGAGGCGCATATGCGCTATCTGGAGGCATGCGCAACAGCGCGAAGAGGAGATGCCTTACAACAATATCGTGGCCTATAACGAGCATGCGGCGGTTTTGCACTACCAGCATCTGGAGCGCACCGCGCCCTCCCCGCTGCGCTCCTTTTTGATCGACGCCGGCGCGCAATACCGCGGCTATGCGGCGGATATCACCCGCACCTATGCGCGCAGCGCCGGCCGCTTCGCCGATCTGTGCAACGCCATGGACACGGCACAGCTGGCGCTCTGCGGCGAGATCGTCGCGGGCCGCGATTACCGCGAAGTGCACCTCGTCGGCGCACCGGGTTCTGGGTGACGTGCTGCACGAAAGTCGGTCTGACCAAAATACCCGGGCCAGGCTGCCTTGGAAAACGGCGTGACCGGCGTGTTCTTTCCGCACGGCATCGGCCACCTGCTGGGGCTTCAGGTGCACGATGTCGGCGGCGTCATGGGCGATGCCAAAGGGCATGAGCGGGAGCGGCCCAAAGGCCATCCCTATTTGCGCCTGACGCGCATGCTCGAGCCCGGCGTGGTGGTGACCGTGGAGCCCGGCATCTACCTGATCGACTCGCTGCTCGCCGCGGCCCACGCCGACCAACGGCGCGCCCATATCGATTGGACAGTGGTCGAGGAACTGAAGCCTTACGGCGGAATTCGCATCGAAGACAATGTCGCGGCAACCGCCGGCAAGCCCGAAAACTTGACTCGCGACGCGTTCGCGCGAGTGGCTGCCGCGAAAGGCGCCGGCGGCCTGAGGCTGCTTAAGCGGCGGCTTTCTTGCGCCGCTTGGGCTTCGGCTGCGCCTCGCTGTCCTCTGCGGCGGCCGCGGCTTTCTTAGACTTGGTCTTCTTCGGCTCCGCTTTCGGCGCCTTGGCGGCCTTTTTATCGTCTTTCTTTTCGGTCGCGACCGCGGCGGAATCCACCAGCTGCATCAGCGCCATGTCGGCCGAGTCGCCCGGCCGCGGCTCCATCTTGAGGATCCGCGTATAGCCGCCGGCACGCGCCTTGAAGCGCGGTCCCAGGTCCTCGAACAGCTTTCCACCACGGCATCGTCGCGCAGGCGCGAATGCGCCAGGCGGCGCTTGCGCCGATCGAGTCGACCTTGGCCAGCGTGATCAAAGGCTCGACCACGCGGCGCAGCTCCTTCGCCTTGGGCACCGTGGTGCGGATGGTCTCGTGCGCAGCAGCGAAGTCGCCATGTTGCGCAACATCGCATGACGATGGGAGGATTTCGCGATAGCTGACGGCCGCTGTTTCTGTGACGCATAGTCTGCTCTCAACCTTGATCGCTAGTTCAAATACTGTCGCGCTCGTCGTCGCGCTTCAATCCCGGCGGCGGCCAATTGTCGATGCGCATGCCGAGCGTCAAGCCGTGGCTCTCGAGCACTTCCTTGATTTCGGTCAAGCGACTTCTTGCCGAGGTTCGGCGTGCGCAGCAATTCGACTTCGGTGCGCTGCACGAGATCGCCGATGTAGTGGATGTTCTCCGCCTTGAGGCAATTGGCGCTGCGCACCGTGAGCTCGAGCTCATCGACCGGACGCAGCAGGATCGGATCGAACTGCGTTTCGGTGGCCTTGGTGGTCGACTCATCCTGCCCCTGCAGGTCGACGAACACCGACAGCTGGTCCTTGAGGATGCCGCCGGCGCGGCGGATCGCCTCTTCGGGATCGATGGTGCCGTTGGTTTCGATGTCGAGAATCAGCTTGTCCAGATCGGTGCGCTGCTCGACGCGCGCGCTTTCGACGTTGTAGGTCACTTTGCGCACCGGGCTGAACGAAGCATCGAGCTGCAGGCGGCCGATGGCGCGGGTCTGTTCTTCGAAGGCCATGCGCTGCGCGGCCGGACGATAGCCGCGGCCGCGCTCGACCTTGAGCGACATCGACAACTCGCCCGCTTTGGTCAAGTTCGCGATGACCAGGTCCGGATTCAGAATCTCGATGTCGTGGTCGCCGGCGATGTCGCCGGCGGTCACGGGCCCGGGCCCTTCTTGTGCAGTCGCACTTCGGCAACATCGCGCGTGTGCATGCGGATCGCCACCGCCTTCAAGTTCAGCAGGATGTCGACCACGTCCTCTTGCACGCCTTCGATCGCGGTGTACTCGTGCAGCACGCCCTCGATCTCGATCTCGGTGATCGCCGCGCCCGGCAAGGAGGACAGCAGCACCCGGCGCAAGCGCATTGCCCAGCGTGTGCCCGAAACCGCGTTCGAACGGTTCGATCACGATGCGCGCATGGCGCGGCGACACGGGTTGCACCTTGACGACCCGGGGCTTCAAAAATTCATTGATCGATCCCTGCATGGATTTCACCTACGTTGACTAAACCTTGAGACGGCGCAGCGAAGCGCTGCGCCGCATTACAATGCCTGTTTGCCGGTTCCTACTTGGAATACAACTCGACGACCAGGCTCTCGTTGATGTCCGGCAGAATCTCCTGACGGTCGGGAACGGATTTCAGAATTCCGGAGAACTTCTTGTCGTCCACCTCGACCCAATCGGGAAAGCCGACCTGAGCCGCGATGGTCAGAGCCGCGGCTGACGCGTGTCTGCTTCTTGGCGCGTTCGCGCAAATTGATGACATCGCCCGCCTTGCACTGATAGGAAGCAATATTGACGAGCTTGTCGTTGACCGACACGCCCTTGTGGCTCACCAGCTGGCGCGCCTCGGCGCGCGTGGCCGCGAAGCCCATGCGGTAGACCACGTTGTCCAAACGGCATTCCAGGAATTGCAGCAGGGTCTCGCCGGTCGCGCCGGGACGGCCCGCGGCCTTCTGGTAGTAGTTGCGGAACTGGCGCTCCAGCACGCCGTACATGCGGCGCAGCTTCTGCTTCTCGCGCAGCTGCAGACCGTATTCCGACAAGCGCTGCTTGCGCTCGCTCTTCACGCCGCCCGGCGGCACCTCGAGCTTGCATTTCGACTCGAGCGGCTTCACGCCGCTCTTCAGGAACAGATCGGTTCCTTCGCGACGGGACAGCTTGCACTTCGGACCGGTATATTTTGCCATTGCGAACCTTCAGTGTTAAGACGCGACGCTTTTTGGGCGGACGGCAGCCGTTATGCGGAATCGGCGTCACGTCTTCGATGTTGGTGATCTTCAACCCGCAGCCGTTCAAGGCGCGCACTGCGGATTCGCGCCCGGGACCCGGGCCCATGACGCGAACCTCGACGTTCTTGACGCCGTGTTCCTGCGCCGCGGTGCCCGCGCGCTCGGCGGCGACCTGCGCCGCGAACGGCGTCGACTTGCGCGAACCGCGGAAGCCGCAGCCGCCGGAGGTCGCCCATGACAGGGTGTTGCCCTGCCGGTCGGTGATCGTGATGATCGTGTTGTTGAACGAAGCATGCACGTGCGCGATCGCATCGAGCACGTTCTTGCGGACCTTTTTGCGCGCGGGTTTTGCACCGGGCGTGGCGGCCGCGGCGGCTTGCTGCGCGTTTTGCTTTTGATCAGCCATTAACGGTCGTACTTCCTTCTAGACCTTGCCCGGCGGCGCGTTCATCTTGACCGCCTGCTTGCGCGGACCCTTGCGCGTGCGCGCATTGGTGCGCGTGCGCTGGCCGCGCATCGGCAGGCCCTTGCGGTGCCGGATGCCGCGATAGCAGCCCAGATCCATCAAGCGCTTGATGTTCATCGACACTTCGCGGCGCAGATCGCCCTCGACCGCGAACTTCGCGACCTGCGAGCGCAGCGACGCCACTTCGGCGTCCGTCAGATCCTTCACTTTCACGTGATACTTCACGCCGGCGGCATCGCAAATGCGCGCGGCCCGGCTGTTGCCGATGCCGAATATGTGGGTCAGTCCGATGACGACATGCTTGTTCATCGGTATGTTGATGCCGGCGATACGCGCCATCTATTTCTCCACCTGCGCCCATCGAAAAAAAGCGCGCTAGTATATTAGAAAATCCCTTATAAATCAATTCACTGGCCATGTCGCCCTCAGCCTTGCCGCTGCTTGTGGCGGGCATCGGAAGAACAAATGATGTAGACGATGCCGCGCCGCCGCACGACTTTGCAGTTCTTGCAGATCTTCTTGACCGAAGGACGAACTTTCATTTCTTACTCCCAATGCCCCGAAGGCTGGACTTCTTCATCAGGCCCTCGTATTGCTGCGACATGATGTGCGATTGCAGCCTGCGCGACGAAGTCCATGACGCCGACCACGATGATCAAAAGCGACGTGCCGCCGAACTGAAACGGGATGGCCGGGATTCACCATGCGAATGATTTCCGGCAGCAAGCACACCGCCATGATGTACAAGCCGCCCCACAGCGTCAGCCGGGTCAGCACCTTGTCCAGGTATTCGCCCGTCTGCTGGCCTGGGCGGATGCCGGGAATGAAGGCGCCCGCCTTCTTCAGGTTCTCGGCCGTATCGCGCGCGTCGTACACCAGCGCGACGTAGAAGAAGGCGAATCCGACGATCAGCAGGCGCGAACAGCACGACGTGCAGCGGCTGACCGTAATTGAGGATGGCCGCGATCTTTTGCAAGGTCCGCTGGATGACATTGGGATTCGGGCTGTTGCCGAAGAACTGCGCGATCGTGGCCGGAAAGACCAGCAGGCTGGAGGCGAAAATCGGCGGAATGACGCCCGCCATGTTGAGTTTGAACGGCAGGTGCGTGCTTTGCCCCTGCATCATGCGCCGTCCTACCTGGCGCTTGGCGTAGTTCACCTGGATCTTGCGCTGCGCGCGTCTCGACGAACACGCAGAACAGCGTCACCAGCACCACCACCACCACGATCAGCAGCACGATCAGCGGGTTCATTTCGCCGGTTCGCACCATTTCCAGCGTGTTGCCGATGGCTCGCGGCAGGCCGGCGATGATGCCCGCCACGATGATCATGGTGATGCCGTTGCCGATGCCGCGCTCGGTGATCTGCTCGCCCAGCCACATGACGAACAGGGTGCCGGTGGTGATCGAAATGGTGGCGACGAACAGGAACTGCGGGCCCGGGGTTCGGCACCAGGTTGCTGCCGGAATTCTGGATGGCGAGCGCCGCGCCGAAACCCTGGAATGCCGGCGAGCCCCACGGTGCCGTAGCGCGTGTATTGCATCAGTTTGCGCCGGCCGGATTCGCCGTCCTTGCGGATCTGGTTCCAAGGCGGATACACCATCGAGGCCATCTGCACGATGATCGAGGCGGTGATGTAGGGCATCACGTTCAGCGCGAAAATGCTGAAACGCTGCAGAGCGCCGCCCGAGAACATGTTGAACATGCCGAGCAGCGTGCCCTGCTGCGTGGAGAAGAAGGTGGCGAAGCGGGCCGCATCGATGCCCGGGACGGGAATGAAGGTGCCGATCCGGTACACGATGAGCGCGCCCAGCAGGAACAGCAGCCGCTTGCGCATCTTCTGCGAAGCGGGTCATGTCCCCCAAGGCGGCGGCAGGCATTGGCGCGGATGTGGCCACGGGTATGCGCTCTTAGCCTCTTAAGCCTCGAAATGGCCGCCGGCGGATTCGACGGCGCTCTTCGCGCCCTTGGTCGCGGTGATGGCCTTGTCCTTGACCACGAAGGCTTGGATGACCTTGCCCGACAAAATGATCTTCACCCGCTTGGTGTACTCGGGCACCAGATTCGCCTCGATCAGCCCGGCCAGCGTCACTTCGCCGCCCTCGACGCGCATCAGGTCCGTCAAGCGTGAGTTCGGCGCGCGATGCCTTCATGGCCGAGCGAAACCCGATCTTCGGCAAACGCCGCTGCAAGCGGCATCTGGCCGCCTTCGAAGCCGACCTTGTGGTAGCCGCCCTTGCGGGCGCGCTGGCCCTTGACGCCGCGGCCGCAGGTCTTGCCCTGGCCGGCGGACGCGCCGCGGCCGACGCGCAGGCGCGTTCGCTTGGAGCCGGCAGCCGGCTTGATGGTGTTCAATCGCATATCAGACCCTCTTCTTCCCGAAGTGGCCGCGCCGCTCGACCTTGAGCATGTGGCTGGCCGCTGTTCACCATGCCGCGATTGGACGGCGTATCCGCCACCACCACGCTGTGCCCGATGCGGCGCAACCCCAGGCCCTTGGCCGAATTGCGGATGTTGGCGAGCTGGCCCGCACACGCTCTTGACCAAGGTCACTTTGATCGACTTGTCTCGCTCGCCTTGTGCGCATGTGCTTTGCTGGCCATGATCAACCCACGATCTCTTCGACGCTCTTGCCGCGCTTCGCCGCGATGTCATCGGGCGTACGCAGCTTGCCGAGGGCGTCCATGGTGGCGCGCACCACGTTGATCGGATTGCGCGAGCCATAGCTCTTGGCGAGCACGTTGCGCACGCCGGCGCATTCGAACACCGCGCGCATGCCGCCGCCGGCGATCACGCCGGTACCGTCCGCGGCCGGCTGCATATAGACCCGCGTGGTCCCATGCCGTCCTTTGACAGCGTAGAACAAGGTATCGTTCTTCAAAGATACGTTGACCAGGCTCTTGCGGGCCTGCATCATCGCCTTGGAGATCGCGACCGGCACTTCGCGCGCCTTGCCGTAGCCGAATCCGACCCGGCCGGCGCCATCGCCGACGACGGTGAGCGCGGTAAAGCCGAATTGCTTGCCGCCCTTGACGACTTTCGCGACGCGGTTCACGGCGACCAGCTTCTCGAGCAGGTCGTCGCCGGACATGGGTTTTTCTGTTCTCGCCATAGTGCCTCTAGGACCTTCCGTTAGAACTCGAGACCCGCTTCGCGCGCGGCATCCGCCAGCGCCTTGATGCGCCCGTGATACATGAAACCGGACCGGTCGAACGCGACCTTGCCGATGCCCTTGGCCTTGGCCCGTTCCGCGATCGCGCGGCCGACGGCCTTGGCGGCCTCGATGTTGCCGGTGGTTTTCAAATCGCCGCGCACGTCCTTTTGCAGGTCGAGGCGGCGACCAGAACCTTGTCGCCCTTCCCGGCGCGAAGATCTGCGCATAGATGTGGCTGCGGCGTGCGGTGCACCGAAAGGCGCAACGCGCGCCAGTTCCTTGATCTTTACGCGGCCGCGCAGCGCGCGGCGCAGGCGCGTGTCTTGTTTGTCTAGCTTCATGGGCTTACTTCTTCTTCGCTTCTTTCAGCGAAATCTTCTCGTCGGAATACTTCACGCCCTTGCCCTTGTAGGGCTCCGGCGGCCGGAAGCCGCGGATCTCGGCGGCGGTCTGGCCGACGCGCTGGCGATCGATGCCCTTGACCAGGATCTCGGTCTGGCTCGGCGTCTCGATGGTGATGCCCTCCGGAATCGCGTAATTGATCAGGTGCGAATAGCCGAGCGTCAGCGTCAGGCTCTTGGCCTGCACGGCGGCGCGATAGCCGACGCCCACCAGCTCGAGCTTCTTCTCGTAACCCTTGGTGACGCCGGTGACCATGTTGGCGAGATGCGCGCGCGTCGGCTCCGGCGATGGCATTCAGCCCTTCGCCGCCGGACTCCGCCTCGCACCTCCAGGTGCTTGTCCTGCTGCACGACCTTGATGCCGCTCTTGAGCGCGCAGCGTCAGCGAACCCTTGGCGCCCTTGACCGTGACGGCGTCCGCGCCGATCGTGGCGCTGACGCCCTGCGGCAGGTCTACCGGCTTTTTTGCAACTCGAGACATGATGCTAACCTTGCCTGAGCCGCTATTGAACGACGAACAGCACTTCGCCGCCGGTGCCGGCCGCGCGCGCCTGCTTGTCGGACATGATGCCCTTCGGGGTGGAGACCACGGCGACGCCCAGCCCGCCCAACACCTTGGGCAGCTCGTCCTTGCCGCGATAGATGCGCAGTCCCGGACGGCTGATGCGCTCGATGCGGTCGATGACCGGGCGGCCGTCGTGATACTTCAGCTCGATGGACAGCGTGCTCTTGGCGCTCGCTGCTATCGACGCCGTAGTCCGCCGATGTAGCCCTCATCCTTCAGCACCTTGAGGATGGCCAGCTTCAGCTTCGAGGCGCCCACGCCCACGGTCGGCTTGCCCGCGGATTGCGCATTGCGAATGCGGGTCAGGAGATCGGCGATCGGATCAGTCATGCTCATAGTGCGCGCCTCACCAGCTCGCCTTGGACAGGCCGGGAATCTCGCCGCGGTTGGCGGCTTCGCGCAGCTTGGTGCGCGCCAGGCCGAACTTGCGGTATACGCCGCGCGAGCGGCCCGGTGATCGAGCAGCGGTTGCGCTGCCGCATGGCGCTCGCGTCGCGCGGCTGCTTCTGCAGCTCGACCTGCGCGGCTTCGCGCTGCTTCCGCGCCCGGTCTTCGGGTCGCGGATCAGCTCCTTGAGCTCAGCGCGCCGCGTGGCGAATTTCTTCGCTATCTTCAGGCGTTTTTTCTCGCGCATGAGCATGTTCGTCTTGGCCATGGGCTGTACCTACTTACGGAACGGAAAGTTGAAAGGCTTCCAGCAGCGCGCGTCCGTGCTTGTCGTCGCGCGCCGACGTGGAGATGGTGATGTCCATGCCACGAATCTGATCGATCTGGTCGTACTGGATCTCCGGAAAAATGATCTGCTCCTTGACGCCCAGGCTGTAATTGCCGCGGCCGTCGAAGGAGCGGGTGCTGATGCCGCGAAAATCGCGGATGCGCGGGAATGGCGATGTTCACCAGCCGGTCGAGGAATTCGTACATGCGGTCGCCGCGCAGCGTCACCTTGCAGCCGATCGCCTGGCCATCGCGCACCTTGAAGGTCGCCACCGATTTCTTGGCCTTGGTGACGGCCGGCTTCTGGCCGGTGATCTTCGCCATGTCGGCGGTGGCGGCATCCATGACCTTCTTGTCGGCCACGGCCTCGCCCACGCCCATGTTGACCGTGATCTTGAGGATCCGCGGCACCTGCATGGTGTTCTTCAGCTCGAGCTTTTTCTTGAGCTCCGGCACGATCTTGCTGGTGATAAATTTGTTTGCAGTCTTGCTGCCATATAATTATCCGTTATTTCGCGTCGACCATTTCTTTGTTCGACTTGAACAGACGCACCTTGCGGCCGTTCTCGAGCGACTTGAACCCGATGCGATCGCCCTTTTGCGTCGCCGGATTGAACACCATCACGTTCGACACATGCAGCGGCGCTTCGCGTCTCGATGATGCCGCCCTGCACGCCCAGCTGCGGATTGGGCGCTGATGCCGCTTGGACATGTTGAGTCCCTCGACGCGCACGCGGTCGTCCGCCAGCACTTCGATCACGGCGCCTTTGCGGCCTTTGTCGCGGCCGGCGATCAAGATCACCATGTCGCCTTTGCGGATCTTCTTCATCTCACAGCACTTCGGGTGCGAGCGAGATAATCTTCATGAACTGCACGTTGCGCAGCTCGCGCGTCACCGGCCCGAAAATACGCGTGCCGATGGGCTCGAGCTTGTTGGTGAGGAGCACCGCGGCATTGGTGTCGAAGCGGATCAGCGATCCATCGGGGCGCCGCACGCCGCTGCTTGGTGCGCACCACCACGGCGTCGTACACCTCGCCTTTCTTCACCTTGCCGCGCGGGATCGCATCCTTGATGCTGACTTTGATGACATCGCCGACCGCCGCGTAGCGGCGCTTCGAGCCGCCCAGCACCTTGATGCACATCAGGCGCTTGGCGCCGCTGTTGTCGGCCACATTCAACATGGTTCGCATCTGGATCATTGGCAGCGGCCTCTCATCCGACCGGGCGCGATCTACGACGCGCACCAACATCCAGGATTTGCGGCGCGACATGGGCCGGCACGGCTTGATGGCGACCGTGTCGCCTTCCTTGCACTCGTTGCTCTCGTCATGCGCCAGCAGCTTGGTCGTGCGGCGGATGTACTTGCCGTAGGTCGGATGCTTCACCAGGCGCTCGACCGAAACCGCAATGGTCTTGTCCATCTTGTTGCTGACCACCTTGCCGGTCAGAAGGCGCTGGCCGGGGACGGGCGCGGCGCCCGGCGCCGCCGCAGCGGTTGATGCTGATTGCGCGGCCGATTGTGTTTCGGTTGTCATTACAAATTCCTCATGCGCTTCGCGCAACCTTCAACGAGGTCGAAACGGCCTCGTCCGATTGAGTGCTCAGAAAGAGTGCTTTTGGTCATTTACGCACCTGCGACTGGGCGAGCACCGTCTTGACTCGCGCGATATTCCTGCCGCACCTTCGAAAATTGATCCGGTTTCGCCGCCTGACCCGTCGCGCGGGCCATGCGCAAATTGAATTGTTCACGGCGCAGCTTGAGCAGCTCCTCGCCGAGATCCTTGGGCGCCTTCGCGCGCAAATCTTTCGCCTTCATGTACGCACCTTCATGATCTGACCTGGCGCTTGACGAACGCCGTCGACACGGAGAGCTTCGCGGACGCCAGGCGGAACGCCTCGCGCGCGATCGTTTCGCTCATGCCTTCGATCTCGAACAGCACCTTGCCGGGCAGCACCCGGGCCACCCAGTACTCGACGTTGCCCTTGCCGGAACCCATGCGCACCTCGAGCGGCTTCTGGGTGATCGGCACATCCGGAAATACGCGGATCCAAATGCGTCCGCCGCGCTTCACGTAGCGCGAAATGGCGCGGCGCGCCGCCTCGATCTCGCGTGCCGTCATGCGGCAGCGATTGGTTGCCTTCAGGCCGAACTCGCCGAACGCCACGGTGTTGCCGCGCTGCGCGCTGCCGGAGATCTTGCCCTTGAATTGTTTGCGGAACTTGGTCCGCTTCGGCTGCATCATGCGTAGGTATCCTGATCAGGTCGCGGCCGGTGCCGCGGGTTCGGCGGATTTGGCGACCGCCGCGGCAGCTGCGGCATCGGCCTCGGCTTCCACGGCCTCTTCCGCCGGTTTGTCGAACACTTCGCCCTTGAAGATCCAGACCTTGATGCCGATCACGCCGTAGGTGGTTTGCGCCTCGGCGAGACCGTAGTCGATGTCGGCGCGGAAGGTGTGCAACGGCACGCGGCCCTCGCGGTTGGTCTCGGTACGCGCGATTTCCGAACCGTTCAAACGCCCCGAAATCCGCACCTTGATGCCGAGCGCCCCGGAGCGCATGGTGTTGGTGACGGCGCGCTTCATGGCGCGGCGAAACATCACGCGCTTTTCCAGCTGCTGCGAGATGCCCTCGGCCACCAATTTCGCATCGAGTTCGGGCTTTCTGATTTCCGCGATGTTCAGGCGCACATCGTTCATGCCCATCCCCAGGATCTTGGCGACCGCGGTGCGCAGCTTCTCGATATCCTCGCCCTTCTTGCCGATCACGATTCCCGGCCGTGCCGTATGAATGGTGATGTTGGCGCGCCGCGCGGCCCGCTCGATGTGGATGTTGCTCACCGACGCGTCCGCCAACTTCTTGTTCAGGTACTTGCGCACCAGGAAATCGGTGTGGATGTTTCCGGCGAAGTTCTTCGAATGCGCATACCACTTCGACGACCAGTCGCGCGTGATGCCTAGACGAATACCAATTGGATTTACTTTCTGACCCATTAGGCCTCTCGCTTACCGTCGGACACTTGAACCAGGATATGACTGTTGCGCTTGGCGATGCGCACGCCGCGGCCCTTGGCGCGGGCATGGAAGCGCTTGAGCATCGGCGCCGGATCGACCTCGACGCGCGTCACCTTCAGATCATCGACATCGGCATTGAAATTGTTGTAGGCGTTGGCGATCGCGGAATCCAGTACCTTGAGCACGATCTTCGCGCCTTTCTTCGGCATGAATTTCAAGGTATTCACCGCGAGCGTGGCCGACTTGCCGCGGATCGTGTCGACCACCAGCCGGCATTTCTGCGGCGAGATGCGCGCGTAGCGCAATATTGCTTTGGTCTGCATGACTACTCCGCCGCCGTGACTTTCTTGTCGCCGGAGTGCGCCTTGAAGGTGCGCGTGGGCGCGAACTCGCCGAGCTTGTGGCCGACCATGTTCTCGGATACCAGCACCGGCACGTGCAGGCGGCCGTTATGCACGGCGATGGTCAGGCCGACCATGTCGGGAATGACCATGGAACGCCGCGACCAGGTCTTGATCGGGCGGCGATCATTCTTTTGGCTGGCGGTCTGCACCTTCTTGGCGAGGTGCAAATCCACGAACGGGCCTTTCTTGAGCGAACGAGGCACTTTGAGTATCTCCAGTCTAGTACATTCGTTTGTTCTTGCGGCGCTGAACGATCATGCCGTCGGTGCGCTTGTTGCGGCGCGTCTTCTTGCCCTTGGTCTGCAGGCCCCACGGGCTCACCGGGTGCGGATTTCCTTGACCGGATTTGCCTTCGCCGCCGCCGTGGGGATGATCGACCGGGTTCATCACGACGCCGCGCACCGTCGGGCGCACGCCCAGCCAGCGCACCGCGCCGGCCTTGCCGAAGACGCGCAGGTTGTGCTCATCGTTGCCGACCTCGCCGATCGTCGCGCGGCAGTCGACGTGAACCTTGCGCATTTCGCCCGACTTCAATCGCAGACTCGCATACACGCCTTCACGCGCCGCGAATTGCGCGGAAGCCGCCGGCGCTGCGCGCCATCTGTCCGCCCTTGCCGACTTTCAATTCGATGTTGTGAACCGTGCTGCCCACCGGAATGTGCCGCAGCGGCATGGCATTGCCGGCCTTGATCGGCGCGTCCGAGCCGGAACGGATTTCATCGCCCGCCTTCACGCCCTTGGGCGCCAGGATGTAGCGGCGCTCGCCGTCCTTGTAGAGCACCAAGCGCCAGATGCGAGGTGCGGTTCGGATCGTATTCGAGGCGCTCGACGACGCCCGGAATTCCGTCCTTGTCGCGCAGGAAATCCACGATCCGATAGCGCTGCTTGTGGCCGCCGCCGATGTGGCGCGTGGTCTGCCGGCCCGAGTGATTGCGCGCGCCGGTGCGGTTTTTCTTGGTGGTGAGAGACTCGACCGGTCCGCCCTTGTGCAGGTGCGAGCGGTCCACTTTGACCACGAAGCGCGTGCCCGGTGAGGTCGGCTTCATCTTGATGAGTGCCATGGCCTTGTCCTTTATTTCGCCGAGGCGCCGGTGAAGTCGATCGACTGCCCGTCGGCCAGGCGCACATAGGCTTTCTTGAAGCCGTTGCGCTTGCCGGGCATGTTCTTGAAACGGCGCGTCTTGCCGGGACGTGTTCAACAGATTCACACCCTCCACCTTGACCTCGAACATGAGCTCGACGGCGCTTTTGACCTCGGCCTTCGAGGCATCGTCGCGCACGCGAAACACATATTGGTTGGCCTTTTCGGTCACGGTCGCCGCCTTCTCGGAGACATGCGGCTGAATCAGCACGGTCATCAATCGTTCTTTATTCATGCTGCGCCTCCGAGACGCTGATCCAGCAACTTCAAGGCGCCCACGGTGGCGACGACCTTGTCGTGCTTGACCAGGCTGAGAGGATCGAGCGCGGCCACCGCCATCACTTCGACGTGCGGAATGTTGCGGGCCGCCAGGAACAATTTCTCTTCGTAGGCCTCGACCAAAATGAGCGCGCGGCTCAGGCCGAATTCCGCCAGCTTGCTGATGAGCAGCTTGGTGCGCGGCGCGGCAAGTTCGAGTCGACTCGACGGCCACCAACCGATCGTCGCGAACCAATTGCGACACCATGGATTGCATGGCGGCGCGATACATCTTGCGGTTGACCTTCTGCGAGAAGTCGCGCGGCTTGGCCGCGAACGCGCGTCCGCCGCCGACCCAGATGGGGCTGCGGATCGAACCGGCGCGCGCCTGGCCGGTGCCTTTCTGGCTCCAGGGCTTCTTGCCGCCGCCGCGCACTTCGGCGCGGGACTTTTGCGCTTTGGTGCCGGCGCGGCCGGCGGCCATATAGGCGGTGACGACTTGGTGCACCAACGCTTCGTTGTAGTCGCGCCCAAAGGCGGCATCCGACAACTGAATCTCGCTGGCCGGCTTGGCGTTTTTTAGCTGGACTTTCATGAGATCTACTTCTTCTCAGCTTTGGCCGCGGCGCCGGCTTTCGGAGCGGCACCCTTGGGTTGGGCAGCACCCTTGGCGGCAGCCGGGGCCTTGTTCGGCATCAGTTTCTGGCGCCGCGCCTGGCCCTTCGCCTTGACCGACGGCTTGACGATGACGCGGCCGCCTTCGGCACCAGGCACCGCGCCGCTGATCGAGCAGCAGGTTGCGCACGGCATCGACTTCGACGATGCGCAGATTTTCGATGGTGCGATTGCGCATGCCCATGTGGCCCGACATGCGCTTGCCTTTGAATACACGGCCCGGAGTCTGGCGCTGGCCGATGGAACCGGGCGCGCGGTGCGACACGGAATTTCCATGGGTCTTCATGCCGCCGGCGAAATTATGCCGCTTCATGGTGCCGGCTGAAAACCCTTGCCGACCGTGGTGCCCGTGACATCGACGATCTGCCCGGCCTTGAACATGTCGACCTTGATTTCGCCGCCGGTCGCGAGTTCCTCGCCTTCACCCTTGCCTAAACGAAATTCCTGCGAGGTATAGCCGGCGGCCACATTGGCCTTGGCGAAGTGGCCGGCAAGCGCCTTGGGTATGCGCGAAGGACGGCGGCTGCCAATGGTGACCTGGACCGCGCGATAGCCGTCGACTTTATCGTTTTTGACTTGCGAGATGCGATTCGGTAACGCCTCGACCACCGTCACGGGGACAGTAACACCGGCGTCGGTGAACACTCGGGTCATGCCGCATTTGCGGCCAACCAGACCAATGGACATTGTCAATCCTCATACAGCGAGAGCTGCAAAGAGCCTCGCATCGTTGCGACAGATCAGCGGTTTGGACACACGGACCCCAAATCCCCGTGAGAATTTGGCGTCGGCGCCCACGCGCTCCGACCTCTAAAATGGACGCGGGAGTATAGGGATCCTAAGCTCCTCACGCAAGGGAGCCGATGCGGCTCCGCAGCAAAAAGACCTCAATTCAACTTGATTTGCACATCCACGCCGGCCGGAAGCTCGAGCTTCATGAGGGCGTCCACGGTCTTGTCCGTGGGGTTCAAAATGTCCATGAGACGCTTGTGCGTGCGGATTTCGAACTGATCCCGCGCGTCCTTATCGCCGTGCGGTGCGGTCAAAACCGTAAAACGCTCCATCTTGATGGGCAGCGGCACAGGGCCTTTGACGGTCGCGCCGGTGCGTTTCGCGGTATCGACGATCTCGCGCGCCGACTTGTCGATCAAGCGGTGATCGAAAGCCTTCAGGCGGATGCGGATATTCTGATTTGCCATAAAGATCTTCTCTTAACTCTCTAGGCGCTGCGCGCCAACAATTCCCGGGGTCGAAGCGACCCCGTCCTTAAACGGGGTGCGGATTCTACCTTACTAATACGCCTTTCGCGCCAAAATTCAGATTAAGCGATCACCTTGGCGACCACACCTGCGCCGACGGTTTTGCCGCCCTCGCGGATGGCGAAGCGCAGGCCCTGCTCCATCGCGATCGGGGCAATCAGCTCCACCACGATCTTGATGTTGTCCCCCGGCATCACCATCTCGGTGCCCTCCGGCAGCTCCACCGCTCCGGTCACATCGGTGGTGCGAAAGTAGAACTGCGGCCGGTAGCCCTTGAAGAAGGGGGTATGCCGACCGCCCTCTTCCTTGGTCAGCACGTACACCTCGGCCTCGAACTTGGTGTGCGGATTGATCGATCCGGGCTTGCACAGCACCTGACCGCGCTCCACTTCCTCGCGCTTCGTGCCCCGCAATAGCACCCCCACGTTGTCCCCCGCCTGCCCCTCATCCAAGAGCTTGCGAAACATCTCAACCCCCGTGCAGGTGGTCTTCTGCGTCGGGCGAATCCCCACAATCTCCACCTCATCGTTGACCTTCACGATCCCGCGCTCGATGCGCCCCGTCACCACCGTGCCGCGACCGGCAATCGAGAACACATCCTCCACCGGCATCAAAAAGGCCCCTTCCACCGCCCGCTTGGGCACCGGAATATAGTCATCCAATGCCTTCACCAGCTTGATCACCGAGGGCACCCCAATCTCCGAGGTGTCCCCCTCCAAAGCCTTCAACGCAGATCCGGTGATGATCGGGGTCTTGTCCCCGGGAAACTTGTACAGGGTCAGCAGATCCCGCACCTCCAGCTCCACCAGCTCCAAAAGCTCCGCATCATCGACCATGTCCGCCTTGTTCATGAACACCACGATGTAGGGCACTCCCACCTGGCGGGCCAGCAATATGTGCTCGCGCGTCTGGGGCATCGGACCATCCGCCGCCGATACCACCAAAATCGCCCCGTCCATCTGCGCCGCTCCGGTGATCATGTTCTTCACGTAATCGGCATGCCCCGGACAGTCCACGTGCGCGTAGTGACGCGCATCGCGACTGATACTCCACGTGCGCGGTCGCAATCGTGATCCCGCGCGCTCGCTCCTCCGGTGCCTTGTCGATCTGATCGTAGGCCTTGAACTCCCCGCCGTGCTTCTCCGCCATCACCTTCGTGAGGGCCGCCGTCAAGGTCGTCTTGCCATGATCCACATGCCCAATCGTCCCCACGTTCACGTGCGGCTTCGTTCGCTCAAACTTCCCCTTCGACACAGGCCTTACCTCTCAAAAGATGAAAACGGTTGGAATTGCGCTGCCTAAAACTCAAGAAGCCTTCTTCATCACGACATCCGCCACGTTGCCCGGCACTTCCATGGTACTTGGCGAACTCCATGGTGTAGTTCGCGCGGCCCTGGCTCATGGAGCGCATCGACGTCGAGTATTGAAACATTTCGGCGAGCGGCACCTCGGCGGTGACCACCTTGCCGGAGGGACTGTCTTCCGTGCCGACGATCTGGCCGCGGCGCCGGCTCAAATCGCCGACGATGTCGCCGTAGTAGTCCTCCGGGCGTCGACGACTTCCACTTTCATGATGGGTTCGAGCAGCACCGGCTTGGCCTTGCGGAATCCTTCCTTGAATCCGATCGAACCCGCGATTTTGAACGCCATCTCGTTGGAATCGACGTCATGGTAGGAGCCGTCGAATATGGTGACCTTCACATCCACGATGGGATAGCCCGCGATCACGCCGGTCTGGACGGCTTCCTGGATGCCTTTGTCGACTGCGGGAATGTATTCGCGCGGCACCGTGCCGCCGACGATGCCGTTGACGAACTCGTAGCCCTTGCCCTGCGGCAGCGGCTCGAGTTTCAGCCAGACATGTCCGTATTGGCCGCGGCCGCCCGACTGGCGAATGAACTTGCCCTCGGATTCGACCGTGCTGCGCAGGGTTTCGCGGTATGCCACCTGCGGCTTGCCGACGTTCGCATCGACTTTGAATTCGCGCTTCATGCGATCGACGATGATCTCGAGATGCAGTTCGCCCATGCCCGCGATGATGGTCTGGCCGGATTCCTGATCCGTGTGCACGCGGAACGAAGGATCTTCCTTCGCCAGACGCTGCAGGGCCAGGCCCATTTTCTCCTGATCGACCTTGGTTTTCGGTTCGACGGCCACGGAAATCACCGGCTCCGGGAAGTCCATCTTTTCGAGGATGATGACCTTGTTCAGATCGGACAGCGTGTCGCCGGTGGTGACGTCCTTCAAACCGACCGCGGCGGCGATGTCGCCGGCGTGCACTTCCTTGATCTCGGAGCGGTCGCTGGCGTGCATTTGCAGCAAGCGGCCGATGCGCTCGGTGCGGCTGCGATTCGGGACGAACACCTGATCGCCGGAATTCAGCGTGCCGGAGTAGACCCGGAAGAAGGTGAGATTGCCCACGAAGGGGTCGTTCAGGATCTTGAATGCGAGCGCCGCGAACGGCTCGGCATCATCGGCCTTGCGCGTCAGCGGTTCGCCGCTCTCGCTCTGGCCCTTGACGGGCGGTACTTCCGCGGGCGAGGGCATGTATTCCACGATGGCGTCGAGCACCGCCTGCACGCCCTTGTTCTTGAACGCCGAGCCGCAGGTCACCAGGCAGATTTCGTTCTTGATGGCGCGCTCGCGCAGACCCTTCTTGATTTCGTCGTCGCTTAAAGTCCCGCTCTCCAGATATTTGTTGAGCAGAACCTCGTCCCCCTCGGCGGCAGCCTCGATCATCTTGCCGCGCCATTCCTCGCATTCCTTGAGCATGTCGGCGGGGATCTCGCGATACTCGAATTTCATGCCCTGGGTTTCTTCGTCCCAATGGATGGCCTTCATCTTGACCAGATCGACCACGCCGGCGAAGCCGTCCTCGGCGCCGATCGGCAGTTGGATCGGCACGGGGTTGCCGCGCAGGCGGGTCTTGATCTGCTCGACGCATCGCAGGAAATTCGCGCCCGCGCGGTCCATCTTGTTGACGAAGGCAATGCGCGGAACGCCGTACTTGTTCATCTGGCGCCAGACGGTTTCGGACTGCGGCTGCACGCCGGAGACGGCGCAGTACACCGCAATGGCCGAATCGAGCACGCGCAAAGAGCTCCGCTCCACCTCGATGGTAAAATCGACGTGTCCCGGGGTATCGATGATGTTGATGCGGTGCTCGGGGAAGCTCTTGTCCATCCCCTTCCAGAAACAGGTGGTGGCCGCGGCGGTGATGGTGATGCCGCGCTCCTGCTCCTGTTCCATGTAGTCCATGACGGCCGCGCCGTCATGGACCTCGCCGATTTTGTGCGACACGCCGGTGTAGAACAGAATACGCTCCGTCGCGGTGGTTTTGCCCGCGTCGATGTGAGCGGAGATACCGATATTTCGGTATCGCTCGATGGGCGTAGTACGTGCCATAGGTTCAAACCCTCGATATAGGTGGTCTGAGCCGCCCGCCGTCTTATACCAGCTAAGCGGCGCTTCCAGCCGGCGCGCGCTACCAGCGGTAGTGGGCGAACGCCTTGTTGGCCTCGGCCATGCGATGCGTATCCTCGCGCTTGCGCACGGCGGCGCCGCGGTTTTCGGCGGCTTCCATCAGTTCCGCCGCCAGGCGATGCGCCATGGACTTCTCGCTGCGGGCGGTGGCTGCTTCGATGACCCAGCGCATGGCGAGAGTTTGGCGGCGGTTGGCGCGCACTTCGACCGGCACCTGATAGGTGGCGCCGCCGACGCGGCGGGATTTGACCTCGACCACCGGCTTGACGTTGTCCAAGCGCCTGCTGCAGCACGGCAATCGCCTCGCCGCCGAGCGGCACCGGCTCTTGTCGCCGATCCGATCAATGGCGCCGTAAACGATCTTCTCGGCGGCCGACTTTTTGCCGCGCTCCATCACCATATTGATGAATTTGGCCAACATGTCGTTCCCGAACTTCGGGTCCGGGAAGAATGGTGCGATGGGGTGCTGCTGCTCTGCGGGACATGGAAAACCTTCTTAAGCCTTGGGCTTATTTCTTGGGACGTTTGGCGCCGTACTTGGAGCGCCCTTGACGGCGGTCGCCGACGCCGGCGCAATCGAGCGCACCGCGGACCGTGTGATAGCGCACGCCCGGCAGATCCTTGACGCGGCCGCCGCGGATCAGCACCACCGAGTGCTCCTGCAGGTTGTGGCCTTCGCCGCCGATGTAGCTGGAGACTTCATACCCATTGGTCAGGCGCACGCGGCAAACCTTGCGCAACGCGGAGTTGGGCTTCTTCGGCGTGGTCGTGTACACGCGCGTGCAAACACCGCGCTTCTGCGGCGATGCCGCCAGCGCCGGAACCTTGGATTTCCAAGCGGGCTCATTTCGGCCGGTGCGGATCAGTTGGGTCGTCGTCGCCATAAATACCTTTAGAGGAGCCGCCCGATCAGCAAGAGGTCCGTGATGCAAAAACAAAAATTTACGGGCTCGCGCCCGGCACTGGGGTGCCCGAGAGACAAAGGCCGGCGATTGTAGGAACCGGGCGGCCAGGTGTCAAGGCAAATGCTGCCATGCAGCATTTTATGCCCTTCATGGCGCGTCGATTTCATATCCTTTGGCGCGCAGCAGATCGAGCAGGCCGCCGCGCTCGATCATCATGTCCAGGTTGACCACGGCGATCGTCGTGCCAGCGGAGTGCAGATGCAATTCGATATTCTCGAGCCAGGTCTGGCGAATGCGCCCGATGACATCCACGGCGCCTTGCCCGGCGTCCAATGCGTTGCGGCAGGCATCCACATCTTTGAGCTCGGGCATGCTTTCGATTCGCTCGACGTTGCCGCTGGTCCACGCCTGCGCGCGCTCCACCAGGCGCGGCAAGCCGCTCTCCACGGTGCTGAGCGAAGCCTCCACGCAGGTGCGTTCGGTCGCCGGCGGCATCGTTTTGAGCGCCTCCAACATATCGCTCACACCCGCCACCTTGATCTCCTCGATTCGCACGCCATGCTTTTTCGCCAATACGCGCAGCGCCGCGCCCAGATCGAGCCGCATCGACAAGTTGACCTGATGAAAGGCGGCCTGCTGCAGAAATGCCGCCGCGATGATCGGACGATACCTTTCCCACTTGTCCGCGTCGTCGGTCACCTTGCTCCGCTGCGCGGCAAAGCGCGCGTGCAAGTCAGGCGGCAGCACATCCTTGAGTTTTTTTCCGCCGCGCACCATCAAATATTTTCGATCCGCGATCAGCATCCACAGTATTCGCGGCACGCTGATTTCGATCGGTTTCTGCACCAGCACCTGGCTGGTGCGCTCGAGCACCGACTCGACCTGCTTGGAACGCCAGGTAATGTCGCGCGGCAGCGGCGATATGCTTCCCAGCAGCCACACGTGCGCGTCGCCGCGATGCACGTGCCACATGCCGGGACCTGCGCGTTCGGCGGTAACGACGATTTCATCGACCGCGGGGGTGCTTTGCCCGGCGCCGGCCGCCGCTGCGCAAAATCCCGCCAGCAACATCGACATGAGGGCTGCAATTCGCATTCAGCCCAGACTACAGGTTTTTAGGATGCGGCAGCCTGAGGTTTCGCCTGCGCCATGATGCCCAGAGGCCGACCTTCCGGATCCTTGAGCATCGATAACCATTCTTCGGTTCCGTCGGCATGCCGGTGCACCATATGCGGCGCGTTGATGAATTCGACGCCGCGTGAGCGCAGGAGTTCATATGCCGCGGCGATGTTCTCGACGCGCAAATAAAGGATCGACTCGGCAGCCACCGCCGGCTCTTGGCTCAACATCAGACGCGTTCCGTCGCAGTCGAAGAATGCGAGATTGCCGAAAGTGTAAAGATGCCGCAATCCCAGGACATTTCTGTACCAGGCTTCCGCTTGCTTGATGTCTTGCACCGATCTTGCGATCTGCGCGATGCCTCCCAAGGCCGCTTGCGAATTCATTGCTTTGTCCTTCAGGGCACTGTCTTTGGGCGCGCGGTGCCATTGGCGCAGTTCTTTGCGATTGTCGATCCCCAACTTGGCGAGCGCGTTGGCGATGTGGTACTTCACCGCATCGATGCTGATGCCGCGGCGTTGCGCGATTTGCCGGCTGGTCAGGCCGTGCTTGACCGCGTGCACGGTGCGCCATTCGGCGGGTGTCAGCACATCGTCGTGCGGCGGTCTCCCGCGGCGGAGTCGGCTAGCCATGGGGGCATCTTAAGCCGCGCAACGAGGAATTTCCCTCCCCCTAAACGGCGGCGCGGCCGCGAATCTTGCCTCGATACATGACCGCTGCCAGCGGGTTGACGCCGAGGCCGTAGCAGAGCTCCGCGGGCCGCCCGATGCGCCAGAACGCCAGATCCGCCCGCTTGCCCACCTCGATCGTGCCCACCTCGTCCAATACGCCCAGCGCGCGCGCCGCCTCGCGCGTGACCCCGGCCAGCGCCTCTTCGGGGGTCAGGGCAAACAGCGTGCAGGCCATGCTCATGCTGAGCAGGATGGATGTGCAGGGCGAGGTCCCCGGATTGCTGTCGGTGGCCACCGCCAGCGGCACGCCGGCGCCGCGAAGCATTGCCACCGGCGGCGGAGTCGTCTGGCGCAAGGTGAAATAGGCCGTCGGCAACAAAACGGCAACCGTGCCGGCGGCGGCCAGGGCATCTGCGCCCTCCGCGCTCAAAAACTCGAGGTGGTCGGCGGACAGCGCCCCGCAATTCGCAGCCGCTTGCGCTGCGCCCATGTCGCTCAACTGGCCCGCATGCACATGAGCGCGCAGCCCCAGGCGTTTCGCAGCGTGCAAGAATTGCGCGGTTTCGGCGACGGAAAACGCGATGTTCTCGCAGAAGCTGTCGACCGCGTCCACCAAGCCCTCTGCGGCCAGCGCCGCGAGCCAGGGACCGCTCACCTCATCGACGAAGCGCTGGCGCTGCGCGGCGAATTCAGGGGGCAGCGAATGCAGACCGAGGAATGTTTTCTTGACCGACACCGGCAGGTTCTCGCCGAGTTGCCGCGCTGCCTGGAGCATGCGGCGCTCGGCGGCGAGTTCCAGCCCATAGCCTGATTTGATCTCGACGGTGGTGATGCCTTCGGCCATCAAACGCTCGAGACGCGTGCGGGCCGATGCGTAGAGGGACGCTTGCGTCGCCGCGCGCGTCTCGCTCACCGTCGCCTGGATGCCGCCGCCCGCGCGCGCAATCTCCTCATAGGATGCGCCGCAGAGGCGCTGCTCGAACTCCGCGACCCGATTTCCGCCATAGACCAAATGCGTGTGACAGTCGATCAAGCCCGGCGTTATCCATTGGCCGCGCACATCGTGAATCGAGGCGCCCTGCGCCTGCGCGCGACGCCGGCCTTCCTCAGACGTTCCCAACCACGCGATGCGCTCACCGGCCACCGCAAGCGCGGCGTCCTGCATGGCACCGTAGGCGCCGCCGGTGGCCATGGTCGCGATGCCGGCGCCGATCCACACTGCATCCCAATTGTCCGAAAATTTAGGCACCCCGTATGATAGCAAGATGACCATTTACCGTTTGCAGGCGGCGTACCTGCCGCAAGGCTGGGCACGCGACGTTCTGGCCACGGTATCTGGAGGGATGATTACCGCGCTGGAAACCAACGCCGCCACGGCGCCGCAGTCCGCGCGCGCCGAGCGGATCGAGCCGCTCGGCGGCATCGTCGTGCCGGGCATGCCCAATGCGCACAGCCATGCATTCCAGCGCGCGATGGCGGGCAACGCCGAGTACCGCTTGAGTTCGCGGGACAGTTTCTGGACCTGGCGCCAGGCCATGTATGCGCTCGCGAATCGCATCGCGCCCGACGACCTGCAGGTCGTGGCAGCCCAGTTGTTCATCGAAATGCTGAAATCCGGCTACACCTCGGTGGCGGAATTTCACTACTTGCATCGGACCGCCGGCGACGCGCGCCTATTCGGGCGCCAATGCCCTGTGGGAGGCGGTTACTCAGGCGGCCAAGCGCCGCCGGCATCGGCTTGACGTTCCTGCCGACGCTCTATCAAAGCAGCGACTTCGGCGGCCGGCCGCTGCAACCGGAGCAGGCGCGATTTTTCCTGGACACCGAGGAGTTCCTGCGCGCCATCGAACAGCGCGTCGGCGATGAGCGCCGCGCAGGCGATCCTCTGTTGCGCACCGGGGCCGCATTCCACAGTCTGCGCGCGGTGCCGCTCGGGCACTTGCGCGAGCGCCGCGCAGGCGCTGCGCGAGCATCGACGCGGGCATGCCGGTGCACATCCACGTCGCGGAGCAGATGCTCGAGGTGCGCGCCTGCGAGGCGCGCGACCGGCCGCCGGCCCGTCGAACTGCTGTTGGTCAGGAGCTGCTGACGCAGCATTGGTGCGTGGTGCATGCAACCCATGCGGGCGCCGAGGAGCTGCGCGGCATCGCCGCAGTCCGATGCGGCCGTCTGCGTGTCGATCAGCACCGAGGCAAACTTGGGCGACGGCTTTTTCAGCGCAGCGCGCTTTCTCGGCATGGACGGCCGGCTGTGCGTGGGTTCCGACAGCCAGTCGACGGTAAGTCCGGCCGAGGAGTTGCGCTGGATCGAATATCAACAGCGCCTGCGCAAGAAGCGCCGCGGCGTGCTGGCGTCGCGATAGAATCCCACGTCGGCACGCGTCTGTGGCGCGACGCGGCCGAGAACGGCGCGCGTGCGCTCGGCCAGCCGGTCGGCCGCATCGCGGTGGGATGCCGCGCGGATTGGCTGGTGCTGGACGGCGAGCATCCTGCGATGGCCGGAGCACCCGCCGATGCGGCTCTGGATAGCTGCTGTTCGCGGGCGCCGACAAGGCGATCCGCGACGTCATGGTCGGGCGGGCGGTGGGTGGTCAAGAACGGGCGCCACGCGGCGGACGAGCGGCTGCGCGCGCGATTTTGCGCGCGCACGCATGGTCGAGGCTGAGCAGCAGTTGACCGTACCTGTCTATACAGCTTAATCTTAAGCATGAACAAGGCGGCCATCGTCGTTGCAGCCGCTGTACTTGCAGGTCAAGCGCCACATTCTCGACAACATCGGATCCGGCAAGTGGGGCACGTCGACGCGCGTGCCTTCCGAGAACGACATCGTCAAATCCTTCGGCGTGTCGCGCATGACCGCCAATCGCGCGCTGCGCGAACTGCGCGATGAGGGCGTTCTGGTGCGCATCGCCGGGGTCGGCAGTTTCGTCGCGGACCGCCACGCGCATGCGCATCCGCTGGAAATCCGCAGCATCGCCGATGAGATCCGCGAACGCGGCCACGTGCACCGCGCCGAAATCGTCTCTCTGGAGCGGATTCGCGCGGTCGGCCGACACTCGCCGAGGATTTCGGCATTGCGCCGCGCAGCGAGCTTTATTGCTCGCGTGATCGTGCACTTCGAGAACGACCGTCCCATCCAGCTCGAGGATCGCTACGTCTCTGCCGAAGCTCGCGCCGCGACTATCTGAAAGTGGATTTCAGCCGCACGCACGCCGCACGACTATTTGATCAAGGTGGCTCCGCTGCAGGAGGCGGAACATTTGCTGCGCGCCGTGATGCCGGACGAGCGAACGCGCAAGCTGTCTGGCGATGAAGCGCGACGAGCCCTGCCTGGTTGTGATCCGCCGCACCTGGACCGCCGGGCAGATCGCCTCGGTGGCACGCCTCTACTATCCCGGCTCCCGATACGAAATGTCCGGGCGCTTCCGCCCCTGAGGAATGCAACCATGCTCGCCCCGTCAAAGCCCCGAATCATCCGCGCGGCGCGCGGCAGCACACTGAGCGCGCGCACCTGGATGACCGAAGCGCCGCTGCGCATGCTGATGAACAACCTGGATCCCGAGGTGGCCGAGAATCCCGCCGAACTCGTGGTCTACGGCGGCATCGGCCGCGCCGCGCGCGATTGGAATTGCTACGACCGCATCGTCGAGACGCTGAAGCCGCTGACCGAAGAGGAGACACTGCTGGTGCAGTCCGGCAAACCCGTCGGCGTGTTCCCGACCCACGCCGATGCGCCGCGCGTGCTGATCGCCAACTCCAATCTCGTGCCGCACTGGGCCACCTGGGAGCATTTCCACGAGCTCGATCGCAAGGGTCTGGCGATGTTCGGCCAGATGACCGCCGGCTCCTGGATCTACATCGGCAGCCAGGGCATCGTGCAGGGCACTTACGAAACCTTCGCCGAAATGGGCCGGCGCGCATTTCGGCGGACAAGCTCGCCGGCAAATGGATACTCACCGCCGGACTCGGCGGCATGGGAGGCGCGCAGCCGCTGGCCGCGACCATGGCCGGCTTCAGCATGCTGGCGGTCGAATGCCGCCAAAGCCGCATCGCCAAGCGCCTGGAGACCGGCTATCTCGACGCGCAGGCGACGTACGCTGGATGAGGCGCTCGACGCTGCTCGAGGCCGCCAAGCAACACGGCAAGCCGATCTCGGTCGGCGTTGCTCGGCAACATCGTCGATGTGCTCGGCGCGCTGCTCGAGCGCGGCATCCGGCCCGGATGCGCTGACCGATCAAACCTCGGCGCACGATCCGGTCAACGGCTATCTGCCGCAAGGCTGGACGCGTCGAGCAATGGGACGAGCGTCGCGATGCAGGATCCGGCGGGCACCACCGCCGCCGCGGCATCGCGCTCGATGGCCAAGCACGTCGAGTACCTGCTGCGCTTCAAGCGCATGGGGTTGCCGGTATTCGACTACGGCAACAACATCCGGCAGGTCGCCCTGGATGCCGGCGTCTGCGCGCGCCTTCGACATCCCGGGTTTCGTGCCCGAATACATCCGGCCGCTGTTCTGCCGCGGCGTCGGCCCCTTCCGCTGGGTGGCGCTCTCGGGCGATCCGGAGGACATCTACAAGACCGATGCCAAGGTCAAGGAGCTGATTCCCGACGATCCGCACCTGCATCATTGGCTCGACATGGCGCGCTCGCGCATCCATTTCCAGGGCTTGCCGGCGCGCATCTGCTGGGTGGGGCTCGGGCCAGCGGCATCGCCTGGGCCTGGCGTTCAACGAAATGGTCGAAGGCGGCGAGCTCTCGGCGCCGATCGTGATCGGCCGCGATCACCTGGACTCAGGTTCGGTGGCCAGCCCGAACCGCGAGACCGAGGCGATGCGCGACGGTTCGGACGCCGTCTCGGACTGGCCGCTGCTCAACGCCCTGCTGAATACCGCCGGCGGCGCCACCTGGGTGTCGATTCATCACGGCGGCGGCGTCGGCATGGGATACTCGCAGCATGCCGGCGTGGTCATCGTCTGCGACGGCAGCGACGCCGCGGCCAGGCGCATTCGAGCGCGTGCTGTGGAACGACCCCGGCACCGGCGTCATGCGTCACGCCGACGCCGGCTACGCGATCGCCATCGACTGCGCGCGCGAGCAGGGCCTGAAGTTGCCGATGATCGGGCGCTCCGTAAGTGGCGCAACGCCGTGACGATCATTGCACGCGCCGGCGCGCTCACCTTGCCGGCATTGCGGCGGATCTATCGAGCAGCCCGACCGCGCTGCATTTGTCGCCGCAGGATCGCGCACGCATCGCAGCGGCCGAATGCTCTGGTGGACAAGATCGTGGCCAGCGGCGATGCGGCGTACGGCATCAACACCGGATTCGGTCTGCTGGCGCAGACCCGCATCCCCGACGAGCAGCTCGAACTGCTGCAGCGCAATCTGCTGCTCTCGCACGCCGCCGGCGTCGGCGAGCCGCTCCCCGATGCCGTCGTGCGGCTGATACTCGCGCTCAAGATCAACGCCTTGGCCCGCGGCTATTCAGGCGTCACCGCCGAAGTCTGGTGGACGCATTGCTGGCGCTGCTCGAGCATGAGGTCTATCCGCTGATTCCGGCGCAAGGATCGGTCGGCGCCTCGGGAGATCTGGCGCCGCTGGCGCACCTGGGCGCGGCCCTGCTCGGCATCGGCCACGTGCGCATCAACGGCGCGCGAGCTGCCGGCGGCGGACGGGCTTGCGGCGGGCCGGGCTTGCAACCGCTCAAGCTGCGACGCCAAGGAAGGACTCGCGCTGATCAACGGCACGCAGGTCTCGACGGCGCTGGCCCTGGCGGGCCTGTTCGGCGCCGAGGACGCTGTTCGCCGCCGCCATGGTCGCCGGCGCCATGTCGGTCGATGCGCTGAAGGGCAGCGACTGCGCCGTTCGACGCGCGCATTCATCAGGTGCGCGGCCAGCCCGGCCAGATTGCCGTCGCGCGGCGAGTACCGCGAACTGATCGCGGGCAGCGCCATCCGCGCCTCGCATCTGGACTGCACGCGCGTGCAGGATCCCTACTCGTTCCGCTGCCAGCCGCAGGTGATGGGCGCGTGCCTCGACCTCATCCGGCAATTGCGGCACGACGCTCGAGATCGAGGCGAACGCCGTCACCGACAATCCGCTGCTGTTCGCCGAAGCAGGGCGAGGTGCTGTCCGGTGGAAATTTCCACGCCGAGCCGGTGGCCTTCGCCGCCGATACGCTGGCGCTGGCGCTCGCCGAAATCGGCAGCCTGTCGGAGCGGCGCATGGCCGTGCTCGTCGATCCGAAAATGAGCGGGCTGCCGCCCTTCCTGGTGCACAACAGCGGCCTGAATTCCGGGTTCATGATCGCGCAGGTCACGGCGGCGGCGCTGGTCTCCGAGAACAAGACGCATGGCGGCGCCCGGCCAGCGTCGATTCCATCCCGACCTCCGCCAATCAGGAGGACCATGTCAGCATGGCGACGCATGCGGCGCGGCGCCTGATGGTCGATGGTCGACAACGCGGCGGCCGTCGTCGGCATCGAACTGCTGGCGGCGGCGCAAGGCATCGATTTCCACCGCCCCGCCAAATCCTCCCGGCGCCTCGAGGGGGTTCACGCCGGCATTCGCCGCGACGTGCTCTTTTATGCAGCCGATCGATACTTCGCACCCGATATCGAGGTCGCGCGTTCTTGGGTAAAATCCGCACGTTTCGCAACCCAGGTCAGCCGAATCCTGCCATCAAGGTCCGAATCATGAAACTCCGCGGCGCGCTTTTGTTCTGTCTCTGCTGCTTTGCCGCCGCCGCCCACGCCGCGCCGGTCGATCTCGCCACCTTGACCTGCGTGCGATATCAAAACGAAGTCATCGCGCCGCCCAGCGCCGCGCCGGGCGCCGATGCCATCAATACCATGATGTGGCTGTTCGGCTACGCCGTGGGCAGGTCCGGTGCGCACGTCATGTACGGCGATGCCCTGGCCGGCTTCGGATTCGCCCTCGACGCGCAGTGCAAGAACAATCCCACGATGAGCTTGCTGGACGCGCTCGCGAAGATAAAGCCCGATGACAAGAATCCGATGGATCTCGCCGGTCTGGAGTGCCAGACGTTCGAGTCCCGTCATGTCGATCTTGAAAAATCGGACCGCGAGAGCGCGGATACCATCATGATGTGGTTGTATGGCTTCGCGGTCGCCAAGAGCGGCAGCCACCTGTTCGATTCGAGCGGTCTCAAGGATTTCGAGATCTCGCTCATGGCGGACTGCAAGCAAAATCCCGGGCGCAGCCTGTTCGACGAATTGGTCGCGGTTAAATTTCCAATCCCCAAGAACTAGGCGCTGGTGCGCGTTCCCGCTCCGCGGGAGAAAATGGCATGGCTGCCTGAAGCGCTGCAGGATCGACCGATGGCGAATTGCTAAGACGTTTCCTACGGCCTGTCGGTGCACCCACCCGAGTGCGGGAGCCGCCGCTTCATGCTCCACTTGGAGGCGTGGTTAGCAACTCAAAAGAATGCCCCCCACCTTTGAAAATTCTCTACGTGGAGGACAACGCGCTGGTGCGGGAGGTCACCGCCGAACTGCTGGCCCAGGAACAGCGCCAAATCCACGCCTGTGCCGACGCCGAGGAGGCGCTCAGGAAATTTCGCGAGAACTGCTTCGATGTCGTCATCACCGACGTCAGCTTGCCGGTCATGTCGGGCATCGAACTGGCGCGCACGCTGCTGCGCACCAAGCCGCATCTTCCGATCATCATCGCTTCGGGTTATTCGCTCGACTTCGGGGTCGAAAACTGGGGAGCCAACGTTCGTGCCATCATCAAGCCGTTCGAGGCCCCGGAAATCGAAGCGCTCATCAGCGATCTTGTGGCAGGTTGAGCCTGTCTGACCGATCCGCGCGCGGCAGCCGCACGTGAAAGGCGGTTTCTCCGCCGCCGGTTTGCACTTCCACACGCCCGTCATGCGCCTGGACGATCTGCGAGACGATGTAGAGCCCAAGACCCAGGCCTGCGCCGCGGCCGGAATGACGCTGTCCGCCGCGGAACGGGTCGAACAGGTGCGGCAGGATATCAGGCGCAATGGTGCCGGCGTTTTTCACGGCGAAGGTGACGTGATGGTGCTCGCTACCGTCCAGGCGCACTTCAATGCCCCGCTCCGCAGATCCGTGCTTGAGAGCATTGCCGATGAGGTTGGACGCCACTTGTGCGATCCGTTCGGGATCCCAGCAGCCGGTAAGGTCTCCGCTGTAGCTGACATCGATTTGGCGCCCGGGCGCCGCCGCCTGATGTTCGCGCAACGCGCGGTCCAGCAACGCCCTGAAATCCGCCGCTACGCGCTTGACCACGATGCCTCCGCCCAAGCGCGCGCGCGCCAGATCGAGCATGTCTTCGATCATTCGCGCCATGCGATTGCCGCTGCTGATGATGCGCGCGGCTGCTTCGAGCGCGGCCTGATCCTGCGTTCGGCGTTGCAGTAAGCGAGCCGACGCCAGCATCGCGCTCAGCGGGCTGCGCAAATCGTGCGCGAGCAAGCGCGCTGAACATTTCATTAAGATGCAGCGTTTCGGTCCGATCATCGAGTTCGGCGGCCAGGGCCTGGCGCTGCCGATACAGTTCGAAGAACACCTCGGCCTTGTTTCTGAGGATGTGCGGCTCGATGGGTTTGTAGATGAAATCCACCGCGCCGGATTCATATCCTTTGAACTGGCGGTGCAGTTCGCGCGCCCCCGCGGTGACGAAAATCAATGGTATGTGCCGGGTGCGCTCGCTGCCGCGCAAGAGTTCCGCGAGCTCGAATCCGTCCATGTCCGGCATCTGCACATCGAGGAACGCAAGCGCCACATCGTGCACCAGCAGCAGTTCCAATGCTTCCGCGCCCGAGCGCGCGGTCAGAATCTCGACGTCGCGGCGCGCCAGCAGCGCCGACAGCGCCAGCAAATTCTCTTCGAGATCATCGACCAGCAGGCACTTGATGGGAGCGAGCGCCGAAGTATCCATGGTCAGTCCGCCTGCGCCGGCACGGGGGCGGCGTCCAAGGTGCGCAACAGTTCCGCGATCTCCGCCAGCGGCAAGACGCAATCGGCGGGCCGCAATTTCAGCGCCGACAGCACCATCTTCGGCGCGCGCGCCGTCTGCGGGGATTGCACGACCGTGATGCCTCCCGCGTCATGAATGGCGGCGAGCCCGGCTGCGCCGTCCTCATTGGCGCCGCGTCAAAATGATCCCCGAGCAAGCGGCCGCCGTAGATCTCGGCCGCCGACTCGAACAAGACGTCGATCGAGGGCCTGGAATGATGCACCGGATCGTCGGCCGAGAGCGCGAGCTGCGGACCGCTGTCCACCAATAGATGGTAGTTAGTCGGCGCGAAATACACCGTTCCGGGCGCCAGCCGGTTCCTTGTCTTGCGCTTCGCGAACCGGCAGCGCGCACTTGCGCGCAAATATTTCCGCCAGCACGCTGGGCGGTCGCGCGGCAGATGCAGTACGATGATCACCGGCGGGCGCAGTCCGGCGGGCAGCGCCGGCAGCAGCACGGCCAGCGCCTCGATGCCGCCCGCGGAAGCGCCGATCACGACCGCGTCCACGCGTCCTGCGAGGTTCATAGTTCGGCTCGCTTCTGAAAAATTCGCTCTTCCGGCGCGAAATTCAGGAAAGCGCCGGCGTGCGAGGAAAAACGTATCGATTCCTTGGCGCCGAGGCCCAAGAATCCCTGCCGGCACAGCGCGTCGCGGAACAACCCGATCGCGCGGTCCTGCAGCTCGCGATTGAAATAAATCAGCACGTTGCGGCAGGAGACCAGCTGCACCTCCGCGAAGACGCTGTCGGTCGCGAGGCTATGATCGGAGAACACGATGTGATCCTTGAGCGATTTGTCGAAAATCGCGCGGCCATAGGCGGCCGTGTAGTAATCGGACAGCGACGAACGCGCGCCCGACTTATGGTGATTGGCCGTGAAGCCGGCGATGCGCTCGACCTCGTAGATGCCCGCCGCCGCCTTCTGCAGGGTTTCCGGATTGATGTCGGTCGCATAGATGATGCTCTTGGACAGCAGGCCTTCCTCGCGCAGCAGAATTGCGAGCGAGTACGCCTCCTCCCCGGCGCTGCAGCCGGCGACCCACACCTTGAGCGACGGATACGTGCGCAGCAACGGCACGACCTGTTCGCGCAGCGCCCGGAAGTAGGCGGGATCGCGGAACATTTCGCTCACCTGTACGGTGAGAAAATCCAGCAGCACCGGGAAAACCGCCGGATCGTGCAGCACCTTGTCCTGCAGCTGCGATAGCGTACGGCAGTCGAAGCGGCTCATCGCCGCCCTGATGCGCCGCCGCAGCGAAGCGGCGGCGTATCCGCGGAAATCGTAGTGGTACATCTGATAGATGGCCTCGATCAGGAGCCGGAATTCGATGTCGAACTCGCGTCCCAGGGTCCGCGCACCGCTTACTTCGGCATCCATACGCGCACCAACGACAGCAGCTTCTCGACGTCCAGGGGCTTGGCGATATAGTCATTCGCGCCGGCCGCCAGGCACTTGTCCTGATCGTCCGCCATCGCCTTGGCCGTCAGCGCGATGATCGGCAGACTTCTCCACTCGCCGCGCTTGCGGATTTCGCGCATCGCCGTCAGGCCATCCATCTCCGGCATCATGATGTCCATCAGCACCAGATCGATGCGCGTCTTCGCGTCTTGCGAACAGCGCGCCAGCACATCGAGCGCTTCGCGGCCGTTGCGCGCGATGGCTACGGCGGCGCCTTTGGGCTCGAGCACGCTCGACAGGGCGAACACGTTGCGCACATCGTCCTCCACGATCAGCATGCGGCGGCCCTCGAGCGTAGCTTTCGCGGTTGCGCGCCGTTTTGAGCATCTGCTGATGCTCGGGCGGCAATTTCGACTCCACCTGGTGCAGGAACAGGGTGACCTCGTCCAGCAGCCGCTCCGGCGAGCGCGCGTCCTTGATGATGATCGACTTGGAATAACGGCGCAGCCGCTGCTCCTCCTCCGGGTCGAGGCCGCGTCCGGTGTAGACGATGACCGGCGGAAACGCCACGTCCTCCTGCTGCGCCATCTGTTCGAGCAGTTCATAACCGCTCAAATCCGGCAGATTCAGATCGACGACCATGCAATCGAAAGTGGTGTCCTTGAGATGGGCCAGCGCCTCGCCTGCGTTCGCGGCGGCGGTGATTTGGACATCGCCGCCGCTCAATAGTTGCCGCACGCTTTCGCGCTGCCGCGCATCGTCCTCGACGATCAGCACCCGCCGCAGGCTTTGCGAAAACTTGGCTTCCAAACGCCGCAGCGCCTCGACCAGCTCTTCGCGCTTCGCCGGCTTCAAGGCGTAGCCGATGGCGCCCAGCTCGAGTGCTTCGCGTTTGTAGTCGGAGACCGACATCATGTGAACCGGTATGTGGCGGGTGCGCGAATCGTGCTTCAGGATGTCCAGCACGCCGAGCCCGGAATGATCGGGCAACTTGACGTCCAGCAGAATCGCGCTCGGCAGATACTGGCCCGCGGCAATGAGCCCTTCGCTGGCCGACGCGGCGGCGACGCATTGGAAGCCCATCTCGCGCACCAGGTCGCGCAAGATCATCGCGAAAGCCGGATCGTCCTCCACCACGAGAATGACCCTGCCGCCCGGCGTAATCGCGTTGCGGTCATCCTCCGGCGCCGGCGCAGCCGGCGGGCCCGGCGGCGGCGCGGAATTCTTCGGGACGACCGCCGGCGCGGCGCCCTGCCCCCCCTTTGGCGACGGCAGGCCGGGCTGGAATGCCGCCGGCAGGGTCAAGGTGAACACACTGCCCTCGCCCAATGCGCTTTGCACGGCAATCGCGCCGCCCAGCAGTGCCGCCAAATCGCGCGAAATCGACAGGCCCAGTCCCGTGCCGCCGAACTTGCGATGAATGCTGCCGTCCGCCTGCCGGAATGCCTCGAAAATCACTTCTTGCTGGTGGGGCGCGATGCCGACGCCGGTATCGCGCACCGCGAAAGCCACGGCGCCATTCGCCGCGAACACTCGCAACGCCACTTCACCCGACTCGGTGAATTTGAAGGCATTCGACAGCAGGTTCTTCAGAATCTGCCCCAACCTGCGCGGATCGGTCTCGATTTGCTCCGGGACGCCCGGCTCGATGCGCCACGAGAACTGCACATGCTTCTGGTCGGCGGTGGCCTGAAATGTCTTTGCCAGCGACTGCACGGTGGCGGCAACCGAGATTTTCTCGGGCGCCAGTTCGACTTTGCCTGCCTCGATTCTCGACAGATCCAGCACGTCATTGATGAGGGCGAGCAGATCGTTGCCCGCGGAGGTGATGGTCCTGGCGAATTTCACTTGGACGGGAGTCAGATTGCCGTCTTTGTTGTCGGCCAAGAGCTTCGCGAGTATCAGAGTCGAGTTGAGCGGGGTGCGCAATTCGTGGCTCATATTCGCCAGAAATTCGCTCTTGTATTCGTTGGCCCGCTGCAGCTCGTCCGAGCGCGCGATCAGAATGGTTTGCGCCCGCGCCAGTTCATCCTTCTGGTGCTCGAGCAGCTGCGCCTGCTCTTCCAGCTGTGCGTTGATCTGCTCGAGTTCCGATTGCTGTATCTCCAAATGGGCTTGCGATTCTCGCAGCGCGCGTCCCTGCTCCTCCAGTTCCTCATTGCTGACGCGCAGCTCCTCCGCGCCGGCCTGCAGTTCTTCCGCCTGCTGCTGGGTTTCTTGCAGCAATTCTTCGAGCCGTTCACGATCTTTCGCGGCGCGCACCGCGACGGCGATCGATTCGGACACGCGCGACAGGAGTTCACGCTGATCCGCACTGGTGGCGCCAAAAAAGCCCAGTTCCACCACGGCCTGCACCACGCCGTCGATGCTCGCCGGCACCACCACCAGCTCATGGGGCGTGCCCTTGCCGATGGCGGAGGAAATCGGCAAATAATCCGCGGGGACATCGCGCACTCGAAGCGCGCGTTTGTCCTTGGCGGCCTGACCCACCAAGCCGTCGCCGGGACGCACGGCCGGGGCGGAGGCGTCCGCGGCAATGGCGTAGGCGGCGAAACGCCGGTACTGGCCGGCATCGGCGATGTACACGGCGCCGACCTGCGCCTCCACGAAGCCCGCGAGAAAACCCAGCATATTGCCGCCCAACTTATCGAGCGATTGGTCTCCCTGCATTCGCTCGCTCAAGCCCATCTGGCCGGATCTGATCCAAGCTTGAGCCTGCCGGGTTCGGAAATCCCGCGACGCGACCCAGGCAGCGCCGGCAATCAAGAACAGCAACAGGCCGGCTCCCCCCAGGGTGACGGCCAGCGATACCGCCGCAGCGCTTCGTGATTCTTGGGCGCGACTCGCGATCAACTGCCGCTCGGCCGACTCCATCTGGCCGACCGCGGCCCGGATGCGGTCCATGTAGATCTTGCCGCGATTCGTGCGGATCATGGCCAGGGCCGCCTCCGGCTTGCCGGCGCGGCGCGCGGCGACGGTGGCTTCCAGTTCCGCCATCTTGAGATTCGCGAGCGATTCGACATTATCGAGCAGCCGTCGCTGCTCGGGCCGATCGACGAACAGCGCGCGCAGCGTTTTGATCTCGTCCGGCAGCGCATCCTTGGCGTCGGTGTACGGCGTCAAATAGCTCTCCTCGCCGGTGAGCAAGAAGCCGCGCTGCCCGGTCTCTGCGTCTATCAGCGTGGTCAGCAAGCCTTGCACACGCCCGAGCACTTCGATGGTTCGCGTCAGATTTGCCGCGCTCTGGGTGGTGGTCTGCAAAGACTGGTAGCAGAGCAACGCGATGATCGCGACGGCAACCACGGCCAGCAAGAAACCGATCAGGGTCTTCGGCGGCAGCGGCAACCGGCTGCGAAACGCGCCAATCGAGCTTATCGATGCGTCGTGAGGATCCATGGCGGTGCTCGAAGGGCGATCCGCGAAATTCTACGTGAGAACCTCAAACCTGCCTGTAGGAAACGGCTGACAGCAGCAGCAACGCGCCCGCCAAGACGAAGTACGCCGCGCAGAATTGGATCGCGGCATCGCGCCCGGTGCCGGTCAATTGCGTGAGTACATACGCGCTGCCATCCAGGCGGACGGAGTGCATGATGCCAAAAAAGCACAGGACGCCGCCCGCCGCGAGATAAGCGGCTGCCGATCGCAGGCGGCGTTCGATCATTTCGACCATGAATGCCGCCCAGATCGTGGCGGTGATGATGAAGCCGTTGCCGAGCGCGACGATGACGCTCAAAGCGTTCAGGCCAGGTTCGGGCGCACTCATCAATGCCGCGAATTTCTGCGGCGACAAGTACTTGGGGTCGCTGAGTTCGATGGTGAGAAGGCGCGCCAGCGACGGGAAGAAACTCACGGCCACGGCGATCGCATGGCGCGCCGGCGCCGCTGTGAAGGCCTGAGCGGTGATGTTGAGCGCGAGGAACACCAGGACCGGTGCCAGCACCGCGAGCGGCACCAGCTCGATCAGGTTCGCCAAAAAGCCGAGCATGCCGCCCACGCCGACGAAGACACCCGTCAGCAACGTGTATCCGGAGCGCGCACCCATTTCCTTGAAGGCGGGATGACCGATGTAGGGCGTGGTCTGCGCCACGCCCCCCGCCAGCCCCGCCAACAAGGTTGCGGCGCCCTCCGCCAGCAGGATGCTGCGCACGTCGTAGTCGTCGCCCGCGACGCGCGCGCTCTCGGTGTTGTTCACGCCGCCGACGATGGTCAACAGGGCAAAAGGAATGATCAGCGGCAGATAGTCACCGAGGCCGGCAAAGCCGTGGAAGATGCCGGGGTCGGGGTGTGGAAACGCGAGCCGCAGCGTCGGCACCGCGGGCGCAGGAATCTGCATGCCGAGAAAGCCGAAGTGGCCTGCGCCGTAGTAGAACGAGGGTGCCGACGATGACCGCGAAGAGCACGCCCGGCATCCCGAACGGCGCCGAACCTTTGGCAACCAATGCGTAGAGAATAAGGCCCCAGGTCAGCAGACCGGCCAAGGGAAACTGCAGCAGGTCGAGCATCGGAAAAAATCCGATCAAGGTCAGCGCGATGCCGGCCAACGAGCCCAACAAACCGGCCATCGGAATGACCCGCCGCACGGTTCTTCCCGCGAATGACAGCAGCAGCTTCAGGATGCCCATGGTGGCGGTGGCCGCCATGCCGAGATACCAGGTCTGAAGACCCGCCGCCGTTGGATCGAGGCCCGCGGCGCGAAACTTGGCATATGCCGGGCCGAGAACCAACAATGCCATGCCAATCGTGGACGGCGTATCCAACCCGAACGGCATGGCGGTTATATCGCCGCGGCCGCTGCGCCGCGCCAGTCGCACGGCCAGCCAGGTATACGCCAAGTCGCCCGCCAACACGCCGAATGCCGTGCCGGGAAACATCTTTCCATAAACGATGTCGGCCGGCACGCCGTAGCCGCCGATCAACACGGCGGCGAGCAATCCCAGCACCGATAAATTGTCGACGACCAGCCCTAGGAAGCCATTGACGTCGCCGGGAACCAGCCGAAAGTAGGACGGATGGCCGGCGCTAGTTCCCAAGATTGAGCAGCGCCGCGTTGCCGCCCGTGGCCGTGGTATTGACGGTGAGCGTGCGTTCATTGGCGAAGCGCGTGAGATAGTGCGGCCCTCCGGCCTTGGGGCCGGTGCCCGATAGACCGTTGCCGCCAAAGGGCTGCACGCCGACGACCGCTCCGATCATATTGCGGTTGACATAGGTATTGCCGATCGAAGTATCCGCAAATACCTGCCGCCAAAATGATTCCAACCGGGTTTGCACGCCCAGCGTCAAGCCGTAGTGGCTGTCGCGGATCGCTTCGAGCACCTGTTGTATGCCGCTCGATCGATAGCGCACGACGTGCAGGATCGGTCCGAATTCCTCGCGGGTCAGCTGGGCTGCCGAGTTCAGTTCGATCAGATGCGGAGCAAAGAAGCTGCCATGCGCATGCTGCTCTCCCAGTTCGCATGCCTTCACGATGCGCGCATCGCTTTGCATGCCTTGCCACATGCTGAGCCAAACCATCCCGTGCCGCCGCGTTGATGACCGGGCCCACGTCGGTCTGCAGGTTGGCTGGATCGCCGATGAGCAACTCGTCCATGGCGCCGGCGATCATCTCCAATACCGCGTCGGCGATTTCTTCCTGCAAAAACAGCAGGCGCAGCGCCGAACAGCGCTGGCCGGCGCTCATGAACGCCGAGCTCACCACATCGTCGACCACTTGTTCCGGGAGCGCGGTTGAATCCACGATCATGGCATTCAGTCCGCCGGTCTCGGCGATCAGCGGCACGATAATTCCGCCGCGCGCGGCCATGGCACGATTGATCGTCTGCGCCGTGGCCGTCGAGCCGGTCATCGCGACGCCGGCAAGCGCCGGATGCGCCAGCGCAACTTCTCCGAACAAGCGTCCGGGCGTCGGCACCAGGTGCAGCGGCTTGCGGCGGCACGCCCGCCTGGTGCAGCAGGCGAATGAATCGCGCCGCAATCAACGGCGTGGGTTCGGCCGGCTTCGCGACCACCGCATTGCCTGCCGCGAGCGCCGCGCTCACTTGACCGGCAAAAATCGCCAGCGGAAAGTTCCACGGACTGATGCAGGCGAATACGCCGCGTCCCGCCAGCATCAGCTCGTTGGTCTCGCCGGTGGGTCCCTCGAGGCGCTCGGCAGCCGCGAACTGCTTGCGCGCGCGCAACGCATAGTAACGGCAGAAATCCACCGCTTCACGCACCTCCGAAATGGCGTCCGCGACCGTCTTGCCCGCTTCGCGCACCAATAGTTCGTGAAACGCCGCGCGGTCCGACTCCAGCAGCTGCGCCGCTTTTTCCAGGCAATCGGCGCGCGCATCGCCGCCGCTCGCATTCCAGGCGCTCTGCGCCGCGGCGCCGGCGTCGAACGCCAGTTTGATTTCCTCGGGCGTCGCGTCGCGCGTGCCGCCCACCTGGTCGCGGCGGTCGGCCGGATTGGTCACCGCATGCGCTTTTCCCGGCAGCAGCTGACCGTTGATGATCGGACCGGCGTTCAGCGACCCGGCTCTACCCGCGCGGTGAGTCGAAATTTCCACGCGCAGTGTTTCCAGCTCGCGCGGATCTCCGAGATCGATTCCGCGCGAATTGCGCCGGTCGGAGTACAGCGCAGCCGGTAGCGGCAGGCGGGGATGGGCATAGGAATCCAAGCGCTCGAGTTCCGAGATCGGATCGCGGACGATCTCGACTACCGGAACCTGGTCATCCATGAAGCGATTGACGAAGGAAGTGTTGGCGCCATTCTCGAGAAGGCGCCGCACCAGGTAGGCGAGCAGGTCCTTGTGTTCGCCGACCGGCGCATACACCCGCACCGGCGGGAAGTCGGTGACCTGGCGGGCAGCCTCGGCATACAGCAGCCGGCCCATGCCATGCAGCCGCTGAAATTCGAAGTTCGCGTTCGCGGGCGCGAGTTCCAGCACCGCGGCGATGCTGTGCGCGTTATGCGTAGCGAATTGCGGGTAGATCAAATCATTGTATTTGAACAGCCTGCCGACGCAGGCCAAATACGACACATCAGTGGTTACCTTGCGGGTGTACACCGGATAACCTTCGAGTCCCCGCTCCTGGGCACGCTTGATCTCGGTGTCCCAATAAGCACCCTTGACCAAACGCACCGTCATGCGCCGGCCGTATTGGCGCGCAGCGGCGGCAACCCAATCGATGACGTCCGGGAGCGCGCTTGCCGTAGGCTTGCACGGCGAGCCCGAGGCCCGGCCACTCCCGGGTGGCCGGGTCTTTCGCCAGTGCTTCGATGATGTCCAGGGAGAGATCCAGCCGGTCCGCTTCTTCGGCGTCGATCGTCAGTTGAATGCCGAGCCGTGCCGCCCGCCGCGCCAGATCCAGCACTCGCGGCACCAGCCGGTGCATGACGCGCTCGTGCTGCAGCAGGCTATAGCGAGGCTCCAAGGCCGACAGTTTGATGGAGATGCTCGACACTTCGTGAACGGCGCGCCCGGCCGCGGTCGATCCGATGACATCGATGGCGTGTTGATAGGACTTCAAGTAGCGCGCGGCATCCTCGAGCGTGCGCGCGCCTTCACCCAGCATATCGAACGAGCACAGGGCCACTTCGGCTTCCCGGGCGCTGCGGGCCAGCGCCTCCTCGATGCTGCGCCCGACGACGAACTCGCCGCCGATGATTTTCATCGCGCGCCGCACGGCCAGGCGCACCACGGGTTCGCCCGCCTTGCGCGTCAGCTTGCGCATCCAGCCGGTCGCATCGGACTTGATGGAAGGATCCAGATCGAGAATGCCGCCGGTGAGCATCAGCCCCCAGGTGGAGGCATTGACGAACAAGGATTCCGATTGGCCTGAGTGAGCGGACCAGTCGCCGGTGCTGAGCTTCTCGGCGATCAATCGATCCGCGGTGACATCATCGGGAATGCGCAGCAGCGCTTCGGCAATGCACATGAGTGCAATGCCTTCCTGATTCGACAAGCCGAATTCCTGAAGGAAGGCGTCGAGGAAGGGGCGCTCATCGCGCCGTGCGCGGGCGCCTTCGACCAATTTCATAGCCAGGGCGACGGCGCGATGGCGGGCGCCGCCGGTGAGTTCCAGGCTATGCAATAACCCTTGGACCGCCTGGTTCTCCGGCCAGGCGCCGTGTTCGCGAATTGCCCTGCGCAGATCTTCCAGAGAAGCGCTCGAAGCGGGCGGTTGCGGGTTGGCGGCCATGGTCTCTGATTTTAAGGGCTAATCGTCGCAATAAACACTGCACTCGGGGCAGAATCCCCGGCGGGGGTGATTATGCTCAAATGGACGCTGCAGTCCTCGAGGATAGCAAGGTCCCAAGGCTCCAGCCGCGTGGCTTGCCCCCCGCCGGTCAGCAACAAGGGATGCAAAATACCCAATATCAAGGTCGTTTCGCCCGGACTTGCGGCCACCGTCGCCGCTTGCTGCCGCCGCTCGACGCGCGCCGCCGCGCGCAGCGATTTGGCCACCATGAGATTCAGGTCCACGCACGGTCCATCGAGCAGGTCGCAGCGGGCCGGCCATGCGCCGTCGAATTCCACGTAATCGCCCACGCTGCGCAGCTCGCAGGCGTCCCCGTTGCCGAATGCCAGCGCGATCCCGCGGCCCTGCAGCAGCGCCATCTTGCGATCGTAGCCCGAGAATTCCGAAAACGGGCCCGAGGAATCGATTTGCGCCAGGCTGACGCGCCACAGAAATTGATCGCCGGCTGGCGGCACCCGGATTGCTTCGTGGGTGATGCCGCCGCCGTTCTTCCAGGTCGTCGCGCTGAAGGAGCAGCGGCGGATGATTTTGATGCCTGCGTCGCTCATGCCTCGGCCGCATGCGTTGCTATATCGGCAATGGCTGAACTCCGATCAGTCGGACATGAAGCCACAGCACGAAAACAACGTAAATAACCAGGCCGCCGGCGACGGCGATGAGGTCATTGAGCTTCGTCGCCGGCGCCATGGGGATCGCCCGTTGCGTGCGCCGTCCGAACGAAACGCGGTCGGCGACCGCCCACCCAAGGAAGCCGCCGAATAGCACCACGTCGGCAAGCATGCCGGTCGCTGCCAGATGCGCAGCCGCCCAAAGCATGACGCTGAACAGCATGGGATGCTGGACAGCGCCTTTGATGCGGCCGGGAAGGTACGCCGCCAAAAACAGGGTGAACACGGGAAGCATGAGAACGGCCGTGAGGTAATGAGTCCAGGCCGGCGGCGCGTAGAGCATCACCGGACTGCGGCGCGCGATGCCATATCCCCAGACGATCAAGACCAAGCCCGCGATGGATATCAGTGAATAAATGCCCCTCCAGGCATTGCCCAAGCCGGCCGCCGTCCGGTCGCGCCACGCCGGCGCCACGATCGATATCGAATGTATCCCGAGGAACAGCATCATTCCGAGCACCAGATAGAGCATGGCTTCGACTCCTTGAAGAACGTGGCAGATAGCGCAGGGCTGCTGGAAAGTCAATGTGATGCGGCATAATGCCCGACATTCATGGCGACCCAGGCAATTCGCGGCAACGGGGCGGTACAAAACCGCTTTGGGCTGGTCATCTTCGATTGCGACGGCGTGCTGGTGGACAGCGAATTGATCACCAATCGGGTATTCGCGCAAATGCTGAACGAGCTGGGGCTGGCTCTATCGCTCGAGGACATGTTCGAACGGTTTGTCGGCCGCTCCATGCCGCAATGCCTGCAGATCATCAGCCAATTGCTCGGCCGCGAGGTGCCGCAGCGGTTTGTCGAGGAATATCAGAAGCGCTCCGAGACCGCGTTGCGGGCGGAACTGAAGGCGGTTGCCGATATCGAGACGGTGCTGGCCGCGCTGCGCATACCCTTTTGCGTGGCATCCAGCGGAACCCACGAAAAAATGCAAACGACCTTGGGGATAACCGGACTGCTGCCGCAGTTTCGCGGGAAAATGTATAGCGTCACCGAAGTCGCTCGGAGCAAGCCGTTCCCGGACGTGTTCTTGCACGCGGCACGCCTGCAAGGCGTGCCGCCCCCGGACTGCGCCGTCGTCGAGGACACGCCGACCGGCGTCAAGGCCGGCGTTGCGGCCGGCATGACGGTTTTCGGCTATTGCGCGCTGACACCCAAACACCGACTCATCGACGCCGGTGCGCACCATACTTTCGAGCGCATGCGCGATCTGACCGGCTTGTTATCTGCGGGCGGCTGAGCGGCTCACGCGCCCGGCCAAGAGGCGCGGGATCAGCTTTTCCAGAAGGTCACGAGCACGAAGACGATCGCGATGATCGTCAATCCCACATGCCCGAGGGTTGCGCGCGATTCGGCCAGTAAATCGTTCGCCTCGGGCTCGGGCGGAATCAGGCGGGCAAAGGCGGAGAGAAATAACATGCGCCAAGAATAATGGCGCCCATGGATAAAAACGTGATTCGGATCACGTCTCTTCTAAAATTGCGCAATTCAGACAGCCTTGCGACTCAGCGCCGATATCATGCAGTGATCCGTCAGAAGCTTGGGAGATCTGCCCGGTGAATGCCCTTACACGACTGATTGCCGTCGCCGTGACGTTTCCCGCCTTGCTGTTCGCGCAATCCGCGCGAGCCGCGCAAGCGCCGGCGGCAATCGACCAATTTGCGCGGTTGCAGACGGAGCTGCGCCGCGCCCACGAGAGCGCAGACGCCCCGGCCTACCTGGCCGCGGCTCAATCAATGTATGCATTTCTCAACGGCTCGCCGCGCGCCGTGCTGCAGCTGATGAGCGCCGAATCCTTCGCGCAAAAGCCCGATGAGGCGCTGCGCAGCTTCGCTCAATTCGTGGCGATGGGCCAGGCGGACCAGGAGGTGCTGAAAGCCAAATCATTCGACGCGCTGCGCAGTCTGCCCCGATATCAGCGCATTTTCGCCGGAATGGCCGCGAACGCCGCGAGCAAATCGCTGGCCGGCGAAGTTTTCCGTTTGGGAAGCGCGGCTCGAATTCCCGAGGACATCGACTACGATCCCGAAACGAAGCTCTTCTATATCAGCGCGGTCCTCGGAAAGCAGATCCTTCAGGTGAACATGGCCGGCCGCACCAAAGTGTTCGCCGGCGCGCCGGATCGGTGGCCCATGATGGCCCTGAAGGTCGATTCACGCCGGCGGGTTCTATGGGCGACCGAAGTGGCCTTGGACGGCTTCGCAAGCGTCGCGAAGGAAGATTGGGGAAGATCCGCGATCCTGCAATACGACCTGCGATCAGGGAAGCTTCTGCATCGGGTTGAAGGGCCGCCAAAAACCGCATTGGGGGACATGGCGCTGGCGGCGAACGGCGATCCGATCGTGTCCGACGGCGAGCACGGCGGCGTGTACCGGGTCGATGGCAACGCTCGGAGCGTCGAGCGCATCGATGCCGGCGATTTCGTGTCGCCGCAAACGCCCGCGGTTCTGGAGGATGGCAACCATGTCCTTGTGCCGGACTATGCGCGCGGTGTTGGCCTGCTCGACCTGAATACCAGGCAAGTCGTATGGATCCCGATGGAAGGCAGGCATGCCTTGAGCGGCATCGACGGGCTTTACGCTCTGGGAAACACGCTCATCGCGACGCAGAACGGGACATCGCCTGAACGCGTGGTGAGGTTCGCTTTGACGGCGCAAAAGACCCGGGTGCTATCCGAGTCCATCCTCGAGCGCGCCACTCCGACGCTCGGCGATCCCACGCATGGAGTCGTGGTCGGCGGCTATTTTTACTACATCGCCAATTCGGGCTGGGACGTTCTCGATCAGCACGGCAATCTGCTCGACGGCAAAATCCTGCCCTCGAGCTCCGTGATGCGTGTAAAGATCATCTGAGACCTTTTCCGCCAACTGGCGCGTCCCCGGCCAAGATGCGTCACGTCGGCCGGGTCAGCCAAAAAAAAGGCCCCGAACCCTGACGGATCCGAGGCCATTTTTTTAATTGCTCGTTATCGTTCTATTCGGCTGCTTCCGTGTCCCCCGCCGGTACTGCGTCGTCCGAGTCGCCCATACCGCCGCTCACATCCATGAAGCTGCGGCGGCGGCTGTCGTCCGAAGCGCGTCGACGCCGCGCATGATACGCGAAGCCGGTGCCCGCGGGAATCAGGCGGCCAACGATGACGTTTTCCTTCAGGCCGCGCAGGTCGTCCTTCAGACCCCGGACCGCCGCCTCGGTGAGGACGCGGGTGGTCTCCTGGAACGATGCCGCCGAGATGAAGGACTCGGTCGCCAGCGACGCCTTGGTTATGCCCAACAGCAGCGGTTCCCAGGTCGACTGGTGCTTGCCCTCGGTCTTCTGCCTGGCGATGACGTCGAGCAGCCGGCCGCGATCCATCTGCTCGCCGCTGCAGCAGCGCCGAATCGCCGGCATCCAGCACTTCGATCTTGCGCAGCATCTGCCGCACGATGACCTCGATATGCTTGTCGTTGATCTTGACGCCCTGCAGCCGGTACACGTCCTGGATTTCGCGAACCAGGTAGTTGGCCAGCGCCTCGACGCCCTGCAAGCCGCAGGATGTCATGCGGGTTCGGCTCGCCGTCGGCGATGACTTCGCCCTTCTCGACCTGTTCGCCTTCGAACACGTTGAGATGGCGCCACTTCGGGATCAGCTCCTCGTACTTGTCGCTGCTTTCGTTGCGTGATGATCAAGCGGCGCTTGCCCTTGGTCTCCTTGCCGAAGCTGACCGTGCCCGAGCGCTCCGCCAGAATCGCCGAGTCCTTCGGCTTGCGCGCCTCGAACAGATCGGCCACGCGCGGCAGACCGCCGGTGATGTCGCGGGTCTTGGAGGACTCCTGCGGGATACGCGCGATGACATCGCCCACGGACACCTTGGCCCCGTCCTCCAGGCTGACGATGGCGCCCGCGGGCAGCGCGTACACGGCCGGAATGTCGGTGTTGGCGAAGGTGACTTCCTTGCCCTTGGCATTGGTCAGGCGCACGACCGGACGCAGATCCTTGCCGCCCGAACCGCGCTGCTTCGGATCCAGGACCACGGTCGCTGGTCAGGCCGGTGACATCGTCCACCTGGGTCGTGACGGTGATGCCGTCGACGAAGTCGGAGAACTTGATCATGCCGGCCACTTCCGTGACCACGGGGTGGGTATGCGGATCCCAGTTGGCGACCGACTGACCGGCCGACCACGACGTCCGCATCGTTCACGGTGATGGTGGCGCCGTACGGAATCTTGTAGCGCTCGCGCTCCCGGCCGAACTCGTCCACCACGCCCAATTCGCCGGAGCGCGACACCGCGACCAGGTGGCCCTTCTCGTGACGCACGGTCTTGATGTTGTGCAGGCGGATGGTGCCCTTGCTCTTGACCTCGACGCCGTTGGCCGCCGCCGCCCGCGAGGCCGCGCCGCCGACGTGGAAGGTACGCATGGTGAGCTGCGTGCCCGGCTCGCCGATGGACTGCGCCGCGATGACGCCCACCGCCTCGCCGATGTTGATGCGATGGCCGCGGCCCAGGTCGCGGCCGTAGCACTGCGCGCACACGCCGTAGCGGGTTTCGCAGGTGATGGGCGAACGCACCATGACCTGGTCGATGCCCATCTTCTCGAGGAGCTTGACCAGCTTCTCGTCGATCAAGCACGCCGGCCTTGACCAGCACTTCGCCGTGGCGGCGACGACCACATCCTCGGAGACCACGCGGCCCAGGACGCGCTCGCCCAGGCCTTCGACCACATCGCCGCCTTCGACGATCGGGGTGATGGACAGGCCGTTGACGGTGCCGCAATCGATCTCGGTGACCACCAGGTCCTGCGCCACGTCGACCAGACGCCGCGTCAGATAGCCGGAGTTCGCGGTCTTCAGCGCGGTGTCGGCCAGGCCCTTGCGCGCGCCGTGGGTCGAGATGAAGTACTGCAGTACGTTCAAGCCTTCGCGGAAGTTCGCGGTGATCGGCGTCTCGATGATGGAGCCGTCCGGCTTCGCCATCAGGCCGCGCATGCCGGCGAGCTGGCGGATCTGCGCGGCGGAGCCGCGCGCGCCGGAATCGGCCATCATGAAGATGGAATTGAACGACTTCTGACGAACCTTGTTGCCCTTGGTATCGGTCACCTCGTCGGTGCCCAGCTTCTCCATCATGGCCTTGGCCACCTGGTCGTTGGTGCGCGACCAGATGTCGACCACCTTGTTGTAGCGCTCGCCGTTGGTGACCAGACCCGGAGGAGTATTGCTCCTGGATCTCCTTCACCTCTTTCTCGGCCGTCGCCAGGATCTTGGTCTTCTGCTGCGGCACGACCATGTCGTCCACGCCGATGGACACGCCCGCGCGGGTCGCGTAATGGAAGCCGGTGTACATCAACTGGTCCGCGAACACGACCGTTTCCTTCAGGCCCACGGTGCGGTAGCACGCGTTGATCGTCCCGGAGATGGTCTTCTTGGTCATGTCCTGGTTGATGGCATCGAACGACAGACCCTGCGGCAGGATCTCGGACAGCAGCGCGCGGCCCGCCGTGGTGTCGACCACGCGCACGTGTTGTGACCAGCTGTCCGCCGGCGTCGCGGATGTGCTCGGTCAGGCGCACCTTGACCTTGGCCTGCAGGTCGATGTTGCGGCTCTCATAGGCGCGATGCACTTCGGCGACATCGCCGAACGCCATGCCTTCGCCCTTGGCGCCCACGCGCTCGCGCGTCATGTAGTACAGCCCCAGCACCACGTCCTGCGACGGCACGATGATCGGGATCGCCGTTCGCGGGCGAGAGGATGTTGTTGGAGGACATCATCAGCGCGCGCGCTTCGAGCTGCGCCTCGATGGACAGCGGCACGTGCACGGCCATCTGGTCGCCGTCGAAGTCCGCGTTGAATGCGGTGCAGACCAGCGGATGCAGCTGGATCGCCTTGCCCTCGATCAGCACCGGCTCGAACGCCTGAATGCCGAGACGATGCAGGGTCGGAGCGCGGTTCAGCAGCACCGGATGCTCGCGGATCACTTCTTCCAGGATGTCCCACACTTCGGGTCCCTCGCGCTCCACCAGGCGCTTCGCGGCCTTGATGGTCGAGGCTTCGCCGCGCAGCTGCAGCTTGGAGAAGATGAACGGCTTGAACAGCTCCAGCGCCATCTTCTTCGGCAATCCGCACTGATGCAGGCGCAGCGTCGGGCCGACGACGATGACCGAGCGGCCCGAGTAATCGACGCGCTTGCCGAGCAGGTTCTGGCGGAACCGGCCCTGCTTGCCCTTGATCATGTCGGCCAGCGACTTCAGCGGGCGCTTGTTGGTGCCGGTGATGGCACGGCCGCGGCGGCCGTTGTCGAGCAGCGCATCCACCGCTTCCTGCAGCATGCGCTTTTCGTTGCGCACGATGATGTCCGGCGCGTTCAGCTCCAGCAGCCGGCGCAGACGGTTGTTGCGGTTGATGACGCGGCGGTACAGATCGTTCAAGTCGGAGGTCGCGAAGCGGCCGCCGTCGAGCGGCACCAGCGGACGCAGGTCGGGCGGCAGCACCGGCAGCACGGTGAGCACCATCCACTCCGGCTTGTTGCCCGATTCCATGAAAGCTTCGATGAGCTTCAGGCGCTTCGACAGCCGCTTGATCTTGGTCTCGGAGTTGGTGTTCGCCATGTCCTCGCGGACCTTGACCACCTCGGCAGGCAGATCCATCGACTTGAGCAGCTCATGCACCGCTTCGGCGCCCATGCGCGCGTCGAACTCGTCGCCGTGCTCTTCGATCGACTCCAGATACATCTCGTCGGTGAGCAGCTGGCCGCGCTGCAGCGAGGTCATGCCCGGATCGACGACCACGAAGGCCTCGAAATACAGCACGCGCTCGATTTCGCGCAGGGTCATGTCGAGCATCAGGCCGATGCGCGAGGGCAGCGATTTCAGGAACCAGATGTGCGCGGTCGGGCTCGCCAGTTCGATGTGGCCCATGCGCTCGCGGCGCACCTTGGACTGGGTCACCTCGACGCCGCACTTCTCGCACACCACGCCGCGATGCTTCAGGCGCTTGTACTTGCCGCACAGGCACTCGTAATCCTTCACCGGCCCGAAGATCTTCGCGCAGAACAGACCGTCGCGCTCCGGCTTGAAGGTGCGGTAGTTGATGGTTTCCGGCTTCTTCACTTCGCCGTACGACCAGGAGCGGATCATGTCCGGCGAAGCCAGGCCGATCTTGATCGAGTCGAAGTTCTCGACCGGCACTTGCTGCTTGAACAACTTGAGTAAGTCTTTCATTGATTAGGCCTCGCTCTCTAGTTCGATGTTGATGGCCAGGGAACGTATCTCCTTGACCAGGACATTGAACGATTCCGGCATGCCGGCTTTCATTTCATGGTTGCCGTCGACAATCGCCTTGTACATCTGCGTGCGTCCGTTGACGTCGTCCGACTTGACCGTGAGCATTTCCTGCAGGGTGTACGCGGCGCCATAAGCCTCGAGCGCCCACACTTCCATCTCGCCGAAACGCTGGCCGCCGAACTGCGCCTTGCCGCCCAGCGGCTGCTGGGTGACCAGGCTGTACGGCCCGGTGGAACGCGCATGCATCTTGTCGTCGACCAGGTGGTTCAACTTCAGCATGTACATGTAGCCCACCGTCACCGGCCGCTCGAACTGCTCGCCGGTGCGGCCGTCGTGCAGCGTCGTCTGGCCCGAGGTCGGCAGGTCCGCGAGCGTCAGAAGGCTCTTGATTTCCTCTTCGCTCGCGCCGTCGAACACCGGCGTCGCCATCGGCACGCCGTGCTGCAGGTTGCTCGCCAGCTCGATGACTTCGGCGTCGCTCATGGACTTGATGTCCTCCTTCTGGCCGCCGGTCTCGTTGTAGACCTGGCCCGAAGAACTTGCGCAGATCTCGACGACCGCGTGCTGGGCCTCCAGCATCTTGCCGATCTTGGCGCCCAGGCCCTTCGCGGCCCAGCCCAGGTGGGTCTCGAGGATCTGCCCGATGTTCATGCGCGACGGCACGCCCAGCGGGTTCAGCACGATGTCCACCGGCGTGCCGTCGGCCATGTAGGGCATGTCCTCGACCGGAACGATGGAGGAGATCACGCCCTTGTTGCCGTGGCGTCCCGCCATCTTGTCGCCCGGCTGCACGCGGCGCTTCACCGCCAGGTACACCTTGACCATCTTGAGCACGCCGGGAGCCAGATCGTCGCCCGCGGTGATCTTCGCCTTCTTCTCCTCGAAGCGCTTCTCGAACGCCTTGCGCTGGCCCTTCAGCCGCTCGGAGACGGTTTCGAGCTGCGCGTTCGACCTCTTCGTCCTTGAAGCGGATCTCGAACCACTGTTCGCGCGGCAGGTCCGCCAGGTACGCATCGTCGATCTGCGTGCCCGGCTTGATCTTCTTCGGGCCGGCTTCGGCGGCCTTGCCCTCGATCATGCCGCGCACGCGCTGGAACAAGTCGTCTTCCAGGATGCGCTGCTGATCGGCCAGGTCCTTGCGCACCCGCTCGAGCTCCGATTTCTCGATCGCCAGCGCGCGCGAGTCCTTTTCGACGCCGTCGCGGGTGAACACGCGCACGTCGATCACCGTGCCGTCCATGCCGGGCGGCACGCGCAAGCGACGTGTCCTTCACGTCGGAAGCCTTCTCGCCGAAGATCGCCCGCAGCAGCTTCTCTTCCGGCGTCAGCTGGGTCTCGCCCTTCGGCGTGACCTTGCCGACCAGAATGTCGCCGGCGCGCACTTCCGCGCCGATGAAGGCGATGCCCGCCTCATCGAGCTTCGCCAGCGCCGAATCGCCCACGTTGGGGATGTCGGCGGTGATTTCCTCCGGTCCCAGCTTGGTGTCGCGCGCGACGCAGGTCAGCTCCTCGATGTGAATGGTGGTGAAGCGATCTTCCTCGACCACGCGCTCCGAGATCAGGATGGAGTCCTCGAAGTTGTAGCCGTTCCAGGGCATGAAAGCCACCAGCAGGTTCTGGCCCAGCGCGAGTTCGCCCAAATCCGTCGACGGACCATCCGCCAGCACGTCGCCGCGCTTGATGGCATCGCCGGCATTGACCAGCGGCCGCTGATTGATGCAGGTGTTCTGGTTCGAACGCGTGTACTTGGTCAACGAATAGATATCGACGCCCGGTTCGCCCGCCGTCGTTTCATCGTCGTTGACGCGCACCACGATGCGCGACGCATCGACCGAATCGACGCTGCCGCCGCGCCGCGCCACCACGGTGACGCCGGAGTCGATGGCGACCGCCCGCTCCATGCCGGTGCCCACCAGCGGCGTTTCCGAACGCAGCGTCGGAACCGCCTGGCGCTGCATGTTCGATCCCATGAGTGCGCGGTTCGCATCGTCATGTTCCAGGAACGGAATCAACGAGGCCGCCACCGACACGATCTGCTTCGGCGAGACGTCCATGTAAGTTGATCTTGTCGGGCGACGACAGCGTGAACTCGTTCTGCGTGCGGCAGGAGATCAGGTCATCGACGAACTCGCCTTTTTCGTTCAGGGTCGCATTCGCCTGCGCAATCACGTACTGGCCTTCCTCGATCGCCGACAGATAGTCGATCTTGATCGGTCACCTTGCCGTTGGCGACCCGGCGGTACGGAGTCTCGAGGAACCCGTAATCGTTGGTGCGCGCATAGACCGCCAGCGAGTTGATCAAACCGATGTTCGGACCTTCCGGCGTTTCGATCGGGCACACCCGCCCGTAATGCGTCGGATGCACGTCGCGAACTTCGAATCCGGCGCGTTCGCGCGTCAGGCCGCCCGGGCCGAGCGCCGAGACGCGGCGCTTGTGCGTGACTTCCGAGAGCGGATTGTTCTGGTCCATGAACTGCGACAGCTGCGAGGAACCGAAGAATTCCTTCACCGCGGCCGCGACCGGCTTGGCGTTGATCATTTCCTGCGGCATGATCGGCTCGCTTTCGGCGATCGTCAGGCGCTCCTTGACGGCGCGCTCGACGCGCACCAGGCCGATGCGGAAGGCGTTCTCCGCCATCTCGCCGACGCTGCGCACGCGGCGGTTGCCCAAGTGATCGATGTCGTCCACGTGGCCGTTGCCGTTGCGGATGTCGATCAAGGTCTTCATGACCTCGATGATGTCTTCCTTGCTCAGTACGCCCGAACCGGTGATTTCCTCGCGGCCCACGCGGCGGTTGAACTTCATGCGCCCCACCGGCGACAGGTCGTAGCGCTCGCCGTTGAAGAACAGGTTCTGAAACAGGTTCTCGGCCGCGTCCTTGGTCGGCGGCTCGCCGGGACGCATCATGCGGTAGATTTCCACCAGCGCCTCGAGGCGCGTCTTGGTCGGATCTATGCGCAGCGTGTCCGAGATATACGGACCGCGGTCCAGATCGTTGACGTACAGCGTGCGGATCTCGGTGACGCCGCTTTCGATGAGCTTGCGCCACCGTCGGAACGGTGAGGATTTCATTGGCCTTCGCCAGGATTTCGCCGGTCTCGGTGTTGACGATGTCGTGCGCCAGCACTTTGCCCTGCAGGTATTCGGTCGGCACCGGCAGGCGCTTGACGCCGGCTTCTTCGAGCTCGCTGCACGTGGCGCGCCGTGATGCGGCGGCCTTCCTCGACGATGACTTTCTTGCCGACGCGGATCTCGAACGCGGCGGTCTCGCCGCGCAGCCGCTGCGGGATGATTTCGAATTCGATTTCCTTCTTCGACAAATGGAACACGTTCTTCTCGAAGAACATGTCGAGAATCTGCTCCTCGGTTAGCCCGAGAGCGCGCAGGATGATGGTCACCGGCAGTTTGCGGCGCCGATCGATGCGCGCGAACACGCAATCCTTCGGGTCGAACTCGAAGTCCAGCCACGAACCGCGATACGGAATGATCCGCGCGGAGAACAGCAGCTTGCCCGACGAATGGGTTTTGCCGCGGTCGTGATCGAAGAACACGCCCGGGCTGCGGTGCAGCTGCGACACGATGACGCGTTCGGTGCCGTTGATGATGAACGTGCCGTTGTCGGTCATCAGCGGCAGTTCGCCCAGATACACTTCCTGCTCGCGCACGTCCTTGACCGGCTTCTTCGCGCCGCTGGCTTCCTTGTCGAGCACCACCAGGCGCACTTTCACGCGCAGCGGCGCCGCGTAGGTGAGGCCGCGCAGCTGGCATTCCTTCACGTCGAACACCGGCTCGCCCAGGCGATAGCTCACGTACTCGAGCGTCGCGTTGCCCGGAGTAGCTGGAGATGGGGAACACGCTGTCGAAGGCGGCGTGCAGGCCGATCTCGTCGCGTTTGGATTCCGCGCGTATCCGCCTGCAAGAACCGCCGGTACGAATCCAGCTGGATCGCCAGCAGATATGGCGTGCCGAGGATGCTCGGACGCTTGCCAAAGTTCTTGCGGATGCGCTTCTTTTCGGTGAAAGAATAGGCCATGTCAGCTCATCTCCAGGCGTTTCGCCCTTTCCAGGCGCTCGCGCGCCACATTTAACGGGCGCCGCAACGGCCCCGCCCTAAAATTCGAAATCAGAAGCGCAGCCGAAGGCTGCCGCTGGCTTTCAGCGGCAACCATCGAACTGCGCATATCGGCAATAATCACTACTTGATTGCAGCCTTGGCGCCGGCGTCCTCGAGCTTCTTCTTGATGGTTTCGGCATCCGCCTTCGGAATGCCTTCCTTGACGGTCGAAGGCGCGCCTTCGACCAGATCCTTCGCTTCCTTCAAGCCCAAGCCGGTGATCTCGCGGATGACCTTGATGACGCCGACTTTGTTGGCGCCGAACTCGGTCATGGTCACGGTGAATTCGGTCTGCGCTTCGGCAGCCGGAGCCGCCGCACCGCCGCCGCCGCCCGCCGCCGCCGCCGCTACCGGAGCAGCCGCCGTGACGTTGAACTTCTTTTCCATGTCGGCAATCAGCTCGACCACTTCCATGACGGACATCTTGGAAATCGCATCGAGGATTTCGTCTTTCGTAACAGCCATTATCGTCTCCAAATAAATATGAAGGTTTGTCCAAACCCGAATCAGGTTTAATTGGTCGCCGCCGCCTCGGCGCTCTTCTTGGCTTCAAGAACAGCAGCCAACGTCCGCACCAACTTCGAGTTGGGGGCGGCCAACGTACCAACGAACTTCGCAATCGGCGCCTTGCAGCACGACCCAACAGTCTTCGACACCGCCTGCGCGCGCGTGGGCAATGAAGCCACGCGCTCGAGTCGAATCGGCCTTGAGCAATTGCCCGCCCAAGCGACACGAGCGTCGTCACCAGCTTGTCGTTGTCCTTCGCAAACGCCTTGACGATGCGGGCGGCAGCGCCCGGATCGTCGTTGGAAAATGCCAGGACGATCGGTCCTTTCAGCGCCGGAGAAATGCACTCGAAAGAAGTGCCGGCAACGGCCTTGCGCGCGAGCGTGTTCTTGACGATCCGCAGGTACACGCCTTCCTTGCGCGCCTTGGCGCGCAGGTCGGTCATCTGCGTCACGGTCAAGCCACGGTTCTCGGCGCCGACCACGGACAGGGCTTTCGCCGCGACCGCGTTGACCTCTGCCACCACGACTTTCTTCTCTTCCAACTTGAGTGCCATCTTAGGTCCCCCGTAGAGAAGCGTCACACACCAGGATGCCAACGCCGCCGTCTCGCACCCACCCTTTGAGTACGCCGCCGTACTCATTGGTGCGACCTTCACCAGGCATTCCTGATTCGGGTCCCACCATCTGCGCAGGCTGTCTTTAAGAGCCCTGAAGATTCCATCGAAGCTCGGCCCGCCTGCGGTCTTCGACGGTGGGGTGCGATCGGCCTCGCGGCTTCCCGCAACCCTCCATCAATCCGCTCGCATCTTCATGCGCTCTAAATTTTCACCAGACCCAGACTCGACTGATCGACCGCGACTCCCGGACCCATGGTCGAGGAGACGGTCAGCTTCTTCAGGTAAACGCCCTTCGAGGTCGCGGGTTTGATCTTCTGCAGATCGCCACCAGCGCCAGCAGATTCTCCTTCAGCGCGCTCGGCTCGAAATTCGCGCGGCCGATCTGCGCGTGCACGATGCCCGCCTTGTCGGTGCGATAGCGGACCTGCCCGGACTTCGCGTTCTTCACCGCTCCCGCCACATTCGGCGTGACCGTGCCCACCTTGGGGTTCGGCATGAGGCCGCGAGGACCCAGGATCTGCCCGAGCTGACCGACGATGCGCATGGCATCGGGACTGGCGATCACCACGTCGAAATCGATCTGTCCGGCCTTCACCTTCTCGGCCAGATCCTCGAAACCAACGATGTCCGCGCCGGCCGCCTTGGCGGCCTCGGCATTCTTGCCCTGGGTGAATACCGCCACGCGCACCGTCTTGCCGGTGCCGTGCGGCATCACGGTCGAACCGCGTACCTGTTGGTCCGACTTGGTGGCATCCACGCCGAGATTCACCGACACGTCCACCGACTCATTGAACTTCGCGGTGGCGAATTCCTTCACGAGTTTAAGCGCATCGTCGATCGGGATAGCTCTTGCCCGGCGGCAGCTTCTCTTTCCAGGTCTTGGTTCGTTTGCTACGGCAGGCATGTCACACTCCCTCCACGTCAACGCCCATGCTGCGGGCGCTGCCGGCGATGGTGCGCACGGCCGCCTCCAGATCGGCCGCTGTCAGATCAGGCATTTTCACCTTGGCGATGTCCTCGAGCTGCTTGCGCGAGATCACTTTGCCGACTTTGGCGGTATTCGGCGTGGCGCTGCCCTTGGGGATGCCGAGCGCCTTGGCGATCAGCACCGACGCCGGCGGCGTCTTCATGATGAAGGTAAAGCTGCGGTCGCTGTATACCGTGATCACTACTGGGGTCGGTAATCCTTTTTCCAAGGCTCTGGGTCTGCGCATTGAATGCCTTGCAGAACTCCATGATGTTGACGCCCTGTTGGCCCAACGCAGGGCCCACTGGCGGGCTGGGGTTGGCCTGGCCTGCAGGGATCTGCAGCTTGATATAGCCGGTGACTTTCTTCGCCATCTGATCGCTCCTGTGGGTGCAAACGCCGTTCCTCGCGGAAAGCTCCCCTTGTCAGGCGCTTCGCGCCAACATTCGACGGCGTCAAAGCGACGCCGTCGCAATAAATCAGCCCTTCTCGACCTGCGAGAAATCCAATTCCACGGGCGTCGAACGCCCCAGGATCTGCACCGCCACCTGCAGCCGGTTCTTTTCGTAATTCACCGACTCGACCACGCCGTTGAAGTCATTGAACGGCCCATCGGTCACGCGCACCACTTCGCCGGGTTCGAACAGCACCTTCGGCTTCGGCTTGTCCACGCCCTCTTCGACGCGGCGCAGAATCGACATGGCTTCCTTGTCGGTGATCGCTGCCGGCTTGTCGCTGGTGCCGCCGATGAAGCCCAGCACCTTCGGCACTTCCTTCACCAGGTGCCAGGTGTCCTCGTCCATCTCCATCTGCACGAGCACGTAGCCCGGGAAGAACTTGCGGTCGGACTTGCGCTTCTGCCCGTCGCGCATCTCCACCACTTCCTCGGTGGGCACGAGAATCTCGCCGAACTTCGCGTCCAGGCCCGCGCGTTTGACGCGCTCCTTCAGTGACTCCGACACCTTGTGCTCGAAGTTCGAATACGCGTGAACCACATACCATCGCAAAGACATAACTGCTCCGCGTCCCTCAGGCCGGCGGCTGGCCGGTCAACAACCGGGTCATCCAGGTCAGAATCCAGTCGAGAACCCAAAAAAACAAACCCATCGCGATGGCGAAACGCGATCACCACGATAGGTGGTCTTGAACGTGTCCTCGCGGCTCGGCCATACCACCTTGCGCAATTCGACGCGCGCGGCCTGCGCGAACTGCCGGAATTCGCGGCCGTACCAGCTGAGCCATAGCAAAGGCCTGCGCCCGCCGCGAGCCCACCAACCACCATGCCAGACGCAGCGGCAGCGGCATCTCGTCGAACCAATAGAACGCCACGATTCCGCGCCAAGAGCGCGAGATCGACAACGTCATCAGCGCCGTGTCCTTCGACGAGGCGCCGCTGCGGATGTTTGCACTTCAGCCATGTACCGTTGACCTACTGTACGGACCTGCTCGAGTGGCAGGGCAGGAGGGAATCGAACCCCCAACCTGCGGTTTTGGAGACCGCCGCTCTGCCAATTGAGCTACTGCCCTGTTCAATGCGCTTCGCGCAACAATCAACGGGGTCGATGCGACCCCGTCCGTTGAAAACACGATCAAGCAATACCTTGGCGACCACACCCGCGCCGACGGTCTTGCCGCCTTCGCGGATCGCGAAGCGCAACCCCTGCTCCATCGCAATCGGGGCAATCAGCTCCACCACGATCTTGATGTTGTCCCCCGGCATCACCATCTCGGTCCCCTCCGGCAACTCCACCGCTCCCGTCACATCGGTCGTGCGAAAGTAAAACTGCGGCCGGTACCCCTTGAAGAACGGCGTGTGCCGCCCGCCTTCTTCTTTCGATCAACACATACACCTCGGCCTCAAATTTGGTGTGCGGCGTGATGCTGCCGGGCTTGCACAACACCTGCCCGCGCTCCACTTCCTCGCGCTTCGTGCCCCGCAGCAACACCCCCACGTTGTCCCCCGCCTGACCCTCATCCAAGAGCTTGCGGAACATCTCAACGCCCGTGCACGTGGTCTTCTGCGTCGGGCGAATCCCCACAATCTCCACCTCATCGTTCACCTTCACGATCCCGCGCTCGATCCGCCCCGTCACCACCGTGCCGCGACCCGAAATCGAAAACACATCCTCCACCGGCATCAAAAATGCCCCTTCCACCGCCCGCTTCGGCACCGGAATATAGTCATCCATCGCCTTCACCAGCTTCATCACCGAGGGCACCCCAATCTCGCTCGTATCCCCCTCCAGCGCCTTCAACGCCGAACCCGTCACAATCGGGGTCTTGTCCCCGGGAAACTTGTACAGCGTCAACAAATCCCGCACCTCCATCTCCACCAGCTCCAACAACTCCGCATCGTCCACCATGTCCGCTTTGTTCAAGAACACCACGATGTACGGCACACCCACCTGGCGCGCCAGCAAAATGTGCTCGCGCGTCTGCGGCATCGGCCCATCCGCCGCCGATACCACCAAAATCGCCCCGTCCATCTGCGCCGCTCCCGTGATCATGTTCTTCACATAATCCGCATGCCCAGGACAATCCACGTGCGCGTAGTGGCGCTTCTCGCTCTGATACTCCACGTGCGCCGTCGCAATCGTGATCCCGCGCGCTCTCTCTTCCGGCGCCTTGTCAATCTGGTCGTAGGCCTTGAACTCCCCGCCATACTTCTCCGCCATCACTTTCGTCAAGCGCCGCCGTCAAGGTCGTCTTGCCATGGTCCACATGCCCAATCGTCCCCACGTTCACGTGCGGCTTCGTTCGCTCAAACTTCCCCTTCGACACGGCAAGTACCTCTTAACAAGAATTAGAAAAATCTGGAGCCCACGAGCGGGATCGAACCGCTGACCTCGTCCTTACCAAGGACGTGCTCTACCAACTGAGCTACGTGGGCCGCATCCATTTGGAGCGGGTGATGGGAATCGAACCCACGTGATCAGCTTGGAAGGCTGACGTTCTACCATTGAACTACACCCGCACTACACGCTGCAAAGCCAATGGCACCGAACCCTCACACCAGCTGGTGGAGGGGGTAGGATTCGAACCTACGAAGGCATAAGCCAGCAGATTTACAGTCTGCCCCCGTTGGCCGCTTGGGTACCCCTCCTCAAAATGAGCCGCGTATTTTGCGGTGCGCGTCAGCGGGTGTCAATGCAAGTCGGGGCCAAACCGGGGTGGGCTGAAAGTCTTTGCGTTGTCCTGTGTTCGATATTGACACTATCGTAAGATACATATATCGTAAGATAGGTTTTAAAACATATCGAGAGATAATATGCATGACTCATCATATCTTTCTTGCTCGGGCGGCATCGCGGCCATCGGAGGTTTCGGGCCGTTCGGCCACGGGTTCATGCAGGGGGGCGATGGGCGCGCGGGTTTGACATGGAGCGGAAGCTGGCTTCCGGCGACTTGCAGCTCCTCATACTCAAACTGTTGGCGGAAAAGTCGCTGTCATGGCTACGAAATCATCAAGGAATTCGACGAGCGTTCGAAGGGCTTCTACGTTCCCAGCCCCGGCCATGGTGTATCCGGCGCTGACCTATCTCGAAGAGATCGGTCATGCGACCGTGGCGGTCGATGGGTCACGCAAGCTGTACAGCATCGCCGAGTCCGGCAGGCAGCACTTGGCCAAGCACCTCTCCACCGCCGATGCCCTGTTCACTCAATTCGACCGCGTGGGCGAGCGGATGGAGCGGGTGCGCCGCGCGCTCGACGCGGAAGAAAGCGGCGAGGAGCCGGATCATGAGGGGCGCGGCTCACGTGAATTGCATCGCGCTCGGAGCGACCTGAAACTCGCGCTCGCCGACAAATGGCACAGCTCACGCGAGGAGCAGCAGCGCATCGCCGCGATTCTCGCCCGCGCGGCTGCGGAAATCGCCGGCAAATAACGCATCCGCGCCCGCCGCGGGCGCGGATGGCTACCTCAGATTCGATTCGAACAGCCGGAAGATCCGCTTGTATTCATCGAGCCATGAGTCGGCGTTGGTAAATCCGTGCCGATCCAGCGGATACGGCGACATGCTGAAATTGTTCTTGTGCAATTCGATCAGCCGCTCGTACAGGCGCATCGAATCCTCGAACAGGACATTGTCGTCGATCACGCCGTGGCAAATGAGCAGCGCATCCTGCAGGCCGGCCGCAAATTCAATGGGCGAGGAACGCTCATAGGCGATCGGATCGACTTGCGGCTCATTCAGGATGCCCGACGTGTAGCCATTGTTGTATTGCATCCAGTCGGTAACCGGCCGCAGCGCGGCGCCCGCCGCAAACTCGCCCGGCGCCCGGAACAGCGCCATCAAGGTCATGAAGCCGCCGTAGGAACCGCCGTACACGCCGACGTGTTTCGGATCGACCGCCGCCTGCTCGACCAGCCATTTCTTGCCGTCGAGAAGATCCTCCAGCTCAGGATGGCCCATCTGCCGGTAGATGGCGGTGCGCCAATCGCGTCCATAGCCCGCGGACGCGCGGTAATCCATGTCGAGCACGCATAGTCCTAGTGCGCCAGCAAGTTATTGAACATCTGCTCGCGAAAGTAATAGGAGTAGCGCAGGTGCACGTCCTGCAGATAACCCGCTCCATGAATGAAAAGCACGGCGGGCTTCTTCGCGCCGGCGGGTCCGGCGGCGGCGTCGCGATACAGCTTGGCGTAGATCACGCCGCCAAAATGGGTGGATGGAATCTTGACGATTTCGGGCTGGATCCAAGTCATGGATTTGTATTCGGCCGTTCGCGTATCGGTCAGCTGGCGGGGTGCGCCGGAACCGTCGGCTTTGGCCACCGAGATTTGCGTGCGCATGTACGGCGCCGAATGGCTCAGCAACAATTGCTTGCCGCTGCGATCGATCTCGGCTTTTTCGACTCCCTCAAGCTTGGTCAGACGCTGCAAAGCCCCGCCGTTGCTCGGGACGCGATAAACATCGTATGAATAAGGCGCGACTTGGTTGCTGAGCACATAGAACCAGCGGCCATCTTGCGACAGCTGCGGACTCGAGACCTCGAATCGGCCCTGGGTCAGCGCTCGCGGCTCGCCATTCAGCGGCTTGGTATACAAATGCGCGAAACCGGATTCTTCGGACTCGTACCAAAGCGTGCGATTGTCATTCAGCCAGCCGAACTCGTTGAATGAGCGGTCGATCCAGGCCGCATCGCTCAAACGGTGCTGCGGCACCAGCCTATGGTTGGCCAGGTCGACGCTGACAATCCAGCGATCCTTGTGATCGATGCGCATAAATCGCGATGCCGAGCGCGCCGCCATCGGCGCTCCAGACGATGCCGGCGTCGATCGCATCGGGCTCGCGGTTGATCACCCAGACACCGCGCGCCTTTTTGTCGCCGCCCGCGGCCGGCGCTGCGGCCGGCGCATTGGCCGACGGCGCGGCGGGCGGGTGCGCCTTGGCGTTTTCCTCGCGCACGGCCTTCAAAGGATCGTCGTCGATCCCCGGAAGCTGGTCGAGCGCGAGCGCGTGCATCGTGTGGGCGGCGAGATTGAGCAGCATCAATGATTGCGGCGCGGGCGGGTTACGCCCGACGCGCAGGCGCTCCTTTTCGAATTCCTCGTAGCCGGACTCAGTGACGTAGCGCGTGAGCTGTCCTTCCCGTCCCTTTACATGCGATTTCGGTTCGGTCACGACCAGCAGCCAGCGCGCATCCGGGGACAGTTCGGTACCGCGAATGACCACCTCGTCGCCCAGGTAAAAAGGCGGCGCGCCGCGGGTCGCATCCCCCGTTTGCAGCGCCTCGCTGTGCTTGCGCAGGGTTTCCTTGTCGTCGTGCAATTTCTTCAAGGTGGAAAAAGTGCGCAGCTGCATTTCCCGCAGATCGTCGGCGGCCGGCGGCGCATTAGGATCCTTCTCCGCCTCGACGATCGCCGCCGGCGCCGTTACGCCGCTGCCGAAGTCGTGCACGAACCAGTCGTGGTCGATGCGAAAACTCAGCAAGCGCCCGTCAAGCGAGAATTGCGGATCGCTTTTTGCCTGCGACGATCGCGTGATTTGCATCAAGCGGCCGCTCGAGAGCTCGCGCACGAAGACGTCCCGATTGCGGATGAATGCGGCGCGCTTGCCGGCGCGGTCGTAGATCGCGGGTCCATCGGCATTCGCCATCGCGGCCAGCATCAACCACCTGATCCTTGCCGGTCGAGGTATCGATGCGATGCAAATCGACGATCGGCGATCCGATGCGCTTCAGCGAGTAGTACACGCCGCGGCCGTCGGCCGACCAATAGGCGTCGCTCACCGGCGGCCCGATCCAGTCCGGATCCGCCATGATTGTTTCGAGCGACAGCGTGGTTTGCGCCGGGGCGCCGAGGGCAGCGAAGCTCACCAAGCCGGCGATGCCGGCTATCGAAATCAGCCGCAAGGAATGTTTCATTGATCTCCGCCTAATGGTCTATTTTTTATACAGGATTTCCCGCCGGCACAGCCGGCGCTGGAGTTCAAGACGCAGGCGTTGCTTGCCGCATAAGTGTCCACCTATCGCGGAATCCCTGCAACGCGCAATCCCCGGGCGCTCGCGGTCTAGGCGGTTTTTTTGCGCCCGTGCAATCGCGTTACCAGGTCCGCCTCGGCGCGGCTCAATCCGAATTGCTGCGTCAAGCTGCCGGGGTCGCTGCCGCGTCGCGCAGAATCGATAGCCTGATCGAAGCACTGCGCGGGACCGCGCTGCTCGACCGAGTCGATACGCGCGGCGACGCCCGAGCATTCGCGTTCCATTCGATTCACGCGTCTTGCGGTCCGCAGACCGATCGAGGACATGACTTCGAGTTCACGGCGCAGCGCTGTCGAGGCCGATTCGAGCGCCGCGCAGCGCTTTTTCAAGCGGCGCATGGAAAAGGACAGCGCAACAGCGGCGCTGAGCGCGCAAATTGCCAGCGCTGCAACCGCGGCCTCCAGAATGGCGTTGACGTTCAGACTGATCATGTCAGGCGTACTCATCGATGTGTGATTTGGGCGGTCGCGGCGCGCCGCTCGCATCGGGCGTGTCGGCGGATTTCGAGGCGGGTTTGTCCGGACCTTGGTCCGATCGCTGCCGCCGTTCCTTGTCGTCCTTGGAGGAGCGCCGGTCGGCGATCGGGAGGGCGGGGAAAAGGCCTGAATTGCTTAAGCGGTCCACTTCACTCATTGCGTGACCTCGCTCATGGGGATTTGGGTAACTCGGTCGCTGTCGATTTCTCGGGTCTGGTCAACACGGTCTTACCGAGATCGGCCGGCGGCACGCGCTCGATCAGTCGATTGGCGCCGCTGCCGCCGTCCGCCAATTCGACGCCGGGCGCCACGCTCTGCGGCGTATCCGCAGTGGTGCGCGCCGTCGTGGCTTGCGCCGGCGTCACGGCCTCCAGCACCAGCATCGCGACGCGGCGATTCGCGTTGCGCCCCTCGGCGGTAGAATTCGCCTGGCGCGGGTGAAACTCGCCGAAGCCGACGATCTCGAGCCTGCAGCGGATCGATGCCCTGCTTGGTGAACTGATGCACGACGCTCGCGGCCCGCGCTGCCGACAATTCCCAGTTGGAGGGAAAAGCGGCGGTGTGGATCGGGCGATCGTCGGTATGGCCCTCGACGCGGATCGGATTGGGAAAGGGCTTCAGCACCTCCGCGAGCTTGTCGAGCACCGGTTCCGCGGAACTCGAGAACTCGCCCGAGCCGCTCGGAAACAGGATGTCGGTGTTGATTTCGATTTCCAGCCACATGCTCTCGCGGCTTCACCGTGATCAGCTTCGCGTCGATCAGCGCGCGCATCGCGTCCTGCACCTCGCGCTCCATGCGGATCAGGGAACCGGGAGACTTCGGGCGGCGGCGGCTTCGGTATCGCGCGCTTACCGTGTCCTGGCTCTTGATCTTGATCAGCGCGGTCGGCGTGATGCCGATCAACGGCTTCTCGCCGCCCTTGCCCGGTTCCTTCTCGCCGATGTTGAGCGGGCGCATGCTCTTCGGCGCGCCGTTGAAGGCCGCGATCATGGCGTCGGAGAGGACGCGGAATTTTCCCTCGTTGACCGACGACATCGCATACATCACGGTGAACAGCGCGAACAACAGGGTCACCAGGTCGCCGTAGGGAATGGCCCAGGCTTCGTGGTTCACATGATCTTCGTGCTTTTTCTTGCGGGCCATAACCTGGGAGCCTGGTCCGAGTCCTCAGACCGAGCTCCTCCTAGTGGTGGAAATAACCTTGCAGCTTCGATTCGATGTTGCGCGGATTCTCGCCCTGCGCGATGGCGATCAGGCCCTCGATCACCATGGTGCGAACCTGCGATTGACCGTGAATGACGGACTTGAGCTTGTTGCCCATGGGCAGGAACAAAAGATTGGCGAACGCGATGCCGTAGATCGTCGCGATGAACGCCGCCGCGATGCCATGGCCGAGCTTCGAGGGGTCATTGAGGTTTTGCATGACCGCCATGAGCCCCATGACCGCGCCGATGATCCCAAGCGTCGGCGAATACACGCCCATGGATTCGAACACCTTGGCGGCCTGCGTATCGAAATGCTCCATGGTGTCCAGTTCGATCTCCATGCTGGAGCGGATGGCGTCCGGCTCGCCGCCGTCCACCAGCGATTGCAAGCCCTTCTTTAGGAACTCGTCCTTCTCGCCTTCGACCGCCGATTCCAAGCCAAGCAACCCTTGCTTGCGCGCGACATTGCTCCACTCGACGATCTTTTCGATCATCGCCGGCGGGATTGTTGACCGGCGGCTTGAACACCCAGGACGACGATTTTCCAGGCGCGCAAGAACGTCGCCATCGGGGTTTGCACCAGGCTGGCGGCAAGGGTGCCCACGACCACGATGACGAAGGCCGCGCTGCCGACCAGCGCACCGGCGCTGCTGCCCTTCAAGATTGCGCCGCCGATGATCGCTATCAGCGCCAGCACGATGCCGATGATGCTTAGGATATCCATGGATCAGTCCGGCGACAGCCACTCCGCCAGCCGCGCACGCAGCCGCACCAGCGCCTGGCCGTGGATCTGGCAGACGCGCGATTCGGAAACCTCGAGCACCTCGCCGATTTCCCGCAGGTTCATGTCGTCGTCGTAGTACAGGGAAAGCACCAGCCGCTCGCGCTCCGGCAGTACGTTGATGGCCGAACTCAGCGCGCCGCGAAACCCTGCATCCTCCATGTCCTCCAAAGGTCCCGGGCCATCGTCGCGCGCATGATCGGACGGGACTTGATTCGTCCTCGCTCGATCCCATCTGATCGAAACTGAACAGCCGGCAGCTCGCCGCATCCTGCACCAGCTTGTGATATTCCTCGATGGAAACTCCGAGTCCCTCGGCGATGTCGACCGGCGTGGCGTCCTGGCCCTTGGCATTCTCGATCTTGCGGATCACATCGGCCATTTCGCGCATGTTTCGATGCACCGAGCGCGGCGTCCAATCGGACTTGCGCACCTCGTCGAGCATCGCGCCGCGGATGCGGATGCCGGCATAAGTCTCGAAATTCGCACCTTTGTTGGCAGAATAGTGCTTGGCCGCGTCCAACAGGCCGATCATTCCGGACTGAATCAAGTCATCGACCTCCACATTCGGCGGCATGCGGCTCACCAGATGGTAGGCGATGCGCTTCACCAGATCAGCGTGCCTTAGCACCAATTCATGTTGCGGCACTTGATCGACCGGACGTTTGATCTTCGCGAAGCCGATTTCGCGCCGCGCTTTTGCGTGTTCGAGTACTGTGTGCTTGCTCTCATTGCAATACCGTCGACGGGACGATCCTGGCCCCGACCATTCGTTCGACAAAGAACTCCAAGTGGCCGCGCGCCCCTTGGGGCACAGACCACTTATCGGCTTTGGAGGCGAGATTCTTGAGCGCGATGGAGGAAATAGATGCCGGGTACGCGTCCACGACGGCCGTCTGGCGCTGCACCGCGCGGCGCAGATAGTCGTCAAACGGTACCGAACCGGCGAACTCCAGCGATCACATTGAGAAACCGGTCACAGACTCGGCTAATTTTCTGGAAAAGATCGGGTCCCTCGCCCGACCTGCGCGTCTGATTCGCCAGGATCTGAAAGCGCTGTACGCCATGCTCGCGGCTCAAAACCTTGATGAGCGCATAGGCGTCGGTGATCGAAGCCGGCTCGTCGCAAACGACCACGACCACGTGGTGCGCGGCCTGGCTGAAGGTCATGACGCTGTCATGCAAGCCGGCCGCCGTATCGACGACGAGCACCTCGACCCGGTGATACAGATCGCTGAATGCCCGGATGATACCGGCGTGCTCGGCCTGCGACAGGCTCGCCATGCGCTTGATGCCGGAAGCGGCCGGCACGATTTGCAGGCCATGCGGACCGGTGACGATGGCGTCCTCGAGCGCACATTCGCCCTGAATGACGTTGCCCAGATGGAAGCGCGTGTGCAGGCCCAGCACCACGTCCACATTGGCCAGGCCGAGGTCGGCATCCACCAGCATGACGTCGCGGCCCTGATGCGGCGATCGAGACCGCCAGATTTGCCGACACCGTGGTCTTGCCCACGCCGCCCTTGCCGCCCGTGACGGCGATGACCTTGACGGGACGCGAAGAGTTGAGTTCGGCCAATGCCTCGGCTCGTTCCGCGCGACAGTCTGAAGTCACGCATGGGCGTGCGGCTCGGCCGAAATGCGCGGGCCAAGGATGCCTCATTGCGCGCCCGCGGCGCGCGTTCCTTGAGCTTGAGCGCGGCGCGGATCAGCCACACTCTTTTCTGGTGACCGGCGTGCAAGTCCTCCGGTACCCGCTGTCCGTCGCACACGTAAGCGATCCGCAATTTATGCCGCAGTACGGCCGAGATGGCGCGCACCCAAGCTCGCCGCCTCGTCGATCTTGGTGAGCACGCAGGCGGCCGGATTGATGCGCGCGAAGGCACGCACAATTTCCTCCAGCGCGTGACCCTCGCCTTGCGCCGGCAGGGCCAATAGCACCCGCGCCCGGGCGGCGCCCAGCTTGAGCGCCGCGAGCTGTTCGGTGAGCCGAACGTCGCGCGGCCCCATGCCGGCCGTGTCGATCAGAATCAATTTCTTGGCGCTGAGCCGCTGCAGCACCCGGCCCAGTTCCTGCCCGCTGTTGGCGGCATACATGGGGGCGCCGAGGATACGGGCATAGGTCATCAATTGCTCGCGGGCACCGATTCGGTAGCCGTCCGTGCTGACCAACGCCAGGTCCTGGCTCCCATGAAGCATGCACCAGCGCGCGGCGAGCTTGGCAATCGTCGTGGTCTTGCCCGCGCCGGTCGGACCCACGACGGCGATGATGCCGCCGGTGATGCAGGTCGTGTCGTTGATCACCGGCAAATGCTTGACCAGCAGCGCGAGCGGGATGTGCGAGGGGTTGTCGAGGTTGGTGCGCCGCGGCGTCATGTTCGCCAAGGCCAGTGCAACATCCGGGGCGATGTCCAGCGCCGACAGCTCCTCCAGCACGCGCGCCTGCAGCGGTTCGCGCAGCCGCTTGTCGCTCCAGGTCATGCCGGCCAGGCCCGTCTCGAGCAAGCGGCGCAGGTCCTGCAATTCCCGCTGCATGGCGCCATACCCGTCGCTCGCGGCGGGCTGCGGGCGCGGCGCGGCGCGGCCTGCCGCGGTCGGCGCCGTACGAGGCGTGGGCGGCGGCGCTTGGGGCGCGGCCGCCATTTTCGGCGCAGCGATGGGTTTCGCCGCAATCGGCTCGATCGGCGATGCCGGGGCGCTGATCACGGGCGACGCCATGACCGCAGCGGTGCGCGGCAGCTTGGCCTCGACGAACAGCGCCGCGTCGTAGTCCACGGCGGCGATGACTTCGATGCCCTCCTCGCTGCGGCGGCTCGACAGGATGACGGCATCCGGTCCCTGCTCCGCCCTCACGAGGGCGAGGGCAGCGCGCATGCTCGGCGCCGTATATCGTTTAATCTTCATACAACCTCCGTATCAATTCCCAATCCTCAGCGGCCCACCGCGGCGATCACACGGATGCGGCGGTTTTCCGGAATCTCGTTGTAGGCAAGCACCGCGAGTGTCGGCGTGGAATGGCGCATCAGCCGCGCGATCCACGGACGAATCTTCGGTGCGACCAACAGCACGGCGGGTTCGCCCGCCGCGTCCTGACGGCGCGCACTGTCGCCCAACGCCGTTTGGATCCGGTCCGCCAGCCCCGGCTCGAATCCGGGCGCGGAATCCCCGCCGCCGGCCATCGAGTCTTGCAGCACCTGCTCGAGCGCCGGATCCAGCGTGATCACCGGCAGTTCCTGGCGCAGTCCGCCGATGTTTTGCACGATGGTGCGGGCCAGTGCGACCCGCACCGCGGCGACCAGCGCGACCGGGTCTTGGGTCTTGGGCGCGAACTCTGCGAGCGTTTCGCAAATGGTGCGCAGGTTGCGGATCGGCACGCGCTCCAGCAAGAGGTACTGCAGCACCTTGACGACCACGCTCATCGGCAGCAGTTTCGGCACCAGATCCTCGACGAGCTTCGGTGCGCTCTTGCCCAGGCGGTTGAGCAGCTGCTGCACCTCTTCATGTCCCAGCAACTCGTGGGCATGCGATTGCAGCAAATGGCTCAAGTGAGTGGCGATGACGCTGCTGGCATCGACCACCGTGTAGCCTTGCGACTGTGCCTGCTCACGCCGCGCCTTGTCGATCCAAATGGCATCGAGGCCGAAGGCCGGATCCTTGGTGGCGGAGCCCTGGATGGCGCCGGATACCTGTCCGGGATTGATGGCCAGTTCTCGATCGGGAAACACCTCGGACTCGCCCACCGGCGCGCCGAGAATCGTGATGCGGTACGAGTTCGGGCCGAGTTCCAAGTTGTCGCGGATGTGCACGGCCTGCACCAGGAAACCGAGTTCCTCCGACAATTTCTTGCGCACCCCCTTGATGCGCCCCATGAGTTCTCCGCCCTGATTGCGGTCGACCAGGGGAATCAAGCGATAGCCGACTTCCAAACCGATGAGATCGACCGCCTCGACGTCATCCCAGGACAATTCCTTCTGTTCGGTGGATGCCGCCGGCGAAGCCGCGGGGGCCGCCGCGGCGGCTGTCGGCGTCGGTGGCCGCCGGCTCAACAGGTACGCGCCGGCGGCACAGGCGGCCGCCATCGCCAGAAACACGAAATTCGGCATTCCGGGAATGACGCCGAGCAGCGCCAGGATGCCGCTGGTGACGCCGAGCGCACGCGGTTGTCCCAACACCTGGGACATGATCTGTTGGCTCATGTCGTGCGGGCGCGAAACCCGCGTCACCAAGATGGCGACCGCGACCGACAACAGCAGCGCCGGAATCTGCGCCACCAGGCCGTCGCCGATGGTGAGCAAGGCGTAGGTGCGGCCCGCGTCGGCGAGCGACATGCCGTGCTGGGCGGCGCCGATGATGGTGCCGCCGAACATGTTGATGAATACGATCAGGATGCCGGCGATGGCGTCGCCGCGCACGAATTTGCTGGCACCGTCCATCGCGCCGTAAAAGTCGGCCTCCTCGCGCACTTCCTGGCGGCGCACGATGGCGTCGGCCTGGGTGATGATTCCCGCGTTCAGATCGGCGTCGATCGCCATCTGCCTGCCGGGCATGGCATCCAACGTGAAGCGCGCGCTGACTTCCGAGATGCGTCCGGCGCCCTTGGTGATCACCACGAAGTTGATGATCACCAGCACGGTGAACACCACCATGCCGACCGCATAATTGCCGCCGACGACGAAATGGCCGAAGGCGGCGATGACGTGGCCCGCCGCCTGCGCGCCGGTGTGGCCATTCATGAGCACGATGCGCGTCGAGGCGACGTTGAGCCCCAGGCGCAGCAGTGTCGCGCCCAACAGCACCGTCGGGAAAGTCGCGAACTCGAGCGCGCGCCGCACATAGATCACCGCCAACAGGATCATCAGCGACAGCGAGATATTGAAGGTGAAAAAGACGTCCAGCAGGAATGCCGGCAGCGGCAGCACCATCATGGCGAGCACCACCATGACCAGCACCGGCACGCCCAGACCGTTGCGGGCGAATTCGCCGAAAGTGGCTACGGCGCCGCGCGCGCTCATGAGTCTAGATACTCATCGCCGACTTTGGGATTGGGCTTGACGACCCGCGCCGCGACGGTCGGATTCAGCGTGCGGACCCTGAAGATGTACGACAGCACCTGCGCCACCGCGACATACAATCCGTTGGGGATCTCCTTGTTCAGGTCGGTGGAACGGTACAGCGCCCGCGCCAGGCGCGGCGCCGCGAATATGGGCACGCGGTGCTCCTCGGCGATGCGGCGGATGTTGTGCGCGACCAGATCGACGCCTTTCGCCAGCACCACCGGCGCGCGCATTTTTTTCGGATCGTACTTCAGGGCGACGGCGAAGTGCGTCGGATTGACGATTACGACGTCGGCGGTCGGCACCTTGTGCATCATGCGGCGCCGCGCCAGGGTCTGCTGCATTTGGCGGATGCGCTGCTTCGTTTCCGGCCGCCCGTCCAATTCCTTGGACTCATCGCGCAGCTCTTGCCGCGTCATGCGCAGCGCGCGCTTGAACTGAAACAGCTGCAGGGGCACGTCCACGACGGCCACCAGCGCGAGCGAGCCGCAAAGCCAGACGAACGCCCAGCCCAACAATCCCGCGCCGCGCGACACCGCCGCGCGCGGCGCCATGCGCGCAAGAGCCAGCACGTCGCCGAAGATCCAACTGACGATTCCCGCGCAGACGGCGCCCACCACCAGGCACTTGAGCAGCGCCTTTCCCAATTCGGTGACGCCGTGCAATCCGAACAGGCGCTTCAATCCAGACAGGGGATTCAGGCGGGAGAAGTCCGGCGTCAACGCCTGCGTGCTGAAGTTCCAACCGCCCAATGCCACGGATGCCAGCAGCACCATGACAATGAGCGCGCCGAACACCGGCAGGATCGCGGTCACCGCGCTGATGCACGCTTCGCGCAAGGACAGCGCCATCGAGTCGGTGCTGCGCAGCAGGCTTGCGTCGATCAGCAGCGAGTGCCGCATGGTCTGCGCCAGCTGCGCAGCAACCGTGCCGCCGATCGCGGCCAGCGCGGCGCTGCCGCCGATCATGGTGGCGAAATTGGTCAGTTCCCGTGAACGCGGCAACTGGCCGCGCTCGCGCGCTTCTTGCAGCCGGCGTTGCGAAGGCTCTTCGGTGCGTTCGCCGCCCATCTCCGCTTCTCGGCCATCAGGGCACCCCAGCGGCCGGAGCGCCGACCAGGGCCGACAACGGCCAACAGCGCGTTGTTGATGAGGGTGGAGATGCCCGACATGATGCCGTCGAGCCCCGACGATGCAGCACGAAGAAGCCGCACATGAGCGTAATGGTGAAGCCGATTCCGAAAAATTGAGCTGCGGCGCCGCACGGGTCACGACGCCGAGCGCAAGATTGACGATGACCAGCGCAACGACCGCCGGCAGCGCGATCAACAGTCCCGTGTCGAATACCCGCGCGCCCCAAACGACCACCGAGAGCAGAATGTCCTGGTCGAAATGCGCGCCGATGGGCAGCGTCTGAAAGCTCTGCGCCAGCGCGCCGAGCAGCATCAGGTGGCCATTGATCGCGAGATAGGTCAGCGTGCCGAAAATCATGAACAGCTGGCCGAGCACCGGGGTTTGCGCGCCGCGCTGCGGATCGACCAGGGTCGCGAACCCCAAGCCCATGGTCATCGAGACGCTCTGGCCGGCGAAGACCAGCGCCTCGAAAGCCAGCTGCACCACCAGGCCGATCGCGACGCCGATCAGCAATTCCTGCACGGCCGCGAGCATGCCCAGCGCCGGAGAAGATCGACAGTCCCGCGGGCACCTGGATCAGCGGACGCCAACAGGAACGCCAATGCGACAGGACAGGACGATCTTCACCAGCGCGGGCACCACGGCCTCGCTCGCCACGGGCGCGGCGAGCACGAAGCCGCCGACGCGCAAGGCGGGCCACCACATCCGGCTCACCCACATCGGACACGTCGGCTGCGTTCAGCGTCAGGGGCTGCATGCGGCGCTAGCCGATCATCGCCGGTATGCTCGCGTACAGCTCGTGCGTGAAATCGATCAGCACGCGCAGGATCCATGGCCCGGCGACGAACAAGGTGAGCACGAGCATCAGCAGCTTGGGAATGAAGCTCAGGGTGGATTCGTTGATCTGGGTGGCCGCCTGCAGCATGCCGATCACCAATCCGGTGATCAGCGCGATTAGAGCAACGGCGCGGATATCAAGGTAGTGACCATCAGCGTCTTGTGCGCGAGGTCCATGACGTTTTCGGGCGTCATTGGTGAAAACTCGACGGCCAGCGTACCGATGAGCAAGCGTCCAGCCGTCGACGACGACGAACAGCATGATCTTGAACGGCAGCGACACCAGCACCGGCGACAGCATCATCATGCCCATGGACATCAGCACGCTTGCGACCACCAGATCGATGACCAGGAAGGGAATGAACACCATGAAGCCGATCTGGAAGGCGGTCTTCAGCTCGCTGGTCAGGAAGGTCGGCACCAAGACCTGAGCGGCACATCGTCCGGCGCTCGCGAACTGCGGCTTGCCGGAGAGCTTCGAGAACAGCTGCAGGTCATTTTCGCGGGTCTGCGCCAGCATGAACTTCTTCAGCGGCGCGACCGTGCGGTCGATCGCCACTTCGCCCGCGAGCTGGCCGTCCAGGTAGGGCTTGATCCCTGCGGCATAGGACTGCTCGAGCGTGGAGCTCATGACGAAGAAGGTCAGGAACAGCGCCAGGCCGGTCAGAATCTGGTTCGACGGCGTGGTCGCCATGCCGAGCGCCTGGCGCAGGATCGACAGCACGATGATGATTCGGGTAAACGCCGTCATCGCCAGCAGGATCGCCGGCAGCAGCGTCAGCACGCGTCATCAGGATCAAGACCTGGAAGGTCAGCGAGTAGGTCTGCACGCCGTCGGCGGCCGATTTGATCGCGATGGCCGGCAGCGTCGCCTGCGCGTCTGCGCCGAAGCGGCAGCAATGCGAGCGCCGCAACCGTGCCAACGAGCAGGCATCGATGCCGGTGCAGCCTCGGGATCATGGCGATCCGCCGGGCCGCTTCATCATGTCGCGCAAGCGCTCGGCGAAAGCCGGCGCGCGGCCGGCGGTCTTCGATCACGATGGGGGCGCTCAAGGGCGTCAGGGCAACGATGCCGCCCGCGCCGACGCCGAGCAGCACTTGCGCCTCGCCGATGCGGACCAGCACGACGCGTTCGCGCGGTCCCACGCTCAGCTGGTCGAGGATCTCGCTGTCGACGGAGCCGCGCGGCGCGTCGAGCTTGAAGCGCTTCAAGACCCACCCGATCGCCAGAATCAGCGCGACGATGGCGATCAGGCTCAAGCTGAGCTGCGCCAGGCTGCCGACCGACAGACGGCGAGGCGGGTTGCGCCATCGCCGTCATTTGACGTGCTCCATCCTTTCCGTCTGCGCTCACCACGTCGGTGAGCCGGATGCCGAATTTTTCGTTGACCACCACCACCTCGCCGCGCGCGATGCGCACGCCGTTCACCAGCACGTCGAGCGGCTCGCCCGCCAAGCGGTCGAGTTCCACGACGGCGCCCGGCGCCAATTGCAGCAACTCGCGCACCGACATGCTTGCGCGCGCCCCACTTCGAGCGCCAGGGTGACGGCGACGTCGAGAATCAGCTTCAGGTTCATTTCCTGGCCGCCGGCGCCGGCGGCATTGGGGCCAAGATCGCTGAATTGCGCGCGCGCAACGGCCGCGGACTTGGGATCGGGCGGACTCATACGGGGGCTCCTGGAAGAATTTTGAGGGCGTTGTGGCCCTGCGAGATGCCGAAGCGGCCGCGATACAGCGGCACGTCGCCCGCCAGCAAAGTGACTTGCTGGGGTGCGTCGATGGGAATGATGTCGCCGGGCGAGAGGCTCACCAACTCGCCGCAAGCTGATTTTGGCTTGCGCGAGAACGGCGCGCGTATCGAGCTGCGCGTCCTGCAGCGCACTGGTGAGCACCGGTGCCCAGGCTTCATGCTTGCGTGCCGGCGCCGTGGCGCCGTCGCCGGCGAGCGCCGCGCGCACCGGACTGAGCAGGGCGTCCGGCAGCAGCCAGTCGATGCGCCCGCTGCGGGCGGCGAACTCCACCGCAAAGCGCGCGACTACCAGCGATTCCAAGGGGCCGCCAAGCTGCACCAACCGCGGATTCGTTTCCTGTTTCACCAGTTCCAATTCCATCGGCGACACGGCAGCCCAGGCCGCGGCCAGATCCGCCGCGAAGCTGCGCAGCATGAGAGCGAGGAATCGCTGCGCGGCAGGCGCGGTCGCGGCCTGCGGATCCGCGTTGGCGCGGCCGGTGCCGCCGAAGAACCCATCCAACAACGCCAGCAGCAGCGCCGGCTCGACGCATGACGTAGGCAAATCCGGGCAACGGCTTGAGGCGCACCACCGCGATGGTGGCGGGCACCGGCAAGGCGGCCTGCAGGTCGGCACTCTTGACCGATTCCAGCGAGTCGAAGTGCAAGCCGACATCGCGTCCGAGCAATCCGGCCAGCGATGCGCCGGCCCGATCGCCGAAGTTCTTGTTGATCTCTTCGAGCACGGGCAACTGGGTCCGATTGATGCGCTGCGCGGCGAAATCGTACGGACGCACCGTCGCCGCGGCTTCCTTGCCGCTTTTTTCGAGCAATGCCGCGACTTCTTCGTTGGAGATGCGTGCCTTTTCCTCCATTACTGCACCACGAAACTGGTGAACAGCACGTCGTCCACATCCGGACCGCCTTCCTTCTTCTGCACCGCGCGTACTTCCGCGAGCGCTTCCGCGCGCAGTTTTTCTTTGCCTTCGCGCGACATCAGCGATTGGTAATTGCGGTTGCTCATCAGCAGCAGCAAGTTGTTGCGGATCAAAGGAATGTTCTTTTGCACGCTCTCGATGGCTTTCTCGTCGTGCGCCATGATTTGCATGGTGATTTGCAGGAAGCGGACCGCGGAGCCATCCTCGAAATTCACCACCAGCGGCGGGTCGATGGCGTAGTACACCGACGGCTTGCCGGCACCGCCGCCTTCCGCGCCTTTTGCCGCGGCCGCGACCGGCACGATGGCGGTGATCTTGCCGTCCTTGTCCAGCTTCAGATCCGGAAGCGGATGCAATTTGGCATTGATGAAACCGCCGAGCACCACGGCGACCAGGGTGAGGGCAAAGATGCCCAGCCCATTGACCAGGGTACCCATGAAGCCGCCGGTTTTTTTCGGCGGCGGAGGGGGAGCGTCGTCAGCTTCGTCGGCCATTGTTCGATTCCAAAGCGCGGGCACGTGCCGCACTCGAATCGAGCAAGTTCTATGCCAGAATATTTCTAGGACGTTTTCCCGAGCGTATTCATAGACTTAGGTGAATCAACGGCACCGCCGCCATGCGGCCGCGGGCGCCGATAAATTGACGCTTACCAAATACTCACGCGCTCGTTGGCGGGAAGGTACATCTTGTCGCCGGGTTTGAGGCCAAACGCCGCATAAAATCCGGGCTGATTTCGCAGCGGCGCCGTGCCGCGCACCGCCGGGGGTGAATGGGGATCGGCTTTGATGCGCTGAATTTCTTCCGCCTCGCGGACCTTGCCCCGCCACACCTGCACCCAGCCCAGGTATAGGCGCTGATCGCCGGTCAGCCCGTCGATTACGGGCGCTTCGTGGCCTTCCAGGGAAATCCGGTAAGCCTTGTAGGCAATCGCCAAACCGGAGTTGTCGCCGATGTTCTCCCCCAGGGTGAGCGCACCGTTGAGGTGGTAGCCGGGCACCGGCTCGTAGACGTTGTACTGCGCCACCAGCGCTTTGGTCTTCTCGGCAAATTTGTCGTGATCGGCCTTGGTGAACCAATCATGCAGATTGCCGTCGGCATCGAATTGACTGCCCCGATCATCGAATCCGTGGCTCATCTCATGACCGATGACCGCGCCGATGCCTCCATAATTCACCGCATCGTCGGCGCCGGCATCGAAGAATGGCGGCTGCAGGATGACCGCCGGGAAGGTGATTTCGTTGCGCGTGGGATTGTAGGACGCATTGATGGTCTGCGGGCGCATGCGCCACTCGTCATGATCGATCGGCTTGCCCAATTTGGCGATGTTGCGCCGGTATTCGAACTCGTTGGCCCGAACCACGTTGCCGAGCAGGTCGTCGCGCGAAATCTTGAGCGCTGCATAGTCGCGCCAGCGATCGGGATAGCCGATCTTCGGCCGCATCTTTCCCAGCTTGGCCTGAGCGCCGACTTTGGTATCCGCGCTCATCCAATCGAGGGTATCGATGTCGCGCCGGTAGGCTTCGAGCAAATTCAGCACCAGAGCCTGCATGCGCGCCTTGTTCTGCGGCGGGAAATATTTGGCGACATAGAGCTTGCCGAGCGCCTCCCCCATGCTGCCGTCCAGCAAGGCGATTCCGCGCTTCCAGCGTGGCTCATTCTCCGGCACGCCGCGCAGCACGCCGCCCGTGAACGCGAACCGTTCATCGACAAAGGCCTTGGATAAGTACGGCGCGAAGGCCGACAGCACCCGCCATTTGAAATAAGCCTTCCACACGGGCAGCCGCGTTGCGTTCATCAGCCTGCCGAGACCGGTGAAATAATTCGGTTCGCTCACGATCACGTACTCGACTTTGCTCTCGATGCCGGATCGGTGCAGGAAGCGCTGCCAGTCGTAGCGCGACATCAACGCGGGAAGCTCGGACAGCGCCGTCTTGTTGTAGGTTTTGATCGGATCCCGGCCTTCCACCCGGGTCCACTGGATCTTCGCCAAGGACGTCTCCAGGCTGAGAATGGCGTCGGCGTAATGCGCGGCTTTGGCCTGCCCGGCCATGCTCAGCATTTTTTCGATGTGCGCGCGATACGCGACGCGCGTTTGCTTCAGCTTGGCGTCGTCCTTCAGGTAGTAGTCGCGATCCGGCATTCCCAGGCCGCTCTGATGCAGGATGACCGCATAACGCGTGGAATCCCTGGCATCCAGATCGACCTGAAAACCGAACGGCGCGCCGGCCCCAATCTCGATCAGGCGCGCCATTACGCCGGGGACGGCGTTCATGCTCTTGATCGCATCGATGGCCGCGAATTGCGCGAGCAGCGGCTTCAGGCTCAACGCCTGCAGCCGCTCCTCGTCCATATAGCTGGCGTACAGATCCGCAAGCTTTTTCGCATCCGGATCCTGGCTGCCGGAGCTTTGGTCGAGGGCATCGACAATGGTGCGCAACTGTCCTTCGGTCTTATCCTGAAGGAGCGTGAAGGAGCCCACCGCGCCCTTGTCCGCGGGCAGCTGAAAATTGCGCAGCCACAGGCCGTTCAGATATTGATAGACATCGTCTTGAGGGCGCACCGTCGTGTCGACATATTGCAGATCGATGCCGGAGCGCAGCTGAGGACGCGGCGCCGTCGCGGCGGCGGCCGCGGCGGCCGGTGGTTCGGGCCGGCCGGCGGCGCAAGAGGCCAAAGTTGCGGCGCAAATCACCCCGGCGCATTGCTTCAACATCTTCATTCCTCAGAATTTCAATGAAACTTTCAGGCCCGGGCCTGCGTCATCGAGCACCAGGTGCGCGCCGTGCAATTTCGTCACGGCCGCGACCAGCGAGAGACCCAAGTCCGGATCCCGGAAAGTTCCGCGCCTCGTCCAAGCGCACGCGCCGGCCGAGCACGATCTCGCGTTTGTCCGCCGGAATGCCCGGCCCATTATCCTCCACTATCACCTCGCGGCGCGCTGCCCGATCCGTCCAGCGCCACGCGTATGTGCCCGCCGTCCGGCGTGAACTTGATGGCATTGTCGAGCAGATTCGCCAGGGCTTGAGCCAGCAATTGCCGGTTGCCCTGCACCCGCGCCCCCGCTGCGACCGAACTCTCGAGCACAATGCCGCGTTCTTCGCTCACCGGCGCGTACAGCTCCACCACGCTCCCGACCAACTCCGACAAGTCCACCTGCTCGCGCGCCACGGTACCGGTCTCGGCCAGCGCGATGCGCAGCAGCGCATCCAAGGTGCTGCGCATGCGATCGACTTCGGTGGTCACCCGCTCGAGCACGCGCCGCTCGGCCGACCCGGGGCTGAGCGTGCTCATCGCTCCCTCGGCGCTCGCCTGCAGGCGATTCAGCGGGGTGCGCAAATCGTGCGCCGCGCTGTCGAGAACGGTGCGCATGCCGAGCGTGAGCTGCTCGATCTTGTCGAGCATGGTGTTGATTTCACGCGCCAGCGTATTGATCTCGTCGTCGGCGTCGCGGACCGGCAGACGCTGCGACAGGTCGCCGCGCATGATCTGCGTGGCGACCGCGGAAATGGCGCCGGCCTGCGCCAGAATACGCCGCCCCATCCAGAAGCCGCCGCCCAGGCCCAGCAGCAAGGTCAACACGACGGCGGCAATCAAGCCGCGCATCATCAAGCTCTTCACGTCCTGCCGTTCCTGCACGTCGTGGCCCACCAGCATTTGGTAGCCGCCGGGCAGCGCGAAATAACGGGCGCGCATTTCGTGCTCGCGGGTCTCGTCGCCGAACGGCACCGACACCTTGAACATGAACCACTTTTCCTTGCTGTCGATTTTCGGCCACGCCGGTACGTTCCCGGCGACCGGCCGCAGCTGCGGATCGACCATGAGGTATACCGCGCCGCGCACATCCTGGTCTTGCGAGCGCTGTTCGACCAATTCGATGAAGTCGCCGCGCGACAGCACCAGCATCTGTTCCCGCAACCCCTGCACTTCCGCTTCGATCAGATTGTCGGTGCTGCCGTCGATGACCCGTGAGACCGCGAAATCCACGCGCATAGATGAGCGCCGCTGCGCCGATCGCGAACACGATCGAATAAACGATCGCGATGCGGAACGGCGAGGTATCGAGAACTCCGAGAAACCGCTGATCGGGACTCATCTTGGAGCTGGAAGCCTGCTGAGTATTCCGCGTTTGCGCGCCGCTATTCGTCTTCGCGCAGGCTGTAGCCCGCGCCGCGCACGGTGTGCAGCAGAGGCTTGTCGAAATCCTTGTCGATCGCCTGGCGCAGACGGCTGATGTGCACGTCGATCACATTGGTCTGAGGATCGAAATGATAGTCCCACACTCCCTCGAGCAGCATGGTGCGCGTCACCACCTGGCCGCTGTGACGCATCATGAACTCGAGCAGCTGAAATTCGCGCGCGGTCAACTCGATTTTCTTGCCGTTGCGCGTGACCCGCCGGGTCATCCGATCGAGTTCCAAATCCGCCAGCTTCAGCTTGGTGCTTGCCTCCGCGTTGCCGGCATCGCCGCGGCGCGCGAGCGCATCGATGCGCGCCAGCAGCTCGGCCATGTGATAGGGCTTCGTCAGGTAGTCGTCGCCGCCGGCGCGCAGTCCGGTAATGCGGTCATCGACGTCGCCAAGCGCGCTCAGTATGAGGACCGGCATTTTTCGCCCGGTGGCGCGCAGCGACTGCACCAGCGCGAGTCCGTCCAGCTTCGGCAGCATGCGATCGACGATCGCCAGATCGACGGCGATCGAGGAAGCCATGTGCAGACCCTCGAGGCCGTTGCCCGCCACATCCACCGTATGGCCGCCTTCGCGCAGCGCTTTGGCCAGGTAGTCGCGCGCGATCTCGTCGTCTTCGACAATCAAAATGTGCATGGCTTGATATCTTAGACTAGGATGCCCTCGCCCGGGTTCACTCGATAGGACCCCAAACCAAGCGCAGTGTATGCCCGAGACCGCAATGATCGAGGAGCCTGTCTGAGCATAAGGCAGGCTCTCGTCGGCCGGCCTTGGGCCCGTGCCGCGGTGCTTGCCGCCGCCTTGTTCGCCCCGCTGTCCTACGCAAAAGAGGCCCCCTTGTGGGAGTTCGGTCTCGGCGCGGGCGCAATCGCCTTTCAGGACTACCGGGGCTCGAATACCACGCACGCCTACCCCCTGCCGGTGCCATACATCATATATAACGGCAAATTCCTCAAAGCGGACCGCGACGGCGTGCGCGGCACTTTGTTCAATCAGGATTGGCTCGAGATCAATTTGAGTTTCAACCTGACCACGCCGGTGCGCAACGATCGCGAGCGCAGCGGCATGCCGGACCTGCGCCCCACCGTCGAGATGGGCCCCTCCTTTGATTTTCACTTGTTTCGCAGCGGCGATCGCAAGGTGAAGCTCGACCTGCGCATGCCGCTGCGCGCCGCGGCGACGGTCGAATCCGCGCCGCGCATCATTGGGTGGACATTCAGCCCTCGATTGAATCTGGATCTTAGGGACCCATTCGGGCTTCCGGGTTGGAAACTGGGACTTTTGGCGGGGCCGCTGTTCGCGGATCGCCGCTATCACGATTATTTCTATTCCGTCGCCCCGCAGTACGCTACCGCCTCGCGCCCGGAATATTCGGCCACGGGCGGCTACGCCGGCACGCAGACCTTGGCGGCCCTGTCGAAGCGCTATCCGAAGTTTTGGGTGGGCGCCTATATGCGCTACGACACGCTGGCGGGCGCGGCCTTTGTTGACAGTCCGCTGGTTCAGCGCAAAAGCTACTGGACCGGCGGATTTGGTTTCGCCTGGATGATCCGAACCTCAGCGCAGATCGTGGAAATACCGGACTGAACCGACGATGATGCCGCGCTTCTTGAAAATTATTTACGAATACTTCGCGCTCTACAGTTCGTTGACGCTTCTGGGTCTGATTTGTCTGACCTGGTCGGTTTTCGCCCTGCCGCTCTATTTCATTTTGCCGGCGCGCCTCGGCACGGCGGTCGGCCGCCGCGGCATCATGACGGGCTTCCGCCTCTATTCCTGGTCGCTTTCCATCACCGGAACATACCGGCTGGACCTGGCCGCCATCGACACCTTGCGGGGCGGGCCGCCGGTAATTTTGGCCCCGAACCATCCTGCACTGATCGACGCCCTGTTGATTCTGACGCGGCATCCGAATCTGGTGTGCGTGATGAAGTCCGCGCTGATGAGAAATGTATTCCTAGGCTCAGGGTCCAGGCTCGCTCGCTATGTGCGCAACGACTCCTCCAGGCAAATGGTCAAGGAGTCGGTGGCGCATTTGCAGGCGGGCGCAGTCTTGTTGCTGTTCCCCGAGGGTACCCGGACCACTCGGTTTCCGATCAATCCGCTGGTTGGCAGCGTCGGCCTGATCGCGAAACACGCGCATGTACCGGTGCAAACGCTCATTATCGAGACCGATTCGCCCTTCTTGAGCAAGGGGTGGCCGCTGTTCAAGCGGCCGGAACTGCCCATTACCTATAAAGTCCGGTTGGGCCGGCGCTTCGATCCTCCGGCGGATGTACCCGCCTTCACCGCGGAACTCGATCGCTACTACCGGCAGGTTTTGCAGAACGCGCCGCAAGCCCGCTGGCTCAAGTCCGAACCATGACCCCATCGAGCACCCATCTTGTGCTCATTCCGAGCTTCAACCCCGGCGCCAGGGTCTTTTCCACCGTCCAGGCCGCGCTCAGCGAATGGGCACCGGTGTGGGTCATCGTCGATGGCAGCACCGATCATTCCGAGCATCGGCTCGCGGAAATGGCGGCGGCGGAGCCCAATCTTCGAGTCTGGGTGCTGCCGAAGAATCGCGGCAAGGGCGCGGCGGTGCTGTTCGGCCTGCGCGAGGCACGCGCTTTGGGCTTCACCCATGCGCTGACGCTGGATTCCGATGGCCAGCACCCCACCGCCAAAATCCCGGAGTTCATGCAGGTTTCATTGGCCTCTCCGAACGCCATGGTGCTGGGCGAACCGGTATTCGACGACAGCGCGCCCCGTTTGCGGGTCAGAGGCCGGAAAATATCGAATTGGTGGGCCAACCTCGAAACGCTCTGGGCCGGCATCCACGACTCGCTGTTCGGGTTTCGTGTCTACCCGATCGAGGCGCTTATCAGCGTGATGCGGCGGCAACTGTGGATGCGGCGCTTCGATTTCGATGTCGAAGCAGTCGTGCGCCTGTGCTGGCGCGGCGTGCAGCCCATCAATCTGCCAGCGCCGGTGCGCTACTTCGGCCCGACGGAGGGTGGCGTATCGCATTTTCGCTACGGGCGGGACAACGCACTGCTCACTTGGATGCATTTCCGGCTGTTTTTTGGATTTCTGCTGCGCCTGCCGCTGCTGGCGGCCCGGCGCATGGCCGGCCTGTTGAGGTAAGTTGCCGCACCCGCCCGCACCTATATAATGCGGCTACTTTAAACTCCAATCGAAAGCTTATAGCTATGTCCGACAAAGCGTCGCTCATGCAACAGCCGGCGCCGCTGACCGATGTCGGTCTTCAGCGGGAACTTGCCGCGCTGTTCGTGCAGGCCCTGAATCTCGAGGTCAGGCCCGAGGATATCGATCCGGACGCTCCCTTGTATGGCGAAGGGCTGGGCCTCGATTCGATCGACATTTTGGAGGTCGCGCTGATCGTCTCCAAGCAGTACGGCATCCACTTGCGGGCCGACAGCCAGGAGAATCAGCAAATCTTCCGCTCTTTGAGGCATCTAGCAGAGTACATTGCGGCGCAGAGAACCAAGTAATCATGGCGGGTCGCAGACTGCAGATCGCTGCCGTCCTTTTGGTCTTGATCTCCTACTCGGCCCTATCGCACTACAGCAATCTCAATCCCCAAGCGCACGATTTGCGCACTCTGCTCGCGCTCGCGCCCATGCTGACCCTGGGGCTGGTCCTGCTGTGGCGCTGGAGCGGCGCTCTTGCCGCGCTCGCGGCGGCCGCGGCTGCGGCATTCTTGCTGCGTTCTTTCTGGCCGCTGTTCGCGGATAATTTCCCGATCGTCTATCTGATACAGCAGGTTGGTTTTTACTCGATCATGGCCTGCACCTTCGGCCGATCGTTGCGCAAAGGCAGCGTCCCGCTGTGCACCGAGCTTGCCGACCGGGTGCACGGTCCATTGAGCGCGCTCGAACTGCGCTACACGAGAAGCGTCACGTTGGCGTGGACCATTTTCTTTCTGCTCAATGTGGCGGCGAGCTGCCTGTTGTTTGAGTTCGCGCCGCTGCGCGCCTGGTCGGTGTTCGCGAACTTCTGTTCGCTGCCGCTGATCCTGCTCATGTTCGTCGCGGAATACGCGGTTCGGCGCCGCGTGCTGCCGCAGGTTCAGCGCAGCGGCCTGCTCGCCACGTTGCGCGTGTATTTTGCGGATTCGCATTCAAAATGACGGAGACGATCGCGCTGCTGTCGCATGCCACGCCCACGGCGGTGATCGCGTACCGTGCGGGGGTTGCGGTGACCGCGGGGCAATTTCTCGACGATGCGCGCATGGTGGCGCAAAGGTTGCCCGAGGGCACTCACGTGCTGAATGTCTGCGCCGACCGCTATCAATTCAGCGTGGGACTCGCAGCCTGCCTGATGTCGGGGCGCGTCAGCCTGCTGCCCTCGACGCATACGCCCCAGGTCATCGCGCAACTCGCGGCATTTGCTCCCGACGCTTTTTGTCTCACCGACGATCGCCGCTGCGACATCGAGTTGGCGCGGGTCTATTACCCGGATCTGGCGCGGCCCGCCGCCGGCCGCGCAGCGTCGAGCTTCGAGGTGCCGCGCATCGCCGCCTCGCAACTCGCGGCCATCGTCTTTACCTCCGGTTCGACCGGCACGCCGCTGCCTTATAGAAAAACCTGGGGTCTGCTGTCGCGCTGCGTTCAGAACGGCGCGCCGCGCTTGGGCCTCACGGACGGCAGAAGCCATGTCCTCGTCGGCACGGTACCCGGTCAGCACATGTACGGTTTTGAATCGACCGTGCTGCTGGCGCTGTTGAGCGGCAACGCTTTGAGCGCCGAACGGCCGTTCTATCCGGCCGACGTCGCCGCCGCCCTGCGGCGGGTGCCGCGGCCGCGCGTGCTGGTCACCACGCCGATCCATCTGCGCACCTTGCTCGGCTCCGGGGTTGAATTCCCGCCGCTGGACCTGGTGATGTCGGCAACCGCACCCCTGAGCCGTGAATTGGCGCGCGAGGTCGAAGAGAAGTACCGGGCGCCCTTGTTGGAGATCTACGGCTCGACTGAAACCGGACAGATCGCCATGCGGCGCACGGCGGATCGGCGGCCTGGCGGCTTTGGCCGGGCGTTCGCCTGAGCCTCTGCAACGACCAGGTCGTGGCGTACGGCGGTCACGTCGAGCAATCCACGCCTTTGTGCGATGTCATCGAGATCACCGGCGAGGATGAGTTTCTGCTGCACGGACGAACGCCCGATCTGGTGAACGTCGCCGGCAAGCGCAGCTCCTTTGGCTATCTGAATGCGCAGCTCAGTACCATCCCGGGCGTCATCGACGGGGCGTTCTTCCTGCGCGACGAATTGTCCGGAGCCACCGGCGTGACCCGGCTGGGCGCTGTGGTGGTCGCTCCCGGGCGAACCGTTGCGCAATTGACGGAGCAGCTGCGCCTGCTGATCGATCCGGTGTTTCTGCCGCGGCCGTTGTTGATCGTCGATCAGCTGCCGCGCAACGCGACCGGCAAGCTGCCGCAACAGGCGCTGCAGGGATTCGCCGAGCAGCAGCTGCGGATCAGCGAATCGCAATGAACATGCAAACCACGCTGCGCATCGCCGCCGATCACCCGTCTTTTGCGGGGCATTTTCCCGCGTTTCCGGTGCTGCCGGGCGCCGTACTGTTGGATGAGATGCTCCAGGCCATGGAACAGGCGCGCGGAATCGATCTTAAATCGTGGCGCATTTCGTCCGCCAAATTTCTCGACGCGGTGCGGCCGGGCGACAGCCTCATTCTCGAGCACGAAGTTTGCGCACCGGGATCGATCCGCTTCACGATCCGGGTCGACGACCGCAAAGTGGCCGGCGGCACGCTGCATGAATCCTAGGCCGGCAAATCTTCTCGGCGGTCCGAAGCCCGCTGAATGGGTTCGACACCGCGAGCGCGGCAGCCTCTGGCTGCTGAAGGTCATGGCGTTTCTGTCGATGCGGTTCGGCCGCAGTGCGAGCCGCGGCATTCTGTACGGCATCGCCGCCTATTTCTTCTTGTTCGGCCCGAGTGCCCGGCGCCATTCGTTGCGGTATTTGCGTCTGGCGCTCGGCAGGACGCCGCTGGCGCGCGACCGGTTCCGGCAGATTTTGAGCTTCGCCACCACCATCCACGATCGGGTCTACCTCCTCAACGGCCAATTCGAGAAATTCAAGATTTCGGTGCAAGGCGAAGAGGCCGTGCTGGCGCATGAACCCAGCGGCCGCGGCGCCTTGTTGCTCGGTGCGCACATGGGCAGCTTCGAGGTCATGCATTCCTTGAGCCGGCGGCAGGCGGGACTGCGAGTGTCCATGGCCATGTACGAGGAGAACGCCCGCAAAATTACCGGCATTCTCGCCGCCATCAATCCCGAGTGGGTTGCGGACATCATTGCCTTGGGGCAGATCGATGCCATGCTCAACATTGCCGAGCGCCTGGAACAAGGGGCTTATGTCGGGGTGCTCGCCGATCGCACCCTGGGAGAGGAGCACGCGCAGCGCGTGACGTTCCTCGGCCAGGAAGCCTATGTGCCCACGGGGCCGATGCGCGCGGCGGCCATCCTGCGGTGCCCCGTATTCTTCATGGCCGGCCTGTACCGCGGCCGCAACGTTTATCACGTGGTGTTCGAACGGATCGCGGATTTTTCCGTCGCCGGCATCGGCAGCCGCGATCTTGCCGTGCGCGCGGCCATCGAACGCTATGTCGCGGTACTCGAGCGCTACTGCCGCAGCGATCCTTACAACTGGTTCAATTTTTTTGATTTTTGGCGCAAACCCGTGGGCGCGGGCGCGTAATGCAGCGCGTCCTCGCAATGATCGCCCTCGGTCTTTGTTGCAGCGCCGCCGCGGCGGGCTTGCGCGCGGCACCCGCGGATTCGCCCGACCTTGATCAAGTCATGGCGATGTTGGCGATGCGCCGGCATGACCGGGTCGAGTTCATCGAGCAGCAGTTTCTCTCCGTTTTGAGCCGGCCGATCGAATCCTCCGGCGAATTGCGCTACGACGCCCCCGATCGGCTCGAAAAGCGCACACTCAAGCCGCGCGCGGAAACCTTGGTGCTGCAGGGCGAAGAGCTGACCGTCGAGCGCGCGCATAGCCGGCGCGTCATGGACCTGCAAGCGTATCCCCAGGTGCTGCCTTTCGTAGAAAGCATCCGGGCCACCCTGGCGGGCGACCGCAAAGCACTCGAGCGGGTGTTTCGGCTGGATTTTGCGGGCAGCGTGGCGCGCTGGACCTTGACGCTGATACCGCTGGAGTCGAAGGTCAAGCAATTCGTCAGCCAGGTACGCATCGATGGCGCGCAAGATCAGTTATTGAAGGTGGAAATCCGTCAGCCTGACGGCGATCGATCGTTGATGACGCTGCGGCCGTCCACCTTGCCATGAACGTGCGGCGCGCGCGGGTGCTGGTGGTGTGGCTCGGCTGCGTCGTATTGGCGATCATCGTCGTCGCACGCGCGCAATACACCACCGATCTTTCGGCGTTCTTGCCCGCCCATCCCACCGCCACGCAGCAATTATTGGTCGATCAGCTGCGCGACGGACCCGCCTCGCGCCTGATTCTCATCGCGATCGAGCAAGCCGACGCCGCCACGCGAGCGCGCGTTTCGTCGGGTCTGGTGCAGCGTCTGCGCAAGGATGCCGAGTTCTCGAGCGTCAATAACGGCGCGGAGGGCGCCGGCACAAACCGATCGCGAGTTTTTGTTTCAGCACCGCTATCTGCTGAGCGATGCGGTGGACGCGCAGCGTTTCACCGCGGCCGGCCTGAACGCCGCCATCCGGGCGACGATCGACGACCTGGCCTCGCCGGCCGGTCTCATGTTCAAGTCTCTGCTGCCGCGCGACCCCACCGGCGAGCTGCTGAATATCATCGATCAGCTGGCCCGTTCGCCCGCACCCGAGAGCCGCGATGGGGTTTGGGTTTCGAGCGACGGGAAGCGCGCGTTGGCGGTCGTGCAAACTCGGGCCAGCGGATCGGACAGCGACGCTCAAAGCCGCGCAATCGATGCGATTCGCGCAGCGTTCGCAGCCGCGTCCGCCGCCGCATCCCCCCCGCCCGGCGCCAAAGCCGCGCAATTGCGCTTGAGCGGACCGGGTGTTTTTGCCGTCGCCGCGCGCGCCAAGATCGAATCCGCGGCGGTGCGCCTCTCCATTGCCAGCGGCATTCTGGTGGTGACTTTGCTGCTCCTCGTCTATCGATCTTTGCCGGCGCTCGGCTTGGGACTGCTGCCGGTCGCCACCGGAGCTTTGGTGGGCATCGGCGCCGTGGCGCTGGGATTTGGCGCCGTGCATGGCATCACGCTGGGATTCGGTATTACCTTGATTGGTGAATCGGTCGACTACTCGATCTATTTTTTTGTGCAATCGCGCCAGGCCCAGGACGGCGCCGGCAGCTGGCGGCGGTTGTGGTGGCCCACCATACGCCTGGGAATGTTGACATCCGTGTGTGGATTCGCCTCGCTGCTGCCGTCCGGATTTCCCGGACTCAAGCAGTTGGGGCTTTACTCCATCTGCGGCCTGGTGGCCGCCGCTTTGGTGACCCGCTATGTTTTGCCGGCACTGCTGCCGGCGGCCTTCACGATTCGCGATGTGAAGCCGGTGGGCGTGCGCGTCGGCAGGCTTTTGCAAGGCGCGCAACGCTTGAGCGGCGGCGTCATTTTGCTGTGCGGCGCGGCTCTCGCGCTGCTGGCCTTGGGAGTGCTGTATCACGATCGCGCATCCCTGTGGAACCGCCAGTTGTCGGCGTTGAGCCCCATCTCGACCGAAGAACAGAACTACGATGCAAGACTGCGCGCCGACCTGGGCGCCGCGGATGTCAGAGACCTGGTGATCGTCTCGGGAGCGGACGCGGAGTCGGTCTTGCAGGAGGCCGAACAAGCGGCGCCCGCGCTGCAGTCGCTGGTGGATGAAAAGGTGATCGGCGGCTTCGAGAATCCCGCAGCCTATTTGCCGAGCATGGCCACCCAGGAGCGCCGGCGCAGCGCCCTGCCGAGCGCGGCGCTATTGCGCGCCAATCTAAATCAGGCCGTTGAGGGTCTGCCGCTGCGCGCCGCCAGCTTGCAACCCTTTCTCGAGGACGTGGAAGCGACGCGGCATGCGGCGCTGGTGACGCCGCGCGATTTGGCCGGCACCTCCTTGGCCGCCGGATTCGACGCGTTGGTCCTTCATCAAAAGGAGCAGTGGAACGCGTTGCTGCCCCTGCGCAGCGCTACGGCAGGCGCAGAAATTGATCTCAGCAAGGTCGTGACGGCACTCGAGCGCAGTCACGTGGATGGGGCGCGGGTGCTCGACCTCAAGCAGGAATCGGACGCGCTTTACGACGATTATCTGGGGGAAGCCATTCATTATTCATTGGCAGGCTTGCTGGCGTTGACGGTGTTGCTGCTGCTCGCGCTGCGTTCGCCGCTGCGCGCGGGACGCGTCCTGGCGCCGCTGGTGCTGGCGGTCCTCACGGTTGCCGCGGGGCTTGCCATGGCGGGGGTGCAGCTGACCATTTTGCACCTGGTTGGGATGCTGCTGATCGTAGCCGTGGGTTCGAACTACGCGCTATTTTTCGACCGTCAGGCAAACTCGCAGGAGGCCGGCGACGCCGCCGTCACGCTCGCGGCGCTGGTGATCGCCAATGCCAGCACGGTCATTGGTTTCGGCCTGCTATCCTTCTCCCGGGTTCCGGTGCTGGTTGCGCTCGGAACTACCGTCGCACCCGGCACGTTCCTCGCGCTGCTGTTCGCGGCTATCGGCTTTCAAGCCGTCCGCAAAACGCATGCATAGCATTTTTTGCGCCGCCACCGCCGGCAGCTGCGCGCCGACGCGAATGATATGGCTGCCGGGCGCCTATCACTGCGCGCAGGACTTCGTGGATCAAGGTTTCGCCGACGCCGCGGCGCGGCGGCAAGTCGCTCTCGATCTGCTGTTCGTCGACCCACAGATGCAGCATCTGGATGACCGCGGCATCTTTGAACGGCTGCGTTCGCAGATCGTCTTGCCTGCGCGGCAATCAGGCGCCGCGGTTTGGCTGGCGGGCATTTCGCTGGGCGGCTTGATCGCGCTCGACTATGCCAGCTCTGCTGCCGGCTCCTGCCCCGGCGAGCTGGCCGGGCTCTGTTTGCTCGCGCCCTATCTTGGAAACCGCATGCTGATCCGCGAAATTGCCTCGAGCTCCGGCCTCGCCGCCTGGGAACCCGGCGAACTTGCAGAATCGGACGCGGAACGCCGAATATGGCGCCATATCAAAACGCGGGTCGACGCACCGCCGCTGCTGCTGGGCTATGGGAGAGAGGATCGATTTTCCGCGGCTCATGACATGCTGGCCGCGGCACTGCCGGCAGGTTCGGTTGAGGTCGTCGCCGGCGGGCATACCTGGGACACGTGGCTGAGACTGTGGGAGAAGTTCTTGGATTCGCATTTCACGTGAGCCAACGGCATATTTTTACCGGCTGGACACCTTCGCCCCTGCTGGCCGCGTCGGCGGCCGTGCACCTGGGTGCGGCGGCGGCATTGTTTGCGCGGCCGCGCGCGTGGCCCTGGGCCGTGGGCGCGCTGCTCGCCAATCATGCGGTGCTGGCGGCGGCGGGACTTTGGCCGCGAAGCCAGTTGCTGGGGGCGAACTGGACCCGCCTGCCGCAACGCGGCGATTCGCTGCCCGGCGTCGCCATTACGATCGATGATGGGCCGGATCCTGCGATCACGCCGCGGGTGCTCGAAATGCTCGAGAGTCATGCGGCTTGCGCCACTTTTTTTTGCATCGGCGAACGCGTGCTGCGTTACCCTGACATTGCACAAGAAATCGTGCGCCGCGGACATTTTATTGAGAATCACAGTCAGCGCCATCGGACCAATTTTTCACTGCTGGGACCGGGCGGAATGAACGCGGAGATATCGCAGGCGCAAGAGAGCATCTTTCGCGTGACGGGGAGCAGCCCGCAATTTTTCCGCGCTCCGGCCGGATTGCGCAATCCATTTCTCGACCCCGTGCTGGCCCGCCTCAAACTGCGCCTTGCCAGCTGGACGCGCCGCGGCTTCGATACGGTCAGCGCCGATGCCGATGCGGTGTTGCGCCGGCTCGCCGGTGCGCTTCGGGCAGGGGATATCCTGTTGCTGCACGATGGCAATGCGGCGCGCACCCGCCGCGGTCAGGCGGTGATTTTGGAGGTGTTGCCGCGGCTGCTCGACGCACTGGCCGCTCGCGGACTGAAATCCGTCACGTTGCGCTCGGCGCTGGCGCCATGACGCGCATGCAACCCCTGGTGCTCGCGGACTTCACGGCAACCAGCTGCATTGGCACGGGAGTCGCGCCGACGCTCGCCAGCCTGATGGCGCAGCGCAGCGGTCTTAAGTACTGCAACTTCGAGACCGTCAAGATCGATACCCATATCGGCGAGGTCCCGGGCGTCGATGCGCAGCGCCTGCCGACACAGCTGCGAATATTCGACTGCCGCAACAATCGTCTGGCGGAACTTGCCCTGCGGCAAGATGGCTTCCTGGATGCGGTGGACGCAGCGGCCGCGCGCTGGGGGCGGCGCCGGGTCGGCGTGTTCATCGGCACCAGCACCGCGGGGATCATGCAGACGGAATTGGCGTACCGCGCGCGCGATCCGGTCAGCGGCGCGCTGCCGACGGCGTTCGAATACGGCCCCACCCACAATTCCTTCTCGGTTGCCGATTACGTCCGGCGGCGGTGCCGCCTCGAGGGGCCTGCCGTGGCCGTTTCATCGGCGTGCGCTTCGAGCGCCAAGGTGTTTGGCAGCGCGAGACGCATGATCGAAGCGGGTCTCATCGATGCGGCACTGGTGGGGGGCACCGATTCCCTGTGCCTGACCACCTTGTATGGATTCCATTCCCTGCAGCTGTCTTCTCCCGCACCCTGTCGTCCTTTTGATGTCGCGCGCGATGGCATCTCGATCGGCGAGGCCGCGGCCTTCGCGCTGCTCGAGCGGCCATCGGAAAGGACCGACGGCGACTCCATCCTTCTCAGCGGCGTGGGCGAGTCCAGCGATGCCTATCACATGTCGGCACCGCATCCTGAAGGATTGGGCGCGAAACGCGCCATGCAAGCGGCGCTCGATGCCGCGGCGCTGGAGCCCGCAGACATCGATTACATCAATCTGCACGGCACCGGAACCCCGAGCAACGATCGCTCGGAAAGCCAGGCGGTCACCAGCATTTTCGGCCCGACGACGCCGGGCAGCTCCACCAAGGGCGCGACCGGCCATGCGCTGGGCGCAGCCGGCGCGCTCGAGGCGGTCATCAGCGCGCTCGCGATCCGCCATGGATTGATGCCGGGCGGCATCCAGACGACGCGCATCGACCCGACTCTCACCGCTCTTTACATCAAGGAGAATCGCCGCGCACCCGTGCGGCGCGTGCTCAGCAATTCCTTCGGATTCGGCGGCACCAATTGCACCTTGATTTTTGGCCGGGCCGGATGAGGTTATCCGCCTATGTCGACGGAATCGGGGTGCTGGGCCCGGGTCTCAATGAATGGCCGCACGCCGCCGCCGTGCTGTCGGGCCGGCAAACCTACGTGGCCGCACCCACAGTGTTGCCGGTTCCTTCCATGCTGCCGCCCGCGGAACGCCGGCGCACCGGCAGAGTCGTCAAGGTGGCACTCGCCGTGGCGCTGGAAGCGACCTCGCAAGCCGGCGCGAATCCGCAGCGGATGCCCAGCGTGTTCTCCTCTTCCGGCAGCGACGGCCACATTTGCCATGAAATCTGCCAGGCGCTGGCGCTGGCGCCGCGGGAAGTGTCGCCGACACGTTTTTCCAATTCCGTCCACAATGTCGCAGCTGGCTACTGGAGTATCGCCACCGGATCGATGACGGAGTCGAACGTGCTGTGCGCCTTCGACGCCAGCTTCGTGGCGGGACTGCTGGAGGCGATGACTCAAGTCGTCGTCGATCGGCAAACGGTGCTGCTCGTGGCCTACGACACCGAATATCCCCCGCCGCTGCATGCCAAGCGCCCGATACCCGACGCGCTCGGAATCGCCCTGGTGCTGACGCCCGAGCGAACCGCGCACGCGCTGGCCGGCATCGAGGTGACGCTCACCGACGAGAGCGCGGACAGGATGGCGGATCCGCAACTGGAGGCGTTGCGGACCGCGGTCCCCGCCGCGCGTTCGCTGCCGCTGATGCGGCTGCTCGCCAGCGGCGTCGCGGGACGCGTGGTGCTCGATTACCTGGATGTGTGGCGAGCGGCCCTTCAGGTGCAACCATGCGCATGAATCGCGCCTGGATCGAGGCGCGCATCCCTCATCAAGGCCGCATGTGCCTGCTCGACGAAGTGATCGCGTGGAACGCCCACCACATCCGCTGCAGCACCGCCACGCATCGTGCGCCCGACAATCCGCTGCGCGCGCACGGCCGGCTGGGAATCGCCTGCGGTATAGAATATGCAGCGCAGGCGATGGCGCTGCACGGCGCGCTGGCGGCTGCGGCCGAGGCCGAGGCGGCAAACGCGGACTCCTCGCGGGTGGGTCTTCTCGCCGCCGTGCGCGACGTGCGGCTGCATGCGCTGCGCCTGGACGACATCGAATCGGATCTGTATTGCGAGGTCACGCACTTGGCCGGAGACAAGTTCACCGCGATGTATGAGTTCACCTTGCGCGACGACGACAAATGCCTGCTCAGCGGCCGCGCCTCGGTGGTGCTGGATGCCGGCAGGCGATTACGGCCATGAATGAGGTCGCGACTCGCGCATTGGTGACCGGCGGCAGCGGCGGTCTCGGCGCGTCCATTTGCCGGGCCCTGGCGGCCCAGGGCCACTTCGTTTACGTGCACGCCCACCGCGGCATCGCCGCGGCTGAATCGATCGCCGCGCAAATCATCGGCGCGGGCGGACAGGCGCGCGCGCTGCAATTCGATCTGACCGACGAGACCGCGTCACGCGCCGCAATCGATCAGATCCTCGGGGAGGGCCCGATCCAGGTGCTGGTCAACAATGCCGGGGTGCACGACGACGCGGTGTTCCCGGCCATGAGCCCGCAGCAATGGCATCGCGTCATCGATCTGACCGTCAATGGATTTTACAACGTCACCCAGCCGTTGCTGCTGCCCATGATCCGCACCCGCTGGGGCCGCATCGTCAGCATGACCTCGGTGGCCGCACTTCTCGGAAATCGAGGTCAGGTGAATTACGCCGCGGCGAAAGGGGCGCTGCATGCAGCCACCAAGGCGTTGAGTCTCGAAGTCGCGAGCCGCGGCATCACCGTCAATGCGGTCGCGCCCGGCATCATCGCCGCCGGCATGGGCAACGCGGCTTTTGACGACGACGCCGTCAAAAACCTGGTGCCGATGAAACGGGCGGGATCGCCTGAGGAAGTCGCCAGCCTGGTGGCATTTCTCGCTTCGCGCGAGGCCGGCTACATCACCGGGCAAATCATTTCAATCAACGGCGGCATGGCCTGACCCGCTTCAGCACTCATGCATAGGCATCGAGCAGGCCGCTCGCGCTTCGCGGCATCGACAGGGATGCTTGGGCCTGGGCGGAAACATCGCCGCCGAGCGAGGGCGCGCTCGCATAGGCTTGCGACTGCGGCGAGCGCTCTTGAAATGAGCGCTGCGAGATATCGACGCTCACCTGGGAGAATCCTTGGGATCCCAGCATTTCGCGCAGTTTCGGCGAGCTCAACTCCAATGCATCGCGCGTCACCGCGCTGTGGCTCGAGAGCCAGACTTGCGCATGTCCGCCTTGCAAGGCGATGCGAACTTCGATGGGCCCAAGCGCGGGCGGATTGACCTGGAGTTTCGCGCTGGTCAGGTTGCCGTCCATCATCAGCGACACCCGATCGGCGACCCCCTGCCCGAATTGCGCTGTGTCGACGCCCGCCGCGACTTTGAAGGTGGGCGTCGGCGTGCCATCGGTCGGGGTGTTTGAAGTCAGCAGCAGCGCGGCGCCGGTGCTGCCGTCATTCGAAGCACCGGCAATGTTCGAGTCGGCGCTGGCATGCGTGCGCTTGTCGGCCGCACCCGCACTGGCGGCCGCCAAGACCGTCTGCGCGGCGGAGGCGGCGGTTGCAGCCGTGCTTGCCGCCGACATGGCGGCGGCTGAAGCCTGGGCCAAAGCCGCACCGGGTGGGCCACCTGTACCCACGGCTGATGAAGAACCGCCGGCGGCCGCTGCGCCTGGCGGGAGGGCCGCGTCGGGAGCCTGCAAATCGCCCGCTGGCGCCGAATCCGGGGCAGGCGCGCTCGTGCCCTGCGTGATCGCGGCCGCCATGGCGGCTTGAGCCGTCGCATCGGCGCCGGCCGTGGCCGGCCCACTGCTCGTGGTCGAATCGCTCACCGCATCGGCCGTCGTGGGTGGCGCCGGAGCCGTCAGGGCCGATTTGGCGGTTCGGCTCACGGCGCCTGATGACGCTGCTACGGCAGCGGCACTGGACATCACCGGCGTTGTCGGCGTCCGCGGGCTCACCGCGTGGGGCAAACTGAGGCCGGAACCGGTGGCCGAGGGATCGACCGAAAGTGGCGCCGGTGTGTCGGTGCCTGTCGCTGAATTTGGCGGTGCTGCACCGTCTGGCGGAACCGCTGGCCCTCGAGGCGCCGGCTGAAGATTCGGCAGCGTCAAAATACCTGTCGCGCCCGCACTCGCCGTTGCGCCCGCACTCGCCGTTGCGCCCGCACTCGCCGGCGCGCTCGAGGCGGCTGCAAGTGCATCCGGCTGCGATCCCTGCGCACCCTTGAGCTTGTCCGCCGCGGCGGCGGCAGCCGCGGCCGCCGTGGCATCCGTCGTGACCGGCGGGGTGGGCGTAACCACGGGCGGCGGCTGATTGCCGGGCGCCGGCAATGAACTGCCGCTTGCAGCGGGGTCGTGCTGCTTGTTAGCGGTGCTCTTGCGCACGGGCTTGCCGCCCGCATCGCTCAAGGCGGCGGCGAAATCCCGGCTCCCGGCGCGCGCGCCAGTCGATGCGGCCGAGGCGGGCGCATCGGCCTGGACCGCATCATTTGTGGGCTGAGCTTGAAAAACCGGCGGAGCTGCATTCATACCGCCGGAAATTGCAAGCCACGTGCCAACCCTGCGCAGCCCGCCTCACGTCCCCGCGAGGCTACTTCAGATACTTATCGAACCAAGCGAGAGTGCGCTGCTCCGCATCCGCCAGATGGGCCGGATCGCGCAGACCATGGCCTTCGCCGGGGTAGATCATGATGGAGGTGGGCACATTCATCGCCTTCATGGCGTGCCAGAATTCCTGGGTTTGCGGCGCAGGACATTCGATATCGTGCTCGCCGACGTAAGCGAACGTGGGGGTTTTCACATTGTGTATGTAATTGATGGCCGATGAGGCGGCATACACCGCCGGATCGTCGTACGCCGATTTCCCGAAATAGGGAATCATCCATGCATCGATGCCATTCTCGCCGTAGTAGGACAGCCAATCGCTGATGCCGGCCGCGGCGACCGCGGCTTTGAAGCGATTGGTTTGAGTCACGGCCCACATGCTCATGAAGCCGCCATAACTTCCGCCGGTTAATCCCAAGCGCGCCGTATCGATGGGCGCGACTTTCGCTGCCGCGTCAATGCCGCTCAAGATGTCGCGTAGATCGCCGTGGCCGAAATCGCGCACGTTGGCTTGAGTAAAACGCTCGCCCTGGCCGTAGCTGCCGCGCGGATTGGGCCGAAATAAGGCGTACCCATGCTCGAGCAAAGCCGTGGCAATCCCCGGACCGGCAAAGCCCGGCGTCACCGCCGCCGCAGGACCGCCGTGAACCTGGGTGATCATGGGGATCTTACCTTCGGCATGCAGAGGCAGCAGCAGCCAGCCCTGAATATCGAATCCATCGTTCTTCCACCAAACGCTTTGCACGCGGGCAGCCAGGCTCAAGCCCGCATTGACGGCCGTCAGATTGCGCCAATGGCCGATCCTGCCGACTTCGATCTCCGGTGCCGCCGTGAAAGACTCGTGCGAGTCGGCGGTCAACCCGAGAGGACACGCGGTCGAGATTCCGCCGGCGCGATCGCCGAACGACTCTTCCCCGCTCCACAATATTTGCGGCGGCGTGGATTTTCGGCCGGAGCCCAAATCCGCGAACTGGGTTTTGTCTCCGGCGAGCAGCTCCGCCAACAGGTGGCCGTCGCAGCGCCAGGAAAGCGCCGTCGCCGAAGCATGCATGCCGGGGGTCAAATTGGTCGCCGTGCCGCCGTCAATGGCAAGCGTATAGACGTCCCCGCCCGTTGATCCGAAATCGCTCATGATGCCCGCGATGAACGCGACCAAGCTGCCGTCGCGCGAAACCTTCGGCATCGCAAGTTGTTGGCGAGCATCGGCCGGAGAGTAGATGACGCGTGCATCCGCGCCGTTTTCGGCAAAGGCATACAATTTCGCCGTCCACCAATTGTTGTCGCCGTCGCCGCAGCGGCAGTGCCGATGAATCCTTTGCCGGTCCCGCGCCAGTCGTATTCGTAGACGAACAGATCGGGCGGTGAAACCCAGCGCAAAGCGCCGTGTTCCAAAACCGCAATGCGTTGCTCCGGCGGCGGCGCATCCAAATCGCCCGCTATCGCGGCGCCTGCCTGGGTCGCGCCGACTTCCTTGGTGGCATTTTGAATCGCCAGCATGGCGAGCCGGCCATCCGGCAGGTAGCGCAAGCGCACGATGGTGCCGCTGAAATCCAGCAGCTTGGACAAGCCATTGCCGTCGGCATCCACCGTGTACAGGGAGCGCGCGTGGCTGCCCGGCGTGCGCAGCGCAAAGCTCAGATGCTTGCCGTCCGCACTCCACGCCGGCGAGTCGGGCCAGCATTGCGGCACACGGCCGCAAGGCATCGGGATGGTGATGGCCGCACCGCCGGACACGTGCCTGATGAGAAGATCTCGCACCGTCGGCGCCCCGCCGCTCTTGGACGAGTCGCCCTCAACCGAGGCGACCAGTTCGCCGTTCGGCGAAATCTCAACGTCGAGGTAGCGATGTACCAAGCGCTCGCTCGCGGCCTGCGCAGCGCTCCCGACTCCCAAGCTCATGCAGAGAACCCCGATTGCAGCTTCCAACCTCATTTCCTTCCCCTGTGCCATGCGGCTACGAGCCGCGGTTGAACTTCAGAACCAGCGTCGCGCAGCCCAACAGGCCCACGCCCTCGATGCGCGCCAGCAGCCGGTTCATGTTGCCGGTGACGCCGAATCGCGCGCTCGCATGAACCGCGCGATGCGCGAGCCAGCCGTATCCGGTCAAAATGCAGAACTCGGGCAGCATCGAAGTCGCAGCGAGGATCAACATCTGCGGCACCACCGCGATGGCGGGGTCGATGAACTGCGGCAGCAGCGCCAGAAAAAACAGCAGCGCCTTCGGATTTGCCAGCTGCAAAGTGAGCGCCCCGAAGTATACGCCGCGCAAATCCCGCTCCTTGCCCGCCTGGCCCCCATCGAGCGCCACCGAGTGCATCGAATTGGCGGAGAGCAAAGCCTTGAGCCCCAGGTAGATCAAGTAAAGCGCGCCCACCCACTTGGCGATGGTGAAAATGCGCGCGCTGGCGGCGATGATGGCGCCCAAGCTGGTGGCCGACAAGGCAAAATAAATGCCATTGGCCGTGAGGATTCCGGCCGCCGCGGGCAAGCTGCGCCGCAGCGCGCCGCGCACGCCTTGCGACACCGTGTAGAACACGGCGGGACCCGGCGACAACGACAGCGCGGTCTCCATCAACAAGAAGAGCAGCCAGGTCTTGAAGGTCATATGGCTAACTCTTGGCGAGCCCCGCGAGAAAGGCGGCAACATGCTCATTCAAGAATGCGCGGTCCGCCGGCGAAACGCCGGCACCGGCCGGATGACCCCAAAGAGAAGGGATGATCGCCAAGGTGCAATTGGGGATGAACGCGGCTTCATAACGCGCATCGGTGATTGGGAAGTACAGGTCCGTTTGTGAAGGCATGTACAGCACCGGAACCTTGATGGAGCGCAGCGCGGCCTCGACGTCTTTGAAGGGCGGCGTCTTGCCGACGTCGTGATATTCCCAGCTGCGCATTTGCAGGATGAGGTTGTTGGCATCGGCGCCGGGAATGAAATTCGTCCGAAAGTGGTTCACGACTTCATCGAAATTCTTGCCGAAGGCATCGTTGCTGCGCCACAGCTCCTGCCGCCACCATTCCTGCGAGAACAACCAGCCGGTCCACACCATGGAGAATGCCTGGATGCCCTTCGTCGGCTGGGTGGTGTAATCGCCGCCGTTGAAGGCCGGATCCACGGTCAGGGCGGCAATTTGGCCTTCGAGCCGGACGATGCCGTGACCATAGGTCTTGGCCGTTCCCGAGGTTGCCACGATGCCGTCCATGAAGTCGGGATAGCTCACGGCCCACTGAAATGCCTGCTGCGCGCCCATCGAAAATCCGATGACGGCGCGCAGATGCTGCACGTGCAGCTGTTCAGTGAGCATCCGATGCACGGCCTCAACATTGTCGCGGATGGTTGTGATGGGAAATCTCGGACCGTGGAACGGTTCAGGCGTATTGCTGGGCGAGGATGAGCGGCCGTTGCCGAACAATTCGCTGGTGACGAGAAACCACTTCTTCGGATCCAGCGCCTTGCCGGGTCCGATGAGCCAGCCATAGCCGTGCATGTCGGCCATGTAGTGCGAAGGCAGGAGGATGGCGTTGTCGCCGCTCGCATTCAGGCGGCCGTAGGTTCCGTAGACGATGTGGGCTTCGGGAAGAACGCTGCCGCCTTCCGTCTTGAAATTCTTGACGACGAATTCGTGCTGCACGGGCTCGGCGTCCGGAGCGGCCTGCGCTTGCGCCAACTGCACGCCGAGCAACGCGATTACCAACGGAATGAAACGCACGGTCTCTCCTCAAAAGGATTGTCGGATTAGATGGCGAAAGCATACGCCATCGAGGATGCGTTGGCCCGTTGCCCGGATTCGCCGCAGGCGCGCCCGCTGCAATGAACGCCCTCAGCGACGCAGGGTCGGTGCATTGTCGAGGCGGCTGAACACGGCTTGCATGGTCTGCACGCGCTCGATATAGACGCGCGCCTGGTGGTCGCCGCAACGCTGGCCGTCGGCCAGCCTGAATCTGCGCCGCGCAAACTCATCGCCGGCGGCCGCGCCGCAAAGGTGGATCAAAGCGGCGAGCATCTGCTTTTGCAGCAGCGATGCGGAGCTCATGCGGTGGCGCTCGAGAATGAGCGCGACGCTGCGATCAAGGTACGCCGAGGTCAGTTCGACCGCATCCCTGGGAATGACCCGGGCATACAAACTGTTGAACCAGCAGGAATGCCAATCATTCCAGGGGCCGTCGGCGACGACCACGTGATCATGGATGCAATAGCGGCGCGCTTCCGCAAAGTTCCCGTCGGTAATCTGGTACATGCCGACGGCGCTGGAGGCCGGGCGGTAAACCTCAAAGGGTTGCGATGACCACGACCAGCGCCAGTAAGTGCGCGCCACCGGATTGCCGGAACCTTCGACCTGGGCGATTGCCGCGAGAAAGTCGGGCGTCATGACCTGCGTGGCGAATTTCTTGAAGACCGGCGCATATTCGCCCCAAGTTTCGGCGGGCGACTTGTTCAGCGTTCCGCTCACGGGAAAAAACAGCTCGGAGGGCTTGCGCACGACCTGGTAGATCCAGTTGACGCCAAGCCACAGAACCACGAGGACGAGCGCTGCCATCATGAGCTTCGCCGGCCGCGGCGCGGGGCGCCACCAGCGCCGAACGCGCCGCCACGCCTTGGCGGAGCGGCGCCACAGTTTTTTTAGCTTGCCCAAGGTGGCCCAGTGTACAACCCGTCCCGGCAGGCCGCGGCGCTGCCCTACCGGCGGCTGTGCCTGACCGCGATGGTGACGCTTTCGGATGCCGGGTCGAACATGATCTTGGCCTCGCCTTTCTCGAGTTGGCCGACCACGCGCGCCACCTTGTCCGCGAGCGCGATTTCCTTTTCGCCGTAATCGGTGCCTTCGCGCAAGACGAAGGATTCGACCACCGCATGCAGCAAGTCCGCGGACAATTCGCGGTAAGGGACTTCTACCGGTTCGGGAATCTCTTCATTGGACATCGAGCGGCCACGGAAACGCGGACAAGCGCCTAAGGTATCACGGCCCCTTTCAGCCGTTGCCGGCGTCGGCCCGGGCTGCGAGCATCAGGCGCATCGCTGCATCGTCGCCTTCGCGCTGCTCACGCCGATCGGCGGCGCTGCGCTCCTCCTTGCGGAAGCGGTCGACCACGCGGTTCAAGCGACTCGGCCTCGATGCGCTTCTCGCTCCATTGCGCGCGGCGTTTGTCGAATTCCGCGCGGGCAAGATCCAGCGATTTTGATGCTGGCTCAAGGCCTCGCCCAGCCGCTCGAGGAAGGAGCGATAGTTCTGCAGCTTGACCGCATCCATGGCGCCGTTGCGCCTGGGTGGAGTTGCGCACGTATTCGTCGCGGTAGGACTTGAAGCTGCTCGAGCTGGCGCTCCAAGTCCGCAACCTTGCGTCCCGCCTCGCCCATGACGCGGCTCAGGTCGCGCGCCGAGGTCGAGGCGATTTCGTGGATGGGCTCGAAGCGTTTGGATTTCGATCATGGTCGTTGCTTCACTATCGGCCCGATGGCGCAGCCGGTGCCGAGAACTGCGTCACGAGTTGCTTGAGATCCGCGTAACTTCGCTCGATGCCCACCGGTTCGTACATGTCCTGGCGCAGGAATTCGAGCATTTTGGGCCACTGCTCGACGGCGAGATCGATCCTTGCATCGGAGCCGCGCCGGTAGGCCCCGACGGTGATCAGGTCGCGATTCTGCTGGTAAGTCGAATACACCTGCCTGAAGCGGTTCGACGAGGTCGAGCTGTTCCCGCGTCGCAATTTGGTGCATCGCACGACTGATCGACGCCTCGACATCCACGGCCGGATACAAACCGTTCTCTGCGAGCCGGCGCGACAGCACGATGTGCCCGTCCAGAATGGCGCGCGCGGCATCCGCGATCGGATCGTTCTGATCGTCGCCTTCCACCAGCACGGTGTAGAACGCCGTGATCGAGCCGACGCCGCGATCGCTGTTGCCGGCGCGCTCGACCAATTGCGGCAGCCGGGCGAACACCGATGGCGGATAGCCCTTGGTCGCGGGAGGCTCGCCGATGGCAAGCGCGATCTCGCGCTGCGCCTGCGCGAAGCGCGTCAGCGAATCGAGCAGCAGCAATACCTTCAGGCCCCGATCGCGAAAGTACTCCGCGATGGCCGTGGCAAGCCACGCGCCATGCAGGCGCATGAGCGGCGGATTGTCGGCGGGCGTGGCGACCACCACGGCCCGGCGCATGCCATCGGGACCCAGGGTGTTGCTGACGAAATCCTGCACCTCGCGGCCGCGCTCGCCGATCAAGCCAACGACGGTGACATCCGCCTTGGTGTACCGGGTCATCATGCCGAGCAGCACCGACTTGCCGACGCCTGAACCTGCGAACAGGCCGATGCTCTGGCCGCCGCCGACGGACAGCAGCGCGTTGATGGAGCGCACGCCGACATCGAGCGGATCGCGGATCGCCCGGCGCATGAGCGGGTTGAGCGGTTCGCCGGTCAGGGAGACGCGATCGGTGCAGCGCAGATCGCCGAACGCCGTCGAGCGGGCGTCCGGCGCCGTCCGAGACCCGCCCCAGCAGTTCGTCTCCCACCGCCACGGAAGATTACGCTGCGCGTGGGAATGACGCGCGCGCCGGGCATGATACCGCGGATATCGCCGGTCGGCATGAGAAACAGCTTGTCGCCGGAGAAACCGACGACTTCCGCTTCGATCTGCTTGCCCTCCGCGGTGTCGACCAGGCAGCGGCCGCCCACCGCGGCCTCGCAGCCCACGGCTTCGAGCGTCATGCCGACCATGCGATTCAGCGTGCCTTCGACCACGAATTCCGCGGCGCTCGCCATGCGCTGGCGCGCTTGCACCAGCGCTTGCGCCCAGCGCTGGGAGCGCTGCTGAGCATTCTGCAGGTTCACGCGGCCCCGCCGCGCGGGGTCGGCTGCCTGGCGTTCGGTGCCCAGCAATTCGCTCAGGATGCTGCCCAGGCGTGTCTCCAGACGCGCATCGATGCGCGAGGTGGTTGGTGGTGATCTGGCATCCGCCGCGCGCCATGACCGGATCCTCGACGATGGTCCAGGCGCGCTCGTTTTCGGTCGGGCGCGAGATGCTGCTGCACCACCGCGGCATCCTCCGGGTGCAAATGCACGCGCACGTCGCGCGCGGCGACCGGCAGCGCCGCGATCGCTTCGCGGATGATGCCGATGATCTGCGTCGGATCGGTTTTCAATTCGCGCCGCACGATTTGCCGCGCCAGCGCCATGGCCAGGGTGAGCAGCTCGCGCTCGACCTCGGCATCGAGCTCGTCGAACGGCTTGGCCAGATCGTAGAACATGCCGGCGAGCCGGTCGACTTGGGCCTGCACTTCCGCGCGGCCCGGCCTCGCGCCCCTCGGCCAGTCCCTGCTCGAACGCTTCCTTGTGCGCCTCCGCCTGCAGGTCGGCGAGACCGCCGACCGTCGCCATTTTTTGCTGCGGCGCCGGGCTCTCCATGTCGGGCGCGGTCCAGAGCTGGGCATCTCGCGCCGGCTGCCTTGGGAATGGCGTCAGACAAACTCGCCGCCGCCCTTGCCGCCGAGACTGATGGTGCCTTCTTCGGCCAGGCGCTGCGCGATCACGACGATTTCCTTCTGCGCCGCTTCGACGTCGGTGAGCTTCACCGGACCGCGTGCCTCCATGTCGTCCTTGAGGATCTCCGCGGCGCGCTTCGACATGTTCTTCAGGATCTTCTCCTGCACTTCAGGCTCGGCGCCGCGCAGCGCGACGGCCAGGGTATCGGAGCCCACCTCGCGCAGCAGCGCCTGGATGCCGCGATCGTCGACGTCCAGCAGGTTGTCGAAGATGAACAGCAGATCCTTGATCTGCTGATGCATCTCGCCGTCCGCCTTCTCGATCTTGCCGAGCTCCTCGCCGCTCTTGTCGCGCTCCATGGCGTTCAAGATGTTGGCGACGCGTGCGCGCGCCGCCGATGCGCCGCAGGGGCGCCGGCGGCGCGACGTTCGCCTGCTTCTCGACCAGCTGATCGAGTTCCGTCAGGGCGGTTTGCGGTACCTCGTTCAGAGACGCGATGCGCATCAGCACTTCGGTGCGCATATCCTCGTTGAGCAGCGGCAGGATCGCCGCCGACTGCTCGGGCTCGAGATGCGACAAGCACGATCGCGGCGATCTGCGGGTGCTCGCCGCTGATGATTTGCGCGACCGCCTTGGCGTCCATCCATTTCAAGGCCTCGATGCCTTGGCCGGTCTGGCCGCTCGAAACCCGGTCGAGCAGCATGTCCGTCTTCTGCTTGCCGACCGCCTGGGTGAGCACGCGCCGCACATAGTCTTGCGAGCCCGCCGGCGATATTCGCTTTGGCGTCCGCGACGCCGATGAACTTGTCGAGCACCGAGGTCATCTGCTCGCGCGATACCTCCTTGAGCTCGGCCATGGCGATGCCCAGCTTCTGCACCTCGCGGGCGCTCGAGCTGCTTGAGCACATTGGCGGCGTCTTGCTCGCCCAGGCTCATGAGCAGGATGGCGGCGCGTTGCGTGCCGGCGAGATCCCGGTTGTTAGCCATCCGCGGCGACCCAGTCCTTTACTACTTGCGCCGCCCGCTTCGGGGATCCTGCCCCACCAAGGTCCGCGCGGCCGCGATCTGCTGCTCGAAACTCGGCGAGAGCTTGATCGGCATTGGCCTGTCCCGACAGACTGACGCCGATCGTTGCCGACCTCATCGCCCGCGGCGGTCCGCCTTGGCGTGCTTGGTGAGCGATTTCATCAGCGGCCGCAAGACCAGGAACGCCACGAGCAGCACCAAGGCCGCGCCGACGATCTGCTTCGCGAGCTGCAGCAGCCAGGGTTGTTGCCACAGCGGCAAGCCATCGACCGGCGCAAGCGCGGTGTTGCCCTTGAACGCTTGATTCATCACGTTGATCTGATCGCCGCGATCGTCCTTGAGACCGATGGACTCCTTGATCAGCTGCGTGAAACGCTTGATGTCCGCGTCGCTCATCGGCGCGGTGGTGACCTTGCCGTCGGCATCGACTTTCTGCCAATCGTCGAGAACCACGCCGACACTCAGACGCTTCAAGGTGCCCACCGGCTGCTTCACGTAGGAGAGCGTGCGATCGACCTCGAAGTTGCGGGTGCTGCGCTGGGCGCTCGAGGTGGGCCCCGAACTTGCCGCGCCGGCTTGGGCGGCGCCGGCAGCATTGGGCGGCGTCAGCGGATTCCCGGGGTGAGCCGCGCCCGCGATGACCGGTGCACCCGAGGTGCCGGGCGGTTGATTGCTCAAGCGCGCCGGGGATGCCTTCGGCGCCGTCCGCCGCCCTTGCGCATCTCATTGCTGGTCTGCTCGCTGCGCACCGCGGTCTTCTGCGGGTCGTAGTTCTCATGCGTCTCTTCTGTGACCGTGAAATCCATGTCGGCCGTGACCGTGGCGCGCACGCGGCCGGGACCCAGCATGGGCTCGAGCAAGTCGATGATGCGCTGCTGATAGCTTTCCTCGAGCTTGCGGGTTTACTCGAAGTGCCGGGTGGTGGCAGCGGCTTCCGCGTTCTCATCCGGACGAATTCAACAGCGATCCCGGCCTGATCGACCAGGGTCACATCGTTTGCGGACAGTTCCGGCACGCTCGAGGCGACCAGGTGCACGATGGCCGCGACCTGTCCCGGGTCGAGGCGCCTGCCGGGATAGAGCTGCAGCATCACCGAGGCCGTGGCCTTGTGCGCGTCGCGCAGAAAGACCGAGGGCTTGGGCAGCGCCAGATGCACGCGCGCGCTCTGCACCCCCTGCACCTTGATGATGGTGCGCGCGAATTCGGTCTCGAGCACCGATTGATAGCGCGCGCTCTCCATCATCGAGCTGCGTGCCGAGCGCGGAATCCTTCTGAATCATCTCGATTCCCATCGAATCGCTCTGCGGCAGTCCCTGGCTCGCCAGCCGAATGCGCGCTTCCTGGACCTTGGACTCCGGCACGGACACCGCGCCGGATGGGTTGAGCTTGAACTCGATGCCCGCGGCCGTCAGCGCGTCCATGACCTGGCCGCTTTCGCGCTCGGAAAGCTGCCCGTAGAGCACGGTGTAATTCTGCCCCTGCGACCAGAGCACCAGCCAGATCGCCGCCGCAACGCCGCCGCGACGCCGGCAAGCAGACCGACTTGCTTGAGTCCGGGTATGTCGGCCAAGCCGCGCGCCGGAACGGATGTGGGAACGATGTCAGCCATGGATCAAAACCTCGCGGTCGCTCAGACCGGCATATTCATCACTTGCGTATAGGCGTCGACGAGCTTGTTGCGCACCTCGGTCATCGCGCGAAATGCCAGACAGGCCTTTTGCACTTCCAGCATCACCTTGGTGAGATCGACGCTCTTGTCGCCGCATTCGTAGGCATCCGCCAGCGCGGTCGCCTGGTTCTGCATGCTTGCAATATGGTCCACCGAATTCTTCAGCAGGGCGGCGAAGTCCGACGGGTTGCGGGTCGAGGCGGCGGGTCCTTCGGAGATCGCCCGCAGGCGCGCGCCTGCAGCGCGCGCATTTCGGCCAACACCTGTTGGATTTGCATGCTGCTCATGGTTATACCGTCGCGAATTGTTGATCGTGCACGCGCGGGACACTGACGCCCGGCGGCTTTGAACTGCTGCAGCTTGTGCCGCAGCGTGCGCGGACTGATGCCGAGCCGCTCCGCGGCGAGCTTGCGGTTGCCGCCGGTGACCCGCAGCGTCGCCAGGATCAGCTCGCGCTCGCGCTCTTTGAGGTCGCGGTCCAGGCCGGAATCCACGGCCGCGGCGGCGTCGCGCCGCCGGGTTTGCGGCCGGCGCCGCCGATTTGCATTCAAGCGGGGTTGTCTCGGGACGCTGCGGCGCCCGTGCCGGTGATCCAGATCGCGCGGCATCGATGCTGCCCGCCCGCTGCGAGCCATGCCGCGCGCTGCACGATGTTGGTCAGTTCGCGCGCGTTTCCCGGCCAGTCGTGGCTCAGCAGCTTGCGTTCCGCGTCCGTCGGACAGGCTGAGCGCAGCCTGGCCGCCGCGGGCGCAGGCCTGAATCGCGCGGCGCGCCAGAGGCAGGATGTCGCCGCGCCGCTCGCGCAGGGCGGGCAGGCGCAGCGACATCACATTGAGCCGGTAGTAGAGATCGGCGCGGAAGCGCCCGGCGCGCGCCTCCTCGGGCAGGTCGCGGTTGGAGGTCGCGATCAGCGCGCACATCGAGGGCGATGGTGCGCGTGCTGCCCAGCCGCTCCACCTCGCGCTCCTGCAGAACGCGCAGGATTTTCGCCTGCAAGCCCAGGTCCATCTCGGAGATTTCATCGAGCAGCAGCGTCCCGCCCTGTGCCTGCTCGAATTTTCCGGCGTGCGCGGCCAGCGCGCCGGTGAAGGCGCCCTTCTCGTAGCCGAAGAGCGTCGCCTCGAGCATGTTCTCCGGGATCGCCGCGCAATTGATGGCGACGAAGGGTTTGTCGGCGCGCAGTGAATTGTCGCGGATGAAGCGCGCATACACTTCCTTGCCCGTGCCGCTCTCGCCGGTGATGAGCACGGTGGCGTCGTTCTCGGCGATTTTGCGCGCGAGGCCGACCAGCGCTTCGACTCAGGATCGACGGCGACGAGGTCGTTCGGGGTGACGCGCGCTGGCCAGCTGGCGCCGCGCCATGTCGATCAGCGCCTGCGCGTCGAAAGGCTTGACGATGTAGTCGGTCGCGCCCTCGCGCATCGCGGCCACCGCTTGCGCATGGTGCCGTAGGCGGTCATCAGCACCACCGGCAGATACGGGCCGCATCCGCTTGATCGACGACAGCAGCTCGTAGCCGTTGGCGCCGGGCATCTGCACGTCGGAGATCACCAGCGCGATGTCTTCGCTGCAGAGCGACTGCAGCGCCTGGCCGAGCATCGGCGGCGCGAGCGCTGCAAGCCCGGCGGCGCGCAGGGTATCGAGCAACGCTTCGCGCAGCGCCGGCATCGTCCTCGACCACCAGTACCGATCGTTGCAGTCTGCTCATGAAATTGTCCTCTGCCGGTAAGATCGATGATGAACGTCGCGCCGCAGCTGGAGCTCGGCGAGCCGTACGCTGCCGCCGATGCGCCTCGACCACGGATCTTGACGATCGACAGTCCGATGCCGTTGCCGCGCGCGCGCGTGGTGAAGAAGGGCTCGAAGATGCGATCGCGGATCGTGCGCCGGCACGCCGGGACCGTTGTCGCTCACGACGATCTGCGCGCGCCCGTCCGCCGCGCGGCGCGCCAACAGCTCCAGATCCAGCTCGACGCCGCGGCGGCCTGCAAGTGCATTGGTGGCAAGGTTCAGTACCGCGGACACGAGCGACGGCGCATTGGCGCGCACCATCAAGTCCGGCGCCTGCGTGCGGATGGTCAAGCGGACTCCTTCGCGCAACGCCGGGCGCAGCCACTGGGCCACCTGTTCCAGCAGCGCGCTCACGCTGACCGCCTCGCGCGCGGCGCCGCCATGCGCGAAGGCCAGCATGTCGTTGACCAGCTTGTCGAGCTGTTTGAGGCTGGCGACGGTTTTCTCGGCGCAGCGGGACAGGTCCGCCGGGCTGCAATCCGGACAGCATCATCTGCGAGGCGTACAGCAACGCCGCGGCGAGCGGCGTGCGGATCTGATGCGCCAGCCCGGCCGCCAACTCGCCCAGCGTCAGCAGGCGTTGCTGGCGCGCCAGCAAGCACCTGCATCAGATGCGATTCGGTCACGTCGGTGAGCAGCACCACTTCGCCGCCGTTGTCGAGCTCGCGCCGGGAAACATTGACGAACCGGCCGCTGCGCAGCTCCGTGTGCTCGCCGGGTTTGGCTGGATTGACGCGCCGCGCGCGCGCAGCACGGCCGAGAAGAGCTGCCGCGAGCAGCGGCTCGCCGAGCAGTTCGACGCGCCGCCGGATTGCACTCCTGAATCAGGCCGCGCGCGTCGAGCACCAGGACGCCCCCCGGCAAGCCCGTCGATCAACGCCGACAGGCGCGCCGCAAGGTGCTCCTTGCCGGCATGAGCCTCGGCCAGATCGGCGCGCAAGCTGCGCCACTTGCCCGCGCAGCGAGTCGAATGCCCCGGACAATTGGTCCGAAACCGATCCGAAGGCCAGGAACGCGCCTGTGAGTTCGGAGCGACGGTTTTCGATCAGCTCGAGGTTTGTGGCTGCCATGCCGGAGAAGAAAGCAACTTCTGTGCCTCGGCGGTATTTGCTCCGGCTATCAACCGGTTACGAGTTGAGTCGCGGGCCGCCCAGGCGGCGGCGTCAATAATTTGTCAGGCGCTCAGACGGTATTTGCGCAGCTTCTCGACCAGCGTCGTGCGGCGAATGCGCAGCAGCCGCGCCGCTCCGGCCACCGTGCCGTCCGCTTCCTCGAGCGCCTTGCGGATGAGACCGATTTCGATCGCCGACAGATGGTCTTTCAAATCGATGCCGCCGCGCGGCAGCTCGGCATCCATCATTTCATACAGGACCGCGTCGGACTCCCGTTCTTGCTCGGGTTGGGTTTCCGGATCCTGCGGCGGCGCGGGCTCCGCGCTCTGCTCCTCGCCGCGCTCGCAGCGCGCGTCGATCCGCACGCTCGCTGCCCAGCCATCCCACACCCGCGCTGCCCCGATACCGGTCCGGCAAGTCGGCGGCGCTAATCGTCTGTGCCGGAAACAGAATCGCCAGCCGCTCGAGCAGATTCGCGAGTTCGCGTACGTTGCCGGGCCAGCGATTGCGCGGCCAGACAGCTCATCGCGCTCTGATCGAAGCGAATCGCGCGCCCGGCGCCCTGACCTTGCCGCTGCACCAAATGCTCGATCAGTACCGGCAAATCGTCGAGGCGCTCGCGCAGCGGCGGCATCTGCAGCGGGAACACGTTCAGCCGGTAGTACAGATCCTCGCGGAAGCGGCCCGCGATGATGGCCGCATCCAGATCGCGATGGGTCGCGGCGATGATGCGCACATTGCAGCGGATGGTTTGATTGCTGCCGACCCGCTCGAAGCTGCGCTCCTGCAGCACCCGCAGCAGCTTCACCTGCATTTGCAGCGACATGTCGCCGATCTCGTCCAGGAACAGCGTGCCGCCTTCGGCGAACTCGAAGCGGCCGAGCCGCGTCGACAGTGCGCCCGTGAAGGCGCCTTTTTCGTGGCCGAACAGTTCGCTTTCCAACAGGTCGGCGGGTATGGCGCCGCAGTTCACCGGCACGAAGGGATGCGCAGCGCGGCCCGACAGCTCGTGAATGTGGCGCGCCACCATTTCCTTGCCGGTGCCCGACTCCCCCAGGATCAGCACATTGGTATCGAACGGCGCGACCTGTTCGATCAGGCGATGAACGGCGCGCATGGCTTTGGAGGCGCCGCTTGGGCGGAATCGGTGAGTGCCCGGCTGCGTCGGGTGGCCGCTGCGGACGTTTTGCGCCTGATGCAGTACGGCGGATAAACGCCGTTGCTTGACCGGCGTCTCCAGATGAAACCAGGCCACATCGGTACTGGTCTCGGCGATTTTCGGCAGCCCGTCGCCGCTGATGCAAATCACCGGCAGCGGTTGGCGCATGGTGCGCAGTTGCGTCACGAGCTCGGCGCCAAGCGCCTGCACGGTCTCGCGCCGCGCAATCAGCGCCACGCATTCCGGCGTGTTGCAGTGCGCCGAGGAGCGCAGTTCCGCCAGATCGCGGAATCAGAACCGGTTCCAGGTCCAAAAAACGCAACAGAGCCTGGAGCGCGCTTGCCTCCGAATCTGAGGGCTCGATCACAATAACTTTTGCTTCAACCACGACTGGGACTCCTTCCCATTAATCAAAGTGTGACGGAGCGCACAAATCTCGGGTTCCGTCTTAAGCTTTTCGTCTAACCCTTTGACATAGCTCAATCAATTTCGAGCACCGGGCCATACTAACTGATGGACTTGAGAGAAAAGCAGTTGGCAAACCCCCGCAAAGAGCGTAGGGGCTTCCCTCAAATAAGACTGCAGTGTTTGTCCCCGGGCAGGGCTCGGGGGTTCTATGCGCCGGCGTGTTTCGCGCCGGCGACCAGGCGTCGATGGTGCCGGAAGATGAGTTTCTCCAGCATGTCCACGACCGAGTCGCTCAATCCGACGAAACGGAATCGCGCGGCGCGCGCGCCCTCGATGACAGCCTCGCCGACCACGACGCTCGGAATTCTGAGCGGCTGCGGCAAAGCTGAATTGATGTAAACCGACAGCAAGCCGGTGGTTTCCGCCCGAACGGCATGCTCGCCGAACCACTCCAACGCGCGGGACGACATACGCACCCGCTCGGGCGTGGGCAATCCGCTGCTGCGCAGCGAAAGCTCGGCGGTCAGGCGCAAAAGAATATTGACCTTGTACTCCAGACGCTGCAGTTCGTGCAGCAGAGCCGGCGATTCATCCTTGAGAGCCTCATGCACGCGCACGTCGTCCAGCGAGGATTCCGCGCCGAGCAATTGATGATTGTCCGCATTGAGCCGCGCCAACTGCACGCCCTCGGCGAGAGTTCCCGGCGTAAATATCACCGGCAACAATTCTTCGAATATCAAACCGTCGCCCAGAAAGGAATCAGGCATGGCTCCCCAACCCGTTGAAATCAGCCTTGGCGCCGCGGCCGATTGTCGGCATAGGCTGCAACCGCCCGCCGCCCCACTGCCGCCATGTCCAGATCCCGCCCCTTGCTGCGCCGCTGATGTTCCAGTAGTCCAATCGCACGCTCATTGGTGGCGTTGATTTGCGCAAGCAACGCCTGATCCCCCGCCGCTACCTGCCGGGTGCCGCTGCGGAACGACTTTAGCAGCTCCATTCGCTCGTGGTCGAGCGCTGCCAATGATTGTAAGTCGCCTCGTTCCGCCGCGCTCAGCATGTCGTGCGAAAGCGCCAGCGCACGCGCCAAGTGAGGGTTGAGTTGTTCGCCGCTCATCGGGGCTAGACGATCTGATCCCAGCCGGTCTTCACTTTTTGGATCAGCGAGGCCACCTCCGCAACCAGCTGCGAATCATTGGTGACATTGGCCATGGTGAGGCGCGCCAGCATGTACACGTACAGGGCCCGCAGATTCTCGGCGATCTTTTGGCCACGTTCCATGTCGAGCGTGTTGTTGAGCTGATCGATCAAACGGATCGCTTTACCCAGCGCCTTGCCCTTGGCAATGACTTCATCGAGGGGCAGATTATTTTGGATACGCCCCATGCAGCCCTGCGCCGTCGCCAGATGCGCCAGAATCTGTTCGAACATGATTTGCACCAGTCTTGCAGGACTGGCTTCCGCCACCAATCCGTGGCTGCGCACCGAGCGATACTGATCCACTCCTCGTTGCGAGTACATGTTAGCCGCCGGTGCTCAAGGTGCCGCTGCCGAGGCTGGTATTGCTCTGCGAGGTGCCGGAGGCGGCGTTGGCGGTAGGGTTGAACTCGGCGTTCAGATAGGTTTGCGTTTGCTTCAAGAGCGCGACCGCCGTGTCCATCGCGTTGTATTGGGCGGTAAGCTGGGCAGAATACGCCGCCAATTGCGCGGCGAGCGCGGTCTGCTGCTTCGAGACGTCGCTCAAGCCGGTTTGCAGACCCTGATTGATGGTGGCGAGCAATCCGCCGGGCTTGGTGTAGCCATCCACCAAATTGTTGATCTGCGTGGCAAGCCCGTTGCTGCCGCCCAGCAGATTGCCGACCGAGGCGAGGTTGGCGCTCAAGGCATTGCCGAGTTTGGTGTCATCGGTGGCATAGCTCCCGTTGGTGCCCGCGGTGATGCCGAGGTCGGTCAGCGAATTGACGCCGCCGTTGCCGCTGGTGAACTTGCCCAAGATGCTCTGCAGCTGATTCTGGAATGCCTCGAGAGTCGCGTTGCCGTTCAAGGGCCCGGCGGTCTGGGTCGACGGATCGTACGCCGTCAGCGTCTGGATGCTGCTCAAGGCGCCGTTCACCGCGCGTCACAAAGTTGTCGATCGAGGTCTGCGCGGACGAGGTATCCGGGCTGATGGTCAAGGTGGTCGGCGTGGAGGCTGCGGATGGCTGCAGCAAATTGAAGGTCACGCCGGTGATCGCGTTGCCGACGACATTGCTGCCGCTGGTGGCGGCAAAGCCGTTGATCGAAAAGTTGGCGTCCTGCTGCGGGCACGGTCGGTCAAAGCCAGCGATGCCAGGCCGCCGTCTCCGCCCGAAGGCGTGACCGTGATCTGATTCGCTGCGCCGGTGTTCCTGCCGGTCAGCACCAAGCGCGAGCCGTCGGTGGTGGTGATGACGCTGGCGGAAACGCCGGGGTTGTTCGACGCCAGGTTGATGGCCGAGGCAATGCCGGCGACGGTATTGTTGGTCGAGTCGATGGAAATCGCGGTCGACGCGCCCCCGACCTGAATGGTCAGCGTGCCGGTGCCCACCTGCGTACCGCTCGAAAAAGCGGCCGAAGTCGCCGTGGCCACGGTGGCCAGATTGTTCACCTGCAGCGAATACGATCCCGCAACCGCGTCTGATGTCGTGGTTGCCGAGGCAATGTTCTTGTCCGCCACGGTGGCGGTAAATGCCGCGAGCTGGCTGGGATCCTCCAAGGCGGGCAGCGAGAGCTTCAGGGTATCGAGCGCGGCGGTAAATGTGCCGAATGCGGACACTTGGGCGTCGAGCGTATTTTGCCGATTGGTCAGCTGACTCGTCTGCGCGGCCCCGTAGGCGGTGGTCAGCGAAGAGACGATCGCGCTGATATTCAGGCCCGATCCGATGCCGGTCGAGGTGATCAAGGCGCTGGCGCTGGGGGTGCTGCTCGAGGAACCTGGGGAAACGACTGAACTCATGAGATTTGCGTCCGCGCGTTACGTTGCCCAATTTATCGGCAACTTCCCCGCAGACTTAAGCAAGCGCCATACCAAAAGCGGCCGGCACCGCCTCTTACGCGCGCTTATCGACGACGACCCCGGAAATGCCGACGCTGCGCGCCAGGGCGGCGAACTCGCTGGCAGGGAATTCGCCCAGAACTTCGCCGTTGGCGGGATTGATCTGCTGGATGAGCTTGTCGTCCGAGTTGGGGGCGACGCGAAACTGGTCGGGTTTGCCCGAATCGTTGAGGTACTTGTTGAGCAGCTGGACCTGGGCCTGCAGGTGAGGGGCGGCCGGGGCTGGCGCGGGTCTGCCGCTGCGCGGCAAAACATTGCCGCTGTGTTGTACAACCGTTGTAGGCGCCTGACTTCCGTGCACGAGGCTCACCGCCGGTATCTTTACCGGCTGTCCGTCGCTAGCCATGTTTCCACCTATTTCCTAGCTCGCACCTCGATCGTTCGCTTCGATTCCGTTCGACGACCACGGCCCGACCCGGGTGCGGTCGAGCCGTGGGATTTATCGACTCTCTATCGAACTATCGGCTGTTATGCCAGAAGCTTGAGAATCAGCTGAGGCTGCTGGTTGGCCTGCGCCAATACCGAGATACCGGCCTGCTCCAACACCTGAGCCTGGGTCAGGTTCGCCGTTTCCTGCCGCAAAGTTCGCATCCTGAATGGTGCTGCGCGACTGGGTCAGGTTCTGTGCAGTTGACTGCAGGTTGCCGACCGCCGCCGTGAAGCGGTTCTGGATGGCGCCCAATTGGCTCTGGAAAGCGCTGACCGTTTGCAAGCGCCGAATCGACCGCCTGGATGGTGGCATTCGCGCCGGCCACCGTCAGCACGTTCTGGTTGGCCAGAGTGCTCGTGCCCAAGGCAATGCTGCCTGCCGCCTGTCCAATCGCGCCGCCCGCATCCGAACCGGCGACAGCAATGTTGCTGTTCGCTTCCAGAGTCAGGCTGCCCGAATTGACTTTACCCGCGCCGGCGACGCCGCCAGAGATGCTGGTGTCGATGCCGCTGCCGCTGCCGGCGGTGCCGCCGGTACCGGCCGCACCCGCGGTGACCGTTTGACTGATGTTGATGTCGGCGCCGTCGGCCGCCGTCAAAGTCAGCTTACCGGCCGCCACGGAGGCGGTGACGTTGCCGTCCTGGGAGGAAAACAGGTTGATCTGATTGGCGACCTGCTGCACGGTCAGGGTCGTCCCGACCGCAATGTTGTTGGCGCCGGAGTAGATGTTCACCCCGTTGATGGACAAGGCGTAGGTGGTTCCCGTCGGGGAGCCGCCGGTGCCCGCCGTCGGAGCAACGATGTTGCTGAAAGCGGTCGCCTCAGTAACCGAAGTGGAGGCGCTCGCCGTCAAGCCGGAGATATTCGCGGCATTGACGGCTTGAGCTTTCGCAAAAGCAGAACCTGCGGTCTGGCCGGGCAAAGCGCCCGCGACGCTGGCGCCAACCGTCACCGCCGCGCCCGTGCCGACTGCCAGGGTGAGGTTGCCGGTCAGCGCGGCCGTTCCCACGGTGGCCGAGGACAAAGCAACCTGCCCGATCTGGTGTCGCACCGACGCCCTGGGTCAGGTTGATCGAGATGGTGTTGCCGACGTTCGCACCGACTTGGTAGGTGGTCACGCCGCTGCTGCCGTTCAACACGCTCAAGCCGTTGAACGAAGTCTGCTGCGCGATCTGCGTGATTTCCGAGATCTGCTGCTGCACCTGGGCGTCCAAAGCCTGACGGTCCGAAGCGCTGTTCGACCCGTTGGCCGACTCGACCGCCAGCGTACGAATGCTCTGCAGGTTGTTCACGATGGTATTGAGTGCGCCGGAGGCGGTCTGCGTTTCCGACACGGCATCGTTCGCGTTGTTAATGGCCTGATTGGTGCCGTTGATCTGCGTGGTGAATTGTTGACTGATCGCGAGACCCGCGGCATCGTCGGCGGCGCTATTGATGCGCAAACCGGACGAAAGACGCGCCAGCGACTGCGACAAACTGGCTTGCGAACCCGTCAGGTTGTTCTGCGCGTTCAGCGAAGCGATATTGGTATTTAGTACTAATGACATTGATGACTCCTGAAAGTTTAACCACCGGCCCCTCTTAGGCCCCATGTGTTCACTTCACCCACTTGGGCGGACCGGTGACACATTCAAAGTCTTTATCGGACCGCACCCCGGGTTCTTGAGGCGCCGGCCCCATTTCCGAGCGGGGTTTTAGTTGCGCCACGTCGCGATTTGGCGCCCGGGAATTTGACAGTGCGAAAGGCCCAAATCGGCGCGGAATCGCGCCTGACGGGGGTTATCGGCCGACCCGGGCGATATTGAAGCCCCAAAACCGGTGCGGCTTTGGAGTACAATTCCGCCCCCTCCGCCACCGTCGAAATAGCGTGAAATCCGTCAAACGCAAAAGCCCCAAGGTGGGCTTTGTCAGCCTTGGCTGTCCCAAAGCACTGGTCGATTCCGAGCGCATCCTCACCCGTCTGCGCGCCGAGGGGTACGAGGTGGCGCCGAGCTATGCCGCCGCGGATCTGGTGGTGGTCAATACCTGCGGTTTCATCGATTCCGCGGTGGACGAGTCGCTGGACGCGATCGGCGAGGCGCTGGCCGAGAACGGCAAAGTCATCGTCACCGGTTGCCTGGGAGCCCAGCCGCAGAAAATTCTCGATCGGCATCCGCAGGTGCTCAAGATCACCGGTCCGCAGCGCTACGAGGAAGTGGTCGCGGCGGTGCATGAATATCTGCCTCCGAAACACGAGCCCTTCGTCGACTTGGTCCCGGAACAGGGCATCAAATTGACGCCGCGCCACTATGCCTATTTGAAGATCTCCGAAGGCTGCAACCATCGCTGCAGTTTCTGCATCATCCCGTCGATGCGCGGCGATCTGGTCAGCCGGCCCGTCGGCGAGGTACTGCGCGAAGCCGAACAGCTGGTGCGCGCGGGCGTCAAGGAAATCCTGGTGATTTCCCAGGATACCAGCGCGTACGGCGTCGACCTGAAATACGCGGCTCAGCCTGGCGCGATGTGGAGCGCCGCGCCCGCTTCTACGACCTGGCCGAAGCACTCGGTGAATTAGGCGTCTGGGTCCGTCTGCACTATGTCTATCCCTATCCCCATGTCGATCAGGTGATCGAGCTGATGGCGGCAGGCTCGGTGCTGCCCTATCTGGACATTCCCTTCCAGCACGCCAGCGCGCGCATCTTGAAATTGATGAAGCGTCCGGCCGCGGCGGAAAACACCCTGGAGCGCATCGCCGCGTGGCGCCGCGTGGTCCCCGACATCACCATCCGCAGCACATTTATCGTGGGCTTTCCCGGCGAGACCGACGCGGACTTCGAAGAGCTGCTCGCCTGGATGCGCGTGGCTCGGCTCGATCGCGTCGGTTGCTTCGAGTATTCGCCGGTCGAGGGCGCCGCCGCCAATGCGCTGAACGAAATCCCGGTGGCCCCGGAATTGAAGGCGCAAAGACGCGAGCGGTTCATGCAGCTGGCGGCGGAAATCAGTGCCGAGCGCCTCAGCCAAAAAATTGGCCGCCAAATGCCGGTATTGATCGACAGCATCGATCGCGAGGGCGGCGTTGCCATTGCGCGTTCAGCGAGCGATGCACCCGAGATCGACGGCACGGTTCGCATCGCGGAGGCCGGGCGCGCCAGCCCGTCGCTGACCGTGGGATCGATGGTGGACGTGCAGATCACCGCCGCCGGCGCTTATGATCTTGAAGCGCGCTTGCTGGATTCTATTCATTGATGTCGTAACTTGGGTGCCGCGCACCCCTTTTCGGAGACCACCGTGGAAATTTCTGCAGATAAAGTCGTTCTGATTCACTACACGCTCAAGGATGACGCCGGGGCCGTCATCGATAGTTCCGCCGGCGGAGATCCGCTTGCCTATATCCAGGGACACGGCAACCTGGTCTCAGGGCTCGAGAAAGCGCTCGAAGGCAAACCGGACGGCAGCCAGGTGGCGGTCTCGGTGAGCCCCGAGGAAGGTTACGGCAAGCACGAACCCGGATTGATCCAACGCGTGCCGAAGCGCACCTTGCAGGGTTCGGGCGAAGTGAAGAAGGGCATGCAGTTTCAGGCCAGAACCGAACACGGCCTGCGTCTTTTCACGGTGACCGGCGTGATGGGCGACATGGTGACGCTCGACGGCAATCATCCGCTGGCCGATAAGACGCTGCATTTTGACGTGCAGGTCGTCGGCGTGCGTGAAGCGACCTCGGAAGAATTGGAGCACGGCCACGTGCACGGCGCCGGCGGCCATCACCACTAGTAGACGGCCATCAGGCGCGACCGCCGGGCCGGCGACCCATGAGTTCCTACAGATATTTGAACAGCGACAGGCCCTGCGTCAGCTGATAGGCCTGCAGCGCCGCGCTCAAGGTGGTGTTTTGCTGATCCAGCGTGGTGATCGCGCCGGCGTAGTCCAGCCCCTGCAGATTGGTGATGGACTGCTGCAACTGCGTCTGCTGACTGGTGGCGACCGATTGCTGCGTGGTGATGGAATTGAGGCGCCCGCCGATCGTGGCGCGCACATTCGAGGTTTGATTCAGCGCCTGATCGATATTATTGATCGCGCCATTGATCGTATTGGTCAACGCCGCCGTTGAGGCCGATGTGCTCACGCCAGTCTGCAGGGCGCTGACCAGGTTTTGCACGGTGGTGAACAAGCTCTGATTCGCACTGGGCGCCAGGGTGAATGAGTCGCCCGCGGCCGGCTGCCCGGTCAAGGTCAGCTGCACCCCGTTGAAGGCGATGGTGCCGCCGTCGGTATAGGTGCCGCTTGTCACCAGCGTGGCGCCTTCGGTCACTTGGTAGGTGCCCGGCGCGGTGAATGTGATCGCGTAGGTGCCGCCGTCGTAGGCAGCCGGGTTCGATACGGTGGTCGCGCCCACGATGCCGCCGCCCGTGTTGCCCGCGGCCGCGGAAACGCTGAACGTGCCGTTGCCGGTCTTGATTTGATTGAAGACCGTGTTGCCGTTGTCGCCGTCGGCGACGGTCTGGCCGGCGGCGATCTGCACCTGCCGCTGCCCCTGATCGCCGTTGTAGGTGGCGCCGCTCGGGCTCGAGGTGAAAGGCTGCGTCTGCGCGGCGAAGCCGCCGAATATGTATTCGCCGTTGCCGTTGGTGGTATTGGCGAGCGCCAGCAGGCTGTTCTGGATCTGCACCGCCTGAGTCGCAATCGAACTCAAGTTCGAATTGGTCAGAATGCCGCTGTTGGCCTCGAGCGCGAGATTGCGCAGGGCCTGGAGCTGAGACTGTACCTGCGACAGCGCATTGTCCTCGGTGTTCAGGTTGGTCTGCGCGCTCTGCGCATTGGTGCCGTATTGCTGACTCTGCGCCAGGGCTTCCTTGTAGTTGTTCACGCTGCCCGCGGCCGTCGGATTCTGCGAAGCGGTGGTGAAGCTCAAGCCGCTCGACATCTGATTCGAGGTCTGATTGATGCCGGATTCCAGCAAATTGATTGCGGCCAGAAATTGCGTTTGGTGGATGCCTTGTGTCACGCGCATGTCTGTCTCCTCTAGCTGAACGTGCCGTTCACTGAATCGATCAGGGTGGTGAACAGACTGTTGCCGATGGTCAAGGCCTGGGCCGCCGCCTGATAGGCCTGCTGCCATTGCAGGAGGCTTGCGGCCTCCTCGTCGAGATTCACGCCGCTGGTCGACTGCACGCTGGTGAGCGCTTGCGCGTGGACCGCGGCTTGTGCGGTTTGCGCGGTATTGATTTGCTGCGCCTGACTGCCCAAGCCCGTGATCAGGGCGCTGACTCCGCCGGTGATGCTGGTGGTTCCGTTTTGCAGCACGCCGACGTTCTGCGCGTTGGCGGCAAGCAGCGCGTTGCGGTTGTCGCCGGTGCCGCCGGCGTTGCTGCTCACGGTGAAGGTATCGCCGCTGGCCGGCGCGCCGCTGATCTGCACCTGCCAGCCGTTTGCGGCGATGTTGCCGCCGCTGGTGTAGGCGTTGGGCGGCCCGCCGTTGACGGTGTAGGTGGTGGGACTGGTGAACGCAATGGTGACGGGCGTGAGCAAATTGGGGTTGCTCGAATCGAGCACCGTGCCCGAACTGATGATGGCGGCGCCGCTGTTGGCGCCCGCGGCGGCGGTTTTGACCGCGCCGGCCGCGGCAATTTGCGCCGGATTGCTGAGTACCACCTGCAGACTGCCGGCGGCCGTCGCCGTGGGTTGCACCAAAAATTGATCGCCGTTCGCCGGAACTCCCGACAGCACGATGGAGATGCCCGCGGCCGTGTAGGGACTGGCGACGGTGCCCGCTCCCGCCGGCGTCACGCTGGTGCCGTCGGCAGTGTTGGTCAATTTGGGCGTACCGCCCACAAATGACAGGACGTAGTCGTTCGCGGTCAGCGCGCCCAAGCCGCTTGCATCGACCGTGACGCTCGCGGTTACCGCGTCGGTGTTGTGCGAGGAACCCGTGGCGAGCGGCGTGCCCACCGAAAAAATAGGCGCTCCCAAATTGCCGCTCAGGTCCATGCCCTGCGCCTGCTGCGAATTGACCGTCTGCGACAGCGCGGTCGCGATTTGTCCGAGCTGATTCAAGGCCGGATTGATGATCTGCGAGCGAGCCGCCAACAGACCGCCCAGATCGCCCGAGGTGATGTTATTGCTGATGACCGCGCTCGTCGCGGAGGTGCTGATTTCCAGCTGCGTCGCGTTGAATTGGTTGGCGACCGTCGTCAGCGAAGTGACCTGACCCTGCAGCACCAGCGGCTGGCCGTTGCCCACGAACACGTTCAAGGCGCCGTTCGGATCGGTGGTCGTGCTGATGCCCACCAGCTGCGACAAGTTGGAAACCAATTGATCGCGCTGGTCGAGCAGCTCGTTGGGCTGTTGACCGCCGTTCTGCGCGGTGCCCGTGACGATCTGATTGTTCAGCGTGGAGATCGCCTTTGCGATGGAATTGATCTGCGTCACATCGGCCGTGATGCGCGAATTGACGTCCGTGTTCAACGAATTGAGCTCGCCGCTGGCGTTTTGAAAGCTGTTCGCAACGCTCTGCGCCTGGCCGATCAACGCCTGCCGCGACGCCGTGGAGGTCGGATTGTTCGCCACATCGGAAAAGGCGCCGTAGAAGCCTTGCAGCGCGGTGCTCAAGCCGCCGATGGTGGTCCCGAACAGATTGTCGATCTGATTGCTGTAGTTCTGCAGCGCGTTGAGCTGGCCCAGACTGCTTTGCGAGGTATTCAATTGATTCGCGGCGGCCTGGCTGAAGGCGCGGTTGATTCCGGAAACCACGACGCCGGCACCGATGGTCGCGGCGCCGTTGGACTGCGGTATCGCTTCGGTCAGGTTGACTGTTTCGCGGTCATAGCCGGGCGTACTGGCATTCGCCACGTTATTGCTGGTGACGTTGATCGCCTGCTGAAACGCCTGCAGCGCCGAGACACTGATTCCAAATACATCTGCCAAAATAGCTCTCCGCGCTCACTCAGACTGATTCACTCGACTCCCGCAATATCGGCAACCACGATAATTTCTAAAGTTTTGCGGTGCGGACGCTCAGCGCCGACTGGAAGGCATCGCTGCCGAGAATTTTATTTAACTTATTGCCGTAGTCCGGATCGGTGGCATAGCCGGCGTTGCCCATGGCGGCGATGTAGGCACCGGCATTGCCGCCGGCCGCGATTACGTCCTTATAGCGGGGCGAATTTTTGAGCAAGTTGGCGAAATCATTGATGCTTTCCTCGACGGAGGCATACGCCCGGAAGGCCGTGCGGCGCGGCGTTGCGACACCGTTGATGACCTCCATGCTGTCGGCGCTCGCGCGCGCCCCTGTCCACTCATTGCCTGCTTTGATCCCGAACATGTTGTGGCTGGAGGAGCCGTCGGCGGCGTGCGGCAGCCGCTGGCCCCAGCCGGTCTCGAGAGCCGCCTGCGCGAGCATCGCCTTTGGATCGACGCCGAGCGCCGCCGCCGCGCGTTGAATCGAAGGCATCACGCGATTCACGAACTCCGCCGGCGATTGCGCGATTGCGGCCGTGGGCGCCGCCGCGGGCGGCGCGGCCGGCACGTGTTCGCCCGAACCCGCTTTCACCGCGGCCGGCGCCGGTTTGCCCGCCAATTGCCGCTTGAGCAGGCGCCCGATGCCTAAATCGGCATGCTGGCTGATGCTCAATGCGACTTGTTTGTCGAACATGTCCTGATACATGCCCATTTCATTGCTGTCGGTTTCTTCGGCGGCGCTCGCGTCGCGCATGCTCTTCAGCATCATTTGCAAAAACAGCGCTTCAACCTGCTGCGCGACCGCGCTCAAGGCCTCAGGCGAATCCGGATCGCGCTTCAACGCCGCCAGTCCTTTGATATCCGTGTAGGTGCTCGCGCCGGTGGTGTCGATCGGCTGCATCGGCGGGTGTGGGCATCATCGAGGACAGCGGCATGAGCGTCGTCATTTAAATGACCACCAGCTCAGCCTGCAGCGCCCCGGCTTCGCGCAGCGCTTCCAGAATCGCGACCAGATCGCCGGGGGCGGCGCCGACATCGTTCACCGCGCGAACTATTTGATCCAATTCGACCCCCGGCTTGAACAAGAACATGCGATTCGATCCTTGGTCCACCTTGATGGTCGAATTGTTGAGGACCACGGTCTGGCCCAGCTTGGAGAGCGGGTTGGGCTGGCTCACGGTCTGCTCCTCTTTGATCGTCACCGACAAGGAGCCGTGCGACACGGCCGCGGGGGTCACGATGACATGGCTGCTGATCACGACCGTGCCGGTGCGCGAGTTGATGATCACTTTGGCGGCGGCGGCGCCGGGCTCCACTTCCAGATTTTCAACCTTGGAAAGGAAGGCCACGCGCTGCGTGATATCGATCGGCGCCCGGACGCGGATGGAACCGCCGTCCATGATCGAAGCGATGCCGTCCCCCATGCCCCTGTTGACGCTGGCCACCAAGCGGGTGGCGGTGGTGAAGTCCGGGTCGTTCAAATTGAACGTGACCGACTCGCCCTGCGCGATCTGCGATGGCACTGCGCGCTCGACCGTCGCGCCGTTCGGAATGCGCCCCGAGCTCGGCACGTTGACCGTCAATTTGGATCCGTCGGTGCCTTCCACGCCGAAGCCGCTGACGATGAGATTTCCCTGGGCAATCGCGTAGATCTGTCCATCGAGGCCGTGCAAGGGCGTGACCAGCAGCGATCCGCCGCGAAGGCTTTTCGCATTGGCGATGGAATTCACGGTGATATCGATGGTTTGGCCGGGCTTGACGAATGCCGGCAGCACCGCATGGACCGCGACCGCGGCCACATTCTTGAGCTGCGGCACGACGCCGGGCGGCACCACGACGCCGAGTTGCGCCAGCATATTGTTGAGCGACTGAATGGTGAAGGGCGCCTGGCTGGTCTGATCGCCGCTGCCGTCGAGACCCACGACCAGTCCGTAGCCGACAAGCTGGTTGGTGCGAACACCCTGTATTTGCGCCATGTCCTTGATGCGCTCGGCCGCCGCCGGCGGCGCGCAGACCCAGCCGAACAGCAGCAGCAGACACCATTTGATGAACGGCGATTGCATGATCAATACGGCGCGAACACGGAGTTGAAGAAGCGCGCGAGCCAGCCCATCGTGTTGGCGCTGTTGATCACGCCCTTCCCGGAATAGCTGATGTGCGCGTCGGAGATCCTGTCGGAAGTGACGGTATTGTCGGCCTGGATATCCGCGAAGCGCACCACTCCCGAAACATGCACGAACTCATCGCCCTGGTTCAGTTTGATGGTCTTGTCTCCCTGCACCACCAGGTTTCCGTTGGGCTGCACTTCCATCACCGTCACCGTCAGACTGCCGGCCAAACTGTTGCCCTGGGTACTCGAGCCTTCGCCGTCGAAGCTGTCGGCACCCGCCAAGGTCGTGGTGAAAATGGGCACACCGCCCGCGGTGATGGTCTTGCCCAGGACCGTCGGACCGGTGTTGTTCACCGAGGTGGTCTTGGTGGTCTTGGTGACCGCGCTCTTGCTGGCGTTGGTCACTTCCGCGAGGCGGATGGTCAGTACATCGCCGACGCGGCGCGCTTTGAGATCCGCGAACAGCTCGATCTGCTGGCCCGATTGGAAGATGGCGCCGTCGGTTCGCGGCGTCGGCGGCGGCAGCACGCGAGCGACCACCGGATCCGGTTTGGGATGCTTGTGGGGCATCGAGACCGCACGCCGACATGGAGCAACACGCCAGCACGAATGAATAGCCGGATCATGCCAGGTTGGTCGTCAGGAACTGCAGCATCTGATCGGTGGTGCTGATCGCCTTGGAATTCATCTCGTAGGAGCGCTGGCATTCGATCATGGAAACCAGTTCCGTCACGGAATTGACGTTCGAGGTTTCCAGCGCGCCTTGCGCGATGGTGCCGAGGCCGTTGGTGCCCGCGGTGCCCACTTGCGGGGCGCCGCTGGCCGCCGACTCCACCAGCAGGTTGTTGCCGCTGGGTTGCAGGCCTTCCACGTTGATGAAATCGGCCAGCTGAACCTGGCCGATTTTGGTTCCTTGGCGTTGGTCGCCGATGTGGCCGTCACCGTGCCGTCGGCGCCGATGGTGACCGATTGCGTGCCCGCCGGAATGTTGATCGCGGGCAGCAGCGGATACCCGCTCGCCGTCACCACGTTGCCCTGATTGTCCAAGGAAAAGGTGCCGTCGCGCGTATAGGCGATGCTGCCGTCCGGCATCGTGATCTGAAAGAAACCGCGCCCGGTCACCGACAGATCCAGGGCGCCGTTCGTCTGATTGACGCTGCCCTGGGTGTAATCTTTTTCGGTGGCCACGATGCGCACGCCGGTACCGAGCGTGAGGCCGGTGGAGTACTGCGTGTTCTGCGTACTTTGCGCGCCGACCTGCTGAATGTTCTGGTACATCAAATCCTGAAAGGCGGCGCGGCCCGCTTTGAAGCCGGTGGTGTTGGTGTTCGCCAGGTTGTTGGCGATCACCGCCATGCGGGTGTTTTGCGCGTCGAGGCCGGTTTTTGCCGCCCATAATGCAAGATTCATCGGATATTTCCTTTCATGTTACGAGGTCAACATCATCTTTTCGGCACTTTGTTCATCGGTGTCGGTCGAGTTGATGCTCTTGATCTGAAACTCATACAGGCGCTGCAGCTCGATCATGCTGATCAGCGACTGCGCCGCGTTCACATTGCTGGATTCCAGCATTCCGGAGCTCACCGTCACGGTCTGGTCGGTCTTCGCCTTGCCGCCCGACTTGAGCCGCAGCAAGCCGTCATCGCCCTTTTGCAAAGTGGCCGTGGGCGGATTCACCAACTTGATCCGGTCCACCGGAGTGATGGCGAATGGCGCGGAACCCTGCGGCTGCGCCGACACCGTGCCGTCGCTGCCGATGTTCACCACCGTGGAAGGCGGTATGACGAGCGGGCCGCTTTCGGTCAGGACCGGCAAACCGCTGGCGGTCGTGACCGCACCCGGGGCGAGACGCGTAAATCGCCGGCGCGCGTGTAGGCTTCCTTGCCGTCGGTGCCCAGCACCGCGATGAAGCCCTTGCCGTTCACCGCAATGTCGAGGTCGCGCCCGGTATTCTCCATGGTGCCGGAGGAAAAATCGGTGCCCGCATCGCCGGCCACGGCATTCACGCGCGTGGCATAGCCCGGACCGTAGATCGGCTGGCTGTCGAAGCTTACCGAGTCCGCACGAAAGCCGATGGTGCTGATGTTGGCGATGTTGTGATTGTTCACCGCCTGCGCCTGCATGATCTGCTTCGCGCCGGTCATCGCCACATAGAGTCCTCTATCCATGATTAATGCGTGATGTTAATGACGGTTTGCGAGAGCTGATTCGCCGTGGTGATCACCTGCGCGTTGGCCTGGAAGGCGCGCTGCGCGGTGATCATGTTGACGAGCTGCGTGGTCAAATCAACGTTCGAGGCTTCCAGCGCCCCCGACTGGATGGAGCCGAAGCCCGCCGATCCCGCGGTGCCCGAGATGTGCGTGCCCGAGGTGAAGGTCTCGGCCCAATTGGTGTCGCCCAGCTGCTTCAAGCCCTGCGGATTCGGGAAATTCGCCATCGCCAGCTGCCCGAGCTGCGTCGAACGGCCGTTGGTGTAGACCGCCGACACGACGCCGGTGGGATCGATCGACACGGTGCTCAATTGGCCCGTGGCGAAGCCGTTTTGAATGATCGAGGTCACGCCGAAGCCGCCGCCGAACTGCGTGGACTGACCGAAATTGAAAGTCATGCTCATGGCCGCGGCGCCGTCCGGCGGCGCGAAGCCCGGAAAACTCAGCGCTCCGCCCACGGGGGCCGTGACCGCGCCGGCGTTGGAAAATTGCAGCGTATTGGTGGTCGGCAGCAAGGTTCCATTGACGGTCATGTTGACATTCCACAGGCCCGGGGTGGCTGTCTGCGTGAAAAAGAAGGTCGCCGGGTAGGAATTGCCGAGCGAGTCGTAGACCGTGGTCGAGGTGGATTGATTGTAGGTGGCCGGATTGGTCGGATCGAACGCTCCGCCGGCTCGGCGGCGTCGAGCCTGCCGGCAGATTGAGGATCGCGGTTCCAGCCGAGGTGGCCTGCGGCGTGCTTTGCGCGGTTTGCAGGTTCAAGTCCGTGAGCGCGCCGGTGTTGAATCCGCCGGTGGCGGTGGGCGGATAGACCTGCAGCGCCTGGCCCGTGGCCGTGACCACGTTGCCGTTCTTGTCTTCGGAGAATTGGCCGTTGCGCGTGTACACGACGCCGTTGCTGGGATCCTGCAGGGTGAAGAAGCCGTCGCCGCTGATCGCCAGGTCGAGATTCGATCCCGAGGTGCTGATGTTGCCCTGCGTGAACTGCTGCGCGGTGGTCGAGAGCCGCACGCCTTCGCCGACGGCGGAGGTGTTGAGATTCACCGCGCCGGCGGCGAATACATCGGCGAATTCGGCGCGGGATTCCTTGAAGCCGACGGTGTTCGCGTTCGCGATGTTGTTCGCGGTCACGTCCAGATCGCTGCTCGCCGCGGTCAATCCCGATAGCGCAATGTCGAAAGAAGCCATGTATTTACTCCTGATGAATTAGTTTGAGATCTGCTGAACGCTGCTGAACGGCACGCTGCCGATACCCGCCACGTTCAAAGTCAGACCCGTCGATCCCGCACCCATGCTGACGCTTTCCACGGCTCCGTTGACCAGCGTGGTCGCCGCCGTGCCGCCGGATGTCGCGCCGGCGTATAGCGCGCTGAGCGTGTAGGTTCCCGGCGGCGCCTGCGAACCATTGCTCATGGCGCCGTTCCAGGAGAAATTCGCAAGACCTGCGGATTGCGCGCCGAGATTTATCTGACTGACGAGCGCGCCGCTGGCATCGCTGATATTGAGCACCACTTGCGAGGTGGTCTGCGGAACATTTACCGCGCCGGTGAGCGTCGCGCCGGCCGTCAGATTCGCGGTGCTGCTGTTGACCAGCGCTTGATGACCCAGGAGCGATGAAGCCTGCAGCGCCTGGCTCGAGGACAGCGAGCTCGACAGAGCGCCGAAGGAGGTGTTGAGCGAAGTGATGCCCTGCACTTCACTCAGCTGCGCCAGCTGGCTCAGGAAGGTATTGCTGTCCACCGGACTGGTGGGATCCTGGTTTTTCAATTGCGCCAGCATCAGCGTCAGAAAATCCGTGCCGCCGAGGGTTGTGCCGCTGGTGACGGCGGCCGATCCGCTGCCGCCGGCCGCGCCGCTGCTGCCCGTGCCGGCGGTGTTGCCGGTGCCGGTCCCGGTGCCCGCCGGCGGCGTGGTGGCGTGTGTTCCGTTGATTAACATTGCTGCTTATCCTCTCGCCTAGTGGCCCATCGAAATGGTTTTGAGCAGCAAATCCCGCGCCGTGTTGATGGCATCGACATTGGTGGCGAAGGTGCGGTTTGCGGAAATCATGTTGGTCATCTCCTCGATCGAATTGACGTTCGAGCTGAAGACATAGCCGTCCTTGTTTGCCGCCGGATTGTCCGGCTGGTAGCGCATCAACGGCGGCGAGGTGCTTTCGACGACCCCGAGCACCCGCACGCCCACGCCGGCATCCTCCTGGTCGAAACCGGCCGCGGACTGGTCCATCATGGTTTGAAACACCGGATGCCGGGCACGGTAGATCTTGCTGGGATCGCCATTGACGCTCTCGGCATTCGCCAGATTGCTGGCCGTCGTATTGAGGCGGATCGTCTCGGCGTTCAGTGCGCTGCCCGCGGTGTTGAATACATTGAACAAAGACATGCTTCTCTCCTTCCGTGCTGCTACTGGCCGTTGATGGCCAGCGTCAGCTCCGCGATCTTCAAATTGATGAATCCCAAGCTCGCCTGATAGCGCACGTTGTTTTCCGCGAAAGCCGCTTGTTCAACCGGCATTTCCACCGTATTGCCGTCGAGCGAGGCCTGATAGGGATTGCGGAACTTCAGGTCGGCGGACGGCGTCGTGGGGTCGTTGAGGGCGATGTGCGCGCCATCGGTGACCGCCAACGGCAGCGGCGCCGCGTCGGTTCTGCCAAGTACGGCGCTGAAGTCGATGTCGCGCGCCTTGTAATTCGGCGTGTCGGCATTGGCGAGGTTCGTCGCCAATATTCCGACGCGTTGTCCGTGCAGCAGCAAGGCTTGCTCATGAATTCCAAAAACGTTCTCGAACATGCGGTCGACTCCTGTTGGGGATAGCAGTAGCAAGAGCTGTGCCAACCGCAAAGCACGGTGCCGCAGGCGACAAACGCCACTTTGCGGCCGTCGGTTGAGGCTCTGCCGGCGGTTGGGCGTCCCGAGCCGGCCGCCGGCGGCAAGATCTTGCCGCCGCACGGCGCCGTCACCGGCGGCGCAGCCGTCGCAAGCGCCGTCTCCCGTGCACGCCTGGCACGGGGCTTGCTTATTAGTTATTGCTATGCGAATTGCGCCAAAATTTCGTCGCGGCAAATTGCGCCGCTGCCACGCGCTGGCCGTACTGACGCTGGCGCCGGCGTTCGCGGGCGCGACCCTATCCGATCCGCGCGACATCGCAAAGCTGGAGGCGATTGCCAAGTCGGAAGCCGCGTTGCAGTTTCCCAAGCTGACCGAGCGGCAGCGTTTTCTCGTCGGCCCGATCCCGCCCAATCTGCAATTCGACTCGTGCAATCGGCCCATCAGGGCGGTCGTCGCCTCGCCGCAGCACATGAAAGATCGGGTGACGATCGAGCTGCGCTGCGATGATTCCAAGCCGTGGCACCTCTACGTGCCTGTGAGAATTGTCGGCACTTCGCCGGTCGCCGTCGCGGCGCATGCCATCATCGCCGGCACGGAAGTGAAAGCCGCCGACCTGAAGGTCGAGCAACACGACATCTCGGAACTGCCGCCTGGGCTTCTTGGATGACCCTGCCATTGCGGTGGGACTCATCGCCAGCCGGCCGATAGCCGGGGGCGCGTACATCACCAATCAGCAGCTGCACCGCTCCAAGGTGGTACAGAGGGGTCAGATCCGTGACCCTGCTGGCCGATGCCGACGGTATCAGCGTCCGCATGGCCGGGCGGGCTTTGAGCGATGGCCTGATGAATCAGACGAGTTAAGGTCCAGAATCTGTCATCTGGCAAAATCGTCGAAGGAATCGCCCGTTCCGAACAGGTCGTGGAAATTATTTTGCAATAGCCCTTCAGTGACCCACGTCACAGCCGATAAAGAGAGCGGCGGTGTGGTTTTGGGGTGGACTCTAAAGTTCATCCAAACCCTGACGATAACAAGGCATGGGCATTGCGCTGCCCTTAGGAGAGATCGGTGAGTGGCAAAAATCAGTGGAATATCAACGGCCGAGCCGGTCTCGAAACCCGCAAGGGTTCGAGCGAGTGGCGTTGTAACCGACAAGTCGCAGGGCGAAGCTTCCGCTGCGGCCGTCGGCGGCGGCCCCTGACGGGGATCATGTCACCCTGACCGATTCCGCGCGCTCCTTGCAAAAGATCGAAGAGGCCGTCGCCAAGGCTCCGGTTGTGAATGCGGCAAAGTGGCCGCCGCGAAGCAGGCCATCAGCTCGGGCACCTACAAGGTCGATGCCGCCCGAGTCGCGGACAAAATGTTGCAGTACGAGCGCGGCCTGAAGTAGCCCATGAATCCGATGATGCCCGCCGCCGTCTCGAGGATTTACTGGATCGCGAGATCGAGCTCGCGCGAGTCCTGAAAGGCGGCCCTGGCCGCGGAGAAAGCCGCCCTGACCGGGCGACTCTCCCGGCGCCGTGGAACAGAACGCCGCGGAGAAAATCCGCCTGCTCCAGGCCATCGAAAAGCTCGAGCAAGAACGCCGTGCGCTGTGCGCAACTCCGACGACCCCGGGAATTGCCGCCAACCGTCGTCGAGCGCTGGCGCAGCCTGATGGAACTCATGGCGGGTTGCCGCGCCGCCAACGAGGTCAACGGCCATATCATTCATGTGCGCCAGCCACCAAATCCGTCAATTGATCGACATCGTGCGCGGCGGCCCGTCGCTCACGTATGACCCGCAAGGCAAGACCTTCGCCAAGGCGCTGCGCGCCATTGCCCGAGCCTAATCATGCTAGTACTCAGCCGCCGCGCCGATGAATCCATCGTCATCCAACCCGCCGACGGCGTGGACGCCAACATGACGATGGCTCAGCTGTTTGCCAATGGTCCAATTCAGATCACGCTGCTCGGCGGAACGGGCCGGCGGGTGAAAATGGGCATAGAGGCTCCCGAGCAGCTCGCCATCCGGCGCAAAGACGTCGCTTAAGGCCCGGGCCGGCTGACCGCCTCGCGGTCGAATTTTACTTATCGGTTCGGCGGCTTAACTTTCCAAAGCGCTTCGCATCGACCCCTTCGCTATCGCCATGGCGATGTGCATAATGGCCTTCCTAAGAACAATTCAACGGAAGAGTCCGTACGGATGGAGCGTCGATCTGCACACCCGCCACCGCGCGCGCACGACAGTGTACGTGGTCATGTCGGGCCGCAAGAGCCGAATCTGCAAGGCCAAGAATCTGAGCGCCAACGGCGTGTTCGTCGAGACGGAAAATCTCGGTCTGCGCAAAGGGCAGCAAGTGCAGCTGGCGTTCGCGATCAACCTGGGTTGAGTCACCAAAATTCATCGCCGCACCGCGATCGTCGCGCACGTCACCCGCGGCGGCACCGGTCTCATGATGGAGCAGTTCGCGGGCCGTTGAGCTCTTGACACATCCTGTAAACTTACAGAGATGCCGCCCTTCGATCCTCCCCGCTCGGATGCCATCCGCATCCGCGGCGCCCGCCAGAACAATCTCAAGAATCTCGACCTCGAGCTGCCGCTCAACGAGCTGATCGTCGTCACGGGCGTCAGCGGCTCCGGAAAATCCTCGCTGGTGTTCGACACCTGTATGCCGAGGGTCAGCGCCGCTACGTCGAGACCTTCTCGCCGTACGCGCGGCAGTTCCTGGATCGCATGGACAGCCGCAAGTCGACGCATCGAAGGCATTCCGCCCGCGATCGCCATCGACCAGACCAATCCCGGTGCGCACCTCGCGCTCCACCGTCGGCACCATGACGGAGCTCAATGATCATTTGAAGTTGCTGTTCGCGCGCGCCGCGGTGCTGCATTGCCGGGGTTGCGGAAAAGCCCGTGCGGCGCGACACGCGGCCAGCGTCCGGGAGCACTCGGGCGCGTTGGCGCACGCTCACGGCGATCCCACACTTGCTGCTGACTTTTCCGGTGCCCATCCCGGAGAATTTCACCGAAGCGGAAATCAAGGGGCTGCTGGCCGCTCAGGGCTACACCCGGATCCACGAAAAGCGCGCGCGGCGTACGCTGCAGATGATCCAGGATCGCTTCCGCTGGTCCGCGGTCGACGCGGCGCGCGCCGCCGATGCAATCGAAGCGGCGCTCAAGGTCGGTCAGGGGCGTCTCGATGTCTATCCGCAGAACGCGAGGCCGCGCCGGCAAGTCGGCGGCGCCCGTGGCGTTTCTCGACCGGCAGCTGCATTGCGCCGGATTGCGACATCGGCTACAAGGACCCCAGCCCCGAGCACTTTCAGCTTCAATTCGCCCATCGGCGCCTGCGAGACCTGCCGCGGCTTCGGCCGCATCATCGGAGTCGACTACGGCTTGGTCATTCCCGACGCGGCGCTGACGTCTGCGCGGCGGCGCCATCAAGCCCTGGCAGACCGAGTCCTACAAGGAGTGCCAGACGGACCTGATGCAAGTTCGCCCGCAAGCGCGGCATTCCCGCTGGACACGCCTGGCGCGAGCTCACCGATGCCAACGCGCCTGGGTGATCGAAGGCGAAGGCGAATGGACCAAGAACGTCTGGTACGGCGTGCGCCGCTTCTTCGCGTGGCTCGAAACCAAGGCGTACAAGATGCACATCCGCGTGCTGTTGTCGCGTTACCGCTCGTACACCGAATGCAGCGCATGCGGCGGCTCGCGGCTCAAGCCGGAGGCACTTGCTGTGGCGGGTCGGCGAATCCCCGGCATGAACATCCGCGAATTGATGCTGCTGTCGATCGAGGCGAGCCTGCGGATTTTTTGCGGCACTGGCCCTGCCCGCGCCGCTGGATGAGGCGACCGAACTGCTGCTGACGCGAGATCCGCGCACGCCTCAAGTATCTGACGCGACGTGGGGCTCGGGCTATCTGAATCTCGACCGCCAGTCGCGCACGCTGTCCGGCGGCGAGGTGCAGCGGATCAACCTCACCACGGCGCTCGGCACCTCGCTGGTGAATACCTTGTTCGTGCTCGACGAGCCTTCGATCGGACTTGCACCCGCGCGACGTCGGCCGCATCGTCGGCGTCATGCAGCGGCTGCGCGATGCGGGCAACACGCTGATCGTGGTGGAGCACGATCCGAAAGTGATGCAGGCGGCCGACCGGCTGCATCGACATCGGACCCGGGCCCGGGGAGCACGGCGGCGAAATCGTGTTCTATGGGCCGCCGCGCGGCGCTCGCGCGGCGCCAAGGGATCGCTGACCGCGGATTATCTGCTGCGTCGCACGGCGGGTCGAACATCGGACCGCGCGCGCCGCTCGGCGCGGTCCGCAGCGCCGCGCGAATTGGGTGCGCATCGAGGGCGCGGGCGCGAGCACAACCTCAAGGATATCGACGTCGGCATTCCGCTCAATCGCCTGGTGTGCGTCACGGGCGTCAGCGGCTCGGGCAAATCCACGCTGGTGCACGACATACTGTTTCCGGCGCTGCTGCCGCGCCAATGGCAAGCCCACCGAGAATCCCGGCGCCGCACGCGGCGATGCGTGGGCGCGGAAGCTGATCGCCGAGGTGGTGATGGTGGATCAGAGCCAGCATCGGCCGCACGACCCGCTCGAACCCGCGAGCTACGTCGGCGCGTTCGATGCGATCCGCGAGTTGTTCGCGAAGCTGCCCGAGGCGCGCGAGCGCAAGTACACCGCCGGCACGTTCAGCTTCAATTCCGGCAACGGCCGTTGTCCCGGTTGCGGCGGCAACGGCTTCGAGCACGTCGAAATGCAGTTCCTGTCGGACGTGTATTTGCGCTGTCCCGGATTGCAACGGCCGCCGCTATCGCGCGGAGATGCTCGAGGTCAAACTGTCCCGCGGCGGCGCAGCTCCGGCAAGAGCATCGCCGACGTGCTGGACCTCACCGTCTCCGAGGCGCTGGCAGTGTTTTCCGCGGCACCCGGAGGTTTGCCTGCGCCTGGCGCCGCTGGCCGAAGTGGGGCTCGATTATCTGCGCCTGGGCCAGCCCGTCCCACGCTGTCCGGCGGCGAAGCGCAGCGCCTGAAGCTCGCCGGGCATCTGGCGGAGAACGCAGTGCCGTCCGCGGCAACAGTCCGCCGGGGCGAAAAGTGCGGCATGGGCCGCCCGGCAAAGGCCGCAGCGACGCGCGCCGCGGCTCGGGTCGCTCTTTCTGTTCGACGAACCGACCACCGGCCTGCATTTCGACGACGTGGCGAAACTGTTGGGCGCATTCCGCCGGCTGATCGAGGCCGGGCATTCGCTGCTCGTCATCGAGCACAATCTCGACGTGGTGCGCGCCGCCGATTGGATCATCGACCTGGGTCCCGAGGGCGGTGAAGCCGGCGGACGCATCGTCGGCGCCGGCACACCGGCCGATCATGCGTAAAAATCGCCGCCTCGCATACCGGCCGCGCGCTGCTCGAGGAGGACAGCGCCGCTTCGGCTCGTGCGCGACGCGGCATCCCGCGGCCTATGCGAATGCGCCGGCGCAACGAAGCGGCGCCCGCCGCCATCGAGATTCGCGGCGCCAGGGAACACAATCTCAAGAATGTCGACGTGAATCTGGGTCTGAACCAATTCACCGTCATCACCGGCGTCTCGGGCAGCGGCAAGAGCACGCTGGCATTCGACATCTTGTTCGCCGAGGGTCAACGCCGCTACCTCGAATCCTTGAACGCTTATGCGCGCCAGTTCGTGCAGCCCGCTTCGCGCCCCGACGTGGACGCCATTTTCGGCATCCCGCCCACGGTCGCGATCGAGCAGCGCACCAGCCGCGGCGGACACAAGAGCACGGTGGCGACGCTCACCGAGATCTATCACTTCCTGCGGTTGCTGTTCGTGAAATTGGGGGTGCAATACTGCCCCGGCTGCAATGCCCGGATCGAGCCGCAATCCGCCGAGGCCATCGCCGCGCGCCTGCTCAGGCGAATATCGGGGCCGGCGGATTGCGCTGCTGGCGCCCTTGATTGTCGCGCGCAAGGGTCTGTACACCGCGCTCGCCAAGTGGGCGCGCGGCAAAGGCTTCACGCACCTGCGCGTGGACGGCGAGTTTGATCCCGACCCAGAAATGGCCGCGGCTCGACCGCTTCGTCGAACACAACATCGAATTGCCGGTGGCCGATCTGTCGATCAGCGCCGCCGGCGAGGCCGAGCTGCGCGAAAAATTGGACCTGGCCTTGCAGCACGGACGCGGCGTGGTGCACGTGCGGACCGGGGCCGAGCGGCGGATTCCGAGGCTCGCATTTTCTCCACCAAGCGCGCCTGCCCGAACTGCGGCAACGGTTTCCCGGAACTCGACCCGCGCCTTTTTTCGTTCAATTCGAAGCACGGCTGGTGCGAGATGCTGCTTCGGCACCGGCTTGCAATTGCCGCAGTTCGATGCCGAACAAAGCGGCGAGGAAGCGGCGTGGCGGGAAGACACGGATGCGCCGCTCGAGGCGTGTTTGCAATGCGCCGGGCAACGCCTGAATCCCCTCGCGTTGCACGTGCTGTTTCGCGGGCAGTCGATCGCGGCGTTCACGGACCTGCCGGTGCAGGAGTTCGCGGCACAGCTCGGCAAATTGAAATTGGCCGGCCGCGAAAGCGATATTGCGCGCGATTTGTTGGCGGAACTTGCCGCGCGCACCGCGTTTCTCTGCGACGTCGGCCTGGGATATCTGCAATTGAATCGCGCCGCGCCCACGCTTGTCCGGCGGCGAGGCGCAGCGCATTCGTCTGGCGGCGCAACTGGGATCGAACCTGCAGGGCGTTTGCTACGTTCTGGACGAACCGACCATCGGCTTGCACCCGCGCGACAATGTCACGCTGCTCGATACCCTGGAGCGGCTGCGCGCCAAGGGAAACACACTGGTCGTCGTCGAGCATGACGAGGACACGATCCGCCGCGCCGATCACGTCATCGATCTGGGCCCCGGCGCGGGATCCCGCGGCGGGCGCCTGGTGGCGCAAGGCACCGCAACCCAATTGGCGCGACTCGATGACTCGCCGACCGGCCGGTGTCTGGCGGCGCCGCTGCTGCATTCCCGATCGCGGCGGCGGCCAGTCGAGCGCGACGCTCCGATGATCGAAATCCGCGGGCGCGCACCTGCACAACCTGCGCGCAATCGATGCGCGAATCCCGCGTCGGCCGGCTCACCGTGATAACCGGCGTTTCAGGATCGGGCAAGTCATCCCTCGCGCGCGACGTGCTGCTCGGCAACTTGCAAGCGCCTGCTGGCGCGCCCGAGCCGCGCGGATCGCGCGGGCAAAACCGCGGTTGCGCTTCGAGGATGCGAGACCATCGCGGGTTGGCAGTCGATCAGCCGGGTGCTCGAGGTCGATCAGACCCCCATCGGCAAGACGCCGCGCTCCTGCCCCGCCACCTATATCGGATTTTGGGATTCCATCCGCCGCCTCTACGCCGGACACCACCGAAGCGCGCATGCGCGGGTACACGGCCAGCCGCTTCTCCTTCAATACCGCGGGCGGCCGCTGCGAGGCTTGCGAAGGTCAGGGCATGCAGCGCATCGAGATGAGTTTCTTGCCGGACGTGCAGGTGCTTTGCGATGTTTGCGGCGGCAAACGCTTCAATCAGGACACCTTGAGCGTTCTGTTCAAGGGCAGGAATATCGGCGATGTACTGGCCATGAGCGTCGAGGACGCGCTGCCTTTCTTCGCCGCGCAGCGCAGCGTCCATCATCCGCTGCGGCTGCTCGCGGACGTCGGGCTGGGCTATCTCAGCCTCGGCCAGCCGAGCCCGACGTTGTCCGGCGGCGAAAGCCAGCGGATCAAGTTGGTCACCGAACTGGCAAAAGTGCGCACCGACGAGCTCGGACAGGACATCGCACGCCGCGAGGGCCAACACACGCTGTACGTGCTCGACGAGCCCACCGTGGGCCTGCATATGGCGGATGTGGAAAAGCTGCTGCGCGTGCTGCATCGTCTGGTCGACAGCGGCAATACCCTGGTGGTGATCGAGCACAATCTGGACATCATGGCGGAAGCGGACTGGATCATCGACCTGGGGCCCGAGGGCGGCGCCGGCGGCGGACGAGTCGTGGCGCAAGGGTCGCCCGAAAGCGTCGCGCGCAGGCCAGGGAAGAGCCACACCGCGAAAATCCTCGAAGCGATTTCTCGCTGAGCGAGGCGCGCCTTAGCGGCGGTAACTTGCGCTGTTCAAGCCGGCGGATTTGAGGCGCGCGTCGATTCCATCAATTCGATGCGATTGCCGAACGGATCATCCACGTAGATGCGATCGTAGCCCTCCAGCGGCTCGTCTTCCTTCAGGGCACATCCCATGGCTCGGAGTCTTTCTCGCAATGCCGGCAGTTCCGTGACCAGCAGGGCCACGTGCGCTTTGCGTGCGGGGTGAAAATCCACTTCGACGCCCAGATGCAGCTTCAACTCGCCGCGTTCGAACCAGCAACCGCCGCGCTTGGCGAGGTGCGGAGGCTTCGGAGTCTCTGCGATGCCGAGGATGCCCGCGTAGAATTGTCTGGCCGAATCCTCGCCGCCAGGCGGCATTGCCAATTGCACGTGCTCGATACGCGTTACGCCCACAGAGTAATGTTACCCGCGCTGACCGCCTGCGGCTCATCCGGGGCTCAAAGGAATCCGGGTCGGATGCGCAGCGCCCTTCTTCGCGCCAAAATCCGCCGGCAAGGGCGGTATGACCTGATTGGGGTACCAAAAGGTCAAGTGGCAGCTTTCGCACACGCTGTCCATGGCGGCGCCCGCGTTCATCATGCCGGCCGGGTCCTTCTTGTCGACGGCCGTGAGCATTTGCGTGCCCGCCTCGCGCAGTGCCCGCGCAAATTGCACGAAGGTCGGGTGTTTGGCGTCGAAAAGCTTCTGCCCCTCCTCGGCGCTCAGCACGCCGGATGTGCCTTGGTCGAGCACCGGACTGCCGGGAGCCACGAGCTTGCGGCCGTCCATGACGAGCAGATTGGTTGCTTCAATCAGGGCAATGGCGTGGCGCCTGGCTTGCTGCCATTCCTCATCGGTATGAGGCTGCTGAAAGACGGTTCCTTTCGAGGTCGTGGTAACGCTGACCGAATCCCACAGCGCATCCGCCGACGGATCGATGACCGCGTCCATCAGTTCTTGGATGCTCGCGGTCACCACGAATGGCGATGGCGCCGGCGCCGGTGCGGGTGCGGCCGGAGCCGCGGCCGGCTCGGCGGCGGTCACGGCGGGCTTTTGACAAGCGCCAAGTCCTAGAAGAGCAATGAGAATTGAACACACCGGCATTGGCGGGTTTTTCACAAAAACCACTCCTTGTGCTGCCTGAAACTTCGGACGGCGCAATAGTGTGAATCTTCGCCCGTAAGAACGCCAGCCGGCGCGGCCGCTTCGCCGCTCGCGCTTACTTGCCCGCGGGAACGCCGGCCGGCGGCTTCTTGACCGCTTCCTGGGAGTGCAGCCCTTCGTCTTCGATCAAGCGCCGGCGCACGTACAAAAAGCGGATCGTCTCGTATTCAAACGGCGAGCCGCTCGAATAGTAGCGGAAGTCGACATGGGCGCGCTGATCGATTGCATTGACGGTTCCCAAACCCCATGACACGCCGCCGCGATACAGACCCCCGACGTTGATGCCGTATTCCGCGCCGTAATCGCCAAGAAACCCGACGCCGTCGCGCAGCGTCGAGGGTCCCAACACCGGGATTACCAGATAGGGTCCTGGATGCATGCCCCACTTTGCCAGCGTCGTCGCAAAGCCGGTGGGCGCGCCGGGTAACCTGAGCTTGCTGGCGACGTCGAACAGGCCGCCGATGCCGAGGATGCTGTTGATGGCCAAGCGCTCGAGACTGCGCAAACCATACCTGAGCCGCCACTGCAGCGTGTAATTGATGACGCTGTCGATCTCGCCCAGATTGAAGAAAAAGTTATGGATGCCCGCGCGTATGGGCCGCGGCGCGCGCCGATACGTGTCCGCCACCGGCAAAAAAATGGCCTCGTCGAATCGCGCGTTGAACCGGTAGGTGAAGCGGTTGAGACGCTCCCAGGGATCATACGTGTACATGGGCGGCGCATCGGCCGGCGTCACCAGCGGCGGCGCTTCCCGGGGCTCTTGGGCCGGACCCGCGGCCGACTCAGCCGCGACCGCTTCGGCAAATGCCGCGGCATTGGCGGCGGCGGCGGCATTGTCCGCTGCCGGCGTTTCGTCGGGAACGGTGCGGATGGAAAGCACTCGCGAAGCACAGCCCGCGAGCGCCCCGGCAACCAGGCCTGCGAGCACCGCCGCTTTCACCGCGCGCACCAGCGCCTTCATTGCGCGCTCCTCGGCCAGCCGCCGGACAGCATGTCCAGCATGTCGGCCACCTGCTGTCGATCGCCGACCTCGCCCAGATGGCCGCCGTGATCGTAGACGATGATTCTGGGACCGAGCGTCGCCTGCAGCCAGGCGAGTTCGCGTTCGTTGAGGATCACATCGTTGCGGGTGGTCTGTGCATAATAATCGCCGTCGTCTCGCAGGGCATCGGAAATTATGTCGAGGCGGTTCGAGGCGATCAGCGACGAGCTGGTCGCCTGCGGCCGGCGCTCGAGATAGTAAGGAGCAAAAACGCGCGCAAAATAGTCGGCAAACGGTTTTGCGCGCAGAGCGCGTTGGATGTTTTCGAGCGAGTCGCCCACCTTCGGCGGATGCGCGGGATCGGTTATCACGCCGGTCTTGGCGTACAAATCGCCGATGAAGAACATATCCACCAACTGCAGGCGGAATGTCAGCGCAATCGCTGCGGCAAAGTCCGCGTCGGTCTTGAGGGTTGCGGCGGCGGCGCCGAGCAGAAAGTTTTCATCCAGTTCGAGGCGGTCCGACGCTCGATACAGATTTGCGATTTGCGCGTAGAGCCTGCGATACAAAAGCTCGACGCTGTGTTCGCCCGGCCCGATCGTCGCCGCGAACAGCCTGTCGAGGCGCCCGACCGAGGAGAACAGGCTCACCGGCGGATTGATCATCACGACGCGATGGATCTTGAGCTTGCGCTCGGTGGCATCGATCGACTTGACGATGGCCGCGTTCGCGCCTCCCAGGCTGTAGCCCAGCAGGTCGATGTCGGTGATTCGAACCTTGCGCGGCAAGTGCGCGACGATCTCTTGCATCGCGGCGTACAAGTCCTTGCCATCGCGCATCAAATCGCCCGCGACCCCGGTACTCGATGCCGCGACGATGAATCTTGGGAAGGTCGGGGACGGCATGGTCAGGACGTGGTAGCCCGCGCCGTATAGCGCTGCGCGCAGCACGGACATCAGCCTGGTGTTGCCATCGCTTCCCGTGCCGGAAATGACGATGGCCAGCGGTGCGGGTTTGTCTTGCGCCGAGAACCAGACGCGCAGCTTGGTGTCGAACCACAGAATCTTCGGCACCGGCAAGCGCCATGGCAGCTCGGCGTCGATTTCGGAAAGCGGCACCTTTGCCGGCAATGCAGCCATGTCCTGCGGCGGGGTGCCGAATACCGTGGCGCGAAGTCCGGCGGAATCGGCGAGACCGACCACCAACCCGGATTCCGGCGGCGACTGCCGCGGCTCGGCCTGGGCGCCGCAAGCGGCGCCCGCACTGAAAGCCAAAGCGAATGAAATCAGGCTCGATCCGGCTCTCATCGTCATTCGCATTCTTGTTACGATAACAGCTACGGCGCGCTCGATCGACGACCGCAGCGCGTAGGAGAACACCTACCGGAGGGAATGACCGAATGCCGGGCAACAAGCGGCGCGCGCCAATCGCGGCGCTGCGCACGCTGCTCGAATCGAAGCGTGGACCGGCATTGCCGTTGCCGCGGAGATTGTCGCGCCTATACGGCGAATTTCGGCTGCCCGTGCCGCGCGGGCGACCGCTGGTCTACAGCAACTTCGTCAGCACTTTGGATGGGGTCGTCTCGCTGCAGGTGAAAGGTCACAGCGGCGGCGGCGACATCAGCGGGTTCAGCGCGCAGGATCGCATGGTGATGGGCCTGCTGCGGGCCGCGGCCGATGCCGTCATCGTCGGTTCCGGAACCCTGGCTGCCGATCCGGAACACCTATGGACTCCGCAGGCAATCTGCCCTGAACTGAAGGACGATTATCTCCGGCTCAGTCTGGCAATGGCCAAACCCCGCGCGGCGCTGAATGTCATCGTGAGCGCCGCGGGCTCGCTCAACCTGCGCCTGCCGGTGTTCGCATCGGGTGAGGTCGCTGCGATGATCGTCACGACGGCGAGCGGCGCGCGGCGCTTGAACGCGCAGGGACCGCCCCGCAGCGTGCGGATCCACGCGATTGCGCGCCGTTCGGGCGAGATTTCCGCCGCCGAGATTTTGCGGGCGGTGAGCGGCGCGACCGGCGGCAAGCGGATCCTGATCGAAGGCGGTCCGCGCCTGCTGGCCACGTTCTACAAGGAGCGCCTGGTCGGTGAACAATTTCTGTCGCTTGCGCCCCAGCTCTCCGGCCGGGAAATGGGCGATGCGCGCATGAGCCTGGTGATGGGAAAGACTTTTGCGCCGCGCGACCCTGTTTGGGGACGATTGACCGATGCCCGCCGGGGCAGTCGATTGCTGTTCCTGCGCTATTCCTTTTGAACACGATTGATCGGCAATGAGCGCGCAGCGCTAGCTTTGCGCAGGCGCCTGCCGGCGCCGCCGATTGGAAGGCGGGCAACTCGCGGCACGCGGCATCGATGGCCATAATCCGCGGGTACGGATTCATGTCGACCGAGAAGCGCCGTGCATTGAACACCTGCGGGACCAGGCACACATCGGCCATGGTCGGGGAATTCCCATGGCAGAACCGCCCCGTCGCCGAGTCTCGAACCAGCCATCGTTCCAAAGCGTCGAATCCCACGTTCACCCAGTGCCGATACCACGCATCGCGGGTCTGCTTGTCCAACATCAGTTTCTCTTCCAGGTAGCGCAGCACGCGCAGGTTGTCGAGCGGGTGAATGTCGCTGGCGATCACTTGCGTGAGCGCGCGAACCCTGGCCCGCTCCAGAGGCTGCGCCGGCAGAAGCGGCGGATTCGGATAAAGCTCGTCCAGGTACTCGATGATGGCCACCGATTGGGTCAGCACGGCGCCATCGTCGAGTTTGAGCGCGGGCACGAAACCTTGCACATTGATCTGTAGAAAATCCGACAGGCGATGCTCGCCGGCGCGCAGGTTCTTGCTGACCGGGGCGTACTGCAGATTCTTCAGAGCCATCGCGATTCGCACTCTGTACGAAGCCGAGCTCAAGCCATAGCCGTATAGAATCATTGTCGGTAGTAGTATATTGCTCTCACAGCGACTCCGACACAGGAAGACCCGATTTATGCACAAAAGCAGCCTGCTGGCATTTGCTCTGGGCGGCCTCGTCGCGGCCGGCACATGCATGGCGCACGCGAAACTGCAGAGTTCTTCGCCGCCCGCCAATGCTCACTTGAGCGAAGCGCCGAAGACGCTGACGCTCAAATTCAGCGAAGCGGCTCAGCTGGCGATGTTGAAGCTGGTGCGGGATGGCAAGGAAGTTCCCGTCCCCCTCGACAGGAACGCCAAGGCCGGCGCAACATTCACGCTGACGCTGCCGCCATTGCCGCCCGGCAACTACACGGTGCAATGGGCAGCCGTGGCGGCCGACGATGGTCACGTCACCAAGGGATCCTTCGCATTCTCGATCGCCGCGTAGCGGCGGCGCCGGCCGAGGTTTTTGATGCAGTTCAGCGGCTGGGACGTCGCGGTGGTGTTCGCGAAGGCGCTCACGTATGCGGCGACCCTCGGCGCGGCCGGCGCGGTTTTCTTCATGCTCTATTGCGGCACACTGCTGCGCGAGCCGCAGCGCGGCCTGATCCGCCGCCTCATCGGCGCTCTCATCCTGGCGGCGGCAGCCGCCAGTGTTTTGCGAATCCTGCTGCTTGCCGGTTCCATGAGCGGCGAGGCGGCGGACATGTTCAACACGGCTTTCGCGGGCATGATCCTGCGCGCCGGCGAGGGTCGGGCGAGCGGTGTGCGAATCGCCGGACTTGTCCTCATGCTGTTCGCATTGTCGAGGAACCCCGCGTTTCGCGGACCCGCGATCGTGGGGGCGATGGCCGCGTCGACATCCTTCGCCTGGGTGGGACACATTCATGCCCTGATGCCGAACACCGCTCCCAGCTTGCTGCTCTGCCTGCACCTCTTGTGCGCGGCTTTCTGGCTGGGAGCATTGCCGCCGCTGTGGATCATCGCGGCGGATGCTCATGAGCCGCAAATCGCGGCCGCCGCCGCGCGCTTCGGGAAACTGGCGGTGCGGGTCGTGGCGCTGCTGATCGCAGCCGGCGCCAGCCTGCTGCTCATGTTGATCGGCAGCGCCGCGCAATTTTGGGCCAGCGACTACGGGCGCATGATGGCGGTCAAACTGCTGGCGGTCGCCGCGCTCATGGGCTTCGCGGCCTGGAATAAACTGGCTCTGACGCCCAGGTTGTTGCGGGGCGACGCGCGGGCCATGGTTGAATTCAGACGTTCGCTGTTGGGCGAAATGGGCGCCGGCGCGCTGATTCTATTGGCCACCGCAGCGTTCACCACGCTCGCCGGACCGCCCTAGCCGCACCCCTCCCGGCGGGCGCATCACGACGGCAACGTGTAGTCCACGTAGAGGCTGCCGGCAGTTCCGGAAACGCAGGCCTCCACCTCGAATGCAGCGCGCAGCAAGGCGGGCGTCAAAGTCGCAAGCGTCGTTCCGTCGCCCACGACGCGTCCATTCGACAGTGCAAAAATGCGGCTGGCAAAGCGGCCCGCGAGGGTCAGATCGTGCAGGGAGGCGATCACCAACTTGCCGCTTTTCGCCAGCAACTGCAGACGCCGCGCGGTATCGAGCGCGTGCTTGGGGTCGAGGCCGGCAATGGGTTCGTCGACGATCAAAACATCCGGGTCCGCGACCAATGCGCGGGCCAGCATGGCACGGCCGAGTTCGCCGCCGGAAAGTGTGGTTGCGGGCTGCTCGCGGTGATCGAGCAGATCGCATGCTTGCAGTGCGTGGGTGATCCTGGGACCGAAGCTTGCAGGCAGGCCGCCGAGCGCCGGCAGGGTCGGCGTCAATCCCAACGCGACCAGCCTTTCCACTGATATCGGCCATTCGCAGCGAGGATTCTGCGGCAAGTAGGCGCGGCGATGCGCCAGATGCAAGCCGGAGAGCTCGCGCAGCGAAATGCCGTCCAACATCACGCTGCCGGAATCCGGCTTGAGCAGTCCTGCCAGCACCGACAGCAGCGTCGACTTGCCCGCTCCGTTGGCGCCGATAACGGCAACAAAATCCCCCGCCTCGGCGTGCAGCGAAACATCATCGAGAATTGCGCGGGAACCGCGTCGAACACAGATCTGCGCCGCATCGAGGACGCTCATGAGCCGCGGTGCCGCTGCACGATCATCCGAATTTGCTGAAATCCGCCGCGCGGCGTTCGGAGAATGCCATGAAGGCCTCTTTGAACTCGGCGGATTTGAGCTGCCGAAGGAAGTGAGCCGATTCTTGGCTCATGCGTGCCAATAGAACCGCCTCATCACGCATCAGCGATTTGGTCGCGACCACCGAGGCGGGAGCGCGCGCTACGATCGCGAGCGCCGCGGCCCGCGCGGCCGAATGCAGCTCGGCGGCCGGCACGGCACGATTGGCGATCCCCCAATTCACCGCCTTTTCGGCGTTCACCGCTTCGCCGAGCACGAACATCTCAAAGGCGCGCACGTGCCCGATGCGCAGCGGCATCAACAGGCTCGAGGCTGCTTCCGGAACCAGCGCCAGATTGACGAATGGGGCGACCAGCGCGGCATCCTGCGCAAGATATACCAGGTCGCAATGCAGGAGCATGGTGACGCCGACGCCGACCGCCCGGCCATTGACGGCCGCCACGATCGGCGTGCGCGCTCTGGCGAGCGCTGGAAGCAGCGGATTGGCATCCTCCGGCTTCGGCGCCGAGTCCGAATTGCCGACCGCCGCAAAATCCGCGAGATCGTTGCCCGCGGTGAACATGTCGCCGTGGGCCTTGATCAATATGCAGCGAATGCCGGGATCCGCGTCCGCGGCGGTGATTTCGCTCGCCAGCGTCCGGTACATCGCCCGGGTCAGGGCGTTTTTCTTCTCCGGCCGGTTGAGGGTCAGTATCAAGAGTTTGTCGGACTTCTCCACCAGAATATGTTCGCTCACGGGAATTCTCCTTCGAATATTTTCACGGCGCCGACTTACGCAGCCGCACGACCAGCCAAAAGAAAAAAGGCGTTCCAATCAAGCTCGTCAGCACGCCAAGCTTCAGTTCCGGTCCGACGTGAATCAAGCGCGTGGCGATATCCGCGGCCAGCAGCAACAATGCCCCGCACAACGCGGCCGGGAACAGAATGCGGCTGGGCTGATGGCCCAGCAGCGGCCGCACCAGGTGCGGCGCGATCAGGCCGATGAAGCCGACCACCCCCGTCACCGCGGTGGCCGCGCCGATCGCGAGCGCCGTGCCGAACACCGCCAAAAAATACAGCCGTCCAATATCGACGCCCAAGCTGCGGGCTTGGGCCTCGCCCAACGTCAAGGCGTCGACTCCGCGGGCGGTGAACAGCAGCATAGCGCAACCCGCGAGGATGAACGGCGTCGCCAGCCATACATGGTTCCAGCTGCGGTCCGCGAGCGAACCCATCAGCCAGGTCATGATCTCGTACGCCGCATAGGGACTGGGCGCGAGATTGAGCGCCAGGGCAATGCCGGCCGCGGCGAGTGCCGAGACCGCGGCTCCCGCGAGCACCAGGGTGATCGTTCCGCCGCCCCGGCCCAAGGCAAAAGTCAAACCGCTCGCAGCCAGCGCCCCCAGCAAGCCCAGCAACGGCACCGCGGCGCTGTAGTGCGCCGCCGCCGTGCCGAAATACACCGCAATGACGGCGCCCAGCGCGGCGCCGGCCGAAACCCCCAACAGGCCGGGTTCCGCGAGAGGATTGCGCGTCACTCCTTGCAGAACCGCTCCGGAGATACCCAGCGCGGCGCCGACTTCGAGGGCGAGAAGCGCTCGCGGCAGGCGCAGCTGCATGACGATGGCGGCCGCGAGGCCGGCGTCCTTCGACCACAACCCGTCCCACACTTCCGCGACCGGCAGCCGCACGCGCCCCGTCAGCAGCGAAATCAGGAACGTCGCCGCGAGCAGCAACATCAGAACGATGCGGATGATCCAGTCCCTGCGCATCAGGCGTAGCTTCTACTGACGAACCAGAACACCCCGAGCGCCACGAGGAACGCCGAGGCGACATCGACCACGATGGGCCGCGGCAACGCAAGCCGCAAGCGCTTCAAGCCCAGCACCAGCAAAGTCGCACCGACCACGAGCGCCAATTGACCCACTTCGACTCCCAGATTGAAGCCCACCAGCAATTCGGCCAAGCGTTGGGTCGGCAGCTGCAACTCCAGCAGGTCGGCTGCAAAGCCAAAGCCATGTATCAGGCCGAACACCAGCGTGACCAGGATCCGCAAGCGGCCGGCGTCGCGTATGTTGCCCGATATCAGCAGGTAGTTCGCGGTAAACAGTCCGGCGCCGAGCAGCAGCAGGCTCGGCAGGCCGCCGAAACCCAATGCCTGAAAAGCAGCCATCAGGCACAGGCACGCGCCGACGCCCAAGGCGACAATCCGCGGCTGCCGGGTCTGAACCACGATGTTCTCCGCGCCGATCAACGCAATCGTGAGCGCGACCAGCGCGTCGATATATTCGGCGTGCGGCCGCAATATGCCGGTAACGGCCAACGCCAGCGTCAGGCTGTGTCCGATGGTGAATCCGGTCACCACGAAGACCAGATCGCGCAGACGCCGCGAGATCAGCACCAAGCCCAACAGGAACGACATGTGGTCGACCCCGGTGAATATGTGCATCATCCCCATGCGGATGAACTCCAAAAAGCCGGCATTCTTCAGGCGGCTGCCCTCGCCGCCCGTCACCTCGATCGTTTGGTGCTCATTGGTGATGAGTTGCTCGGTGAATTCGCCGGTTGCGGCGTTTTGCACCTGCGCGAAATTGGTGTGGCTCGAGACCAGGTCGAAAAACGCGCCGGAATGAATTTGCAGATTTTCGGCGCTGTCGCACTTGAAAGTGAAGTCGAACTTGCTGAATCCGGCGAGCGCCGACAGGATCTCCACGGGCGGAACCAGCGCACAACGCTTGCCGTCCGCGAGGGCGTAGGTCTTTTGCGTCAAATAATCCCGCAGGCGCTGCGCTGTCGCGGGATTCGCATCGCTTCCCAGGCGTTTCGCCTCGATGTCAGGGACCGTGACGACCACATCGACCATGCGTCCGTTGATTTCCCAGACCGAGTGGGACTGGCTGCGCACGTGGGCCGCGGCGGGCGCTCCGCTCCACGCGCCGCAAATCAGCAGCAGAAGCGCCGTCCGCCTCAACGCAAGTCGTCCGCGATCAGCACGTTCGCGCGCTTGCGAAGAAACTCCTCGCCGCTCAATTTCAGTTTGTCGACAGCCTGGTTGCGGTAGTCGCTCAATACTTGCGCGCGCGCCGCGGCAAAACCGAACGGCACCGGCTGCTTGTTTCTTTGCATGACGAGAACGTGGATTCCGTCGGACATCGCGATCGGCCTGGAAACCGTGCCGTCCGGCAACTCTCGGGCGGCAGCGAACAGCGCATCGCCCAGATGAATTTTCGCGGCGAAATAAAATTCTTCGCCCTTGGTTCTGCCCGAATCCCGGCCGTCGATCCGCGCGAGCGCCTGCGGGTCGGCAAGCAGCGTCTTGAGCGCTTGCGGTTGCGCCGGCAATTGCGGCAGCGCGGAGCCGGGAAACACCAGGTCCCGGACCTGCATGATTCCTTCGCTCACGTAGCGATCCGCATGGGTCTCGAAGAATTGGCGCAATGCGGCTTCGCTGGGCTGCGAGGTAATCGCGTTCTCGGCAATCTCCAGTTCGACCGCGCTTACCAGGGCGCTGCGCACGTCGGGATCCGTCGCCGCGACGTCCAATTCCTTGCCGCGCTGTACGAACAGCTCTTCGCGGATCATGTCATCAAGAACCTTGCGGCGCTGTTCCGGGGTCGCATGGCTCAAGTCGACCCCGTACAAGGTCTGCAGCAGCGCGAGATAGTCGGCTCGCGATACGGGTTGTTGATTGACCAGAGCCACGTCTTCCGCGGGAACTATCAGAGTGGTGACGCTGCGCGCGGTAAAGAGCGAATATCCGGCCAACAACAGGCCGATAAGCACTCCAGCCGCCATGAACACAAAGGAGCGCGCATTGCTGATCCGCGACGGATCGCGCCAGGGCGCGGGCTCGGTGATTTGATCAATGGGCATTTTGAATCGTACCGGGGTGTGAAATTGAATAGACATAAAGAGCCAGCTCACGGATGCTCGCGGCACTGGCGCGATTGATCCAGGCTGGGCAGACGCCCTGGCGGCCGTAAGCGATGGACATATGCAGTGCTTCGCGGCCGCCGTCTCCATAAAGCGTGATGGCATCGCTGAGATTCGGCGCGCCAATGGCCGAGTCGCCCTTCGCATCGAGCGAGTGGCAGTCGTAGCAGCCGCCGTGGCCTGCGAATAGGACGGCGCCGCGCGCCGCGGCGGCCGCGTCAGCAGGGCGGCCCTGTTGGCGCATGAGAAACTCGACCACGTCGTCGATCTCGCCCGGGGTCAGGGGCCGGATGTTCTTGTCGGCGGGGTTCGGCCGCGGCCGCCCAAAGGCGGGCATAATCGCGAGATTCCACGACTTCGGGTTGTGGGAGCGAATTCCGTAATCGATCACCCGTTCGATCTCAGCCGGCCGGCCGCTGCCATACAGCCAGTCATCATCGGTCAGGTCCGGGATGCCTTTACCCGGGTCTCCTTTTCCCGAAGCGCCATGACAGACCGCGCATCGTGCCTCGAACCACGCGCCGCCGCGGCGCGCGGCGAAGCGCAGCAGCATGGGTTGAGCGGGCAACGCGTCCGGGTCGGCGCGCAACAATTGCCGCGCGGTATAGCCGTCGGCCGCGAACACGGCCGCAAGCAGCGACGACGCCGCGATCAGGACGAGGAGGAAGCGCACCGCTCCCATGATAGCTCAGCACCGCTTGACCATCGGGTGCGGGCGGCCGGGGCTCGACGGCCGACGCTCGACGGGTCTTGAGCTTAGGTCGTGAATCCGACCCAACGCCCCGCCGCGACAATCGTGGTCCACAGCAGCAAGGATGCGGCGCCGGCGAACCGCGCCCGCCGGGGCGGCGGCCCGCGGTCCCAGACCTCGAGGTGGCGCGTGCCCAGCCAGTGAAACATCGCCATGTTGATGCCGGCCAATAGCAAAGCGGCCATTTTCAAGCGGAACGGAATGTTGCCGTAGTAAGTGAGCGCCTTCGAAGAAAACATCAGCAGGCCGGCGACGGCGGCCACGGCGAACGCGACCCAGGTCCAGGGCAGCATTTCCGCAGCGACCTGACTGTACGGACGCTCCTTGTTGGCAAGCCCCAGTAGGCGCAGATCGACGGTCATGATGCTGCCGACGACCAGCACCAGCGCGAATACATGAACGGTCTCGATGGTGGGAAACAGCCAGTCGGACTCGCGAATCTGCGTCGGAAAGCCGAGCTCTTGCAGCCGCGTCAGCGCTTGTTCCAATGCCATGCGCTAGCGCACCGTGTTTGGGTCAGACATAGGCAATCCAGCGGCCGGCGGTGACGATGCCGGCGCCGATGAGCACGGCGGCGATGCCGATCGCGCGGGCAGCGAGCCGCCGCCTCGGCGATTCGGTCCAGTACTCCGGACTTTGCCGCAGACGGATCTGCACGACCCACAGGATCGCGGCAAGCGCCACAACCATCAGCATTTTCACGCGGAACACCCAATTGAGCAGCTCACGTGCCGGCTCGGTGATGGTGAGCAGAATGCCCGTGCCGAGCAGCACGCCAAGCGTTGTCCAGACCCAAGGCGTCGATTTGGCAATCACGGCCGCCAGCGATTGCCCGCCGCGTGTGATCCCGATGAGCCGAAAACCCATGACATAGACGGAAGTGAGCAAAATCGCGATGGAGATGATATGGACGGTCTGCACCGTGGGAACGAACCAGTTCGCGGATTGAAATGCGACGCTGAGAGTTGTCGCCGACAGCCAATCGCAGAACCTTTGGATCACGGGTCACCTGGGATTTACGGAGCCTCCTTGTAAGCTAAGGCGGCGGAACATCCTAAGCAACGGCTCGCGTAAAGTATAGTCGGCAGATGCGCATCGGATTTTCAGAACAACCTTCCGCGATGATCGCCTGGCTTGGAGTTGCGCTGCTGTTGGCGTGGTGCGTCGGCATGTTCGGCCGCGCCTATTGGACCCCGGATGAGCCGCGCGAGGCGGATATCGCGTGGCGCATGAGCTGGCAGGCCGACAAGGCCGTGCCTTTGCTCGCGGGCCAACCCTTCTGTGAGAAGCCGCCTTTGACTTATTGGCTGGCGGCCGTGCCGATGAGGCTGTTGGGCGAACAGGCATGGAGCGCGCGGCTGCCGAATTTGCTGTACGCCTTGATCAGCGCGCTCGGCGTAGGCCTGCTGGCGTCGCGCGCCGCCGGCCGCTTCGCCGGCGTCGTGGGCGCGGCAGCCATCAGCACCTTTCTGCTGGCGTACCAAGTGGCCATTTGGCTCGCCACCGACGCGCCGCTGCTCGCAAGTGTTTCGGTCGCCTTGCTCGGCGCCTACATCGGCTTCTACGCGACGGACCGCAGGGAGCGCCTGCGCGGCTATCTCTTGATGCATGCCGCATTGGCATTTGGATTCCTGTCGAAGAGCGCGGCCGCCTGGATGGTGCCGGCTTTGGCGATTCTCACCTTGAGCCTATGGGAAAAGCGCTGGCGCGAACTGCTGCGATGGGAACTGTACGCGGGGTTGCTGATTCAAGCCGTGATCATCCTCGGCTGGGTCTGGTTCGTCTATCGCGGCGCCGATGGGCCGCAACACTTGAAGGTATTCTTCTGGAACAATTTGGTCGGGCGCTTCGCGGCGGTCGACGCGCCGCCCGATCTGCAGTACGCGGCGGCGCATCGCAATTCGCCGGGCAAATATCTCATCGAGCTGCCCGTGTATCTGTTCCCGTGGACGTTGCTGGTGCTGGCGGCCGGGCGGCGCGCCTGGCGGCAGCGGCACTGCGCGCGGCAAGAGCAGCGCGCCGTACGCTTCGCCATCGCGGCCTCGGTGCCGGCTCTGGTGCTGCTGTCCTTGGCGGCAACGGCGCGGAATGTTTACTTCGCGCCGGCGCTGCCGGGCATTGCACTGCTGATCGCGTGGTGGGCGCGCGAGACCTTGGCGGGTGCGGATACTTGGGACCGGCGGGCGCTGCGCGCCACGGCCGCGCTGCTGCTGCTGGGCGTTGGGGTATGCGCGGCGGCCTTGACGCTGCTTGGCGCCGATTCCTGGAACGGGATCGCGCGGCACGGGATGTTCATCGCGGTCTCGGGTTTGGGCTTGCTCGCCGCGGCGGTATTTTCCCTGCGCGCCTGGGCCGCTGCCGGCGATCAGGCCGCTTATTCTCAGTGGGCGCTGTTGCTAGCGTATTGCGCATTGCTCATAGGACCCGCCTCCCAGATCTACCGGCAAGTGGACCGTTGGCAGGACCTGGCCAAGATCAGCCGCGCCGTCGAACGCGACACCGCCGGAAGACCGCTTATTCTGCTTGCACCGGATGAGACCACGCGCGCGATCATCGATATGTACGCGCGCACCTCGGTCGCGAGCATTGCGGGGCCGTTCGATGCCGCCGGCGTCGAACGCGTGCGCGCCGCGGCGGCGGCCGCGCCCGGGAGCCTTTTCCTGGTGCAACTGGCGAAGCAAGCGCCGCCGGGGCTGCCATGGCGCCCGAGACCGCCCGAAGCGGCTCTGCCGGACTGGGTACCGGCGGCAAACCCGCTGTTGATCAATGTTTATTCGCTGCCCTATGGACGGCGCTACGCGCTGCTTCAGCTCACGCGTTGAGCAAACGGCGGTACAAGGAATCGTATTCTTTGATCTGCCGGGTCCAGGAGAAATCCTTGGCCATGGCATTTTGCATGAGCGGCAACCAGCTGCGCGGATCCGCATACCAATCGAGCACGGTGTTGACGGCCCAACGCACCGCCGGCGCGTCGTAGTCGTTGAATACGCAGCCGGTGCCGCGGCCGGTACTCGGATCGAAATGCTGCACTGAATCGGCGAGCCCTCCCGTATTGCGCACAATCGGAATGGTCCCGTAACGCAAACTGTACATCTGGTTCAGGCCGCACGGCTCATAGCGGGACGGCATCAGGAAAATATCGCTGCCGGCTTCGATCAAATGCGCAAGCGGCTCATCGAATCCCGAGCGGTAACTCACGCGCTCGGGGAAACGCTGGGCCAGGCTCATGAAGAACCCGGCATACCTCTGATCCCCGCTGCCGAGCACCGCCAGTCCGAAATCGCGCGTCTGCAACAGGCCGGGAAGAGAGTCGAACAATAAATCGATGCCCTTCTGCTCGGTCAACCGGGTCACCATGCCGATCAACGGCAGCGTGGTCGGCAGTTTCAATTGCAGCGTCGCGATCAGCATTTCCTTGTTGATGAGCTTGCCGCGCAAATCCTGCGGCGCAAAATGCGCGCTCAGGTGCGGATCGTAGCGAGGGTCCCATTCCTGATAGTCGACGCCATTCAATATTCCGGTCACGCGATCCGCGCGGCCGCGCAAGGCGCCTTGCAAACCCATGCCGAGAGGCGTGTCGCAGATTTCGCGCGCATAGGTCGGACTGACCGTGCTGACGCCGTCCGCCTGCTGAATCCCGGTTTTGAGCGAATTGATGACGCCGCGCGCAAGGTCGCCCTGATCCAGCATGGACTGTTGCGCGCCGAGGCCGAGATCCGCGAGCGCCGTGCCCGGCACGATGCCCTGATAACCGATGTTATGGATCGTCAACAGGGATTGGGCGCGCCCCAGCAGCGCATCGCCGCGATACAGCGTCTTCAGGTACAGCGGCAGAAATGCCGTGTGCCAGTCATTGCAATGAAATATATCAGGACCGAATCCCAGCCGGCGGCAGCTCTCGAGCGTGGCGCGGGTAAACAGCAAGAAGCGCCGATGCTCATCGGGATCGCCGGTATACAGAGCGCCGCGGTCGAACAGCGCCGGACAGTCGATGAAATACACCGGCACCTCGCTGTTCGGGTAGCTTGCGGACCTGAGCGAAAAGCGATACTCGGTATTGCCGACGATGAGCGGCACGCGCTCGGCGCCGCGCACCGCCTTCAGGGAGGGCTGCTTCGTCGCGCACGCTGGCATAGAGCGGCATGAAGGCTCGAACCGTGTGGCCCATCGCGCCCAAATTTCCCACCAACGCGCCGGCGACATCCGCCAAACCGCCGGTTTTCGCGTACGGCACGATTTCCGAACTGAGAAGACACAGCTTCAACGGCGTCATGAAAATGCAGTCTAACAAACGCCGCTTGCACACCGAGAGAAACCTGGTGCAGGCGCGGTCCGAGTGTGTCAGGCTTGGCTTTCAATGCGACACGCTGCCCGCAACAACACCGGACGTTACGTCAGCCGATTGACCAGCGGCACCCTCGCGGTGATCATGGCGGGAGGCCGCGGCGAGCGCCTCAAGGCTCTCACGCAACATCGCTGCAAACCGGCCACGCCGTTCGGCGGAAAGTTCCGCATCATCGATTTCGTGCTGTCGAATTGCGTAAATTCCGGCATCCGCCAGATCGCGGTTCTGACCCAGTACAAATCCCAATCGCTGATCCAGCACATACAACGCGGCTGGAGCTATCTGCGCGGCGAACTCGGCGAGTTCGTGGAGCTGATCCCCGCGCAACAGCAGATCGGGCAGCACTGGTATCGCGGCACCGCCGACTCGGTGTACCAGAATTTGGAATTCATCCGTTCGCATCATCCGACGCATGTTTTGATCCTGGCCGGAGATCACATTTATAAAATGGATTACGGCCCGATGATCGCGTACCACGAGAATTGCGAGGCGGATATCACCGTCGGCGTGGTCGACGTGCCGCATCGAACGCGCCAATGAATTCGGCATCATGACCACCGACGATACCAACCGCGTGATCAAGTTCGCCGAGAAGCCGCACGATCCGGACCCGATCATCGGCCACGACAAATTCGCACGCGCCTCCATGGGAATTTATGTCGTCGCCATGGATCGCCTGGAGAAGCTGCTGACCGAAGACGCGGCCAGCGCAACGACCAATCATGACTTCGGCCGCAACATCATTCCTCCCGCCATCGCACGCATGCGGGTTTTTGCGTATCCGTTCCATGACGTGGAAACCCGCGCGCAGAATTATTGGCGCGACGTCGGCAACGTCGATGCCTTGTACGAAGCGAACATGGAGTTGGTTTCGTTGAATCCGGAATTGAACATCTACGACCACCAGTGGCCGATCTGGACATATCAGTCGCAGCAGCCGCCCGCGAAGTTTGTCCTGGACGACGAGGGCAGGCGCGGCATGGCGGTGAACTCGATGGTGGCCGGTGGTTGCATCATCTCGGGCGCCTACGTGACTCAATCGCTGCTCTCGAGCGACGTGCGCATCGAGGAAGCAAGCGTGATCGAGAGTTCGGTGCTGTTGCCGGGCGTAACCATCGGCCGGCATTGCAAGATAAGGCGCTGCATCCTCGATGAAGGCTGCGTGATTCCGGACGGTTTGCAAATCGGCCTGGATCACACGGTGGACGCGCAGCGCTTCTTCATCACCAAGCGCGGTGTGGTGCTCGTGACCCAGGACATGCTGCGCGCGCCGCCGCCCGCGCCGGCCGCCCCGGCCGCCCCGGCCGGCTAAGCGCCGCGCAATTTGAGCGCGGCGCATGCCGCGATCACGCTGCCGGCGTCGATGCCCAACATGTCTGGCTCGCCATCGACTTGTCCGGTGAGCAAGCGCACCTCGGCACCCGCCGTGCCCCATGGCCGGTAAAGGGATGGCGACGCCTTGCCGAACAACACGACTTGCGGACAGCCGACGGCCGCCGCGGCATGCGCGGGACCCGAATCGACGCTCACGAGACCGGCGGCGCGATCCAGGAGCGACACAAGACGCGGTACGGGCAGGTCATCGGCGACGTTGTGCAATCCGTCGATTCCCGCCAGCGCGGCGAGTTCCTGATTGAGCTTGAATTCCGGGCCGGTGCCGAGCAGCACCAAGGCATGTCCGGGATGCTGGCGGTGCAGGAATCGCAGCACCTGCGCCCAGCGCTCGTTGGGCCAATACTTGTTGTTGACGGCGAGGCGGCGCGGACCGCGCCGCATCGTGCGCTTGTTGCCGATTTGCACCAGTATCAACGGTTGAGCGGCCAGATCCCGTGTCTTCAGCCACGCGGTCAATTGGTCGCGTTGAACTTGCGTCACCTCCAGATGGCAGCCGGGAAGCACGGCATCGATGTCCGCCGCGGCGCCGCTCACCCCGCGCGGCATGATCTGCGCCAGCCGCCGCCATTGCTGCGTTGCATGTTCGCCGGGCAACAAGGGGTGATCTTTGACATTCACGACGTGCCCGCTCGGGATGGCGGCGCGCTGCAGAAGGTGCATTGCCGCCTGATCGCCGTCGCAGAACCAAGTGGGTCCCGCTCCGCGGTCGCGTAGCTGGCGCACGACCCGCTGCTGATCGATGCTCATCCAGTAGGGTGTCTTGCGGCTGCGCACGCTGAAGATTTCCCCGACGCCGGGCTGGCCGCGCAGCAGCGGCGCGCTCCAGGGGCCGGAGGTCACGATATCGACGGGTGCGCGAAACTCGGCATGCAGAACCCGGATCAGGGCCGTCAAAAGCACCATGTCGCCAAGCGCTCCGCAGCGCAGCGCCAGCGGCCGCTGGGGGATTTGCGGCGCCAACCCTAGGAGCCTGCCCGGGTGTTCCGCGGCTGAATCACGCTGTCGCTGAATATTTCCATTTTCTGTTATTCAAATCATGCGCCCGCGATGCGCTGCGAAGCAACACGGACCGTTGCCCGGCGATTGCGTGCGAGCGGCGCGTCCCCAGGCGGGACGGCGGTATAGCGCGCCGCGCGCCGCCGGATACGCCGTGCGCAGCAAATGTTAAGTGCCGGCTGTGCGCCATTGCCAGCGCCGGCCTATTTCGGCATCCTTTGTGCCGACTTAGGAGAAGAGGGATGAGTTCCGAGGATTCGCCTGCCCGGCCCGAGTGCCAGATCGACACCGACACGCCCAATGCCTTGCGGTTTGCCGCTTTGTACGACGATTTGCGGCAGCTTGCCCAGCGGCAGCTGCGCCGCAGCGCCGGGGCGTCGATCAGCCCGACCACTTTGCTTCACGAAGCGTATCTCGACATGTCGGGAAAAGATGCGGTGTTCCCCGATCGCGAGCGCTTCATCGGCTATGCGGCCAGGGTCATGCGCGGCCTCATCATCGACCTGGTGCGTGAGCGGCGCGCGCTGAAGCGCGGTGCCGCCTTCCATATCACGCAGTTGCCGACCGAGTTGGGCGCACCCGCGGGCGACGAAGCGGCGCTGACGCGTCTTTCCGATGCTCTGGACGAACTGGCCACGCACGATGCGCGGCTCGCGGAAGTGGTGGATCTCAAATATTTCTGCGGTTATACCTTCGAAGATATCGCCGCCCAGCGCGGCACGTCGAAAAAGACCGTGCAGCGTGATTGGGAAAAGGCCCGGATCATTCTATTCAGGCAATTGACCGACGTATCGTAAGCCGTTGAGCAAGATCCTCGCCACCGCCGCGACGCTCGCGCTGTTCGTCTGCCCGCGGGCAACCGCCTGGGGCGATCTCGGTCATCAAGTCACCGCTCTGATCGCGTATCGGCATCTGACGCCGGCCGCGCGGACGGCATTGGACGTCCTGCTGGCGAGCGATGCCGACCCATTGACGCCCGCCGATTTCGCCAGCCGCGCAACTTGGGCCGACAAATACCGCACCGCGCACCGCGAAACCGCCGCCTGGCATTTTGTGGACATTGAAATCGACCAGCCGGACCTTTTGAAAGCCTGCTTTGAATTTCCCGCTGTGCCGCCCGAGGCTTGGGCGAGTCAAGGTCCCGCGCAGGACTGCGTGGTCAACAAGACCGACGAATTCGCCGCAGAGCTCAAAAACCCGTCCACGCCGGCGGCGGAACGTCTGCTGGCGCTGAAATTTGTAATCCATTTCATCGGCGATCTTCACCAGCCGCTGCATGCCGCCGATCACCGCGACCGGGGCGGAAACTGCATCGCGCTCTCCCCGCCCGTCGGCGCACAGAATAATCTCCACGCCTATTGGGATGTGAGCGTCGTCGACGCGCTGGGTCGATCGGCAGCGCAAATCGCCGGCCGACTCGACGCACGGCTGAGCGCCGCCGAGCTCCAAGCGTGGAGCGCCGGCTCGCCGCGAAGCTGGGCAATGGACACTTTTGCAATCGGCCGGCGCGATGCGTACGCGCTGCCCGCCACGCCAACCTGCGAAAGCAGCGGATCCGTCGCGCTGTCGCCGCTCTATCGGACCGAAGCGGAAAAAGATGCCGGCACGCAGCTGTTGAAGGCCGGGGTTCGCATCGCGGCGATCCTCAACGCGGCGCTCTAACGCAGCGCCAACGGCCCCAGTTCGGCGCCGGCGAGATGGACGTGCAGAACATCCGCCAGGGTCGGCGCTATTTGCCGCATGTCGATTTCGCCCAGGGACTTGCCCTTGAGGATGCGCGGCCCGACGATGAAGAAGGACGAGCGCATTTCGGCGCGCTCCGGCACATAACCGTGCATGCCAAGATTGCCGGGCTTGGTGATGAGCGGCAGCGACAGGCTGTACGCCGTTTCGTAGCCAATCTTGAGGGAGATCAGGAATGCGGCATCGGGGAAGCCGCCGGCCTGTCGAATCTCCTGCTGCGACCAGATGCGATCGATGCCATTGGCGGGGTCGCTTGCAAGCTTCTCGAGCAGCGTCTTGACGCGGACTCGAAGCGGTTCATCCTTCGGGTCGGCGAGCATCACCGCGGCGCTGCCGCCCGCCGGCCACAGCATCGCCTTCCACTCGGTCACCTGGTTGTCCTTGTCGACGCTGAAAAGCCCCGCCTGAAGAAAAGCGGCGTACAGATTTACGTCGTGCTCGACCGCGGCGAATCCATGGTCGGACACGACGCAGACGGTCGCGCGTCCCGGAGCCGCCTTTTCGGCGGCGGCCCGCAGCGATCCGACCACGGCATCGAGCCGTTCCAATGTCTGATTCGATTTTGCGCTGAACGGTCCGGAGGCATGCTCCTCGGTGTCCAGTCCGGTCAAATACACCGTGAGGAATTCGGGGTGTTTCTTTTCCAGCAAGCGGATGGCAAAACGCGCGCGGATTTCATCCTCCGCGACCGTCTCTTGCATTCCACCCGGATAGCGGCCGAGTTCGGCCGACAGTTCTTGTTCCAGGCCCGGGGTGCTCAAAGCGCGCTGCAATTTCAGATCGTCGTCGGTGCCGGCGCGCCAGATTTGCGGCAAATTGTAGGTGATCTTGGCCCCCACGCTCACCGGCCAATAGATGTTGGCGGTCTTGAGGTTCGCCGCCGCGGCGGCGTCCCACAGCGTCGGGACCTGGATGTCTTCCGCGTACCAATACCAACCCCGCTGATTGCGAAGCTTGGGGTCGAAGGTCGTGTTGTCGGCGATGCCGTGCCTGGCCGGCGAGGCGCCGGTCAACAGCGTGGTGTGACTGGGATAGGTGAGCGTGGGCAGCACGCCGCGAACGCTGCGCGCAGAGGCGCCGTCGGCCACGAAAGCCTCGAGGTTCGGCACCTTGAGTCCGTGGCTCCGGGCATCGAGCACGGCTTCGGGCTTCATGCCGTCGACCGATATGAGCAGAAGCAGAGGCGCGTTCGCCGCTGCCGCGTTCGCATGCGCGCCGGGGTCCGCGGCTTGGCACATGAGCAGCAAAACGCAGGAGAGCGGCAGGCCGTATTTCATTGGACACCCGAGTTTGCGAGACTGCGAAACAATTGCAGGAACTCCTCGGCCGCCACGTGCACGTTGCGCTGCCAATCATCGGCGGCTGCGTGATCCGCACCGTCGGTCAGGTATTTTACGCAGGCAAACCCCGCGTTTTCATGCCAGCATACCTTGGCCAATGCATACGCTTCCATGTCGATCACCGCGCAATCCGCTTCGATATCGGCGGTCGCGAACGAGTCGCCGCTGCCGCAGACTGCCGACGGCAAATGCGTGAACACCGGATCGAACACCAGCGATGATGGCGCTGCATCGTACGGCGTGACGCCGAGCGGGAACCCCAAGCCGCTGACATCCATGTCGCGCTGGACGAACTCGCGGCACGACACCAGCGTGCCGGGCGCAAAGCAGCGGCTTCCCGCGGAGCCGAAATTTACGACCAACGGCATCTCCTCGGCCTGATGCGTATACCGCGACAACTCCCGGGTGAGCGCAATGGCCGCGTTGACCTTGCCCACGCCGCAATACAGCACCGGCACGCCGGCCGCCTCAAACACGCCTGAGGACTCCACGCGCAACGCCATGACCACGATGATGCGCGGCAATTCAGACATGGCCGTTCGCAGCTCCTCAGTAGCTGATGCAGGCGCGCAGGCGCAGCTCGCGCCAGGAGAAATCCGGCGCAATGCGCAGATCGATCAGAGCCAAGAGCGCCTTGAGCTGATAGCCGGCGCGATCGCACAGGTCGGCCGCGGCCCTCATGGTGCCGCCGGTCGCCAAGACGTCGTCGACGAGCACGATCCGACCGCGGCCTTGTTGCATCTCCAGCACGCCCGAGCCGTACTCCAGCTCGTAGGCCGCATCGACCACCGGCGGAGGCAGCTTGCCTTGTTTGCGCACCAATACGAATCCCTTGCGCCGCCGGTGCGCCAGCGCTGCACCCAAGATGAATCCGCGCGACTCAATGCCCGCCAATGCGTCGACCTGCCGCCATTCTTCGGCGCTCAGCAGGGCATCGAGCGCATCCACCGTGGCCTCGAAGTGATCGCGCAGCAAGGGTGCGATGTCGCGGAACAGGATTCCCGCGCGCGGGAAGTCCGGCACGTCCCTGATCGCCTGCTTCAAATCGACCATAAGTCCTCACTGGCGGCATCCCAGCCCCAAGTCTAGCGGCTAACCGCTCAAGAATCCCGCCAGAACCCTTTCGCCGTCCGCGATGCTATCCTGCGCGCTTGGGCGCTGCGCGACGCTATTGAAGGTAACGAATCACGAATGATTTTGGTCATTGACGTCGGCAATACGCGCCTCAAATGGGCCTGGCTCACCAGTACCGGACTATCCGACCAGCAGGCCGTGGTTCATCGCGATGCCAAGCCCGGCATCTGGACCACCACGCTGTTCGAATCGGGGCAAAGGCCCAGCCGGGTATTGGTCTCGAACGTCGCGGGTCCCGTTATGGCAAAGACGCTCGCCAAGCTCGCGAAAAAAAAATTCCGGGTCAACATTGAGTTCGTCACGGCGGCGCGGGAATTTGACGGGCTGACCAGCGGCTATCTCGACCCCTCGCTGCTGGGCGCCGACCGTTGGCTGGGGCTGATCGGCGCATGGACCAAAGCTCACGGCGCGCTTTGCGTGGTGGACGCGGGCACCGCCGTCAAGGTCGATGCCGTGGACGGCAATGGCCAGCACCTCGGCGGCCTGATTGCACCGGGTATTCATATGATGCGCGAAGAGCTGATGAGCAACACCAGCGACATCGCCAAGGCCGCCTCCAACAGCACGCCGTCGCTTGCCGGCGTGCTTGCGAACAACACCATCGCCGCCGTGTCCCGGGGCGCCGTGTTCGCGCTGGCCGGGATGGCGGATCATGCCTGCGAGGTCATCGCGCAAAGCACCGGCGCTGCGCCCAAATTATTCATCACGGGAGGCGATGCCAACATGATCGCCGGCACCATGCGCACCCAGGGCGAGATCGTGCCGGATCTGGTCCTGCAAGGATTGGCGGTCATCGCGGCCCAGCCGCGCTAGGGGCCGCGCGTGTTCCGCCCGGGACCCAGGAATCTGATCACCGATGTGGCGGGCCTCAAGGTCGGCCACGCCACCCATGAAGCGGTCCGTAGCGGCGTCACCGCGTTGCTGTGCGAAAGCGGGTGGACTGCGGCGGTGGATGTGCGCGGCGGCGGTCCGGGAACCCGCGAAACCGACGCGCTTTCGCCGGAGAACCTGGTGGGACGCGCCCACGCCGTGGTGCTCGCCGGGGGTTCGGTGTTCGGACTCGCGGCGGCGGATGGCGTCGCCGCCGCCTTGTCGGCACAGGGCACCGGCTTGCAATTGGGTCCGGGTTCGCCTCCCATTCCCATCGTCCCCTGCGCGGTATTGCATGATTTGAGCAATGGCGGCGACAAGGCCTGGGGTCTGACGCCGCCGTACCGCGACTTGGGACGGATTGCATCCGCCGCGGCGCAAGACGATTTTGCCTTGGGCTCCTGCGGCGCGGGGCGCGGGGCGTTGGCCGGATTGCGCAAAGGCGGTATTGGCTCCGCGTCGCTGGACTGCCGCAGCGGCTTGATGGTCGGCGCGCTGGTGGCCGTCAACTCCGTCGGATCCGTCCTGATGCCGGATGATGAAACTTACTGGGCGTGGCCTTTCGAGCTCGACAGGGAGTTCGGCGGCCACGGACCCCCGCAGGGCGCGATGGACACCAGCGATCCCGCGCCCGATGAGGCGCGGCTGATGGCGATCGGCCGCCTGCGGCCTGGCGTCAACACCACCATCGCGGTCGTCGCCTGCAACGCCGACTTGAGTTCCGCGGAATGCAAACGCGTGGCCATGATGGCTCAGGATGGCATTGCGCGCGCGCTGCGCCCGGCACACACTCCTTTCGACGGCGACACCGTGTTCGCGCTGGCCGGCGCGCAACGGGCGCTCGACCAGAGTGTCTTGCGCGCGGCGCAGATCGGGCGGATCGGTTCGGCAGCCGCCGATTGCCTGGCGCGCGCCATCGCCCGAGCGGTACATTTCGCCTGAAATTTTTCAGAGGACGTTCGCGTGGCAGGGCAAACCGCGTCAAGTCAGACTGCGGCAATTGGCTTCTCTCCGCACTCGGGATGGGCCGCGATGGTCGTGCTCGGCGGCAGTGCCGCCGCCCCGGAATTATTGGCGCGCTCGCGCGTTCAACTGATCGACGATCATGATCCGCAATCCAAGCAGCCGTATCACGCGGTCGAATTCCTGTGCGTGGAGGAGGCAATCGGGCGGCTGGACGGCTACATGGCGGTCGCGACGCGCCTCGCGCTCGACTGCATCCTTGCGCAGTCTGAACTCTTGAAGGGGCGGGGCGTGGTGGTGAAATCGGCCGGCATCCTCGACTCATCGAGCCGCAAACAAGTTTCGCTGCCGTCGATTCTCGCCTCGCACGCCCTCATTCATGCGGCGGACGGCGATCACTTCAGAAACGCGCTGTATGTTGCCGCGGAGCAATGCCGGCTGCGGGTCTGCCGCATCCCGGCGCGCGACTTGGAAGCGCGCGCGGGCAGGAGCCTGCGCCTGCCGCCCCAGCGAATGCTCGACACGATCAAGCAACTCGGAGCGGGAAAGGGTCCTCCCTGGGGCGCCGATCAGAAGAAGGCCGCGCTGCTGGCCTGGACTCTGCTCGGCGGCGCCGCCGCTTAGCAGGGTGCTAGGACGCGCCGATCGCCGCCGCCAGAGCCGCTTCAAAATCGCCCTGCGCGGTGCGCAAGCGCTGCAATTCATCCTTTGCCCATACATGCTTGAGCCTGCCGTCGATCAGGATTGCGGCGCGGTCCGCATAATGTTCGAGGATGTCCAGTGAATGCGTGGCCAGCAGCAATGCAGCGCCGCGCCGCTCGATTCGAGCCCGCAGGTGCCTTTTGAGGATCAGCGCACTCGCCGGATCGAGACCGTTGAACGCTTCATCGAGAACGATCAACCGCGGATCGCCCACCAAGGCCAAGAGGATCGCAAGCTTTTGACGCGTTCCGAGCGACAGCGTGTCGACGAATGCCTCGAGGTAAGGCGTGAAGCGCAGCTCCTCGGCCAACAACAGCAAATCATCGCCGATCGCGCTGAGGCCTTTGGCGCCGGCGTGCACTTCCAAGCATTGACGCGCGGTCAAAAGCGGCGGCAATACATCGGGCGCGCACCCGTACCCGAGCTGCAGCTTGGCTTCGAAAGGAGCGTGGCGCAGCGAATGCCCGGCGATGCGGATCTCGCCGGCGGACGGGATCAAGCGGCTTACCACGCAATCGAGCAGCGTGCTTTTGCCGCAGCCGTTCGGGCCGAGCAGCACGAACCATTCGCCGGCGGCCAGCGCGATCGAGATGTTTTCCAGCACCGTGCGCGAGCCATAGCCCGCCCGCAGCTCGCGGATTTCCAGGATGGAGTCGTTCATCGGCGCCTGGCGTTCCAAATCAGGGCGGCACTCACGATCAGGCAGCCCGCTGCCGCCGTGTATGCGCCGGCTTGCGCGGCTGTACGATAGCCGACATTGGCCGCCGCGAGCAGAAATGCTTCGACCAGGCCGGCCGCGGCGATGGTTGCACAGGCGGGCAGCAAGAATGCTCGAAGCGCCTCGCCGGAGCGCACGGGCAGCGGAGCCAGCCAGCGCCGGGCCGCCCGGCTGGCCGAGATGACTCCGGACAAGAGCAGCAAGAGCGCGCCGACTATTCCGAATAGGGCGATCGCTATCATGGCCGAATCCGCCGTGGTGCCCAGCGGCATGATGACGAGGATGGGAATCGTTGCCCGGGCGACGATTTTTGGCTGCGCCCAGGCGAACGCCTGGCGAATCGGCCAACTCCCGAGCGCCCTCAATGAGGGGCGAATCTTTGCGGAGCGCCGCGATTTCTGCCGCGGAACGTAGCGGGAGCCCGGCGGCAGATCCACGGGTTTCGGCTGCGGCACGAGAAAACTGCCGAGCGCGCCGGCGACAATTGCGCCGCTCAACTTTCCCCATACCCAGAGGAGCGCAACGCCGCCGGCGCTCTTGGTGATCACGAGAGCCAGTGCGCATGCGATCAGCCCAAGCGTGAGCAACCCGATGGCGGCGAGCGCCGGGAGCACCTCGATGAGCAGCGCCTCCCAGCGCGCAGTCCACGCGCGGACCGGTACGGCCGCCAGCCAGGACCGAGCAAATTCCGCGCGTTTGAGAGCCCGCCGGCGCGCGACCCATATCGCGGTGGCAACCGCCGTCACGCTGCTCAAGAGCAGGCCGTGGGACCGCAACGCTGCGAGCGGGAATCCCACGCCGGCCGTGATCCAAAACAAGGCGATCAGCGCTCCCAGACCGAGCAGCAACAGGCCGGCCGCGACCGCGGAGCGCTTGCGCCGATTGAGCCGAGCCAATCTCGCAGCGGCGAGCCGCGGGGCGCTCACCCGGCGACCCGTCCATTCGACGGCAGCGCGGGGCAAGCCGCAAGCAATGCCTGGGTGTAGGGGTGGCGCGGCGAGTCGAACACGGCGGCCGCCTCTCCCTCCTCGACGATTCGCCCCTGCTGCATCACGTAGACACGATCGGCAATGGCTCTGATCACGTGCAAGTCGTGCGACACGAACAGGCAGGCTACCTTGAGACGTTCGGCGAGTTCGGCCAGCAGCGCAAGAACCTGCGCGCGGATCAGCACATCGAGAGCGGATACCGCTTCGTCGAACGCGATCACGGCCGGCTCGGTGATCAGGGCTCGGGCAATCGCAATTCTCTGACGCTCGCCGCCTGAAAATTCGCGCGGCAGACGCTGCGCGTCGGCGGGAGACAGCCCAACCTGCTCCAGAACCATGGCCACCTTGCGACGACGCTCCGTATTCGAGGGGCGCGGGTTCAGCAGAAAAAAAGGCTCGCCAATCAGCTGCTCCACTGTCCACCTTGGATCAAAGCTACCATAGGGATCTTGAAAAACCACTTGGATGGAGCGCCGCAGGCGGCTCAAGGTCGCGCCGCGCGCTTGCGATAAGTTCTCGCCGAGCAAACTGACTTCCCCGGCCTGAGCCCGCTCGAGCGCGAGGATGACCCGGAGCAAGCTCGACTTGCCGGAGCCCGACTCGCCCACCAAGCCCACCGTTTCGCCCGCATGCACGGATAAAGAGACCGCATCGACGGCGCGCAACGGCACCTGCGGGCGCCACAGCGAGGTGCGCCTGCGAGGATATTCGCGCACGATGCCGCGCACCTGCAATACCTCAGCCGAGGCGCGTGGGCGCGGCGCCGCACGCCGCGGCTGCAACTCCGAGGCCGCCAACAGCGCCGCGGTGTAGTCATTGCGCGGGCGGCGCAGGATTTCCGCTGCCGGGCCGTGCTCGACTATCTCGCCCTGATGCATCACCGCGATGCGGTCGGCGAGCTGCGCAACGACGGCAAGATCGTGCGTTACCAAAATCATGCCCATGTTTCGAGTGCGCGACAAACCCTGCAGCAGCAGCAGTACCTGCGCTTGGGCGATGACATCCAAAGCCGTGGTGGGTTCGTCCGCGATGAGAAATTGCGGCGACAGAACCATCGCCATGGCAATCGCCACGCGCTGGCGCTGGCCGCCGGAGAGTTCGTACGGCAGCCGCTCGAGCGCGCCCTGCTCTCCTTGCAATCCGACGCGGTCCAGCGCTTCGCGGGCCAAGACCAGCGCTTCCCTCGGCTTCACCTGACGGTGCGATCGCACCGTCTCTGCCACCTGATCGCCGATGCGCATCAGCGGATTCAGTGCGCTCATCGGCTCCTGAAACACCATCCCGAGGTCGCGGCCGCGGATCGCCTGCATCTGCGTCTCGGATTTCAGGCTCAAGGCCTCGCCGTTCAAGCGCGTGATCCCCGCACACGCCGCGCTTGCTGGCAGCAGCCGCATGATGCTGAGCGCGGTCATCGATTTCCCCGACCCTGATGCGCCCACCAACCCCAAGATCTCGCCGGCACGGACTTCGAGCGAGACATTCTTGACGATGCGTGCGGCACCGATCGACACGCTCAGATCGATGACTTGCAGCAGCTGCGCAGCGCTCATGCGGAGGCCGCCGCGCGGCGGCGCAATCCCTCGCCGAGCAGATTCAGTCCCAGCACGAACAGCAGAATGGCGATTCCCGGAAACAGTGCCAGGCTGGGCGCCAAAGCCGTCAGGGTTTGCGCCTCGTTGAGCATGCGGCCCCAGCTCGGCGTCGGCGGTTGCGCGCTCAATCCCACGTACGACAGGCCGGCCTCGGCGATGACACCCAGTGAGAACTGGATCGTTGCCTGCACGGCCAACAGGGCCAGCAAGTTGGGCAAAACATGCTCCCAGGAAATTCGCCACGGCCCTTTGCCCGCCGCGCGGGCGGCCGATGCATAGTCCCGCGTCCACTGCTGCAGCGCGCCGGCGCGGGTCACGCGTGCGAACACCGGTATATTGAAAATGCCGATGGCGATGATGGCATTGATGGCGCCGGGCCCGAAGACGGCGGTGATGAGGATTGCGAGCAACAAGGCCGGAAAGGCAAAGATCAAATCGTTGCCGCGCATCACGATCTCCTCGGTCGCGCCGCGCCGCGCCGCGGCCAACAGCCCGAGCGGCACGCCGACGCAGGCACCGATGATCACCGACAGCAGCGCCACGCCGACCGAGGTTTCCGCTCCCTGCATGATCATCGACAAGACATCGCGGCCCAGTTGATCGGTACCGAACCAATGTTGTGCGTCGGGAGGCCGCAGCTTATCGGCAATGTGCAGGATGCGCGGATCGTACGGCGTCCAGATGCGCGCCAGCGCGGCGGCAGCCACGAACACCGCGGTGATGAGGGCGCCCGCAACGAGGCTCGCACCATGCGCGGCAGACTTCATGGATCGCGGGCCCGCAATTGGGGATTGATCAACGCATAGCCCAGATCGACCAAGAAGCTCACCATCACCACCGCGAACACCAGCACCACGACGACGCTCTGCACGACGATCAGGTCGCGCTGCACGATCGCTTGAAATACCAACCGGCCGAGTCCCGGCAGAAAGAAGACGTTTTCGATGATCACGCCGCCGGCGAGCAGAAAAGAGAACTGCATGCCGAGGATGGTCAGCACCGGCACCATGGCGTTGGGCAGTGCATGCTTGATGAGCACGCGCCGCTCGCCGACCCCCTTGGCGCGCGCGCTGCGAATGTAGTCCTCGTGCAGCGTGTCGATGAGCGCGCCGCGCAGTACCCGGGTCAGAATCGCGGCTTGCGGCATGGCCAGCGCAATGGCGGGAAGCGTGAGGGCTTTGACGGCAGGCCAGAATCCCGCCTCCCAACCGGGGAACCCTCCGGCGGACACCCAGCGCAAGGCGATCGCGAATGTCAGCACCAGCAGCATTCCCAGCCAGAAATTCGGCACCGCGAGACCCAGCTGCGTCATACCGCCGACGATTGAATCAGCGAGCCGCCCTCGTCTCGCCGCGGCGTACAAAGCGCTCGGAAAAGCCACGGCGACCGCGAGCAGCAGTGCGTACAGCGCGAGCGGCAGCGACACCTGCAGGCGCTCGGCCAGCAATGCACCGACCGGGATGCGATAGGTATAGCTCAAACCGAAATCCCCATGCAGCAATCCGCCGATCCAGGAGCCGTAGCGCTGCAGCGGCCCCGCATCCAATCCCAGCTCGTGGCGCATGCTTGCCACGGTGCCCGGGTCGGCTTGCAGACCCATCATGTAGCGCACCGGATCGCCGGGCACGACTTGAACGATGACGAACACGATGGCGCTCGCGGCCAGCAGTGTCGCCAGCAGCACAGCTGCGCGTCCGGCCAGATAGGCGCTGCCGGAGCGGCGCACGCTCAAGATCAACAAGGCCAGGGTCCCCGCCAGAAAAAGGCAGCCGGCAATCCTGAGCGGGGGCGCGCGCACTACCGGGGCCGCGGTCAGTTCATCCTCGTGACGCACTTGCGCGGCGTCGTCGAAATAGGCATGCGTGACATCCACCACGCCGAGCACATTGTCGAAGCCGATGCCGTGAACATGCGCGTTCCAGAGGTCCAATCTGGGATATTGGAATAGAAAGCCGTTGACCGCGTCGCCGGCGAGCTTGCGCTGAATCCGCTGCAGCAGATCCTTGCGCGCCGCGCCATCGACGCTGTCGTCCAATGCGGCGATCAGCGCCTTGAATTCGGGATTCGAATAGCCGAAGTAATAGTCATCGCGCGCGTAGATGTCGTAGTCCAGCGGTTCGGCATGACCCACGATGCTCATATCGAAGTCATGGCGCGTGTAGACCTGATCGAGCCACTGGGCCCATTCGAGGTTTTCGATTTTGACCTGGATTCCGACCTGCCCGAGCTGCGAGGCGACGATCTCGCCGCTGCGGCGCGCGTAGCTCGGCGGCGGCAGCTTGAGCGTCAGCGAAAAGCCGGCGGGGTAGCCGGCCTGCCTCAACAGCGCCCTGGCCTTGAGGATATCGTGCGGATACATTCCCGTCAGATCGACGTAGGCCGGATTGTGCGGCGGAAAGTGACTGCCGATGGGCGTGCCGTAACCGAACATCGCGCCGTCGATGATGGCGCGCCGATCCAAGGCATGAGAGATCGCGCGGCGCACCAGCACATTGCCGAGCGGCGCCACTCGCTCATTGAGCCCGAGCACCGTCTCCATCTCGGTGGTTCCGGCGAACACCTTGAAGCGGCGATCATGTGCGAACTGCGCAAAACTCTCCGGCGCCGGATAGTTGGAGAATGCATCCACGTCCCCCGCCATCAACGCGGCAAAAGCCGCGGTCGGGTCGGTGATGAACTTGAAGGTGACCTGGCTCAAGGGCGCGGGCGCCGGGCGGTAATCCGGATTGCGCTCCAGGGTGATGGAGTCGCCGCGCCGCCAACGGAGGAATCGAAACGGACCCGTGCCGACGGGGTGCAACGCGTTGTTCGTGGCGGAGGCGCGCGACACCATCACCGCCGATCCGAACGCGAGAGATTGCAGCAATCCTCCGGAGCGGCGGCTGAGCAGCACCCGCAATGTCGACGGATCGGCTGCTTCCACTGCACGGATCGCGCCGCAGCCGCGCTCTTTGCGGATTGGTCGAAGCGGGTGCCAGGATGCGCTCCAGCGAATATTTCGCGGCCGCCGCGTCAAATACGCTGCCGTCGTGGAAGCGCACGCCGCCCTTGAGATGGAATACGTAGGTGAGACCGTCGCCGGAGATTTCCCATGAGAGCGCAAGTCCGGGCAGCACCGAACCATCCGCCGCGAAGCGCACCAAGCCCTCGTAAACGTTGCCGTACAGCACCTCGGAGATCGCCGCGGCGGGGTTGACGGTAGGATCGAGTATCGGCGGCTCGAGCTGCGTGCCGATGACCATGCGCTGCGCGCCATGAACGGCGACACGCCCCGAGCACCACGGAGCAAAGCACAGCGAACGCAAGGATTGTCCCGCGCCTCACCGGCGCTGCCGAAACGGTTTCATGCGCTGCCGGCCAGCAGCGCGTGCGCGGACAGCGCCATGACTTTCGCGGATTCCACCATGTCCTCGATCAGCACGTACTCATCCGGCTGGTGCGCCAGATCGAGAATTCCCGGACCATAGGCAATGCAGTCCCGCAGCCTGCCAATCCGATCGATATGCTTCTGATCGTAGGTGCCCGGCGAACAGACGAACTGCGCATCGCGGCCCAGCACTCGTCGAATGGCGGCGGCGGTACTGCGCGCGACCGGGCCGTTGCGATCCGCCATGGTCGGCTGCACCTCAAAAATGTCGCGCAGCTCATATTTGAAGCCCTCGCGCTCTGCAGCCAGCTGCTCGAGCAGCATGCGCACTTCGCCCTTGACGCTGTCCAGGTTCTCTTCGATGAGCAGGCGACGGTCGATCACCATGCGGCAGGAGTCCGGCACGCAGGGTGCAGGCAGCGCCGCCGCAAGTTCCGCCTGGCCGCCATGAATCGAATTGATGTTCATCGTCGAATGCCGCGCACCCGAGGGTACCACGGGCATGTCGGTGCGCCGCGCCGCCAGCCGGGGATAGAGATCCCGCTCCAGGCGATCGATGAAGGCGTTCATGTGACGCACCGCGCAATCGCCCAAAAAAGGCATCGAGCCGTGCGCCATGCGGCCGTGCGTTTCAATTTCGGCCCACCACACGCCGCGGTGCCCGATGCAAACGCGATCCACGTTCAACGGTTCCGGAATGATCACGTGATCGACCCGGGGCGCGGAAAACCAACCGCGCTGCGCCAGATAGTGGACGCCGCCGTAGCCGCCCGACTCCTCGTCGACCGTTGCGGAAATCTCCAGCGCCCCCGGCAAATCCGCACCCGAATCGATGAGCGCCTCGACCGCGATGATGGAGGCGGCGAGACCGCCCTTCATGTCACATGCGCCTCTTCCGTAGATCTTGCCGTCGCGGAGCACCGCGGCGAAGGGGTCCATCGTCCAGCCCGAACCGGTTTGCACCACGTCGATGTGGCCGTTGAAGTGCACGCAGGGCCCGGCAGCGCGGCCTTGCCGCCGTGCAATCATATTGATGCGCGGATAGCGCTCGCTGTCGCCCGGCGTGCCGGCGGCGCGCACATAATTGACGGTGAATCCACGCTCGCTCAAGCGGCGGCCGATGAATTCGGCGCAGGGCCGATACGCTTCGCCCGGCGGATTGACGGTCGGGAAGCGAATCAAAGCCCGCGCCAATTCGACGATCTCTTCGCGCCGCGCCTCCACCCTCTGGAGCAGATTGTCCTTCAGATCGGCAATCATGCGCCGCTCGAAGCATGCCGCGCGCGCGTGAGCGCAGCCCGGCTGCGTGCCTGATCCGCGAGCAAAGGCAAACCGAGCTCGCGCATACAGGTCGCCCAGCGCGCTGTTGACCGGCACGCCGTCAGGATCCGCCCTGCGCCGCAGCTCCAACATGTGCTGCGCCACGGCCGTACGGCCGGTCCTGAGAGCGGCATCCAGCAGGATTTGCTCGAACAGATCGCGCTGCGCGTGGCTGCCGCCCGACCTCCGCCATGCGCGGCACCGCGGCGCTCAAATGCCGCCAAGCGCGCTCGTAGCTCGCCATGCGCGTAAGCATACAAACCCTCGCAGCCCGGCAGCGCCACTTCCCGCCACACCGTGCGTGTAAACGGGGGCGCGCTTACGGAAAACCCGCGCACCGACTCCAAAAGCGTCTGCGCCTCCGGGCGGCGCGCGCGCGCCAGTCCGTACAGATATTGCAAGGTCAGGAACGGCTGCAATCGTATCCGTTGCGCGCGCCGCGAGATGGTCGCCGAGATCGTCCCAGCGCGCGCCGACATCGACGCCCGCGATTTCCAACCGGGCCAGCAGCGAGACGGCGCCGATCTGGTCTTGCGAATAATTCTTGGCGATGCCCCAGCAATGCCGGTCGTACAAGTCGAGGGCTTGGTCGCCGCGGCCCTGGCTCAGATAGAACAACGCCAGGTGCCACCACAGATGCGTGAGCATGAAGGAGTTCAGCCCGGACCAGCTGTGCGCCGACTCTTGCAGGAATCGAGCGCCCTCGTCGATGCGGCCGCGCGTCAAGAATACGTGCGCGAGGGCATGCTGCGCCCAGGGTTCCTTGCAGCGCATCGCCAGCGCCGAGCGTGCCGCCGACTCCGCTTCTTCGAGAAGGTGGCATTGCTCGTAGCCGAACGCCTTCATGCCATGGACATACGGAACATCGTCGTTCGCGCCGCCGGCCTTCAAGGCGATGCGCAGCATGTCGGCGGAATTGCCGCGATTGAATTCAAAATACTGCATGCGTCTTGACGATGGCAAGATCGCGGGGAAACTCATCCGACACTTGCGTCGCACAAGCGGATGCCGAGTCAAGGTCATCGTCGACCCAGGCGCGCAACATGGCGCAGTTGAGTCTGTTCGCGCCGCGTGGCGCAGAGCGCCGCGCGCTGCGCCGCGGCCAGGTACTTGGCGGCGCGGGGGGCGCCCTCCGGGGCCTCCAACAGCATCCACAGCATTCCCGCGTAGACGTTGGCGATGCAGGACTGCGGATCGGCGGCCGCGGTGGCCAGGATGCGTTCGGCGCGCGTTTCATAGGCCAGGAAGCCTTCGATGAATTCGTCGATCCCTCGCAGCGTGCTGTCACGCTCACCGGTGATCGGATTGCCCAGATAATCTCGCTGCATCCTCGAATGATACTGGAGCGTGGAGATTAACCGGAGCTTTGGGATCAGCCCGAGCTTTCCGGGCGGCCGCGTTGCGGCAGGCTAGCGGGGGCCGGCGCAGCGGCTCGATTGTCCTTCAAGAAGGCCGCGACATCCGCCGCCGAGCGCTGCGGTATCTCCAGCTGCGGCAAATGCCCGACATGCGGATAGGTGATCAATTTCGATCCCCTGATCGCCGCGGCAAATTTCTTCGCTGCGCCGGGCTCGATCAGCGGATCGCTCTGCCCCCACAAAATCAAGGTCGGAACCTTGATGCTCGACAGCAGCTGCGCGGTCGAGCCTGCACGCGTGCCCGATATCGACGCCCATCAAGATTTCGCGGTGCCCGGGGGCCCGCTGAAACTCGGCGAAGCGATCCACGATAAAAGGCGTGATCAGCGATTTGTCGTAAACGTCCTCCTTGAGGCCCTGTTCGATCAAGGGCCGATTGTCGATCTTGCTCAGCACCTCGCGTCCGAGGCGATACCGCAGGATCTTGAAAGCCAGCGGCGGATTGCCCGGCTTGTCGTTTGGGAAACCGGCGGCATCCACCAAAATCAGCGCATTGACCCGGTCCGGGTGCCGCACGGCAAGTTCCCACGCGGCTCCGCCCCCCATTGAATTGCCCGCGACCGCGAACCTCGGCAGCTTCAGCTTCGCGGCGAAGGCATCGACGAAGTCCGCCAATTGATCGCCGCTGAATGGAGACTGCCAACCGGCGCGCGGGTCAAGCCGTGACCGGGGAAATCGACACTGATGATGTGAAATTGCGGCGCGAGTTCCCGCACCCATCCATCCCAGGTCGTGAAAGAGTCCGCGAACCCATGCAGCAGGACGAGCAAAGGGGCGTTTGCATCGCCGTCCTCGCGAAAGTGCACGTGATAACCGCCGGGTAGATCGACGAAGTGCGAATCCGCCTGGGCGTACTTCGCTTGCAGCGTCTCAAAAGGAATGTCCGGTCCGCGCAGCCAGAGCCACGCGCCGACCGCCATCAGCACGATCAGCCCGAAAATGCCGCCGAGAATTTTGCGCATGGTGTTTGAGCCCATCTGAACATTCAATCAGTACTTATAGCTCACTCTGATACCGACGGTCGCAGGCTCGCCGGCCGCCGCCACTTCGCTGCTCGGCAAGAAGAAATTCCTCGTCAGATCGTAGGATCTGTCGAAAATATTCCGGCCCCACAAGCTCACCGTCCATGGGGCGCCGGAGGCCGGCGCCAGCGACAGATTGGCATTCGCCAGCCAGTATTTCGGAATGGTGAAATCGTTGCTGCCGAGCAAAAAGAACTGGCTGTAGGTATCGTGAAAACTGTAGTTCGACTCGGCCGTCACGTTGAAGTCGCCGACCTTCCAGGTATAGCTCGCATCGCCGCCATAGCTCCACTTGGGGAAGCTCTCGGGGCGCCCGTCATAATCGACCGGCGGCAGCGCCGGATTCAAAGGGACATCGAGCAGCTTGCTGGTGTAGTAGCCCTCCGCGAAACCCGCATACTGGGTTATGACGATCCCCGCCAGCGGATGCCACTCCAAATCCACTTCACCGCCGCTGATACGCGAATTGGCATTGACGAACCGCCCGATGAACGACTGCGATGCGTCGTCAAAAACCTTGCCCAGAATCTGCTGGTCCTTGTAACGATAATAGAACACCGAGGCGTTCGCTCGAAGCGTATGGGCGAGGTCCGATTTCATGCCGATCTCGTAGGCCGTGAGCTTTTCCGGCTCGAACGGATCCGCCGCCGGTGCAGTCACGGTATTGTGAGCGGTGAAGCCGCCCGACTTGACGCCGCGGCTGATGCTGGCATAGAGCAGCGTGTCCGCGTTGGGCTTGAAATCCAGCTCCGCTTTTCCGGAAGGCAAGTTCGATGTGATCGATCCGCCCAGCGCGCCGCCGGTCAGCGAGGGTACCCCCGGCAGAAACGCGGTGTTGAGGCCGATCAGTTCGCGGCTCTCATGATCTTCGCGAATGCCGAGCGTCGCTTTCAGCGTATCGGTGATTTGATAGTTGCCCTGCGCGAAGATGCCCAGGGAATTGGCGACCTGCTCGTAAGTCGTGACCGCGATTCCGCCGAGCCGGTCGGTGAGGTCGGAATAGAAATTTTCGCGGAGGTCTTCGTTCGAATAGAACAGACCGCTCACCCAGCCGAAATGCCCGCGGTTGCCCGCCAGGCGCAGTTCTTGGGAAAACACATCGAGATCGCTGTTCAAGTATTCGTCGGAGTCGTCGAATTGAGTGCCGTCCCAGTCCGCATATTCACGGCGGATGAGTTTGTTGTAGGCGGTGATGCCGGTGAGTTTGGCGCCGCCGAGATCGATATCGGCGGTAAGGTCGACGCCGTCGTTGCTGTTGTCGAGTCCGGGCTTCGAACCGGCACCGATTCCGATCAGCTTGGCGAACGTCGGATTCAGCCCCCAACCCGTGACATAGCGCGAGGCGTCCGCGGGAATTGCAGGTGGACCGCTGCCCGGCGTATAGGGCTGAAGCAGATAGAGGCCCTGTTCATCCGACTTGTCCGCGGCCCCATGCACGCCGAGCCGAATGGCAACCGCCCCCGTCGGATCCCACTGCAGCTGGCCGCGGATCGCGACCTTGTCCTTGTCGCCCAGCGCCTGTCCGGTGACGCGATTGCGCTGCCATGCGCCACCCTGTTCGGTGGCCACGGCCAGTCTTCCCATCAGCCCCTCGGCGATGCCGCCGGACACGAAGCCTTCCGCGTCGAGCTCATTGTGCGAGCCGTATTCGAGCGAGAACCCCGCGTGCGGATCCGCGGTGGGGCGATTGCTGATGAAATTGATCTCGCCGCCCGTGGTGTTGCGCCCGTACAAAGTGCCCTGAGGCCCCCGCAAAACCTCGACGCGATCGATGTCGAACAGCTGGCCCTGCGTTTGGATGGGCAACGCGAAAGCGACGCCGTCCAGGCTCACGCCCACGGGCGAGGTGTTATTCGAGGTGTAGTCGATGAAGCCGACGCCGCGCAGGCGAAACTGCGGTTGGCTGCTGCCGAATGCAGGTTCCACCTGCAGGCTGGGAACCGCATTTTGCAGATCGTTGACATAGCTGATGGACTTGTCTGCGAGAGTTTGGCCGGCGAGCACCGACATGGCGATGCCGACGTTCTGCGCGGACTCCGCGCGCCGCTGCGCGGTCACCACGATTTCCTGCAGAGCGGCTTGATCGCCTGGCGATGACGGCGAGGTCTCTGCCAAGGCGCCCGCAGCGACGAAAATGGCCCCGGCGCCCGCGGCGGCCATTAACCGAATGATCATCCCGAGTCTCCTGATAGCTCACAGCCAACAATCTGCGCGCATCATCGGCGAGGCGCAGGTCCTTTGTGAAGTAATGTTTGCGCAGGTGGTGATGCGGATAGGGTATTTCGCTCAACCACGCAGCCTAAACGATAACGGTTCGCGATTGGAAATGCGCCGGTCATGGCGGGCTGTAGATATTACACTTGCGGCCGCGCAGGATTTCTTCCAGGGCGATCCATGCGTAAACTAGCCGCCATACACTTCCTCCAGGCTGCTAATGCTGCGGAATTTCCCCATGCTTTTCGCGGGCGCGAGCCTCCTGGCCGCGGCTCTCGCAAGCGCTCAGACCTCGCCCATTCCGGCCGCGGACTTCAAGGTTGCAAAATCCTGGCGCATCGGCGGCATCAACGCTTGGGATACGCTGGCGTTGGATGCCAGCGGCGCCCGCCTGTTCGTGACCCGGGACGACCACGTCGATGTGATTGAAACCGCCAGCGGCAAACTGACGGGCAACATACCGCGCACGGCAGGCGTGCACGCGATCGCCTTTGCGCCCCCGCTGAAGCGCGGATTTACCAGCAACGGCCGCTCCAATTCCGTCTCGGTGTTTGAACTCGATACGCTGCGCGTCGCGTATGAAGTGCCGATTTCGGGCACTTCGCCCGGCGCCATTCTTTACGAGCCCCAGCAAAACCACATTTTCACCGCCAATCGGGAAAGCGCGAATCTTTCGGTACTCGATGCCGGTACCTTGCAAGTCGTCGCCACCGTGCCGCTTCCCGGCACTCCGGAATCGATGGCCACGGATGAGGCGGGCCATGTTTACGTGAACATCAATACGGCGCCGGGAAGGCTGGTGATGGTCGATGCCAAGTCTCTGAAAATAAAGGCAAAATGGTTGTTGAAAGAATGTGCGGGACCGACCGCCCTCGCGATTGACGTGATGAATCATCGATTGTTCTCGGTGTGCGCGAACCAAGTCATGGCGGTGACCGATTCGGTGTCGGGCAAGGCGATCGCTCAAGTCGTCATCGGCCGGGGATCGGACGGCACCGTCTTCGACCCGGAACTCGGACTGGTGTTCAGTTCGAACGGCATCGACGGCACCCTGACGGTGATTCATCAAGACACGCCGGATGCGTATCGGGTCATCGCCACCGTCACCACTCAGGTCAGCGCCCGCAGCATGGCGCTCGATCCTGCGACTCACAAGATCTATCTGGCCGCCGCGCAATTCGGTCCGCCGCCCGCGGCGAGCGAGGGTCAGCCGCGGCCGCGCGCGACCGTCGTGTCCGACAGCTTTCTGATTCTCGTTGCACAGCCAAAATAGGCCAACATCTGAGCGGGCGCATTCAAGTGGTTTGTGGACATTGCGATGCGGTCGTCGGCATGCCGAGCGACCGATTGAAGGATGCACCGCGTTGTCCCAAGTGCCACTCAGCGCTGTTCGAGGGCAAGCCGGTCGAATTGACCGAAGCGAATTTCGACAAGCACCTCAGCCGCGGCGATCTGCCGCTGGTGGTGGATTTTTGGGCTCCCTGGTGCGGACCTTGCATCGCGATGGCGCCTTTTTTCGAAGCAACGGCGCGCTTGATGGAGCCGAAGCTGCGCTTCGCCAAGCTGAACACCCAGGACGAGCCGGCGCCGGCCGGGCGCTTCAACATCCGCGCCATTCCGACCATGATCGTGTTCCGCTCCGGCAAGGAAATTGCCCGCCGCACCGGCGCCATGGACTCGGGAGAAATGCAGCGTTGGTTGAGCGCGCTGGCCTGAAGGTCGCTAAGTCTTGCGAAACAGCAAGACGAACCGGTCCGTTTTGCCGAGCGCCGGCCCCTTGTAGCTGATGAGGTCGCGCGCATCGTCGGACCTTTTGAGCAGGTCGCTCCTGGCGATGACTTTAAAGCCGTGAGCGGTGAAATCCTGAACGGCGAACGACTCTTCAATGCGATGCAATGTGCCGGCGTCGGCTTTTCCGTGACCGGCCTTCGCTGAATGATCGATCAACAAGAGCACGCCGCCCGGTTTGAGCGAGCGCGACAATTGATCGAGAACGGAGCTGACATCGATCTTCGGCCAGGGACTCTTGGGATTGGTATCGACCCAGTACAGGTCGTGATACACCTTGATCAAGAGTATCGCGTCCAAGCTCGCGGGCGGCAATTTCATATCGTTGAGATCGACGGTCTCCTGCGTCACATTGGTCAAGCGCCCGCCGGCCATCCGGTCTTGCAGGGCCGGCTGGCTCCAATGATCGAACGCAAGATTGTTGATCAGGTACACATGGCCGGTCGGCCCCACCACGTAACTCAGCAACTCGCTGTAGTAGCCGTCTCCCGCCAGGACGTCGGCGACCTTCATTCCCGGCTTGATGCCCGCAAGGCGCAGCATCTCCGCCGGATGATCGAGCGCGTCGCGCGCCGAATCCGCCGCCGGACGGCCGGGGTGCGTGAGCGCCGCGTCATACGCGTCGGCGGCGTTCGCGCCCGGGATTGCAAATAAAAGCGCTGCCAAGAGCGCCGCGGAAGCAATGCCAAGTTTGTGTTGCATCATTTGTTCTCACCCTTGATGAATATCAGCGCAATGAGCGTGATGAGCCCAGCCGACGACAAATAATACCCGACAAATGCCAAGCCGTAGTGGGTCGCCAGGTAGGTTGCAATGGGTGCCGCCAGCGAGGCGCCCAGAATACCGGCGAAGTTGAAGGTCAGCGAGGTGCCCGTGTAGCGCACCGGTGTCGGGAAGAGAGTCGCCAAGGCGCCTCCCAGCGGCCCATACGAAAGGCCGCTCAAGCCGAACCCTAATGCCAAGAACACGAACACCGCCGCCGCATCGTGCGCGCCGAACAGGGGCCTGAAGGCAAAACCGTAGACAATGATCAAAGCCGTGGCGATGATCAGCATCGTGCGGCCGCCGATGCGATCCGCCAGCGAGCCCGCCGCCGGTATCATCAGTCCGAAGAAGACCGCGGCCAGCATTTGCATGATCAAGAACTGCTGCCGTGTAAACCCGAGCGAATTCGTGCCCCAGCCGAGCGCGAAGACGTTCGCCAGGTAGAACACCACGAAAGTGCTGGTCGAACCCAGCGTCCCCAAGAAAAGCTGCAAGGGAAATTTGTGGAACACGACGTTGAACGGCAGGCGCACGCGTTCGCCTTGGGCGATGCTGCGCCTGAAGGCGGGTGTTTCAACCAGCTGCAGCCGGATGTACAGGCCCACCGCCACCAGCACGGTGCTGGCCAGGAAGGGCACGCGCCAGCCCCAGCTGAATAGCTGCGCTTCGGTCAATTGATTGCCGATGAGCAGAAAAGTGGCGATCGAAATCACCAGACCAAGCGGCGCGCCGAGCTGCGGAAACATGCCGTACCAGCCATGCTTGCCCGCGGGCGCATTTTCCGTCGCGAGCAGCACGGCACCGCCCCATTCTCCGCCCAAGCCGATCCCCTGGCCGATGCGGCAAAGCGCCAGAAGCAGCGCCGCGGAGCGGCCCGCCGAGGCGTACGTGGGCAGAAGCCCGATGCAGATGGTGGAAATGCCCATGGTCATGAGCGCCGTGACCAGGGTTGTCTTACGACCGACGCGATCGCCGAAATGCCCGAAAATCGCCGCCCCTATGGGGCGCGCGACAAAGGCCAAGGCGAACGTCGCCAGCGATTGCAGCGTCGCGACGGCCAAATCGCCCTTCGGAAAGAACAGGCGCGGAAACACCAACACCGCCGCGGTGGCATAGATGTAGAAATCATAGAACTCAATGGTGGTCCCGACCATGCTGGCCAGAAGAATGCGCCGCGCCTGTCGCGCGTCGGGCGCAAGGTTGGAGTCGAGCAAGGCTTGTCCCCGGCATTTGTAATTTTGCCGATACTACAGCAAGCGCCCGCGCCGAAAATCAGTGTGACCTACGCCGCTCCGGAATGGACGGCGCCGGCCGCCCGGCGGGCGCCGGGCGGTAAGCCGGCCTGCGTCCGCCATGGCCGCGATCGGGATGATCGCGGCGTTCGTCGGGATGATCGCGGCGTTCGTCGCGATGATCGCAGCATCGCGACGGACCCACCGCGTAGCCGATGCCCCAATCGCCGTAATCATAGCCGTAAGGCGCGTAATAGCCGGCGTCATAGCCGCCGTCGTAGTCGCCGTAGCCGTAGCCGACGCTGCCGTCGACTCCGAAGCCGGTTGCCGCGCAAGCACCGAGCACCAGCGCGGCCGCCGCGCCCGTGGCACCCGCCATCAGCCGGCGGCACAGGGCCTTCATTTCGGCTCCGCATGGGTGTCGCTGTCGCTCCATTCCATCACGCCGAACGGCGCTCCGGCGGGATCAGCGAGCACCGCCAGCATGCCGCCGTGCCGGTCGACGCGCGGCTGCACCAAGACACGGCCGCCCAGGGCCAGCGCCTTGTTCACGGTTTCTGCTGCATTGTCGACGCGCACGAAATTCAGCCAATGAGAGCGGCGGTGCGCGCTGCCACGCGCCAGGTCGTTCGCACTGGCGCGGGCGTAGTTGTCGGTCGAGAGGATCAAATGTTCGAGCCCATCCTCGCTCGGCAGATGGAAGACGTCGTAGCCGAACAGTCCTTGATAGAACGCCGCTTCCGCTCCGGCATCTTTGGCGTGCAATGAACTCCAGATCCAATCGCCCATCGCCGGCAGGTAATCCGGCGTATCGCCGCTGCTGGAGTCGAGCAGCGCAAAGACCGCTCCCTCCGGATCCGCCAGCACGCATTGGCGGCCGCGCATGGAATAGTTCTTGATGTCCGACAGGACTTTGGCCCCATGCGAGACGGCGAGGCGCTTGGCGGCGTCGATATCACTGCTCGCCAGAAAAGTCAGCCATGCCGGTTGCCGCTGTTGACCGGGCGGAATCGGCTTTTCCACGATTCCGCCGATTGGCCGTCCCGCAAGCAACACCACGGCATAGATGAGCTTGCCACCGCTGACAGGCTGAAAAGTCCAACCGAACAATCCGCCATAGAATTTCTCGGCGGTCGCCAGATCCGGAGTGATCAGATCGGCCCAAAGCATTTTGCCCGGATGATGTTCGGCGCTCGGGGGAGAATTCACAGGAGGCAGTTGAAAATCCGCTGCATGCGCCAGCGCCGCACCGGCAAGGACCAGCGCCCCCGCCGCGAATCCCCTCGTCCCGCGTCGCCGGTATCCACACTGCATGCCCCGATACTGCGCGCGGCGACGCCGGTATGCTGTACGGCGGCGCCTCAGAACGGTTGTCAGAAATCGCTTACGGAAACGCTGCGTATCAAGTCGTCTGACTACCGCGGCCCCTCAGTTGCCCCAAATCCAGCGTGGCGCGCCGCCGCGAATTGTGCCGGCTGCTACGGCTTGCGCGCGCCGACCACGATGAGCACCACCCCCGCTACGACGGCGGCGCCTCCCACCCAGGGCGGAACCGCGTGCTGCTGCGAAACTTTGGCTTCCACATCCCCGATCTTGAGCACGCTCTTTTCGCTCGAATAAGAGGGTGACCTGATGAGCACGAATAACCCACCGAGGATCAAAATCGCGCCCAAGACTTGCAGCACACGCATGTAAACCTCGCTCACGTGAAGATCATGAACTGCAGTGTAGCCCCCCGGGGGCCCTAGGACGTAGTTCACGTGTGTTCTTGCGGATCTGATGATATGTTTTAGATGTCATGGCTCCCAACCGCACCCGCCCGATGATTCTCGTGCTGCTGCTCGCGCTGATCCTGCCGCTGCAGAGCTTCGCCCGGGCATCGAGTTGCAGCGCGCACGACCCGGACGCCGCGGCGCACCTCCATTGCGCCGGCGACGCCGGCAAGCCGTCCGGCGCTCCGCTCCACCATCACTGCGGCACCTGCTGTGCGGCCGCCGTTGCATTGATGCCGTTTCACTGGACTGCGCCGCGCTCGGCGGGTCCGACAGCTTCCCTGGCCTCGCGCCGCCCGCCTCCGACAGTCGCCCCCGACCGCCTCGATCGCCCGCCACGGCCTCGGTGCTGATTCGCGGCGCCGTTGCGCCGCCGATTACCGCCCGGGACGAGAGGAGGACGTCATGCGACGCGAATTTCTTCTATTGATGACGCTGGCCGCGCTTGGCCTCGACGGCTGCGCCGGCTTCAGCCGCGACGGCGGCTTCACGGCCGTCAGGGATGCCGCCCACCGACAGTTGGCCAAAGACATCCAATGGCCGCGTACCCCCGAGGAGCGGGCCAAAGCCGACGCTCAAGTGGCTGCGCTGCTGCAACGGCCCTTGTCGGTCGAAGATGCCGTGCAGATCGCCTTGCTCAACAACCGCGCGCTGCAGGCAGCCTTCGAGGAACTGGGAATCTCGGAAGCCGACCTGGTGCAGGCCGGCCGCCTAGCCAATCCGCGTTTCGATCTGCGGCATGCCGGCGCCGCGGGGCAGTACGACATCGAGGAGACCTTGAGTCTCAATGTGCTCTCGCTTTTGACGATGCCGTATGCCCGCGGCATCGAAAAGCAGCGCTTCGCGCGGATTCAAAGTCTCGTGGTTCTGCGCGCCGCGCAGCTCGCCAAGGATACGCGCGATGCCTTTTACGCCGCGGTCGCCGCGCGCGCCTCCCGTGATTATCTGCAGCAACTGCGCACAGCGGCGGAAACCGGCGCGACCCTGGCGCAAAGAATGGTGGCCGCCGGCAACTGGAACCGGTTGGACCAAGCGCGCGAGCAGAACATCTATCTCGATGCCGTTCAAATTTCCGCTCATGCGGAGCTGGCCGAACAGGCCGCGCGCGAAAGACTGATCAGTTGCCTGGGCCTGCCGGGCGAGCAGGCGGGGGCGCAGCTGCAGCTCGCGCCCCTGCCGCCCAGTTTGCCGGGAAGCCTGGAGAATCTTCCCGACGTCGAGAGCCTTCTGCTGCAGAACCGGCTCGATCTGCAGCTGATGCGTTTGCGCATGGATGAATTGCAGCGGCGCCTCGAACTCACCCGCAGCACCCGCTTCGTCAATGTACTCGACGTCGGCGCGACGCGCGTCCAGCAGGGCTCGCGCGACGCCCCCTACGAACGCGGCTACACCATCACCCTGGAAGTGCCGATTTTCGACAGCGGCTCGGCGCGCGTGAAGAAATCGGCGGCCCTGTACGCGCAGGCGGTCGACCAATTCACGCAGGCCGCCGTTGATGCGCGCTCGCAGATTCGACTGGCCTACGCCGGTTACCGCACGGCATTCGACCTGGCGCAGCAGCAGCGCGACCAGGTATTGCCGCTGCGCAATGCCGCCGTGCAGGAGAATCTGCTGCGCTACAACGCCTCGCAGATCGGCATTTTCGAACTGCTCTGCGCCGCCCGCGACCGGGCGGCCGCCTTCGACGCCTACATCCAACGAATTCGCGATTTCTGGATCGCAAAATCGCAGCTCGACGCCGCATTGCTGGGAGATGCCGCCACGTCGCGGCCTTAAAGGAACCATCATGCTTTCAAGACGAAGTTTTTTCAGCAGCGCCGGTCTCGCCGTTGCGGCCGGCGCGGTTGCCAAGGCCGCGTTGGCGGCGCTTCCCGAAATCGTGTCCACGGACTCGCCGGCCACGCAGCCACCGCTGGCCCCGCCCAACGGCAGGCCGTATCGCGCGGTTGCGACGCTGAATGGTTGGTCGCTGCCGTGGCGATTGCGCCATGGCGTCAAAGAATTTCATCTGGTCGCGGAGCCCGTCATCCGCGAAATCGCGCCGGGCATGCAGGCTCGCCTCTGGGGCTACAACGGCCAGTCGCCCGGTCCCACCATCGAGGTGGTCGAGGGCGACCGCGTGCGGATATTCGTCACCAACCGGCTGGCGGAGCCCACCAGCATTCACTGGCACGGTCAGCGCCTGCCCAACGGCATGGATGGCGTGGTCGGCTTGAATCAGGCTGCGATCAAGCCGGGACAGACTTACGTATACGAGTTCGCCGCGCAGCGTGCGGGAACATTCATGTATCACCCGCATGCCGACGAGACCACGCAGATGGCGATGGGCATGATGGGCTTCTGGGTGACGCACCCAAGAGACCCTGATTTCATGCCGGTCGACCGCGATTACGTGTTCTTGTTGAACGCGTACGACATCAGTCCCGGCAGCTACACCCCCAAGGTCAGCACCATGCTCGACTTCAATCTGTGGACCTTCAACAGCCGTGCTTTCCCCGGCATCGCGCCGATGTTGGCGCGTCTCGGCGAGCGCGTCAGAATTCGCGTCGGCAATCTGACCATGACCAATCATCCCATCCACCTGCACGGGCACGAGTTCGCCGTCGTGGGCACCGACGGCGGCTGGACTTCGCCGGCCTCGCGCTGGCCCGAGGTGACGACGGATATCGCGGTCGGCCAGATGCGGGCCATCGAGTTCACCGCGGCCGCGCCCGGCGACTGGGCTTTCCACTGCCACAAAAGCCATCACACCATGAATGCCATGGGTCACGCGGTGCCGAACAGCATCGGCGTGGAACAGAATGATTTGGCGCCGCAGATTGCCGCGCTCGTGCCCGGGTTTATGGACCCTCAAATGCAAGGCGCATGCGGATGAACATGCCGTTGCCGGCCAATACCCTGCCGATGATGACGGGCACGGGACGGTATGGCGACATTCAGATGGGCGGCATGTTCACGGTGGTGAAGATTCGTGCGGATCTGGCGCATGGGCGATTTCCGCGATCCGGGTTGGTACCATGCCCCCGCCGGCAGCGTCGCCTATGCGTGGGAGGGAGATCCGCCGCCCGCCGTGCGCGGCGATGCGCCTGCAATTTCGCAAGTGCCACCTTACCAGGTCCGCAAACCGGGACCGATGGAGCACTAGGAGAGGATGACCGGAAACACGAGCATCACGGTGAGCATCGACGCGCCGCCGGAGAAAGTTTTCGCGATCTTGTGCGATGTCGAGCGCTGGCCTGAATGGACATCCACCATGATCAGCGTGCGGCGGTTGGAAAGCGGCCCGTTTGCGCTCGGCAGCAGCGCTCGCGTCCGCCAGCCGAAGCTGCCTCCGGCCGTATGGCGGGTCAGCGAGTTCGAAGACCGGCGCAACTTCACGTGGACTTCGCGCTCGCCGGGCCTGCGCATGACGGCGGGGCACACGATCGAACCAAAGGGCGCCGGCAGCCGCGTGGTACTGAGTTTCGAATTGTCGGGGTTCATCGCGCCGCTGGTCTCGCGGCTCTACGGCGGCCTGATCGAGCGCTACATCGTCACCGAGGCTCAAGGGCTCAAAAAACGCAGCGAGTCCGCTATGTGAGCGGTTGGCGCGGAGGCAGTCGGTCTCGGCAATAGATGAAAAGGCTGTTTCCCGCGATGCTCACTGCGAACAGCGCCAGCGACATGGGAATCACCTCGAATACCTTGTGCAGGCCCAGCCAACTCACCGGCGAATCCCACCAGCGCAAAAAGCCGGCGACATGTCCCGCGCCGCCATCTCTGACGCAGCAGCGCATCAAAGCTTCTTTGATGCCGTCGCCCAAGCCGATATGCGTCCATTCTCCCTGACGAAACCAGCCGTACAGCTGCATGCTGATGAGATAAAGAAACGCAGCCAGACAACCATAGCCGATGCAGGCGCCGATGAGGCTGGCAAAGCGCAGCGCCGCGCTTCGCGCGCTCATGTCTGACCCGCCGAAGGACATCCCTTGACCTCGAGGCGGACGATGCGGCCGGATTCGCCCTGCAAATCGGCGGGGTTCAGCAAACTGTCGGTGGGCTTCAAGTCGATATCGATCCAGTAGACATTGCCGGTGCGCTTGCGATCGGCGATGCCGGGATTGAATCCCAATGCCTGTGCTTGAGCAACCCGGGCCTGAGCCCGCTTCGGTTCGCTGTAAAGGCCCAGCGAAATCACGGATCCCTCGTTCGGTCCCGGCATCTCCAGCGCATCGTCGATCCCGCCGGCCTTGAGCTTGGCCAATGTCTGGTCGGCAACCGACCGCACGGGCGGCAGCGGCAGGTACACCCAAACCCCGGCCCATACCTCGCCGTCGGCGACGCGCTGGCGCGGATCGTATCCGCCGCCGCGCAACGTCGATGCCGCATGGGCCGCTTCCGACACGTCGCGAAACGGGCCGACGCTGATGCAGCGCTTCACATTGGTCAAAAGGCCGGAGCCGGCCGGGCGCGCGCCGTCGGATGGGGATGCGCCGGGCGCGTTCAACGTATCGGGCGTGCCGGGCGGCGAGGCAGCCACGGCAGCTGCATGATTGCCGCCCGAATCGACGCGCGCCGTCTCGGGACTTTCGGAGGCGAGTTTCAGCGTCGCCGGGGCCGCAGTCGCCACGACAGGCTCGGGTCCTTTGGCAATGCCGTGAGCCCACAAAAAGTAGCACACGTTGGCCAGCACCAGGCAAACGACCAGAGTTTTCAATGGCGTCAAGCTTCACCCATGAATCAAGCGCAAACTCGCTTCGCCGGATACGAAGCGCTGCATGCGCTCCTTGGTTTCCAGCAACAACGCTCCATCGGCATCCACGCCGCGAGCGATACCCGAAACCTCGGAGCCTCCGACCAGCACTCGTGCGGCGCGGCCGTTCAAAGCATCGAGGGCCGCCCAAGCATCGCGAAAGGCGGCAAATCCGCAGCGCTGGTATTGCAGCAGCATACTCAAAAGTTCGTCCAAGATGGCACCCGCCACCCTATTGCGCGAAACCGGCCCAGGACAAGCGTCCGCCACCGACGCGACCGCCATCCCGCCGGTCTCGAGATCGCGGCGAGCTTGCGCGGACAACGCCACGTTGATCCCGATGCCGATCACCACATGCGCCGGGCCGCCCGCCTCGGCGCGTAGTTCGATCAGCACGCCGCCGAGTTTGCGGTCTTCGAACCAAATATCATTCGGCCACTTCAGCTTGATGCCAAGGGCGCCGGCGCGCGACAACGCCCGGGAAACGGCGACGCCGACCCCCAAACTCAATGCCGGCAAGGTACGCACCACGTCGCTGCAGGTCCAGCCCACGGACATCGCGATAGCGCCGCCAAAGGCCCCGATCCAGGGCCTCCCCAAGCGTCCGCGGCCCGCGTGCTGAAGCTCCGCCATGCAAACATCGGCGCTGTCCGGCGGCGGCGGTGGGCGGCTCAGCAAGCGGGTATTGGTCGATCCGATCTCGAACAGCAATTCGAGGCTGCGCAGATGCGGTTTGCGCGCATCGGCCAGTTCGGCGCGAATGCGGCCGGTATCGAGCAGCTCCGTGGGCCTTGCCAAGCGGTAGCCGCGGCGCGGCAGGGCCTCGACCTCGATGCCGATGGCGCGCAGGCGTTCGACGCCTTTCCAAACCGCCGCACGCGTTTGGCGCAGCTGCGCCGCAAGCGATTCGCCGGAGTGCAGCTCTCCGTCCGCCAGCAGCCGCAGCAGGGGCGGGTGCGGCGCATGCGCCGGCACTAGGCCGCTCGCGATCGAAACAGCCATAGACGCCGCACGCGATTTTCCGTTCCCGTACGCATGCGCGCGATATTGCTGCGATGGGTAAAGATTACAAAGGCGGCGACCGCGGCGCAAAACACGCAGAGTGGAACATTGTCCGGTTCCAGCACCAGCACCGCTGCGAGAAGCACAACGGTCGACAGCATGGTGGCAAGACCCACATAGCCGAACAGCAGCAACACGATGACCCAACTGAGGAGCAGCGGCGCCAGCATACGCAACTCCATGGCGGCGACGACCCCGACGACGGTGGCCGCGCCTTTGCCGCCGCGAAATTCGAACCACACCGGATAGACGTGCCCCACGATCACCGCAAATCCGCATGCCGCCGTGAGCCAATCGCGCGAGACGCCCGCATCGATGCCGATCCCGGGCAGCGCGGCGGCCGGCAGCCACCACACGGCAATCACGCCCTTGGCGATGTCGATCAGCAGCACCAGGAAACCGAACAGCTTGCCCTGCGTGCGCAGGGCATTCGTTGCGCCGGCGTTGCCGCTGCCCATGCTGCGAATATCGACGCCGCGCATGCGCCCGAGGAGCAGGCTGCCGAGCAGCGTCCCGAGCAGATAGGCAATGAGAATCTTGACGCCGAGTTCCAGCATCGGGCGATTATGACCCAGCAGCCTGCTGAAGTGTTCCGCGGGGCCGGGATCGCGGCAGGTGTATTTCAGCCAGCATGCAGCGCACCCCGCCGCCGCCGGCGTGCTCGATGGTGGGGATCGGGACCGGCACCAAAGCGGCGTGAGATTCTAAAACGCCGCGCTGCGCGCGATTCAAGCTGTCCAAGGCCGTCGTCGACAACGCGATCAGCTTGTGCGCCGGCGCCGCCAATTCCAGCACATTGGCGGCGAACTGCGCCATTTGCGCGAGGCTCACCTCGACGATCTCATGGCCGGTCGAACGCAGCTTGGACAGCACGGCGGACCGATGAGCATCGTTGGCGATCGACGCGCTGCAAACGACGGCGAAGCCGGTGCCGATCGCCATCAATACGTTGGTGTGATAAATGGCCGCGCCGCCGGCATCGACGGCATCGAAGGTCATGAGTTCGTAATCCAGTTGCTGCGCGAACTCGCCGAGCACATCAAGGTCGGTTCGCGGCGACGAACTCGCGTAGGCAATCCGATGCACACGGTCGAGCACGACGCTGCCCGTGCCTTCGAGATACTTGTCCTGCGACTCGCGGTGCGTGAGATCCACCGTGCGCGTGACGCGAAATCCCCCGCGCCGGACGACCGCCTCCAGAACTTCGTCGCGCCGCTCCCAGCGCCGGTTCGGCGCCAGCATGGGATAGAGCGTCACCGTGCCGTCATGATGAAAGCTGACCCAGTTATTCGGGAATATGGCATCCGGCTTCGGGGGTAGCTCGCTGTCGGGCGCGATGACCACTTCCACGCCGGCGCGCTCCAGAGCTGCGGCGAGGCGGTCGAATTCGCGCAGCGCAGCGTCGTGTAGGTCTTTTCCGGCAAGGACCGCGGGCTTTGCTTGGAAAGCGTTGCTGGGCGCGGTTTGCGGATTGCAGCCAAATCCCGCAGGCCGCACCATGAGCACGGCCCCGGCGCTTTGGGGTTCCCGGCCAGGGTGATCTGCGACCGACATAGGGCAGGCACTATACTAGCTATTTTTGGGGGGGCGCTTTGCGGGTATCGATTGCCAAATCAATGGGGTTGCTGGCGTTCATGCTTGCCGTTCAGGCTCACGCCGCCAACCGGCCCGCACCCGCAAAACCCCGGGCCATCCCGGCGGCCAAACCGGCGGCGACCTACCCCTTCAGCTTCGACATCCTGCTGGAAGATGCCAAGCGCAGGGCCGCCGCACCGTACACGCCGCCGCGCAACACCGAGCCGTCGGCGCTGGATAAACTGAGCCCGGAGCAGTATCGCAGCATGCATTTCAACTCCGAAGCCGGTATCTGGCGCGCGGAAAAATTGCCTTTTCGGCTCGAGCTGCTGCGAGCGGCGCCCAACCTGCCGACCGTTACGGTCTCGACCGTCGAGAACGGACGAGCCAAGGACGTGGTGGCCACGCCGACGATGTTTCAGATGTCCGGAACCACACCGACTCAGTTCGCCAAAGTCTCGGTGCCGCTGTCGGGTTTCAGGGTTCGCAGCCGTATCAATTCGAACAAGATCTGGGATGAATTCTTGGTGTTCCAAGGCGCCAGCTACTTTCGCGCGGTCGCGAAAAATCTTCTGTATGGTTTGTCGGCGCGCGGCCTCGCCATCGATACCGGCGAGCCCTCCGGCGAAGAGTTTCCCGTGTTCACCCATTTTTGGATTGAGCAGCCGGGCCCGCGGGCCAACGCCATCGTCATCTACGCGTTGTTGGAGAGCAAGTCCACCACCGGCGCCTACAGGATTACGGCGCAACCGGGCGTGGAGACCCTGACGGAAGTGGAATTCACGCTGTTTCCGCGCGCAGAAATGCGCGTGGTGGGCGTTGCCCCGCTGACCTCGATGTTCCTCTTCGATGAGACCAACCGCGGCCATCTGGACGACTATCGGCCGGAAGTTCACGATTCGGACGGGCTGCAAATAGCGACTAAATCCGGCGAGCACTTGTTTCGGCCGCTGGCGAATCCGCTCAAGCTGCAGGTCTCGAGCTTCACCACGCAGATGCCCGAGGGTTTCGGACTGGTGCAAAGATCGCGGCAGCAAAGCGATTTCGAGGATTTCGACGCGCAGTATGAGCGCCGTCCCAGCGCCTGGGTGGTCCCCAAAGGCGATTGGGGCGCGGGCGCCGTCGAATTGGTGGAAATCCCGTCGGGCCGCGAAACCAATGACAACATCGTGGCGTTCTGGCGCCCGGCGGCGCCTCTGCTGCCCGGGCATACGGCGCAATTCGCCTATACCATCAGCTGGTGCGCGGAACCGCCGCTGCCCAAAGGCTTGGGCGAGGTGATCGCGACCCGCTCCGGCGCCAGCATCGACCGCAAGCGGCGCGTCTTCGTGCTCGATATCGTCGGCGCCGGCGAAAAGCTCGATGGCCTGCGTCTGGATCTGAGCGCTTCGGCCGGCGCGATTTCCAACTCGGCGCTGGTTTCCAACGGCGAGATGCACGGTCTGCGCGCCAGCTTCGAGATCGATCCGAAGGGTGCGGACTTGATTGAAATGCGCCTGCGCGTGATGCGCGGCGACACGCCCGTCTCCGAAACCTGGTTGTACCGATGGACCTCAAGCTGAACACCAACGCGGCCCTCGAGTCCGACCCGCCCGGCGGCATGCCGCCGGAGGCGCCCGTGAGCATGCCGCCGCAGGATTTGCGCTACAAATCCTGGCGCACCGAGCGGCACCTCATTTCACCGGAGGTGCTGTACGCGCGCTTCATCCTGATCGTGGTGACATTGGGCGTCACCACGTATGGCATCTACCAAATGCTGCAGGTCGTGCGCTTCGCGAGCATGACGCTGCTGCAGGGGACGATGATATTTTTCTTCGCCATCTCCTTGGGCTGGATCGCATTTTCCGCAGGCTCGGTGCTCGCCGGCGCATCGAAACGGCGCGATGCGCTTTTCCCCGGCCCGGCTCCGACCGGCGCCTCGCTGACGGCGCTGGTGATGCCGATCTACAACGAAGATCCCACGCGCACCGCCGCAGCGCTGCAGGCGATGGCGGAGGCGCTGCGGAGCATCGATGCGCATCGTGGATTCGAGATCGTGATGCTTTCCGATTCCACCGACGCCGATGCGTGGATTCGCGAAACCTTGCAGGCCGCCAGGCTGCGCGCCGCGCTGCATTCGATCATGCCGGTTTGGTATCGGCGGCGCTGGCTGAACGTTGCGCGCAAGTCGGGCAATCTCGAGGACTTCGTGAGCCGCTGGGGCGGACGCTACGCGCACATGATCGTGCTCGATGCCGACAGTCTCATCGATGCGCCCACCCTCAAGCAGCTGGTGCAGGCGATGCAGGCGGATCCCAAGCTGGGCATACTGCAAACCGCGCCGCAACTGATCGGGGCGCGCACTTTGTTTGCCCGCTTGCAGCAATTCGCCGCCTGCGTCTACGGCCCGGTCATCGCGCGCGGGCTGTCCGCATGGTCCGGCGACAGCGGCAATTACTGGGGCCACAACGCCATCATTCGCGTGTCGGCGTTCGCGCAGTATTGCGGTCTGCCCAAACTCAAGGGCCGCAAGCCTTTTGGCGGTTTCGTGCTCTCGCACGATTTCGTCGAGGCCGCGCTCATGCGCCGCGGCGGCTGGAAGGTGCGCATGGCCACCGATTGCGGCGGCTCGTGGGAGGAATCTCCGCCCACTCTCATCGATATCGCGGTGCGCGACCGGCGCTGGGCGCAGGGCAACCTGCAGCACATGAAGATCATCGGCAGCGCCGGCTTGCGGTTCGTCAGCCGCATGCATCTGGGCGTCGGCATCATGAGCTATATATCCTCGCCCATGTGGCTGGTGATGATCGGCATCGGCTTCGCGCTCGCGATTCAATCGCGCCTGATCCGTCCGGAATATTTCAGTCACGATTTCCAGCTGTTCCCGACCTGGCCGCGCTTCGACGTGGCGCTCATGATGGCGTTGTTCTGGTTCAGCATGGTGGTGCTCCTGATTCCAAAGATGCTCGGCTTGATTCGCGCCTTGCTGTCGCGCCGCATACGCCGCGGCGCCGGCGGGGTCATCGGCATCGCGGCGAGCTTCTTCCTGGAAGTCGTTCTTTCGGCGCTTTACGCGCCGATCCTGATGATCGTGCAATCCCGCCATGTCTTCGAAGTATTCATGGGCCGCGACTCGGGCTGGAAGCCGCAGCGCCGCGACGCCGGCCACACCACTTGGGGAGAGGCCTGGCGTTTTCACCGGCGGCACATGCTCCTGAGCTGTGTCACCGCGGTGATCGTGTACTTCATCTCGCCTCCGCTGCTGGCGTGGGTCTCGCCGGCGCTTCTTGGGCTGTTCCTGTCGGTGCCGTTATCGCAGATCAGCGGCAGCGAGGCCTTGGGCGGCTTCCTGTCGAAACTCGCGTTGCTGCGCACGCCGGAGGAGGTGGAAATTCCCGCTTTGGTCCGGCGCCGCGAGAAATTGCTGCGCGACGGCGATGCCTTGCCGACGGAAGGCTTGCGTTTCTTGGCGCGGCACCGCGAAGCGCGCGTCTCGCATATCAATGGCAATCTGCCGCGCCCCGCCGACCCGCGCGGCCATCCGGATCCGCACGCCTTCACCGCGGAACGGAAATTGATGGATGCGCGATCGCTCGATGAAGCCTTGCAATGGCTCACGCCGGCGGAACGCGTCGAGGTCGCCGCCGACGCACGCTTCCTCAATCAATTGGCGTTGCTTCCCGATTCCGTTCAACCCACGTTCTCGATCTAGGATTCCAAACACATGGTGCGTCGACGCGAAATCTTGAAAAGTGCGATTGTGCTGGCCGCCGCACAGCTGGCGCGGGCGGAACCGGCCGCGGCGGCAAAAACCGCGGCTTCGCAGTCCGCCGCCGCAACCGGCTCCGGGCCGGCGAAGGCGTTCGATTATGCGTGGCTCAAAGGCCAGGCGCGATTTCTCGCCGGCAATGCCTATCAGCCTTCCAAAGAGGTGCTGCCCGCCAGCATGACGAGCTTGAGCTACGATCAGTACCAGTCGCTGCGATTCCGCAGCGATCACGCGCTGTGGGCCGATGCGGGTCTGCCGTTCCGCGTGCAGTTTTTTCATGTGGGACGCAGCTTCGCCCAGGCCGTGCACATCTATGAAGTCAACGAGGGCCAGGCGCGCGAAGTGCTCTATGACCCATCGATGTTCGAATTCGACAAGGCGGGCATCGACCCCGCGGTGATGCGCGATCACGCCGGCTTTGCGGGATTTCGCGTGCAGTTCGTGACGGATTGGCGCGACGATGTCGCCGCATTCCTCGGAGCCGCCTATTTTCGCGCCGTCGGCGGCGACACGCGCCAGTACGGATTGTCGGCGCGCGCACTCGCGGTGGACACCGCCTACCCCCGGCCCGAGGAGTTCCCGCGTTTCACGACCTTTTGGTTCGAGCGGCCGGCGAAGAGTTCCGGAGTCCTCACCCTTTATGCGCTGATGGACTCCCCCAGCGTCACGGGCGCATTGCGCTTTTTCATCGCGCCGGGCGCCACGCTGACCATGGACATCGATTCGGCCCTGTATCCGCGCAAGGCCATCGACAGGTTGGGCGTTGCACCGCTCACCAGCATGTTCTTCTACGGTGAAAACGATCGGCGCATAGCGAACGATTGGCGGCCGGAAATTCACGACTCCGACGGACTGTCCATGTGGACCGGCGCCGGCGAGTGGATTTGGCGGCCGTTGAGCAACCCTGCGCAAAATCGCTTGAATTCTTACTTCGATGAGAATCCCCGCGGTTTCGGCTTGCTGCAGCGGGACCGCAACTGGGATCACTACCAGGATGACGGCGTCTACTACGACCGCCGGCCGAGCCTCTGGGTCGAGCCCAAACCCGCCGCTCATGGCGGCTGGGGCAAGGGCGCGGTGCAATTGTTCGAAATTCCGACCGTGGATGAAACCTCGGACAACATCGTGGCATTTTGGAACCCGGCCGAAAAAACCAAGGCGGGCCAGGAACTGCTGTTCAGCTATCGTTTGTACTGGGGCACGCACATGCCCTACTCATCGCCGCTGGCGCAGACTCTTGCCACGCGTACCGGCATCGGCGGCACCGTCGGCCAGAAACGCCAATACTACTCGTGGCATTTTGCGGTCGACTTCTCGGGCGGCGAACTGGGCGCGCTGCCCAAAGATGCCGACGTCGAGGCAGTGATCACCACGACGCGCGGCAGCACCACCGAGCACGTCACGGCACACTATGTCGAGGAGTTCAAAGGCTATCGCGCATTGTTCGACGTCAGGCCCGCGGACGACAGCAACGACCCGATCGACATGCGCTTGTACCTGCGGATCGACGGCAAACCGCTGACGGAAACCTGGATCTATCAGTGGACTCCCCTGCCGGTGAAGGATCGCAGGGCGGCGCTCGGCTAGCAGCACCCTTTGCCTAACCCGTCGCCCCCAGCGCGATAACGTGCTCGCGGCCCGAGACCACGACACCGCCCGGCTTCTCGAGGGTTACCGCAAAGGCTGCGGGCTTGCGCACCATGAGTGCCGCGCGAATCGGAATGATGACCTCGCTCGTGTTTGCCGGCACATCGAATATGCCGCCATCCACCGGATAACGCTGGTCGCGTCCGGCATCGAATATCCATAGTTGATATTGATGCATGGCCGGGTCGTTGGGCGCCAGGCCAGCGAAATGCAAAAAGCCGCGTTGCGTGGCGGGATCCCACACCACATCGCCGGTCACCCCGGCGGCGGCGGGATCCTTGCCCGCGCTCAATGGAATTTTGAGCGAATCGGTTTTCGCGAGCAGCGCTGCGCGTTGCTCGGCGAGCGTCGGCGGCGCGGGCGGCGAGCGCTCCCAAGCGAAAATTGCCAGCACCAAGCACGCCGCGGCCGCCAACCAACCATAGGCGCCGAACCGGTTGCCGCGTCGCGGCGCCGACAATGGACGCACGGCCGGCTCCGCGGCCGCCGGCCGCGCCGACTTGAAGTCGGCGACGGAATTTGGCGCGCCGAAGTGTTCGGCCGCCTGCTGTGCAATGCGCGCCGCGAGCGCGGCCGGCAACATCTCGTCGCCCGTGCCGGCGGCCAACGTGACCGCCGCCGCCGCCCGCTCCAGATCCCGCAGGGCCGCGCTCACGCCCGCGCTGTCCATCGCATCGAGCATCCGCTGTTCAGCCGGCGACAAGCCCTCGGTGACTTGCTTGATCGCCAAGTCCAGCAGGGCGTCGTCGGGCTGATCTGGAGGACGCGTGTCCGACATCAACCCTCGCTCAGAACGCCTTCGGCGTCTACGTTCATATATTCACGTACCTTGATCAAACCCCTGCGCATGAACGACTTCACGGTACCCAGCGGCATGCTGAGCCGCGCAGCGATCTCCGACTGGCTCAAGCCATGCAACAGACCCAATTCCAATACTTGCCGCTGCTGCGGCCCCAACTCTGCCAGCGCGCGGGCGGCTTGCTCCGCCTCGATGGATGTTTCCGATGCGGTACCGGGGTCCGCCCACGCGACCGCCTCCAGGACCTCGACAGGATCCATGGGCGGTTCTGCGCTGGTCTTGCGCAACCGATCGATCAGCCGGCGGCGTGCAATCATCGCGATGAAAACCTTGTCGGATCCCTGCGAGGAATCGTAGCGGCTCGCACTGCGCCAGATGTCCAGGAAGATTTCCTGGGTCGCGTCCTCCGCATCGGCAGGCGTGCGCGAAAGCCTCCGGGCAATGCTCCACACCAGCGGACCGTACTGGTCTAAGCATTCCCGCACGGCGGCGGAATCGCCGCCGGCAATGCGTTGCAGCACGGACGGACTCATGGGTTGCCTAAGAACCTTATTCGCATCGGGGGCACGGACGGATTCAGCTTGATTGTTGTCTGCGGCTTGGATTACCCGGGAATGGGCAAATGATAATGCAATTTCCGCCGGCCGGATCCGATATCGGCGCTCAGCCGCCGGACTTCGGAAACTTGAGCAGCCGCAGCTTCTGGGTGTCGCCCGCCGCCCGGCGCAGCTCGGTCTCGCGTTGCAGGTGCGGCAGTGCCTGTTTCGGGTTCAAGATCACCCAGCGCCACTCGTTGAGCTGATGCTTGAGCAGAGGCAACAACGCCGGCTCCGCCTCGGAATTCGGATCTTCGTTCGGCACCAGCGTGGTGCAATACAACTCGAAATACTCGGTGAAGAGGTTCTCGTACTGCGTCATCGGATCCAGGAAGGCGGGATCGTGAACCAGATCGGTGCCAAGATGGCTCGCGCATAGATAGCTCGCCGCTTTGCGCACATAAACGGTGTGCTCGGCCACCACCGCGTGCTCATACAGCAGCGTCCGATGGAAATGCGCCAATATCTTGGCGCGCGCCTTGTCGCGAACATTGTGCTTCTTCAGATATTCGAACAGTGCCTTGCCGTGAATCAGCCGCAGCGCGGCATGCCTCAGGGCCACTGCTTGATTGCGCAGCACGACAAAGTCGGCCACTTGCCGCATCAATCCGGAGTGCTCGAGCTCCCATGCATTCCAAGATCCGGGGGTGGCCAGAATGCGCTGCGCGACCACATGCTCCCTGGCGTCGTCGCTGCGCAGAGCGCTTTCGATGCGATGGGTAGATTCGCGCATGAGTCTCGCGTGACTGAACGCGCTGCGTTGCACCAGTTACATCCTCTCGCGACGCCTGCCGGCCCGCAGTGAATATGTCGAACGGCAAGCTTAGGCGCAATCAAAACGGGATGATAAGCGTCGCCAATGCGCGACGTCGGACAGATTCTTCCGGCAAATTCCGCCCGCAGCTAGGCGAGCACCGGCGGCGCGAGATGAATTTGATTGCGTCCCGAGCGTTTCGCCACGTAGACCGCCGCGTCGGCCTGCGCGAGCAGAGGCTCGCCCCAGATGCCGAGCGTGTCGCTCGCGGCAATGCCGATGCTGCAGGTCACGCTGATGGGTTCGCCGAATCCGGACACGCGCACGTCGGCGACGCGCTCCACGATGCGCTGCGCAATCGGAGTCGCCGCGGCGGCGTCGGCGCTGCTCAAGATCACGACGAACTCTTCCCCGCCGTAACGGCCGATGACGTCGGATTGGCGCAATTCCGCATGAATCGGCTCGATGATGGCGCGCAGGCAGGCATCGCCCGCCGGGTGCCCATAGGTGTCGTTGATCTGTTTGAAGTGATCGAGGTCGATGAACAACAATGCAATGGGCAAGCCGCGCGCCTTGGCGCGCGCGCAGGCGGCATCCAGCCGCTCGATCAGCGAGCGGCGATTCAGCACGCCGGTCAGAGGATCGGTTTGCGCCCGGCGCTCGGCGTCGGACAGCGCCACTCGCTGCGCGCGCAAACGATCCGCGACACCGAGCGCAATCAACACCGAGGCTGCCACCATCGACAAGGGGAGCCCGTAGTAATCCAGCGCGTCCGAACCGAGCGATGAAGTCATGAGGAAGCGCAGCGCGGCCGCAATCGTAAATCCTTCCAGCAGCGCCCATGCGACCAGGAACCAGCCGGCCGCGCGATTGCCGCGCCGCCATGCCAGCACGCAGACGACGACGGTGAATGCCGCCGCGACGACGAACATCAGATTGCCGATCAGATTGACGAGCGGCAGCAAGCCGATGAACTTGGCGGCATTGGCCGCGGTGATGATGACGAAAGCGACGGCCAGCCAGCCGAAGACCGCATAGACGCGCGGCGAGAAATGCTTGAGGTCCGCGATCTCGCGGGTGAAAAGGCAGGCCACGGCGCCGCTCAGCCCCACCGGGACATTCCAGGCGAAAGAGTCGAGCGGCACCGCGGCGGAAAGTCCGGGCCAGTCGAATCCCTGGCCCGACAGATAGGCCACGTACAGCGCCTGCAGCGAAAACATGATGGCATACAATATGAAAAGCGGATCCTTGAGAACGAACCAGATCAGAAGCGCGGCAAGCGATACGGCCATGAGGGCGCCGAAAGCGAGCGCGATCATGCGCGCCCGTTCGGCGCCGTGTGCCAGCGTGCTTTGCAGCCCACCCTGGGAAACGCTGAGATATTGCGGCTCGTGGCTGCTGGAGACCAGGTGCGCGTACAAGGGCTGGGTCGGCGGCACCCCTTCCGGCAGGATGAACACCATGTCGCGCGCGCCCAAGAATGCCGGCAAATTCCCCGCAAGGATCAAGGGCACGACTTTGCCGTCTCGATACGCCACGAGCTGCGCCTGCAAGCCGCGCGTGGCGTTGAGGATGAGTACCGGCGTACCGTCGATGCCGGCAGGCTCATGCGGAATGAGCTTCAGCCAGTAGTCGCGCCATCGGTTGTGGCCCGGCGCTTTCGAGAATGGCTGCAGCTGATCGTCGAGCGAACCGCTCGCGACAGCCTCGGGCGTCGGAACGACGACCTCGGGTGCCAGCGCGCGAATCCTGACCGCGGTGTCGGGGGCAACGCTTTGCGCCGCAGCCAGGCTTCCCAGCGAAATCAAAAGGCCGGCCGCGAGCAGGGCACGCACGTGATGGGGCTGTCAGTACTGCCGCGACAGGAGCCAGTGGGCCAAAGCGCGCAGCTCCGCGGCGCGTTCACCAAATGGCGCGAGCGCCTGGATGGCTTGATTGTGCAGGAGCTTGACTCGCTGTTGGGATGCGGAGATGCCGATGATCGCAGGATGGGTCGGCTTTGCGCGCTCGCTGTCGGCGCCGGTGGCCTTGCCCAGCGTCGAGGCATCGCCCGTGACATCCAGCAGATCGTCTTGGATCTGAAACGCCAGCCCGACGGCATTTGCAAACCGCGTCAGCGCGCCGTAGAGGTTTGCTTCGAGCGGCGGCGCGCACTCCGCCGCCATCAGCACGCTCGCCCGAATGACGGCGCCGGTCTTGCGCGCATGCATGTCTTCGACCTGGCTGATGTCGAGCCTCCTGCCCTGCACGGCCAGATCGATCGCCTGTCCGCCGGCCATGCCGAAGGTGCCGATGGCCTGCGCCAGCATGTCGATCAGGCGCAGGCGGATTGCGGGGGATGCCGGCAGCTTACGGATCGCGCGCCAGCAGCTGAAAGGCCAGCGGCTGCAGCGCATCGCCCACCAGCAGCGCGGTCGCCTCATCGTAGGCCTTGTGGCAGGTCGGCCGGCCGCGGCGCAGATCATCGTCGTCCATGGCGGGCAAATCATCGTGCACCAGCGAATACACGTGCACCAACTCGATCGCGCAGGCCGCGGCCTCGACTTCGTCCTCCGTGAGGCCGACGGCGCGCGCGGTGGCAAATACCAGAGCCGGGCGTGATGCGCTTGCCGCCGCCGAGCACGCTGTAGCGCATGGCCTCGTGCAAGCGCGAGCGGCACGACCTCGGCTGCGGGAAGCCGGCCGCCAGAGCGCGCTCCAGTGCGCAGGCGCCACGTTTCTAGCTGCGTGCCGAAAGTCGTCCGCGAATCGCTCGGTGCCGGAGGCGCGACGATCAGCCGCGTCATTCACGCGGCTTGCGTGCTGCAGGCGCGCTTGATGCCTCGCTCAGCGGCGCATTGATCTCGGTGAGCGCACGGCGGCGTAGCCGTGCGCCGCCCATCGGCGTATTCGAACGGCAGCTCCGGCGCCATCGGGCCCGACACCCGCGGACCGCGCAGCGAGGTCAGCAGCGCCTTGATGGGGTGGCTGAACGCGTCGTTGACCGCCGTGCCCTCGAATCCGCAGTGCGCCATGCAGTTGTCGCAACGCGGATTTTTGCCGACGCCGTACTTGTCCCATTCGGTGTCCTCGATCAGCGACCTGGTAGGTCGGCGCATACCCCTCGTCGGACAACAGGTAGCAGGGTCGCTGCCAACCGAACACATTGTAGGTCGGGTTGCTCCACGGCGTGCACTGATAGGTCTGGTTGCCGGCGAGGAAATCCAGGAACAGCGCCGAGTGATTGAAGGACCAGGCCGGCTTGCCGGACGGTCGGCGGCTGCGCTTGAAGATATTGCGGAACAGCTGCTTGCTGGCATTGCGGCCGAGGAACACGTCCTGACGCGGCGCGTGGTGATAGCTGTAGCCCGGAGACACGGTGATCCCTTCGACGCCGAGCGCCATGGCGGTATCGAAGAATTCGGCCACATCGTCCGGATCTTCGCCATTGAACAAGCGTGCAATTGATGGTGACGCGAAAACCCTTGCCGCGCGCCAGTTGAATGGCGGCAACAGCCTTCTCGAACACGCCCTCCTGGCACACCGACTCATCATGACGCTCCTTGTTGCCGTCGAGATGGATCGAAAAGGTCAGATAGGTCGAGGGCTGGTATTCGTCGATGTGTTTGGAAAGCAAGATCGCGTTGGTGCACAGATACACGAATTTGCGCCGCGCCACGATGCCGGCGACGATCTGCGGCATTTCCTTGTGGATCAGCGGCTCGCCTCCCGGTATCGACACGATCGGGGCGCCGCATTCGTCGACGGCGCGCAAGGCTTCCTCCACGCTCACCCGCTTCTGCAGGATCTCCTTCGGATAATCGATCTTGCCGCAACCGGCACAGGCCAGATTGCATTGGAACAGGGGTTCCAGCATCAGCACCAGCGGATAGCGCTTATCGCCGCGCAACTTGCGCCCGGCGATGTAGCTGGCGACCTTGTACATTTGCAGGAGTGGGATGGCCATGTGCCTATATTACCAGCAGCGCCTGCCGGTGGTCGCGCCAGATTCGGTTCCATTCCAGCATGAACCAGGGGGTAAAGGTCCGGCCGCCCTGAGCGGCGATTTCCTTCTGCAGCGCCTCCGGACTGATCCAGCGCCAAGCGGCGATCTCGTCGGAATTCACCTTAATCGGTTCGCGGCAGCGTCCGATGTAGACCGAGCACAATTCGTTCTCCGCGCCCGTAGCGTCGAATTGCGCCTGGTACTGGAACTTGAACAAGAACTGCAGCGGACAGCGGATGCCGAGCTCCTCGTACAGGCGCCGCTGGGTGGCCGCCTCGAGCGACTCGGCGCCGCGAGGATGACTGCAGCAGCTGTTTGACCAGTACCTGGGCCACAAGCGCTTGGTTGCGGCGCGCTGCTGGATCAGCAGTTCGCCGCTCTCATTAAAAATCAGCAATGAAAAGGCGCGATGCAATATACCGCGACCCTCGTGACATAAGGCTTTGCTCAAGACGCCCAGGCTGCGGTCGAACTCATCGACCAAAATCAAGGCTTCGGAATCCGCCGCGGATTTGCTCATGTGAGATTCACGTAACGGCTAGCGCAGCAATCCGTTGTCACGAAACCAGCGAATCGCGTCCTCGAACGCCTGCAGCGCCGGGCGCGATCGAATACCCCAGTTCTCGCTGCGCCTTGGCGCTCGAGAAGAACATCTTCTTGCGCGACATGCGCACGCCTTCCAAGGTGATGCGTCCGCTGCGGCCCGAGATCCGCGAGACGCCTTCGGCCAGGTAGGCGATGGGCAGAACCACGCCGTACGGCAGCCGTACGCGCGGAGGGCGGCGCCCGGAGACCCGCGATCAGCGCGAGGATTTCCCGCAAACTCATGTCTTCGCCGCCTAAAATGTAGCGCTCGCCGGAGTTGCCGCGCTCATATGCCAGCAGATGTCCGGCGGCAACGTCATCGACGTGCACGATATTCAAGCCGGTATCGACGTATGCGGGCATTCGCCCTGCGGCGGCGTCGAGCACCAGCTGACCGGTGGGCGTCGGCTTCACGTCGCCGGGACCCACCGGCGTGGATGGACTGACGATGACCACGGATATGCCGCCCTGCGCGGCTTCGCGCACCACCTCTTCCGCCAGGTATTTCGAGCGCTTGTAATGGCCGATCATGTTCTCGAGCGAATTCGCGCTTAGTTCATCGCCCGGAGTACCGTCGGCAGGAATGCCGATGGTCGCGACGCTGCTGGTGTAGACGATCCGCCGCACGCCCGAGCGCTGCGCCGCATCCAACACATTGCGGGTGCCCTCGACATTGGTGCGATACAGCTCCGCCGGATCGCGTGCGCCCAGGCGATAATCCGCGGCGACATGGAACATGCCCTCGCAGCCCTGCGCCGCGCGCTGCAGCGAACTCGAGTCGGTGAGATCGCCCTCGCATACTTCCACATCGAGACCTTGCAAATTTCGCCGGTCCGAGCCGCGGCGCGCCAGGACCCGAACCTGGCACTGCGCGCTCAGCAACTTCCTGGCGACCGCCGCGCCGACGAATCCGGTCGCCCCGGTCACGAGCGCCTTCATGAGAGATTCGCGCCGATGGCGCGCAGGGAGCGCATCGCAATTCGATAGCGCTGCGCGAGGCGCAGCAACCCAGCGATCTCGCGCGGCGCCAAAAGCAAACCGCCGATCAAACGCGCGAACCGCACCCGCCCGGCTCTGCTCGCCGCGACGACCGCGCGCGGCAGCGCATCCGCGGCGGTATCGACGATGACTCGCACGGCGATGAAGGGAAGCGCGTGTTTGGCGGCGATTTGCGCCACGGCTGCGCTTTCCATGTCGACGGCGGCCGCCCCCGTCGCCCTGAACGCCGCGGCTTTGTCCGCCGGTGTCTCGATCGCGTGCATGCTGGTGAGCAGGTTGCCCTGGGTGATCGCGCACAGTGGAGCCAGCGCGGCCGCCACCTGTTCCCGCCATGAGCGGCTGGCCGCGTATCGCGCGCCGTCGGCTGAAAGCACCTCGCAGGGTATGACAACGCTGCCGGTCTCGAGCAAAGGGTCGAGGCCGCCGGCCATGCCGAAAGTCATGAGCGCCGAGACCCCGGCATCGACCAGCGCTTGTGCCGCCGCCGTGGCGGCATCGCGCCCGATGCCGCTCAAGGCGAGCAGCGATCCGTCGCCGAGCGAGGCCAGTTCGCTCAATGGCGGATCACCGCCGCGCGGCATCGAGGGGCCCAACGCACGCGCTTCGGATGCGAGCGCCGCGACGACGCCCACTGAGTTCAATGCTGGGACCCTGGGCTCAATGAGCGGTTCCGCGCCGCGTCAGATTACGGTAGGCGGCCAACGCCCACAACGGAAAATAGGCCGAGTAACCGTGATAACGCAGGTAAAACACCCGTGGAAACCCCGGCGCGGTATAGCTCGGATCGACTCCACAGGCCGTCGGGCTGCCGCGTATGCAGCAAGTACTCCGCGCCGCGCCGCGCCGCATCGGATCCGGCTTCGCCTGCCGCCAACAATCCCAGCAGCGCCCACGCGGTTTGGTAGGGTGTGCTGCCGAAATCTTCCGGGGGGCGCGCTTGCAGTGCGTAGCTGTCGTTGCTCTCGCCCCAGCCGCCGTCCGCATTTTGCTGTTGCCTGAGCCACGCGACCGCGCGTCTGACCATCGGATCATCGGGACCGACGTGCGCCTGGGCCAATGCCATCAGCACCGACCACGTGCCGTATATGTAATTCGTCCCCCAACGGCCGAACCACGATCCGTCGGCTTCCTGTTGCTTGCGCAGAAAGGCGATCGCCCGCGCCAGCGCCGCCTTATCCTGCGGGTCTGCCGATGCGCGCGAGAACCGTGACCACTCGCGCGGTCACATCGCTGGTCGGCGGATCCAAGAGCGCGCCATGATCGGCGAACGGAATCTTGTTCAAATAGTAGCTGGTATTATCCGCATCGAACGCCGCAAATCCGCCGTCGCGGCTTTGCATTCCCACCAGCCAATCGAGCGCGCGGCGCACGCATTCAGAATAACGCGATGAGTCGTGCGCCTGGTGCATGGCCCATGCGACCACGGCGGTATCGTCGAGATCCGGGTAGAAGTCGTTCGCAAATTGAAATGCCCATCCGCCGCCGGCCAGGTGCGGGCGCCGTACCTGCCAATCGCCGGGTTGATCGAGCAACTGCTTCGTCTTGAGCCAATCGAGGGCGCGTGTCGATGCTTCGTGCGCGGCTTGGTCGCCGGCTTCCTGCATGGCGAGCGCGGCAAGCGCGGTATCCCAAATCGGCGAGACGCACGGCTGACAATAGGCGCTCGAGGGACCCACCACCAGAAGCTTTTGCAAGGCGCGCTTCGCCGTGACGCGCCGCGGGTCGTCCGCGGCGTAACCCAGGATCGCCATGGCTTCGAGGGCATTGACCATGGCGGGGAAAATGGCGCCGAGACCGTCCTCCCCATTCAACCGCTCGATGAACCAATCCTCGGCGCGCCGCGTGGCGCGTTCGCGCAGGCTCGCGGGGACCAGCGGGTCGATCATGCGGCCGACGTGGTCGAACAGCAGGAATGCCTTCGCGAGCAGGCCGGCACGCCTGAAGTAATGGCGTTCCTTCTCGGGCGGGGTCGTATACAGCTCGCGGATGCCGATGTTGCGCGGGTTTCTGGCCTTCGGTTTGCGCGTACACAGAATGAACAGGGGCACCATCACGGTGCGCGACCAATAAGAGACTTTGTCGATGTGAAATGGGAACCATTTCGGCAGCAGCATGATTTCGACGGGTATATAAGGCACGCCGCGCCACGGCAGCTCGCCGAACAGCGCCAGAGCGATGCGCGTGAACACATTGGTGCGCGCGGCGCCTCCGCGCTGCAAAATTGCCGCGCGTGCCTTCGCCATGTGAGGCGCTTGCGCGTCGTCGCCGGCAAGTTTCAACGCGTAATACGCCTTGACCGTGCAGCTCAAATCCAATTCGCCGTTGTGATACAGCGGCCAGCCGCCATGCTCCGCCTGCCGCGCCCGCAGGTGATTGGCGATCTTTGCCTGGAGCGGCGCGTCGATCTCATCGAGGAAGTGCATCATCATGATGTACTCCGCGGGAATCGTGCAATCCGCCTCCAATTCGTAGAGCCAATAACCTTGATCGTTCTGCTGCGCAATCAGCGCATCGCGCGCTGCGGCAATGGCACGGTCCAACGGCGATGCATCGGCGACCCGCTTCAGTGAGCGCGCGACGATATCGCTGCGCGCGTCCGGCAGCTCCGCCGGGAACGGAGGGGTTTTCGGCGCGGTTCGATTCACGACCCCGAACTCCCGTAGCGCCGTAATTCGCGCTCTTGTCCGCCGCCGGATTCGTGCTCGAATGGCGGCGCAGCGGCTCGCGGCCGTCGCGGCTCCGCGAGCCGTGCGAGCGGTAAGCCGTGCGCGGCCCCGGCGAACAGGCGCTTGAGCATCCAATCGTTGCCGATGAAGGTATTGGTCATGAGCATGGTCATGCTGACGGCGGTTCTCGTTACCTTCACCTGCGCACCGGCGGTAAAGCCGGGATTGTGCGCAATTTTACGCAAGGTCAAGACCGCAAGGCCGATCGCCCATAGACAGAAGCGGCGAATTCCCTTCTCTTTGCCCGGAATCAACAGGGTGTAAGCCAGCGCATTGCGCAAATGCGCATGGGCAACGGCGACCAATTCGACGATCCCCGCCTTGAAGCGCGGATCATCCGAATCGTTGGAGACATCGGCCAGATCGACGCCGTGACGGGAGAAGACATCCTGCGGCAGCCAGCAGGCGCCGCGGCTGCGGTCCTCCCAGATATCCTTGAGGATATTGGTCATCTGCAGACCCTGGGCAAAGGAAGCGGCGAGCGCGCTCAGGCCGCTGCGATGCCGCGCGATGTCGGCCGAATAGTCGCAGAATAGCTCGGTGAGCATCTCGCCCACGACCCCTGCCACGAAGTAGCAATAGTCGTCCAGATCGCTCGAACGCGGCAGCCCCTTGAGGCTGGCGTTGAACTGAAAGCGCGGCATGCCGTAGCACATAAGCTCCACGCAGCGCTCGATGGCGGCGCGCTGGGCGCCGCCCAAGCTGGCGGTTACCCGAATGACGCGATCCATATTGCTCACCAACTCCCGTTCGGTGGGCAAGGTGCGCTCCGACAGGCGGTGCTCCAAATCGCGCGCCAGAGCCGCGGGTTCGCCATTTCCGCCCACCGCGGCGCTGAACCGTTGCAGGAAAGCCAGCGTTTCGGGCGCGGAAAGCGCCGGTTCGTCCTCAATGGTGTCGGCAATTCTGCACAGCAGATATGCGCAGGTCACGGGAATGCTCAAGGCAGGCGGCAGTTGCGGAATGGTCAACGCAAAAGTGCGCGAAACATGCGGCAGAATCTGATCCTGGAAGACCTCATCGGAACTGACGGAATCCATGCTGGCAGTATCTCGGAAACCCACAAAAATAGCATCATGTCAGCCAGTTAGGACTGGTGCAAATCCGCAACATCCCATGCAGTCCATTGCCACTATGAGGGGCGGGCAGTATAAACTGAGCCGATATGGACGTCCCGCCCGCCAGCTATCCGCTGCTCGAAACCATCGCCTCACCGGCGGATCTACGCAAGCTGCCGGCGGCCAAATTGACCGAGTTGGCGCACGAACTGCGCCAATTCCTGATCCATAGCGTCGCCACGCGCGGCGGCCACTTCGCAGCCGGCTTGGGCACCGTAGAACTTACGATTGCGCTTCATTATGTGTTCAATACACCCGACGATCGGCTCGTTTGGGACGTGGGACACCAGGCTTACCCCCACAAGGTACTGACCGGGCGCCGCGAGAAACTGCACACCATTAAACAGGACGCGGGCCTCGCGCCGTTTCCGACGCGCAGCGAGAGCGAATACGACACTTTCGGCGTGGGACACTCGAGCACTTCGATCAGCGCCGCATTGGGAATGGCCGTCGCGGCTGCGCAACGCGGCGAGGACCGCCGGGTGGTGGCTATTATTGGCGACGGTGCGCTCACCGCCGGCATGGCCTTCGAGGCGCTGAACCACGCCGGCTCGCTTCCCGCGAACCTTTTGATCGTGCTCAACGACAACGATATGTCGATCTCCGAAAACGTGGGAGCGCTGTCGAACTATCTGGCGCGCGCGCTTTCCGGCCGCATGTATTCGCACCTGCGCGAGAGCGGCAAGAAGGTGTTGCGCCAGATGCCGACCGTCTGGGAACTCGCGCGGCGCTCCGAGGAGCATTTGAAAGGCATGGTGCTCCCGGGAACCCTGTTCGAAGAAATGGGATTCAATTACATCGGCCCGATCGACGGCCACGACGTCAAAGCGCTGGTCAACACTCTGCGCAACCTGCAAAAGCTGCGCGGCCCCCAGTTCCTGCACGTGGTCACGCGCAAGGGCAAGGGCTACGCGCCGGCGGAAGCCGACCCGATCAAGTGGCACGGACCCGGGCCGTTCGACCCCGCAAGCGGCATGATCTTCAAGGAAGCGAGCAGCGGTCCCACCTATTCGCAGATATTCGGCAAGTGGCTGTGCGACATGGCGGAGCGCGATCCCGCGATCGTCGGCATCACGCCCGCCATGCGTGAAGGCTCCGGACTGGTGGAATATTCGAAGCGATTTCCCACGCGCTACTTCGACGTCGCGATCGCCGAGCAGCATGCCGTGACGTTGGCGGCCGGCATGGCGGTCGAAGGCCTGAAGCCGATCGTCGCGATCTATTCGACTTTCTTGCAGCGCGCGTACGATCAGCTCATCCACGATGTCGCCCTGCAGAACCTGCCGGTGGTATTCGCCATCGACCGCGCCGGCCTGGTGGGCAGCGACGGCGCCACGCATCAAGGCAGCTACGACCTGTCGTTCCTGCGCTGCATCCCCAACATGGTGGTCATGGCACCGGCGGACGAGAACGAGTGCCGCCAGATGCTCTTTACCGGCACGACTTTGAACTCGCCGTCGGCAATTCGTTATCCGCGCGGCACCGGCCCCGGCGTGCCGATTGCCGCCGAGATGACGGCGCTGCCGGTCGGCGTCGCGCAATTGCGCCGCGAAGGACGCAGCGGGCTGGCAATTCTCGCCTTCGGCGCCCTGGTCGACTCGGCGCAGAAAATAGCGGAGCGCCTGGACGCGACCCTCGTGAACATGCGTTTCGTCAAACCGCTCGACGAAAAAATGATCGTCTCGGTGGCCACGCGTCATCGCGCACTCATCACCGTCGAGGAGAATGCCATCATGGGCGGCGCCGGCGCTGGGGTGAGCGAGGTGCTCGCGGCGGCCGGATTGCAGCTGCCGACGCTGCATATTGGAATACCCGACCGATTCATCGAGCACGGCACGCGCGATACCTGCCTTGCCCGGGCAGGACTCGATCTGGCCGGGATTGGCGCTCAGGTGGAGGCCTGGTGGGCATTGCAATCACAGGCACGCATCCGTTCGGTGAGCAGCGCCTAGATCTCCTAGCGAGCGCCGGCTCGCTCCAACAACCGCACGATGTCCTGTAAGTTGCCTTGGGTTGCCTGCTGCAAAGGCGTCTGCCCGGCGTCGTCGGCGACATTCGGGTCGGCGCCCCGCGCAAGCAGCAAGCGGACGATCTCGACCCGGTTTTGAGTGACGGCCAGCATCAGCGGCGTGCGACCCGCCGCATCGCGCGCATCGATGGCCGCTCCTTGATCCAGCAACGCGGCCGTCTGCGCCACATCGCCCCGCGCGACTGCCGATTCCAAGTTTGCCGGCTTGAGCGCGCGCTCGGCGCGAGCGGCACGCCCCGCGTTCATGGCGAGCGCGTTGCTTTCGGCGGCGCGAGCGGACAAATCCAGCGGCTGGAGGTGCGAAAGCTGCGCGGGGGGCGTGGCGGAAGGCGCAACAGCCGCGGAGTTCTGCGCCACGCTCGGCGGCGCGGCGGCCGGCGCGGCGGGCGCAGCGGGCGCGGCTGGATTCGCCCGGGGTGCACCCGCGGATTTCGAACGGGCCGGCGCCGCATGTGATGACACGGCAGCGGATTTATCCTGCGCCAACTGCGGCGGCTCGGATTTTGTCTGAGTCTGCGCATCCGCCGCAGCGGGAGCGGACGCCGTGCTCTCCTGCGCGGGAGGCCGGTTTTCCCAATAGCGCGGCGCGAAAAGCAATCCCGCCAGCAGCGCCGCACCGAGGGTGCCGAAGGCCGTGATTTTCCAGCGCGAGTCGTTGGCCGCGGGTCGCGATACATCGATGATCTGCCGCGGCGCGCGCTCGGCAAGCTCCTCGGCGACGCGCCGGCTTTCGGCGAGAATCGCCGCGCGTACCGCATCGCTGGGGCCGCCCGTCTGCGCGGCTGCCTGCCGGTAGCGGGCGAGCAGTTCCTCGTCTCGAATGTCGTCATTCGGGGTCATGCGTATTCCCACAGCAACTGCCGCAGTTTGGTTCTGGCGTAGCGCAGCCGGCTCTTGACCGTTTCGAAGCTCGAACCGGTCGCCTCGGCGATCTGCTCCACGCTGAGATCGCCCTCGGCCTGGAGCAGAAACGCGGTGCGCTGCTCCGGCGGCAACTGCGCGACGGCGCTCAGCAACGCCGCCGCCTCGTCTTGAGATTGGACCTGCGCCGGCGGCTCGAGTTTCGCCGCATCGGCCAGCCGATCCAACGGACTCAACCCTTCCGGATCCTGCGCGTCGCCGCCATCGAGGCTCTGCAGCCGCGGGCTGGCGCGAATCATGTCGACCGTGCGGTGATGCGCAATGGTGAACAGCCACGTCGTGAATTTTGCGGTCGGCTGATAATTTGCAGCGCCACGTACGACCGCAAACCAGACCTCCTGCATCAGATCATTGGCGGCGGCCTCATTGTTCACGTTGCGGCGCAGATAGCGGAAGACCCGTGACTCATGCCGCCGATACAGGAATTCGAACGCGGCGGCCTCGCCGCGCCCGAAGCGCAACATCAAATTCTCGTCGGTCTCTTGCGCCAGCCCCATTCACTCCATTATCAGCCGCCCGGCGGGTCCGGTACATATCTTTGAATGGGTGAATCGGGGAAAGGATTGAGGCGTTGCCATTCCGGGCGGGCGGGTACTACGCCCATCGCCACCAGGTTCTCGTAGCTGTCGTAGCGAATTTTGATGAGCTCGTTGGGCGTGCTCGAGAGGCGGTCGAACGTGGTGTCCTGCACATAGGAGGTTTCGCGTGCCCCATGCCCGGTACCGAGCTTCGGCGCCGGCGCGCTATACGAAGACGGCTCAGAGGGTTTGACTTGCGCCAGCCTGGGCGCCGAGGCTGCCGCTTCAGGACTGGGCGGCGCGGCGCGGCGCCCGCCATCGGCGGCACCTTCGATCCGATTTTGCGCGTATCCCGACTCCTCGGACCGCCGATCGAAGGGTTCATAGCTTTGTACCGGTGCCGGACGCTCGAGAAACAGAGCAACGCCAATGACCCCGACATTGGCGGGACGTCCGGTTCGTTGCGCGTAGGAATTGCCCGCGGCGGTAAAATTGAACGCGGCGATTTCCGCATTGCTCTTGCGCCACCCGGCGATCTCATAACACTCCCCCGGGTTGAAGACATAGCCGCTCTGGCCCCACGCTGCGGTTTCCCCGCTGATGACATTGATGCCGTCCACGGCGGTTACCGCCAGCACGCGTTCGCCGCGGTGATTTTGAATCATGATCGAATAGCGGGCGCCGGGCCTGCCAGCGACCCAATATTCTCCGCGGCTTCGATACATCGGCAGCACGCCGCCGGTGTCGCGGTCGATGATCTGCACATCCGCGAGCCTCCCGGCCGCATGGGCGTCGGTCCGCACGCCGAACATTCCTAGGCCGATCAGCGCGATTCCAATGGCAACGTATTTCATGAGGATCTCCGGTTGGGCTGCTCCCACCTGAATCGATGCCCCGCGGGAAAAGGGGTTAAGATTCGCGCGGAGATTTGCCAGGAGCGGGAATGCCGGTCAGCTTCACTTCACATAACATTCGTTTGGACGACGGCTCCTATACCAAGCCCGACGCCGGTTATTCGATGGACCTGCATCCGTGGTTTCTCGCGGCAAAACGCCTCTTGGATGCGACTTTCCCGGGCGATAAGCGCCATCTACGCATTGCCGACCTCGGCTGTCTCGAGGGCGGCTACACGGTCGAATTCGCGCGCCTGGGTCTGCAGGCGCTGGGAATCGACGTTCGCGAATTGAACATCGAGGCTTGCCGCTACGTTCAGTCGAAGGTCGATTTGCCGAACTTGCAATTCGTTCGCGACGATGTGTGGAACATCGGCGCGCACGGCACCTTCGACGCGGTGTTCTGCTGCGGACTGTTCTACCATTTGGACAGGCCGCGCGAGTTCCTCAATCTACTGTCGCACGTGACCAAACGGCTGTTGATCCTGCAGACGCATTTCTCCGAGGCCAAGGACTCGCCAAGCTTCATTCAGCCGCGCCGGTTTCGGCGCGCGCTGGGCAGGATCTTGCCGCTCAAGAACACCGGGACCACCACCCACAAGCTGTCGTTTCTGACCAAGCATGAGGGGTTGCCCGGCCGTTGGCTGCCGGAGTTTCGCACCCAACGGGCGTTTCTCGATCGCGAGAACCGCCGCTGGGCATCCTGGAACAACAAGCAGTCGTTTTGGATACAGCGCGAATACCTGCTGCAAGCGATACGTGACGCCGGATTCGATCTGGTGCTGGAACAATTCGACGGCCTGGGGCCTGATATCGCCTTCGAAATGACCGAGGGCAGCTACCGGACCTCCGGGCGCAGCACCTTCATCGGCATCAAAACCGCGTACGTGTCGGACCGCGCACCTGCCGTGGCGCCGGGACTGCGCCAAGCCTAGTCACCCATGTTGCACACCTGGAATCACACCATGCATTCAAAGCAAGTCCAGATATTCTCTGCCGCAATGGCCGCCCTGTGGCTCAGCGGTCCCGCCGCCTTCGCAAATCCCACGCCCATCCCGCCGGCAGGCGGCGACATTCCCGCGGATTTCAAAATCCCGACGGCCGCCGACGACTACCTCAAGCGCGAGGTCATGATTCCGATGCGCGACGGCGTCAAACTGCACACCGTCATCATCATTCCCAAGGGCGCGGCGCGCGCACCCATGATTCTCGACCGCACGCCGTACAACGCCAGCAAATTCGCCAGCGGCTCGGACAGTCCGCGCCGCGCCTTGATTCTGCCCTTGAGCTACGGCGAGCTCGCCGATGCCGGCTACATCATCGTGGCGCAGGATGTGCGCGGAAAATACAAATCCGAAGGCGACTATGTGATGAACCGGCCGCTGTCGGGTGATTTGAATCGCACCCCGGTGGATCATTCCACCGATGCCTACGATACGATTGATTGGCTGGTGAAAAACGTGCCGGAATCGAACGGTAAAGTCGGCACCATGGGCACCAGCTATGACGGCTTCACCGTGCTCATGAGCCTGGTCAATCCGCATCCGGCATTGAAGGCGGCGGCGCCGTTCAATCCGATGGTGGACACCTGGAAGGGCGACGACTGGTTTCACAATGGCGCGCTCCGTCAAACCTATGCCGATTACATCTATGCGCAAACCGCGAGCAAGGACTCGGAGGACAAGTGGATCGCGCCGCGTTACGACGCCTATGACACGTGGCTGGCCATCGGTTCCGCGGGAGCGCTCGGCAAAGAGATGAACATGGATCAATTGCCTTTTTGGCAGCGCCTGACCCAGCATCCCGCCTACGATAGCTATTGGAGCGAACAGGCCGTGGATAAGATTCTCGCCGCGCGGCCCCTCACCGTACCGACGCTCTATGTGCACAGCCAATGGGACCAAGAGGACATCTACGGCGCCACGGCGGCCTTTGCAGCCACGCGCGCGCAATCCGGAGCGGGACACGACAATTCCTACCTGGTGATCGGACCGTGGCGCCACGGCGGCGGCAACGGCGACGGCTCCTCGCTGGGCGCGATCAAATTTGACGGCGACACCGGCCGTTGGTTTCGTCTGCATGTATTGCTGCCCTTCTTTGATTCGCATCTCAAGGATGGCGCTCCGAAGGCGGATATCGCCGCGGTCACCGCGTTCGAGACAGGCGCCAATGTGTGGCGGCGCTACGATCAATGGCCTCAGTCCTGCGCGAGCGGCTGCCCCTTCAAATCGGCGCCACTATATCTGGCGCCCGGCGCCAAGTTGACCTTCGACAAGCCCTCCACGGGCGCCGCATTCGATGAATACGTGTCGGATCCGGCGAAACCGGTCACTTACCGGCCACGCCCCATCCGTCCCACCTATGCCTCGGATTCAACCTGGCGGCGATGGCTGGTCGATGATCAGCGCTTTGCGGCGGATCGCACCGATGTTCTGACGTACACCTCCGACGTCTTGACCGCGCCGCTGCGCATCGCCGGTCAACCCGTGGCGCATCTGTTCGCCTCGACCAGCGGAACCGACGTCGACTGGGTGGTCAAGCTCATCGATGTCTACCCGGACGAAGTTCCCGGCGACGTGGAGATGGGGAGCTATGAATTGCCCGTCGCCATGGACATCATGCGCGGCCGCTATCGAGACGATCCGGCAAAACCCTCGGCCATTCCCGCCGGCAAAGTCATCGGCTACACACTCAAGCTGCCCAACGCGGATCATGTGTTCTTGCCCGGGCACCGCATCATGGTCCAGGTTCAATCGAGTTGGTTTCCGCTTTACGACCGCAACCCGCAAAGCTTCGTGCCGAATATTTTCTTCGCCAAGCCGGCGGACTACGTCAAGGCCACGCAGCGTGTGTTCCACAAAGCCGACGCCGCGAGCTACGTCGATCTGCCGGTGGCCAGATGAGCTGCGCCGCGCGACGCTTGCTCAGCAGCCGCAAGGCGGTACAGATCGTCAATCGCACCGGCGCGACCATGATGGCCGGGGCGGCGGCGCTGATCGCCGCGCACTGAACGCAAGAACTAGAACTTCGCCGTAAAGGCGACGAACAGTTGACGGCCGAACATGTCGTAGATGCTGTAGGTATTCGCGGCGCCGCCGGCGACGATACCTGAGTCTATCAGGGGCGGGTCCTTGTCCAGGATGTTGTTGGCGCCGGCGCGGAGCTGCAAAATACTGTTGACGTTCCAGCTGGCCTCGAGATCGATGTAGCTGTACGACGCTATGGCTGCATTTCGCAAATCGTAGCCGCCGAACGTGGCGAAATGCAGGGTGGGATCATTGCTGTTGTTGTCCTGCGAGACCGAACCGATGAAGCGCCAGGTCAGCGATGCCGACATGTCCCAAGGTGTGTCCCAGGTGGTGCGGAACAGGTGGTGCCAGCGGGGATTGACCGTCTGGCAGGTCGCGCCGAACAAGCCGGCGCAGTCGTAGGTATGGGCCCCCGGCAGCGGCGTTGTTTCGTTGTGCAGCAGGTACGCGCCGTTCAGGGCGAATGACACATCGCCGAGTCCCGGCGACAGAGCGAATTTGTAGGTCAATTGGGTATCGATGCCGCTATTGACCGCGGTGCCCAGATTGTAGTTCTTCTGAACGACATAACCGCCGGAGGCGATGCTGTTGCCGGTCAAGCTGCCGGTGCTGGGGGAACGCACGATCTGACTGCAGAAGGTCGGATCGCCGCTGTTGGCGCAGTTGGAAAGAACCACAAGGTAGGGGATCTGGCCGATTTCGTCCTTCACTTGAATGTGAAAGTAGTCGATGCTCCCGGTGAGATGCGCAATCCGGCTCGGCGCGAAGTTCAATCCCACCGTGTAGGTGTCGGCCTGTTCCGGTTTGAGCGCGGGATTCCCGCTGGTTTCCTGCGATAGCTGGTTGGCGGTCCCCTGCGGGATCGAGCCGCTGTTGTACTGGGCCGCCGTCACCCCGGTGCGCTCGCACTGCAGCAGGGTGAAGCTGATCGGCGGCGCACAGGGATCGGGGACCACCGTGGTGAGCCCGACGATCGGCGGCGTGAAAAGCTCGGCGACGCTGGGCGCGCGAATTGCGCGGTCATAGGAGGCGCGAAACCGGTAATCCGCAATGGGCGCGTATTGAACCTCGAATTTGTAGGTATTCGTCACGCCGGCCGTCGAATAGTCCGACCGCCGGTAGCCGGTGTCGAACAACAATTCCTTGGCGCCCGCTCTTTCCTGCACCAGCGGCGCGCGCAGCTCGATGAATTCCTCCGCGACCGACAGGCCGGCATCGATCGGAGCCACCGCGCTGCCAAAGCCCGATAGGAGTTCGCTCTCCTCGGCCGCATCCGGCTGCAGCAGCTCATGATCGTTGCGATGTTCGAATCCGACGTTCACGCCGACGCCCTCCGTCGCGAACGGCGAGGCGAGGCCATATTCGCCGAGCTTGCCGGTGACATCGGCATGCAGCGTGCGCAGCGTTGCCGATCCGGTCGCCGTCCCGAGCAAGTACAGATAATTGAGGGCTGCAGGCGTGACGCCGCCGTCGCTGAAAATATTGTATGGAACGCAGCCGCGGTTGCCCGCGCTGATGCAGGCCGGATTGGCAGCGGTTCCCGTCACCAGCAGGGCGTTGGTGATGCTCTGGTAGCTCAAGTACTTTTGGTTGGAATCTGAAAACGCGGTGTAGAAGTACTGGCCATACAGGTCATAACTCCAGGCGTCGGCGAAGGTGCCGCTGCTGCCGACGACTGCGCGATAGTTGGTGTGCTCGAAATCGATGAAACGATCCCCGCCCTCGATGTTGCGCCGGCCGATACGCACCTGCGCGGTGCCAGAGCCCGGATTCGCGCCATCCGCGGCAATTTGCGCCGGCGTGCACAGGATTGCTTGCTGCTGCGGGCTCAACAAGGGATTGCTGCAGTTGACGTAGTAATCGCCTGCGCCGGTCGGATCGAGCGGATTGCTGTCCTTGAACAACGCCGCCGGCGCCACCTGTTCGTGCGTCTTGTCGTCCATGAAAAAAAATTGTGTATACGGCTGGAACCAAGGACTGACTTCCTCGTGCGCCATGAGCGCCGCGTTGTAGCGATTGTCCTCGCGCGTCATATATATGAACCCTTGCGAGTTGTAGGACGCGGGCGGCGTGGTCGCAACGCTTCCGATCGGAACGAAGCTCGTTCCCGAGACGCTGTAGACCGTTCCCCGGCGGGGTCCGGACGCCGGTTCGAACCAGTTCGAATTGGAGGAGCCTCCGCACATCAGGCCGGTGACGTTTTTATCGGCGTCCTGAACCGGCTCCAATTGGCAGGCGCCGAAGTCGCGTTGGCTGCTCGCGACCGGGTCGGCATGCCGGTAGCTCAAGAAAGCCGTGACGTTGCCCTTGCCGTCGGCGAAGTTCGTGCCCATGAGCATGTCGAAGGACTTGTTCCGGCCGTCCCTGGCGGTGCCCGTCGGCGGCGTGCCGCCAAATTGGCGCACCAGATTTTGTACGATCGTGTCGTGGTTGTCGTGCCAGTTCTCGCCCACTTGCCCGTCCAACTGAAAGCCCTGGAAATCCTTCTTCATGATGAAATTGACGACGCCGGCGATTGCGTCGGAGCCGTAGGCCGCCGATGCGCCGCCGGTGACGACCTCGACGCGCTCGACCAGCCCGGCCGGAATCTGATCGAGATCGGGCGCGGGCTGTGCGATGGCGGTATTTGGGGAACCGACGCCGAGTCGCCGTCCGTCGATGAGCACCAAGGTGCGCGCCGGCCCGAGGCCGCGCAAGTCCGCCGTTGCAACGCCGCCGGCTGTCGCCAATCCGGAGGTGCCGTTGCCGAGATCTTGGCCCAGATCGTTGTTATAGTTTTGCGGCAGCTGGGTGATGATGTCGCTGATGTCGGTTTTCCCGGATACCTGGATCGATTTCGAGGAGACCACCTGGATTGGGCTCGTGCTCACCTCATTCGGAGCGGCAATCCGCGATCCGGTAACGATGATCTCTTGCAGAGGCCCCGGACCAACCGCTGCTGCCGACGCCGGCGTCGCCGGCGTCGGCGGCGCCCGCGCCAGCAGGATCCTGTCTTCGGTGGCACGTTTCGTCTCGGGCGTCGCGGAGATTGCGGCGTCAGACTGCGCCCGCAGCGAAACTCCGGCCCCTTCGCTGAAGGCCGAGGTCACGATCGGGACGACGGTGACGGTATTGTCGTCAAGATAGCGGTACGTCAATCCGGTACCCGACAACAACTGTTGCAATGCTTCATTCGCCGTCAGGTCTCCGTTTGCACCCTCGGTGCGTATATCGCGCACGGTGTTCGACAAATACAGGACCTGCAATCCGCGGCTTAGCCCCAATTGTTTGAGTGCGGGACCCAAATCCTGCGCCGCGATATGCGTCGGCTCACGGATGGAGGTGCTCGCACCATCCGCGAACGCGAGACCGAGGGTGAGCATGCAGACCATGGCGGCGACAACAGCAATGCGTAATAGCGCCCACACGCCCCTTGCGGGGCCTTCGTTGGCGGCGCGCCCATGCGGCCGCCGATCCCGATTGGAGTAGAGCGTTGTCACATATGAAATGGGTATGTCAGCGCGTTTCGCGGCGAAGGACGCGCACTTGTTTCTCCGTTTCGACCACTTGAATCGAGTTCTGGCTGCGCAGGAAATTGATGAGCGATGCGGGATCCGTCGAAGAATAGACGCCGCTGATCTTGAGACTTCCCAATCTGCCGTCATCGATGGTGAGGGGGCGCCTATTGTAGCGATTGAACTCCTCGGCCACCTCGCTGAGCGGCGTCTCTTCGAATATCAGGCGCTTGTGCACCCAGGCGGTGGCAACCGCCGTGTCGGTGCGCGTTGGCTTGGTCACGAGATGCGGCCGAACGGTGAGTTGTTCACCCGCGGAGAGAATCACCGCGGCCGTCCCGGGACTGTCGATATCGTCGTAGGTTTCAACGCGGCCTTCGACCACGGTGACGACCGTGGCGGTCGGTTTCTTGTAGACGTCGAACTCGGTACCGACCGCGCGGACCTGTGCATCGCCGGCGCGCACGACAAATGGCCGTTGCTTGTCTTTCGCGACGCGAAACAAGGCCTGGCCTTCGAGCAGCGTGACCGCGCGTTGTTCGGCGGTCAGGCGAACCCGAATGGTGGATCGGGCGTTGAGCTCGACGGTCGATCCATCGAGGAGATGCACGGTGCGCTGCTCACCGATTCCGGTCGCGTAGACACCACTGAATCTTGCGCGATTCAGCAAGGTCACGGTCGCGACAGCGAGCAGCAAAACAGCCGCCAAAGCGGCTGCGCGCCGCCAACCCCATGCCGCGCGGGATTTCACGGCCGGCGGGGCTGCGCCCGATCGCGGCCGGTCCGAAGGCAGCGCAATCACATCCGGCGCGGCGCGCGCGCGTTCGATCAGCGCCGCAATGTCGATTTTCCCTTCCGGATCCGCGGCGGGCAGTTCCGCCCAGACGCCGGATATCTCCAGATAAGCGTGAATATGTTCGGGCGAGCGCCGCAACCACTCGATGAAGCGCACGCGCGCATCGCCGTCCACATCGCCGGCGCGGAATTCTATGAACCACGCCGAGGCCTCGGCAAAGATCACCGGATGAGTCCTGCCGTTCGAGACTGTCACTTTCATGGTTTCATGGCATTTTGATTGGCGCGAAGATTTCGGCACTGTTCGACGGCACGGGCAAGATATTTCTTGGCGGACTCGCGCGATACTCCCAATTCATCTGCGACCTCCTGCACTGAGTAGCCTGCGACGCGATGCAATACCAACGCCGTCGCGAAGCGCGCGGGTAGAAGCCCCAGCATGCGCTCGAGTTCATCGAGCCGCTGAGCCTGGGCGGCCTGATCGGAAGGATCTTCGCTCGCAGGAGTTCTTAGCTCCGAGAAAACATCTGCGACGTCCACCGACACCGGTTCGCTCGAGCGGCGAACGGCGTATTGATGGATCACATGGCTCGCGATCGTAAAAAGGTAAGCCTCCGGACTGCGGATGCTTTCGTAGCCTTCGACGCGCAACAAACGCAAGAACACCTCTTGGGCAAGATCGGGCACATCCGCCGCGTTGCGCAGCCGCAGCGACAGAAAACGGCGCAGGCGCGGTCCATACCGTGCCGCAATGCCCGCGACAAAGTTGCGATTGTCAGGTGCACCCAATCCCCACCCCCAAGGCCGAGAATTTGCCTGAATGATTAGAGCGCTTTCGCCACACAAATGGGTATGCCTTCGGCATATGCAGGCGGGTACCTCCTATTGCAGTGCAGCATGACCGCGGGGGACTGAGCCGTTCTTAACCGAGGAAAAGTTCTCCGATCGCCCGCCGGAACTTTTCAGCGCCGAGCGCAAGACGCTGTGCGTAAGTCTCCCTGGCGTCGATGCCGGCAACGTACGTCACTTGATCCAAGTTGTCGGTGGCTGCCTCGTAAACCACGGCTGCAATCTGCTCGGCGCTCGAGCCCTTCTCGCGGCGTTTCGGATCCATGAAGGTTTTCATGGTTTTTGCAATCGCTGACGCATAGGCGGCGTGCTGTGTCAGCACCAAGGAGCGCGTCGCGAAATCCGTGCGGATTCCGCCCGGCGCGACGGTCTTAACCTTGATGCCGAGCTTTGCCAATTCGAAGGCCAAGCTTTCGCTCCAGCCCTCCAGGCCCCATTTGGTCGCATGATAAACGCTGTTGAACGGGAAAGTGACCAGGCCGCCGATCGAGGTCGTGGTAATGATGCAGCCCGAGCCGCGTTCACGCATGGCAGGCAAGAACGCCTGCGTCACCCGCATGACGCCAAGCAGATTGGTGTTGATCTCCGCGGTCAATTGCGCATCCGTCGCGGCTTCGAAAGGACCGGCGAGTCCATAGCCCGCGTTGTTGAAAAGGACATCGACCGGACCGAGTTCAAGCGCCTGTTTGGCGGCTTGCGCAATTTGCGCAGGCTGGGTCACGTCCAGCGCCAACACCCTCACCCCCGGCAGGCCTTGCAACTCCTTCTCCTGGGATGGGTCGCGCATGGTTGCGATCACGTGCCAGCCTTTTCGGGCGAAAAGCAGGGCCGTCGCTCTGCCGAGGCCGGTCGAACTGCCTGTGATGAATATTGTCTGCACCATCGAATTGCCTCCGGGTTGGATGCATCGCAACGCGAGTATGCTAGCCGCGCGCGCCTGGCGCCACCAAGCTCATGGCCCGCTCGAGGGCCGCGTCGATGCCGGCGCGCCAGTCTTTGAAACTCAATGGGACCACGTAGTCCGGATCGAGCGACTTGACCCGCAGGTCGAAGAAATAGTTCAACCAAAAGCAAACCGTCCAATCTTTGCAAGCATGTTGATAGTCATGCTTGCCGGTCTGGTAGGCGACACACGCAGGATGATTGGGCAGGCAGGCCTGGCCTCCTTCTGAATAAAACTGCAATCGATCTCCCACAGGTTCGCCGATGATCGCGACCCGCTCCTCACCCGCCTGTTTGACGAATACGGCGGTAGAGATTCCGGCGGAAAAAGTCGCAGGTCCGGTGAGCAGGATGACCCGCCCAGCCGCGGGAATCAGCGTCGGCAGTTCCCGCGCGAAGCGATGAGTGTTCAAATAATCGCCGCCGCCGTCATAGCGCAAGTCGAAAATCACGTTGCATGGTGGTTCCCGGCGCAGCTGCTTGTCAGCGCCCGACAAAAAATCCTTGATGCTGTGGCCGCCTTCGTCAACATTGGATTTGAGCTGCACCAAAGCAGTGCAGGTTCCCGCAAGGCGGAGACTGCGAAAAGGCTGGTCAAAGTCCGTCCATGAAATTGGCGCCGGGTGGTCGGGTTCGAGCGCGCGCCATGCCGACATGCCCGCAACGGGCTCGCTCGACAACCAGCGCGTCGCGGACTCCATCGGCTCACCCGCAGGTGTGGGAAAGGCGTCCAGCCTTCGCATGATCGAAGCGCCGGCGGGAGTCGTCACGCTCCAATCCGAGTGATGCATGTCCGGCGCCACATCGATGCCGAACAACAAGTCCTGCTGCGTCAGATATTGCGACGCCTGCAGACGCCGCCAGTTGACCGTGCCGCCGCGCAGCTGCTCGAGTCTGCTCATCACGGCCTCCACCGCCTGGCCGTCCACCGCGGTGACCCGGCCACCCAGCAGATCCTCGTTGCCGTGCGTCGCGCGCATGATGTATAGCCCGTCGGAAAAGGCGGCCACGCGTACGGGAAGCTCCATCGAAGCGGCGCCGGGCTCATTCTCGACGCGGGAGTGGCCGTTATCGGCCAAGGCATCGATTTGCATCAACCGGACGCGAAAATGCGCCCGATCCAGTACCGTGGCGCTCGCCTCGAGCGCGTCTATTCGCCGCGAGGCTTCGGCCCGGCTCGCCGGCGCAAATGATCGGTCCAATGCGAGAAGCTGGCGAAAATAGCGAATATCCTGGCGCTGCGCATCGAGCGTGCCGGCGGCGGCCGGAGAGTTTGGTGTCGGCGCCGAAATGTGAAAGTGCAGCCGCATGGCTCCGAAGAACGCCGTTACGGCAATCAACCCGAGCGCGATCAGCCCGATTGCGACGAGACTGATTGTCTTAGCAGCGGATTTGGCGGGTGGCGACCTTTGTCCCATGACCTAAGAACACCGTTCAGGCGATGAAGTTACACCACCGATACCCAAATATCACTGCAGAGCGCTCTAGGTATTCATGGTTGGACAAGAAATCGACGCCTTGCCGCGGCCGCCCCCCTTGAGGCTCCTGATTGTCGACAAGGAGCCGGCGGCGCGCTGTGCGTTCACGCACTTGTGCCGTCAGACGACGGATTTGCATGTCGTTGGCGAAGTCGGCTCGGGTGGCGCTGCCATGAATGCCGTTGAGGATCTGGCGCCAGACGTGATGCTCATCGACCTGGCATTGCCCGACATGTCCGGATTCGACGTGCTGCGGCTGACGGGAAACTCGATGAGACCGCTTGGCATCACCACCTCTCACCAACCCGAATACGCCGAACGCGCAATGGCGGCAGGGGCGGTCGATCACCTGGTCAAGCCGGTTAGCGCGGACCGCTTCGAGCACGCGATAGGACGAGTTCGCCAGCGCTGCGATATCGGTCAGGCGGGTGAAAGTCGCATGATCGGACAGATCCTGCGCCTCTTGAGACGGCGTCCGAAGTTGCTGGTCGGTGAGAGACAGCGCCGGCTGTATCCGCTCGATGTCGAAAAAATCGACTATGTGGAAGCCGACGGCAATTATGTGACCATTCGTGTGGGCAATACTGAATACATCAGCCGAGACTCGATAAAGCGCTTGGCGGCCGAATTGGCCGACTTTGGTTTCGTACGGATCGATCGTTCAATTCTATTGAATATTCGCGCGGTCCAATTTGCGGAACCCACCGGCCATGGAACGCTTGCCTTTACGCTGTCTTCGGGAGCTTGCCTGCATTCCAGCAAGACCTACCGCGAGACGATCGTGCGCTTGCTGCCCTGGCACCACTGCCGGGTGGGCTCCGACGTCTGAACGGACAACCCGCTCAACGCAGCTCCGGTTTGCGCGTCAGGAGTCACGTCCTCAATCTTGGCGTTGTCCCTGCCAGGAAGCGCGTCGTCCCAAAAATCTTCGGTGTGCAAGCATCTATGTAATTGTCTTTCTCATGAGGCTCGCCGACCGAATCGCACAATGTCGAACGCCTTTCATTGTCGAAAATACGCTTACCAAACAACACATGCGCCTGACCGGCGCCGCGGACTTTTCGACCGCACTCTTCGCTTGTCCCATACGCTACAGCCTGAGCGACGATTTGGTGGGTCTGTGTACCGCGTTGGCCTACTCGAAGGGAGCGCGCACACTCGCTTGCGCGGATCTGTTGCACATACCGGCCGAGAGCGTCTGGATTGAATGGTGCGAAGCGCCGTGGATCAAGGAACTCAACCGCTACGGATTTCGGGCACAGCACGCTCAAGCTGCGGGAAGGCGTGGTGCCTTGATTCAATCATCCGCACGGGGCCGGCATGGATTGATCAGGAGCTTTTGGGCCAATGGCAATGATGAGCGGGATGCGCTCGCGAGCAGCATGGAAGCATACTTCGATTTCGATACCGAAGCGGGCGATGATCCGGGCGCTGCGGATGGCCGCGATGGTTCGGCCATCAGTGTCTTTGATCGCGCCGCCGGCAACGCCGATATTTTGCGGCGTTGCTTTCGCTTCCGCTACGAGCGCTCTTGGCAGAGCTACTATGAACAGGCGCATCTATCCAGCTGTCAGGCCGACGCGATCGCGCGACATGCGCTCGGCACGATTGCGATCGACATACCGGTCATCCTGGCATTCCTCTTGCTGCTGGCAACCCGCCCAGGCCTGCCGCGCCGGTCAGTCATGCTGGAAAGATTGAACCAGGCGCGAATGAGGTCGGGGAAGACGCCTCTGCTGGATCACATCGAAGTCTCTTCCCCTCTGTTGCCGGAATACAGATCCGCCGCGGGCGAGAGCGCGGCAGACTATTCGCGTCGAGGTCCGCGGCTTCACCATGTGCGCGGACACCTGGTGCGGCACGGGAGTCAACTGTTCTGGCGGGTTCCTCACTTGCGAGGCAGCGCACGGTCCGGCATCGTCCGCAGCCGAACGGTGACGTGGACCCTGGGTTGAACCCGCTGCTCCAGCAGCGTCCCTGAAGGCAATCAGCCAGAGCGCGGCGCGCCTATTTGGCGCTCGAGCCACAGGCATTGTGGCGACGGCGTGCGCGCAACGCGCGACACCTCAATCGACGGCTGGCTGCTCACCTTCTCGAAAAGAGTTCATCCCACAGCCGGTCGCCTTGTCTCAAGGCAGCAGCGGCTCGTCCCATATTTGTGAACACGGCGGCGGGCTACGGGTATTTTTCGACGCCTACGACTGGGAGGCTGAGGCCGGACTTCGAGCACCGTTGCCGGTGTGCAACGGAAGTCTCGCTGGAATCTCCCGCTGCACATCGAGGGGCAGATCAACACCCTTTGGGGAGTACGAAATGGCGCTTGGACTACGCTTGGGATTGGATGGGGCCGTTGGCGGCCTCGTGATGGGAGCCGCGATCTCGCTCAACCGCCGCACCGGCTGGCGGCGGTTGCTCCTCGCCGCGGCGCTGGCGCTGACCGGTCTGCCCGCCATCGCGCAGCAAACTCCAGTCGCAACCGCGCAACCCGATACCGCGCTCGCGGAGATCGTCGTTACCGGATCGCGCATTGCCGCTCCGAATGAGGTGAGCACAAGTCCGATCGCGGTCCTGTCGTCGAAGTACATCGAAACATCCGGCAAGACCGACATCAATGATCTCTTGATGCAGTTGCCGCAGAATTTCAACAACTCATTGAGTCAAGATCTCGGCAATACCACCACCGGTTTGACCACCGCGGGCGGCGTGGCGACCGCGGATTTGCGCGGACTCGGCCCGAATCGCACCTTGGTTCTGGTCGACGGCCGCCGCCTGGGTCAAGGCTCACCGTATACCTTCATCCAACAGCCCGCGCCGGATCTCGATCAAATTCCGGCAGGTTTGGTCGAGCGGGTCGAAGTGGTCACCGGCGGCGCGTCGGCGGCGTACGGCTCCGACGCCATCGCAGGCGTCGTCAACTTCATCATGAAGAAAAACTTCGAGGGTTTTCAAATTGACGGACAGCTGGCGGAGTTTCAGCACGACAACAACGACGCTTTCGTGCAGAACTTGGCCAGACAGTTTGGGGTGACGCCGCCGACCGGCTCCATTGAGGACGGGCGCCAGCGCAATTTTGACATGCTCATGGGAACGAATTTTGACGACGGCAAGGGCAATATCACCGCCTTCTTGAGCTACCGGCACCAGGATCCGGTTGCCAGCAGCAACCGCGATTTTGGCAGCTGCCAGCTGAATCCAACGTTCGATGCGAGCACCGGCCATATCAACGGCGTGGCCTGCGGCGGGTCCTCCAACTCCAATTCCTTTTCGCCTGAGAGCGGTCCAAATAAGGGAACGGCTTACAGTGTCTTCGGGACAGGTTTCGTCCCCCTGGGCTCGGTCGCCACAACGCCGCCGGCGGCGTTCAATTCGCAGCCCTATATCTACTTATCGCGCGAGGATGATCGTTACAACGCCGCGTTCTTGGCACACGAACAAATCACCGATTACTTCCAGCCCTATGCCGAGTTTTATTTCATGGACGACAAGACGCATCAACAGGTCGCGCCCTCGGCACTTTTCAGGGATTTGAATCCGCTCGATCCCGTCAGACGGGAAATTATAATGTCAACTGCAACAATCCATTGCTGAGCGCGCAGGAGCAGTCGATCCTTTGCACCCCGGCGCAAATTACGGCGGCGAACGCCGCTCCCGATGTGGGATGCACCTTTACGCAAACCGCGGGCGGTCCGGTCTAGCTGTCGCCGAACTGCGTGAATGTGCGCATAGGGCGCCGCAACGTCGAAGGCGGCGGACGCATTTCGGACTACGAGCACATGAACTACCGGCCGGTTTTCGGAATCAAGGGCGATTTCGCGGATGCGTGGAGTTATGACGTCTATGGTCAGTACTATTACACGACGTTCTTCAACTCCAATCAAAAGTATCAGAATTTCCAGGCCATCGACAACGCGCTGCAGGTGACCGGCACCGCCGCCGCCCCAGCCTGCGTCACTGGACCGCCTTGCGTGCCGTACAACATCTGGTCAGATGGCGGCGTCACGCAGCAGCAGCTCAATTATCTGTATCTGACCGGTACCGGTCAGGGATCCTCCACGCTGCGCACGCTTCATGCTGAAGTAACGGGCAAGCTGGGCAAGTACGGAATCACCTCGCCGTTCGCGACCGACGGTGTCGGGGTGGACATCGGTTTCGAGCATCGCAACGATCACGAATACTTCCAGCCTGACTCCGCGGAGCAGAGCGGGCTGCTGTCCGGATTCGGCAGCGCGGCGGTGCCCATCGACAATAGCATCTCGGTTGGCGAGGAGTTCGCCGAACTTCGCGCGCCGCTCGTGCAGGACAAGCCGTTCGCCAAGGACCTGTTGTTCGATACCGGATTCCGGCACTCCGATTATTCGTACGCCGCGGCTCCTTCGACCATTACCAATACCTACAAGTTTGAAGTGCAGTACTCACCGATCGAGGATTATCGCTTGCGGGTCTCGTACGACAAGGCGATTCGCGCGCCAAGCGTGGTCGAGCTCTACAACCCGCAGCTCGTCGGAGGCTTTCAGTTCGGCAACGACCCCTGCGCCCCGCCCATCACATACACGCTCCTTCAGTGCGAGCGCACGGGCGTGACTGCCGCACAATACAACAGCGGCTCGGTGCCGCAGGGTGCGGCCGGACAGCTGTCCCAGTTGGCGGGCGGCAACCCGGATCTCAAACCGGAACAGGCCGAGACCTATACGGTGGGCCTCAACTTCGCGCCGCGGCAGATTCCGCACTTCACCGGCAGCATCGACTACTTTCACATCGCGGTGAAGGGCGAGATCACGACCCTGCCGGCTGCGGTGATTCTGTCCAACTGCGCGAACACCGGGAATCCGCTGTACTGCAGCCAGATCGTCCGCTCGTTCAATACCGGCGGATTGACCGGCGCCAGCATCGCTTCCGGAGGCTATTTCGTCCAGACCAACGTCAACATCGGTGCAGCGCTGGTCAGCGGCATCGATGTGCAACTCAATTACCGGCTGGATTTGCCGCCGGGCTTCGGCGATCTGGCGTTCGAGATGAACGGCTCCTATTTGCAGCATAACGAATCAACCCCGTACGTAGGGGCGCATACGTATGATTGTGCCGGCCTCTTCGGCTTTACCTGTCAGACGATCAATCCTCGCTGGCATCATATTTTTCGTTCGACCTGGCAAACACCCTGGGGAGTCTCCGCATCCGCGACCTGGCGCTTTATCGGTGGGGTTTCGCAGGACAACAACACCAACGATCCGACGCTGCATGACTCCTCGCCCAACGGTGTTTACGACGATTTCAACGCAAGATCCCATCCTTCAGCTACCTGGACCTCGAGGCCACGTGGCAGGTCAACAAAACCCTGCAGTTGCGCGCCGGCGCGAATAATGTTTTGGACAAGGATCCGCCAATCATCGACAACAACATCGTTGCCGGTGGCGGAGCAAACACTTACGACGCCTATGATCAGTTCGGCCGCCAGCTGTTCGTGGCGTTTACTGCCAAGTTCTAGGCTGCGCTGCGTCGATTGCTGAATTGCGGTCCTGCGGGGCCGCAATTCGGCGGCAAACCGTCAGTTTGCCGGGCCCGGGCCGGCGGCTCGAGACCGCCCAGCGCCCGGGCCTGTTAAAACGCGGGTGTAACCGCCATAGTGCGCCATCACAGCGCTGCGCCGAGAATCGCATCAGTACCATCACGCCGACGGGATTGCCGGTCCGACATGTCATCGCGGTCGCCCTCGGCAACGCCATCGAGTTCTACGATTTCGTCACCTATGCATTTTTCGCCGCGCAGATCGGCCGTGCATTTTTTCCTTCCGATACTCCCGGCACCAGCTTGCTGGCATCGCTGGCCACTTTCGGCGCCGGATTTCTCACGCGACCTCTCGGCGCCTTCGTATTGGGAAGGCTCGGCGATCGCATAGGCCGCAAGCCGGCCATGATCGCCTCATTTACCTTGATCGGCATCGGTGTGACGGGCTTGCCGCTGATACCCACCTACGCGTCCATCGGGATTGCCGCGCCCATCCTGGCGATTTGCTTCAGGCTCATTCAAGGTTTCGCGCTGGGCGGCGAAGTCGGACCAAGCACCGCGTTCTTGATGGAGGCGGCGCCGCCGTTGCGCCGCGGGTTCTATATTTCACTGCAAGCAACCAGCGCCGATGTTGCCGTGATGGTCGCCGGCGTGGTGGGCGTGGGCCTTGCCAGCATCTTGGATCCCGCCGCGCTGGACAGCTGGGGCTGGCGCGTGGCGCTGCTCGCCGGCGCGGTGATCGTTCCGTTCGGCGTGCTGCTGCGGCGGACGCTCGCCGAGACACTGCAGCCGCTGCACGATGCGCGCGATGTGCCGACCATACGCAGCTACTCTCGCGTCGCCGCGGCGGGCTTGGCCTTGCTGGCCTCCGGAACGACCACCAGCTACCTGCTCAATTACATGACCACCTATGCCAATTCCACCCTGGGGATGCCGGCGAGAATCGCCTTCGGCGCGACCGCGGTCGTCGGCCTGTGCGGCGTCATATGCGATCCGTTGGGGGGCTGGCTTTCGGATAGGGTCGGACGCAAACGCGTGATGATCATCCCGTGGCTGTGCCTGGCGCTCGCGGTCTTTCCGTGCTTCATGTTGCTCGAACGCGTGCGCAGCAGTTCCGCGCTGTACGTCGCCTGCGCGGTCCTGGCCTGCGCCTCGACGCTGTCCGCTTCCGCGTCGCTGATCGCGGTCAACGAATCGCTGCCGCATCGGGTGCGTTCAGGCGCGTTCGGCATCATCTATGCGTTGTCGATTTCCATCTTCGGCGGATCGGCGCAATTCATCGTGGCATGGCTCACGCGCCTGACCGGCAATCCGCTGGCGCCGGCGTGGTACATGATCGGCGGCGTGATCGTCGGGCTGATCGCCCAGCAGGTCATACCGGAGAGCGCGCCGATCAAAGTCGGAGCGGATGTGCGGCGTGGGGTTCGCTCACCGCGGTGACTCCGAGCGACGGACGGGCCGGCCGCCAAGCCACGCATCCGAAAATAGCGTCGGGCCACGAGCGATTGCTCTCGCAAATGTCCAGAACACTTTGCAGCGACGCTCCTCCTGTCCTCCTGTCATCGATCCTTCACCTGGACTCCTTAGCCTTGGCAAGCTACCTGCGCTCTGCGCCGGTCTTGGTGTTCATCCACAACGCATCTACGATTTCCAATGAGGAGTTCTTTATAATGAAAAATCAGTGTCGATTTAGAGCCGTGCTGGCGGGACTCGCCGCCGCAGCCATCACCGGCAGCGCGTTCGGCGCCGAAGGGCCCATTCCGCGCGGGGTTCCACACCTTGATCACGTCTTTTTGATCATGATGGAAAACCACGCTTACGCTCAGGTCATCGGCAATCCGAACATGCCGTTCATCAATCATTTCGCGAAGAATGCAAATATTGCCACCAACTATTTTGCCGTTGGCCACCCCAGTTTGACCAATTACCTCGAGATCGTCGGGGGCTCGAATTTCGGCGTGCGCAACGATAACTCGCCCAATTGGCACGGCAGCTGCGCCGCGAACTTAAGCAATGGCTTTGTCTCATTGGAATCCGTATCGGCACCGATCTGTCCCATCGAGGGCACCGGTACGGATGCCGCGACTCCCGCAATCGATTGCAGCAACGAAACCGTTGGCAACCCGACCACCGGTGCCGGGTGCGACATCGATGTTGATGGTAGGGTGTCGTTCGCCGCAGCATCCAACACGACGGCGAAGACCATTGCTGATCAATTGGTCGAATACGGCCTGAGCTGGAAGGCCTACGAAGAGTCACTGCCCCCCTCGGGCGCCGACCGAGTGAACTCCGCGGATGGGCTGTTCTCGAATCTCACCTTGATCGCCAATTCACCCGTTCCGCCGGCGACAGTATCGACGACCAGCAATTTCACAATTCCGGTGTTGGGTGGCGATGAGACGGGTACGGTGAATGGCACCGTGCAGGGTCTTTACGCTGCGAAGCACAACCCCTTTGCTTACTTTGCCAATGTTCAGGAAGGCACCGACAGCCGCAATAGTCTCAAGAATGTGGTCGGGTTCGGCGGAAGTGGGGGCCTGTTCCAGGATCTCGCCAAGGGTGCACTGCCAAACCTGGTCTATATTGTTCCGAACCAGTGCCACGACCAGCATGGTCGAGGTGGCGCCACGGCGGGTCCCGAATGCGACTACGATCCGAACGACAACGGCACGCTCGTCGGGCTGAACCCTGCGCTCATGTACGAAGGCGACCAGGCCCTCGAGCGTCTCGTCACGGCGATCAAGAGTTCACCCGCATGGAAGCGCGGCAACAATGCATTGGTCATCGTCTGGGACGAAAATGACTACAGCGTAAAGCCAACCACCAACCAGGTCGCACTGCTGGTCAGTACCAACGATCAGGATGGCTATGGGCTCAAGAGCGATAAGTTTTATACGCATTTCTCGTTGCTGAAGACCATGGAAGCCAGCTTTGGTCTGCCGTGTTTGAATCACGCGTGCGATGAAAGCGCGGAGGTGATGACGGATCTTTTTCAACGACATTGAGCGTTGATTTGGCTCTCTGGGCGCGCTGGAATGTATGGGGCATCTCAGAACGCTCGCAGAAGGGGTCCCCGGCGCGGTCGCCGGGGCTACCTTGCGCGCCGCTATGACGAGGGCAGTTGGCCGGCGCCGGCGGACCTAGGCCGAAAAAAAACCCTCACCGACATGGTGTCGGTGAGGGTTTCATTTTCATCAAATTAAGAGCCTGGCAGTGACCTACTTTCACATCGACAAAGTCGACACTAGCATCGGCGCTGAGCGTTTTCACTTCCGAGTTCGAAAAGGGATCGGGTGGTTCCCACTCGCTATGGCCGCCAGGCAAACCGGTTGCAATGGGCGCTAGTCATGCTAGCGCCCATCGCGAATTCGCACAATTTGTTTCGACCCCAGAAGTTATCCAGGATTTGTCGCATTCAAGTCAATTGATTGTCCCAAACACGATCTCGACGTTAGGCAAATCGCTTGGGGTTATATGGTCAAGCCTCACGGTCAATTAGTACTGGTTAGCTAAACGCATTACTGCGCGTACACACCCAGCCTATCAACGTCGTAGTCTTCGACGGCCCTTTAGGGACCTTAAAGGTCCAGGGAGATCTAATCTTGGGGGGGGCTTCCCGCTTAGATGCTTTCAGCGGTTATCCCGTCCGTATATAGCTACCCGGCAGTGCCACTGGCGTGACAACCGGTACACCAGAGATACGTCCACTCCGGTCCTCTCGTACTAGGAGCAGCTCCCCTCAAATCTCCAACGCCTATGGCAGATAGGGACCGAACTGTCTCACGACGTTCTGAACCCAGCTCGCGTACCACTTTAAATGGCGAACAGCCATACCCTTGGGACCTGCTACAGCCCCAGGATGTGATGAGCCGACATCGAGGTGCCAAACTCCTTCGTCGATGTGGACTCTTGGGAGGAATAAGCCTGTTATCCCCGGAGTACCTTTTATCCGTTGAGCGATGGCCCTTCCATACAGAACCACCGGATCACTATGACCTACTTTCGTACCTGCTCGACATGTCCGTCTCGCAGTTAAGCACCCTTATGCCATTGCACTCTATGCGCGATGACCGACCGCGCTGAGGGTACCTTTGTACTCCTCCGTTACTCTTTGGGAGGAGACCGCCCCAGTCAAACTACCCACCATACACTGTCCCCAACCCGGATTACGGGCCAAGGTTAGAACTGCGAAGTTGTCAGGCTGGTATTTCAAGGTTGCCTCCATGAGAACTAGCGTCCCCACTTCATAGGCTCCCAGCTATCCTACACAAACAAATTCAAAGTTCAGTGTAAAGTTATAGTAAAGGTTCACGGGGTCTTTCCGTCTTTCCGCAGCAACGCCGCATCTTCACAGCGATTTCAAGTTCACTGAGTCTCGGGTCGAGACAGTGGGGCCAGCGTTACGCCATTCGTGCAGGTCGGAACTTACCCGACAAGGAATTTCGCTCGATCTCTTAGACTTAAGCATATGACTGATACGTTCATTATCCTGCATGTCGCCATGCAGATGGGACTATATCTTCATCTCATGTTGCATGAAGTCTGGCGTGTAGTCTCTGAGGATTATGGTCATTGACCAGCCATCCTGCTGATTGCTCGCACCCATTAAGTCGTCACGGGAAACGATGCGACTTGAATGCGCGTATCCATCGAATCACCCTCGGTATTGCCACATCGACGCAACTTGCACAGACGTCAGTTAGGGTTCCACCGATTTGAGCCGGTCATACGGAATCAGTGACCACCACTGACCCTGGTGCAATGTTCTTACTCGACAAGGAATTTCGCTATCGATGTTATTGGATTATACATCGCGTATTTGTTTGAATGATGGTGAGCGCACTCCTCAGGCGTATCAGTCCCTGACGATGTTCGCCATTGCATGATCGGATATATCTTCACCGATCGGAATATCGGCGTTTGGCGTGCAGTCTCTGAGGATTCTGATAATTTGAACTCAGGATCTTTCCTGCTGATTTGACTGCAGCTGACGAATTTTCACTGCTCGTCGACTCATCGCAAATCCGGTTCGCGTGACTAGATCTTCGATCTGTCACAGCGAGTATCGCAGCATTCACGGGGATTCCAGCATATAGCCAAATTTTACTAAGGCAGCGATTCTCACCTTAGGACCGTTCTGGTCGTTCACCAACACGCAAAAGTCACGTGTCAATGGAGTATTGCATTGCGCTTTACTCCTGCATGTCGCCATGCAGTTCGGACTTTATCATCTCCCCGAAAAGGGAGCCTGGCGTAAAGTCTCTGAGGATTCCGGCGAAAACCGGCCTTTCCTGCTGATTGACTGCACTGAAAGATTGTCACTGCCGCCCAGCATCTTGGCGACGAGTACCTTCAGATACTCAGTGTTTCCAGCATATAGCCAAGTTTATTTACGTAACTACAACTATAGAAGTTGTCCTAATTTACTTACCCACGAACTCTACATCGTCGACTCGACTCTCTCGTTTACCAACATGCCTATAGTTACGGCCGCCGTTTACCGGGGCTTCGATCAAGAGCTTCGCCTTGCGGCTGACCCCATCAATTAACCTTCCGGCACCGGGCAGGCGTCAGACCCTATACATCCACTTTCGTGTTCGCAGAGTCCTGTGTTTTTGATAAACAGTCGCAGCCCCCGATTATCTGAGACCTCTATCCGCTCAGGGAGTAAATCCCATCACAAACAAAGGCACACCTTCTCCCGAAGTTACGGTGTCAAATTGCAGAGTTCCTTAACCCGAGTTCTCTCAAGCGCCTTAGAGTTTTCCTCTCACCCACCAGTGTCGGTTTACGGTACGGACGATCATTACCTGAAGCTTAGAGGCTTTTCCTGGAAGCGTGGCATCAACAACTTCGGTCTCCGAAGAAACCTCGTACTCAGTTCTTGGGATTAATGACCCTCCGGATTTACCTGGAAGATCTCCCTACACCTTGAACCGGGAACCAACCCCGGATAGTTTAGCCTTCTCCGTCACCCCATCGCAGTAATGATCGGTGCAGGAATATTAACCTGCTTTCCATCGACTACACCTTTCGGTCTCGCCTTAGGATCCGACTCACCCTCCGCTGATTAACATTGCGCAGGAAACCTTGGGTTTTCGGCGTGCGGGTTTTTCACCCGTATTATCGTTACTCATGTCAGCATTCGCACTTCTGATACCTCCAGCGAACCTCACAGTTCACCTTCGCAGGCGTACAGAACGCTCCCCTACCGCTTAACGATCCGAAGACATCAAACCCATAGCTTCGGTACACGGCTTAAGCCCCGTTAAATCTTCCGCGCAGGCCGACTAGACTAGTGAGCTATTACGCTTTCTTTAAAGGATGGCTGCTTCTAAGCCAACCTCCTGGCTGTTTTAGACTTCCCACATCGTTTACCACTTAGCCGAAATTTTGGGACCTTAGCTGGCGGTCTGGGTTATTTCCCTCTTCACGACGGACGTTAGCACCCGCCGTGTGTCTCCCGTGATAACACTCCTGGTATTCGGAGTTTGCATAGATTTGGTAGAACGGGATGAACCCCTAGTCGAAACAGTGCTCTACCCCCAAGGGTGAATACACGAGGCACTACCTAAATAGCTTTCGGGGAGAACCAGCTATCACCAGCCTTGATTAGCCTTTCACTCCTATCCACAGCTCATCGACGCACTATTGCAACGGTGGTTCGTTCGGGCCTCCAGTAGGTATTACCCTACTTTCACCCTGGCCATGGATAGATCGACTGGCTTCGGGTCTACTCCTAGCGACTGAAACGCCCGATTAAGACTCGGTTTCCCTACGGCTCCCCTATTCGGTTAGCCTCGCCACTAAAAGTAACTCGCTGACCCATTATACAAAAGGTACGCAGTCACCCCTTGCGGGGCTCCCACTGCTTGTACGCACACGGTTTCAGGTTCTATTTCACTCCCCTCTCCGGGGTTCTTTTCGCCTTTCCCTCACGGTACTGGTTCACTATCGGTCGGTAGAGAGTATTTAGCCTTGGAGGATGGTCCCCCTATGTTCAGGCAGGATTGCACGTGTCCCGCCCTACTCTTCGTGCTCCATGCGCTCGCCCTTTCGTGTACGGGGCTATCACCCGCTATGGCCAGACTTTCCAGACTGTTCCACTAGAACTTACGCAATTATGAGCACTGGGCTGTTCCGCGTTCGCTCGCCACTACTAGCGGAATCTCGGTTGATTTCTATTCCTCCGGTTACTGAGATGTTTCAATTCCCCGGGTTCGCTCCTTTACCTATGTATTCAGTTAAAGGTACCGCCTAAGCAGGTGGGTTTCCCCATTCGGAAATCTTCGGATCGAAGCATATTTGCCGGCTCCCCGAAGCTTATCGCAGGCTACTACGTCCTTCATCGCCTTCTGTCGCCAAGGCATCCACCATGTGCGCTTATTCACTTGACCATATAACCCCAAGCGATTTGGAGTCATATCAAAAATTCAATCAACTGGTTCTCGAATGCGACATCTCATCCGTAGATTGAGAGATGACATCTACGTTTGAGCGTCAAAACAAATTGCCGAATTTTTAAAGAACACACACGAGCTCCCGCGACGTCGCATGCCATGAGTCATGCGAGCTAGATGACGACTCGCGCATGACTCATGACACGCCGCTGGTAGCATCGAATGAGTTGGTGGAGCCAGTCGGGATCGAACCGACGACCTTCGCGTTGCAAAGCGACGCTCTCCCAGCTGAGCTATGGCCCCGTCCGCTTGCAGAACCACGACTTGCTCGACGCTCGACCCATCCGACGATATGGTGGGTCTGGGAGGAGTTGAACCTCCGACCTCACCCTTATCAGGGGTGCGCTCTAACCAACTGAGCTACAGACCCCTCTTGCGGTCAAATATGGGGTCGGCGTCGGACTTGCCCGATGAAGGGCCCAACCAACTAAACATTTGAATAGGTAACTTGTGATGGGGGCTCGCGCCAACTTGCCGTTGGCGCTGTCTCTTTAAAGGAGGTGATCCAGCCGCACGTTCCCGTACGGCTACCTTGTTACGACTTCACCCCAGTCATTGAACACACCGTGGTAGGCGCCCTCCTTGCGGTTAGGCTACCTGCTTCTGGTGCAATCAACTCCCATGGTGTGACGGGCGGTGTGTACAAGACCCGGGAACGTATTCACCGTAGCAATGCTGATCTACGATTACTAGCGATTCCGACTTCACGGAGTCGAGTTGCAGACTCCGATCCGGACTACGATAGGTTTTCTGGGATTGGCTCCACCTTGCGGCTTAGCGACCCTTTGTACCGACCATTGTAGCACGTGTGTAGCCCTGGTCATAAGGGCCATGATGACTTGACGTCATCCCCACCTTCCTCCGGTTTGTCACCGGCAGTCTCCTTAGAGTTCCCAACTAAATGATGGCAACTAAGGACAAGGGTTGCGCTCGTTGCGGGACTTAACCCAACATCTCACGACACGAGCTGACGACAGCCATGCAGCACCTGTCTCTCAGGTTCCCGAAGGCACTCCCGCATCTCTGCAGGGTTCCTGAGGATGTCAAGACCAGGTAAGGTTCTTCGCGTTGCATCGAATTAAACCACATGCTCCACCGCTTGTGCGGGTCCCCGTCAATTCCTTTGAGTTTCAACCTTGCGGCCGTACTCCCCAGGCGGAGAACTTAACGCGTTAGCTACGACACCGAGAGGCAGACCCTCCCAACATCTAGTTCTCATCGTTTATGGCGTGGACTACCAGGGTATCTAATCCTGTTTGCTCCCCACGCTTTCGCACCTGAACGTCAGTATTGGACCAGGAAGCCGCTTTCGCCACTGGTGTTCCTTCCGATATCTACGCATTTCACCGCTACACCGGAAATTCCACTTCCCTCTTCCATACTCTAGCCAGGCAGTCTCAAATGCAGTTCCCAGGTTAAGCCCGGGGATTTCACATCTGACTTACCAAACCGCCTACGCGCGCTTTACGCCCAGTAATTCCGATTAACGCTCGCACCCTCTGTATTACCGCGGCTGCTGGCACAGAGTTAGCCGGTGCTTCTTCTGTGGGTTAAATCAAGACCACAGGGTATTAGCCCGTCGCTTTTTGTCCCCACTAAAAGTGCTTTACAACCCGCAGGCCTTCTTCACACACGCGGCATCGCTGGATCAGGGTTTCCCCCATTGTCCAATATTCCCCACTGCTGCCTCCCGTAGGAGTCCGGACCGTGTCTCAGTTCCGGTGTGGCTGGTCGTCCTCTCAGACCAGCTACGGATCGTCGCCTTGGTGGGCCATTACCCCACCAACTAGCTAATCCGACTTTGGCTCATCCAATAGCGCGAGGTCTTACGATCCCCCGCTTTCCCCTTACAGACGTATGCGGTATTAGCCAATATTTCGCCTGGTTATCCCCCACTACTGGGAAGATTCCAAAGCATTACTCACCCGTTCGCCGCTCGTCAGCATGTATTGCTACACCTGTTACCGCTCGACTTGCATGTGTTAGGCACGCCGCCAGCGTTCAATCTGAGCCAGGATCAAACTCTTCAGTTAATAACACTTTAGTCACTGAAGCAATCTCGATCCCAAACTCTCATCTGTTCACGAATGAACATCTGGTCGTTTGGAACTCGAATCATCAATTGCACCAAAGGCGCATCGACGCGAGTCCCCGCACAAGTTACCTATTCGAATTTTTAAAGAATAACCCGCGGCGACAAAGGCCTCGGGCGAACTTCCAAGTATAGCGCGTTTTCGGACCCCGTCAATCGCCGGAAAGTCTCGAAAAACGCGTTTTAGTTGGAAGGGCGCGCAGTATAGCCGTGCGCTTGAGCCTGTCAACCGCCCGTCGCTTGGCATCGGGTACCGCAAGCAGCGATTTCCCCGACTGGCGGGCCCGCCCCTGGCTCCGCACCTGGCCGGGGACCCAGCATCGAGCGCGCAATAGTCAGACAGCGCGCCGCAGATCCGGTGCAAAATGCCGCTTTTGATCGCGCGCCGATCTTTAGGATTTCTCAAGTCAATGGGTCCATTCAAGTCCGATTTTCTGCGCGCTTTGAGCGAGCGCGGCTTCATCCACCAGATAACCGATGCCGCGGGCCTCGATGCCGCGCGCATTCCGGCGTGATTTGCGCATACATCGGCTTCGATGCGACGGCCGACAGCCTGCACATCGGCAGCCTGGTACAGATCATGTTGCTGCGCCGCTTGCAGCAGGCGGGCCATCGTCCCATCGTTCTGATGGGCGGGGGCACCACCAAGGTCGGGGACCCGTCGGGCCGCGATGAGACCCGGCAGCTGCTGACCGAAGAGCAGATCAACGCCAATATCGCCGGCATCCGCGCCATATTCGCGCGCTTTCTGGACTTCGAGCGACACGGCCCGTGCGGCGCAATCATGGCCAACAACGATGATGTGGCTCTAGGATCTCAATACATCGACTTTCTTCGCGACGTCGGCCGGCATTTCACCATCAACCGCATGCTGACCATGGACAGCGTCAAGCTGCGCCTGGAGCGCGAGCAACCGCTGACATTTCTCGAATTCAATTACATGATCATGCAAGGCTACGATTTCGTGGAGCTCAACAAACGCTACGGATGCATCTTGCAGATGGGCGGCAGCGATCAATGGGGCAACATCGTGCAGGGTGTGGAACTCGGGCGGCGCATGAGCGACGCGCAATTGTTCGGGCTGACCTCGCCGCTGATCACGACTGCCTCAGGCGCGAAAATGGGCAAGACCGCGAGCGGCGCCGTATGGCTCAACCCGAATCGCCTGTCGCCATACGACTATTGGCAGTTTTGGCGTAATACCGAGGACGGCGACGTCGGCCGGTTTTTGCGCCTGTTCACCGACCTGCCGCTCGCAGGAAATTAAGCGGCTCGAAAGCCTCGAGGATGCGGAAATCAATGCCGCCAAGGAAATCCTCGCCACGGAAGCCACACGCCTCTGCCACGGCGACGCAAGCGCCGCCGAAGCAGCCGCCACCGCCGCGCGCGCCTTCGCCGGCGGCGCTGCCGAGGGCTTGCCCACCTTCCTGCTGAAGGCCGGCGAACCGGCGATGATCGTCGACGTCGCGATCGCCCTCGGCATGGCGGCATCCAAGAGCGAAGCGCGCCGCCTGATAGATCAAGGCGGCGTGCGTCTGAACGATCAGACGGTGACGGGCGCGACGGCCAGGGTGACCGATGCGGACTTAGGGCACAGCGGCACGGCGCGCCTCAGCGTCGGGAAAAAGCGCCACGGTTTGATTCGCCGCACCTGACGGCAATATTTCGTACGGCCGCATCATCTCGTTGTCCTCATGCTCGAGGATGTGGCAGTGCCAGACGAAGCGTCCCGGATAGCCCACGAAAGGCACGATGATGCGGGTCACGGTTTACCGGTGATTGACCCCATTGGGAGCGACAGATAGCCTACGAGGTCATCTCGCTAGGAATCGCCGGTGCCCCGCAACATTCTCGGAATCTGGAAAAATTCTTCGCGAATCAAGAAATTAGCGACGGGCACGCTGGCTTGTACCGCGCTGGCCGCGCTGGCTTTCATGGGTTGGCATTTCAATCGCGCAGATACCCCGGCCGCTCCGGCCCCACAGGCCTCTTCCGCCGTCGCCGCGCCGGCCCCCGCACAGACCACACCGCCCCCGATCATGGCGCAGCAGGCCAGTGTTGCCTCGATCATCGAAGTCGTCGTCGGCAGAAACGACACCCTCGACGCGATTTTTCGGCGCATGGCGCTCAACAAGTCCGACCTCGCGGCGATCCGCAACCTGCCGGGCATCCGCCAGAGCCTGGACTTCTTGAAACCGGGCGACTCGATCAAGCTCACGCACACCGATGGCGACATCAAAGAGCTCACGCGCAAGGTGAGCGAGACGCAAACGCTCGACGTGGTGCGCCAAGACGCGGTTTCGAGGCGAAGATGATCGACAATCCGGTGCAGGTACGCGTGCGTACCGCGCGGGCCACGATCGATTCGTCGCTGTTCCAAGCCGCCGGAGCGGCTGACATTTCCGACACGGTGGCGCTCAAGCTTGCCAACGTTTTTGCCTGGGACATCGACTTCGTGCTCGACATCCGCGAGGGCGACCGGTTCACCGCGGTGTACGAGCAAATCTTCCAGGATGGAAAATACCTTCGCGACGGCGATTTGCTGGCGGCCGAGTTCGTCAACAACGGCAAGGTGTATCGCGCGGTGCGCTACGTCGGCGAAAACGGCCACGCCGGTTACTACACGCCGGCCGGGCTGGCCGATGCGCAAAGCGTTCCTGCGGGCGCCGCTCGAATTCACCCGCGTTAGTTCCGCATTCAACCCGCACCGCCGTCACCCGATCTTGAATCTGATTCGAGGACACATGGGCACCGACTACGCGGCGCCCATCGGCACACCGGTGCACGCGGCCGGCGACGGCCGTGTCAGTTTCGTCGGCCAGCGTGGCGGCTACGGCAATGCCATCGTTCTTTCCCACGGAGCCAATATCTCGACTCTCTATGGTCACATGTCGCGATTCGCGCGGAACATTCATGTCGGGACGCGCGTGCAGCAAGGCGAGGTCATCGGCTATGTCGGCATGAGCGGATTGGCCACCGGCCCCCACTTGCACTACGAATACCTGACGAACGGCGTGCACCGCAATCCTCAAACGGTGCAGTTGCCCGGAGCCGAACCGCTGCGCGCGCAGGATTTGCAAAGGTTTCGCGAAATGGCGGCGCCGCTGCTCGCCGACCTGTCGCCGCCGCAGCCGCCCGCCGCCGTTGCAGCCGTTGCGCCAGCGCCCGGTGCGGCACCGGTCGCAGGCTCGGCGCCAGGCAGCGCGCCGGCCGGCTCCTCGAGCGCGGTAGCGCCGGGCGCGGCCGAGCCGCGCTCCAAAGCCAGCGTCAATTGACCGGCCGCACCATGGGGATTTATCTCGGTTTGATTTCCGGAACGAGCATGGACGCCATCGATGCGGCCTTGGTGGATTTCAGCGTGGCGCCGCTCTCCATCATCGCCACCAGCGCCACGCCGTTCGAACCCGAACTCAAGCACAGGATCTCCGCGCTCATCGATCGCGCCGACCAGGTTGCGCTCGACGAGGTTGGCCAGATCGACGTGGAGATCGGGATGGCGTTCGCTCAGGCGGCGCTAGCGCTGATGCAGACCGCGGGCATCGGCGCGGAACGGGTAGCGGCCATCGGCAGTCACGGGCAGACGCTGCGCCACCGCCCGGACCTGGATGTGCCTTTCACCTGGCAGATCGGCGATCCCAACACGCTCGCCGAGATGACCGGCGTGTCGGTGGTCGCTGATTTCCGCCGCCGAGACGTGGCGGCGGGCGGCCAAGGAGCGCCTCTGTTGCCCGTGTTTCACGATCAGGTTTTTCGCAGCGGCGCGGAAGACCGGGTCATTGCCAACTTGGGCGGCATCGCGAACATCACCATTCTGAACCGGGGCAGCAGCGTCACCGGCTTTGATACCGGCCCGGCGAATCGCCTGCTCGATGCCTGGATTGCGCGCCACCTGGGCAAGGATTTCGATGCCGACGGCGCGTGGGCGGCATCCGGACAGGTGGATGAGACGCTGTTGCATGAATTGCTGGACGAGCCGTTTCTGCGGCTGGCGCCGCCCAAGAGCACCGGGCGCGAGTTGTTCAACCTGCCATGGCTCGAGAACCGGCTGGGCCTGTTCTCCCGCGCGCCGCGCGATGTTCAGGCCACGTTGCGGCAGTACACGGCGTGCACCCTGGCGGCCGCAGTGCGCCAATATGCGCCGGGCGCGGCGCTCTATGTGTGCGGAGGCGGAGCGCACAACTTGGGATTGCTCAGTGCCATCGCGGCGTTGGTGGCCCCCAACCGCGTCGCGAGCACCGCCGCGCTCGGGTTGGATCCCGATTATGTCGAAGCGATCGCCTTCGCTTGGTTCGCCAAGCGTACGCTCGAGGGCCTGACTTCTAGCGCGGGCAGCGTTACCGGCGCCAAGGGCGCGCGCATATTGGGCGGCGTGTATCGCTACGCTTGAGGGACGCATGAACGACACCGACCTGCAGAGCTCCGCAGCTGTACTTCAACCGCGAACTGTCGTTTCTGGAATTCAATCAGCGCGTGCTGGATCAGGCCAAGGATCGCCAGCATTCCAATGCTCGAGCGGGTCCGATTCCTATGCATCTCCTGCGCCAATCTCGACGAGTTCTTCGAGATCCGGGTCGCCAGCCTCAAGGAGCTGCAGGAAGCCGGCGCGGTTCAGGGCGGGCCCCGACGGATTGTCGGTGCCCGAGCAACTGAAGGCCATCCGCGTGCGCGCGGTGCGCCTGGTCGACGAGCAATACGAGGTGCTGAACGATGTGCTCATGCCCGAGCTCGCGCGGAACGGCATCATTTTCGTCTCGCCGGAAACCTGGACCGAAGCGCAGGCGGCCTGGCTCAAGGATTACTTCACCCGCGAGGTCGAGCCGGTGTTGAGCCCGCTGGCGCTCGATCCGGCGCGGCCCGTTCCCGAAAATTCTCAACAAGAGCTTGAATTTCGCGGTCGTGGTCGAGGGCGAGGACGGCTTCGGACGCAACAGCGGCCTCGCCGTGGTGCAGGCGCCGCGCTCGCTGCCGCGGCTGATCCGCCTGCCCGACGAGCTCGGCAGCCGCAATTTCGTGTTCCTGGGCACCATCGTCGAGGCGTTCGTATCCAAGCTGTTCGCGGGCATGCACATGCGCGGCTGCTATCAGTTCCGCGTCACGCGCAACAGCGATTTGTTCGTCGAGCAGGAAGAAGTCGATGACCTGCTGCGCGCGGTGGAGGGCGAGCTGGCCTCGCGCCGCTACGGCGATGCCGTGCGGCTGGAGACCGCGCACGATTGCCCGGAGGAGATTCTCGCCTATCTGCTCGGAGCAATTCGCGCTCACCGCCGGACGATCTCTACAAGGTGTCGGGGCCGGTGAACCTCAATCGCCTGATGGCGCGTGTACGATCTGGTGGATCGCGCCGAGCTCAAATACGCGCCTTCACGCCCGAGCATTCCGGAGCGCCTGCGCGTGCGGCAGCGACCTCTTCTCCACCCTGCGCGCCGGCGACGTGCTGCTGCATCACCCGTTCCAAGGATTCGGCCCGGTCACCGATTTCATCAGGCAGGCGGCCAGCGATCCGCAGGTGCTCGCGATCAAGCAGACTCTGTATCGGGCGGGCAGCGACTCGGCCATCGTCGGCGCCGCTGGTCGAAGCCGCGCAGGCGGGCAAGGACGTCACGGTCATCATCGAGCTGCGCGCGCGCTTCGACGAAGAGGCGAACATCGAGCTCGCCACCAAGCTGCAGGAAGCCGGCGCGCACGTCATGTACGGCGTATTCGGCTTCAAGACCCACGCAAAACTGGTCATGGTCGTGCGCCGCGAGGAGAAAGGCCTGCGCCGCTATTGCCATCTGGGCACCGGCAATTACCACGCCAAGACCGCGCGGCTCTACACCGACTACGGCCTGATGACCGCCGACGAAGCCATCGGCGAGGACATCCACGAGATTTTCCTGCAGCTCACCGGCCTCACGCGGGTGCCGCAGCCTGCGCAAGCTGCTGCATGCGCCATTCAGCCTGCATCAGGCGCTGTTGGCGAAGATCGACCGCGAGGCCGAGCATGCGCGGGCCGGCAAGCCGGCGCGCATCATCGCAAAGCTCAACGCGCTGACCGAACCGACCGTCATTCAGGCGCTGTACCGCGCCTCGCGCGCCGGCGTGCGACATCGACCTCATCGTCCGCGGCGTGTGCTGCCTGCAGGCCCGGCGTCCGCGGCGTTTCCGACCGCATCAAGGTGCGCTCCATCGTCGGCCGCTTTCTCGAGCATTCGCGCGTCTATTACTTCGAGAATGCCGGCGCACGCGAAGTCTATTGCGGCAGCGCCGACTGGATGGACCGCAATCTGTTCCGCCGCATCGAGGTCGCCTTCCCGGTCGAAGCGCCCGAGTTCAAGCGCGCGGGTCGCGGACGATTTGAAGCTGTACCTGGCGGACGACATGCAGGCCTGGAGCTGGGCGTCGACGGGCGAGTATTCGCGCGCCGACGGGCGACGAAGAAGATCTCCGCGCAGGCGCGCCTGTTGAGCCTGTACGACGAGCGGGTGGCGCTCATGAGCCGAGGTCGCTGAACTCACGGCGTGCGAAGCGTTCAGGCGAAAGCCGGCGTCCTTCAGATAGGCGCGCTCCTGCTCGAGATCCTCGAGCGTGAGCGGGTGTTCCTTGATCCAGCGCTGCGGCAGTTCCAGCGTCATGTTGCGGCCTTTGACCGTCAGACGCACTTCCGGCAGCGGCTGCGGACTGCGGCCGCGATGCAGCAGCACCGCGAGGCGCAGCAGCACGATCAAAAACTCCGCGAGCCGATCCCAGGGCGGCAACAGATCCTCGAGCGATTCGAACGACAACTGGCGGCGGTGCCCGCCGACCAGCGCCGGCGAGCAGCAACTGTTCTTCGCGCGGAAATCCCGGCATGTCGGCATGCTCGAGCAGGTAGGCGCTGTGGCGGTGATACTTGGAATGGGCGATGTCGAGTCCGGTCTCGTGCAGCCGCGCGGCCCAGCGCAGCACCGACTCGGCCAGCGGGATCTTCCAGACCCCAATCAGACTCTACTTGCTCGAGCAGGCCGACTGCGGTGGCCTCGACGCGGTCGGCCTGCAGCTCGTCGACGTGGTAGCGCTTTTCCATCGCCCGCACGCTGCGCACGCGCGCATCCTCGTCGGTGAAGCGGCCCATGAGATCGTAAAGCAGCCCTTCGCGCATCGCGCCCTCGGCCACGCGCACCCGATCGATGCCGAAGTTTTCAACGACCTCCAGCAGGATCGCCAGTCCCGCAGGGAACACCGGCGCACGCTCCGCGTCCACATCGGCCAAGATCCAGCTCATCCACGTGCCCCGCGGCGATGACCCGCTCCGCGAGGGCGTTCAAGTTGTCGAGCGTGATGCGCGGCGAATCGGGATTCAGGCGGCGCAACACGTCGCCGATGACGCGCACGGTGCCTGAACTGCCGAATGCCTGCAGCCAGCCCATTTTGCGGTAAGCCTCCTGCACCGGCTCCAGTTCCAGCCTGACCGCGGTGCGCGCACGCTCGAAGCGCTTTTCGGAGATTCTGCCGTCGTCGAAAAAACTGGCGCTCAAGCCCACGCAGCCCACCGACAGGCTCTCGAGCAGCAGCGGATCGAAGCCCTCGCCGATGACGATTTCGGTCGAGCCGCCGCCGATGTCGATGACCAGGCGCTTGTCCGGGCTCATGGGGCTGGTGTGCGCGACGCCGGAGTAAATCAGGCGCGCCTCCTCCAGACCCGGAGATGATTTCGATGGGGTGCCCGAGCGCGGCGCGGGCGCGCTCCAGGAACCAGCGCTTGCGCTTGGCGCGGCGCAAGCGCATTGGTGCCCGACCACGCGCACGCTGTCCGCGCGCATGGCGCGCAAGCGCTGGCCGAATCGTTCGAGACAGCGCAGCGCGCGCTCGGTCGCGGCGTCGTCGAGCCGGCCGCTGTCGCCCAGGCCGGCGGCCAGACGCACCATCTCGCGCAACCGGTCGAGGATGACGAGCTGGCCGTGCGAGTAGCGCGCGACGACCATGTGGAAGCTGTTGGAGCCCAGATCGACGGCGGCGAGCACGTCGGGCACGACACGACCGCCGCTCATCTACGCGTTCGACATTGAGGAGCGAGGCTCTCTAGGCTGAGAATGAAGACCCGCAGCCGCAGGTGGTTTTCGCGTTCGGATTGCGAATGACGAACTGGGCGCCCTGCAGATCCTCTTTGTAGTCGATCTCCGCGCCCATCAGATATTGCGCGCTCATCGGGATCAACCAGCAGCTGCACGCCATGCTTCTCGACGCAGAAATCGCCGTCCTCGATCTTCTCGTCGAAGGTGAAACCGTATTGGAAACCGGAACAGCCGCCGCCCGAGACGAATACCCGCAGTTTCAAGTTCGGGTTCGCCTCTTCGCGGATCAGTTCGCCGACCTTGCCGGCCGCGGCATCGGTGAAGACCAGCACATCCGGCATCGGCGGCGCGGCATCGGACAGAGTCGATTCGGAAGTTGTGCTCATAGTTGCATTCTACAGCCCGCTCGGCGGCCGATCAAAGTTACGCGCCCTCTTTGCGACCTGCGTCCGCCTCGCCGGCCGGGCGAATCGGCCGGCCCGGGCCGCCGCTTTGCTTCTGTGGATCAGCTTCCCATTGATTTGGGCGCCGACGGCAGTTTCAATGATCGTGTAGCTGACACTGCCCAGAACCCGCGCCTTCGGACCCAGTTCGACGCGATCGCCGGCCTCGATGTCGCCCTTGACCAGTGCCGTTCAGCACGATATTGGTGACGACACCGAGCCCTCGATGCAGCCCTGTTCGCTCACCGACAGGACGTCGCGCCGCTGTCCACCGCACTTTGACGTTGCCGTTGATGTGGCCGTCGAGATGAAATCCGCCGGCGAATTCGACATCGCCGTTGATCCGGGTCTTGGCGCCGATCAGCGTGTCGATTTCTGCGTTCTTATTCGGTTTCGGTTTGAACATCTGCTTCACCCTTGGCCGGAATATCGCCGTTCGCTTCGGTTTCCACCGACATTCCCTGCGCCTTCCAGACGAAGGCCTGCCGGAAACTGTGGTTGGCGTCCTTGCCGCTGTGGATCTCGACCCCCACGCGCGTCGGCTCGAAACCCGCCGGCAATTCGTATGGGCTCGTCGTACTCCTGAAAGTACTGAAAGAGTATGCCAGGCTGACGCGATGGTTAGGCGAGACTTGCGCGATAGCCCAAGGAGAGCGGCTTGCCGCCCAGCAGGCCGTCGAGCGTGATCGCGGCATTGCCCGACGACCTCCTTGTCCGGTTTTCCGGTCTGCATCAGCACGAACTTCAGGTGGTACCGCCCCGGCGGGCCCGTCCGGCACGATTTGCATCTGCTGCACTTTGACGTGGATCAGCGAATCGGGCTGCACCAACCCGCGGTAGAACGACAGATCTTGATTCAGCCGCGCGATCTGGCTCTGCATGTCGCCGAGACTGCGTTCGACTTGCTTGTAGCCTTCGCGGTCCACGCGGCTGGCGCGACATCCGCCGCTTCGAGTTGGCGCGCGTTGATTTTCGTTCTCCGCCTCGAGCGTCGCGGATGCGACGAGCTCGCCGACAATGCGCCGCGCACCGAATCGACCACGCGAAAACCCGCATCGTAGCGCCCCAACTCGAACGCGGCGTACAGGATGGTTCCGGCGAGCAGCAGACCGACCGCCCACAGCGCCGCGCGGCGCTTTGGCGCGTGCGGCCGGACCACCAATTTGCTGAACGAATCGGCCATTTTTAAGCTACGCCATCCCCGCTGCAGGCCTGGATTTCCGACTTATACGAAGCCGCGACCGCTAAGACAGCGGTGCGGTTATCATCTATTCTCACCATCATGCTGTGGCTCAAGGCATTTCACGTCATCTCGGTGGTCACCTGGTTCGCCGGCCTGTTCTATCTGCCGCGGCTCTACGTCTATCACGCCGAAGCGTCGGATTCGATCGGCGTGCGAGCGCTTCGAGATCATGGAGCGGCGCTTGTTCGCGCATCATGACCATCGGCGCGTCGGCCAGCCTGGTTTTCGGCGCGCCGATGCTGGTCGAGTGCTCCGGGGTATCTGCCGATGACCTGGCTGCAGGTCAAGCTGCTGCTGGTGGCATTGCTGATCGGCTACCACGTGTACTGCTACAAGTTGATGCGGGACTTTGCCGCGCGGACCGCAACATGCGCAGCGCCAAGTGGTATGCGCGGCTTCAACGAGCTGCCTGTCGCTGCTGCTGATCGCCATCGTCATGCTGGCGGTGGTCAAGCCTGTTCGCTGCAGCCTCGATCTACGACCCGGCCGCGCTGGGATTTGCCGGCCACCATTCCGGATACGGCGGCAGGCCGTCGGTGAACATCAGCTTGCCGAGAGTCGTGCAGCGCCCGCACGTATACCCGCCGCTTGAAATACACCACCTCGCGCACCGGCGTCCAGATAGTCGGCCCAGCGCCAGCGGTCGAATTCCGGCTGATTGCGTGGGGTCGAAGCGAAACTTCGACTCATCGCCGATGAGCTTCAGCAGAAACCAGCGCTGCTTCTGGCCGATGCAGCGATCGCGCACGTATTGGCGCGGCAGGCGATAGCGCAGCCAGCCCGCGGGTCGAGCCCAGCACCTCGACATCCTCGGCGCTCCAGGCCGATTTCCTCGGTCAGCTCGCGAAACAGCGCCTCTTCGACCGGTTCGCCGCGGTTGACTCCGCCTTGCGGGAATTGCCAGCCGCGGCCGCCGACGCGGCCGCCGAGAAACAGCTCCCCGATGCCGCGCGTCAAGACGATGCCGACGTTGGCGCGGAAGCCGTGCCGGTCGATGTAGTCATGGGCGTTTGAGGGTCGGGCATGGCCCATTGTGCCCTCAGTCCGGCTCCGACCTGCACCCGGTTTCTGCCCAAGGCCTTGGCGCGATAAGCGCCGCATCGGCATCGGCGATCAGCCGGTCGGCGACCGCTTTGAGATCGGTCTCGTGCGCGCCCGGGCGAGACCGCCGCAACGCCCACGGACACGGTCAAGTTGCGCTCGAAACTCTGCGGTGAGCGCAAACGGCACGCGCGCAATCGCCTCGCGGATGCGCTCGGCGAGCTTCGCCGCCTCGGCCGGCGCTGGCTTCGGGCAAAGGATCGCCAACTCATCGCCGCCGAAGCGCGCCGCGGTATCCATGCTGCGAATCTGCGACTCGACCCGCTGCGCGACCTCCTTGAGCGCATTGTCTCCCGCGAGGTGCCCGTAGCCGTCGTTGATGCCCTTGAACTTGTCGATGTCGATCATCAGGCAGGCGATGCGTGCCCGCCGCGCCGCTGCGCGCGCGCCAGCTCTTCCTTCAGGCGTTGCTGCAGGTAGCGCCGGTTGTGCCAGCCGGTCAGGAAATCGGTGATGCCGGCGCGCAGCAGGCGCGCTCGGTTCACCGCGTTTTCGATGCAGACGGCCGCGACCGCGCCCAGGTGCGCCAGGAAATCCGTGCCGTGATGGCGCGTGAAGCGCGTGGCATCGCGGCTGCCGAAGCACAGCGCGCCGGTGGCCACGGTCCTTGCGCGGCAGCGGCACCAGCGCGGCGCTTTTGAGATTCGGCGTTGCCCGGAAACAGCAGATGATGGTCGGCGCCCGACGAAGGGGCCGAGCCACGGCTTGTGCAGCGCCGCGAGCTGCGGCGCGAGACTGACCAGCGAATCGACGAAGAAGATCTGCTTGAACTCCTCCGGCCGGTCGCCGCCGGCCACCAGCAGATGCCGGACCTCGTGCTGCGGATCGAGCAGCACGACGCTGACCGCATCGAGCGAATAGGACTCGCGCAAGCCGTCGACCATGGCGTGCAGCAGCTGCGGCAGGCTGTCGGCGCGCAGCAGCGTCAAGCTCGCGTGCCTGCGTGCGCTTCAAGATGGTCTCGTTGTTGGCCGCCTCGGCGGTCAATTCCGCGAGCCGCTTCTTGAGTGCCTCGATTCTCCTGAATCATGTCATCCACCGTTCGGTGCCCCTCAGGCATGCGCGATCCCCGGGTCAACGCGCGCGCGGCTTGGCGCGCACGTCCAAATATGCTCTTCCGCGCTTCATGAGTGCCGTGAACTCCTGCGCATTTTTGGTCTTCACCGCCGCGACCAGGCGTGTCAACCGCCTGTTGCAGCGCCAGCAGCGACTCGTCGCCGTACTCGTTCGAGCTTTGGATCTCGAAATAGAGCTCCGGGCTTTCGGCCGCGACGCGGCTCGCCACTTCCATCTGCGAATCGAAGGTCGTGCTCGACAATTTCGCCAGTCGCGGCGCCGCTTCGCCGCTGTCGGCGAGCGCCGTGAAGAAGGCGATATTGAGCGCGTGCGACAGGCCGAGCACGTAGGCGATCAAGCGATCGTGCTCGTCCAGATCCCATGACCACCCGCTCCGCCATGGTGGGGGCGAACAGTTCCTGCGCCTCCTGCAGCGCCGCCTGGTCCCCCAGATCGATGAAAATCACGTGCCGCCCGGACAGCAACTCGGTGTCCGGTCCGAACATGGGATGCAGCGAAGTGACCCGGCAGCCGGCTTCGACCAGCGCCTCGAGTCCGGCGCGCAGCGGCGTTTTCAGCGAGCCAAGATCGAAAATCAGCCCGCGCGGCGCGGCGCTGCGCCAGCATCTGCAGCGATTCGGCGGTCGCGCTCAAGCGGGGTCGCCAGCACGATCAGATCGAAATCCAGCGGATCGGTCCTGCCAGTCCGCGACCTGATCGAAGCCCGGCGAGGCCCCCCTGGGGTCGGCGATGGCGACTCGAAACCCCTGGGAAGCCAGAAATCGGCGAACCACCCGCCCATCTTGCCGTGCCCGCCGATAACCAGGGCCCGTTTGCCGCTGCCATGGGCCTGAGCCGCAACGCGGGCTTGTTCCTGGGTTGCGAGCGAGGACTGGATGAGCTGCCGCAACAGCGATTCGGCCAGATCGGGCGAGATCCCAGGCGCTCGGCCGCTGTTGCGGCCGCGCAGGATGACCTCGCGCTCGCGGCCGAAGTCCCGGGTGGCGCCGTCCGGTGGCCCGCTTGACGGCCGCCACCTGCTCGCTCAGGGCTTGGCGGCTGGCGACCAATGCCAGCAACTGACCGTCGAGCTCGGTGAGCTGCCGATCGCAATTCATCCAGATTCATATTGAAGATCAATCCCCTGATAGATGCGTCCAACGCCCGGCCCGCTATCGCAGCAGGCCCCGGCTACCATTCTCTAATGAGCAGCAGCAAAAAGACATTTTGGACCGAAACCCTGCCCGACCCGCTGCCGGCGAATCCGCTCGAGGTGGCGGCCCAGTGGCTGGCCGAAGCGCGACGCGAGGCCGCGCAGCCCAATCCGAACTCCATGGTCCTGGCGACGGTCGACGGCCGCGGCCATCCGTCCGCGCGGGTGGTGCTATGCAAGGAAATCGCCGCGCAACGCGGGCTACATCTTTTCTACACCAATTACCGGTCGCGCAAGGGCCGCGAACTTGCCGCCAATCCGCGTGCGGCCGTGGTATTTCACTGGGATCACTCTTCACCGGCAAGTGCGCGCCGAGGGGCAGGTGCGAGCGCTCTCCGATGCCGAAAACGACGCCTATTTCAGCACGCGGCCCTGGCAGAAGCAGTTCGGCGCGTGGGCCAGCCGGCAAAGCCAGCCGGTGGAATCGCGTAAAGCCCTCGGTCGCGGCGGTGGCCCAGGAGGCGCGCCGCTTCGGGATTCCTTACGCAGGTCCGGGCTTCGAGGAACCGGACAACATTGCCGTCTCGGTGCCGCGGCCGCCCAACTGGGGCGGATACCGCCTGTATGCCGATGCGGTCGAACTGTGGGTTGAAGGCGAATTCCGCATTCATGACCGCGCGCGCTTCACGCGGCCGCTCGAGGCATCCCGCGAGAATCCCGCCGTCCCTTGGGCATCCACCCGGTTGCAGCCCTAGGGCTCAAGCGGCCGCCGCGCGCTGTATACTGGTTTTTTTCTGAGCTTATTGCATGGCTGAGCGTTCATTCGCCAAAGAAGTGCAGTCGCTGCGCCTCGGTGCGGGCGCCGAGTTCGAAGGGGAAGGGATTCTCGCCGTGACCAAGGCGCTGCTGCAATCCGGCGTCGGGTATGTGGGCGGCTACCAAGGTGCGCCGATCTCGCACCTCATGGACGTGCTTTCGGACGCGAGCCCGATCTTGGGCGAGCTCGGCGTGCGGTTTGAATCTTCGGCGAGCGAAGCAACCGCGGCCGCCATGCTCGCCGCGTCGGTCAATTATCCAATCCGCGGCGCCGTGACCTGGAAGTCCACCGTCGGCACCAATGTTGCCTCGGATGCGCTCTCCAATCTTGCCTCGGCCGGAGTGATCGGCGGCGCGCTGATCGTGCTCGGTGAAGATTACGGCGAGGGCGCGAGCATCATGCAGGAACGCACGCATGCCTTCGCGATGAAGTCACAGATGTGGTTGCTCGATCCGCGCCCGAATCTACCCTGCATCGTGCAGGCGGTGGAACAGGGTTTCGAACTCTCCGAAGCGAGCAGCACGCCGGTGATGCTGATGCTGCGGATCCGCGCCTGTCATGTGGTCGGCCAATTTCGCACCAAGGACAATCGCCGCCCGCCATTCACGCTGCAGCAAGCGATGAACAACCCGGTGCGCGCTTTCGACCGCATCATTCTGCCGCCGTCGACTTACGCCCAGGAGCGGGCAAAGATCGAGCATCGCTGGCCCGCCGCGGTCAAATTCGTCAAAGAACGCCGGCTCAATGAATTTTTGGGAGAGAACGCCGCTTGCGACGTCGGCATCGTGCTGCAAGGCGGTTTGTACAATACCGTGCTGCGCGCGCTCGAGCGCTTGGGCCTGGCCGACGTGTTCGGCGAGTCCAAGATTCCGCTCTACGTCTTGAACGTGGCCTATCCGCTGGTACCGGACGAATTCACGCGCTTCGCGCAGGGCAAGAAGGCAATTCTGATCATCGAGGAAGGTCAGCCGGAATTCATCGAGCAGGCGGCCAGCCTGTTTCTGCGCCAGGCGGACCTGCAGACGCGCATCGTCGGCAAAGGCCCGCTGCCGATGGCAGGCGAATATACCGGCGCCGTGGTCATCGCGGGCCTGCGCAAATTCTTAGCGGAATTCGGCCGGCTGCCCGCCGCGGATATCCCCTTGCTGCCCGCAGCCATGCTGGCGCGCAACGTGCCGATGCGTCCCTCGGGGCTGTGCACGGGATGCCCGGAGCGCCCGCTGTTTGCATCCATGAAGCTGCTGGCGCGCGAGCTGGGGCCGATGCATATCAGCGCGGACATCGGCTGCCATTCTTTTTCCACTCTGCCGCCCTTCGATCTGGGTGGGAGCATCATGGGCTACGGCTTGGGGGCGGCGGGCGGCGCGTCGTTCAACGTGCCCAACCCGCGGCGCGCGCTCTCCATGATGGGCGACGGCGGCTTCTGGCACAACGGCCTGACCAGCGGCATCGGCAACGCCGTCTTCAATCGTCATGACGGCGTGACCATCATCGTCGACAACGGCTACTCGGCCGCCACCGGAGGGCAGTACATTCCATCCTCGTCGGCCGAGATCAAGGGCCGGCTTGCAAGAAATCGCATCGAGACCGCGGTGCGTGGCGTGGGCGTGGAGTGGGTGCGCACGATCCGCACCTACGACATGAAGCAGACCATGGGGGTATTGCGCGAAGCGCTGCTCACCAAGTTCACCGGTCCGAAAATCGTCATCGCGGAGGGCGAGTGTCAGTTGAATCGACAACGACGCGTCGCACCGGCGATCAAGAAGTTGATCGGCGACGGCGAGCGCGTCGTCCGAGAGCGCTTCGGCATCGATTCCGATGTCTGTACCGGCGATCATTCCTGCATCAGGTTATCGGGGTGCCCTTCCCTCACCGTGAAAGCGAATCCCGATCCCCTGCGGCGCGATCCGGTTGCCTATGTCGACAACAGCTGCGTGGGCTGCGGAGTTTGCGGCGAAGTGGCGCACGCCGCGGTGCTGTGCCCGTCTTTCTACCGGGCCGATGTCATCGTGAACCCGACGCTGTGGGATCGCTTCAAAGCACGGCTGCGCAACGCCGTCATTCGCATACTGGCTTGAGGCGCTCACGGCCCATCACCCTGACGATTGCCGCCCTGGGGGGCCAGGGCGGCGGCGTCGTGACGGATTGGCTGGTCCTGGCGGCGCGGCGCGCGGGTCATTTTGTGCAGGCAACGTCGGTTCCCGGGGTGGCGCAGCGCACCGGCGCGACCATCTATTATTTGGAGTTCTTTCCCAGAAGCGATGCACCCGAGGGACGCGAACCGATCATGGCGCTGATGCCCAATCCCGGCGACGTGGACATTGTGGTCGCCTCGGAATGGATGGAGGCAGGACGAGCCATCAATCGCGGCCTCGTCACCAAGGAGCGCACCACGCTCATCGCCTCCACGCATCGCGATTACACCATCGGCGAAAAAATAGCGCTCGGCGACGGACGGGCGAGTTCGCGCGAGTTGTTCCAGATCGCATCGGCAGCGGCGGCGAAGCTGATCGGCTTCGACATGGTCAAGGTGGCCGACGGCGCGGGCGGCCGCATCAGCGCCGTCATACTCGGCAGCATTGCCGGTGCCGGCGTGCTGCCGTGGGGAATTGAGGATTATCAGCACGCCATCAAGGAATCCGGCGTGGGCGTCGAGGCCAGCCTGGCGGCGTTCGAGGCGGGCCGTCAGGCGGCGATCGCGGCGTGCGCCCAGCCCCTCACGGCGGATGCGTGGCCGGACCCGCACGCAGCGGCCGAGGCTTCCGGCGATGCGCTCCAAGCGCTTTCGGCGCAATTGCAGCACAGGATCGACCATCAGTTCCCCGCGGCGCTGCGCGAGCTGCTTGGAATGGCAGCGGCGCGGCTGTGCGACTACCAGGATGACGCCTATGCCGGTCTGTTTTTGGATCGGATCGAGCGCATTGCCGCGATCGACACGCCGCCGTCGCATGAAGCCGGGTTGACCGCCGCCACGGCGCGCTCCCTGGCATTGTGGATGAGCTTCGAGGATGTGATGCGCGTGGCACAGCTCAAAACGCGGCGCGGCCGCGCGGAGCGCATCCGCCGCGAAGTGAAGGCCGGCCCCCAAGACCTGGTCGAAGTGCGGGAATTCGTGAAACCGCGGGTCGAGGAAATCTGCGGCACGCTGCCCGCCGGATTGGGCCGGCGTCTGCTCGCCTCCGCGCGTGCGCAGCGCTTCCTGACACGATTCACGGCCGGACGCCGTATTTCGACCACGCGCATCGCCGGCTTCACGTTGCTGCGGGGCATCGCCGCGCTCAGGCGCTTCCGGCGCGGCAGCCTGCGCTACCAAATCGAGGATGCTCGCATCGAAGCGTGGCTGAAGCAGATCGCGGAGATTGCGCCGCGCAATTACCCCCTCGCCGTGGAACTCGCGCAATGCCAAACCCTGGTGAAGGGCTACGGCGACACGCATGAACGCGGCTGGTCGTCATTCAGTCAATTATCGTCCCTCGTTCCGAGCCTGGTCGGCGAGGCTGAGGGCGCTGCTCGTTTGCGTACGCTGCGCGAAGCCGCCCTCGCCGACGACAGCGGTGCGCAGCTCGAACGCGCCATCGCATCGCTGCGTATCCGTCCTGCCGCGGCGGCGTAACCGCCCACAGCTCGCGCCGAGACGCTGTCTGCCGGGCGCGGCGCCGCGCTAAGCGCGGCGGCTCGAGCCGATGCGGCATCGCGGGTTTTGCTTTATACCTAAATTATATAAGTATGATATAATGAAGCATGAAGCGAATCGTCTGCATGGGCGGCGGACCCGCCGGCCTCTATTCCGCGATCCTGTTCAAGAAAGCGCTGCCCGGCGCGTCGGTCGAGATCTTCGAACGCAATCGGCCCGACGATACCTTCGGCTGGGGCGTGGTGTTTTCGGACAAGACCATGGGCAACTTCCTGGAGGCGGACGCGCCTTCGCATGCGCGCATCGTCGATGAGTTCCACCATTGGGACGACATCGACGTGCACTTCAAGGGCCGGATCATCCGTTCCCACGGACACGGCTTCGCCGGCATCTCGCGCCGCACGCTGCTCAACATTTTGCAAAACCGCGCCGCCGCGCTCGGCGTGAAGCAGACTTTCGAGCACGAGCTCGACACAAGCGGCGAATTCGACGGCGCCGATCTGGTGGTGATTGCCGAAGGCGTCAACAGCAAGGCGCGCACGCGGCAGGCCGCGAAGTTCGGCCCGAACATCGAGGTGCGCAAGTGCCGCTACATTTGGCTCGGCACGACTCAAAAGTTCTCCGCTTTCACCTTTGCGTTCGAAAAGACCGAGTTCGGATGGTTTCAAATCCACGCCTACCAGTTCAGCAAGGACCTCTCCACCGTCATCGTGGAAACGCGCGAGGAAACCTGGGCGGCGCACGGCCTGGACAAGGCGAATGTCGATGAGTCGATCGCCTTTTGCGAAAAGCTGTTCGCTGCCTACTTGAGCAACGCGCCGCTGCTGTCCAACGCGCGGCATTTGCGCGGCTCCGCTTGGCTCAATTTCAACCGCGTCGAATGCCGGCATTGGCACGACGGCAATCGCGTGCTCATCGGCGATGCCGCGCACACCGCGCACTTCTCGATCGGCTCGGGCACCAAGCTGGCGATGGAGGATGCCATCGCGCTGGTGCGACAGGTCGCGCACGCGGAGGATGTGCCGTCGGGATTGGAGTCCTATCAGAGCGAGCGCAGCGTCGAGGCGCAAAAGCTGCAAAATGCGGCGCGCAATCGGATGGAATGGTTCGAAAACGTGGTCCGCTACGAGAACATGGAGCCGCTGCAGTTCGCTTACAGCCTGCTGTCGGGAAGCCAGCGCATCGGACACGCGAACCTCAAGCTGCGCGATGCGCGGTTCATCGAGGAAATCGAGACCGACCTGGCGTCGCAGTGCGGTGTACCGCTGCAGCCGCGCCCGCCGATGTTCCTGCCGTTTCGGCTGCGCGATATGCATCTGGTCAATCGCGTGGTGGTCTCGCCCATGGCCCAATACCGCGCGGTGGACGGGGTGCCCGCCGATTGGCACCTGGTTCACTATGGGGCGCGCGCGGCCGGCGGCGCCGGCCTCCTGTTCACCGAGATGACCTGCACCTCGGCGGACGCGCGCATCTCGCCGGGCTGCACCGGCCTGTGGAACGAGGCCCAAGCGGCTGCGTGGCGGCGCATCGTCGACTTCGTCCACCAAGAATCGCAGGCGCGGATCTGCCTGCAGCTCGGTCACGCCGGCCGCAAGGGTTCGACGCAGTTGGGTTGGCAAGAACCGGACCACCCCTTGAGCTGCGGCAATTGGCCTCTCTTGGCGCCCTCGCCCCTGCCGTACTTGCCGGGCGTCAGCCAGGTACCGCGGGAAATGACGCCGGCGCAGATGGAAGCGGTAACGGCCGATTTCGTGCGCGCCGCGACGCTCGGCGCCGCGGCCGGCTTCGACATGCTTGAACTGCACATGGCCCATGGTTATTTGCTGGCGAGTTTCCTCTCGCCCCTGACCAATATCAGAACCGACGAATACGGGGGCTGCGTCGATAACCGCTTGAGGTTTCCGCTGCAGGTGCTGCGCGCGGTGCGCGCGGCATGGCCCGCGGCGCGGCCCGTCAGTGTGCGCATATCCGCTTGCGATTGGGCGCAAGGCGGCTTGAGCGAAACGGATGTCATCGCCATTGCGAGGGCGCTGGCCGCGGCCGGCGCAGATATCCTCGACATCTCGAGCGGTCAGACGGTCGCGACGCAGCGCCCGGTCTACGGCCGAATGTGGCAGACGCCATTGGCCGACATGGTACGCAATCTCGCCGGCGTTCCCACGATTGCCGTCGGAAATATCTTCGAAGCCGATCATGTCAATTCGATCATCGCAGCGGGCCGCGCGGATTTATGCGCGATCGCCCGCCCGCATCTTGCGAATCCCGCGTGGACTCTCGCGGCGGCGGCCGCGCAAGGCTATACTGCGCAGTGGTGGCCGGAGCCGTATCTGCCCGCCAAGAGTCAGCTCGAGCGTGCCGCTTCGCGCGCCGCCGCGGCGGACCCGGTATGAACGGCACCAAACAGCTGCAGGGACGGCATGCAATGGTCACCGGCGGAGGGCGCGGCATCGGCGCAAGCATCGTCCGGGCGCTGATTGCCCATGGCGCGAAGGTAAGCATGCTCGGCCGCACCGCCGCCACCCTCGAGGGGCTCGCGGCCGAATTGAAATCCTCCGGCGCGCAAACCTTCTGTGCAACCGCGGACGTCGCCAAACGGGAATCCATCGATGCCGCATTTGCGGCCGCGCGCGCCGTATTCGGCCCAATCGAGATTCTGGTCAACAACGCCGGCCAGGCGATCAGCGCGCCGATCACCAAGCGCGACGATGCGCTGTGGGAGCGTCTGCTCGCCATCAATCTGTCGGGCACCTATTTCGGGATTCAAGCCGTGCTGCCCGAAATGCTCCAGGGCGGCTTCGGGAGAATCGTCAATATCGCCAGCACCGCCGGACTCACCGGCTATCCCTATGTCGCCGCCTACTGCGCGGCGAAGCACGGCGTAATCGGCTTGACCCGCGCGGTGGCAAGAGAGGTGGCCACGCGCAACATCACCGTCAACGCGGTGTGTCCGGGCTATACCGATACCGATCTGGTCAGAGAGGCGGCCGCAAAAATATCCGCCGTGACCGGCCGCAAGCTCGAAGATGCACTGCAGGCAATGACCAAATCGAATCCGCAGGGCCGGCTGGTGCAACCCGAAGAGGTCGCCAATGCGGTGGCGTGGCTGTGCTTGCCCGGCAGCGAATCGGTCACCGGGCAAAGCATCGTCGTTGCCGGCGGAGAATTGCCATGAGCGCCGCCATGGGCCTGGACTCGAGATTGACGGACGAGACTCATGAATCGCTGCGTTTATGGCTGAGATTGCTCACCTGCTCGCATCTGGTCGAGAACCATGTGCGCAAGTCCCTGGCCGCGCAATTCAAAACGACGCTGCCGCGCTTCGACCTGATGGCGCAGCTGGAACGCTTCCCCGACGGCCTGCAGATGGGCGAGCTGTCGAGGCGCATGCTGGTGACGGGCGGCAACGTGACCGGCATCGTCGATCAATTGGAAGGCGCGGGCTTGATCGTCAGGATGGAGGATCCGGCCGATCGGCGCGCCTACTTGGTCAAGCTCACCAAGGAAGGCCGGCGCCTCTTCGGGCAGATGGCTGTCGAGCACGAGTCCTGGATCGTAAATCTGTTCTCGGGCCTCCCCAAACGCGAGCAGAGGATTTTGAACGAATCTTTGTCGCATCTGCGTACGCAACTGACCCGGAAAACAGCATGAAAAACGCTCTGACCGAATACCGTGCCCAACATTTCCTGTGGTCCGTTCGGGACGGTATCGGCTGGATTACGCTGAACCGCCCTGAAAAAAAGAATCCGCTGACCTTCGATGGCTATGCGGAACTGCGCGACCTCATGCGAAAAATGCCCTATGCACCCGATGTAAAAGCGATCGTCCTGGGGGGCGCGGAAGCCAATTTCTGCTCCGGCGGCGACGTCCACGAGATCATCGGCCCATTGACGCGCATGAGCATTCCCGAACTGCTCAATTTCACGCGGATGACGGGCGATCTGGTGAGGGCCATGCGCGCCTGCCCGCAGCCCATCATTGCCGCCGTCGATGGGGTATGCGCCGGCGCGGGCGCGATCTTGGCCATGTGCTCCGACATCCGCCTGAGCACACCCCGTTCCAAGACCGCGTTCCTGTTCACGCGCGTCGGGCTCGCGGGCTGCGACATGGGCGCGTGCGCGATTCTGCCGCGCATCATCGGCCACGGACGCGCCGCGGAACTGCTGCTCTCGGGACGCAGCATGGGGGCCGATGAAGCGCTCGCCTGCGGCTTCTATAGCCGCTTGCTGCCCGCCGAAGAATTGCTCGCCGCTGCCACGCAGCTCGCGCGGGAACTTGCCGACGGTCCGACCTTTGCGCATGGCATGACCAAAAACATGCTCAATCAGGAGTGGAACATGGGGCTGGAACAGGCGCTCGAAGCCGAAGCGCAGGCGCAGGCCATCTGCATGCAGACCGAGGACTTTCGCCGCGCCTACGAGGCCTTCTCGGCCAAACAACGACCGGCTTTCAAAGGTGACTGACAATGAACTGCAACCCGCGATGAGCGCCGAGACTTTGCAACCGGCGGAATGGGCGCGTCCCAAGGGCTACTCCAACGGCATGGCCGCGCGCGGTCGGATGATATTCATTTCCGGGCAAATCGGCTGGGACGCCAATGGGCAATTCCACAGCGACAAGTTGACCGAGCAGGTGCGGCAGGCGCTGCGCAACATCGTGCGCGTTCTCGAGGAGGGCCATGCGCAGCCGCGGCACGTGGTCCGATTGACCTGGTACGTGATCAGCCGCGATGCGTATCTGCGCGAGGTGCGCGATATTGGCGCCGCGTACCGCGAAATCATGGGCAAGCATTTCCCTGCCATGTCGGTGGTGGAAGTGCGGGCTTTGGTGGAATCGCGTGCGCTGGTGGAAATCGAAGCGACGGCAGTGGTCCCCGATCCCTGAGTGCATGGCGACCTGGCGTCCACCTGAACGAATAAAGTATGCGCCCCTCGAAGCGCCCTGGCCCTCGCGTGTCGAGGCTGAGCAGTCGCAATTGTTCCGGCCGATCAGCGTGGGTTCGCTGCGATTGGCGGCGCGCACCTGGGTTCCTGCCATGGTTCCGTGGCGCGCGTCCGCAGCGGGCGATGTCACGCCGGCGGTGCTTGCCTGGTACGAGCGTTTTGCACGCGGCCGTCCTGCGGCCCTGGTGGTCGAAGCCACCGGCGTTCGCGATGTCGCCAGCGGACCCTTGCTGCGCATCAGCGACGATCGGTATCTCCCCGGCCTCGAACGCCTGACGGAGTGCGTGCGCCGCGCCAGCGGCGGCGAAACCAAGCTCTTCATACAGATCATCGATTTCTTGAGCATTCGGCGCCGTCCCGCCGCGCAGAAATACTTCGAGCGCTTCTTGCAGGTGACGGAACGCCACCGGGAGTTCCTGCAAATGCAGGGCAGCGATGAGTCCAGCGTGCGCGCGCGATTGGCGTCGCTCGACGAGCCGCAGCTGGAAATGGTCCTGACCCCGCGGGAACTCGAGTCGCTGCGCCAGGGCTTTCGCGAGCGGGTCACGGACACCGAGGTGGCCGCGGTCCGGGATTTGCCCGCCACGCTGCCGGCGGTGTTCGCGTCCGCTGCGCTTCGCGCGCGCAAAGCCGGCTTCGACGGCGTCGAACTGCACTATGCGCACGCCTACACCATGGCCTCGTTTCTCTGCGCGCGCAATACCCGCACCGACGGTTACGGCGGCCCGCGCGAGCACCGCATCCGGCTGCCGTTGGAAGTGCTGGCGGAGGTACGCGCTCACGTCGGGTCGGCTTATCCGGTGGGCTGCCGGATGCTGGCGGAAGACTGCATCGAGTCGGGCAGCACGCTCGAGGACACCGAGTACTTTGCGGAGCGGCTCGCAGGCGCCGGCATGGATTTCATCTCATTGTCGCGCGGCGGAAAATTCGAGGACGCCTCGCAGCCGAAAATCGGCGAAGCCGCGTATCCCTACACCGGGCGCAGCGGTTACGAATGCATGCCGTCATATTGTTCGGACGCGAAAGGACCTTTCGGCCGCAATCTCGATGCCTGTGCACGCATTCGCACGAAAATCCGTCAAGCCGGATTCAACACGCCCGTGGTGCTCGCCGGCGGCATCCATCATTTCAATCAGGCCGAGCAGGCGCTGCGCAGCGGAGCCGCCGACATCGTCGGATTCGCCCGCCAGGCGCTGGCCGATCCGGATTGGTTTTTGAAGGTTCGCGAGGGCCGCGGCGCCGCTGTGCGCCTTTGCCTGTACACCAACTACTGCGAGGCGCTGGATCAGCGGCACCGCGAAGTCACGTGCGAGCTTTGGGACCGGAGCGGGCTCGATGAACCCGGAATCATGCTGTCCGCCGACGGCAAGCGCCGCTTGGTTGCGCCCTGAGCGGCAATCCCGGCGCATTCGCGCCGCGCGCGGCCCAGCCTCGCTACCAGCCGACCGCCTCGCCGTCCTTGCGGAAATCCGATCCCGCGCGATAGTAGCCGGCGACATGCATCGCACCGTCCGGCCCCTGCTGCGCCGCCGACGGGTCGGCCACCCACATGATGATCTGCACGCCGCCGAGGTCCTCGCCGCTGACCGGCTTCACCGAGTGCCCCATCGCCGCGAGTTTCGCGCCCACCAGATCGTATAAGGGGGTCTCCAGGCTCAGGGTGTTCGGTACCTGGGAATGGCGGAATCTCGCCATATCCGCGGCAGCCTGCAAATTGGCGCCCAGATCCAAAATATTCACCAGCAACTGCGCGTGCCCCTGCGCCTGCATGTCGCCGCCCATCAACGTCACCGTCATCAGCGGCCGGTCGTTGTGCATCACGAAGCCGGCGGACAGGGTGTTGAACGGTCTCTTGTGGGGCTCGATCGCGTTGGGGCTCTTGGGATCGAGGGTAAATAGCGCGCCGCGATTGTGCAGGATGAAACCGTAGCCCGGTACCGTCAAGCCGGAGCCGAAGGCGGAAAAGTTGCTGTTCACCCAGGACACCATGTTGCCTTCGGAATCGGCGGTCGACAGGACGATGGTGTCGCCCGGCATTGAAAAATTTCCCTGGGGACCGGGTGTCGAAGCGTGCCGCGGATCCACTTTTCCGCACAGCGACGCCGCGTACTTCTCCGACAGCAATTTGCGCAGCGGCACGGTCGCGAAATCCGGGTCCGCGTTGTACCGGTACAGGTCGGCGTAAGCGAGCTTCTTCGCCTCGATCAGAAAATGCCAGTACTCCGGACTGCGCGGACCGAGCGATGCCAGGCTCCCCCCGGCCGTCCATTGCGGCACACAGGCGCCGAGGATATTCAGAATCTCGTCGGCGGCCCAGGCCTGCGCCGGCGGCGGCAATTCGAGGATGTCGTAACCATTGTAATTCGTCCGGGCGGGCTCGACCCATTCTCCCTTGTAGTTGGCGAGATCCTCGAGCGTCATCGTGCCGCCGAGTGCGCGCGATTTCGCAACGATGGCGTGCGCGATCTCCCCCCGGTAGAACGCGTCCGCCCCTTCCGACTGCAATAGTTTGAGCGTGCGCGCAAGATCCGGATTCTTGAATATTTGACCCGCCACCGGCGGCGCGCCGTTCACGTACCAGGTCTTGATCGAGTCCGGATCCGGCGAGGTGCAGCAGGAGCGCAAGGGCAGCGCGTTGGGCAGGCGCCAGTCATGCGCAATGCGCTCGGAAATGGGAAATCCCTCGCGTGCATACGCGGCGGCCGGCTCGAGCACTTCCTTGAAAGTGAGCTTGCCGAAACGCTCGAGCAGCGCCTGCCAGCCCCATAAGGCGCCGGGCACCGTCACCGGCAATATCCCGCCGGTGGGCATGCCCGAGCCCGGACCCCAGTTGTTGGGATTCCAGGCGTAGCCCAATTGATTGAAGCGCTCGGTGGTCGCGCCGGTTGGCGCCTTGCCGCTGGCGTTCAACACATAGATTTTGCGTTCCTTGGCAACGTAGACAATCGCGAACAGGTCTCCGCCGATGCCAACCATCATGGGTTCCGTCACATTGAGCATCGCCGCCGTCGCCACCGCGGCATCGATGGCGTTGCCGCCGTGCTGGAGAATCTGCAGCCCCGCCTGCGCAGCCAGCGGCTGACTGGTTACCACCATCCCGTGCTGCGCCATGACCTCGGAGCGGCTCTGCGCCGGCCACCCCTCGCTGCGAACGCCGCGCACCGCGCTGCAAAAGGCGGGTTGGGGAATGGCTTCGCAGGTCTGCATCTTGGGCGCCTGCGCGAATGCTTCGCCGAGCGCCAGACTGCCCATCAGAAGAGCTACGAGAGTGGTTTTTTGCATTGCCGGGCCCAGCTTATTGCGTGAATTCTTGGGGGTTGCCGATATTGCCACTTTCCCGCAGCGGTTTCATGCACGCGCTAGACTTGCGCAGCCCGAACCGGCCGGCGCCGGCGCTGCTTGAGAGGAATTGTCCACCGTGATTGGGTTGTTGAAGCTCAAGACATTGCTGAGGTACTTGTTCCTGCCGCCCGCAGGTCCGGTACTGCTTGCGCTGCTGGGACTGGCCCTGCTCAAGGCCCGGCCGCGGCTCGCGCGGATTTTTTTGGCTGCCGGCCTGGCATCGCTCTGGCTGCTGTCGACGCCGATCGTGGCGGACGCGTTGACCGGTCTCGCGGAACTGTATCCGCCGCTGGATTTTCGCCAGGCGGCGAGCGCACAGGCGATCGTGATTCTCGGCGGCGGCGGTGAACGGGCCGCGGCTCCCGAGTATGGCGGTCCCGCCGCGGAGCCCATGATGCTCGAGCGCCTGGCCTACGGCGCGTATGTCGCAAAGAAAACCGGGCTGCCCATCCTCGTGACCGGATACGCGCTCGAGGCCCGTGCGATGCACGATTCGCTGCAGCGCAATTTTGGAATAGAGACGCGCTGGATCGATGATCAGGCCTACGACACCTTTCAGAACGCGCGCAACTGCGCGCGGATCCTCGACGCGGCAAACGTGCAGCGCATCGTCCTGGTGACCCGCGCCACCCACATGCGACGTTCGGTGCAGGAGTTCAAAGCCGTCGGTTTCGATGTCATACCGGCGCCCGCCGGCATGCTCGCCGCGCGTGATTTTGGCCTGATGGAATTCGTGCCCGGTCCGGAGGCCCTTCTGCGCTCTCACATGGCGCTCTACGAGCTGATCGGCGAGCCGGTGCGGATTTTTCTATCCGCCAGCCACTTGCGCCGGCACTAGCTATCGATAACGCCCCATCAATTTTTCGAGCGCCGCGCTGCCCGGAGAAAGCTTGTCGAACGGGATGCGGTTGAGCGGCGCCTTTGCTCGATGCGATTCAGCGTTGTGAAACTCGGTGCTCGTCGGCTTCGTCGATGTGGATGAGCCCGGTCACGTACTCGTCTTGTTTGAGCTTGCTCTCGATAAAATCGTACGCGGCGGTACGGTCGGTCGGATCGTAGATCGCGATCGAGCTTGCGCAGCACCACCCGGCTGCCGTCATGCAAGCTGACCGGTATCGCCTCGCCGGCGGGATAATCGACGGAGATTTCCCCCGCCGGCGGCACGAAGTCGGCTTCGATGGCCGCGTGATAATGCTCGCGGGTAAAGGTGTAGCTCTTGGTCGAGCCCTCGTGATCGTTGAAGGTCACGCACGGCGAGAGCACGTCGATCAGTGCGAAGCCATTGTGCCGCATGCCCGCTTGGATCAGCGGCACGAGCTGCGCCTTGTCGCCCGAGAAGCTGCGCGCGACGAAGGTCGCACCCAGGGACAAGCGCCAGCAGCACCGGATCGATCGGCGGCGAGGCATCTGGTTCTCGCCGCCTTGCTTCGCCTTGGTGCCGATATCCGCCGAAGCGGAGAACTGCCCCTTGGTGAGCCCGTAGACGCCGTTGTTCTCGATCAGGTACAGCATGTTGACGTTGCGGCGGATCGCATGCACCAGCTGGCCGATGCCGATGGACAGCGAATCGCCATCGCCCGAAATGCCCACATAGGTGAGACCGCGATTGGCCGCGTTCGCGCCGCTGGCGATCGAGGGCATGCGGCCGTGCACGGCGTTGAATCCATGCGAGCCGCTGACGAAATATGCCGTGGTCTTGGATGAGCAGCCGATGCCGGACAGCTTGACCAATTGTTCGGGACTGCATGTCGAAGCCCCCAGCACGCCTCGACCAAGGCGGCGGTGACCGAATCGTGACCGCAGCCGGCGCACAGGGTCGACATGCTGCCTTCGTACTGGCGGCGCGTCAGCCCGAGCGCGTTGGTGGGCAGCGAGGGATGGGCGACTTTCGGCTTGTTGATGAACGACATGGGGTACTCGTTGTCGGGCAGCCTTTGCGCGTGCACCGCCGTCAAGCGCGGCGCCTCGGCCAGCGTTGGCGCGGATGCCATCGACGATGGGCTCGCAGGACATCGGAAACCCGCTGTAGCTCAGGATGGATTTGAGCTTGGACTTGTCCACCGCGGTCTCGAGCGTCAGGAGCGAGCTGCAGCTGCGCATCGCGATTCTGCTCCACCACGAAGATGGTCGCATGCAGGCTCAGGAAGGCCTCCACGTCGTGGCTGAACGGAAACGCCTTGATCCGCAGATAGTCCACGTCGATCTTCTGGCGGGCGAGCACGTCGATGCGCCTCGCGCACCGCGCCGTCGCAGCTGCCGATGCTCACGATGCCGATCTTGCTGTCGCCCTTGCCGATCAGCTCGGGCTTCGGCAAATAGCTGCGGCGGCGGTTGGCGAATTTGCGCTTCAGCCGGTCGAGCACAACCTGATACTCGGCGGAGTCCTCGGTGTACGCGCCGTACTGATTATGGCCCGAGCCGCGGGTGAAATAAGCGCCCTTCGGGTTCAGTGCCGGGCAACGTGCGGTACGGAATGGCATCGTCGTCGCGGTCCACGATAGCGGTAGAATTTGTCGAGGCCTGCGAGCTCCTCGGTCGACAGCATCTTGCCGCGGTCCGGCCGGTAGGCGTCGTCCCACTTCAGGTCCCGGCACATCCAGTCGTTCATCCCGATGTCGAGATCGGACATGCACGAACACCGGGGTCTGCAGCCGCTCGGCGAGATCGAACGCCTGCACCGCCATGTAGAAGCATTCCTCGGGATTCGCGGGAAACAGCAGCACGTGCCGCGTGTCGCCATGCGATGCGTAGGCGCAGAGCAAGATGTCCGCTTGCTGCGTGCGGGTCGGCATGCCGGTCGAGGGACCGACCCGCTGCACGTCGAAAATCACGCACGGCACCTCGGCGTAATAGGCGAGGCCGAGGAACTCGTTCATCAAGCGAGATGCCCGGACCGCTGGTGGGCGTGAACGCCCGCGCTCCGTTCCAGCGAAGCGCCCAGCACCATGCCGATCGCCGCCAATTCGTCCTCCGCCTGGATGACCGCGAAATTGCGCTCGCCGGTCGCGGCATCGACGCGGTAGCGCTCGCAAAATCCCTTGAACGCATCCATCAGCGAGGTGGACGGGGTGATCGGATACCACGCGCCGACGGTTGCGCCCGCATAGACGCAGCCCAAGGCCCGCGGCCGTGTTGCCGTCGATCATGATATGGCCGCGCGGTTTTAGCCATGTGTTCGACGCGCAGCGGCAGCGGGCGAGGTCAGATTCTGCCTTGGCGTAGTCGTAGCCCAGGCGCAGCGCCCGGGTGTTCGAGTCGAGCAGCTTCGGCTTCTTGCCGTAGCTTTCGCTGCAGCAATCGCGCTGATGACCGCGAGGTCGATGTCGAGCAGCGCGGCGAGCACGCCCGCATAGGCGATGTTCTTCAGCAGGATGCGGTTGCGCACTCCGTCGAAGTTCTCGTTCACCAGCTTGGCGAGCGGCACGCCGATCACGGTGATGTCGCCGCGCTGCAGCAGCGCGCTGCGCGGCCAGGTCGAGTCATAGATCAAATATCCGCCGGAAGCGCACCTCGCGCACGTCCTTCGAGTAGGTTTCGGCATTCATCGCCACCATGATGTCGACCCGGCCGGCGCGCGCGGCGTAGCCCTCGCGGGTCACCCGGATCTCGTACCAGGTCGGCAGCCCCTGGATGTTCGAGGGAAAGTAGTTCTTGCCCGTGACCGGCACGCCCATGCGGAAGATGGCCTTCATGATCAGCGAATTCGCGCTGGCCGAACCCGTGCCGTTGACGTTCGCGAACTTGACCACGAAGTCGTTCACGCGATCTGGCGCTCGTGCGACTCAGATTGGGCATGCTCGGACTCTCATCCTCGGCGTAGAGGAATTTCGATGGTCGACTTCTGCATGTCCCAGGCGGCGGTCGGACAGCGCTCCGCGCACAATCCGCAGTGCACGCAAACATCCTCATCCTTGACCATGACCCGCCCGGTTTGCGGCAGCGCCGCCGAGACGTACAGCGCCTGGTGCCGGATTGGCGGCCGGCGCCTCGAGCCGCGGGCGCAGCTCGGCCTCCGGCGCCGTTGGGCGCGATGGTCAGGCAGTCGACCGGACAGATGTCGATGCAGGCGTCGCACTCGATGCACAGCTTCGCGCGCGAAAACCGTTTGCACGTCGCAGTTCAGGCAGCGCTGCACCTCCAGAGCTGCTTCCTCCGCGGTGAATCCCAGTTCGACCTCGACGTTGATCTTCTTGAAGCGCTCGATCAAGCCCACATGCGGGCACGAGGCGCCGCTCCACGCCGTTGTATTCGTTCTTGTACGCCCACTCGTGCATGCCCATCTTGCGGCTGGAGAGGTGACGCCGCGCGGCATGCGCTCCTCGACCGGCTCGTCATGGCAATACTTGTGGATGGAAATCGCGGCCTGGTGGCCGTGCTCGACCGACCAGATGATGTTCTTCGGGCCGAAGGCCGCATCGCCGCCGAAGAAAACCTGCGGCAGCGTGGATTGAAAGGTGACCTTGTCGACTTTGGGCACGTTCCATTTGTCCGAATTCGATGCCGATGCCGCGTCTCGATCCAGGGAAACGCGTTCTCCTGGCCGATGGCGAGAATCACGTCGTCGCAGGGAAAGAACTCCTCCTCGAGCACGCGCGTTGCCGTGATTTCGCCGTCCTCGATCTCGTATTCGAGGTGCTCGAACATCATGCCTTTGAGCATGCCGCCCTCGACCACGAAGATCTTCGGCGCGCGGTTGACGATGATCTGCACGTTCTCGTGCTCGGCATCCTCGAGCTCCCAATCGGAAGCCTTGAAGAACTGCCGCGGCTTGCGCGCCATGACTTTCACGTCCTTGGCGCCGAGCCGCAGCGAACGTGCGGCAGCAATCCATGGCGGTATTGCCGACGCCGATGATGAGCACGCGCTCGCCGATCTTGTCGACATGGCCGAAAGCGACCGATTCGAGCCAGGTGATGCCGATATGCACGCGGCTCGGTGTCGTGGCGGCCCGGCAGTTCGAGCTCCTTGCCCTTCGGCGCGCCCGATGCCGACGAACACCGCATCGAATTCTTCGGCGTCGCAGCAGCCGGCGCATGCTCTTGACGGGCGAATTCAGGCGCAGATCCGCGCCCATGCCGACGATGTAGCCGATTTCCTCGTCGAGCACGCTCGCGGGCAGCCGGAATGCCGGAATATTGGTGCGCATCAAGCCGCCGGCGACGGCGTACTGCTCGAAGATCGTGACCTCGTAGCCCAGAGGCAGCAGATCGTTGGCGACGGTGAGCGAGGCCGGGCCTGCGCCGATGCAAGCGATGCGCTTGCCGTTCTTCTCGCGCGGCGCATTGGGCAGCAGCGCGCTGATGTCGTCGCGTTGATCGGCGGCGACGCGCTTCAGCCGGCAGATGGCGACCGGCTTTTCTTCGATGCGGCCGCGGCGGCAGGCGGGCTCGCAGGGCCGGTCGCAAACGCGGCCCAGAATGCCCGGGAAACACGTTCGATTCGCGATTCACCATGTAGGCCTCGGTGAACTCGCCTTGGGCGATCAGCCGGATGTATTCGGGAACGTCGGTGTGCGCCGGACAGGCCCACTGACAATCTACTACCCGATGGAAGTAATCAGGCTGGGAAGTATCGGTCGGCTCCATGTTTCCTCGTGATTCTAGCCCCAAAAGCCAATAGAACAGTATAACGGTCGGGTCGGGCTTCGGGTGTGATGCAGACAGAATCGGCGCTTGCGGCAGCGCGCCAGTCGCGAGGCTCCGACGGCGGCGGCGGCCACAGCGAGCGACCTACGACTGTTTTTGATAAGCTATTGAAATAAATCAATTTTCTGAAGAGCACGACACGATGATTCTCGTTCAAGGTCATGACGCCACCTGTCCGCATTGTTGGGAACGGATCACGCTGACGCTGGATCTGTCGGTTTCCGAACAATCGTACGTCGAAGACTGTCCGGTTTGCTGCAAGCCCTTGCTGGTGTCGTACAGCACGAGCAATGCAGAGGTCGCCGAGTTCAGCGTCGAGGCCTCCGATTGAAGGCGCAACCTGCCATCGACGAGCGGACCAGAGCCCGGTCACCTTGAGTTATGTGGCTGCTCTCGGGGCAGACCGCTTCAGACCAATCGATCGATTCTTCATGCGTGAAGCCGTGCGCTATCGCCTGGCGGCGCACGAGCCCGTGAAAACCCGGCTCAGGAGCGAATTGCACGATCGGCCGCCGCAGCGCGCGCCGAATGCCGGCGTACTCGCGACGGCGTGGTGGAGCCTGCGGCTCAGGGTGTGGGCATGGCGCGAGAGCGGCCATGTGCATGAGCCGGAAGACATTCGGATTTTCGTGCTGTTTCACGATCCTGCCTTGACGCCGCAGGTGCCCCATTCCCTGGGATTGACCAAAGGACTGATCGGCGTGGTGTATGCGTTCGCCGCGCCTGAAATGGACGGCGCCAATAACGTGGTGATTGCGCACGAATTACTGCACACCGTGGGTGCCAGCGACAAATACTTGCCCGGCAGCGATGCGCCCCGGTTTCCGGACGGTTTCGGCGATCCCAACCAAGTGCCGCTCTATCCGCAGCGCTTCGCGGAGATCATGGCGGGGCGGCTCATGCTTGCCCCCGGCCGTTGGCAACAGGCGGCAAATTTGGACCAGGTGCTCATCGGTCCCGCCACGGCGCTCGAAATACGCTGGCGCTAGGCTCGCGCGCGGCCCGGTTGCCTCGAGGCGCCGCCTTGTCAGCTCAAGGCGGCGAGCACCGGGACGTGCATGGGCCCGTTGCTGGCCAGCACGGTGGTCGACTCGAGCGTGAGGGGGGCGCCGCTGAATTCGGTGAAGCGGCCTCCCGCTTCGGTCACGATCGCGGCGCACGCAGCGATGTCGAGAATGTTGATGTCGGTCTCGATCACCGCATCGATCTTCCCAGACGCCAGCAAATGATAGTGCAGAAAGTCGCCGTAGCCGCGGATGCGGTTTAAGCGCGCGATCATCGCGCCATAGCGCGTCCATTGCGGCCCGGTGGCGAGGCTTTTCATGTTGCCGCAGGACAGATGCGCGGACTCGATGCTGGACACGTTGCTCACGGCGATCGGCCTGCCGTTGAGGTAGGCGCCGCGGCCGCGCTCGGCATAGGCAAGCTCGCCGTAGATGGGCGCGCTGGAGACGCCCAAAACGATCTCGCCATTGTGCATCAGGGCGATTTGCGTGGAGAACATCGGGTATTCGCGCACGAAGGCTTTCGTGCCGTCGATGGGATCAACTATCCACAAGTACTCCGCATCCCGGCGATGCATGCCGGTTTCCTCGCCATAGAAGCCGTGTCCGGGAAAACGCGCCTCGATGATTTCGCGAATCGCCGTTTCACAGCGGACATCGGCCTCCGTGACGGGCGATTTGTCCGCCTTGATGCGGATTTCGATGTTGCGCTGATACAATGAGCGGGAAATGAACGCCGCCTTGTCGGCTGCGTCAAGCGCCGCCTGCAGTTCCGGGGAATTGATCATGGAGCGCCACGATAGCAAACCTTGTGCGGCGGCCGCATCCTTAAAGGCATCATTGAATCATGGGCAATCGTCTTAGCAAGATATACACGCGCACCGGCGACGACGGCAGCACCGGCCTTGGCGACGGCTCGCGCGTGTCCAAGGAGAACGCGCGCGTCGAGGCCTACGGAACGGTTGATGAGACCAACAGCGCTTTGGGCGTCGTGCTGGGAAATGCCGGGCTGCCGCCGGAAATCCGCCGCGCTCTGACGCAGATCCAACACGACCTGTTCGATCTGGGCGGAGAACTCTGCATCCCCGGCCATGTCATGATCAAGCCGGCGCATGTCGATCGGCTCGAATCGGAACTGGACCGGCTCAACGAAGGATTGCCGCCCCTCAAGGAGTTCATTTTGCCGGGCGGCGGCCCCGCCGCGGCCGCCTGTCATCTGGCGCGCGCCATCTGCCGGCGCGCCGAACGCCGCTGTTGGTCGTTGGCGCGCATGGAGAACGTCTCCGCGGAGGCGCTCAAATATCTGAATCGGCTCTCGGATCTGTTGTTCGTGATGGCGCGCGTACTGGCGCGCGGCGCCGATGGCGAAGTGGTTTGGCGCCGCGGCGTAGAGCCCTAGCTGGCCTTGCTCGCGGATGGCAGGTGGGAATGCAGCCACTCGGTGTGCCAACGTTCCAACTCTTCGAGCGCCAGCGGCCGGCAGAACAGAAACCCCTGCACTTGATCGGCATGCCGCGATTTCAGGTAATGCCATTGTTCTTCGGTCTCGACGCCCTCGGCCACGGTATCCAATCCTAGGCTCTTCGCCATCGCGATGATGGCATCGACCAGCGGCGCGTTGCCGCCGCTCTTGGAGGCGATGTCGCGCACGAACACGCGATCGATCTTCAACGTATCGATCGGAAAGTGCCTGAGGTACGACAAAGAACTGTAGCCGGTGCCGAAATCGTCCAGCGCGGTGGCGACGCCCAATTCCTTCAGCGCCTTGACCGCCTTGCTCACGACGGCGGAATATTCGATGAGCGCTCCCTCGGTGAATTCCAGCTCGATCATGCGCGGCTCGATTCCGGCCGCATGGATGGCCCGCGACACGCGCTCCGGCAAGCTGCCGTCGCGAAACTGCACGCCCGAGACGTTCACGGCGACCTGCCAGGGAAATTCACCGGCATCGCGCCAGCGTCGCGCCTGAGCGCAAGCCTCGCGCAGCACCCAGTCGCCGATCTCGACGATCAGGCCGTTCTGCTCCGCAAGCGGGATGAACTCGTCGGGCGAGACGAAACCGCGTTGCGGATGCCACCAGCGCAGCAGCGCCTCGACGGCTTCCACCCGCATGCCCTCGACGGCCAGGCGCGGCTGATAGTTCAGCGTGAACTCGCCGCGCTCCAGGGCCTTGCGCAAATCCGCTTCCATGGACATATGCTTGGCGGCACGCGCACTGATCGATTTCTTGAAAAATTCCAGGCCGTGGCCGGCCTTCTTGCCGTGATGCATTGCGGCGTCGGCGTTCTTGATCAATGCTTCGGCCGTCGGCGCATCGCTGGGATAGATGCTGACGCCGATGGTCGCCGACAGCGGAATCTCTTGCTGCGCGAACACGAAAGGCCGCGCCAGCGCGAGCTGTACGCGCTGCGCCACGACCTGGACATTGTCGGCGGTCGCGACGCCGGGCAATGCGAGAGCGAACTCGTCGCCGCCGGTGCGCGCCACCCAGTCGTTGATGTCGTTCAGCGTGCCGTCGTGTTGCAACGTGCGTTCCGTGTCCCGCAAACAGAGTTGCAAACGATGGGCGATCTCCTTCAGCAGGCTGTCGCCGACCGCCTGGCCCTGCGTATCGTTGATGCGCGAGAAGTTGTCGACATCGACCATCAGCACGGCGATCCCGCGTTGCCGGGGACCGGCCCACGCCACCTGCTGTTCCAGGATCTGCAGCAAGCGCTGCCGGTTGGGCAGCCCGGTGAGCGGATCGTAATAGGCCAGATAGCGCACCCGCGCTTCGCTCTCGCGCAATTGGTCCTGGGTCTCTTTGGCGCGCACCAGGAACTTGACGCGCTCCGCCAGCAGCATCGGATTGATTCCCTTCGAGGTGAAGTCCGTGGCGCCTGCGTTGTAGGCGCGTTGCACCGATTGCATGTCGTCCAAGCTGGTTTGCATCAAGATCGGCACGTGGCGCGAACTGAGGTGCGCGCGCAACTCCCGGCAGACATCGAAGCCGCTCATGCCCGGCATCACCACATCGAGCACCACGCAGTCCGCCGGGTGCGCCCGAAACTCCTCGAGCGCGCGCTTGCCGTCGGCGGCGGTGGTGACGCGGAAGCCTGCAACCTCCAGCGCGCTGCCCACCAGCAGGCGTGCGCCTGGATCGTCGTCGACCACCAGCACGGTTGCGGCGGGATGGGTCTGATTGTCGGTTTGCTTCATCTCAACCTCTTAAGCCGCGCTCGGCGAGCGCTCCTGCATCAATGCGCCGCAGAAGTCTTGGTATTCTTTGCGGATCTTTTGCACCGCCGGGGCCGCCTTGGCGATGCCGCCCTCGCGCAGCAGTCCCTCGCAGTCCTTGGTGAGCGTGGCCAGGCGCAGGCCGCCGAGATTGGCCGTGCTCGACTTGAAAGTATGCAGAGCCACCTGCAGCGCCTCGACCTGGCCGCCGGCCGCCGCCTCTTCGATCGCCGTGATCAGGGGCGGCGAATGCCGCATGTAAAGCTCGATCATCGACTCGAGCAGCGCCGGCCGCGCCAAAGCTGCGATATTGCGCAACACGCCCGGATCGATCAGCGGCAGCAGCGCGCCATCGCGCCGCTCCGACTGAGGGCTGACGTGCAACGCCAGCCAGCGCTTGAGCAGAGCCGCCAGCTGCTGCTGCGAGAAGGGCTTGCTCAGAAAGTCATCCATGCCGGCGGCGAGACAGCGCTCGCGTTCCCCCTCCATGGCGTTGGCCGTCAATGCGATGATGGGCAGCCGCGCGCCGCCCGCATTCTGTTCGCGCCTGCGCAGTTCCGCCGTCGCGGTCAATCCATCCATCACCGGCATGTGGCAATCCATCAGCACCGCGTCGTAGGCGTCATTGTTCATCTCCTCGAGCGCCAGCCAGCCGTTCTCCGCGGTGTGCGCGACGCATCCCAGGCTCTCGAGCATTCCGACCGCCACCTCGCGGTTCACCGGATTGTCCTCGACCAGCAAAATCTTCGGCACGAAAGCGCGCGCCGGCATGGCCGGCAGCGCCGAGCGGATGGCCGTTTCCTCCAATCCCGCCTCCGGCGCGGCGGTCATCGCGCGGGTCACGCAATTCAGCAGCTGCGAACGGCGCAGCGGTTTGGTGAGGATGGCCGCGAACAACTGAACGGTCTCGGAGTTGTTCGCATAATGATCGCGCGTCGTGAGCATGATCAGCCGTATCGCGGCCAGACGCGGATCATTGCGGATGCGTTTGGCCAGCTCGATGCCGTCCATGCCCGGCATCTGGTCGTCCAGCAGCGCGAAATCGAACTGCGCGCCTTCGTCGGTGTTGAGCACGGCGAGGGCGTCCGCGCTGGACTCCTTGGCAACCACCTCGACGCCCCACGAAGCCAGGTGCTGCGCGAGGATGGTGCGATTGCTGGTGTTGTCGTCCACGATGAGCGCGTGCAATCCGACCAACCTCATGCGCGGCAGGCGCGTGAATGTCGGAGACGCCTCGATCACCGGCGCCAGCCGCACCTCGAACCAGAATACCGAGCCGCGCCCCACCACGCTGTCGACGCCGATTTGGCCGCCCATGAGAGTGGCAAGCTCGCGGCAGATGGCCAACCCCAGGCCGGTGCCGCCGTATTTACGCGTGGTGAAGGAATCGGCCTGGCTGAAGGCGTTGAAGATGTCGTGCTGAGCTTCCGTGGAGATGCCGATGCCGGTGTCGACCACCTCGAAGCGCAACAGGTCCTCGCCGCCGAGGAGCTTGACCCGCACGATCACTTCGCCGGCGTCGGTGAACTTGATGGCGTTGCCCACCAGGTTGATCAGGATCTGGCGCAGCCGCATCGGATCGCTGCGCACCTTCGCGGGCACCTCCAGCCCGACATCGCACGCCAGCTCGAGCCCCTTGGCGTGGGCGCGCGCCGCGCAGATTTCGATCGCCTGCTCCACGGTTTCACGCAAGCCGAACTCGATGCTCTCCAGCTCGAGCTTGCCGGCTTCGACCTTGGAGAAATCCAGGATGTCGTTGATGATCTGCAGCAGCGCGCCGGCCGAATGCGAGATGGTTTGCGACAGGTGCCGTTGCCGCGGCGTCAGTTCGGTTGCCTGCAACAACTCCGACATGCCCATGACGCCGTTCATCGGCGTGCGGATTTCGTGGCTCATGCGCGCGAGAAATTCGCTCTTGGCGCTGCTGGCGCGTTCCGCCGCCTCTTTGGCGCGCGTGGCCTGGTCGATGACCAGCTGCAGCTCGCGATTTGCGTTGCCCAGGTTTTCCGTCCGATCGGCGACCTGCTGTTCGAGGAATTGGCGGTATTTTTCCAGGCGCGAATCGCGGTGGCGGATCTGCGCGAGCATTTGGTTGAAGCCGTCGATCAAAGATCCGATCTCATCCTCGGAACTGCGCTCGACCCGCAGGCTGTAGTCCTCTTCCGTGGAGACGCGCTGCATGGTGTGCGCCAGATTGACGATCGGGCCGGAGATTTGCTTTTGCAGGCGCGCCGCGAGCCAGTAGGAAATCAGCACGGCGGCGGCGATTGCCGCCACGCTGATCAGGGCGTAACCGCGCCAGTCCGGGTACAAGGCGGCGAGCGGCACCAGGATGTGCACATAGCCGAGCACGGCGCCCGCGTGCGCGGCGGGCGCCGTGATTTGAAATTGACCGCCATGCATCGAGGGGACGCCGTCGGGCCCGAGACGCACGCCGTTTGCGGCGCGATCGTAGCTGGCGATCTTCTGCCCGCCGGGCAGATAGATTTCCGCGAAGTCCACCATCGGCTCGTCGCGCAGGGCGATCAGAGCCCGGTCGGCGGCCGCGGTGTCGCCGCGGCCCAGCGCCTCGATCACGCTGACGCCGGCGCTGCGTGCAATGCCCGCGGCACGCTGCTGCAATTCTGCGCGCAGGTGCAGCAGGTTGGTCGCAACGTGCATGAGTATCGCTATCGCGAATGCAGCCATTGCTGGAACCGTGATCACCACTCGCAATTTGCGTTCGATCGGGAGGTCCGCGAACCAACGAGACAATAGCCCTCCCCCGCACCGAAATGGTGTGGATTACGACCTCACCTTAATGTCGGCTCGGGGGCGGAAATCTGCTGATTTGGAACGTGATCAGCTTCACGTTGCGTCCAGAGCCGGGGTTTTCCCTAATGCGCCTGGCGGCGTGCGTTTGCGCGGCAGGCCGTGCCGATACAACGGCGGGCCCGCGCCCAATCGAAGGCGGGACCCGGATCGGTCTTGCGGCCTGGTGAAATATCGCTGTGTCCTACCACCCGCTCCGCGGACAGTCGAGGGTACGCATCACAGAGGGCCGCCACGACCGCCGCCAGCGTGTCGTATTGGGCGGCTTCGTAGTCCAAAGTATCAACCCCTTCGAGTTCCACGCCGATGGAGAAATCGTTGCATGCCGGGCGCCCGTTGTAGCTGGACTGACCCGCATGCCAGGCCCGATCGGTGAACTTGACGAATTGGGTCAGGCCGCCGTCGCGTGCGATCAGGAGGTGGGAGGACACGCGCAACTCGCCGATTTCCGCGAAATAGGGATGCATGTCGCGCGGCAGGGTATTGGTGAAGAGCCGCTCTATCCACGGGCCGCCGAATTCTCCCGGCGGCAGGCTGATGCCGTGCACGACGATCAAATCCGCCTCGACGCGCTCCGGGCGCGCATCGTAGTTTGGCGAGGCGACTTGCCGCGCGCCTCGCATCAGTCCGCTTTCGAGATCGACCTGCAAGCGTTGCCCTTTCCCGTTGCCGCGCCCCTGGGAGCCCATCCGCGACGGGCTGCCGATAGCATATGCGACAATTGGCCGCCTATGCATGCCACATTCTTTCACGAGCGGAATCCGTGCGGCTGACCCGGGTGTTCGTCGAGGGCGAGCTGCAGTCCGGGAGCGTGGTGGAACTTCCGCGCGAAACCGGCGCCCATCTGGCGAAGGTGCTGCGCGCTCGCAGCGGCGATGCAATCGTTCTGTTCAACGGCGACGGGCGCGAGTTCACGGGCGCCATCGAGAAAGTGCACGGTTCGCGCGTCAGCGCCTCGATCGGCGCGGCGCGCAGCCTCGACAGAGAATCGCCCCTGCGGCTCACCCTCGTGCAATGCGTGCCGCGCGGCGATCGCATGGATTTCATCGTGCAAAAGGCCACCGAACTGGGAGTCGCATGCATCGTGCCGGTGTTGAGCCAACGCAGCGTGGTGCGGCTCGATGACGGTCAAGCCGCTTCGAAACAAGCGCATTGGCGCGCCGTCGCGCTGAGCGCTTGCGAGCAATGCGGCCGCAACCGGCTGCCGGGCGTGGAAACGCCGCTGCCGCTGCTCAGCTATCTGGGCGCGTTGCCGCGCTCAACGGCCGGCGAGGTGCTGCGCCTCGTGATGGAGCCCGACTCGGCCCGCGGCTCGGGTCTCGAGGTCGGCGCGCAGGGCATCGCAGCGCCCGGGCCAGGATGGCGCGTGCAGATTGCAATCGGTCCGGAAGGCGGATTCACCGCGGAAGAGCTCGAGGCATTTGACTTATCGGCGTTCCGCCGCGTCGCGCTCGGCCCGCGGGTGCTGCGCACGGAGACCGCGGCGCTTGCGGCAATCAGCGTATTGCAGGCGCAATATGGCGATATGTCGGCCGTTTCTCACGCTTCGTCGCGATCCGCAGACTCTTGATGGCGTTGCCTGCGGCGGCTATAAAATCCCCACCAGCGTCGCGCCGGGATGCCAAATGATGTGGAGATTTTCGTTCCTGCTTGCGCCCGCCTGCCTGCTGCTCGGCTGCGGCGGTGGCGGGGGCGGCGGCAGCAGCGCAGCAGCTCCGACGATCACGATGCAGCCCGCCGACCAGCGGGTGGTGGTGGGACAGCCGGCGACCTTTACGGTCTCGGCAAGCGGCGCCGCGCCGCTCAGCTACCAGTGGCAGAAGGGTACGACTCCCGTCACGGGCGCCACGGCGCCGAGCTACACCACCCCGGCCACCACGCTGACGGATGATGCTTCCACCTTTCAGGTGGTTGTTTCCAATTCGGCGGGCAGCGTCAGCAGCAACAGCGCGACGCTGACGGTGGCTGCGGGTACCACGATGGCGCGCGGCGTCGACGTAACCACCTATAAGAACGACTTGAACCGCAGCGGCCAGAATCTAGCGGAATCGACGCTGACGCTCGCGAACGTGGCGCCCTCCACGTTCGGCCTCCTGCGCCTTCTGCCGGTGGACGGGCGGGTCGACGCGCAGCCGCTATACCTATCCGCGCTCGGTGTGTCGGGGCACACGTTCAATACGCTGTTCGTCGCCACCGAGCACGATTCGGTTTACGCCTTCGATTCGGATTCGGGTGCGCTGCTGTGGCATGTGTCGCTGCTCGGCACGGGCGAGATACCGAGCGACAATCGCGGCTGCATCCAGGTCTCGCCTGAGATCGGCGTCACCGCCACGCCGGTCATCGATCGCAGCGCCGGCGCTCACGGAACGATATATGTCGTCGCCATGTCCATCGACGGCAGCTCCAATTATCACCAGCGTCTGCACGCCCTCGATGTCTCGACCGGCGCCGAGCTGCTGAGCGGACCGGTGGAAATCAGCGCTGCCTTTCCGGCCACCGGGACCGCGACATCGTCGTTCGACGCGAAGAGCTACGAAGAGCGCGCCGCGCTGCTGCTCGCCAACGGAACGATCTACACCAGCTGGACCTCGCACTGCGACAACGCGCCGTATGGCGGCTGGATCATCACCTATGCGCAGAGTTCGCTGGCGCGCAACGGTGTTCTCAACATTGCGGCCAATAGCTCCGCAGGACCCGCGATATGGATGTCGGGCGGCGGCCCGGGCGTGGACGCGTCCGGGAATGTCTATTTGCTCTCGGCCAATGGAGCATTCGAGACGCAGCTGGACGCCAACGGCTTCCCGGGCGGTCAGGATTACGGCAACTCCTTTCTCAAGATCTCGAATGCCGCCGCGGGCCTCAAGGTGCTCGACTACTTCACCATGTCGAACGAGGTGGCCGAGTCGAATGCCGACCAGGATTTGGGTTCCGGGGGCGAATTGCTGCTGCCCGACATGATGGATTCCGCCAAAACCGTGCGCCATCTCATGGTCGGTGCCGGGAAGGACGGGAACATCTATGTGGTCGATCGGGACGCCATGGGAAAGTTCAACGCGAGCGGCAACGGCAATTATCAGACGCTCAACGGCGTTCTACCCGGCGGCGTCTGGTCGACGCCTGCCTACTTCAACGGCACGGTGTACTACGGCGACGTATCGGGCACCTTGAAGGCATTTGCGGTTTCGGGCGCCAAATTGAGCGGCACGCCGCAATCGCAGAGCGCCACTCAATTCATCTATCCTGGCACCGCGCCGAGCGTGTCGGCGAACGGCACCGCCAACGGCATCGTATGGGCTCACGAGAACGCCAGTACGGCGGTGCTGCATGCCTATGATGCAACCAACCTCGCGCATGAGCTCTACAACAGCAATCAGGCGGCCGCGAATCGCGATCAGTTCGGCGCCGGAAACAAATTCATCACCCCGACCGTCGCCGACGGCAAGGTATTCGTCGGCACGACCAACGCGGTGGCGGTGTTCGGGCTTTTGAAATGATCTCACTGCATCACCGAGGTTTCCTCGGCGATCATTTGCTCCAGACGCTCGAGGTCCGGAATCAGCGGCGTCTCGTTGACCATGCGCACCTGGCAAATCACCGGCGAGCGCTCCGCAAAGCTGCGCGAAGGATCGGGCCGCACCACATCGGCATTGACGCGCACCAGCTGCGGGAAGCCTTGCGTCAGCATTCCGAAGTAGCCGGCCTTGCACCTGCCCGCCGGGCGCATGGAAAATCACGATGCGCGTCCGGCTCGACACGCTCGGCAGCGGCTGGCCGAATGCGCCCTCGAAGGAGACCACCGGCACGCTGCGCCCGCCCCAGCTCACGAGACCCGCGTACCAGGGCGGCGCGTTGGTCATTTCCGCGGGCGCCTGATAGCCGATGACCTCGGCGACGCAGGCACGCGGCACGATCAGCCGTTCGCCCGCCAGAGGCACCAGTAGGCTGTAGAGCTCGTCGCGCAGATCGGACATGTGGCCTTGAGCGGCGCTAACGGGCGACGGCGCTGCGGCGGTTGACCAGCGGCTCGATCGCATCGAGCAGCTGGCTTTCCTGATAGGGCTTGCCGAGATAGTCGTCCACGCCGAGCTCGATCGCTCGCGCGCGGTGCTTCTCGCTCACCCGCGAGGTGATCATGACGATCGGAATGTCCTTCAGGCGCGGATCGTTGCGCACGTGCGCGGCGACCTCGTAGCCGTCCATGCGCGGCATTTCGATATCCAGCAGAATGATGTCCGGCAGGTTCTCTTGCAGCAGCGACACGGCATCCACGCCGTCCTTCGCCGTCAGCACGCGCATGCCATTGCGCTCCAGCAGACGCTGCGTCACGCGGCGAACGGTGATCGAGTCGTCGACGACGAGCGCGAAGGTGCGCCGGTCGCGTTGATCGAGCACCACGGTCTCGGTCGGGCGCGCGCGCCACTCCGACCGCACCAGCGAGCCCATGTCGAGAATGAGGACGATGCGCCCGTCGCCCAGGATCGTGGCGCCGGCGATGCCGCGGATCGCCGGATATCTGCGGTCCCAGGGACTTGACCACGATTTCGCGGCTGCCCACCAGTTCATCCGTCACGAGCGCCGTCGAGTGTTCGCCGGCGCGGATCAGCACGACGGACATGGATACGTCCGAATCGGGCAGGCGCGTGGCGCCCAAGACCGACGAACGAACCCAGGTGCTGAAAGCGGTATTTCTGGCCGCCGTATTCGAACAGCGGCGCGTCCTTGCCCAAATGCCGCGCGACGATGTTCCTCGGCAGGCGCACCACGCCTTCCACGGTCGCGAGCGGCAGCGCATAGGCCTCCTCCGCGACCCGCACGATCAATGCCTGGCTGATCGCCAGGGTGAACGGCAGGCGGATCGTGAATCGCGAGCCTTTGCCCGTGAGTCGAGTCGATGAACAAGCCGCCGCCCAGCTTCTTGACCTCGGTCGCGACGACATCCATGCCGACGCCGCGGCCCGCCGCCTGCGTGACGTGGCCGGCGGTGCTGAAGCCCGGCTCCAAGATGAGCTGCACGGCTTCCTCGTCGGTGAGCTTCGCATGGGCGATCGATGAGCCCGAGCGCGAGCGCCTTCTCGCGGATCAGCTTGACGTTGATGCCGGCGCCGTCGTCCGCGACCACGATGACGATCTCGGCGCCGTCGCGCTCCAAGCTGATCGAAATGCGGCCCACGTCTGGTTTGCCGAGCGGCGCGCGCTGCTCCGGCGTTTCGATGCCGTGCACGACGGCGTTGCGCAGCATGTGCTCGAGCGGCGCTACCATGCGCTCCAGCATCTGCCGGTCGAGTTCCGCGGCCGCGCCCTGCACCGCCAGCTCGGCGCGCTTGCCGGTATCGTTCGCCGCCTGCCGCACCAGCCGCGTCAAGCCGCTGCACGTGCCGTTGGAACGGCACCATGCGGGTGCGCATCAGGCTGTTCTGCAGTTCGGTGATGACGCGCGCCTGCTGCGTCAACAGGTTCTGCGCCTCGCGCGTCAGAGTCTCGAGCAGGCCCTGGATGCTGGCGACGTCGCTCGGAGGTTTCCGCAAGCGCGCGCGAGAACTGCTGCAAGCGCGGAGTAGCGGTCCAGCTCCAGCGGATCGAAATCGTCGCGCCGCGGCTCGATGTTCTGGTGCCGGTTCAGTACCTGCGCTTCGGTCTCGATTTCCAGGCCGCGCAACTGCTCCTTCAGACGCGTCACGGTGCGCGCCAGCTCCGCCAGGTTGAAATCGATCGAATTGACTTGTTGATCGAGGCGGGCGCGGAAGATGCTGACCTCGCCGGCATTGTTCAGCATGGTGTCGAGCAGCTCGGCATCGACGCGCGCCATTTCCACCCGCTCCGCCGGCGCGCTCTCGCGGCCCGGCAGCACCGGGGCGCTGCTCGAATTCGAGGCTCGAGCAGCGAGTCCTCGCTGCGACGCGGCACGGTTCCCGGCGAGGACTCGAGCGCTGCGCGCGCGATGCGGCGGGCCGCGGGAGGGGGTCGCGGGCGCGGCTGGGCGCGGCGTTGCGCCAGCGCGGCACCGCGGCCGCCGCGGCTGGCGGAGGCCGTGGGTGGGGCGGCCGCGCGGGTGTGCGCGGCGACGGCGTTGCGCGGCGGCCGGGCTGCGATCGCGCCCGAGCAGGCCGCGGATTTGTGCGATCAAGTCGCGCGCCGCGCCCGGCAGGGTGCCGCCGCTCACCAGATCGCGCATGCGTGCGAGTTCGTCCAGACTGGCCTGCATGACGGTGTGAGCATGATCGTCGCCCGCGACCGTGCCGCCGTCGATCTGCATGCACCAAGGTTTCGAGCTCGTGACTCAGATCGCCCATGGCGGTAATGCCCGCCATGCGCGCACCGCCCTTGAGCGTGTGCAGTTGGCGCTGCAGCTCGGCGACCGGCTGCTTGTCCTTGCGGTCCTTGTTCCAGGCCGTCAGCGAGCCTTGAGCGGCTTCCAGCAGCTCGGTCGCTTCCTCGCTGTAGATGTTGGCGATCTCGTGATCGAATTCCTCGGCGCGGCGCCGGCGCCGCCGCCAGCGCGCGGCACCATCGCCGAGGCGCTGGTATCGCGAGCGGCGCTGGCGATCAGTGCGCGTCGAGTTCGGCTTCGAGATCTTGGAGTCGCGCCAGCAGCGCGGGCTGATCGGAGAAGAATGCGGTCGACTCGTTGATATGCGAAACCACATTCTCGATGGCGCGTACCGATCGCTCCAGCGTCGCCAAGCCCGCATCCGACAGCCCTTGGCCGCTGTCGAAAACTTTGCGCATGACATGGTTCAGCGGTTCGGTGATGCGGATGCCGTGGCGCGCCTCCGCCATCTTCGAACTGCCGCTCAGGGTGTGGATGGCGCGGTACACCGACTCCGGAAGATCGTGCGGGGCCGGTTGACCGCTGCGCTTGCGCAGGTACTCGCGGATTTCCGTCAAGATGACTCGAGGTTTCCTTGCCGTAGATGTCGTGCAGCGTGGCGTCCATGGCCGGCCTTTGTGCCGCCGTGGAAACGGCCGCCGTGGCCGGCCGCGTGGCCGCCGCGGCGTGCCGGCCCAGCTCGTCGTTGCGCTGCTGGCATCGGACCCGGTGCGGTCCTCGGGCGCCACATGGACCTTCGCCTGCTCGGGATCCCGGCCATCCGCATACGCAAAAGCGCGGGTCATCAACGTCTCGGTCGGCGTATTGATGGGCCGACCGGTCTCCAGCTGTTCCACCAATTGCGGCAGGGCCGCGACCGAGTTGCGCAGCAAGCTCATCATCCCCGGGGTGCGCGACAGCGTCTTGTCGATGATCCGATTGAGCAGATTCTCGATCGACCAGGCAAACTCCGCGATCGCCCGGGCTCCAACCATCCGGCCGCTGCCCTTCAAGGTATGGAAGCTGCGGCGCATGGAAGACAATGCCTCCAGATCCATGGGATTCTGGTCCCACAGCGGGAAGGTCTTTTGCACCGAGGCGATTTCTTCCTTGGCTTCTTCGATGAACAATTCGAGGAATTGCGGATCGACCGCCTCGGGCTCCGGCAGGGCGATCAAAGGATTGGTCGCGGCATGGGCGCGCTTGGTGCGCTCCATGGCGATGGTTTCCGCCGGATCCAGCTTCAGCGTCTTGGCCGCTTCGCTGCTCGTGAGATTCAAGTCCGGCACGCGCGCCAACGCGTCATCATCCGCCAGCGTCTTCAGGCAGGTCTCGGCGTTGTCCAGCATGTACCAAGGATCGGTGCGGCCGTTCTGCAGCGTCTCCATGTAGTACTCGATGCTCACGATCGCATCGGCGACCCGTTCCAGGCGGATCGGTTCCGGCGCGCGGCGCGCCCGGTTCGATGAGCATGCGCACCTTGCTTGCCGATGGCATCCATCAATTCGACCGCCCGGCTCTTGCCGAGCATCAGCAGCCCGGCGGTGATGCCGCGCAACAGCTGCGGCACATTGTCGAGGCCTTGGGCCGAGAATTCATTGGGCTTCTGCACCGCGGCCGACACCGCTTCCTTGATGCGCGCCAGGTTGACGATGCACTCGCGCAGCACCGCCTCGCTGACTTGCTTGAATTCGTGGTCTTGGTCCGGCGCAACATCGGCGGATGGCGCCGCGGCCTGCGGCAGAATGAGCCGCACCAGCTGATCGTCGAGGCTATCTTCCACCGACAGCAGAACGCCGGCGACTCTGACCAGCGAGTCCTCGGTCGGCGGCTTGCCGTCGCTGAATGATCTGCGACAGCGCCTGGATTTCATCCTGCACGCGCTGGCGCAATTCTCCCAACCCCAGCACGCCGAGCGTGTCGCTGATCTTTTTCAGCAGCTCGAGCTGCGGCATCAGCTCGGCGCTTTGCCCGCCCCCGCGCCGCACGAAGATATCGAGGACATCCTTGACCTTGGACAGGTCCTCTTTGATCGCCGCGGCCACCGTGCGCATCAATTTGACGCTCGGCGCCGAAAGGCTCTCGCGCTCCTGCTCGATGGTGTCATCCACCGGCAGAAGCTCGGCGAGCTTGAAGGAGGCACGCACGGCGGAGATGCGTCCGCCGCTGGTGGTTGCCCTCGCCACGTAGTACAGCAGGTTGTTCAGAAGATCGATGGGCGGATCTTCGCAGTAGCGGGCTTCGCCGAGTTCGTACAGGGCCTTGATTTGCCGGTCCGCCTGACCGAGCAAGCGTTTGAGGGTCGCGCTGCCCTCCAAGCCGTTGGCGCGCACCGCTTCGAGGATGGCGCCCGTGACCCACCACAGCTGGAACACCGGCTGGGTGGTGGCGACCTGCTCCAGCTTTTCGGTGACCTTCGCCAGAATTTCCAGATTCTGCACCGTGCGCTCGCCGCGGATATATCCCAGCAAGCCGATTTGGAATCGCGGCCGCAGGCGCCGCGCCCATTGCGCCACCGAAATCGATTGCTCGCCCTGGGTCAGCGACTGGGGTGCGGCATTCTGATCGGACTTCAGGTTGAGCAGCAGCAGCGTGCCCTCGGACAGCAAGGGGCTGCCGCGCACCGAGCGCAGGTCGTTGAGCAGCGGCAGCAGCACCAGCGCCAGATCCCTGCCGCCGGACAAAACGCGTTCCAGATAGGTGGGCAGCTGCACCATGGCGCGCATCAAGGCATCGAGGCCGTCGACCTGGCGTTTCTGGTCATTGCCGGAACTCAGCAGGTAGCGCGTGACGTGTTCCATTTCCTCGGCGAGCAGCGCGGCGCCGTACACCTCGACCAGCCGCAGTACGCCATGGGCGGAATGCAGCTGATCCGCGCATTTCTCCAGCAGAGCGCGCTGATCCGGCCGTTCCGCATACGCCTCGAGCGAGGCACGCGCATCGTTCAGTGTCGCGCTAAGTTCCTTGGCGACGATGTGCAGGGTTTGGGAGCTGATGTCGGTCATGCCGGAACCGTCGGGAGCCTAAGCTCCGATGCCGCTCGCCTTGCGCAATTTTGCGGGATTGGCCGGGGGGGCGGGGGGTTCGCTCAACGCCGGCAGCTTGCCTGAGGTGGCGCCGGTGCCGAAATCCGGAAGGCGGAATCCCGCCACCGACTTGCGCAACTGCGCCGAGAGCGCCGCAAGTTTGGCGATGGAAGTGGAGGTCGCGGTCGATCCTTCCGCGGTCTGCGACGAGATCTCGCGCACCACTTGCATGTTTTTCGAGATATTTCCCGACACCGCGGCCTGCTGGCGTGCGCTGGCCGAAATGTTCTGCACCAGGCTCGCGATCTGATTCGAGACCTGCTCGATTTCTTCGAGCGCCGCGCCGGCGTTCTCCGCCAGCAGCGCTCCGCCGACCACATCGGTCGTGCTGCGTTCCATCGACACCACCGCCTCGTTGGTATCGGTTTGGATGGTGCGCACCAGCACCTCGATCTGCTTGGTGGCGTTCGCGGCGCGTTCCGCCAGCCTTTGCACCTCATCGGCCACCACGGCGAAGCCGCGCCCCGCTTCGCCCGCCATGGATGCCTGGATCGAGGCATTCAAGGCGAGAATATTGGTCTGCTCGGCAATGTCATTGATCAGCTCGACGATGTTGCCGATCTCCTGAGAGCTTTCGCCCAGGCGCTTGATGCGTTTGCTGGTCTCTTGAATGGTCTCGCGAATGGCATTCATGCCGTCGATGGTGCGCCGTACCGCATCGCCGCCCTTGTGCGCGACGTCGACCGAATGCCTCGCAACGTCCGAACAGCGCTCCGAATTGCCCGAGACTTCTTCGATCGAGGCGGCCATATCGGCCATGGATTCGCTGGCCGCGGAAATCTGCCGCGATTGCGCGCTGCTGGCCTTGGCCATGTGCGCCGCCACCCCTTGGGTCTGCTTGGCGGCGCCATCGAGCTGAATGGCGCTGTCGTTGATGGTGGTGACCAGTTCGCGCAGCGCTTCGATGGCATAGTTGATCGAATCGGCGATCGCGCCGGTGATATCTTCGGTGACGGTCGCCTGCACCGTCAGGTCGCCATCCGCCAGGCTCGACAGCTCATCCAGCAGGCGCATGATGGCTTCTTGATTGCGTTCGTTTTCGCGCACCCGCAGCTCATTGCTGCGCCGCTTGTCGGCGGTCTTGGAGTAGACCCAGGCCAGCATGGCGAGCAGCAGCGCCGCCAGCGTGAGCAATCCCAATATCCAAATCTTGTAGCCGCCGCTGTCCGCGCGCGGGACCGCGCTTCCCAACTGAGTCGCGAGTGCGCTGGCGAGCGCCGGCAGCGTTCGAGCGGCGGCCTGCGCCTTCGCCAGGGGCTCGGCCGCGCCGATCGCCTTGCGCACGCTGCTGGTGTATTGCTGATTGCGCTGCACCACCGTTTTCAGGCGCTGTTCCGGATCGGCCCCGGTGACTTTTTGAATGGCGATGCCGGATTCTTCGCCAGACAATCCGCGGATCACTTGATTGAGGAACTCCAGGCTGTCCGCCAGACGCTGCGCGCTCGGGCCGGCGTCGCTGACGCCGGAACTCAGGCCGTTCAAGTCCTGCTGAATCCGCTGCACCGTCAGTTCGAAGCGCTCCAGATAGCGGCTCATGCCCTCGAGCTTTTGCACGCCCACCGAGCTGCCCAGATCGCCGAGCTCGGACAGCAATTTGGGCGCCAGCTCGCGCACTTCTTGAATGGAGGACTGTATCGTCTCGACCGCCGGCCGCGCGTCGGCAACCGCCGTCACGCCGTCGTTCAACTTGCTCCAGGCGGCCGCGTCGCCGCTGCCCGGCATGCTGGCGCGCAACGCCTTGAGCCGGGCGGCGCTCTTGGCGAGGGCGTCGAAAGCGCTCGATTCGCCGCGCAACGCGTTTTGCGCCTCGAAGGGTATGCGCTGCACCACGAGCGCCAGCTGCTCGGCGGGCGCGGCAACCGGAGCGGAATTGCGCGTCAGCGCGGTCAGAACCGCGGCGATGATCAAGCACAGCACCAGCAAGCCCGCCAGTACCGGCAGCGGATTGAGATTGGGTGATTTTTCGATTCGCCTGGTCGTCATCTTTCGTTCCACATCTAACTTGCCGCCTGCAGGAAGCTCTGGCTTTCCACCAAAGTCTTCAGGCTCAATACCGGCCAGACTTCACCCCCGCGGCGAAAGGCGCCGGCAAGATAGCTGTCGCAGCGGATCACCGTCGGCGGCGCCTCCGCGCTGAATTCCGCTTCGGCAAAACGCCGAAATCCGAGCACCTCATCGACCATCAAACCCGCCGGAATATCCCGGTGGTTGACCACGACGATGCGCGTGTTGCGCCCCGCTGTGGTTGCGCCGCTGCCGAGGAATTGCCGCAAATCCAGCATCGGCATCAGCGCTCCGCGCACGTTGGCCAACCCCCTGACCCAGCTCTTGGCACCCGGAATGCGGGTCACCACCGCGGGATAGCCGAGAACCTCGCGCGTCTCCTCGCGTGCCACCAAAAACGTCTCGCCGCCCATGCGGAACGCGACACCCACCCACTCTTCTCCCGCGTCCGTTTCGGCTACGCTGTTCGCCGCCACCGTGCGGCTGCGTTTCTCCAACTCCTTGAGCAATTCGAACGGCCGGTCGCGCAAGCCGCGCAGGCTCGTCTCTGACCCGCTAGTCGTACTCGTCATGTGGCCAGTGCGGCCTGCGCCTTCTCGACCAGCGCCTGAGCAGACACAGGCTTGACCAAATAATCCACGGCCCCCTGCCGCAAGCCCCAGACCCGGTCGGTCTCCTGGCCCTTGGTGGTCACCATGATGATGGGGATCAAGCTGGTCTCAGGATCGTTGATCAGCATGCGCGTCGCCTGATAGCCGTTCACGCCCGGCATCACGATATCCATGAAAATGAGATCGGGCTTCATTTCCTTCGCCTTGCGCACGCCTTCTTCGCCGTTTTCGGCGGCGGCGGTTTTGAAACCGTGTTTCTCCAGCGCCTTTTGCATGACGAAAACCTCGGTGGGTGAATCGTCAACGATTAGAATCAGTGCCATCTGGTGTTCTCCGTCATTTCCCGACGTGAGCTTCGATCGCTCCCAACAACTCGTCTTTGGTGAACGGCTTGGTCAAATAATGCTCCGATCCTACGATTCGGCCGCGGGCCCGGTCGAACAGACCGTCCTTGCTCGACAGCATGATCACGGGAATTTGTTTGAATACCTTGTTGTGCTTGATCAAGGAACAGGTCTGGTATCCGTCGAGGCGAGGCATCATGATGTCGACGAAGACGATGTCCGGCTGATGGTCGGCGATCTTGGAGAGGGCGTCGAAGCCATCGACGGCCGTGAACACTTCGCAACCCTCCTTGGTGAGAAGAGTTTCAGCGGTTCGGCGAATGGTCTTGCTGTCATCGATCACGAGGACCTTGAGGCCCGTGAGTTTAGGCTTGCCGCTGGTGATCATGCTTCTCCATGAGCTTGGCGTAGGTGCTGGAATCTGGTGGCTTTTTAACATATCCAGGCCGCGCAAGCCACGGTACGGGGTCGACATTTCGAGGCATGTGAGGGCAAACAACGGTGGTCTGGTTCACAGTTTTCCCATGAGAGCAGGCGCCAAAGCCGCTTGCGCTAGACTGGAGCAATGAGCATGTCGTCGCGACTGCGTCTCGTCGTGGTCATGGACCCGATCGGAGCGATCAAGCCGGTCAAAGACACCACCCTGGGGATGCTGCTGGCCGCACAGGCGCGCGGCTGGGAGCTGTTCTACGCGGAACAGAAGGACCTTTGGCTTCGCGACGGCATTGCTTGGGGCCGTTTGGCCCCGCTGCGGGTCTGCGATGATTCGTCGAATTGGTTTTCGCTCGGGCGAGCCGCTCCCGCACAAACTGGGCGAATTCGACGTGATCCTGATGCGCAAGGATCCGCCGTTCGACACCGAGTACATCTACAGCACCTATATCCTCGATCGCGCGCAGCTGCAGGGCGCGCGTGTTTACAACCGGCCGCAAGGTCTGCGCGATATGAACGAGAAGGTCTATACGGCTTGGTTTCCGCAATGCTGCGCGCCCACGCTCATCACGCGCGACATGCACGACATGGGCGAATTCTTGAAGGAGCACGGCAAGGCCGTGTGCAAGCCGCTGCATGGCATGGGCGGCAAATCCATCTTCGTTCTCGATCAGGGCGACAAGAATCGCAATGTCGTTTTCGAGACCCTGACCGATTACGGCACGCGCTACGCCATCGTGCAGCGCTACCTGCCCGAAATCGTGGTGAGCGGCGACTCGCGCATCATTTTGGTGGACGGAGAGCCGGTGCCCTTCGCTTTGAGCCGAATCCCGTTGCCCGACGACCACCGCGGCAATCTGGCGGCGGGCGCGCGCGCCGAAAGCCGCCCGCTCAATGATCGCGATCGATGGCTCTGCGGGCAAATCGGACCTAAGCTGCGCGACGCGGGCATGATATTCGTGGGACTGGACGTCATCGGCGGCTACGTCACCGAGATCAACGTCACAAGTCCGACCGGAATTCGTGAACTAAACAAAAAGCATGGTATCGATATCGGTACCCTGCTGGCGGAGGCGATCGAGAGGAATTTGGGCGCCGCGTGACTTCAGAAACGCTTCATACCGATGGCGCGCTGCAAGGCGGCGATCTGCTCGGGGCCGGGCTGCCGCCCGCCAACGATCGGATGTTGACCACGTGTTTTCTGGCCGCCCTGCTCCACGGAATCATCATTCTCGGCGTCACCTTCAGCTCCACCGGCGGCAGCTCGGCAGACGACGGCGCGCCGGGCCTGGAGGTCGTGCTGGTCAACGAGCGCGCACCCAGCGTCGCGAACAACCCGAACGCCCGTTATCTGTCGCAGCGCACGCAATTGGGTTCGGGCAATACCCTGAAGCGCGAACGCAGCCTGATCCCCAAATCCTCGTTGATGCCGCTCGATCGTCTGGGAGTTCCGAGCGGCGCGGGTCTGGAAGCGCAGCGCGCGGGTGCCGACACCGGCGCGGAGGAGCTGGTCGCGACGCACAGTCCCTCGCAGAAGATATTTTACTTCGCCGCTTCGAGCGCCGCCAAGGACGCCTCCGAGCTGCCGCTGCTGCTCGAGAAACGGCCGGACCTTGCGATGACGCCGAACGATGACGGCATCGAGCTGCGCTTGCGCGGCGAGGCGAAGCAGGAACTCTGGATCGCCGCCGATACGCGCGAATCCGACGTCGCCGTGTACCTGGACAGCTGGCGCCGCAAGATCGAGCGCGTCGGCACGATGAACTTTCCCGATGTCGCGCGGCGCGAGAAGCACTCCGGCACGCCGGTCATCGAGGTGACCATCGGCGCGGACGGCAAGCTGCTGCAAACCGTCATCCGACGCAGCAGCGGCCACGCCGAGATCGACGAGGCCGCCATGCGGATCTTGAAGCTGGCCGCGCCATTCGATCCGTTTCCGAGCGAGTTGTCAGCGAAGCACGATCAGATCCGCATCGCGTACGAGTGGCAATTCCTCGAGGGCTCGACGCAGGGCGGCGCCGTGTACTATTCAGAACCGGACAAGCCCTGACGGCGATGAGCGATTCCGGCTACCTCACCAACCAGCTGCTGATCGCCATGCCCTACATGGGCGATCCCAATTTCGCGCAGACCGTGGCGTTGGTGTGCGATCACAATTCGCACGGCGCTCTCGGCCTGATCCTCAACAAGCCGCTGCCGATGCGCATGGGGGAAATCTTCGAGCAGCTGGAAATCGAACTCGCCGACGGGCCGCTGTGGCGAGCGGCAGGTGCTGCGCGGCGGACCGATGCAAACCGATCGCGGCTTCGTGGTGCATCGCGCCGGCGGCGAATGGGACTCGACGCTCAAGGTTTCCGATGCGTTGCACGTCACCACCTCGCGAGACATCTTGGCGGCCATGGCCCGCGGCCAGGGGCCGGATGAGGCCGTGGTCGCCTTGGGATATGCCGGTTGGGACAGCGGTCAGTTGGAGGAGGAAATCCGCGCGAACGCATGGCTCAGCGCGCCGGTGGATTGCGGATTGATTTTCGAGCTGCCGTTCGAATCCCGCTGGCACGCCGCCGGGCGTCTGTTGGGCGTGGACCTGTCCCGCGGTCAGTCCCACCAGCGGAAATGCCTGAGGCCCCGGTCGCGGCGCGCGCGCAAGATCGTCGTGGCTTTCGATCACGGCCTGCGGCGCATCGGCGTTGCCTGCGGCGACACCGTGAGCCGCAACGCCGCAGGCCTGAAGACGCTGCCCGCGGGACCCGAGGGTCCGCGCTGGGAATTGATCGCTTCGATGATGCACGATTGGCAGCCTGCCCTGGCGGTGGTCGGGCTGCCGTATAATGTCGACGGTTCCGAAAACGAGCAGAGCGTGGCCGCGCGCGGCTTCGCCGCCGAACTCGCAGCGCCGCTTCGGCGTGGACGTAGTCCTGGTGGACGAGCGCTACTCGTCGCTCGAAGCCGAAGCCCGGCTGCAGAGCGCGCGCGAGTCCGGGTTGCGCGGCGGCGCGTGGCGAAGTCCGATGTCGATGCAGCGGCGGCCTGCGTGATCTTGGAACGTTGGTTCAGCGAAAACGACTTGAGGCGCAAATGCGATCACAACAAGACAGCGCCGGGGGCTTGCGCCATCTCATCACGCTCGAGGGACTGGCCCGCGACGCCTTGACGGCCCTTCTCGACCGGGCGGAACGCTACCGCCGCCTGCCGGGACAGCCCGCCTACGAAGGCCGCGAATTGGCCGGCATCACGCTCGCAAATCTGTTTTTCGAGCCGAGCACCCGCACGCGCGCTTCGTTCGATCTGGCCAGCCGCCGCTTGGGGGCCCACGTGCTGAACTTGGACCTGCATTCCAGCTCGCGCGCCAAGGGCGAGAGCATGCTGGACACCATTTACACGCTCGAGGCGATGAATACCGACGTATTCGTCATCCGCGATTCAGAAGCGGGCATGCCCGAATTCCTGATCGATCATGTGGCTGCCGCATGTGTCGGTGATCAGCGCGGGCGAGGCACATCTGTCGCATCCGACACAGGGTCTGCTCGACGTGCTGACGATCCGCACCCACAAGCGCCGCTTCGCCGGTCTCAAGGTCGCCATCGTCGGCGACATCAAGCATTCGCGCGTGGCTCGATCCACGGCGACCGCGCTGCAGCACCTTGGGAACCACGGATTTGCGTTTGGTGGCGCCCGAGGCGCTGCTGCCGGCAGAGGCAGAATTTCGCGGCGCGCAGCGCTTTACGCGCATCGAGGACGGCATCGCAGGCGCGGATGTGGTGATGATGCTGCGAATCCAAAAGGAGCGCATGGCGCAAGCCGCGTCGCTCGACGATGCGGCGTATTTCAGGGATTTCGGCCTGACGGCGCAGCGGCTCAAGTTGGCCGCCCCCAGCGTGCTGGTCATGCATCCGGGCCCGATGAACCGCGGCGTCGAAATCTCGTCGGAAGTGGCCGACGGCCCGCGCTCGGTCATCCGCGAGCAGGTGAACAACGGCGTCGCGGTGCGAATGGCGGTGCTCGCCTCAATCGCCGCGACACTGACGCGCCATCGACGGCCGCTGTAGTCGTAGATCGCTTCCTAGCTCTCCAAGCCTTCAGAGCCGGTCGATTTCACCTTGGCAATGCCCGCCTGTTCGAGCGTACGAGCGGCGGCAAGGCACAAGTCCTCGCGCCAGGGCGCGCCGATGAGCTGAACGCCCACGGGTAAGGCCCGTTCCGCGGGCGAATCGCCCTCCTCCGGCCACACCGGCACGGTGCATACCGGGAGGCCGATGCAGGAAATGGGCTGGGTAAGCACGCCAAGTCCCGCCTTGGTGGGGATGCTGCGGCCATGGATCACCAGTGTTTCCTGCCCGACGCGCGGTGCAACCGCCGGAGCGGCTGCCGCGATCAACAGGTCAAAGCGTTCGAACAACTCCATCGCCTGCGAGTAAGCGTGCCGGCGCACGCGCTGCGCCTGGATCACCCAGCTTGCCGGAATCAGTCCGCCCGCGACCAGGCGCGCACGCGAAGCGGGTCCGAAATCCGCGTACTGTTCGATCAAGCGCGGCCGATGCAGCGCGCCGCCTTCCGCTCCTGTAATGATGTAGGCCGCCGCGCGCGCGACCTCCGCGCATTTGAGTTCCGTCCATTCGGTTGCGCCGAGCGCGGCCGCCGCCAGTTGCACCGAACGCCTCGCGGCCGGATCGGCCCACTCGTGAAACCAGCCTCCGAGGATACCGATGCGAATTCCCCGCGGCAGCGACAGCGACCCCGCTGCCGGTTCAATGGCGCGCTGCGCGCAGGCGGGATCGGCGCGATCCGGCCCCTGCATGGCGTCGTACGCCAGCGCCAATCCGGTGACGCTGTTGGCAAAAGGCCCCACGTGATCCAGGCTGTTCACGAAGGGATAGGTGCCGCTGCGCGGCAACCGTCCATACGTTGGCTTCAGGCCGAACACACCGCATAGCGACGCCGGTACGCGAATCGAGCCGCTGGTATCGGACCCCAGCGCGATCGGCAGCATTCCAGCGCCCACTGCGGCAGCCGAGCCGCCGGACGAGCCGCCCGCGCCGCGGGTGCGATCGTGGGGATTGCGCGTAATGCCGTAATGATGATTCTCCGTGAGGAACCCGTAAGCCAGTTCTTCCATGTTGAGCGCGCCCACCAGCACCGCTCCGGCGCGGCTCATTCGCGCCACGATGGTTGCATCGGCGGCGGCCGGAGCGTTGCCCGCGTTGATCTTCGCGCCGGCAAGGGTCGCCACTCCTGCGATGTCGAACAGATTCTTGACGGCATAGGGGACACCGGCCAGCGGCGGCAGCGGCTTGCCGGCCGCATACAGCCCATCGATCGCGGCGGCCTCGTGCTCGGCCCGCTGGAATGTCTTCGCGGTAAAGCAGTTCAGAGCGGGATCTTTGGCTGCAATCAGCGCCTTGCATTGCGCCAGTACCGCCGCGGCGCTGCGCGCGCCGCCGGCAATCTGCCGCGCGATGTCGGCAGCCGATCCCATCATGGGCGAAACACCGGCGCCGGTTCCGAAACGAAGGGCAGCGGCCAATCAAGGACCGTTCGCGCGATGGCTTCGAGGCGCGAGAACTGCAGGACGATTTCCGCGATTTCGGCATCGTCGAATGCATAGCCTTGCAGCGCCAACGCCGCGCGCACGTACGATTCGAGCGCATTTTTCCCGGTTTCCGCCATCTCTCCCATAATGGCATTTTGCCGCTGGTCTTGCCTCAAGTCCCGTTGATCCCAAGCGTGTTGCCCAATTGAGGTTCGGCGCAATATCCTCATCCGCATGCGCCGCTCCGGATGGCTGCTGTATTCAATATTGGCCGTGCTGTTCGGCGTCTATCTTGGCGTCAATCAGATCGTCAATCTGCGCGGCCGCAGCGACATCGAGCCGTGGAAGCCGCTGGTTTGGGAGCTCAGCAGCGCCATCGTCATCTTTGCGGTCGTGCCCCTGATCGTTCGCTTCGAACGCAGCTTCCGCCTCGATGCCCGCCCGCGGTGGCGCATCATCGCCGCGCATGCGGCAGCGGCACTGGTGTTCTCGGCCTGGCACGTCGCCGCCATCATCGTGCTGCGAAAGTTGGCCTATGCGTTCGCCGGTCAGACCTACGACTTTGGCGACGTGCCCATCCGCTTCTTATATGAATTTCAAAAAGACCTGATCACCTATGTGGTGATACTGGGCGTAATTTTCGCAAACCGCGAATTTCAGATCAGGCGCAGCAGCGATCTACGCGCTGCCGAACTCGCCGCGGAACTCGGTCAGGCCCGCCTGAAGGCCTTGACCGCGCAGATCGAGCCGCACTTCCTGTTCAACACGCTGAACGCCATTTCCAACCGCATGCATGAGGATGTCGAGGCCGCCGATCGCATGATCAGCAGTTTGGGAGCACTGATGCGCGCCGCCTATGATTCGGACAGCCAAGTGCTGGTGCCCCTGGGGCGGGAATTGGAGTGGCTGCGGGACTATGCGGCCATGATGAGCGAACGCTTTCGCGGACAGTTGACCTTCGAATTGAAAGTCGCGCCCGGGCTCGAGACCGCCGAGGTGCCGCGCCTGCTGTTGCAGCCCCTGGTCGAGAACGCGCTGCGCCACGGGCTGCCGGACGGACGCGGCACCCTCACGGTGGATGTCGAGCGTCGGGGAACCAGATTGCTCTACACCATCCGCGACAACGGCGTCGGCATCGATGGCAGCGCGCTCAAGCCCGGCACCGGGATCTCGAATGTGGCGCGCCGCTTGGAGTTGCTGTTTCCGGGCGCGCATACCCTCGAGCTGGCGGCAGGCCATCCTACGGGAACCGTCGTGACCTTGAGCTTTCCGGTGGCGAATTGACCCACACGGTCGTCATCGTCGACGACGAACCGCCGGCGCGCGCCAAGCTGCTGCGTTTTCTGGCTCCTCTGGCGCAATTCGCGGTCGTCGCGCAGGCCGATAGCGTGGAGGGCGCGGTGGCGGAAATCGCCGCCCGCCGGCCGGATGTCGTGTATCTGGACATTCAATTGGGCGCGCGCAGCGGCTTCGATGTTCTCGAGGCCATCCGCGGCACCGAGTCTCCGCATATCGTCTTCACCACGGCCTACTCCGAGTACGCCGTTCGGGCGTTCGACGTGCAGGCGCTCGACTATCTGCTGAAGCCTTACGATCGTGAGCGGTTTTTGCGCAGCATCGAACGCGTCAAAACCGCCTTGGCGGATCCGGACCATGGCGATCTGGAGGAGCGCGTGCGCCGCGTGCTGGCGGCCATGCCGGGGCGCGCGGCGCCCATCAAGCAGCTCTTGATACGCGATCGAGCGAAGGCTTATTTCATTCCCGTCGACAGCATCGAGCGCCTATCGGCGGCCGGCAACTATGTCGAGATTCACGCAGCCGGAAAAGTCCACTTGGTGCGTGAACCGCTCGCCAAGTTGACCGCCCAATTGGACGCCGGTGAATTCATTCGGGTGCACCGCTCGCACGTGGTCCGTGTCGCATCCATCGCGGAGCTTCAGCCCATGTTTCACGGCGACTACGAATTGATCCTGCGCAACGGCGAGCGTCTCGCGCTCAGCCGGCGCTACAAAGCGTTGCTGCCGCCCGCCATTCGCGAGCGCTTGTGAGCCGCTTACAGGCCGCGCTTGGCGCGCACCACCACGGTGCCCGCGATCTTGTCGTGCCAAGCCTGGCGGTTGTGGTCGAACGCGATCCAGATAAAGCCCAAAAAGACCACGCATAGCGACAGAAAACAACCCAGCGCCCGTACGATGGCGGTTTCCCAGTCGACCGGCCGGCCATCGACGCGCACGACGTGCAAATCGAACACGATGCCGCCGACGGTGGTACCGCGCAGTTTCCACATCACCGCGCCGTAGATCGCCAGCAACACAATATGAAAGTCGCCCCACGTGTGGCCGTCGCCGAAGGGGTGCAGCAGGCTGGTGGCAAAGCCCACCAATATGATGTCGAGAAACAGCGCGCCCATTCGCACCCAAAAACCGGCGCGCGGCATGGCGGCGGTGATGGGCGGCGCCACGCTCGCCGCGGCTGCCGGGGGCGGACCGGCAGGCGGCGCCGCGGACGGCGGCCCTGCGAAGGGCGGAGGTTCTGCGAAAGGCGGTCCCGAGGCGGGCGGCTCCGCGGCGGAGGCGGTGGCAGTGGCAGTGGCCGCGCCGGCGGCCGGCGCCGCGCTCGCGGTCCAGCCGGCGCCCGCCATCGCTGCGGGGTTGTTGGGCGGAGGACTTGCGCCCGCGAATGCCGACGGCGGATTGCCGCCGGAACGGCGTGCGCGCACCCGCAGCACCAAGGTGTACAGCACGGCGCCGAAGCCAAAGAACCCCAGCAATTTGTAGACCAGGAATCCCGCAATCGGCACCACGTAAAGCACCAGTGCGATCGCGCCGCCGATCAGCACCGCGACGGCGGGGTGGCCGGCGGGGCCGGGCCTACGGCCAGAAATGCGGCCGCCGAGCCATGCCAGCACGACCGCCTTGCCGAACAGCGACATGCAGAACAACGCCCCGACGACGAATGGCACGGCCGCGATGCCGATCACGGTGACGCACAACAGGATCAGCAGCACCGGGGTCAAGAGAATGCCCAGGAGCGCCGCCAGCGCGGTGTGTCCGGGCTGCGACTCCAGCGTGCGCACGCATTGGTCTATCCCGTCGCGGAACAGCAGCGCCAGACAGGCATAAAATGCCAGGAGGCAAAGGGCTAGTGTCCACGCCCAGCCGAGTCCCGGGGCGAACGCCAAGGGCCGCCCCAACAGCAAGCAATGCCTGATCCAGGCGTTCACCCCGGTGAAGCCGCTGGTCCCGCCGATATCCCAATCGATGATTCTTTGCACCGAGCCGTGAACGACGGCGGCCGGATCCTGGTCCACCACGCCCATGACCCCGACCACGTCGCCGTCGACCTCGGCGTTGGGCCCGAGCTGCACATTGCCCAGCACTGCGACCACATTGCCGCCCACTTTGCTGTCGACGTAGACGTTGCCCAAGACGGCCACCGCTCCGTCGCTCACCGGTCCCGTGACGCGTGTATTGCCGAAGACCGACACGACGTCCACCGCTTCCCCGTCGCTGGTCGAGGAGCCGAACACCGACACCACGGAATCGGCCTTTTGGCCGCTCTGCAAATGGCTGGAATGGCCGATGCTGACCAGATCGTTGTCATCATGGTGCCGATTGCGCCGGTGCAGTTCGATGCGGTTGCGCCACTCGTCGCGACCGCTCGAGTCGGTTGAATCGTCGTCGGACTCCGCGTCGCTGGCCGCGGCGGGCGCGCTTGCGGCGGGGTGGTCGTCCTTGGCTTGCGCGGCGCCGCTCGCTGCCGACGCAGGCGTCTGCGCCGCTGCGGCGGCGCCAGGGTGCCCGGTGAGAGCCGTCAAGCAGAGCAGCGTGAACAGAAAGCCCAAACGCCGCAAATCCATGGTGTTCATAAACCGTCACCTGCCGAAGAGGGCTGCAGATAGAGCGTCCGATAAGCCGCCGCACCCAGCCCGAATAGCGTCACATAAAGCAGAGTCCCGAGTCCCAAGATTGCGTACAACCACCCTGCGGGAATCACACGCGCCAGCAGTGCGATCAAGCCGCCCGCCGAGGAAATGACGGTCAAGAAGGGGTGCGCCCAGGAGAGCAGAACCGCCGAAACTTGGCCAAAGGAGCGATCGCCCAGGTAGGCCGCTACGCCTCCCAGGATGGTCGCGGCCACCAGTGCCGCGCAAACCAAAACGAACAAAACCCGCGCACTCACCGGCCAGGCCGCAAAACTCGCCCGCCACCAGGGCTGTGCCGCGCGGCGCGCCAGCTCGTCGGCCACGCGCGATTCCAGCGTGCCGGGGGCCCGGCGCGGCGGCAGCCCGGCCAGGGCCTGATGCAATACCTGTTCGAGTTTTTGCTCTGTTTCGGCTCGTTTGTTCATAGGATCAGCCATCCAGTGTATCGCGCGCGCCGCCCACGGTTTGCAGCAGCGGCAAAAGCGCCGCCCGCGCGCGGCGAATGTCGGTTTTGATCTTGGTCAGCGAGACATTGAGCTTGTCGGCTATTTCTTGGTAGGACAGGTCCTCGAAGTGATACAGCACCAGCGGCAGCCGTTGATGATCGGGCAGCTGCCGCAGCGCGGCGTCGACGATGGCGCCGCGCTGTTCTGCGCTCAGGTCGGCGAGTACCGTATCGGGTACTTCCCAGTCCAATTCCGCGCCGTCGTCCTCGCTGTCCTGCGAACTCGGGCGCATCTCCGAGAACAAGCGCCGGCGCTTGCGGTAGCGGCTCAGGTAATTGAGCGTCAGGTTGGTGGTGACAGTTTTGAGCCAGCCGCCCGCCGTCACGCTGGCTCGCAAATCCGCGAAATGCTCGTATGCCCGGATGAACACCTCCTGGGCAATGTCCTCCGCCTGGGTATCGTTTCCCGTGAGCCGGGCGGCAGTCGAAAAAACCATGTCCTGATAGGCACGCATAAATGTCGTGAACTCGGCCGAAAGTTGCGTTTGCACTGGAATGTGTGTTCGTTTAGATACAAAACACCGCGGGCCGGCAATAGTTGCGGTTTTAGCCTGTACGGAGAAGGGCTTGCCCCATTCGCAGCCGGGCGCCCTTGAATATCCCCTCCGCGAGCCCGAGCCCGGCCGGAGCCAGCACTATGATAGTGGAGCCGTGCTCGAACCACCCCATTTCTTCGCCGCGCTGCAGCGCAGCGTCGCAGGGGATCACATTCGGGCCCCGGTAGCGCAAATGCAGCAGCACATCGAGGAATTTCAAGCGGATGCTGGCCACTAAAATGGCCGCCACCGGCACCAGGGTCAGCAGCGCCCCCGACGACAGCCGGCACCTGAGGACGGCACGTTCGTTCCTGCAGAAAAGCCGGTCGACGCGTTTGAGCGCGGTGGGATTCACGTTCCAGGTATCCCCCGAAATGTAGTTGACCTGCTCCACCCGGCAATCGGCCGGCGCGTGAAAGCGGTGGTACATGCTGGAGGTCAAACGCAGGGTCGCGTACCGCCCCCCCTCGTAGTACTGCGCCAATTGCTGGTCCGCGAGCAGCTCTTCGATCGTGTACAGGAACCCCTTGGCCTGAAGGGCCATGCCCTTCTCTACCCTGCCGCACTCGCCGACCAGGGCATCGCAGGGGCTGACCAGATGCTCGCGGCTCATGTCGATCGGACGGGCGCCCGGCTTCAATTCCCGCGTGAAGCACTCGTGCAGACTCTTGAAGCGGGTGCTTCTCGCTTCGCTCAAATCGAGCTCGGAAAACAAGCGCCATAGCGCGATGCTGGCATTGCAGACCCAGGGGTGCTCGATTCGGCTCCACCAGCCCATGAAGCGTGTCAGCGAACGCCGCGGAATGCGGTTGCTCAACAGGAAGTTGATGTCCTCCTGCTGGGTCAGCCGTTCGATGAGGGATCGTGCAGTCATCGTAATGTCATTGGTCTGCAATACAGTCCGCGCCTGACAGGCGGTGCGAGGTGGCGGCGATTACGACCTTCGGCTATGTGGTGGGCGCTCTCGCCCTGGCATTCTTGCTGCGAAAAGTCTACGTCCGGCTGCAGCTTTCGCTGGCCAAGCACCGCTCCCTCGCCGGGCATTCGCGCATGGCGCGGCGCTTCGCTTCCTGGGTGCCGTTCTACGAGTACGGCGAATCCGACTTCTTCGGCGTCGATGCGGCGCCTGCGCCCGCTGTCGCGGCGCGCCGCGCGGGCTTCATGCGGCTGGCAGCGCTGTTCGCCGGTCGCTACCGCCGCGGCATCGAGCAAACCGCCGCGCTTGCGGCCAGCGTTTCGGATCTTGAATTCACCTCCCGCTACCGCGTGCCCTTTCAATTCAGCGGCTACGTGCGCAAATTCTTGAAGACCGGCGCCTTCGTTGAGTCCTCGGAAGGCGTAACGGTTACGGACCTGGACGGCAACCGCTTCTATGACCTGACCGGCTCGTACGGCGTCAACGTGTTCGGCTACGACTTTTACAAGGAGTGCATCGAGGCCGGCGCTGCGCGAGTGCGCGACCTCGGGCCGGTGCTCGGCGCCTATCACCCGCTGACCGCGTCGAATGTCGGGCGCTTGCTGGCGATTTCGGGTCTCGATGAGGTCTCGTTCCACATGTCGGGCACGGAGGCGGTCATGCAGGCCGTGCGGCTCGCGCGCTATCACACGCGGCGCTCGCATCTGGTGCGTTTCTGCGGCGCATATCACGGTTGGTGGGGCGATGTGCAGCCGGGCGTAGGCAACCCGGTCGCGGCGCGCGAAACCTACACGCTCAAGGACATGGATGCGGCCTCGCTCAAGGTTCTGCGGACGCGCCGCGATATAGCGTGCGTGCTGGTGAACCCGTTGCAGGCCCTGCATCCCAATAGCGGGGCGCCCGGCGACTCGACTCTGCTCGACAGTGCGCGCCATGCGCATTTCGACCGCAGCGCCTATACGGACTGGCTCAAGGCCTTGCGCGAGGTTTGTACGGCGCGGGGCATCGTGCTGATCTTCGACGAAGTGTTCGTGGGATTTCGCATAGCCCGCGGCGGCGCCCAGGAATATTTCGGCGTGCGTGCCGACATGGTGACTTACGGCAAGACCGTGGCCGGCGGACTGCCCGTCGGGGTGCTGTGCGGCAGACATGAACTCATGCGCCGTTTCCGCGACGATCGACCGGCCGATATCTGTTTTGCCCGCGGTACGTTCAACTCCCATCCGTACGTCATGGGCGCGATGCACGAGTTCCTGACGCGGCTGGAGAGCGAACCGCTTCGCGCAATCTATCGCGGTCTCGAGGAGCGCTGGAACGGACGGGCGCAACGGCTGAACGAGCGGCTCGCGGCAGCTGCGTTGCCGGTGCGCGTCGCGAATCTGTCCACCATCTGGACCCTCTATTATCCGCAGCCCTCGGGCTATAACTGGATGCTTCAATATTATTTGCGCGCCGCCGGCCTGGCGTTGAGTTGGGTGGGCACGGGACGCCTGATATTCAGCCTGAATTACAGCGGAAGCCGACTTCACCGCCGTCGCCGACCGGATCGTGTCGGCGGCGCAGGAAATGCAGTGCGACGGCTGGTGGTGGAAGGACCCGCAATTGACCAACAAGGCGATCAAACGCCGCGTGCTCAGGGAAATGCTTCAGGCGCGATGGGCTTCGGGTTCGACTTCGCCCATCGGATCGATCAGCTCGCCCCGCAGCAAGTGAAGCGGCGCCTTGGCGTAGATGATCGCGTCGTTGAAAGGATCGGTAAGAATCTTGGTGGCCCACACCAGGCCGGTCTGTACGCCCTTGATGAAGAACAACTGAATCATCCGAAACAGCAGCGCGCCGGCTCCGACGAGCAGCCAGATTTCGCCCACTTGGCGCACGAACCCGCTCGCCCCCGGAACATGCGAAGCGCGGATACCACAGAACCAACGGGACCAGCGCCCAGACGGCATGCAAAATCACCTTGCGGCGCAGGTTGTAGCCGACTTTGATCTCCTCTTTGTGCTCGTGGGTCGCCCGGTTGACCCGGTCATAGCCCTTGGGCTCGAAAAAGAAGTGCCCCGATTGGCGGCTGACCATGGAGACCAGCCAACCGATCAGCGCCGACTTCACCGGATCGAAGAACATCGTGACATAGGCAATGATGAAGCTGATCGCACTCAACAGGTGCAGGGATTGATTGATGCGGCTGTGGTGATAGTAGCGATGGTCGTCCCAGCGTTGGGTCTTGAGTTCCGCCAAAAAACTTTGCATGTGGATTCCTTGGGATTGCTGCATGACCGGCCCATGAAGCAAATATAAGATTTTCGTTACACGGCTATGACATACGGCCGCATTCGGCGAAGTTACGTCAAAATAGTGATCTAAGTCGTCATCGTATCGTCATGCCGGCCTGCCATCGTTGCCGTTCATGAGAATCATGATCGTCACCGATGCGTGGTTTCCGCAGACCAACGGTGTGGTCAGCACCCTGGCGCAAACTGCGGCGTGGCTGGGACGATTCGGCCACGAAGTGAGGATGCTGACGCCGAAGGATTTCCGCAGCGTCGCCTGCCCCACGTACCCGGAGATACGGCTATCGCTGTTTCCTTATAGAAAAGTGGCAACAGACATTTTCGCCTTCGCGCCGCAGGCACTGCACATTGCCACCGAGGGACCGCTGGGCTTGAGCGCACGCCGCTTTTGCAGGCGCTGGGGCTTTCGCTTCACGACCTCCTATCACACGCAATTTCCGCAGTATTTGCGGGCTCGATTTCCCATCCCGGTGAAGGTTTCCTACGCGGCGCTGCGGCGTTTTCATGGCGCGGCGGTGCGCTGCATGGTGAGCACCGCCTCCATGCGCCAGGAGTTGGCGGCACGGGGTTTCGGCAATCTGGCGCATTGGCCGCGCGGCGTCGACACCGAAAAGTTCCGGCCGCGAGGCAAGGATCTTTTGGATCTGCCGCGCCCCATCGCCGCCTATGTGGGACGGGTCGCGATCGAAAAGAATGTCGACGCCTTTCTCGGAATGCCGTGGTCCGGCAGCAAAATCGTGATCGGCGACGGCCCGGAGCGAGCGCGGCTGCAGCAGCAATATTCGAACGCGATTTTTTTGGGTTACAAATTCGGCGACGAGCTGGCCGCGCATCTCGCCGCCGCCGACGTCATGGTGTTTCCGAGCCGCACCGATACCTTTGGACTCGTCAATCTCGAGGCGATGGCCTGCGGGGTGCCGGTTGCCGCTTACCCGGTCACCGGCCCCATCGATGTCATCGAAGATGGCGTCACCGGAGCCCTGGACGACGACCTGGGCAGAGCCGCGCTGCGCGCGCTCGAGATCGATCCGCACGCCTGCCGGGCGCGCGCGCTCAAGTCGGGGTGGGACATTTCCAGCCGCGAATTCGAAAGCAACCTGGTTCCGTGCCGCGAATTGGCGCCGGGACAGTTGCGCGCGGCCTGGACGGTGCCGCGGTATTAGCCGAAATTGATCTTGGCTTCCAGATTGGTGCGCGAATCCGCGCTCGCCAAGGCCTCTTCGAGCTCGATCCGCCCCTCGCGCACCAGGTTGTACAGGGCGCTGTCGAAGCTCAGCATGCCGCGCTCCGTGCCGGTGCGAATGGCCTCCTTCACGCCGATGACATCGCCCTGCTTGATGAGCTCTGAAATGTGCGGCGTGTTGACCATCACTTCGCAGGCGGCCACCCGCGTGCCGGTCTTCGCGAATACCAGACGTTGCGAGAGGATGGCGCGCAGGTACTGCGACAGGTCGAGAAAAATCTGATTGTGCTGATCGCGCGGGAACATGTTGATGATGCGATCCAGGGTTTCGGCGCAGTTGTTGGCGTGCAGGGTCGCGATGCAAAGGTGTCCGGTGCCCGCCAGGGCGATCGCCGCCTCCATGGTTTCGCGGTCGCGAATTTCGCCCACCAGAATCACGTCGGGCGCCGCGCGCACCGCACTGCGCAGGGCGCGCGCGAAGCTTTTGGTATCCAAGCCCACTTCGCGCTGATTGATGATGGATTTCTTGTTGCTGTGCAAGAACTCGATCGGATCTTCGATGGTCAAGATGTGGTCGGACGAGGTCTCGTTGCGGTAATTGAGCATTGCCGCCAGCGTGGTCGACTTGCCGGCGCCGGCGGCGCCCACCATCAGAATCAATCCGCGCTTGAGCATCACCAGGTCTTTGTAGATATCGGGCATGCCCGAGATCTTCCAGCTTGGGCATCTCGGCGGTGATGTAGCGCAACACCATGGCCGGGTAGCCGCGCTGATAGAACACGTTCACGCGAAATCGCCCCAAGCCGATTTCGGATATCGCGAAATCGATCTCGAGCTCTTCGTTGAAGTGCTCGATCTGATCCTGCGTCATCAATCCCAGAGCGGCTTGGCGCACCGTTTCAGGCGTCAAAATCTGCTTGTTGACGGGGAAAATCTTGCCTTCGATTTTGATCTTGACCGGCGCGTTGCAGGTGAAGAACAGGTCCGATGCCTTCTTCTCCACCATCAGCTTGAACAGCGGCTTGGTGTTCATCACCTGAGGCGGAAGATCGGCAGGCACGCTCATCTAGAACACCGCGCTTGCACTAGAACACCTGTCCTGCTTCTTCCTCGACGATCTGCAGCGACTGGCCTTCCGCCTCCGGATTCTTCATCTCGCGCTTGCTCTCGAGCTTCACCCGCAGGCGCAATTCGTTCTTCGAATCGGCGTTGCGCAGCGCATCCTCGTAGGAGATCAAACCCGCCTCGTACAGATCGAACAGCGCCTGATCGAAGGTCTTCATGCCGAGCCGGTTGGAGCGCGCCATGACGTCCTTGATCTTGGTGACTTCGCCCTTGAAGATCAAATCCGAGATCAGCGGCGAGGCCAGCATGATTTCCATGGCGGCAATGCGCCCGGAGCCGGTTTCGCGCGGGATCAAGCGCTGCGATATCAAGGCGCGGATATTCAGCGACAAGTCCATGAGAAGCTGCTCGCGCCGCTCCTCCGGAAAGAAATTGATGATGCGGTCGAGCGCCTGGTTCGAGCTGTTGGCGTGCAGGGTCGCGAGCACCAGGTGGCCGGTCTCGGCGAATTGGATGCCGTATTCCATCGTTTCGCGGTCGCGAATTTCGCCGATCAGAATGACGTCCGGCGCCTGGCGCAGGGTGTTCTTCAGGGCCAGATGCCAGCTCTCGCAATCGACGCCGACTTCGCGGTGCGTCACCACGCAGCCCTTGTGCGCATGCACGTATTCCACCGGGTCTTCGATGGTGACGATGTGGCCGCGGGTTTTCTCGTTGCGGTAGCCCACCATGGCGGCGAGCGAGGTCGACTTACCCGAGCCGGTGCCGCCCACCAGGATGACGAAGCCGCGCTTGGAGAGCACCACCTCCTTGAGAACGGGCGGCAGTTCCAGTTCTTCGAGGGTCGGGAATCTTGGCGTTGATGGTACGCAGCACCGCGCCGGTAAATCCTTGTTGAATGAAGGCGCTGACGCGAAAGCGCCCGATGCCGGGTGGCGCGATGGCGAAATTGCATTCTTTGGTTCCGTCGAATTCCTTGGTTTGCCGGTCGTTCATGATCGCGCGCACCAGTCCCGGCACTCTGCTCGGGACTCAAGGAGCGGTCCGACTGCGGCCTGATTTCGCCGTCAACCTTGATGGCGGGCGGAAAGCCGGCCGTGATGAACAGGTCCGAGCCCTTTTTCTCGACCATGCGCCGCAGCAGGTCTTGCATCAAACGTATGGCTTGTTCGCGTTCCATTTAAATGCTTTCCTTGTTCTGCGCCTTGTACTTCGCTTCTTCGCGGCTGACAACACCTTTGGCGACCAATTCCTGCAGGCACTGATCCAGAGTTTGCATGCCCTGGCCCTGGCCGGTCTGGATGGCGGAATACATTTGGGCAATTTTGCCCTCGCGAATCAAGTTGCGGATGGCCGGCGTGCCGATCATGATTTCGTGCGCCGCAATACGGCCGCCGCCCACGCGCTTCATCAAAGTCTGCGAGATCACGGCCCGCAAGCTCTCGGACATCATGGCGCGAACCATGTCTTTTTCCGCCGCGGGGAACACGTCGACGATACGGTCGATGGTCTTGGCCGCCGAACTGGTGTGCAAGGTGCCGAATACCAAGTGGCCGGTTTCCGCCGCGGTGAGGGCCAGGCGGATGGTCTCCAGGTCGCGCATTTCGCCCACCAGCACCACGTCCGGATCTTCGCGCAGCGCCGAGCGCAGCGCTTCGCTGAACCCGAGCGTGTCGCGATGAACTTCGCGCTGGTTGACCAGGCATCGCTTGCTTTCGTGGACGAACTCGATCGGATCTTCAATGGTGATAATGTGGTCCGGGCGGTTGTCGTTGCAATGGTTGACCATGCCGGCGAGCGTCGTCGACTTGCCCGACCCGGTCGGCCCGGTGACCAGCACCAGGCCGCGCGGGAGCATGCACAAATCTTTGAAGGTCTTGGGCGCGTTCAATTCGTCCAAGCGACAGAATAGTGGATGGAATGTTGCGAAATACCGCCCCGGCGCCGCGATTTTGGTTGAACGCGTTGACACGAAAGCGGGCCAGCTTGGGGATTTCGAACGAAAAGTCGGTTTCGTAGAATTCTTCGAACGCCTTGCGCTGCTTGTCGTTCATGATGTCGTACACCATGCTGTGCACTTCTTTGTGCACCAGGGCGGGCATGTTGACCCGTTTCATGTCGCCGTCCACGCGGATCATCGGCGGAACGCCCGCCGACAGATGCAAGTCCGACGCATTGTTCTTCACCGCAAAGGCGAGAAGCTGCGCGATATCGACCGCCATTTACGGCTCCTAATTAGACAAGGCGTTGGCCACCAGCAGTATATAAGAGGGTGTTGTCACCCAATATGTTAATTGGTCCGCAGAATCTGACGCTTCATGTGACCCACGTCCGGTCTCGGATACGTAGTGCGGCCATTGCGGTCGGGCGGGATCCTGAATCGGTCACTTTGGTCGCGGTTACCAAGGCGAAGCCTGCCGAATTGGTGCGCCTGGCCGCCACCGCCGGCGTCACGGATTTCGGCGAAAACTATCTGCAGGAGGCGCTGGCCAAAATGGACCAACTCGCCGACCTGCCGCTCACGTGGCATTTCATCGGCGGCATCCAATCGAACAAGACCCGCACCATCGCCGAACGCTTCGACTGGGTGCACAGCGTGGATCGCTTCAGCGTGGCGCGGCGGCTCTCGGATCAGCGGCCCTTTCACGCCCGCCTCTCAATATATGCATCCAGGTGGCGCTGGTGCCGGAGCCCACCAAGGGCGGCGTCGCGCCCGAAGAGCTGGCCGCAGCTCGCCAGCGCCGATCGCCGGCCTGCCGCGGTTGCGGCTTGCGGGGCCTGATGTGCGTGCCTCCCCCGCAGCCCGACGCCGCCGCCGAGCGTGCCGTTTTCGCGCGGCTGCGAACAGCGCTTTCGAGAGTCTGAACGCGCCGCGGCCTTCAGCTGGATACACTGTCCATGGGGATGAGCGCAGATTTCGAGTCCGCCATCGCCGAGGGCGCAACGCTGGTACGCATCGGCACGGCGCTTTTCGGGGCCCGGTGAGTCAAACAGGGGATTTTCGGATGAACAACATACGAAGACTGGCATTCATCGGCGGCGGCAACATGGCGGCCGCGCTGATCGGCGGCCTGATCAAGCGCGGGACTGGCGCCGAAGCGCATCGTGGTCGCCGACCCGAGCGAGGAACAGCTGCAGCGCCTGGTGCGCGATTACGGCAGTGGAGACGGCGCCGGACAACGCGAGCGCGGTGCAGGGCGCCGAGGTGGTGGTACTCGCCGTGAAGCCGCAGCTAATGCGCGGCGTCGCCGCTGGGATTGGCGCCGCATCTGGGCGCCAGCCGGCCCTTGGTGATCTCGGTCGCCGCGGGCATTCCCCACGCGCGCTGGCGCGCTGGTTCGGGCCGCAGGTACCGGTGATCCGCACCATGCCGAACCGCCCGGCGCTGAACGGCTTCGGCGCAACCGGTCTCTATGCTCCGGCGAGCGTCGGCGCCGCCTATCGCGCGTTGGCCGAGATCCATCATGGCCGCCGTCAGCGCCACGGTCTGGGTCGAGCACGAATCGCAGATGGATACCGTCACCGCGCTGTCCGGCAGCGGTCCCGCCTACTTCTTCCTGTTCATGGAGGCGCTCGAAGCCGCCGCCCATGAGCGCGGCCTGCCGCACGACGTCGCGCACCAGCTTGACGCTGGAAACGGCGTTCGGAGCCGCGCAAATGGCGCGCCAATCCAGCGACTCCCTCGGCAACCTTGCGCGAACAGGTCACCTCGAAGGGGGGTACGACCGCCGCCGCTCTCGAGGTCCTTAACGCCGCCGGCCTTCGTGCTATCGTCGCGCACGCAGTGGCGGCCGCCGACCGCCGCTCCGCAGAACTCGCCGCTGAATTCGGCGGCCCTTAGAATTCAAAGGTGGCGCCGAAGCGCCTGACTATGGAAGCGATCAGATACATCGTCGACATGTTGCTGTGGCTGCTGACGCTGGCCTTCGTGCTGCGTCTGCTGTTTCAATTGGTGCGCGCCGATTTTCGCGATCCGATGGCGGATGCCATCGTGCGCGTGACCAACTGGCTGATACTGCCGCTGCGCCGGCTGCTGCCGCCCGTCGGCAAGATCGACACGGCCACCGTCGTCGCCGTGCTGCTGGTGGCCGCAGCGCGCACCTTCGTGATCATGGCCTTGGGCCTGGGCGGCGTCGGCGACTTGTGGGTGTTCCTGCGCATCGCCGCTACTGGATCTGGTGGGCTTGGTGCTGCGGATCTATCTGTTCGCGATGTTGCTGTACTGGCTGACCAGTTTCGTCAGTCCGGGCGGCTACGCGCCGGGAGTCCGCCTGCTCGCGCAGCTCTGCGAACCCATCTTGAAGCGCGTGCGCCGCATTATTCCGCCCATCGGACAAATCGATTTTTCCTTCCTTTGGGTTTCGATCGCGATCGGCGCGCTGCTGGTGTTGCTGCGTTGAACATGCGGCTCCTACATGCCTGAAATCACAGTGAACGAAGCGACTCGTTGCCCGACGGAAACCGCGCCAGGCAGGCGCGGAAGCCTGAAAAACCAGGCCGCGAATTGCATCGACGATGAAAATTTTTTTTCGCAATTGCGCTAAACATCGGCTTTTTTCTATGTTATTTTCGGCGCCGAGTTGAAATTGTGCGGGCAGTCAACTGCCCGCGCTCGCAAACATCAGCAGGAGATTTAATATGGCGAAAAAGAATGCAGCACCGACCAAGTCTGAAATTCTCGCTACGATTTCGAAGGAAACAGAGCTCTCTAAGAAGCAGGTCGGAGCCGTGTTTGACTCGCTTTCCGGCGCGATCAAGAAGAGTCTGCGCAGTCACGGCTTGTTCACGCTGCCCGGACTTTTGAAGATGAAGGTCGTCAAGAAGCCCGCCACGAAGGCGCGTGAGGGCGTCAATCCTTTCAATGGCGAAAAGATGATGTTCAAGGCCAAGCCGGCCAGCAAGAAAGTGCGCATCGCCGCGCTGAAGACGCTGAAGGAATTCGTGAACTAGATTCACCCCGATCGCTCGCGCGTGCGGGCGGTTCGACTTCAGCTTCCGGAGCGGCTGACGGCCAGCGCTTCGTGCCGCTTCAAATGTGCCTCGCCGGCGCGCTATTCGATTCCGACCAGCTCGATGTCGAACACCAAGGTCGCGCCGGGCGGAATGACGCCGCCGGCGCCGGCATCGCCGTAGGCAAGATCGGCGGGGATGATGAGCCGGCGGCTCTCGCCGACTTTCATGCCGGCCACGCCCTGATCCCAGCCTTTGATCACCTGGCCCGTACCCAGCGGGAACTCGAAGGGCTCGCGCCGGGTGGGCGAGCTGTCGAATTGCTTGCCCTTGTTGTCCGTCGCGGAGGCCTCGTACAGCCAGCCGGTGTATTGCACGACGGCAATTTGACCGCCGCGGCGATCGCCGCGCCCGCTGCCCGGCTTCAGCGTGGATTTTCTGCGGGCGACGTGACCGGATTTGCCGGCGGGAGCGTCGCCCGCGGGCGCCGCGGTCTTTGCCGGCTGCAGGCGGCGATGAGTGCAACGTCAGGCCAGCACGGCGAAGCCTCGTGGTGACGGCTTCATGGAGTGCCGGATGGCGCGCATCCATAATGCAAATCTGCGCGAGGCGGAGCGCTCAGCCGACGCCGCGCAGAAACGCCGGCGCACACCGCCGCAGGTCGCGGCGCTGCCGAGCCGACCGCGACACCGGCCGATATCGTCGCGACGAGCCCATAGCGAACAGTGCGCAACGCGCCGACGGCATCGTCGATTTCGTCGACGACTTGCAGCATCCATTCCATGGGCAAAGTCTAGGGCATGCGCCTGCAGCCAGCCGTGAGTGGGATCACAACCTAAGCGAAGGCGGCGGCTTGCTATGGTGACTGGGGCTGCGTAGGCTCTACGGACATGCAGCGCATTCTCGTCCTGAATCCTAAGGGTGGTTCGGGTAAAACGACGATAGCCACGAATCTCGCCAGCTATTTTGCGAGCCAGGGCGACCGTCCGCTGTTGTCGGACAACGATCCCCAGGGCTCGAGCACCCGCTGGCTGAAGAAACGCAAACCCGACCAGCCTTTCATCCACGGCGATCGCGGCATTCGAGCGCAATTCCCGCATGACGCGCGCCTGGCAGATGCGCATCCCGCCGGACGCGGCGCATGTCATCGTCGACACGCCCGGCCGCGGTGCCCGCGCAGGACATGCCCGAAATGACCAAGAGCGCCGACGCCATCATCGTGCCGGTGCTGCCGTCCGACATCGACATTCACGCCTGCTCGAAATGCATCGCCGATCTGCTGCTGATCGCCAAGGTGCGGCGCGACGAAAACCGGATCGGCGTGGTCGCCAATCGCGTCAAGCGCAATACGGTGATTTATCAGTCCCTGATGCGGTTTCTGCGAGACTTTGCGCATACCCGTCATAGCCACCTTGCGCGACTCGCAGAACTACGTGCGCGCGGCGGAGCAGGGCTCGGGCATTCACGAAATGAAGCGCTATGTGGTGGAACAGGACTTGGAGGACTGGCAGCCGATGCTGGCGTGGCTGAAGGCCAAGGAAGACAAGGCACTGGAGGCGGCGGCGCACTCGCAAGGCAAGTCCATCTTACCGGTCACGGCGTGAACCGCGCGCGCGGCTGCCGCTGAAGCCGGTTACTTTTTCTCGTCCAAGTGACCGCGGGCTTTCTCCGCCCAGTTCTTGTAGCTGTGCCAGTTGTAGAGGCTGTTGGTGATCGCGCGCGTGGCGGCCGCCGGTTTTGTAGGCCCGCGAGCGGCGCGGCTTCAGCATCGCCCGGCTCGCGCGCGGAGCCCGGCGGTCCACTCCGGTGTATCGAGTCTGATTTTTGAAGTTCGCTCATCGATTTGCCTCTGTCGATGGGCACGACAGTAAGTGCCGTGCCCGCTCCTCGGCAGGAACTGTGTCACAGGGGGCCGGCGCTGTCGCGCGACGGCGACGCGCATTGCGATGCGCATCTCACGACGCGTCGCGGTAAGTTAAATGGCATCGAAATCGGCTCTCGCCTCGCCAGGCGTCGAACAGCGGCTTCAAATCCTCGAGCGACGACTCGAGCGCCGCGGGCAACAGCGTCGTGTAGGAATCCAGCAGCGCCATCGCGTTGCGCGCGGGATCGGTGTGGGTCGCCGCGCCCAGGCGGCGCGACATGTCGCGATTCACCACGTGCAGGTTCTCATAGAGCTCCTTGAGCGCGCGCAAAGCCCGCGGAACCTGCCGCAGCCATCGAGGTCGCGCGCCAGCAGAAACATGCAGACGCTGCGGTACACCGTTTCCGCTTCGCTGGCGAAGGGCAGATGGAAGCGCGCCATGGGGCGCAGCCGGTCGGTCCACGGACAGCCCGCGGTCGCCATGATCAGCCCGAGCACCGAACTCATCGCCTGCTGCGCCGTGGTTTCCGCATGCACGGTGCGCTCGGCCTGCGTGCACCGTCACGCCCACCGTGTCGAAGGAGACCAGCGCCTTGAGCGGCTCGACCGCCGGCGCCATGTGCAGCGCCGCCGGACAATGCGGGTGCTCAGCGCGGCGTTCAGCGGGCAATTCGCGCATTGGTTGAACTTCAGCTCCGTCCAGAACGGCGGCTCGGCGGGCGCCGCGTTGGTGAGCCGGAAATTCGCGGCGATCGAAGCTGAAGTTCAGCGTACTTCTGTGATCCGTCGGGCAAATCGAACCGATAGCGGATGCGCTGGCGGCTCGCTCATGCCACGAGTCGGTAGCAGGGCGTGTATTCCGTGCCGGTGAACTTCATGCGTCGCTGCGGCCACGAATGAGCGCAGCAACCGGTCGAGCGGCTCCATGATCGGCGGCTCGCCGGCCAGCTCGAAGGGCCCGTAGCGCTCGATGGCATTGATGCCGTACTCCTTGATGTTGCCGGCGACGATGCCGGAGAACGCGCGCCGCAGATTCGCGGCGCGCTCGTGCACGGGCTGATCGCGCGACAGGCGCAGCGCGCGCATCGAGGCGTGCGTGACCTCGAACGGCAGCTGGAACTCCAGCGGGATCTTCAGCAGCCAATTGAAGCCGTAGGAATCGCTCGCCTGACGGCGGTAGTCGCGCACCTGGCCAATCCCTGCACCATGGCGCGCGCCACCCCGGCGGGATCGTCGATGATGATTTGATAGCGCGCCTGCGCCGCGGGCCCCAGCGTCGCGCCGATGAAGCGGTGGATCTGTTGGAAATAGTCCGCGCTGTCGGCCGGGCCCGGTGAACACCACCGGGAAACGGCAGATCGCTGATTGGCCGGATCGAGCAGAATGCCGAGCAGGTAGAGGATCTCCTCGGCCGTGCCGGCGCCGCCCGGGAAAATGACGATGCCATGGCCCAGGCGCACGAAGGCTTCCAGGCGCTTTTCGATGTCCGGCATGATGACCAATTGGCTCACGATGGGGTTGGGCGGCTCGGCCGCGATGATCCCGGCTCGGTGATCCCCAGGTAGCGGCCATCGATGATGCGCTGCTTGGAATGCCCGATGGTGGCGCCCTTCATGGGGCCCTTCATCGCGCCCGGGCCGCAGCCCGTGCATACGTCCAGGCCGCGCAGACCCAGCTCGTAGCCGACTTTCTTCGTGTAGTCGTATTCGACCCGGCGGATGGAATGGCCGCCCCAGCAAACCACCAGATTCGGCCGCACCTGCAATTCCAGAACCCGCGCGTTTCGCAAAATGTGGAACACGGCGTTGGTGATGCTCGATGAAGAGGTGAGGTCGAAACGGCCGCTCTCCATGATTTCGTTCGAGATGAACACCACGTCGCGCAGCACCGCGAACAGATGGTCCTTCAGACCGCGGATCATCACGCCGTCGACGAAGGCGGCGGCCGGGGCATTCTTGATCTCCAGCTTGATGCCCCAGGCCTGGCGCACGATGCGCAGAGTCGAAGTCCCGGTATTTTTCGAAAATCGATGCGCGCATCGTCGATATCGCTGCCGGAATTCAAGCACCGCGAGCGCGCACTTGCGAAACAAGGGGTAGAGACCGCCCTGTCCGGAATCGAGCAGTTTCGCGATTTCCTGCTGCGACAGGTGCTCGAGGCTGCCTTTGGGCGCGACCCGCGCATCGACCATGTCAGACGATAGAATCGTGGTTTCCACGCGGCACCTTCTCTAGGGATAGATATCGATCGGAATATTGTCCTGCGTGCGCATCCACACTTCGACCATGTCGGAGTTGGACAGAGCGATGCAGCCGTCGGTCCAGTCGTTCGACTCGTAGTACGCCGCCGGATGCTTGCGGCGAATTGGGGAAGCCGTGGATCATGATGGAGCCTCCCGGGGCCCAGCGTTTCTTGCGCGCCCGCAGCTCATCTCTTTGTTGGGATAGGACACTTGAATCGCCAGGAAGTAGTCGCTGCGGGTATTGCGCCGCGCCAGGAAGTAATGCCCTTCGGGTGTGCTGAAAGTCGTGCTCCCGTTCCTTCTGCCCCACCGGACTCAAGCCCCAGCTCGACCTTGTAGACGCCCAGCAGGTGCGCGCCGTTGTACAGGTACAGCTTGTGTTCGGCCTTTCGCACCACGACCCGATCGGCGAGCTCGATTTCAGAGGAGAAGGCGGCGCGGGCGAACAGCGCTCCCGTCGCCATCACCAGACACATCCACGCACTTAACGCCGAAAAACGGCCAAATTGCCTAACCATCCGCAAAAGTATACCTCGTCGGAGCAACTCGCACGGAGTGGCCATGGTCGGGGCGCAGCCGCCCAGCCCTCGTCCCGCTATACTTGGCGGCATGCGCCTGCCTGCGGTTGCCGTCTGCCTATTCATGCTGTTGAGTGCCTGCAGCACCCCGACCACCATCAAGCCCGTGGAGTACCTGGACGACCGCACGGCCATGACCGTCGGTTCGCTCAAGGAACCGATCGAACTCGTACCGAGCATCCGGCAAGGGGGCTTGCACCTCATCACCAATCTCGGCAAGCGCCTGAGCTTCGCCTATCTGGGTCCGGTCGAATGGGATCGCAGCGGATCGATCGTCTATGGGCTGTGGGTGCACATCGCTCCCGGCACCGATCGGCCCATCGCCGACATTCGCTCGAATGCGGCGCTCACCCTCGTGCTGGACAACGGCACGCGCGTGCTCAGTCCGATCGATGCGCCGCAATTGGGGCGAGGCGCCTACCAACCGGTCGCATCCTGGGGCCAAACCGCCTACTTCGAGCTGACCACGGAGATGCTCAAGCAAATGGCGGCCAGCCAGAAGCTCGAACTCGACGTTCGCGCGGCGGACAATTCCGTGGTCGACTTCGTGGCCAGCAGCGACACGCGTGAAACGCTGACCAACTACATGCATTCGCGCGGCATCACTGGCGATTGATGGCCTCGACGCGCGGCAACGCAATCGTTGCGCCGGGTCGAACCTCGCCAAAATCGACATCCGGGTTGTATTCGGCGACCAGCCAGACGGGCAGGTCCGAATGTTGTTGCGCGATGGTCCACAGCGATTCGCCCTTCTTCACCACGTAGGTCTCGGTGCCCGCGATCCGGTGGGTGGCGAAAAAAGCTTCCTGCAGCTGACGGTGGTATTCGCGCCGCGCCGTCTCGAATTGCGCCGCGCTGACCCGCGACAGGTCCACCTTGATCTTGTGACCCAGCGTGACTCTGGCGTTCTTGTGCAGCTTGTTGAGCGCGCGCAGCGAGGCTGAACTGACTTTGGACCAATCGGCGAAGTGGCCGAGCGTCTCCGCCGCTTGCACGATGACGGTATTGTCCCCGGCAACGCCGTAATCCGTGGTGTCGCCGTTGCCCGAAGGCGAGGCGGCCGGCAGCAATGCGGCACTCTCGCTCTGGCGCTGCGAGACCGGCTCCTTCGGCGGTGGTTGGCGCGCGAGCGCGGGCGCGGCGGCGGCTTCAACCGGTGTAGCCGGCGCGGCCGGGGCTTCGACGGGCTCTGCCGAGGCCCCCGCGGCGGTGCCTTCGGCACGCGATGCCGGCATCGGGACGCGCAGCGTTTCGCCGCGCGCCAATGCGTGCGGCGAGCCCAGGCCATTGGCCGCGAGCAGGTGATTGAGCGTAACCCCGCTCGCCGCCGCTATGCTCGCCAGCGTCTCGCCGCGCCGCACCCGGTGTTTGCCGTCGTTTCTTTGCGCCACAAAACGCTCCGCCGGGGGCAGCCGCGCCCACGCGGCCGCGATATCGGCGGCCGGCGGGGCGCCCGGTATGCGCAGCGCGTAGCCGCGCGGGACCAATCGCGTTTTATTCCACACGGGCGGGCGCAGCGCCGGATTGAGCACGCGCAGCGCGCCCAAATCGGCCTTGAAGGCCCGGGCCAATGCGTCGACGCCGATGTAGTCCGGCAGCGTGACCACCGTGCTCTCTGTTTCCGGCAAATGCGTGAGCGGACCGAAATATTTTTCAGCGTTGCGATCGACCTCGAGTGCCGCGAGGAACGCCACGTAGAAATTCCGCGAGGCAAAGCCAAACGTGGCGCCCTGGTAGTGCTTCACGATCACCGCGATATCGCTCGTGCCGAGTTCTTCTTGAGCGCGCTTCAAGCCGCCCGGCCCGTGATTGTAGGCGGTGACCGCCAAGGGCCAGCTGCCGAGCAGGCGGTAGTTGTAGAGCATCAGATTGGCGGCGGCCTCCGTGGAGCTGTACGGGTCCAGGCGCTGGTCCACCACGCCGTCCACGCGCATATAGCGGCGGGCCGTTCCCGGCATGAACTGCCACAGGCCGGCGGCGCCCACGCGCGAATACGCCGCCGGATTGAACGAGGATTCGACGTGCGGCAGCGCGCCGATTTCCGGCGGCACACCGCGCTCGGCGAGAACGCGGGAAATGCTCGCCTCGTAGGCCTGCGCCCGGATCAGGCCTTCGTGGAAGCGGTCGGCCTGACCCAGCTGAAATCGAATGCGCTCGATGGCTTCGCGGAACCCCGCCGGCGTGGTTTTGTCGCCGAACTCATTCAGAATGCGCCGCTCGTGAGGCGTGAGGTTTTCGGTATCGCCCGCCGCAAAGCGCCGCAGCAGCGCGGCGTAGCGCGCCTTGGCCTGCTCGACGATGTGTTCGCGCTGCCGCGGCGAATCGGCGGGATCGAAGCGCAGCACCTCGTAGACCAATCCCAAGTACCAGTCGTCGTGCAGCAGCCCCTGATCGGTGGTGACCTCGGTGTAGACCCGGATCCAGAAGCGCACGTCGGGTTCGAGTTCGGGCGGATAGGCGAAAGCATCGGACGGCGCGGCGCGTGCCGCAGCGCAGCCGATGAGCGGCGCCAGCAGCAGCGCCAGGCAAAGCCAATGAGCACGTTTCGAGCTGGATGCCAACAAATCGAGGAACCCTAAGCGGCGACTGCGCTGCCTGTGCGATCCCTGCCGGGGCGAAACACCAAGCCGAACACCACGAAGATCGCTAGCGCGGCCGCAGCCGGGATCGGCCAGATCGCATGCCAATCGTGCGTCACCTGCAAGCACGCGTGCGCGGCGGCGGCCGCCTCGCTGCAGCTCGAATTGCTGACGGCATAGCGGTTCACGATGGCGCCGGAGACGAAAGCGCCGACGAAGTACCCCAAACCATTGGTCACGAAATTGATCAGCCCCTGCGCGGCGGCGCGTATGCTCTCGCCGGCACGCTGATCGGTGTACACCTGACCGCCGACGAAAAAGAAGTCGTAGCACACGCCGTGCAGCAGGATCCCCGCATAGATGAGCCACATCGCGCCGCCCGCATCGCCGTTGGCGAAGGCGAAATAGCGCAGCGCCCACGCCATCATGCCGACCAGCATGATGACCTTGATGCCGAAGCGGCGCAGCAGGTAGGCCAGCATCAGCATGAAAAACACCTCCGACATCTGGCCGAAGGTTTGAATGAAGGCCGCCTCCGGCACCTTGATTTCGTTCAAAAACGGATTCGCGAAGGTGTAGTAGAACTGCAGGGGAATGCACAGCAGGAACGAGCCGATCACGAAAATCAGGAAGTCGCGTTTCTTCAACAATTGCAGCGCGTCCAAGCCTAAAGCATCGCGCAGGCTGAATTTGCCGCGCGCCGCCTGCGGCGGCGTGTGCGGCAACAGCAGTGCATACACGGCCATGCAAAGCGATGCGCCGGCGCAGATTTGCATCGGAAGCACCAAGGCATCGGCGTGCAGGCTCTTGCCCACCAGGATGCCCGCGGCGATCCAGCCGATGGAGCCGAGCACCCGCACGTAGGGGAAGCTGCTGGATTCCTTGAGATGGTGGAATGCGATGGAATTGGTCAAGGACAGCGTCGGCATGTAGCACAGGGCATAAAGAATCAGCAGCGGGTAAAAGGTCGCGAACGCCGTCTGCTGCGACACCATCCACATGAGTGCGGCGCCCGCGAGGTGCAGCGCCGCGAGCAACTTCTCGCTGGCGAACCATCGATCCGCGACGATGCCGATGAAGAAGGGCGAGACCAGCGCGCCGATGGCCGTGGCACCATACGCCAGGCCTATATGGGAGTCCGTGAAATGCAGGGTCTGCCCGAGGTAGGTTCCCATGGTCACGAACCACACGCCCCAGATGAAGTACTCCAGGAACATCATCAGCGCCAGGCGCGCTTGGGTCATGGCAGCGCGCGGATGCGGATGCGGCGCAATTGCAAGGAGCCGGGGTGATCGCCCTGAACGCCGATGTAGCCTTTCTTGGCTAATCCATAGTTGGGATATTTCGAGAACTTGCTCGCCGCGACCTTGGACTTCCAGTCGGGGCTGCCGAAGTCATATTCGACCACTTTCTTGCCGTTCAGCCAGTGCTCGACGTGATCGCCGTTGACGATGATGCGCGTTTTGTTCCACTCGCCGGAGGGCTTGACCACGCCGGCCGGGGGACCGTACAGGCCGTACGCCGCCGCGGCCGCGGTGAGCCGGCTGCGGCCATCGGGCGCGTTGGCGTCATCGAGCAATTGATACTCCGGGCCGCTCCAGTAAATGTGGTCGTACTCGCGCGTGGCGCGGTAGAAGACGCCGCTGTTGCCGCCCTTGCCGATTTTCCATTCGAGTTCGAGTTCGAAATTGCCGAATTGATCCTTGGTCACCAGATCATCGACGTCGCCTTCCTTCGCGAGCGTACCGTCCACGACATGCCAACCTTCCGGCATGCCTTCCGACCGCCATCCGCGAAAGGTATCGAGCATTTTGCCGTCGAACAGCGTGTGCCATTTTGAATTGACGGCCGTCCCTTGTGCGCCGGCATCGCTGCCCGCCCCCGCGGCCAAGCACCACGCGCCCGCCAGCAGCGCCGCCTTGCCCACCGTCCCTGCATGCATCATGTCGATCTCCACTCCCCGCGGGCGACCGCAGGAACAAATGAATCGAGGCCGGGCGGCGGAAATTCCAGCGTCTTGCCCTGCTCGGCGCTCATATAGGCAGCCATCAGCAGCGATACTACCTCCAGTCCGTCCTCGAAAGTTAGGCGCGGCGCTTCCTTGCCCAGAAATGCCCGCACGAAATGCCGGTCTTCGTTTTCATAGCCGTAGGCGGCGGCCTCGCTCGCCACCACCGGCATCGATCCGATTTCCGCATTTTGCTTTTCGACCAGATCCTCGCCGCTCGCGCCGTGCACTTCGCGCGAGAAAAACAGGTTCAGCCCGCTATCCAACGTATTCCAGGACATCGAATATTCCGGACCGAGGAGCTCCGCCGACAGGCGCAGCCCTGCGCCCACGAAGCTCCATGAGGTCGAGGCTTCCCCGATCAGGATCTGGCCCTCGGGCGTCTCGAATTCGATGCTCACGCTGGCGAAGTCCTCGGATGGGCGCTTGGTGTAGTCGACTTCCCGGCCATACAAGGCGGCAAGCTTCGCGGGGTAGCCGCCCTTCGACCATTTCAGGCTGGCGATGTGACCGGTGATGCGAACCGGCCGTACCGACGAGCGCGCGGCTCCGGGCTGGGTCAGCAAATGGCGCACGAGCAGCACCGAGTGGCACATCATGTCGTTGAGCACGCCGCCGCCTTGCAGCTCGCCGCGCCAGAACCACGGCGCATGCGGTCCGCTATGTTCCTCGGACGCGCGCGCCAGATAGGGCCGGCCGGTGGCGGCCGCGCCGCGCGCCCAGATTCTCGAGCGGCCGGCCTCGATCTGCGGCGCGAACACCTGATTCTCCAGGTACCCGTGCACGGCGCCGCTGCGCTTGACCAGCTCCAGCATGCGCCTGGCTTCGGTGACATTTCGCGCCAGCGGCTTCTCGCAGGCAATTCCCCGCAAGCTGCCGACGCCGCCCTCGATGGCGTGGACGATTTCCTCCATGTTCTCGAGCCGCATGTGGTTGGGTCCGGTGAGCCACAGCGCATCGATTGCAGGGTCGGCCACCATGTCGCGGATCGAGGCGTGTGCTTTGGCCACGCCGATGTCGAGATGCCGCGCCAGCGCCGCCGCAGAGCTCGCATGCTCCAGGTTCGGACTCCACACGCCGCGCACCTCGGCGTCGCGCACGGCCTGAAAGCCCTGCATGTGGAAACGCGCGTTGAAGCCGGAACCGACGAATCCCACGCCGAGCCGCCCGCTCGCGTGATGATTCAAATTGCTGCTCATGAGGTGCCGGGTCCCAGCCCAAGCTTTTTCAGCAGTTCCGGCGGGGCGCCCTCGAATTTGCTCAGCGGAACGTTGCCGATATAGCCGATGTCCTTGCACCCCGCCGGCGTCGAGTAGAAGGCGCCCACCGTCAAGTCGCGGTAGCGCGTGAAGAAGGCCGCGGCGCGCGCGAATTTCGGCTTGGCGTCGGGTTCATAGCAAATGTCGTCGCAGATCGCGTGCTGCTGAGACTCGTTTAGTTCCGCGAAGTATTTTTCGAACCGCAGCAGCGCCTCGGCGTCCACCCAGGCGAGACCCTCCAGGACGATCGGACGATCGCTGAGCTGGCGGGGGTACGGAGCGCTCACCCATTCATCGATGAAATCGACCACACCCACGCTGCCCGCGTCGGGCGAACGCCCGTCGTCCGGCAAAATCACGTTGCACAGCGCCTTGGCGGTGCGGCGCTGCGCCGCGGACAGCGTCAGGGGCCAGACATCGCCGGGCCGGTAGAGCTTGGTGAGGTCCGGATCGGTGCCGTATCCTCGCACCGCCGGCTGCGCGGTGATTTCCTGGGTCCAGGCCCGCTGACGCAGCAGCGGCATCGAAGCCGCTGCGCTAAGCATCCACTTGATCGTCGTGCGCCGGTCCGTCACAACTCCTTCCTCCGCATGCGGTCGGCAATGTGGTCGGCCGAGCGCCACGCCAGCGCCATGATGGTCAGGGTCGGGTTCTTGTCCGCATTGGAGGCGAACACCGCGCCGTCGGTCACAAACAGGTTCTTGACGTCCCAGGTCTGGCACCATTCATTGGTCACCGACGCTTGCGGGTTTGCGCCCATGATTGCCCCGCCGACTTCATGAATGATGAATCCGCCGGGCGCAATGGCTTCGGCCCCGTCGGTCTGCACTTTGCTCAGCACGCGCCCGCCCATCGCCTGCACGATGTCCGCAAAGGTCTTTTGCATGTGCGCGGCTTGCCGCGTCTCATGCTCGGACCATTTCCAGTGAAAGCGCAGCACCGGGATGCCCCATTTGTCCTTTACGACCGGATCGATCTCGCAGTAGGAGTGTTCGTTCGGGATCATTTCGCCGCGCCCGGCGAAGCCGACGAATGAGCCGTAGTAGCGGCGCGCGTCCTCTTTGAGCTTCTTGCCATAGCTGCCGCCGGTAAAGCGTTCCAGACCGTGCAGCGTACCGGCGTCAGGCATGCGCCGGCCGCCGCCGAATTCAATGTGATAGCCGCGCGCGAATCCCAGCTTGCCCTTCTGCTGATCCTGATAACCCCACCACGGCGCGTAGAACGCATGACCGCTGGCGCCATCCTCGTTGAGCGGCGGCAGCGATTCGAGCAGGGGGATCTGGCCGCTCAAGTCGGCGCCCACGGTGTCCATGATGTAGCGCCCGACTTTGCCGCTGGAGTTGGCGAGCCCGTTTGGGAACGGCGCACTCTTTGAGTTGAGCAAAATTCGCGCCGTTTCACACGCGCTGGCCGCGAGCACGACCACACGGGCGCTCACCTGGTGCTCCGCGCCGCTCACCTTGTCGACGTATTTCACCCCCTTGGCGAGGCCGTTCTTTCCCAGCACCACCTGGCTGACCATGGCGTTGCACACGATATCGAGGTTCCCGGTGGCGAGCGCCGGCGGCAGGTGCACGGTGGTCGACTGATAGTTCGCCCGGATCGAGCAACCGCGGCCGCAATCGGTGGCCCAGAGGCAGGCCAGGCGCTGCTGCATATGCGACTCGAGTATTTTTTGCGCCTTCAGATTGCCGGGATGCAGCAAGGCCGGCGAGCGCTTGAAATCGAGCTGCTGCGTGAGAACCGCGCGATGCCCGGGCACGACCGGTATCCCCAGGCGCCGGGCGCGCTGCTGCACCAGGTAGTCGCTGACCAACGGCGCCGGCGGAGGCAGGAGGCATCCCGGAGAGGAATTCGGCGTGTTCTCCAGCCCCTCGGAGGTGCCGTACACGCCGATGAGCCGCTCGACTTTGTCGTAGTAGGGCGCCACATCCTCATAGGAAATCGGCCAGTCGAATCCAAGGCCGTCGCGGGTGTGGGGTTTGAAATCGTAGGGCCCGTTGCGCAATGAGATCCGGCCCCAATGGTTGGTTCGCCCGCCCAGCATGCGCGAGCGCCACCAGGCGAAGCGTCCATGCGGATCGCTCGTGGATTGCACATACGGTTCTCCGGGAACCGTCCAACCGCCGTCGATAGTGGCGTCGTAGAATCCGAAAGCCTTTTCCGGCGTCGAGGCGCCGCGCAAGGGAGCCTGATCCGAGGTTTGAAACATCGGGGTTTCATGTTCCGGCACGTAGTTGCGCCCGGCCTCCAGCATGAGCACCTTGACGCCTTCCATGCTCAAGGTATACGCGGTTTGGCCGCCCGCGGCGCCGGAGCCGACGACGATGACGTCGTAGTGCTTTTCGCGGACCGCGGAGGCTGGGTTACTCACGCAGGTATCTTACCCGACGGCGGCTACACAGCCGCCGTTATCCGCACTTCGAATCGCCGCAATTCAGGCAGGTCATGCAGCCGTCCATCATGACCACCGCGGCGGTGCTGCACTTTGCGCACAGCTGCGCGCCCTCCGGAAAGTGCGATTTTGAGAATGCGTCGGTCTGCTTGGTGCGGGCCTCGAACTCCGCGCGCTTTTCCTCGACCAGCTTTTTCTGATGCACATCGAGTTCCGGCTTCTTGAGCAAGCCGATCGATTGCAGGTGCCGCTCGATGACATAGCCCAGCTCCGCGATGGTCGAGGGCATGAATTTGCCGCCGGGCTGCCAATAGCCGCCCTTGGGATCGAATACCGCCTTGAGCTCGTCGACCAGGAAGGTCGTGTCGCCGCCCTTGCGGAATACCGCGGAAATGACCCGCGTCAACGCCACGATCCACTGGAAATGATCGAGGTTCTTCGAGTTGATGAAGACCTCGAACGGGCGCCGCTGTTCGTGCGGCGTGCCTTCGTTCAGCACGATGTCGTTGATGGTGACGTACATCGCATGATCGGAGACCGGCGTCTTGATCTTGTAGGTCGAGCCGATCAGGACTTCGGGACGCTCGAGCTTCTCGTGCATCCATATGACGTTGTCCTGGGCCTTCGGCGGCATCCTTGGGCGCCGGCGCCGGCGCATCCTTCGCCTCGGGCTTCTGCACGCGGTACTTGGCGATCTTCTTGTCGATTTTGATGTGAGCCATGATCAGAACTTCCCGTAATAGCCTTCTTTCAGCGCATCGAAGAGATTCGCGGCGGTATGCATTTCGCCGTCGTATTCGATCTCCTGATCGCCCCGCGCCTCGACTTCCGTGCCGTCCTCCAGGGTGAACACGTAGGTGGTGTTCTTCAGGTCGTCCTCCTTGACCAGCACGCCCTGGAAGGCCTCCGGATTGAAGCGGAACGTCGTGCAGCCCTTCAGCCCCTGACTCGATAGGCGTACATGTAGATATCCTTGAAATCCTCGTACTTGTAGTCCGTGGGCACATTCGCGGTCTTCGAGATCGAGGAGTCGACCCAGAGCTGCGCCGCCGCCTGGATGTCCACGTGTTCCTTGGGGCCGATGTCATCCGCCGAGATGAAGTAGTCGGGCAGCTTCTCGGCGGGCAGCTGCGAATTCGGGCATGGCGCGCGGATTGACCAGTTCGCGATAGGCCAGCAGCTCGAAGGAAAAGACGTCGACCTTTTCCTTGGATTTCTTGCCCTCGCGGATCACATTGCGGAAATAATGGTGCGCGAACGACGGCTCGATGCCGTTGGAGGCGTTGTTGGCGAGCGACAGCGAGATCGTGCCGGTGGGCGCGATCGAGGTGTGGTGCGTGAAGCGCGCGCCGACCTCGGCGAGTTCGTCGACCAGCTCCGGGGCGGCTTCGGCGATGCGCTGCATGTAGCGGCTGTAGCGCGCATGCAGCACCCGGCCGGCGATCTTGTGCGCCGACCCGCCAGCCATCCTTCACCATCTCGGGACGCTTGCGCAGCATCTCGCGCGTGACCGTGAATTCCTCGTTCATGATCGGCGCCGGACCCTTTTCCGCGCGCCAGATCGAGCGCCGCTTCCCAGCCCGCGACCGCCATCTCGCGCGACACGTTCTGCGTGAAGGCCACCGATTTCTTCGAGCCGTATTTCATGCACAGCATGGTGATGGTCGATCCCAGACCCAGGAACCCCATGCCATGGCGGCGCTTGCGCATGATTTCATCGCGCTGCTGCGCCAGCGGCAAGCCGTTGATCTCGACCACATTGTCCAGCATGCGCGTGAACACCTTCACGACCTTGCGGTAGGTTTCCCAGTCGAAGCGCGCATCGTCGGTGAACGGGTCGACCACGAATTTGGTGAGATTCACCGAGCCTAGGAGACAAGAGCCGTAGGCCGGCAGCGGCTGTTCGCCGCATGGGTTGGTGGCGCGGATATTTTCCGTCCACCAGTTGTTGTTCATCTCGTTGACCTTGTCGATCAGGATGAAACCCGGCTCTGCAAAATCGTAGGTGGAGGACATGATCACGTCCCACACGCGCCGCGCCGGCAAGGTCTTGTAGATCTTGCAGGCGACCAGGCCCTCGTCGTTCGCGACGTAGCCCTGGGTGTAGCGGCCACTCGCGCCAGACGAACTTGGCGCTGTCGGACAGATCCGGGCGCTCCGCCTCGAATTCCTGCAGGCCCGAGCGGAAACGCCAAGCGTCCATTCGCCGTCGCTCTTCACGGCCTTCATGAATTCATCGGTGACGAGCAGGGACAAATTGAACTGGCGCAGGCGGCCGTTCTCGCGTTTGGCGCGAATGAATTCCAGCACATCGGGATGTCCGATATCGAACGTGCCCATCTGCGCGCCGCGGCGGCCGCCCGCCGAGGACACGGTGAAACACATCTTGTCGTAGATATCCATGAACGACAGCGGACCGGAAGTGTAGGCGCCCGCGCCCGACACATATGCGCCGCGCGGCCGCAATGTCGAGAATTCATAGCCGATGCCGCAACCCGCTTTCAGCGTCAGGCCGGCTTCATGGACTTTGCTGCAGGATGTCGTCCATCGAATCGCGAATCGTGCCCGAGACGGTGCAATTGATCGTCGAGGTCGCGGGCTTGTGCTCGAGGGCGCCGGCATTCGAGGTCACGCGGCCGGCAGGAATGGCGCCGTGTCGCAGGGCCCACAGAAATGACTCGTACCACTGTTCCCGGCCGGGCTCGCTTTCCACGTCGGCCAGCGCGCGCGCGACGCGCTTGTACGTATCGTCCATCGTCTTATCGATGGGCGAACCATCCTTCGCGGTGAGCCGATACTTCTTATCCCAGATGTCGAAGGACGCTTCTTGATAAGGAATGCTGCCTACATCTTTGGGCTGTATTTTGACCACCGTATTCATGGGTATCTACGCCGCTCCGTTATAATTATTGAGCCAAACCTGAACACTATGGCGGTGTCCGCGCGAAAAAAAATCGTTGGTGACTTAACAGAAGATCGATGGGACTCGACTGACCGTTCCGAACACAACATCTTGTGTTTGAGTTCGAAGGGTACGGCGCGATGGCAATCATCGTCAAGACTTTTTTTGCAGTATTTTTGACTAAGAAAACGCAGAAATATCAATAAGATAGAGAATTGAGCGCAGAAATTCCCTGATTACACTTTCAGATCGGCAGGTCAAGCGAAAAAAGCGCAAATCGCAAGATATTGTGTTTGCACACGTTATCCACATTATGTTCCATTGACTTTGAACTGCGTCACATATTTTCCCCGCGCCAGCTTGCCGAAAATGGCCGCCACGCCCGGCCTGCGCGGTTGAAATGCATTCTCGCGGCCCAATTTCCGCACTCACGCGCGTGAGTTTCGATTGAAAGGAAATTGAGCACCCATTATTTAATTCAGGAGCATCAAGATGACTGTCGTACGTTATGAGCCGTGGGCCCTCGTGAGCCGGCTCCAGAAAGAGGTTGATCGTTTGTTTGGGGCGCCGTTGACCACCGCGGCGGATTCCGGCGCGTGGCTGCCGCCCGTGGATATCCATGAGGAAGCCAATCAGTTCGTGCTGCACGTGGATCTGCCGGGCGTCGATCCGAAGGCCGTGGAGATCACCACGGATCAGGGTGTGTTGACCATTCGTGGGCAGCGCGAGGAGGCGCGCAAGGAGTCGCGTGAGGGCTTCCGCCGCATTGAGCGCATCAGCGGCGAATTCCAGCGCCGCTTCAGCTTGCCGGAGAGCGCGGACGCACAGAACATCAAGGCGAAGGTCGCCAACGGTGTGCTGGAAGTCGCCATCCCCAAGGTCGCCCAGGTGCAGCCGCACAAGATCACGGTCGAAGCCGCCTAGGGGGATCCTTGGCATGCGTCCTTCCGTGTAATATCGCCTCGATCCCTGGTGAAAGGAGGCCGGGCCCTTGGGTCCGGCCTCCGAAGGACCGCATGCATCTTCGTCTCAAGTTTGCAGCAGCCGCGCTCGCCGCGTCTGCGATCGGCGCACAGGCGCTCGCGGCGGTTCCTGCGCCCGATGGCACGCCCATGCCGACGCTCGCCCCGATGGTCAAGCGCGTTTCCCCCTCCGTCGTGAACATCGCCACGCGCGGCACCATCAAGGAACAGTCCGGCCACAATCCGCTGCTCGACGACCCGTTTTTTCGGCGATTCTTCGACACCCCGCCGGATTCGAAGCCGCGCGAACGTCAATTCCAGAGCGCCGGATCGGGCGTCATCGTCGACGCGAAGAATGGCTACATCATCACCAATCACCACGTGGTGGAGAACGCCAGCGAGATCACCATCACGCTGCTCGACAACCGCACCTTCAGCGCCAAAGTCATCGGCAGCGACGAAGGCGCCGACATCGCGGTGCTGCAGGCAAAACAGCCGAATCTTAGCGCCATGCCGCTCGGCGATTCGAGCAAGCTCGAGGTCGGCGACTACGTGGTCGCCATCGGCAACCCCTTCGGCCTGCAGCACACCGTCACCGCCGGCATCGTCAGCGCGCTCGGGCGCAGCGGCATCAATCCGGAGGCCGGCGGCTACGAGGATTTCATCCAGACCGACGCCTCGATCAATCCCGGCAACTCCGGCGGCGCACTGGTGAATCTGCGCGGCGAACTGGTCGGCATCAATTCCGCCATCCTGTCCCGCAGCGGCGGCAACATCGGCATCGGCTTCGCGATCCCGGTCAACATGGTCCAAGAGCGTCATGGACCAGCTCATCAAGTACGGCCAGGTGAAGCGCGGCGTGCTCGGCGTGCAACATTTACAGCGTCAACTCCGGATATCGCCAAGGAATTCGGCCTGACCGAGACGAGCGGCGCCCTGGTGGCCGGGGTCGTGCAAGGATCGGCGGCCGATCGCGCCGGCATCAAGACCGGCGATATCATTACCTCGATCAACGGCGTCACCATGAAAAGTGCCGGCGAGCTGCGCAACGCCATCGGCATGCTGCACGTCGGCGACAAGGTGGAGATCGGCATACTGCGCGACGGCAAACCACGCAAGGTCACCGCCCTGATCGCCGAGCGCGCGGAAGTCGGAATCGGCGCAACGCGGCGGATATCAGCCGCGGGCTCGACGGTGCCGAACTGGCCGATGCACCGGACGGCGGCGGAGTTATCGTGAACAAAGTGCAGGAAGCAAGCGCCGCGGGCCAGGCGGGAATGCGCGCCAACGATGTGATCGTGGGCGTGGGACGAACGCCGGTCAGCGATCATTAAGTCGTTTCGCGAGGCCGTGAAGGGCGCAACCGTGCTGGTTCTCAAAATTCGCCGCGGCGGCGACACCTTCTTGCTGCCGGTTCGCTGATCCATGCGCCTCAAGTCCATCGTAGTTCTCGGCGGAACCGGATTCCTGGGCACGCGGCTGGTCGCGCGCTTGATCAAAGAGGGTCACCAGGTCACCGTGCTGTCGCGCGACCGCGAGCAGCATAAGCATCTGCTGGTGCTGCCCGGCCTGACTTTGGAGAATTGCGACGTGTATCAGGAACCGCAGCTGAGCGAGCGATTCCGCGGCAAGGACGTCGTCATCAATCTCATCGGCATACTGCAACGAGCGCGGCTTCGGCGGCGCCGGCTTCCGCCGCGCGCACGTGGAGCTGACCCGGCATGTGTTGCTGGCGGCCCGTTCGGCGGGCGTCGCGCGGCTGCTGCAAGTATCGGCCTTGAAGGCCGCACCGGATGCGCCCAGCCACTACCTGCGTTCCAAGGGCGAGGCGGAAAAACTCATTCGCGATCAGAGCGCGGTGGATTGGACCATCTTCCAACCGTCGGTGATGTTCGGCCCCGGCGATTCGTTTTTGAACCGCTTTGCGGCACTCCTCGCCGCGATACCGTTTGTGTTTCCCCTGGCAAGACCGAACGCCCGCCTGCAGCCGCTCTGGGTCGACGATATGGTGGACGCGCTGCTGCGCTGCCTGCAGGGCGGCGCCGGCAGCCGTCAAACTTATCAACTCGGCGGCCCGCAGATCTATACCCTCAAGGAAATCGTCGTTTGGGTGGCCAAACTGACCGGCAGGCGCCGCTGGATCGTCGGTTTGCCCGATTTCATGGGACGCATGCAAGCCTTCTTCATGAATTTCGTCCCCGGCCGTCCTTTCTCGGGCGACAACTACAAATCGCTCACCGTCGACAGCGTGTGCAGCGAGGATGGCTTCGCGAAACTCGGCATCAAACCCAAGTCCATGGGCGCATCCGCGCGGCTTTTCTTGGGCGCGCAAGAGGACAATGCGAAGCTCAGTCAGGATCGTGCCGCCGCCGGCCGCGCCAAGTCCTCGCCCTGACGCGATCGTTCAGCCGGGCGGTGCGGGAAACGCCTTTGCCGCCGCGAGGATCCATTCGCGAAAGTGCGCCACCTTGGGCAATGCAAGAAAACTCTTCGGACACACGAAGTAATAGGCCGATGCGTACGGCAGCGCGCCGTGGCCGGCCAGCTTGAGCGTGCCCTTCTGCAGGGCCCGCGTCACCAGCGTCCAGCGGCCGAGCGCATACCCCAAGCCTTCCTCGGCCGCCGCCAGCAGGCCGGCGGAGTCTTCGATGCTCGGCGCCCGCGAATGCCATGCGGTTTCCTCGGATGCCTGCGCCCAGACATGCCAGGGCTCGTCGCCGCTTTCGAGCAGCGGGAATTTGCTCAGCGGCGTGCCGCGTTCGATCATGCCGTATTGCTTGATGAGATCCGGACTCGCAACCGGCACCAGCCAATCATCGAGCAGCTTCTCGCTGTGCATGTTGGGATAGTTGCCGCGCCCGAAGCGGATTGCGATGTGATTCTCCGAGCGCGAAAAATCCACCAGTTCGCGCGAGGTGTGAAACCGCAGTTCGATCTCGGGGTATTTGCGGCGAAACGAGCGGATCCGCGGCAGCAGCCAGATCTGCAGGAACGAGGACAGCAGGCTGATTTGCAGCGGCCCGGCGCGGCGATGATTCTTCATCTGCTGCAGCGCCGACTCGAGCTTCTCCAACCCGGCCCTGACCGCGGGCAGCAACTCCGATCCCTCTTCGGTGATTTCCACGCGCCGCCCGCTGCGCCTGAAAAGCGGCACCTGGATATAGGCTTCCAAGGTTTTGATCTGCTGGCTGACGGCCGCAGGAGTGACGTTCAGCGCATCCGCGGCTTCCGAAAAATTCAGGTGCGCGGCCACGGCCTCGAATACTCGCAAGGAACCCAGGGGCAATCGATCGTACGCGGATGGCACTTCAGCTCTCCTTCAACTCTGTATCAGGAATTGGATCCGCACACCGAGGCGTCCCGCTGCGCCTGATCCAGTTTGGCGAGCGCGCGCACGCGGCGGTAGAAGTCGGGCAGGTCGCCGCCCACCGCCTTCAGCTCCCGTTCAAAGCCCGGCACGCAGCCGTAGTAGGTGGCGATCGATGCCAGATAAGCATTGTTCAGGTCCTCTTTGAACCAGGCGTCGAACGGCGCATGACCGCCCCACTGCTGGCGCAGCGCCGCGTAGGATTCGCGCAGCGCTGCAAATGCCTCGCGCTTGCGCTCTCGCATCAACGGCGGCGGCAGGCCGGAGGCATACAGGACGCGCAGCTGCTCCCGGGTCCTGCTCATCAGCGCGATCACCTGCAGGTAGCGCTTTTGCAGCAGCAGATGTTCCGCGAGATCCTGCTCGCGGCCGAGACTCGAAAGCCAGCGCCGCACACCCTCCTCCTCCACCGTGGTCGCCAGCGCCTCGTTGAACGACGCGTCGTTGCGAACGTATATGAGCTGGTGGGTCAGTTCGTGAAAAATGATCGCCGCCAGTTCCACGTCATCCCAGTTGACCATCGTGCTCAAAATCGGATCGTCAAAGTGTCCCAGCGTGGAATATGCCGCGACCCCGCCGACGACGACGTCGTATCCTTGCGCGTGCAGGCGCGCGGCAAAGCGCCGCGCCCTGGCCTCGGCGAAATAGCCCCGGTAGGCCACGCAGCCGACGATCGGGAAACACCATTTCTTCGCCTCAACGGAAAATTCCGGCGCCGCAACCACGTTCCAGACGACATACGGGCGGCCGATATCCGCGTACTTTCGATAGCTGCCGTTGTCCGGCAGCTTGAGCTCACGGGTGGCGAAATCTCTTATCGCCGTCGCCGCTTCCAGTTGCGCGCGCAGCTTGGGAGGCGTTCCGGGCTCTTCGATGACGCGGGCGATGGGCTCGCGCTTGGACATCAAGGACAACTGTCCTGCGGCGCTTTGCAGCAAGTAGCAGCCGCCGCTCAGGCTTGCGACCAATGCGATCGCCAGCGCGGCGCGGATCGGAGTGGCGATGCTGTTAATATTCACGAATGCAAGTGTATCTGGTTGGCGGCGCGGTTCGAGACGCGCTGCTGAGTTTGCCCGTCAAGGAACGCGATTGGGTGGTGGTGGGGAGCACCCGCGACGAACTGCTGCGCCTCAAATATCGCGAGGTGGGCCGCGATTTTCCCGTGTTCCTGCATCCTGATTCCCAAGAAGAATATGCGCTGGCACGGCGCGAGCGAAAGACTTCGCCGGGTTATCGCGGTTTTGCGGTCGAGTTCGGGCCCGAGGTCAGTCTCGAGCAGGATTTGGCGAGGCGCGATCTGACCATCAACGCCATCGCCCAGGCCGGCGATGGGTCTTTCATCGACCCCTTCGGCGGACGGCGCGACCTGCAGGACCGCGTGCTGCGCCATGTGTCGCCGGCCTTCGTCGAAGACCCGGTGCGTATCTTGCGGCTCGCGCGCTTCGCCGCGCGCTTCGCGCCGCTTGGCTTCAAGGTGGCTCCCGAAACCATGGAGCTGATGCGCCAAATGGTCGAACAGGGAGAGACCGACGCTTTGGTGGCCGAGCGCGTATGGCAGGAAACCGCAAAGGCGTTGCGCGAAACCGGCGCCAGCGTATTTTTCCAGGTGCTGCGCGCTTGCGGCGCCTTGAAGGTCGTGTTTCCGGAGATCAACGCGCTGTTCGGCGTGCCGCAGCCGGAAAAGTGGCATCCGGAAATCGATACCGGCGTGCATACCATGATGGTGCTGGATCAGGCGGTGCGCTTGAGCGCGGATACCAAGGTGCGTTTCGCCGCGCTGGTGCACGACCTCGGCAAGGGCACGACACCGCACGCGGAATGGCCCGGCCACAAGGGACATGAGGAGCGCAGCGTCGCGCTCATCGAATCCATGTGCGATCGGTTCAAGCTGCCGAGCGAGTATCGCGACCTCAGCGTCATCGTGGCGCGCTATCACGGCAATATCCACCGCGCGTTTGAGCTGCGCGCCGCCACGATTTTGGGGATTCTCGAGAAAACCGATGCGTTCCGCCGGCCCGGGCGATTTGCGCAAGCGCTCTTGGCCTGCGAGGCGGATTCGCGCGGACGCCTGGGTCTGGAAGACGATCCTTATCCGCAGCGTCAATACTTACAGGCGGCGCGCGATGCGGCCGCGACCATCAAGCCCACGCCCGAGGATATCGCGGATGAGGTCGGCCCCTTGATTGCCGAACGCATCCATCAGCGGCGGCTGCGCGCCATCACGGAACTGACCGCTTCGCGTCCAGCCAAGCAATGACGTTGGCCACCGTGTCGCGGTAGAAGCGTTCGTACAAGCCGCGCGACACGTAGCCGATGTGCGGGCTCGCCAGCAGCTTGTCCAGGTTGCGGTACGGGTGCCCGGCCGGCAGCGGTTCCACATCGTAGACATCGATGGCGGCGCCGGCGATTTGGCCCGCCTGCAGCGCCGCGATCAGCGCCGACTCGACCACGATGGGCCCGCGCGCGGTGTTCACCAAGCGCGCGCTGCGCTTCATCAAGGCAAATTCCCGAGCGCCGATCAGGCCGCGCGTACGATCGCTCAACACCAGGTGCACGGAGACGACGTCCGCCTGCCGCAGCAGATCCTCTTTCGATGCCAGCGCCGCACCGGCGCCGGCGGCTTTCTCGTCTGTCAAATTTTGGCTCCAGGCCAACACCCGCATGCCGAACGCCGCGCCGATCTTCGCCACCCGCGATCCGATATGTCCGAGTCCGATGATCCCCAAGGTCTTGCCCGACAGGTCATCGCCGATGGTGTGCTGCCAGGCGCCGCTGCGCACCGCGTTGGCTTCCGCGACCAGATGGCGCGCCCCCGCCAGGATCAGCGCCCAGGTCAGTTCCACCGTCGGACTGCCGAAATAGCCGGTGTGCAGCACCTCGATGCCGCGTGCGGCCGCGGCCTTCAAGTCGATGGACGCATTGCGCGGCCCGGTCGAGGCGATGAGCTTGAGGTTCGGCAGCCGATCGATCATCGCGGCGCCGAGCGGCGTGCGTTCGCGCATGACGCAGACGACGTCATAGGGAAGCAACCGCGCGGCGACGGCGTCCGCATCCGCCAAATGCTCGCAAAATACGTCCACGTCGGCGCGGGCTGTGACGGCAGACCAGTCCGCCATCTCGAGCGCCACCGCCTGATAGTCGTCCAGTACGGCGATTTTTGCGCGCATAGGATCCTCCATTCTTTAAAGAGAATGCCGCAAGTCCAGGATCGAGAAGCCCGACAGCGGCGTGTCGAGTCCTCGCAGCCACGCCATCGCCTTGAAGCGCTCGCCCATCTCGCCGGGCATCATCAGCTGCCGCGCCTGATTGGCAAGGCGCGCAAAGCGGTTCTCATCGCCATCTGCGGCGAGTCGCATTTCGCGGTCTATCTGCAATCCCGCCAGAAAATGCGCCTGCGTCGTGAAGCCGGCCAGCTCGAAACCCGCTTCTCTGGACGCCTCGGCCACGCGGGTGAAATCCACCCAGGCGCTGATGTCCTGCAAGCCGAGGTTTGCCAACGGATCAGCGCTGAGTCGATGCCGAAAATGGCATACCAAGGTTCCTTCGTGCCGCTCCGGCAAATAGTACTGCGCGCGCGGCAGTCCATAGTCGAACCACAGCACCGCACCTCGGCGCAACGGCCGCGTGACCGCGCGGGTCCAGGCGCCAAGCCGCGGGCAGTACTCGGATACATAGCCCGCATCCCAGGCCCCGCCGGCTTCGGCCAGTTCGGCGCAAATGCGCTGCATCGCCGCGCTCGCGGGACGTGCTCCCCAGCAGAACGCCTGGCCGCCCGCGCCGCCGCCGCCGATCTCGACCCCGAGTTCCTCGACCGCGCTCGGATTCCAGCGAAAGCGCGCCACCGGCAGTGCGTCCAGCACCTCGTTCGCGAGAATGACGCCGTCGAAGGGTTCCGCGGGCGGCTGCTCGAGCCACTGCACGCGGGGAAACAGCTGCGGCAGGCGTTGCTGCAAAAGCTCGCGCTGCCGCTGGCGCAGCTCCGCGCTGACTTCGAGAATCCAGTAGTGATCCGGCAGCTGACCGAGACTCTCCAGGCGCGCCAGGAGATCCGCGGCCAGCCGGCCGCTGCCGGCGCCGATTTCCAACACGCAACCCGCGCTTAAGTTCTGCAGGACCTCGGCGCATTGCACGGCCACGCATGCGCCGAACAAACGCGAGACTTCCGGCGCCGTCGTAAAGTCGCCTCCCTCGCCCAGTTTCTGCGCGCCGCCGCTGTAATAACCCAAACCCGGCGCATACAGCGCCAGATCCATGAATCGCTCGAAGCTGAGCCAACCGCCTCCCCCGCTGATTTCAGCCGCGATCTGCTCGCGCAGCCGTGCGCTCGATTCGGCGGCGGCCTCGTGCGGCGTCATTTCGCGCCGCCGCGGCCGTTCAGGTATCGTTGCGGCGCATGGTGGCCATGAACGATAATTTTGCGCTGCGCGACCAAGTCGTGCTGATCACCGGCGGCGCGCGCCGCCTCGGCGCCGAGATGGCGCGTACGCTGCATGCGGCGGGCGCCAACATTCTCATTCATTATCGTTCGTCGGCGGCGGCCGCGATCGCCTTGGCAGACGAATTCAACGGCGCGCGCGCGCATTCCGCGGCGATCTTCGCCGCGCATCTTGTGAATCCCGACGCGCCGGAGAAACTGGTCGGCGCGGCGTTGCTGGAATTCGGCCGCTTGGACATATTGATCAACAACGCCTCGAGCTTCTATTCGACGCCGATCGGCCGTGTCACGCCGGCGCACTGGGAAGACTTGATGGGCAGCAATCTGAAGGCGCCGCTGTTTCTGTCCCAGGCCGCCGCGCCCAGTCTGCGGGCGCAGCGCGGACTCATCATCAATATGATCGACATTCACGCTCTGCGTCCCTTGAAGGGGCATCCGGTTTACAGCACCGCCAAGGCGGGCCTGGCGATGCTGACGCGTTCATTGGCGCGCGAGCTGGGTCCGGAAATCCGCGTCAACGGCATTGCCCCCGGTCCGGTGCTCTGGCCGGAGGGAGACATGGACGAGGACCTGAAGCGAGAAATCATCGGCAAGACGGCCCTCAAGCGCCACGGCTCGCCGCAAGACATCGGCCGCACCGCGCTGTTCCTGGCGAAAGACGCGCCATATATCACCGGCCAGATCATCGCGGTTGACGGCGGCCGCAGCATTTAGGCTGGCGACGCACGAGGTTTAGCCGCGATCGGCTTGCGCCGCGGCTCGCGTGCGCCACGCCGCCAAATCCTGCAGCGTGCGCTCCAGCATCACGCCGACATCGCGCGAGCCGCGAATCGCTCCGGGCTTGCTCAAGATGATGCTCACCCAGCCCACGGCGAATTCCTCCAGAATGAGCATGGCGATGTGCTCAGCCAGGGTTTCCACCAGATGAAAGCTGGATGCATCGACGAAAGCGAGCACGCGCTTCGCGACCGCCTTGTAGTTCAGGGTATCGTCGATCGAATCCGAAGCGGCCGCCTTGCGAATGTCCGCGCTGATCTCGATGTCGACCAGGACCGTCTGCTTGACCTGCCTTTCCCAGTCGAAAATGCCGACGATGGTCTCGGTCTTCAGCGCGTGAATGAAAATTTTATCCATTGCAACTGACTCAATCCCCGATGGCCGTCCAGTTCCCAATTGGCTCGGGCGCTCGATGCCCAGACCCGCGCGCATCGCCCGCCGCCAGCCGCAGGCAGCCGGCCAGCGCGATCATGGCGCCGTTATCCGTGCAAAACTCGCTGCGCGGGAAATACAGTTCCGCGCCCAACTCCCGCACGACAGCCGCAGCCGCTCGCGCAAGCGCCGATTGGCGCCCACGCCTCCGGCGACGACCAAGCGCCGTGGCCCGACTGCTTCAGCGCGCGCCGGCACTTCTCCGCCAAGGTGTCGACCACGGCCTCCTGGAAGCCGCGTGCGACGTCGGCGCGGACCGCGTCGTTCAATTCGCGGCCGCGCAAGGCTACTAGCGCCGCGGTCTTCAGGCCACTGAAACTGAAGTCCAGCCCCGGCCGGTCCAGCATGGGCCGCGGGAAGACGAATTCACCGGCACGGCCGCGCTCCGCGAGCGAGGCCGAGCGCGGCCCCGCCCGGGTAGGGCAGCCCCAGAAGTTTGGCGGTCTTGTCGAAGGCCTCTCCTGCGGCATCGTCCAGCGTCTCGCCCGAGGATCCGATAGCGGCCCAAGGCCCGCGACCTCCACGAGCTGGGTGTGGCCGCCGGAGACGAGCAGGGCGAGGAAGGGAAAGGCCGGGGGTCGGAGCTCGAGCAGCGGCGCGAGAAGGTGACCCTCCAGATGATGGATACCGATCGCAGGCCTGCCCCATGCCAGCGCCGAGGGCGGTGGCGAACCCCTCGCCGACCAGCAGGGCGCCAATCAGACCGGGGCCGGCGGTATAGGCGATCCCGTCGATGGAAGCTCGATCCGAGCCGCGCTTCCGCCAGCGCCTCCCGCACCAGCGGCAATAGGCGGCGCACATGGTCCCGGGAGGCCAGTTCCGGCACCACCCCCCCATAGGCTTGATGCAGAGCCATCTGGCTGTGCAGCCGATGCGACAGCAGGCCGCGCGTCTGTGTCGTAGACGGCGACCGCCGTCTCATCGCATGAGCTTTCGATGCCTAATGACACGCATATCTTTTGCCTTTTGCCGGGGGCGCACTTTAGAATGCGCCCCCCTGCCGCCGAATGCCTGCGGCGGCCTGTGCCACCAGATATTGAGGTTTGAATGCCCAGCGTTCGTGTTCGCGAGAATGAGTATTTCGATGCCGCCCTGCGCCGCTTCAAGCGTGCCTGTGAAAAGGCGGGCGTCCTCACCGAGCTTCGCCGCCGTGAATTCTACGAGAAGCCGACCCAGGAGCGTAAGCGAAAAAAGGCCGCTGCCGTGAAGCGGCATCTGAAGCGTCTGTCGCGGCGAGAACATGCGCGGCACCGGACAGCAGCCCGGCCAGTCCTCCGGCGGCGGCCCCGTCACGACCGTCCTATTAAGCGGAATCGGTCGCGGTTTCGGGGCTACCCTCAAAGAGCGAATTACCGATGACATGAAGGCGGCGATGCGCGCCGGCGAGAAGGAGCGGCTCGGCGTCATCCGTATGATCACCTCCGCCATCAAGCAGCGCGAGGTCGACGAGCGCATCTCCTGGACGATGCCCAGGTGCTGTCGGTGCTTGAAAAAATGATCAAGCAGCGCAAGGAATCGGTGGTGCAGTTCCAGGCCGGCAACCGCCAGGATCTGGTCGACAAGGAAGCCGCTGAAATCACCCTGCTGCAGGCCTACATGCCCTCGCCGCTCAGCGATGCGGAACTCGATGCCCTGATCGCCGATGCGGTCGCCGCCACCGGCGCCGCCAGCATCAAGGACATGGGCAAGGTCATGGGCATCATCAAGGCCAAGGCGCAGGGTCGGGCCGACATGGGCGCCGTCGGGGCAAAGATCAAAGCCAAGCTCGGCGGTTGACTTCAAGCCGGCGAGATTTCCACGTGGGGCGGTCCATGGCCGGCCGCATCCCACAACCTTTCTCGACGAGCTCGTCGCCCGCTCCGATATCGTGGAGATCATCGGCGCGCGCGTCCCGCTGAAAAAATGCCGGCCGCGAATTCAAAGCCTGCTGCCCGTTTCATAACGAGAAGACGCCCGTCCTTCTGGGTCAGCCCCGACAAGCAGTTCTACCATTGCTTCGGCTGCGGCGCGCACGGCACGGTCATCGGCTTTCTCATGCAATACGAGAAGATGGAATTTCTGGATGCGGTGGCGGAGCTGGCGCAGCGCGCCGGACTGGAATTGCCGCGCGAGGCGAAACAGGAGCGCGAACCGGGCAGCGCCGACCTGCACGATCTGATGACGCGCGCCGCGCGCTTCTTCGAGCAGAATCTCGTCCGACAACCCGCGCGCGCAGCGACTATGCTGAAGCAGCGCGGCATCGACGCGGCAAACCGGCGCGCAGTTCAGCCTGGGTTACGCCCCCGACTGCCTGGAAGCGCTGCTCAACCGCTTTGGAACTCGACGAAGACGAGCGGCGCCGGCTGCTGCAGGTCGGCCTGATTCATCGAGCGCGACGGCGGCGGCACCGGGACACGGCGCAGGCGGCTTTTACGATCGGTTTCGCGACCGGCTGATGTTCCCGATACGCGACTCGCGCGGCCGGGTGATCGGCTTCGGCGGCCGCGTGATCGATCAGGGCGAGCCCAAATACATGAACTCGCCCGAGACCCCGCTGTTCCACAAGGGCCGTGAACTTTACGGGTCTGTATGAAGCACGCCAGGCGCGCACGGACTTCAAGCGGCTGATGATGGTGGAGGGCTACATGGACGTGGTGCGGCTGCACCAGGCTGGGATCACCTACGCCGATCGCAACCTTGGGCACGGCCACCACCCAGGAACACCTGCAATAAGATCTTCCGCCTGACCCGCGAGCTCGTGTTCTGCTTCGACGGCGACGCGCGGGACTGCAAGGCGGCGTGGCGCGCGCTGGAGAATGCGTTGCCGCTCGCGCAGCGACGGACGCGAATTGAAATTCATGTTCCTGCCCGAGGGGCACGATCCGGACACGCTGGTGGCGGCGGAAGGGCCGCAGGCTTTCGAAGCTCGTATGAAGGATGCGCTGCCGCTGTCGGAATATCTGGTCCGGCAGCTGATCGCAGGATGTGGACTGGAGCACGTCGATGGACGCGCAAAGTTGCAGCCCTCGCGGCGCCCTTGTTCGCGCGTATGCCGAAGGCGTGTATCGGGAAATGCTCGCCGACCGGCTCGCCGCCCGAGGTGGGCATGCCGGCCACTAAACTGCAAGGAGCATCTTCGGCCGCCGGCGTCCAGTAAGGCCGAGCGCAGCGCGCCCCGGGCTCGGAACTCCGGGTTCGCCGAGCGCCGCGGTCGGATGAGTGCCGGGCGCGGCAATTTGCTGAGCCAGGCGATCAGGCTGGTGCTGCACCACCCGGCGGCCGCGCGTGCCGTCGCGGGCGCCGGAGCTTCTCGGCAGGCGTCGATATACCCGGGGTATCGCGTGCTCAAGGAGTTGCTCGAACAGGCCGCCGAAATGGCCCAGCCCAGCACCGCGATGCTGCTGGAACGGTGGCGCGAGCGGCCGGAATATGAGCGGCTGACCGAGCTGGCGCATCGCAGACCCGCCATGGTGGCCGAAGCGGCGGCGGCGGCCAAGGAACTCAAGATGGCGGTCGAAAAGCTGCTCCAGGAATCACGGTCCGGGGCGCCGAATGGACGAATTATTGCGAAAAGCGGGGGAATATGGGCTTGAATTACGACGAAAAGGCCGAATTAAGCTAGTCTTCTCAAGTCCAGGGGCCGGCCCGGAAGGCCGCCCTCGTAGGGTGAGCTCGCGCAACGGATCTGGCCACGGAGTGGCCAAAATCGTATACTTGTCGGCTTGGCATTTTAAAATGTCTCAGACCTCCAAATGAGGCGTCCACCTTGATCAAAAAAGCGCCAGCAGGCACAGCGACCCAAATCGCGGACGAGCGCCAGTCGCAATTGAAGCTGTTGATCGCCCGCGGCAAGGAACAGGGCTACCTCACCTACGCGGAGGTCAACGACCACTTGCCGAGCGAGATCGTCGATCCGGAACAGATCGAAGACATCGTCAACATGATCAACGATATGGGTATTCCGGTGTACGAAAAAGCACCGGATGCGGAATCGTTGCTGCTGACCGACGCCACCGCCGCTCCCGACGAGGAAGCGGTCGAGGAAGCCACCGCGGCGCTCGCCAATCTGGACGCCGAATTCGGCCGCACCACCGATCCCGTGCGCATGTACATGCGCGAAATGGGCACGGTCGAGCTGCTGACGCGCGAGGGCGAAATCCGCATCGCCAAGCGCATCGAAGAAGGCCTCGAGGCGGTTAAGATCGCGCTCGGCAGCTACCCCGGCACCTACGATTTGCTGCTGCGGCATTACGAGACCGTCAAGGCCGGGCAGATGCGCCTGGTCGACGTCATCGTCGGCTTCGTCGACCCGAACGCGCCGGACGAAATCGCGCAGCCGCAGAATCCGAAGATGATGGCGCTGGAGCGCGAGGAAGCCGCCAACGACGACGACGAGGCGGACGGCGACGAGGACGAAGAGGCCATCGACACCGGTCCGGATCCCGAGGAGGCCGCCAAGCGCTTCAGCTCGATCGCCAAGGCGCATCACCAATTCCTGAACGCGCTCGACAAGCTCGGATCGAAGGATCCGAAGACCCAGAAGATCCGCAAGAAGATCTGCGGCGAACTGATGGAGCTCAAGCTCTCGCCGAAGATGTTCGATCAGCTGATCGACAATCTGCGCCAGCACGTCACCGAAGTGCGGCTGCTCGAAAAGGAGATCATGTTCCTTTGCATCAAGCAGGCCGGCATGCCGCGCAAGGATTTCATTTCGACGTTCCCGAAGAACGAAACCAGCACCCGCTGGCTCGACAAGCACATCAAGGCGAAGAAGCGCTATTCGGCGCCCGCTTGCGAAATTCAAGGACGAGATCGAACGGCGCCAGAACAAGCTCAAGGATCTGGAGGGTTTGTTCCACGTCCTGATCAATGAGATCAAGGAGATCAATCGCGAGGTGTCGATCGGCGAAGCCAAGGCGCGCCGCGCGAAGAAGGAAATGGTCGAGGCCAACCTGCGCTTGGTGATTTCGATCGCCAAGAAGTACACCAATCGCGGCCTGCAATTCCTCGATCTGATTCAGGAAGGCAACATCGGCCTGATGAAGGCGGTCGACAAATTCGAATACCGCCGCGGATACAAATTCTCGACCTACGCGACCTGGTGGATACGCCAGGCCATCACCCGCTCCATTGCCGACCAGGCGCGCACCATCCGCATTCCGGTGCACATGATCGAAACCATCAACAAGCTGAACCGCATCTCGCGGCAGATGCTCCAGGAGATGGGCCGCGAACCGACCCCGGAAGAACTGGCGGTGCGCATGGAAATGCCGGAAGACAAGGTTCGCAAGGTGCTGAAGATCGCCAAGGAACCGATTTCCATGGAAACGCCGATTGGCGATGACGAGGATTCGCACTTGGGCGATTTCATCGAGGACACCTCGGTCTCCTCGCCGATCGATTCCGCGACCACGGAAAGCCTGCGCGAGACCACGCATTCGGTGCTGGCGCAGTTGACGCCGCGCGAAGCCAAGGTCTTGCGCATGCGTTTCGGCATCGACATGAACACCGACCACACGCTCGAAGAGGTGGGCAAGCAGTTTGACGTCACCCGCGAGCGGATCCGCCAGATCGAAGCCAAGGCGCTGCGCAAGCTGCGCCATCCCAGCCGCAGCGAGCAGCTGCGCAGCTTCTTGATGGACGACTGATATCTATCCCGGGCGGCGCACGGCGCGAACCTTGCCGCTCGATCCGCCGCCGCAATAGAAGAGGTCTGCTCCGTCCGACTCGAGACCGCTGACGCCGGTGCCGGCGGGCATTTCGAGCCGTTCGAGCACCGCGCCGGTATCCGGGTTGATTCGACGTATATCGCTCGCGTCGCCCTCCCAGGTCCCGTGCCACAGCTCGCCGTCCACCCAGGTCACGCCGGTGACGAAGCGGTTCGATTGGATGGTGCGCCTGACGGCGCCGGTTTCAGGATCGATCTGGTGAATCAGGCGGTCGCGGTACTGTCCCACCCAGAGACTGCCTTCGGCCCAAGCCAGCCCCGAGTCGCCGCCGCCGCCGGGCGCCGGAATCGTCGCAACCACCTCGCCGCTGGCAGGGTCGATCTTGTCGATGCGCGCCTCGGCGATCTGATAAAGGTACTTGCCGTCAAATGCGGTACCGGCGTCGCAGGAGCGATCCAAAGTACGCGTCGTCTCGCCGCTTTCCGGATCGAAGGCGACCATGCGGGTGCCGATGGCGGCCCATACGCGACGGCCGTCATGGCTGACGCCATGCACGCGCTCAGCGCCGCCGAACGGGCCGTATTCGCGCACGATCTCGGCCTTATGGACCTGTTGCGCGGATCCGGCCTTGGTATTTTTGCGTGTCATGAAGGTCTCCTGACGCGCCTCGCATAGGCGCCGCAATAACTCTATTCAAACGGCAGCGTGTCCGGGAGTAACAAGATTGTCGTGAATTGCGCCATTGGCGCCGACAGCCAACGGCGCGCCCGTGCCCGTCCGATCGCGCGCACGCGTCCGCCTGCCTCGAGCTCGGCGAGCGAGCGTTGTACCGTCCGCTGACTGGCTCCGAGCGCCAATGCCAGGGCCGAAGTAGACCAGGCTTCGCCGTCCGACAGCAACGCCAGCAGCGACCCTTGATCGCCGTCGACCGGCGGCGCCAGCATGACGGCGCCCGCGCCGCTGGGGCGAATGACGAAACCTCGCGCCGTGGCCTCGATGCGCGCCAGCGGCGCGATCAGCGCGCGCAATCGTCCGATCTCGACTCGCAGACGCGCTCGGTGCGACTCATTCGGGCGGCGCGTGCCGAACGCGCGAGCGATCAAGGCCTGCCGCTCGGCATCGTCCGGCCACGACTCGGCAAGCGCGCGCACCAGCGCGAACAGCACGGGCCGGTGCGCCAGCGGTAGCCAGCGGGCCCCGCATCGCAACCCGTGAGAGCAGGCATCGATCACGAGAGCGCCCGAATCGAACAGCGCCGCCACCTCGCGCAGGCGCAGCATCTGCGCGCCGCCCCGATCGAGGCGCCGCGCCGCGGGACGATCGAGCGATGCCCGTACCTGCGCTACTTCCGCCTGCAGTGCCGGCACGCCTGCGCGATCGGCGGCCTCGTGCGCACGAGCCAGCGCGTCTCGCGCACGTGCCAAGGCCGCCTGCGCAGGGCCGCCGCGCAATGAGCGCAGTTCAAGCTCGGCCGCGGTCAATTCGGCAATCGCCCCGAGCGAGGGCGGCAGGCCGCGCGCGTCGAGACGAGCCAGCGCGGCCCTGGCCTCGTCGCAACGCCCGAGCAGCAGCAGCCGGCGCGCTTCGATCAACCGCGCCTGCAGCGCGTTGGCGCGGTCGGCGCGAGCCTCCAAAGTGGCAGCGGCCAAGGCCAGAGAACGGGTCGAGCCGCCAAGGTCGCGCATGGCCAGCGCCACCTCCGCCTCAGCCACGACGCAACGTGCGCGTGCGAGGACCTCGTGGGCGCCGAAACCGCGCGCTGCGCGCCGCAGGAGCGATCGTGCGAGCACATGCTCGCCGAGCTGGGCCATGGCGACGCCGCGCAGAGCCAGCGCCGGCGGATCGTCGCGCAAGGCAACCCGTTTGAGCGCGCCGAGCGCGTCGCCCGCGGCCAGGGCGCGTGCCGCGGCGGCGATGAGGGAGTCCATGGCGGCGGATTGGTTCAGCCGGCCGCTACTTCCAGAGTCAGGTGCCGCTCACTGTTGAGTGAGTTGGAGACCAGGCAGCTGCTCTCGGCTTTCTCCAAAAGCCTTTTTGCCCGTTCGACATCGCCGCCGGCCGGCACGTGCAGTTTGGCGTGGGTATCGAAACGCGTGAAGCGCATCTTGCCTTCCACGCGGTCCAGAGTTCCCTGGGTGCGCGCCTCGAGCCGGCTCCACGGGAATTTCGACGCGGTCGCGATGGCCCTGAAGCTCAGCACGAAACAGTCCGCCACCGACGCGGTCAGCAATCCTTCGGGCGACCATTGATTGCCGGGGCCGTCGAATTCCTTCGGCGGCGAGGATTCGATGATGCGCACGCCCTCGGTGGACAGCGGCACATCGCCGTCCGGACGGACCGAAGCGTTGACGGTGTAACGATGCGGGAAAGGATGCATAAGGATCTCCGCGAAATTCCAGTTAGTAAACGCCGGGGGGCGGCCCGGCGAGCGCCGACCCGAACAGCTTGAGCTCGGGACTGTGGTCGAGCAGACGAATCATCCGCTCGAATTTCAGGCCGATTTTTTCCAAGACGGCGATGGACGACCAATTATCGGGCGAAGTGATCGCGACCACCCGCTTGATGCGCAGCGTGTGCGTGGCGTGGGCGAGAACCGCGGCCGCCGATTCCACGGCATACCCCGATGACCAGTATCGCGATAAAAACGCGAACCCCACGTCGGGATCATTCAGTCCTTCGCGCTTGACCAGGCCGCAGATTCCAATAGGCGGCCCGCCGCGCAGGCAGGCGGCATACAAGCCGAAGCCGTTGCGCGCATAACTGTCCATCGGACCATGAAGAATATAGCCGCGGGCGTCGCTGAGCGTTCTGACTCCCTTGTCGCCGATGAAGCGCATGAACCCCGCCTCGTTCAACAGCTCCAAGATGAAATCCGCGTCGCGAAATTCGAGTTCGCGCAAATCGAGCCGCGAAGTTCGGATGACGCTTGCAGTTTCTGCGGTCTTCATCGCGGCCTGCCTGCCGTGGGCTCCAAGCGGAATGCTTCGGCCAAGAGCTGATACGAATGTCGCCGCGCGGCCGCATCGAAAGTCCAGGTGTTGATGACGATTTCGTCAAGTTCCAGTCTACGCGCCAATGCGTTCAGCTTGTCGGCGACTTGGGCGGCGTCCCCCACCAGCGCCTTCGCGCGCAGCTTGTCGATCATGACACGCTCGGCGTCGGTGTAAGGATAGGCGGCGGCTTGTTCCGGGGACTCCAACGGCAGCCTCAGGCCCTTTTCAAATCCCGCGCGCCAGTACTCCCGGGTCTTGAGCAGGCGCCGCGCCTCGACCTCGGTGTCGGCGGCCAACGCCCAAACGCAGATCGTCGCCTGCGGACGCGCATAGCGCGCGCTCGGCCGGTAGTTTCTGCGATATAAACTCAACGCCTCTTCGACACCCGCACCCTCGGTGAAGAAATAGGCATACGCATACGGCAACCCAAAATGCGCCGCCAGCTGGGCGCCGTAGTCCGAGCTTCCCAATATCCACAATTGCGGACTGCCGCCGCCCTGCGGAAGCGCCATGATATTGCGATAGGGATGCCCTGCGGGGAGCTCGATCCCCGACACCCAATGCTGAAGCTCCTGCACCTGCCGCGGAAACTCCTCCGCGCCGTGCGAATGAGGATTGAGCGCATGAGCGGTCAACCCATCCGATCCCGGTGCGCGCCCCACTCCCAAGTCGATGCGGCCGGGAGCAATGGCCTCGAGCACGCGGAATTGTTCGGCCACCTTGAGCGCGGAGTAGTGCGGCAGCATGACTCCCGCACTTCCCACGCGAATCCGCCGTGTCGTCGCGGCGATTGCCGCAATCAGAATCTCGGGCGCCGTGCCGACGATGCTGGCGCTGTTGTGATGCTCGGAGACCCAGTAGCGCTCATAGCCCAATGCATCGCAAAGTTGCGCGAGCGCGATGGATTCGCGGATCGCGACATCCTGAGCGCTTCCCGCCGAGGAAGGAGACTGGTCGAGGACTGACCACTTCATCGATCGGTCGGTGATTCCGCTCCCCGCGCCAAGGCCGCAGCGAGCATCGCAGCCATTTCACGCGAGTCCGAATCCTCCGCATTTTGCAAATTGCACAGCACGCCTTGCCGATCCGCTTGCGAGCGATTTTGACTCACCTTCCACTTGCCCGTCAGCATTGCGATGGAGAACTCGAATCCGACGATCATGCTCAGCATCTTGTCGATGTAAGGCGCGGGTGCATCGTCGATCTTCCAGGGCATGGCGCGCGGCGCTTCGTGGGTCGCCGTCAGTCCCGCCACGAACTCGCGCAACCACCCTGCATCCTGGATGAACCGCAACGTCCCGCTGGCGTGCACCACGGCGTAATTCCACGTCGGTACGACCTCGCCGGTTTCAGCTTTGGAAGGGTACAAGGACGGCGAGATGTAGATCTGCGGACCCTGGAAGATGGCAAGTGCCTGAGTCTCGGGGCGATAGTCCCGCCACAGCGGATTGGCCCGCGCGATGTGGCCGCGTATGCACCCGAGCGGCCTCGGCTCGTCGAGCGTTTGCATCGGGACATGATTGGCCACAAGCCCGGAGTCGCACTGGGTCACCAGGGTGCAGAGCGGATGCGCACGCATCAGCGCCTGCATCACCTCGGGGCGGCACTCGTTGAATTGGGCGGGCAGGTACAAAGTTCATCCTTGGCGGCTACGCACCCCAGCCTAATTGTTATTCGGCCTCGTGGCGAGCACTTGACTGTTATTCCCTAAACGCATCTATATGAGTCGTTAATATTGACATATAGGGATGTTTAATACACTTTACATCGATGAGCGAGGAAATCCGGTTTTATTCACTCGACCAGGTCGCCGAGCGGCTAGGACTGCATGTGAGAACCGTGCGCGCGCAAGTGCGCGCCGGGCGCCTGAAAGCAATACGCATCGGCAAGCAATACCGCGTCGCACGCGAGGAGCTCGAAGCGATTGTCGGCGCCAGCAATACACGCGAGGCGGTTGCGCGGCGGCGGCGCGCGGAGACTTCGTGCGTCGTGCAAATGGATGCGGTAACCGACAACACCGCGCTTCGAGTCGCCGAGCATTTGCGCAGCGCCGTGAAGACCCCGCGCGAGGACGGCTCGGCGCTGCGGGTCGAGACGATTTACGATCAAGGCCGCGCCCATTTGAAGGTGATCGTGATAGGTTCCCTGCCCGCCGCGGCTCATGTTTTTGCGGTATTGAGCGCGATCTTGGATGCTTGACAAACCAAGCAGCCGGCGCGGATTATTTCCGCTGTCATGTGCCGCAACATCAAAACCCTGTTCAACTTTGACCCGCCCGTGACCGACGATGAAATACGCGCGGCGTCCCTGCAATTCGTGCGCAAGGTAAGCGGCTTTCATACTCCGTCCAAGGCCAATGAGCCGGCTTTCCTCGGCGCGATAGACGAAATTGAAGCCGCGTCGCGCCGGCTGCTCGACTCGCTGCAAACCAACGCGCCCGCGAGAAATCGCCAAGACGAGGCGGCCAAAGCGAAATCGCGCGCTGCGCTGCGATTCTCGCGAGTCGGCTAGATCGACGACTCCAAGCATGCGGATGTGCTCATAGTTGGTGCAGGTCCGACCGGCCTGGTGCTGGCCCTTTGGCTCACCCGGTTCGGCGTAAGCATCAGAATCATCGACAAGCTCGCGGCTTCCGGTACCACATCGCGCGCGTTGGCGGTCCAAGCAAGAACGCTGGAGTTCTATCAGCAAATAGGACTCGCGCGAGCCGTGGTGGAACGCGGCCACAAAGTCCCTGCCGTGAATCTTTGGGTCAAAGCCAAGGCCGCCGCCCGTATTCCGCTCGAGAACCTGGGACAAGGTCTCACTCCCTTCCCTTTCCCGATCATCTTTCCGCAGGACGAACACGAAGCATTGCTGGTCAGGCATCTGAGCAGGCGCGGCGTTGAAGTCGATCGCGAGGTGGAACTCGCTGGTTTCGAAGACCGCGGCGGCGAAATTTGCGCGACCTTGCGCAAGCGGGGCGGCGCCGAGGAAGTGCGCCGTTATGCCTACCTCGCCGGCTGCGATGGCGCCCGCTCCAGGGTGCGCGAAGTGCTCGGCGCGGGATTTCCCGGTGGTACTTACAACCATTTGTTCTACGTGGCCGACATCGATGCGGCGGGTCCGCCGATGAACGGCGAATTGCACGTCGACCTCGATGCCGCCGACTTCCTGGCAATATTTCCGATGCAGCGAGCCGGAACGGCGCGTCTCATCGGTTCAATAAGCGACGCTGCGGCAAAGGGCCATGAGAATCTTCGATTTGAAGATGTGCAGGGCCGAGCCATGCGAAATCTGCGCATTGAAGTGAACAAGGTGAATTGGTTTTCAACCTACCGCGTACATCATCGCGTCGCACAGCAGTTTCACAAGGGCCGCGCGTTCCTGTTGGGCGACGCCGCCCACATCCATAGCCCGGTCGGCGGCCAGGGAATGAACACCGGCATCGGCGACGCCGTCAACCTTGCCTGGAAGCTGGCGGCTTCGATCAAGCAGCCGCGCAGTTGCGGGCTGCTCGAAAGCTACGAGCCTGAGCGGATCGCATTCGCGCGGCGATTGGTCGCGACCACCGACCGTGCATTTACCGCCGTGGTCAGCGACAGCGCGGTCGCCCGCTTCGTGCGCACCCAAGCAATTTCAGCACTGGCACCCGGCCTGTTTCGGCTTCCCGCCGTGCGGCGATTCGCCTTTCGCACGGTCTCGCAAATCGCCGTCAACTACCGCGGCAGTCCCTTGAGCCGCGGCGCAGCGGGGAAGCTGCAGGGCGGCGATCGATTGCCGTGGGTGACACTCGGTCCGGGCGAAGAGCACAACTTCACTGCGTTGGCATCGATGGATTGGCAAATACACGTGTACGGCGAGGCCGCACCCCCCCTGCGCGCGCGCGCCGCGGAGCGAAACGTGGCCTTGCGCATTTTTCCGTGGAATGCGCGCATGAGGCGGACGGGTCTCATGCGCAATGCGTCATACTTGATCCGCCCCGACGGCTACATCGGCGTGGCGGACCCGGACGGCGGCGCAGCGGCAATCGAAACCTATCTCAGCGAGAAAAATCTGCTATGAACACTCGGCGCGCCTTCATCGGCTTTCTGGCAGGCAGCCCGCTATATGCAGGCCTGGGATATTTCAGCAGGTCGTTTGCCGAGACGCCTGCAACGCCCGGGGGCGATCTCATCGCCCGCGCCGCCGATGCGCTGGATGTGTTTGATTTCGAACCCGTGGCGCACTCGAACATACCGCCGGCCCATTGGGGCTACCTTATCAGCGGCGTTGACGGAGAAGAAACGCTCAAGGCGAATCGCGCGGCCTATGCGCGCTATCAATTGCACGCCCGCCGAATGGTCGACGTCAGCAAAGTCGACTTGGGCGTTCGGCTGTTCGGCGAACAGTTCAACAGTCCCATCATTCTTTGTCCGCTCGGCGCTCAGAGAGCCTTCCATCCGGAGGGAGAAATCGCGGTCGCCCGAGCCGCGAAGGCCAGGGGACACCTGCAGATTCTCTCGACGGTGACTTCCACCGGCGTCGAGGATGTTATCGCGGCGCGCGGCGCGCCCGTCTGGTTCCAGCTCTATACCACCTCCAGTTTCGATGTGACCACCAAATTGGTGAAACGTGCAGAGGCCGCCGGTTGCCCCGCCGTCGCGGTGACCGTGGATTTGCCGGCGGGCCGGAACACCGAGACGGCCGTGCGGCTCGCGCGCACCGATACTCGAACCTGCACCGCCTGCCATACGCCGACCGGATCCGCGTTTTCGTCGCGCCCGATGTTCTCGCAGATCGACGCAGCCGGTCTGCAGATCACCTCAGCGTCGCTCACCTGGGACTTCATCAAACGGCTGCGGGACATCTCTCAGATGAAAATCCTCATCAAGGGGCTGGAAGCAGGCGAAGACGCGGAGCTGGCCGTTGCCAACGGCGCTGATGGGATCATCGTCTCCAATCACGGAGGGCGCGCCACCGACACGGGCCGGGGCACTCTCGATTGCCTGCCGGAAATCGCCGCCGCGGTGCATGGCCGTGTGCCGATTGTTCTCGATGGCGGCGTGCGGCGCGGCACGGATGTTCTCAAGGCCCTGGCGCTCGGTGCCTCTGCGGTGGGCATTGGCCGGCCTTATATCTGGGGACTTGGGGCATATGGGCAAGCCGGCGTCGATCGTGTCCTCGAATTGTTGAACAACGAATTGAGACTCGCCATGGTGGGAGTCGGTGCACGCAATTTGCACGAGATCACCCGCGCCGCCGTCGTTCGGCCGGCGTAATATTCAATTCATCAAACCATCAGGAAGAAAGTTGTGCCAAAGACGCTCGAAGCGGTCCGGCCTTTGACGTTGGCCGAAATGCAGGACGCGCGGCGCCGAATTGCCGGCAGCATCGTGCGCACGCCCCTGGTGCGGCTTGACCTGGGGCCCAAATTCCCAGACATCCGCCTCAAGCTGGAGAATTTGCAGGCCACGAATTCCTACAAGCTTCGCGGTGCCGTGAATGCCGTCGCGATGCTCTCGGAAGCGGAACGCAAGCTGGGGGTGTGGACGATCAGCGCGGGGAACGCCGGTCAGGGTGTCGCCTACGCCGCCCGGCTCGCCGGCGTCCCCTGCACGGTGGTTGCAATCGAGACCGCGCCGGCCGCAAAGATCGAGCGGATGCGCGCCCTCGGCGCCAAGCTCGTTCCGGTGCCCTACGAGGCGGCTTGGCGTGCGCTCGGCGATCGCGCCTATCCGGGAGTGACCGGAACCTTCGTGCATCCCTTCGACGACCAAAACTTCATCGCAGGCCACAGCACCATGGGATTTGAGATACTCGAAGATGCCCCGGATACGGTCGCCGTGATTGCCGCCATCGGCGGCGGCGGATTGATTACCGGAGTGGGGAGCGCCGTAAAGTTATTGAAACCGGCGATCAAGGTCTGGGGCGTCGAACCCGAGACGGCCGCCCCGACCGCCTTGTCGTTTTCGATGGGCTCGCCGCAGGTGTTCAAGGAATGGAAGGCTTCGTTCGTTGACGGCGCCGGCGGCCAAAGCCTCTTCCCGCGCATGTGGGAGAGGCTCAAGCCGGTGGTGGATGGCGCGATCGTAGTCAGCCTGCAGCAGACCAAGGATGCGATGCGCATGCTGGCGGAGAAGGCGCGGATCATCGCCGAAGGCGCGGGCTCGCTGTCACTGGCTGCGGCACTCAGCGGCGAGGCCGGCCCCGGACCGATTGTCGCGGTTGTTTCCGGCGGCAACATCGACATGGCGAAGTTTTGCGACATCGTATCCTCGCCCGCGCATTAGGGTTGGCCATTCAACTTTGATGCCGGTCGTTTAAACGATTCGGCCGGCGCGGTCATCGAACCATGGAAAAGGGAACATCCATGGAACTGCACCCCATTCTCTCCGCCATGCGCCGCAATAAAGTCGGCGCCATCGTGATCGTCGTACAGACGGCCATCACCTTGGCCATTTTGTGCAACAGCCTGTTCCTTATTCAGCAGCGGCTGCGTTCCAGCGAAAGGCCGACGGGCTTGCAGGAACAGGACATCTTCACCATGGCCAATCAGTGGGTGGGAAATCCGCCTGACCTTGCGGCCAAAGTGCAGGCGGATTTGGCGGCGCTGCGCGCGCTGCCCGAAGTTGCAGACGCATTTGCCTCCCAATCTTATCCGCTTTCCAATGGCGGCTGGGGCGAAGGAGTCTCGCTTGAAGCCGCGGACGCGCACTGGGTGACCAACAGCGCACTTTACTTCGCGGACGAACATGGCTTGTCGACTTTGGGGCTTAGGCTGGTTGCGGGCCGCAACTTCGATCCAGCCGAAATCACGCAGCGCAACGACTTGGAGGGGCGGCCGCCCAGCGCGATTATTGTCAGCCAGGCTTTGGCTACCAGACTGTTTCCAAACGGGGACGCGTTGGGCAAGTCGATTTATCTGAGCAGCAGCAGGAGCAAGGCGCCGATCATCGGCATCGTCGAGCGATTGCAGCAACCCTGGATTGCAATAACGAACAGTCGGGTTGAATTCGCGATGCTTCAACCGTACCGCTTCGTCGAGCAGTACTCCTACTACGTGGTGCGCGCCAAGCCGGGCCAGCTCGCGACGGCGATGAAGAGTGCTGAAAAGCGATTGCTGGCCCTCGATCGCGGCCGAATCAACGACAAGACGCGCACCATGGCCGAAACCAGGCAGCTCGCCTATCGCGACGACCGCGGCCTTGCCGTCATCCTCGCCGTGGTGAGTGTGGTGCTGTTGATCGTGACGGCATTCGGAATCATCGGCATCACGAGCTTTTGGGTGTCGCAGAGGCGGCGGCAGATCGGCATTCGGCGCGCGATGGGCGCATCACGCAGCGCCATCCTGCGCTACTTTCAAACCGAGAATCTCATGATTGCCACAACGGGCGCGCTTCTGGGGATCCTTTTGGCCCTGACGCTGAATTTTTTGATGGCGGCCAAATTCGAAATGGCGCGACTCAATATCGGCTCGACCGTAGTCGCGGCGGTCCTGGTGGTGCTGCTGGGACAGATCGCGGTGCTCTTCCCCGCCCTGCGCGCCGCGTCGATCTCCCCCGTGATAGCGATTCGCAATACCTAGAACGGCTTTGGCACAACCCCGGTGCTCCGCGCATAATGGCTAGGCCATGTCCGCGCCTAAGGATTCTCGAGTTCAGATGGATCGCAGGCGGCTGCTGCAAGGAAGTGCCTCGGCCGCTCTGCTGCTGGCCGCGCGACCCGCGGCCGCATCGATCCAGCAACCCGCAGAGCCGGCGCCGCTGAGTGCGGTGCGCCTGCTGCCGTCGCCGTATTTCACCGCGGTCGGCGTAAATCTCGACTATCTGCATCGATTGGATCCGGATCGGCTGCTGCATAATTTTCGCAGCCAGGCAGGGTTGGCTCCGAAGGGCCCGGTATATGCCGGTTGGGAGAGCGACACGATCGGCGGGCACACATTGGGACACTACCTGTCGGCCTTGAGCCTCATGCACGCGCAGACCGGCGACACCGAGTGCAGGCGCCGCGTCGACTACATTGTCGATGAGCTGGCCCTCTGCCAAGCGCGAAGCCCCGACGGCTTCGTTGCCGGCTTTACGCGCCGTCGAGGCGATGCCATTGAACCCGGCCGGATGGTATTCGAAGAGGTTCGTCGCGGCGACATTCGGGCCCGAAATTTCGACCTGAACGGTTGCTGGGTTCCACTCTACAGCTGGCACAAGCTGATGGCCGGATTGCTCGAGGCGCAGCGTCATTGCGGCAACAAGACGGCGGTTCACATCGCCGAGAAACTGGGCGCGTTCATCGGCGGGGTGTTCGACGCGCTCAATGCAGAGCAGATTCAGAGGATGCTGAGTTGCGAGCACGGCGGACTGAACGAGAGTTTTGCGGAACTCTATAGCCGGACCGGCAATCGGCGCTGGTTGGCGCTGTCCGAGACGATTTATCACCGCAAAGTCCTGGAGCCTCTGAGCCGCGGCGAGGACTGTTTGCCGAATATCCACGCCAATACGCAGATCCCGAAGCTGATCGGATTGGCCAGACTGCACGAGCTGACGGGCGAAGTGCGTCATTTGCGCGCTGCGAGCTTCTTCTGGCAAACGGTGACCCGCAACTACAGCTATGTCATCGGCGGCAATGCCGACCGGGAATATTTTACGGGGCCAAGCTCAATTGCTCGCCATGTCACCGAACAGACCTGCGAGTCGTGCAACAGCTACAACATGCTGAAGCTGACCCGATATCTTTATGCGCAGCAGCCGCACGCGGGTTATTTCGATTACTACGAACGCACGCATCTGAACCATATTCTCGCGCAGCACCATCCGCAAACCGGCATGTTTGCCTATATGGTGCCCATGATGTCGGGCAGCCACCGCGAATTCTCGGCCCCTTTCGACGATTTCTGGTGCTGCGTCGGCACAGGCATGGAGAGCCATGCCAAGCACGGCGATTCCATTTTCTGGACGCGCGGCAATGATGTCATCGTCAACCTATATATTCCCGCCACATTGGATCTCTCCCGTCCCCGCATCGGCCTGCGGCTCGAAACGCAATACCCATTCGCCGACGAGATTGCATTGACGGTAACTCGGGCGGAAGCAAAGAGTCCGTCGGCGATCGCGCTGCGCGTTCCGGCATGGTGCGAAGCGCCGCGCGTCAGCGTGGATGGCCGCGCCGCGGCGCCGCGCGTCGCCGATGGTTATCTGCGGCTGCACCGAGTCTGGCGGGGCGGAGAGGTGATTCGTCTGGTACTGCCGCGCAAGCTGCGATGCGAACCGACCAAGGACGATCCGGGCACCGTGGCGCTGCTATTCGGTCCGCTGGTATTGGCCGGCGATTTGGGACCCGCGGCGCAACCCTGGGCCGGCGACGCTCCGGTCTTGGTCGGCGAGGATACAGCGCGCGACGATGAACTTGTCCGAAGGATCGTGCCGGGTGCGCAGGACGCCGTGTTCCGCACCCAGGGCCTGGCGCAACCGGCAGACCTGACGCTGCGCCCCTTTACATTCCAGCATGACAACAACACCGCCGTGTATTTTCGCCGCTTCACCGAAAGCGCATGGCAACAGGAACAAGTCAATGCCAGGGCCGAACGAGCGAGGCTGCAGGCGCTGGACGCACGCTCCGCGGATATCGTGCGCCTCGGCGAGGCCGATTCGGAGCGCGAACACGCGCTCGAATCGAAAATCTCGTATGCCGTCGTGTACCGTGGTCGTACGGGACGCGACGCGCGCTCGGGAGGTTTTTTCGAATGCACCGTGAAAGGCAGCCCGGGGCCGCTCACCTTGCAAGCGACCTATTGGGGCGAGGAACGCGATCGGCGTTTCAAGGTCATGATCGACGGCGTGATTGTCGCCGGCGAGCAGCTCAACGGCGCCGGACCGGGCGATTTCATTGAGCGGGAGTATTCAATTGACGAGGCGCTCACTCGGCGCAAGCCGCAGCTGCGCATTCGATTCGAGCCGGAGACGGGCTTTTCGGCAGGACCTGTGTTTGGGCTGCGGTTGTACGCGGGCACTGCAGTCAACGCGTAAGGCCGTCGGCGTGGATTGAAAAGTCCCCCCTGCGCCAAGGACGGAGGGGGGAAGCAGTTCAAGGTACCTGTGTATCAGTATCGATCGTTACACGCGTCGCCGTTATTGTTCCTCTGATGGGCGCCGGAAGCGCAGGCGTCTTTCCATCCGGCAGCAATTGATTGATGGAGAAAGTTCCGGTGTAGCTCTGGCCATCGCGCGACAGAGTCACATACTGCTTGATGAAAGCCGGACCGCCGACAGCGCCGGGTCCGCCCCCGGGATTGCCCGGACCCGCAGGAGCGCTGGACGGGGCCAACGGGTTCCACGATAAGCCGATGTGATTGAGCACATAGGTGTGCTCGCCGGTTTGCTTCCACACACCGATACAGGAGGCGCCTACGATTGGGTTGCGCGCTCCCGAGAAAGTGATTTCGTTGCCGTCGGCGAACCACGCGGTATTGCCGTTGTCGATCGGCGCGCCGTCGGGGATGCCCAGCGTCGCCATATTGCCCTTGGAGGTGTAGGTAAAGGCCCACAGACCAACGATCGGCGCACGAAAGAAGGAGGGTCCATATTCATCGTCCGCCACCTGCCGGTAGTCCGCCTTCATGAAGCGTGCGGCCCCGAAGGGCGATGTCGATCGCAATTCAGATGTGGGTATTTTGATTCCCGGAACGTCGAGACAACCCGCACTCGCCGATTGAGCCAGCCCGGTTCCGACAGCGAACATCGCGACCAAGCCTGCGCCGCGGACAGCGGCTCGGCATCTGTTCAAGTTAATCAAAGTGTTCTCGAATTTCATGAAAATACTCCCGTATGAGTAGTTGAATTCCCCTTGTCGACCCGAATCGACTTCGCGCAATCTAAGCTTTACGCCGGGCTCAGTCCTTGGATAATCGTGAGGGATTCATGAGGGATTGACCCATAGCCGGATGGGGAGCTGTTTGGACCACGTTGTATATCGCTGCGGCGAATGCGAACTCGATACCGCGAACCGCATCTTCAGGAAGGGCGGTACAACGCACGCGCTCGAACCCAAGGTATTCGCGGTGCTGGCCCAATTGATCGGGCGCCCCGGAGAACTGGTCACTCGCGAGCAATTGCTGGACGCCGTGTGGGGTCATCGTTATGTCACCCCGTCGACGCTGAATCGTGTCATCGCGCTGGCGCGTCGCTCGCTGGGCGACGATGCCGAGGAACCTCGGTTTATCCAAACGGTGCATGGCTCGGGTTATCGCTATGTAGGACCGGTCGAAAAGGCGTCGCCGGCGCCCTCAGAAGCGCGGGCACGATTTGCGCCTCCCGTTTCGGCGCGAGTTCCGGCGCCTTTGAACACTCTGATCGGCCGCGCGCACGAACTGAGTCAGATCGAAATGCTTCTGGGCGGCGGCCGTTCGCTGACGGTTCTTGGCACGGGAGGCATGGGCAAGACGCAGTGCGCCCTCGCCTTCGCTCACGCTCGCGCCGATGCCTATCCCGACGGCGTTTGGTTCTTCGACCTGGCGCCAATGGACACCGCCCATGAATGGCTGCAGGCACTGGCATTGGCTCTGACGATTGCCCCCGGGAGCGAACGGGAACTTCTCGACAAGATCACCGCGGCTTTGGCCGACCGCCGCATGCTGCTGCTGCTCGACAACTGCGATCGGCTCTGCGTGGAGATTGGTCCGCTGGCCGTTGAATTGTTGCGCGGGACTGAGCATCTGCAGATTCTGGCCACATCGCAGCAGCAGCTGCGTTTTGTAAGCGAACGTGTATTGCGCATGCCGCCGCTGCGACTGCCGGCCGTGGGGCAGCCTGCTGATGAGTTGGAACTGCAACAGGTCGCCGAGGCGCCTGCGGTAGCGCTGTTGTTGGCGCGCATACAAGACGTTCAGTCGGACTTCAAGCTGACCATTGCCAACGCGCCCGCCATTGTCGATATCTGCGCAAAGCTCGACGGCATGCCGCTGGCCCTGGAACTCGCGGCAGCGCGCTTCGCGCTGCTCTCGGCCGAACAGGTGCTGGAGAGGCTGGACCATCGCTTTCGCTTCTTGGTCGGCGAGGTTGCCGGCCGCGACCATCGGCACCGGAATCTGATCGCGTTGCTCGAGTGGGGCTTCGCGCTGCTGTCGCCTGACGAACAGCGCCTGCTGGCGTGGCTCGGAGTGTTCGTGCAAGGCTGGACCGTCGAAGCGGTCATCCATCTGGCTCCGGCATTCGGAGTGCCGCCGGAGGAGGCGGTCGACCTGCTCACCGGACTTGCCAACAAATCGTTGACTTCCGTAGACCAAAACGTAAGCCCACCGCGCTACCGCCTGCTCGAGAGCGTGCGCGAATTTGCGCTGCGACAGCTCAAGAGCATGGGCGATGAACGGCGGGCGCGGGATGCGCATCTGGCCTACATGTTGCGCATGGCGGAGGCGACCCACGCCGACATGCTCGGAAATCAAATGCGCAAACGCATCGCTTTATTGCGACCCGAGCATGGCAACATCAACGCGGCGTCGGAGTATGCCGCGAGTGCCGGCGCCAATGCGCAAGCCGCCTTGCAAATTGCTGGACTGCTGACGCTGTATTTCAAGGCTCATGGCGACCACACGCTGGCGCTGCGCCTGTGCGATCGCGCGCTCTCTATTTCACCGCCCTCGCTGCGCAGCCGCGAACTCGCGCGGGCACAAGCGTGCCGCGGCGTCACAGGTTTTTATTCCAGCAACTGGGCTGACCGACGAAGCGTTGCTCGCGGCCGTCAGCATCGCCAATGAAGTCGGCGATGAATGGAGCGAGGCGTATTCGAGCGGTCATTTGGCGTTGTGGTGGTTCAATCTCGGCCGTATGCAGGAAGCCCTGGCGCATCTGGCCACGGTGGAGCGGCTGGCGCAGTCACATGACGACGAGATGCTGCGGGGTCTATCGGGCTTGGCGCGCGGCTGGATGTATCTGGCGCAGGAAGAGACCGAGAAAGCGGTGGAGGTGCTGCGTGCGGTCCGCCATCTCAGCAGCGACACCCATCAGCATCACTTCATCGGCGTATACATCGGCTTGGCGCTGTTCCGCCGCGGCCAGCTGGAAGGCGCTGCGGCCAGTGGCATGAAGCGATGCGCAATGCCTCGCGGTAGGCACATGCGCGGCAGCGCCGGCTCGGTGGAAGGATGCGGCTATATCGCCGAACGGTTGGGCGATCTTGATCAGGCATGCCGGTTCTTGAGCGCGGCCGAGGAGATCCGCAGCGGGCGCGGGCGCCGCTGTTCAGCTTTTGGCTGCGCCACAATGAGGGCGCCAATGCCCGGCTGCTGTCAATCATGGGACCGCGCGTTATGCGGAGGCCGTAAGCGCCGGCGCGCGCATGCATACGGAAATCGTCATAAACGAGGCGGCGGAACAGCTGCGGCAGTTCGCCGCGCGGCCGGGCGCGTAGGCGTCAGGCGCCGACAAAAGTCCCAGCGGGATCGTACTTTCTTTTCAGCGCATCGAGCCGGCCGGTGTTTCGCCACCCGAACCGCCGTACACGGTCGCAATCGTCGCGATCGGCGAAGTTTGTCTGCGCTCCGGCAATGCCTCGTGCGCCGCCTCGTCATGCAGCGCGCGGATGCCCTCGCGCAGTGCGCCGAGCGCGCTCGGCGCGTCGGTAATGCCGATGAAGTTCACGAAGAACTGCGCGTTGCGGTGAGCAAACGCCGAATCGTCTGCCGCAAATCGGGAAACCGCGCCGCCCATGTGCTGCACATGAATTTCGCTGCGCATGCTCGGCAGGCGTTGCGCCATGGCGGCGAGAGCGTCGACGGTGCTGTCGCTGAGCGCCGCATAGTTCGCCGTTTTCCAATAGTAGTAGTGACCCCTGGGCGCCGAAGGATCCTGCAGCTGCTGCCACTGTGCATAGGGCATGCGGCCGATGTGATCCACCACCGGCCGGCCATGTCCACGCAATCCCGCCAGTGCCGCTTCCCCTGCGGCAATTTCGCCGGACCAGCACAGCGCGAACATGAGCACCGGGCGCCCGTGCCAGGCGGAGTCCAAGAAAGGCAGCGGCGGCCCATGCGCGATCACCGCGAGTCCGCAAAACTCATCGGGAGCGCCGCAGCGAAATCTCGGAAGGCCCGCAAAGCTGCGCCCGCATGCTCGGCCGGAATGCACCACGAGCCCCGCCAACACTTCGCGCAGCGGATGCAATTGAAACTCAAAGCTGGTGACCACGCCAAGTCCGCCGGCGCCGCCGCGCAGCCCCCAGTAAAGATCCGCATGTTCCTGCGGCGAGGCGCGCACCAACCGGCCGTCGGCCAGCACCACGCCGGCGGCGCGCAGATTGTCGCAAGCGAGACCATGCTTGCGCATCAGCCACCCGGCGCCGCCGCCGAGCGTGAATCCGCCGACACCGGTGCTCGACACCAGGCCGCCGGTGGTCGCGAGGCCGTCGATCGCGGTCGCGCCATCGACGTCGCGCCATACCGCGCCGCCTTGCACGCGTCGCCACCCGCAAATCGCGGTTGACCGACACCTGGCGCAGCTTCGAGAGGTCGAGCAGCAGCGACCCGTCGCCGATCGAGCGTCCGGCAACATTGTGGCCGCCTCCTCTGATCGTCATGCGCAAGCCATTGTCGGCCGCGATGCGCATCGCAAGCGACACGTCCTCGGCGTCTGCGCACCCCACTATGCACGAAGGATAACGATCGACGGCGCCGTTCCAGACGCGGCGCGCCAGGTCATAACCGCGGTCTTCGCGCACCAGCGCGGTACCGCGCAAGCGTGCACGAAGTTCCCGGAGCGCCGAAGCTTTGAAAGTTGTGGACTGAGCATTCATCGACCATCCCTCGATGACCCTCCGAAGCCGCAGTCTACGTAAAAAGCGGCTGTGTGTTGCGGACCAATTGTGATGGATTTGTGATGTGGGCGCGCGGTGCGGGCTTCAACGTTGCGATACGACGAAGCCAGCCCAATAGCCTGGCGCGCGCCCGCGTGTTGCACGATCGCGCTCAAGAACGGCGGAGTACCGAACCTCTTGATAGAGACGCCGCGCGCTCAGGCAATGGGCATGGCGCATCGCGCCGAAGTATCCAGGACTGCGCATGGACTGGCGGTCGAAATGGGCGGCCGCGGATACGTTCTTGCCGGCGGAATGGATAGGACTACGGCATATGGCCTATTGACCGACGTGTCGCGGGTCCTGGGGATGGGCGTCGTTTAGGGTAATCATGGGCGATGCGGCCGCCGTTTTGAGCCCAAGAGGCGCGCCGGCCGTCATTGAGCCCTGGTTTCAATTTTCTTGAAGTCGGCCGGCACGCTGAACACATCTGCGCTTACCGCGTTTGTCGACACCGAAACCAGCTGCGATGACACCGTCATCAAAGCCACGTCGCCCGGCGGCATCCTCACCGCCGGGGCAGTGGGCGCGGGCGGCGCAGCGGGCGCATCTTGGGGGTCCTTTTTCCTTTGGAACAGGCTTCCCAATTTGCCGACCACAGCGCCCGCAATGCCCTCCGCACCGCTGTCGGTTTGGCTCGTCTGCGCCGGCTGCGAATTCGAATCCTTGCATTGCGGGCCGCCGAGCCCGAGCGCGAAGCTGCTCTTGAGCGGATAGCCCTTCGCGCTGCGCAGCTTGGCCGCTATTTCCGTCCAGACCCCTTGGTACTGACCGAACAGCGCCTTTGCTCTTGCGGCTACGTCTTGGGAATTCGACGCATCGATGCCCATCTTGGAAGCGTAGGCGCTGTAGAATTTTTGAGCTTCGCCGCTCTGCGCGAAATTGGCGGAAGTCCACTGATCCAAAACCAGTGCGATCTCGCATATCGCGCCGGTCTCCTTGTCCTGGCAAGGTTGAGTGGCGGTGACCGTTACGCGCTGCGCATCGTAGCCGGCAAATTGAGCCTTTTCGCCGCTGCGGGCGACATCGACTTTGGCCGGAAGCCACACGCACTTGGATTGGTCGACCGCGGAGGGCTGCTTGCCGTCCTCGCTCGAGTTCATCTGATCCGACATTTTTTGCAGCTGCGTCTGGAGCTGCTCGAAAGTGGTCTCGGTGTATTCCTTCTTCTTGATGTTCAGATGATAAAGCTTGTCCTGATCGAGGAGCACTATCTCGGCGCTCGGCCCGACGGCGTTGCGCGCCAGAAAGCCGATGATTTTCGACTGCATCTTCATGTCGCTGTCGGTGCGTGATTTGTCGCCGGAAATGCTGGTTTTGGAGGTGCCCGACATGTTCGCGAACGCCATTGCGCCGACGCCTTCAATGGTGGTCGTGCGTTCGATGGTGATGTCGGCGCGCGCCGCCAAGGCGGCGAACCCGAGAATGCAGCCGGCGCCCGCCAAGGCGAGCGACCGAAATTTTTGTAACCTCATGGCATCTCCTGGTCGTTACGTATCTAGACCGGAATGCCGCACAAAACCCGCCACGGTCAGCGCTTCAAAAGTGGTGGGCCCGCTCGGACTCGAACCGAGGACCAAGGGATTCACTCGAACCCCGCCGTTTCCGGAGGGAGTGGACTATCTCTTCACCCCGGTGGGGTGCGGGACGCTCTAGCCTGTCATTAAGCGCGACTAAAGCGCTCAGGTAGTCTCTGCACCTTCCGGCGGTGTACCGCCGGCTTGGCTCAGGGTTGCCATCAGCCTCGATAGCTGTTGAGGTTTCCCTGAATTCATCCCGTCCACTTCGCACCTTGCGATGCGAAGGCACCATTATTGATGAGTCCCCTGCTCTAACCAACTGAGCTACAGGCCCGACGGCGCATCTTAACATGCTGACGTCCTTGAGCCGCCGCGGGCGGCTGCGGTTATCGTAGCGCCGCTCAGTGAGCAATACCCTCCTTACCGACGCTGCCCGATCAAAGAGGCCCTGCTCGGCGCTGGTCGAGGCATTGTTGCGCGCGGCGCGTGCTGCTGGATGCGCCGCCGGGCGCGGGCAAGAGCACCGATCGTGCCGCTCGCCTCCTGCCGGCGCCGCTGGCTCGGGCGCGGAAAATCCTGATGCTGGAGCCGCGCCGCATCGCGGCGCGCGCCGTGGCGCATGCGCATGGCTCAGCTCCTCGGGGAACCCGTCGGCCGCACCGTCGGCTTCCGCACGCGCCTGGAGACGCGCGTCAGCCGGGAGACCCGCATCGAGGTGGTCACGGAAGGCATCCTAACCCGCATGCTGCAGGAGGACTCCGCGCTCGCCGGCATCGGCTGCGTGATCTTCGATGAGTTTCACGAGCGCAGCCTGAATGCCGACCTGGGGCTCGCGCTCTGCATCGAAAGCCAGCGAGAACCTGCGTGAGGATCTGCGGCTGCTGGTGATGTCGGCGACGCTGGATTTGCAACCTCTCGCGCGGCTGCTCGGCGATGCGCCGGTCGTCACGGCGCACGGGCGCAGCTATCAGGTCGCGACCCATTACGTGCCGCGGCGCCCCGAGCTTCAGCTCGAGCTGCAGACCTCGCAGGTGGTGCGCGGCGACGCTGCGCGACCATGACGGCGACATTCTCTGCTTCCTGCCCGGCGCCGCGGAAATCCGCCGGGTGCAGCGCACCTTGCAGGAGTCCGATCTCGAGCGCAGGGTGCGGGTCCTGCCCCTGTACGGCGATCTCGACGGCGGCGGAGCAGGATGCGGCACTCGCTCCGGCGGCCTCCGGCGCGCGAAAAATCGTGCTGGCGACGAGCATCGCCGAAACCAGCCTCACCATCGAAGGCATCCGCGTCGTCGATCGACTGCGGCATGCGGCGCTATTCGGAATTCGATCCCGCGACGCGGCATGAGCCGGCTGGTGACCGGCAAGGTGTCGCAGGCAGCCGCGGATCAACGCCGCGGGCGTGCCGGCCGTTTGAGCGACGGGAGATTGTTACCGTCTTTGGTCGGAAGGGACGCAGGCCTCGTCGCAGTCCGCAGACGCCGCCGGAAATTCTGAACGCGGATCTTGCGCCGCTGGCGTTGGAGCTCGCCTGCTGGGGCGCAATGGATGCCGGCCGCCTGCGCTGGCTCGACCCGCCGCCGGCCGCGCCGCTTGCCCAGGCGCGAGAGCTGCTGCTGCAGCTGGAGGCAATCGACGGCGCGGCGCGCATCACCACGCACGGCCGTATGCTCGCCAAATCGGGAATGCATCCACGCCTGGCGCACATGCTGGATCAAGGCGCAGGATCTGGGCGCGGAGCGTCTCGCTTGCGAGCTTGCCGCCATCTTGAGCGAGCGGGACATCCTGCGCGCGAATCCAGACGCGCGCGATGCCGATTTGCGGCTGCAGGGTTGCCGTGCTGCGCGGCGATGAACGCGATCTGCCGGCGGGCATCACGGTGGATTCACGCGCCCGCTCGCAGGCGAAACGCACGCTCCAGCCATTGGCAAAGGGACTTGAGCCAAGCATCACGGGACTCGGCCGATCCGCACCAAGCGACCGGAATCTTGTTGGCGTGGGCCTATCCGGATCGCATCGCGCAGAGCCGCGGCGACGGCGGCAGGTATCTGCTGGCGAATGGCCGCGGCGCTCGCTTTGCCGAAGCGCAGGCGCTCGCGAAATCGGAGTTCATCGTGGCTGCCGAGCTGGACGGCGCGGAACGCGAGGCGCGCATATTTCTGGCCGCGCCCATCGGCCGCGACGACTTGAATGCACACTTCGGCGCGCTGATTCGCGAAGCGGCGGAAATCCGCTGGGATGAGCGCTCAGGCGCGGTCAGCGCCAAACGCGAACGGCGGTTGGGAGCGTTGCTGTTGGCATCGTCCGAGCATGCGCGACCCGGATCCCGAGGCTTTGCAGCACGCGCTGCTCTGGGACTGCAAGCAAGCCGGGATCGCGGCGCTGCCTTGGACCAAGGAGCTGCGCCAATGGCGCGCGCGTGTAATGCTCATGCGCCAATACCAGATCAACGCGCCTGCGCCCTGGCCCGACCTCGGCGACCAGGCGCTCGAACGGGACCTCGAGAGGTGGGCGCCGCCCTGGATCTTGGGATTCACGCGGCGCGAGCACTTTGCAAGTTGGACTTGGGTCAAGTGCTGCGCGCTTTACTCACGCACCCGCAAGTTACCATCTTGGAACGCGAGGCGCCGACTCATTTCGCCGTCCCGAGCGGTTCGCGCATCCCAATCGACTATTTGGACGGTCCGAATCCCGACGTTTGTCGGTGCGGCTGCAGGAGCTGTTCGGGTTGAACTCGACGCCGACGGTCGCGGCCGGCAAGCTGCCGCTGGTGCTCAAGCTGCTCTCGCCCGCCGGCCGGCCGGTGCAAATCACGCAGCGATCTGGTGAGCTTTTGGAATCGCGGCTACCACGAGGTGAAAAAGGACCTCAAGGGCCGATATCCCAAGCACTACTGGCCCGACGATCCCTATACCGCTCAAGCCACACGCCGTGCCCGGCCGCGGTAAGATCCATCCATGAGTCCGATAGCGCTTTTTGCGACCCTCTTGAGCTTGTTCTCGATGAGCGTCGCCGCAACGGCCGGCGCTGGGGCCGGAACCGCCATGGATCCGGCCGCGGCGGCGCGATTCGCCGGTCTCGCGCTCAAGTGCTTGCACGATGAATACCCCAATCACATCAGTCTCACCCTGGACCGCGATGCGGACGCGCGGCCGCCGCGCGAATTGACGCCCGCCTTCTACGGATGCTTCGACTGGCACTCCGATGTCCACGGGCATTGGTTGCTGGCGAGACTGCTGCGCCTGATGCCGAATGCGCCGTTTGCCGCGCGGGCGAGAAGCGAACTTGCACGCAGCTTTACGCCGCGAAAACATCGCGGGCGAGCTGAGCTATCTGAAACACCCCGGCCGCGCATCGTTCGAGCGGCCCTACGGCCTCGCATGGTTGCTGAAGCTGTCCGCTGAACTGCGCGAGTGGAATGATCCGCAGGCAAAGCAATGGTCCGCGACGCTTCAGCCGCTTGAAACCGAAGCCGCGAGTCGCATCAAGGCCTGGCTGCCGAAACTGCACTATCCGATCCGCATCGGCGAGCACGACCAGACCGCTTTCTCCTTCGGATTGATATGGGACTGGGCCGCAGTCGCCGGCGAAGAGGAAATGCGTTCGTTGCTGCGCGACGCGGCGCAACGTTTCTACCTGAACGACCGCAATTGCCCTTTGAGCTATGAGCCCTCCGGCGAGGATTTCCTGTCGCCCTGCCTCGCCGAGGCGGACTTCATGCGACGGATCCTCGATGCCAGGGCATTCGCCGCATGGCTGTCGGCGTTTTTGCCGGGCATTCCCCAAGGCGGCGACGCTTGGCTGCGGCCCGGCGTGGTGACCGACCGTTCCGATCCGAAGCTGGCGCACATCGATGGATTGAATTTGAGCCGTGCGTGGATGCTTGAAGGAATTGCGCACGGATTGCCCCGGGGCGATCGGCGCATACCCGTGCTGCTCGCCAGCGCCGCGCAGCATCGCGACGCCGCGTTGCCCGCCGTTACCGGCGAACACTACGAGGGCGGGCATTGGTTGGGTACGTTCGCGGTCTACCTGACGAGCGGCGCCGGCCTGCGCTGATATAATCGCCGGCATTGATGTCCTGTAAGGAATGAGCACGCATGTCGGACCATAGCGAGATGGATCGCGCCACGTTCACGGCGATGACCGAGAGCACCCAGTCCGATTGGCAAAAAATCGCCAGCGCCGCGAATGCCTTCAACGGCGGGCTGGCGGATCGGGTGTTGGCTCATTTGCAGATGCTCAAGGGAGATTGCGGCGGTTTTTCCGTGGATCGCCTGGAACATTCGCTGCAATCGGCATCGCTGGCCCATCGCGATCGCATGGACGAAGAATATGTCGTATGCGCGTTGCTGCATGACATGGGCGATATTCTCGCTTCCACCAACCACGCCGAACTTGCCGCGACGATTCTCAAGCCGTTTGTGTCGGAAGAGAATTGGTGGCTGCTGCAGCATCACGGCATTTTCCAAGGTTATTATTTCTTTCATCATTTGGGGCTGGATCGAAACATGCGCGAACAGTTTCGCGGCCATCCGAATTTCGAGCGCACCGCGCTGTTCTGCGAACGCCACGATCAGAATGCGTTCGACGCGAACTACGCCACCCTGCCGCTGGAATTTTTCGCGCCGATGGTGCGGCGGGTCATGGCTCGCCCCAAGCGCTCGATCTATCTACGCTCGGGACAGAGCGACCCCGGACAGATCCTGCGGGCCACAGGAGGCTAGGATCGCACCGCCGCCACTTCGGCGGCATGGTTCTCCACGGCCATCACCGCCGGCGTGCGCCAGCCGCTGCGCACTCCCCAGAAATAAAAGGCGAGCGAAGTCACCGCGACGCACAGCTGATCCCATCCGTAGCCGATGTAGCCGCGGCCCTCGAACTCTTTGCTTCCGGCCCACGATAAAACCGTGACGGAAATGAGATAGGCCAAAAGCCACCAGGATGCACGCAACTGGCGGCCGAAGTCGCGCCAATTGCCCTTCGCTTGATAGTACAGGTACACCGGCAAGGGCAGAATCAACAGCAGCATGATCTGGCCGGTGTGCGGCCAGCGCGCCCAGAACAGCATCAAGGTGGCGAGCACGAACGCGATGGGCGCGAGCACCGGCAAGCCGGGCACGCGCAGCGGACGGTGCAAATCGGGCGCCGTGCGCCGCAGCACGATGACGCTGATCGGCACCACCAGGTAAGTGATGATGGTGGCCACTGAAATCACCGCCGCGAGCTTGCCCCAGCCGCGGAAGAAGAACAGAAAAATGAAAGACACCAACAGGTTGAACCACATCGCGGGCCGCGGAATGCCGTATTTCGGGTGCACCCGGCCGAGCACTTCGGGAACCGTGCCGCTGCGCTCCATGGCATAAATCATGCGCGCGGTCGTGGCGGTATAGGTGCTGCCCGTGCCGCTCGGACTGATGAATGCGTCCGCGTACAGCAACAGCGCCAGCCAATTGAGATTGAGGGCCAGGGCCAGTTGCGCGAACGGCGAACTGTATTCCAGCGCCGCCCACCCCTCGCCCAGATGGTCCGGCGACACGGAACCCAGAAAGGCTACCTGCAGCATCAAGTACACGACCGTACTCAAGGCGATGGAGCCGAAAATCGCAAAAGGTACGCTACGGCCCGGATGGCGCGCCTCACCCGCCAGGTTCACCGGACTTTGGAATCCGTTGTAGCTGAAGACGATGCCGCTGGTCGCGACGGCGGTGAGAATCGCCGCCAAGTTGCCGACATGGGCACCGCCGTGCACGCCGATTTGGAAATTCTGCGGATGAAAGCCGCTGCACATCAAGGCGATCGCCGTGGCTGCCGGCACGATGAGCTTGAAGAACGTGATGGCGCTGTTGGTATTCGCGAAGACTTTCACGCTCCAAAAATTGACCAAAAAATAAATCACCACCAGCACCGCGGCGATGGACAGGCCGCCGAGGGTCAGTTCCCCCTGCCCCTTGGCCGCATGCACATACAATGAATGCGCCCAGTCCCATGGCCAAGAGCTCATGTACTGCACGGAGGCCTCGGCCTCGACCGGGATCACCGAAACGATGGCGATCCAGGCCGCCCAGCCGGCCACGAATCCCACCAGCGTGCCGTGCGAATAATGTCCATAGCGCACCGCGCCGCCCGACTCCGGAAACATGGCGCCCAGCTCGGCGTAGGTGAATGCGACGAACATGATGACAACTGCGCCGATGATCCAGGCATAGACCGCGCCGGGGCCCGCCAACTGCGCGGCACGCCATGCGCCGAACAGCCAGCCTGAGCCGATGATGGAACCTAATCCCGTGAACATCAGTGCGATGGCGCCCACGTCGCGGCGGATCGCGTTTTCGTTGGACATGAATGATCTCCTTGCCGGACTGTAACGGCTTTGCACGGTCTCGCGCTACGCCCCTGACTCCATTTTTTCAGCTCTCGCGCCACTTGTTTTGCTGGGAGCGGCGCGCCTATATTCGACCCGTATGGCGGCGGCGCGGGAAAAGAGACAAACATGGGCAAATCGGAACGCGGGTTTTTGAATGGCATTTGGTTTTTTGCGTTGGCCTGCACGTCGTATGCGGCGGTCGCGCCGGCGACCGCCGCCACGCCGAAGTCGAGTTTCGTGCTGTCGAGTTCCGACCCGGAACTCGCCGTCAGCGTCCCGCTGATTTACACCGCAAAGGCTTTCGGATGTTCCGGAGGAAACCTATCGCCGGAGTTGCATTGGTCCGGCGCGCCGGCGGGAACGCAGAGTTTCGTCCTGACCTTGTTCGACCGCGACGAGCGCAGCACGCCGTCGGGATGGTGGCACTGGGTGGTCTACGACCTGCCGAAATCTACGACCAGCCTGCCGCAGGGTGCCGGTGCCGAACATGGCGGAGCGCTGCCGCCCGGAACGCTGCAGGGCCGGACCGATCTGGGGGAAGATGCCTATCACGGCCCATGCCCCGCCGAGGGCGATCCGCCGCACCGCTATGTATTCACGCTCTACGCGCTGAATGTGGCGAAGCTGCCCGTGCCCGCCGACTCCAGCGGCGCGATGGTCACCTCGATCGTGCAGGAGCACCTGCTTGGCAAAGCGGTGTTCGTGGCGCACTACGGCCGGTCGAAGAAATAGGCCGGCGAAGCTTCAGGCCGCGGCCTCGCCCTCGCATCCGTGTTCGCAGCGATCCCTCTCGATCTGCAACGTGGCGTGCTGGATTTGAAAGCGGCGCTTGAGATCCGGGGTGAGCGAGGTCAAGAGCGCGTCTTCGGCCCCCCGGTCCGGGACGACCAGGTGCGCGGTGAGCGCAACGCTGGTGGTGGAAAGGGCCCAAATGTGCAAATCGTGGACGTCCGTCACGCCGCGCTGATCGGCGAGATAGGACATCACGGCCGACGAATTCACGCCGGCGGGCACCCCGTCGAGCGACAGAGTCAATGAATCCCGCAACAGCCGCCAGGTGCTGACCAGGATCACCGCCACGATCACCAGGCTGACGATGGGATCGATCAGGCTCCATCCCGACCAGATGATGAGCAAACCGGACAACACGACGCCGGCCGATACGACGGCATCGCTCAGCATATGAAGGTAAGCGCTGCGCCGATTCAGATCGCCGTGACTTCCGGCATGCAGCATCCACGCGCTGATGCCGTTGAGCGCAATGCCGATCGCCGCGACGATCATGACGGTTCTCCCCGCCACGGGCGGCGGTGATCCCAGGCGGCTCGCCGCCTCCCATGCAATCGCGCCGCAGGCCAGAAGCAGCAGCACCGCATTCGCCAGCGCCGCCAGCACGGACGAACGTCCGAGGCCGTAGGTGAACTTGGCCCCCGGCGGCCGGCGGCCGAGAATCAACGCCCCCCAGGCGCAGACGAGGCCCAAAACGTCGCTCAGGTTGTGGCCCGCATCGGCAATCAATGCCACCGAGTTGGAAACGAACCCGAAGCCTCCCTCCACGACCACAAACACCAGATTGAGCCCCACGGCGATCGCCATTCGCAGATTGGTCCCGTCGACCGGAATCGCATGCACGTGCCCGTGATCGTGCGCGTCGTGTTCATGATCGTGCGCGTGATCGTGATCATGCTCATGTTCTTCATGTTCCATCGGAGTGAGATTCCTTCAGTGCTCGAATGTCTGCAAGCGCCACAGCGCAGGGAAAAAAACACGCGCCCACAAGACTGTAATTAACATTGTGGCGACGCCGCCGATCACAATGGCAGGCACCAACCCGAACCACGCGGCCGTCATGCCCGATTCGAATTCCCCCAGTTCATTCGACGCACCGATGAATACCGCTGTAACCGCGCTGACCCGACCACGGATCTCATCCGGGGTTTGCAGCTGCACGAGCAGCGAGCGGACAAACACGCTGATCATGTCCCCCATCCCCAATACGGCCAACGCGATCATCGCCACCCAAAACAAATGCGTGATCCCCAGTACCACCGTTGCCAGGCCGAATGCTGCAACGCCCGCAAACATCCAAACCCCGACATTACGCGAGACCGGCCGAAACGCCAGCCAAAGCGCGGTGACGCCCGCACCGATACCGGGAGCCGCCCGCAAATAGCCAAACAGGTCCGGTCCGGCGTGCAGTACATCCCGCGTATAGGCGGGCAACAGGGCAGCGGCACCACCGAACAATACCGCAAATAGATCCAGCGAAATGGCTCCCAGTACGGTTTTGCGGTGCCAGACAAACCTCAGGCCCTGTAACAGGGTCGACCAGGCCAGGGCTGGGCGCGCGCCGGGCTGCCGCCGCCGATGAATCAAGGCCATCAGGATGATGGCCGCCAGCAGCAATCCCGCCGCAGTGCCGTAAACCATGCTCGCGCCGCTGTTTTGCCCGAACCGGCGCTCCGCCAACGCATACACGATGCCGCCGATGCTGGGGCCCACGATGACCGCAATCTGACCGGCCGAGGAGTTGATGGCGAGCGCACCGCGTAGCGCGGCCGCGGGAACCAGGGTGGGCACGAAGGATTGGCTGGCCGGCATTTGAAAGGCCCTGTTGATGCCGAGGACCGCCAAAACCGCAAAGATCGGCACCGTGGTGCGGATATTGGTCCAGGCGAAGCCAAGCAGCAGCAAGGTGCAAAGCGCGTATGCGCCGTGGCCGAGCAGGATGATCATGCGCCGATCAAACTGATCCGCCACGTGCCCGGAGATCAGCACCAGGCACAAAAAAGGCAGAAATTGCGACAGTCCGATCAGGCCAAGGTCCAATACCCTCCCGGTAAGCTGATAGACCTGCCATCCCACCGCCATGATGACCATCTGCGTCGCAATGGAAGCGAAAAAGCGCGAGCAAAGATAGAGCGAGAAGTCGCGGTTCTTGAGAACTGCGAAGCCGCCGGTCACGAGTTCAGCGATCGCCCGGCAAACTCATTCGCTGCGGATTTGCGGCAAGATCCTGGGTGAAGAGCACATTCAGCAGCAGGCTGCGGTGATTCTGAAATCCTTTGAAGTGCGCGGCAAATTTTTCAGGTCCGAGAAAAACGATCGGTGCGCCGAACACATAGGCGGACTTGAAATATTTCTCGACCGTTTCAACGAACTCGATCGCGCTGCTGCCCTGCTCGCGCAGCTGTTCCGGCGAGAACTCAACATAGAGATTCTTCGTCCTGGCCAGGCTCATTTGCGCTCCGCGCATCACCGCCACCTCGCTGCCCTCGGTATCCATCACGATGAGATCGCTCGAGGTCCAATCCGCCGGAAGCGTCCGATCGAGTGTGTCCAAATTCACGGTGATCTCTCCATCCGCCGGCGCGACGCGGCTGTTGCCCGTGTTGATGCTGTTTTCGGTGAACTGAATTTTTCCGGCCCGGTCTCCAAGGGCCGTATTGATGGCGACGACGCCCTTGATTCCGTTCAGCGCCAAATTCATGCTCAGCAATCGAAAGTTGCGCGGGCTCGGCTCATACGCGACGATCGAACGCGTTCCGGAAATCCGCGCCAGGGGTATGAGCACGGCGCCGATGTGCGCGCCGGCGAAGACCACGTGCGAGCTGGCGTCCAGCAAGTGCTTCAACCAGCTTATCTGCGGCCAGTCGTACTCTCCCTTGTCGAGCAGTGAACGCGAGACGTTGAAATCGCCGGCGGGCACGCACAGCCGGCCATTTTTTGTCTCGGCGACGATTGCGATCGCATGTTCGCCCAGGGATCTTGCCCGCCAGCGACCGCGCAAGCGTCTCGAGAGCCGCTTTATATAAGGATTTCTCACTCAAAAATGTCGGGAGACATACAGCGTTGCGCTCTCTATTTTGTAAAATGTCTCCGGACGCACGCCCTGTACGTCGCTCGCCAGCACATGATCGCGCGCCAGATTTTGCCCGTAGCGATAGTCCAAATTCAAATCCCAGCCCGGCACGACATCCCGCCATTGGAGGCCGAGGCCGCCATACATCGACGTCGCCGGTGTTTCGACGTCGTAGCGCGCCACCCCGGCGAATATACTGAACGCGAGCGGCCCGGCAAATCGATGGCGATAGTCGAAAGCCCGCAGACCGAGGAGCGTGTGGCCGTCGACTTGATCGATTTCCGCGCGAACCCCAAGATCATTTCTTTCCGATACGGCGCGCCGCGCGCCGACGCCGAAGTGCGGCCCGTACGCCAACTGCGACGTGGTGATCGGCACGCCTTTCTGCACGTCCGTGCGCACGCGGTTTGCGTTGGCGCCTGCATCGACGAAGACTTGCGCGGCATGATGATTCGTATCCTGCGTGGAAGAGTCCTCGTCGGCGTCGGCGCCGTCGCGGCCGTGTTCATCGCCGCCGTAGCGGACAAAGCCCGACAAGCGCGAAAAGCCGTTGCCGTCCACGTCCCGCCCGCCCATGGCCTCGGCACCGACGACGACGCCGTTCCAAGGGCGCGAATAGCGCAGCGTGAAATCGTAGTAATGATAGTAAGGGAACGCACCCGGAGTAGGCACATAGGTGCGGTTGTCGCCGCCGTAGTAGGTTTGGTTTTGCAGCGTTCGGGCGCGGACCTCCAGATAGCCGCCAAACGACGGTTCCCAGCCCACGCGCAGCATCTGACTCCTCGCGCCCACGCCATCGCCGAAGTTTCGCTGATCGGCGCCCCAGTTGCCCAGGACCAAGCGGTCGTTGGTCATGCCGCTTTGGAAAATGCTGTGGACATACCAGATATTCGACCATTCGGAGATCTCGTACGTCGCATCGAAATAGCGAAAAATGCGCGGGAAATCGATGCCGGCGGACGTGGAGGGACTGCCCAGAAGATAGCTGCCGCCGTCGGAATTGTCCTCGCCGGCATATTGAAAATACACGGCGAACGGCACTTTGCTCGGCACGATGAAGCGGCTGATGTAGGACGCTTGTTGATTTCCCTGTGTCTGGGAAGTCCCGCTCGGTTGGAAAAAGTCCCGCAGCAAAAACCGTGCTGAAGATGGCAGTCCGGCGCCGCCGCCATACTCCAGCTGCCGGTTGAATCCGAGCGACCAGCCGCTGAAAGGCTCGATCGAAAATTGCACGCCGAACAGCCGCGGACGCCCGATCTGCTCGACGCCATTGTAGGAAATTTCCTGGGACGACATTCGCGCGAGAAACAACTCGTACTGAAATCCCAGACGGGTCAGCGGCTCATAGTTCGACAGGGTCACCGACGGCATGGTGGGCGCTTCGGTGCTCGTCAGCGCGCTGCTGTCGGTCATGGGCGAGAGCCAATGATCGCGATAGCCGAAGTCGATTTGCGCCCAGTTGGTGCCGACGCTCGCCAGGGTACCCGTGGGTGTCGTGCGGCCCTTGTAGGCAATTGCGCCCGCGCTGACCAAGAAATAATCGGTGGGCTGCGCATAGGCGATCGCCGACAATTCGTAGTCGCTGTCGGCCGGCATGCCATGTTGATTCGGCAGCACCACCCCGTCCTTGGCATGCGCGATGGAGCCCGTCGCGCTCGCGTGCGACACGGCATAGTCGCGCGAATAACGCTCGAGGTACTTGCCTACGCGGGTGCAGAGCGGCTTGTCGAGCTGGCACGCCTGCGGCAAGGCCAATTTCACCAGCTCGACTGAAAACGGACGCTTGAGGATGGGCTCATCGGCCAAGATGAGGACTCTTTCGATCTGCCGCTCGATTTCCGGCTCGAGGTTCATCGGCAGGTAGGCGGTGACGCCGCCGGCCGCAGCGGCACCCGATGCCGCGAGAAGCACCGCGACGATGCCGGTATGCCAGGGTCTGTGCGTCATCGGATCGGCGGAACGATCAGCGTCGCCGCCCGGCAGGCGCCGCGGACCACATCGGCGGAGCAGGCGCGCGGATTGAGGTCTCGATCCAGACAGATATGCACCTCACGCAGCCGCGGCGTCTCTTGGCCGCCGCAGGTGACGACGATGGACTGCGCCGCGAGCCGGGGGTTCGCTTTCAGCAATGCCGCAGCGATGGCTCCGGGCGGCTGCTCGATCGGGTGAGCCGCCGTGGTAAGGGAGGCGGGAACGGTTATGCCGGCGAAGGCACGGCGCAGCAATGCAAAAAAATCCGCAGGTTCAAGTCCGCTGCAGGTGCCGTGCGCGGACCACTCGTGATAGACCAGAGCGCGCGCCGGCATGATGTCGGAAATCCCGGATACCACGCTCTCGGGCACCTGCCGCTGCACATCGCAATGCTCCGGCCACCCCTTTTCATACTGCGGCCACAACCCATGCGCGATGAATCCGAAGCGGCGCGGACCGTTGCACTCCGCTGCTCCGGGGTCTCCTAGGCAAAACGCCGGCGACCACGACAGAGACAACAGATAGTAGTCAAAGATACCCGGCTCGCCGTGCGCCGATTTTCGGTGCCGGGCGCTTGCGCTCCCGGCCAGCATCAACAAAGCCGACAGGATGAGCACGGCGTTGTTGAGCGCAAGCCCTCTATTACGGGTCATTTTCAATTCTCGCTCAGCCGCCGGCGCGCAGGGATTGAATTTCGAGCCCGCTGGCGCCGTTCACCCAGGTGTCCTTGTCGCGGATGATGGCCTGCGCCGGCAGCGCGGCGGTCTGGACCGACACGCCGGGGAGTTTGCGCACGGCCGTACCCACGGCGAAAATCTCGACCAAGCTGGAACCGAGTTCAACGATGTAGGTTTTGATGCCGACAACCTCTTCGGCGCCCAGCGCGGTCGCCTCCCGGTTCACGCGATCGAATACCTGCTCGCGCGCCTCATAGATCAGCGTGGTCAAATCGCCCAATTCGCCTCTCGCCAGGCTCTGGAACGCCGCACGGATGCCGCCGATCGCGCCCAGCGAATACACGGAGGTTGAAATGAGCAGCTTGACCGGCGCGTATCCCAGCTGCGTCATACCCCAAAGCTCCTCGCCGGTAAGGTCGCTGGAGACCGGCGAGCTGCGCGCGTCGGGCGGCAACTGCGCGTGAAATGCCGCGGTGCCCGCCATGTACATCTCGTGGAAACCGGCAAAATGCAGCACGTTGGTGCGCACGCCGACCACGGCATTGGCGCCCACGGTCTTTGCATGCATGAGCAGCCGGTCGAGCGCGTGATGACGCGTTTCGTTGAACACGTCGCTGAATTCTTTGATTTCGCCGCGCACCAGCGTCTTTAAGGTGCCGGCAATGCCGCCGACCGCGCCGACCGAATAGGCTATGTTGCCGAATACGAATTCCCTGGGATCGTAGCCGGCGTCCATGTGGCAATACAGCTCCTGCGCATCGCCGGCGCTGGTGAACAACGCCGTGCCGGGGCCGCCCCTGACGCCCGAGCCGACGAACAAGAATTCCGAATTGCCGCTGAGCCCGCGCAGTTCGGAGGACACGCCGACGACGCCGTGCACCTGTTCACGATCGGCTTCGGCGCGCATCCGCTTGAAGGCCGCCGCGCGGCCTTCATGAATCATTTGCGTCACATCGGGAATCTCGCCGCCGACGATGCCGCGGAAGGCCGAACGGATACCGCCCAGAAAACCCATCGACTGGATGCTGTTGCCGATGACCACACCGCTCGGGATGAGGCCTTTGAGGCGCATGCAGTAGATTTCGTTACCCGACAGCCCGGTCAATTTAGGTGCGCTTTGCATGCCGCGATCGTAAGATATAGCGGGCTGGCTGTCGACGCAGGATCGCAGCGCGCAGCCTGGGGTTCAAGCGGATGACCGATCGGGACGCCGGGTCCAGGTGCTCCAGAGGATGAGCGCCAGCAGCGCGAGTTGGAAAGGCAAGCGCGCGAGGAGGAGCACCGTGGCCCGTGGCCACGGTACGGCAGGCGGCACGATGCGCATTTCCACCTCGGTAAGCGAGAAGTGTGCGACTCCCCCGAAAAGAAACCAGAGAAAAACCAAAATCAAGCCGATGCGCTTCAATACCAGGGTCATGGCGGGCGCAGTCGAGGCAACAGTCTCAGCTTTGTCGTTCGCTGTCGTCATCGGCCCTCCCTGAGGAATAGTCGGGATCGGTCAGGAGCCGGCGCGCCAAACGCCGACGCCGCCAAAATCGTTCGAACCGAGGTCCCAACCCCGCCCACTCGGGACGCAGCCAGAGCGGATTTTGCTCCTCGTCAGCGAGTGCGGAGAGGACCAAGGTGCGCGCCTCCTTCGCCGCGTCCACGACGCCCGCAGGCACGTCGCGCCAGGCGGCAATCGCATCGATGCCGCGCTCCAGGCCGGACTGCAGCGCGGTTTCGACCCGGGCCAGCACCGCGTTCCATGCCGGCGGGCTCGCGGTCTCGTCCGGCATCGCGGCAAGCAGCAACCGCAACAGCATCCGAGCGGCCTGCGGCGGGTTGTTGAGCGCCTCGCCCGCATGCGGGCCGATGGCGAGCGTCTCCAGGTCGAGTGCGGCGCGAACCTCCGCCAACAGGATCTGCAGCGCCGCGGGAATGTCGAGCGGCCGAATATCTGCGCGGTCAGCCGGCGGTGCAGCGTTCGCCGCCGATTGCGGGCTGTGTTCCGCGCCGGGCGCCGTCGGCGTGCGTTCCGCCGCGGCGGCCGGCGCTGGCATCTTGGTGATGTCCATGGCCGGCGGCGCTAGTTCGCCGGCGCGTGGCGATTGATCAAGGTCACCATCCGGTCGGTTGCCGCGTGGAATAAATCCAGTCCGAGCTCGGGCAAGTCCAGGTAGGTGGCACTCGGTTTCAGCAGCGGTTTGACGCGCTGGGTCTGTTCGATGATGTCGTCATGCGGGGCGAACACGGTCAAGGGCGATTTCAAGCCTTTGAGTTTTTTGTCGACGGCGTAGCCGCACGCGGCGCGAAATGCCGCTCCGGGATTTGCTGCGAGCACATGCTCGATGAACCGCTGATGCGCGTCGCCGAGATCATATGGCGGATGGCGCAGTGCCAGGCCGCCGCGCCACGCCGCCAGCACATGGCCGCCCTCGATGGCCGGCCGCAACGGCTGCTCGCTGTATTTCTCCAGCTGGCGTTGCTGTTCCTCTGCGGTGAAAAGCGGCATGCCGACCACGACTACCCGCCGCACTTGCGACCCCAGCTGGTGCGCGATTTCGATCGCCTCGATGGAGCCGGTATGCACCCCCAGCAGGTCGATTTGGCCCTGCATTCCAGCGGCCTTCAGCCCATCCACCGTCGCCTGTGCGTATTGCTCCAAGGACAACGCCCAAGGCGGTGCGTCGGAAAAGCCGTAACCCAATCGATCCGGCGCGTGTGTCGGCCTGTCGAGTTTTTCTTGAAGTTCCTCCCACATCGCGCCCGAACGCGGCGACATGTGCAGCAGCACGAGCGGCACGCCTTTGCCGTCATGGCTGCGCAAATGCAGCTGACCGAATCGCGTCGGATAAATGCGCCGAATCATCAGGAGCCTGTCCTAGTGAGCATCCAAGAAGGCTTCTATCACGGACGCGACGGCTTCGGGACGCTCAATGTGCAGCATGTGTCCGGCGCCGGCGATGCTGACCACTTCGGCAGCGGGATGGGCCGCGCGCAACGCCTCGAGCGTGCCGTCGGCGCCGAGCCGCGTCAGATAATCAGACTCCGCTCCCAGCACCATGAGCAGCGGCGCGCGGATCTCGCGCCAGGTCGCCTCCGCATCCTCGCGTTTGTAGAGAATAGGGTTGACCCAATGGTGACGCGGATCGGCGGCCAAGCGCACGCGATCATTTTCCTCGGCAACGCCCCAGACTCGCGCCACGAATGCCGCCGCGGCCGGAGAAAATCTCGGGTAGCGGAATTGAATGACCGAGGCGAGCTGCTCGAAGGAGTCATAGCTCTTTTCGAGCGTCGGACTCTTGATTTGATTGAGCCATTTACGCATGCGTTTTGGCGCATCCTGCGGCGAGGTGCGCGGCAATCCCAGTCCTTCGAGATTGATCACGCAGCGCACGCGCTCGGGACGAAGCCCGGCATAGAGATTCGCGATATTGCCGCCCATGCTGTGGCCGACGATGCACGCCGGCGAGGCCGGCGATATCAGGTCCATCAAGGCATCGAAATCGCCCAGGTAATCGGGAAAGCCGTAGCCCTCCTGCGGCCACTCGCTGCGCCCGAAGCCGCGCCAGTCCGGCGCGATGATGGGCCGATCGTTCGTGAAGGCATCGACGACGAACTGAAACGTTTCGCCCGCATCCAGCCAGCCATGCAGCAAGAATACCGGCGGCTGCGGCCCTGCGGGATCGGGGCCCCAGCGCGTCAAATGCATCTCGAGACCTCGAACGCGCAGTGTCTCGTGCTTCGGCGGCCGCAGCGGCCGGTACGCCGTTACGCTATCCAATCAATTCGTTTGAGGAGGATTTTGACTGCCGTCGTCCGGGCGGACTCCCCCAGGCCCGGTACCGCCCGGCGGAGGAGAAGGCGGAGGCGGGGGCGGGGGCGGCGGATTCTTGTGTTCGTTACCATTTGGCATGATCCATCTCCTCGTGGCCCTCAGGGTCCCGCTTTCATACACGCAACCAGCACCCAGCCGCAAGGGCGGCGCGTTTGCAGAGCACCCTTGTCCGGGTGCATGCTCTCAAAAATGATGGGAGACCGCATAGGGCCGTATCGGGTGCTGCGTACACTGGGTGCGGGCGGGATGGGCGAAGTCTTCCTTGCCGAGCGCGCCGACGCGCAATTCGAGCAGCAGGTTGCGATCAAAGTGGTGCGCGGCGGAGCGCTCGCGGTTTCGATGCATTCGCGCCTCAAGCTGGAACGCCAGATCTTGGCGCAGCTCGATCATCCGAATATCGCGCGTCTGCTCGACGGCGGCGCATTGCATGACGGCAGTGCCTACATCGTCATGGAATACATCGACGGCGTTGCAATCGACCAATTTTGCGATTCGAACCGTCTCGATGTCACCGCGCGCCTGAAATTGTTTCAGACCGTTTGCGCCGCGGTTCATTATGCCCATCAGAATCTCATCGTTCATCGCGACCTCAAGCCCTCCAATATTCTGGTAACCGCCGCCGGCGTGCCGAAGTTGCTGGATTTCGGCATCGCGAAATTGTTGGATGACCGCCAGGCTGCGCGCCACACGCTCGCGATGACCCAAGCCGATGTTCGTATCATGACCCCCGACCACGCCAGTCCCGAACAGGTGCGCGGCCAGGCCATCACCACGTCGAGCGATGTTTACGTGTTGGGCGTGCTGCTTTACAGGTTGTTGTGCGGGACCAGCCCTTTCTTCATCTCCTCCATGCGCCTCTCGGAAATCGAGCGCGCAATCTGCGAAAAAGATGCCCCGCCCCCCAGTCAAATGCTGTCCGCCGCTGAATCGCCGGAATCGAGATCCATCGCCGAGGCGCGCGCCAGCAGCGTGAAACGGCTGCGGCGCGCCCTGGACGGCGATTTGGACAACATCGTAATGATGGCGTTGCGCAAGGAACCGGAGCGCCGTTACGGTTCGGCGGAACAATTGTCCGCCGACATTCAACGATTCCTCGAAGGCATGCCGGTGATCGCACGGCGGGACACGGTGTCCTATCGCACCTCGAAGTTCGTGAAGCGCCACTGGCTGCCGGTCAGCGCCGGAGCGGCGGCGACTTTCATGACCGTCGCGTTCTCGGTCACCACCTACGTTCAGTCCGTGCGAATCGCCGCGGAACGCGACCGGGCCGCCCAACAGCGCGAGCTGGCCGAGCATGAACGCGCCAGGGCGGAGGAAGTGTCGAGCTTTCTGGTCAGCCTGTTCAAATTGTCGGATCCCAAGGAGAACCGGGGCAACCAGGTGACGGCGCGCGAGCTGCTCGATTCCGGCGCGAAACGCCTGCAAACAGGCTTGCAAGATCAACCGGAAACCAAAGCCGCTCTCTTATCCACAGTCGGAACGGTCTATGACAGCCTCGGGCAGTTCCAAGACGCGTTGCCGCTGCTGAACGAGTCGCTGCAACTCCAAGCTCGATCGCAAGGTCGTTCGCGCGTCGAGACGCTGCTCGAGCTTGGACGAGCCCGCATTGGGGCAGGCGATCTCCCGGGTGCCGAGGCGCCCTTGCAGGAAGCGCTGCGCACCGCCCAGCGTGATGCCGGCGCGACCAGCATTCAGACCGGCCATTCGCTTTGGTCTCTCGGCATGCTCCGATTCGAGCAAGGCCGCAACGCGGAGGCCAAGGATCTGTACCTGCGCAGCCTGCATATTCTCGAAGCCAGCCGCGCACCGCAAACCGATGTATCCGTCGTGCTGGGCGACCTTGCGCAGGTCTATGTACTCGAGCAGCAGTGGATTTTGGCAAAACAAACCCAAGAGCGTGCTCTGGACATCGATCGACGAGTGCTCGGCGACGATGATCCGCGAGTGGCGTACCGCTTGAACAACCTGGCGATCATCGCGCAAAACTTGGGCGACCCGAAACTCGCGGAGACCCTGTATCTCGATGCACTGAAACGTCAGCGGCATATCTACGGCGAGCGCCATCCGGAGACCGCCTCCGCCAAAGGCAACTACGGCCTGCTGCTGCAGCGCGAGGGCAGGCTGGCCGAGGCTGAACCCCTATTGCGCAGCGCCTTGGAGGCACGGCTCTCTTTGAACGGGCCAGATCACTTCATGGTCGGCTACTATCGCGTGAGCCTCGCGATCCTGCTGCACGACAAGGGCGAGCTCGCGGAATCCGAAAGCGAGTTTCGACAGGCGCTCGCCATCTACGACAAATCGCTGCCGGCGGATCATCAATATCGCGCTTCGCTGCTGATGCACTTCGCGCGCCTGCTGGTGGATCGCAATAAATACGCGGAAGCGCTCGCCAAGAGCGAGGAATCGACCAAGATCTGGACCGCCACCTCGCCCGCATCGAACCCGCAGACGGCGCTGGCGCACGCCATCCACGCCTACGCGCTCGAGCATCTCGGCAGACTCCGGCAGGCGGCCGCGGAACTCGACGCCGCCGTGCCGGTGCTGCTCAAAGCTCGCGGCCCCGACGATGCAGCGGTGCGGCGCGCGCAGATCTGGCAAAGAATCGCCGACACCCGCGGCCGTGCAAACCGCGAGCACCCGTTAACCCCGGCAATACCCGCGCCGGACTCAGGTGCCCAAGAACAGCTGGTAGGCCGGGTTCTCGGTCTCTTCGGTGTATGCGTACTGCAGTTCGTTGATGTGCAATAAGAAATCGGTGTGCGTGTCCTGCGGCACTTGAATTCCGGCGAGCACGCGGCCATGGTCTGAGCCGTGATTTCGATAGTGGAACAGACTGACATTCCATTGGGTGCCGATGGCGCGCAGGAACTTGAGCAGAGCCCCGGGGCGCTCGGGAAACTCGAAGCGGTACAGCTTCTCGTCGGCGAGCCCGCGCGCATGGCCGCCCACCATGTAGCGCACGTGCAGTTTGGCCATTTCATTGTCGGTCATGTCGCGCGCCGCGAAACCCGCGCCGCTGATCTCCGCAAGCAGCGCGTCGCGCTCCGACCTGCCCTGCGTCAGCGCCAGACTCGACGAATACCTGCGCGGCCTTCGACATCCGAGTAGCGATAGTTGAATTCGGTGACGCTGCGCTTGCCCAGCAATTCGCAGAAGCGCAAGAAGGATCCCGGCGCCTCCGGCATCTCGACGGCAAACAGCGCTTCGCGCTGCGCGCCGATGTCCGCGCGCTCGGCGACGTACCTCAGGCGGTCGAAATTCATATTGGCGCCGCAATTCATGGCTATCAGCGTGCGGCCGGTGCAGCTCTCGCGCGCCACGTATTTCTTGATGCCGGCGACCGCCAGAGCGCCCGCGGGCTCCGCGATGGAGCGGGTATCCTGGAAAATGTCCTGGATGGCGGCGCAGATCTGATCGGTGGTCACCAGCAGGATTTCGTCGACGTACTGACGCGCCAGACGAAAGGTCTCCTCGCCGACGCGCCGCACGGCGACGCCGTCGGCGAACATGCCGACGCGATCCAGCGTGACGCGCTTGCCGCCGCGCAGCGATTCGTACATCGCCGCCGCATCTTCCGGCTCGTACGCCGATGATTTTGATGCGCGGATACAGCGATTTCGCATAGGCGGCGATGCCCGCGATCAATCCGCCGCCGCCGACCGGCACGAAGATGGCGTCGATTTCATCGCCATGGCGCTGGCGCAGGATCTCCATCGCGATCGTGCCCTGCCCGGCGATGACATCCGGATCATCGAATGGATGCACGAATACCAGATTTCTGTGCCGCGCCGATTTCGGTCGCATGTTCGTTGGCCTCATCGTAATCATCGCCATGCAGTACGATTTCGGCCGCCGAGAGCCGGCGACCGCCTGCACCTTGATTTCCGGCGTGGTGAGCGGCATCACGATCAGTGCGGGGATGCCCCGGGTGCGGGCCGCCAGCGCGACGCCTTGGGCGTGGTTGCCGGCCGAGGCGCAGATGACGCCGCGCTGCGCGCTGAGTCGCGGACAACTGAGCGATCTTGTTGTATGCGCCGCGAATTTTGAACGAAAACACCGGCTGCAGGTCTTCTCGTTTGAACCAGACGTGATTGTTGAGGCGCTGCGACAGGCGCGGGTGCCGCTTCCAGCGCGGTCTCGACGGCGACGTCGTAGACCTTTGCTTTGAGTATCCGTTCTACGTAGCTTTCTTGCATGGGCGGCATCGTTGGGGCGGCTACATTAGCTGAAGCGGCCTGCGCAGCGGTATCGCCGGCTCATACTGTGAGACGGTCCACAGCCCCGGCCGGGTCGCGGCGCTCGTCGCGGGCATTATTTCGGTAACATGTGGCCATGCGCGCACTGAAACTTTGGCTTTTTGCCCTGGCTATGGCGTCTCCGGCGGCCATTCGCGCTGTCCGGAAATACGGTGGCCACGGACAATGTCAAGGCGCGCTTGGTCAGCGAAGTGAGCGCGGTCGCGCCCGGGCCAGGCATTTGGGTCGCGCTCGAACTCGATATCCGCGACGGCTGGCACACCTATTGGCGCAATCCCGGCGACTCCGGCAAGCCGACAAAGCTGGCCTGGCCGCTGCCCGCCGGGAGTTACGGCGGGCGACATCGTCTGGACCACGCCGCATCGCTTCGAGATCCCGCCCCTCGTCAATTACGGCTACGCCAAGCACGCCATCACCTGGTGCGAGGTCACGGCGCCGCAGGATCTTGCAGGCGGGCAGCCCGCTTGCACTCGCGGCCAAGGCGAGTTGGCTGGTGTGCTCCGATGTCTGCATCCCGGAGAGACGCGAACTTGCAGTTGACGCTGCCGGTCGAGCGCCCAGGCCGGCGCCGTCGATCCGGCGTCGGCCGCGCTGTTCGCCGCCGCACGCGCCGAGTTGCCCAGCGCGCAGCCGGCGCCGACTTCCGCGCGGATTCGAGGGCGATAAGCTCATCATCACGCTCGGCCAAGAATGGGGCGCCACCCTGGCGCAGATCACCTCGCTGGCGTTCTATCCCTACGATGATGGTCGTCATCGGGTACGCGGCGCCGCAGACGCTGACACGCACCAAGGATGCCGTCGATCTCGAGATGAAAGTCGGCTATCAACCACCCAAAGCGGGCGCGATCCGCGGCGTGCTGGTGGTGACCGAACAAGAACGGCACGCAACACCGATACGGTTCCCATCGAAATTGCCGCGACGCTTTTCCGGCGCCGGAGCGGCCGGCGTCAAGGCGGGCCCGCGCTTCGCACCGGCGGCCCCGCCGAACAAGCAACCGGAGCATTCGTCTGCCGACCCTGCTGCTGTTCGCCGTGCTGGGCGGCCTGATCTTGAATCTGATGCCCTGCGTCTTTCCGGTGCTCTCCATCAAGGCCATCGGCCTGGTGGAACAGGCGAAAAAACATCCTGCGGCGGTGCGCGCCAAGGGCCTGGTTTTCGCCGCCGGCGTGATCGCTTCGATGCTGTGTCTCGCGGCAGTGCTGCTGGCGCTGCGCGCCGGCGGCGAGCAATCGGCTGGGGCTTTCAGCTGCAATCGCCGCTGTTCGTCACCCTGTTGGTGTATCTGTTGCTGGCCGTGGGCCTGAATCTGTCCGGCGTGTTCGAAGTGGGCGGCGGTCTGGCCGGCGTCGGCGACGATCTCACTCAAGGCGACAGCTACCGCGCCTCGTTTTTCACGGGCGTGCTGGCCACGTTGGTGGCGACGCCCTGCACCGCGCCGTTCATGGCGCCGCGGTCGGCGCCGCACTGACCCAGTCGCCGTTCATTGCGCTGTGCATTTTTGCGGCCTTGGGCGTCGGAATTGTCGCTGCCCTATTGTGCTGCTGTCGTTCGCTCCATGGACGCGCCGCGCGCTTCCCAAGCCCGGCGCGTGGATGGACACGCTGAAGCAGGTATTCGCCTTCCCGATCTACGCGATCGGCGGCGTGGCTGCTGTGGGTGGTCGCAGCAAGAGGCTTCGCCGTTCGGCCTCGGCGCGGCCCTCGGCGGGCTGCATCTTGGTGGCACTGGCGGCCTGGGCCTATCCAGAAGTCCCGTTCCAGCGCCGGCGGCGGCCGGATGACCGTCATCGCCACCGCGGTCATTTCCGTGCTGCTGGCGATTTTTCTGCCGGTTCGCTTCGCCGATGTCGCCGCGGCGGCACCCGCCGCTGCCTCTCAGGCTCAGGCGGGCGGCGACGACTGGCAGCCCTACAGCGCTGCGCGCGTTGCAGAACTCAGCGCCGCCGGCCGGCCATTGCTGGTGAATTTCACGGCGAGCTGGTGCTTGACGTGCCTGGTCAACGAGCGCAATGCGTTTGCCGATGCTGCTGTGCAGAAGGTTTTTCGCGACAAGGGAGTCACGCTCATGAAAGGCGATTGGACCAACCGCGATCCCGCCATCACCAAGGCGCTCGCCGCCTTCGGGCGCGCCGGGGTTCCCCTATACGTGGTTTACAACTGAAAGCCCGGAGCGCCCGACCCGCAGGTTCTGCCGCAGATTCTCAGCGCCTCGGTCGTGGAAAGCGCCTTTGCCGACACCGCGGCAAAATGACCGCGAGGTGTGATTGAATGCGTGGCCGTGAATAACGCCACCACCATTCCGGTCATCGATTTTCGCCGCCAAAGCATGGTGCTGCTGTGGCACTCCCTCGGCGGCACCTGGACCGCCTGCGACACGCCCCCCGCGCTGGTCCACGGCATTGCGTTGATCCGTGCCACCGGACCGAATATCTGCATATATGGACAGGGCGGGCGCCTGCGGCTGCAGGTGGGCCCCAATCAATACGCGTTGGCGGAAAACTCGCCGCAAATCAGCTGCACGCGCGGCATTGCCAGCTTCGGCTTTCGCCGCCGGTTCACCGTGCGGTCGAGCACCGGCGGCGTGCTGTTCAGCCATTCATATTGGACCAATCAAGGGCGGGACTTTTATCGGTGGCTGGCGGATCGAGCGGAGGATCCCGATTGGCGCGTCAGCTGCGGGCGGCAGTGGTCGGACGGCGTGCCCTGCGCCGCACTGCGGCCGCATTAGCCGATCAAGCCGTTCAGTTCCGCGGGAGTCAGATGACGCCACTCGCCGGGCTGCAAGTTTCCCAGGTGAATGTTCATGATCCGCACGCGCTGCAGACGCTGCGCCTTGTAGCCTAGCGCCGAACACATGCGGCGGATTTGGCGGTTCAACCCCTGAGTGAGGATGATTCGAAACGACTGTGCATTCAAGCGCGCGACCTTGCTGGGTTTGGTCAGTTCTCCCATGATCTTGACGCCATCCGCCATCATGCGCAGCGACAGATCCGTGATCGGACGATCGACGGTCACCAAGTATTCCTTTTCGTGGTTATTTTCCGAGCGCAGGATTTCGTTCACGATATCGCCGTTGTTCGTCAGCAGGATCAGCCCCTCAGAGTCGCGATCCAGCCGGCCGACGGGAAAAATCCGTTCAGGATATCCCACGAAATCGATGATGTTGTCTTGGATGTGGCCCTCCGTGGTGCAAATGATGCCGGCCGGCTTGTTGAGCGCAAGGTAGACCTGTTTCTTCTTCGCGCCGATCGAAGCGCCGTCGACGCAGACTTCGTCGCCGTCCGCCACTCGAGAGCCCAAGCAGGCGGGCCGGCCGTTCAAGGTTACGCGGCCCGCCTCGATCCACTTGTCCGCCTCCCGGCGCGAGCACACGCCGGTTTCGCTGATGTACTTGTTGAGCCGCACGGCGAAGTCAGCCGGCCAAAAACGTGCCGATTTGCTTGGCCAAGGTCTTCGGGGCGGCGGCGAACAGGTCGCCCGCATAATCATCGATATCGACAACCTTGCCGTTCGGCACCGCGGCTCTGAGCTTGGCGATATCGTCGGGTGTTTCATGCCGCGAGCGCATGATGAGTGCCGCCTGCTTGACCGCCGGGAGTCCGGCGGCCGCGGCCGCTCCCGCCAGGACCAAGCGGCGCACCAGGGCGGGTCTCGCGGCCGCCAGCTCCAACGCCGCGCGGGCGCCGCCGTGCACGCCCAGCAGATCGATCTGACGCAGCCTCAAGTCATCCGCGAGATCCGATATGGCATCGGCCGCTTCGGCAAAGCTCGAGGTCGGCGACGGATCGGACTCGCCGAGGCCCGGCAGATCCGGCGCGTAGACGGAGCGTACGTCGGCAACCTCAGGTAGAAAGCGCACGAAAGCGCGGCTGGAGCTCTGATCGGCGTGCAGACAAACCAGCGTCACCTGCTCATCGAAACCCCCGGTCGCGGGAAATGCCGTGCGGACGTGCAGCTGCCCGAATCGACAGTCGAAATAGGCGCGCCGAGTTCGCACCGCTGCCGCCGGCATGCTGGATTGCGACTGCTTGGCCAAGGATTTCCACCTCCGAATGATGATTCTGGCGTGTTTAGGATACTCGAACTCACAGCCGCCCCTTTTCCAACGCGGGCGAAATTTGTGGTATTTGTGCTACATTAATTTTCACACTTCTTTGCAATAGGGCTAGCTTCGGTGACGGCGCACAGATAGAGTGTTGCTCGGACGCAATTGGACTGTACGGACATAAAAAGACCGATCATCGTCTGGCGCTCATAAAAGAAGCGCCGCGAGAGGCATGGGGACTTAAAAGCCGGGTCATCTGACCCGGCTTTTTTATTGCGGCAATCGGTCCCACACGCGGGACATCGTGAATCCGCTCGAGCGCCCGCCTCTGAAGATCACTTCCTCGATCAGCCGCCGGCCATCATCGGAAATGCTGTAGTGCTCTTCGAACGGCGGACGATCCTCGTCCTGCTCGCGGCTGCGCACGATCAAGGTTTTATCGAGCCAGCCGCACTTCGGCGGCGGCGCGTCACGCGCCGCGGGCAACGGCGCGTCCCGGTCCGAGACGTTGGCATGATGGTGCATCGGTCTTTCGCCGGGCTGGCAGACACGCGTCTGACCCAAAGAACTGAACGTCAGGACGCCGCCGACCTGTTTGATGTCGAGCAGTTTCCCAGGAAAGCGGGACGCTTCGGCCAGCACGCCGACCGACGGAGTTGGGGGGGGCGTCAGGCCCGGATAGCCGGTGCCTCCGCGGCCGCCGCGTCCGCCGCGGCCGGAACTCGCGTTGCTGTCCGCCGCGGCATCGGCTTGTGCATTGGCGATCTGCAGCAAATGCATGGGATCGTCGCTGTCGGCCGCATTGAGCTTCCAATGGCCGCTGAAATCCACGCCGGCGGGCGGCGCCAACTTCAGCCCTTCGCCGGCGCAAGCGCCGATGAACACCACAGCCGCAAGAATTGCGACGCGCATCGTAAACCCCCTGAAGATAGGGGGAATCTTATAATGAATTCAGCTCGCGGAGTGATGCGCGCGGCCGGCCGAGCGCAGGTCGTTCGGGCCGCAGATCCATACGCGGCCTTCGAAAGGTTGGAAACAAACCCGTACGCCTTCAGTGCGGCGCATGGTCTGCGATCCGCAGGCAATTTTGCCGTCGGCGAGATCCGCCTGGATGAGGTCGACCAGCGATGCGCTGGGCTCGCCGGCATCGGTCGGCGGCAGTGCGTGTGCGAGGATGCGCGCCTGCACCTCGTCGCGGCGAGCGGAATTGCCGAGCACGGCGCGCTTGAATTTGTCGAGCACCACCAGGACGGAACTCAATGTGTTGTCCGTCACATCGCTCGGGCGCCCCGTTCCGCCCATGAATTTCAAATGCAGCAAGCCGCCCACGCCGCGCCCTTCATCGTGCAGACAAAGCGCCAGAGCCCCGTGCAAGTCGGCGATCAAGAGCATGGGCTCGGGCGACACATGATAAGTGTCCGGCTGCGACCGATACTTCCGTGAGATCTTTAGCCAATGCGGGGACCCTTTGTTGCCCCCACGATGCTGCGCCCAACCATGGATTCGCTCTGCCAAGCAAATCACGGTTTTTACCTATTACAAAATGAACTGCTGCGCGGATTGACAAGGATCGGCAAAGACTGACAAGGATCGGCAGTCATAAGCTCATGTCGCGTGAGTATTGGCGCGCCGCGGGGCCCGCAAAGTATGGTGTTTGGCATGTATCGGTACGACTCCATCGACAACGCTCTGGTGCGCCAGCGGGTCGCGCAATTTCGCGACCAAACGCAAAGATTCCTCGACGGGAGCGTTGAGCGAGGACGAGTTCAAGCATCTGCGCCTGCGCAACGGCCTGTACATCCAGCGCCATGCGCCGATGCTGCGCGTCTCCATTCCCGTACGGGCTGCTGTCGGCGCGCCAGCTGCGAACCTTGGCGAAAATCGCCCGCGACTACGATCGCGGCTACGGGCATTTCACCACGCGCCAGAACCTGCAATTCAACTGGCCCAAACTCGAGCAGGTTCCGGACATTCTGCAGGAACTCGCCGAAGTGGAGATGCACTCCATCCAAACCAGCGGCAATTGCATCCGCAACATCACCTCCGATCATCTGGCCGGAGTCGCGCCCGACGAACTCGAGGATCCGCGGCCATGGTGCGAGATCATCCGCCAATGGTCGACATTTCATCCGGAATTCACCTACCTGCCGCGCAAATTCAAGATTGCCGTCACGGGGGCGCCGCAGGACCGCGCCGCTTCGCTAGGTGCACGATGTCGGCGTGCACATCATTCGCGGGCCGGACGGCGAGGCGGGATTCGAGATTCTCGCCGGAGGCGGCCTCGGCCGCACGCCGATCATCGGCCAGGTGGTGCGGGAGTTCTTGCCGCGCGAGCATCTGCTGTCGTACCTCGAGGCAATACTGCGGGTCTACAACCTGGAGGGCAGGCGCGACAATCATGCACAAGGCGCGCATCAAGATTCTGGTGCGCTCGCTCGGGATCGAGGAATTTCGGCGGCGCGTGGAAGCGGAATGGCAGCTGATGCGGGACGGAGACCGACTCATCGACGATGCCGAGATGGCGCGCGTGCGGCGGCATCTTCAGCGCCGCCCGCCTACCTCGCGCTGTCCGATACGAAGCCCGACTGCGGGAACAGAACCCGCCTTTCGCGCCTGGTACCGCTACAACACCGCCGCGCACAAGGTGCCCGGCTATCGCGCGGTATACATCTCGCTGAAGAAGCCCGGGGTAGCGCCGGGCGATGTCACCGATGCCCAAATGGACCTGATCGCCGATCTGGCGGATCGCTACAGCTTCGGCGAGATCCGCGTGACCCACACGCAGAATTTGCTGCTCGGCGACGTGGAGCAGAGTCGGGCCTTCGAGCTGTGGCAGCAGCTCGCAGCGGCGGGTCTCGCCGACGCCCAACATCGGCACGCTGACCGACATGATCTGCTGTCCCGGGTCTCGACTTCTGCAGCCTGGCGAATGCGCGCTCCATCGATGTCGCCAAGCTCATCAATGAGCGTTTCGACGACTACGACTATATCTACGATTTGGGCGAAATCGAGATCAAAATGTCGGGCTGCATGAACGGCTGCGGCCATCACCATGTCGGCAACATCGGCGTTCTGGGCGTCGATAAGGGCGGCGAGGAGTGGTATCAGATCACCATCGGCGGAGCTGCGGGCGCGGACGCTTCCCTGGGCTCCGTCATCGGTCCGTCCGTGCCGAAGGCACGAAGTGGCCGAAACGATCGAGCGCCTGCTGGAGGTGTACGTGGAGCGGCGCGACCCGGAGGAACGGTTCCTCGACACCGTGCGCCGCCTCGGCGTCAAGCCCTTCAAGGAACGGTGCCTATGCCGCGCCGCTTGCTGCGTGACGCGAAGATCGCGGTCGATGAGTGGCGCTACGTTGCCGAAGCCGCGGCCGCGCCGCCGCGCCGCTGATCGTGACCATGGCACAGTGGCAGCTCGAACCCGATACCTGGCTGGCACGCGGCACGCCGCTCGGGGTCGTGCTCTCGCCTGCGCACGCGTGGAGCAGATCGCCGCGGATCTTCGCGCACTTCAGCCTGATCGCCGCGGAATTCTCCGGGCCCGGCGAAGGACGCAGGCTACACGCAAGCGCGGCAGCTGCGCGAGCGGTGGTCATTCAGCGGAGAGCTGCGTGCGACCGGCTACGTGCGCCGCGACCAGCTGTTTTTCATGGCGCGTTGCGGCTTCAATAGCTTCGAACTGCCGGATACCGACATCGAGGACGCCTGCACGGCATTCTCGACCTTCTCCGCCGCCTACCAGCCTTCCAACGACCTGGGGCTCGCCCGTAAACTCGGCGCTACGGGACATCGCGCAGCGGAATGCACCAGATCTTTCAAGATCCGGTCGATTTCTTCCTGCGTTTCCAGTTTTTCCGCTTCGCGCACGAGCTTGCGCGGCAGATGCGGCGCCAACAGCTCGATGAATTCATACATATAGGCGCGCAGCAGCGCGCTGCGGCGAAAGCCGATCCAGGTGGTGTGGCCCTTCGAACAAATGCGCCGCGTCGAGCACGACCAGATCGCGCGTCGGCGACCGGATCGATCGCCAGTCGCGCCAGGATGCCGACCCCGAGACCGATGCGCACATAGGTCTTGATGACATCCGAATCGCGCGCCGTCAACGCCACATCGAGCGACAATCCGGCGGTTTCGAACAGCGCCGGCAGCGAGGAGCGTCCCGAGAAACTGAAAACGTAGGTCACGATCGGGTACTCGGCCAACTTCTTGAGCGTCAGTTTGCCGGCGGAGGCCAGAGGATGTCCGCGCGGCACGACCACCGCGCGATGCCAGCGGTATACGGGCAGGCGGACCAGATGCGGGAACAGTTCTTCCGAACCGGTGGCGATGGCGAAATCAACGCGGTCGCGCGCGACCATTTCCGCAATCTGCTCGGATGTGCCCTGATGCAGATGCAGCCGCACCTTGGGGTATTTGAGGCGAAATGCGCGGATCACCTGGGGCAGCACGTAGCGCGCCTGGGTGTGCGTGGTGGCAATCGACAGCGTGCCGCCGTCGGCTTTGCGCAGCTCGGCGGAGGTGCGCCGGATATTCTGCATTTCGCGCAGGATACTGCTGGCGCGCGAAATGATTTCTTCGCCCGCCGCGGTGGTGCGGGTCAGCGCGCGGCCCTCGCGCTCGAACAGCTGGAACCCAAGCTCCTCTTCGAGCATTTTCAGCTGGCGGCTGACGCCGGGCTGCGAGGTGTGCAGTTGCCGCGCAGCGGCCGTGATGTTCAGTCCGTTTTCATGGACTGCTACGAGATAGCGTAATTGCTGGAATTTCATCTGTCCGCCCTGGGCTCCGGCCGCTTCAAGCGTCGTAGCATATAAGGTATTGCGCATCACGAGCAGGCATGACCTCATGCCTTACAATTCCTTCGGCTCAGGCAGCCTTGCGTCGTATAGTGGTGGCGGCCGCATCCTTGCGGAGTCAGAAATCCACGCTGCCTCAACGGCTTAAGAGCGCAAAAAGGGCTCGCCACATGAACTACTTTCCGGCTTTCTTCAATCTTGCGTCACAGAAGGTTCTCATCGTCGGCGGCGGGGAGGTGGCGCTGCGCAAACTCACGCTGCTCGAGCGCGCCGGCGCGCAAGTCGACGGTGGTGGCTCGCGACGTCGTGCCGGAACTTAGCGACCGCGCCGCGGCCGGCAGCATCCGGGTTGTCATCCGCGAGTTCGTTCCCGAGGATCTCGACGGCGCACGCCTCGTCATCGTCGCGACCTCGAGACGCGCCGTGAATCGCTGGATCGCCGCCTTGAGCGAAGCGCGCGGCATCCCCGTGAATGTCGTCGACGACCGCGAAGCCTCGCGCTTCATCGTGCCCGCACTCATCGATCGCGATCCGGTCCTGGTGGCGATTTCCACCGCCGGCACATCGCCGGTGCTTGCGCGCCGTTTGCGCGAGCGGCTGGAAGCGCTCATTCCGACGCGTCTGGGCGAATTATCGGTGTGGCTGCAAGCCCTGCGCCGCACGGCCCGATCGCGACTGCGCGACAGCGGCGCGCGGCGCCGCTATTTCGAACAGATCGTGGATGGCGCGGCTGCGCGGCGCTACGTTGCGGGCGACGCGCATGGTGCGCAGATTCTGGCGCAGCAATTGATGGCGCGGTCCGCAGCGTCGCCGCGGGAATCCGGCGAGGTCACCCTGGTGGGTGCCGGGCCTGGGGATCCGGAACTGCTGACGTTGAAAGCACTGCGGGCATTGCAGGATGCCGACGTGATTCTGCACGATCGGCTGGTGGCGCCGGGGGTGCTCGACATGGCGCGGCGCGACGCCAGGCGCATTTGCGTGGGCAAGGCCGCCGGCAGCGCCGGCAGCACGCAGGCGCAAATCAATGCACTGCTGATCGAATACGCGTCGCAGGGCCTGCGCGTGGTTCGGTTGAAGGGCGGCGACCCGTTTATTTTCGGCCGGGGCGGCGAAGAACTCGAAGCACTGAAAGCGGCGCAGATCCGCTTTTCGGTGATCCCCGGCATCACGGCCGCGGCCGGCTGCGCGGCCTTCGCCGGCATACCCCTGACCCATCGCGACCATGCGCACAGCGTCACATTGGTCACCGGGCACCAGGACGGCGATGGGCGCGAGCCCGATTATCAAGCGCTGGCCAAACCGGGAATCACCGCGGTGTTCTACATGGGACTCGCGCGCGTCGAGCATATCGTGGCGCGACTTCTGCGCCACGGCGCGCCGAAAACGCTGCCGGCGGCCCTGATCGCGCAGGGCACGATCGAGAACCAGCGCGTCGTCACCGCGCACGCTCGCCACGATTGCGGAAGCTGCCGCGCGTGGCGGCTCGAATCACCGGCGCTTCTGGTGGTGGGCGAGGTCGTGTCGCTGCACGACGGCGCTGCCTGGTTCGCGCCGATGCCGCAGCGCGAGAGCTCTCGCAGTCGGCCTAGCCGATCGCTCGCTAGGCGATCGCCTCGGTGAAACCCCGCTCCGCGATCCAGTGCTGTATTGAACAGTCGCGACTGATACTTCGCCCCGCCGTCGCACAGCACCGTGACAATGGTATGGCCGCGGCCCATTTGCTTGGCGAGCGCGACCGCGGCGGCGACATTGATTCCCGCCGTACTGCCCAGCAGCAAGCCCTTCTTCGCGCAGCAGCCGGTATACGAAGTGCATGGTCTCGCGCGTCGCGGATGCGCAGCGCATCGTCGATCGGCGCGCCTTCGAGGTTTGCGGTCACGCGTCCGGTGCCGATTCCCTCCGTGATCGAGGATCCGCCGTCGGATTTGAGTTCGCCATCCTTGATGTAGTGATACAGCGCGCTGCCGGGCGGATCGACCAGCACGATGCGCACCGCACGTGGATTGGGACTTCAGGAAGCGGGCGATACCTGCGAGCGTGCCGCCCGTGCCGGTGGCGGCGCAGAAGGCATCGATCTTGCCGCCCGTGTCGCGCCAGATTTCCGGTCCGGTCGATTCGAAATGCGCGTCGCGATTGGCGGTGTTGTCGAATTGGTTGGCCCAGATGGCGTCGGCAACTCTGCCGCGAGGCGGCCCGCGACCTTCTGGTATTGGTTGGGGTTGCTGTAGGGGACCGCGGGCACTTTGCGCAGCTGCGCGCCCAGCGCCTCGATGATCTGGTATTTCTCGGCGGCTTGATTATCGGGCATGACGATGACGCAGCGGTAACCGCGCGCGTTGCAGACATGCGCCAGCCCGATGCCGGTATTGCCGGCGGTACCTTCGACGACCGTTCCGCCGGGCTTCAGCGTGCCGCGGCGCTCGGCATCCAATACGATCCACTTGGCCGCCCGATCTTTGACCGAACCGCCGGGATTCATGAATTCAGCCTTTCCCAGAATCTCGCAGCCGGTCTCGTCGCTCAGGTGCCGCAGGCGGATCAGTGGCGTATTGCCGATCGCGCCGGTAAACCCGTCTTTGATGTTCATCAGTGCGAATTTAAGCGATTCCGCGCTCGAAACGGTGGATTTACGAAAAAAGAGTCCCCGGACGAACCGGGGAATTCGAGTGGAACAGGTGCGAGGAATGTGACCTTGCACGTCCGTAAGTGGCAGATACGCCGCACAAAAGTGCCCAAACGTTCGACCTTGTTTGTGTCTCCCAGTGTTGCAAGTAAGTAACGCTGGTAATAAACACGAACCGCTTCGTTGACCTATGATAGGGGATACCGTAGGTAAATCCAATAGTTAACGCTTTTTAATTAGATTTTGCTGCGCTATGTCAAACGTGTTGCCAATTGGTAACAAAACAACACCCGAGCGTTCGGACCTCACGGCCAGATCGAGGCCTTCGCGTCGAAGTCCGCGGAGGCGGCCCGCACCACGCAAAACCGCTGTCCCGTGGGAGCTTCCATGACCCACCAGGTACGCACCATTTCAATGCGTTTTGCGCCGAGTTCTTCCAACCGTGTGCACCTCGGCCTCGATGTCATCGGTCTCGATATCGAGATGAACTCGGCTCGGATGACTCACCGCCTGGACCTCGATGTGCAGGCCATGCTGATGGTCCTCGAGCCGCTTGTAGATTTCGCCCTCCCCGGGGGGCAGCGCGCGCACCGGCATGCCGAGCGCGTTGCCCCAAAAATTCGCCGATCGCATCGAGGTCCAAGGTCTGGCAATCGATGATGAAGCCGGACAGTTTGCTTTTGTGCATGCGTTACTCCAAATTCGCGAATCTCGAGGAGGGCTGCCATGAAATATCTGCATACGATGCTGCGGGTGACGGACATCGAACGCTCGCTTGCGGTTCTATCGCGATGCGCTCGGCCTGAAGGAATTATCACGCAAGGATTATCCGCAGGGGCGCTTCACGTTGGTTTTTTTGGCGGCCCCGGGCGATGAGGCAGCGCAGGTGGAACTGACGTACAACTGGGATCCCGAAGAATACTCGGGCGGCCGCAACTTCGGCCACTTGGCCTACGCCGTGGATGACATCTACGCCGCCTGCAAACGCCTCATGGACCACGGCGTGACCATCAATCGTCCGCCGCGCGACGGGCGCATGGCCTTCGTGCGCTCGCCGGATCACGTATCGATCGAATTGCTGCAGAAAGGCCCTGCGCTCGAGCCGGCGGCGCCCTGGGACAGCATGCAGAATGTCGGGCAGTGGTAGACGGCGCCGGGTGCGCGTGAGAAGCCGCTAGAACATTTCCGAAGCGTCGGGAGTCTTGGCCGGCGACTTCGGTGCGCGAGGCAATGTGATCGCCGGTGATCATCTCGCTCGTAGCCCTGGCCCGGGCCGACCATGGGGTAGACGCCGGCGTCGCGATCGATGATGACCTCCAGGAATGCGGCGCCCTCGGTAGCGGATGAACTCCTGCGACGACCCGCGGCACGTCGGCCTTCTTGATCAAGGCGCATCGCATATTTGAAGCCGTCGGCCTGTGCCGCTTTGACGAAATCCTTGGTGTGCAGGCTCTTGTCGCTGGCGCTCATGCGGCCCTTGTGAAACAGCTTTTGCCATTGCCTGACCATGCCGTCGCCGAAATTGTTGAGCACCACCACCTTGATGGGCAGATCATAGGTGGTCACCGTCTCCAGCTCCCCGATGTTCATGCGGATGCTGGCGTCGCCGTCGAAGTCGATGACCAGCCGATCGCGTTGCGCAAACTGCGCGCCGACGGCCGCCGGCAATCCGAACCCCATGGTTCCCATGCTGCCCGACGTGAGCCACAGCCGCGGGCTGCGGAAATCGAAGTACTGCGCAGCCCACATTTGATGCTGCCCGACGCCGGTCGTGATGATGGCCTCGCCGCGCGTCAAGCGGTTGATTTCCTCGATGAGGTAGTACGGCTGGATGAACGCGCTGTTGCGGTCGTAGTTCATTGCGTGCTTCACGCGCAACTCGTCGCAGTGCCGGTGCCACTGCGACCAATCTTGCTTGAACTGCCGGGCCTTGCCGTAGTCGATCAGCGCGCGCAGCGCATCGCCCATGAGGCCGACGTGGTTCCAGTTCACGCGCTTGACCTTGTCTATTTCGGACGCATCGATATCGAAGTGCGCGATGAACCTGGCGCGACCCGCGAATTTGGAGACGTTGCCCGCGACGCGATCGTCGAATCGCGCGCCAATGGCGAGCAAGCAATCGCAATCATCGACGGCGTAGTTGGCGAAAGCGGTGCCGTGCATGCCGAGCATGCGCATGCAGAGCAAATCCGTGGTGTCGACCGCGCCGATTCCCATCAAAGTGGTAACCACGGGAATCTGAAACTGCCGCGAGAATTCGCGCACCACGTCCGCGGCGCCCGCGTTGATCACGCCGCCGCCCGCATAAATCAACGGGCGCTTTGCGGCATGCAATGCCTCGAAGAAATCGGCACAGGCGGCCGGCGCTACGCTTGCGGCGGTCAGGCGGGTCATTCGCTGCCGGTAGCCCGGCACCGTCAGGCGCCCGGAGCCGTGAAACACGCCTTTCCAATTCTGCACGTCCTTCGGCACATCGAGAACCACGGGGCCCGGCCGGCCGGTGCGGGCGATTTCAAATGCGGTGCGCACCGTGGCCTCGAGCTTCGATCGGGTCGGTGATCAGAAAAACATGCTTGGCGACCGCGCCCATGATGGAGGGCACCGGTGCTTCTTGGAATGCATCCGTGCCGATCGCGGTCGTCGGCACCTGGCCGCAAATGACCACAATGGGAACGGAATCCGCCATACTGTCGCGCACCGGCGTCACGGTGTTCGTCGCCCCCGGTCCCGAGGTCACCAATGCCACGCCCACGCGTCCGCTCGCACGCGCATAGCCCGCAGCCATGAAGGCCGCGCCCTGCTCGTTGGCCGGTACCACCAGCGGCATGGCGGAGTCGTGCTCTTGATTGAAGCGAAACACGGCGTCGTATATCGGCAGTATCGCGCCGCCGCTATAGCCGAAAACGGTGTCGACGCCTTCATCGGCCAGTACCTGAACGAGCATGTCCGCGCCGCTCATGACGGCGCCGGCCTGCGGATGCGCGGGTTCGGTATGCTTGTCGGCAGGTTGCTTCACAGGGAAAGACTAGCAGTTTATGTCCCTGGCGCCCAAGCACAATGCTCCCGTATCCTGGGTCGCTTCACCTAGACAGTCGGACGGGCTCTCGGCTAATGCGTCACGTCATAGCGATACTCCTGCAAAATGAAGCCGGCGCGCTCACACGCGTCACCGGCTTGATATCCGCACGCGGCTACAACATCGAGTCGCTGTCGGTCGCGCCCGACCAACGATCCCACGGTCTCGCGCGTGACGCTGGTGACCACGGGATCGGATGCCGTGATTGCGCAGATCAACGCGCAGCTGCTCAAGCTCGTGGATGTGGTCGCGGTCGAGGACATGACCGGCGGCAACACGCTCGCGCGCGAACTGCTGCTGATCAAGCTGCAGCTCGCCGCGCAGCACGCCGAAGCCGCCGACGCCCTGGTGCGGCGCGCGGGCGGCAGGGTGCTGTCGTCCAATCCCTCGATCTACATCGTCGAGCTCGCGGGCACCGCAGCTCGAGATCGGCGGGTTCATGGAAAGCATCGGCGCTTGCGGAGAAATCATCGAAGTGGTGCGCAGCGGCGTCCTCGGCATCGAAGTCGCGCCGCGCGTTTTGAAATGAGCCGCTAAACATTAGTCAGTGAGGATGATTCAAACGTCATGCCTGAAATCGAAGTCAAACCGGAACACGCCGCCGATCCGAACACCCGACGCGTCGGTATTCTGGTGGGCGTGGTCGGCATCCTATTGTCGGTGGTGACGATCGCTTCGCACCGCGCGCACACGGATGCGGTCATTCACCGCACCGAGGCGAACGATCAGTGGAGCTACTACCAAGCGAAGAAAATCCGCGAAAACACCGAGGAGGTGGCGCTCTCGCTCGTGAAGAGCCTGGGCAACGATGCCGCCAAGACCGAGTCCTTGATGCAGAAGCTCGAGGCCGCCCGCGCCAAGTACGCCGCGGATGCCGAAAAGATTCAGGAGGACGCGAAGGCGAAGGATAAGGAGACTGAAAAGGAAGAACACCGCGCGCTGTTCTTCGACATCGGCGAGGGCCTGCTCGAGCTCGGCCTGGTGCTGTGCTCCTTGTATTTTTTGGCGCGCAAGGCGTTCTTCCCGGTATTCGGCGTGCTCGCCAGTCTCGCCGGCGCGATCTTGGGCGTCCTGGGTTTCATGCTTTGAGAAGCTTTCTGGCTTGGATGGCGCTCGGCGCATGGGCAAGCGCCGTGTGGGCTGCCGAACCGGCCGCGGTAGCGCGCGTGGAGGCGCGCTCGAACGATCTGATGGCCGTCGGCGTGGTCCACGACGACAGGATGATCATTCACATCAGCCGCTTGGCCGACAACGCACCCGTGCGCGATGCGGTGGTGACGGTGCTGCTGCGGGGCACGGCGCACCCGACGACCGCGGAATCCGACGGCAGCTATTCTCTGCAAACCAAGGACCTGGAGTTGCCCGGCGCCGCGGCGGTGGACTTTCAAGTGGACCGGGGAGCCGCCAAGGACAGCCTCAAGGGCACGTTGGATATCGGCCCGCAACGTGGGCCCCTGGACGACAAGAACAACAGCCGGCAACTTTGGTGGTGGGTGCTGAATTTTGCGGTTTGCGGGGCGGCCGTGTGGATGTTCTCCAGGCGCCGCAAGAGCGCGAAAGACCAAGAGCCCTAGCAGACTAAAAGCTCTGCAACGTCTGCACCAAGAATTGGACTCTCCGGATCCCCGCCACATCGCTCAGGGGAAACGCGAAATCGACGTGCAGCACGTTCCCCAGGCCCGAGCGGGTATTTCCGAGGCGCAGTCCGAAGCCGACGTCCTTGAGCAGCCCCGGATCGCTGTTGCCGACGACGCCGCTGCCCCATGTGCGCCCCACATCGGCGAACACCGCGCCCCCCACGCGCACCAGGCGAAACGGAAACCAATCGGTGAAAACGCGCTGCTCGACCGTGACGAGCGCGCGGGACGTGCCCGATTCGAAGCGCAGCGGATAGCCGCGCAAACCGTTGTCGCCGCCGAGCAGCAGCTGCATGTCCGGGTCCAGCCGATAGGTGGTGGTTCCGGAGAAGGCCGCGTACAACAGCCAGTCGTCGCGCCATCGCCAGTAGTATTTTGCGGCCGCATCGGCGATCAAATTGCGCGCGTGCCCTTGCTCCAGGCGCGAAGCGAAGTCGCCGGTGAGAAACAGCTGCTGCTCGTAGGGTAGGTCGAACCCGTGCAACGCCTTGGCGGTGAGCATCACGGCGTCGCGGTCGGCGCCGAAGGCGCCGCTCGAATAGCCGATCTCGCCGCTGACCTCGGTGCCGAAATACAGATCCTCGGCGCGGCCGATCTGATTCTGGTCGCCGACTTTGCGGTACGCGTCCTGGAGGATGTCGAACCCGGTAAAAGGATAGGACAGGGTCCGGTCGGGCGGCAACGTCTTTGCCGGCAGCATCGTAAGCGGCGCCGGCAAGAACACATTGCGATCGTAGCGCATGCCGAAGGTCCAACGCCGGGTCCAGCCCTCGATCAGGCCTTTTGAAACGCCGCCGCTCAATTCATACGAGGTTTCGTTGTCGTTGAATTGGTCGACGATATCGCCGAGGTTGTAGCGCGAGACCCTGCGATCGAAGGAGATCGCGGAGATTTTCGCGCTCCACGGCGTATCGAGCGAATAAAAGGGCTGTGCCGCCACTATGGAACGCTGCGACCCATCGCTCGAATCCGAGTAGGCAAGCGCGGAAGTCCAGCGCGATCCGAGCACATTCGGGATCCGTCCAGGCCACCGTGTTGCTGGTACGGTCCACGTTGCTCCCGCGGGAGATCTGCAGGGTCTTGCCCCAGCCCAGGAAATTCGTGTCCTGCAAATTGAATTTGGTGTCGTTGGTTCCCCCGGAGCGGCCGAAGGAAATGCCGGGGCTCAAGGTCCAGACATCCTTCGTGATGACGCGGATATCGACTTTGCCGTCCGCATAGTGCACCGGCACGATGCGCGCGTCCCACACGTAGGACAACAGCCGCAATGCCCGTTCGGTCTCCGCGAGCTTGCGCGCGCGATATTTGTCGCCGCTCGCAAACAGCAGCTGGGCGCGGATGGTGGCATGCTTGGTGCGCACGTGCAGCCGGTTGGCAAGCCGGAACAGGCCGTTTTTTTCCCGCGGATCGCTTTCGTCGAAAATATTGCGGGTGACGATTTCCACCTGCCCGATGACGGCACCTTCGGCTTCGAGCGCTGCGTCGCTGGGCACGTCGGCGGGACGAGGTTCGTCGATCCGCGTGTGTTCCTTGTCGGTGAGTTTGGCGGCGAATGCCGACGGGGCCAGCCCTGCCGTCAGAACGGTGAATGCAATCAGGCATCCTCCGCCTGTCAACCTCATTCGACCGACGGTCTAGAGGGCGGCGTTGTCGCTCTCGCCGGTACGAATGCGCAAAACCCGCAGGATGTCGGTAACAAAGATCTTGCCATCGCCCACCTTCCCTGTTTTCGAAGCGCCGACGATGGCCTCCATCACTTGATCGACCAATTCGTTTTTGACGGCCACTTCGATGCGGGTCTTCGGCACGAAGTCCACGACGTACTCCGCGCCGCGGTACAGCTCGGTGTGTCCGCGCTGCCGCCCGAACCCCTTGACCTCCGTGACGGTCATGCCGGAGACGCCGATTTCAGACAGCGCCGCGCGCACGTCGTCCAGCTTGAAGGGTTTGATGATCGCGGTAATCAATTTCATTCTAGACTCCGGTCGGGGGCAGTCTGGGTAATACTATTACGATTCCACCGGGGGTACACGTGATCTCTACAATACACTACGGCATGGCGGCTTCGCGCGCCGGCTGTTGTCGATCCGCGACGAACCCAGATGCCCCGCATCGTCTTCATTGAGCCGGACGGGTTTCGGCACGAGATAGACGCACCGGTCGGCATCACCTTGATGGAGGCGGCAAAACAGAACGGCGTCAAGGGAATTCTGGCGCTGTGCGGCGGCGCCTGCGCATGCGGGACTTGCCATGTCTATGTCGATGCGGCGTGGCTGACGGCGCTCGGCGCGCGCGAGGATATGGAAGAAGGTACGCTGGAGAGCGCCTGGCAACCGCGCGACAATAGCCGATTGAGCTGTCAGATCCATATCACGCCCAGCCTCGACGGACTCGAGGTGAGGGTGCCTGAGCGTCAAGGAGATGGCTGAGCGATGTTTGGCATAGTGATTCACGGCGGCGCCGGGACCCTGCCCCGGACAGAGATGAGCGCGGAAGCGGAACGCAAGTATCGGGCGGCCTTGGGCGAGGCCATCGATGCGGGCCATCAGTTGCTGCAAGACGGCGGCTCGAGCCTGGATGCGGTCACGCGCGCGGTGGTATTGCTCGAAGACAATCCGCTGTTCAATGCCGGCCGCGGCTCGGTGTTCACCCTCGATGGCCGCAATGAGTTGGATGCCTCGATCATGGAGGGGCGCACGCTGAAAGCCGGCGCGGTCTGCGGGCTGACGCGCATCCGCAATCCGGTGGAACTGGCCCGGGCCGTCATGGAGAAATCCGAGCACGTCATGCTCGCCGGCGCCGGCGCCGAGGAGTTCGCGCTGCGCCAGGGCTTTGCCTTCGTGCCGCAAAGTTATTTCTTCACCCCGGAGCGTTGGCAGCAATTGGAGCGGATTCGCAGCGGAGAAATCGGACTATCCGGCCACACCATTTCGCATGTCGGCACCGTCGGCGCGGTCGCCCTCGACAGCTTGGGCCATTTGGCCGCGGCGACTTCCACCGGCGGCATGACCGGCAAGCGCTTTCAGCGCGTCGGCGACACGCCCATCATCGGCGCAGGCACGTATGCCGACGACCGTTCCTGCGCCGTGTCGGCCACGGGACATGGAGAGTTGTTCATCCGCGCGGCCGTTGCTCACGACATCTGCGCCCGGATGCGCTTCGGCGGGCGCACGGTGGCTGAGGCGGCGCGCGAGGTGGTTTTCGGGGAACTTGCCGCGCTCGGCGGCGAAGGCGGTGTGATCGCAATCGATGCGCGGGGCGAAGTCGCCATGGAATTCAATTCCGAGGGGATGTTTCGCGCCAGCAGAACGGCGCACGGAGAGACCTGCATCGCCATCTATCGATGAGCCGTGGGGACCGGCCTAGGCCTCGACGTGATGGCGGCGCTTTTCGAAGCGGCCGGTCCGCATGGTGGCGTATTCGGCTTCCATCACGATCACGCGATTTCTGCCCTCTTCCTTGGCGCAGTACAAGGCCTCGTCGGCAAGCTGAATCAAACCTTCCAGGGTGCGGTTCGCGGCGGGCAATATGAATGCCGCGCCGATGCTGATCGTGAGCCGGCCGGCGACTTTCGACGCCTCGTGCGGAATGTTCAGCTCGGCGATCGAACGCTGTATGCGGGTCAGCACCTCGGCGACGTATTCGCGGCTTGCCTCGTACAGCACGATGGCGAACTCCTCGCCGCCGTAGCGCGCGACGAAGTCCAGCGGCCGCCGCGCACACTGGCTCAGGGATACCGCGACCGCGCGCAAGCACTCGTCTCCGGCCTGGTGCCCGTAACGATCGTTGTAGTCCTTGAAGCAATCGACGTCCGCGAGCAGCACGGCGATGCGCTCCTCTTCCCGCACCGCTTGCTGCCAGACGCGTGCAATGTGCTGGTCGAACATGCGGCGGTTCTGAATGCCGGTCAGACCGTCGCGCGCGACCATTTCGCGCAGCAAACAGGCCTCGAGAAAGCGCAGCCGGCTGGTTTTCTCGTGCATGTAGGTGACCGAGGCGCAAAAAAGGTTGGCGGCGACGATGGCCAGGGCGTTGTAGCTGAACTCGCGGCCGGGCAATTCCAGCACCGTGCCGGCGGCGAGGTAGGCCAGCATCACGATCACGTTGGCTGCAACCGCGTGATAGAAGATCAGCCCGCTCATGAAGTAGATGAAGACGATGCTGAGGATCAAACTCGGAATCAACAGCGACACGCCGCCCCGCGCGGCAATGATTTGGATGGCCGCCACGCTCAAGCCGAAGATGGTCATGATCACGAGGGTGAGAGGCGCGTGGATGCGGCGACGTTGCGGCAAGAAACTGGCCGCCAGCCCGAGCAGCAGAATGGGAATGACGACGGCAAGCTGAATGCGGCTTGGGATGCGGTCGAGTTGCGGCCCCAAGACCATGGCATTCATCGCCGAGAATGCGATGGCGATGAGGATCGCGAGACACAGGTTCGCGCGCGAATGCGGCAGGTTCTCGTCGAAATTTCTGCGCCTGAACTCGGCCTCGAGTTCGCCGCCGAAGGTGAGCCACGGAAATCCGGCCCGCAATTGCCGCGCGTGCGGCGAATTGGGGAGGTCTTCAGTGAATAGCCCTGTGGCAGTGCTCATTGCGTCACCGTACCGGCCCGGCGTCATCCGCTCAATGACGCAGGGCGCTTTTTTGCGCAGAATGCCGCCGCGGGCGGCTTCAATTATGTCAAATAACGGGTCAGTCGGCCAGATAGTGCGCCAGATACGTGTCGAAATTGGTGTTGTCGGCGGCCTCGATGGCGCGTTGCGCTTCGAGTGAATCGCGCGCCTCGGTCGCGAATTCAGCCAGCCTGCTCTCGTTCGGCGGATACAATCCGAGAAAATAGTCCTTGTGAAGCTTCGACATTCGCAGCGCCAGCTGAAAAAAGGTTTCGCCGGTTTGCCGCATCTCGGCCATCAAGCGCGCCGAGGGGGTCCGCTCCGCATCGTCGATCTTGGCCCGTTGTTGTTCGAGCGCAGAAGAATAGGGACGCGCGGCCTCGCCATGGTCGAGCATTTCACACAGTCCCTGCATCGAGTCGAGAAGCTCGCGGGCCCAGTCGCTCATGGCGATGCTGCGGCCTTCGCGGCGCAACTGCAGTTTCGGCTCCCTGCCGCGTCTCGCCACCAAAAGATGATTCGCATCCAGCGCGGATTGCTCGTCCGCGCCGATCGGCGCGCTTTCGCGCAGCAAGCACAGCGCCAGAAAAGCTTCCAGGAAGCGCAGTTTGTTTTGATTCACGCCGACCGGATCGAAGGCGCTCACGTCGAGCGCCCGCACCTCGACGTATTCGACGCCGGCGCGATGCAGCGCCTTGGTGGGCCGCTCGCCCGAACGGGCGATTCGCTTGGGCCGAATGAAACTGTAGTACTCGTTCTCGATCTGCAGAATGTTGGCGTTGAGCTGCTGATACACGCCGTTGACCTTGACGCCGAGCTTCTCGTAAGGGGGATAGGGCGTGCCGATCGCCCGCGATAGATCGCGTACGTATTCGGACAAACTATTGACCGACACGCTCAAAGTCGACTGGTTCTTGTTGCGGTAGCCGATATCGCTCATGCGCAGCGAGGTACCGTAAGGCTCGTACACCGTGTCGGCATCGAGCACCGCCAGCTCATTTTCGCGCCCCGCGAAAAAACTGTTCGAAACCGCCGGCGAGGTGCCGAACAGGTAAAGCACCAACCAACCATAACGGCGGTAATTGCGCAGCACGCCGAAATACCGTTCGGAAATGAAGTCCTGGGGAGCCTGCCTGGATTGTTGGACCGCCGCGAGAACGCCCCACAATTTCGGACTGAATGAATAATTGAAATGCACGCCCGAAATGGCCTGCATGATGCGCCCGTAGCGCATGCCCAAGCCATGCCGATAGACCGTCTTCATGCGCCCGACATTCGAGCTGCCGAATTGCGCCAGCGGAATGCTGGCATCGCCGTCTATCGCACAGGGCATGCTGGTCGCCCACAGCAGCTCCTCGTTCAAGTGGCGGTACACGAATTGATGAAGATCGCACAGATACTGCAGCAGTTCCCAGGTCTCGCCGAACGGCGGCGTGACCAACTCGATCAGCGACTCGGAAAAATCCGTCGTGATGTGCTCATTGGTGAGCGGCGCCCCCAATGCCTCCGGATGGCGGGTCTGGGCAATGACGCCTTCCAAGGTCGCACGCAAGCGACTCCTTCTCCACGCCCTTGCGGCCGCCGCGCAGGATCGCCCTTTCACCCGAATTAATGAGTCCCGCAAGGCGTTTCTCGAATTTCCTGTCCACCACGTTGCGCACCATTATCCCCGGTCCATTCTTTACGGCAGTTCCGCGATGACTTCGATCTGTACGAGAAATCCGGGATCCACCAAGCGCTGCACCTGTACCCAGGATATGGTCGGCAGCCGTTCCTTGTCGTAGAACTCAAAGCGCAGATCCGAGGCTTTCAGCAATGCGTCCATATCGGTCGTGTAAATCGTCTCTTTCACAACTTCGTCGAAGTCGGCGCCGTGCGCCGCAAGGGTGCGGCGTATATTGGAGTAGGCGGCGCGCATTTGCCCGGCCATGTCGCCGGGCGAAACCAGCCGGCCGTTCTGATCCGCGGCCACCGAGCCGGAAATATACAGCGTTTTGTCTATCAGCACGGCTTGCGAGTAGCCGAAGTCCTTCTCGTACGCATTGAGGTGGAACACCCGCTTGACGCGCAGCGGCGGCGCTTCGGGCTCGCGTTCGCAGGCGCTCAGGCCGAGAACCGCGCAGCAGGCAATCAGTGCGGCGCCTCGTACCGTGCGCGTGCGCTCAGGATTTGCGGTTGGTCGCGGCTTCAGCACGGGAACGCAGCGCACGCAGCATTTTGGGCAGGTCTTTGCGCAGCGCCGTCCGTACGATCCAGTTCGGCACCCAAAAGCCCGGCGCCAGGTCGACCATGTAGTGCGCAATCGTGTAGTCGCCGTCGCTCTGCAGTTCCCAGGACCCGCGCAGCGTGCGCAGATCCCCGGAAATTCGTTCGATCGAAACCTTTGCCGGCGGATCGTAGGTCGCGCGAATCACGTAGGTCACCTTCGGCACGTACCAAGAATAGTTCATGACATGGCGAATTTTTTGCCACGAGCGGTCCGGCGCGGTCTCCAGCACGTCGCAGATCTCGAGCCCCGGCACCATCCGCACAGATTCCGGGCAGCTGGTGATCAGCGACCACACGGTTTCGCGGCTCGCGTGAATCCGCACGCTGGCGCTGGCGCTGCCGCTCTGTTCGGCCGGATCCAACGACACCGAGACGGTGATGTCGTTTCCGGCAGAGGCCTGCGCGGCGATATTCCCGGCGCGGGCCGCGCCTGTGGCCAACAACATTGCAATCACGAATTGGGTGCGCACTAGGTGATAGGACTCCGGATCGCAAATACTGTTCGAACAAAATAGCCGCCAGGCGGTTGTTTTCAGGAAAAACCTTCATTTCGCCGTGTCCATCCAAGCCGTCATTTTCGCCTCGAGAATGTCCAGCGGCATCGCGCCGTCCTGCAGAATCTGCGCGTGAAATTCGCGCAGATCGAAGCGCCCGCCCAGGCGTTGCTGTGCCAGCGCGCGCAAGGCGCGAAATTTCATCGCGCCCGCGCACGCCAACCCCAGCGCCGGACGCGCCGCGTACCCATCGATCAGAGATTGGGCGTCGACATCATCGACTCCAAGATGCGTACGAAGATAGTCAAAAGCTTGGCCTCTCGTCCAGCCTTTCGCGTGCAACCCGGTGTCGACCACCAAATCGACCGCGCAGCGCCGCGCCTCGGCCGCCGCATCCAGTTTGGCCGAGTCCTCGCCATACAGGCCCAACACCTCGCCGAGCGACACGGCGTAAAGACCCCAACCTTCGGTAAAGGCGGGCTCGGCGCCGAAGCGGCGGAATCGCGGCAGATCTGCCCGCTCCTGCTGGAGGGCGAGTTGAAAATGCTCGCCCGGCGATCCCAGCCGCAGAAAGCCGGCTATCGATACCGCTGATTTGGCCTCCGCGGTATTCACGAGCAGGATGCCTGCGTCCGGCGGCCCGGGCTGCAGGTACAGCGCCGCGGCGGGACGGGGCAGCCGCTGCGCGCCCTGAATGATGAGATCGGACTTCGGAAGCCCGGAAAATACCGCAGGCAACGCGGCCCTCACTTGCAGCTCCAACTGCGTGTAGGCGTTGACCAGTTCGTTTGCCGCAACGGGCACCCCCTCGCGTGGCGGCGCCGTTCCGAGGCGCTCGATTTCGGCCGCGCCCAGGCGATTGATCTCGTCGGGCGAAAGCGCGCTGCTGGTCGCTTTCTTGACCAAAAATGCATACCACTCCCGGCCCAGCGGCAGTTCCGACAAGGCCAGACCGGTTCTCGCGCGGGGCAGGTATTCCTTTTGAAGAAAATCGTGCAACGCGCGGTTGGCCGGGAGCAATCTCTCGGTAATGGCGCGGGTCAATTCGCGGCTCAGCCGGGTACGCTCCGGCTCCTTGATGCTCGGCGGTATGGACCGCAGCGGCGCATAGAACGGGTTGGCGGAGTCATCCGAGCCAAGCCGCTCGAGGATCGGAAGCATGCGCTCGATGACGGAGCGGGGCGAGGTATAGCCGCGGCGTATTCCTGCGCGCATGTTGGCGATGGCTTGCTGCGTCCAACGCACGTAAGCGTCGAGGCGCTTCAGCCAGTTCTCATACTCCAGGGCGCTTGCGGCCGGATGCTGCGCCAATTCGGCGGCCTGGGCCGCGACCTGCTGCGTCATGCCGCCGAACGGATTGATCGGCAGCAACTCCTCGGGGAAGGTGAAGGATTGGATGTCAATCTCGCGGCGTTCGCGAAAAATGTCGAACGTCAGCTGCGACCGGGCATCGAGCGTGTCGCGCGAAACGCCGAGCAATTCTGCGAGATAACGGCGCTCGACACCCAAGGAATCCGCCAACGCCTGCGGCGAAATGACATCCTCGGCCGGCTTGGCCTCGTCCCAGTAGCGCTCGACGATTCGATTGAGTTGATCGGTCGGCGGCGGGGGCGCTTTTGCCGCGGGCAGCGGGGCGGGCGGGGACCGCGCACCGCATCCGGTGAGCGCAAAAAGCGCTACTGCGCACGCGGCCATGGAAGAAAATCCGGTCATGCATGGATTATATGCCGGCGGGTAGGTCCATAATTCGCGTACTTACGGCTTTACGGAGGCGACCATGTTGGTAGGAGCAAGCCCGCGCCGCGTCGCGATCGTCGGCGGCGCGCGTATCCCGTTTGCGCGCGGCAACGGCGCCTACGCACAAGTGGGGAATCAAGAGATGTTGATTGCCGCGCTACGCGGCGTGGTCGAGCGATTTGGCTTGCGGGGTCAGCGCATCGACGACGTCGCGGCCGGCGCCGTGATGAAGCATTCGAGCCAGTGGAATTTGACGCGAGAGTCGGTGCTCGGATGCGGTCTCGCGGCGGAAACACCCGGGCTGGACCTGCAGCGCGCCTGCGGCACCAGCCTCGAGGCAGCGATCCTGTTGGGCAACAAAATCGCGTTGGGTCAAATCGATTGCGCGATTGCCGGAGGGGTCGACACGGTGAGCGACCCGCCCGTGGTCTATCCGCGAAGTTTCCAGCAGCTCTTGCTGCGCAGTTACCGCGGCAAGTCGGCCGCCGCCAGAGCGGCGCCCTGGTTCGGATTGCGCCCGAGGGACTTGCGGCCGGTATTGCCGGGGGTCACTGAGCCGCGCACCGGCCTATCCATGGGCGAAAGCACGGAACTCATGGTCAAAACCTGGGGCATCACGCGGCTGGAACAAGACCAACTGGCGCTGGAAAGCCATCAAAAAGCCGCCGCCGCTTACGCTCAAGGATTCTACCGGGACTTGGTCATCGAATATCTGGGATTGACCCAGGACAACAACATCCGCAGCGATTCGACACTGGAAAAACTCTCGAAGCTGCGGCCGGCATTCGACTTTTCCGGCGCCGGCACCCTGACCGCGGGAAATTCCACGCCCATGACCGATGGCGCGTCCGCGGTGTTGTTGGCCAGCGAGGCGTGGGCTCGCGAGCGCAACCTGCCGGTGCTGGCCTTTTTGAGCTACGGCAAAGTTGCGGCGGTCGATTACATTGAAAAGAAGGAAGGATTGCTGATGGCTCCCGCCTACGCGGTCCCGCGAATGCTGAACGATGCGAAACTGAAGCTTCAGGACTTCGACTTCTATGAGATACACGAAGCTTTTGCCGGACAGGTGCTCTGCACCTTGAAAGCCTGGACCGACCCTGCGTATTGCCGCGACAAACTTCAGTTGCCGGGCGCTCTGGGCGCGGTTGACCGCTCGAAATTGAACGTCAAGGGCGGCAGCCTCGCCATCGGGCATCCGTTCGCCGCAACCGGCACGCGTATCATCGCCACGCTGGCGAAAATTCTCGATGAAGCCAAGGGCAAACGCGGATTGATCTCGATCTGTACGGCGGGCGGCATGGGTGTGACCGCCATTCTCGAGCGCTGAGCGAGGAGGGGCGATGGGACGAAATATGGAATTCAGCTCCGTCGAGCTCAAAGACCCGGCACTGCTGCGCGAGCTGTGCTTCATCGACGGCGGCTGGAGCGCTGCCGACAGCGGCGCCGCTCTGGATGTGACCAATCCCGCGACCCTGAAAAAACTGGGCTCGATTCCCAACATGGGCGTTGCGGAAACACGGCGCGCGATTGCAGCGGCCGCGGCGGCGCTGCCCGCTTGGAGGGCGCGTACCGCCAAGGAGCGCGCCAACCTCCTGCGCCGCTGGTTCGATCTGATGATCGAGAATCAAGAGGATCTTGCGGTCCTGATGACCGCGGAACAAGGCAAGCCGCTGGCCGAGTCGAAGTCGGAAATCCTTTATGCCGCCTCGTTCATCGAATGGTTCGCCGAAGAGGGCAAGCGATTGTATGGCGACATCATTCCCGGTCATCAAGCCGACAAGCGGATCATGGTGTTGCGCCAGCCGGTCGGCGTGGTTGCGGCCATCACGCCGTGGAACTTTCCGAGCGCGATGATTACCCGCAAGGCCGGCCCGGCGCTGGCAGCCGGCTGCACGCTGGTGTGCAAGCCCGCGACGCAGACTCCGTACTCGGCGCTCGCGCTGGCGGAACTTGCGCAGCGCGCGGGCATTCCGTCCGGCGTGTTCAATGTGATCACCGGCAGTGCGGCGGCGATCGGCGGGGAAATGACCGGCAACCCATTGGTGAGAAAAGTGACCTTCACCGGTTCCACCGAGGTAGGCAAGAAGCTCATGACGCAGTGCGCCGGCACGGTCAAAAAGCTGTCGCTCGAGCTGGGCGGCAACGCGCCTTTCATCGTGTTCGACGATGCCGATTTGGATGCGGCGGTTCAGGGTGCGCTGGCCAGCAAGTATCGGAATACCGGGCAAACGTGCGTGTGCGCGAATCGCCTGTTGATTCAAGCCGGTGTTTACCAAGAGTTCGCCGAGCGGCTCAAGTCGGCGGTCGCGCAACTGCGCGTCGGCGACGGGCTCAAGGGCGCCACCGACCAAGGCCCGTTGATCGACGACAAAGCGGTGGCGAAAGTCGAAGAGCACATCGCGGATGCGCTGTCCTTGGGCGCCAAAGTGGCGCTCGGCGGCAAGCGCCACGCGCTCGGCGGCTCATTCTTTCAACCCACCATCCTCACCGGCGTCACGCCCCGGATGTTGGTCGCCCGCGAGGAAACGTTCGGGCCGGTGGCGCCGTTGTTCAAATTCGAAAGCGAAGCGCAGGCGGTTGCGATGGCCAACGACACCGAATTCGGGCTGGCCGCCTATCTCTACACGCGCGACCTCGCGCGCAGCTGGAGAGTTTCAGAAGCCATCGAGTACGGGATCGTGGGCTTGAACACCGGCATCATTTCCACCGAAGTGGCGCCTTTTGGCGGCGTCAAGGAATCGGGCATCGGCCGCGAAGGTTCCAAATACGGAATTCTCGATTACACCGAGATCAAGTACGTCTGCATCGGCGGAGTGAGTTAGGGACGCCGTGCTGGGACGCTTCCTGGAATTTTCACTCGCCGCACCCGACGTGCAGGCTTCATTGGACTTCTACGTGACCCTGGGTTTCTCCTGCGCGGAGGTCGGCGATGCGTGGGCGCATCCTTACGCCGTTGTCACGGACGGACGAATTCATCTGGGGCTGCATCAGGAACCCATCCCGGCGCCGTCGTTGACCTTCGTGAAACCCGACTTGCTCAAGCACCTGGACGCACTGGAGCAAAAAGGCGTCGAGTTCGCGTTCCGGCATCTGGGCAGCGATGTTTTCAACGAAGTGGGCTGGCTCGATCCTTCGGGACAGTTGGTGCGTCTGGTCGAAGCACGCACGTTCTCGCCCAGCAAGCGGCTGGCCAACCACACCTCGCGCTGCGGCTATTTTCTCGAGATCGCCGTGCCGGCGCCCGACCGTGACCTGGCAAAAGCGTATTGGGAGGACTTCGGTTTCGTCGGCATGGAGGAGTCCGACGGCCGTCTGCCGCATATCGCCTGCACCAGCGATTTCATCGATCTCGGCCTGTACCATCCGGCGGATTTGCGGCGCGCAACCCTTCGATTCGAAGTCGACGACGTGGGCGGCACTCTGGCGCATCTTGCCGACCAAGGCATCGTGCCCAACGGCGAGCTGCCCCCCGGATTGCGCTCGGTGCCCGCGGCGGTGCTGCTGGCACCCGAAGGCACGCCGATTCTCCTCACTAATTCGTCAGCACCGTAATCTTGAACTTCAACAGCATGGCATCCTGCACCTGCAGGGCGCCATGCATCAGGCTGTAGGGAACGAGGCCCAAATCCGTCTGCCGCAGCTGCGTCGAACCTGCCGCAACGAAGCGATGCATATCGCCCTGCAGGCTGAGCGGCAGCGACATTCGCGCGGTGTGTCCCGCAACGCTGATTTCCACCTCCGCATGCAATTCATTCAAGGTGCCGCTGAGCGAGGTGCTGTTCACCGTGATCTGCGGATATTCGGCTGCATTGAGCACGGCGCTCCCCAGCATGTTGCGGCGGGTGCCCGCTTTGGCCTCTTGCGCAATGTCGCCCGCAAAGTCGCCGCCCTCTTCCTGCCGCGACTGCGCATCATCGATCACGAACGCATCCGCGCGCATGCGCAGCGAAAATGACGAGGCCGGCACACCGGCGCCGATGTGCACGCGTCCGTTCACCGCCCGATTGACCATGACGTGGTTGTGGCCAAGGTCGCGCAGCGGTCCCGCTCGATAGACCAACAGTTTCAATTCGGAGCTGCCGGTATCGATCGCGTATTCCCCCGGGGCGGGCAGCGCTTGCAGGCCCGCGGGAGCGGGCAACCGCGGTGTGAACGGCCGCGGATGTCTGGCGGCGCACGCCGCCGCGCTCAGCACCACAACGGCGACGGCAATCCTTTTGAACATGTATCCAGGGCTCTTGAGCTTGCTAGACTAGGCCTCAGTTTGCAGCCGGAGACGCGCGATGCCAAATCAAGGATCCCCGACCCGCTACGGTGCGGTCGCGCAAGGCCTTCATTGGCTCATCGCCGCGCTCATCGTGGTGCAGTTCACTTTGGCCTGGTCGGCGGATGATCTGCCGATTGGCGCGCGCAAGCTCGCGCTGTTGGCCCGGCACAAGAGCTTCGGCATGACGATCTTGATGCTGGCCGTGTTGCGGCTGCTGTGGCGGCTGTTCAACCGGCCGCCGGAGCTGCCGGGGGACATGACGAGGATCGAAAAGCGCCTCGCGCGCACCTCCCACTTTCTGTTGTATACCCTGCTGTTCGCCATGCCCCTGACGGGGTGGATGATGTCGTCCGCAAAAAACTATTCGGTGAGCTGGTTCGACCAGTTCACCTGGCCCAACCTCATCGCACCGAACGAACAAGCGTTCAATTTGCTCAGGGCGACGCACCATACGTTGAGCTGGCTGCTGTTCGCGGTGGCGTTGCTGCACATTCTCGCGGCGCTGAAGCACCACTTCTGGAACAAGGATGATGTGCTCAGGCGCATGCTGCCATTCACCAAATTGGAGAAGCGATCATGAGAAATGCGTACCTTGCCGGCACGGCCGCCATGTTTTTGGGTGCCGCGGCAGCGGCGGCGGGCTACACCTCCGACCCGCAGCAGAGCCGCTTGGAGTTTACCGGCGTTCAGGCGGGCGCGGAGTTCAAGGGCGTGTTTCGCAAGTTCAGCGCGGATGTCGACTTTGCGCCCGAGGCCCTCGCAAGCTCGCGAATCGAAGTGCAGATCGACTTGAATTCGGTGGACTCGCTCGACAAGGACCGTGATACGACAATCCGCGGCAAGGACGTCTTCGATGTTGCGCACTATCCGACCGCACACTACGCGACCAAGTCCATCGCCAAGACCGCAGCGGGATACTCGGCGGTCGGCGCGCTGACTTTGCACGGCGTCACCAAGGACGTGCCCATCGAGTTTCAGTTCACACCGGGTGCCGCGGGCGCCAAACTCTCCGGCAGCGCCAAACTCAATCGCTTGGATTTCGGCGTTGGCCAGGGCGACTGGAAGAGCACGGAGACCGTCGGCGACGCCGTGAAAATCAATTTCTCGTTGGTGCTGAAGCCCAAAGGCTGACATGCCGCACAGTTTTGACGATGTCGCCGAATGCGTTGAAAACACCTTAAGCCGCGTCGGATCCCGCATCGTCCTGGCGTTGCCCTTGGGTGTGGGCAAGCCCAATCCGCTGGCCAACGAGTTTTACCGGCGTGCGCGGCGCGATCCCGCCTTGAGACTCACGATTTTCACCGCTTTGAGCCTGCGCGCTCCGGTATGGCAGGACGAGCTCGAGCGCCGCTTCCTGGAGCCTCTGGTGGCGCGGCTGTTCGGGGGGTGCGTGCCGCTCGACTACGTGACCGATTTGCACGGACCGGGCGTGCCTGAGAACGTGCGCATCGTCGAGTTCTTTTTGGACCCCGGCGCCCTGCTCAACGTAGGTCACTCCCAGCGCAACTATGTCAGCAGCAATTACACGCACGTGGCGCGCGACCTCGCCGCCCACGGCGTCAACGTCATCGCCCAACTCGTCGCGAAGCGCAGCATCGAGGGGCGCAGCGAATACAGTCTCGGGTCGAATCCGGATGTCACGCTGGATTTGCTGGAACACCTGGCGCCGCGGCGCCGCGCCGGCGGAAACATAGTGGTCATCGGCGAGATCAACCGGCAGATGCCCTTCATGTTCGGACCGGCGGCGGTGCCGGCCGAGACATTCGACGCGCTGATCGAGCATCCGCGCTACGACTACGACTTGTTCGCGCCGCCCAATCAGCGTCTGCATACGGCGGACTACGCCATCGGCCTGTACGGCTCGCGCCTGGTGCGCGACGGCGGCACACTGCAAATCGGCATCGGCGAGCTCGGCGATGCGGTGGTCTATGGGCTGCAGCTGCGCCACCAGCAAAACGCGGAGTACCGCGAGATATTGAACGGACTGAAGGCGGCCGAGCACTTCGCAGCGGCCCTGGAACCCGGCGGCGACGCGGCGCCGTTCGAAGCCGGGTTGTACGGTTGCAGCGAAATGTTCGTCGACGGTTTTCTGGATTTGTACCGCAGCGGCGTGCTGCGGCGGCGCGTCTATGCGGACGTGCGCATCCAACGGCTGTTGAACGCAGGAGCGGTTGGCGAGCGCATCGATGAGGAATTTCTGGCGGCGTTGGCGGATGGGGGGTTCGAGAGTCCGTTGAGCGCCGCGGACTTTTCGGTATTGCAGGAGGCCGGGGTGTTCCGGCGCGATTGCCGCTACCGCGACGGACGCATCGAGAACTCCGAGGGCCAAGCGGTCCCGGCAACTCTGCACACGGCCGCCGGCCGCCGCGACCTGCTGGCGCTGTGCACCGGGCGGCAGCTGTGCGGCGGCACCCTGCTGCATGGCGCCTTTTTCCTGGGGCCGCGCGGATTTTACGCGGCGCTGCGCGATTTGCCCGAGGCGGAGCGGCGCCAATTTTCGATGTGCGCAGTCTCCTTCGTCAATCAGCTCGACGGCGCCGATCAAGCGTTGAAAATTGCACAGCGCCGGCACGGCAGGTTTTTGAATTCCACCATGATGATGACGCTGCTGGGGGCGGCGGTGTCGGACGGTCTGGCCGACGGGCGCGTCGTCAGCGGCGTCGGCGGCCAGTACAATTTTGTGGCGATGGCGCATTCCCTGCCGGACGCGCGTTCGATTCTCACGCTGCGCAGCACGCGCGAGAAGCACGGCAAGATCACCTCGAACATCCTGTGGAACTACGGAAACACGACCATTCCGCGTCATTTGCGCGACATGGTGGTGACCGAATACGGCGTCGCCGATTTGCGCGGCCTGAGCGATCAGGATTCGATCGCCGCCGTCTTGAACATCGCCGATTCGCGCTTTCAGGACGGACTGAAGCGGGAAGCCCAAGCGGCCGGAAAATTGCGCGCCGGCTTTCAGATCCCCGAAATGCATCGGAACAACACCCCACGCGCCCTGGAAGAGCGCTTCATCCTGCCGCGAGCCCGAGGATTGTTTTCCGAATATCCGTTCGGCACCGACCTCACCAACGAGGAGATCGTGCTGGCGAAGGCGCTTGGCAGACTGAAGGAGAGGACTTCGGGCCGTTGGCCGCGTGTCAAGGCCATTGGTGCAGCCGCGGCTTCGCTCGGCACACCGGGCGCGGTCAGGCCATATTTGGAGCGCATGTCGCTGAATGCGCCGAAAACGCGGCAAGAATGGCTCTGGCAACGTCTGCTCGTGCGTGAACTGGCCGATATCGCCTGATCCCGTTCCGTCCCGGATTGTTTCTCGACGCCTGGGTGAGTAACCTTGCCATCCCGGCCCACCCTGCGGAGCGACTTTATGAAAATCGGCGTCCCCAAAGAGATCAAAATTCATGAGTATCGAGTCGGGCTGGTACCCGCGGGGGTTCGCGAACTCGTCGATGCGGGACATCAGGTCATCGTGCAAAGCGGTGCGGGAGCAGGCATTGGCTTCGACGATTCGCACTACCAGGCGGCAGGAGCGGCGATCTCCAAGAAAGTAGAGGACATCTTCGGCGCCACCGATCTGATCGTGAAAGTCAAGGAGCCGCAGCTGGCCGAGTGCAAAATGTTACGCAGCAATCAGACGCTGTTCACTTATCTGCATTTGGCGGCCGATCGCGAACAAACGATGGCGCTGCTCGCCTCGGGTGCCACCGCCATCGCTTATGAGACGGTAACCGCACCCGACGGCTCGCTGCCGCTGTTGACTCCGATGAGTGAAGTGGCAGGACGCATGTCGGTCCAGGTCGGCGCCAATTGCCTGCAAAAGGCCAACGGCGGATTCGGCGTGCTTCTCGGCGGCGTGCCCGGCGTGGCGCCCGCCAAGGTCGTGGTGCTCGGCGGCGGTGTTTCCGGCACTCACGCCGTGGAAATGGCGGTCGGCCTGCGCGCCGACGTGACCGTCGTGGATCGCTCGGTCAAGCGCTTGCGAGAGCTCTCGGCGATCTTCGGCAGCCAGCTCAAGACCGTGTACTCGACCGCGCACGCCATCGAGGAGCTGGTGCGGGACGCCGATCTGGTCATCGGCGCGGTGCTGATCGCGGGAGCTGCGGCACCCAAACTGGTCACGCGCGCCATGGTCAAGACCATGAAGCCGGGCGCGGTGCTCGTCGATATCGCAATCGATCAGGGAGGCTGCTTCGAGACCAGTCATCCGACGACTCATGCCGAACCGACCTATGTGCTGGACGGCGTCATCCATTACGCGGTCACGAACATGCCGGGGGCCGTGCCGCGGACCTCGACCTTTGCGCTGACCAATGCGACGTTGCCGTATGTGAAGGCGCTCGCCGATGACGGCTGGCGCACCGCCATCTCCAAGGACCCCGGGCTGGCCAAGGGTTTGAACGTGCATGCGGGTCAGTTGACGCACGAGGCGGTCGCGAGTGCGCTCGGGCTGGATTACAGAGCGTATCGCGCGGCGTAGCTTTGAAGAAAAAGCCGCGGGTACCGAAGTTTCGTCGCGCCACGCCCGCGGTGCGCCGCGAAGCCTTGATCGAGGCCACGTTGCGCTGTTTGAAGAAGTACGGCCACGACGGCGTTTCGGTGCGCCGCATCAGCGCCGCGGCGGGCGTCTCCATCGGCCTGATCAACCACCACTTCCCCAGCAAGTCGGGCTTGATCGCGGAGACCTATGAGACTCTGGCGCTTTCGTTGCAGGAAGAGCTGCGCGCCCGCGCCCGCGACCGCAGTGCATCGCCGCGCGAACGCTTGAGCGATTTTTTCCGCGCGTCGTTCGCGCCGAAGCTCCTCGATCCGCAGTTGTTCAACGTGTGGGTGGTGTTTTGGAGCATGGTCGCGCACTCCCGCGAGATCCGCGAGGTTCACGACCGAACCTACGGCAAATATCGCTCCATGTTGGAGGGGTTGCTGGGCGAATTGGCCGATTCCGGCGCGGCGCCCAAACTGAAGCTGCGCTCCGCCGCGATCGCGCTTTGCGCGCTGCTCGATGGCCTGTGGGTCGAATTGAGCCTCAGTTCCGAGACATTCAAGCCGCGTGAGGCGATCGGTATCTGCGAGGATTGGGTCAACGCCCTTTGCGCGGGCGCCTTCCCGCGAATTTTGCGGGAAAAACCCCGCAAAATTTGAGCTCCTCTCTTGTTATACTAGCGTTCAACAAGAGCTGGAAACGGTGAATCCCCCATGGACGCACGGCGCCGCGCATTGGAAGAAGACTTCAGTCTGCCCGGATGGATATATCGGGACGCCGACTTCCTGCGCGCCGAAAAACAGCGGATCTTCGCCGCATCGTGGCAAATCATCTGTCACCTCAGCGACATTCCGGCTCCCGGCGACTACCACACGCTGGATTTCCTCGGAGAACCCATCGTCGCGGTGCGCGGCCGCGATCATGGCGTGAAGGCTTTCTTCAACGTCTGCCGCCATCGCGCCTCGAGGCTTCTCGACGGCGCCGCCGGACATTGCCCCGGACGCATCGTGTGTCCCTACCACGCCTGGACCTACGATCTCGACGGGGCGCTCGTCGCCGTGCCGCATCGCAAGGAATTCGTCGACTTCGCGCCCGAGCATTACGGGCTGAAGCCGCTGGAGGTCGAGATTTTCCAGGGGTTCGTATTCGTCCGATTGCAGCCTGGATTGCCGGGCGTCGCTGAAATGCTGGCGCCTTATGAGCAGGAGCTGGCGTGCTATCGATTCGAGGATCTCAAGCCTCTGGGGCGCGTAACGCTGCGATTGCGTCACGTCAACTGGAAAAACGTCACGGACAATTATTCGGACGGGATGCATATTGCGGTCGCGCATCCCGGCCTGACGCGATTGTTCGGCCAGTCATACGGAATCGAAGCCGAGCGGTGGGTCGACAAAATGTGGGGTCATCTTCGCGATGCCCCGTCGGCGCAGCCGTCGGAGCGCATGTATCAAGCCGTGCTGCCGCGCGTGGCGCACCTGCCGGAGAACCGCCAGCGCCTATGGACCTATTTCAAGCTGTGGCCGAACGTCGCCTTCGACGTCTACCCCGATCAGGTCGACTTCATGCAAATGATCCCGATCTCGCCCACCGAGACCCTGGTCAGAGAGATCGCGTATGCGCACCCCGATGACAGGCGTGAAATGCGCGCGGCGCGCTATCTCAACTGGCGCATCAATCGCCGCGTCAGCCTGGAGGACAAGGCCTTGATCGAAAGGGTGCAAGCCGGCATGGGCTCGCGCAGCTACTCGCCGGGCCCGTTGGGGCACAACGAAGTGTCGTTGCGAAGTTTTGCGCGCCGCATGCGCGAGGTCATTCCAGAAAGCAGCCTGGAGCATTCGCCGGGGGCCGGTTGGAGCAACGCCGCCGGGATCTGCGATACCCGTGGCTGAATCGATGCGCGACGTGGTCATCGTCGGCGGCGGCCATAACGGGCTCGTGTGCGCCGCCTATCTCGCGGCCGCGGGACTCAAGGTAACGGTGCTCGAGCGCCGCGCGGTGGTCGGCGGAGCTGCCGTCACCGAAGAATTTCACCCCGGCTTTCGCAACTCCGTGGCGGCCTACACCGTTTCGCTGCTCAATCCGAAGATCATCCGAGATCTGGACTTGCCGGGCCATGGCCTGCGCATCGTCGAGCGCAAGCTGGCCAATTTTCTGCCGCTGGACGAGAGCAGCTATCTCAAGGTCGGCGCCGGATGCACCGCCCAAGAAGTTGCAAAGTTCTCGGCGCGCGATGCCGGGCGCCTGAACGCCTATGGCGAACGTCTGGACGTGATCGCCGATGTACTGCGCGATCTGGTGCTGCAAACGCCGCCCAATGTCACCGCCGGCGGATGGCTTCAGGCATTGCCTGAGATGCTGCGCGGGGCGCGCCAGGCGAAACGGATCGCCAAGCTGGATCTGCCGATGCGGCGCGAGCTGTTGGATTTATTCGTGAAATCGGCGGGCGACTATCTCGACGCATGGTTCGAGAGCGCGCCGATCAAGGCCGCCTATGGCTTCGACGGCGTGGTCGGCAACTACGCGAGTCCTTATGCGGCCGGATCCGCCTATGTGCTCCTGCATCACGTGTTTGGCGAGGTCAACGGCAAGAAGGGCGCGTGGGGACACGCGATCGGAGGAATGGGTGCCATCACCCAGGCCATGGCCAAGGCGGCGGCGGCGCGCGGCGTGGAAATTCGGGTCGCGAGTCCGGTGCGGGAGGTTTTGGTCGAAGGCGGCCGCGCGGTCGGCGCGATCACCGAAAAAGGCGAAGCGATTCGCGCACGCAGCGTGGTGTCGAACCTCAATCCGAAATTGCTGTACGGCTCGCTGATCGACTCGGGTGTATTGCCGCAGGACTTTCGCGAGCGCATCAAGCATTGGCGCTGCGGATCCGGAACCTTCCGCATGAACGTCGCGCTGGCGGAATTGCCGGACTTCAAGGCGTTGCCCGGCCGCGCCGGCGCCGATCATCACACCGCGGGCATCATCATGGCGCCGAGCCTCGCCTATATGGACCAGGCGTACTTGGATGCCAAGGCCGGCGGATGGTCGAAACGGCCCATCGTGGAAATGCTGATTCCTTCCACCCTCGACGACAGCCTGGCGCCCCCCGGGCAACATGTCGCCAGCCTTTTCTGCCAGCACGTCGCTCCGGTGCTGCCGAACGATGCGTCCTGGGATGCGCATCGCGAGGAGGTCGCGGACGTGATGATCGATTTGGTCAACTCCCACGCGCCGAACTTCAAAGCAGCGGTGCTGGGACGGCAAATCATGAGCCCGCTGGATCTTGAACGCACCTTCGGTCTCGTGGGCGGCGATATTTTCCATGGCGCCTTGAGTTTGGATCAGCTGTTTTCGGCGCGGCCGATGCTCGGACACGGCGACTATCGCGGTCCACTGAAGGGCCTGTACATGTGCGGCTCGGGCACGCATCCCGGCGGCGGTGTCACCGGGGCGCCGGGGCACAACGCCGCGCGGGAAATCATCGCCGATTTTCGCCGCGGCCGCTTAAAGCAGGCCTAGACTAGCGGCCGCGTCCGGTAATCCGCGCAGCCGCGGCTTGCCCGTTATTTCTTGGTCGGATCCGGGTAGGCGAATGGATCGGTTACCGCCGGTTGCGTGGGCACGGTCTTGCGCGGCAGCGGCTTGTCGCTGTCGGCCGCCGCCATGAGCACCGTCGCGAGCACCACCGAGGCCTGCCGCAAATCGAGCGGACGCAGATGATCGAAGGTATCGAGATCGGTGTGATGCACCCGGGTCTCGTAATCCAAGGGATCCTGGATGAACTGGAATGCCGGCAGTCCGAGACGGCTCAAAAACACATGGTCCGTTCCTCCGGTCGGCTCTGCCACGACCGTGCTCGCGCCCATGCTGGCAAAGGGCGACAGCCATTCGCGCAGGATCGGCACCACGGCGAAATTGCCCTCCGCGTAAATGCCGCGAATCTTTCCCGAGCCGTTGTCGATGTTGAAGTAAGCCGCCAAATCGGCGAAGCCCGGCAGCGTCTGCACCGGGTACAGATCGCCGAAAAAGTACGGCGGCAAATCGGCCTCGGCGGGATCGGTCGGCTGCGGCCGGCGCGCAAGATACTTCTCCACGTACGCCTCCGATCCCAGCAGTCCTTGTTCCTCGCCCGCCCACAACGCGAAGCGAATGGTGCGTTTCGGGTGCACGCCCAGGCTGGCGAGAATGCGGGCCGCTTCCATCACCACCGCGCTGCCGGCGCCGTTGTCGGCGGCGCCGTCGCCGGCAACCCAGCTATCCAAATGCGCTCCGGCCATGACGTAGCCGGCATGCGGGTCATCGCCGGGGATGTCCGCCAAGGTGTTGTAGGCGTTGTGATCCGCATCCTCGAAATGGACCCGGCTGTCGATTTCCAGGCGGATTTCGCCGCGTTTCGCAAGACGCGTCAGTTTTCGGTAATCTTCCGCCGCGAGTTCGAGACCCGGAAGCTTTGCGGTCTTGCCCACGCGATAGCCGTAGCCTTCGCCGTGCACCAGTCGACCATCGCTGCGCGACATCTGCACCAGCGCCACCGCGCCCTCCTGCGCCAGAAACGCGTCCAAATTCGCTCTGAAGCGGAACCGCTCGATGCGCTTCTTGCGCAGTTGCGGGTCGAACGTCGGCTGCTCGTATTTGTCCAGCTTGGCGATTTCAGCGTCGGTGAGGCGCTGGAAGGGCGCCTCGCCATCGTCCTTGGGCGGCGCAGGCCAGGTGACCAACACGATCTTGCCGGCCAATTTGCCCTTCCATTCGGCGAAGTCGCTCTCATTGGCCATCGGCGCAACGATGATCGGTGCGCTCAAGACCCCATTGGTCGCGGGCGTCCACGCCAGCGGGATTGCGCGCAGTTCCAGGGGCCTTGGCGCGATCATCCGCGCGTGCGAGGACTCGATCCACCACCCGCGTCCAAAATCAAAACCTTCGGATCTGACATTCTTCAATCCCCAACCCTTGAACTTCTCCTGCGTCCATTTCTCCGCTTTGCGCATGGCGGGCGAGTTGGTCATGCGGCCGCCGATCTCATCGGCCAAGTAGGCCGCGGTATCGACGACCTCGCTATGGTTGAATCCCGCGTCGGCGATCCGGTTGATCGTGAGGGATTCCGCAGCCACGGCAGCCTTGGATGGCGCCGCGGCGGCGGCCATCGAGGAGGCGCTCAAAAATATGCACGCACACGACACGGCAAGCTTCATTGATTTAATACCCCCTCGCGAATTTGAAACCGTCAGTCATTTTCCCAATTGAAACGCCAGACGGCGATCAGCGCAAACAGAGCCGACCATCCCACCAATATCGCCGTGGGTGCAATGGCGTCCTTCAACGGCAGACCGCGCCAGGTCATGGCATCGAGTCCGTCCACGGCCCAGCGGGTCGGCACGAACTCGGTCACGTGCTGCAGCCATTCAGGGAACAGGAACGCCGGCACCCAGGCGCCGCCGAGCATCACCAGTATCAGCACGGAAAACATGGCGACCCCGCGGGTCGCGCCCACCGAACGGCCGAGCGAGGCGATCATGAGTCCGGTGGTGGCCGCCAGCAGCGCAAAAGCGCACGCCACCATCGCGAAGCCCGGCACGCTGCCGGCGATACGCACATCGAACAGCACGCGTGCCACCAGGTATACGACCGCCAGAATCATGATCGCGATCAGCGTGGTTGCCGCCACGCGGCTGCCGAGCAGCACGGCACGGGACAAGGGCGCCGCGCGCAAACGGCGCCACATGCCTTCTTGACGCATCAGCAGCAGCGCAATGCCGGCATCGATGCCCATGAACAGAATGAATTGAATGCTCATGCCCGCAAAGGAGTGGGCGTACGAGTTGTATCGAGGCCCGGTCGTGACCGCAACATTGTCGACGTTGAAGGGAATGGGCTTGGCGCTGCCGATGAAGTTCGGCCGCGACAGCCGTTGCATCACGTGCTGGGACAACAATCCCGCGACCATCGGCCGAACCATGGATTGCGAGGGGTCATAGAGCAGCTTGACGTCGGGCATCGGGCCGCTGCCGACCAAGGCACCGGTCGCAGCAGCCTCAAAATTGGCTGGAAACACGATGGCGGCCCGCAGTTTGCCGCTGCGCACCAGCTGCAGCGCCTGATCCTGCGGGAGTTCTTGGATTTCGAGGGACGCGTCCGCGCTCAAGCTTTCCAGCACCGCTTTGGTCAGCGCGCTGTGATCCAAATCGGTGACGCCGACCTTCATGCGCGAGACCGGGTTGCCGCCGGAGCCGGTGCCGCCGAACAGAAAACCGAAGAACGCGGCGACCACGATCGGCGTCAGCACGCTGACGACCAAGGCGCGGCGGTCGCGTAAGAATATCGCGATGTCCTTGCGCACCAGGGCGCGAAATGCCGTGAAAGTTGAGCTCATGTGTCGCGCAGGCTGCGCCCCGTCAATGCCAGAAACACATCCTCGAGATTGGCGCGCCGGCTGGTCAACTCCTGACAACTGAAACCACGGGCGGCCAGCCGTTCGAGTACCCGCGGTGCGGCGGTGCCGAGATCATTGGCGCAGACCGTCACTTCGGTTCCCGCAATATCGACCTGGATGACCCCCGGCAGATCCTTGATTTCCGCAAGCGCCGCGGCGTCGGGCGGCGTGTCGTATTGCAAAGTCAGCTTGTTGCCCAGGTGCGCACCCGCCAACAGCCGGGTCAGCGAGTCGTCCGCGAGCACGCGCCCATGATCCACGATGACGATGCGATCGCACAGCCGCTCCACCTCTTCCATGTAGTGGGTGGTATAGACCACCGTCCGCCCTTCAGCGGCCAGCACCTCGATGGTCTCGAAAATGGCATTGCGGCTTTGCGGATCGACACCCACCGTCGGTTCATCCAGCAACAATATTTGCGGCTCGTGCAACAACGCGCAGGCGATGTTCAAGCGGCGACGCATGCCGCCGCTGAACGTGTTCGGCGGGTCGCGGGCGCGGTCCGAGAGGCTCGTCAGTTCCAACACGGCCGCAATTCTTGCGCGCAGCAGCGGCCCCGACAGGCCGTACAAGCCGCCGAAAAATTCCAGATTCATGCGCGCCGGCAGCTCTTCGAGCAGTGCGATCTCCTGCGTCACCAGCCCCAACTTGCGCTTGGTCGGGTCTGCGCCGGTTCCCAGGGTCGCCGCGTCGATCGAGACCTTTCCCGAATCCGGCCGGATTAGACCGGCGAGCATACCGATGGTGGTCGACTTGCCGGCGCCGTTCGGCCCCAGCAGGCCGAGGATCTTGCCGGACTCGGCCGCGAAGGAGACTTCCGCCACAGCGGTGATCGCGCCGAATTTCTTTTGCAGGCGGTCGGCGCTCAGATTCATCGGACGAATACTGCCAGCAGTGCGCGCCGAGCGCCAGAAGCCCGGCGCACGGGATTTCTAGATTTCCAGCCCCTGCGATTTCAAATATTCGTCATAGGTGCCGTGGAAATCGACGATCTTGCCGCCGGCGCGCAGCTCGATGATACGGGTCGCGAGGCCGCCGACGAACTCACGGTCATGCGACACGAAGATCAGCGTGCCGGCATAGTTTTCCAGGCCGATCTGCAGCGACTCGATGGTTTCCATGTCCATGTGATTGGTCGGCTCGTCCAGCAGCAGCACATTGGGCTTGGTGAGCATCAGTTTGCCGTAGATCATCCGGCCCTTCTCGCCGCCCGACAGCACCTTCACGGATTTTTTCGTTTCATCACCGGAGAACAGCAACCGTCCCAAGGTGGCGCGGACGATCTGATCGTCGTCCGCCTTGCCGGTGTAGTGGGACATCCAGGCGAACAAGTCGATCTTGTCCTCGAACTCGGCCTGCGGATCCTGCGGCATGTAGCCGACTTCGGCGTTTTCGACCCAGACGATCCGTGCCGCTCGTGGGCCGAAGCTCCCCGGCGAGACAGCGCATCAGGGTCGTCTTGCCGACGCCATTGGGGCCAATGATGGCGATGCGCTCGCCTGCCTCGACGTTGAAACTCAATTCGTCGAGCACCTTCTCGCCGCTTCCGGGATAGGCGAAGCTCACTTTCTCCACCGTTACCGCCGAGCGATACAGCTTCTTGCCTTGCTCGAAGCGGATGTAGGGATTCTGCCGCGACGAGGGCTTGATCTCCTCGATCTTGATTTTTTCCAGCTGCCCGTTTGCGGGAGGTGGCCTGACGCGCCTTGGAAGCATTGGCCGAGAAGCGCCGCACGAACTCCTGCAGGTCCGAAATGCGGTCCTTCGCCTTGGCATTCGCCGCCTCGACCCGCGCGCGCGCCTGCACCGAAGCCAGCATGAAATCATCGTAGTTGCCCGGATAAATCTTCAACTGCTGAAAGTCCAGGTCCGCAATGTGCGTGCACACTTGATTCAGGAAGTGACGATCGTGGCTGATGATGATCATCGTGGCGTTGTAGTCGTTGAGCGCGCCTTCCAGCCAGCGAATGGAATTGATATCCAGGTTGTTGGTCGGCTCATCCAGCAGCAGCACGTCGGGATTGGAGAACAGGGCCTGCGCCAGCAATACGCGCAGCTTCAGGCCCGGCGGCACCTCGCGCATGGGACCGTTGTGCCGTGACTCATGGATGCCGGCGTCGGTGAGGATGGCGCCGGCGCGCGCTTCGGCGTCGTAACCGCCGTATTCGGCGAACACGCCCTCGAGTTCCGCCGCCCGCATGTAATCCTCGTCGGTGGCGTTGGGATCGGCGTAGATGCGATCGCGCTCCTGCATCGCCGCCCACAGCTCCGCATGGCCGCGCATGACCACGTCGAGCACGCGCTCATCCTCGTAGCCGAATTGGTTCTGATTCAACTTGCCGAGCCGCATCCCGACCTGCAGCATCACGTCGCCGGCGCTTGCCTCGAGATCGCCGCCCAGCACCTTCATGAGCGTGGACTTGCCCGAACCGTTCGCGCCGATCAGGCCGTAACGATTGCCGTCGCAGAACTTGACCGTCACCTGCTCGAAGAGCGGCTTGGCGCCGAATTGAACGGCGACATTGGATGTGGAAAGCATATTGTCCGATCACACTAAAAAATGCGGCCGCCGCAGCCACGATTGCCCAACAAAGCTCGACTGGATGGAGTGCCGTGTCGTTCGCGTGAGGCACGCGAGGCGTCTATGTTCGCCCTTCCCGGCGCGCGTATTTTAGCGGAACCGGGGCCTTAAGTCCTCAGTTTTTCGGTCAAAGCCGGGGCGAGTCGTCCGACAGGCGCCAGGGCGGAAAGCGGCGGGTATTTCCGGCGTGATACAGACAAATGATATTGCCGTCCGGATCTTGCAGGTAGGCCTCTCGCCACAGCCAGATCTGGTCCTTGGGCGCCTGGTTGAATTCGATTCCGAGCTTGCACAGCCGCTCATAGGCGGCATCCAAATCGTCGCACTCGAAATAGACCACGGTTTGCGATGGGAGCACCGTGTCGAACGCGTGCAGCGAAAACGTCGCGCCGTTCTGGCATTCGAATCTGGCGTAGCGCGGCAGGGCGCTGACGATTTGCGTGAAACCCAAACTGCGGTAGAAGGCGGCCGAGCGCTCCACGTTGGTGGACGGCAGCGTGACTTGATTCAGGTTCATGGAGCGATTATCAGGCAAACCGCGCGCCAGTGCGCGATATTGGAGGTTCGGACGATCAGTGCGAACGGCCATGTCGAACAAGGGGGTTACGGATGAAACGGGAAGTTTGGACAATGCCAATCGGCTTGGCGGCGGCCGTGCTCGGCGTGTGCGCGGCGGCATGGGCGCTTGCCGAAGAAGCCGCACCCAAGGTGCAATTCATTTCGGCAGCGCGGCTCGAGGCCATGGTCGAGCACCCCGTCAAGGGAATCGCGGTCAATCGATTTCTCAACGGAACGGGTTCCGACGTCTTTGTCATTCGCCGGGATAAAAGCGGCGAAACAGAGGTTCACATGAAGTTCAACGACATTTACGTCGTCAAGAGCGGCCATGCGAAGATAACCGTCGGCGGCCGGGTCAGCGGCAATCATGAAGCGTCCCCCACCGAATGGCTCGGCGGCGACATCTCCGGCGGAACCGATTATTCGCTGGCCGCCGGCGATGTGCTGTTCATTCCCGCCGGCACGCCGCACAGGACTTTCGTGTTGCCCAACGGCTCCCTCACCTATGTGTTGGTGAAGACGCCGAAGTAAGCGAAGAATTATTTCTTGCGCCGCGCCGCGCGCGCCTTGGGCTTGGCGCGCTTTGCAGGCTTGGCACCTTTGGCGCGCCTGGCGGGCTTCTTTGCAAGCCGGCCTTTGCGCGCCGCCGTCTTGGGCGCGGCGGCTGTGCGTTTCGCGCGCTTTGCGGCGCGCTTGGCCTTCCGGGCCGGACGTTTCGCGGCTTTCTTCGGCGCTTTTTTCGACTGTGCGGGCGGAGCGGAATCCATGCCGCGCAACTGATCGATGATGGCCGGGTTCTCCAGCGTGGACATATCCTGGGTGATTTCCTCGCCGCGAGCGACCGCCCGCAGCAGGCGGCGCATGATTTTGCCGGAGCGTGTTTTTGGCAGGTTGTCGGTAAGGCGAATTTCATCGGGCTTGGCGATGGGGCTCAGCTGATCGCCGACCCAGCCGCGAAGCTCATCGATCAAGGCTTGCGCGGCGGCGCCCTGCGGCCTCGCCACGTTGAGCACGACGTAGGCAAATGCCGATTCACCTTTGATCTCGTGCGGCTTGCTGACCACGGCGGCCTCCGCCACCTTGGCATGGGCGACCAACGCGGACTCGATTTCCATGGTGCCGAGCCGGTGGCCCGCGATGTTGAGAACATCGTCGATGCGCCCCATGATCCAGTAATAGCCGTCCTTGTCGCGGCGCGCCGAATCGCCGGCGACATAGTAGCGATTCTTGAATTTTTCCCAATACGTCTGGATGTAGCGGTCGTTGTCGCCCCAAATCGTGCGCAGCATCGAAGGCCACGGCCGCTTGATCACCAGGTATCCGCCCGCATCCGGGGTCTTCACGGGGCGGCCGTCTTCATCGACAATGTCCGCGAAGATTCCGGGCAGCGGCTTGGTGCAGGAACCGGGTTTGGTGGCGGTCACGCCGGGAATCGGCGCCATCATGGCGGCGCCGGTTTCGGTCTGCCACCAGGTGTCGACGATCGGGCAGCGCTGTGCCCCGATTACGCGGTGATACCACATCCACGCCTCGGGATTGATGGGCTCGCCGACGCTGCCGAGCACCCGCAGTTTTCGCAAATCGTATTTGCCCGGCACCGCGTCGCCCAGCTTCATCAGCGCTCGAATCGCCGTGGGCGCGGTGTAGAAAATGCTGACTCCATGCGTCTGGCACATTTTCCAGAAGCGCCCGCCGTCGGGGAAAGTCGGGGCGCCTTCGTACATGAACACGGTGGCGCCTGCCGCCAAAGGCCCGTACACCACGTAGGTGTGGCCGGTCACCCAGCCGACATCCGCCGTGCACCAGTAGACATCGTCGTCCTTCAGATCGAAGGCCCATTTCGTCGTCAGCCTGGCGTTGAGCAGATAGCCGCCGCTGCTGTGCTGAATCCCCTTGGGTTTTCCGGTGGACCCGGAGGTATACAACAGGAACAAGGGATGCTCGGCATCGACCCATTCCGCATCGCAGCTCGCCGGCTGTCCGGAAATCGCATCGTGCCACCACACATCCCGGCCGGCGTGCATCGCGCAGGCGGTGCCGGTGCGTCGATAGACGATCACCCGCCGCACGGACTCGCAGCCCTCCGACAGCGCTTTGTCGACCGCGGCTTTGAGCTCCACCGCATGGCCGCCGCGCCACCCGGCGTCGGCGGTAATGACGAGCTTCGCGCCCGCGTCTTCGATGCGATCTTTCACGGCGTTCGCCGAAAATCCGCCGAATACCACCGAATGCACGGCGCCGATGCGCGCGCACGCCTGCATCGCGACAATGGCCTCGGGGATCAGCGGCATGTAGATGATCACGCGATCGCCGCGGCCGATGCCAAGGGCCTTGAGCGCATTGGCGAACTGACACACTTCTTGATGCAGTTGCCGATAGGTCAGCTTGCGCACATCGCCGGGCTCGCCTTCGAAAATGACGGCGAGCTTCTCGCCCCTGCGCGCCAAATGCACATCCAGACAATTGTGCGACACGTTCAGCTCGCCGTCGGTGAACCAACGGAAATTGGGCGCGCGCGAATCATCCAGCGGCACCGTAAAGGGCTTTTGCCAATCGATTTCAGACCGGGCCAAATCCGCCCAGAATCCGACGTAGTCGTTCGCCGCCTTGTCGTACAGGCTCTGCAATTCGGCGGCCTTGAGCGTGGCATGCTCCGCAAACGCTTTGGCGGGCGGAAATAAGCGGTCCTCGTTCAGGACCGATTGGATGTCTTTCTGCGCCATGTTCACTCCCCCGTCTTTACGCAGCGATGGCGATGCGCCGCACCTGCTGCCGCAAAATATTGCCGAATCCGTGCGCGTCGAAAAATGCATCGAGCCCGCCGCGATCCTGCGGTCTCGGCTTCAGGTCGTCGAGCGTCGCCTCGATCGGCATGTCGCATACGATGCCGGTCAGACGTCGGGCAAGGTAGGCGGCGTCCTTGTGAGCCAGTAGTTTAGCAGCGACAGCGGCGGCGCCGCGCAATTTCAAGAGCGGAATGCGATCGAAGATTTGCATACAGTTCATCGAGGGAACCGAAGATGCCGAACAGTTCCGCGGCGGTCTTCTTGCCCACGCCCGGCACGCCCGGGATGTTGTCGACACTGTCCCCGGTGAGCGCCAAAAAGTCGGCGATGAGTTCGGGTACGACGCCGAAGCGCGGACCGATCTCGTGGTAGTGATAGCGGGTGTTGCCGCTGTAATCCCAAAATACGTCGCCGTCCCGTATCAATTGGGACAAGTCCTTGTCGCGCGTCACCAAAACGTTGCGCAGACCCGCCGCGCGCGAACGCGCCGCCAAGGTTCCGATGATATCGTCGGCTTCGTATTCCGCGCTGGCGAACTCGGCCAGGCCCATATGCCGGCAAAACTCGCGGCACAGCGTGAATTGCCGCTCCAAAGCGGCGGGCGGCGCTTCGCGATTGGCCTTGTATGCCGGATAAATGGCGTTGCGGAAGGATGTCTCGCCGCGCAGGCTCAAGTCGAAGGCGACGCCGATGCGTTCGGGCCGCACCCTCTCGAGGAGATCCGCGAGGAAGCGCGCGAAGCCGTACAGGGCATGCGTGGCGTTGCCGTCGCCATCCACCATATCGGGCGGCATGGAATGGTGGGCGCGAAAGATGAAATAGCTGGCGTCGATGTGGTACACGACGCCCGATCGCGGCACGGGATGCCCCGCGACCGCGCTCACATCGGCCAGCGTTGCATGCGCTCGTGCAGCGGGCTGGAACGCGGGAAATGCGCCACCAGGTATTCCATCTGGTCCGCGAGCACGCGGCGGCCCTTCAAGAAGATGTATTCGGCGTAGGTCGGCGTGAAAGGCACGGCCAGCAGCTGCATGCCCGCCTGCTCCGGCGTGCGCGATGCCTTGGCATTGTTGCAGCGGCGGCAGGCCGAAACCACATTGCTCCAGGTATCCTGGCCGCCGCGGCTGAAGGGCGTCACATGGTCCCGGGACAGAAGGCTGTAGGTAAAGCGCGCGCCGCAGTACAGGCACAGGTAGGCATCGCGGCGGAACAGCGTCTGATTGTTGAGCGGCGGCGTGTAGCGCCGCGCCGCGCAGGTTGCCCGGATTGCCGGTATGCCGAGCGTGGCGATGATCGAATTGACGTCGACGATGGTGCGCAGTCCGGTCCGCGCGCAGGTGCCTCCGTACAGCCGGTACAGCAGCGTTCCGCAGGTATAGGCCACCTGTTCGGTGTGATACAGGCGCGCGGCTTCCCGGTAGTCGACCCATTCCAGCGGCATGCCGGAAACATCGGTGCGCAGGATCTGCTGGGACAACGGATAGCGCGTGCGAAACCACCGCAACCTCGTCCCGCCAGTCCAGCAATTGCAGCTTGTCGTTGCTCGCTCAGGTTCATAACATACTAAAGATAGTCGAGTCTTATGCCATAATTCAACGTTTCGCGCTAAGTTCCGGCTTGGGAGAGTTCTGCATGTCTGTCGTCGTCGGCGTCCTCAGGGAGACCGCTGCCAAAGAAACCCGCGTCGCGCTCGTTCCGGAAATCGCCGCCAAACTGAAGGCGCCTGGGCGTTCGAGTGCTGATCGAACGCGGCGCGGGGGCGGCGGCGCATTTTCCCGATGCCCTGTATGCGGATGCCGAATTCAGCGACGCCTCCACGATTCTCGCCTCGCGCCGACGTTATCTTGAAAGTGCAGCCGCCCTCCTTGACGGAAGTCGCAGCGCTCAAGAAAGGCGCGGTCGTCATCGGCTTCATGCAGGCCTATGCCCGCCCGGATCTGGTCCGGGCGCTCAACGAGCGCGGCATCACCAGCTTTGCGATGGAGTTGGTGCCGCGCATCTCGCGCGCCCAGTCGATGGACGCGCTGTCCTCGCAGGCCTCGGTCGCCGGCTACAAGGCGGCGCTGATCGCGGCGAATACGCTGGAAAGATTTCTGCCCATGCTGACCACCGCGGCGGGCACGATCCGGCCCGCCGCGGTGCTGGTCATCGGCGCCGGCGTCGCCGGATTGCAGGCCATCGCCACCGCCAAGCGCCTGGGCGCGGTGGTCGAAGCGTACGACGTGCGCAGCGCGACCAAGGATCAGGTCAAATCGCTCGGCGCGAAGTTCATCGAGACCGGCGTTTCGGCGGAAGGATCGGGCGGCTATGCGCGCGAGCTCACGCCGGAGGAGAAGGCCAAGCAGCAGGAAGTCCTGGACGCGCGTATCGCCGCAAGCGATGCGGTGATCAGCACGGCGTCGGTGCCGGGGCGCGCGGCGCCGCGCATCATCACCCAGGCTGCGGTCGAGCGCATGAAGGCGGGCTCGGTGATCGTCGATATCGCCGCCGAGCAGGGCGGCAATTGCGAACTGACCAAGGCCGGCGAGACCGTCGTGCACGGCGGCGTCAAGATCGTCGGCCCCGTGAATCTGCCCGCCTCGCTGCCGTACCACGCCAGCGAAATGTATTCGCGCAATCTGTTCAATTTTCTCGAAGCCGGCGCTCCCCAAGGGCGAACTGGCGATCGATTGGAACGACGAAGTATTCGCGGGCGCCGTGCTCACGCACGCCGGGCAGATCAAGCACGAGGCGACGCGCAAGGCGGTGGAGGGACAGAAGACATGATCGACGGCGTCATCGCGCTTTATATTTTCATGCTGGCCGCCTTCACCGGCTACGAGGTCATCTCGCGCGTGCCGGTCATCCTGCACACGCCGCTGATGTCGGGATCGAATTTCGTGCATGGCATCGTGCTGGTCGGCGCCATGGTCGCGCTGGCGGCGGCGGATACCACTCTGATGCGCGTCATCGGCTTCATCGGCGTGTTGCTCGCCGCCGGCAACGCCGTCGGCGGCTATGTCGTCACCGAGCGCATGCTGAAGATGTTCGTCGCCGGCCGGCAAGAAGAAAGGACCCTGAAGGCATGCCTTCCGCTTCGACCGATTCAAACCCTGACCCAGCTGTCGTATCTCGTTGCGGCCGCGCTGTTCATTCTCGGCCTGAAGCGCATGAGCTCGCCGGTCACCGCCGTCAGCGGCGTGCGCTGGGCCGGCGTCGGCATGCTGCTCGCCACCGTGGTGACCCTGGCGTTCATGGGCGCGTCCTCGCTCAACCTGATGCTGGTGATCGTCGCCATCGCGGTCGGCAGCATCATCGCCTGGGTCAGCGGCAAGCGCGTCGCCATGACCGACATGCCGCAGATGATCGCGCTCTACAACGGCATGGGCGGCGGCGCCGCGGCGGCGATCGCCGCGGTGGAACTGTATCGCGGCAGCGAGCACAACCTGGTGCATCTGACCATCGCCACCGTCGGCGGCTTCATCGGCTCGGTCTCCTTCAGCGGCAGCCTGATCGCCTTCGCCAAGCTGCAGGGCTTGATCACCAAGTCGGTGCGCTTCGGCGGCCAGAAGTTCGTCAATCTGGCTGATCCTGCTCGTCGCCGTCGTGATTCGGCGTCATGATCGTGGCTGCACGGGGCAGGACTGCCGGACTGCCCGTCGGTCTCGCTGTTCTTCGCGTTCGCGCTGATGCTCGGCATCGCGATGACGCTGCCCATCGGCGGCGCCGACATGCCGGTGGTGATCTCGCTGTACAACGCGCTCACCGGCCTCGCGGTCGGCTTCGAAGGCTTCGTGCTCGACAACGCGGCCATGATCATCGCCGGCACCGTGGTCGGCGCGGCCGGCACGCTGCTGACCCAGCTCATGGCGAAGGCGATGAACCGCTCGCTCGGCAATGTGCTGTTCTCGAATTTCGGCGAGAGTTCCGCCGCGGGCGGCGCCGGCGTCACCGGCACGCAGAAAGCCGATCGAGGCCTCCGACGCCGGCGTCATGATGGCATACTCGCAAAAGATCATCATCGTGCCCGGGCTACGGCCTGGCGGTCGCCCAGGCCCAGCACAAGGTCTGGGAACTGAGCGCAACTGCTGATCGACCACGGCGTCAAGGTGCGGTTCGCCATTCATCCGGTCGCCGGCCGCATGCCGGGCCACATGAACGTGCTGCTGGCCGAAGCCGGCGTGCCCTACGATTTGATTGCGGACATGGACGAGATCAATGCGGAGTTCGAAACCGCGGACGTGGCGCTCGATCATCGGCGCCAACGACGTGGTCAATCCCGATGCGCGCGCCAACAAGGGCAGCCCGATCTACGGCATGCCGATCCTGAACGCCGACAAGGCCAAGAACGTCATCGTCATCAAGCGCGGCCAGGGCCAGGGATTCTCGGGCATCGACAACGCGCTGTTCGTGCTCGATCAAACCCGCATGCTGTACGGCGATGCGCAGGCGGCCGTCGGCCAGCTGATCCAGGCCGTCAAGGCGGCAGGTTGATCTCGAAGCGATCTGCAGCGCGCCAATGCGATGGATTGACGGCCGCATAATCCTCGAGCCTGATCATCTCGGCGCTCAAGGTATTCGCCCGCACTTCGAAGCGCACGTAATGATAATTCGGAAAATCCCTGTTTTGATATAGGTCCGCCGGCGAGCGCTCGACTTCGTAAGGCGTCGCGCCGCCGCCGCCGGAAACCAGATACGTGATCCCGTCCTGCTCGAGCCTCTCGTAGTTATGTACATGGCCCGCGCTGACCACGAAGCGCGCCTTGCTGCGCGGCGCCGCCGTCTTCAGGTAGGCCGCGAGCGCTTTTTCATTCGGACGCGGATTGTGGTCCACGAGATTGACCGTCTGCACGTCGGCGACCGGCGGATGATGCATGACGATGAGCACCACGCGAACCTTGGGATCGAGCTCGCTCAGCTGACCTTCCAGCCAACTGCGCTGCGCGCTGCCGGGCAGCAGCGAGACATCGCTGTCCAAGGCGATCCCGAGCACCCTGCCGCCGAAGGCAACCGAGTACCAGCGCAGCCCGCGCAATTCGGGGAAGGCGCGCCACCACAGATCGAGACAGCTCGATTCGAGGCAGCCAGACAGTTCATGATTGCCCAGCGCTGGATAGACCCGCAAATGCTTGCCGCGCCAGGCGCGCGTCTCGGTGCGATACACCGCATAGTCGGCGGCGACGCCGCGAAACGTCAGGTCGCCATTGATGAAGATGGCCGCCGGATTCTGCGCCGCAATCTTCGCCACCAGCGCGCGGCGCGCGGCGGCGGAACTGGCCGCGGTTTCCACGGCTGCCGTGAACCGCATGTCCCCATAGGCGACCAGAACCAACGGGGTGGGCAGCGCGGAGTCCGCAATCCGGAAGGTGGCTGCGCCGTGCGCGGCCCCGCTCAAAAGGACCGTCAGGTACAAAACCACGCGCAAAGAAGTTCGCATTGCGCGATGCTACGGCCCCAGAGGCTTGCAAACCATGAAATTGTTAATTGCCGTGTTGTTGTGCATTCCCGCAATCGCCGGCGCCTCCGGCCCGGCGCCTGACGAAAGCGCGCGCTGGCAGCAATACGCGCGGCAGGTGCACATCATTCGCGACAACTGGGGCATTGCGCATGTCTACGGCAAATCCGACGCCGACGCGGTGTTCGGCATGATCTATGCGCAGGCGGAGGACGACTTCAATCGGATCGAACGGAACTATCTGATCGCCCTGGGCTGCTTGGCGCAGGCGGAAGGCGAGTCCGCGCTCTACAGCGACCTGCGCGCGCGCTTGTTCATCGACGCCGCGCGGCTGCGGCGGCAATATCGCACGGCGCCTGGGTGGCTCAAATCCTTGATGGACGCCTGGTCGGACGGCCTGAATTATTTTCTTTCCAAGCATCCGAACGTTCACGCCAAAGTCATCCGGCATTTTGAGCCCTGGATGGTCTTGTCGTTCACCGAGGGCAGCATCGGCGGCGACATCGAAACCATCGACTTGAAACAGCTGCAACAATTCTATGGGCAATCCGCGCCGCCGACCGCGGCGCGTTCGAGCGCACCGTCCGCCGCCGCCGCGGAACCCTGGCCGGGCGGCTCGAATGGATTTGCCATTGCTCCCAAATTGACGGCGTCCGGCCACGCGATGCTCTGGATCAATCCGCACACGTCTTATTATTTTCGATCGGAACTGCAGATGGTCAGCGAAGCGGGCCTCGATGTGTACGGGGCGGTCACGTGGGGGCAGTTCTTCGTCTATCAGGGCTTCAATCCCCACAACGGCTGGATGCACACCTCATACGGCGGCGATGCCATCGACGAGTACGCCGAGGATGTGCTCAAGAAATCCGACGGTCTGTACTACCGATACGGAACCGGTCTGAGGAAACTTCAGGCGAGCCGAGTCGTCATTCCCATCAAGGGCGCGGCGAGCCGTTCCTTTACGGTGTATCACAGTCATCATGGGCCGATCATCCGCGCCGAAAACGGCAAATGGATCGCCATCAAGCTGCTGCAGGCGCCGGTGCGTGCTTTGGCGCAGTCCTACTTGCGCACCAAGACCACCGACTATGCGTCCTTCCGCAAGACCCAGGATATGCGCACCGACACGTCCAACAACACGGTGTATGCGGATGCCGATGGAACGATCGCCTACTTCCACGGAAATTTCATTCCCAAGCGCGACCCCTCGTTTGATTTCACCCATCCGGTCGACGGCAGCAATCCGGCGACCGAATGGCAGGGCCCGCATGCCATCGCGGACACCATTACCTTGCTGAATCCAAGCAATGGCTGGCTCTTCAACAGCAACAATTGGCCCTTCACCGCGGCCGGGGATCAAAGCCCGAAGCGCGAGGACTATCCGCGCTACATGTGGACCAAGGGAGAAAATCCGCGCGGCCCGCACGCCATCGAGGTCTTGAGCAGACTGCGCGGCGCAACCCTGGACAGCCTGATCGCCGCCGGCTACGACGGCCACCTGACCGCCTTCGATGTTCTGCTGCCGCCGCTCATCGCCGCTTTCGACGCCTTGCCGGGCGCCGACCCGCGGCGCGTTGAATTGAAGGAGGCGGTCGACACCTTGCGCGGCTGGGACCGGCGCACCTCCACGGATTCGGTCGCAACCGCGGTTGCCATTTTCTGGGGCCAGGGTTTGATCGAGCGCAACGGCGCGGCGGCCCGCGACGCGGATGAACCGGCTTACGACTATCTGGTCGGCAAATTGAGCGATGCGCAGCGCATAGACGGCCTGAGCGCGGCGCTCTCCAAATTGCAACGAGACTTCGGCCGCTGGCAGATCGCGTGGGGCGAGATCAATCGCTTCCAGCGCCTGACCGACGACATCGTGCAGCCTTTTGACGATGCAAAGCCCAGCTTGCCGGTGGGCTTCGCCCCCTCGCAGTGGGGCGCGCTGGCCTCGTTCGACTCCTCGAAGCCCCGCAAAACCAGGAAGATCTACGGGTCGGTCGGCAACAGCTTCGTGGCGGCGGTGGATTTCGGCCCCACCATCCATGCCAAGGCCATCATGAGCGGCGGGGAGAGCGGCGACCCGGCATCGCCGCACTTCACCGATCAAGCCCTGATGTTCAGTCAGGGCCGCTTCCGCGATGTGCTTTTTTATCCACAGGAGATTCGAGCGCACGCGCAGCGCAGTTATCATCCCTGAAGGTCATGCCGGCGCGGCGCTAACGCGGGACGTGATGCGGCGGCGGTGCGCGCATGCCCGGCGCCGCGCGCATGCCCTGCACCGCCCGATGCCGTTGCTCGGGCGTCATTTGACGCCATTGCTGGCGCAATTGCTGGCGCCTTTCCGGCGGCATCTGCCGGAAGCGGTTGAAGGATTCGCGCACTTCGCGTTGCCGCTCGGGCGGCAGTGCCTTGAATTCCTGCCAGCGCTGACGCAGCAATTGCCGTTGCTCCGGCGGCATGGCGCGCCATTGACTGAATCGTTGCTGGGCGCCGGCGCGCTGTTGCGGGGTCATGGATATCCAGCGTTGGCTGCCCTTCGCAAGCGCCTGCTGTCGCTCCGCGGGCAGGCTGTTCCATTTGCCTTGATAGCTTTGCAGCACTCTCTGTTGCTCCGGAGACAGCGACTCCCAAGCGCGGGGAACGGCGGGCGCCGGGGCCGCCGCCCCGGGGGGCGCGGACGCGGGAGTCTGCGCGAAGCCGGTGGCAACGCTTAACGCGAGGCTTGCGCATAGAGCCAAATACCTGATCATTTCTTTGCATCCTGCGGCGGCGTTGCGGGAGGAGGATCACTCCCTCGCGGCGGCGCCTTCTTCAAAAACTCCCACCAAGCAGCATCACCGACGTCATCGGAACCCAAAAACTCGAGAAAACTCTCATCGGGCGTCGCAGGCGGTTTGGCCGCTGAGGCGGGCGATGGTGGAGCCGGCGCCGGCGGCGCCGGCGGAGTCTGCTGCGGCGGCGGCGCAGCGCCTGCCGTCGCGCACAACACTCCGCACAGTAAAATCAGGCTACGCAGCCGGTCCCGAACTCGCGGCCTTGTCCGCAAAATCATAAAATTCGATATCGTTTTGCAGCATATCCATTGCATCTGCCGAACCTTCGTCCGAAGAGGCGACCAGGTCAAGGTCTTCGAGATTCGACTGGACATTGGCCAGGGTGCCCGCCTGATGCCCGCCCGGCGAGCCGATCATGAGCGCCAGGCCCAACACGGCCGCGGCGGTCACTCCGACGGCGGGCGCCCACATCTTCCAACCGAACCACCAGATCCGGCGGCTCGGGTGCGCGGCGTCCAGCGCGGCATTGCGAGCCCTGCGTCAGCCGCGAACGGATTCGCATATCCAGTCCGTCGACACTGTCCTGGAACAGCGCGCGGCTGTGCGCCTCGAATGCATCGTTGTCGTTGTACGCTCATCACCAAACCTCGCCCAACTGTTCGCGCAATGCATGCACCGCGCGCGAATAATGCGTCTTCACGCTGCCTTCCGAGCAAGCCATGGCGCTCGCGGTCTCGGCAACGTCCATTCCTTCGAAATTGCGCAGCATGAAAGCTTCGCGCTGCCGCGCCGGCAATGACCGCAGCGATTCCTCCAACCGCTGCATCGCCTGTCCCTGCATCAGTTTTTCCGGAATACTGGGCGCGCCATCCGCGACGTTTTCCAGAGGGTCCTGCGCCTCGTTGTCCGGATCTTCCTTCGGGCCCGGCAACCACGTCATGATCCGCTTGCGCACCGTTCGGCGCCGCTGCAGATCCCGTATGCCGTTCTCCAGAATCCGATAAAACAGCGGCCGCCATTCCGCGCTGGGGCGCGAAGCATAGCTGCGAGTGAGCTTGAGCATGGCGTCTTGCACGACATCCATCGCATCATCCGCATCCCGCAACGCGACCTGCGCCATGCGAAATGCGCGACGCTCGATCTCCGCCAAGAATTTCTCGAGTTCTCTCGTGTACTCCAGAACCGCTCCCTCCGGCGCTGGAGCGGGATTATCCCAGACCATCCAAGCTGTATTGAGCGTATCAAAGCGAGCCATGCGTCATCATCTCCGTTCCAGGTATAAACGCTTCGGCTGAGGGTTGGTTGACGCCGCGAACGGCGCAAGATCAGCGACTTACGCACATCGTATGTGACTCCCGTTGCAACATTTTCGATCGTTACCTCGGCGCGAGATCCAGTGGGAGCCGTAATCCATTGAATTTAAAAGAATCTGGTCGATTTAGAGTGTTTTGCCGCCAATTTGACAGGACCCGAAACGGAACGGGCACTTAGGGTGAATGACCCCTGTTTCTCAACAGACTTATCCACATATTTTGTGGACAAAAGATCCATGATCCTGCAGGTCGCGCTGGATACGCCGCTGCGCCGTGTTTTCGACTACCTGCCGCCGGCGCGATCGCCAACGGCTGGGGTGCCGCGGGCCGGCGTGCGGGTCGCTGTGCCCTTTGGGCGCCAACGCCTGATCGGCATTTTGGTCGGCATCGTTTCCGAATCCACGCTGCCCTTGAGCAAACTGAAGGCGGCGCACGAGATTTTGGACGAGCAGCCGGTGTTCGATCCTGTCACCTTTGAATTGCTGCGTTGGGCCGCCGACTACTATCACCATCCGATCGGGGAAGTTTATGCCGCTGCCCTGCCGGCCTCCTTGCGCGGCGGTCAACCGGCCGCTGTCAGCACCGAGCGCTTCAGCCTCACCCCTCAAGGAGCTGAGGAACTTCGCCACCCCAGTTCCAAGCGCGCACCTCAGCAGCGCGCCTTGCTCGCTTGGCTGGCAGCGCGCGACCACGCATCTGCCGATGAAGTCAGCGAGCACTTTGCACCCAGGCTGCTCAAGAGCTTGGCCGCGCGCGGCTGGATCGCGGCGGGCCGCTCGGCCGCACCGGCCTCGGGCACGGCGGAGGCATCGATTCCCATCGAGTCGCGTTCCGGCGGACTCGCGCTCACCGGTGCGCAGGCACAGGCTGTGGAAGCCATACTCGCGGCATTGCCCACCTTCAGCGCGCACCTGCTCTACGGCGTGACCGGCAGCGGCAAAACCGAGGTATACCTGCGGGTCATCGCCGCGGCCATCGCAGCCGGCGGCCAGGCGCTGGTGCTGGTGCCGGAAATCGCCCTGACGCCGCAGCTGGTCGAGCGCTTTTGGCGCCGCTTCAGCGGCGGCGTCGCAGTGCTGCACTCGGCGCTGACGGATCGCGAGCGCCGCGATGCCTGGCGCGCGGCGCACGGCGGCCATGCGCGCATCGTCATCGGCACGCGCTCGGCGGTATTTACCTCGCTGCCGCGGCTGGCCCTCATCGTCGTCGATGAAGAGCACGACGCCTCGTACAAGCAGCACGAAGGTTTTCGATATTCGGCGCGCGATCTTGCCGTCATGCGCGCGCGCAGCGCCGACGTTCCGGTCATTCTGGGTTCCGCCACGCCATCGCTCGAGACGCTCGAGAATGCCGCGAGCGGACGCTACCTCAAACACCTGTTGCCGCAGCGCCCCGGCGCCGCGCAACCGCCGCGCATGTCGCTCATCGATCTGCGCCGGCACGCCGCCGAGCAAGGAATCTCCACACCCGCCCTGCAGGCCATCGACAAGCACCTCAAAGCCGGCGGACAAATCATCGTATTCTTGAATCGCCGCGGCTATGCGCCGAGCTTGTTTTGCAATTCCTGCGGCTGGGTCGCCCCCTGCGCGCACTGCGATGCGCGCATGACTTTGCATCGGCGCGCGCGGCAACTTCGTTGCCATCACTGCGGCGCACAAGCGCCGGTGCCCGCAATTTGCGGCAACTGCGGACAGGCGCTGCTGCCCGTGGGGCAGGGCACGGAGCGCGTCGAGGAGACCTTGGCGCGCTACTTTCCCGACGCGCCGCTGGCACGCTTGGATCGCGACAGCGCCTCGGCCAGAGGTTCCATTCAAACCGTGCTCGACCGGGTGCACAGCGGCGAAGCGCGCATCCTGGTCGGCACGCAAATGCTCACCAAGGGCCACCACTTTCCCGACGTCACACTGGTGGTCATCCTGGACGCCGATCAGGGCTTGTTTGCCAGCGACTTTCGCGCCACCGAGCGGCTGGCGCAGACCATCACTCAGGTCGCGGGCCGGGCCGGCCGCGAGGCGCGCGCCGGTGAGGTAATCATACAGACGCAGTTTCCCGAGCATCCGCTGCTGGTGCGCCTCATCGGCGAAGGCTACGAAAGCTTCGCCCTGAGCGCGCTGGAAGAACGCCGCGAGGCCGGTTGGCCGCCCTTCTCGCGCCTGGCGCTGCTGCGCGCCGAGGCGAAGGACAGCGCCGCGCTCGACTCCTTCTTGCGCGCCGCAGCCGCCGAAGGCCAACGGGCCGCCGACGGCGCGTTGAAGATTCTGGGGCCCGCGGCGGCCCTGATCGCCCGCCGGGCCGATCATTTCCGCGCGCATTTGTTGATCGAAACGGCGCTTCGCTCCGCTTTGCAGCGTTTTCTCGCCCGCTGGCTGCCAAAAATCGAGGAACTGCCGCACCCGGCGGGAGTGCGCTGGTCGATCGATGTCGATCCGTTGGAAGTCGATTGAGCGCTTTGCGGTAAACTGCGCAGCCTTTGCACTCAACGGATCGCCTTTTTGAAAACTCTGATCGAAGACCTGCTCCAGCACGCCTTGGCTGCGCTGCCGGAAGACCTGGTGCCGCACGCCGCGCGCGCGGTCGGCATCGAGGTCGAAGCAACCCGCGATGCGCAGCACGGCGACTTCGCCAGCAACCTTGCCATGCGCTTGGGCAAGGCCACGCGGCAAAATCCCCGCAAAGTGGCCGAGGCGTTGCTCGCGGCGCTGCCGCCAAGCGACGCCATCGCCAAAGTCGAAATGGCGGGGGCCGGATTCATCAATTTCTTCTTGAAGAATGATGCCTACCATCGGGAAATCGGCAAAGTGCTGCAGGACGGCCCCGCCTATGGGCGCTCGACGCTCGGTGCGGGACGGCGCGTGCAGGTGGAATTCGTATCGGCGAATCCGACCGGGCCTTTGCACGTCGCCCACGGCCGGCACGCGGCCTTTGGGGCATCGCTCAGCAACCTCCTCGAGGCGGTGGGCTACGACGTGCAACGCGAGTACTACATCAACGATGCCGGCCGGCAAATGGATATCCTGGCGGTCAGCGCGTGGCTGCGCTATCTGGAGCATTGCGGCGAAAAATTCACCTTTCCCGCCAATGCGTATGTCGGCGACTATTTGGCGGCGGTCGGCGAGCGGCTGTTCGGCACGGTCGGCAGAAGTTTCGCGCATTCCGCCTCCGAGGTCTTCAGCGGCCTGCCGCCGGACGAACCGCAAGGCGGCGACAAAGACGCTTTCATCGACGCGCTCATCGACCGCGCGCGCGCCCTGATCGGCGCTGCCGCATACGAGACGGTGCTGCGTACCGCGCTCGAAGGTATCGTCGGCGATATCCGCGAGGATTTGGCCGAATTCGGCGTCACTTTCGACTGTTGGTTCTCCGAACGGTCGTTGAGCGAAAGCGGCGCCATCGACCGTTCGATCGACACCTTGAAAAAATCGGGACACGCCTATGTCAAGGACGGCGCGCTCTGGTTCAAGAGCACCGATTTCGGCGACGAGAAAGACCGCGTCATCGTCCGCGACAACGGCTTCAAGACCTATTTCGCCTCCGACATCGCCTACGTGCTCGACAAGCTCGAGCGCGGCTTCGAGCATCTCATCTATGTGTGGGGCGCCGATCATCACGGCTACATCGCGCGGCTGCGCGCCGTGCTGATCGCGCTCGGCGGCCCCCCCGAGCGTTTCGAAGTGCTGTTGATGCAGATCGTATCGCTGTTTCGCGGCGGCGAGAAAGCCAAGATGTCGAAGCGTTCGGGCGACTACGTCACCTTGCGGGATCTGCGCAGGGAGGTGGGCAACGATGCCGCGCGGCTTTTCTACGTGATGCGCAGCCATGACCAGCATCTGGATTTCGACATGGAGCTGGCGAAGTCGCGTTCCAACGAAAATCCGGTGTATTACATTCAATACGCGCATGCGCGCGTCTCGAGCGTCATGCGGCAATTGAAGGAACGCGGGCTGCGGCACGATGTTGCGCACGGCATGGCTTCGCTCGGCAAGCTCGGGGAGCCCCAGGAACTGCAATTGATCAAGCGCGTCAGCGCCTACCCTGAAATCATCAAGCAGTGCGCCGCGCAACGCGCGCCGCATTCTTTGGTGCACTACTTGCGCGACCTGGCGAATGATTTTCACACCTACTACAGCGCGCACCAATTCCTTGTCGAGGATGGCGGCGAGCGCGATGCGCGGCTCAATTTGGCGCTCGCGACCCAGATCGTGATCCGCAACGGCCTGAAGCTGTTGGGCGTGTCCGCGCCCGACACCATGTAAGAGTCATGGCGCGCGACTTCAAACCCAGGCACCACAAGCCGCGCGGCTTCTCCGGCTGGCTGGGACTCAGCCTCGGCTTGGGACTGGGACTCGCGGTGGCCGCGGTGATCTATTTGAAGGATCATCGGCTCGACGCGCCCGAGATCCACGCCGGCAAAACGGCCAAGAAGCGGCCGCACGGCAATGAGGCGCCCGAAGCCGGCGATCCGGTTGCGGACGACTCGAAATCGTACGCATTTTATGAAATGTTGCCGAAATTCGAAGTGGTGGTGCCCGAGAAGGACAAGGACGTCAGGCCGGATATCAAATCCGTACCGGAAACGCGCAGCGGCACGTATGTGCTGCAGGTCGGCTCATACAAGAATTTCGCCGATGCCGACCGCGTGCGCGCCAAGCTCGCGCTGCTCGGCATCGAATCGAACGTGCAAAAGGTCACGGTGGACAACGACACCTGGCACCGTATCCGCATCGGCCCGATTTCCAAACTGGACGACTTGAACCGCATGCGCCAGACCCTGCATAAGGCCGACGTCGACGTGCTGGTGATCCGGGTCGGCGATTAGCACCCGCGCCGGGGCACCCGCCATGCGCGGCTAACCTGCCAACCCCGCGAAAGCCTTGGCGATGTGCATCCAGGCGGCGCTCGCTGCAATCGGCGCCGTGAGCAACTGTTGCGCGAGCAGCACGATGCCGCCGTAGAGATAGACCGGGTGAGGCCGGCCGAGCACCCGCCAGTCGCGAATCACGGCCGCGACCAGAAACAAATCGGCTGCCAGCCCAGGGGGCGTCGCGACAAAGGGCGGCGGCGGACCCACCAGGCCCGGCGGTGCGAAAAAGGTGAGGAACAGACGCGCAATGGCCGGGGTCATCATGCCGATCATCAGCAAGGTCATCAGCCGTTTGTGCGTCTCCGGCTCCCGTACCTTGACGATCGCCAGCGTAAAGAATATCGCCATCAGCGGCCATGCGGTCAGCGTGACGGCGGAGAAGCGCAGCGCCGCGTCGCCGTAGCCGAGTGCCGCGTTTCTCGTCAGCACCGCCTCTTGACCCACCAGGATCGAGCACATCAGGGCGGTGAACAGCGAAATGCCGGCCAATCCCCACGCGCGGTGCTTGAGCGTGCGGCCCGAGGCGACCAACGCCGTCTGCAAGAAATAGAAACAGGTCCACGTGAAGAGCAAAGCGCCATGGATGTGAATGATGGGCTCTGCGTGAAAAGTCCCGGCGGCAACTTTCGCCCAATAGGTGGGTACGAAACCGCCGAAGGCGACCGCTAAAAAGCAGCCCGCCATCCAAACATAGAAGTTTCGGCTCTCGGATCGTGCGGCCGATGAGGTGGCTATCGCTTCCATCTTTTTCTCCCTTATGTCGATTTTTAGATTTTCGCGCTAATCCTCGCCTAATTGGCGAAAATCGACGCCTAATGCCCGCAATTTACGATACAGATGAGTGCGTTCCATGCCCAACCCGCTTCGCCAGTTGCCCGACTTTGCCGTTGCAAAGCAGCAATTGCTGTTGAAGATAGGCGCGCTCGAATTGTTCGCGCGCCTCGCGCAGCGGCAGCGCCAGGAGATCCTGTTTCACCAGCGGCTCATCGACGGCCATCTTGACGGCCAGTTCGCGTTCGATCTCCTCGAGCCGGATCTCTTCGCCCGCGCCCAAGATCAGCACGCGCTGCACCAGATTCTTGAGTTCACCGACATTTCCGGGCCAAGGATAATTGCGCAGCCGGTTCTGCGCGGCGACGCTGAAACGGCGCAGCGGCAGGTGCTGTTCGTCGACCAGCCGGTCGACGTAGTAGCGCAATAAATCGGGCACGTCCTCGGCGTAGTCGCGCAGCGGCGGCACGCGCAGGGTAATCACGCTCAGATGGGACAAGAGGTCGCGGCGAAACGGCTCCGCCGAGGACAGTCCCTCGAATCCCTCCTGGGCCGAGCTGATCCAGCGCACATTGAGCGTCAGGCGCTGGCGCCCGCCGACCCGGGTATAGCCGTTTTGTTCGATGGCGCCGAGCAGCGCGCGCTGCGCCTGGCGTTCAAATCCTCGAGGCCGCTGATATAGAGCGAACCGCCCGCGGCCTGATCGAAGCGCGCCCGGTTCGACCTTGCCGTCGCGCTCGCTGCCGAACAGCGCCGCCGCAGGGTCTTGCCCGAGACTGGCCGCCACCACCGTGAAAAAGGGCTTGGCGGCGCGCGCGCTCAGGGAATGCAGATAGCGCGCATAGGCCTCGCGGCCCGATCCGAGCTCGCCGAGCAACAGTACCGGAGAGGAGCTGGAAGCCGCCTGTTGCACCTGCTCCCGCAGCATTTGAGTGATTTTGGACTTGCCGATCGGCACCGCCAGCGCCGAACCCTGGGTGCGCGCCGACAGGCGCTTGCGTCGCCCCGCGTCGAGCGCGCGCTCGACGGTGCGCAGCAGCTTGGTGAGCGACAGCGGCTTTTCCACGAAATCGAATGCCCCGAGACGCGTGGCCTCGACGGCGGTCTCGACGGTTCCGTGCCCGGACATCATGACGACCGGACAGTCGTAGCCGTCGGTCGCGGACCATTCGCGCAGCAGCGTGATGCCGTCCGTATCGGGCATCCAGATGTCCAACAGCACCAAATCGGGAACCTGGAGCGCGCGCGAGGATCGCGCCTGGCTCGCGTCCGCCGCGACCTCCACCTCGTAGCCCTCCTCGGAGAGAATTTCCTTCAGCAACCCGCGGATATCCGCCTCATCGTCCACCACCAATATTCTAGAAGCGGTCATACGCGTTCTCTCCTGTGTTCACTCTTGCGCGGCTCTCGACGAAGCCCGCGGAGCGCGCGCCTTCGCCCAATGGCAGTAGAATCCGCACCCGGGCGCCGCCCGAGCGCCGATTATCCGCCTCAATGCGCCCGCCGTGCTCTTCCACGATTTTTTTCACGATCGCCAGTCCCAGACCCGGTGCCTTTCGGCTTGCTGGTGACATAAGGATCGAACACCGTGCCGATCAAATCCCGCTGAAAGCCCGGACCATTGTCGGTCACCACGATCGCGCCGATGCCCATGCTTCGGACCTTCTTCGAGCGATCTGAGTTTCGATCTCGATCCGGGCGCCGACCTTGCCCTCGAGCGCCTCCAGCGAATTCGTGAGCAGATTGTTCAGGATCTGCCGGATCCGCATCCGGTCGGCGGAAATCGCCGGCAGGTGCGGGCTCAACAGCAGTTTCATCTCGGCGCTGCTGTCCTGCGACGCGATACAGGTCCACCACTTCGGTGATCAGTTGGTTGAGATCGAAGCGCGAGAAATGCATGTCCGGTGCGCGCGCGTATTCGCTGAAGGCGTTGACCATCTGCTTCATCGCGTCGACCTGGGCGACGATGGTGTGCGGTGGCGCGCTCCAGGATCTGCGCGTCCTGCGCGTTCATGCTGCCGAGGAACTTGCGCCGCATGCGCTCGGCGGACTAGCTGGATGGGCGTCAGCGGATTCTTGATCTCATGCGCCAGGCGGCGCGCGACCTCGCCCCAGGCCGCATCGCGCTGCGCCTGCAGCAGCGTCGTGATGTCGTCGAACACCAGCACCACGCCGGAGGCGCCGCCGCCGTCGTTGGGCAGTGCCGTGCAGGCGCACATCAAGCACGCGTCTGCCGGATTCCGACGGCAGCTCGATCTGCTCGCGCCAATCGAGCTGCTCCGGCTGCAGCCGCTGACTTGATGGCGGCCAAGAATTGCGTGAACAGCGCGCCGTCGCTGATCGACTCGTCGAAGGGTTTGCCGACGGCGGCCTCGAGATCGACGCCCAGAATGGCGCTCGCCGCCTGATTCGCGGTGCGCACCGTCAGGTCGGGTTCGAGCGACACCACGCCGGTCGACAGGCGCGCGAGGATCACCGCAAGTCCCGCCCGCTCGGCCTCCACCGCCTGCTGGCTGCGGCGCGTCTCCTCGCGCGCCCTGCCCAGGCGCTTGGTCATGTCGTTGAAGGAGGTCACCAGAAATCCCAACTCGTCGCGGACGGGCAGCGGCAGCTGCGTGTCGTAGTTGCCCTTCGCGACCGCGCGGGTGCCGGCGATCAGATCCTGCACCGGCTGCACCAGGCGTTGCGCGGCGAAGAATGCGCCGTACACCGCCGCGATCAGCGACATCAACACGACGAAGGTCAAAATCAGCACGAAGGTCGATTTGAGCGGCTGCCGCATCTGCACCAGAGTTTGCGTACTGAGGTGTATGAGCGCTGCACGGTGTCGGCCAATTGGCTGAGTTGCTGCGGCACCGGATACAGCGCGATCAGCACGCGCGGGGCCTCGTGCGGATTGGCGTCGAGCGGCGCCGCGGCGCGGATCACGTAGCCGCCCACCGAGTCCGTGTCCAGGCTGACGTACGGACGGCCGCGCCGCAGCTGCAGCATCATCTCGTCTGTCGCGGGCACCGGCAGCGCATCCATGGGACGATCGGAGCTGGTGGCGATGATCTGCGTCTGCGCGCCGACGACGGTGAATTCCAGCGCGGTGCTGTCGCGCGCTCGCGGTCCAAGCGTGGCGGCCAATTGAAAATCCGGCAGGCCGATCAATGAGCGGGCGACCACCTGCGTGTGCTGCAGGAATTCGCGCACGCGCACGTCGAGCGCCGCGTGCGACAACTCGCGCGTATCCTTCAGGCCCTGGCTCACCTCCGATCTCGAACCAGCTGTCGATGCCGCGATTCAGGAACTGCAGCGCGAAGTAATACACCACCAGGATCGGGCGCCACCGCCAGCGCGCTGAAAATCGCCACCGTGCGCCCTTTCAAGCGCGATCCGGGCACATGGCGCCGGTAGTCGCTGCACCAGGCGGGCACAGCTTGCCGACCAGCAGCGCGAACAGCGTGAGCATGCCGGAGATGTTGATCAGCAAAATCCACGGCAGCCAGCGGTCGAACTTCGCCGAGTTCTGCGCGGCGGATGCCAGCATGATACAGGGCCGCCAGCCACAGCGCGACGCCGATGCACACCAAGCACCGTGGAGCCGTATTTGCGGATCATGGCTGCAGCGTCCATGTGTACCAGTCGCTTTCGCGATGCCAGTCGTTGACCCAGAACATCAGCACGCGCAGCGTGAAGGGCACCGTGCCGAAATCGATCTTGGCCCGCACGCTCGCCTCGTAGCGCCGGTCGCGCGTCATCAGCGCCTTGTCCAGCACCGGCAGGCTGCGGACTTCCGAAAGCGTGCTCGATCGCCGCGTCGAGGGTGCCCAAGCGATTCTTGCTGGCCGCTGTTCTCGTTGCGCAAAATGTAGCGCGCGCTCACCGCGTTGTATTGCAGCTGATAGCGCTGCGTCAGTTCTGCGACCCGCGAGTTCGGCAGCAATTGCCGCACCCGCTCTATGTCCAGATCGACTTCGAGCGTCAGCGGCACGCCCTCGGCCAACCCGCGCCGCACCGCATCGCTGATCGGCAGGTCGATGCGCGCATTCAGGTGATAGACCCCGTCCTTCAGCTCAAGATCGGCCGAGCGGACTTCGAAGCGTCCCTCCAGTCCCTCGGCGCGCAGCGGCTGGGCGAGGCTCAACGCCGCGCGCGCCGCACCCGCGACGCACAGGAGTCGCGCAAATAGATTTCGGGAAGTGAAGCGCGCGCAGTTCATGTTTTGGTCATGGCAGCATAATAGAAGCCGTCGGCACCCGCCTCACCGGGCAGAATTTGCCGGCCGAACTCATCGGCCTCGCCGAAACCCGGCCAGCCGTGCCAGTCCTGCGCCGGAACAATTGCCGCATCCGGCGTGCTCGCCAAAAATGCCGCAATGACGTCGTGGTTTTCGCTGCGTGTGACCGTACAGGTGACATACACCAAGCGCCCGCCCGGCGCGAGCAGACCCCATGCCGACTGCAGTAGTTTGCGCTGCAAAGTCGGCAATTTGTCGATATCGGACGGGGACTTACGCAGTCGGATATCGGGATGGCGGCGGATCACGCCGAGAGCCTGAGCAGGGCGCGTCCAGCACAATCCGGTCGAACGGCACGCCGTCCCACCAATGCTTCGGATGCGCCGAATCCGCCGCCAGAACCGTGGCGTGCAGGCCGCCTCGGTTCAAGTTCTCGGCCACCCGCGCCAACCGGTGCGGATCGATGTCGACCGCCACCAAGGTCTTCAAGTCGGGCTCGCGCTCGGCGATCAGCGCGGTCTTGCCTCCGGGAGCGGCGCAGGCATCCAGTACCCGCAGATTCCCTGCCAAGGCCAACGGAAACGCGACGCACTGCGCGCCCAAGTCCTGCACCGAGACCTTGCCGGCGGCGAAGCCGGGCAGTTCATGCACATCGCAGGGAGAGTCCAACACGATGGCGTAAGGGACGCGCTCCTCGGCACGCGCGGCGATCCCGGCGCTGCGCAGTTCCTCGAGATATCCGGCGGCGGTCGTCAGGCGGCTGTTCACCCGCAGCCACATGGGCGCTTGCGCATCGCTGGCCGCCAGCAGCTGGGTCCAGCGTACCGGCCAATCGGCGCGAAATCGATCCGCCAACCAGATCGGTGCTGCGTGCCGCGTGCTGGGGCGGCGCGCGATTTCCAAGTCGAGCGCCTTGCGCTCCCGCAGGTAGCGCCGCAATACGGCGTTGATCAGCCCCGAGGCGCGCCGCGCATCGGTCGCCTTCGCCGTCATCACCGCTGCATCGACGACGGCATATTCCGGAGTGCGCTGATCCTCGAGTTCATAAAATGCCACCGACAGAAGCGCGCGCACCAAAAAATCCAGCGACCGCACCGGTGTCGACAGGAGCTTTGCCAGAATGGCTTCGTGGCGAAAGTAGCCGCGCACGGCGCCGTAGCTCAACGAGCGCGCCGCGGAGAACAGTTTCGGATCCGCCGCGATGAGGGCATCCTTGAGAGCCGCATCCAGCGTCACGCCCTCACGCAGCACGCGTGCCACCGCATAAGCGGATAGGGAGCGCGCGCTGGCGGCGGCGCCTTTCATGGATTGCCGAAGCGCACGCCGTCGAGGCGCTGTCCCCGCAAAAATTCTTCGGCTCGCAATGCTTTGCGGCCGGCGAGCTGCAGCTCGAGTATGCGCAAGACCCCCGTGCCGCAAACGACGTCGATGCCTTCGCGGCTCGCCGTGAGCACCGATCCCGGCGGCCTGTCCCGGCCGCTCGCGGCGGGCGCCTCGAGCGGTTCCGCTTGCCAAATCCGCAGCTGTTTGCCGTCGAAACGCGTCTCGGCGATCGGCCAAGGATTGAAGGCGCGAACCTGGCGCGAAATCTCCACGGCGTGCCGCCCCCATGGGATCAGCGCCTCGGCCTTGTCGATTTTTGCCGCGTAAGTGACCCCTTCGAGCGGCTGCGCGGCCTCGCTGAGCGTGCCGCTGCAAAGCGCCGGCAATGCTTCATCGATGAGCAGCGCACCCAGCAGCGCGAGCCTGTCCTGCAGCGTCCTGGCGTTGTCGCGCGCGCCGATGCGGACGGAGCGCGCGAGCAGCATGGGACCGGTATCGAGTCCCGTCTCCATGCGCATGATGGTGACGCCGGTCGCCGGATCTCCCGCCAGCAGGGCGCGTTGGATCGGCGCCGCGCCGCGCCAGCGCGGCAGCAGCGAGGCATGGATGTTGAGACAGCCGTGCCGCGGGAATGTCGAGCGCGGCGGCGGGAAGGATCAAGCCGTACGCCGCCACCACCAGTACGTCGACCTGAGCGGCGCGCAGCAGTCCGAGCGCATCGGGGGTTTTGAAGCTTGCAGGTTGGTGCACGGTCAGATCCGAGATCGAGCGCCCGCGCTTGACAGCGCTGATGTGCACGGCCTGGCCGCGGCCGGCCGGCCGGTCCGGTTGCGTGAAGACGGCGGCAACGCGATGCCGCTCGGCCAGCCTTTCCAGCGCGGGAACCGCGAAGTCGGGCGTGCCGGCGAAGCCCAGCTTCAAAGAAGGAGACGGCGCTCAAGGCTCAAAGAGCCGGCGCGTGCGCGCGGGTATCGCTGCCCGTGGATCTTTGCTTGCGCTCTTTTTCCAGGCGGCGCCGGATCAGCGTGCGCTTCAGCTCGGAGAGGTAGTCGACGAACAGCTTGCCCTCCAGGTGATCCATTTCGTGCTGAATGCAAACGCCGAGCAATGCCCTCGCGCTTCCATCTCGAACGGGCTGGCCGTCCGCCCAAGCGCGCGGACCCGGATGTGCGTGGCGCGGGTCAGCTTGTCATAGATGCCCGGCAATGAGAGGCAGCCCTCCTCGCCCGGGCCGTCGCCATCGTTGCTCAGGATCTCCGGGTTGATGAGCACCAGCGGCTGATCGCGCGTTTCACTCACGTCGAGCACGATCACGCGCTTGTGCACATCGACCTGGGTGGCAGCCAGGCCCACGCCCTTGGCGGCAGTACATCGTCTCGCAGAAGGTCGGCGATGAATTGACGCAACGCGTCATCGATCCGGTCGACCGGGGCAGCCTTCTTTCGCAGCCGTGGATCGGGATACTCCAGAATTACGAGCTTTGTCATGGGAGTTATGAGAGCAATATCGTGTTTTTGGCCCAGGAATGTTGCTAAAGTTCCGCCGCTGCTTAACTTAATGCCCCCGGCGCCTCGCGTCGCGGAGCTTAAGCAAAAGGCAAAAACGGGCGATGCGTCCCAGTCTTGAGCGGCCGGGCGGAAGTATACCAGTCAGTCTGCAACCATAAGCTGACTCATGGGAGCGAAACGAATGCAAGGTCATCGAAATTTAGGCCTATTTCTAGCGGTTGCGGTGCTCGGCGGCTGCCATTCAACGGCGTTGAAGCCGGAGGCGCCCGCGCCTGAATCCGCGCCCGTAGCCAGTGAGCCCGCGGCCGAAGGCACGGCGGTGGGCAATGATAAGACTGCCATCGAAGCCGCCATCGAGGCCGGACCCTCTTCTACGGAAACGGCTGAAGTGCCTCGCAAAGGCATGCCGCTCGCCGACAATGCCCCCGACAGCTACGTGGTTAAGCGCGGCGACACCCTGTGGGGCATCGCCAAGGTGTTTCTGCGCGATCCTTGGTACTGGCCGGAGATCTGGCAGGTGAATCCCCAGGTTCATAATCCCCATTTGATCTATCCGGGCGACACCTTGCGCCTGGTGTATATCGACGGCCAGCCGCAAATCGTATTGCAGCGCGGCGATACTGTGCGGGTGGAACCGCGGGTTCGCAGCGAACCCTCGACGCGGCCATCACCACCATTCCGTACGCAACCGTCGCCGCATTCATGTCGAAGCCCTCGGTGCTCGACCAGGAACAGATCCAGGCCGCGCCGTATGTGCTCGGCGACCCGCGACTTGCACGTCGTCATGTCCGAGGGGGACACCGTTTACGCGCGCGGATTCGCCAGCCCGGCCGAACTCGGCACTCGTTACAACATCGTGCGCGTGGGCGATCCGCTGATCGATCCGGACGACAAGCGCGTCTTGGGTTACAACGGCATCTTCACGGGCTCGGGCCACGTCACCCGCCAGCGGCGACCCGACCACCTTGATCATGACCGAATCGGCGCGCGAGTCCTGCGCCGGCGACAAGCTCATTCCGGGAGGCGTGGACGTGCCGCTCGATTTCATTCCGAGCGCGCCGCGGGTCAAAACCAACGGCCGCATCATTGCCGTCTCCAATGGCGTGACGGTCATCGGCCAATATGAAGTCGTCGTCATCAATCGCGGTGCGCGCGACGGCCTTGCGCCCGGCAACGTGCTCGGCCGTCTACGATACCGGCCCATTGGTGGCCGATACCGACAAGAAGGGTTTCTTCGCTCTCAATTCGCTGGGTTCCAAGAAAGTGGCGTTGCCGTCCGAGCGCACCGGCACCTTCATGGTGTTCAAGACCTTCGACAACATCAGTTACGGTCTGATCATGGAAGCCACGAACCTGATTCGAGTCGGCGACAAAATACAAAACCCCTAAGGATCCGGCCGGAGAATCTCGACGTTTAGAGCGCGAAAGCGCTCTTAAGAGTCCTTCTCGACCGCGCGATAATCGGTCCGATGCAACGGAGCGATGAGGTGTTCGCGTGGATGGCGCTGTCGCGCGCGCCTGCTCTCGATGTTCCCATCCTGTCCGCCGCTTTCGAACGTTTGGGCGGCATCGCCGGCTTCATCGAATCCGGCGCCGAGGCGCGTCGCAGCGCCGGCGTTCCGGCCGCCGCGGGCGGTTATCTCGAGAGCGCCGCCGCGTTGCCCAACGCCGCGGAGCGGGCTTGGATCGAAAATCCGCATCACCACCTGGTCGCGTTCACCGACCCGCGCTATCCGGCCTCGCTGCGCTTGCTCGCGAACCGGCCGATCGCCCTGTATGTCGCCGGCCATCCGGAAGTCTTGAACGATCCGCAGCTCTCCATCGTCGGCAGCCGCAATCCCACCGCCGCGGGCCGGGATACCGCGTTCGACTTCGCCGAATCGCTCGCCGCGCGCGGGCTTGCCATCACCAGCGGGCTCGCCGAGGGCATCGACAGCGCCGCGCACCGCGGGGCATTGGCGGCGCAAGGCGTGACTCTCGCGGTGCTGGGCAACGGCGTCGACGCGATCTATCCGCGCTGCAACCGCGCGCTTGGGCGAGGAGATTGTTTTTCGAGGCGCCTTGATCAGCGAATTCCCGCTGGGCACGCCGCCGCGACGCGAGAATTTTCCGCAGGCGGAATCGGCATCATCGGCGTCTTTGGGTCTCGGCACGCTGGTGGTCGAGGCGGCGCACCGCTCCGGCTCGCTGATCACCGCGCGCGCTCGCCGGGGAGCTGGGTCGAGAACTGTTCGCCGTCCCCGGCTCGATTCACAACCCCTTGAGCCGCGGCTGCCATGAGCTGATCCGCCAGGGCGCAAAACTCACCGAAACCGCAGCTGACATATTGAGCGAGTTGGACTTTTCGGCATTTTTTGCCGGCGGCGCCGGAGCGCCGCCGAGGAGCCCGCGTCCGGCCGCAGAGTTGCGAAGCGGGCATGGACAAGGAACACAAAATCTTGTTAGATGCGCTCGGCTTTGATCCGGCGGATCTCGACATGTTGGTCGTCCGCACCGGATTCAAAGCTGAAGCCGTGTCCTCGATGATGCTGATCCTCGAGCTAGAAGGCCACGTTCAGGCCGCCCCCGGGGGCCGTTACTCCCGAGTCGTTAGGAGCCGGAGGTGAAAGATAACGTTCTCGATCTGCTCATCTATCTCTTCGAGAATTATATGAGTGCCGACGATGAGCCGCGGCCGGATCGAAATACATTGAAGCTCGAATTGGACAAGGCAGGATTCGCGGAACCCGACATCGAACGGGCCCTCGAATGGCTCGACGGTCTATCGGGCGAACAACTCGGCAAGGTGGCCGAGGCCACGGCGCGTGCCGTGCGCGTTTTCAGCGGCCAGGAGCTGGTGCGGCTGGACACGGACGTGCGAGGTTATTTGATGTACTTGGAAAACGTGCGAATTCTCTCCGGCACGCAGCGTGAGCTGGTCATCGACCGCTTGATGGCGCTCGAGGCCGACGAGATCGATATCGAGCAGGTGAAATGGGTCGTGCTGATGGTGCTGTTCAGCCAGCCCGGCCAAGAATCCGCTTATGCTCAAATGGAAGACCTGGTCTTCGAAGAGCGCACCGACGCTTTGCATTAGGCGACTTTGAGCAGCAATCTCGTTATCGTGGAATCGCCCGCCAAGGCGAAGACCATCAAGAAGTACCTCGGCAAGGACTTCGAGGTGCTGGCCTCCTATGGGCACGTGCGCGATCTGGTGCCGAAGGAAGGCGCGGTCGACCCAAAGCACCGCTTCGCGATGAAATACCAGGTGGTCGAACGCAATCAAAAGCACATCGACGCCATATCGCGCGCGCTCAAGAAGGCCAAGGCGCTGTTTCTGGCGACCGACCCCGACCGCGAGGGCGAAGCGATTTCCTGGCATCTGTACGAGCTCTTGAAATCCCAGGGCGAACTCAAAGGCAAGGAAGTGCAGCCGCGTGGTGTTCTACGAAATCACCAAGAACGCGGTGCACGATGCCATGGCCGCGCCGCGCGAGCTGTCGGTCGATCTGGTGAATGCGCAGCAGGCGCGCCGCGCGCTGGATTTTCTGGTGGGCTTCAATCTCTCGCCGCTGCTGTGGAAGAAGGTGCGCCCGGGACTTTCCGCCGGGCGGGTGCAGAGCCCGGCGCTGCGCATGATCTGCGAGCGCGAGGACGAGATCGCGGCGTTCGTGGCGCGCGAATACTGGACCATCGATGCGGAGCTGTCGCATTCGGAGCAGAAGTTTCCCGGCAAGCTGGTCGAATATCAAGGGCGAGAAGGTCGAGCAGTTCAGCTTCACCAATGAAGCGCAAGCCCGGGAAGTCGAACGCGCGCTGAAGGGCGAAGCCCAGCGGCGAACTCACGGTGCTGTCGGTGGACCGCAAGCAGCGCAAGCGCAATCCGGCACCCCCCTTCACCACCTCGACCCTGCAGCAGGAAGCGGCGCGCAAGCTGGGCTTCAGCGCGCAAAAGACCATGCGCGTGGCGCAGCAGCTTTACGAGGGCGTCGACATCGGCGAAGGCCAGGTCGGCCTGATCACCTACATGCGCACCGACTCGCTCAACCTGGCGCAAGAAGCCATCGGCCAGATCCGCGACGTCATCGTGCAGCTTTATGGACAGGCAGGCCTGGCCGAAGAGCCGCGAATCTACAAAACCAAGTCGAAGAACGCGCAGGAGGCCCACGAAGCGATCAGGCCGACCGCCGCCGCGGTCGCTGCCGGCGGACATCGAGAACAAGCTCGAGCCGGATCAGTTCCGGCTGTATTCATTGATCTGGAAACGCACCGTCGCCTGCCAGATGGCGCCGGCCATTTTCGACACCGTCGCGGTCGAGATGCGCGCGGGCGCCGAGGGGCCGAAGCGCACGGTGCTGCGCGCCAACGGCTCCACCTTGGTCAAGCCGGGGTACATATCGGTCTACCAGGAAGGCATGGATGACGCCGTGCAGGACGATTCGGATCACGTGCTGCCGCCGATGCAGGAGGGCGATCGGGTCAAGCTGCTCGATCTGGTGCCGACTCAGCATTTCACCGAACCGCCGCCGCGCTTCTCGGAGGCATCCCTGGTCAAGGCGCTGGAAGAGTACGGCATCGGCCGCCCCTCGACTTACGCCTCGATCATTTCCACGTTGCGCGACCGTCAATACGTCGATATCGAAAGCCGGCGCTTCACCGCAACCGATATCGGCAAGATCGTGAGCCGGTTCTTGACGCAGTACTTCACCACCTACGTGGATTACGACTTCACCGCGAAAATGGAAGACTCGCTCGACGCCGTCGCCAGCGGCGAGCAGGAGTGGGTGCCGCTGCTGGAAAGATTTTGGAAACCGTTCATCGAACTGGTCAAGCACACTGAAAAATCGGTGAGCCGCGAGGAGGTGGCGCAGGCGCGAGATTTGGGCGCGGATCCGCTGAGCGGCAAGCCGATGAGCGTGCGCATGGGCCGTTTCGGACCCTTCGTGCAGATCGGCACCAAGGACGACGCGGACAAGCCGCGCTTCGCGGGTCTGCGCCCCGGTCAAAAAATGGACCAGATCACCCACGAACAGGCGCTGGAACTGTTCAAGCTGCCGCGCAAGCTCGGGACCACTGCGGCGGGCGAGGAAATTACCACCAACGTCGGCCGCTTCGGCCCCTACGTGAAGTACGGCGCCAAGTACGTGTCCTTGAAGACCGACGATCCGTACGAGATCACTCCGGAGCGCGCGCTCGAAGTGATCCGCGAGAAGGAAATTGCGGATGCGAACCGCCTGATTCTGGATTTTGCGGACGCCGGAATCCAGGTCTTGAACGGACGTTACGGTCCCTATATCACCGACAAAGCGCGCAATGCGAAGATTCCGAAGGACAAGGACCCGAAAAGCCTGACGCTGGCCGAGTGCCAGGCGATGCTGGCGGCGGCGCCCGAACGCGGCAAGTGGGGGCGCAGGGGCGCAAAGGGTTCCAAGTTTCCCCCAAAGGCTTCCGCCAAGGCCGCGTCAGCCGCCCCCGGAGCCGCCGCGCCGGTAAGACTTGCGGCGAAAGGGAAACAGGCGTCCGTCAACAAGCGGGCGCCCGCGAAGCCGGCAGCGGCAGCGCCTGCGGCCAAGGCCAAGACCAAGACCAAGTTGGCGGCCAAGAAGAGGCCTGCGAAAAAGAAGCCGTAAGAGCCAGGAGCCTGAATGCCAAATCCGGACTCGGCAGATGCGCTCGCAGTCAAAGGCTATCTGAATGAGCTGCAGGAGCGCATAACCGCGGCGGTCGAGACAATCGACTCGCAAAAATTTCGGCGCGATTCGTGGGTCAGGCCGGAGGGAGGCGGCGGGGAGAGCCGCGTTTTGAGCGAGGGCTCGGTGTTCGAGCGTGCCGGCGTTTCCGTCTCGCATGTGTCCGGCGAAAGCATGCCGCCGTCGGCATCGAATCAGCGCCCCGAAATTGCCGGCGCGCCATTCGAAGCGATGGGATTGTCGCTGGTGTTCCATCCGCACAATCCGTACGCGCCCACCACGCATTGCAACGTGCGCTTCTTCATCGCGCGTCCGGCCGGTGGCCCGGAGGTCTGGTGGTTCGGCGGCGGCTTCGATCTGACGCCCTACTATCCGTTCGATGAGGATGTGCTCCACTGGCATCGATGCGCGCGCAACGCATGTCAAGCTTTCGGCCCGGACGTCTACGAGAAATACAAGGCTTGGTGCGACCGCTATTTTTTTCTGCCGCATCGAAACGAAACCCGCGGTGTCGGAGGCTTGTTCTTCGACGATTTGAACGCAGGCGGCTTCAGCCGCTGCTTTGCATTCCTGCGCAGCGTCGGCGATGCCTTTCTGCCGGCATTCCTGCCCATTTTGCAGCGGCGCTCCACCCAAGCGTACGGCGATCGCGAGCGCCAGTTCCAATTGTACCGTCGCGGCCGCTATGTGGAATTCAACCTGGTGCTGGACCGGGGTACCTTGTTCGGATTGCAATCGCGCGGCCGCACCGAGTCCATCCTGATGTCCCTGCCGCCCCTCGTTCGCTGGGAATACGCTTGGCAGCCGGCGCCCGGTTCGCCGGAAGCCCGGCTATATGAGCACTACCTGCGCCCGCGCGATTATCTGACGGAACTCGCCGGCGCCGGGTGAGGTCGCACGAATACCCTAGGCCGCCGCAATTGCCATCCGGCGGATGACGCAGGTGAACGTCTCTGCGCCCAGCGACAAATAGACGTGCCGGTCGGCCACCGTCAGCGCGAACTGCATGCGCCGCGCCAGGCACGCGGACAGCGCCGCGAGCCAGTCCCGGTCAACGGCATACAACTCCAACGCGTCGGCCCGGTGGATCTTCTCCGCTGCCAAACGGGCGGCAAGCTGCCCGGCATCCTTGTGCGTATAGACCACGACACGCGGCGCGAGCTTCGATGCCCGGTGCAGCCGCGCGGCCTCCGGCGCGCCGACATCGATCCAAGCGCGCAATGCGCCGGTCAGATCGCGCAGCGAAATCGCCGGCTGATCCGCATCCGACAGGCCGTTCGAGAAGGCGATCCCTTCGGTGTACTCGAGGCAATAGGCCAGAACGCGCGTCAGCAGGTGCTCCTCGGTCTCCGAGGGATGACGCGCCACGCGCAGATCCAATGGCGCATAGACGCCGCGGTCGGAATCGGCGAGTTCGATCTTGAAGTTGTAGACGGTTGCGCCGAGCGCCATTGATGTCCTTGACGAGTCCGCCAGAGTAGGCGTCTTGATTGACAAAAGCGATGCGATATTTTGTGATGGAGCGCGATCTTGCGCGGCTGCGAGGAATTCATCAGTGTCGGACGACATTCAGGTTCGAATCCTGCATGCGTTGGGCGAGCGCGAAATTCAAGGATTGAGCGACGTGCTCATCGACTGCGTCGAGGGCGGCGCGTCGGTAAGCTTCATGCTGCCCATCGACCGCGCCACGGCGGTCGAATTTTGGCGCGGCGTGGCGGCCGGAGTTGAGCGGCGCGAACGGATTCTGGTGGCCGCGGAAAACGCCGCCGGGCAGATAGTCGGCACGGTGCAGCTCATTTTCGCGGCGGCCGAGAATCAGCCGCACCGCGCCGATGTCGCGAAGATGCTGGTGCATCGGCGCGCGCGGCGCCGCGGCATCGGCGCGGCATTGCTCGAGGCGGCCGAAGGCGCGGCAGTGCGCGCGGGCAAGACGCTGCTGGTGCTCGACACCGCGAGCGGCGATGCTGAAAGGCTGTATGCGAAGCTCGGCTGGCGGCGCTGCGGCGTCATTCCCGGCTACGCGCTGCTGCCCGGCGGCGGCCTGTGCGACACGACTTTCTTTTACCGCACGCTTTGAGAGCTCGATGAACGCGCCGACAACCATCGCCGGACACGCAGTGAACCGGGACGCGTCGGGACAATTGCTGCCTTGGACTTCATGGACCGCGGCGCTCGACCGCGAAATGAATTTCTACCAGCAATGCCCGTTCGACCGCGATTATCCGCGCTTTGGGTGCGAAACCTTTCTGGATGCCGCTTGGACCCCCAACACCCAGCGCACCGACATCATTCCGGCGACTCAAAACGGCATGGGAATCATTTCATATCTCAAATTTCACGGCATGCGCGCGCAGCAGCAGCCGGCGTGGCTGGCCACGGCGCGGCTGCTGGGAGATTATCTGGTGAAGGAGGCGCGCACGCCGGACACGGGCAAGTATCCGGGTTTCACGCGTTCCACCGGCAGACGCGCACATTTTCCGCAGCCCGCGGATTGCGGCTCGCAATCGGACCGCCCGTACGAGATTCAGCCCGACAAGGGCGGCATCGCGGCGTTCGCGTTGATGCTGCTTTTCGAAGCCACCGGCGAGGTGAGTTATCTTGCGCAAGCATTGCAAAACGCCCGTGTGCTGGCCGCCAATCAACAGGACGGCGGCGGCGACCGTTCGCCCTGGCCGTTTCGCGCGGACTATCGCAGCGGCGAGGGCCGCGGAGCCGTATCGGGAAACATGACCTACATTTTGCGCCTCTACGATCTTCTCGCCCTGCACGGCTATCGCGAATTCTCCGCACCGCGGCAGGCGCTCTGGCGCTGGATCAAGGAGCGCCAGATTCCCAGCGCCGCATCCGACGGCGCGCTGTTCGCGCAGTTTTTCGAAGATCACGACACGCCCACCAATCGCAGCGCCTGGGGGCCGCTGAATCTTGCGCGCTACCTGCTCGAGAGAAAGGATTGGCTCGATCCGGACTGGCAGAGCGACTCGCGGCTGTTGATCGATTTCGTGCGCGCCAACTTTACGCATAACGAATGCGGCGTCATCGTCTGTCACGAGCAAGATGAGGACCGGCAGGCTTGGGGAGGCGTGAACTCAACCTACGGCGCCGTGCTCGCGCTTTATGCAAAAGCGGTCGAATCGCCCATCCTGGCGAGCGAAGCGCGCCAGGCGCTCAATTACACGCTCTATTGCATCGATGAGCAGGGCAGGCCCCGGGATCTGCCGCAGAACCCGCAACCGGGAGGCTGGCAGGAAGACGCCCACACCGATGTCATCCATAACTACGTCGATGCCATGCAGGCATTTCCGCAGTGGGGATCGAGCGGCACCGCCGAGCGGGAGGTTGCGAATTCAGACGGGAGTTTTTAGGATGGCCGCGATGAGCGCGGAGGTCGCTGCATCGGTCTCGCCGAAACGCAAACCCGCGCGGAATCGGCCGTCGCTCACCGGCACGCAGTAGCGCACCTCGGCGGTAATGTGGAAGTCGCAGGTCTCGCCGCAGGCTTCCAGTTCCAGATCGATGAGGCATTGCTGACCATGCGCCAGCTCGAACGGCACCGTGATGCTGGCGCCGGCGCGCGACATGTCGACCGTATGTGCCGGCAGCACGGAGATTCCGGGCACCGTCACGGTGGCGCGAATGGCAACGGACTTGCGCTCGTAGTTGCGCCGTTCCAGGGTGGCGCGCCGCACGAGATCTTCACCGCAATACTCATGCGATTCGATCAAGCTGTCCGCTGCATTGGTGCTCATGCGCTCTCTCCTGGCCGGGCGGTGTGCGGAGGAAATGGTAGCCGATGCCGTGCGCCGACGACGCCTGCAAGTGTGAACTGCGGCGCGATTTCACATCTTGCCGCGGCAAGATGTTAAATGGCCGCGCCTTAGCCCGCCATCAGCAGCTGGCTCATGGCGGCAAATGCCGGCAGCGTGACCGGATCATTGGCGGCGCTGGTGGCGATGGGATGGGAACAGAATCGCGCGATCACCAATTCCGCTTTAGGCGCGATGTACAGGCGCTGACCGTGGATGCCGCGCGCCTCGAAAACGCCGAGGGCGTTGTGCGACACCCACCACATGTTGCGGTAGGAGTAGCCCGGCAGCAGCGTGTATCCCGCGCTGGCAAACTTGGCGGGGTCCGCGCCGCGCCGAATGTCGGCAATGACCTCCGCGGGTATCACCTGCTTGCCCTGCCATGCACCGTCGCAGCGCATGAGATCGCCGAAGCGGCACAGGTCGCGAAGGCTGGCGCTCATTCCGCCGCCGCCCATCGCGACTCCAACCGCGTCGACCGTCATGTAGCCATCCTCTTCGCAGCCGATCTGCGACCAAATGCGCCGGCTCAAGTGTTCCTCGAGAGCGGTGTCCGTGACCCGCTTCATGACCCAACACAGCACCTCGGTGTTCACGGTTTTATAGACAAATGCCGCGCCGTGCGCCCCTTCCTTGCGCAGGGTGCGTAGATATTCGTAGAAATTCCCGGGTCCCTGGTATTCGGGAGGGCGCGGCCGCAAGCCGCCGGCGCGTGCATAGTCCCAGATATGCGCCTTGGGATCCGCATACAATTCGGAATACTGCACGCCGATTTGCATATCGAGCACTTGGCGCAAGGTCGCGTCCTCATAGGCGGTCCCCTGCATCTCCGGCAAGTAGTGCGCGACGGTCTTGGTTTCGTCCAAGACACGCTCGTGAATCAGCGTGGCGGCAAGGGTGGCGGCGTAGGACTTGGTGATCGAAAAACACGCATGCGGCCGATGCGCCTCGAGCGCGCCGAAGTAGCGCTCATAGAGGCGGCGTCCACGATGCAACACGACGATGCCGTCGGTGTACGTGTCGCGCAGCGATTGAGCCCAGGTGAGCTTTCGGCCGTGCAAATCCGTGAAGGCGAGCGCGTCGATCGAGGGTGCAAGGTCCAGAGGCGCGGCGCCGAGATCGCTCGGCGCGGCATTGCCGCGCCAGATGGATGCGGTGGGCGCCAATTCACGCATATGCGACAACGACCAGCGGATCTGCGGAAAGTCCAGAAAGCGGTCGTCCTGGAAACGGATCTGTTTTGCCGGCGGCGGCGGCGAGCCCCGCATCCATCCCAAGGCAACCGGGTCCGAAGCCTCGGCATCGGGATATTCGATGCCCTCGATCTCGAATACGCCGCTTTTCATGAGTTGCCCTTGAGAGACGTGATGGGCCTTAAGACTGCCCATATGAAGGACGGTTCGCAAGCGAGCGCTTTGGCGCGCGCGCGCCAAAGACGGCACAATGCATCATGAATTACCGCCACATCTATCACGCCGGCAATTTTGCCGACGTCGCGAAGCACGTGGGGCTGCAGTACTGCCTGAATGCCCTGAAACGCAAGGATGCGGCATTCTTCGCGCTCGACAGCCATGCAGGCCGCGGCTTCTATGATCTGCAGGCGCCGGAGGCGCAGAAGTCCGGCGAGGCCGAACGGGGCATACAGCGCCTCATCGTCAATGCGCTCGGCGAAAAATCGCTGGCGGACTACTTCGGCGCGATCCGCGCGCGGCGCGGCAAGCGCCTGCCGCGCTATCCCGGCTCCCCAGCGCTGATTGCGCAGGCGCTGCGCCCGCAGGACCGCGCGTTGTTCGTCGAGCTGCTGCCCGCGGAGGCCCGCGCGGCGGAGCGCGAGATCGAATCGGCCGGGAGGGTGCGCACGGAAATCCAGGATGGCTATGCGGCGTTGAAGGCTTTTCTGCCGCCGGATGGAACGGCGCGGACTCGTGCTGATCGATCCGCCGTACGAAAGCCTCGATGAACTCAAAGCGATGTGCAGGCATTTACCGAGGCGTACCGCCGCTGGCCGAACGGCATATTCTTGATGTGGTATCCGATCCGCAGCGCGACGCAGCGCGGATGGTGCACACGCGCTTCGAGGCCTTGCAAATTCCGAAAATGCTGTTCGCCGATCTGGCAATTCATCCGGACGATGCCGCCTGGGGCTGGCGAAGCGGCCTCATGATGGTCGATCCGCCGTACGGCGCGGATAATTTCTCCGCGACGCCTACGGCGCGATTCATCAGGCGATCGCCGCTCCCGGCGCAGGCTACGTCGAAGTGGCCCCCTCACGCCCGAACGAGTGGCACAATAGGCATGCTTTTTTAGAGGACGGGCTTATGGACCAAAAATCATTGCGCGAGCGGCTCGCGAGCTCCACGCCAACTGGCAAGCGCACATCAACAAAATCGGCAACGCGGCAATCGCTCGGCGAGATCCTCCCGGACGTCAAACGCTGGTCGACGAGCCAGGCACGGCCGCCTCGTCCGCCGATGCGACGCTGGCCGAACGTCTGGAAAGAGTGGCGGTGCAGTTCGAAAGCGAGCATCCGACGCTGGCGGCGAGCGCGCCGCGCCTCATCGACCTGCTCAACGAGGTGGGTATTTAGGGGACGCGCCTAGCCGGTCCAGACGATCGAATCGTCGACGCGCGCGGCGATGCGCTGAATTTCCTGTGCGCCGATGCCCGGATCGCGCATCAGGGCGATGCTCCCATGACCCGGCACCGGCACGATGGTTCCGCGATAGCCTTCGGAATCGAATTGCGCAGGCCGGCGCGCCGGTTCATGCACCAGCACCATGACAGTCACCGGACCCGACGGCGTTTGCACCACCAGATGCGGCACCTTGTCTCCGCGAAACGTGCAACTGCTGGCGTAGCTGACGATTCCTGCGTCGGGTTTCAGGCGCAGCTTCGAGTACTTCAGCACGTCGTCCATTCGGAGGTCGGAACCGCGACATCGGTTCGCCACCATGCTCGGGCTCCCCGGCCATGTGCGCCACCACCGCGGCGGCAAGGCTGCGTTGCGGCAGGCTCAGCCAGACGCCCCCGACGATCGCGGCGCCGAGCAGAACGCTGGCCGCAAGCGCCATCCAGCGTCGCGGCGCGCGCGCGGCGCGGCCGCGCTTGCGCTCGAAAGGCAGCACGGCGGCCCGGGGCCCATGCTCACGCGCACCGCCCGTTCCAGCCGCGACTCCAATTTAAAAGTCGTTCGGTGTACGCCCGGACTCGGCGCACGCCTCCCGTGC
>CAWCDZ010000004.1:0-432471 GCA_963794445.1 uncultured Gammaproteobacteria bacterium
GCCGACGGCATCGAGTTGACTTCTAAGGTTGATGTGCTGAAGCCCGGCGAATACACCGTCAAATGGGCCGTGGTATGTGAGGATACTCATCACACCGAGGGCTCGTATTCATTCACCGTAACCGGTGGCGGAGCTTGATCGCAGGCCCCGCCATCTTCGCGTGGCCGGTATTGGTCGCGCAGTTGCTCATCTTCGGAACCGCGGCCTTCGCGCTGATGTTCGCGCCGCTCGCGATCGGAGACTACGACCGCGACGCCCGCATGCTGTGGCGCGGCCTCGCGATGCTCGAACCTCGTGATGTCGCCTGCCTTTTTCATGCAAATCGCTTCCGGCATGGCGGGCACGAGCTGGCTCGAAGTGCTGCCGTTCGTGCCGCGTATCCTGCGCGAGACCGTCGCGGGCCGCGTCTGGATGTGGCGTTTTGTCGCGGTGGCAATCCTGGCGATCGTGGTATGGATTTCCGCGCGCGCGACCCTGGTGGCCATAGCGGCGCTCTCGCTCTCATCGATCCTGATTGTGCTCAACAGCCTCACCAGCCACGCCATCGACAAGGGCGCGCTGGTGGTCGCGATCTACTCCATTCATCAGGCCGCGGCGGGTTTATGGCTCGGCGCGTTGGTATCGCTGCTGATGAGTGCGCGCCGCGGCCCCGATACCCTCGCAGCCTTCACTCCGCGTGTCTCCACCGTATGCGCGTGGTCAGTGGGCGTCATGGTGATTTCCGGGCCGGCGATCGCATTCCGATGGCTCGGATGGAACCCGCATCTGTTGTTGGATTCGGCTTACGGGCGCACGCTGATGATGAAGATCATTATCGCCGCGCCGGTGCTGCTGCTCGGTGGGTATAATCGTTATTGGCAGGTGCCGGGCATCGGCAAGGCGAGTGTGCGGGCAGTGCTCGTCCGCAGCGTTACCGCTGAATGCGTACTGCTGCTGGCGGTTTTCGCATGGTCGGCAATTCTCGCGAATACTCCGCCGCCCCATTGAATGAAATTCAGGAGAATCAGCATGAAGAGAAAACAATTTTTGATCCTCGCGCTCGCGATGGCAGTTGGACTGGCGGCATCGATAACTCCGAGTCGCGCGCAATCGACGCCCGCATGCAAGTCGGGAGATTGTTGCAGCTTATGTCCCCGTCCATCGAAGGCCCGCGACAGCAAGAGCGATAGCAAAGCCGATCCGAAAAGCGCCAACGGCGTCACCCTCGATCCGAAACTGTTCGTGGGCCCGGTCCGGCAGGCCTACAGCATCGCGGAACAGAACCCGATGCTGCTCAAGCAACTCGATTGTTACTGCGGATGCTACAAAACCGACGGGCACAAATCGCTGCTCGACTGCTATCGCAGCCGCCACGGCGCGACCTGTCAGATCTGCACCAATGAAGTCCTCGACGCGAGCCGGATGTTCGACAGCGGGATGACGCCGGAACAGATCAAGGAAGCATTGCGGCGGCAGTATCAGACCAACTGAATCTAGTTCGGCTTCGCGAGGGGATACTGCAACTGCGCGATTACATCGTTCAGGGAGTTGGCCGCATCGCCGGCCAGCTCCAGTTCTCCGAACCGTTTGATCGCCGTCTCATGCACCACCATCGAATGGGCGACTTCGCGTTCGTGGTCCGGTGCGGCACTTTCGATCTCGCGAAATTTTTGGACGTAGAAGTCCGTGATCCGGACCAGCTCTTCCATGTGCTGGCGCCATGACTTCGCCGCGAAGGTCTTCGCCAAATCGTTGATTCGGCTGCCAACGTCGTTTTGCGCGATACTCAGACCCAGCCCGGTCAGAAAAGGCCGCAGCCGCGCCTTGGTCTCGGTTTCAAGCTGCAGGATGGTTCCCCATTTGTAGCGTCGCTGCGCATCCTGCTCGAGGGTGACGTAACAGTTCAGCAGCGCTTCGCCGAGCACTTCGCCCTGATACATGATCTCAACGACCGCCTTCAGATATTCGGCTCGCGTCATAGTGGTCACCACGATGACCGTGTTACCCGATGGGGTCCGCGATCTGCAACGGGTGAGCTTTCGTCGAATCCGCGAGACGTCGGCTGGCGACGCCATTACTGAGTGTCGCCAGCCGAGCTATCTCGCGTGGAGGATCAGGACAAAACTTGCCTATGCCGCTTGTGCGGCCGTCGCGGGCGTTTCCGATGCGGGTCGGAACGCCTCCTCGAGCGAGGAAACCTTCTCTTCGAGTTTCACGATCGAATCCAGCGCGCCCATCAGGCGGCGAAGCTTGTTTTGGAAGTCCTTGACCGGCGCGATTGCGGTGCCGACCTCCTTCACGTTGCCATACAGCGCGCGCATCACCTGGTCGAGTTGCGCGTCGAGGCCCTTCATCGGCTCGAAGCTCGCGGATAGCGTCCTGACTTGCTCGGCGAAAGCCTTCACCGATTGGAAATTGGTCGCGAGGCTCGACAGATGTTCCATCAGCGCCGTCATGCGTCGCAGGGCCTCCTCGGTCGATTGCGTCGCCGCATCGATGGGCCCCGTGAGTTGGTTCAGATGTTCGAAATGATCGCGGAACGCCCTGGCCGGCTCGGAAATTTGCTCGGCGGAGCTGGATAGCATCGACATCTGCTCGGCTGGTGGCGCGATCGGTGCAGGAGGATTGCTGACCGCCGCGTTTTCGACTTGGACGCCATTGCCATTGTCATTGGAAGACTTGCCATTGGTAGATTCGGCCTTCGCCGCGCTGATGCCCAATCGCGCCGCGATCTCGACCGGCGATAGGCTGGTCTCCCATTTGAGCTTGCTGGCCGCCTGGCTGAGCGCGACCTCGGAGATTTGCGCCGGATGCACGAGAGCCGCGATGTCGGCCGGTTTCGAGCGGAGCAGCAGTCTTTGTCTCAGTTCTTCCAGTTCCACGCAGATGAACCTCCTGAGTTACGCTCGCGTTCGTCGGGAACTGTTTTCAGAGATTCCTGTCGCCAAGGACGCTCCGGAATCCGTCGAAACAATCACCGGGGGACGATGTCTACATCTTGTAGAGTTTCTTGACAGGAGGCAAACGAAAGATGCTGATTTAACTTCCTTCAAGCATCACAGCGCGGGTCACGATGCGTGCTGACCGGTGTCCGCACGCAGCCCGCTATTGAGTCTGGCTCGGCGCGACGTTCGGTACCGACGCTGCCGATTGCGCCGGCGATGCCGCACTGGAGGGCATCGGCGCGGTTTCTTTTTCCAGATGTGCGGTAGCAGGCGCCGCGGTATCCAGGATTGTCGGGCCGATGCCCTCGCGCTCGAATGGACGCCGCACATCGAACGGCGCGCCATCGGTGACTCGACCGACATTTAGCTCGCTATCACCGACGACAATTTTCGATTTGACGATGAGACCGCGCTCGGCGCGGAGATCATAGGTTCCGGGCGGAAGGTCGCTCGCGAATGAGCCGTCATTGCCGGTACGCGCGAGGAAGATGTCTCTACTGATGCGGTTTTCGAAGTGGAGTTGATGGTCGGCCAGCGCTTTGCCGCCCTCGCGAGCGACGTAGACGCCGCTTACCATGGTGGCTTCGGCGCGCGCAGCAACCAGCATCAGCGCCCCGGCAATCGCAGCGCAAAAAACACGGCTAGCGGATTTCAACATCGATGCGTTCACCCTCCCGACCGAATATCCATTCCTGAGCCACGCAAGAAGTGCAAGGTTTGAGACCACCTCCGGCCCTGGAATATTGTTGAGATTAAGGAGCGAGCAAACATGGCGAAGCTGACAGTCTACCACAACCAGGCCTGCGGAAATTCACGGGGCGCGCTGGAGTTGCTGCGCGAGCGCGGCGCCGAATTCGATATCATCGAGTACCTGAAGACTCCGCCCACCCGCGAGACGCTGGAGAAAATCTTCACGATGCTCGAGGGTCTGCCCGCCGACCTGGTGCGCAAGGACAAACGCTTCAAGGAGTTGGGTCTCGATGCTGATGATTACGTCGAGCCGAAGAAAATCGTTACGCTGCTCCTTGCCCATCCGGAGCTGATGCAGCGACCGATTGTGATTCGCGGCAACCGCGCAATCATCGCGCGCCCGCCGGAGAAGCTGGAGGCGCTGCTATAGCCGCGGTGCATTGCCTGGATTGGGATCGCCTGCGACAATCGCGGCCGAAGGTTTTGTCATGAGCCAAATGACGAAGTTATCGGCTAAAGGACAGATTCCCATTCCGAAGGCGACAAGGATCGCACTGGGATGGAAGCCCGGCATGGAGTTCGTCATCCAGGAGACCAGTGACGGTATCCTGGTAAAACCGAAAAAGGAGCCCAATCCGGAAGGCAAAACGCTGACCGTGGATGACCTCGTAGGAATCATGCCGTACAAGGGTCCGCGTAGAAGCATCCGGGAGATGGACGAAGCGGTCCTGCGCGAAGCGCGCAAACACGGATGACTGCCGTCGACAGTAACATTCTGGCCGCATCCTCACTCGCGACGATGCCGACCAGTCACAAAAGGCTGCGGCATTTATTCGGAGGCAGGATCGGGTTTGATTTTGAAGACTGTCCTGCTCGAGACTGAATGGGTGCTGCGCAGCGGGTACAGATTCGAGCGCGACGCCATCTCGCTTGGCCTGCGTAGTTTGATAAGCGCGTCGAACTTCCAAATCGAAGACGAGAACTATGTTCTTCGGGCCTTGACTTGGTTCGATTTAGGGATGGATTTCGCCGACGCCTTACACTTGGCGTCAATTGGTAGCGAAACCGAGTTCGCCACCTTCGATGCCTCGTTGCGACGTGTCGCGCAAGGGCTCGGGATCGGGCGAGTAGTTACAATCTGATCAAGGGACCGCGCTACGCCACTTTCTGAATCTTCCCGCTGCGTAGACATCGCGTGCAGACCATCATCCGTTTGACGCTGCCGCCGATAGATGCGCGAACCTCTTTCAGGTTCGGATGCCATCGACGCTTGGTCTTGTTGTTCGCATGGCTGACGTTGTTGCCGACCGACTGATGCTTTTTGCAAATCGCGCAGTGCTGCATGGTGCTTTACTCTTCCGGTTCGAAATTCTTCCCGAGATGAACGTTCTAGGGTAGCCCGACTTCGGGTTGCGTGAAAGAGGGCTCGAAGCGCGCCTTCAGCAACGCCGCGCCCGCGGTTTCCGATTGCAGGTCGCGTTCGCCGCGCATCCGCACTTGATACTCATCGCCCATGCGCTGCGGCCGAGCGCGCGGGCATAAGCATCCAGATGTGTCTTCAATCCCTTCGCCGCGTCCTTGTCCTGGACCGTCAGTTGCGCCCCGCTGACGATAACGTCGTCGGGCGCGGTGCCGGTTTCGTCGTTGAAGAGTTGCGTCAGCATCGCTACGAAGGCGGAATGGTCGAGGCCGGGCACGTCGCTGGTGATCGATCGATGCGAGTACGGCGAATGCGCCTCCTGATGCGGATAGTTCGCGAGCACGCGCCGGATCGCGTCGACGCGCGCGGGCTTGCGCCGCCGAACTTTTCTCGTAGGAGGCGAGCATGACGCCTGCCTGCTTCGGATTGTCACCCGCCAGTCGCGCCGAGCGTCTTGCCCAGCCATCGCGCCGATTCCGCTTGCTTCAGTTTTCCTTCCGCCGCCGCCATCAATTGCTTCACGCGCGGATCGTTGATGCCGGCCGCCTTGAACACCGCCATCGCAGTTTCGCCGTCGCCACGATCGATAAGGGCCTGCGCGGTTTGCAGCGGATTGAGCGGGCCGATCTGGCTCAGCGGCGAAGCTCGCAAGATAAAGTTTGGTCGCTGCCACCAGCTTCGCCTCGACCGCGATCCTGCACCGACTGATAGGCCTGATAGACGTTGCTCGAAACCAGCTTGCCACCGCCGGCGGCCTGACTCAGGAACTGCGCGGGGATGGTCAGAATGGCGGTGACGCCGCCGACCACCGGCTCGCTATCTTCAAACGTGAACGCATGGCGATCCTCGGCCAGCGTCGACAGATTCAAGAGCCAGATTTCATAGCTGCCACTAAATGTGGCTTCGTTTTGGTCATTCTTGATCTGGAACTTGTCGGTCGGCAGGCTGACCACCATCACGCCGTCGAGGTGGTCGTCAGTCTCGCCCGCGACGAAGCGCATTACGCATGCGTCGATATCGCCCGGGCGGCACGATCGGGACCTCATGGACATTGGGCTGCGCGCCGACGAACTGTTCGATTTGATACATCGCCTGCGGGGAAATCGGTCCCAGCGTGCCGACGCCGATCCTGACCTCGTCGGCATCGGCGATACTGGCGGCTGCCGCAATCGCGATCGCCAACTATCAGCGCCGCCGCGCTTTGGTATATCGAAAGGATCCATCTTCATTTGTGTTGAATCGAAAAAGATGACGGCAAAGCTTCTCAGAATGCCCACGATGGTTCAACTTCGCCGCTTTGAGTAAGATGTCCTCAGCGTTTGTCGATAGAGGAGCGGCGGTACGGGGAATGACGCAGCGCGTGATCCACATCCTGCCCGAGCAGGTGGCCAGCCAGATTGCGGCCGGTGAAGTCGTTGAGCGCCCTGCGTCTGCGGTCAAGGAGCTAATCGAAAATTCGCTCGACGCAGGCGCGCGCAACCTAGCGATTGAAATCGAGCGCGGCGGACTCGGCCTTATCTCGGTCACCGATGACGGATGCGGGATGACGCGCGAGGACGCGATTCTCTCGCTCCGGCGTCATGCGACCTCGAAGATTCGCGCGGCCTCCGACCTCATCGCGATTCGCACACTGGGCTTTCGTGGCGAGGCCCTCGCGTCGATCGCCAGCGTCGCCAAGATGAAGGTGCAGACGCGGCAGAATGCCGATCCGCATGGCATCGAGCTGGTTATCGCGCGGCGGCGACATCGAAGAGGAGCGCGCGTGCGGGATGGCGGCCGGCACCCGCATCGAGGTGCGCGAGCTGTTCTTCAATACGCCGGCACGGCTCAAGTTCATGAAGACCATCGCGACCGAGCAGAGTGCGATTGCCGAGGTGGTGCAGCGCCTCGCGCTGGCGAATCACGCGATCGCATTCAGCCTCAGCGCCGACGGACGCCAATTGTTTTCGTTTCCGCGCGCGAACTCGGTGCTGGAGCGCGTGCGGCAGACATTCGGCGGCAAGCTCGCCTCGCAAATGTTGCAATTCTCGCTGGGCGCGGAGCGGCTTGAGCGTCAGCGGACTGGCCACGATGAGCCAGGAATCGTTCGCGACCGCGCGCATGGTCTTCACCTTCGTCAACGGACGTGCGGTGCGTGATAAGCTGCTCGCGCGCGCGGTGACGCAGGCGTATCAAACGCTGATGCCACGCGGACGCCATCCGGCGGTGGTGCTTTTCCTCGAGATTCGGCACGACGAAGTCGACGTCAACGTGCATCCGATGAAGACCGAGGTGCGCTTCAAAAATTCCGCCGCGGTTTTCGAGGTCGTCTACCATGCGCTGCGCGATCGGCTGGCAAATCAGACCGATACCGCATCGATGGCCGATGCTCCCGCTCCGCTGGCAATTTCGAGTGAAGTGCCCGCGCCGAATCCTTCGTCAATGCCTCAATCATTCGCGCAGCCTGAGCGCAGCTTGCGACTCGTCGCGGATAATCCCGCCTCATCAGTCCGCATCGAGCAGCGACCGTTGAATCTTGGTTTCCAGCGACCGGCCGAAGCATCGCACAACGGCACCTCCTCGATACGCGAGGCCGCGGTGCCGATGTACTCAGCGCTGAAAATCCTCGGGCAGATTTTCGCGGGATACATCGCGCTCGAGGGTGACGAAGGCTTGCTGCTGGTCGATCAGCATGCGGCGCACGAGCGCGTAACCTTCGAAAGGCTTCGTGCCGAGATGCGCGACGGCGGAATTCGCATCCAGTCGATGCTGACGCCGGCGACCATCGAGCTGAATCCCGCGCGCGTTGCCCACGTCGAAGGCGCGCTGCCGGAACTTCATGCGATGGGCTTCGACCTCGAATCGTTCGGACCCTCGACGCTGCTGCTGAAGGGCACGCCGGCCGTGTTCGGCGCGGAGGGTGGCACGAAGCTGCTTTCGGACATGCTCGATAGCATGGGCGAGAATGGATTTCGCGCGGCTGGCGAGGGCGCGCTCGAGGAATGGCTCAAGCAGCTCGCATGTCACGGCTCGGTGCGCGTCGGCCGCGCGCTCGCAGAACCGGAAATTCGCGAGTTGCTCGCCGAACTCGATCGCACGCAGTTCAAGACCAACTGCCCCCATGGCCGCCCGGTCCATATCAACTTCGCGCGTGGCCAGATCGAGCGGATGTTTCGCCGATGAGCCCGTGTGCCGATCGGATCAAGGTCGGCTTCATCGTAGGCCCGACCGGATCCGGCAAGACCGCGATCGCGATGACGATTGCCGAGCGACTCGGCGCCGAAATCGTCAACGCGGATTCGCGCCAGCTCTATGCTGGGATGGATGTCGGCACCGCGAAGCCATCCGCCGAGCAGCGCCGCCGCGTGCCGCATCATCTTATCGACGTGCGCGCCCCCGACGAGCCCCTCGACGTCGCGGAGTTCGTCGCGATGGCGCGTGCCGCGATCATCGATATCGCGCGGCGCGGGCGGCGCGCGCTGGTCGTCGGCGGGAGCGGCTTTTATCTGCGCGCATTGCGAGGCGGAATTTTCAATGGACCGCCGGCATCGCCGGAGATTCGCCGCGAGTTCGAGCAGATCGCCGCCGAACGCGGGATTCCGTTTCTGCACGACGAGCTGATGAGCATCGATCCGCCGTCCGGCCTCGCGCATCCAGCGCAACGATCTGTATCGGATCGTGCGCGCGCTCGAAGTGTATCGCATCACCGGGATTCCCGATCAGCGTGCATCAGGAGCGCCATCGGTTCGCCGAGCGCGAATTCGACACGCCTCACAATCGCGCTCGAAGTTCCGCGTGAGCAGCTTTACGAAAATATCAATCGGCGCTTCGATGCGATGATTGCCGAGGGGTTCGTCGATGAGGTGCGCCGGCTGCTCGCCGCCGGTCTACAGTCCCGAGCTGCCGCCGCTGAACAGCATCGGCTATCGCGAGGTCGCCGCGTTCGTGCGCGGCGAAATGACGCTCGAGGCGGCGGTCGATCTCGCCAAGCGCAAGACGCGCCAATTCGCCAAGCGGCAGATGACGTGGTTCCGGCAACGAGCCCGAATGACCTGGGTTGACGCGCTTAAGGGCGCGGAGCAAGCTCTGATGCTGTTCGAGGAATTTTTTTCGCGTAACCGCGCTTCGTGAAGCACCATGGCTTCGCGTATCCAGGCAGGCAAATCACAAGCACACCAACGGCCGTGCTACTGCCCGCTGCGCCGGTGGCACCGGCGTCGCAGCGCGATCGAGCGAGTACGCCTCGCGCGGCACCCATCACGTCCGCAGACGCTCGACTACATCGACGGGCTGTTCAAGGATTTGTTCGAGATTCATGGCGACCGCCGTTTTGCCGACGACGGCGCGATTGTCGCGGGCCTCGCGAATTTTGGCGCGAATTCCGATAGCTATTGTCGGCCAGCAACGCGGGCGCTCGACCGCCGATCGCCTTAAGCGAAATTTCGGCAAACCGCATCCCGAGGGTTATCGCAAGGCGGCGCCGCGTTTATGAGCTCGCCGATCGCTTCCGGCTCCCGCTCATTACATTTATCGATACGCAGGGCGCCGAGCCCGGCGTCGGCGCCGAGGAGCGCGGCCAGACCGAAGCCATTGCGCACAACCTGGAATTGATGGCGCGTCTCGAGGTGCCGTCGATCGCGTGCGTGATCGGCGAGGGCGGTTCGGGCGGCGCGCTTGCGCTCGGCGTCGCCAATGTCGTGCTGATCCAGGAGAACGCCTGCTACTCCGTAATCACGCCCGAAGGATGCGCCGCGATTTTATGGCGCGAGGCGACCGAGGAAAACGTCGCGCGCGCGGCCGATGCGCTGCGGCTTTCCGCGCCTGACCTGCTGCGCCTCGGCGTCGTTGACGAAATCATCGCGGAGCCCGAAGGTGGCGCGCATACCAATCGCTGCCGAAGCGATCCGGCGGTCGGCGACGCGATCAGGCATCATCTGAAAGATGCTGATGAAGCTGAGTCCGGTCGAGATCCGCAACGCACGCGAGCGCAAGTTCGCCGCGATGGGCTCGGCGTTCCTGACCTCGTCGACACTGACGCCACGTTGAAAACCGCGCCTCAATCAGTTAGCCATTCCCACGCGATGCCGATCGAAAGCAACACGAAAGACGACTGCCGCTTAGCGCGCCAAGAGCCGCAGCGCGTCGATGCGACGCCTCTTTTCAAGGAGGAGTCGAAGCCAGCAGTGGAAGCCCGATTCGATCGAATCGCATCGGGTGCGGATGGATCGCATTAACCTCGAAATCCTGAAGTTGCTCTCCGAGCGCGCGTCGCATGCCAACGAGATCGGGCGCATCAAGCACAGCAGCGGCGCTCCCGGTATATCTGCCGGCGCGCGAGCGCGAGGTGATCGAAGGCGATGATCGCGGCGAATCCGGGGCCGCTCTCGGCCGAGCATATCGCGCACATCTATGGCGAAATTATTTCCGCCTGCCGCGCGCTCGAACACGTGCCGCGGGTGGCGTATCTCGGGCCGGAGCACACCTACTCGCATGAGGCGGCGCGCGGCGCATTCGGCGGCAGCGTCGAGTTTGCGCCGCAGGCTTCGTTCGCCGCGGTCTTCCAGGAGGTGCAGAACGGGCGCGCCGATTTCGGCGTGGTGCCGATCGAAAACTCCACCGAGGGTCAGGTCAAGGAAGTGCTCGATCTGCTCATCGATACGCCGCTGGTGATCATCAGCGAGATTCTGCAGCCGGTGCGCCATGCGCTGATGTCGCGCGATGGCGATCCTTCGAAGATCCGGCGCATCGTGTCGCATCAGCAGTCGCTCGGACAATGCCGCGGTTACCTGAGCAGCAATTTCGCCGAATCGCGAGCTGGAAGCGGTCGCCTCGAATGCGCTGGCGGCGCAGCGCGCGGCGCAGGATGCTTCGCTCGGCGCGATCGCGTCGCGCGCGGCGGCGGAGGCTTACGGCTTGAAGGTCATCGCGGAAAATATCCAGGACCTCGCGCAGAACACCACGCGCTTTCTGGTGCTCGGGACTCGCGCGCAGTGCCGCAAGAGCGGACGCGACAAGACCACGATTCTGTTTGCGGTGCCCGATAAGGTCGGCGCGCTCAACACCGCGCTGAACTTGTTCGCCAAAAACAAGATCAACATTTCCAAGATCGAGTCGCGTCCATTGCGCGGACGGTCGTGGGAATATCTGTTCTTCGTCGACCTCGAAGGCCATCGCGACGATCGCGCGGGTGAAGCGCGCGCTCGCGGCGCTTAAAGATCGGACCCTTTTTTTGAAGGTGGCTCGGATCGTATCCTGAGGCGAGGTCGGCCGCCGGCTAGGGCGGCTGTTTCCGCAAATTGGTTAAACCCGAAGATTTGGTTCTGCCCGCGGTCGCGGCGATTCAGCCGTACGAACCGGGAAAGCCGACGGAAGAGCTGGAGCGCGAGCTCGGCATCTCGGAGTCGGTCAAGCTCGCCTCCAATGAGAATCCGATCGGGCCGTCGCCCAAGGCGGTGGCAGGCGATTCGCGCCGCGCTGTCCGAGCTGAATCGCTATCCCGACGGCGGCAGCTTCACGCTATGCAACAAGATCGCCGCGCGGCACAAGGTCAAACCCGAGCAAATTTTCATGGGCTCCGGCTCCTGCGAGATCATCAACCTGCTCGCGTTCCTGTTCCTTCGCCCCGGCCTGAATGCGATTTCATCGGAGCATGCGTTTGCGATTTATCCGCTCGCGACTGCCTCGACCGGCGCGACCTACAAATCCGTGCCGATGCGCAATGGGTTCGAATTCGACCTCGATGCGATCGCGGCGGCGGTGGACGACAACACGCGCATCATCTACCTGGGGAATCCCAACAATCCGACCGGCACGATTTATCGCCGCGCCGAATGGAAGCGTTTCCTCGCCAAGGTTCCACAGCGGGTCGTGATTGTCGCCGACGAGGCATACTTCGAATTCGTGCGCGATGCCGAATATCCCGACTCAATGCAGGATCACGACGGCACGCGCCTCCTCATCACGCTGCGCACGTTTTCGAAGATCTTTGGGTTAGCGGGACTGCGCGTCGGATACGGCGTGGCGCGCCCTGACATCATCACGTTGCTGAACAAGGTCCGCCAGCCGTTCAACATCACCACGCTGGCGCAGGTCGCGGTGGCGGCGGGGATGGACGATATCGATCACGTGAACGCCACCCTGCGGGTCAATCGCGAAGGGATGGAGTATCTGGAGCGCGAATTCGCGCGGCTGAAGATTGGATACGTTCCGAGCCAGGCGAATTTTATTCTCGCGCGAAGTCGGCGATGGGCGCGGCGTGTTCGACAAGCTGCTGCATCTGGGAGTCATCGTGCGCCCGATGCATGGCTACGGTTACCCGCGCCACGTGCGCATCAGCGTGGGCTTGCCGGAAGAGAATCGGCGCTTGATCGAGGCGCTCGAAAAAGTTTTGTAATCGGCAGTCCTTCGCGTCATTCTTGCGCAAGCTTCGTGCGAAGATAGCTGCTATAATTAATGGCCACGCTTTTCCACCAAATCACCATATGCGGAGTCGGCCTCATCGGAGGCTCACTCGCCCTCATCGCGCGCGAAAAGAATTTGATCGATCGCGCGGTCGGCTTGGGCCGTACGCTCACCAACCTCGAGGTGGCGCGCAATCGCGGAATGATCGACCTCGCGACGCAAGATCCCGTTGAAGCCGCCAAGGGCGCTGACCTGGTGATGCTGGCGGTGCCGATTCGCACCATGCCCGCGGTTTTGGGCGCGATGATTCCTCATCTGCCGCCCACACGCGGTCATCACCGATGTCGGCAGCGTCAAGGGATGGGTGGTGCGCGAGCTCGAGCCGATGCTGAAGCCCGGCATGTCGCTGGTCGCGGTGCATCCGATCGCGGGCAAGGAAACCACCGGCGCCGAGGCGGCGGACCGCGAGCTGTTCGTGAATCGGCGCGTGATCGTGACGCCCTCGAAGACCAGCACGCCCGAGGCCATCGATAAAATCGAGCAGCTATGGCGCGCGACCGGCGCGAATGTCGAGACGATGGATCCCGACTCGCACGATCGCATCCTCGCGCGCTCCAGTCATCTGCCGCAGCTCGTCGCGAGTGCGCTGGGCGCGTCGCTGAAGGATGAGCGCATCGCGGGAAAGCTCGCCGCCGAATATGGCGCGGGAGGTTTGCGCGACACGACGCGGCTGGCGGCATCGTCGACGGAAGTGTGGCGCGACATCTGTTTCACCAATCGCGAGGCGATCGTCGAGGCGCTGAAAACTTTCGATGCGACCTTCGCCGAGTTTCGAAAGATCCTCGAAGCCGGTGACGAAGAAAAATTTACCGCGCTGTTCGATCGCGGCCGCGCGATGCGGGAGCGGCTGAAGTGAAGCGCACGCATCCCATAGTTGCCATCGATGGTCCCGGCGGCGCAGGAAAATCCACCGTCGCGCGCCGCCTCGCTAGAGAGTTGGGATTTACCTATTTGAACACCGGTGCGATGTATCGCGCGCTGGCGCTGGCGGTCAGCGAGGCCGGCATCAGGCCGGATGATCCCGAAGCTCGAGGAGCGTATCGCACCGATTCTGAAGTCGATGGAAATCGCCTTCGACGGTGACCGCGTGATGCTCAACGGACGCGATGTCTCGTCGGCGATCACCCGTCCCGATATCAGCGACCTCGCGTCAACCTACTCGACCTTGGCATCGGTGCGCGCGCGAATGCGCGAGCTGCAGCGCGCCATCGGTGAGCAGGGCGGGGTGGTGATGGAAGGGCGCGACATCGGCACCGCGGTGTTTCCCGATGCCGAAGTAAAATTTTTCCTCGATGCTCGACCCGCGATTCGCGCTGAGCGCAGGTACGAGGAATTGTCCGCCAAAGGCGCTACTACCAGTCGTGACGCGGTGTTAAGAGAACTGGTGGCGCGCGACCAGCGGGACAGCGGGCGCGAGCTCGCGCCACTGCGACGCGCCGATGACGCAATCGTTATCGACACGTCAAACATACCGATCGATCAGGTCGTAAGCGCGTTAAAGGAACGGATTCAAGGGCTTTATGTACCCAAGAGAGCTTGAAACGAGTGCGTCACGGTTGTAAGTATCGCTACGGTCTCGAAGTCCCCCCGGAAGGTTTCCACTAAATGGAGAAAGTTTTGGCCGAACAACAAATGAGCGGAGGCGACAATGATTTTGAGTCGTTGATGGAAGAGAGCCTCAAAGCTCCCCGTTCCGGCGATGTTCTCGTCGGCAGGGTTCTGCTCGTCACACGCGATAGCGTCATCATCGACATCAACTACAAGTGCGAGGGCCAGGTTCCACTCGCCGAGTTCCTTGATGCTGAGGGCAACGTCACCGTCAAGGAAGGCGACGAGGTCGATGTCTACTTCGAAGGCACCGAAACCGAGAACGGCACCGTTCTCCTCTCGCACGCGAAGGCTGAGAAGTTCAAAGTCTGGCGCGAACTCGAAAAGGCATTTACCGCCGAGCTGGCGGTCGAAGGCGTGGTCCTCGGCAAGGTCAAGGGCGGCCTGAAAGTAGATATCGGCGTTCCGGCGTTCCTGCCCGGATCGCATGTTGATATTCGTCCCGCGCGCAATCTCGATCGCTACGTCGGTCAGCGCGGGCGTTTTCAGATTCTGAAATTCAATCGCGCGCGCGGCAACGTCGTGGTCTCGCGCCGCAGCGTGCTCGAGCGCGAGCGCGCCACCTTGAAGGAAGAGACGCTGCGAGTCCTCGAAGAGGGCGTCATCCTCGAAGGCACGGTGAAGAACATCACCGACTATGGCGCGTTCATCGACCTCGGCGGCATCGACGGTCTCCTGCACATCACCGATATGTCATGGGGCCGCATCCAGCATCCCTCGGAAGTGCTGAAGGTTGGCGACAAAGTCAAAGTCGTGGTGCTCAAGTACGATCACGGCCGCGAGCGCGTCTCGCTCGGCATGAAGCAGATCATGCCCGATCCATGGACCAAGGTTGCGGAGGCATATCCTCCCGGCACTCGCGTGACCGGCAAGGTCGTCAGCGTCACCGACTACGGCGCATTCGTCGAGCTTGAGAAAGGTGTCGAGGGGCTCATCCACGTTTCCGAGATGAGTTGGAGCAAGCGCGCCGTGCACCCGTCGAAGGTTGTCAATCCGAACGACAATGTCGAGGTGCAGGTGCTGGGCGTTGACGAAGGCAATCGCCGCATCTCGCTCGGGCTCAAGCAGACCGAACCGAATCCATGGCAGGCGCTCGCCGAGCAACATCCGGTGGGCACGCACGTCAAGGGCAAAGTGAAATCGATCACCGACTTCGGCGTGTTCGTCGAAATCGAGCCGGGCATCGATGGTCTCGTGCACATTTCCGATTTGTCATGGACCAAGAAGATTCGGCATCCGTCGGAAATCGCGAAGAAAGGCGACGAGATCGAAGCGGTGGTCCTCGGCATCGATGTCGAGAACGAACGCGTCAGCCTCGGCGTCAAGCAGCTCTCGCAGGATCCGTGGGATACGATCTCGGAGCGCTACCCGCTCAACACCCGCATCAACGGCAAGGTGAGCTCGGTGGCCGACTTCGGCGTGTTCGTCGAGATCGAGGAAGGTATCGAGGGTCTCATCCACATCTCGCAGCTCTCCAATGAGCGCGTCGATAAGCCCTCGTCGCTGTACAAGGTTGACGATCCGGTCGAAGCGCTGGTGGTGCAACTCGAACCGAAGGAGCGCCGCATCGGCCTGTCGGTTAAGGCGCTCAAGCAGCATGAGGAGCGCGAGGAGATGCAGGCCTACGTCAAGAAAGAGCACGAGGCCGCGCGTTTCTCGATGGGCGATATCCTCAACGAGGAGCTGCGCCTGGATCGCGATGACGGCGAGCGCCGGCGCGCGGGCAAAGGACGTAACAACTGATATTGACGCCGGGTTTGCAGCGGCCGGTTGCGCCAAGATCCACGAGGATCCTATGACCAAGCGCGGAATCATCGAGGAGCTGCTGACCCGGCATCAAAATTTTACCCATCGCGAGTCCGAGACCATCGTCAACGCGATGTTCGATGAGATGGCGAAGGCGCTCGCGAGCGGCGCACGGATCGAGATTCGCGGCTTCGGAAGCTTCGGCGTAAAAAAGCGCCGCGCTCGTGAGGGACGCAATCCGAAGACCGGCGCCGCGGTCAAAGTCGAAGCCAAGCGCATCCCGTTTTTCCGCGCCGGTAAAGAACTCAAGCTGGAAGTGAATGGCGCGGAAAAGCCCACCCCGCTCGCGCGCGCCGCGCGCTAAGTCGCCGCGCGCCAAGCCACCAATCGACGACGGAACTCCGGCCAACGGCGCCGCGGCTATGGGCGCCGTGGCGCTATCAATACATCCGCACCGCCGGCGCGAAATCGCGATTCCTGCATTTTCTGTTTCGGTAAGCTCGATGGCGACGAGCGCAAGCGCCGCCTCGTTGTCTGTGCGGGCGACGATGCGGTGGTGATGCTCAACCGTTACCCTACAACAACGGGCATCTGATGGTCGCGCCGCGCCGTCATGTCGCCTCGCCGGAACTCCTCACGCGCGAGGAGCGCGGCATCATCGCGGAACTGGTTTCCGAATGCTGCGTGCAGTTGCGCAAGGCGCTGAATCCCTCGGGCCTCAACGTCGGTGCGAATCTCGGCCGCAGCGCCGGCGCAGGAATCGCGGACCACATGCATTGCCACATCGTGCCGCGATGGGATGGCGACACCAACTTCATGCCGGTGCTGGCATCGACGCGGGTGTTATCGCAGGACCTGGATTCGAGCTTCGAGATGCTCGCCCCGCTGTTCAAGGTGATGACCCCCGCCGAATAGCAACAAATTGATTTATTTGATGATCTGTGATTACGTTGTAATTACATCGTCAATCTCTATGAAAGCTCATATCATCAGAATCGGAAATTCCAGAGGTGTTCGTTTACCGAAGACAATGCTGGTGGAAGCAGGACTTTCAGATGAGGTCGAAATACGCGCCCGAAACGGCGTCATCATCATCGCTTCCGCGGCGCCTCGGCCACGCGGGGGATGGTCGGAGGCGGCAAAGCGCATGCGCTACAACAACGATGATCGATTGACGGACGAACCGACACTCACTCGTTTCGATGAAGAAGAGTGGAAGTGGTAGTGCGAATGGTCCCGGATGAGGTGCGGCGCGGCGATGTGTTCCTGGTTGACCTACGCCCGACTCGTGGCGGCGAAATTCGTAAGGCACGCCCGTGTATAGTGGTTTCGCCCGACGAACTGAACTCGCACCTGCGTACCTTCATTGTCGCACCGATGACGACAGGCGGGCATCCATATCCGTTTCGCGTGCCCTGCCGTTTCGCGTCGAAGACCGGACACGCCGTACTCGATCAAATCCGCGCCGTGGATCGCGAGCGTTTGGTCCGCAAACTGGGCCGTCTCGCTACACCAACCCTCCATCGGGTACCTCTCGATACTTCAGGAGATGTTCGCGGCCTGATTCGTTCATAGTAGCGCTGGCGACAAGGAGCAAAAAAATGACACAGCAGAACAATGCGTCACACGATCCCAACGCGCTCGTATCGACCGAGTGGCTGGCGGCGCACTTCAACGAGCCGAAACTGAGGATCTTTGATTGCACGACGCATCTGCGTCCGCCTCAGTCGGGAGCCAACGCGCCCTATCAGATCGTCAGCGGACGCGAGGACTACGACGTGGCGCATATTCCCGGCGCGGGCTTTCTCGACCTCCAGGGCGAGCTATCGGACAACAGCGTGAAGTTGCGCTTCATGCTCCCGCGCGCCGAGGACTTTGCGGCGGCGATGTCTCGTCATGGCGTCGGCGACGACTCCCGAGTCATCTTGTACTGTGCGGGCGGGATGATGTGGGCGACGCGGGTATGGTGGATGCTGCGCGAGTTCGGATTCACCAACGCTGCCATCCTCGACGGCGGTTGGGAGAAGTGGAAGGCCGAAGATCGGCCGGTTTCATCCGAACCCTGTCGTTACGCACCGGCGGTGTTTACTGCGAAACCTGGTGCGGGTCTGTTTGTCGGCAAGGAACGCGTGCGAGCAGCTATCGGAGATCCTCAACGGTCACCCTCAATGCGTTGCCCGCCGAGCTTCACAGCGGCAAAGGCCCCGGCCCCTACGGTCGTTCGGGCAGAATTGCCGGTAGCGTCAACGTGCCTTACGGCGCTCTCATCGATCGCGCAGACCCGGGCGCTGGCGCCGCTGGAAGAGGCCGACGCCAAGTTCACGGCCGCCGGGGTGGACAAATCCAAAAGCGTAATCTGCTACTGCGGCGGAGGAATCGCAGCGAGCCTGGACCTGTTCGTGTTGCATCAACTGGGCTACCGCAACCTCAGTCTCTACGATGCTTCGATGAGTGAATGGGCCCGGGACGAATCTTTACCGATGGAAACCGACTGAGGCAGTTCGTCGCGGCCCCAATCGCCCTTCAGATCGGCCGCGCCTGGGAATTGGTTGCCCTCCCCGAGGGATGGTTTCACGACCTTAAGGTTCGGCCGCATTTTCGCGAGAGACACGACATCGCGGGTGGTGCGCCTGGCTCGGATTTCCGACTGGGCCCAGCCCACGTCACGCAACAAATTGATTCATTCGACGCGCTGTGAATACGTTGTAATTACGGTGCAATTTCCATGAAAGCAAAAATCATCAGAATCGGAAACTCCAGAGGGGTTCGCTTACCGAAGACAATACTCGCGGAAGCCGGACTTTCAGATGAGGTCGAAATACGCGCCCAAAGTGGCGTTATCCTCATCTCGTCATCGGCGCCGCAGCCCCGCGCGGGATGGGCTGAGGCGGCAAAGCGCATGCATTCCAACGATGATGATCGATTGACGGATGAACCCACACCCACTCGTTTCGACCAAGAGGAGTGGAGGTGGTAGTGCGCCGGGTTCCGGACGAGGTGCGGCGCGGCGAGGTGTTCCTGGTCGATCTACGCCCGACTCGTGGCGGCGAAATTCGCAAGTCCCGCCCATGCGTTGTGATTTCACCCGATGAACTGAACGCGCACCTGCGTACCTTCATTGTCGCACCGATGACGACAGGCGGGCACCCGCATCCATCTCGAGTGCCCTGCCGCTTCGCGTCGAAGACGGGGCACGTCGTGCTCGATCAAATCCGCACCGTGGATCGCGAGCGGTTGATCCGTAAGCTGGGTCGGCTTTCTGAACCAACCCTCCATAGCGTCATCTCGGTACTTCAGGAGATGTTCGCGCCCTAATTGGACGGTGGCCCGTAAATCGAGAGCGGGCTCCATCCGCAGAGGAGGACAAGATCCCACAATCCCATCAGGGCGACGATGAAACCGACCCAAAAATATGCCCGACCTGTAAATTCGTATTTCTTACCAAAGACGTGGACGTTGCTGTACCATGTATACGGTATGACCTCGTTCCAGCGCTTGTAGTTTCGGTACATTTGAAACGCGCCGAAGACGATCAGGAACACCTCCACGGCACAATCAAACGGCGAGTTTTCAGGTGGATGCCGCGGCATCACAGCGCGAACGCAGCGGTCCAGTCGACGTTCATGCGGTTTGTTGTACCCAGAAGCGGTTCGGGTTGAAACGCCCTTTTTTTGACTGCGACGACAGAACCACACCCCTATGCTAATCTCTCGTTACGAGAGGCACACACATGGAAATATTCCCCGGCATTTCGATGGACCCGAATATCCGCTTCGGAAAGCCCTGCATCGCGGGGACCCGCGTTGATGTAGCTACCGTCCTCGGAGGACTTGCCTCGGGAGCTTCCGCTGATGAGCTCACAGCCGAGTACAGTTTGACGCGCGAGCAGATATCCGCCGCTCTTCGTTACGCGGCGCACGTGGCGGCGCATCTGCCGCCGGCCGTCGGCAGCCCGGATGAAAATCCTTCTCGATGAGAACTTCCCACTAGCCCTGGTCGAGAAACTCCGCGACGAGGGGCGCGAAGTTGAGCACACAATTCTACTCGGCATACGCGGGACGCTTGATTCCGTCATTCGAAAGCGGCTCAGCGCTGAAGAGCTGCTGTTTCTCACTTGTGATCAAGATTTCTTCGACCTGCCCGTCACGCATTCAGTGATAATGATTTCGCGGGTGGCGCAAAGTCTGCCTATCGCGATACGACTCGATGCTTGGCTCAGCGCGATTCGCGAATATTTCTCGCGTCCGTGGAGCGAAAAACTATTCGAAGTCTTCGACGACGGGAAGCTGCATCCCTGGGACGGAGCTAGCTTCCGATGACTGAGCAGTTCAACTGAGGATCGGAGGGATTTGACTGTCGTCTTCGCGGCGCGCCATGTGTTAGGTTCATCGCTGAGCCCGCTTTGATGATGGCGCCGCTTTTCAAAGCGATCGAAGCGCACTTAATCTACCATGCCGGAAAGGCATCGGCCGAAAATATCGATGGATCAAAATCTCCTAAATCTGCATACCTTCGGCGCACTCAAGAGCGCCGGTTACAAAATCAAGCCAGTCAGAATCGAGATGCGCGACAACCTGCTGGTGCGCCTGCGCAATAAGGAACGCATCATGCCCGGCATCATCGGCTACGATGAGACCGTGCTGCCGGAGATCGAGAATGGCGTGCTCGCGGGCCATCACATGGTATTCCTCGGCGAGCGCGGCCAGGCGAAGTCGCGTATCATCAGATCGCTCGCGCTGTTTCTCGACGAGTTCGTGCCGGCGATCAAGGGATGCGAAATCAACGACGACCCTGCGGCGCCGATATGCCAGCGCTGCCGGCGGCTCCAGATCGAGCAGGGCGACGAACTCGAGATTGCGTGGATTGGCCGCGACCAACGCTATGCTGAAAAGCTTGCGACCCCGGATGTCTCGGTGGCGGATCTGATCGGCGAAATCGATCCAATCAAAGTTGCCGAGGGACGTTACCTGGCCAATGAAGAGACGATTCACTACGGGCTGATCCCGCGCATCAATCGCGGGCATCTTCGCCATCAACGAGCTGCCTGATCTGACCGAGAAGGTGCAGGTCGGCCTGTTCAATCTGATGGAGGAGAAGGACGTCCAGATCAAAGGCTACAAGATTCGTTTGCCGATCGATGTGGTTTTTGTCGCGAGCGCGAATCCGGAGGATTACACCTCGCGCGGGCGCATCATCACGCCGCTCAAGGATCGCTTCGACATCCAGATTCGCACGCACTATCCCAAGACGCTGGAGCATGAGATCGCCGTGATGGAACAGGAGGCGACGTTGCCGCCCGAATCGGGGATGGCGCTGCGCATTCCGCAGTTCATCAAGGAAATCGTCGCGCAGATCACCTTCGAGGCGCGCGGTTCCAACGAGATCAATCAAAGCTCGGGCGTGTCGGTGCGCGTATCGATCAACAATTTCGAATCGATACTGTCCAATGCCGAAAAGCGCTCGGTCATAAACGGTGAGAATGAGATCGTGCCGCGCGTGTCGGACCTCCATTCGCTGTATGCCTCGACCGCCGGAAAGATCGAGCTCGAATACGTCGGCGAGGACAAGAAGGAAGGCGACCTCATCGAGCGCCTGATCAATCGCGCGGTGCTCAAGACCTTCGATCGCTACTTCAAGATGGACGATCCGCAGCTCAAGAAGGTCTTCTAGCTACTTCGAGGGCGGATGGGGCGTCGAGGTTTCCGACAACTCGCCGTCATCTGATTACACCGAGCCCATTCGCGAGGTCGAAGGCTTGCGCGAATCGATCGTCTCGCTGGGGCCGTTCGAAACGCCGGGCCTGATGGCGGCGGCGAGCGAACTGATTTTCGAGGGACTGCATCTGCATCAGAAGCTCAACAAGGATCGCGAGGGCGGACGTTTTTCGTATCACGCATAAGTTGGAATCCTGATGGGAACCATCCTTCGCTATACCCAATGGGACGGCACGCAGCAGCTCAAACTCGACGCCGATAAGGTGTTCGAGAAGCTCGCCGAGTATCTCTCCTATACCGACGACGTCCGCCAGGCGATGGACTGGATGATGCGCCAGGGGATGGATTTCGACGGGATGCGCGTGATGGGTCTCGACGAGTTCATCGAGCAGTTGCGCCAGGAGATGCGCGAGAAGTATCGCGAGTTCAACCTCAAAAACGCGCTCTCCGAGATGGAGCAGAAGCTCGAAGACATCCTGAATCAGGAGCGCAAGACGCTCGATTCGCAGAAAGGCAAGAAACCGGGCGTCGAGGACAAGAATCGCGAGCTAAGCAAGATGCCGCGCAAGCTTTCCGAGGCGATTCGCAAGCTCGAAAGCTACGACTTCGAGGACTCAGGAAGCCAAGGAAGCATTCGACGAGTTGCTCGAAGAATACGAGAACATCCGCGACCTCGAGAATTTCAAGGATCGCAATCAGCATCTTTTTCACGGGCCCAAGAGCCTGAACTACGAGCAGTCGCTCGACCTCATGAAAGAGATGGAGCGCATGCGCCAGCTCGAGCAGGACCTGATGTCGGGCAACTTCGACACCATCTCGATGGAAGACCTGCAGCAGATGCTCGGCCAGCAAGCGATGCAGGACTTCAAGAACCTCAAGCAGGTGATGGTCCTGCTCAACAACTCCGGCTATCTGATGCCGAAGGGGGAGCATTCGCAGCTCTCGCCCAAGGGCGTGCGGCGCATCGGGCAACTCGCGCTGCGCGACATCTTTCAGAGCCTGCTCAAGGATCGCGCGGGCAGTCATACCACCGATCATCGCGGCGTGACCGAGATTCGTCCCGACGAGACCAAGACTTACGCATTCGGCGATCCGCTCAACCTCAACCTGGTCGGCACTCTGAAGAAGGCGCTCGCACGCAAGCCAGGCGTTCCGTTGCAGCTCAATCCGGAGGATTTCGAGATCTACGAGAACGACTACGGCAGCTCGTCGTCGACCGTACTATGTCTCGATATGTCGTGGTCGATGAGCTGGGAAGGTCGCTTCGCGGCGGCGAAGAAAGTCGCGATGGCGATGGAGACGCTGATCCGCTCGAAGTTCCCGCGCGATTTCTTTTCCATCGTGGGATTTTTCACTCGCGCCGTCGAACTCAAGCTGAAGGATCTGCCCGAGGCGTCATGGAATATGGGCGATCCTTTCACAAATCTGCAGGATGGATTGCGCCTTGCCTCCGACATGCTCAATCGGCATCCGTCGCGCAATCAGCAGATCATCGTGATAACTGACGGTCAACCTACCGCATACTTTCTCAACAAGCGTCTCTACTGCGAATGGCCGCTGTCGTTCGGCGGTATCAGCATGCGCGCCGCGCAAGAAACCCTGAAGGAAGTTGAGCGGGTGACGCGCAAGGGCATCACCATCAATACCTTCATGCTCGATGACTCGCCGAGCCTGCGCGCCTTCGTCGAGAAGATGACGCAGATCAATCGCGGCCGCGCGCTCTACACGCGTCCCGATCATCTAGGCGAGTACATGCTGGTCGATTATCTCGCGAAAAAGAAAAAACGCGGCTAACGTCCTGATGCGCTGAGCTTCGAGGCTGATTCGGCGGGCATCGTCCATGTCCCGCCGATTTCGCGCAGCACGATGCGATCGCTCTCGGGTCCCGCGGCCGCGAGCAGACGGTTCATTGGGTCCTCGACCGGCTCTTTTCCCAGTCGGAACGTTCCCCAATGGATCGGCACCAGCCAGGTCGCACCGGTCTGCTTGAACATCGCCCAGACCTGCTCCGGATTCGCGTGGTTCCAGATCCACGGGTCATACGCGCCGTTGGAAAAAACCGCGATCTCGGGAGGATTGCTCGCCAACGGCGCCGAACAAATCGGTGTACGCGCTGTCGCACCCGATCAGCATCCGATGCCCATCCTTTTCGAGAACGAAGCTGTCGAAGCCGTAGGTCGTGCCGTAGGGCGGCCAGCGTTTGCCCCAATGCACCGCGCCCATCGCCGTGATTTTCAGGCCGGCGAAATGCGTGCTCTCGCCCCATTTAAGTTCGCGCACGTCGGAAAATCCCAGCGGCGCGACGATGCGCGAGCACTTCTCGCATGCCACGACGGTCGCGGTTTTTGGCAACGCTTTCAGCGACGGCACATCGAGATGATCCATGTGCGCGTGGGTGATGAGGATGAGTTGCACATCCTCAAGGTCGGCCGGCGCCAGCGGCGGCGCGCTGATGCGCTTGGGACCGATGGTGAAAATCGAATCGAATGCCAGTCCGACCCGGTCGAACAGCGATGGATCGGTGATTACGCGCACGCCGAGGAAGTTCATCAGCAACGTCGCGTGGCCGAGGTACGACAGCGTGATGCGATCGTTGGGCCAACTCGCCAGGGTCAGGTTTCATCACTGCTGCCATCGGCTTATGCGCGAGCACCGTCGCGAAAATCGCTGCGATCACAAGCATGGCCGCGGCTAATGCAAACGCGCGACGATGCTGCCTCATCGAACAAGTCTACTCCTCCGGCTCCGGAAAGCACGGCAGGTGCTTCGAAACCGTGTAGGCGTAGTGTTTGCCGTTCCACTCGAAGGTGCCCGTCCGCTGTCCAAAGGTGTCCGCGATGCTCATCATCTGCTCGCTGTCCTGCGGCGTCTCCGCGACGATCGGCGCATACGCGAGGTACTGCGGCTCTTTGTCGGTCAGCACATACTGCAGGGCCGGATCGAAATGGAGCTTGTCCAGGCTCTTTTGCGCATGCCAGCCATCGGTCGCGCTTCCCTTCGAGCGGTAGACCACCCACCGATAGCTGTCCGCATTGCGCTCGACGCGGATCTCGCGCGACTCGACGCCGAGTTGCGGCGTGCGGCGAATCTCCTCGATACCGGGAGGATCGCGCACCAGTTGCTCGCACTTCAAGGTACGGTCCTCATCCTTATCGTACTTGGGTTCCTCCGATTGAGAGTTCGCGACCGCGGCGGCCTGCGGCGATGATGGGATAACCACGCCGCCACCGTTTGAAGATGAGCTATGGGCGGAACACCCGGCATCGCACCGAAAGCAAACCTAGTCGCGATCGCGAATGCGGTCGCGGATCGAATATGTGACAATGAAAGATTCAGCTACAGTCCCATCATCCCTTATGCGCAATCACCATCGAGGAAGTGAAGGGCGGACTCGGAAGCCTCGCTCTTCGAGATCGCGAAATCCGGCGTCGCGCATCCATGAGCATACCTCATCGAAGCTGAAGTCGCGCCCTCGCGTGGTCAGCAGCAGATACAGCGCGAACACCGCTCCGGCCGCGGGCTGCGTGAGCTCGCGATTCATGATGTGGTCCTTGACGATCAGCCTTCCGCCCGTTTCGAGCGCCTCGAAACATTTTTTCATCAGCGCGGCGTTGGTCGCCTCGTCCTCGCTATGAATGATGTTCGACATGAAAATCGCGTCGGCGCCGCGTGGCAGTTCATCCTTCAGGTAATCCACCTTCACGAGCCCAATGCGATCGTGAACGGTTGGCTCGCGCTCGGCAAGCACCTCACGCGCGATCGCCAACGTCGCAGGAAGGTCCCAGATCGAGGCATTCAGATGGGGCCATCGCCTCAGCATCGCGGCGACATAGGTGCCCGGACCGCCGCCGAGATCCGCGATAGCGCCAACTCCGCGCAGATCGAGGTTCTCCGCCACCCATACCGCGTCGCCTCGCGCGCGCACCAGCTAGTCCATCGCGCGGATGAAACGCGCGGCGTCCTCGGGCGTGCTCTGAAACATGTCGGGCGTGCGCGCGGGATTGCCGGTGCGAATGGAATCTTCCAATCGACCCCATTCGTCCCATAGCGCCGCATCGAAGAGAATCATCCCGCCAAGATATTCGCTTGAATCTCGCAGCAGATAGCGTCGAGCCGAATCGGCGAGCGCGAAACGATCGTCGCTTTTGTGCAGCAAGACCCAACGCCGTCAGCGCATTGGCAAGGAGGCCAGTCGCTCTCGCAATCGCGTTGAGGTTGCGCGCGAGTGTGGCCTCGTTGAGCGGCGCCGGCGCGAGAGCCTCGAACATGCCGAGCTTGAGCGCGACCTGAATCGCGCGCGCTTCCGCATGACCGCCCGCCATCGAGGCGATTTCGCCGAAGCCAATTGCGCGCGAGGGTGGACTCTTAGCGGACAAAATCCTGCGTGACGTAGGTCAGGCCGTCATTGGAGCGTGCGATGCCGATTCCGGTCTCCACGAAATCCGGCGAGAGCAGGTTGGCGCGATGCTCGGGGCTGTCGAGCCATCCTTTCAGCGCGCGCTCGCCGAGCGCTTCCAGCTTGTGGTAATCATCAACGTAAATATTCTCGGCGACCGCGGTGAATTCCACTCCGACTCCGCGAATGCGATCCGCGGGAGTACTGCCTTCGGGACTGTTGTGATCGCGATAATGCCGAATCGCCATGTCGTAGCTGTGCCCGCGCGCGACCACCGCCAGCCGCGGCGAGAACTTCAGCGCCTTGAGCCCGCGCCGCGACTCGCTCGCGCGTTCACCTCATTGATGATCTCCGCCTCGGGCTCGCTCACGCCGGCCATCTCCTCGGGCGAGGGCGGAGAGTTGCGCGTAAGGTAAACGCGCATCGCGATCGCGGCAAGCAGCGCGGTTACCACGACGCCGATTCCGGCCGAATCGCGCGGCGGCGCTTGACCACCTTCGGGGTGCGCATCGGAATGATTTTGGCGGGGCCGCGCGGTCGTCTGGCGGTCCCACGGCCGGTGGCGGAAGATGTCTTCATGCGGGGAACCCGTTACAAACGAGATGGGTTTCTAACTTCAGTGAAAATCGGATCGCCATCGCAACCACAAATCGCGGGCCGCATCCGCACGCTTCCCGCGACGATTCTCAGCTATCGCGCCACCAACGATATGTCAACGCGAAAGCTGGCGGTTGCGATAATTCGCGCTTCGCAGTCGTGGTTTTTTGTGCAATTGCGCAACTCACTCGGCTACCGCGGCCGAGCCAAGTCACGGCGGCTCAATGCGCTGCCGCCGAATGCGCTTGAAAAATTCCGCCGAGCCTCTACCTGCGCGAGGCGGCTGCCGGTCCAATCCGATGGCAGCCGTGGAATGAGGCCACCTTCGCGCTCGCGCGCAAGCTCAAGCGCCCGATACTGATCGATATCGGCGCGGTCTGGTGCCATTGGTGCCACGTAATGGACCAGACGACCTATGCCGATCCGAAGGTCGCCGCGATAGTCAATGAATACTTCGTGCCGGTGAAGGTCGACACCGACGAGCGTCCCGACATCGACGGGTACTATCAGGTCGCGGCGCAGAATTTCAGCGCCGGAGGATGGCCGCTCACCTGTTTCGCCACTCCCGACGGCGCGCCGCTTCTGATCGCGGGATATCTGCCGCCCAATGCGCGAGGAGCATCGCGGGATGCTGTGGGTCCTCGATCGCGTCAGGCGAGGCCTACGCCAGAAGGATCCGAAGTTCGACAAGTATGGCGCACGAAATCGCGGCGAAAGTCGGCGCGCCTGAAGTCGGCTAGCGGCGCGAAGCCGAGTTCATCCGATGAGCTCCGCGAACGGAATTCTGAACGGCACGCGGCTCGCATTCGAAGCGGAGGCGCAAGGGCGAGAGCGAAGGCGCGAGCTTTTACGATTTTCCCGCGACTCAGGCGATCCTCGCGCACGGATTTTTCGGGCATTCGGAATTTACCTCGACCGCGGTCACGAGACTGAAGACCATCGCCGCGGGCGGCGTTTACGATCAGCTCGGCGGCGGGTTCCATCGCTACTCGGTCGACGCGAAGTGGCGCGTCCCGCACTTCGAGAAGATGGCTTACGACCAGGCGATGGCGCTGAAGACCTACGCCGAAGCATACGAGGCGACGCGCGATGAGGATTTCGCGCGAATCGCAAAATCGATCGTCGCATACGTCAACGGCACCATGCTGCGATGCGAAGTCGCACACCTTCTATTCGCATCAGGATGCGGACTCCTTCGCGGGCGATGACGGCAGCTATTACACCTGGACCGAGGATGAGGTGCGCCATCTGCTGAAAGGGCGCGACCTCGAGGTCGCGTTGATGCACTTCGGTTTCACCAAAGATCCCGGTCGCGCGCCCGACGGCAGAATTGTCCTGCGCGACGCGATGTCTCCCGACGATATCGCGCGCCAGCTGAAAATCTCCGTGTTGCAGATGCGAGATGCATCGATCGATCGCGCAGCGAAAGAAATGCTGCGCGGCGAGAGAAAAGCGTCGCGCGCCGCAGGTTGACACTACAATCCTCATCGATCGCAACGCGCTGATGGCGTCGGCGTACCTCACTGCAGCGGAAGCTTTCGGCGACGAGCAGTTGCAGCGGATCGCGCTCGACTAATCTCGACTATCTCTATGCGCAATGCTCGCGCGGCGCGACGGCAGTTTCTATCACGTGCTCGATCACGGGAAGCCGAGTGTCCCGGGCCTCGCGGCAGATCAGGTTTACATGATGAGCGCGCTGCTCGACGCGTATCAGGCGAGGTGGCGATCGCAAGTACTTCGATCGCGCGAAGGTCGCTGGGCGCGTTGGTGTTCGAAGGCTTTCGCGATCCCGCGACCGGTATGCTGAAGAGCCGCGCGCCGGCCACGCCGGGGACCGTCCTCACGCAAGCGGCGCCGCTGGCGCAGGTCTTCTACGATGATCCGACACCTGCGATTCAGGCCGCCGCAGCCGAAGCGTTCCAGACACTCGCGTCGCTGACGTCCGAACCGAGTTATGCGGCGAAGGCAGAGCAATTGCTGCGTCCCGCGACGACTCGAATCGGATCATTCGCCGGACCCAACAACGGTGCGCTCGGCCTCGCGCTGGAGAAACATGCCAATGGCGAAGCGGTGGTCGCGATCGCGGGCGCTGACAGCGATTCGCGAACCGCGAACTGTGGCGTACGCGCGCTCGCCACATATCGTCCCGGGAAAGTTGTCGTGATCCGAGTGGCCTCGGGCGACAAGAACGCGCAACTTCCGGATACGATGAAGGCGATGTACGAGGCGGCGGCGCATCGCGATGCGCCGCTGGCATTCGTATGCGCGGGAACCGCGTGCGCAACTCCTTCCGCAACGCGGATGCACTCGCGAAGACGATCCGCGATTTTGCTGTGAACCGCGCGATGCCGGCAACCTCGCGACACGATGAAGATCGTCCGCTCTTGAATTATCGACCAAATGGTTGATAATTAAGAGATCGAGGATGGACACCATCTATGAGCGAATTCGTCATTCCGAAAAGCGGCCTGATTCCCGCGCCCGAAGTTCCGCAGCCCAACATCTTTCCGATGGAGTGGCACGTCGAGACGCCGAAGCTCGCGGAGATTTACGAGCGCGCGAAGCGCGAGGGCTACAATCCCTCGTCGCTGCCGTGGGAAGCTTCGATGCGGATGCCTACACGCAGGATCAGCGCGTCGCGATGATGTACTGGTTCGCGCTGCTATCGAACTTCGACGCTTCGGGGCCGGCCGTTTTCGCCAAGGCAACGATTCATGCATTCGAGCAGCATGAAGAGGATCCGGTTCGCAAATGCTTCTTCTCGATCACGCGCGACGAGATGAATCACGAGGAGACCTGCGGGCGCGCGATCTCAAAGCTGGTTCCCGGCGGCCCGGTCGATTGGGTGCCGCGCACCGAGCTCGAACGCGTCGCTTACAACAACATCAAGTGGCTCTACCACAATGGCGGCCGCTACTGGAGCGGCTATTCCAACTCGCTCGGCAAGTATCCGCTCGCGATTCTGTTCACCTCGTTCATGATGGGCGAAGTGGCGTCGTCGACCCTGTTCCACGGCATGTCGCGCGCGTCGACGCATCCGCTTTACCAGGACATGTTCAAGAAGATCGGCCTCGACGAGTCGCGGCATCTGCAGATTTGCATCACGCTGCTGGAGAAGGACTGGCCGGGACTTTCCGATGAGTATCGCTCGTTCGTGACCAAGCAGCTTCGCGCGGGATTCGTGTTCCTCTCGATGATCCTATGGGAGCCGCCCAACCAGTTCTGGGACCTGCCGGATTATTTTCTGCCCAACCATCGCGCGCTGCTGAACATCGCGCGCAAGGCCGGCCTTGGCATTCTCAGCGTCGATGAGCAGGCCGACAACTGGCGGCTCGCGATCGCGCGCGTGCGCAAGCTGGTCGAGAAGTGGCGCATCGAGTTCCCGGCGATACCGGAGCTCGATATCGAGGGCGTCGACGTCGGCGATATCAGCGCCGCCGACATCATTCCGGTTTTTTAATGCAGGCATTTACTCCAGCCGGTAAATCCGTCGCCATTTCTGGTGAGTTCGACGATGGCTATCGACATCCTCGTGCAAAACGCGGTCGGCGAGATCGTACTCAATCGTCCCGACAAAATGAACGCGCTCAACAACGCGATGATGAGCGAGTTGAGCGAGGCCTTCGACGCCGCCGAGAAAGCGCAGGTGCGCGCGCTCATCATTCGCGGCGAAGGTCCAGGATTTTGCGCCGGGCGTGACCTCGCGGACGCGGATCCTGGCAACGAGGATGCGGAGGCGATTCTCCAGGCGAATTTTCAATCCGGTGATTCGGCGGTTGGCGGATTTTCCCGCCCCAACTTTCGCCGCGGTTCATGGCGCATGCCTGGGCGTCGGGCTCGGTCTCGCGCTCGCGAGCGATGTGGTTTATGTCGCTGAGGATGCGAAGATCGGCTCGCCGTTCGCGCGCATCGGCGCCGTGCTGGATTCCGGCGGCCACAAATTTTTCGTTCAGCGAATTGGGCCGCATCGTGCGCTGGAACTGATCTATACCAGCCGACTGCTCTCCGGCACCGAGGCAGCGGCGTGGGGGCTCGTCAATCAGTGCGTGCCGAAAGAAAGATCTCGTAGAAAAGGTCCGCGAACTGGCGGCGACTGTGGCGAAGGGGCCTACGGCGGCGTTCATGGAGTCAAAGCGCGTCATCAGGATGATTGACGAGGAAGCGGCCGGGCTTTCTGAGGTCCTCGACTACGAGGCGCGCGCGCAAGGCGCTGCGGGCAGGACCGCCGATTACAAGGAAGGCATCAGCGCCTTCCAGCAGAAGCGCCAGGCGAAGTTCATCGGAAGATAGTGGTGCTCGACTAGCAGTGGCGAAGCGCCACCGGCCCTCACCCGGATAGCGAACTGAAGGTCGCCATCGGCCCTCTCCCAGCGTGCGGCTTCCGTACTCAGCCGCGGGAGAGGAAGAAAATCAGAGCGCTTTCAGTTTGCCTCGATGCACGAGGCGACGGGCCGCCTCGCCGAGTGCGCCCGCGCGATGCCATCGGCTGTACTCTTCGATGGTCAGGCCGCGCGCCGCTTCGAGGGCGACAGAGAGTCCCGCCAGCACGAACACTTGCGCCAGCACGCTAATCCTCGGGGCGAGGCCGAGGATGCCGCCCTCGCGCTTCACCGGCGCATGCAGCACCAAATCCGCGAGTTGCGCGAGTTCGGATTGTTCGTCGCCGGTCACCGCGATGAGTTGCGCGCCATGGTCGCGAATCGCCATGGCAGCCTGGCAGAGCTCACTGGTGTTGCCGCTGTTCGATATCGCGATCACCACGTCGCGCGGATGCACCTGGCCGAGGCTTCCATGGAGCGTCTCGGTCGCGTGTAGAAACGTCGCGGGAGTGCCGACCGAGCAAAGCAGGCTGGCGCCATAACGCGCGACGTGTTCGGGCTTGCCGACGCCGGTGACATGTACTCGACCGCCTTTCGTCAGCGCGCTGCGAATCATCTCGACCGCTTTATCTATTGCCTGCCGGCCGGAGAGGGCGCATTCCTGGCCTGTTCTTTTTGGCTCGCCGATTGTTACTATTCACCGGCCGCCGCGACGAGGCGAGGCGCTATTCGGGCGCCTGCTCGCGCTCGGCAACGATTTGGGATTGTATGCCGAGGAATACGACCCGTGCGCAAGCGCATGCTCGGAAACTTTCCCCAGGCGCTGACGCACATGGCCCTGGTCAACACGGCGCGCTTCTGTCGATCCCGGAGAACGAGGCCCGGGGCGCGGTCGCGAAAGGCGAGCGGCCCAGCGCCGCCTCGCATGCGCCGGAACGCCGATGCGCAGCGAACGCCGCGCACGCGGCGAACGACCGGGCCGCAACGGAGCGTGCGCCAACGGCCGCCGCAGCGTGTGGGATATAACCGTCACAGGCCCCTTTTCGGCCTACAGATATGACCGGCGCATCGAGGCACCTGACCTCGAGAATCACAAAGCCGAAGGGCCAATAAGACTCAGGAGGAACAATGAAAAGCACGTAATATTATGCGGCATGATCGCGCTCGGCGTGGCATGTGTGCACCGATGGCGATGGCGAATGAAGCCGGCACGGAGACCGGAATCGCATCATTTCGTCAAGGATTCTGCCATCACCACCAAGGTGAAGGCGAAGCTGGCGGCGAAGCACTGACGACCTTGACCCGCATCAAAGTCGATACCGATGCGAACGGCGTGGTGTGGCTGAGCGGCCGGGCGCCGACCAAGGACGCGAGTGATTTGGCGGCGATGATTGCCAAGGACACGGAAGGCGTCGATTCGGTTCACAACGACATCACCGTCGAACCGTAAGCCGTAGGCCTCTCGCCCATGGCTGCGGGCACTTCGAAATCGAAGTGCCCGCGTATCAGGTCGTTCCGCTAGCCGGTCGGGAATCTGTCCTGCCAAACGATCTGACGATTGAGCGATGCAGGCGCTGAGCGCAATGCGGCGGGCTGGCGCATAGCTTGCGGCTGCTGCGGGCTGACGAAGGTGTCGCGGCCACGACGCTTCCTTGCCGGTGCGCAGGTCGGTAACCCGCCAATGCGCTTCGATTCTCAAGGGCTCCGTCAGGCGCGCGCTGATCTGGTCGATATCGCACCGCAATCCTGGTGAGCGGTACCCGGCTTTGTCGGCACTTCGTGGCAGCCACCACCACATCGCTGCGGCGGCGCTCGATGTCGCGGCTCAGTGCACCGCTGATCATGTCTGAAAGGGGTGCGGCCCAGCGTTCGTGCTCCAGCACGGACACGCCGTGGGCGGCGGCGATGACCATTTCTGCGCGGTCGACCAAGGACGGGATCATGACCCGCAAGGTCACCTGGCGATCGAACTCCGAACGGGGCGCCGCCGCGGCGGCCGGCACGGCGTCGATCACGTAGAAATGGTCCGGCTGCCGCGTGACGCAGCCGGCGACCAGCATGACCAGGAGCAAAGAGCAGAGCGATTTCATGGTGAACCTGCCGGTTTGCCGCGGAGCAAGGACTCAGGATGACGTTCCAGGTAATCGACCAAGGCGCTGATCGATTTCGCGGCGCGCGATACCTGCAGCAAAGTCGAACCCAGATCGTTTTCCAATGGCGCATCCTGGCCGAGCAAATCCTTGGCGTTCTTGAGGGCCCCCTCGGCTTCGGCCAGGGTCTTCTGTATTTGGGGTGCAAGATTGCCGTCGACGTTGTGCAGCAGCTGGTCCGCGCTCTTGAGCGTCTGATCGAGCGAATTCATGGCGTTCAGCAGCCGCGCCGACAACTGATCGAACGGCACCTTGCTGAGCTTTTTCGCGATCACCCCGACCGAGTCTTGGATGTCGTCAAGACTGCCGGAAATGGTCGGAAAGATCGCCGGCTGCTCGGTCCAGACGACTTTCTGTCTGGCTACATCGCGGTGCATCTCCAAGGAGACGAACTTCTGACCGGTCAGCAGATTGCCGGTCTTCAATTCTGCGCGCAGCCCGTGCGCAACCAGGCTGTCGATCAGCGCGTGGGTGTCGATTTGCGAATGCGGATTCGCGGCTGCGGCGGCGTGGTGCGCCCGACCGCGCAGCCTGTGCGGGTACAACTCGACCACGACGGGGAAGTCGCAGCAGCTTCGCGCGCTCGTCATACTCGACGTCGAGGCTCTTTACTTCGCCCACCGTGATGCCTTGCAGGTCCACCGGCGCGCCCGGGTGATAGTCCGCGGAGTGAACCGCCGAAGTACATGACGAAGGTGCTGACCTCCGTCTCGGACGGGCGCATCGCGCGCTCCTGGTCATTGAAGAGCGTAAATGCCGTGTCCGCCGCGACCCGCGCAGTCGCCGCGCCCGGCGGTGTTCCAAACGCCACACCGCCTTCGAGGATCGACGTGAGGGATTCGGTTCGCAGCTTCACCCCATCTGCGTTCACGGACATGTCGATGCCGCTCGCCTGCCAGAATCGCGTATCGCTCGTGACATAAATGTCGAAAGGCGCAGTTGATGAACACCTTGATGGTCACGCCGGTGCCGCCCGGGTCCAGGTTGTAGCCCACCACCTGACCGGCGTTGATATGGCGGTAGAACACCGAAGAGCCGATGTCCAAAGAGCCCAGGTCATCCGCGTGCAGAATGAATTCACGCCCGGGCAGGTCTGCCGTCACGATTGGCGGGACTTCCAGTCCGACGAAGTGATCGCGCTTGACCGTTGAGTGCCCCACATCGACGCTGATGTAGGCGCCGGACACCAGCGTGGCCAATCCCGACACGCCGGCGCCCGAAATCCGCGGCCGCACCACCCAAAAGCGCGTGTCTTCGACCAGATAGGACGTGGCGTTGCGATGGATATCGGCCGTTACGATCACTTCCTTGCGATCTTCGCCCACGCGGATGTCGCGAACTTCGCCGATGTCGACATCCTTGTAGCGCACCTTGGTCTTGTTCACCTCCAAGCCTTCGGCGTTTTCAAAGCGAATTTCGATCGAGGTGCCCTGCGCGATTTTTTCGCGAACCACGACGAAGGCTCCAGCCAGTATGACCACGGCCGGCAGAATCCACACCAGTGGCAGGCGGCCCCACAACGAGCGCGCCGGCACCGCCGCCGGCAGCTCATCGAGATTTGCGTTCGGACCCTCGCTCACGGCGGCGCGTCCCAGAGCAATCGCTCATCGAACGTGCGCGCGGCGAAGGTGGTCAAAACCACCACCGAAGCGAATGCCAAAGCGCCCCAGCCGACCGATACGAACGCGAGGGATCGAATTTGTACCAGCGCGACCAGCAGCGATATGGCGTAGACATCGAGCATCGACCAGCGTCCTATGAATTCGACCAGGCGGAACAATTCGCTGCGCTCCGCGCGAAAGCGGGGCGAGCGGCGCCACGTTGAAAAGAGTACCACGCTGAGAGAAAGGATCTTCAACAGCGGCACCACGATGCTGGCAACGAATACCAACACCGCAATCGGCCAGGACCCGGAGTGCAGCAGCACCAGCACCCCGCTCATGATCGTATCCTGCTCGTCGTCGAAAAGCGTGCGGGTAACCATCACCGGCAGCAGGTTGGCCGGTATGTACAAAATCGCCGCGCATAGGAGCAGTGCTGCCGTCAATCCCAGGCTGTGCGGTTTGCGTTGATGCAGGTGCGCATAGCAGCGTGGACAGCGCGGATACGCCACTTGCAGAGCGCGCACCGTCGCGCGGCACTGCAGGCAAACCAGGAGCCCCAGGCTTCGGCCGGTTGGCGCACCTCTCACCGGCGGGTCCCATCGACCCAGCGCCAGAACTGCCCCGGCGTCGTGCGGCTGGTCAGCGCCGCGAGCGACAGCATGAGAAGCACACATGACCACAGCGCAACTCCGGGGATGACGCGCGCGTAGCTTGAGAGGCGCACCAACGCCACCAAAACGCCCAGCATGAATACTTCGATGAACGTCCATTGACGCACCAGTGCCAGGAACCGAAAAACCGTGTTCTGGCCGGGTGCTTCGCGCGACCGGCGCAGGGGAAGCAGCAGATACAGCAGAGCGCCGATCTGCAGAAAAGGTCCGGCTATGGTGGTGATGAACACCAGCGCCGCGAGGCCGGGATGGTCTTGGGCGTAAAAGGCCAGGGCGGCTCCGATCAGAGTCGTGTCACGCGTCGCGCCGTTGACCTGGATCGACACCAGGGGATAAGCGTTGCTCAATAAAAACAACACGAGCGCGCAGATGGCAAGCGCTATCGCCGTGTCGATCTTGCCGTTCTCCGGACGCTGCAGCGGTGCGCGGCAACGGGCGCATCGGGTGCCCGCGGATTGCGGGGGCATGCCGACCCGGTGCGCCAGGTCACACGAGGGACAAACGATAATCGACGACATTCAATGTTCTCGGATGTGCTTCCGAGTATCTTGCCTCACGGCCGCCAAGGCGTCGCGTAATTCATCGATTCTATACGGTTTGGGGATGATTTTGACTTGTTGAGAGCCTGCCTTGCGGCGCGCCGCTTCCGCGTAGCCGCTGGTCAGCAGCACGGGCAGATTCGGCCGGCGGCGGCGGATTTCCTGCGCCAGCTCAACGCCATTCATGCGTCCGGGCATCATCACGTCGGAGAAGACGATATCGACCGTGCGGCGATCGGCGAGGGCGCCCAACGCCGCCTCGGCGCTCGCCACGCGCGTGGTGTCGTATCCCAGTTGATGGATCATCTCGACCGTCAACGCGGCCACTTCATCATCGTCTTCGACCACCAGCACCTGCGCAGCGTTGCCCGCAAGGTCGTCGCAGGCGTGCGGCATCAACTCAGGCGTGTACGCCGGAGCTTTCAGCGTGCGCGGCAGGAACAGGCTCACCAGGGTTCCGCGCCCTGGCGTGCTCGCAATCCGGATGGCTCCGCCGGAGGCTTTGGCAAAGCCGTGAGCCTGAGCGAGGCCCAATCCCGAACCGCTGCCGACTTCCTTGGTGGTGAAGAAGGGCTCGAACGCATGGCTCAGCACCTCGGGGGGCATGCCGATGCCTGAATCGGCGATATCGAGGCGCACGAAATCCCCGGCGAGGTCGTGATCGGACAGCGCGGGCATGTTCCTCGCGCCGATGTCAATCGTTCCGCCCTCCGGCATGGCGTCGCGCGCATTCAAGGCAAGATTCAGAATGACCAGCTCCAGTTCGCCGGGATCGACTTCCACGCACCACAAGCCCTCGGCAAAGTAACTCTGTATTTGAATATCGCCGCGCAGGCTTCGAGTGAGCAATTCCCGCATGCCGCCGGCCAGCCGTTCGAGATTCACGGCCTGCGGCTTGAGGGCCTGGCGTCGGGAAAATGCCAGCAGTTGCCGGCACAGGCTGGCGCCGCGGTCGACCGCCTGTCGCATGGATTTGAAGATTTGTTCGCGGCGCGCCGGATCGCCCTGACGGCCGAGCACTTGCAGGCCCCCGGAAAGGACCTGCAGCAGGTTGTTGAAATCGTGGGCGACGCCGCCGGTGAGCTGACCGAGCGCTTCAATCTTTTGCGTCTGACGCAATCGGTCTTCCACCGCTCGCCGCTGTGTGGCGTCGGCAATGACCCCGACAATGCGCGTCGGCATGTCGTGGACATAAAAAGTCCGCCCGCGCAGGTGCACCCAGCGGGTCTCGGCGCCGTTGCCGTGGCGGGTGCGCGCCTCGATGTCGATGTCTCCGGAGACTCTCGCCTGAAAAAAGGCCTGCCGAACGGCTGCGCGATCCTCCTCGACGATATGTTCGAGAGTCATGTCCAAATCCCAGAAGGGCTGGATCGCGGGGTAGCCGAAGATCTGGTCATGCCGCGCAGTGCGATGCACGGTACCAGTGGAGAGGTACAGCTCCCAGCTGCCCATGCCGGCCGACTCCAATGCGACCTGCAAGAGCTCTACGGTATTGATTGCCCCGGATTCCATGCGGCACTGTAGCCGAGGTTGAGCCCCCTCGATGTCGCCAGCAGGCTACGCTGCCTGTCAGAATCCGCCGATGCGATTTATCGAATTTGCACCCTGGACTAATTAGCGGCCGCGCATTAGCCCGCCGCCGCTGCGTCAGCCTGCCAAAGCGCCGTTCAAATTGCGCAGATTCTCGATGATCGCCGACAAGATCTCCGCGTGCTCTTCCTCGACCGCCAGGGCGACCTTGACCAGCCGCAGCGTGGCCTTGTCATAGTGTGGTCCGCCTTCGGCGATCCTCCGGTAGGCATCGATGGCGAAGCGCTCGGCAAGGAGATTTCGCGACAGCGCCTGACTAAAAACAGACGGGTCCGGCGCGTTCGGCTTCGACTCAGCGGCTTCGGATCGATCTAGGTCGAATCCCATAAGAATCTCCGTGTCAGATCGTTCGGGCCATTAGAACGAGCCGCTCCGTCGCCTCACAGCGGTCAGCGGCGCGACTCCGCGTAAGCATTCGCCCGACAGATGCGGGCAGCCTATCCAGGGGGGTCAAGCGCGCTTTCGCTCGCGCGCGGCCTTCGGCGCCGCCCTCAAGCGGTCTTTGCCGCGCTGCTTCAGGCTGTTCTTCAGTGCATCCATCAGGTCGACCACCTCGGCCTTTGGCCGCGGCGACTTCCTGGGCGCGGTGCCGAGCACATGAGTCTCTTTCTTGTCGATCTTCTCGCGTATCCGCCGCATCAGGTCCTCGCGATAGGTATCGTGAAATTCCGCGGGATTCCACGTGCTGCTCATCTCCGCGACCAACTTGCGCGCCATGGCGACTTCGGCTTCTTTCGGCTTGGCCGCCTTGATCGCAGCGGGCTTCACGGCGGGCAATATTTCGTCCGCGAATCGCAGCGTGATCAGCATCAAGGCGCCGTGGGTCGGCGTCACGACGCACAGATGCTGGCGGCCGCGCATCACAAAAGTGGCGACCGCCACTTTGCGGCTCGATTGCAGCGCTTCGGCGAGCAGAGCGTAGACCTTCTCACCCCCCTTGCCCGGCAGCAAATAGTAGGGAGTCTGGTAATAGACCGGTGAGATGTCGGCGGCCTCGGTAAAGCTCGAGATCTCGATCGTTTCCGAGGCTTTCACATTCGCGTGCTGGAAGTCCGCATCGGAGAGCGCCACGTATTGACCTTTTTCGTACTCGTAACCCTTGACGATGTGCTGCCAGTCCACGCTCTTGCCCGTGCTTTTATTGATGCGCTCATAACCGACCGGCGCGAAATCGCGGCTGTCCAGAAAATGCAGATTCAGCGCGTGCTCCCGGGATGCCGAATACATTTCGATCGGTACATAGATCAAGCCGAACGAGATAGCGCCGCGCCACAAGGACCGCTGGGCCATGACTTACTCCTTGGGAAGTTTGTTGGTTTGCTCGGCTTGGCCGATGAGTGCGGCGCAATTGGCGTTTTTGGCGAGGCCGCCGTCGACGAAAGCCAGCACGGCGGCGACCGGGGTCAGCAGGGCGCCCAAGGCGATCGCGCCGCCGGTTTGGGCGGCGAGTTTCCCCGGTTGGACGCCGATTTTCGGCTTCAAAAGCGTGCCCCGCAGCGTGATCGGCGTACGCAGGCGAAAAAAGCGCACCTTCTTCGGCTGGCCGCGCAGCGACATATCCAGCGCCTCGTTCTTGAGATCGATTGAACCTTGACCGGTGATGAGCACATTGGTGGTATCGATCAAGAGCGTGGTCGCCTTCAAGTCGCCATTTTCCGCCTTGAAACTCGCCACGCCGCAGCGTACCGCGGTTTCATGTTCATTTTTTGTCAAGATGAGTCCCAACCCGCGCGACAGATCGATGCCGGTCAATTCAGCGAGAGCTGCACGCATCTCGCCGTTGGGAATGACCAAGGTGATCTCGCCGTCCGCATCGGCCGCGGCTTTGTGAACCGACGTGCCGGAGCCATGCAGCTTGACGCGTCCCAACAACTCGCCTTCGAGGGGTGCCTCTTTGCTGGACTTGGCTTTGAACTGGGCGAGGTCCACGTTGCTGAGTTTCATGTCGATGCTGGTTTCCGGGGTGGCGCTTTGAGCGTCGATCGTCACCGTGCCGGAGAATAGGCCCTGCGGAAGCGCGAAGGTGAGCGGATCGAGCGCGATCTTGCCGTTGTCCAGCATCAAATGGAAGCGCACTTTATTCATGGGCAACTTCGAAGTGGTGACCGATGCGGCATCGAACTGCACATCGGCGTCCATTCCGCGCACGCGCTGCGCCTGCAAATCCGCATCCGGGAGCAGCAGTGCGGGCGCGGGCGCGGCAGCCTGCTTCGTCGGAGTGGCCAGCGTGCCCGACTTTTGTGCCGGCGTGGCTTGCGTTCCCAAGGGAGCCGCCAGATCGGCGAGGTTCAGTTGTTTGGAAACAAGATTCGCGGTCAGTTTGGGCCGTTCGCGGCCGGCATCGATGGACAGGTTGCCCGATACGTCGCTGGCGCCGAGCCTGCCGTGAAAGTCATCGACATTGAAGCGCATCTTGTCGCGGACCAGCGTACCGGAGACGTCATAGGCAGGCGTGTTGGGCAATGCCAACCCGGTCAGATAGTAGACATCCGCCAGGTCGCTGCCGGAGACATGGAAGCTTGCGTGCAGCGCAGCCAAGTCGAAGGGGTGAGCGATTGTGACATGTGCACCCAGCTTGATATCCGCCGCGGTCACCGCGGTTTCAAAAGCGTACGGCTTGGAGGGCTGCACACCGATCAGCGGATCGCCATCGAGTTTCAATTGAAACGGTTTGCCGTTGAGCGTGCCCGAGCCTCGCACTTGCAGCGCGTGCGCGTCGGCCGCGTTGCCGGTTTCGGCGACGGAGACCTGCCCGTTGAAAGTCAATTTACGGACGCGATCGACCGCGGTGAGCGTGCCATGGGTGAGATGCAACTGCTGTATGACCGGTATGTGCAGCGGCGCTGAGGCGGGTTTATTCGCCTGAGACTTGCCGGCGGTGGAAAAATCCCAATTTGCGCGGGTGGGAGAGACCCTTTCGACATCGATGGCCGGCGAGTCGAGCGTGACCTGCGGGAAAATCAAATGGAATCGCAGCAGCGATGCAAGGCTTAGGGTGGCGTCGAACTTCTGCACGCTCAACATGTTGGGCGAGGCTGCCCATTCCGGGTTGGAGATGGTGAGACCCTCGACGGTGAGTTCCGGAGTGGCGCTGAACAAATGCACTCTCACAGTTCCGGCGATATGCACCGGGCGTCCGGTTGCGCGCGAGACTTCGTGCACGATCAGCCAGCGCCAAAAGCTCGCCGGAGCGAGCGCCGCGCCGAGGATGATGAGGGTCACCAGGATCCCGATGGCCAGGGCGATCCGGGCGATGACTGGCCGCGGGCCACGGGGGCGGGATTTTCGCACCCCGGGAGGTTTGATTTCGATTCTCTCGACAGCCTCGGTTGCCACGCGCGGTCGCTCGCTCAGCGGGATTTCCCCGTCCTCAAAAGCGGCACGCTACGCGCCTTGCGCCGCGACGGCTGTCTCCCAGGTGCCGGTTTCCGGCGTAAGACAATTTGAAGGCGTCGCGACTCAGCGCGGCCTGGCGCCGCTCTCCATGAGAAGCCGCGTAAAGAGATACAGCCGCGGGACCACGCTGTCGAGGTCGATCCATTCATGGTCGGTATGGAAATCTCCGCCCACGTAGCCGAGGCCGTCGAGCGCCGGCGTGCCCACCGACATGGCGAGTGCCGATTCCGATGCGCCGCCATTGCCCGACATTTCAATCGTCTTGCCGATTTCCGCGTAAATGGCGCGTGCACGGGCTGCCAGGGCATCAATCTGCGCATTTTCGGTCAACGGCGGGAAGGCGGGGTCGTGGGCCACGGTGACGGTCGTGTCCGGTATCTGCGTGCTGTGCGTTCCCGCCTCCACTTTGGCAAGAATCGCGTCGAATTCCTCGGTCTTGCGATAGCGAACATTGAGCGTCGCTTCAGCCTGGTCCGGAATGATGTTGGCGCGTTCCCCGGCGCGCAATACCGTCAGATTGACCGTGATACCGCTGCCGCTCGTGGGGAAGACGCCTTGCAGGCCATCGAGTTGATGCATGAGTTCGATCGCTGCATTGCGCCCGTCCTGCGGTGCCATGCCCGCATGGGCGGCGCGGCCTTTGACTTGAATGCGGATGCCCGCGGATCCTTTGCGCCACACCGTCAAGGCATCGGGCGGATCACCCGGTTCCATGTTGAATTCGACGTCATGTTCGCGCGCCAGGCGCTTGATCAATTGGGTCGAGCCGGGCGAGCCGCGCTCTTCACTGATCATCCAGCAGGAAGGTGATCGTGGCGAAATTCTTGAATCCGAAGTCGTGCAGTATTTTCAGCGCGGTAATGGCATTCACCACGCCCGCCTTTTCATCGCCCACGCCGGGGCCATGGGCCCGGGTCTGGTCCATGCTGAACGGCCGTGCCGCCGCGGTGCCCGGGCCAAAAACCGTATCGACATGAGCGATGATGAGGATCTGCCCTTGCCCGTGCCGTGAAAGACCGCAACCAGGTTGTCGGGCAAGCCGGGCGCCTCGGCCGGTTCGCTGCGCACCTCGGCGCCCAACGGCTTCAGCCTGGCGCGCAGCACGGCGTCGACCTTGTCGCCGCCCGCGACATCGCCGGTGCCCGAATCGATATTGACGATCTCTTTGAGCAGATCCAAGGCGCCGGCACGGTTGGCCTGCGCGGCCTGATAGACCTTTTCATCGCGAGGCGAGGCGGCATTGGCATGGGTCAGAAGCATCGCGCTCAGAAGTGCCGGTACCACCCGTGCCTGGGTTCTTATTGATCTCATGGCCGTCTCCAATGGTTGCCTGGGCCGAAATTAACACGCGCAAAGGCAGCCGGCTTCGCAATTTTGGCGCCGAGCGGGGTATTCCTGTTTACAATCCGCAGCAATCTCGGGTCTAAGCAACGAAATCAACCAACAGGAAACATCCCATGGCGCTGACCATCAGCGGTCTGTCGAAAACATATCCAAACGGCGTCTGCGCGCTGAAAAATCTTTCCTTGTCGGTGGGGAACAATATGTTCGGGCTGCTCGGGCCGAACGGGGCGGGGAAGAGCTCGCTGATGCGAACCATCGCCACGCTGCAGGATCCCGATTCGGGCAGCATCGAACTGGACGGCATCAACGTGCTTACTCAGAAGAACGAGGTGCGAAAAATTCTCGGCTACCTGCCGCAGGAGTTCGGCGTGTACCCGAAGATGTCGGCCGCCGACATGCTGCAACACCTGGCCATCCTGAAGGGCGTGCTCCATGCCGGCGAGCGCAAGGAGATGGTCGAAGCCCTGCTGCACCAGACCAACCTGTGGGAAGTGCGAAAAAAAGCCCTCTCGACGTATTCCGGCGGCATGAAACAGCGCTTCGGCATCGCTCAAGCCCTGATCGCCAATCCAAGGCTGATCATCGTGGATGAGCCGACTGCCGGCCTCGATCCGGCCGAACGCAATCGCTTTCTCAATTTGCTGTCCTCGATTGGACGCGACGTCACGGTCATTCTCTCGACGCATATCGTCGATGACGTGCGCGAGCTGTGTCCGCGCATGGCGATCATTGCCTCGGGACAGGTGCTGTTGGAGGGTTCGCCCGCGCAGGCCCTGGCGGCGCTCGACGGCCAGATCTGGTCGCGCGTGGTCGCGACCGACGAGGAATTGAGTGCGTTGGAGGCGCAGCTGAACATCGTCAGCACGCATCTGGTCGGCGGCCAACATGAGATCCGCGTGTTCGCGCCGAACTCTCCGGGCGCCGAATTCCGCGCCGTGCCCTCGGGTCTCGAGGACGTTTACTTCTTGAACCTGTCGCGCCATTCGAAACACTGAAGCGCCATCCAAAGAGAATCATCATGAGCATGTTTTGGGAGTTCTTCACGTTCGAGCTGCGCCTTCGCGCCAAAAGTGTTTCGACCTACGTTTACTTCCTGCTATGGCTGGCGTTCTCCTTCCTGTGCGTCGCGTCCGAGAACTTCGGGCCGGTGGGCAACAGCAATGGCAAGGTGCTGCTGAACGGTCCCTGGGGCATCACCTTCAACGACCAAGCGGCCTGCTTGTTCGGCATCATCATCATCGCCGCGATTTTCGGCACCTCGATCTTGCGGGATTTTCAGCGCGACACCTATCAGATTCTCTTCACCAAGCCGGTCTCGAAATTCGCCTACCTCGGCGGCCGATGGGCCGGGTCGTTTGCAACCACGGTTCTGGTATTCAGCGGATTGTTGCTCGGTGCCTACTTGGGAACTTTTGCGCCATGGGCGGATCAAGCGCGCATCGGTCCGAACCATCTGCGCTGGTATCTGGAGCCGTTTTTTTCCATCGTCGTCATTCAGATTTTTTTCATGGGCTCGCTCTTTTTTGCCGTGGCGGCCCTGACGCGCAAGATATTCATCGTCTATCTGCAGGGCGTGGCGCTGTTCATGGCGTACCTGATCGGCATCACCGCGTTCTCGACGACGCGTTCCTTGGAGCATTTCTGGTCGGGCATTCTCGATCCGGTCGGCTTGTTGATGAACAGCGCCGTTTCCCGCTATTGGAGCGTCATCGAGAAGAACACGCAGCTTTTCCCATGGGATTTTTCCGGGTACTCGCCCGGCGTATTCCTGTTGAACCGCTTGCTGTGGATCAGCGTGGGCGCGGCGGCCCTGCTTGCCGCGTGGGCGTTGTTTCCCATGTCGGTGGAGGCGCTGACGGCCCGCTCTTCAGGGAAGCGCGCGGCGCGCGTGCGCCGCGACGAGGAAGCGGGCCTGGCGAAAAAGCGCTCGTTCGTCGCCGTGCGGCTGCCGAAAGTCCGGCAGCTCTTCGGCCCAAGCAGCGTATTTCGACAGTATCTCGCGCTCACGGCGTTGCGCATCCGCCTGATCGTGAAGGAGGTGCCGTTTTGGGCGATCGTGGGACTGCTGATCGTGCTGGCCGTCAACAACGGCAACTTTGCCGGACGGGTCGGCGGTGTCGATGTCTGGCCGGTCACCTACCTGATGGTCCAGGCGGTCGAGGGATCGGCGACGCTGTTCTTTCTTATCGTCGCCGGCTTATACGCCGCCGAGCTCATCTGGCGCGAGCGCGACACGCGTTTCGACGGAATTCACGATGCCTTGCCGATCGGAGAATCGAGCGACTGGCTCTCCAAGTTGACCGCCATTGCGTTCGTGGAATGCATTCTGCTGGCCCTCACCATGCTGATCGGAATTTTGATGCAGACGCGGGCGGGCTACTACCACTACGAGGTGTTGCAGTACGTCAAGGAATTGTTCTTCATCACCTTGCCGCTGATTCTCGGCTTCACCATGTTCGCCATGTTCGTGCAGACCATGGTCTCGAACAAATTCATCGGTCACGGCATCGTCATCGGCGTATTCGTCCTGCAAACCGTGCTTTCCGCCTGGGGTTGGGAGAATTCGCTGCTGATTCCCGGGAACGTGCCTACTTATACCTATTCGGACATGAATGGCTATGGCCATTTCGTCCCGTCCATCGTCTGGGCAAGCGCTTATTGGTTCGCCATCTTTGCGCTGCTCGGCGTCATTTCCATGGCCTATGCCCGGCGGGGAGCCGAGGATTCGCTGCGCGCGCGCAGCCGCATGGCGCGGGCACGATTGCCCGCGCTATCCGCAGGTCTGGCGGCAAGTGCTCTGTTGGCGGTCGGCGCCGGCAGTTGGTTCTACTACAACGCGCACGTGCTGAACGACTATACGACCGCGGCGGACCGCCGCCATCAGTTGGCCGACTATGAACGGCAGTTCAAGAAATACGAGAGCCTGGCTCAGCCCAAGCTCACCGCGGTCGATGCGGCGATCGACATCTTTCCCGCGCGCCGCTCCTTCAGCGGCACCGGGCGGTTCACGTTGCAGAATAAGAGCGATCATGCGATCGCCGCCGTGCATCTGACGGATCAATATGAAAGCGTCTCGCAGGTGCAGTTCGACCGGCCGTTTCACCTGATCAGCTCCTCGCCGCACAATATGTACCGTATTTATGCGCTCGATCGAGCGCTCGAGGTGGGCGAGGTGACGACGCTGACGTTTGCGCTTGCGCACACCTCGAAAGGTTTCCGCGATGGCAACGAGCGGCCCGAATTCGCCTACAACGGCAGTTTCTTCGGCCAGGAGTTTTTCCCCACCATCGGCTACGAGCCGCAAATCGAGATCGACGATCCGCGCCGCCGCCGCGAAGAGCATTTGGGCGCGCTCGAGGAAATGGCCGAGCGCGGCGACCCGCGCGCCTCGCGCACCAACTTGTTCAGGGCCAATTCGGACTGGATCACCTATCACACGGTGGTGAGTACATCCGGCGATCAGATCGCCATCGCCCCGGGCTATCTGGTGCGCTCCTGGGACAAGGATGGCCGCCGCTACTACGAGTACAGCATGGGTTCGACCCATATTTTGGATTTCTTCGCCTACATGTCGGCCCGCTACGCGGTGCGCAAGGAGCAATACGCGGGCGTTAACGGGCCGATCAGTCTGGAGGTCTACTATGACCCGGCGCACAGCTTCAACATCGATGAAATGCTGGCCGGCTCGCGCGCAGGTCTCGAGTATTACGAGAAAAACTTCAGCCCCTATCAATTCAATCAATACCGGATCCTGGAGTTTCCGCGCTATCGGACTTTCGCCCAGTCGTTCCCCAACACCGTGCCTTACTCGGAATCGATTGGCTTCATCAGCCGCGTGATCAAGCCGACCGACGTCGATCTGACGCTGTTCGTCACCGCACACGAGCTGGGTCATCAATGGTGGGGCCACCAGCTGATCGGCGGCCTGGTTCAAGGTTCGAACATGATGGCGGAAACCCTGGCCCAGTATTCGGCGTACATGGTGATGCAGCACAGGTATGGCAAGGACTACATGCATCGGGTCATGCGTCACTACCTGGACCGCTATCTTCGCGGCCGCGCAGCGGAGATACGCGGCGAGCGGCCGCTGGCCTTGGTGCAGCGCGAGGCCTACGTGTGGTATGAAAAGGGCGGTCAGATCATGTACACGCTGGCCGACTATGTCGGCGAGGATAAGATCAATCTCGCGCTGCATAATTTCCTCATGCAATATCGCTTCGCCAATGCCCACAATCAAACCGACGCGGTCCAGCAGGCCACCGGCACGGCGGCGGAAAATCAGCCCTACCCGGATACGCGGCTGCTGGTCGCTGCCCTGCGCGAACAGACTCCGCCTGAACTTCAATATCTCATCGACGACGGGTTCAACCGCATTGTGCTGTATGACAATAAGGCGCTGTCGGCCACCTCCAAGAAGACCGCCGACGGCAAATACGAGGTGACGCTGAAGGTCGAGGCCCGCAAGGTGCAGGCCGACGCCAACGGCGTTGAAACGCCGATGGCTCTGGCCGATTTCATCGATATCGGCGTGTTCAGCGGCAAAAAGGACGAGGAAAAGCCGCTTTATCTGCAGCGGGAGAAGATCACCCGCGAGCATGAAACCTTTACCATCGTGGTCGACCGGCAGCCAACCCGCGCCGGAATCGATCCCTACAACAAGCTGATCGACCGGATCGTGGACGACAACATGATCGACATCAGCGAATTCTGAAGGGGGTTTAAACCTTTCGGGCGGCAAGTTCCTCTAAACCGGCATGATTCACACGCTGCAGCGAGTTTTCACCATGGATTCCAGCAGTGAGCCGTTGGACACGATCGCAGCGGCGGCTGCCGGCGACATGGCCGCTTTCGAGCGTCTATACCGCCAATTCGCGCCCCGCATCTACGGTTTGTGCCTTAGGCTCACGGGTCAGCGGGAGGCTGCCGAGGATTGTACGCAAGAGTCCTTCGTGGCGGCCTGGCGCGCCCTTAGCCGCTTTGAGCGGCGCAGCCGCTTTTCCACGTGGCTGCACACGATCGCCGTCAACTGCGTCCTCTCGCGCCGCAAGGGACTGCGGGCCGAATTCGAAGTTGCCGAATCCGCGCAGGGACTGCCCGATCGCGCGGATCCGGCCGGCGGCGCGCCGCCGCTCGATATAGAGCGCGCCATTGCCGCGTTGCCCGATGGCGCACGGCATGTGCTGGTGCTGGTCGGCATCTATGGTTTCAGCCATGCTGAAGCGGCAAGCGCTCTCGGCCTCGCGGAAGGAACCTGCAAAGCTCAGCTGCACCGCGCGCGCCAACTACTGGGTTCCAAGTTAGGAGTACAGCCATCATGACCGATCGCCCACAGGAATCGCTCGACAGGCTGATCGCAAATATGCCGCGAGACATCGTGCCGCCCGGCAATTTGTGGCCGGGCATCGCCGCGCGGCTGCCGCAAAGAACGCGGCGCGCGCCGCTCATGGCGTTGGCTGCGGCCATTGCAATGGCCGCAGCCGGTCTCGCGAGCTTCTTTACCTGGGCGGTGCTCGAGAGCCGCACCGTGCCGCAGGTAGTTCAGAGCGTCGCCGCGAAGAGCTCGTTCGAGGAACCGCGCGATCCGAAATATGTGCGGGCGCGCGACTCGGTGGAAAAGACGTTTCACGAGCGCCTCGCATTGCTGGCGCCCGCGACTCGCGCAAAAATCGAGTCGAGTTTGGCGGTCATTCAAAAGGCGCACGAAGACATCCGCAAGGCGCTGGCCGCCGATCCGCAAAGCCCGGTGCTCGAACAGCTGTGGGAAAGCACTTGGCACGATGAGTTTGACCTGTATGACCGGGTGGTTCAGGCCACCCAACCCCCTATGACAAGGATTTGACCATGGCACACGTGCAATCCACGAACCAATCGAAAAATCGCCTCCACCTCTGTGCACTCGGATGTTCGCTCGCGCTATGGGCATTGCCCGCGTCGTTTGCGCAGGCCGCGACTTCCATCGACCAGCACCGCGCGGCGAGCCCTCAAGGAGAGGTCGAGATCGACAATGTCGCAGGCTCGATCGACGTTGAGGGATGGGACAAGACCGAAGTCGCGGTGACCGGCACGATCGGCAAGGATGTGGAGCGTGTCGATCTGACCGGCGACAGCAACCGCACTTCCGTACGCGTCGTGTTGCCGAAGGGCATGCATTGGAACATGAACGAAGGCGATGCGCACTTGGTGGTCCATGTGCCCGCGAACAGTTCGGTTTTTACCTCGCTGGTGAGTTCCGACCTGAAAGTCGCGGGGGTCCGCGGTGCTCTGGAACTGCGTACCGTCAGCGGCAATATCAGCGGCGAGGGCGGCGGGGATCTGCGCGCCAATGATGTGAGCGGCGATATTCACTTTACGGCGATGGCGGCAAAGAGAATCGAAGTGAAGGCCATCAGCGGCAGCATCGTGCTCACCGGCGGGAACACCGATATCGAGGCCTCCACCGTCAGCGGCGACGTTCGCCTGACCCTCGGGACGGTGTCGCACGCTCGATTCAAGAGCATCTCCGGCGGCCTGTCCGCTACGCTGGCCGCGGCTCCCGATGCGCAAATCGACGGTCAGTCCGTGAGCGGCGACATCAGGTTGGACTTCGCCGGCGAGCCGGCGGCGGATTTTGACGTCCAGACCCTCAGCGGCGACATCGAGAATTGCTTCGGCCCCAAGGCGGTCGAACCACGGCACGGTCCCGGGAAGCGATTGACGTTCAAGACCGGCGATACCACCGCCCGGGTGCATCTCACGAGCAACAGCGGCGATGTGAGGTTGTGCACCAAGAAGTAGCGCGCGCCCGCTTCGCAGGGTCAGCCTAAGCCTACGCGGCCTGCTGGCGGTTGCCGGTATTCAGGAAAGGGGGCGTTCTATACGGTGAACGCTTCCTTTCCCGGATCCGGCACTACCGAAGGAGTTCTCATGAACACCGCAGCTGTTATGTCTCAGCCGATTGCTCTCCCGCCGCTTCCATTCGATCAGGGCTCATTGGCGCCGGTCATTTCGGCCAACACCCTGAACTTTCACTATGGCAAGCATCACAAGACCTACGTGGAGACGCTCAATAAATTGATCGTAGGCACGGAATTCGCGGATATGCCCCTGGAAAAAATCATCAAAGCCACATCGGGACAGACGGATCAGAGCGCCATATTCAACAATGCAGCGCAGGCCTGGAATCACACCTTCTATTGGAAAAGTCTCAAGCCGAAGGGCGGCGCGGAACCGCCCGCCGCGCTCAAGGGCATGATGGAGGCCTCCTTCGGCAGCGTGGACCAATGCAAGAAGGAATTGTCGAAAGCGGCCGTCGGGCAGTTCGGCAGCGGATGGGCGTGGCTGGTGCAAGACGGCGACAAGCTCAGAGTTTTGAAAACCCCCGATGCTAAAACACCGATGACCGAAGGTCTGAAGCCGCTGCTGACGATCGATGTCTGGGAGCACGCGTATTATTTGGACTATCAGAACCGGCGAGCGGACTATGTGAACGCGCTGATCGAAAAGCTGGCGAACTGGGGATTCGCGGCCGAAAACCTCGACAGCCGCTAGGCGGACAGACTCGTCAGCGCGAGGCGGTTTTCGCGGCGGACGGCTCGGCGCTGCGCCATCCGCCGCCGAGCGCCTTGACGAGCAGCACGCTCGCGCTCATCCGCCTGAGCTGAATCGAGACATTCGCCAGCTGCGCTTGCAGCGCGGTGTTCTCCGCGGTCGCAACCTCAAGATAGGTCACCAACCCCGCCTTATAGCGATATTGAGCCTGCTCGAGGGCCGTGGCGGTGGCCGTCACCGCCGCAGCCTCGCTGACGCTTTCGTGCTGCAACTCGCGCAGCGCGGCAAGATTATCCTCGACCTCCTGATAAGCGGTGAGCACGGCGTTTCTATAGTTTGCCGCTTGCTCATCGTAGGCGGCTTTCGCCTGCGCCGATTGTGCACGATGCCGGCCGGCATCGAATACGGTCAACATGCCCGCCGCCGGTCCGAGGGTCCACAAGCGGCTCGGCGCGGTCAGCCAGTTCGACGCGGAGGTGCTGTCGAAGCCCGCGGCCGCGGCCAGACTGAAAACCGGAAAATAGGCGGCACGCGCGACACCGATTTGCGCGTTGGCCGCCGCCGTGCGCCGCTCCGCAGCCGCCACGTCGGGGCGCCGTTCCAACAACGAGGAAGGCAATCCCGGATCGATCGGCGGCGGAACGGCGCCAATCTGCAGAGGGTTGTCGTCCAGGTGAAAGGCCGAAGGATTCTTGCCCAGCAACACCGCAATTGCATGCTCGGTCTGCGCGCGCTGCAAGCGTATGTCGGCAGCCTGGGTGCGCGCCGTTTCCAGCTGCGCTTGCGCCTGAGCGACGTCGGTCAACGCGGCCGCGCCCCCGTGATACAGATTCTGGGTCAGTTCCAATGCCTTCGCATAGTCCTGCACGGTTTGCTCGAGCAATTGCCGTTGGGCATCCTGCGACCGCAGCGAAAAATAATCGCTCGCCAGTTCGGCGTGTATGCTCAAGTCGAGGGTCGCGAGATCCGCCGCGCTCGCCTGTTGGTTTGCCCGTGCGGCGGCCACGGCATTGCGCACCCGGCCCCACACGTCGACCTCATAAGACAGGTCGGCCTCGAGATCAAAATTGTTTCCGACCGGTTCGGCACCTTTGGGAAAGGTCGGAGAATTCGTCGAGAAGCGCGATCTCGCAGCCGTCGATCCCAGCGTCAGCGTCGGGAACAGATCCGCGCGCGCGATTCGCGTCGCGGCGCGCGCCTGCACCAATCGCGCATAGGCCGCCTTCAGATCCTGGTTTGCATCCGCGACCTGCGCCTCCAAAGCATCGAGCGTGGGATCATGAAAAATCGCCCACCACGCACCGCGCGCCTGCGAATCGGCAGGTTCCGCCGTCTTCCATTCGCCCGCTTCCTGGTAGACGGAAGCCGGCGCTGCGCTGCTCGGAATCTGATAGGGGGGCGCAAATGAGCAGGCGCTCAGCGCCAGGATCATGGCCGGCGTCAGCAGCGTACCGAGCGACGCGGGGCCGCAATGCCGGGACGGGCTGGCGGCCGTCATCCGCTTTTCCCGCCGCTCTTGAGCTGGGCGGCGTCAGGCACCGCGATGCGCACTTGCACCCCATCGGCGATCGAATCCGGGGGATTGAGCACGACCGTCTCGTGCGGTGTCAGGCCCGACAGCACCTCGATTGAAGTGCCAAAATCGCGGCCCTGAACGATGCTCTTGAGCTTGACGCGCTGCTGATCGTCCAATGTGGCGACCTGCAACCCGGCGGAGCGGAACAATACGGTGTTGGCGGGCAGCCGCAGGGTTTGCGTGTTGGGCGGCAGCTTGAAGTGAACTTCGGCATAGGCGCCTGGGAAAATCTCGCCCTTGGCATTGTCCAACTGCAGCTCCACCTGCAACGTGCGCAGCGCCGGGTCCAGCGAATTCGAGGTGCGCACGATTTTGGCGGGGAAAACCTCGATCGGCGTGCTCGGTAAAGTGCAAGGCCGCTTCGAGTCCCGGCTGGGTTACCGCTGCGAAGGGCTCCGGCACGCTGACATAGATGCGCAGCTTGTGCGTGTCGGCAATGCGGAACAGCTCCGTGCCGCTGCTTTGGCCGGCATTGATCAGCGCACCGACGTCGGTATTGCGCGCGGTAATGACGCCGGTCGAACGGAGCAACCACCCGCTTGAACGACTCCAAGTCGCGCAGCCGCGCCACGTTGGCCGCGGCCGACTCGGCGGCTGCGGTCTTCGCGGCCGCATCGCCGGCCTTCTCGTCCGCGTCCTGTTTGGATACGGATTGGGTCGCCAACAGTCCTTGCCACCTCGCGTTGGTGCTCTTGGAGAGATTCTCGTTTGCGCGCGCGGTCGCCAGATCGGCCTGTGCCTGGGTCAGCTGCTGGTCGATTTCCGGGGTCTCGATTTGCGCGAGCAACTGTCCCTTGGTGACGGGCGTGCCGATGTCGGTATACCAGGTTTTCAGGTAGCCGCTGGTGCGCGCGTAGATCGGCGACTCAATGAAGGCCTGTACGGCCCCGGGCAGGATCAACTCTTCGCCGGCCGCGCTGGGTTCGGCGGTGGTGGTGGTCACGGTCGGTATGGCCGCGCCGGCGTTTTGCTTCAGCAGCTCCGAGCGGGCGAGCACCCGGCTGATCTCGCCCCAAACACCGAGCGCAATGGCGACAGCCAGGGCGATCCACGCGAATCGGCGGATTTTCTTATCAGACATGGACAGCCTCCGCGGGCTCGTTCGGCTGCAGCGAGCTTCGCCCGTGAATCATCGAAAATACCGTCGGCACGAAAAACAACGTGGCGACGGTGGCAAAAATCAGACCGCCGATGACCGCGCGCCCGAGCGGGGCATTCTGCTCGCCGCCGTCGCCCAGCCCCAGCGCCATGGGGATCATGCCGATGATCATGGCCAGCGCCGTCATGAGCACCGGGCGCAGACGCGTGAAACCTGCCTGCAGAGCGGCCTCCATGGCCGTGTCGCCGGCGTTCATGCGCTCGCGCGCAAAACTGATCACCGAGCACGCTGTTGGCGGTCGCCACGCCCATGCACATGATCGCGCCGGTGAGCGCGGGCACGCTCACCGTCGTGTGCGTGAGGAACAGCATCCAGACGATGCCGGCGAGCGCGGCCGGCAGCGCGGTGATGATGATGAAAGGATCGAGCAAGGACTGAAAATTGACGACGATCAGCATATAGACCAGCACGATGGCGCCGACCAGACCGATCAGCAGTCCATCGAACGAGGCCTTCATGGTCTGGACCTGGCCGCGCACGACGATCGGCGAGCCCTTCGGCAGGTCCTTTTTCGAGCCTTCGACGATTTTGTCGATCTGCGCGGCGACGTAGCCCAGATCGGTGCCCTGCACCGATCCGTAGATGTCGAGGACCGGGGTCGCATTGTAGTGGCTCACCACCGCGGGGGCGACGCTGCGGTGAATGCTGGCCACGTTCGACAGCAGCTGCGAGTCCGCCGCCCGTGGCGCCGCTCAGCGGGGTATTGCCGAGATCGTTGAGGGTCTCGAGGCGGTACTGCGGCGTCTGGGTCGCGACATTGTATTGAGTTCCCGGTCTTCGGGTCGATCCAGAAACGAGGGCGCCGTCTGGAAGCTGCCCGACAGCGAGATCAGCATGTTGCCGGCCACGCTCTGCTCGGTCAGGCCGAGCAACTGCGCTTTGGTCCGGTCGACATCGACGTTGAACTGCGGATAGTCGCTCGACTGTTGAATGCGCAGGTCCACCGCGCCCGGCACGCGCGTAGCAGCTTCTGCAGCAGCTGCGTTGGCGAACTGCGCGGTTGGCTTCGACGTTGTCGCCGACGACCTGGACGTCGAGCGGGGAGGGCAGGCCGAAATTCAAGATCTGGCTGATGATGTCGGCCGGCAGGAAGGCGAATTGCGTCGATGGATAGGTCGGCGGTCAGCTTCGCGCGCAGGGCGCGCACGTAATCGCACCGTCGGGCGAGTGATCCTCGGTGAGGTTGACGATAGATGTCCGCATCGCCGGGGCCGACCGGCGCCGAGGTGCTGTACGACAGATTGATGCCGCTGTAGGGCAGGCCGAGGTTGTCGACGATGGTGGTGATCTCGCTTGGCGGGAATGATTTCGCGGATCGTCGCCTCGACCGCGATCGCAGAGCGCCGCGGTCTCCTCGATGCGCGTGCCGGTGCGCGCCCGCAAGTGCAGCTTGATCTGGCCGCCGTCCACGCGACGGGAAGAAATCCTGCCCGAGCCCGGGCAGCGGGCCGAGCGGAAAGGCGAGCAGCGCGGTGGCGGCCATGGCGCCGAGAAACATCGCGGCGAAGCGCGGCCCGCTGTCGAGCGCCTGCTCGAGCAGCGCATGATAGCGCTCGCGCATGCGCTCGAAGCCGCGCTCGAAGCGCTCCTGGAAGCGCGCCGAGCGGCTCCCGCGCCGCTTGCGCTCCGGGTCGTGCTTCTTGAGCCAGAATTTGGCCAGCGTCGGCACCAGGGTGCGCGACAGCAGGTAGGAGGCCAGCATCGCGAACACCACCGCCTCCGCCAGCGGGATGAACAGGAATTGGCGATGCCGGCGAGCAAGAACATCGGCACGAACACGATGCAGATCGACAGCGTCGATACCAGCGCCGGCAGGGCGATCTGGTGCGCGCCGTCGAGGATGGCGGTCTCGACGTCCTTGCCCTGCTCGAGGTGGTAGTTGATGTTCTCGATGGTCACCGTCGCATCGTCGACCAGGATGCCCACCGCCAGCGCCAGGCCGCCGAGGGTCATGATGTTGATGGTCTCGCCGAGCGCCGAGAGACAGGCAGATCGAGGCGAGGATCGACAGCGGGATGGAGATGGTGATGATCAGCGTGCTGCGCCAGCTGCCGAGGAACAGCAGGATCAACAGCCCGGTCAACGCGCCGGCGATCACGGCCTCGCGGATCACGCCGGAGATGGCGGCGCGCACGAACACCGATTGGTCGCTCAGCGCCTCGATCTTGAGGTCCGGCGGCAGTGGCCGCGCGGATCTGCGGCAGCTTCTCATTGATGCCGTTGATGATGTCGAGGGTCGAGGCGTTGCCGGTCTTCAGCACGCTCATCAGCACGGCGCGCTTGCCGTCCACGCGCACGATGTTGGTCTGCGGCGGATAGCCGTCGCGCACGTGCGCGACGTCGCGCACGTAGATCACCGTGCCGTTGTGCGCACGGATCGGCAGGTCGTTCAAATCCTCGATCTGCCTCGGGCTGGCGTTCAGCTTGATGAAATATTCGAGGCCGCCGATTTTCTCGGTGCCCGCCGGCAGGATCAGATTCTGCGCGCCGATCGCCGTTGACCACGTCGTTGCCGCGACAGGCCGCGCGCGCGCAGGGCTTGCGGGTCGAGATCGACCTGCACCTGGCGCTGCTTGCCGCCGTAGGGATAGGGCATCGAGGCGCCCGGCGACCGTCGCAAGCTGGGTGCGCAGGATGGTGTTGCCGAGGTCGAACAATCGTGCTTCGCTCAGGATGTCGCGCTCGACAGCGCGAGCTGCAGGATCGGCACGCTGGAGGCGTTGTACGACAGAATGAAGGGCGGGGTCGTGCCGGGCGGCGAGAAGGCGAGCTGCGTCTGAGAGACCGCGGTGATCTGCGCGACGGACAGATCCTGGTCGACGCCCGGCTGGAAGAAGTACTTCACCATCGAGGTGCCGTCGACCGACTGCGACTCGGTGTGTTCGACGTCGTTGACCACGGTCTGCGCGGTGCGCTCGGAGAACAACACGATGCGGTTCGCGATCTCCTCCGGCAGGATGCCGGTGTAGCGCCAGATGACCGCGGCAATCGGAATCTTGATGTTGGGGAAGATATCGGTCGCGGTCTTCAGGATCGAGTAGCCGCCGAGCAGCACGATCAGCACCGCCAGCATGATGAAGGTGTAGGGCCGCTGCAGCGCTACTCTAACGATCCACACGTTTCACTCCGACACGAACCGGATCAATGAATCGCCGCGCCGGTTGAACCTTGGCGCGAACGCGAAGGAAGCGGGAGCAATCGGCATGCCGCCTATGATCGAATAGGGGCATATGCCCGGAAAGCTGCTGAAATGTAAGTGATATATCTGCTCGAGTCAATTGACAATTGGGAACCGGTTCAGCGCAGCGGCAAGGAATTCAATTGGTCGTTCCCCGCAATATTGAGCAGCACGGCGCGAAGATCCGCGGCATGCCTTTTGCCGAAGATTTTCTCGAAACGCCCTTCAGCCGTACGCCAAAGCCGGCGCGCGCGCTGCAAGGTGGCTTTGCCTTTCCTGGTCAAGGCCACATGGCGCTTGCGCCGATCGCTCGCAGCGAGCTTCAGGCGGAGCAAAGCGTCGCGCTCCAGGGGGCGCAGATTGTGCCCAAGCGTCGAACGGTCCATGACCATGGCTGTCGCCAGCTCGCACATGCTCAGCGGACCGGCGCTACTGCCGCGTTCAACTTCCGCCAGGATGGAAAATTGCGTGGATTTGATCCCTACGGGTGCCAAAGCCGCATCGTAGAACTGCGAGATGCGCCGCGACGCCTTACGCAGGCTGCCGCACGTACAGGCGCTATGCGGCATGGACGAAATTTCGTGTCGCGGCATGGCGCATAGGATAGACCTTTGGGCGTGGCGGCGAAATGTACCGGCGTGCGCGGCTCGCATGCGGCGCTCGGGCCGGCCCACGCTTAATCTTTTGGATTAAGCGGCCCGCTGCATGGCCGCGCCGCTGCGGCCTCCACGATCGACGATCTCCTGCGAAACGTCCCATAAGTGGCGCGCCAGTACCGTGTCTTGAAGCAGAAAGTCGCTTTGGGAAATTTTACAATCCGACCAATGCTCGCCGGTGACGCCGGAAGCTTGCGGGCTGGCGGCCAGCAGCGCCTGCGTCGCAGCCGCCTGCTGCGGGGTCTTCGCGAGCAGCCGCGCGAAAAGACCTTTGCGCCTGCGGGTGCGCGCGGCGCCCGGATCGGCCGAGTTGGCGGCGATGCCGCGCGGCGCCAGCCGGCGCGACAGCTCCTTGGCGTACAGCGCATTTGCCAATTTGGACTGCGCATGAAATTTGTCCGGATCGTAAAATAGATGACCGTCGAGATTGTCGAACATGATGCCTTCGCCGGCGGCTTCCTCGATGCCCGCGGCGCCGCTCACCAACACGATGCGCGCGCTTCCCTCGCGCAACGAGTCCGCAAGCCCGTTCACCAGCATGAAATGGCCGATATGATTGGTGAGAAACTGTCGCTCGATGCCGTAGCGGCTTTCCAGGGCCGGCGCGATCGGCGCGGCGGCATTGGCGACCACGGCATCGATGGGCACCGCGAGACCGTGAAGGGTGTCGAGCGCCGCGGCAATCGAATCGAAACTCGCCAGATCGCAGCCCACTGGAATGCAGGCAGGACTCGCTTGCGCGCACGCCTGCGATGCCGCGTCGATGGTTCGCGCCAAACCGATCACGGCGGCGCCATTGGCGGCAAACGCGTTCAAGGTTGCATGACCCAGTCCGGAATTGCATCCGGTGACGATGATGTGTTTGCCGGTCAGGTCGATTCCCGCCAGGACCTGGTCCGCGGTCGAGCGTCTGCCAAATTCATGTGATTTCGTCATGGAGCAAACCCCTTGAGTCGACGCCGCTGATCCGATGGCATGCATGCCATCCGTACCGCGGCCGTCATACCTTTCACAAAGTCTTCTTGAGTCTTGCAAGTCTGTTTGAGGCCGCGCGCCGTGGCATGCAAGGCACGGGCAAAGTCGGCAACGCTCGTGCCGGCGGCAGCGCAGCGATCGGCCACCGCTGTTTCATCGATCGCCTTAGCCAATGCCTGCTCGAATCGGGTCTCGTATTCCGCCAGCGTGGCGCCTGCCAATGAGGTGCTCGCGCACATGAGATCGGCGGCATCTGCGCCGAAGGAGCCGACGAACCGCCCGGACCACTCCCTGCAAGCGGCGATCAAGCGAGCCTCCAGGCTGTCCGGCGCGCGCGACAGGGCCGCGATGGCGCAGGACAATTGCGCGCTCAAAGAATGTTCCAAGGCGCGCCGAAACAATTCTTCCTTGTTGGCGAACGAAACGTAGAGTCCCTGGCGCGACACGGCGGCCTCTCGGGCCACATCCTCCATCGAGGTTTTGCGATAGCCATATCGAGCAAAGACGGCGACGGCCGCATCCAACACGGCGCTGGCGCGCGAATCCGGATCGGCAGGGCGGGGCAGCGTTATGTTCACTACCCCAGTATAGACAAATAATGTCCATTGTGTCCAATGTGTCGGATTTGCTCGGCCGTCCGCCGGTTCGACAAGGACTTTACAAGTCATAGGGATACGCGATATTAGTCGTGAAACTTCTCACATGCAATCGGGCCGGCGTCCGATATACCGACAATCCTGGCGGCTCCGTTGGCATAATGCGCACCGATGCCCACGGTCCCACAGCTATCCGTACCCACCATTGCCATCGCTGGGTCGGAACAGCGCTTCCCGGTGCGCCGGATCTACTGCGTCGGGCGAAACTACGCCGATCATGTCCGCGAGATGGGCAACGATCCGAGAAAGGATCTCCCGTTCTTTTTCAGCAAGCCGGCCGATGCGGTCGTGGCCACGGGGCAGGTGCTGCCGTTCCCGCCGCGCACCACCGAGTTGCACCATGAAGTTGAACTGGTGGTCGCGCTGCATCGGCGCGGCATCGATGTTGCGACCGCGGATGTGGCGTCGATGATTTTCGGTTACGCCGCAGGAATCGACCTGACGCGGCGCGATTTGCAAGCCGATGCAAAAAAGACCGGGCGCCCGTGGGACATGGCCAAGGGGTTCGACCATTCGGCACCCATCGGACCCATGAAGCCGGGAATTCCCCCCGCGTCCGGCTCGATCTCACTGAGCATCGGCGGCGAAGTGCGACAGCGCGGCGACCTGAAGGACATGATCTGGAGCGTCGCGGAAATCGTCGCGGCGCTTTCCACTTATGTGGAAATCGCGCCCGGCGATTTGATATTTACCGGCACCCCCGCCGGTGTCGGCCCGATCCAGCGCGGTGAGTCGGTGCGCGGGGTGATTGCGGGAATCGAACCGATCGAAATAACCTTTAAAGAGTGAGTATCCATGCCCATGCTGCGCGTTCTTTGTCTGCTGCTTTGTCTGCCCCTCACGACTTGGGCCGCGGAGGACTATCAACAACGCGTCGATAAGGTCTTGTTGCAGACGCCGCTCATCGACGGGCACAACGATTTGCCGTGGGAGATCCGCGAGCGCTTCAAGAGCGATGTCGGCGCGGTGAATCTGGCCGCCGACACCAGCCACCTACCGGTTGAGCCGGGGCAGGCCGCACTCATGACGGACATCCCGCGACTGCGCGCCGGCCATCTGGGCGCCCAGTTCTGGTCTGTGTGGATACCGGTGAGCACGCAGGGCTTCGAAGCGGTGCAAATGACGCTGGAGCAGATCGACTTGGTCAAGCGCATGTCGGCGCAATATCCGGCCGATTTCGCAGATGGCCTACAGCGCCGCGGATATTCGCCGCATTCACAAGAGCCGCAAGATAGCCTCGCTGATCGGCATCGAAGGCGGCCATCAGATCAACAATTCTTTGGCGGTACTGCGTCAGATGTACGACGCCGGTGCGCGCTACATGACTCTCACCCATACGACCAACACGCCATGGGCCGATTCGGCGACCGATGCGCCCGCGCACCATGGTCTCACGCCTTTTGGCGTCGAGGTGGTGCGCGAGATGAACCGCTTGGGAATGCTGGTCGACTTGAGCCATGTCTCGCCGGACACCATGCGCGCGGCGCTGGCCGCAAGCCAGGCTCCCGTCATTTTTTCCCACTCCTCCGCGCGAGCGTTGGTCGATCATCCGCGCAACGTGCCGGACGATGTGCTGCACGCGGTGGCCGCAAACGGTGGAATTGTGATGGTGAATTTCGCCCCGTCGTATGTCTCGGCCGCGCGCAATGTCTGGGAGGCGGACCATGCCGCGGAGCGTACCCGCTACGACAGTCCGCCCTACGCGGGCCTTTATATCGGCCAACCCGAACGGGCAAAGGCGGCACTCGCGCAGTGGGAAGCGCAGCATCCGAGGCCGGTGACGACACTTGCTCAAGTGGCTGATCACATCGAACACATTCGTCAGGTGGCCGGCATCGATCACGTCGGTATCGGCTCCGACTTCGATGGCATCCCCGATGCACCGGTCGGGCTCGAGGGCGTGGATCGCTATCCGGCACTGCTCCAGGAGTTGATGCGCAGAGGCTGGAGTGATGCGGACATCGCCAAACTGGCGGGCGAAAATCTGTTGCGCACGCTCGCCGCGGCGGAACAGGTGAGCGTGCGACTGCAAGGCGCCTCAAAGCCGCGCTGAGGGAGCGAGCGAAGACAGCGACACGCCGAGGCGCCGGATAGCCGGCGCGAGGCGTGATATATCAATTGGCGCGAGTCTCCCGTCGAGACCTGCGTTTGCAATCCACGCACCCCCGCGCAATGCCCAATCCGGCATATGGAAAACGACGCTGGTCATCCGCGTGGTATTTGCGCTACGCATGCAAACCATTTGGTCGGGCGCTATTGACATTCCGATATCAACTAGTCGAATAATGCGTGCGGCGGTGCGACTTTGAAAATACTTTAGCGCACCGAAATGAGGCGGGGACTAGCATCTAAAAAGGCTGTGGCGATAGGGTTGCACGCTTGAGCCGCGCGGCCGCGGGAATGCCGCGATCGTGGGAGAGATGGGGTGGCTTCTAATGGACGAACGGTCTACTAACCGTTTTGGGGGGATCAAAAAATGACGACAAGAACAGTGGCACTGTTGCTTTCGAGCGCAGTGTCCGTAGCGCTCTCAATTACAGCTTTCGCAGAACCCACGCCGGCCCCGGCCCCGGCACCCGCCGCGGCGGCGGCGGCATCCAAAGACGACAATTCGATTGCCGAGATCGTCGTCACGGCGGAAAAGCGCAACGAGAGCCTGGAGACGGTGCCGGTCGCGATATCGGCCTACACCTCGAAAACGCGCGACCTGATCGGCATCGAAACGATTCAGGACATGACGAATTTCACGCCCGGTTTGGCCTATTCGACTTCTCTGGACCGCGCCTTCATCCGCGGCGTGGGCCGGGAAACCAACAATCTATCCACCAATCCGGGCGTCGCGACCTATTCCGACGGCGTCTATAACTCGAGCGTCGTGGCGGCTTCGGGCGATGCCATGTTCGAGGACCGGATCGAGGTGCTGCGCGGACCCCAGGGCACCCTGTACGGGCGCAATGCCATCGCCGGCACCATCAATTCCATCTCGAAGCGACCGACGCAGGATTGGACCGCCGAAGTGCGCCTCAAGATCGGCAACTATCAGACCCGCGACTTAGAAGGCTACGTATCCGGTCCGATCAGCGACACCATGCGTTTCAAATTCGGCGGCTACCGCAACTATCAGGGCGATGGTTACTACCGCAACCTTCTGAACGGTACCTCGGAAGGCAGCAATTTGAGCAGCGGCAATTTCTTTTACTGGGAAGGCCAGCTCGAGTGGGACATCACCCCCGACGTCGAATTCTGGCTGAGATTCGACCAACTGGGTTACACCGATGCTTACCGGGTGCCCACCAACGTCATCGGCTCTTACGACTATGCGGCCTATCCCGCATCGTCGCTGTCGCCGGGCGCCGCGTTCGGCGCGGCCGGCCTCGTGGGAATCCAGAGTCCCCTGCCTCTGCCCGCCGGGTTCTCGCCCAATGCCGCGGCCTGCGCCAAGAATCCAGCCAACGTCAATATCAGCTTTTACTGCAACGATGACGGCAACGTCGCCAAATTGAGCCGGACCTATCAGGTCACTCCGCAGCTAACCTGGCATACGCCCTGGGCGGCCGACCTGAAGTATTTAGGCGCGTATACGACCTATTACTACAGCCTGTACAACGACTATGACAATACGGCGATCAGTTCTTATACCTTCCCGGTCATTCCCGGGTCGGGTGGGTGCGCCGTGCCCGGGGTGGGTGTATTCGATTGCCCGCCGCTGGTCGTGCATCCGCGAACTTACTCGCACTACGTCGAGACCAAGAAATACTTCAGCAACGAAATCAACATTACATCGCACAGCGATTCGGCTCTGCAGTGGATTTTCGGCTTGTTCCAATACAACGAGCGCAACTATCAGACACCGGGCAATTTGTACGAGCCCGGCCAGACGCAGCTCGCGACGCCGCTGAACATCAATTTTACGGCGCCCGCCGCGCCCAATCCGAGCGATTCGATCTATCTGCAGCAGCAGGAAATGCACAATAACTCGTATGCGGCTTTCGCCCAGACCGACTGGAACTTCACGCCGACCTGGAAACTCACCACGGGATTGCGCTACACCTACGATATTCTCAAAGGCGGCGAGCAATTCCGCGAGCTGTGCTTCGGCTTGCCGGCCTGTCTCGGCAATGTCTTTGGGAATATCCCGACGCCCTACATCTTGGGCGCATTCACGCCGGTCAACGACATTACCGCATCCAACCCGGCGATCGCCAACTGCTTCACCGCGGTGGGTTGCAATTATCCCGGAGTGCGGGGTAAGCCTTACCTGCTTTCCAACGGCATGTGGGCCCGCGATCTGGGCGCCAATTGGAATTCGCCGACCGGAACTTTGGGGGTCGAATGGGACCCCAATCCCAATACCCTGGCCTATTTGAAGTACAGCCGCGGCTATAAATCCGGCGGCTTCAATGCCAGCACCATCTCCGTGAATCCCGAATCGCTGCCCGAGCACCTCGATGCCATCGAATTGGGCGGCAAGGAAGTGTTCAACCGGAATCTGCAAATCAACGGCGCCTTGTTCTATTACAACTACACCGACAAGCAGATTCCATTGACGCTCGAAGGCTTCAATGGCGGCCCGAACATTTCGTCCATCGTCAACATACCGAAGGTGCAATCGTACGGCGCCGAATTCGAAACCATCTGGCAGCCCTGGGCGAATATGCAGTTCATCCTGGATTATTCGTACCTGAGTGCGGTGATCAAAGGACAAGCCGGGTCCTGCGCAACGCCCACACCCGCTTCCTCCTGCTACCAAAATGTGGTCAGCGGGCAATTCGAAAACACCAACGGCAACACCGTGCCGGAATCGCCGCGCAGCAAGGTGGCCGCCAACGCCAACTACACCTGGCACTTCACGCCGGGTTCGTTGAACTACTCGGTGAGCTATATCTGGAAGGACAAAACGCCGGACAGCATTTTCGCCGAGCAGTACTTTGTCGCGCCTTCCTATACGCAGGTCGACATGCGCCTGTCCTGGAACGACACCTCGGATCGCTTCACGATATTCGGCTACATCAAGAACCTGCAGAACAAGGTCGGCTACGACGGAGTCGGGGCGGGTGCGGTGCTGGCGCCGGCACCGGGCACCAGGGCGTGTGGCTTCAATGGACCCTCGCCGTACTACTGCAATGAAACTTTGGGATTAACTCCGCCGCGCACCTATGGCGTGGAAGTGCAGTACCGACTGAAGTAAACCTCATCTAAGGGATCGCAGAATCCCGGATTGTCGATGTTGCAAAGGCCCTCTTCAGGAGGGCCTTTTTTATGTCCTGAAGGAGGGATCGATCCGGTCCAGTCGGCGCAACAAGCCCGGCCACACCAGCGCGTGCGGACCCTGGTTGTTCGAAACGACGCGCGCCTGTTCCATGGCGGTGTCGATGATGCCCTGCTGAATGGGGATGAGCTCGCCGCCGCCGGCCTGCGCCCGCACCTGGATGGCGCAGGTGGCCTCGAAGATATACATGAGCTGGAACGCTTCAGCGACGGTTCTACCCACCGTCAGCAGGCCATGATTGCGCAGCATCAGGTAGCTCTTCTTGCCCATGTCCGCCACCAGGCGCGGCTTCTCGTCATCGCGCAGCGCAACGCCTTCGTAATCGTGATAGGCCAGGCTCTGCAGAACGAAAATAGATTGCTGCGAGAGCGGCAGAACACCGTGCTTTTGCGCAGATACCGCAACGCCGTTCAAGGTGTGGGTGTGCAGTACGCACTCGATATCATGGCGCGCGCCGTGAATGGCGCTGTGGATCGTGAAACCCGCCGGGTTGATCGGCCAGGGGCTGTCGCCCACCTTGTTTCCCTGCATGTCGATCTTCACCAGGCTGGAGGCGGTGATCTCGTCGAACATCATGCCGTAGGGATTGATGAGAAAATGGTGTTCTGGCCCGGGCACGCGCGCCGTGATATGCGTGAACACGAGGTCATCCCAATGAAAATGCGCCACCAGCCGATAGGCGGCGGCCAAGTCGACGCGAATTGCCCATTCTTCCGGCGAGAAGCGCGCCGCCGCGTCGCCGGCGGCAGGAACGGACTTGAGCATGACCTTCTCCGATGAGGAACCGGCCACGATTCTACCGGAGCCGCGGTCAGCTGGCATAATGTTCAAGCCCTTCGGCGTTGGAGAACCCCCTTTGAGTCCTGCAGAGACCCGAGCGCCCGTCGCCGACGACTGGGTGCAGCGCATGATTGACACACCCGGACGCTCCGGCCGCCTGACCAGCGGCGATCACGTCACGCACTATCTGGAATGGGGCGATTCATCCAACCCGCGCGTCATGCTGTTGCTGCACGGCTTTCGCGGCCACGCACACTGGTGGGACTTTGTGGCCCCCTGGTTCGCGCAAGACTATCGGGTCATAGCCATCGACTTTTCCGGCATGGGCGACAGCGGTTTCAGGACCAACTACAGCCGCAGCGACTTCGTGGCCGAAGTGCACGCGACGCTCACCATGATCGGGCGCAAGGACGTGACTCTCGTGGGCCACAGCTTCGGCGGACGCATTGCGGTGTTCGTCGCGCATCAGTATGCGCAGCTTCTGCGGCGCGTGCTGATCATCGACACGAATATCGGATTTGCGGATCAGCCCTTGCGCACACGCTTCGTACAGCGGCCGAAGAAGGTTTATCCGGATCTGGCGACCGCCTGCACGCGCTTTCGCTTCATACCGGACGAGCCGCCGGTTCTGCCGCGCATCATGCAGCATCTGGCGCTGCACTCGATAAAGCCCGAGGATGGCGGCTTCGTGTGGAAGTTCGATGAGAAGCCGGTCGGGAACGTGGGCTGGGAGCAGGTCGCGGAAGGCGAATTGCTCAAGGACATCGAGTTGCCCATGGATTTTATCGCCGGTGAATTCAGCGAGGTCGTGCCGCCGGCGCTCGCGCAGCGCATCGGCAAGGCATTGCGCAATGGACGCGGGCCCATCGTCATTCCGTCCGCTTATCATCACATCCCGGTGGATCAGCCGCTGGCGCTGGTCGCGGCGATGCGCGCTCTGCTCATTGAGGCGCCGTCGCGCGGCGCCGCCGAACGCTAAACCGCTCGCAGCGCCGTCGCCACCGGGAGCCGTGCGGCGCGGATCGCCGGGAACAGTCCGCCGACCACACCGATGGCGCACGCCCAGACAATACCGATCGCAATCAGACTGGGGGTCACCGCCAGGTCGAATATCAGTTGTCCGCCAAACCCTCCGCCGAGCGTATCCACGGAATGACCGTTGAACATGATCCAGGCGGCCAATGCGCCGATTGCGCCGCCGATGAGCGCAAGCAGCAACGCTTCGACGAAAACCGAGACGACCACCGGCACAGGACCAAAGCCAATGGCGCGCAGCGTGGCAATCTCACGCGAGCGTGTGCTGACCGCGGAGTACATGGTGTTGAGCGCTCCGAAAATGGCGCCGACGGCCATGATGCCGCCGACGACGTAGGCGACGATTTTCAATATGTTGCTGATGGCGGAGGCTTGCTGTGTCCCGAAGTCCTTTTCGGTGGACACATCGACCTGCAGCTGCGGATTGGTGGTAATGGCATCCTTGAAGGTTTGAAAACCCCCGACCGGGTCGAGCACCACCCACACGCTCTGCACGCTGTTGCCGCGCTGGTAGGCCGAATTCAAGGTCTGCTTGTCGGCCAGGAGTTCCGACTCGCGGCCGCTGCCGCCGCTCTCGAAAGTGCCCACCACCGTCCAGGCGGCGCCGCGCAATAGAACCTTCGATCCGACATCCAGCCCCTTGTAGAGGCGTTGTGCGGACTTGCCGACGATCATTTCGGTCACGCCGGGCTGAAATGCGCGGCCGCTGATGATCTTGATTTCCGGGTGTACGGCGAATCCCGTCGGTGTAATGCCGCGAAATGGCGCGCTGGCATCTTCGCCGTTCTTCTTGGAGAGATTCATGATCAACAGCGTTTCGGGCGATGCCAGCGGATGCCCGTCGCCGCCCTTTTTGATGCCGGCGGAGTCCGCGATGGCCAATGCGGCGTCATTCGTCAAAACGCTGATGAGCTCCGTGCTCGAACCGGTGCGTACCACGATGGCCCTGTTTTCCGGTCCGGTCCTCTGCAGGGTTCTGATGAAGCCGGTCGACATGGCGAGCACCGAAATCAGCACGGCGACCACCCCTGCGATGCCGATGACAACCACCGAGGAGCTGCCGAGCCTCTGCGGAAGGCTGCGGATGTTCATCGCGGACACGGCTGCAATTTGCGTGAGCGAACTCATATGTTCCTAGCGGCCCGCCAGAGCGTCGACGATGTTGAGTCTTTGGGCGCGCAGAGCCGGGGGCAGTCCGCTGACGAGCGCCAGCAGCACCGCAATACCGAGTCCGAATACCACGACGATCGGCAGCAAGGTGCTCGGCCCGAGTATCGAGCCGACGATTTTCATCGCGCCGGCGGACAGTATCAGGCCGACGACGGCGGCAAAAATGCACAGCATCAGCGACTCGATCAGCACCAATACCGATACGGTTGCGCCGCTGAACCCCAGCGTCTTCAAGACCGCGAGCTCGGGTATGCGCTCGCGCACCGATTGCATCATGGTATTGGCGGTCAGGAACAGCAGGGTGAACAAGACGGCGCCGACGATGGCGTTGGCGATGAAATTGATGTCGGCCAGCTGCTTGAGCTGCGACTGCAACGCGGCGTTCTCGGTCTGCGTGCGCGTTTCATCCGGCGAGTTCTCGGAGAGCTTGTCGATCTGCTTGGAAATCGCCGCGGCCTGTTTTGGATCGTCGATCTGCAGGATGAATTGATGGACGCGATGCTGATCGAACTTGCGGGCTTCGTCCCAGTAATCGTAGTTGATCCAGAAGGCGCTGCCGAGGGGGGAGCGCGCGAACTGCGGAGTGGGGTCGAAAATGCCCACGATGTCGAAGGCCCAGTTGTTGCTGCCGTCCTTGTTGGTCCAAATCGTGGTGCCCACCGGAATCTTGTCGCCGATCTTCCAGCCATATTTCTTGGCGAGCGGCCGTCCGATCAGCGCTCCGGGGCGCGTCGCCTGCATGGCGGCAATCTGCGCAGGCGTGATGTTGAGTTCGGGATAGACGATCGCCAGCTTGTCGACATTGGTGGCGAATGCGGGCAGCGGATTTTTCGCATCCTGGAAATAGCCGCCGAAAAAACTCAGGTGCGCGATGTCTGCGAACGCCCCGCACGGTTTGCATTCGATCCATGAGACTGGCCGGCATCGAGCTCACCGCGCTCATGCGCGCGGTGGTCCACAAGCGATGGTTGCCGGTGTCGCCGAGGCCGGCCTTGATCCCCTGGTTGATACCTTGCAGCAGGCCGAACAGCAGGAAGGCGACCACGATCGACAGCATCGTCAGGATGGTGCGGGTCTTCTTGCGCCACAGGCCGGCCCAGATGAGCATGAAGTATTTCATGCGGCGCTGGGCTACGCTCGACTCGAGCAGGCGCCCCTTGTCGACATGCAGGGTCGTGCGGCGTGATCGGCCGCCGTGCGGATCATGCGTCACCATGATGATGGTCTTGCCCTGCTGCGGTTCAGCATCTGCAGCAGCTTCAGTATTTCCTCCGCGTTTTCGCGGTCGAGATCGCCGGTGGGCTCGTCGCACACGAGCAGGGTCGGATCGGCCACGAGCGCGCGGGCGATGCGCGACCCGTTGCTGCTGTCCGCCCGACAACTCGCTCGGCTTGTGAGTCGCGCGATCAGAGAGGCCGACCAGTTCGAGCGACTGCCTGCGACATTTTGCCGGCGTTTGGCCGCGGACAGATTGGTCAACAGCAGCGGCACCTCGACATTGCGCGCCGCGCTCAGCATGGGCATCAGGTTATAGAACTGAAAGACAAATCCGACGTGCCGGGCGCGCCATTTGGCGAGCTTGCCGCCGGACAAACGGTCGATCCGCTCGCCCGCCACCGTCACCTCGCCTTCGGTGGGTTGATCCAGGCCGCCGATCAGATTGAGCAGCGTGGTTTTGCCCGACCCGGAAGGTCCCATGAGCGCCAGGAATTCGCCCTGATCGATTGACAGGTTTACGCCGTGCAACACTTCGACCGACTGCTTGCCGCGCTGATAGCGCTTCACGACATTGTTCAGGGAAACCAGGGTGCTCATCGGCTGCTCCTTACTGCTTTTCGATCCGGACGCGCGCGCCATCGCTCAGCTTGCTCAAGTCGCCGAGAGCCACGATGCTTCCAGGCTCCAGTCCGGCGCTGACTATCTGGCCGGAACCGGTTTTTCCGCCGAGCCGGACCGCGCGCCGCTCCACGGTCGATCCATGCACGACGAAAACGATGTTGGCGCCGCCGCTGGCGGCAATGGCGTCGGCCGGGATGACCACGCCCGGCAGCGGATTTCTCGCCGCGCTCGCCGCGGGCTCATTGTCGCTCAAAAAAGCGACGCGGGCACCCATCTCCGGGATGATGCGGGGGTCTTTTTGGCCGATGGCAATCCGCACTTTGACGGTGGCCTTGGCCCTATCGGCGGTCGGGATGGTGGCGATGACCGAGCCGGGGATATCCCAGTCCGGATAGGCATTGAGCCTGATGGTCACGGGCTGGTGGGGCCGCACTCGATTGATGAAGTTTTCGCTCACGTCGACCTCGACTTCCAGCGAGTCCATATCGACGATGGTGCCGATGCCGGTGCGGGTGAAGCCGCCCCCCGCGGAAATCGGCGAGACCATTTCGCCCGGCTGCGCCGCTTTTTCGGTCACGACTCCGGCGAAGGGCGCGCGGATGACCGTGTCATCGAGGTTGCGTTGCGCGACCTGCACGCCGGCATGCGCCGCCTCCAGGGCGCGCTGCGCGATCAACAAGTTGTTGTGCGCCACGTCGTATTGCGCGCGCGACTCGTCGAAACTCTCCGCACTGATGACGGCGGCCGCCTTTTGCTTCTCGGCGCGTTCGAATATCGGCTTCGCGTCATCGAATGCCGTCTGCGCCGAAGCGACGCTGGCTTCGGCTTGCTGCAGCTGCGCGTTGCTCTGCGCGAGCGATGCGCGCCAATTGGAGTCGTCCAAGAGCGCGATGATCTCTCCGGCCTCCACGCGCTGTCCCTCCTCGAGCATGACCTTGACCACCTTGCCCGTGACTTTGGAGGACACGGTGGCGCGACGGCGCGCGACGATGTAGCCCGAGGCGTCCAACAGGGAAGGACCCGCAGAGGCGCCGGTGCCGCCCGCGACCGCTTGCGCCACCGCAGTGGTAATCGGTTCGCCGCGGGGACGCGCCAGGTACCAAGCCGCGGAAGCGGCGATAATCACGACAACGATGCCCGTAGCCCACCATTTGCCGGAACCCCCGGAGGAGGGGGGCTCGCTGCGATCGATGCGCAATTGATTGAGCAACGCGGTCCTATCCGTGCCCGCGCGCTGGTCGGTTGAATCGCTCATCCCCGTCCATCCGGTAGTTTTCGTGCCCTTGAATGACGGGCCCGGCCCATTCTAGACGAATGCACTCGTTCTTGCGAAAGCATCAGCGTACCGTTCGCGCATCCCCTGTTTCTCAGGTTGTCCTCGTGGCATGATCGGGACAGCAAAAAAAAGGGAGATTCCAATGTTGCTTCGAAGCGTCCTTGGGGCGATGACACTGGCGTTGCTCGCGACGATGAGCCCAGTCGGCGCGCAGACGGTGAAACCGGCGCACCTGCCGGCCGCGGGCGGCGAATTGCCGGAGACCAAGCCCGAATCGGTGGGGTTCTCCGCAGAGCGGCTCGCGAAGCTCGACGCCGGGATGAAATCGCTGGTCGATTCCAAAAAGATAGCCGGTATGGTCACCGTGCTCGCGCGGCACGGCAAAATCGTGGAAGAAAAGACCTACGGCTACGCCGATGTGGCAGGCCGCAAGCCGATGCAAAAGGACACCATCGTTCGTATCTATTCGATGACCAAGCCCATCACCGGCATTGCGATGATGATGTTGTACGAAGAAGGAAAGTGGAAACCCAGCGATCCGATTGCACGATATATCCCGGAGTTTCGCGACCTGAAAGTCTTTTCGGGCGTCGATCAGGATGGAAAACCCATTCTCGCCAAGCCGGGACATCCGCCGACCATGGGCGAGCTGATGTCGCACAGCGCCGGATTCACCTACGGCTATTTTGGGTCCACGCCCGTAGACAAGATGTACCGCGACGCCGATCTGCTGAATGCGCCCTCGCTGCAAGAATTCATCGGGCGCGTCGCGCAATTACCGCTGCTCTATCAGCCCGGAGAAGGCTGGGTGTACAGCGTTTCGGTCGACATTCAAGGCTATCTGGTCGAAAAGCTTTCCGGCAGGCCGTTTGCCGATTATCTACGCGAGCGCATCTTCCTTCCCCTGGGCATGAAGGACACGGGCTTCTATGTCCCCGCGGACAAACTCGATCGCGTTGCGAGCGTTTATCAGAGCGACGCCAATCCAGGTGCGGCGCCCATGCCCCGGGACCCGGGGATCAGTCAGCCGCCGGGCATGCCTTCCGGCGGTGGCGGGCTGTATTCCACTGCCGGCGATTACCTGCGTTTTGCGCAAATGGTGCTGAACGGCGGCGAGCTGAATGGCGTGCGTCTGGTGGCGCCAAGCTCGATCGAACTCATGCGCACCAATCACCTTTCCGACGAGGTGAAGAATGCACGAAAGTTCGGGATTGGCCTTTATCAGATGCAGCCGGGCCTCGGCTTCGGGTACGACTTTGCGATTCTGGAGGATCCGCTCGAGCTCGGCAGTACCGTCGGGAAGGGCACTTTTCTCTGGGACGGAGTCGCCGGGACGTGGTTTTGGATCGATCCGACCAACGATGTGGTCTTCGTCGGCATGCTGCAGCGCTGGCTGATGGCTCCCGGAGCACCGGATGTCGAGAATTTATCGCGTGCCTTGACGTATCAGGCGCTCGTCAACCCCGCCAAGTGAGAATCAAATCCAACCTGGAACCATCATGAAAAAAATATTAATTTCCACATTCGCAGCCGGAATCATGTTTGCCGGGGTCTGCGCGGCGGCGGGCGGCTTGAGCGCGCAGGACTACTATGAGATTCAACAGCTCTACGCCCGCTACAACATCGCCATCGACGGCGGCGACGCTGAGGGTTGGGCGGCGACATTCACGCCGGATGGCGTGTTCAACACGTTTGTCGGGCACGATGCGCTCGTCGGTTTCGTCAAGACCTGGCGCGAAAAACTCAATGGCGGCACGCGCAAGCATTGGAACAACAACCTGCTGCTCACGGGAAATTCCAAGGAAGCCAGCGGCTCGGTGTATTTGATACTGGTGGATTTCTCCACCAAACCGCCGAGCATCGTGGCGACGGCGAGTTACACCGACCGACTCGTCAAAACCAAGGATGGCTGGCGGTTCACAAAGCGCACCACGCAAGGCGATTCCGCGCCCGCCGCAAGCGCGACGCCGCCAAAGTAGGTTGGCACCGAAAGGTGGGCCCGAGCCTGCGCGCGATTGCGGTTCTATCCATCGCGTGCGGGCTGCTGGCCTGTGCAACCTCGTCTCAGCTGTTGACCGGAGCGCCGCGTGCGCCGATATCCCCCGCTGAGGTCAGGGTTTACACACGGGCGCCGCGAAGCTTCGAGGAGATCGCCGTCTTGAGCGCCTCGAGAAGGAGCGTATCGAGCGCCGGGGGCGAGCGGGCCATAGCGAAGATGATCGAAGTGATGCGGGCGCAAGCCGCACGGCTCGGCGCAAACGGTTTGCTGCTCGAAGACTTCTCCGATGCGCAGTCCATGTCGGTCGCAACCGGAGTCGGGTCGCAGACCTATACGCACAATGCGTCGATCGACGTGGGTATTGGCGCGGATCTTGGCGTCGTGAAGAAAATAGCCAAGGCGAGGGCCATATTTGTCTCCCCCGGACAGTCGTGAATCCTGATGGAAGGAACTGATTCCGTCACCGTGGTGGAGGCCGAGCGCAGCCAAGCGCCCGTCATTCAAAATCTCGTTCAACTCTACACGCACGATTTTTCAGAATTCTGGAGCGGTACGTCGCGCGGCGAATTGAACGTGCAGGGCCTGTTCGAGACCTATCCCTTGGAGGGGTATTGGTCCAGGGCCAATTGGGCGGCCATGTTGATTTGGTGCGGCCGCACGTTGGCAGGATTCTGCCTCGTCAACGATAACAGCCACTCCGGGCTCGAGAGCGGCCGAAACATGAGCGAGTTTTTTATCGTACGCAAGCACCGCGGCCAAGGCGTCGGTCGACATGCGGCTGAAATCGTTTTTTCGCGGCAACCCGGCGCATGGGAGGTCGCAGTGGCGCGTAAGAACGTGCGCGCTCGAGAATTCTGGCTCAATACGCTGAAGCGTTCCGCGAGATGTTCACGATTGCAACAACTGGAACTGCGGGACGAGAGCTGGGACGGCCCTGTTTTCCGATTCAATTGGAGTTAGTGCTCACCGGCCACCCGCGAACCCGGTTTTGCGAACGTGGTTAAGCGTACGTATCGATGATTGCGCGGCGCCCGGTGAACAACTGTTGCGTGCGAGCATAGGCGCCGGCAGCGTCGTACGCTCGGCCGCGCCCAGCAAAACTCGCCGCCGCGAGGCCGGCATCCTCGAAGCTGCTCGGGGCGATGAGTCTCGGTTCCTCGACGGGGGTCGCGACCAGCGTCAGTGGCGGCAGCGAGGAGGCGGCCGGGTAAGCGAAACGCTGTGGCACCGGCTCGCCGGCCAGAATCAATGTCTGCTTTTCAGAGTTCACTCTCACTGTCGGTTCCAAAGCACTCATTGCTTTAGTCGAGAGCCACCTTAGCAGACCTGCTCAACGGGTACATGATTCATCACGCAGAAACTTCGAATCACGAGGCGGAAGCAGCGATTATCTTCCATGTAACATTGATAAAAGTATATAACTATATGATAAGTAGGAAGTATTTGCGCTAAAGTGCCGTTCGGTTGGGCGGCAAGCGCACGGCGGTGTGTGTGATTTGGTCCGCATGCTTGCTTCCCTTATCCGCCACCGCGACGTAGAACACCTCCGACTGACTTCTCTTGGCCCTGGGTAAGAGTTTCACGAAGACGCTCATCGAGTCCTCTCCCTTGGGAAACGCTTGAGACACCCTTCCTTGGCTCACATAGTCGACACCGGGTTTTGCAGACGCGGGCTCCGTCCACCATGTCACCACGGCAGGGTTGCCGGCATCGGGTGGCCGGTGCACTCGGATTTCCGCAAAATGCTGCCCCGGCTGCACTTGGTACTCACCTGGAGGCATCGGCGTCTCATGGGTCGACGGCTTCTCGGGAGAGGCACGCGCCACCAGCAGATTCTGCGCCGTGGTGCTCGCGGACGTCTCGGTTTGAAGGGTTTGAGCGGCCTTCTCGTGCATCAGGGCGGCGGATAGCGGCGCTCCCGTCACTTTCCCGCCGGGAGCCAAACGTACAAACAGCAGTGAAATGGCAGCAATACAAAGCAGTACGCTGAAGACTGCGAAAGGTCTCAGAGGAGGGGACCCGGTCACGACAAGCGGCGCAGGCCGCAGCTCGCCCACCGGCAAGGATGGTGAGTCCTCCGACGCGGGCTTCACGCCCTTGTACCAGTCGCCCACTGAAATTGATCTACCCGCGCGGTGCCAGGACAAGCCTTTGGCGAGAGTCTGCCATTGGCGCCGACCAAGGCCCGCAGGCCTTACCGGGACCACACCGAAATCGCGCGCTTCGTTTGCACGACGCCGCTGAAAGGGATGCGCTCCGGTGAGCAGCTCATAGGCGATGCACGCCAGTGCGTATAAGTCGTCGCGCGGATCCGGCGTACGGCCATCCAACAGCTCACAGCAGGCGTAGGCCGGAGTGGCGGAGGACGATCCGCGCCAGGCCGGTTCGACCGGTGTCTCTTTGGCGACCCGGTACGAGGAGCCGAAATCGAGTATGCGAATTTCTCCTGAAGCCGTGACCATGATGTTTTGCGGCTTCAGATCGGCGTGCACGACCTTGCGAGCGTGCGCATGTTCGAGGCCGGCGGCGATTTGCCGGATGATCGCCCAGGCTTGCGGACGCGGCATCGGCAGCGGTTGAAAGCGCCTCAAGAGAGCGCTCAGAAGTTCGCCTTCCAATAGTTCCATCGTGAAAAAATCGACCTCTCCGTCCCGATCGACGTCGTAGACTTTGACGATATTCGGGTGCGACAACGCCTGCGCCGATTGCAGCTCGCGGCGCAGTGCCTGAATCGTCTCGTCGCGATTTTCATGGCAATCGTGAAGTATCTTGATCGCAACATAGCGCTGCGACGGCGGCAGACTCGAGCGATACCGATCCAAGGCCCGAAACACGCTGCCTTTGCCGCCGGCACCCAGACACTCCTGAATCTCGTATCGATCCCGAAGCACGCGGCCCGGCTCCACCCGCGGGAGGGCAGGCTGACCGCCGGCAATCAAGCGATCGAGCGCCCTGTCTTTGCCCAGATCCACTGTCACGCCTTCTTCGGCGCTCGCCAGCTCGGCGCGCGAAATTCGCAATTCGAGCAAGCGAATCAGCTCCGCGGGAATGTCGCCTCGCCGGTTAAGCCGCTCAGCCAAGGCCATGATGCGAGGCATCATCATCGGTTCTGCGGCCATGAGCGCTACCAGGGCAGAACGGAACTCGCTCAGAGTGTAGGTGCCGCGAATGGCTGTCACCAACTCATCGTCGGTGAGGTGGCCGTTCATGCGTTCACGCAGCAGCCGTTGCAGCGCTGACCCAGTGCTCAATGGATTCGACGAGCAGCCGAAGTCGGCAAGTACATTCATAGACCGACAGGTTAGGGGTTCGCCGTACCCGGTGTATGTCAGACAACACCACCAGATCGCGTGATCTAAAGTCGGGCACGGCTGCCGCATGCGGGGCCGCTGTCGCATACACGCGACGGGCGCAGCCAAGGCAACCGGCCTTGACTGCGCCCTAAATCATCTAAGAGTGTTTTTTCTCAGTCAGGTAGTTGCACCGAGCAATCCTTGGATTCGTGCTCCCACGGTCCCGCGCAGCCTACTACCACGCCGTGGATCGGCTGCGTGCCGAAATGGCCGCTGGCGGGCGCACCGATCTTCAGGGTGAAATTCGAGTACATGACTTCGCCGCCCCCCAGAACGCAAATGGTCGCCGTCGAAGGGTTTGCAAAAGGCGTGTTGCCGCCATTCACGGTAATGTAAGCGGGTCCTGTCACCACGAATCCACCGCTGACCGGCTGGGCGAACTGCGGGCAGCTCGCCGCCCAGTCGGAACTCACCTTGCCGTCGGTCATGAGGATGTGATGCGTATGCGCGCCGCGTGTTTTGGTCGGGTCGATGGCGTCCTTGTCCACCGTACCTTGCACAATGCCATAGTCCGATGTCTCCATGTTCATCGCCGCCGAAAACCGCGCAGTTCCCTGGCGTTCATTGACTTCGAGCGACCATCTGCCGCGCATTTCATACGGGCCCCCTTTTACGACGGCAGCCGAGGGCGTGTAGTCGTTGATGAGGCCGTGGTAGCGCACCGGCGGCGGCGCCTCCGGTTCGCCCGCCACGGCCAGAGTGAAGCCACCGAGCCCCGTCGCCACCGATAGGATTGCGAGATCACGCGCGACCCGCCTCAACGCTTTGTTCATCATTCGAAAAGCCTCCCGTTTAAATGTAACGAGCCGAAGCCTTGAAAGCCGCGGCGCTTGCGCACGCATGGCGCCCGCACACAATCGGACCGGGAACGATGAGGGGTCAAACGGCAATGCACGGAGTCCGCGCACTGCCGTCGAATGCCGTGCTTTGCCGCTGCTGGGTAGGGGCGGCATTTCGAGCTTAGAATGTGGACTACATCCTTGGGGAGCGATCCATACGCGTGGGACAGCCATCTCTTGACCGGCCGAGCGGACCGAATGACGGGCGCCTCGATTCGTGGAAGAAAATCGCGGTTTATCTGAAACGTGACATAACCACGGTCCAGCGCTGGGAGAAGCGGGAAGGGATGCCGGTTCATCGCCACCTGCACGATAAAATGGGTTCGGTCTACGCATTCCAGTCGGAACTGGATGCCTGGATGCAGGGCCGCAGCGCTCAACAACCACTCGACGCAACCGATCACCCGGAAGCTCGCGCGGCACCGCCCGGTACTGCCGCGCCTTTCCACCTATCCTGGGCTGTCTTGGTCGTCGCCGGCGCGCTCGGGCTGGCCGCCATCGGCTTGATCATTTGGTTCGAAAGCAGCGACCATTTCTGGCGAGACCCGCTGGCCGGGGCGGTGTATCAGTCCCTGACGGGTTTCGATGGCCGGAATGAGGCGGCCGCTGTCTCGCGCGACGGGCAGTTCGTCGCGTTTCTCTCGGATCGCGGCGGCCGCACCGACGTATGGGTGACACAGGTCGGATCGGGGCGCTTTCACAATCTCACCAGCGGGCTCGACGGCGAATTCGTCAATTCCTCGATCCGAGAGCTCGGTTTCTCGCCCGATGGAACGCTCGTGACGTTTTGGCTGCGCCGGCAGGGGAACTCAGCGGAAGCGGGCATCAGTATCTGGGCGGTACCCACCCTCGGCGGCGAGCCCCGGCCGTACCTGGAAGGAGCGGCCGAGCTTGCCTTCTCGCCCGATGGCAATCAGTTGGCCTATCACACCCCGGCACCCGGGGATCCTCTGTTCATTGGCGATGGCAAGGGGCTTTCCGGCGGCAGTCCCATCTTGATCGCGCCCGCGGGATTGCACAGTCACTTCCCCGTTTGGGGGGCGGGAAACCTGATCTATTTCTCCAGAGGCAGCTTGCCCGACCGGCTGGACATCTGGCGCGTCGATCCGCGCGGCGAGACGCTCGAGCGCATTACCTCCCAGGCGACGCGAGTGACCTATCCGGTGCTGCTCAACCAGCGCACGTTGCTCTACCTGGCGAGCGCAGCCGACGGCTCCGGTCCCTGGGTTTACGGGATGGATGTGGAGCGGCGGGTCGCGCACCGTCTCACCACGGGTATCGAACAATACACCTCCCTCGCTGCGAGCGCGGATGGGCACCGCATCGTCGCCACGGTGTCGACGCCGCAGCGGACACTGTGGCGGGTGCCCATCACCGATCCGTTGGGCGAATCGAAGCCGGTGCGAATTGCGCTCAGCAGCGGCACCGGGTCCGCTCCCCGGCTGGGTCCCCATTATTTGTTATATGTCGCTTCAGCCGGCAGCGGAGACAGCATCTGGAAGATCACGGGTACGGAGGCGACGCAGTTGTGGGCCGGCAGCGATGCCACAGTTACCGGCGCTCCGGCGGTCTCGGCCGATGGGCATTTCATTGCCTTCTCGGTGAGACAGCACAATCGGATGCGGCTTTACGCCATGGGATCCGATGGTTCGCGGGCGCATATTGTGTCCGAGTCGCTCGAACTGCGCGGCGCGCCCGCCTGGGCGCCGGATGGCAAATCCATCCTCTCGGCGGCGGATGATCGGGGTGTCCCGCACTTGTTCCGGATCACGCTCGACGGCAAGCCGCCGACGCCGTTCATCGCGGCTTATTCCGTCGATCCGATCTGCTCGCCGGATGGCCGGTTCGTGATCTACTCAGGACCCGACATCGGCACGAACTTTGCCGTCAAAGCCGCCACCGCCGCGAGTGCCGATCACCCTTTGCCGGAGCTCATTCTCACGCGGGGTGCGCGTCATCTGGCGCTGCTTGCGGGAGGGCGCAAGTTGGTGTTCCTGCAGGGCGAACTTCAGCACAAGAATCTTTGGGTGGTCGATCTCGAGAGCGGCGCGATGCAACAGCTGACCCACCTGCCTGCGGAATTCGACGTGCGCGATTTCGACCTCTCCGCCGACGGAACCGAAGCGATCCTAGAGCGCGCGCAGGCGCGCTCGGATGTCGTTTTGATTGATCGGCCCGCCGGCTGACGCGGGGCGGCGGGCCTGGCTTGCGCGCAACCATGTTTCCAATATTTTTTCATATGTGGAATAAATTCCCACTTTCGGAATAGCCGCAAAGATGCGATAGTTGGCGCATCAAGGGTTGCCAGCGCAAGGGGAAGCACATTAACAATTCAATGAAGGGTCTCATCGCCGCCGCGGGTTTTGCCGTATTGCTCGGTTCCACCGCGCTCGCTCAAACATCCACGGACAAGGATCTTGCCGCAGCGATCGGCAAAGCGGCGGCGGCCGCGGTCGCCGCCGGCGAGAGCCCCGGGCTGGAAGTCGCGGTGATCAAGAATGGCAAACCGGTGCTGGTGAAAGGCTATGGCTCCGCCAATCTGGAACAGCACGTTCCGGTCTCGAACAGCAGCGTTTTTCGCATCGGATCGGTGACAAAGCAGTTCACCGCGGCGGCGCTGCTGTTGCTTGCCGAGGAAGGCAAGCTTTCGGTGCAGGACAAGCTGTCGAAGTACTACCCGAATTTCCCGCGCGCGAATGACATTACGCTGGACCAGATGCTCCACCATACCAGCGGGATCTTCAATTACACCTCCGCGCCCAACTTCGCCGTGGATGGCATGATCCATCGCAGCACCGACGAGATGGTCGAGTTCATCGGCAAGCTGCCGAAAACTCAAGATTTCGAGCCGGGCACCAACTGGTCGTACAGCAATTCGGCTTATTTCATCCTGGGAGGCGTCGTCGAGAAGGCCGCCGGTGAACCGCTGGCAAAAGTATTCAAAACCCGATTCTTCGCACCGCTCGGCATGACGCACAGCGCGCTCGATGATGAAACCGAAATTGTCGACGGTCGAGCGCGAGGCTATTCGGGCAGCGGTCCGGGAAAGTTTACCAATGCTCCTTTTATTTCGATGTCGATTCCAGGCGGGGCGGGTTCGGTTCGTTCCACCGCCGCCGACCTCGCCAAATGGAATGCGGCGCTGTATGGCGGCAAGATTCTCAAGCCTGCTTCGCTCGCAGCGATGCTCACCCCCGGCAAGCTCAGCAACGGCGAGAATACCGGCGCGGCCATGGCGAAAATGATGAAGGCGGCGGGAGCGCCGGCGGATGCCGCGTCCGCGAAGCGAGAGTACGGCTATGCGCTGTTTTTGTCCGAGGATGAAGGCCATCGAAAAATCGATCATGGCGGCGGCATTTATGGCTTCAGCGCGTCCCTCTCCGAATTTCCGGATGACAAAACAACCGTCGTGGTGCTGTCCAATACCATCGGCAAGGATGTCGGGGTTTCCAAGGTTGCCGATCGCATTGAGCGGCTGGCGATCGGGCTGCCGGCGAAGAAGTAGGCGCACCTTGCTCAAGCAATCAGTGGCGAGACCGGGCGCCGCGCTGCGGGCGTTTCGCCGCAAACAGGGCTGGACACTGGCTGAGGTCAGCGGCAAAACGGGCTTGCCGCCGTCCACCTTGTCGCGCATCGAGACCGATCAAATCTCTCCCACCTACGATCAATTGAGCAAACTCAGCGTGGGCCTCAGCGTCGACATGGCGCGGCTCTTGTCCGGCGAGATGGATGACGTCAAGCCCGTCCAGACGGCGCGCCGCAGCGTCAACCGCGCGGGAGACGGGCAGATTCTCGATACGCCGATGCAATCGTTGCGCTATCTGAGCGTCGATCTGACGCACAAGCGGTTTGCGCCGATCATCGGCGAGATCAAAGCGCGTTCGCTCGAGGAGGCCGGCGAATTTCACCGGCACAACGGCGAGGAATTCATCTTCGTGGTGAGCGGAGAGCTGGAACTGCACAGCGAAAGCTATGCGCCGCTGCGCCTGCGTGCGGGGGATTCCGTTTATTTCGACAGCGGTATGGCGCACGCCTACGTGGCGGTGGGCAAGGAGCGCTGTCAGATTCTCTCGATTTGCACCGCGCCGTACGAGAGCGTGGCCATCCAGCGTGCGCAGGATCCGCGCCTGCGCCGCAGGCGGCCGCGAAGCGCGGCCGCGGCCTCCTGAAGGTTGTCCGGCCGCAGCCTGACTCGACGCGGCCCAGATGTTGAGCCCGCCGTCGTCTTCAGTTGTCGAGCGTTCGATTGTAAACTCAGTCCGTGGATACTATCGACTGGCTGCTCGGCTCCGACCCGGCCATCCGTTGGCAGGCGATGCGTGATTTGACCGATGCCTCGCCGGCAGCAGTCGCCGCCGAGCGCGCACGCGTGCCGCGCCAAGGGGTGGGAGCGCAAATTCTGGCGTGCCAGGGACCGGACGGTGCCTGGCACCGGGCCGACACGCCCGACTGGTTGCCGACTCTGTTTACGATGATATTCCTGCGGGCATCCGGCGCGCAGCGCACCGATCCGGGCGTCGACGCGGCGATCACGCGCCTCGAAGCGGGATTCCGCTGGGATGAAGCCTTCGGTAAAAAGCCGTTCTTCGAGGGAGAGGTGGAGCCCTGCATCAATGGCGGCACACTGGCGCTCGGCGCCTACTTCGGGCGTCCGACAGAGACGCTCGCGCAACGCCTGCTCGCTGAACAGCTCGAGGACGGTGGCTGGAACTGCGAAGCGCCGCAGAGCCGCCGATCCTCGTTTCATACCACCATCTGCGTGCTGGAGGGACTGCTCGAGTATCAGCGCGCCGTGGGCTCTGCGCCGGCGGTCGCGGCCGCCCGGCGGCGCGGTGAGGAGTATTTGCTCGAGCGTGGACTATTCCGACGCCGCTCGAGCGGCGAGGTCGCGGATGCGGCGTTCTTGAAATTCGCGTTCCCGCCTCGCTACCACTACGACATCCTGCGCGCGCTCGACTATCTCAGGGACGCCGGGGTTCGGCCCGATGCGCGCATCGACGATGCCATGCGCATCGTCGAAAGTCGGCGGCAGTCCGACGGCCGATGGCTGCTCGATCAGGCTCATGCCGAAGCGCTCGCCTTCAATCCGGGCGAGTCGCTGGGCGGGCCGAGTCGCTGGAATACGCTCCGGGCGCTGCGCGTCATGCGATGGTACGGGCAGGTCTCGACCACGGACCCGTGAACACATCGTCGCTCCTTTGGGGACTTTTATTCGGATCGATCGGTTTGGGATTTCTCATCTACGGTCGCAGACAGCGAGCCGTCGTGCCGTTGCTCTGCGGCCTGGCATTGATGATTTTTCCTTACTTTGTCGCAAACAACATTTTGCTGGTTTTGATCGGAGTGGCGCTCATGGCCATCCCGTATTTCCTGAGGCTGTGAGGCGATCGCCCGGCTGGGTACAGCGGCGAGGCCCCCAAACACTTATTTAGGGGTGCGCAACGCTGAAACTGCGGAACCGGGGGCCCGCAGCACGCCGCAATACTTCGCTGCTATCGCCGCCGGCGGTAAGTTAGAATGGACGCGATGAGCAGTGGCGTCATGGATGTGCCGGGGCGTGCGGATTTCGCCGGAAGCAAGCCGGCCCCAATGATTGATGGCGCCCTCATTTGTCGCTAGCGCTATCCACGTTGCTCTACGAGTGGCGCCGCTACCTTGCTGCGGTCATTGCGCTGGGGGTGGCCGCGGTGCTCGTCCTGTCCATGGCGGGCATGTTCATGGGCGTGAGTAAATCGTTCACCGCAACGGTGGATCGTTCTCCGGGCGAAGTGATGATTTTGGCGCCTCAAGCAGAGAGCTTGTTTTCCAATAACTCCGGCCAACCGCGCCGCATCATCCCGAAGATTTACGGGAACGCAAGCGTGGTGGAGGTTCAAGCACTGAATTTCAATTTTGCTTACTGGGCGAACTTTCCGAAAGAAGGGCAGACGGCAAAAGCCGTGGGCGTGCAAATCATCATGGTCGACCCCATTCCGGGCGCAGTCACGCTGCCGACTGATTTCGGCGATGACCTCGTACAGGCGCTGCAGGAGCCCTATGCGGTCGTGGTCGATCAGTCGAGTTTGAACAAGCTGGGTGTGCAGCTCGGCGACAAGGCGAAAATCAACGGCTTTGCCGTTACGGTGCGCGGCGAAACGCATAGCTATCCCTCGATGCTCAACGCCATGGTATTCATGTCGCGCCAAACAGGGAAACTGCTGGGCCTGTTGAACGAGGGTCCGCGAGTCGGCCCCCTTATCGTGAAGATTCGCGACCCCGCGCTCGCGCAACAAGTCACGGCGGAACTCAACGCCGGGAGCGAAGGCCATTACAAGGCCTGGTCGCGTGAGGATTTGTCAGAGGCCAGTCAAAAATCGATGCTCAAGGAGGGAGGCATCAGCGTCATGATTGGATTTGCCGTCGTTGTCGGCGCCTTTATCGGGATTGTCATCACCTGGCAGACCTTGCAAGGCGCGATTCTCGCCAATATCAAGGAATTCGCGAGCCTCCGCGCGCTGGGTGTTTCGATGGGCGCGCTCAGGCTGATTGTGCTGGAACTCAGTTTGTGGGTCGGCACGGCGGGCATGCTGCTGGCGGCGACGATTACCGCCTTGGTATGGATATTGGGCAGAAGCTTCGGCGTGCCCCTGGACTTCCCGCTGTTCATTGACGTTCCGGTGGCGCTTGCGCTGCTGTTCATCGCGCTCGCCTCGGGTGCCTTGTCCCTGGGGGTGCTCAAAAAGAGCCAACCGGCGGATTTGCTGCGATGAGTTCGCTCGCGCTGCATGCAAGCGGGTTGAGCAAGGCCTACCGGATCGGCAAAACGCGGCAACAAGTCCTCAAGAACGTGGACTTCACCGCCTACCATGGTCAAGTGACGATGGTCATGGGCCCTTCGGGGTCCGGCAAGTCGACTCTCATCGCTGCATTGTCGGGACTCATGAGGCCCGACGAGGGCGAAGTCATGGCCATGGGCGAGAGCCTATGGGCCAAAAGCGATGCCAAGATCGACAAATTCCGGTTGCATCATTGCGGCTTCATATTCCAAGGTTTCAATCTATTTCCCTCGCTGGATGCGGTCGCCCAGGTCGCGCAGATACTGCGCTACGGCGGCACGGGTAAACGCGAAGCGCGAGCGCGCGCCGCTGCAGTGCTCGAATCGGTCGGTCTCGGCGCCCGCCTGCACCAAAAGCCGGCTGAACTGTCGGGCGGAGAGAAGCAGCGGGTCGCCATTGCACGTGCCCTGGCCAAGTCGCCGACGCTTATTTTTGCCGACGAACCCACCTCGGCGCTCGATTCAGTCAACGGTCAAATCGTCATCCGCTTGCTCCATCAGGCCGCCAAGGAGCGCGGCGCAGCGATTATCGTGGTCACCCACGATTCGCGCTTGGAGCCGCACGCCGATCGCATCATTCACATGGAGGACGGCAAGATCCAGAGCGATCGGATGCTTACGCCGCCTCTGGACGTCGGCGCCGCACGCGCAGCCGGTGCGTGCGCGTGATGCGGCGAGCCGCAATTCCCGTCCTGATCGCGATCGTTCTCGCCGCACTGTGTCTGCACGGCTGCGCGAAGAGCGGGGCCGGCACGCAAACCGACCGGCCGGCCGGCAGCGGTCATGCATCTCCGTATGCCACCATCGCCAACGGCAAGGTCGATATCGAAGGGGGCGTCATCGAGATCGCCGCGCGTCGCTTCGGTGTCATCAAGGATGTTCTGGTGCATGAGGGCGATGTGGTGCGCAAGGGCCAGATATTGGCGCGCCAGGAAGATCAAGATACGCTTCTTGCGATCAACAGCGCCCGCGCCGCCGTGGAGCAAGCGCAAAGCCAGCTGGTGCTGAACGAAGTGAACATCAGGACCGCGCAACGCGAATACGACCGGCTTGCCAGGCTCGCCTCCTCCAATGCCGTCGCCGTCCAGCAGCTGGATCAAGCCCGGGATGCGGTGGCCACGGCGCAAGCTCAGCTTGGAATCCAACACTCCGCGATTCAATCCGCACGGGCCCAGCTGGCACAGGCGGAGTACAACGAGGAACTCACCAATATCCGTGCACCGATGGACGGCAAGATCATCCGGCGCTATGCAAATCCCGGCGCGGGCGCTTCCACCCTGAACGTGTCGAACATGTTTGATCTGGAGCCGGCTCTGCCGCACATTATTCGGGCGGAGATCGTGGAGAGCGCCATTCCCGACGTGTACGTCGGTCAGGCAGCCCAGATCATCCCCGAGGTCGATTCGAGCAAGGTCTGGACCGGACATGTCGTGCGTATCGCCGCAACTTTCGGCTCGCGCAAGCTGAAGTCGGACAGCGCCACCGAAGCCAGCGATGAGCGCGTCGTGGAGGTGGTGGTCTCCGCAGACGCCGCGCCTTTCCTGATTGGTCAGCGAGTCCTGGTCAAATTCCTGAAGGCCGACAAAACATCCGCCGCGCTCAAGTGAAATCAGCCCTCACCTGAGGCTGAACACAGCCCTCAGAACTTCTGCCCAAATTTCACGCCGATGGTCCGCGGCTGATTCGGCACATCATATTTTGCGATCGCGCCGCATAACAAGACGTCGCACTCGGCATAGCGGTCGAGCACGGCGCGTTTATCGAAGGCGTTGCTGAGGTATATCGAGTAGTGAAAGCTGCCCATCTCGACGCCCGCGGAGAAATCGAATACGGTGTAAGCGGGTTCGTCGCCCAAGGCATTCGCCGCCAAGGTTCGCAGGTCGGACGTGCGCTCGCCCACGTAGACCGCCGCGCCCTGAACGAACCCTTTGTAAGATCCCACCGGGAAAGAATAGCGCCCGGTAATATTGCCTTTGAACTTCGGCGTGACCGGTAGCCGCGTGCCGGAGGCCGCATATTGCTCATAGGTGCTGGGATCGAATCCGGCGGCATCGCAGATGCTCAGGTCGCCGCAAAACGTCTGGGTGAGCTTGGCGTCAAGCAACGAGAAGCCGCCCGTCAAGGTGAAGCTTTGCGTCGCCGCGAATTCCAAATCCGTTTCCAGGCCATCAACCCTGGCTTGCCCCGCGTTGGTGATGATGGTGAGTGAATTGGGCCCGAGGTAGGAGAACTGGAAGTTCGACCAGTCTTCCCGAAAGATCGCGCCGTTGAAGCGCAACCGATTGTCGAACCAAGTCGTCTTCCAACCGATCTCGTAGTTTTTCAGATAGTCCGGCTGATACGGTGCAATGGTACCGCCGCCGTTGCGATTGACGCCGCCCGGCCGGAAGCCCTTTGAATAAGTGGCGTAGATCATGCGATCGGAATCGAACTTGTAGGTGAAATTGAGCTTGGGGGAATTGCCGGAACCCGAAGTTCCCCGGTTCAGATCGCTGCAGGGTGCGCCGTGGAACGGCACAAACGGCGTGAAACACGTGGCGATGCCTTCGTGCGAGCTGAAGGTGGAGCTGAACCCATAAAAGCCCTGCAAAGAATTGTCGTAAGTAAAGTGCCTCAGACCCGCACTCGCCGAGAGGTGATTGGTGATATCGAACGTGAACTCGCCGAAAACAGCTTTATCTCGATCGACGCGCTCCTGGTTGGTGAGCCAGAGGGTGCCCGGCCAACCTGGAACGGAGACATCGTTCGGAGCCACCGATCCCAATGGGTCGCCGTTGTTGACCACGTAGTCCTGCAGAATCTCGTGCACCTGGCGCTCCATGAACAGTCCACCCACGAACCGCAGCCGGTTCTCCTTGGGAGAAGAGATGCGCAGTTCATTGCTGTATTTGGAGTAGTGGTCGCGCCCGATAATGGTTTGAGCGGGATTGATCAGGTTGCCGGCGCTGTCGACGAAATACTTTCCGTAGGCGCTGTCGTAGTACAAGGAATAATCGGTGTAGTCGGATTGTTCGTGGGTATTGCGCGTCAAATAGGCGCCGGCGTAGACCAGGTCGAAATTTCCGATCTTGCCTTCGACCGTGAGCGCCGACTGAACCCATGAGTCGCGCACGTAATCCGGGAAATAGTGCTGCACTTTCAGATCGCCGACCGCTGGATTGTAGGCAAAGTCTCCATCGGTCTGCTGCACCTGACCCATGATCGTCGGCAAGATGGTCCAACTGTCGTTCAATTCAACCTTCAGCGCTGCGCGGCCGCCTTTGGTCTCGACGGTGTTGTAATTCTTCTTCACGAAGGGTGCGTTATCGAAAACCGCTCCGGACGTGGGGAAAGTCACGCTGCCGTGGACATTGCTGATGTAGCCGGCGTCATGCTCATCCCAGCCGACCAGGCGCACCGCCGCAATACTGCTCAATGGCAGGTTGACGTAGGCCTCGATGTCATAACCCGTGCCGCCATGGTCGACTTTGTTGAGATCCAAATCGTAGCCGGCCTTGAAGCCGCTCGGATCGGGTTTGTTCGAAATGATTCGAATCGTTCCGGCCTGCGAACTGGCGCCGTACAAGGTGCCCTGCGGTCCCGCGAGGGCCTCGACACGCTCGATGTCGTAGAGATGGATGTTGAGATTGCCGTCAATGGTCGTGACCGGCTGCTCATCCAGATACATGCCGACACTGGGCTGGGAGCCGGAGTGATTGCCGTCGCCGCCGCTCGAGACGCCGCGCATGTAGGTGTGCTCGAAGCTCGGACTGCCGACCTTTTGGAATGAGACGCTCGGCAGAAACTTGGCGTAATCATCGAACCCACCGATATTCAGCTCTTGGAGCCTCGCGGTGTTGAAGGCTTGGATACTGAGGGGCACATCTTGGAGATTTTCCACCCGCTTCTGCGCGGTGACGGTGATTTCCTCCAGTACCGGCGTGTCGCCGGTGTCGGCGGCATGAGCCGGGTGCATGCACGCCAGCATTGCAGAGGCAAGAGGCAGCATGGTCCAGGCTTGCTTGCCGCTTCCCTTGCGCATGGGTGTCCGTTGGCCGCCGTGCGTCATAGCATCCCCCTTGTATCTTTGTCTACTATTGGAGGAAGACTAAGGCATTCCGGCCAAATGTCAAAATGTCGGTGCCTTCGGATAGCTGTCGAGAACGGCTCCCAACGAATTTTTCAAAGGTTCGAGCCAGGGCTCGAAGTGGCGCCAGTGATCCACGCCCTCGCGGAAAATTGGCCTGCGCACCTGCTGGGAGCTCGCGGTGCGCACCGCCCGCTCGTTTTCATAGAATCGCAGACAGCTGTCCTCGAACGGCAGCCCACAGTACTGCAGCAGTTTGCGCACTTCAGTTTCCGTATCCTCGATCATGGATTCATAGATGACTCGATGGACCCGGCCCGGCAGCACCGCATCGAAGAAGGCCATCAGCTCGACATAGTCCCGATAATACCGGCCGATCTCCTCCAAACTGTAGGTAAAGCTCTGGCCGCGTGCAAAGTGTTGCTTGAACCCTGAAAAACAGCAGCCCAGGGGGTGCCTGCGTGCATCGATAATTTTTGCGCGCGGCAATGCCAACTGGATCAGGTCGATGTGCGCGAAATTGTTGGGCATCTTGTCGATGAAGAAGGGCGCCGCAGTCCTTCGCTGAATCCGCGTCTGCGAGATGTATCGCTCGCCCAATTCCCGGCACTCATCTGCATTCAAAGTCGCGAGTACCGCGGAGTATCCGGCAAGCTGGGACTTTTTGCCCATGTCGGCCAAAGATCGGGCAATCCCCGCCATATCGGGCAGCTCCATGGTGCCTTCGACCTGCGAATGGCTCGACAAGATCTGCTCGAGCAGGGTCGAACCCGACCGCGGCAAACCGACGATAAAAATGGGATCGGGCGCAGCGGCCCCATAGTCGCTGCGCTCGGCAAAGAACTTGGCGTCGAACGATGCCTTCACCCGCCGCACATGCGTGCTCATCTCGTCGGCTTGGTAACGCAGCTGTGCACGCCGCAATTTGTTTCCCAGCGCGTAGTGTTCAAATGACGCTGCAAATTCTTGCCTGTCTTCGAGCGCTTTTCCCATGGCAAAATGCAGATGCAGCCGATCGTCCACGGCCAGGTCGCGGCGCTGCAACTGCAATTGCATGGCCTCAACGTCCTGGATCGTGAATTTGACGGTTTTGAGATTCGCAAGGCTCCAGTAGGCCTCGCCCAGACCCGGGAGCAATTCGATGCTTTTGTTGTATGCCGCGACGCTGTCTTTTTCGCGGCCGCTGCTTTTGAGCGCGTGACCGTAACTGAGCCAGATCTTTGGCTGCGCGGGATGTTCGGCGAGAATTCCCGCGTAAATTTCGATGGAGTCCTGCAGTTCGCCGATCCGCGCCAGGATCGCAGCCTTCAAATTGTTGTATCCGGGATTGCGTGGATCCTTCGCCAGCAAATCGGTCACCTCGCGCAGCGCGGCCGCCGGCTTGTTCAGCCGGTGTAAAACAATCGCCCGATGGTGCCGCGCGGCCGCAAAGCTGGGTGCAAGTTCCAGACAGCGGTTGAGGAGGATTTCGGCGTCGCCGTAGCGGCCCAGGCGCGCCGCGACTTCAGCCAACATGCGCAGCGCGGCCACATCCGTAGGATATTTTTTCAGATGCGCGCGCAGCAATGCTTCTGCTTGCGGAATGTCGTTCTCGCACAGCGCGGCGGCAGCCGTGAGCAGGCGTTTGTCCTGGGTCGACGCCTTGATATTTTGCGCGTAGGCCGCATCGGCGCCGGCCGCATCACCGGCGTTCGTGAGTTCATCACCGAGCGCGCGCCATGCGTCCGCCATGTCCGGTTTGAGCGCCACAGCGCGCTGCAGCGCGGCAATCGCCGCAGCGCCCCGGTCCAAGCCGCTCAACGCCAGTGCAAGTTCGTAATGCGCCAGCGGCCAGCGGGGATGCAGAGCCGCCAGCGGCCCCAGGACTTCCAGCGCAGCCGCCGGATCGCCGCCCATGCGGCGCGCGACGCCGAGCAGCAGCGTTGCGAGCGGATGTGCCGGAACCGCCCTGAGAATTTCGCCGGCCTGTTCGGCCGCGAGAATTGGACTGCTTTCCAACAAACGCGCGGCATGCCCCAAGGCAACTTCGACAGAACCCACCGGTTCCGCGGCTTCGTTCATTTTGGACCCTTCATCGCCGTGAATGCGCAGCATACCGGTGAATCCGAGCTAGCGCGGTATCTGGGAATTTGCATGCGATGACCCCTCATGAGCCTGGCTATTATTATCAGGGCGGCTTACGCGCTTCAATTTCAATGGCCTTTGCTATCTTCACGGCCGTTTCGGCAATTTCTGTGATGCGGGACGCGACCAGTCCGCTGAACCTGTCGTAGTGCGCCGCGGCCATTCCGCCGGCAATGCTCGCTGCTGCCTGAATTAATTGTGCTTGATCCATAGTAAATTTCCGACGTTGGGTGGATTGATGAGAAGGGCGAGAGCTTCCGACACCGAAGCGCGGCCGGTCAACTCGGCTCGCGCTCCCCCATGGTACAGGTCCGCGCCCGGCGGTGAGGCATGCGCCGCCGTTCACCGGGATTTGGCGGCAATTGGCCGAAAATCGCGTGATGCCTGAGCGATATAGGACCACGATTGCGCCATGGAACAACCAATGGAGCGGCCGCACATGAGCAAGCGGTCTGATGATCCCTTCACCACGAGCCTGCTGGTTGGCGTCGGCCTGGTTACGGCAGCGGTACTGCTGATGCAGCCGTCCGTGAACTTTGGCGATGCTGTGGATCTTGTCCAATGCTGGCCTCTGTTCATCGTTGTGCTAGCCTTCGCGCAGATGGTCGCCACGATCAAGCAGCGCCATCAACAAGGCTGGGGATTGCTCCTGGCGGGGAACTGGTTGCTCGCAAATACCATGACCAATTGGGCCTATATCGAGTTCAGCGTGCCGGTGCTGCTGGCCGGATTGGGTTTGATGAGCATCATCCGCGGCCTGCGCGCTCACAGCGGACAGTCGGACGAGGATCCACGTGCCACCGAATAATCGCAGCCCGGCGCCGAAATTCATCATTGGCGCGTGTCTGGTGCTGATGGGCGTGCTGTTGGCACTGGAGCAACTTGGCATTCACCAGGCCTATCATGTACTGCGCTTTTGGCCGGCGGCACTCATCATTCTCGGCCTCGCCATGCTCCAGCGCACCGATAAGCACAGTGCGTTGCGGGCGCTGATCCTCATCGCGGTCGGCACATGGCTTTTGCTCAACACGCTGGGGCTCGTGAGCCTCGACTTGTGGGAGTTCGCCGTACCCCTCTTGCTGGTGTTCTTTGGCGCCAGGATCATGATGCGCAATCAAGGCTCAGGTTCTGGGACATCCGGCGAGCTGCCGGGCCCGAACTCCTCGAGTGGACCAACACCGACAGGTCAGGGTCCCGGCGGTTTCAGTTCCACCGCCCAAGGGTCCGGCGAACCGGTGCATGCGTCCCAATTTGCAATGCTCGGCAGCAGCAAACGCCGTTGGGGCAAGGCCGTTTTCCGCGGCGCAGACGCCACGGCATTCATGGGTGGATGTGAACTCGACTTGCGCGATGCATTGATGGGCGTCGGCGAACTCGCAGTGGTCGATGTATTCGTGATGATGGGCGGCGTGAACATATTCGTTCCGCCCCATTGGACCGTTTCGCAGGAAATCGTGCCGCTAATGGGTGGAGTGCATGACAAGACGCACTCAGTCCCCTCCAACCCCGCGCAGCATCTGCTGGTGCGCGGCGCGGTAGTCATGGGCAGCGTCGAAATCAGTAATTGAATGCACCCGATCCTCGCCGATCCGAAACAGCTTGGATTGTATTTACTGGGCTGTCTTCCCATCGGCATCGTGGTGATCATCGGTTTGGGCCGTCAAGGCACCTGGGTTACCGCGGCGGTTTTCTTCCTGCCGTTGATGCTGATATATGCTTTCATCGGGCTTTCCGCCTATTACTTGTGCCAAGCATTCCCGATCGATCGGGAAGAGCGAACCTGGCGGGCAGTGCCGGCGCATTTGAGTGCGGCCGCGACCGTGGGCGGTATCTGTGTGGCCTTGGCCTACGGTTGGTCCCGCTTGCTGGAGTCGCTCAACATCGGCTTGCAGCCGCAGGTCTACTTGGCGCAACCCTGGCTGTTGTTCGTCGTGGGCGCGCTGTTGTTTTGGCTTGCCACTGCGTTTCATTATGTTTTGATCGCAGCGAATGCCTCGCAAAACGCCGAACGGCGCTCGCTGGAAGCAGGGTTATTGGCCCGCGAAGCGGAGCTCAAAGCTTTGCGCGCGCAACTGGATCCGCATTTTCTCTTCAATAGTTTGAACTCCATCAGCTCGCTGACCGCCCGCGATCCCTCCGCTGCGCGCAAAATGTGCCTGCTGCTGGCGGATTTTTTGCGCGACACGCTGCGGCTCGGAGCGGCGCAGCGAATATCGTTGCAAGAGGAATTGAACATCGTGGAACGGTATCTCTCCATCGAGCAGGTGCGGCTCGGCGCCAGACTCAATGTGTTCAAAGAAACCAGCCCGCAGGCGCTCCTTGCCAAGGTGCCTGCTTTGATTCTTCAGCCGCTCGCCGAAAACGCGGTGTTGCACGGCATTGCACACTTGCTCGACGGCGGCACCGTCACGATCAAGGCGCAAACGGAACATTCGATGCTGGTCGTGCGGGTGAGCAACCCCTGCGATCCGGATCGCCCGCGGCACAAGCGGGCCGGTTTCGGGCTCTCATTGGTACGCCAGCGTTTGCAGTCGCAGTTTGGGCTGGCCGGCCAGCTGGAAACCGGCGAGGAGCGGGGCGAATTCACGGCGAAGCTCAGTCTGCCGTTTGAGTCTCCCGAGGGGGTCATCGCGAATGCTCACGTCTAAGCCCTTGAATGTCGTCATTGTCGACGACGAAGCGCCTGCACGTGCCCTGATCCGCGAATACTTGGAACAGCACTCCGACGTGCGGATCGTGGCCGAATGCACCAATGGGCTCGAGGCGGTAAAAGCAGCGAACGAATTGAAGCCGGATCTTTTGTTCCTGGATATCCAGATGCCGAAATTGGATGGCTTCGAAGTGCTGGATTTGATCGGCCGCGATGCGGCCGGCGTAATATTCACGACCGCTTACGACGAGTACGCCTTGCGGGCTTTCGAAGTGCATGCCGTGGATTATCTGCTGAAGCCGTTTGGGCCGGAGCGCTTCGCCGAATCGCTGCAGCTCGCGCGCTCGCGCATCAGCCGACAGCAGCCAATTCCAGCGCGAGAACTTCTCGAAACTCATCGCGAAGGGTCGGCGATTGATCGAGTACTCATACGGGATCGCTCTCACGTGCACGTGATCCCGGTCGAGCAAATCGACTACATTGAAGCGCAGGACGACTACGTTTCGATTCGGGCCGCAGGACGCAGCTATTTGAAGGAGCAGACCCTCGGCGAGCTCGAGGCACAGCTGAGCGCCAAGGGGTTCTTACGCGTCCACCGCCGCTATATTCTCAACGTGTCGCGATTGGCAAAGATTGAGCTGTCGGAGAAGGATAGCCGCGTGGCCATTCTCCATGACAAGACTGAATTACCGATCAGCCGTTCGGGCTACGTGAAGCTGCGCGCTTTGCTCTGACAGCTGCCTGATGGGTAGTTGTACGGAGTATTGTATTGATCCATAACGCCTGAATTTCTGCGGAAATGTGATCGTTGCGCACTTCCCGGCACTGTGAGAGGTGGTACAAGTGCCCGTATCTGCTCAGATTAGGAGTCGCGAGATGAAACGATTGCTTTTCCTGTGCATGGCGTGTCTGGCACTTGCCGGCTGCGGCCTCGGCGAGACTGCGGTGTCGGCTGCCGCCGGCGCTGGCTCGCAGGCGCAGCAAGCCCAGGAGGCGCTCAAAACGGAGGCGCGCGTAAAACAGCAACTCGACGCAGCTGCAGCCGTTGCGGCTCAGCAGCGAGAGGCCGCCGAGGCCCGCTCGCAGTAGGGTAGACGCGTCGGTGCGCGGGCCGCAAAGTGCCCCCTTGTCACCCACTGATACGATTTGCTGCGGAACTACGCCTTTAACTAAGGGCCTCTAAATGCCGAGCCGTTCCCGTTTCGGAACGAGTTTTGTCGCATCGGCCAAAGGAGGCGGTCCGCATGGTAGAGTTTTCGGATAATGACGGGCTCTACCGATTCAGATTCTTCGGGGATTGCGGCTTTGTTGGAGCGGTGGTCGAAAGGCGAAAAGGCAGCCTACGACCTGCTGCTGACTCATTTATATGGCGATATTCACGCCATTGCGGTGCGGCAGTTGCATCGTGAACGCCATCTCACAATCCGGCCCACCGCCCTGGTTCACGAAGTGTACCTGCGGCTATCGCAGCTACGTCAAATGCAATGGCAAGACCGCGCGCACTTCTTGTCGATGGCGGCGCGCGTCACCCGCCAGGCGTTGGTGGATGAGGCGCGGCGGCGGCGCGCGGAGAAGCGCGACGGGGGTCAGGCGGTGACCTTGAGCGACACGAATCTCGGTGTGAGCGAAGCGGCTTACGATGCGCTGGATGTGGATACCTTGCTGTCCGAACTGCAGCAATTCGATGGGGTGGCCGCCGACATCGTGTCCTTGCGCGTATTCGGCGGTTTGTCGATCGAGGAAGCGGCCGAGGTGTTGAAACTTTCCGTGGCGACGGTCAATCGGCGCTGGGTGACGGGCAAAGCATGGCTGGCTCGAGAGCTGACCCGGAAGGCGTAACCGGTGGCGGCGATCGGGCGCGCGCTTACCGGTTGTTTGCCGCGGCATTGGACTACGAGGGGGAGTTGCGGGAGCAATTCTTGACGCGAGAATGCGGGGGCGACCTTGAGTTTCGAGGCGAAGTCGATGCGTTGCTGTCGATCGCGACGCGCGATGCAGCCGCAACCGGTACGCTGTTGGGAGCCCCGGGGCGCTATACCGAAGACCTGGCCGGACAGTCGTATGGTCACTTCCGCCTGACCAGGCGGATCGGCGAGGGCGGCATGGGTGTGGTATACCGCGCTGAGCGCACCGATGGTGTGCAGCAATCGGTTGCCATTAAGCTCATCTCCACCACTGTTGAGCATGCCGGTCAAGTTCGATTCGAGCGCGAAGCGCAGTTGCTGGCGCAGATAGAACATCCTGCTGTCGCGCGTCTGGTGGATGCCGGTGTGGAGAACGGCCGGGCTTGGATCGCCATGGAGTTCGTCAACGGTCTGCGAATCGACGACTACTGCCGAGCCAAGAACCTAAACGTAAAAGACATCGTGGAGCTGCTGGCGCTGCTTGCGGGCGCGGTCGCGGCGGCGCACCGCATGCTGGTTGTGCACAACGACATCAAGCCGGCCAATGTGTTGGTCAGCGCCGACGGCGTGCCGAAGCTCATCGACTTCGGCATTTCCCGGGCACTCCACGCAGCGGGGGCGGGGCCGCCGGGCGGCCAGGCCACCATCGGCATGGGTCGATTGTTCTCGCCGGGATTCGCGGCGCCGGAACAGATCAGCGGCGGCCCGGTCACGGTAGCGACCGATGTGTTCGGCCTGGGTGCACTTGCTTATCGGCTGCTGACCGGGCGCTCGACCTTTGCGGACGCAGTCGAGCCTCTCGACTACATGTTGGCGATCTCGCGGCGCGATGTGGAACTGCCGAGCCGTGCGTCCATGAAGGCAGGTCGCACCGTTGAAGCACTTCAACTCAAGGGGGACTTGGATGCGATCCTAAGCAAGGCGCTGGAGCGGGACCCTGCGCGCCGCTATGTCTCGGCCATCGACATGCAGGAGGACTTGCAGAATTACCTCACGCGCCGTCCGGTCAAGGCGCGCGTTCCCACGTTCCACTATCGATTGGGTAAATTCGTCCGCCGCAATGCGCTGGCGGTGAGCCTCGCTGGTGTACTGGCAATCGCCCTGATCGTGGGCGGAACGATTGTGGAGCTGCAACGGAGTCGCACCAACCAGGCGCGCGATGTGGCGGCACGCCGCGCAGAATTCATCGAGAACTTGCTGGCTTCCGCCGATCCCGGCAGCGGCAAACCCAACGTCACCGTTGCGGCACTGCTGGACTCGGCGGCAGCGGAACTGGACCAGAAGCTCGGCGGTGAGCCATTGGTCGAGGCCTCCATGCTGGGCATGATTGCCAGAACAAATTCCTCGCTGGGCCGCTACCCCGAGGCCATGGCTGCCAGCGATCGTGAGCTGGCGATTCTCAAGTCGCAGGGCGGCAGCGCTTTGGAATTAGGCCGCGCGCTCTCGACGCGCGGCGACTTACTGCGCGAGCTCGGCAAGTGGTCCGACGCATTGGCGCCGCTGCAGCAGGCGGTGGCATTGCTCAAGCCCCTGCACGTGCCAGGGGATCTTTGCCATGCGCTGGATACCTTGGGATTCGTTCTGGCGCACACCGATCAAGACAAGGCGGCCGAAGCGACGTATCACCAGGAGATGTCCATCGAAATGACGGGCGACGCGGCGCTGCGCTCGGAGCAGATGCATCCCCTATATGGACTGACGATTCTCTTGGGCGATCAGGCGCGCTACCCGGAAGCCGCGGAGTTTGGCCGTCAAGCGCTCGAGATGGCACGCAAGGCGCTGCCGGTGGATCACCCGGATCTGCTCAACATCGAAACGGCGTATGCCAACACGCTGGCGACGCTGCATCAGAGTACCGCGGCCGAGCCCCTGTTCCGCCAAGTCATCGCCGCGCAGACGCGCGTACTGGGGCCGGAACACAAGGCGACGTTGCTTACCAAACTGGCGCTGGTCGGGGACCTTTTGGATCAGCATCGGGATGGGGAGGCGGCAGAGCTCGGGTTACCGGTCGCGCGTTCGTTCGAATCACTGCTGGGTGCCGATAATCTGTATGCGATGGGCGCTTGGCATCAATATGGACTTGCCGCCTGCGGCAACCACCAAGAAGAACAAGGTATTGCGGCCCTGCGACGCGTTGCCGCAGCTCGGCAGCGGATCTATCCACTGGGCAGCTGGGTCATCTACAGCTCGCAACTGGCCATCGGCGTATGTCTCTATCACATGCGTCAGTACGGCGAATCCGAATCCACCTTGTTGGCGGCCGTTGCGGGGCTCGAAACGGCGCGAGGTCCCCAATTCAATCGAACCCAGGACGGCTACCGCGCTTTGCGCGAGCTGTACGTCACCACGGGTAGAGCCGATGCCGCGGCTCGCTGGAACGCCAAGCTAGTACCCTAGCGGTCTAAGGCGCGTCGTGCGCTTCGTGCGCGCTTGATACGAAATCCTGCACCGTTACGCCTCTCTCCCTTAGGGACCGCATTCGCGGCTCCGCAACTTAAAAGGGTAGGGAGAATACCGATGACACGCATCTTGGGGCCTCAAAGCAGTATTCGAGCGCATGGCGGCAAAGCCCTTTTGGCTTTACTGATCGGTTCGCTCGCGAACGGGGCAGGCAGCAGCGCGCTGGCCGCAGAAACGAAACTATCCAGCGCACAGAGACCGAGTCTCGCCGGGCGCCCGCTCAACTTCGAATCCAATCTGGGTCAGGCCCCGACTGGGGTGCAGTTTATTGCACACGGACCGGCGTATGCGATCGAATTAACCGAGCGCGAGGCGGCGTTGTCATTCGGCGGTCAGGCGTCAAACGCCGCGAAACTGATTCGCCTGCGCGTGCAAGGCGGCGATCCTCAGGCGCGACCGGCGGCCGAAGAGCCCCTGCCGGGACGTGTGAACTACTTCATCGGCAACAACCCTTCGAATTGGCGAACCAATATCGCGACCTACAACAAGGTGCGTTACGCCAGCGTCTATCCGGGCATCGATCTCGTGTACTACGGGACCGAGGGCAAACTCGAGTATGACTTCGCGGTATCGCCCGGGTCCGACCCCAAGCGAATCGGCCTCGACTTTGAAGGCGCGCAACGGCTGCGGCTCGACCGGCATGGCAATCTCAAAATCCAAACGCAGGATCGTGAAATCGCCTTCCAAAAACCCATTGCTTATCAAATCGGCGATGCGGGCCAACAGATGCCGGTGAGCGCACACTATCAACTGAAGGGCACGGCGGTACGCTTCGAAGTCGGCGCTTACGATCACTCCAAGCCACTGATCATCGACCCTGTGCTGTCGTACTTCAGTTACCTGGGGGGCACCGGTTACGACGTCGCGGGCATCGCGCCTCCGTCGGGCAGTTCTTCGTATTTTTCCGGTCAGACGGCAGCGATCGACGCTGCCGGCGATCTGTATGTCACGGGCAATACCAACTCCACTAATTTTCCGACGCAGTCCGCATTTGCGCCCCCGCCGGCCAAGGCAAACCCCAACGGTGGTCAATCTTGGGCGTTCGTGACCAAGTTTGCGCCCGACGCCAAGACGTTGATCTTTTCGACTTACCTCGGCGGCACGGGAGGGAGTGATCGGGCAGCGAGTATCGCGGTGGACTCGAGCGGCAATGCCGTCGTGGTCGGTGTCGCGGTATCCCATGATTTCCCGGTCACCTCCGGTGCCTATCAGACCGTGTGCAACCCGGTGTTCAGCGCGCCGAATGTGCAGGTGCCGAACTGCGACGCCGGGGGATACGCAGGATTCGTGAGCAAGTTCAGTCCGAGCGGCGCGTTGCTCCATTCCACCTTCTTGAGCGGGACCAACACCAATACCAGCGCGTACGCCGTGGCGGTGGATGCTGCCGGCCGGGCCTACGTGGCAGGGCAGACGCTTCCCGGCGCAGTCGTGCCGGCTGGTACCGGCGGAAGTCCCCAGGCGATACCGTTTCCGACCACGCCTGGAGCCGTATTGGTTACGCCGCCTTATTCGACCGGTGTTTCCGGCTATCAGAACGTGCTGAGTGCTCAGTTTGACGCCTTCATCACCGTGTTCGACCCGACCTTGAGCAGCTTGGTCTACTCGTCACTGTTCGGCGAACCGCAAGTCTCCAACGCCGGTGTCGGGTTCGGGGGCGCGAGTTTCACCTTCGGCGAGGCGGTGACAGTGGATGCCGCCGGCAATTTTTATCTGGCCGGCACCACGGAGGATGGCTCGGTGCCCACCACGACCGGCGCTTATGAGGCGAATGCGTCGAGTTGCGGCGCCGTCACGAACAACGTGCTGCTCAACTGTCCCTTCGTGGCCAAGTTCTCGCCGGTGGGCGGCGGAACCCCGAGCCTGATCTACGGTACCTACTTGGGCCATACGGTCACGGCCGCGTATGGCGACTTGATGACCGGCATAGCGGCGGACGCGGCGGGGAATGCCTATATCACCGGCTTTACCAACCAAGCCACGTATCCCACCACCTCGGGTGTCTACCAGACCACCTGCAATCAGTACGGCGTGAATGGCAACACCAACACTCAGTGTGCATCCGCGTTCATCGCCAAACTGAACCCGAGCGGCACAACGCTGCTGGCGAGCACTTATTTCGGCGGCAGCGTGCTGAACAGTGTGATCGATGCCATCAGTTCGATGGGTCCGATCGTCTTGGATGCTGCGGGCAATGTGTATATCGCGGGTGCCGCATCCAGCGGACTGGCGCAAGTGAATGCGTTGGGGAGCGACAATGGGACGGGGAGCACGGTCTCGCCCTTCGTCGCTGAATTCAATTCGGCCTTGACGACGCTTAAGTTCTCAACGCTGTTCGGCACGGGCGGCCAATCGCAGCTCGTGGCCGATGGCCTCGCTCTCGACAGCGCGGGAAATATCTACGTCGCCGGCAGCGTCAATTCGCCGCCGAGTTCTGCCGCGACCACGGGCGCTTTCCAAAGCGCCTATGGCGGCGGCTCCTCCGATATCTTCGTGGCCAAAATCGTGATTCATACGCCGACCACCACCACCCTAGGCGCGGCGCCGAGTTCCGCGACTGCCGGCACCGCGGTCAATTTGACCGCAACGGTCGCGGAAGTGGGTGCCTCCAGCGTGCCCACGGGTACGGTGACTTTCAAGGACGGCTCGACGTCGTTGGGTTCGATGACCTTGAACGGCACCGGGGTCGCGGTGTACAGCACGAGCAGCCTGAGCGTCGGCGTGCACTCCATCACGGCGACTTACGGCGGCGACCCAGCCAATGGCGGCTCCGGCTCGAGCGCCGCGACTGTCACGATCAGCGCCGCGGCGGCGCCCACCGTGACGATCAGCGTGGCACCGACGAGCATCACGGTCGGTCAGAGCGCCACACTCACTTGGTCATCAACCGATGCCACCTCCTGCACGGCGTCTAACGCCTGGGCAGGAAGCGAAGCGGTGAGCGGCACCATGAGCGAGACGCCGACGGCCGCGGGCACTTTGAGTTACGTGTTGACCTGCACCGGTGCGGGTGGCAGCGCGAATGCCACGGCTACCCTGACGGCGACTGCGCCGCCGCCGGCGCCCACTGTGACGATTGCCGTGTCGCCGACCTCGATCACAGTCGGTCAGAGTGCGACGGTTACCTGGTCCTCGACCAATGCGAGCTCTTGCACGGCGAGCGGCGCGTGGAGCGGTGCGGAAGCAACCAGCGGCACCATGAGCGTCACCCCGAGTTCCAGTGGCGCAGCAAGCTACACCCTGGCCTGCAGCGGTGCGGGGGGAACCGCTAATGGTACAGCGAGTTTGACCGTGGCCGCGGCGCCCGTCGGTTCGGGCGGCAAGAGCGGCGGCGGCGCGATGGGGCTTTGGGAGTTGGTGGCGCTGTCCTTATTGGGTGCGGCGGCGTATCGGCGGCGAACCTTGGCGCTTTGATCGTAATTCGAAAGTCAGGTTTGCGTGAACCACGACCGCGTCCCGAGACGCGGTCGTTTTATTTTGTTCCCCGGCACAGTCGTGGATGACAATACGGTCAGCCGGGGGTGAACGGCGCATTGCGCGCTTTCATCTGCATATTAGTTGCGATCATGCGACCGATAATGGCCGGGGGTTGTCCTGTGGACCACAAACGGAGTGCAGCATGAAGGAATTTACTGCGATCGCTGTCATTGGTTTGCTCGCACTTTGGTCCGCGCCGACACGTGCCGCGGATCCAGGCGTGCCGGCCGCTTCCAATGTACCGGGCGCCGAAGCCCCGCGCATTCATTCGAATCGACGCATTGCTTTTTCTCTCAAAGCGCCGCAGGCGGACAGCTTGCAAGTTGCGGGCGGAGACGGATTGGGCAAGGGCCCATTTGCGATGCGCAAAGGTGCGGAGGGAACCTGGACGGTCACGACGCCGCCCAGCGTGCCGGGCTTTCACTACTACTGGTTCGTGCTCAACGGCGTGGAAATCAATGATCCGGCGAGTGAGACCTACTTTGGCTATGGCAAGGAAACCAGCGGCATTGAGGTACCGGATAGGGACGGTGATTTCTATGCCATTAAGGAAGTGCCGCATGGCGAAGTGCGCGCCCACTGGTACCTGTCAAAGATCACTGGCGGGTGGCGGCGCGCAATGGTGTACACGCCTCCAGGGTACGACGAGCACACCACGACGCGCTATCCCGTGCTCATTTTGCAGCACGGTTCGGGCGAGGATGAAACGGGCTGGAGCCGCCAAGGCCGGGCGCAATTTATCCTGGACAATCTCATTGCCGCGGGCAAGGCACAACCGATGATCCTTGTCATGGATCGTGGCTATGCGCGGCCCAAAGGAGCGCCTCCGCGAACCAGGGGACCGGCCGAGTGGCTGGAGGGCCAAATTGCATTCGAGAATGTGGTCGTTGACGATCTGATCCCGACGATGGATGCCGCTTATCGCACGGTTCCTGATCGGGAGCATCGGGCGATCGCAGGATTGTCGATGGGTGGGATGCAGGCTCTGTTTATCGGGCTGGAACGCTCGGACTTATTTGCCTCCATCGGTTCGTTCAGCGGCAACATCGTTCCCAACATGCGCACGGCCGATGGAACTGCGCAGCCATTTGATCCCAAGACGGCCTACGGCGGCGTGTTCGCCAATGCGGCGGCCTTCAACCAGCGCGTGAAACTCTTATGGCTGGGAGTCGGCACGGCGGAGGAGAATGAATTTCGCGCCGATACGCGCGCCAACGTGGACGCATTGCGCAAGGCCGGGGTGCATGTGGAATACTTCGAGTCGAGCGGCACCGCCCACGAGTGGCAGACATGGCGGCGTGATCTGAATGACTTCGCGCCGCGGCTGTTTCGCTGAGTGAACCAATGGCAGATGCTGATTGAACTGCGGAGAATTGTCACAGAAGAAAAGGAATATGATCGCGCCATGGCTGCGATCTGGATGAGGAAATAAGCGCGCGGGTTGGCGAATGATCTCGAATTCAACGCGCTGGAACTAAAATCTCGCAAAAATACTCAATCGCTGGAGAGTTATGTATACGCGGAATTCTTGCCGAATAGCATTCATCTTCCAATGTGCGCTCTGGTCTGCGACTGGTCTCGCGGCGCCACCAGCGTTAAGCCGCGATCGCGTGGAGACGCTGCTGCAAACCTTGGCGGATGCTCCCGGCCCGTCCGGCTATGAGGAGGAGGTCCGGGCCATCATGGTGCGGGAACTTAAACCCCTCGCGACACAGATAAGCTACGACGGTCTTGGCTCTGTGCTTGCGCAGCATGGCACGAGTGGTCCAAAAATCATGCTGGATGCGCACATGGACGAACTCGGCGGCATCGTCCGCCGCATTACCCCCGAGGGCTTCTTGTCGATGCAGATGGTCGGCGGTTGGCTGGATCAGGCATTGTTGGGGCAACGGTGGGTGATCCTGGGTTCGAAAGGCATAGTGCACGCCGTGACCGGTATCCGGGACATTCATGTGCTGCCGCCGGATGAGAGAACCAAGGTATTTCCGCGCAACGACATTTTTTTGGATGTCGGTGCCAAAAACGCCGCCGAGGTGGCGGCACTCGGGATCGAACCGGGGGACCCGATAGCGCCGGATTCACCCTTTGCGGTGCTAAACGGCTCACAACGGTACCTCGGAAAGGCCTGGGACGACCGGGTCGGATGCGCGGTCGTGATCGAAGTTATGCGCCGCCTCGTCGCCGAAGGTCATCCCAATATTTTGATCGTTGCCGCCACGACTCAAGAGGAGACGGGTGTGCGAGGAGCTCATACCGCCGCCGATGTGGTTCATCCGGATATTGGGATCGCCATCGAGGGCGGTGTCGCGGGCGATGTTCCCGGTGCGCACCCCGAGGAAACCCAAGCGCGCTTAGGAGCGGGACCTGGCATATTTCTTTACGATTTTTCAGAGCAGCCGAACCGCCGCTTGGTAAGTCTCATCAAAGAAACGGGCAGGGCCGAAAGAATTCCAATGCAGTTCGACCTCGTCAGTGGCTACGGCGATGATTCATCCGCCATTCAGGCGTCGAATGGCGGGGTGCCCGCGGTGAATATCGTCGTACCGGTCCGCTACACGCACGCGCACAACGGCATCATGGATCGCTACGATTTTGACCGAACGGTCGATCTGGTCGTTGCGCTCATCAAGCGCCTTGACAGTGCCACGGTCAAGCGGCTGCGAGATTTTACGCCGTGACATTGGCGTGGATGTATGGCGGGGCGCTTAGCTTGCCCGGGAGAATGTTTTGGACCTATTTTTTCGCATCGGCTTTGGCTGCGCCTGGGGTGCGCTGGTACTGGTGTGGGCGTGGGGATGGCGCAAGTCCAAGCCCAGGTCGCACAGAGCGGTGGGCTTGAAGAGCCTGACCCCCTATTTGCCGGTCCTGATCGGCCTGGCGCTCCTCAAGATGCACCTGCTGCCGGAGCGCTGGATCAAAGAGCCGCTGTGGCCGCACCCGCTTGCCCTCGCTGCGGCCGGTCTGGCCGTCACCATTGTGGGCGTCGTTTTCGCCATCTGGTCGCGTGTGGCGCTGGGCCGCAACTGGAGCAGCGTCCCGCAGGTGAAAGAGCAGCATGAACTCGTGGTGAACGGACCCTACCGGATCGTTCGCCACCCCATCTACACCGGCCTGATTCTGACGGTCGCCGGCACCGGGCTGGCCCTGGATAGGGGGATCGGGTTATTCATGGTGCTGCTGGTTTTTGCGAGCTATTGGTTCAAAAGCCGGGTGGAGGAAAAGCTGATGATGGAGACCTTCCCGAAGGACTACCCCGAGTACCGGCGACGGGTGAAGGCGTTGATCCCGGGCATCTTGTAGGAATCCGATACATTGAAATTGGGGCCGAAAGTGCCGAACACAGCGCGGCGACTCGGCGCGGCCCGACCAGACGAACAATTATTGCAGCTTCATGCCGGGACACCACTTGCTCTTGGTCAGGAACGCCTTCGGATCAGTCATGCCAATGATTTCGCGCAGCGCCCGTCGTTTGTCGCTGTCATGCTGGTAGTAGGACTTGACGATGCGATATCCGACCCAGTAGCCCAAGTCACCTTGCTTGTCATAGGTTGAGTTGTCCAGCCATTTGGAAAGGTCGGTGTTGTCTTCATTGGCAAGGAACGCGCTCTCGATCTCCTTTTCATGTCCCAGGGTCGCTGCTCTCATCTGCGGGCTGCTGACTTCGGCGGGCTGACCGGTCAGCAGCTCAGCACCGAATTCTGCGGCGCCTTCGATAAGGGACCTCTCCAGCAAGGTGGGATGCATATCATCATCGAGAGCCGCGACCTGCTGCACGTGAATATATTCGTGGGCAATGACGCGCACGAACCTGTCCTCGAGGTTTGGATCCATCCACTTGACTGCGCAGAGCGCCTCGAGGCCGATTTGCAGCCCGCTGACGGCGCTTCCAACGCCGACGGGTTTACCGCGACCCACGGCGATCGTCACCGGCGGAAACCGTGCTAGCGGATAGAGACTGCCCAATGTTCGCAGTGCGACATCCACGCGCTGCCGCACGCGCGGCAGAACCACCAAGCACTGTTTGGCGTCGGAGTAAATCTCCGGGTGCTTGGCCATCGTGTCGGCGATCCTCGACCCGGTGACATTGCGCACCTCTGCGAGGTGGTGCAATCCCTCCGAACCCGGATCGAGGTAGTCGTGCTGAAGTTGCTCGGCTGTCGGGTGTCCGTGCGTCGCGTCGTAAAGCTTATAGAATGCAGCCACGTCCTCGATATGAATCACGCGACCGTCTGCTAAAGGTGCCGCTGAGGACGCATAGCTTCCCGCCAATCCGAAAACCAAGCTGAGACTCAAAGCGTTCACGACGACTCGCGCGCGATTATGCTTCATGTTTCTATCTCTGGAGGATCAAGCAAGGGCATTAAATAACAGGCCGCCTGTGTTGGCTAGAAGAACGACCCGCGACCCGGCATGCACTCGCGAACTGTCCTGCGGCCCATTTCGCAGGTCAGCCGCTCGACGGCTCTTCATCGCCAAGATTTGACGCAGAATTACAGCGCCATTTTTTCCACGCAGTCATTGCACAGTCCGGTATGGCGAGGCGTTGGGGCCAAAATTCTCATCTCGCTTTAATCTTGGCGCGCATCGGGCCGCGTGACAGTACCGCTTGCCGATGCTCGCGCGTAATATACCTGTTACGCGTCGGCGCCATTACAGCGGCAGCGGACGAGAAGCAGGAGGCAAAGCACCCATGGAACGCCTATTCGATCGCATTCTGCCGATGCGGCGCAGAAGCCAAATTGAAATCCAAAGGATAGTGCTCGCCGGCCTGATAACCATGGGGTCGGTGGCGACGGCGCGCGCAGGCGTTGATGATCTGCCGTCCGGGTCCATTCCGCCGGAGACTCATTCCCCAGTGACGGCGAACGCGCAAGAGATCTTCGATGTTGCCGTGACGGCGCCGAGAGCTCCCACCGATGAGGAGTTGTCTGGAGATAGCCTGTCTCAATTCGTCGCACATCACGCCACTGTCCACTATTTCAATACGGGTGTGACGGGTACCCTTGCGCACTGGATTGGAGGCAAGCGGAGCATCTGTCCGCTCACCAAGGGGCTCAGTCCGGAACAGGACGCTTACGTCACGGCGCGCATTCGCGCGCTTGCCGAGTACGTTGGCGCCCCGGTGCAGCCGGGCCCGCAATGTGACTACAACGTGACGATTCAGTTCACGAACAACCCCCAGGGTGAAATGGATAAAGTCTTTAAATGGGCGACGGATTACTTTCTTAACAGATACAAGGGAGGGAAGAGGGATCTGATTAAATTCACGAGCGGCCATGCGATTCAGGGCTGGTATTTGATGGGCGGGGGTTTGAACAGCGACCTGGGATTATCACACCTTGACGTTCTACCCATCTGGCCGCTGATCACGCAGCAATACGCCGCCGGTGGCACTTTAGGATCGAATTTTGGCGGTGGAAAGGGGGGCGGGATTGGCGCTGTCATCCTGGTGGTGGACACCACAAAAGTCGTCGACGTCAGCATCGGTGCGATTGCCGATTATTTGGCGATGCTGAGCTTGACCGTGGCGCAATCGCCGGATCACTGCGATCCGCTGCCGAGCATTCTGGACTCGATGTCGTCGAATTGCGGCAAACATGAAAGCCCTACGACCATGACCGCTGGCGACCTGGCTTTCTTGAAGGCGCTTTATTACAAAGAGGCATGGCTGACAAGATCCCAAGTCCAAGACAACATGCTGCGACAGTTCAAACAAATGATTTCTGCCCTCAGCAAGCACGCGCGCAAAGCGCTGGGCTAGTTCGGAGGCGCTCGGCGCGGCGGTAAGGCTGCTTTCTCTTTTCGGACCGCCGGTGTTTGCCGCATGCCGTGTGACCTCGAACAATGCGCCTCCCCGGCGACTACGGTTGCGGCTCCGTCGGCGGCGAAGGCACGATGAGCGCGGCGTCATTGTGTTCCCGCGAACGGATCGTCATCTTGCCGACTCGTTATCGACCGCAGCGGCGCGCCGTCGTAACACCACCGACAGGATCCGGTCTAGCAAGTAGCCGATGGTGAAAGCGGCGATCGCTTGGATGGCGCCGCTGGTGGGGTCGGGAGCGCTGTGAACGACGCTGGGTGCAAAAATCAACAGCAGGCCGTAAGCGATCCAGAGAACCATGAGGCCGCGGGCGATATTGAGCAGGAGGATCATGGTCATTCCGTTGACATGGCGGGCGCTATTTTAGCGCAAAGCATGCTGGCGTCAAAGTCGCGGCGCTCACGGGACGGGCGGCGATGCCTGCCGATAAACTGTGCTCTACTTTTGTTAGAATGCAGCGCTCAGAATCCTAAAGAGTCGCTCGTATGATGAATCATGGCCTATGGCCTAAAATGTTTGCGGCCGTTCCCGCCTTGCTGATGTCACTGTCGGCCGTGCCCGCCGTTGCGGCGTCGCCCGCACCCGTCGCGCAATTTCAGTCGTTCACAATCGGCAAGCATCACGCGGTCGCGCTCAAGGACGGTGAGATGGAAGTGCCGGTCGATGGCAAGAGTTTCGTGCTCGGCCAGTCGAACGAGGCGGTGGCCGCGGTGCTCAAGGCGGGTGGCGCTCCGACAGACCATTTTGTTTTCAGCATTCAGCCGCTGCTGGTGCACGCCGGTGCGCATGTGCTGTTGTTTGATACCGGTGCCGGTGCATCTTTCGGCGACATCGCCGGCAAACTACCCGCATCCATGGCGAAGGCCGGTGAGAAGCCGGACAGCGTGACCGATATATTCATCTCGCATGCCCACGGCGATCACGTGGGGGGACTCATTACGGCCACGGGTGCGCTTGCTTTCCCGAATGCGACCATTCACATTTCCGCGCCGGAATGGAAGTTTTTGAGCGGCCTTAAAGAAGATGAGGCGAAGAACTTCGGTCTCCCGCAGGTCTCGGTCCTGGTGAGTGCGATGAAGCCGAAGGTGGTGGTTTTTGAGCCGGGCGCGGATATTGTGCCGGGGATTGTCAAGGCGGTTGAGATCAAAGGGCACACGCCCGGTCATTCCGGCTACCGCATCGGGTCAGGCAAAGACAGCGTGCTGCTGTTCGGAGATGCGATGCACAGCTATGTGGTCTCTGTTCGCAAGCCTGACTGGCATGTTGCCTTCGATGGCGACCCAGCGCTCGGGGCAACCACTCGGGCTGCGCTCGTCAAAAGCGCCGCCGCGAGTGGTCAGCGGCTCTATTCGGAACATTTCCCCTTCCCCGGTATTGGCAGGATCGTCAAGGCGAAGGACGGGGATCGCTGGCAGCCGGAGTCGCTGCACTAGATCGCGAATTGCCAAGGGTCGGGCGTTGACGGGGTCGTCAGGGTGGGTGATGGACACTCCCAGCCTGTGATGCAGGGGCGATCAGGTGGGGTTAGAACCCTCCCATAAAATCACGCTTACCGATTGGCAGTCCGTTGTGGCGCAAGATCGCATAGGCGGTGGTGACGTGAAAGAGAAACTGCGGCAAGCCGTAGTGGGCGAGATAGGCCTGACCTTTGAGTTTCTTTTCTTTGGGCGTACCGGGACGTAGCACGATTTCCCTACTCTCGCTTGCGGCAAATTTGGCGGCGTCCACGCTTTCAATAAATTCCAGGGTCCTTGTTAATAGCGCGTCGAGGTCGGCGAAACTCTTTTCTTTGCCGTCATAGACCGGGACCTCAACGCCCGCCAGGCGCGCCGAGATCCCGCGGGCAAAGTCGGCGGCAATTTGTACCTGTTTCACCAGAGGAAACATATTCGGATACAGGCGTGCCTGTAAAAGCGCGTCCGGCTCGATGGAGTTGGCGGCGGCGTGTGCATCAGCCTGAGTCAGAATCGTTTTCAACGAGTTGAGCAATTGCTGAAAGACGGGAACGGAGTTGATATACATCGGGTTGGTCATGGTCGTTCCTGGGTGGGTTGCTCGGAGGCGCCAAACTAGCACACCTCGAAATTGGGGTTTCGATGTTAGATCGTCGACCATTGAGGTCTTAACACCTCAGGCAACTGGTCCAGCGACTATGGCGCCAACTGCAAACGGCGCCATGCGCCTGGATTCGGGCCAACCGCCGCGGTGAACGTGCGGGTGAAGTGGCTCCGGTCCCCGAAGCCGCAAGTGAGTGCAAAGTGCTTCACAGGTGCTCGGCGCAGCTGACGCCCGCGGGACCGCCGGTGGGAGCGCCCAGCCGCACCGTGTCGGATTCAATCTTGTGGTAGCTCAGGTGTTGTATCTTGGGCGGCTCCGTGGGCGACAACGTGAAGAATGCCCCGACGGTGCCGTGCGCGCAGGTGAGATTCACCTGGCCGCGGAGCCAGTTCTCGGCGATCACAGGTCCCACGTTTGTGCATTGGCCAACCTGCTTTTGGAGTGATTGGATTTCCGCGCTGCGCTGCGCGGACGGCGCATCCAGCAACAGATTCATGGCGCCGACCCGCTTGGCCTCCGCCTCGTCCCAGTGATTCCAAAGATTGACCACATGCTCACGCATCTGCACGAGGACCGGGGAGGCTGGAAGTTCGCGCGGTTGCAACCCTCCGTCCGCTGCAGGGCGTCCCATGCGCGGTTGGTCGCTTCCGAGGGACCCGAATAGGTCAGGCTCGCCATCGCAAAGATGCCGACGCCATAGTCCGGAAGCCACGCCATGGTTGATCCGAAACCGGGTAGGCCGCCACTGTGAGCCACAATGCGTTCAAACCGGCAGTCCGAACGGATGCCGAGGCCATAGCCATAGGCGGCATCGATGACCTGGAGCTTCCCATCGACGCGGCGTGCGGTCAGGTTCGAAGGGGTCCACTTGTGACTCATCTCCCGCACCGAGCTCCGCCTCACGGGGCCGGCGTCCGGCTCGTCCCGCGGCGGCCATGCCGACAGATGAAAGGCCACATACTTCCCCAAGTCGTCAGCGTTCATCAGCAGGCCGCCGGTCGAGCCAAATGCACCTTGCGGGAGAGGCGGCTCCTCGAGATATGTCCCATCAGGATTCAACCGGTAGCCGATGGCACGCTTCTCGCTTGGGACGCGAGAGAAATCAAATGTTGTTGAGCCCATGTGCAGCTTGTCGAGGATTTCGCGTTTCACAAAACTGTCGTACGGAACGCCGGATGCCTTGGTCACAATTCGACCCAGGAGCCCGAAGGCGAAGTTGGAGTATTCGTATCGGGTGCCTGGCGGCGTAGAAAACGGCACGCCCGCAAGCATCCATCGTGTGACGTCCGCGTCGCTCGCTGCCAACTGCTGATCCGCCCAGGGATTGTCCTCCGGAAGGCCGGTGCTATGGCTCATCAGCTCGCGAACCGTTACCGGAGCCGAGTCGCGCGTCGGCAGTTCAACCTTGGTGAATTCCGGTATCCATTTTGTTACGGGATCCTCGAGGGACAGCTTGCCCTGATCGCGTAACTTGAGAATTGAAAGTGCGGTAAAGCTTTTGGTCATCGAGGCGATGCGAAAAACCGTCGACTCGGTTACGGGCGCCTTCGTGTTCAAATCCTGAACGCCGAAGGTTCCCACATGAGCGAGTTGGCCGTCGATGACGATTCCCCAGACCATGCCTGGAATTTGTTTGTCCGCCGCGTAGCTGCGGAATATTTCATCGACCGCCGGAAAGGCTTTTTCCAGCGTCTGCACCCGGTCTGCGGCGACAAATCGGGGCGGCGGATACCGCTCCTCGGCTAGTGACTTGGCGCTGCTAAAGGCGAGCGACAGGAGCACGAGCAGGGCAATCAAGGACTGATTTCTTGGCTTGTGCATGATCGTCCTCTGTTGACAACTGTGGCCACGCCCTTGACTCAGGTTCATCCTCAAATCGCGCGGTCGAATACGGAAACCCTACCACCTTGATGCATAAGCCCTGGAATTCGATCGGATTGCCGGATCGCCTCGATGCGTTCGACCGGTTGGATCTCGTCGAGCTTTACCTTCAGGAGTTCGTATGCAGTGGCGGCAACAGCCTTGGCCGCCATCTCTTCAGGCGTTTCCTCGATACCGATGGTGAATACCGTTTCGAGCGGCCTGGACTGCACCCCTGTCAGGTTCCAAATCGAGCGCCCTTGAGACTTCGCTTCGAGATCCCACAGCGCGCTGTCGATGGCATTGCGCGCCCCGCCCGGCGGCAACAGCCGCTGCAACGCGGGTCTGTCGATATCGTTCTTGAGGGCATCCGCCGCTTGCCGGATCTGGGTGTAAAGACTCTCTGCCGTTTCACCGAAGCAGTACACACCGAGTGCCTCGCCCCGTCCAACGACGCCGTTTCGCTCCAGTTCGATGACAACCGATTCAAAGGAATTCCAAGTTTTGCCGGCGATTCGAAACGGCCGGATCGTTGGCCAGTGTTCGATATGCAGACCGATCTTCACGTGCCGAACTCCTTCTGTATGGCATCCACGATCGGCGCGACCCCGTCGATGAGCGGATCGACGCAGGGTAGTCCTGATTGTTGTTGATATTGCGCGAGAACGCGCTCGCGATCGCCCGGGGGAACCTTGGAGGTATTGAGTGCCACCCCGACACAATGGATATTGGGATTTGTGAGCTTGCCTGTCCGCACCGTTTGTTCGATGAGCTCGCTTATGTGCGGCAGCGGAAAATCGTTCCACCCGGAGATCGTCTGGCGCATTGGGTCATGACAGACAACGAAGGCATCCGGTTGCGATCCCACCAGCAATCCCACTGTCACTTGCAGGTAGCCGGGATGAAAAATCGAGCCCTGGCCTTCGATCACATCCCAATGATCGGGTTCATTGTCGGGTGACAGGACTTCGGCTGCACCAGTCAAGAAGTCTGAAACGACCGCATCAATGGGGATTCCCCGTCCGGCAATCATAATTCCGGTCTGGCCGGTCGCTCGAAAGTGGCTCAGGATTCCCCGGACTCGCATTTCACGATCGATCGCAAGGGCAGTATATTTCTTGCCCACGACGCAATCCGTTCCGACGGTCAGTAACCGCTTGCCCAATCGCTTACGCCCGGTACCCACCGGAAGAATTTTCGGCGGCACGCGCACATCCACCAAACGCGCGCCTCCTGCCTTGGCGGCCTCTTCCAGTCCCGGGAAACTCGCGAGGCGAACATGCAGACCGGCAACAATATCAATCCCGGCGGCGGCCACCTCGCGAAGGGCGCCGATCCAATGATCCGGCATTCCGCCGCCGACAGCAGCTGAGCCGATGACCAGGCTGCGCACTCCGGCCTTTTTTGCCTCCGCCAGCGACAGATCCGGTACGCCGGCATCGACACGACATCCGGGCAGGCGCATCTGCCCAGCGCAGGCATCCCCGCGCCACTCGACCAACCCGAGCGCAGTCTTTGCATAGGTTGCATCGACCACATCTCCCAGAAAAACGACGAAGGGAATGTCGAACTCGACCACACTGATGCTCACGGAAGCTCCCTGGATTCTTAGTCCGGCCGGTATTAGAGCGCGAAGCGTGGCGCCAAACCATTTAGAAACCGTCGAAATCGCCCGCGGTGGTGAGCGGTTTCCACGATTTGCCAGCACAATTCGGCGGTTATCACCGCGCTTTATTGGGTCATCATCTTAGCCCGCGCGCCACCTGAGATGCGCGTGAAACAGGTGCAAATGGGCGGCCCGCCCCAGGAAATCCCAACTTGATAGAATAAGGTGAATATTCTAAGTCGGGTGAGGCGAAGCCGTGAGAAAAACATCTGCGAAAAGAGTCGGCCAGCGCCTCAACCGGGTTGATCGCCTCGACATGAAAATCCTCACGGCGATTTCCGAACGCAGTCGGCAATCGATCACCGAAATTTCCAAAGAGGTCGGTCTGTCGGCAAGTCCGTGCACCACCCGGTTGGAGCGGCTCGAGCGCGAGGGCCTGATTGTCGGCTACAACACGGATATCAATGTCGAACAGATCGCAGACTTAAGCCTTTATCAGGTGACCATCGCAGCGAAGCCGTACACCCCGGAGATGGCGCGGATTCTGGAGGCTTTGATTGTCCGCAATCCCTACATCGTCTCCGCCGACGCGGTTTTTGGCTCGCTCGACTACGTGCTGCGCGTTTATGCCCGCAACGCTGAGCACTATCACGAAATTATGCGGCCCTTCGTAGAACACAAGATCGACTATGAGACCTGGCCGGTTTCCCGGCGGATCGTGCGATCTCAATCCCGCCGGCTGTTGGAGAAACTCGCGCTCGCAGACGATTAGACCTCGCCCCGACGACGATTGGTCGCCGGGGCGAGCTGCGCTGCCGGAACGCATTACAACTTGGCGCGAACTCCCAGGAGAAATCGGCGTCCAATCGTGTCGTATTGACCGAAGTCGGTCTGCTGGGTCCAATATCCGTTGGTCGGGTACGGAATAACCGGAGGGGTGCGATTCAGCAGATTGTTCACGTTGCCGAACAACTGCAGGCGGACCGACTGGCTGTCGATCAGCGTGTACTCGAAGCCGCCATGCAGGTATCCGACGGCCGAGCCGCGCGGGCTGCCGGCGAATTGCGGCTGCTCGTCCGACGGCAATGCGCAGATGAAGCACTCGCTGCCGATGTATTGGCCGGTGAGACTCAACGCCAAGTTGTGGTTCGACCAGATGAGGCTCACGTTGGCGTACATGCGTGGGATGAAGTTTCCTGCATTTTCGACCGGCGCGGCGTCGACGGACATCTGATGATTGTGAAACAAATAGCTCGCGTTGGACTTCAGGGTCAGCTGGCCGGGGAATGAGGGAAACAAGCTACTCGTCGGCAGCAGATACGACAGGTCGAAATCCATGCCGCTGAGCTTGACCTCTTGAACGTTGAATTCGCCGACGAAGACGGTGGTCGGCACCCCGGCCGCATTACGAATGATGTTCGCGCACAAGTCGGTGTTTCCTTGTGTGCAACCATCGACAACCTGTTGGGGAGACAGGGAGGTGATAGCGTTGTCGATGCTGGTATTGAAGTAATCCAGTGATACCTGCAGATCGTGATTCTGGAACACGATGCCGCCCGTGTACGTGTCGGCATTCTCGGGCTTGAGTGACGAGTTCGCCTGGCTGTAATAGGAAACCTGGGTCGAGGTCCCTTGGTAAACGATTTCCGTGACGTTCTGAGACCCGTTCACGGCGAGATCGCTGAAGTTGGGAGCCCGGATGTCGCGCGAGCGCGTGGCGCGAAGCCGCAAACTATCCGTGATGTTATCTGTCAGACCAACTTTCCAGGTGGTCGCTTCCCCGACGGTATTGTACGAGGTGGCGCGCACCGCGCCGTTCAGGTCGAGTTCATGCGCGAACGGCAGATCTTTGAGGAGCGGGATGACCGTTTCGCCGAAACCCTCGATGGTTCTGATGGTTCCTGCACCCGGATTGGCACCCGAGAAGATGCCATTGTTGCCGGAGGTGGTTTGCAAGTCGTACAGGCCCATCACCGCCTCGTTGCGATACGACGCGCCGGCCACCACGGAGACTGGGCCCGCCCACAGCGAGAAGGGCTCGTCCTGGACGTCGAAGCTGCCGACGCTCTGACGGACTTGGAAATAGTGCGAGTAGTTATTGACGACGTAAGCGCGAGCTTCCGGCGAGATCGATCCGGGGCCGAAGATATCGATGGGAACGCATCCGTTGTTCGGCGAGGTCAGCGTCGATCGGCAGACGATTTGGCCCGTCGAGGGATTGGTCACTGCATCGAGCGCCAGCGCCAGGTTGGTCTGATTCGTGTCGTTGAAATACTCTTCCGTCCGGTCGAACTGGCCGAAAGAAACGCGCGCATTCCAGCGTCCGGTATGCCCGAATTTACCGTGCAGGCCGGCGTCCGTTTGCCAGTAGTGCGTGATGCCCTCGAGGCCCCACCACGGAATGTCCTGTGTGTCGCGGTTCATGGAAAAGCTGGTTTCACCGGCCGCCAACATCGCAGTACGGAGCGAGGCGGGCAGGAAGGCGTTGTCGGACTGTATCGTAATGCCGCTCCATCCGCCGCCCAAGCCCATGGGCACCAGGTTACGCAGGTTCGAGTCCGTATGCGCATAGTCCAAAGAGACATAGCCGGTGATCTGCGGCGTGAAATCGAACGATACTCGGCTCATCGCGGTTTGACGGCTCAGCGGCGTATTGATTTGCTGCCCGGGAAAGATTTGCGAGCCATCGCCGCCGCTGCTGCCGCAGAAGCAAGTGACGGGATTGACGCCGGAATTAAACGCCGTCGGGATGCCTCCCGAAAGAAAGCCGGTCCCTGTCAGCGCGCCGCTGGTGATCACGCCGCCGCTGTTCGTGAACGACGCGCGAGTATTGGAGGCGAGGATGTAGGGAAACTGGCCCGTCGCCCCCGTAAAGGCTGGGTTTGGAATGAGTGCAATATTTTGATTGCCCCAAGGACGCGATCCGTAGTCACCCGCGCCGGTGTTGTCCGCGGCTTCCGTGGCAATCAAGAAGCGGCCGCGGTCGTCAGCGAAGTGAAAGCCGTAGTTGAGTGTCGCGCGCCAGTTGCGATTGTCATGGTAAGAGGTCTCACCGCCCTCGGCCGACACCTCGAGGCCCTGAATATCCTTGCGCAAGATGATGTTGACGACACCGGCAACCGCATCCGAACCGTAAGCCGCCGAGGCGCCGCCGGTAACCACTTCGACCCGGTCGATGATGCCTGCGGGAATGCGGTTGACGTCCAGTCCCTCCGAGAGATCGGACGGCGTTTGGCGTTGACCATCCACCAGCGTCAACGTTCTATCCTGACCCAGGCCTCGCAGATTGAAATTATTGGATCCCGAGAATGTCGCTCCGTTGGTGTCATTGCTGTTCAGTCCGGGAGCGAATTGGGTCATGTAAGTCGCGACATCGGCGATCGAGGTCGCGCCCACCAACAGACTCAAATCGTCCCCGGTCACCACCGTGGTCGGCGTAGGAGCGGTAAAGCCCGGGCGGTCAATAAGGGTGCCCGTCACCGTAATCTCTTGCAGCTGCGTTGAATTATCCGATTCGGTCTGCGGGCTCGCGGGACCCGCGATGGTGCCTGTAGTCGCCTGAGCTAATCGAATACGCCCTTGCTGCGGGTCGGATCCGACCGACTCGGAGCTTAGCGCAACAGCGTTCACTGCTGCCTGGCGCGGGAATTCGATGAGCATCGCTGCGCCGGCCTGATCCATGTGAATCTGCAGCCCGGTGCCGTGAAGCAGTTTACTCACGGCTTGTTGCGCCGTCAGCAGCCCACTGAATCCTGGTGTTTTCATGCCGGCCAGTTGTTGCGGCTGGTAGACAAGGTGCGTATAAAGCTGTCGTGACAGGGATTGCAGCGCGGAGACCAAGTTCCCTGCGGGCACGGTAACTTGCCTGGGTGCATCGGCCATGGCGTGTGCCGCCACCGATAGCGTGCAAGTCAGCGCCATCATCGAGATTGAAAGGAATATTCTCTTCATCGTGACTTCCCCCGGTCAGATCTGATTGTCAGTGAACCATTAGAGCGTGAAGCGAGTCGCCAGACCATTTGGAAACCATTGAAATCGGCGGTGATTGGCGGCGATTTTTCACGAATTGCGGCCGCAATTCGGCGTTTTTCGCTGCGCTTGATTTCGTATGATCCTATGCGGCGCAGCCCGCCGATCGGCCGAACGAGGAAATCCAATGATATTGCGCCGCGTTTTGCGAGACCCGGACCACTTAGATGAGATGCAAGCTTGGTTGAAAAGCATAGGGAGCATTTATGCCGCGACCGTCATTTCGATGTGTGAACTTCTACACAGGTGCTTTGGTGGCGCTGCTCTATGCAGCGGCGTCGATGGCGCAGTCCAAGGAGCCACTGGCGGCGCGGATCGACAGAATCACCAGCCGGGCAGAATTTGCCCGCGTGAATTTCGGCATTGAGTTCTACGCGCTGGATACCGGCCGCGTCATTTACAAGCTGAATGCGGACAAGTTGTTTGTCCCAGCATCGACGACCAAACTGCTAACCGAAGGAACCGTGCTCGCGCGTCTCGGTCCCGATTTTCGTTTTCATACGCGAATTTATCGTACCGGACCCATCGATGGCCGGGGTCGGTTGAAAGGCGACCTGGTGCTGGTCGCCTCGGGAGATCCCAATATTTCGGACCGCCTGCAAGCGAACGGAAGCCTGGCTTTCATGGACGAGGATCACAGCTACGGCGGCCCGGCACTTCCGGGCGATCCACTCATCGTCATTCGGGAGCTGGCGCAGTCGGTCTACGCGAAGGGCGTGCGGCAAATCGACGGGCGTGTGCTCGTGGATGCCTCGCTCTTCCCCGACGGACCTCGCGAAGGCGGTACCAATGTGGTGTTGTCCTCCATCATGGTCAACGACAATGTCATTGACATCGTAGCAACGCCGGGATCAAACGCCGGCGATCCGGTCGCGCTGCATCTTTCCCCGCAGACGTCCTATGCCCATTTTGTCAATCACCTCACGACCATAGCGGCGGGAGGCCCGGCCAGTTTGGATACGGATGGTGTGTCCAATCTCGATGGAACCGCGACCATCACCGTGTCCGGGGGCATTCCGGTTGGCAGCGCGCCACAAAAAGCGGTGGCGCCCGTGCCATCGCCGACGCGTTTTGCGACCGTGGTGCTCAAGGAGGCTCTGCGCTCTGCGGGGATCAAGGTGCGCCCCGATCACGGTAGTACGGAGGACAGTGTTGCTGCCGCACTGGCGCGCTTCTATACCGATGAAACCCTCCTTGCCGAGCACACCTCCGCGCCGCTCTCCGAAGATGTCAAGGTAACGCTCAAGGTCAGCCAGAACCTGCATGCAGCCATCGGTCAGTACTTGCTGGGTGCCTATGTCGCGCATGATAGAGCCAACCCCTTGAAGGCCGGCTTCAAGATCGAACGCGCATTTCTCGAGGAGGCCCATTTGGATCTCTCCGGGGCATCGCAAGGCGATGGTGCGGGCGGCGACTGGGCAGATCTATTCAGTCCCGAGTTCATGTGCAGCTATCTCAGCCATTGGAGCAAACAGCCCGGCTTCGAGGCCTTCTTCAACGCGCTGCCGATACTCGGCAAGGACGGTTCACTAGCGAAAGTTCAGACAGACTCGCCCGGGGCCGGCCATGTGTTCGCGAAAACCGGTACTTTTCTATCGGAAAATGCGTTGAGCGGAAAAGGCATGCTGAATTCGAAGGGACTGGCAGGTTTTGTAGTTACCCAGAGCGGGCGCAAGCTGGCATTCGCTGCCTACATCAATCATCTGCAGCTGCCTGTCGATAGCAATGACCCGCCGCAGGAGGTGGCGGGGCAAGCGCTGGGCGCTATCGCTGCCGCGGCCTATGATGCGGATCTTCCAGAATGACCTCAGCGTGGCTCTCAAGAAGCGAGCGGAAGGCAGCGGAGCGCGGCTAATGCCCGTCGCAGGCCGGACCATTCGCGGACGAGCGCTCGAAAATAGGGATATCGCTTTGCGTTTTATGCGTGCCTTAAGTAACAACGATCGGTTCGAGAGGCCTTATGCTTAGATATTTCGTAGGCTTTATTCGCCATCATCGCAAGGCATGCGCGGGATCTTGGCGCGGTTCGCTGATTTCGCTTGGGGCTACGGTGATTGCCGCGTGCTTGTTTGGCTTAGTGCCTGCCACCGTCGAGGCAGATGCGGAGCCCACTCTCGCCGGCACTTGGGAGGGCGCATTAGGGGCAGGTGCCTCGCAGTTGCGGCTCGTGCTGACAATTACCCATTTGACCAGTGGTGAGTACACGGCTGCGCTCAACAGTGTGAACCAAGGCGCAGTTCTGCCGGTCGACGCTCTAAAGTCAAAAGACGGCACTGTCAGATTCGAAGTCAGGTCAGTCGGGGGCCTTTACCAAGGTAAGTTGGACGACAGCGGGACGGGGATCACCGGAATTTGGAAGCAGACCGGCGTCGCACCCCAAGAACTTACATTCAAACGCACTTCGACCCAAGTGACGTCGGCTCCGGCGACGGCATCGGGACCCACTGAAAAACCCTTCACTATTCCGCTAGACATCGTCGTGCCGATTGCGCCAACCGCCTTCGCCGCGGACGGCAAATTTCATCTGGTGTACGAACTCCATGTGACCAACATGGGATCTTGGAGTTGTGCGCTCTTGGGACTCGAGGTGACGGGCGAGGGTGTCCGGTCGCATTCGTTGGCGAGTTTCTCGCAGGCTAATCTCGAGGACATGATGCAGCCGCTGGGAACGAAATCCGCTGAGAAGTCGCGGTTGGCGCCAGGAGCATCGGCGGTCGTTTATCTATGGATCACCGTGGAGCGGCGGGAGGATCTCCCGACTGCACTTCAGCAGCGTATAAGTGTGAAGATCGGTGATTACCCGGAAACCATGGAGCTGAGAACTTATCCTGTCGCAGTGCGCAAGGACGCGATCGTGATCAGTTCCCCCCTCAGGGGCGATCATTGGGTGGCGGCCAATGGCCCGTCCAACACGTCGGGCCATCGCCGTGCGCTCATCCCGATTCAAGGGCGAGCAATGATATCGCAGCGATTCGCAATCGACTGGGTGCGTGTCTACGATGACGGCAAGACATATCACGGCGATCCACTCGATAACAAGAATTATTATGCATTTGGCGCCGAAGCTTTAGCCGTAGCGGACGGCGTCGTCACCGAGACGCTCGATGGTGTTCCACTCAATGTTCCGGGCGAGCACTCCCGTGCCGTGCCGATTACGCTCGAAAACATCGGCGGCAATCACATCGTCTTGGACATTGGCGGTGGGCATTACGCCTTTTACGCCCATCTGCAACCCGGTTCGTTGCGGGTCAAGCTGGGCGATCGGGTGCGGCGTGGCCAGGTGCTTGGACTGGTCGGCAATACCGGCAATTCGACCGAGCCTCACCTTCACTTCCACATTGCCAACGCCACTGCACCCTTGGGTGCCGAAGGTTTGCCCTACGCGCTGACTTCGTTCGAGTTACAGGGGCAGGCGGGAGAAATCAATGCGGCGGTTGATTTGAAGGAGAAGCCTACAACGCAAACCCTGGCTCTTCCGTCGGAGGGCGAGGTCGTGAAGTTTTCAGCAATAAAGGATAAACGATAAGGCACCTTCCGACAGGACGGTTGGCCGCCGTCGCTCCGAGTTGGCGACATGCTCAAGATGATGAATCTCTCGAAGAAGCGCTGAAGGTTTGCATTCAAACCGATCGAATAACGCCCCATGGGGGAGGAAAACGTCGTAAACGCAGACGCAGGAACGGTCGGCTGGCTTGAGCAAAGCCTAACGCAGGATGCGTGCACCGTTTGCAACGTGAAAGTGGCAACAGATTCGCAGAAGTCTTAAGCGAGAATCCGCGAATCGCCCTCGCTCGTCTGCTGCGCGCGTATTGCAGCCGGCTCGCTGATGATCTATTTTGAGCGCATCAGCGACCATGACATCCACCAGTTCGGCGCGTCGAACTGGCGTTACAGCTTTTCTTCAACAGCATCCTGCAGTGCCGTGCGTGAGCGATAGATCCGCATACATCCGCTTCAAGCGGCTGCTCTCGGTCTCAAGGTCCTTCAGGCGACGCAACTGCGATACATCCATGCCCGCCTTTGTAATACGTCGCATCGCTCATGCCGTGTTTGCGACACAGCTCGGCCACTTTCGTGCCTGTATCCCCTTCCGTGCGGATGCCGTTCGCGCCTGCAAAAATCCTTGCTAGACCGTGATTGCCCATGATCGGAATTCGAGCCAGCGCCGTAGAAAAACGGCGCCTCTATGGTGCGATTCTCTCGCTTAAAAGTGCACGATGAGATTTCGAGGCAGCAAACTCAGTTCCGTGCCGGCCGCTCGCTCACGCCGCGCAGAAACTTCGTGCCTTCGCGCACGGCGTCCACCATGTGTCCGACCAGGGCATGTCCACCGGTCGGAAAAACTATCAGCTCCCCGTGGGGAACACTGTCGACAATCAACTTGGCTCGTTTGGCTGTGCCGAATCGATCGTCTTCTGCGCTAATCGCCAAAACGGGGCAAGTAATCTTCTCGATGGCGTAGGGTCGCCGCTCGGCGGCGCTGGCCAAGTCGAAGTTCATCCCCGCCACTCGCGGTGCCACCGGTAATAGATGATCCAATACCTGTCGAACGCGTGCCCGCTCCTCACGATCGGACGCGCGTATTACGGCAGGATCGGTTCCGAGCATCATCCGCGACATGCCGCTGGGTAGCAGCGGCATCACCCCGAGCGCGGCCCACGCAATGAAATCTGAGTTAAAGATTGCGCGAACCATAGCACCGCCCTGTATTGTCATTCCGGGCGGCAGATAATCGGCGGGAACCAAGAGAACAAGCGCGCGAACGCGGTCCGGATGCCGAATAGCCAACTGCAGCGCAGACCACGCGCCGGCCGAAATGCTTACTACGTTAACCTTGGCGATACCTAGGTGGTCGAGGAGTTCGACATAGGCATCTGCCTGGATCTCCGTGGTCAATCTCGCGGGTAGGCTTGAGCGCAAATACCCGAACCGGGACGGGGCGATCAGTCTAAAACCTTGCTTGGCCAGTCCACCGGCCATATCGAGGGCCTGATCAAAGCCGCCCCCCGCGCCATGGACGATTAGAATCGGTTCACCCTGGCCGACGTCGGCATATTCCACGGTGCCGAGCGAAGTCTCAAGCGTGGAACTTCGCCCGACCAGACGGGCACGGGCATTTGCCAGGTCCCGCGCATAAATCGCAATGATTCCCGAGCCACCCGCCAAGAGTAGAGAGAGAATCCAGAAATAGGGGCGGCGCATGCAAAGCAAGACTAGCCTCGAAGCGCCGCGGAGTAACTAGGTAAATCTCCCTAACAACGTGGGACCTGCGGGTCAATATTCGCGGAATGCGGCAAAGCAATTGAACCAGGCGGAGAAAATACCGGCGGGAACTGCCACGCCAACTGCGCTATCCAGCTACATGGCGAATGGCTTGAATCAGCGCGTGCTCATGACGACCGGTACGAAAGCGCCTGTCACGACCTCCCTCTTGGCTTACGATCAAGCGGGGGCACCTGATCGGCCACTATGTGAATGTGGCCAAAGTCTCGGATGCAAGCGAAACGGTATGCCAGGGCGATATGCCGGTGGAATCGTCAAGCCGGCGAACACGTTCTACAGCTACACCGATTATTTGAACACTCCGCGACAAATCAGCAATGCGAGCCAAGATCCAGTATGGGCCTGGGAGCCGGTGGAATTTGGAGCGAACGCAACCAACACCGACCCCGACGAACTAAGGAACGAACTTCAGTTATATCCTGCGGTTTCCCGGCCAGTTTGCCGATCAGGAGCCAGGGTTAAGACACAATTATTCTAGGCACTATGATCCGACTCGAGGACGATACACTGAGGTTGATCCGATCGGATTACGACACGCCGCCGCAGGTCCGTCCGAACGGCCCGGCCGACGGAGAAGGGCAGTGGATAGGACTTGACCAGAAGGAATGGAGGAGGCTCTCCGGTCATTCGATTCGAGTGGGCGCGGATAGGCTGGTAAAACCTGCTGCGTCGTTGAGTTTAACCCTATAGGATTTGGCGCAGAGGGGTGCGTTTCAGGTTGATGAGCTAGCTGTATTTGCAGGGAGCACGATAATCGAAGGCGTAAAACGCAGCTTTTGGAGCTTCGGACGCGAGCCTTGGCTGGTCTTGGGTCTCGCGACCCTTGCGATCCACCTGATATTCAACGCCGGCTACGGCATCTTTCGGGATGAACTGTATTTCATCGTCTGCGGCGGCCGGCCGGCCTGGGGCTATGTGGATCAGCCGCCGCTGATCCCGCTTTTGGCTTCGTGGTCGCACGCGCTGTTCGGTCATTCTCTGGTCGGATTCCGGCTCATCCCTGCGCTTGCCCTGTCGGCAACGGTGGCGCTTTCGGTGGTATTCGCGCGCACGCTCGGCGGCGGGCGCTTCGCGCAATGGCTGGTGGGCATATGCGTTCTCTTTAGCCCTTACTTTCTTGCCCTCGGTCAACTCTTCATCACCGATATTTTCCAACCGCTCACGTGGCTTGCCTGCGGATGGTTTCTGGTGCGCCTCGCGAAAAGCGGGGATGAGCGGTGGTGGATCCCCGTCGGCGTCGTCGTGGGATTGAGTCTCTTGAGCAAATATGCCATTGCGTTCTATGTGGTGGCTCTCGGTATCGGACTTCTCGCCACGCCGCAGCGTCGCTCGCTTAAGCGCCCCTGGTTTTATGTGTGCGCCCTCATCGGCGCCATGTTGGTTCTTCCGAACGTGCTGTGGCAGCAGGCACATGGCTGGCCATTTCTGGAGTTGGGAAAAGCCGCTGTCAACGGCAAGAATGTTGCCCTATCGCCCGTAGCGTTCTTCGCACAACAGTTGTTATTGATGGGGCCCCTCGCCGCGCCGGTTTGGATTGCGGGTCTTTGGGCCTGTTTGCATCGGCCGACGCTTGCGGTGTATCGCACCTTTGCCATCGCGTATGTGATTTTGTTCGTCTTCTTCGTCGTCTCGCATGGAAAGGCTTACTACATCACGCCGATCTATCCGACGTTATTAGGTCTAGGTGCGGTCGCCGTTGAGAACTGGCTACAAGGCGCCCGTTTGCGCCGCGCCGCTCTCATCGCCGTGTCGGTAGCGGGAGTGATGTCAGCGCCGATGGCCATTCCGGTCCTGTCGGAAAAGGCGTTCATCGCCTTTAGCCGAGCGTTGGGAATGGCTCCCTCTGCAACGGCTGCTGAACATCAGAAGCTGGGATTGTTGCCGCAAAACTTCGCCGATCAGCATGGCTGGCCCGAGATGGCGACGCAGGTGGCTGCGGTCTACAACGCGTTGCCGCCGGCGGAGCGCGCCAAGGCGGTTTTCCTGGGCCTCGATTACGGCGAGGCGGCGGCGATCGATGTCTTCGGGCAGCCTTTGGGATTGCCTCCCGCCATTAGCGGGCACAACAACTACTATCTTTGGGGACCGCAAGGTCACGACGGCAGTGTGCTGATCGTGTTGGGACCGTATTGGGGAGAGCTTTTTACGGCGTACACCAAAGTCGAGGCCGCCGGTGAGATCGTCAATCCGTATGCCATGCCCTACGAGACCGGCCCGATCTATGTACTGCGAGATCCGAAAATGCCGTTCTCGTTGCTTTGGCCAAGGCTTAAGCACTACGACTAGAGGGACCCGTTGCCGTTGGAATGGGTTACATGCGTCGCAGCACGAGTGGTGACTGCTGTCACTGCGGACTGCGTCTGAAGAAAGAAATCGACTATCCGAAGAGGATTTGGTGATGGGATTGATTCCTAAGATCTTTGGGTTAGGGAAGACTTTGGGGCATGGTTTTCGATAAAGCGGTGTGTGAAGTGTCGATAGACAAAAATCGCAAAGTCACCGCGAAGCACTCGGAAATGGAGTACGACTGAAGCGCTCGACGCATTGCTTGTGTTGGGTCGCGCGATCATGCGCCCGGACCACAATTTAATTGACATGCGTGCGCTAGCGTACAGATCTTCTCGCGCTGAGCGGATAGGTTAAAAACCCGCTGATTTACGCCGGCCCGTTTTCAAAGTGCGGCAGCTCTTCTTCTGACAGGCGGTGGTGGAAATCCCTTCCCAGCACCCCTTGGAAGTAACCTGCCGCACTCTTCTTTATCCACTAGGCATTCCAACTGCGACTCATGGCTAGCGCTATCGCGTTTTCAAGCGGGAAAGCTCGCGGCGACTCGATTCTCGCGTTACGGTGATCGAAACCCGCGGTCGTTGTTCATTGCATCACCTGCACGGTTGCGACGCCTGCGATGGCCAGCATGATGAGGCCAATCCAAAGCCACGCGCTCCAGTCTTTCTCGGAGGGTGCAGCGGCGGTGAGCCGTGGGTTTGATTCCGGCGCGACGAAGCCGACCATGCGCGGTTCATTTTTAGGGGCGCTGGCCGGGTGGGTGGGGGTCTTGCGAGTGCTGGCCTTACGCGTGGCGCCCGATCCGCGAAGGCCGATCGAGGTCCAGTCGCGATTTTTGAAATTCCGACGGACCCTGAAGGAGAGTTTAGTCGGACGGGCGGGCGTGCCCATGTCGTGATCGTTCATTAGGCGGCGTCCGCGACGGCGCAGGGCATTTGGGGCGTGGCAAACTGCGTCGTTGCACTGCCGATCATCCACCGGACCGCGCGCAAAAGCGCCGGGGAGTTTTTCACGTGGGGCCCCGAGGGTTCGATCATCTCGTCGATGAAGGACTCGACATCCTGGAGCCATCGAGCGTCGTCTTGACCGTAATTTGAGTTCATGGCGAGTTGCCGGCGCCGCTCGCTCAACTCAGCGGCGTGTTTCACAACGATGGACTCGGACAAGGTCAGCATGTCGTTGTGCCAGGAAGTTGAAACGAGGGCGGCTTGGGCGCGGGCTCGCTTGACGTACTCGTCTGCAAGATAGTTCGGCAAATTGCTGGTTGGGCGCACGGGTTGGATCGTTCCAGGGGCGAGTCATACTTTGGAGCGCCTTTATGCCATGAGTATTTGGGATCGTCGCGGGACGGCGTCGCAGGGTTTTGAGGTGGTGTCGTGCATTGTTAAATCCGTTGTCAAAGCGGAGTGAGCGACGGGATTGGCGCGCGACAATCAACATCCATGCCTTACTGGGTCGGGATCGAATGGTTTACATGCGTCATCGAATTTTCGGCCGAATCGGGGTCGTCTGGGGCGGACTCATGCTGGTGAGCGGGTACCTTCGCGGCGGACCGCAAGGCAGCGGCGCGTACGCCGCGGACCAAACCGGCGCGCTGGTATTTGCGGTTCTGCTGGTGATCGTCGGCGGGTATTATCTTTTGAAGGGTGGGCAGAAGGCAGGGAAATAAATCGCGGTGTGGGGAGTGCGAGTCCATACCACCACCGAGAAATCGAGGGCCTCTGCCCGATGCCGCGCAGATTGCGCTGCGCGGCATCGCTACTACCACTCAAATCAATTCGCCTTGGCAAGCTGCACGAGGGCGGCCTTGTCACCCTTGCTGCGCAGCTGAGTGTATTGTGTCAGCAGCGGGGCATTGACGCGGGCAACGGCGTCGTTGAGCGCCTTGTTGACGCAAGCCTGTCCCTCTTTCTTGCTCCATGTGGCGGCGTTCTCGCAGAGCGTTTCCGCCGCGTAGCGAATTCGCAGGTACAGGATCCTTGCGCCCTTTGCCGTTGATATGTCGAGATCGCCATACCCGACGGGATGTGTTACCGACGAATTTGTCGTTGAGGTGCTCAGGGGCTCACTCGCCAGAGCCGTTCCGACGATGGCAGCGCCGCCTAGACTTAGGAAACCGGCGGCCAGCACGAATTTTGCGATTTTGCATTGAGTTTTGCTCAGGTTGCTCATGACCATCTCCTTGGGGTGACTGTTCAGGTGGTTTCGGATAAATGTTAACGCTGTTAACACGTACATTATCATAAATATTAACAGTGTCAACATTTGCTGGCCTTTCCGCCCCTCATCCGTTATGTTGCAGGGCATGTCACCCAAGACAAAAGCCGCTCGGAAAGAGATTCGCGGTAAAACGGGCTCAAAAAAGGCCAGTAACTACCATCACGGGGCGCTTCGGGAGGCCCTGATCCTCTCGGCCCGCGATATTCTCGAAACGGAGGGCTACGAGGCACTGACCTTGCGTGCCGCCGCGCGCCGAGCGGGCGTCTCTCAGGCAGCACCCTATAACCACTTCGCCGATAAGGCGGCCCTACTTGCCGCGATTGCCGCGCTAGGATTTAAGGAATTCGCCGCAGCGATGCGAAAAGAAATGGATGCGGCCGCCGATCCGCAGGCGCGGCTAAATGCCGCCGGCATTGCCTACGTCGCATTCGCGACTTCCAATCCTGGCCTATTCAAGCTGATGCTAGGCTCCAGCGTCCACCAGACGTCCGGCGATGCGGACCTGGATGCCGCGCGGACATCCGCCTATGAGGTACTGCGCGGCGCCGTGCATTCCGTTCAGCAGTCGACCCCGGGCGCTACGGCGCATGACGACCTTGATAGTCTTAGGTCCTGGGCATTCGTTCATGGCCTCGCGACGATGATCAACGAGGGTACCATTGCACCGGACGCTTATGGCATGCGCTCCGCGAGAGATCTCATTACCGCTCTATTCAAAGTGCCGCAATCGGAAAAGGAGGGCAGCGCGCGACTCGCTGAAAAAAGAACAGGGAAATGAGGCAGAGCGGCGGAAAACGAAGGTGGCCCTTGCCGGTACGGTACGGGAGTCACATTGATCGAGCGCAAATTGCCACAGGAAGTGGCAACGGACGCAAAGCCGGAAGCCGAGTCAAAGTCAGGCCTTTGAGTCTCCGGTGCCGGGCGAGTGCAGGGTGAGGCGCATGCGCCGAACGCACGGACATGGATGTGCGCGCCGTCCGCAGCGTAGCAAGGAGCGGAGCGTGGCGGACACGAACAGCCCGGCCAGACGAAGATGGTGGCCAGGGAGGGAATTGAACCCCCGACACGCGGATTTTCAGTCCGCTGCTCTACCAACTGAGCTACCTGGCCGTACGGCGAGCGGCGTATTAAACAGGCACGCCCGCAAATCGTCAATGAATAATCAGAGAATCAAGCGGTTACACGCAATTTTAGCGCCCCGGCATGGTCAATTGTAGCTTGGCACGAAGCTGGCAATTTGGCGAATTTTGGGCTATTTCGGCAACACGAATCCTCCGATAAGAGGAGAAATTTATGCCGGTCGACATGCGCGGCCGCGATAGCGGGGGTGTCGGTGAGCGCTGACAAGGTATTCATCGGTTTGTGTGGCACTCAAGCCACGTAACTGTCCATGAATGGGGAGCGTTTATTGGAAGGGTTACGGCCGCTGTTTTGATCCGCGGCGTGGTGGGGATTTGAGATCGAGACGCATGATGGGTCGCGGCGGGGAATGGCACGCTACTACTTTAAAGCCCGCTCGCGCGAAGGTCGAAGCGTAGCCGGTACCCGAGGCGCTCGGTGTCTTCGCCGCATCTAACGGATACGCTTCCAGTTGTGGGGCCCGGGCCTGCTTTGCGGCTTTGGCTGCCGCCGCGATAAGCGCAGATGTCACGCCGCGCCTGCGGAAGCCTATCCGTACGTAAATACAGGATAGCGCCCAGACTGGCACTTCATCCACGCGCTTGAGCCGCGGATGGCGATCAAGCCAAGGCAATGCCGAGCGGGGAGTGAGCTGACACCATCCCACCGCGACATTGCCGTCAAAAGCGATGAGTCCTGGAGGCGGCCCATTTTTCACAATCTGGCGGAACGACGCTCTGTTCTTCGCGCCGCGTTGTCTACGATAGGACGCACCAATGCGCCAGTACATGCACCAACAGCCGTTACATGCACCCTTTTTGCCAAACAAATCCTCGAGTGCAGGCCACAGGTCGGGAGTCAGAGGGCGGATATCAAGTTTCATGGCTGCGATCGATGGTCAAGTCTAAAAAGCATGCCTGGGATCGCGGATTATGGTGGCATCCGCGGAGACGAAACCGTCGTCGAGAGGCAGGGGACTACCGTTACGAAAACGTCTCGCGCCCCGCGGCGCCAATCGCGACTGTATTCCATTGGGCACGGTCTACCAATAAACATTTCAGTCATTAGCGTTGACTACGCGGATTCGCGGTGCTTGCCTACATTCCAAATGGCAAGCAACGCCTCGTCTTAACGGCAGTTGCCGGGATGTTGAGGAAAGAGCGACGCGCAACCGCGGATTCCCTCGGCACGATCGCGCCGAGAGTCTGCCTGGATTCCCATTTCGTCGGCGAATCGGCTAATCTGGAAGTCAGTTCCGACATCACAGGAGACGCAACCGATGCAAGTCACCCCCTACCTGAACTTCAGTGGAAATTGTGAGGCCGCTTTCAAGTTCTATGCACAAATGCTGGGCGGAAAGATCTCGATGATGATGACTCAGGGAGAATCCCCAATGGGGGACAAGGTGCCGACGGAAATGAAAAACATGATCATGCACGCGACGCTCGAGCTGCCAGGCGGGGGTACCTTGATGGGGGCAGACCACCCACAGGGAAAGAAAGTGCAGCCTACCGGCTTTTGCGTTTCGATTCAGGTCACGGACACGGCGGAGGCGAAGCGCATTTTTAAAAGGTTGTCCGAGGGCGGCAAGGTGCAGATGGAATTCCAGAAGACGTTCTGGTCGCCTGGCTTTGGGATGTGTAGCGATCAATTCGACATTCCGTGGATGGTGAATGCGGCAGCGGCATGAGAGGAGTCCATGTCGAATATCGGTTAGCGGATCTTTGTCCATGACCACCAGCCTGCGCGGACGGGGTGCAGTACATTTGGCGGCCGAGATTCCGGGCGGTCAAGTGAGATCGAATAGGATCGGAGCTGAGCTGCTGCCCGAAAAGAAATCCTATGGGATCTCAGGTTAACAAGTAGTAACGCGCTCGCACGGGGGTCAACGTGCTATTCGATGCCGCGTTCTATCTATTGAAGGCTCATCAATAGAAGGATTGTCGTCATGAACAATTGGTCATTCGTCGCAGCAAGCGCTGCTCTGCTAGTTGCCGGAGTGGGTGCCAGCGTTTCGGCCGAGGCTCATCCCTATCTTACTGTCGGGGTCGACGTTCCGGCTGTTGCTGTGGTAGGTCGATTCGGGCACTCACCGGTGTATTGCGGCCCCTACTGTTATGAGCATGGCCGCTACTGGCGCCGCGATTATGATCGTTACCGATTCGATCGCTTTCCCCGCGAGCGTTGGTATCGCCGGTAATTGGGGTCACGGAGCTTTCTATCGAGTCATGAGATTGGGCGGTTCGGCTGCGAGCCGCCCTAACTAACAGTGGCAGAGTCTGTGCGAGCCTTACCCGTGTCTCCACTACGCGCTGCGTCTCGCGGCGAACTGCCTGCGTAGCGACACAGCCGAGCAGCTAGGCCAACTAAGAACAGCGGCGCAGCTCTAATTCGGCAGATAGTCGTTGGGCTCGACGAGTTTGAAGCCAGGGGTCTCGGTCACGCACTGGCGCAGCAGGAAGGCGTGGCCGGATCCGAAGAAAATCACGAATCGGTCGCCCGGCTTGGCGAGCTGCAACAGGTTGGCGCAGATGAGCAAATTGCGGTGATACCAGGAGGAGACGAGGTCGGCGCCGGGCTGGTCGCCGCCTAGACCGATGCGTAGCATGCTGCGGTAATAGACGTTGTCGCCGACGAGCCGAGCGGGATCATTGAGGAAACGCAGATCCGCGGATACCCCTTTTTGTGCCAGCAGGCGTGCTTGCTCATCGACTTGACGCTGCACTGCTGCGTTCTGTTCGTCGAGCAGACCGGAAAAGCCGCGAGTCTCGGCAAAGTTCTTCAGCCGTTCGTAAGGGAAGTCCCCATCGGCATCGAGGCTGTAGACTTCGGCGCCAGCCGCCTTGCCCAGACGGAAACCGAGCTGCACGACCTCGTTGCGTGAGGCGGGCAGGGTACCTGTCAAATACTGCCTGTAGCGTTCCGCGACAATGTCTGCGGGCCATTCAACTCCGATCTTGGTGGGCTTAAATCGCGCCAGTGCGTCGGTAACCAAGGCGATTTCGGCTTGACGCTTCGGTTCTAAAACATCATCCACCTTGAGGTTATGGATGTCGTGGCCGGGATTGGACATATGGAAGACGCCGACCACCATAACTTCGACGGTCTTCGCCGCCGGTTCCGCGGCGACGGCGGCTATTGAGCTAAAACAGCAGATCAAGGTCGCTACACAAGGTCGCAGCATGAAGCGCTCCATTTCGGACAGAAGTAGTCTCAATACTCTAGCGGTGAAGCACGCACACGCGAACAGGATAAATAATGAAGCGCGAGGCGACCGTCGAATCCGCAGCGCGCCGCTCCCGCAGCAAGCACGGAGTTTGCGGTGGCCTTCCTCACCGGACGCTCGGGTTGACTACCGCGTTGACAAGCACTCGATAGTTCAGCACACCTCGCGTGCTGTGCCGGATGCTTATGAGACAGTGTTGTGGCGAATGTCACTGCGGGGCAGGTGCGACAAATATTTCACACGCACCTTTAGATCCGGTGCGCCAGCAGTTGGGAAAATAGATGGATTTTCCATCTGGAGACCATTTCGGGTTGGTCGCACGACCCTCAGTGTTCGCGACCAAGCGTACACTGCCCCCGTCCGCGTCCATGACGAAGATCTGATAACTGGAGTTTCGGTTGCTGGAGAATGCAATTTGTCTCCCATCAGGCGACCAAGCGGGCCAACCATCGAATGCCGGGTGATTGGTCAAGTTGTGGATTCCAGTACCGTCGCTATTGGCGACAAATACTTCGCTGTTGTTGTCGAAGAACTTTCGAAAGGCGATGCGCATTCCGTCGGGTGAAGGCACCGGATACGTGTTGACTCCTCCGCTGATCACAGTCGTGATTTTCATGTCCGCCAGGTCAAGCCGGTAAATCGCGGCGGAATTCTTCTGTGGCGGATGCAGATCATCATCCGTGCAATATAGGATGGCTTTGCCATCCGGCATCCACGCTGGGTGAATCGGACTTTGCGTTATCGGCGTGACGCGGTGCATCCCGGTGCCGTCGACATTCATCACGTACATTCCGTTCCTGCCGGGTTCGATCCGCACGAACGCCACTTGAAGTCCGTTTGGAGACCATGCCGGATCCTCGACATCGACGTTTTCATGGGTCAATTGCTTTTCAGCCGAACCATCCATGTTGGCGATAAAGAGTTGTTCGCGTCCTTCAAGAACCTTCAAGAAAATCATCTGTTTGCCGTCTGGCGACAGCGCTGGCTCGTCGTTCACAGAATAGGTAATAGGCACGGCGGTACCGCTTCTTGCCGACTGCGTCGACAAAACAGTTGCAATTGCGATAAGCGCTCCCGGCAAAAAGCGTCTTACGTCCACGTTCATTCTGAGTCTCCTCCGCTCCGTTCGGCAGTATATGTTTAGAAATACCCACCGACCACATCGACTCGACCGGACCAGCAATTGTCGGCCGTCCGCCGATAGAGAGGGTTGGCACCGACGTACGCGACTGATCGGAGGGGGAGCTCAATCCCCACCATACGCTTTCGCACAAGCCGGGCAACGAGCTTGGTGGCGGTGCGGTCATTCCGTAACTCGATGGTTTGGGGCCGGCCATCGCCGCTCACGCCATCAGTATCCCGCTCGTGCCGCTTGCTTTGACGTGCCATGTGAATCTATGGCATACGAAAACATGACGCGGAGCCTTCATTCAACAACAGGGTCGCCGGGACAATTCAAACCTGACATGCCGTCGTCGTCGCATTCGTAAGCCGTGGCGATCCACTGCGAAGGTTTAGAAGGGAGAAAAGAATGAGAATCGGTAATCCTGTCGGTATAAGCCTGTTGCTCACCCTTGCATTGAGCACGCAGTCTGCGGTCGCGGCACCGCGCATGGAAGAACCGACTGTACAAGCGGCATCGCCCTCCGACACGGTGGAATTTTCCGTATTTCTGCCTTTACGGCATATGCGGGAACTCGAGGCATTACTTGCCGATCTGCACGATTCAAAGTCTCCCAACTATCAACATTGGCTGCAGCCGGCCGACTTCATTAGTCGTTTCGGCCCAAGTCCCGCAGACTTTGCAAACGTGAAGCGCTCGCTGACGGGTTACGGATTTACCATCGTCAAGGAAAGCGCTCATGGCATGCGCGTGCGGGGTCCGGCAAGCAGCGTATCGAAGGTATTTGCGGTGCCTGTGCAGAAGCGGATTCGCAATGCCCATACTCGTTTCATGGCGAAGGGCCTGATGCAAATGCCAAGTGAACTCGCAGCACTCAATGTTCGAATCGTTGGACTGGAGCCTGTTCCTGAGCATCAGGTGCATGCCCATATGAGCGGCGCACCGATGAGCACACCGGACAATCGGTACTCCATAACGGGCCCCTATTGGTTCGACGATCTGAAACAAGCTTATGACTATCCGGCTTATAGCAAAAAAACCGACGGCACCGGCGTCAGCGCCGCAGTACTCATGGGAGATCTGCTGTATCCGGGCGATGTCGCTGCAGCCTTCAATCACGAACTGTTTTCCAGCATTAGCGGTGTTCCGGTACCCACCGTGACGACGGTGACGATCGACGGCGGCGGCGTGGTGGGCGGTCCAAATACGTTCGAGGCAAGTCTCGACGTTCAACAGATACTGGGAGGTGCTCCGGGAGCCCAGGTTACGCTGGTCAGCATTCCAGAGCTAACGGATGATTACGTCATGGACGGTTATAGCTATATCATCGACCAGAACACTTTCGATCTCGTTAATTCATCCTTCGGTGAATGCGAGCTTGAATACACCGCCGCGTTTAATGAGGGGACTGACTACACTTACATACTTCAGCAATATCACGAGCTTTTCGCGCAGGGTAATGCGCAAGGCATCACCTTCGTAGCGAGTACCGGAGACCAAGGAGCTCTCGCATGCCCTAGCCCGGATTACGGGTTCCCGGGCGCCACAAACGCCAGCTTCGGTGTGGGCGTCAACAGTCCAGCGGATGATCCCGACGTGACCGCAGTGGGCGGTGGCAATTTGATCACGACGTACAAGGCGGCAAGCCTCAATTCTACCTATGTCAGAGAGAGCGCTTTCGCCGACCCAGAGATTCCGTACGACATTTTCGGAGTGGGACAACTTGTCAGCGGCGGTGTGTGGGGTGCGGGCGGTGGCGTCAGTCAAATTTTCAAGAAACCGTTGTATCAGTTCCTCGCTAACACCGGTTCGGCCACACACCGCACATTGCCGGATGTAGGCATGCTAGTGGGCGGATGCCCGGCAGATATTTCTGCGAGTTGCGGCCCGGACGATAGCGCGGCCACTCTCGCCTACGGAGTCAACTATGGCGGTGGATTCTTCGGCGTTATCGGTACTTCGATTTCCTCACCGGAGTTTGTCGGCGCCCTTGCTCTGTTCGAACAACAACTCGGCACGCATCATCGGCAGGGAAATGTGAATTACTACCTTTATACGTTGGGTGCGCTGCAGACGCTGGCCGGCGGCGTCAACGCGCCCGCTGCGCTGCAGTTCTACCATCGGCACATTCCTGGCTTCAATGGCTACTACAATGGCGGCAAGCCGAGCTATGACTACGACTACATCTACGGCCAGGGCAGTCCGGATGTCCGTAAGCTGTTTGGCCTAGAAAAGTACCCGGCGGCAGGTGTGCCTCAGACAGCCACAAATCCATAAGATTTCTATTATGACCAAGAGGGACGCGCTCGCTCCGCGGCGAGCGCGCCGCTCGCGGATATCCTCTTTGGACTTGGAGCTTTCTCATGATCTGTTCTTTGAGACTAAAGAGTGCGTCTCTGTCAAGTCGTCCGTCCGCCATGGGATTCGATCGCTACCAACTGAATTCGAGCGGCACGTGGCGAGGTTGGCGCGCGACCCGCTTGAGCCAGGCGCCGACGGCCGGGTAGGGCGCCAGGTCAAATCCGCCGTCGCCTGCGCAGTGGGTATAGCCATAGAGTGCGATGTCCGCGATGGTGTAGCGCCCGGCGGCGAACCAATCGTGTCGCGCAAGGTGAGTCTCCATCACGCCCAGCGCGGCATTCCCTTTGGCATGCCACTCGGGGATGAGATGCCTTTTCTTCTCGAGTGCCTCACGCGGCGAGAAAGCGAGCCAGAAACGGGCAACGGCGATATACGGCTCGTGACTGTATTGTTCGAAGAACATCCATTGCAGGACCTCGGCGCGGCCCCAGCGGTCGGCGGGCAACAGAAAAGTGTCCTCGCTCAAGAACCAGAGAATCGCGCCCGACTCGGCGAGCGTGCGTCCGTCCTCGAATTCGAGCAGCGGAACGCGGCCATTGGGATTCTTAGAAAGAAAGTCGGGCTTGCGCGTGGTTCCGTCATGAAGTCCGTAGTCCTTGAGTTCGAGTCCGATGCCAAGGAGTTGCGCGGCCAGTCGGATCTTGTAGCAATTACCGGACACTTGCATCTGATGGAGAACGGGCATGTCGAAACTCCTCTGGCCCAGGATGTTTCAGGCGCTGGTCACGCAATTATCGCGTAAAGCAGGGGTATTGGGGACCGATACGTCCCGCACTCCGGGAATGACCTCGTGTGGGGTTAGCGGACTCTGGAGATGCTTGCTCCGTTTCGATGGCTGCGAGCACACGGCGGACTTCAGCGCGCCGCGTTAGCCGCGAGTTCGGTAGGGTTGAGTACCCGGCCGTTGAGTATCACCTTGGCGATATCGGCATAGGCGTCGATGGTTTGCGTCGGGTCTTGTCGGAGCAGCAGCAAATTCGCACGTTTGCCAACCTGCACGGATCCGATGTCATCGAGCTTCAGTGCCTGTGCGTTGGTCAGCGTCGCGGACTTGAAGATCTGCGCGGGCGTCTCACCCGCCTCCAGGAGTCGATGCATTTCCAGCCAACCGTTTAGGCCCGGCGGATTGGCATAGGTAGGGGCACTCGGTGTGTCTGTCGCGAACAGGATTCGGCCGTGTCGCTCAACGACATACGCGGTTGCCTGTCGACTGCGCTCGAGAACTGCGCCAAACGCGTCGTTCGCGGCCTGATCGAGCTGTGTCTGGCTTAAATCGGCGGCCAACTTCATATTGCTGGTCATTTCCGCATGAAACGATTGACCCTCGGGGGAGCGATACCAGTCGATGAGGGGGATTGGCAAAACCCGTCTCAGGCGCGGATCGGAGAGAAATGATCCACCGGCGACATCGCGCAGACCGTACAGCACCTGCATTGTGGGCTGATAGCCTATGTGTCGCGCGAGTTCCTGATCCAGGATCTTTTTCATGCCGGGCGTCACCTCGCTGGTGGTGGAATGTTCCAGATACACATTCCACATGCCGTGCGCCATGATATCGACGCCGGCATCGAGGCCGAAGGCATGAGCCTCGTCTGAATTGGCGTGCATCAACACCGGCATTGCGGCGGCGTGCGCTGCCTGCACCACCGCGCGGATCGTTTCGAGCTTCGGCACGGGCAGATTGCGAACCCCGCCAAAGCCGCGTTCAAAGAAGGTCTTCACGCAGATCGCACCGTCGGTCTTCATCTTGGCGATTATCGCCTGCGGCGTGTGCAGCGCGGGATCGATGCCGGCGGGCGCCTGGGTGCCGGCCTCGATGAGCATATAGGGCCAACCTTGATAGCGTTGCGGCTTCGGCGCGTAGTTCATCGGGTAGCCATCCATCAGCGCGGCGCCCCCGCAGAAATAGGTGTCCGGGGCGATGTCGTGACTTCTCCAAGCCGCGATCCGCTGCGGCGTTGAGATGAGATCAATGAGCGTAGTGAAGCCGTAGAGCAGGTAACTATGAGGAATCTGTTCCCGGGCGGCAGTGGCGATGTCGGGATGCCGGGCTTCTTCTTCGGAGGACATGCCGGGGATGTCGCCCAGGTGCACATGGCTGTCGATCAGGCCTGGCGCAAGGTACAGGCCGGATCCGTCGATGAGGTGTGCACTGCGCGGCGCCGTGGCGCCGCGGGCGCTGCGGATTTCGACGATGCGGCCATCGTGCACTCGCACCAGGGCGTCCGGCATCGGCGCGCCTCGCTCGGCCGACACGATGGTCACATGCTCGATCTGCAGGTCGGCGGCCAACAAGGCGCCCGGCAACGCGACGGCAAGCACCAGGATTTGGATGCGGGAGCGCAACGACAATTTCGGCGACATGGCTGTCCCTTGAGTGACGGACGGCGACATTATTTCAGAAATTACGCCAATCGGCAGGCCGCGAGGGGAAGCTCACGAGTCTCCCTCGACTAAATCGGAAAGAGGTTGGCAAGCAGAGGTTCGCCAGATAAAACGCGATCCGGTAAATTAATGTCACTCTCCGGTCCCAAGCGGTCACATGAAGCGGCTTTTGTCTGCCTTAAGCTTGATTGTCGTTCACGGCGGCACGATTTTCGGCGTCGCGAGCGCCGCAGCGGCGTCGCAAAAGCAATTTCTGATCACGCGTCAGGAGGCTGATTCCCAACGATTGATTTTTACCGCTGCGCGCGGTTGCGGCTCAGGGAGTGCGGCACGACGCGCGCTTTGACGTCGTACGAAGCGCGGTTCGCAAGTAATATAGTCATGATGTCGCATCTACCTGCCGTTACTGCCATCGTGAGTTCCATTGCGCGCATCCCTCGGGGTGCCTCATTGGCGCTGCCGTTGCTGGTCATGTTTTGCTCTGGATGTGTCTCCTCGGGCCGAATCGAGCCCGTGGACGACCCACCGCTTATCGCCGCTACCGCTCCAGCGCCACAGGTGCTTGTTCCAGGGGCTGCGAGCGAGGCAAAGAGCGAGGGTGACAGTGAAGTGCCGGTGGCCGTGGCCGAGTCGGAACAGCACGAGGCGCCGCCCAAGCCTTCAGACTTGGCTGAGGTGATCGTCAGGGGGCGCACGCGCGACGTCCTCATCCGCGACTTGGTTGCCGAAGGCCAGGCGCAGCTGCGCGACGTGCAACTTCAGTACGTGTTTACCGGCAAAGGGCGACATGAGGTACTGCGCGGCCGGCCGGTGGCCTTCGCTTTGTGGAGCGAGGCGCAGAAGAATTGGACCATTGCCCATCTGGAGATCCCCCGCCCTCCGGTGAAATGGAAGCCGGGCCGCGGAGAGTTGCCCTTCACCGTGCGTACTCCCGGAATTGAGGCGCGGCACGTGAAGGGAACGGGGGCCGAGCGGCTCATGTTCGCATTTTCGCGCGATGGCGAGGAGCTGAAGGTGTACGGCCGCAAGTTCCCGGTGTTCGACAACGCCCTCATCAAGAAGAAGCGCTGGCGCGAGGCGGCTGGGACGGCTCGATCCATTGTCTATTTGCCCTTTACCGCTGACACGTTTGACCCGCACTTCACGATCGGCGGCAGGGACTTTCTTCTCGCCACCGCGCGGAGCGCCATCGACGAACTTCGTGTGGCCGGCGTACCGAGTCAGGCCTTTCCGGGCGAGCTGCTCGCGGACGTGATACCGGCGGAGGTCATCGCGACGCTCGCGGTGATAGAACAGACCGACGACGAGGACTTCCTCGTGAAGGGCACGGATGCATTCGACGAGGTACTCAGTCAGTACGGACTGAAGCGCGAAGAAGCCTATCGCTATAGCGTCTCGAGCGCGAAGGCCTTAGGCCCCATGCAGTTCACGGATCGGCGCGGCCATGGCACCTATTCGTTCGTCGTGCACAGCTGTCGCGGCGCCCAGCTGGATCCCAACTTCGAGCGCGGCTCGACCCGGCTGAGCAATGCCATGAAGGCCGCCGTGTGCCTGCTGGACATTGATCTGTCACAAATGAACAGCGAAATCCGCGCCGCCTATCGCGCCAAGCCCGATGTGCTCGGCATTTTTCCCGTCGCTGCCTACAATGGCGGCGGGCGCAACGTCGCCAAGCTGTATCGGGCGCTCAACCGCATGGGCGTCCCGCTGGCTGAACTGCGACGAGCCGGCAAGTTGTCGCCGGGATCCGCAGTCGCCTGCCCGTGTGTGTGGCGCCAGGATGGCTCTTTGGTGCAAGCGGTCAGCATTCCACGGTACAACAACGAAAACCGCGGCTACATCGAGAAGTATCAAAGCATTCTCGGGCTGTTTGACTGAGCGCGAATGGACGGCCGGCGGCCGGCAACTGCCCGGCGGCGCATGAAACTCGCCGGCGTCACTCAAGTATCAGGAATGTATCGATTGCCCCAGCGGGTAAAGAGGGAATCCAGTCCCAAATCCGCAACCTGATCGACCGGCGATTTAGCGCGGTCGGCCCGAAGCCGTGTCGCGCGAACGTGGTTACTGCGGTGAGCCGATCAGGGGCCGCCATCGGGCTCATATTGGTTATTTTTCTCCCAACAGACAATTTATTGCCATGTAGGATAAAGAGCTTGTAGATTAGCGCACCCAAGCGGAGCGTATCCATATGAAGTATGCAAGTTTTCGTCACCTACCAGGAGCGCTCGCGTTCATCGCGCTGGCGAGCAGCGTTGCGGGTGCGCACGACTCTTTACTGAGCGCAAACGAGGCGCCCTCGGTTCCCGACGCAGCCAATGTGGAATTTCGCTGGGATCAGAAGATTCCCTTACGGGATGGGGTGCATCTGAGCGCCACGGTGTACTTGCCGCTCAATCAAAAGGCGCCGGCACCCTGTCTGTTCACGCTCACCCCGTATATAGGGCAGAGTTATCACGATCGCGGCGTTTATTTTGCGGCTCACGGCTATCCATTTCTCACGGTCGATGTGCGCGGCCGCGGCAATTCCGAAGGTCAATACGATCCGCTGCTGCAGGAAGCGCACGACGGCTACGACGTGGTGGAGTGGCTGGCGAAGCAGCCCTATTGCAACGGCAAAATCTCCATGTGGGGCGGCTCCTATGCAGGCTACGATCAATGGGCGACCGCCAAGGAGTTCCCACCGCACCTTGCGACTATCGTTCCGGTTGCGGCTCCCTATGTCGGCGTTGATTTTCCGATGCAAAACAACATTTTCTCCCCATACGACGTGCAGTGGCTGACGTTCACCAGCGGGCATACATCGCAAGACAAGATCTTCGGCGACGAGGCATTCTGGAAAAACAAAGACCGCCGATGGTTCGAGTCGGGCTCACCGTTCAAGGACTTCGATACGCAAGTCGGCGCGCCGTCGCCCATATTCCAACGTTGGATACAGCATCCGCAACCCGATGCCTTTTGGGATGCCTACAATCCGACGGCCGAGCAATACTCACGCCTCGGCATTCCGATTCTGACCATCACAGGTTCTTACGATGGCGATCAGCCGGGCGCGCTCACACACTATCGGGAGTACATGAAGAATGCATCCGCCGCGGGTCGTGCGCGGCACTATCTCATCATCGGACCGTGGGATCACGCAGCGACTCGCACGCCGCGAGCGGAGATCGGCGGTCTGAAGTTCGGTCCGGCCAGTCTCGTGGACCTGCCGCGGTTGCATCTGGAGTGGTACGCCTGGACCATGCAAGGCGGCCCAAAGCCGCAGTTCCTGCAAAAGGCGGTCGCCTACTACGTCATGGGCGCGGAGCGCTGGCGTTATGCAGATACCCTCGAGGGAATCACCAGTCAGTCGCAACCGTACTTTCTCGATTCGAGCAGCAACGCCGCCGATGTGCTCGCCTCCGGTACGCTGGGTCCTCAGGGCGGAAGCGGGAAGCCAGATCAATATGTCTCCGACCCGCGCGACTTGAGCTTGGCCGCCGACGAGGCGAACTCCGATTCCGGGGATCTGACCGATCAACGCGGCGACTACGTGCGGCGCGGTAAGCAGCTCGTTTATCACAGCGCACCTTTCCAGAACGACACGGAGCTGAGCGGCTTCTTCAAGCTGACCGCCTGGATTGCGATTGATCAGCCAGATACAGATTTTGCGGTGAGTATTTCCGAGATCCGCCCGGACGGCCGCAGCATTGCGCTGACCAGCGACGCAATCAGGGCGCGCTACCGCGAAAATGCTCGCGAACCGAAGCTGGTTGCCACTCGCGCGCCGCAGCGCTATGACTTTGAGCACTTCACTTTTGTTTCGCGCCAAGTCGGCAAGGGCAGCCGCTTGCGGCTGACGATCGCACCCATCAATTCGATCTTTTCCGAGAAAAATTACAATGCCGCAAAACCCGTTGCGGAGCAATCCATGAGCGACGCGCGAACAGTGACTGTAACGCTGTATCACGATCGGACACATCCCAGTGCCTTGTCGGTGCCTTTGGGGCAGCCCTGACCGCGGCGTGCTGGGCCGACACTCGAGGTGAAGACCACCGAGACATCATGAATTTCATTGATGCGGTTCAAGCCTGCTTCGGCAAATATGCCAACTTCAAAGGCTGCGCGTCTCGTTCGGAGTTTTGGTGGTGGTTTGTTTTCACACTCGTCGTGACTGCAACGTTGCGATTGCTGAGCTACAACTTGGCTGCGGTATTCTCTTTCGCGACGTTTCTGCCAAGCATAGCCGTCACCGCGCGCCGGCTGCATGACGTCGACCGCAGCGGATGGTGGCAACTCTTGTATTTCTTCCCGGTGATCGGCTGGCTGGTCCTAATCTTCTTCTGCGCGGAGCCGACGCAGCCAAATCGATACCTGCACGAGTTTTGAGGCTCAGAAGGGCATTCGCCTCCACGACGGTTGAATTGCGGCGCGCTGCAGGGGCGCACTCATAAGATCTCGTCTATTGCACGGCACTCGTCCTGACTCAGCTCAAAGTCAAAAATACCGAGGTCCTCGTGCATGTGCTGCTCGGATTGGGTGCCGCTGAGGGGGACGATGCCGATCTGGGTGAGGAAGCGAAAGAAGATTTGTGCGCGCGTTCGCCGATGAGTCGCCGCAGGACGGGCAATGCTCTGGTGCGCCAGCACCCGGGCATTGGCGCTCAAAGTCCAAAAACTCTGATAAATCATTTGATGTTGATCGCAGTAGCTGCGGATGTCGCGGTCATAGCGGGTGTCGGCGTAGAAGCGGTTCTGGACGACTGCCGGTCTTATTCTGGCGCTCTCGTAGAGTTCTTTGAGATCACCCAGGCGATAGCAGTTGCTGATGCCGAGCTGGCGAACCTGGCGGATATCGACGAAGGCTTCGAGGGCGCGCCAAGCCGCCAGCGTTTGGGTCATCGTCGGCAGTGGAGAATGCAGCAGCACGCAGTCGAGATAATCGGTTTTCAAGTTCTCCAAGGACTTGACAACCGACTGGGCAACTTGGCGCGGCAACGGCGCGCCCCTATCGTAGGGGACGTGGTCCGGATCTTGCCCCGAAAGTGGGGTAAATTTTGTTTGCAGATAGAGTTCGGTACGCGCCAGTTCGCGCCCGAGCCCGGCCAGGATGCCGGCGCCCACGCCGGGTTCGTTGTAATGTTTGGGTTGGCAGGCCGTGTCGATGGCGCGAAAACCGGCTTGTATGGCGAGGGCGACCAATCTTGCGGTGTCGGATTTCTTCCACGCAGTGCCATAGATGATTCTAGGGGCGCGGATTTTGCTGTGGGCGGGAATCACGGGGTTCACCAGGGTGCGAGCGGCGTCCGCGGAGGCGAAACAGTCGCAGGAGAGGCAGGGGGACCACCGCTCGGTATAAAACAGCCTCGCGCTCCGCGGCGCCTGCCAATACTCTATTCCTTTGTGAGCGCCGTACCAAGCTTTGCTGGCGACCCATCGGCTATTTGCCGCGCTGAGCTGGGGCCGAATCGCCATCGGCGGCAGGACCGCACCAGCCCGGGAGGTAGTCGGCCACGTCGGTCTTGGCCAGAGCCAAGGCTTCCTTGAGCGCGCGGCGTAAATTCTTTTGGACGAGCTTTCGCTTCATTCGGCGCCGCAGAAAGTCCGCCCACAGAAACTCGGTGAAGGGAATCGTCTCCTTGGCGAAGCCTCCGGCACGCCGGAGCTCGCCGGCCAGCGTTCGGAACGGATCGTCGCGCAAATCCTTGACTGAACTCGGAAGGTCGGTGTGAGAGCAGCGGCGACCGCGCTCGTCATAGGGGTGCAACCAGCCTCTGTTGTCCATGACGAACCAGAACGCTGCGGTTTCGAGCTTGCGCAGGTCTGCGATGACGAGCGTCAACACGCTCTTGACGCCCTCATCGTAGAGGGCGCGGGCAAGATGGTGGTTGTCGATGAGATAGTGGTGGCCTCCGGGACCGAGGATGACGGGGATCATGTGCTTGCCGAGAAATCTTGCAGCTTTCTTGCCTCGCTGCTGACGCAAATGATTTCGGCGCTGCCGCACTTCTCCAAGCCCCACGGTAACCTGGGTCGGACGAAGGTCGGAAATCAGCACGGGTCTTACCGAGGGGCGCAGCTTGATATCCATCTAATTTCTCGCTTGTGACATTCGGATCGATCCGAAGGCGTTCTGCGGACCTCGAGTGCCTCAGTGACCGGTGGGCGTCTCGTTGGGTGCACCCGTACCGGCGGAAGCAGTCGGCTCGTCCAGACCGATGCGCAAATTCTTGTAGTTGAAAAGCGCGTTGTAGAGCATGCGGAATTCACCGAAGTTCTGCCACCGATAGATGGGGTTGGTGGCAAACATCAGTACCTGGCCGGCGTCGAGCGGCGACAGCACAATGGCAGGCCGGTCCTTCACTTCGTCCGCGCCGTTCATGAAGCCGCTGAGCACGTTCTTTTCACCGCCCGGAAACTCCATCAATACGTTCTTCTTGTCGCGCAGAGGCACGAAGAGCAGGGTGTTGCTGGCCCAGCGTACCGAGAGCGCATGATCCGTGTAGCCGTAAAATATCGGGTTGGCGGGTTTCAATATATTGGCAGTGACAATCGGCCCAGGGGCATAGAAGGCCGCCGATGGATTATTGACTTCAATTTCGGGGGTCAAACCGAATTCCGCCGGAACGGCGCTCGACTGTCCAAGCGTAATCAGCGTGCCGCCGTCGCTCACGAATTTGCGCAGCTGTTCCAAGCCGGCCAAACCCATTCCACCGCGGATATCGGCGGAGGAGCCGTAGTCTCCCAAGAACTTGTATCGGGCTGTCTTGGTGTAGGGCAGCGGTTGACCGTATTCGGGGATATCGTAGACCACATCCTTGGCGGAGCGTCCCTGACTGGGAACGATGATCACATCGTACTTGGCGCGAAGATTGCCGGCGCGTACCTGCTCTTTGAAAATGAGTTGGTATGGCGTTTCAGACTGGTCAAAGGCGTAGCGTACCCAACCGACATTCTGGGTGCTCCCCCAGGTGCTGTACATCGCGACGCGCGGCGTCGCTGACTCATGGGCGCGGATGACGGGCTTGTCCGGCAATGCAATCGCCGTGAGGCCAAGCGGTATCACCGCGGCCTTGAGCTTCTGATAAGCACCTCCGCCGACGATGAACGAACCGGCTGGAATCGCGCGATTGTTCGAAGTGAATGACTGCTCAGCAATCTTTATCGAAACTCCCCTCAGACGATTGCGCAGGGTCGCAAGGTTGATCGAGCCGTAGTCGAGCACCGCATAGGCGGCCGCGGGAGGTGCATCGATCGAGCCCGGCGGGTCGTAATGCGCCACCGACGCGACCGGGATTTCGAGCGCGGTCTTATCTGCGCTCTCCACCACCTCAACGTGAGCCATCATGCCCATCGTCCACGCAGCGTCGTCGTACGTTTTCAGTTTGATATCGGGAAACATTTGCTTGGTCAGCAGGGTTTTCGCGAGTGGACCATAGGGCTGATCGAGCTTGACCACGAATGAGCCGGCCGGGTAGGTGCCCTCTTTGATTTTTATGGCCCCGGTGGATGCGCCGATTTCAATGCCTTGCAGCCGCAATAGGTTGATCAGGATCGCCGCACGCGTCATGTCGGGCCGGCCGGTGGGAATAATGAAGGCGTAAGGGGCGCGTGATTGGGCCGCCGTGACGGCATCACGGCTCTTCTTGTAGAAATTTTCGAGCACCGCCTGGGGGAGCATGGATGTCTGTTGCAATCCGGTTAGCAACGCGGTTTCCATGTAGTTGGTGTTGTCGCGCATCGACCATTGCACGGTATCGTAAGGCGGCGAAGGCCGGTACCACTCGCGCGTAGTTTGATCGTTGGGATGAAGCTCATCGGTGGCGCCGGGTACGGGCTTCACGTGACGCAACATCGTGGTGGCGCCGCCGTTGCCGAAGGTCTCGTACATGCGCACCAGACCATTGTGATTGGACGACATGAAAGCCACATAGCCGGGCGACCACATGTCGACGAAGCTATGCGTCCAGACTCCGGGCATGCCGTACTTGGCCAATTGGGCCACCTCGAAGTTCGCGAACCACGGCATTTCGCCGTAGAGGATCGGATCGAGCATGGAATTTTGCGGCGCCTGTCCACTGAAGGTATACAGAAATGGTTCCGACTCATGCAGGTCGTGCATGATCGGGGGATGCCATTCGAGATAAAAGCCGAGCAGATTGCGCGCACTCATCCCGGTGAAGTTGATGTCCCGATTGTTGTCGTGATAAATGTACTTTCCCCAGTAGGGCACGTTATGCACCGGCGAAAGATCGTCGGTGTCGTCGATCTTGTTGCGGTAATACCAGTCGGTATAGCGATCGCGTCCATCGGGGTCGGATGCCGGGTTGATGGCGACGATCACGTTCGCGCGAATCCCCTCGATCACCGGACTATCCTCGACGGACAGCCGATAAGCGAGTTCCATGAGCATTTCGGGCGGACCGGTTTCCGAGCTGTGCAGGCCCCCCAAGACCACATACATGGGCTTGGTTTGCGCGATAATCTCACGCGCCTGCGATTCGGTGATCCCGCGCGGATCGGCGAGCTTTGCGAGGTTCTGGCGGTTGACCTCCACGTTGCGTATATTTTGTTCGGAAGAGACCAGGACAATCACGGTTTCCCGGCCTTCCTCGGTCTTGCCGGTCGGGACTATCTTTACGCGCTGCGATTTGTCAGCCAGCGCGCGGTAATATTTCAAAATATCGGCGTAGTAGTGCAGCACACGGGGCGCGCCAATGTCGTCTCCCAACACGTCGCGAGGCGAGGGGACCGCGGTGGCTGCCGGCAGATGATCGACCAGCGGGCTGGTGAACTCAGGCTTGGTGATCCACTGCTGCTGGTGCTGGGCGAAGACTTCGTCCATGGCTTGACCGGCGGCACGCACCTGGGCGATTCCCAGAAAGCCAAGGGCCATGAGCGTGAGTCTTTTGGTATGCATCATTGTCATCCTGTTAGTTTGAATCGACCGGCGGCAAACGACTCGAGCGCCGCCGGCGAGCCCATTGTACTATTCGATTGTGCCATCGTCGCCGCGATGAATGGTCGGTTTATTATTGCGGATGCATAAGGCGGAGATTCCTCGCATGCACATGGTCATTCCAAGCACTACATCGATTGGAGTCTTTGCCTTGGCGGCGACCCTGTTGCTGTTGACTCCTGGACCGGCGGTGCTCTACGTCGTCGCGCGCAGCGTCGAACAAGGCCGCATGGCGGGCTTGGCTTCGGTCTTCGGGATCACGACCGGAACGCTTGTGCATGTGCTGGCATCGACGCTGGGTCTTTCGGCACTGCTCGCTTCCTCAGCGTTGGCATTCGCGCTGGTGAAATACGCAGGCGCCGGATACCTGATCTATATGGGTGTGCGGCGGATTCTTGGACGAAGCGACGCGACCGCCTCTCCTGCGAAGCTGCCGCGGCGAAGCTTGACGACGCTGTATCGAGACGGTTTCATTGTCAATGTGCTGAATCCGAAGACCGCTCTTTTCTTTTTGGCATTTTTGCCCCAATTCGTCGATCCCGCGCGAGGCGCGGTGCCAGTCCAGATCGCCTTCCTCGGGTTGCTATTCACCATGATGGGGCTGACGAGCGACGGACTCTATGCCCTGGTTGCCGGCACGGCGGGCGTTTGGGCCAAGCGCCAGAGTCGCTTCTTGGACTGGGGACGCTACGTCACCGGCGGCGTCTTTATCGGTCTTGGCCTAACCGCAGCCCTTGCCGGCGGGCGCAAGTAATTGTAGCGGGAGCGGGTCGCTACATCTCCTGCTTGTAGATGGTTCCTTCCTTCATCACGAACCGAACATGCTCGAGAGCGCGAATATCGGCGATCGGATCTCCGCTCACTGCAATGATGTCGGCGGATTTCCCCGGAGTAATCGAACCGAAGAGTTCGGAATGACCAATGAGGTCGGCGGCATTGACGGTTGCCGCCTGAATCGCCTGCATCGGCGTCATTCCATACTTGACCATGAATGCAAATTGACGGGCGTTTATTCCATGCGGACAAACGCCGGCATCCGTCCCGAATGACATCTTGACTCCGGCGCGTACCGCCTTCGTAAAGTTACGACGCTGTGTCTCCCCCAAGCCTGCGTCATGCGCCAGGAAGTCGGCGGGCGTTGACGGATCCGACTGAATGCATTCTTCATCGTAGATGTCCATGTCCAGATACGTGCCGTGCTGTTTCGCAAGCGCAATCCCCTCATCGTCAATGAGGGTGGCATGTTCAATGGAGGCGACGCCTGCGCGAATCGCATTTTTGATGCCAGCGGCGTCGTGTGCATGCGCCTCGACTCGTAAGCCAAAGTTGGCCGCTTCTTCCACGGCAGCTTTGATCTCTTCCGGGGTGAATTCGATGGACTTCGCGTTGCTGCCGTGCGTGAGAACGGCACCGGTCGTCAGAATTTTGATGTGATCGGCACCCAAATGAGCGAGTTCACGCACAACTCGCCGGACATCCCAGGGGCCGTTGGCGATACCGAAGCGCAGATCGAGCGGCAGCTCGATGTCTTTGGCCAGCCCGGTCATCGCGCCGGCTCCCTCGCTGATCGTCACATAGGCGCCGGCCACATACATGCGGGGCCCGATGAATATTCCCTTGGCAATGGCGTCGCGCATGGCGACATCGTTGAACGCGCGATAAACACCCACATCGCGTACCGTGGTAAATCCAGCCAGGAGGGTGACGCGCGCATTGGGGATGGCCGCATAGGCCGTCTCGGTTGCGCTCATGCGCAAAGAAATCAGGGGGTCGGAATCGTGCAGGTCGGCTAAGTGCGTGTGACAATCGACCAGGCCGGGTAGCACGGTCATCTTCGACAGATCGATGACGGCGACGCCATCGGGTATCTTGACATCGGGGCCAACCGCTTCGATCTTGGCGCCCTGGATCAGGATAATTTGATTCGTCAACGTTTGCCCGCTTTGCACATCGATGAATTTTCCGGCGCGAATCGCCAGGAGATGCGGCGTCGTCGACACGGCTTGCTGCGCCAAGCACACGGTCGGCGCCAAGGCCAAACACAGGGCCAGGATAAGTATTCTTTTCACAGATGTCCTTTGGAGATGAAGCATTGGATCGACAGCACCTGCCCCGGGGGCGTACAAAGAATAGTATGCTATGAGCATGGTCGGTAAGTTTTTTGCCGTTTTTGCGGTTCTTTTGACCACGGCATCGGCCGATGCGCGCGGCACGGCGCCTGAAGTTCGCCCGCGCTCCTCGGATCTCGGTCTTAAGGTCGGCATCTTGCCGACGGGGACGCTCGATGCGATGGCTCTTGCATGATTGTCGTCGCCACCGATGCACCAATGGAGTCGCACAACTTAAAGCGCCTGGCGGCGAGGGCGTGGTTGGGTGTTGCGCGCACGGGTAGTTCGGCATCAAATGGCAGTGGAGACTATGCGATCGCCTTCTCAACCTCACAGCAAGTGCGGGTCCGAGGCGACGACAAGGCCCTCACGCGGAATGTCGAAATCATGAGCAACGACGCAATGTCGCCGCTTTTTTTAGCAGCGACCGAAGCGACGGAAGAAGCCATATACAACTCCATGCTCAAGGCGACAACCATGTCAGGCAACGGGCATACGGTGCAGGCACTGCCGATAGAAAGGATCGTGGAGATACTGAAGGAACACCAGGTCATCCAGTAGGGTGCGAAGATCGGTCGGCCATTGATTGGGAGCAGGGGAATGCGGCGATGAATCGCAAAACAGTCGGAGCAATTGTCGCCTTGATGGCATCCGCGACCCTGCCGGCCGGAGTTATTGCCGCTGCGGCCGAGTCTCTTGGCGCTCATTGGCTGGTGACCGCAGATCTTCACGGGACGCCTCTCTACGGTCGGTTGAATATCGAGCAGCAGGCCCAGAGGATCACCGGGTCCTTTTTTGGAGACGGGTTCGAAGGCTCTGTGGCAGACGGTGCGATCCATTTCGTCGCTAAAGACGATTCGGGAGGCACCTCCAAGGTGGAAGCCGTGTTGAAGGGCGGCGTGCTATCGGGCACTGTGCTCGAGACCGATGCAGCGGACGAGTCTCATCCGGACCGGTACTCCTTTACCGCAATACCGATACGCCAAGAGCACCGCACGGCTCCGCTGCATCACGAGTTTGTGCCGGCGGTCTTCTACCGCGAGTTCTCGGCAACGAATAAGCCGGTGTTATCCGTCAATCCGGGAGACTCGATCCACACGACGACGGTGGATGCCGGCGGTACGGATCAAGACGGCCGGCGTCGCGTTTTAGGCGGCAATCCGCAGACGGGACCTTTCTACATTCAGTCGGCGCTGCCCGGCGACACACTCGTGATTCATCTGACGCGGCTGCGGCTCAACCGGGATTACGCGATCAGCGACGATGGGGTGGTCGGTCGCGGAACAGATAGCCATCTGGCCGTGCAGATGAAGGATGGCGGCAAGACGGTCATGTGGCACCTTGATCTTGCGCACGGCGTAGCTTCGTTGCAAAAGCCGGCCACTCACATGGCAGCTTACACAGTCCCGTTGCATCCGATGTTGGGGTGTATTGCGACCGCCCCCGCTGCGTTGCGTGGTGCGCCGTCCACCGGGGACTCTGGCAGCTATGGCGGCAATATGGACTTCAATGAAGTCGCCGAGGGCGCAACCGTCTACCTGCCGGTATCGGTGCCTGGTGCTCTCTTATATCTGGGTGACGGGCATGCGGCGCAGGGAGATGGCGAGTTGAACGGCAACGCGCTCGAGACATCGCTTGACGTTGAGTTTACCGTGGACCTGATTTCAGAACGGCGCACGCCCGCTCCGAGACTGGAAACCGCAACGCACATCATGGCGATGGGACTGGGCGGCTCGCTCGACGATGCGTTTAAGAGCGCGACGGCAAATATGGCGGCGTGGATTTCCGAGGACTATAAGCTGCTGCCCCGGGAAATTGCCGAGCTATTCGGTACGGCTGCCGAGTATCGGGTCAGTGAGGTGGCAGACCGAAATGCGGGTGTTGTGCTGATGATCGCCAAAGAGCGGCTGAAAGCCTTGATGGCAACCGACAAAAAGTAGCGGCCTATCGCGAGTAAGTTTGCCGCAGCTCGAGAACAACTGGGGAACCTATGAATAGAATTCTTTTGGATCGCGGTCTCTTGGTCCTGGGCGCGGTCTTTCTGGCGATCGGTCTCGCGGCGGCTGCCCCAGGGCGGGCCGATGCTGCGGCTCCTGCTCGTGCCTTTACCATCGAGCAGATCCTGAGCGCACCGTTTCCTTCCGATTTGGTTGCCTCTCCCGACGGAAATCATTTTGCATGGGTGAGCAACGCGGCCGGGCGGCGCAATGTATGGCTCGCCAGCCATCGCACCTCGGGCAACGGTTATGACGCGCGGCCGCTCACCGCGTATGCCGAAGACGATGGTCAGGACATGGCGGATCTGGCCTTCGTGCCGCGGCATGAAGGCGTGATGTTCGTTCGCGGCGGGGATTTCGAGGATCCGGACAAGTCGGCACCGAATCCCGCCCATCTCACCGCGGGCGTGGAGCAGGCGATCTATTGGGTCGATTCACGCGGGGGTTCTCCGCTAAAGCTTGCCGAAGGACACGCTCCTCTAGCCTCACCGGATGGTGAGCGGATCTTGTTCCTGCACAAAGGCGAAATATGGTCTGTGGCGTTGCAGCCGGACGCCAAGCCCTCCCAGCTTTTCAAGGCGCGCGGCAACCTCGATTCGCTGCGTTTCTCGCCGGATGGAAATCTTTTGGCGTTCGTCAGCAACCGCGGCGATCACAGTTTCGTGGGCGTTTATTCATTCAAGCTGCAAACCTTGCGTTGGATCGATCCGGGTGCCGCTTTGGACCTCGAACCGCGCTGGTCACCCGATGGCTCGCGGCTGGCGTTTTTGCGGCTCCCGTGGAGCCACGACGAAGTGGGTATCGGCCCGCATCGAACCGGGCAACCTTGGGCTATCCGGATTGCCGCCGTTTCGGGGGAATCCCCCGCGCGCGAGGTTTATCGGGCGCCGCGAGGTGAGGGTAGCGTATTTCACCCGCTGAGTTCCGACATGCAATTGTTCTGGACGCCGGGAGACCAACTGGTATTTCCGGCCGAGAACGACGGTTGGCTGCATCTTTATGCTGTGCCTGCCGGCGGCGGCCGGCCGCAACTTCTGACACCCGGCAATTTCGAGATCGAGTATGCCGCGGCCGCTCGCAATGGCAGCGCCATCGTTTACGCCGGCAACTCGGGCGACATCGACCGCCGCCATCTGTGGCGGCTGAATTTTCCGGGCGGAGCACCGATCGCGTTGACTGGCGGTAGCGGCATCGAAACCATGCCCGTGGTTGCCTCCGACGGCGTGTCGATCGGCCTCCTGCGCGCGAGTGCACAGTTGCCGATGCGGATTGCGGTCCTCGAAGCGGGAAAGACGCCAGTCGATTTGGTTCGCGAAGGTATCCCCAAGGATTTTCCGGCTTCGTTGGTGACACCGGAGTCGGTGGTGCTGCCGCTGCGGGCCGGCATCGCTGCCCATGGTCAGTTATTCCTCCCGGCCGGCGCAGCTGCCGTCACGCGGCATCCGGCTGTGGTGTTCATGCACGGTGGTCCGGTTAGGCAAATGCTGGCGGGCTGGCATTACATGGATTACTACAGCAACGCCTATGCCCTCAATCAATATCTGGCGAGCAAGGGCTACGTCGTTCTGGCTCTGAACTATCGCTCGGGAATCGGCTATGGTCTCGACTACAGGGAAGCGGAACATTTCGGGGCCACCGGCGCGAGCGAGTACAACGATTTGCTCTCGGCCGCGGCCTACCTGCGCGCAAGACAGGATGTGGATCCCGCGCGCATCGGTCTGTGGGGAGGCAGCTACGGCGGCTATATGACAGCGCTCGGCCTATCGCGAAACTCTGATCTATTCGCAGCCGGCGTAGATCTGCACGGCGTGCACGACTGGCATAATTGGAGTCTCGGCGAGCGGGGTGGACGGGATTTCTACGCTCTTGACGCCACCGCGGATGAGTTGGCGACGGCTCTTGCTGCCTCGCCCATCAGCGCGGTGACAACCTGGCGCTCGCCCGTGCTGCTTATTCACGGCGACGATGATCGTAACGTGGCTTTCTCGGAAACCATGCGGCTGGTGGAGGCGCTGAATCGTCAGGGAGTCGATTGCCAGGAGCTCATCTTCCCAGACGAAATCCATGGCTTCCTGCGCCATGAGAGTTGGCTGCGCGCCTACCACGCAGTCGCGGAGTTTCTCGACGCCAAGCTGTCGCCCGGACACAAGTCGCTTGATTGATGGCGGCGCCGAGCATTCAGCACGCAGCGCCTCGAGAAGTGCTTGGCACGGCACCGGTCAGCCAATACTGCGGATCATCTTTCGAGTTTTTCCTCCCGCAGACTTCTCGATGCCGAGAGAAGATCCTCGACATGAAGTTGCAACCGGCCGGCTATCGATTGAATTTCGGACGCGGTGATGGGACGCCCTTCGGTTTTTCTACTCTCCAAGTCCCGAACCAGTGTTCGAATCGATGTCGCGGTTTCGTCCAAAACTTTTCGATGGTCGTTATGCGGTTTCTTGGTCATCCTTTGAGGATTCCTTTTTGACGGACCAAGGCAGATTATTTCTGCTGCGGCTTTAGCTCTCCATCGCCCGCCGCCCCGAGTGCGCCCGGGTCATCGCCTACAGCGCGTCGGTCCCTTCCGTCGGATCATTCACACGTGAATTGACGGCAATTCTGGCATGCAGCGAAGGAATAAGTGTCTCGGTGAGATCGGCCAGCTTATCGTAAAGGGAGGCGATCAGAAGCAGCTGCGCCCGCGTATCGGCAGCGCGCACCTTGCGCGCTTTCGCGCGAATCTCCCGCGCCTCTTGCCGGTAATCCTGAGTGTTTTCTTGCGGCTCGGGGCGCATTGCGGCGACCCTAACAGAGCGATTTCGTAGGAGACCAAGGGGCCACACTGCCGAACTGCGGTAGGAATTAGCCTACGGCGCGCTTTCGCCCTATCGGGCGCGTAGAACCTCAATTCGCACAGCGGCGCGTACAATGTCGACAGGGCCGTCATCATACGGGGAACACATGCCGCACCGAAGGCAAAAAAACGCCAAGAAATCACTGCCCCACGCATATGAAGTGAAGGCTGAAATCTCCAATGCGACGCTTGCGAAAGCCAAGTCCGCTCTCACGCTGCAAATCTATCGCAAAGATCTCAAGCTCGGAGAGCTGCAGATCGGGCGTGGATCGTTGTTCTGGGCCGGTGCGCGGCGCCAGTCCGCAAAGCGGATTCACTGGGGGCGATTTGCGGAGATGATGGATCGATTGGCATACGGAGAGGCCTAGAGTCCGTCGATCCTGGCGGCGTGCGCCAGGACGAAGACAGCCGGTACTGTGCATGCTTGGCAGAGTGAGCGAGCTACACGCTGGCCGATGGATCCGGAGAAATCTCGCTGCGCTTTCGAGTCGGCCACTCCTGGCACCGAGTTGCGGCGGCATCCATCAAGGACGGAGAAATGCGGATGCTCTGCGATTGGCAACCTCAAGGGTGATGAGGCCGGGCAGCGAATACCAGTATCCATGATATTTAACATACGATATATATCACAAGATATTGATATATAATAATTTAAACAACATACACTCCCCCGGTGGCATCCTTCTCCACGACAGCGTCGCGCCACAGGCCGCGCACGATGCCATCGAGCGGCACCGCGACGCGCTTGAGGTCTGCGAGCAGCAGTTCCCGTTCGACTTTGCGCTCGGCGCGGGCGCCGATGTGGTGGATCGTCTCGATTAACAGGTCGACCAGGTCATCGGTCAAGCGCCCGCGAGTAGGCGAAGGCGGCCAGCCAGGTGATGCGCGCCGCATCGGGATGCACGCGCGAGTTCGTACGGCGCCTCAACGGCGACCCGTCACCGGCAGCGCTCCAGCTCGCGAGCTGAAGTTTGTTCGGTCCCAAACTGCCCAAATCTATTGCAAAATAGATCTCGAAATCTATGATGCACTGACGGTACCACCGAACGAGTTTTGCACCATGCGAATCGGCTATGCCCGTGTCTCGAGAGACGATCAGACATTGGATCTGCAACGTGATGCGTTGAAGCGCGTCGTCACACATACGAAGCGCACGCCAGCGGTAAGAACACCGCCCGACCCGAGAAGGTCGATACAGGTCCACAACGGGGAAGTTGGTCTTTCGCGTGTTCGCCGCACTGGCTGAGTTCGAGCGCAACTTGAGGTGACCGGATGAATTTGGCGCCGCAGGAAGCCGAGCTAATACCACTACACGGGATAAAACTCATCGCGGCTGTTCTTATGGTCTTTGTTGCGGCGCGTGGAATGGCGCAGCAGCACCGGCATGGGACTGATGAGAAGCTGGGAGAGGTTCACTTTTCCACGTCGTGCAATGGCGCCGCACAGAATGAGATCAACCGCGCCGTAGCGCTGCTGCATTCCTTTCAATTCAGCCGCGCAATAGAGACTTTTAAAGCGGCGCTGGGCAAAGATGAGACGTGCGCAATCGCTTACTGGGGAATCGCACTGAGCGACTGGGGGAATCCTTTTGCCCCCGGAATCATCGACAAGCGCCTATTGCAACTTGGCCGCGAGAACGCAGGACGAGGCGAAATGCTGGGCGCAAAAACGGATCGCGAGCGCGCCTATCTCGCGGCCGCCGGCTATCTATACAGGGACTTTGAAAGTACGCCTCAAAAGGCACGCATTCTCGCCTACCGCAATGCCATGCGCGACCTGGCAAAGAAATATTCGGAGGATCACGAGGCTGCGATTTTCTACGCGTTGGCGCTCGCAGTCGCCGCGGATCCCGGCGACAAGACCTACGCGGACCAGCTCGAAGCGGGGAGAATTCTCGAGAGATTGTTTGCGCAGGAGCCGACGCATCCCGGGCTGGCACACTACATTATTCACGCCTACGATGTGCCGGCGTTGGCGGGGCAAGCGCTTAGCGCGGCGCAACGCTATTCGGAAATCGCCCCCGACGCTCCCCATGCGCTGCATATGCCGTCACATACATTTACCCGCTTAGGATATTGGCAAGCATCCATTGATAGCAATGTGGCCGCTGCGGCGGCGGCTCGGCGGCAGGGGCAGACGGCAGAAGAGCTGCATGCCAGCGACTACGAGACCTACGCTTACTTGCAAACGGCTCAGGATGACGCGGCGGGACGAATCGTGAAATCAGTGCCGGAAATTGCATCACGGTTCGATCCGAACGCGTTGCTTATCGGGGCTGGGCCTCCCGTAGCTGGATACTTTGCACTGGCGGCGATCCCTGCACGATACGCATTGGAGCGACGGGACTGGCAGCAGGCAGAACAGCTTGCATTGCGGGAGACCCCGTTTCCTTTTGCCGATGCGATAACGTGGTTTGCGCGAGGCTTGGGCGCGGCGCGACTCGGACATAGGGCTGCGGCAAACGAGGCATCCGCGGCACTGAAACTGATTCAGGAGCGCCTCTCCAGCGCTAATGAGATGTACTGGGCACGGCAGGTAGAAATTCAGGCCGTTGCCGTTGCGGCATGGTCAGCTTTGGCAGCCGGCGCCAAACAGGAAGCGCTCCGGCAGATGGAGTCGGCAGCGGATATGGAAGACGGCACGGAAAAAAGCGTACTGACACCGGGGCCGCTATCCCCGGCACGCGAGCTGCTGGGCGAGATGTTTTTGCAGGTAAATGATCCCGTTAAGGCGTTGGAGCAATTTGAAGCGACGCTGGAGAAGGAGCCGCGGCGCTTCCGATCATTATATGGAGCAGCGCACGCAGCGAAGCTCAGCGGGAGTAGAGATTTGAGTCAAAAATATTTTGGCGAACTGCTGACGGTTTGTGCGCACGCCGACACGCCTGGAAGACCCGAGATCAAGGAAGCGCGTGGGTCGTTTGCGAAGCAGAAGCACTGATGAGTTTGGGCCAAATGGCACTTGGTGACACGACTGTTGAGTCTACACCCGCTTGCGCAGGCATCGGATCGGCGGCACCACCACCCAAGTGATGGCAACCAGCGCGGCGAACGCGATGTAGGCGACAGTAAACAGCCAGGTGGGAGCGTCGTAAAAGAGAATTCGATCCACCCAGCGTTCGATAAAGCCGGTGGCAGTTTGCTCGCCGCGCAGTCTGTCCTCCCAAAGCGTCAAAGGGCAGACGATACCGAAAAGCGACTCTGCAGCGATCACGGCAATGGCAATCAAATGAACTAGCCGCCAGCGCAGGCCTCTGACCCAAGCCCAGTGCCGTGCCGCGCCCAAGTAAACGAGTGGAACGCCCAGCACGACAAAAAGGACGATCATCAAATGGACGACGACGATGAGGTCAGCGAACATGAATTGCTATGCGAAGGTGAGGCATCGCATCGCACGAACGGTTCACCGTACGGCAAGTCCTAAGCGCGCTGTTGGTCCCGCAACAAGGCTTTGACGTGACGATGAATCAATACCGACACATAGGTTTTAATCCTGGCGGTTCTTTCTAGCTTTTCACGTTCGCTTGCGTAGAGGCTTGCAACCAGTTCGCGCGGCATCCGCGTCTCGCGCGCCAACGATTCGATCTCAGTATCGACTTGCGAAGAGTCGCCGAATTCACGCCCGCCTGCAGGAACAATTCCTTCTTGCATAGCCCACATCTTACTCACGCAGAGCCGCGGTGGCTCTTTTGAGATCAAAATTTGCCATTCCGAGGCGATTGTGGGCCAAAAACTCGCATCCAGCGGCCCGAATGGATCAACCATTGTGCGAAACGAGAAGAGTTTGCATCCGTGGGGCGAGCTGACCCTCGGCCGGTGATTACAGCCGACTCACGCGAGGTGGAATTGATACAGCCAGGTTTCGGACAGCGTCTGCGCGCCATTCTGGAGATATAGCCGCATATCGACGACCTTCTGAGCGGCGGCGGTGAAATCGAATTGTGCCCGCCAATGTCCTCGCACGCCGTCAGGCACCGCTTCGGTGAACACATAGGAAAAAGTGCCGGACGATGACCAGATAATGGGCTTGGGCTTGACACCATAGGGTAGAGACTCGAGCGGGCCTCCAAGAAACTCCACCACGAATTTATGCACTCCGTTGGGGCGCGCCTTGCCGGGCTCGCCGCCACGGCCGAGACGAGTTGCCACACAACGCGCGAGAGAGGTGTCGTGCGGCTCGGTTGCGCACCATTGCAGACGATAACGATAGCGTAGGTTGGAGCCGGCTTTAACACGATCCTTGGGCACCCACATGGCGACGATGTTGTCTTCCGTCTCGTCGTTGGTGGGCAGCTCGATGAGCTGGATCCAGCCGCTGCCCCAATCATCGAGCGGCTCGACCCATAGGCTTGGGCGGCGGTCGTAGCGAACGCCATCCAGGTAATGATCGAAGATGCGATCGCGTTGTAGCAGCCCGAAACCGCGCGGCGTCTTGTCGGCAAATGTCGAGACCGACGGTGCCGCGGGGTCGTTCAGCGGCCGCCAAATGTACTCGCCGGCGCCGGTCCAGAGCGCCAGCCCATCGGAGTCGTGGACTTCAGGGCGCCAATCGATGGCGGTGGGTTTGATGGTCTCGGAGAACCAGAACATGGAGCTCATGGGTGCGATACCGAGTTGCTCGATGTCCCGACGCGGGAAAATGCGCGCTTCGACCTCCATTACAACACCATGATGCCGCTGGAGCACGAAGCGATATGCGCCGGTCAGACTGGGGCCATCCAGCGCAGCGTAAACGGTCATTTGATTGGCTGATTCCGCCGGCGGCTCGAAGTAGAAACCGATGAAATCCGGAAATTCCTCCGACCGGCCCGGTGTGGATACATCCACGGCGATGCCGCGCGCGGATAGACCATACTGGCCCAACTCGCCGATGCCGCGGAAATAAGAGGCACCCAGGAAGGCCGCCCAGTCGTTGCTGTGCCAGTCAAGATTCCGGACATCGCCCAGCCGGCTCTCCTGAATGCGGAAACCCGCGAACCCAGCATCCTTCGGTAGCTCTCGCGCCGGACTGTCCGCGGGCATGCTGAAGTAGGCCGGGTCATACAGAATTTCGCGCGCGCTGACACTCTGGCCTGCGGCCGAGAGTACCCACATGTGCACAGGTGTGCGGAAGTATTTGCCGAGAGCAAAGAATGTGACCGGGAATTGGCCGGGACCATCGCGAAAAAGGGCGTACTCGGATGCGAACTTGAGTTTGCCATGCTCATCATAGCCAATTCGGTCGAGTACACCTTGCGGCAGGGAATTGTCGCGCACATAAGCGGATTGGGCTCGCTGGCGCATCTCGTTGACGAGTCCCTCGAATGAGAACGGTCGCGGCTTTCCGAGCTTCAATCCCGAGACCGCGGCCGATCTGGCAAGCGGAAATCCCACTGCCGACAGGGCAAGTGAGGAGGCGGCCCCGGCAAGTAAGGAACGGCGGCAAATCATGTAGGCTGCAAAATAATTGCCGTCACGCTGCTGAGGCAGCCAAGGCTGCATCGGCGATGCGAGATTCTATAGAGCGGCAACTCATTCTGGCATCAACAAAATCTGCCAAACGTCGTTCTTTCCGGCTCGAAAAGTGGCAGCGCTCGAGTTCAGGTAAAACTTCCACATCCGAAAAAAGGTGTCGTCGCGCGTTTTTCTGAGTGTGGGCCAATGCCGTTCGAAATTGGCTCGCCATGCTCGCAGCGTTGGAATGTAGTGGCTACCTATGCCTTGGCGCCCGGCGATGTGAAAGAGCCCCTTGATGGCATCGACAATCGAGGGGCCCGTCGGTAATTTCGAGTTTGGGAAGATATATTTCTCGATCCATGGGTCGTTGCCGCTCCGTTTGCTGGCTTCGTTGGCGCCGATGGTATGCAATAGGAAACGTCCACCGGGCCTTAGGCAACCCCGCATGATCCTCATGTATCGCCGATAGTTCTTGGGGCCGACGTGCTCAAACATTCCAATGGAGTAGATGTGATCGTAATCGCCGCGCATGTCGCGATAGTCCTGCAAGCGTATTTCGATGGGCAGGCCGGCGCATTTGTCGCGGGCATAGGCGGCTTGCTCGCGGGAAACCGTGATGCCGACGCCTTCGACCCCATACTCTCTGGCTGCATACTCCAAGGCGCCGCCCCAGCCGCAGCCCACATCAAGCACCCGTTGTCCGGGTTTCAGGGCAAGCTTTTGAAATGCAAGATCGAGTTTCGCGCGCTGCGCATCATCCAGAGTGCGCGCGTTCTGCCAATAGCCGCAACTGTAAATCATGCGCGAATCAAGCATGTGCTCGTAAAGGTCGTTACCAAGATCGTAGTGGCGCTCGCCGACCGCGAAAGCGCGCCTCGGCCGCTGACGATTGAGCAGGACGGCGCTCAAATAGGCGATTACGTCATTCCAGGTGCGCACCCGCTCGTCCAAGCGAGCGCTTAACAATCGATAAACGAGTTCCTCCAAATCTTCGACATCCCACCATCGCTCCATGTATGACTCGCCGAACCCCAAGGATCCTTGGCGCAGAACTCTCGGATAGAAACCTTGGTCGAATACACGGATGTCCCAGGGTTCGCTGCCATTGATTCGTACGCCGCACTCCCTGAAAAGCCCTTCGAGAGTTTGCCGCGCGCGGCCGGTATGGGCCGGAGAAAAATGCAAGATCGTGGACATGGACTGCGCCTTACCCGAGCTTCGGTTAAATGGGATCCTCCGGCGTCAGCGTCGAGACATGGCTGGGTCGGGGCGGACCGACCGGGCCGGGATTGTTGCGATACCGTTCCGCTTCTTCGATACGGCGCGCTTGCGCAAGCGCCTCGCGCGAAATCGCGTCGCTGACATCGACACTCGTCAGTTCACCGCTCGTGGATTCATTGGTCATGGTTATTTGCGGTCGGCCATGTTGGCGCCGAGCTTCTCGTCGATGGTTTTTCCGGGCTTGAGCGCTTCACCCTCTATGCCGTCGCCCGCCGCTTGGGTGGATGCAAACTTCTCGAAGCGCGAAACGCGCTGCCGTTGCGAAGCGTTGCGTTGTTGCGTCGGTTCGCTATTCGCGACCGGGCGTGCGGCGCCGCTCTTCTCGCCTGATTCGAGAGGTTTCTGGTCCTCAGCGCCCAGGTTCCGACCCATCTTGGGGCTCATGCTCGCCTCGGATTTCAAGTGGGGTGAAATCGCCAGTCTTATCTGCTGCTCCGCGGCAAGCCAGTCGTCCAGCGCATGGCCTCCAAGAAATCCACGCTTCTGCGCCAGGTAGTACGCGGCCTCCGCAATCATGCGATGCCACTCCGGCTGTTGCGGGGGGTCAAATGAGCGCGATCGCGTTACCGGGGAGTCAAGCATTATGCCGAGTATCGTATTGCGCTAGGAAGCTGCGTCTTGTCAGGCATTTCCGCTAGCTCCTGTCGGAAAGCATCGCATGGCAACTCATCGAAGAACCGGGGACCCGAGAGATCGGTCGCGCGCAGCTTGAAAATCTCACGCGTCTAGCGTACGGATGGTTCGCATCAAGATTCCCGCATAAGGTATCAAGACTATCTGCTTACTTCGACCTGGCTGCCGCAGTGGATTCGGGCTTATCGCAGCATTACTGCTGGCGTCGTGCACCGGACACGAGCGATCGATCACCGTGGGCCGGGAGATTTTCCTCCCCAATCTCAGTCCGCGCGTTGATGCGATTGCGCGCACGCGCGATGGCGGCTTTGTCGTCATTGGAAATGGCGCCAGCGCATGGGTGGTCGCCACGGACAGTCACGGAACTTTTCTGTGGCAATTCATCGATCCGCTTGACAGCGGCATCAATACCGGCAGCGATTCGACTCCACAGTCTGAATTTCACGGAGCGGTATCGCTTGCAAACGGCAACACACTGCTGTGCGGCGGCAAGTATAAGAGTGGAAGCACCGAGAACCTTTTGTTGATACTCGACCGCGATGGGCGGGCAGTTGAAAGACGCGTCGAAGTGCCAAACGACGATTCGCGATTCAGGTATTCCAATTTTTATCGATGCTTTCCTTGGCAGGACCGAATACTGCTGCTCGGCAATGCCAACGACGGCACCCATGGTTACATCTGGCTCGTGGAGCTCGACGGCAGCGGAGTGAAGATTCGGCAAAATTTCATCGACAACATGCCGTCCCCGGGGCCGGCCGCCGTTGTCGGGCCCGGCTTCGTCTTCACCGCTTGGGACTCGAATGACAAGTCTCGGGTGATTAGAGCCAATGAAAGGGGCGAGACCCTGGCAAAGAGAGTCATCGACGGCGATTTCATCGTACAGCTGCGCTCGATGGCGGAATCACCCCAAACATCTTTCATCGTTTATCGCGCCGGCGAGGCTGTTCTTTACACACTCGACGAGCGTCTGCAGGACGCTCAGCCGCCGCGGAACATCGTGCCTGTCGATGTCTTGGCAGGGTGCGGATATGTGCTTGCCGATAATTCCATCGCATTATTTGGCAGATGGCCGGATGCCGCCGTGGCGTGGATCCGGGCGCGGAACAGGACCTACACGATGCACGTGTTTGATGCAAGATACGCCTCTTCAACTGTCAGCGATGCGCTGCCAATATCGGCCGATCAATTTGTAACGGTGCGCGGCCGTATCAGCCGAGACCCGCGAGAGCAGGGCTTGGTCATGTCATGGGTGACGTTCAAGGAAAGCAAATGAGCGGCGGCAACTGTAAACGCGCACGCATCCATGCGTGCGACTTCTCTGCATCATCGACACCCTGACGAGTGCATCATTGCTGCCGGGCATCGACAGCTATTTTGCAGAGCTGGCGAAAAAGAATCGTCCGCGGTGATCACGGCCGCATGCGCAATATGTCAAGGCGGGTGTAAATTTGAGCGTTAAAATAGCGCTTTTTCACATAAACTCGTGAATCTGAAAGAGCATTCAGCAAACTAACTAGTGCTGCACGACAGCTTGTCGGCCGGCACACGGATCGTCTTCGCGCCCGGTCAGTACTCGGTCAGGGGCGGGCGCGAATGCCGGACCCAACGCTGAACGCTTGGCCTATTCCATTGGCGATTGGCGTAATCCTTGAGCCGAGGCGGCACTTCGTCGCCGTGCGCCACCAAACGCTGCAGCATCATGGCGAGATCCACATCTGCGATCGACCACTGCCCGAACAGATTCTCGGTGCGGCCATGGAGCAACTGCAGCGAGGCCGCAAAGAGCTTCTGAGCGGCTTCCACTGCCTTGGCCGAGAGCGCCGGCCTCCTGGAGCCGCAAAACACGACGAATGTTGGGCGCTCCTCGCGAATCGGCATAAGATCGCTGCGCACCCACGCTTGAATTTGGCGCGCCCGCGCTCGTTCGCGCGTATCTGTCGGATAGAGGCGGGTGCCGGTGAAGGTTTCGTCGATGTATTCGCAAATCGCTGAGGATTCCGACAGGGCGAAATCATCGTGCACAAGCGTCGGCACGCGACTCGTTAGCGAAGTCGCGGCGAAATCGGCTTCGCGCTGGGCATTCGCGAACAATTCGAGCGGTTTCACCTCGAACGTCAGGCCTTTCTCGAGCAAGGCAACGTATGCCACCAGGGCATAAGGGCTGGCAAAATTGGAATCGGTATACAGGAGCATGAATCGTTCTCGGCAAGTGGGGCGCCATCCTAGCATTCGCACCGCGATTAGCGGGGCGCCGGATCAGCCGCGCAGGTTGTTGCGATTCAGCCCAGCCAACGGCCGAGGAATCTGAAAGTCCGATCCCAGCCCTGCTGAGACCAGACAGGGTCGAATTGAGTCTGTGGTATCCGGTGCGGCCCGACAGCGGTCTCGTTGGCAAATGCATGATGTGCAAGATAACGATGAAAGTCATAGTTCACATGAGCCGCGCGTAGCTTCTGCTCAAGCCCATCGATCGAAGCAATCTTGAAAAACTCATCCTGAGTGGCCCAATGCCCCTGTATAGGCGCCTTGATTTTGGTCGCGTCGAGGTACTCTAGCGGCGGACAGCCGTACCAGACGACGCCGGCATCGATTTCCGGCGCCATGCAGAGCGCAAGCAACGTCAGCGCGCCTCCCATGCAGAATCCAACCACTGCGACCTTGCCGTCATTTTTTTTCAAGAATTGCACAGCGCCGCGGATGTCCTGAGAGGCAGCATCGGCAAAATCCAGCCCGGTCATCAAATGATGTGCTTCCTCTGCCTCGAGCGTGGATTTGCCGCGGTACAGGTCTGGTACGAGTGCACGATAGCCAGCGTCGGCCAATCGATCCGCGACGCCACGGATCTGGTCGTTCACTCCCCACCATTCCTGGATCACGACGACCCCAGGCGTGCGGGCCGCGTCATGAGATCCGGCCAGATAACCGTTTACTTCCTTCCCATCAGGTCGCCGATAGGAGATTGTCGTTCCCATGCCCAAAACTCCTCGAGTTGCTGCGATTTTCCCTGCCTGCAAGCGTAACTCGCGGCGGGCACGCTAAACAACGAGTTCCGCTGCCTGAATGAGGCCAGGATCATCGGCAGTGGGCGAATTGATGCGCGGACTGACCGGATATGCTTGCATGCCGGCCTGATTGTAGGCGTGCAAGGCTGCCTTTGCCGTGGCCGGCGTGCCCCGCAGCCACGATTGATAATCCTTGCGCCGTAATATGGCGGGCATGCGGCCGTCCGTGTTGGCGACGCGGACAATCAGGTCATTCGGCGGTAGGCAAATGATCGAGCAGCTTTCGATCACATCGTCGTCCTCAGTGACGGATCGATCCCAGATCGCCGCTACGCCGAAAACCGAGCGGTTCAACAAGTGCACGAAGTAGGGCTGACGATAGCGCCGATTGGTCAGTTGCCAGGCATAAAATCCGGACACGGGCAAAATGCAGCGCTGACCCTCGAGCCACGGCCCGCGGAATGCGGGAGAGGCCAGGATCTGGTCCTCGTCGACGGTCGGCGGCGTATCGACGGCGCGGCCCTCGGCGGAGGAGGGGATCAGCCCCCAGCGCATCATCACCGCCTCGGACTGCCCGTCGTGCCAGCGGATTGCCGGCACATATTGTGCTGCAGCGACATTGTATCTCGCGGAGAAACGCCACCAAATCCGCGACGGCATGAATTCTCTCTCCACCGTCGCCTGATCTGGGAGTGCGTAGCGCTGACACATGGCCGGACATTACGTGACCAACCCCGTTGAAAATGTGATGTGGCTACGGTTTGAGAAATCCGCAGTGCACGATGCAGGTTGCGCAGGTTCGTGGGGTGTAAGACCGCGGCAGCCGGGCCGGCAAGAACTGACGTTGAACTGTAGTATATGAGGAGCGATTCTTGATAAGAAAAGCGGGGTATATGTCGCGATACCGCAGTTCCGTTGCATTTCTCGGCGCAATATTACTTTTTGCGAGCCTGTCCGGTTGCGCCGCCATCACCTTCTTCGCGGCCAATGCGCCCACCGCGTTCAGCGACGTCGATCGCCAGGTCGATCTACCCTATGGTACGGGTCCGCGCCAAAAATTGGATGTTTACGCGCCGCGCATGGCCGTAAATCGGCCGGTCGTCATTTTTTGGTACGGCGGTTCCTGGCAGAAGGGCAACAAATCAAATTACCGCTTTGTCGGAACCGCGCTGGCAAAGCTCGGTTTCGTCGCGGTATTGCCGGATTACCGGTTGTATCCGCAGGTTACTTTCCCGCTATTTGATGAAGATGGCGCGCACGCCGTGGCGTGGGTGGAGCGGCATGTTGCGGAATTTGGCGGCGATCCGCGCCGAATTGTGCTCATGGGCCATTCCGCCGGCGCTCACACTGCAGCGTTTCTGGCGTTCAATCACGCTTTTCTGGAGCGTTTCGGCGCCCATGCCAGGGACATCGTGGGCCTCGTCGGGCTTTCCGGACCCTATGTCCTGGTTCCGGATTCAGACGCGCTGCGGGCGGCTTTTGCGCCGCCTTTCACCGAGAAGGACTGGCAACCGATTCGATTCGTGGATTCGCATGCCCCGCCGACGCTATTGCTGCAAGGACTCTCCGACAAGGAGGTTCTACCTAGAGAAACGATTGAATTGCACGATGCGCTGGTACGCGAACATGTGCGCGGGGAGATGCATCTGTTTCCGCATCGAGGGCACGACGACACCTTGGCGCCCTTCGCGCTGGTGGCGCGCTGGCGCTCGCCGGTCGTCAAGGAGGTCGCTGCGTTTGTTCGCAGCGTGAGCGCGCGGCCTGCGGGCTGAAGCCGGCGGTTTCAGGGACCGACCCGCGACGGCCGCTCGAAATTGCCATGTGTTTTTCCGATCAAATCGTTAAACTGAGCTGCAGACGCCGCCGCTGCTTACTTTGAAACCAAATAGAAGGATTGGCACATGCGAAACCTGGCACTGTTCTTGACCTTGGCCATTTCAACGAGCGCATTTTCGCAAACCGCCGCGCCGGCCCCCGATCCTGCTTGGAAGGCGCCCGAGGTCGTCAAATTCATCGGCCTCAAGAAGGGAGATCGCGTGGCTGATATCGTGGCCGGGCGCCTGACCGCGTCGCTGGCGCAGGCAGTCGGGCCAACCGGAAAGGTGTATGCGATTGAAACGGCTGAAGTCGTCAAGCACTACCCACAAGCGTTGGAGAAGATGAAAGAGCTCGCGAGTCAGTCGCCCAATGTCATCGTCAGTGCGGAACCGGTCGCTTCGCCATTGCCGTCGGGACTCGATGCCGTGTTCATTCGGCAGAACTATCATGATCTTTACGACAAGTTTATGGGACCTGCGGACGTCCCCGCGTTCAACAAGGCGGTCTTCGCCGCCCTGAAGCCGGGCGGTGTCTATGTGGTGTTGGACCACGCAGCGACGGCGGGATCCGGCATTGAGGCAACCGACACATTGCATCGGATCGACCCGGCAAGGGTGAAATCCGATGTGCTGGCGGCCGGCTTCAAGCTGGATGCCGAGAGCTCAATTCTTGCGAACAAGGCCGACGATCACACCAAAAGCGTTTTCGATCCATCGGTGCGCGGTCACACGGACCAATTCCTTTTACGGTTCAAGAAACCCAAATGATGGGTGAAATCTAGGCTCGCGCACGGGGAGGGGGAACCCGCCGCACCGGCAGCATGAGCGCTTCCAAACATCGATTGAAGAGCCCCCGCCCCATGCGCGAGCGCAGGCCGTTGGGACGCCGGATCGTCAAACTGGGCTCGCGCCGGGTCGTCACGGAAGGAATAGTCAGGCCGATATTCCACGATCTGTTCCATCATTTCATGACGGTAAGTTGGCCGCGCCTGTTCGCCACGCTGGCCAGCTTTTTTATCGTCTTCGATCTATTGTTCGGCTTTCTCTACTACTTAGTCCCCGGATGCATCGCCAACCTAAATCCGCCCGGATTCGCGGGCGATTTTTTCTTCAGCGTGGAGACCTTGGCCACCGTAGGTTATGGCGAGATGCATCCCGAAACGTTCTACGGCCACCTGGTCGCGATGATCGAGATTTTCGTCGGTCTCATGTCATTGGCGCTCATTACCGGTCTCATGTTTGCCAGATTCTCCCGCCCGCAGGCGCGATTCTTATTTACCAAAAATGCCGTGGTGCGTCCCATTGCAGGTCGATCGACATTGATATTTCGAGCTGCGAATGAGCGCCAGAATGTGGTTCAAGATGCCTCCGCGCGCTTGCGCATGCTGCGGGACGAGAAAACCGAGGAGGGGTATAGCCTGCGGCGAATCATCGATCTGCCGCTGCTGCGCTCGGAACACCCGATGTTCGCCCTCGGCTGGACCATCATGCACGTCATCGATGAAACGAGCCCGCTGCGCTTCGAGACCGCGGAGTCCTTATCGAATTCAAAGACCAGGTTTGTCCTCAGCTTGAGTGGAACCGACGAGAATACCGGTCAGACTTTAATGGCACGGGGCGAATATTCGAGCGCCGATATCCGCTGGAACTCAAGCTTTCACGACATCCTAGAGGAGGCGCCGGACGGCACCATCCACGTGGACTACAGCAAGTTCCACGATATAGAGCCGCTGCAAGATCCTTGATGAATAACAGCTTGCGATCACCCGGAGTCTCCCAATGACCCCTATTATTACCGCCTTTGCTCGGTCGCCCGATCGCGGCAGAGGCCTGGCTCGCGACATGCGTGTTCGCTGGGCCTTTGAAGAGGTGGGCCAGCCTTACGAAGTTCGTCTTTTGTCCTTTGCGGAAATGAGAGAACCCCGGCACCGTATGCGGCATCCTTTTGGGCAGATTCCGACCTACGAGGAAGACGATCTGGTCCTGTTCGAGTCGGGTTCGATCGTGCTTCACATCGCGGAGCGACACCCGGGTCTGCTCCCGGAGGACGCGAATGCGCGGGCGCGTGCCATCACGTGGATATTTGCCGCGCTCAACACGGTGGAGCCGCCGATCCTGGATCTTCAGAACGCCAAATTCCAAGAGGCGGACAAAAGTTGGTACGCGCAGCGCCTGCCCATCGTGGAGGGTCGCATCCATAGCCGCTTGGGCGAGCTTTCCGATCGCCTTGGCGATGCCGACTGGCTCGACGGTACATTCAGCGCCGGTGATTTACTGATGGTAACCGTGCTGCGCCGTCTCAGTGCATCGGGAATGCTGGAGAAGTATTCCAACCTTTGTGGCTATGTCGCGCGTGGCGAAGCGCGGCCGGCGTACCAACGCGCTTTCGCGGCGCAACTCGCGGTGTTCACTGCAAGGCCATCGAGTTGAGGGGTTGGGGCGACATTTCTTACGGCACACAGGACACGAACTTGCTCAGGGCCATAATAACCTAACTTCGCATAATGTATATTATGTTAAATAATGGATTTCCCTCACCAGTCGACCATGAAATCCGGGGTGCGAATGGTTCAATTTCCCGCTCCTACTCTGCAGAGTCGCACCGATGATGAATGACCTGTTTGCGCGCGGGGTCGATGTGCCGCCGTTTTACGCGGGGCAAATTGCCAGAGAAGCGGTCAAATTGGCCCGCGCCGGTCGCGAAATTGTTCCCATGCATTTTGGACAGCCAACCATCGGACCGCCGCCTGCGGTCCTCGAGGCCGCACGGCGTGCACTGTCGGCGAATGCGCTCGGCTATTGGGAATCAGACGATCTCAGAGAACGGCTGGCGCGTCACTATCTGGACACTTATGGCGTGCAGATTTTGCCTGAGCAGATTCTCTTGACCAGTGGTGCCAGTGCGGGCTTGGTTGCAATCTTCACCTCAATCTTCAAGGCCGGCGACAGAATTGCCGTGGCACGGCCCGGCTATCCCGCTTATCGCAACGCGTTGAATGCATTGCAGCGCACGGTAATTGAAATCGATTGTGGACCGGAAACGGGATTTCAGCTCACGGCCAAGCACATTGAGGCATTGCCGCAAGCGCCTGAGGGCTTGATAGTTGCCAGCCCGAGCAATCCCACCGGCGCCGTGATCGCTCCTGCCGAACTGCGCGCCATCATGGATATCTGCCGCGCCCGCAATATCCGACTGATTTCAGACGAAATCTATCATGGCATCACGTATGGCGCCGAGGTCGCAACGGCGCTCGCATTCAATTCCGAAGCCATCATCGTCAACAGTTTTTCGAAGGTCTATCGGATGCCTGGATGGCGCCTCGGTTGGCTCGTCATACCTGCACGTTACGTCGGCCGCGTGCAGTCGCACCTCACGAATCTCTTTCTGACGCCCTCCGCCCTGTCCCAGCAGGCAGCGCTGGCCGCATTCGACTCGCCCGAAGATCTGCGCAGCGCGGTGAGCACCTACGCGCGCAATCGCGAAATTCTCCTCAGCGCCTTGCCCAAGGGCAATTTTCCACGCATTACCACACCCGAGGGTGCGTTTTATATCTATGCGGATGTCGGTCATCTGACCAACGACAGCCTGGCGTTCTGCAAGCGCCTCTTACGCGACGTCGGGGTCGCCATCGCCCCGGGAATAGACTTCGACCCGATCAATGGTCATCGCTTCGTGCGATTTTCCTTTGCGGGAGCCACGGCCCAAATTGAGCGGGCCGCGGAACTTCTGGCTGGAAAAATGCCGATTGGCTGAGTCTTCTCGCTCGCACGCCAGCATACGATCCATGGCGCCGGCGAACTCGGTCCAGGTGTTCGAAAGTTCAGCCAGATATTGATGACCTCGGCTGGTCAAGGCAAAACACCTTCTGCATTGACCAACCGCGGGGTCGACCCACTCGATTTCGAGACACTCGGTCTTGCCGAGTCGACGTAGAATCGGATAGATAACCCCCTCCGTAACCGTCAGTCCCGCAATCCGCTCGAGACGATCACGAATCTCCGATCCATAAAGGCGGCCATTCCGCAGCGTGGCAAGTACGGCAAGGGCCAAGCTGCCCTTGCGCAGTTGGCTTTCCCACATTTTTACCCCGACGCGCTTGGTGTACTTTCTTCGCTTGGCCACGCTCGGGCTGACGCCGCGTGGTTGCTCGGACTCCTCTGTGCCCTCCACTGCTGTACACAGTAGCCTAGAACTGCGCGATGATCTGACCGAAGATGTATCGGCCCAATGCATCGTACACCTGCGGGAAGGTGTTGCCGTTGCCCGCGGTGCTTGGCAGGTTGGTGGTGCCGATGACCGGCGGATCCTTGTCGAGGAGATTGTTGCAACCGACGCGCAAGGTGAGCTTGTTCCCCAGTTTGACCGCGGCGCTCAAGTCCAAATAGCTATACGACGCGATGTGCGCATCGGTGTTGGATATACCCCCGTTGGCAATGGTGCCGGGCGCTCCGGTGAGGTTTGGATTCGAACTGAGCGAATCGAGCTTCATCTGCGAGAAGTAGCGCCACGACAGCGTCAGGTCAAATCCCTGCCAGGGCGTCGACCAGGTCGTGCGCAACGTATGACGCCAGTGGAACACCGGGTCCAAGGTCGCACCGCCGGAGCTGCAGGTATCGCCATAGAGTCCGGCGCAGTTGTAGGCGGTGCTTGGTGTATTGGCGATGGGCGTGACGTTGTACTCATCCACGTAGGTGCCGACCAGGTTCGCGCGTATTCTTCCTGCCGGTCCGATGTCGAAGCCGTAGGAAGCGTCGAGGTCCAAGCCGCGTGTCTCGAGTTCGCCGACGTTGGCGAGCGAGTCAGTCACAAAGCCGGCATTGGAGAGCCACAGCGAGTAGTTGGAAGCCGGATCGCGGTGAATGTCGGAGCAGAAATTACCGCTGTTGACGCACTCCTCCAGAATAGCGCTCGCGCCGATGGTCGAGATCACGTTTTCAATCTTGATGTCGAAGTAGTCGACCTGGATGCGCAGATTCGGCACGTAGGCCGGCGTCCAGCCGATGCCGAACGAGGTGGTCAATGCCGTTTCGGGCTTCAGGGCAGGATTGCCGCCGATCAAGCCGTTGTATTGGGCGGCCGAATTCGGGGTTACGGTGCCGAAGGCGGCAGCCGGAACGCCGGCGGCAACGCATTGCGCCTGCGTGATGCCCCTGGCCGCGATTTGCGCAGCCGTGCCGGCGCAAGGATCGATGTTCCCGTCCAGCGCCACGGACTGGGGAGAGAACAACTCGATCACGTTCGGCGCGCGTACCGCGCGCTGGAAGCTGCCGCGCAAGCGCAGTTCCGAAATGGGCGACCACTCGAGCCCGATCTTGTAGGTGTTGGTCTTGAACCCGAGGTTGTAATCGGAGTAGCGATACCCGGCCTCGAGCGCCAGGGATTGCGCCAGGAACTTATCGTCGATCAACGGCAATCGGCCTTCGGCGAACGCCTCGCGGGAGACGATGCCGCCGGAAACCGGGTTGGTGACACCGCCCGAACCTGCCAAATCGCCCAACTGCAGCTCCTCGTCGGGATTGGACTGGGAGCGCACGTCGCGCCATTCCAAGCCCAGGTTCAGTTTCATGCCCGAGGAGGCCGTCGGCAGTTGCACCCCGTACTTGCCCAGATCGCCGGTGACGTTGGCGTTTCCAACCATTTGGCGGATTGATCCGTTCAACTGTCCGGGCACCTCCAGATAGGCAAGTGCCTGCGGCGTGACTTGGCCGGGGGAGAAAATGTTGTACGGCACGCAAGGCGGTCCGCTGACGCATTGCGGGCCGTTCGGCCCGTTGACCACGTTCAAGGCATTGTCGATTTTCGCGGTCGAGAAATAGTTCTGCGCCTGCGAGATGAGACTCACGATGCTGTTTTGCCAGCTGACATCGTAATCCCAGCCGTCGACGATCTTGCCCTTGACGCCGAGCACCACATGCCAATCGGTGTGCTCGATATCCTGCACGCGTCCGCCGCCTTCGACGTTGCGCCGGCCGATGTAGAGGTTGTTGGTCTCGAGCGCGGTGTTGCCGCCGCACCACGTCGTCACCTCTTGCGCCGAGAGGAAGGGATTTGCGCAATTGATGTTGAACCGCGAGAAGAACGCGCCCGAGGCGGCGATCTGCGCCAGCGACGTGTCTTGCATGAACATGGTGTTCGCATACACGCTGGCGTGATCATTGAGGTCATAGTGCAGAAAAGCACCGGCGGTGTAGCGCTCATCGGGCCGCTGGTAGAAATTCAGCGCTCCATAGTTGTACGCATCGGAGGCCGTATAAGGAATCAGCGAACCGTTGGGGCCGATGGTGTTGTTGCTCGGTCCGACGATGCCGGGTCCGATCGTGGCAAAGCGGCCGGGGAAACTGGTGGATGATCCGCCGCAGGCGAATTTGCCGGAGTTCGAGGTCACATAGCCCGAAGCCGAGGTACAGGCGCTGTAGGAGTACTTCGATTGCAGCACCGCATTCACATTGCGGTAGGTGGCGTAAACGGTGGCATTGCCCTTGCCGTCTTCGGAATTGATGCCCGCGATGAAGGCGAGCGACTTTTGCGCTCCGGGATTGACCGTCGAGGGAGCCTCGAGGAAGCCGTGCGCCGCGATTGCCTCCTCGACCCCGCCGGTATCCTTGTTGGAGTGATTGTAAACACCGGCGTCGGCGATCAGCTTCACGCCCTCAAAATGATCGTTGAGCTTGAAGTTAACGACGCCGCCGACGGCGTCCGCGCCGTAGGTCGAAGAGGCGCCGCCGGTGAGCACTTCGATGCTGTCGATCATTTCAACGGGGATCATGTTGATGTCGGCCGCCGCACCGGTCAGAGGATCGCCGGGTCCTAAGCGATTGCCGTTCACCAGCACCAGGGTGCGCTTGGCGCCCAGGCCGCGCAGGTCGACCGTCGCCGTTCCATCCGCACCGTTGGACATCATCGAGCCCTGCGCGGCGAATACCTGGGGCAGTTCGTTCAGAAGATCTTCGACGCGGGTGACCCCGGTTTGCTGGATGTCGAGCGCGGAGACGAAAGTCACCGGGCTGATCGACACCTGATTGGGCACCGAGATGCGCGAACCGGTGACCACCACTTCCTGCAAAGCGCTATCGTTCGCGGCCGCGGCCGGTGCAGCGGTTTGTGCGTTTGCAACACCGAAGGACGCGGCGAGAGAGCCGCCGGTCAGCGCCGTACGGATGGCAAATCGCAGTGTAGAGTTTCCCATTATCGCTCCCATAAGATTTCAAGCGGCGCCACAATCGGTTGAGCGCTTATCTCAGGCTCAATCCATCACGCCAACGAGACATCAGAGTAGGAATGATCAGCGGTATACTCAAGAGCCAGTTCGGAAGTGTTTTTTGGTACCACGGACTGGTTGTGTTTCTGATGCAACACAATCCATTGGGTCTCGAAGGCCGGTCGTGCACGGCCATTCTCAAGGCATCGCCGCAGTCAGTTGCCGATGAATCCGCCGACATCCTTGAGACAAGCCGCAAGCAGCGCCATCGCGGTGTTCAGTTGCGCCGGTGAGAGACCTCCAAACCCGATCATCAGTCCCGGCGTTGGCGGGGGTGTCTGATAGAACGGATGTATTGGATAGAGACCCACCCCCCGTTCCAGTGCGCGTTCGATCAATTGCTGCATTGTCTTGTAGCTGAGATGGGGAAACCACACGACAACGTGCGCGCCGCCTGCCGATGCCGAGATCTCAACATTGGCGCCGAGATGACGCGACAAGGCTTCCAACAGCGCATCACGACGGATGCGGAGTTCGGCGAGCGATTTGCGTAAATGCTTCTCGTATTGGCGGCTCTCGAGGAAGGTTGCAAGCGCTGCCTGCTCTATTGACGAGCAACCCAGATCATCAAGGCTCTTGACCTTGATCAAGTCATCGCGTAATGCCGGCGGGCAGACAACATAGCCGAGTCGAAGTCCCGGAAACAGCGTTTTCGAAAAGCTGCCGGCATGAATGACTCTCTCGGCCACATCCAATGAACGCAGGGCCGGGAGCGGGCGGGTATCGTAGTGGTATTCACCGTCGTAGTCATCTTCGAAGACCCAGCAATTATTTGCAGCGGCATACCTGAGCAGTTCGATCCGGCGCTTCAACGACAACACCGCACCCGAAGGAAATTGGTGCGAAGCGGTAACATAAATCAGCCGCGGCGCGCGGGCCGGCAGTTCGGCCGTCATCAACCCATCGCCATCGACCCGCACCTTGGTTAACCGCGCTCCGTGTGCCAACAAGGCGTGCTTCGCCAACTGATAGTGCGGATCCTCGATCACCACCGAGTCTCCCTCGTCGAGCACTGCGCGTGCCACGACGCTTAAAGCTTGTTGAGTCCCGGAAACTATCAGCACATCCGCGGCGGTGCATGCGACTCCGCGCCGCCGCAACAGGTAGTCGGCGACCGCCCCCCGGAGCGGATAAAATCCTGCCGCTGGTAAGTACTTCGGCCCACAGCGAATTGCCGCGGCGCCTAACTTGCGGCGCCAGGAGGAGTACAGCTGCGGACGTACCAGGGTGTCGCTGTAATTGAGGTCATAGCGAGGTCCTGATTTGACACCCGAAAGAATGATCTCGCTGAGTTTTCGTGTTCGTGCGCTATAGCGCGATTGAGCCCGAATGGCGCTGGGTGATTCCCTCGACCTGCGTTTCGGTGCAAGACCGGTGACGCGTGTTCCCGAACTCGGATGTGGCACCGCCAGCTGTTCGGCGCACAACAGCTCGTACGCGCCCAGCACGGTGTTGCGCGAAACTCCAAGTGCTGCGGCGAGCGTTCGCGTTGCCGGTAGCCTACTGCCCGCCGCGTATCCGCCGGTGAGAATTTGGCCTTTCAAGGCGCGCGCCAATTGTTCGAATAGCGCGCCTTGTCCATCTAGTTTCAGAATCATGATTTGGCGCGGCTCCTCGGCTACTTAGATCGCCAACACGGTGAGTATAAATCCTGCCCGGCTGCCGCCCTGCCGAACTTTTACCCGCGTTGACTTTTGCTCGGCCAAGGGTCCGGCAGCGCGGATTCTGTGCTGGACTGTGGTACCTCAAAAAAGTCGAGAAGTGGCTCTTGAGCATGCCAATGAATGTTCCTATTCTGGCTGCAAACGCTTCAAAACCGTGTCAAGCCATGGTTTTGCGCGATTCTGGGCCGTTTAGCTGCGTTACGGTAAATCGTCTTGCAAACCATACGAATCATCTTGCTGGCTTTCATATTCGGCAGCGGCGCCGCAAAAATGTCCGTCGTCCGCGCTTCAGAATCCGCTACATCGCCGGTGCTCGTCGAATTATTTACGGCGGAAGGTTGTTCATCTTGCCCCCCGGCCGACGAATTTGTGATGCAGCTGGATGCGCTGCAACCCGTTGCAGGCGCGCAGCTGATTGTTCTCGGCGAACACATGAACTATTGGAACGATAGCTGGCCAGATCCGTATGCATCGACAAAGCTCACAGCCCGCCAAGAGGACTATGTTCGCGCGCTCAATAGGTCTTCTCCGTATACCCCCCAATTGATTGTAGATGGAACGATGGAATTACACCTGAACGACCGGGCGGGAATGGAACACATCTTTCGCGCAGCGGCGGCGGACCGAAAAATTCCCGTGAGGCTCACCTCCATCAAAGTCGAATCCGGAAAACCGGCACATTTGAGCGGAAATATCGAGATTGATGGCAGCGCGGAACAACATAAAACGACAGTCTATCTTGCTGTCGCCCTCGATCGCATAACGTCGAAGGTTTTGCGAGGTGAAAATCGCGGTAAGACATTGGCGCACGTCGCCGTGGTCGAATATTTTTCGAGGATAGGAACCGTCAAGCCCGGGGAGGCTTTCAACCAAACATTTCGGGTGCCACTGGAGCGCGAATTGGCATCGACTGACGCCCGCCTTGTCGTATTCGCTCAGGAAGCCGGTAACGGAAAAGTCGTTGGTGCGGCCATGCTGCGCACGAGCCGCCCTGAGTAATCGGTTTTCCCGCCCCTTTCACTTCCGGTGCCACTGTGACTCGGCCTTCGCCAACCGTTCACTCAGAACGTAGACGGCTCGTCAGGTAGCCGACCAATAAGCGATTGTGATCGCGAAATAACTGCGACACAGCACCAACCGCGATGCCATGGAAAGCCGGCCTGAGCTAGTCAATTGATTCAAATTTTGGCTCAATGGCGCCGCGAATGGCTAGACCCTCATTTGCCGCTCCCGCACCCTGTTTGACCGGCAGTGTTTTTCGGAATAGCTTGAATCTAAGAATTATGAATTTAGCGATGGCCAACCAGGGATGAAAGTCGCAATGCTTGCCCTGCTACCCGCTGTCCTCAGCGGGTGCGGAGGGGGAACCGGCCAATCGCCCTCGCCCGCTCTCAAATTGAACCCGACTGGCGGTGTCCTTTGCGAATCAACAGGTCGGATCGATCAGCACGCCAATCGCCGTCACCGTCAAAAACGCGGGTTCCGCCGATCTTGTGATTTCGACCGTTCAGGTCAGCGGTACGAATCCCGGCGCATTCGCCGAGACCACCGCGTGCGGCAGCGTCGCGCCCGGTGCCTCCTGCAGCATTAGCGTGACATTCAGCCCCCCATCAGCCGGCGCGCTATCGGCCGAGCTTACCATTCAGAGTAATGCGGCAGCGAACCCGTCGCCGATCATGCTCAGCGGCCAGGGTGTCGTCACCGCTACATGGACGACGCTGCTCAATGCACCGCCTGAGGCGCTGCAGCTTTGCCTGCTGTTGACGGATGCCAGTCTGATGTGCCAAGCAACGCAGAACTGGTATCGGTTGACGCCAACGCTTACCGGCAGCTACATCGAGGGGACGTGGACGCTCTACACCAACTTTCCGGCGGCCTATATCCCGCAGGCCTTCGCATCGACCGTGCTGGCCGACGGTCGTGTTGCCATCATTGGCGGCGAAGACACATCGGTGAACGGTAGCTTCAGCTTCACGCTCTCCCATATGGGTGTGATATTCGACCCCGCAACGCAGCTCTGGCAGCCCCTTCAACCGCCGCCGGCGACCGGTTCACCCAATCACTGGCAATGCATCGGCGATGCGCCGGCTTCGATGCTTGCCGACGGGCGCTGGCTGATTGGCAGCAAGCTGTATCAAGATGCCGCGGTCCTCGATCCGAAAGCATTGACCTGGTCGCCGGTCACGGCCCCGGGGAAAATCGATGTCATCAATTCGGAAGAAGGCTGGACCTTGCTCGCAGACGGCAGCGTGCTCACCGTCGATGTATCGAATGCGCCATTTTCCGAGCGGCTGGTACTTCCGACCGGCGCTACCACGGGTGTGTGGGAGTCTGCCGGCCAGACCCCCATGGACTTGCACACTCCCCCGCCGATGATCGAAACGCTGATCGCGCCCGGGTGCCCCGCCTACATGCCGCCAGGGGAAATGGGCCCTGCTCTGCTGATGCCGAGCGGCAGCGTTTTCGTGATCGGCGCAGATGGATTGACGGCCATTTATGCTCCTGGCAGTAACACATGGACTCCCGGGCCCGCGCTTCCGAAGGGCCTCAACGTACAGGATGGTCCGGCGACAGTGCTGCCCAGCGGACATGTGCTGTTCGGTGCGAGTCCCGGATCAACGACCAATGGACTGCAATATTTTGAATTCGATGGCACGCAACTGGTGGCCGCGCCGCAGCCGGCGAACGCGGCCTTCGACGCGACCTATTTCACCAGCCTGCTGCCGCTGCCCACCGGCCAGGTGTTGTTCGTCGACTCGAGCACAACCGTACAGATTTATTCTCCAGCCCTTGCTCCCACGTATGATCCGGCCTGGGCGCCCAGCATAACGTCCGCGCCCTCGCAAATCACGGCGGGGATGAGCTATCAAATCAGCGGCACACAATTCAACGGCCTCACTCAAGCCAGCGCCTTTGGCGACGAAATTCAGAACGCCACAAACTACCCGTTGGTGCGCATTACCAATCTGGCGAGCGGGCACGTGTTTTACGCGCGCACGCACGACCACAGCACAATGGGTGTGGCAACCGGATCGACCATCGTTTCCACCTTCTTCGACGTACCGAGCGGGATCGAACCGGGTGCGAGCACGCTACAAGTAGTCGCCAATGGGATCCCTTCTGCCGGGATCGAGGTCTCCGTGAGCCCGTAGACTCGCCGAAGGCGGTTGGCAACCTGAAAGCCCGCCGCGCTTCGGCTTTGTTTTTCTACGCCGTGATGCGGCCGCCGACTTCTGATCCTCACCGAACGCGATCCCAATGACGAGCAACCGCAGACATTCTCGCCGTTCAAGTGACGCGGCGCCGCTGCCGGCATGGGGTCACAGGCTCACAACGGCGGCAGCGCAATCGACGCCGTCTTACCCTTGGTTGACACCAAATTATCCAACGACGGATCAAGGCCCACCGCCGTCACGATATCGTTTACCGCGCTGCTCGAGTCACCCAGGTCTCCGAAGGCCGCGCCACGCAAGAAATAAGCCCGGGCCAACTTGGGATCCAGACGGATCGCTTCGGCCTCGTCCTTTACGGCGCCTGCGTAATCACGCAGCAACAGGCATACATACCCTCGTTCGCTCCACAACACCGCTGTTTTCGGCTTCAAACGCACCGCCTCGGAAAAATCGGCAAGCGCACCGCCGAAATTCTTTTGACTGGCATAGAGGATTGCGCGCTGGCGCAGCGCCGAGACAAGTTTAGGGTCGATTCTCAATGCGGCATCGAAATCTTGCAACGCCGCAGCGGCTTCGGTTTGTGCGTAGAACATGCCCCGGTAGAAGTAAGGTAGCGCCGTTTTGGGCGCCAATTTGACGGCGGTATCGTAGTCACCGAGGGCGTGCACCTTATCGCCCTCGGCAAAATAAGCGTTGGCCCGGTTCACAAACAAGTAGAAGCGCTCGTAGCCCTGCAGCATTTTGCGGTCGAGCAACTCGGTGCATGCCTGAATGGCCATCGGCGGCACGCTCTTGGCGTCGCGGTTGACGCACTTGTCGATCACGATACGGGTATCCCTCGCGAGCTCGGACTGACAGATCTCCATTGCCCGATAGTCCACTTCATCTGGACCTCGCATGCTGCCTCTGAAATAGCAGTCTGTGAATTGATCCGGCGCAAGCTTTGGCAGATCCGGCACTTTACCGGTGACGGTGACCGACGGTGTTGTGGTGTCGGCTCTTGCGCTACCCGGGGGCGGGTTGTCGACATTAGCTCGAGCGCCGGACATTGCGAGCAACAGCACGGCCGAGGGCCATGAAAGCCGCGCCCATGGGGTCTCGCCGCTCCGCTCCGATTGGTCTCGCCGTCGTCGCTTGAACGATTGCAACATCTAAGGATCCTTTTTCGATGTCGTGGCGTCGACCAACCATTGAAGCGCCGCCTCTTCGCAATTGAATACGGCGACGGACACACCGCGGCTTCGAGCGACGTTTTCGAATATATAGTCTATCGCCTCAACCTGAGCCACGACCGCCATTTTCATGCGCGGATCGGCGCTGCGAGCAAGTTCAACGCCCGCCTCGAATTTCTCGAAGGCGCCTGCCGGCGCAGCTATGGCCGTTGCGTCGCAAAGCACGCGCCAAATGCTGCGGGATTTCGTTTCTGCGACGATAGTCGCCACTGCACGCAACAGGTGCGCGTATGTACCCGGTCCCTTCAATGTCACGCGAAGAATACCGCTCTCTTCGTATACATTGATTTCAAAGGTATTCATACGCTCTTCTATTGTTCTCCCGAACAGGAGAATACTGCCAAAGTTCCGCTCCGACCGTCAGCCGGAATTCCTTTGTTGTCTTGAAGGAATGACTCGTAAGTCCATGATTATACGCACATAGTTTGCGCTTTGACTCCACGAGCGTGCATATCGCCGGGGTTAGCGGCGTTCTTTATGAGCGGCGGCTCAACTTTCCGGCCCACATGCACGGCCCGCCACTGGTGCAGAGATTCTCCAGGTCGCGAAGCCTGTCATGATCGGCATGCGTGAGCACGGTCGGCACCGCAGCACGCTTCGATGGCAGTCCGCGGGCCCTCGTGCTCACAGCCAAGTTTCGTCTGATGAAAGGAAATAACGAATGACAATAACCTACGCGATATGGGCGTTTGCCGCCGGCGCGCTAATCCCGCTCATGGCGATTCTGAACGCGGGGCTCGCGCGTTCATCGGGAGGCACCATACAGGCGACGGTGCTCCTATTTGCTACAGGACTGATCACCTCACTCATCGTCGCCCTCATAACGAGATCTCCGATCCCCGCTATTCAGACATTGGCGCAGATCGCGCCTGCGCGATATGCCGGTGGCATGATAGTCGCGTTCTATATTTTGAGCATCACGTTTCTGGCGCCGCGATTTGGGGTCGGCAACGCCATCCTGTTCGCCGTGACGGCGCAGCTGCTCACATCGGCATTTATCGATCACTTCGCATTGGCGGGGGCCGCTCTGCGACACCTGACGACACTGCGGGCGATTGGACTGCTGATCGTGGTTGCCGGCGTAGTCGTCACACAGGTCAGCGACCGCATTTCTGGCGCTGCTCGCTGACTGTCGGGGTAAGCGAGGCGAATTCCGTTTCTTCGGTGGCCGCCGTTCGCGGATCCCCGCAACGGTTCCACGCAAAGACTACTGCAGATCCGCGACCAAGAACTCGCTGGTACCGTCGTCGGCCATGATTTTTATGTCCGCGTTTGCGGAGTTGCCGCTCGATGGGAAGTACGTCGCCAATCCGGTGAACATGACATTTACGCCGTTGCACGTTCGGGTGTAGCTTTCGCTGTATGCGTTGAAGTTTGGGTCGATCAAGCCGAAGGCGCCGGAGTAGCTGCAACCGTTTGAATCCATGGCAGAAAAAGGTACCATCGGGACGTATCGTTGCCGTCAAGTCAAAGCCATTTGCTGCCGTAGCACTCCAAGTCCCCGCTAATGTCGCAAGCGAGGAGCTGAGGTTGTAAACAGAGTCGAAATTAAATGCCAGGGATTGTGCAGCACCGGTTTGATCCGTGAGGGTGCCATTCAGATTCGGCGATGCGACCGCCGAAATCGATCCGGAGGTCGCTTGAGTCCCATTGGGGAAGGCGCTTCCTTGCGACATGCCAATATAAGTTCCCATTACATTATTTGCGCGTAGGCTGACGCTCAACCGGTAGTAGATTCCATTCTGACCGGCAATTGCTCCGTCGCCGTTATCCGCAATGATAGAGACCACGGGCGTGGCAGGATTTCCCTGGCCCGTCAATGCGCCCTCGTAATAGCCATCGCCTGTGATGATGGGCGCAACGCAGCCGCCCGAAGAACCATACGAACGACCCATAGCCGCAAGATCCACCATAATTTCCGCCGCACCCTACCATCAACGAACTACCAGTGATGGATACGATGGGCAGCAAACGATTGTAAAGGCTCATAGCGCTTCCCTTCCAGCGATTTTATGCTTATCCACTACTATTAGATCGGACTGCCGCCCAATGGTTCCAAACGGTAGCTCATGGTAGGACGGCGCAGCCAGCAAGATTCAGGCGCATACTTGCACACGGAATAGGCGGGGAAGCGCCTGGCGAGGACGTCAATCGGCCGATCTCATGGGTCTCGAATTCAAGCTTTCTGATCGGGAGTTACCGGTCTCCCCGGTCTTCGTCCGCTTTCTCGCGCAGACACTTCGAGGACTACCGTTTGAGCATGAGATCTGGGCGGATCAGCGCTCAGAATCCCTGACACCGAGTCAGATTGATCCGCGGGAGGTCGCTGCCGCGGCCGCTATCGTCATGGGCAGCCCTGTCGGACGTGAGCGTCTGGCGCGCGCGTATACGTTGCTTTTTTCGCTGCTGACCGGTGATCTCGCGCCGCTGCACGACCTGCAGTCACGCTTTCGCTTTATCACGTGCATCGGCATTCCACGCACGGGAGGCTCTTACCTCACTGCGGAACTGTTCCGCGCGCTCGGCATGGTACCAACGCAGGTACCTAGTGGGCTTGCCCACGATAGCTTCCCAGAAGCAGGACCGTTTCAATTGCTGGCCGGGGTCAACAGTTGGGTCGTGACTCTCAAAACCATGGCGGAATATCTCACCATGGTCGAAACCTACTTTGGCGAACACAAATCGCACAATGGAAAAATCGTTGTGCCGAAGAAACTCACCAAGGCCGCTTATGCAGGCGGGTTCTTTCAGAGCGTGTTTGGCGATGGGGCCCAACATCTCGTTACGGTGCGCCACCCCGTCGCATGCTATGTATCGACCTATGACAAGTCAGGCGGATTACCTGATGACGGGCGGTTTGCCGTGCGCTCGAACATCGAAGAGTGGTGCCGTCGCGACCTGCAACACATGGGCCACAGCCCAGAAGAGCTGAATCGCTTGGACTACTTCGACGCATATCTTCGATACTGGGAGTCTTATCACATGTCTCTCGCTACAACCGGTTTGCCCACCAATCGAAATTTGACGGTGGTCGCATTCAGTAAATCCGCTCTGCGAGCATGCGCACAAAGTTATCACGAGCAATTTGGCAGCGGCCTGCAGCCCGAGGAATTTCAAGTATCGGACAAGGCGCGGCGGCTGCATCGACGGTGGCTGGCGCGCGCGCAACCCGCGATTGACCGTGTCGCGGCGGTTTGGAATTCTGCGGGACTTGGATTCCCAGCAGCCGAAATTTCGTCGTGCTGGTGACATTGCGAGCGCGCGGTCCGTAGTCGGCAGCAATCGATCACTCGCCCGCCCGCTGATTTGGACTTGAATTCAAGGGCCGGCGTTTTCACCCTTTTCAGCCAGCAACTTGTTCGACAATCGCGCTATGCTTTCGAACGCGACCATCAAGTCCATGTGCGGAGTCTTATGAACAGCAAGCACCCTCTTTTTTTGCTTTTTATGGCAATGTCTTTGCTCGCCGCGGTTCCAAGTTCGGCAGAGCCTAAGCGCTCCGCAGCCCGTGAAGCCATCGCCGATGCCCAGCGAGTCACCCCCGGAGGCATCGATGAGCTCAAACCGATCGAGATTGGCGGCATCAAGCAGTGGATTCATGTCCGCGGCAACGATGCGCGTAATCCGATTCTCCTATTCCTGCATGGCGGCCCAGGCTCGCCGATGATGGCGGAGAGTTGGACATTTCAGAGGCCCTGGGAAGACTTCTTCACCGTAGTTCAATGGGATCAGCGCGGCGCCGGCAAGACCTTCGGAGAATCCGGCCGCAAGGTCGACCGTTCCATGACCGTCAATCAGATGCAGGCCGATGCTGAGGCGCTGATCGCATGGCTGCGGCACACCTACGGCAAGGAGAAGATTTTTCTGCTGGGCCATTCCTGGGGAAGCATTCTGGGAGTCAAGGTTGCGCAGCATCACCCCGACTGGTTGTACGCCTACATTGGGGTGGGCCAAGTGGTCGGTATGCGGCGCAATGAATCCGTCGGCTATCAGCAGACTCTGGCAAAGGCACGCGCGGTCAACAACACCCAAGCAATCAAGGAGCTCGAATCCATCGCACCCTATCCGAATGCGAACGGCACCACGTCCCTTTCCAATTTGATGACCGAGCGCAAATGGGATGTCGCGCTCGGCGGCATGATTTATGGGCACAGTACCGACAACGAAGCGCAGCGCTGGTCCATGAGCCCCGATTACAATGCGAATGACGTCAAATCAGCCGAACTCGGTGAAGGCAGTACCATCCAGGTGCTCTGGTCGCAGCTTCCGCAGGTGGATTTCGACCAAGTCTCGCGTTTCGAATGTCCCGTTTTCATATTTGCGGGTGCGGAAGACCGCACCACGCCAGAAACGCTTGCGAAGGAGTTCTTCGATCGCATCCAAGCGCCGCAGAAGAAGTTTTATAAGATCGAAGGCGCCGCGCACTACGTCATGAGCGAAAGACCGGGAATTTTCTTGCTCGATTTGGTGCAGGACATACGACCCCTGTCCGCGGGGGGCCGCTGACGCACTTGCGGACCGGCTGATCCTGAGACCGCTTTGGGTCGGGCGGCCAAGCTGGCAGTGCGGTGATTCGATCGACCCGGGGCGCCCCACTCAGAGCGAGCTTGCCAGGTTGAGGCGCTCCTTGCCCGATTCGACCACTTCTCCCTCGCGCGTGGACTTTCCTTCCATGAGTTTCAGCAGTTCCGATTCGGGCGCAACACACACCGACAGCACACGGCAGGGGTGGCTGCCCGCGGCAATGTAAGCATGACCCATGTTGCTGTCGAAGTAGATGGAGTCGCCTTTCTTTAAGTTCACCGGCAGATACATGTTGGTATAGAGATCCAGTTCCCCCTCGATAATGTAGAGAATCTCCTCGCCGGGGTGGCGATTGAATTCGCCAAATTCCTCGAGACTCCTTGCCGTTACATCGATAATGATGGGTATCGAATGTTTATTGAGCAATTCGTACGCCAAGTAGCGGTAGCGGCCGATGTGCGTCTCAATGGGTTTTCCTTCGCCCGCTCGCGTGATGCTGCGCCGTCCACTGACTTCGCCCTGGGGATAGGGCGGACTCGGCGGTGTAAACAACGCTGCGATATCGGTCTCGAGGGCCACGGTGATGCGCAGAAGCTTGTCGAGTGTCAAATCCATCTTGTCATTTTCGATCTTCGACAAAGTTGATACAGGCAGCCCGGTGCGTTTGCTTACCTCGCTCAAGTTCCAGCCGCGCTCCATACGCAATGCCTTGAGTGCTGCGCCCGGTTTTACGAGCGGACGACCATTCAAGATGTGCTTCACAGGCGTTCCTTCAGTATCCGAAACGTTTTGATTCTAGCCGCCGCAGTTGCCGGACGTCTTTTGTGTTGGGACATAGGGTGCGACATTCGAGACCAGCAAGCGCCATTGATCCTGCGAGAAATTCAAGGCGGCCTTTTCATCCGCATAGTATTTTTCCAGCTTCAGCGGGTAGGTCCAGTCCGACCCGAGCACGAAGCGCTTCAGTCCAATTCGCTCCATCAAGGACTTGAGTTCCGCGATGTGCTCTGCCGATGCTGCGATCTTCGCCGTATTGGACATTTCATCCGGCACCATTGCCAGGTCGAAAAACATATTCCCCGTGCCGGCGGGGTCATGCTCGAAGGCGTCCGCGAATTCGCCGAGCGCCGAAAGGGTATGGGCGTCAGCGCCGCCACCGCTCCCGGCGTGCGCGATCTGGATGGGAACGCTGCGCGCAAATGGTGCCACCTCGGTCAGAAAAATGCGGATGTCGCGCGCGCCAAAATCAGGTGCAGGCGTCTCGAGGTGGACGATGATCGCGAAGTGCAGTCGAGCAGCCAGCCGGAAGATCGCCGCCAGTTTTCCAACTTCCTCGGCAGACCGAAAATCGAAGTGGGAATTCCCAAGGTGCAGCTTTAGCCCCGCCGCCCCACCGTTGCGCCCCCAATAGGCAACCTCTTCCAGCGCGTTCGAGGAGAGCGGGTTGACGCTGATGAATGCGATTAGTCTGCCGCACTGGCCGCGGGCCTGATCAACGACAAAGGTGTTTTCCGCGCGGGTTTTCGCGGAAACGTCGAGTTTCAAATCGGCCAGCGTCGGCGATCCGAAGAAGTAGCCTGTCGATAGCAGAACGCCGGTCCGAATGCCGGCAGCATTCAAAGCTTGCAGCGCATCTCGGCCCGTTGACGGACTCTTCGATATCTCCGGTGGGCATTTGATCGGCCCGACCCGTGCACAGGAAATCTTCAGCACTCTGGCCGCCTCCGGCGAAAAGATGTGCATGTGATGGTCCACCAGCGGATTGTCGCCCGCCTCTCGCGGCGGCTGCGCGCCGGCGCAGACCGTGAACAGCGCGACCAGGACTGCAAGCCCGATCCGGCGCACCATCGGTTCAATTTGTTTTCTCATCGGTCGCAACACATTGCAGATGGTGCCCGTGTGGACCTCGGATCACACGGGCACGAAGGTGGCTATCCCCCTTAAAGTTCAGAAGCTGGCACGAAGCGTCAAGCCCACTGTGCGCGGTCGGACTCTGTACCCGGTGGGCACATTGAACAGCGACAGGTCCAAGGCCGATGTGAGGGCAGAACTGTTGGTGAAATTGTCGACGAATGCGATGACGTCCAGGTGCGAAAACTTCACGCCTGCCCGCAAATTACCGACAGCGTAGTCTCCAAACTTCAGACCCTGCGAAGCGAAATCGGTATAGGCGGAGCCGACATACTGACCACTGAGGCGCACGAAGCCCTCATAGCTGAGAACCGGGAATTGCGCTTCGCCGTAGAGGGAGCCCTGCAGTTCGGGCGAACCTGGCAGACGATATCCGGACAGCACGCCGTTCGTGGTGGCAGCGTTCGGCTCCAGATCGGGTGCGGGTCCGAATGCGCCGAAGCTGACGCGGCTGATCGACGCCGCCGTGGTGGTCGCGGCATGATCAACCGAGAAGGTGCCCCCGAGTTCCAGCCAGCGGACGGGCTTGAGAACCATTTCCTCCTCGAGACCGTAAATCCGCGCTTTTCCGCCATTGCCGATATAGTTGAAGCCTTGAGGCGTGACCAGCCCCACTTGCATGTTGCTCCATTCGATATCATAGAGAGAGGTGTTGAGATTGAGCCTGCCATCCATGAGGCGCACCTTGCTGCCCAGCTCATAGTTCCACAGGCTGTCGGGGTGATAGGAGGTCAAGGCGGTTTCGTTGCCGGCAGTCACGTTGGGTCCACCGATTCGGTAGCCCTTGGCAGCTTGGAGGTACCAGGTCAGATCGTTGGTCTGCCGGAAAGTGATGGCGGCACGTGGGGTGACCGGCTTATCCGTTTCGTTGCCAATCGAGTTAGCTCCTGCAAGCGCGCCAGTCTCGATCGTGTCGAAGTGCACGACGTCCTTGCTGACGCGCACGCCGGCAGTGAAATCGATGCGGTCCGCGACGGTGTAGGTTCCGCTGGCATACAGGGCGGCCTGCCATTGCACGGCATGGATGTAGGCACCAAGAATCAGCGGCGCAACGGGAGAATTGGACGTAACAATCTGGGCCGGATCGCTCGCAACCCGCTGATAGAACGCTCCCGTGGTAAACCGAACCGGACCCATCTGCGGGGAATCAAAGCGAAATTCCTGCGAAAGATCGTGCACGGTGCTTGGCGCAACGCTCGGCGCCGAGGCATAGGGTCCCGTAAATGGCAGGCCGAGCGCCGGAATGACGGCGCCCAAATCTTGAGTGCCATCGATAAATCGATCGAAATAATTTGAAGTCGAGGTGAGCGTGCCCCAACTGGGCGTCCAGGTCGCCAGCAAGTTGTAGATGTGAGTGTCGAGTTTTGCGCTGCCCACCGAATAAAAAGGTTGCTGCGTTTTGTAGTCGGGCACACTCGGTTGTGCAAAGTAAAAGGAAGCCGCGCTGCCCAGTTCATTGGTGCGATCGTCCATCGCCGTGAGAATCACGGAGAGATCATCTGTCGGCTTCGCGCTGAGCGAAAAACGCGCTCCGTAGGTGTGCGTGCCATTGACGTTGGAAAGGCCGCGGCCCGCGTCATCGACCCAGCCGGCGTCATTGTCGTAGTAGGCGACCAGTCGAGCGCCGAGCTTGCCTTCGATCAGCGGCGCATTGAGCACGCCGTAGACATCTTCTGAAGTTCCGCCATGATCGGTGGACGATCCTGTGGTCTGAACCGATCCTGAGAAATTCTCCAAGTCGGGTTTGTTGGAAATGAAGCGCACCACGCCGCTCAAGGAACCAGCGCCAAAAAGCGTGCCTTGCGGGCCGCGCAATACTTCCACTTGCTGCACGTCAACGATCTTGGGATCGGCGTTGCCGAAGGTCACCGCGCCGGGATTCAGATCGATATCGTCCAGCATGAACGACACGGTGGCTTGAGCGAGCGTGGCTCCTGCGCCCGTGGCTACTCCACGAATGATCAAATTGTTTGAAGTGCCCAGGCCCTGCGCGGGGTTGGAAAGACCCGGCGCATTGGCGATCACATCGTTGATGTCGTTCGCGCCGCGTTTCGACAGTTCCACGCCGGAAAGCGCGGTGATACTCATCGGAACATCCTGCAGGCGCTCGGCGCGCCGGGTCGCGGTCACGATGATTTCCTGCAGTGCCGAGTCGCTCGGTGAATTCGCATCCGCCGCGGCTGCGCCCACCGCTGGGCTGGCGGCGATTGCGGCCATTCCCGCCCATACCAGGGACGCACTGAAGATTCCTGAATAGCGCATCACGGACACCCCTATATTTTCATGTCGTCCCCATTGTAGACATATTTTTCGATTATAGAAAAGTTTTTCTAGCCAGCAGAGAACCTGGCCTAGGCAGGGAGTTTCAACCTAGGGTTTTGGCTCTGAGTGCGACGACCTGTCTTTGGCCACCAGCTCCGCAACGGCCTGAACGATAACGTCAGGACGATCGTGCGCGACGTCGTGCGAACTGCGCTCCGCCACCAACAATTCCCGGTTATTTGCGCCATCGACGAACTGTTGGTGCGCATCCCTCCACCATTGCGCATCGGCCGCGGCATCGAGCGGGGTCTGCTCCGAAACAATGACGATTGCGGGGATTGCCGCGGGCCAGATTGCCCGATGAAACGCTTGAGAAGTCGCGCGGAACGATTGGGACAGGGCCAACAGTTGGCGCCCCGCCTTGCTCGGAGGCGCTGCCTTGGTCGCAGCGATAATCGGCGCGTAGATGGCAATCGATCGATCGATGAATTTGTCGGTAAAGAGTTCCGGTACGTTGGCATCAACGAGCACGACACCGGAAATCCATTGCGAATGTTGCCGCGCGAGATAGGTCGCGATCTCACCAGCCAGGGAGTGCGAAACCAGGATCACACGATGCGTGGCGCCTAGCATTTTCAAACCGTGTGCGAGATCGTCGGTCGCGTTCTGCAGGTTCCAGGGTCCCGGCACCTCATCGCTGCTGCCGAAGCCGGCGCGATCGTAGGTGATGATCTTGCATCCGGTGCGCTTCGCAAGCTCAGGCACCAGGCTGTTCCAATACGATGAATCCAGACCGCCCCCGGCATCGAGAACGATGACCGGCAGCGACCCTCGCTGAACGTGGAAGGCAATTTTGTGGCCGGCGCGCGCAATCATTCGCGTGGTCGCAACGGCGGGCGGACTATCCGCGGGCCGTGCCGGGGTGGAAAACAACAACAGCAAACCGAGCGCGATGCTCTCTAATATTTTCATCTTTGTCCTGTAGTGAACGAGGGTTTCAGCCTGGGTATGCACGATGACTGGAGATTTCTCCGCGATCCGATTGCGCGTGCAATCGACGATAAGTACACCGCAGCCCCCTGTCCGGTTGCAGCCATGTTGCATGGCTCCTGCATCCGGGCTGTTGGCGCGCGCGCTCTCGCCCGGCGCGGCGAGCCATGATGCTCAACAAGCTTTCAGACTTTCGGCCGCGGCACCAGAGTCAGTACGCGCTCATTTCAGGTATTTCTGCGGCAGCGTCAACCCAGGCCGTTCCTCGTCCCAAAGTATGCTGGCGATCCAGAAGCGCCCTTGGGCGTGCACAATTTGAATCGAGTTGATGCCACGCGCGAACGGCCGGCTATCGTGCTCCGCGTGCCGGCTCTCGTAGGTACTCCACACATGGACGAGATTACCGAATTTCTCGATGCGATTCGCGATGCTTCGCTCGAAGAAGCCATTCGCCTTGAAGTACGGATCGTCCCGTTGGACGTACATGTCGGGAGTCAGGAAGACGACATCGCCCTTGCCCGCGGGTGCCTTCGTGGTCGCAGGCGTCTCCGGTCGAACGACACCCAGGCGCCCATCCGGCAGGAACAAGGAGCGAAAGCGCTCCCAGTTGCGCGGCTTGCCCGCGGCCCCGGAGATCACCTCATAGAGTGAAGCGATGAGATGATCCACCGTATCCACGTCGCTCGGATCCTTCGCTGTCGCCCAGTCGGGATGTGCCGCCAGCGTTCCCACCAACGGCGGCGGCGCCGGTGTGGTGGCGCCCGCCTGCTGCGCATCCGCATTCAGCGCCAGGCCCGAAAGAAGAAGACCTACAATGATGCACCAGCTTCGATTCATGACACGGGCTCCTTTGTGTTGCTTCTCACCATTATCGCGGCTCTCCTGCAGGAAATCTAAAAACAATGACTGCGCTCAAACCACCGCGATTGCGGCTCGCATTGTCGGTTTTGACGGCTAAACGCGTACAATCCATTCGCCGATCCGGGGGTGCCTGCATGAAGACCGTTTTCTTAATGATGTGCCTCGCAACGGCGCCTGCCCTCGCTGCGCCGCCGCCCTCTGTTATCGCCTCCATGGAGCTGTCCGTCGCACCGCTCGTTGTGATACACGGCGCGCAGACTCCGCCCGTTTCGCTGGCGGACCGCATGTCGCAACTCCACATCAACGCCGTCAGCATCGCCGTGGTCCGCGATGGCAAGCTCGACTGGACCCGCGCTTACGGCTTCGCGGATAAGGAACGGCACATCGCCGCAATCCCCGACACGCTGTTTCAGGCCGGCTCCATCAGCAAGCCCCTTACGGCATTGGCGGCACTGAAGCGCGTCGACGCCGGCACGCTCGATTTGGACCGCAACGTCAACGATTATCTGAAAAGCTGGAAGCTGCCGGATAACGAGTTCACGGCCGTACACAAAGTCACTGTTCGCAATATCTTGAATCACACCGCGGGACTCACGGTGTGGGGTTTCCCGGGCTATGCCCGCAATACAAAAATTCCCTCCACCGTGGAGGTGCTCGACGGCAAGGGCAATACCCCCGCGATCCGTGTTTGGAAACAGCCGGACTTGAGCTGGCGCTACTCCGGCGGCGGCTACACGATTTTGCAGCTCCTGCTGAGCGAGCAAAGCGGTCAGCCGTTCCCGGTGCTCATGCGCGACCTGGTACTAAAACCGCTGCAAATGAACCGGAGCACTTACGAGCAGCCATTGCCTGAAGCGCTGCGCGCGCGAGCCGCGTCCGGCTACGACGGCAACGGCAAAAAGGTGGACGGTGATTGGCATGTCTATCCAGAGATGGCTGCCGCCGGCCTCTGGACCACGCCCCGGGAGCTCGCGAAGTATGTCATCGCCATTCAAAACGCAAATCTTGGCCGCTCGCACTTCCTCTCGCCCCGCCTGGTACACGCCATGCTCACGCCGGGCATGAACAACCACGGTCTAGGGCCGGTGATCAGCGCGGACGGCCTGCGCTTCGGACATGGGGGCGCCGACGATGGCTTTCAGGCCGAAGTGACCGGATTCCTCGACGGTCGAGCCGGTGTCGCGGTGATGACCAACTCGGATAACGGCGGCCGCCTTGCGCAGGAGCTGATCCTGACGCTTGGAAAATTATACGGCTGGCCCGGAATCAATCCGGTCGAGCGCACGGTCGCCGAACAGCCCGTTGCCGCACTCGATCGTTTGGTCGGCAGCTACGCGCTGGCATCGGGCGAGGACAAAGGCGAGATAGAGCATATCGATGTCACGCGGGACAATGGAACCCTCGTCGTGACCTACAAGGGGGTCAACCAAATGACGCTGCTCCCTGAATCCGAAAATAAGTTCTTTAGCCGCGACTCCGGAAACGAGGTCGTGTTCTCATCCGAGGGCAAAACTACGACCATGAATCTGGGCGGCGATCAAAAAGCCGTTCGGCGGGACCCCTGATAGTCAAGCCATCGGTTTGTCGTGGCTGTTGATTACATGCCATGGATGGGCCGCATTTACGGGAACAGGAGAGCATGCGCGATCAATCTGGAGCGGACACCGCCGCGATAAAAATTCTGGCGCAAGAGATCCTCGATGAAATCAATGCACCCGCTCGCTTCGACCCGGCCGCACGAATCACGGCGCGCCTCGAAAAGGCCGTCAACGAATGGCTGTATCGCGAGCGCGAACGATGCGTCGCCATCTGCAAACGCCGCGCCGCCCTCTGGAGCAACTCACAGATCTCGTCCTCTCCGATGGGGCGCGAAGAAAGCCGCGCACGAACCAATGAGGCCACTTATATTGCAGATGCCATCAGAGCCCTTTCGGAGTGAACGACCCGACTCTCAGAGCGGCCCGGCCGCTTGAGGCCGGGCCGCTCAATACGCAGATGCCCAACACTCCGGTTGATGACTACCAACCCGGCGCAATCTCAAAGCGCAGGACCTGACCCGCGCCCGCTGGGGCAGCCCCGAGGTTGGACACATACAAGCGATGGTCAGGTCCAAAGGTCATCCCGGTTGGCACAGAGAGATTTGTGACCACATCCTCGATGGCCCCGGAATGCAACACTCGGACCACTTTCCCCAATCCGGGAGTCGGAAAACCTGCGCCGTCCGACAGTTCTAGAACATACAGCAGTCCGTCTGGACCAAAATCGACCGCGACGACGGTCGTAAAGCCGGCCTTGGAGCTCACAACTCGATAACCCCGCTCAGGTTGTAACCCCGGCGGCAAATCATCGAAATCATCTTGGTCGGACCTGGAAATGGTCAAGATTCGCGCCCACTGCGGATCGATCGGAAATAAACTCAAATTTCCTACAAAGAACGATCCATCGCGAGCCGCAATCGAGGTTGGCACAATGTGACCCTGGGAGGCGGAAATGTCGATGACCTGCCGAATCTCGCCGCTCTTGGTCACGGATAGCACCTGCCCATGGTTGGGTTCCACTGTCAGCAAGTGTCCATCATGGGCAATGAAATTATAGAGCGTGCCATCCGGCTCGAAATCATCCGCGCTTTCGTACTTGGCGGGGTGAGTCTTGAGCCAGGCACCGATGTCCGCGATCAGATGCCAACTGCCGCTCTTGAGGTCAACCTTGGCAATGCCGCTGGGGTTATTTGGATTGCCATGCGAGCATCCGCCGCCACCAATCAGCGCGTAGAGAGTGCCATCCAAGAAGACGACATCGGCGACACCGATGGTGCCATTCATCCCACCCGGGCCGATGGTGACCGACGGAAAACCAGTGGCCACGGTGGTGACTTTTCCGTTCGGGCTGATCTTGGAAATCCTTCCTGTGAGTCCGCCCGTGTCCGGACCGGGACCCGCCGGACCACCTGGAACCTGAGTGCATTGACCCACGGTGCTGTTCGTGCCCCCGGTCCCGGCCTCCGCAACATACAAATAACCGTCCGGACCGAACCTCAGGCCTCGAGGTCCCTCGAGCCCCGCCGCCACAGTAAACGGCGTGGGTTCAATCGCCGCCTGTGCCGTGGCATTTAACGGTACAAAGCCTGCAACTGCGGAGGTAATGATGAGAGACAACCCAATGATTTTCATTTCTTGTTTCCCCTTGATGGTGATGAGAATTTCGTGCCCGGCTGATATATGTGCAAAGCCGGCATCGGCGTCTCCCCTTGGACGCTGCGCGGCGTCGGCGCCGCCGCATGCCTCACGCTCCGAGTGCTTGGAGAAATTGCCGTTTGACTGGACACTGCTCCAGAATTGTTCTGTAAAAAATATCCAAAAAGGGTACTTTCTGCAGACATGGACGCGCAACTTCACTGCCGCGCGGTTGGATCGTCAGACCTCCCGGACTGCTTGGCGCTGCAGCCGAAGCGAATGGGAGCGGAGCGCATTGGCGAAAAAAGAGCTCTGCGCGCGTGGAAGGCAATTCTGAACGACCGCGATGCCTGCATCGCAAGCTTGGTCGAGAGAATCACCCCGGACTCGCGCGAAATTGTCGGGTTCGGGCTGGCCGTGTTTGTAACCAGTTCGTTTGCGGACACCAATCTGGCCAACCCGCAACCCGGACTAAACGCCCGCATCATTGAGAGCATTGATGCAGGAAAGAGTGTGATTCCAGCATACCGTTATTTGCAGATGGCAAACGCGGCGGCCACTCTAGATCATGTCGTCATGTATTCCTCAGAGAAGCTGTGCAGTCTCAATTCGAATGAATTGGGTTTAGTTCGAAATCAGTTGGCCAGGGTCTATTTGGAATCTTTCGTCGGCTACCGGCTGCGCAGGATGCTGCATGAAATTGTCGACGAATATGAATTTGAAAAGATGAAGGGTTATCGCGGTTTGCGCATCGTAAAACGGCTCAGCGGACCGGCTACTTGGACCGCTGAGCGCGCCTTATGTGAGGCTACGGCCGAAAGTTTTTCGGACGATCCGGCCTCTATGGCAGCCAGACCCTTCATTGACCGCGTGGAGCCCACGCTCAATTTCAGCCCGAGTCAAAAGAGACTTTTACTGGCTGCGCTGCGCGGAGCTGAAAATGCAGAGCTCTCTCGGTACTTATGTCGCACGCCCGCAGCCATCAAACGCACTTGGGCGGGAATTTTCGAGAAGTGCATGCGTCATTACCCCGCGTTATTCCCGCTTACCGAAGGCTCATCGCGCGGGCAGCAAAAGCGGCACAAGGTCATGGCATATATTCGCGAGCATCCGGAGGAAATGCGGCCTTTTCCGTCCAAGAGGAAATCTTGAGTCGATACCGCCTGCCCTGCCAATTGACCACAACCTTCCCAGCCCTGTCGGGTTACGGTTTTTCATGCCAGCGCCGGGGCGGTCGACGTGATTGCATCGACTTGCAGATGGGTTTGAAGCCACCCGGGCGAAATCCCCGCAGATCAGGTAGCCTTCGATAGGTGCCGCGACCCCTCGCGAGGATTTCGTGGACCCTTATTTGATGCTCGGCCAACGTCTCGTTTCCAGGAACCTTTCATGAAAACAAATGCACTGCTTCTCCTCGTACCGGCAATGTTCGTGGCCCTCACCAGTTCCGCCGCTCCGCAGGCCGGGCACTTCGATCTGGAGAAGACCAAGACCGTGATGAGCCGCCTGATCGAGCAGAAAATGAAAGAGCGCGGAGTGCCATCCGTGTCGATCGCGCTGGTCCGGGGCGATTCGGTGGTGTGGAAAGCTGCATTCGGGTACGCCAATGTCCGGACCAAGACCCTTGCGACAACGGATACGATCTACTGCACCGGATCGACCTTCAAATCGGCCACCGCCACCGCGCTCATGCAACTCGAGGAGCAAGGCAAGTTCAAACTCGATCAGCCGGTCAACAAATACCTGGGCGACGTTCAAATTCAGGATCGCCTCCAAGCCGAAAAGCCGGTGACTTTCCGTCATATCCTGTCGCATTGGTCCGGCCTGACCGCCGGGGCGGTGACCAAACCTCTGTGGGGCCGGGAACTTCCCAAGTCGCTGGATAAGATGGTGGCCGGGCTCTACTCGGTTCGACCACCGGAGACGAAATGGGAGTACAACAATTGGGCGTACGGGATGGCAGGACTCCTGGTCCAGAAGATCTCCGGCGAAGAGTACGAGAAGTACATGGTGGAGCACGTGCTCGCGCCGTTGGGGGTCACCACGCCACACCCGGTCTACCCATCGCCGGAGATGGTGGAGGTGATGGCCCTGCCATACGAGCCCGGAGGACCGAACGGAAAGCCACGCCCGGTCGAACAGGTTCATTTCGACGTTTACCCTGCTGGAGACATCTACCTCACTGCCGAAGACATGGCGCGATTCCTGGCGATGCACCTGAACGGCGGCATGTTCCGCGGCAAGCGGATCTTATCGGAAGCCTCGGTAAACGCGATGCACGAACCGCAATTCGGTGGCACTTACGCCTTCGGCTTCTCGGTTCGAAAGGATCCCAACGGCCATACCATCATCAGCCATGGCGGCGCCATCCCGGGACAGAGCTCCTATATGGCGGGCGACCTGGACGCTAAAGTTGGAGTGTATTTCATGTCGAACTCCGGAGCGCCGACGGTGATCGGTGAGGCGGCGCTCAAACTCCTTCGCGGGGAGGACTACATACCTGCGCCGGAGCCCAAGATCATTGCAGTCGATCCGAGCCTGCTCGACCGCTACGTCGGAGTGTACGAGTTAAGTGCGGACGTCGCTTTCACGGTCAGCCGCGACGGAAACAAGCTGATGCTGCAACAAGGAGATGCGCCCCAGAAGAATGAACTTGCGGCCACTTCGCCCACGTCGTTTGTGGTCAAGGGACAAGATTTCACCGTCACTTTCGTCGCAGAATCAGGTCCGGCCACCAAGCTTGTCATCGATACCGGGAGCGACAAGATCGACTTGTTGAAGAAAAAGTAGATCGACATCCGGGGTGTCATTCAAGCGGCTGCACGGTCTGATTTGCGGTCGCCCCTTCTTGTGGGCACGGCGACTGGGCTTTACTTGCGCGCGTTTGTCCTTCTGTCGATCCGTCGCACGACAATCGCGATGAGGAGAATATCAAGCAGCACCGCTCCAACCCCGAATGCAATGCGCCCGCTCAATTCGGAACTTTGCTGGGAAACTGCAACGAAGCCAAAGCTCACTCCCCCTGAAAACTGACGCACGCCTGGGCCAAAAGCCACCCAGTTCGCCACCAGCGTGAGGGGTAATACGACACCCGCGGCGATGCTCCGAGATATTCTCGAGGAAGAACCAAAATGCGCGGCAAGTGGTGCGCAACCCCCAGCAATGAATGTCGCACCGGCCGCGCCAACAATCCAACGGGGCGCGTGAATATCATGAGGCGCGATTGGAATCCAGCCGACTGCGACGCCGATGATCGCAAGCCCGGCGGTCCAGAAACCCAATGCATACAGCCAAGCACGGCCAGGTATCAACAACACAGGCGGGTCCTTGCGGATGTTCGTCATGCCATTTGTCGCCATTCGACCCATTTTATTGGGCTACCAGGTGTTGATTGTCACCGAGGTTCACCGCCAACGATGCGAATTGAGTCATATTCTCAATTTGCCAGCCCAAGTCGGTGGGTGACTGGCGATCCACGGCCGCTTCAATGCCGCCGGAATGGGCTGGGCAAGAACATCCCGGTTCGTGCCATGTAGGCTGCGTACTGATCGGGGAATAGCTGCAACATGACGGCTTCCTCGCGTCGAGCGCTTAAGATGAAGTACGCCCCGACCGGCACCAGGACCAATGCCCAGAAGACATTTACGCCAAGCGCCGAACCGAGCATTGCCAAAATCAGCCCCGTGTAGATCGGATGACGAATGAATGCATAGGGTCCGCTTGTGACCAATTCGGGCCGCTCTTTGCGGGACATGGGCATGCCCCAATTGCGCCCGAGGTGCCAACGCGCGTTGATCGCCAGGCCGAAGCCAAGCACACACAGCGCGACACCGGCCCAGCCGAGGATATCGGAGTGGCTGGCATAGCGCTGGGTTTCCCCAAGAAACTCTCGCAGCGATGGGGACCGTAGCACCGCGGCAATCAGAAACAGCGCGACCAGACGCAGGCCGATCTCACTGCGCCAACGTCGCCGATCAGCGTTGCGCTTCGCGCTCACGGCGGCGACTGCCCAGTAGACAACAAAAAGCAGCCACAACGCTGTGATGATCCGTTGATTCACGCTCACTCTGGATGAGAGTTTCGCGCCTTGTCACAAAAGACACAAATCCGGCGCCCGAACTGCCCGCACTCATCGCCCATCGCCGATGAACTGACTCCAACATGACGCAGTTCGTCGGCATCTGGGTGCAGGATCACGCGTTTACATGCTCTCTTTGATACCGGCGCGAATTAACCACCAGTTCATCGGGTAACTTGTGACGAATCCGGCAAGCATCGAGAGTTGCATCTCGCTCCAAAACTCCACGCTGTTGACGGGCGCCGGACCGTGGAACGAGTTCTCGAACACGACGAATTGCAGATACGCCATCAAACAGTACATGCCGATCTGCCATGCCGCCAGCGACAGGGTGTCCGCTTTCAAGGCCGCGACAATCCCTTGTCGCACGGACAGCTGACGCATGGGCGCAATCGCAAAATATTGAAAGAGGATGCCGAATACGAAAGCAACAGCAAAGTCCAGCAGCCACACAGCATAGGCCCGCTCGGCAAAGAGGGAGTGCCAGCCAAATACGACGGCGAACCCCGGTACGGCAAAGGCCAGCCACTCCGCAACGATGTCGCCAAGAGTACAGCCGGCGCCACAATGCAAGGTGCCCCTGGCAACGACAATCGGAAAGGGCTGTGGTTTTCCCGCTGTACGGGAACGCGCGGCTTTACCTCTTGGGTTCACGTTCTTTTCGCGTCCCCATCCGATATAAAACCAGAGCACGAGTATCGTGCCAAAAAGAGCGCTTACCGGCCAGACGACCGACATGATCCGCATCTTTGGCGGCCGACGCAGGATGTCCGTCAGGATGGCGATCGCACAGAGCAATCCCAACACCAAGGTGCAGGTGCACAGCGTATCCAACCAGGGTGGGAACATCGTCGTAGACACTCTCCAAAATCACCACTATCCTCGCATCCCACTGGACAGACGCCTCTGCGTCCTTTGCATCAAAGGATGTAGGTGCCGGCTGACACTCGGCGCGGCATGGTCCTGCCGGGATCGGACAACGGGCCGCGGTTGCAATATTCCTGCTATGCTTTTTTTATGCCACATGACTTCGCACCAGAGGCGATAAGCCTGCAGACGCCGACCGGCACCCTGTCAGGAACCTTGATCTCTGCGGGCAAGACTGCCGCACTGATCATTGCCGGTTCCGGCCCGACGGATCGAGACGGCAATTCGGCGCTAAATTTGCGCTGCAACGTCTACCGGCTGCTAGCCGACGGCTTGGCAGCCCAAGGTGTCAGCTCGCTGAGATTCGATAAGCGCGGCGTCGGCGCGAGCCAGGCGGCAATGACTGCTGAGGCGGACCTGCGATTTCAAACCTATGTGGACGACGCGCGTGCCTGGTCGCACGAGCTGGCTGTGCGCTGCGGTGTCGAAAGCGTCTGGCTCATCGGTCACAGTGAGGGCGCGCTGATTGCCGAAAAAGCCGCACAGAACAACGCCGAGATTTGTGGCCTCATTCTGATCTCCGGGGCCGGGCGCAAGGCCTCCGACGTCCTGCGCGAACAGCTGAAGACAAGCCTTCCAGACCCTCTCAGACAGGCGGCTTTCGATGCGCTCTCGGAGTTGGAGAACGGACGCACGATCGCCTCCCCGCCCCCACAGCTGCTGGGCCTTTTTCGGCCGAGCGTTCAGCCCTACATGATCTCCTGGCTGTCGCTCGATCCGGCCGCAATCTTGGCGGCATTGCAGCAACCGGTTTTCATCTTGCAAGGAGACACGGACCTACAGGTGTCGGTTGAAGATGCCAGGCGGCTGTCCGCCGCTCGTTCCGATACGCACCTCGCGATCTTAAACGGGGTCAATCATATTCTAAAGGTCGCTCCATCTGAGCGCGCGGCAAACATCGCCACGTACAGCAATCCCGATCTGCCTCTGGCGCCGGGTGTGCTCGATACCATTCTGCGCTGGATCAAAGATAGTCCGTAAGTACGAAATGCATACCATCACGGCCGCCTCCTGCAAAGCTCGGTTGGCCTGTCGCCCGAAAGACTGAAGAATCGGGAGTTCTAATGCCGACGCCAGAGCCCGAACGACAGCTCGAGAAGTTCATCGCGAAATTCACGCCCCGCATGGGCAGATTGATTCGTGCAGCGCGCGCCAAGATGCGCGCGTTTTTGCCGCAGGCGCTGGAACTGGTATACGACAACTACAACTTCTTCGTGATTGGCTACGGCCCCAGCGAGAAGGCGGGCGAAGCTATTTTCTCCCTCGCCGCGCAAGCGAAGGGCCTGAGCCTGTGCTTTCTTCAAGGCGCAAAGCTACCGGACCCGCATAAGCTATTGCGCGGCAGCGGCAACGTGGTGCGCAGCATTCGCCTCGAGTCCGCGGCCGTGCTCGACGAGCCCAAGGTTCGCCGGCTCATGGACAGCGCGCTGCAGCGCGCGAAGTCATCGATTCCGCCCGACGGCGGCCATCGATTGATCATCAAGTCCATTTCGGCGAAACAACGACCGCGACGATCGAGAGTGGCAAGGAAAAAATAACGTCACCGGTTCCTCGCAGCCTTGCAAGGTTCGCACCGCTTGCCGCCCTCGGCCAGGGCGTTGACAATTCGCTCGCCTTGACTCCTCACGCAGCTTGGCCCATCGTCGATCAAAATGGACGGATGGGGATGAAATATGGCGGCACGCACGACAGGTCTCGTTTCCAAGTTCCACTCGCTTGCCACATCAGCGCTGTGCGGCTCTCTCGCGGCGCTGGTCCTCGTAATCACGTGCGCCGCGGCCGCAATGGCCGCGGATTCCTCGCAGGTAGCGCCGCTTCCCGCAGGTTACAGGCTGAGCCGCTTTCAAATAGCCATGCGCGACGGCATTCATCTCGACACCATCGTGCTCGCTCCCACCGACTCGACGCGAAGCTACCCCATACTCTTGGTGAGAACTCCCTATGAGATCGTGGGAAGCTGGTCGTACCTCGAACCGGCATTCTCGAACGCCGGATACATTTTCGTGATGCAAAGCGTTCGCGGTCGCTACAAATCGGAAGGCGACTTCATTCAAATGACACCGCAAAAGCTCGTAAAGCGTTCACGCATGGACGTCGATGCGAGTACCGACACCTTTGACACGATCGACTGGCTCGTCAAGAACATTCCGCACAACAATGGACGAGTCGGGCTTCGCGGCGTTTCCTACGGGGGCTTCTATGCGGCGGCCGGCATGATCGATGCCCATCCGGCGCTCAAGGCTGTATCGCCGCAGGCACCGCAGGCGGATTGGTTTGCGGGCGATGACGTTCATCATAACGGCGCCTTTTTGCTCGCCTCCGCATTTAGTTTCTTTTCAATGTGCGACCGGCGCTCCGACAAGTCCCACACCTGCGCCTGGGCTGCTCCGCTTGCGGAGGACGGCTACAAATTCTTCCTCGACATGGGTCCGCTCAGCAATGCAGACGCGAACCATCTCCATGACCAGTCCCCCGAATGGGAAGTGATGATGGCACACGGGACCTACGACGAGCTGTGGCAGGCGCGCAATATTTTGCCTCACTTGCGCCACATCCGCCCCGCAGTACTTGTCGTCAGCGGCTGGTACGACGCAAACAACTTGTATGGGGCTTTGCACGTGTTTGACGCCGTCCGTCGCAACAGCCCCGCGACTCCTGATACTCTGGTGCTGGGTCCTTGGGCGCACGGTCAGTGGGTTTGGGACAAAGGTGAATCGCTGGGTGTGCTGCGCTTCGGATCTGCGACTTCGACGGACTTTATCAACAGCGTTGAACTGCCGTTTTTTGAAGCTTATTTGAAGGGAGATGGCCAGCCGAATCTTCCCGTCGCCCGCGTGTTCGATACCGGTCGCAATTCCTGGACCTCTTTCGATGCCTGGCCGCCTAGGACGTCCGAAAGGAAGACGCTCTACCTTGGCGCGCGAGGCGCGCTGGGATTCGAGCCGCCCCCCGCGGCGGGCGGTTACGATGAGTACATCAGCGATCCCGATCACCCTGTCCCCTTCGTCCGCGATCACGGCTTTGACATGGACCGGGACTACATGGCGCAGGATCAACGATTTATCGCCAACCGCCCCGACGTTCTGACCTATCAGACCGCTCCGCTCGCGAAGGATCTCACCGTAGCCGGCCCGCTTCTACCGCGGCTCGTGGTTTCCTCGAGCGCGACAGACTCCGATTGGGTGGTCAAGCTCATCGACGTTCATTCCGATGAAGCTGACGCGATTCAGGAGCTGGTACGAGGGGACGTGATGCGCGGCAAATTTCGCAACAGCCTCAGTAGACCGGTGCCGATGCAACCGGGTCAGGTCACCAGCATCGACTTCACCATGCTGGACGTCTACCACACGTTCAAAAAAGGCCACCGCATCATGGTTCAGGTACAGAGCAGCTGGTTCCCGCTGGTGGACCGCAACCCGCAGCAATTCGAGGATATCTATCACGCGAAGGCGGATGATTTTCGCAAGGCAACGCAGCGCGTTCTTCATTCGCAGGAGCATGCGTCGCACATCGATATCGGCGTATTGCCTTAAGGCTCATGACACGACGTTGCTGGAGATCCCAAATTGGACTTGGGTGATCACTTGGGCATGCCGTTCAAACCGCTTGCTTCCCGCAGCGCCTCCCCGCCCAGCCGATAGCCGTCCAAAAACACGGTATCTACATGGCGAAGGTTGGCGAGGTCCTTGGATACATCACCATCCACGAGGATGATGTCGGCCGTCTTTCCAGGCGCGATCGATCCTGTACGATCGGCCATGCCGGTCATCCGGGCGGGGATGATGGTTGCGGTCTGCAACGCTTCCGCGTTGCTCAGGCCCGACTGGGTGTAGAGCTCAAGTTCACGCACCAATTCAAGTCCGTACCCGTCGGTGCCGGCGACGATCCGAACACCGGCCTCATGGAGTTTGCCCACCAGTTGCACCATCTTGGCGAAGCTGCGGCGATAGTCGTCGCGCGTGAGGCCTTCCGACAGCGGATAACCGCCGATCTTCCAACCACGGACAACCGACGGCGGCGCGATTTGCGCAAATGGCGCATATTCCGGCGAAATGGCGCTGCCGTCGGAGGTCATCAGCGGCTCCCATACCGTCAGCGTCGGATCGATGATGGTGTGTCGCCTCGAGAGCTCCGCGTAGAAAGCCTTCATCGCCGGGGCATCAAGATCGACATCCTTGCCGTAGCGCGCGGGGCCCTCGAGCCGCGCGGCGGTATTGGATTTGTCGACCACTTCTTGCGGCATCGCCTGCATCAAGATGAAATTGATGTGCGTAACTTCGTCATAGCCCGCGCGCACCGCGTCGAGCGGGCGCATGCCCGCTGGCACGTGTCCATGCACATGCAGCCCGAGCTTATGTGCCTCAGCGGCGCCCGGAGCGATCCATGCCGGGTTCATCGAGGTGTAGAACTTGACGCCCCATAGACCCGCTGCCTTGATCTTATCCACGGCGGCAATGGTTTCCTCCGCTGAAGAGACCGTCAGCGCGCCCTGCGCGGCCAGCGGGTCCTTGCGATCGATGATCACTGAAATCTTGCCGTCAGGCGCGAGCAGGTCGCCGGCGGCGCGCCGCTTATAGATGCTCAGCGCCTCGTCGATCATCGTGCCGGGGCTGCGGTAATTCGTCATGCCTGTCGCGACGTTTTGGAGTAGGTTCCAATCGTCGCCTACATGCTGATGCGAGTCCCACAATCCGGGCGTCAGGGTCTTGCCGTGCCCATCGACCAGGACGACGCCCGGCCGCGCCTTGATCGATCCCGCCGGGCCGACAGCCGCAACTTTGCCGTTGGCAATCAAGACCGCACGGTCTGGCAGGTATTTTCCTGCGACCGAATCGAACATGAGCACGTGATCGACAAGCGTTGGCGTGCGATTAGCGGGGCTTAGAAACCGATGTGCGATTGAGCGGACCATGGCAGCCGTGGCTTGATCCTGGAGAGCTTTCAAGCGGGGGCCGCTTGCTTCATAACCTTCAGGCAGCAGCGAAATCACGCCGGCATTGCCAAAAAAATGATTGTCGCTGTCGAGCCACACCGGCGAGGGCGCAAAGCCATAGCCTCGAAGGAAGGCGAGCTTAACCATCTTGGGCCCGTGGGGACCGTCGATTTTCACTGTTTGATCGACAGTAATGCTGGCATGGCCGGTGGGCAGTAGGTCGATCCCCTTGTCGCCCGCGGCGACGAGCGCCTCGACATCCAGTTCACTGGCCAGCCATGCGCCGCCGTAGGTGTTATAGCGTCGGCTTCCGAAGGGCCCGGAGCCGGAATCTATAACTGTTTTCCAGTGCGCAATGCCCGCGCCGTCGACGCTGAAATCCTCAGTTGCGTCACCCTGATCGGTATAGCCGCGTATGGCAATGGCCGTCGGCCGCCGGTTGCTGCCGAGGGTCACCAGCTCGTCTTCTTCAGTCACCCAACCCCGCAGGGACATCGACATGCGATAGGCCACGCGTCCGTCCGGCCTTACCCACGACCAAACATCGCCATGCTTGCCGGCTGTCGAACTGATCGTGTAGTGGCGTGCACCGGCGGGCGGTGTGCTCAATTGCTCTTTTGGGAGTGGCGCGGCAACGGCAAAAGTCGCAACTATGGCGAAGAGTGGCGCAAGCATCAGTCGGTACATGCTGATTTCCCCTACTTAAGATCGTCACAGACTGACAAGCGGGACGCAAAAGCGCAATAACTGTCTGGCAAGTCAAGGTGCGTGGGCGCCGTACACCCGGCGAGCACTCGCGACGGCGGTCTCTGAGTCATTCAGTTCTGCCGGCATTAATGAGCCCCGATTCATAGACTTACCAACCAATCAGGGCGCGCTTCCCCTCAGGCGTTGATGCGTAGCTCTGGATTCCTGTAGGCTGAATCGGCGCGCGGACATGATGCCAATCTCCCCGCAATCCGCCCGCTCTGCCCTGCCGCTTGAGCTGACGGGGAAAGAAGCTTGGTTTTTCCACTCAGAGGTGCCCATGTTTAGCCCAAGGTTCGCGTTCACGGCAATGTTGGCAATAGTGTTGTCTCAACCTGCTGTAGCGCAAGATTCATCGACGACAAAAGCAGTCCTCGTGACCGGTGCCAGCTCCGGAATTGGACTCGCGATCACGCAATACCTCGCCAGCCACGGTTTCTACGTGTACGCGAGCGCCCGCAAGGACGAAGACCTCGAGCGCCTTAACAAGATGAAGAATGTGAGCGCTCTGCGCCTCGACGTGACCAAACAGGCGGATGTCGACGCAGCCGTCCAATTCGTCACATCGCAGGGGCGCGGCCTTTTCGGGGTGGTCAACAATGCGGGCGTGGCCAGTCTCGGGGACCTGACCAAAACGTCAGATCAGGATGTCCTATGGCAGCACGACATCAATGTGATGGGGCCTTTGCGTGTCAATCGCGCATTTTTCCCGCTTTTGCAGAAGAGCAAGGGCCGTACCGCCATCATCGGATCGCTCTCCGCCTTTCTCGCAGGCCCGGGTGGAGGTGGGTACGGCATGACCAAGGCGGCGGCCGAGATCTATACCGAAACCCTCGCTCTGGAGCTCGCCCAAGACGGCGTGAAAGTCGCCATCATCGATCCCGGTGCCTTCAAGTCCCGCGCCCGGGAGAAGGTGGCGATGAAAATGCTCACAGGCAAGCCCGATCTGGATCAAAAACTCACCGCCGAGCAGATGAAGGTGTTCGCCGGTGTGCAGGCAGACGAAGCCAAGAAAGACGATCCCACCCCCGTGGCGGAGCAGACTTTCCGCTTCCTAACCAGCGACCGGCCACAGCTGCACTACATGGCGGCAAACAATGAGCAGGTGGCTCATCTTGTCATCCGCACGATGCTCGATCGAACGCTGCAGCTTAACGCCAGTCAGACAGGCTACACGCTGAGCCGTGATCAGCTCGTAAAGATGATCGATGAGGGTCTTGTGCAGACCAAGGCGGACAAAAAGTAACCGGCAAAGTGCCGCCCCCTCCGAGCCGCCAGCGCGGACGATCTTCAATGCTTCCACAAGGCTGCCGGCTGCAGTGTTTCGGCGTCCTGGAGCACGACTGTTGCCGTATACCGGGCGCCATCCAGTTCAAAGCTGACATGGCGCTTTGCTGGAAAACTCGTGAATAGCAACATACCGCATTCCACATCCCTGATGTTGAAACGGGTCTTGAGCAGTTCGATCTCGCTTGTCTTGCACGGGGCATGCTCGGAAGCACGCAAGACCGCGATAACGGCCTGATAACGCTGCGGATGCTGTTCTTTGAGGAGATCAAACGCGCCAGGTTGGTCCAGGTCGATTCGCAGCGCGCCGTTTGCGAGCGCCAACGAGCCCATCACCAAAAATGCTAGCGCGAACAGGATGCTGCGCATGGCGACTCCTATGCTGCGGAAAAGCCGTCCCGAAATTTAACGCCGCACGAGCAGTTGCGGTCATCCTGCGTTGCAACAATAAAACGAAATAACTAATCGTCCATCAACATCCTGCGCTTACAGCCGGCTCTATCTTGGGGTTTCGCGCTGGAAAACTGACGAACTGCGTTCATCGCCGCGATCTCACGGTAAAAGAGCTGAGCTGTCAGCCTTTTCGGGCGGCACACTGAGTTTCCTTGATTTCCAATGTGCGCGTGTACTTGAGAGTAAGACCGGAGAATTCAGTCTTGCTGTGGTATGAGGCGAATCCGTTCTCCAGTCGCTGGCTGGAGGCGATTGCACGACCAGCGTAAATTGCAGGAAGCCGAACGGACAGTATCTGAGTGTGTCGCGTTCGGGCTCATCGGAACTCGACAGGCTGCACACATTGTAGTCGGAGTCCAGAAACCCCGCGGCCTCGTATTGCCAAGAAGTCGCGGACAGTGAGCAGCAACAGAACGCCCGCCGTCTTCGCGTGAGTTGGCAAGTTTTTTCAGCGTGTAGTGCCATTCAAATGGCAGGTCTTCTGCATGCAAGTTGACGATGGATGCTTTCAGAACCTCAAAGTTTGACAGCGAGGCGCCCGCCAATTTCTCGATCGGCCGAATGCGGTCGGTGCTGATGGTGGCGGCGCCGCAACTGTGCGCGCTGCTGCGCAGCGCGCGCCGCCTCGATGCACTTCAGTCACCGTCCCAGTGAGCGTGCATGGTTCGTTCAATTCCATTGATGCGGTCCGCGTGAGTCCCGCTAAATTCCGGCGAAAGTTGCGGGAGCTGCAGGAGTTCACGGCGATCGTGTACGAGCGAGGCGAATGGCTTGAAGCTCGGCGCGCAACGCACGAACGGCGATCAGGGAGACGTAGGATCGAAGAACAGAAGCGCGGCGCATTTTGCGAACGGCGTCTGAACCGGCGGTTGCTCCGGCGCTGGCGACGACAGAATGGCAGCGATTGCGTGATTGAACTGGCGGAGATTGGACGGAGGTGTTTGAGGGTATATCGCGCCTTCACCTCCGTATTGATGATGGGCATAAAAGGATTCAACGCCGGATTGCGCTTGAGCATAGTGCTCAGTAGTGTGGCGTTGTCCTGGCGGTATCGCCCGTACCGATGACTAAAGATGTCGCGGCGGAATGCGGTTGCATGTACAGCCGATGTTTGAATTCGATGGCGACGTAGCGCATATCGGTCTGCATAAATTTGGCAATCGACCGTATTTTCGCCAACGGGCTGGTTGCGTTCGCCGTAAGCTCCGCCACCTTTTCTTTCATTGGCTCGGAACTGGTGCGGCGGTCGCTAATCAGCTTTTCATACCAAACGCCGATATCATTCCGAGTGACTGATTCCCGAGTTCCTGGCGCCGGGAGGGCTCAACGACAGCACCATCCTTGCCGCGATCCCCGACCACGGCGGCATGAAGGGCTTTACTACCTTGACGGGTGCCACCTGATTCAAGACCCAGACCCATTGATTTGGACCGGGATGAGAGGGGGTTCCACGTTATGATTTAACCAGCGTGCCTCATACGACCACCCGGCCGGCAATATCAGGGTAAATCGCTCCTCGCCGATTGGAACGATATCCTGCACCTCCCAATCCTCGCTCAGGAATTCGGGCCAGCAATTCCTGCTCGACCTCATAGCCAATGAGCGTTCCACTTGCGCGCCGGGAATGGCGAGCAGCTTCATGCGCAGATCAGTCACCAACTCTCCGCCATCCACGTCGATGTCCGCGGAATCAATCGCATCCCGTTCTTTGACTTCATAGTCCTTGCCGTCTGGAGGAATGCTCCAACCATGCAGATCGGTGATAGGGTACATAGGACCGTAATAGAATCGCGGACGCGCCTGAACTACGCCGTCGGGCCGCAAGATCTTGATGACTTGCCGATTGAGCCGCTTGATCTTGCCGTTGGGTGTGACTGTCAGCACTGTCTCGCTATACATGGTGGCCGCATCCGCTTTTGCATCATGCGACGGGACTTGGGCGGTCAGTTGTGCCCGCATCCATGCCGGCGTGCCGCCCAAAGCTGCAGTTGAAAACGACATTGCGCAGTACATGGCGATTGAATAGATTTCGATACGTGCGCTGCACCTCATGTTATCGGGCTCCGGTATTTTGCGACCGCGAGAGCACGCCCGCTTCATCGTCCGCGGATCGGACACTCTCAAAGAAGCTTTGAAGCGCGCTGTAATATTTCACGCTCACCAGCGTCAAATCGAGGCGAAACGTTCGCTGCAGGTGCGATCTTTTCGCCCAACTCTTCCGATGAGCTGCTGTAGCCGTAAGCCTTTTCCGCAATCCGATGTGGCTGCGGCAGGCTGCTCACCTTCCAATTGTTTGGCAGTTCGATGGTGATGTCATCACTCATTTCGACGGGGGACGAGAAGTAGATTGGATGTTCGCGAACAGAATGCAAAAAGGTGCTTTTCTGCTGCGCGCTAAACACTGGGCCGGCAGTAGCTGGCGCGCGACCCCGCCCCAGTGCCCCAACCGTCGATCCGCACGCTATACCGCGCTTCCAGTGAAGAACTGGAACTGTCCCAGTCCGGGCGATTAATCAATTGTACTTCCGCGCTCCTGGGCATCGCGCTTTTAAGTCATTTTCCAAAAACTGCTTGCGATCGCCGTCATCCTCCAGATTCTCGGTCAGCCGTCTCGACATCGCCTCCTGGCGGGTAAACGTCACAATGACCGTCCCTTCCAGTGCGCCGCTCGGAGACAAGTTGAACTGCGCCTGGCGTTCGATGCAAAGAAGATCTCCTGAGATGAAGGCAGCACGGTCGTAACCCAATCGCCGCCATCCTTATCGAGGCGCCTGGCGCAGAACCGCTGTCGCATACCATGGCAGCAGCCCGAAGGGGGTATAGCGCGCACCAGGATCGAAAAATTTCGCTTCCCCGCCGACCATGACGAGTACGATATTGTCGTTCAAATTTCTGCCATTCATCGTTTCAGGATTGAAGAAACGCTTGTTGCGAGTCGGCACCAGCACCGGATAGGCGTCAAATCCGGCCGCCCTCGCCAGGCCAAGAAACAGCCAGAAGTAATCTCTTCCCCATATCCGTAGCCGTGATCCAAGAGTTCCTCGACATTCTTCGGGACCTTGAGCCCCTCACGTTTGACCTCTTCCTCGAGAAAGCGCGGCCGTTCGAAGGTCAAATTTCGAATACGCTGGGTGCGCTCGTAGATCTTTTGCAACTTACGACGCTGTCGGGATCCTTAAAGACACCGATAGATCTGAGCCACAACATCCGACAATGCGCGCGGCTTGTCGAGAAAGTGCGTAACGCTTTGATAGGCGTCCTTGCTGAACGCTTTCCAATAGAGGACGCCGAGTCCTTTTCGTGCGCGCGAGGTCACCTGAGTCGTAGACGAAGCAACGGTGGACGCCTCTTTTAGATCGTCCTCCGGAGGCATGAACTCCTCCGTGACAAAGGCCGGCACGTCGTGAGCTTCCATGCGGCACTATTCCAGACAGGCAGCTTCTTGGCGGCATCGAACCGGCCGGTATGCCATTTGGCCGGATGCAAATCTCAGCACGAAGCCTGGGTAGCGTTTCAGCGAGAACTGTGCATTCTGAGTGAACGAGGTTTTGGCTCAGAATCCATTGGGAATCGTAGACAACGTTCGGCGCAAAGTCATGCCGGTATCGATATTCAATTATGCCGCCGATTTGCACGTTCGGTAGCGTAAAAGTTTTGCCGAATATTTGGCGCCGCTGACTTTCACAAGGATCTTATCGAATATTTTCGCTGTCTGAAATTGACGATGCTGCCGTCGGGACGGATAGTCCGTGCGGCGAACTGGTGCGGATATTCTCGGCGCCTTTGAGGTAAGGAATCTCGATATTTGCCTTATCCCGTCCCTCCTCCGTCAAAATCTCGATTCTTTTGTAAGTGGACTCCGTGGAGTCGTTATCATCTCGATCAACCTGTCGATCAGGTATATAGCCGGTGCGTTTGGCGTTTTCGGCGTGCTGCGCATGCTCAATTCGTCCGGTGAAAATCGGCAACCAGTCCTCGCCGCGAACGCAGCAGGTTGCAAATGTCATCAAGAGAAGTACTGCAAAACGTCCTTGAAGCGTTACAAGACTGAACGCCGGCATGAGTCCATCCCTGTTGATGTTTTCTGCGCCGCCTTCATGAGCAACGCTGCTCCGGATTATGGTAACGATGGGCGGCGTCGAGCCATGGGCGTTATGTCTGCCCGTGAGCCGAAAGCCGACCCGAAGAGGTGCCCACCTTTCTGCAAATGCGGACCACCCGAATCTCCAGGGTCATGCTCCGGCTTTTTGCGATCATACCGACTGCGTTCTGCTGCTCGGCATCGGCATTCATCCTACGAGAGATTTGGCAAGATTCCTGCGATGCGGGATGTCGACGAATGTTAATAATCCGACCGACTGTGAAGTTAACTGCACCATGATCAAATTGGGGCTCGCTATGCAGGATCTAGACATCAGACTCATGATCGCCACCCTGGTTATTGCGGCATCGCTCGGTACCGTAAGTTGCGTGAGCAGTGGGAGCGCTTCAACTGCGGGCGCAACGCAACCCTCAGCAGCCGATGAGAGACTTGCCGAACATGTGCAAGCTGCGTTACACGCCGATCCTTATCTTTACGATAAGCACATCCAAGTGTCGATCGAGCACGGTGATGTCGCTTTACGCGGGTTCGTTGCGAACGCTGAAGATTTGGTCAGTGCGAAGAAAATCGCGTTCAAGGCGGCAGGCGGAAGGCGCGTAGTGGATTACTTGTCAATTAACCCCATTGAACAACAGGACAGAGGACCGCGACCCTGACCTCGCCGGCTGGTCCTCGGCACCGCGCCAATCCAGGCCGGCATCTCGGCCGAGTCCGACGGCTATCGGTTCGTCGGCTACTTTGTGACATGGCACAATCAGCGTGTTTTTGTCGTCGATCCCCACTCGGCGCCTGCCCGCGAGGCGGGCGATACCATCGATTTTCGAGTCATTCGCACCGGTGTCGGTGCGAGCCGGCTATTGTCATTTTCTCTGTGAGGAGAAGCATCGCGTGACTGCTGGCGCGGCTTCCCCCTTACGCCGCCAGTTCCTTCAGCGCCTGCACCAAGTTGTCCAACTCCGTCGTTGAGGTGTACACCTGCGGGGTCACGCGCACGCCGCGGACCCCTGCCCCATCGATGGCGACGGTGTAGATCCGATACTTATCCAGCAAAATGCGCGCGAGATCGCTGGGCGCCATGCCTTGCACGCCGACGTTCGCGATGGCACACGATCGGTGGGGATCGGTCGGCGTGTTCATTTCGATCTTTCGCAGTCCGCGAACGCGACTGCTCCAATACCGCTGCAAATAGCGCAGCCGTGCCTCTTTGCGCGCGCTGCCGATCATTTCGTGAAATGCGAGCGCGCGCTCGATGGTCAGATCGGTATGCACCGGATGTGTGCCGGTGTGATTGAGCTTTCGGATATCGCCCGCAGGTACGCTGTCGTCGGCATAGATGGGCCAGAGCTTCTCAATATGATCGCGCCTCACATAGAGAATTCCGGCGCCCAAGGGGGTGGCGAGCCACTTATGCAGCGAGGCACCGTAATAATCACAGTGCAACTCCGGCAGTTGATAATCAAGATGGGCAAAGGTGTGCGCCGCGTCCACCATCACCGGCACGCCCCGCCCGTGCGCCATGTCGCAAATGGCGCGCACCGGCAGTATGTGACCGGTGATATTTACCATGTGAGGGACCATGATCAAGCGCGTCTTCGGTGTGAGCGCGTTGGCGTAGACTTGAACAACCTCATCATCCGATGTCGGGTCCATCGGGATGTCAATGAAGCGATTGCGCATCCCGAACCGGCGCGCCTGCTGCTTGAACATGTCGATCATGGAGCCATAGTCTTGATTGGCGAGGACCGCTTCATCCCCTGCCCTCCAGTCGAATCCGTTGATTACAGTGTCCAGGGACTCGGTGGTGTTGCGGGTAATGATCAGCTCCTCCGGCGAACATCCGCCAAAGTCCGCAAGCCTTGCGCGGATCCGCATCTTGTCGTCCAGCTGCCGCGTGCGCATGTAATGGGATGCTTGAAGATTGACCGCGCGAACATTGTCGATGAATGCTTCGAGCACCGGCTGCGGCTGGAAACAGTAGTAGCCGTTTTCTAGATTGATATAGTCGCCGCTGAGCCGAAACTGGCCGCGTACGGCGGCCCAGAAGGCCTCGTCCTCGGCGACCGCATGAACCGGCCGAGTTGCATATTGCGCCACCAGGCGCGGCCCGAACATCAAGCCAAGAGACGCCGCGCCGGCGCTGCGTAAAAAACGGCGTTTATCCAAATGAAGCTCCTTGATTCTTGCCCAATGTATTGTTCAGCGCCGAACGACTTGGATGATAAAAGTGCCATTCACCAATTTGTGAAAGTACAAAAGGTGCCCGTCCGCGGAGAGCGACGGCGCTTCGACAAATCCGCTCGCCGCAGTGACCAGCTGCGGTGCTGCAAACGCAGCGTTGGTATCGGTGCGAGTCGCACGGTAAATCGCGGGCACGGCCCCAGCGGTGGTCGATGTACGCGTAAAGAAAAGCTCCAAACCATCCACGGATATGCTTGGCGCGTAGTTCAGATCCGAATTGTTGACCGCCGCCAGCACCGCAGCGCTATTTGCCTGGCGCACGAAGGTTGTTCCCTGCCGGTTGGCAATCACGATGCTCGCCGCTGTGAGCGACCCGGTCGAGTAATCACCGTCATCGAACCACAAAGTCTGACCGTCGGCGCTTATTTCCGCGTCGAAATTGACGATGCCGGATTTCTGCGGCGAAATACCTGGAACCACGGCGGCGCCGCTCAGGCCGGCTGGCCCGAGCAGGCCACTGTAGACCGTTGCGAGAGAGCTGGAGTAGCTGCGCGTCGAAATGAAATATAAGTTCCCCAGGGTGTCGAGGCTCGCGACGGCGTCCAACGCCGAGCTGTTTGCGCCGGGTATGGGACCCAAGGAGCTAAAGGTTTGATCATCCACCCGGGATGCATAGTATAAATTCGTATCGACACTCGGGTCATTGCGGTTGTTGAAGAAGAGGTATTGACCGTCCTTGGAGATGAAAGGCTCCATGGCGTCGCCCGCGTATCCCGTAATGGTGACCGCAGCGGGACTCGAAAATGCATCGTAGTTCGCCGGAGTGGACGCAGCGCCCGGCCCCGGCGATCCTCCGCAGCCGCAAAGTAGCGCAACTAAGAGCCCAGCAATAATTGGAAACGCACGCTTTGGTTGTCTCACTGCCGCACCGCTTTGGGCCAGTCCGCTCACGCGGAATATGACACAACGCCCGGGAAATCACAGTGGACTTTACGCCGGCCGATCGCGTGTAAACCGAGGTTTGAAGAGAGGCTCCTCCTCCGGTACTACAGTTTTGGTATCCGAATTCGACTGATCATCAGCGATCCCGACACGGCAAACAGCAGTGCCAATGGGTGCAGCACGTGCCCTGCAAGTTGAAGGACGCCCCACCACAAGTGCTCACCGATCGCTCCAAGCCGGGTGGCGACCGCCAAAACGCATACCAGAATGAACGACGTCGGGATTGGGGTTCCCTCGAAATGGGTCACTTTCCCAACCCCGGCAGACAAGGACTCGGCCGTCACGTTGTATCGCGCAAGACGCGAAACGCCGCAGGCCACGAAAAAGCCCAAGATGATTCGGTCGAACAATCCCTGCATCCCAACGCCGTAGCCGATCATTGCGGGAGCGACGCCAAACGAAATGACGTCGGCGAGAGAGTCCAATTCCCGGCCCATGACCGACGATTTTTCGCGCCATCTCGCAACGCGCCCATCCACGATGTCAAAGACCAATGCCGCCAACACCAACGCACACGCGAAATAGACATGCCGCGCCACACCGGTCTGCACGTAGCTGATGGTCGAAAATATTGCCGCAGTGCCCGCGATGGCGTTGCCCAAGGTGAACCAATCGGCTAGATGGAACTCCCGAATCATCGAAAACGGCTTCTTCGGTTTCTGGGCCATGGAGGGATGATACGCGTGATGGCCAACCTCCGTTCTCCCCGCTTTGAGAATGATCCCCTCTTTGCAACTCCTCCGCATGTAAGAGCCAGCCTACGGCATCTATGCCGATGCCCGTATATACAGCGCGGCTCGCGCAGCGCAATCTCTGAGGAAACAAGCGACCATGAGAACGCACCTTTGGAAATTCCCCGCAGATTCCAGCAACTGATTGACGATGTTGAGGAGCTCATGGCTCGTTTAGACGACGAACACAGCCCACAATTGGATCAACTGCGGGACCGCATCGAAACAACGGTGTCTGCCTTGAACGATCGTGGCAGAAATACCGCCGCCCAGGTCAGGCGCTACGCCGGAGCGGCGGGTGATTACATTACGGGATATCCAAAAGCGGCTTTCGCATCCGGGATCCTGATCGGCGGCTTACTCGGCTATTTGCTCGCCTCGGCTCGTTCCAGCGCCTGAAACTTTGATGGGCAGGCAACTCTGCCCGCGCCGGCGAAGCCGTCATGGCAGCCATCCCGCAGCCAAGCGGCGTCCTGCTGTTGTAAGCGCAGTGAACTTTGTGATACAAAGTCAATATGCGGATTCGCGTTATCGCCTTGCTGCAACTGGTGCTCATCTTTCCCGCAGCGCTTTTCATGGCCGCTCTGGCCGTACGCTACCTTGGGCCCCTGAAATATGAACCGGTCCGCGCGGCTCAGCAGATCGTCATGTGGTACTCAGGACGAGGTTGGACGCTGCGAGTGCTGCTCTTCGCGTTGCCGTGCTTGGTGCTCTTGAGCGGCTTTGTAGCTCTGCGCGGTGGTAATCGCGGCGGCGAAGGGCTCGACGCGCAGCGTTCCTTCGCCTCGAGTCGCCCGCAATGGCCTCTGCGCGTGGTATCTGCCACGACAGTCATATCCGCGGCAATACTCGCCATTGTGGGTTTCCACGTGCTGACGCACTGAGGAACGGGTAGCTTACAACGCTGACGAGCTCCGCGGGACATCTGGTCGTTGGGACGTCGGGTGTACTATGCGAATCATCTATGGATCCGCTCTACAAGAAGGCCATTGTGCAGGGCGTTGCCGGGATGGCCGTGTTCGTCGGCTGTATTTTCTTAGCGGCGGGCACCTGGCATTACTGGCAAGGTTGGCTCTTTATCGCGGTGTTTTCCGCCTCGACCGTCGCCTTCAGCGTTTATCTCGCGCTGTACGACAGGCCACTGCTCGAGCGTCGCATGAATGCCGGGCCGCAGCACGAGAAGGATGGCGCGCAGAAGCTGATCGTATCGCTGATTATCTTAGGATTCTTCGGCTTTATCATTTTGCCGGCTATCGATTACCGCATGGGCCTCTCGCAGGTGCCCGATTACCTGGCATTGATTGGGGACATCCTGATCGTATTCTCGTTCTTGTTCATTTTCTGGGTGCTGAAGGTCAACAGTTTCGCTGCTGCAAACATCAGCGTCGCGGACGATCAGAAGGTCATCGACGCCGGCCCTTACGCGTTCGTGCGTCATCCCATGTATGCGGGAACGCTCGGGCTGTTCATCGGCATGCCGCTTGCCCTCGGCTCGTGGCTTACGATCTGCCTGATCCCGCTCATCCTGCCGGTCCTCGTCTGGCGGCTGCTTGCCGAGGAGAGAGTCCTGCGGCGCGACCTACCCGGCTATGAGGAATACGCGTGCCGCGTGCGCCGCCGTCTCATCCCGTGCATCTGGTAGGCGAGGATGTGTCATTCGGCAACGCAAGCGAAACTCGCCGCGTCGGCAAGATCGCCGGATCCGGCGTACTTTGCGAGCTTCGGAAAGGGACACAGTGGCCGGGTCATGGCTACGCCCTTGGCGCGGTCGTCGCCGTTGAACTTGGTGGCGATGATGCGTGCGGGCGCCTCGCCCTGCTCCACCCAGCGCTCGAGCGCCACCACGAGGTCGTGCCCTGCATTACCGTTGCCGCCCACCTGACCGAATTCATTGGGCCCTGGTCCGCCGCCGCAGTGACCGACACCCGGCGCCAAGAACAGGCGGTAGAATTCTTGAGTCTTCGCCAGCGCCACCGCCGGCGACTTGTCCTGTGCCGCCACCACGGAGCGAAAGTAGCTTATTGAACTCAAGGGGGTGACGATGGGATCCGCCAATCCGGCGTAGGCAATGAACTTGCCTCCGTGCGCTTTGAATCCTTCGAATCTCACGGCGGTGGCATCCATGATTTCAGCGATCTTCTGCGCATCGTGCAGAGTCTTATCGAGGTCGAGATTCTCAAAGCTCCACTTGCGATTCCGGTAGACAAAGTTGCGGAAAAAGTTACCGCCGTACATGCTCATTTGCGCATCTGTCGCTGCCGCCTCGAAACTTGCAGTGCTGACGACACCGTTCCAGTACAACTCGCTGCCGTAAGGCTGGCCGGGGAAGATCCGATGGCCATTGCGATCTTCCGGACCCTGATGAATCAATTCGTAGGTATGCAATTTCGCCGGTGCAAGACCGAGCGCATCGCCCGTCACTTTGCACTGAAGTGGGTCGCTCAAAAATCCGTGCTCGGCATCTCCCGCCTTGGCGCAGGTCTTCGACACGGCCTCGTCGATCTTTTTAAGATCGTCGATGGTCAGATAGCCATCCTTGCCGGCGAGATTGACGCTCTCGTTCCAGACGAAGCTGGTGAACAGGTGCACCCAGTCGTTGGCCGCCGCACCGCTGACGATGCCGTCGAAATCCCGCGGATAACGTTGCGCTTCCATGTAGCCTTCCTGGCCGCCTTTGGAGCAGCCGACGAAGTAAGAATGCACCGGCGGCCGTCCGTAGAATTTGGTGGCAATGGCTTTGGCGGCCACGGCCGTGAGATGCACGGCGCGGTAGCCGTAGTCGATGATCTTTTCCGGATGCCCGAGCGCCCAGTCGGCCGCCGTGGGTCCGATCGCCGGCGCGTCGTGACCATCGTCGGTGGAGGCGACCACCGATCCGCCGAGTAAGGGGTTGACCATGGAGTCATAGCGAATGAAGCCGGCGAAGCCGCCGTTGCCGACGGACTCGTAGCGCCCGCTCCAGCCGGACGCGGGCAGCCAGACTTCGAACTTGATATCGGAGTCGGCGCTTGGATGGAGATGGCCGATCACCCGGCAAAAGGCCGCGGGAACGGGTTTCGGGTGCATGAAGCCCTTGGCCCAATCAGGAACTGGCGGGGTGAATGTGTCCGCCGCCGTCGACTGCGCCAGGGAGATGCGAGTTTGCGGCAGCGAAAGCTTCACGAGGTCCTCACAGCTCAGGGGTACCGCACGTACCAGAGCAGCGACGCAAATACAGTTTGCGAGAAGCATCGCGCGAAATACCATTCGGGTCGCCATAATCCCTCCAGAACTTGCCCGTTATTGAATGCTTTCTGAAACCCGGATTCAATTCATCTTGCGACGAGCCATTTTAGCGGTCCCGATCGCGTCAAATGCAAGCGCCGGCGCGGTGCCTCATGATGATTTATGTATCTGGTGCGCACCGTGATCGATCGGCAGCCACGACGGTTCTTGGTAGAATGCGGCTAACGATAAAGAGCAAGGGACCTACCATGAATGGGATGAAATGGACCGCCGGCCGGCTGCGTTCGCCGTTATTTCTTGCCCGCACCACTCTCTTGGTGGCGGCATGTTGGGTCGTGCCGGCCGCCGTTGCGCAGCTAGCGCCACCACCGGCAATCATGGTGGATGACCCCATTCCTCCCCGGACGGAAGGCGCTGGTCCATTTAAGCGGCTCATCCTCCGAGGTGCCTACATGATTGACGGTACCGGAGCTCCGGCGCGCGGACCGGTGGATCTGGTCGTCGAAGCAGACCGAATCAAGGAGATCAAGTTGGTCGGCGCCCCCGGCCGGATCGATGCGAGGCTTCGGCCCGAGAAAGGCGACCACGAGATCGATATGTCGGGCTACTACATCATGCCCGGGTTCATCAATACCCACGTCCACACACTCTCGCTCAACCACCAGCAAAAGACACCGACCGACTACATCCTGAAACTTTGGCTCATCAACGGCATCACCTCGGTACGGGACCTCGGCCAAACATTTCACCAACCCGACTGGCTCCTCGACATCAAGAGACGCAGCGAGCGCAACGAGATTGCGGCGCCGCGCATCGATGTCTATCCGTTTTTCGCCAACGCGCCGCATCCATTCTCGAGCGTCGAGGAAGCGAGGGCTCGCATCCGTGAGTTCAAGAAACAGGGCGTCGACGGCGTCAAGTTCCTGGGTACACCGACGAGTCTCACCGTCGCAGGTATCGAAGAGGCGCGCCGCTTGGGTCTGCACACCACCATCCACAACGACCAGTTGCAGGTTTCGGAGGGCAACATCGTGTTCTTGGCCGAGCATGGGCTCCAGGGCATGGAACACTGGTACGGGCTTCCTGAATCCATGTTCGAGGACCGCTCGATCCAACATTATTCGAACAACTATATCTACGATGACGAACAGGACCGCTTCGGGGAGGCTGGCACGCTGTGGGCGCAGGCGGCGCCGCCGGGTTCCAAGAAGTGGGAGGAAGTCATGGACACTCTCCTCAAGCGGCAGTTCATCATCACGCCGACTTTTGTACCGTATCTCGCCAGCCGCGACCTTTGGCGCGTCATCCGCGCTCCCTGGCAGGACGAGTACACGCTACCCGCTTTGTGGGACTACTGGCGGCCCAACCCGCTGAACCACGGTTCCTTCTGGTTCGATTGGACCACTGAACGGGAGATGGCGTGGCGCGAGAACTACCGTATTTGGATGCAATTCATCAACGAGTACAAAAATCGCGGCGGCTTGGTGCCGGCCGGCGACGACGCGGGCTTTCTCTTTAACCTGCCCGGGTTCGGTTTCATCCAGGAGCTGGAGCTGCTGCGCGAGGCCGGCTTCAGTCCGCTGGAAGTCATCCGCGCGGCCACACAGAGCGGCGCGCGGGCTTTGGGGCACGAGGACCAGGTTGGCACGCTGAAGCTCGGCATGAAGGCTGACATAGTCGCCATCAAGGGCAACCCTCTGGCCAACCTCAAACTGCTGTATCCCACAGGCACCATCCGGCTCAATCCCCAGACTCAACTCACCGAACGAGTGGGCGGTATCGACTACATCATCAAGGACGGAATCGTCTATGACGGTCGCCAGTTGCGTGATGAAGTGAAAGCGATGGTGGCGAAACAGAAGGCGGAGCGTCATATCGGTCCGGGTGTCATGCCGGTGGCCCAGCCTTGAGCCGGATGGCAAACGCGTATTCGCCCCTACCGATTGGTCTTGGCAATCCATGCTTTGAGCGGATCCAACCACTGTGGCAGCGGCTGAAAAAACGCGCCATGCTTCTTGCCCGTCGAGACCGCCACCTCTTTGTAGGAGGTCAGGTGACTGCGTGCAGCGAGCTTGCTGCACTTACCCATGGAATCGGACTTCTCGTGGATCGAGAGAAAATTCCCACCCAAGGCCAGTCCCGGCGCCCCTGACACGTCGCCCTTCTCGCAGATCGCCAGCAAAGCCGTATTGATTCCCGCGTCAGCCAGGTCATTCGACGCCAACGCCGTTAAATACGCGCCCCGAGAAAATCCGACCAAGGTGATCCGCGACGGCTTGACGCCACCATCGATCAAGCGCTTGACCCACGACTTCAGCGTCTCCGCGTACGAATCGTCCAGACTTTTCGGCCGCTGATAAGCGATGAGATTAAAGCCGCCATTGCTGAAGATTGCCTGTTTGATCGCCGGAAAATCATATAGCCCGTACTGCGGCGAAACCGGCTTCGGATCAGTCCCCTCCGCGATGAGGCCATGCGAATAGATGACGTACCGCTCATCAGAATGGACGCTGTCCGGAAATTGATCGTAAATTTGTGCGGCCCGGCTGCTCAGCGGCACCAGCACCAACAGAGTAAGGCAACGCAGCATTCGATACATTTCAAGCTCCCCTCCGCCGTTCAGACTAGATGAGAGCAAGGAATCACGGAGCGCGCAATACCCGCGTTATCTTCGGCTTTTTGCAGCGCTCACGCGCGCAAACCCTTGAAGCCTTCCAGAAACAGGGTCACGGCCCGGTCCGCCCAGGCTTCAAGTTCAGGCCCCGTCATCGGAGACCCGAATCCGGTCGCCCGTCGCTGCGGCACCGCCACGACCATGTAAATGAATTGCTGCGCGGCGACCACTTGGGCATCAGGACTCAGTTTGACTTTGGGTAATTCCCGCGACAGCAGTCCAGCGATGAGCGCCGTTGCTTCGGCCTGACCGCCGCTGTCTTCGACCGCGTTGGCCAATTCCGGGAATCGGCTCGATTCGCCGGTGACCAATCGGTGCAGGGCGATGGCTTGGGGGGACAGGGCTGCGGTCAGGATAAGGCCCGCGAGGCGCCGCAGGATCTGCGGCAAATTGGCGCCGGCGAGCAGGGGCACATCCGCAGGCGGACGAATGTGCTCGATGATGTAGTGAACCACCGCAGCGAACAGCGCGGCCTTGTCGTCGAACCGGTCATAGAAGGTGCGCTTGGAAACGCGTGCGCGTGCCGCCACCGACTCGATGGACGTCGATCCGTAGCCTTGTTCTAAAAACAACCCCGTTGCGACGCGAAGAATGTGTTCTCGCAACTTGAGCGCATCCTCACGCAGAGGACGACCACCCTTTCTGGCTCCCTTGAGTTTGCCGGGGAGATGTCTTCTACCGTCGCGGATACGAGTTGCCACCCCCGCGATAATACCCGCGCCCGCCGTAAGCCGCGCGCGGCGCGTAATAGCCTCTCGGCCCATAAGCGATCCGCGGCGCGGCGTAGTATCCCGCATAGGGCGTGTAGTAAGGCTGCGGATACGCAATCGGCGGCGCATAACCGTAAGCGGGGGCCGCATAGCCGGTGGCGGGCGCTGCGACGGACTCGCTAACCCCAGCAACGACGCTCGACGCCACTACCAATGGCAAGGTGGCGAGCGCGACGGCTGCGCCTATCAGTCCATGCCCCAGACCAAATGGATGGAAAGGTCGAAAGCCATGTCCATGGGCCAGCGCGGGTGTCGTGGGCAGAAGAGCGATCAGCGTCGCCGCAGCGACGCCCAGCAAGGCGTGTCTCTTGATCATGATGGACTCCCGGTAAAGGACGATCGAGCAAGGCTTCACCGTACTCCTGGTTGTAACGCAACGCAACCGTACCGTTCCTGTAGTTCGGCCATAACTATGTAGGACAACCGCAGCTCCTACACCTACGTAGTTTCGAGCACCAATACCGTCGCAATTGCGTCGGGTGCCTGGCTCGGCAAGGCGATTTCGATTCCCGCGCCCCTCTTCGTGATCCTCAGCTGCTGCTGCGAAGAATCGGCCAGCAGAAATGCGCCCGTAACGTTGCGCGGCACCTGATCGAGGTGAAAGAAAGCGCCTGGCCATGTAAGAAGTTCAATATAGATACGCTTGGCGGCGGTGGTGGATCTCCAATTCCACCTTGGAACAAACTTTGGCTTGCCTGCCTTATCCGTTTCGGTGGCGCTGAAACCGCCGGCTTCGGGACCAAACAGGGTGGCTTTGGTTCCGTAAATCGCCTCGCCGTTGATGGCCAGCCATTTGCCAATCTGGTGCAGGCGCGCAATCTCCGCGGGAGGAACCTTGCCCTTGGCGTCGGGCCCGATATTCAACAGATAGTTGCCGCCCTTGCTGGCAATGTCGATGAGATTGCGCAGCAAGGTTTTCGTGGACTTAAAATCGTGATCGTATGACTTGAATCCCCAGGTCTGATTCATCGTCATGCACGCCTCCCAGTCGCGTCCCGGATAGCCCTGGGCCGGAATGAATTGCTCGGGCGTGTCCGTATCTCCTTTATAACCGCCGCCAAGACGGTTGTTCCAGATGAGCTTCGGATATCGGTTGAGCAGCGTGACGATTTCGCCAGCCAGCGCCGGCGTCATATCAGTCGTGGGCGTATCGAACCAGATGACTGCGGGAAAAGCGCCATAGTTGGAGAGCAACTCCTTGAGCTGAGGCAAGGCCTTGGTGTGCAGGTAGGTCGCGAAATCGCCATCTTGAGCCGGGTCCCAGTGATGACTGGGAGTAGCATGATTGCCCCTCGGGTATGCCGCCCCGCCTGGCGCCGTCCAATCCTGATCCTGCGAATAATAGAAGCCTAGCTTGATGCCCTGTTTCTCACACTCCTCCGCGAGTTCGCGAATGGGATCGCGATGAAAGGGAGTAGAGCTCACAATGTTGAAGGAATCTGCTTTCGAATCAAACATGGCGAAGCCATCGTGATGTTTGGCCGTGATGATGATGTACTTCATCCCCGCAGACTTCGCGAGAACGACGATGTCGTGTGCGTTGAACGCGCGTGGATCAAAGCTCGGGGCAAGCGCCTTGTATTCGGCAACCGGAATGGAGGCGTTGTTCATGATCCATTCGCCGATGGAGGGGATTCGCTTGTTGTGCCAGGTACCCGCCGGAATCGAATACAGCCCCCAATGAATGAACATGCCGAACCGGGCTTCGCGCCACCACGCCATTCGCGCATCGCGTTGCGCGCTCGTCTCGGTATCTTGAATCGCCGCCACGGGGTGATTCGCATTGGTTTCGATTTGCTCGCCCTCGATCTGCGCACGCGAGAGGGATGCGACCAAAAACAGCGATGCCATCGCGAAACTGAGGCGCAATGCGTTCACGGGCGCGCAGTTAGTGGGCGGCGTACATCTTCATGACGTCGCTCTTCAGCAGCGCCTGACTCTCCGGACGGCTGTAGAACATATGGCCGCCCGGGTATTCTTTCACCTGCACGCGCTCGGCCTTCCCCATCACGGGCATCTGGTCGACGATCAGCACCGACGCCATGAAGGGACATGACAGGTCATCCCAACCGTGCACGATCAGCACGTGCATCTTGGGATCGATTGCGACCGTTTCGCGCAGCTCCTTGGCCGAACCCCGCTCCAAACCGTTGGCCGGCTTTTCCTTGTCCGGCGAGTCCGTCCATAGGTTGCCGACTTCATAGCTCAATGCATTGTAGCGGCCGCCGTACTTCCAGCCGACCGTGTGCGTGATGAAATCCACCATCGCGGTGGTGGTCGGCGCGATGATGCTGTCGAGAATCGGGTCGTTGTTCTGTTGGATCGGCGCAAACGGAAACGGATCATAGGCGGTCACGTTGGAGTCATAGCGGCTGCCGAGTTTTCCCTCGGAGCGATAGACCTCGCGTAAATAGGCCTGCGTCTCCAGGCGGCCGCCGGAGCGACGCACGAAATTGGGATCGAGGCCCGACAGTTCCGTGACGCGTTTGACGATGCGTTCGATGGCTTGCGCATCCGCACGGCCCTTGAGCAGGTCCTGTACATACTCGGTGCGGGTGTATTCCACGACGCTCGCCATGGCGGCGTCGTTCAGTTTGCCTTGACGCTCGAGGTTGGCGGCTGAGATGCTCGGCAGGGTCAACATCCAGGGAAGCGGCGAGAGGTCGCTGTTATTGGAGGCACCCGGATCCAGGTAGGGCGATATCAGCACCTCGCCGTTCATGGCGACGCCGAGGTGGGTCTGCAGGAAGTGCGTGATCCGTGGGCCGCGGAACCCACCGTAGCTCTCGCCGACCAAATACTTGCGCGCGGTGAGGCGCTCGTTCTTCACCAGCCAGTCGAAGATGACGCGCGACAGGTATTCCACATCGGCCTTGGGGTTGTAGAAGCGCTTCTTGGCTTCCTCCTCGGGAACCTGCGAGTAACTGAAGCCGGTGCCGACCGGATCGATGAACACGAGATCGGTAAAACTGAGCCAGGTGCCCGGATTGTCGATCGGCGTGGCAGGATCCGATGGGCTGTCGCCCTCGGCGCCGAATTGCACGCGCTTCGGTCCGATGGCACCGAGGTTCAGGTACACGGACGCGGCGCCCGGTCCGCCGTTCAGCGCGAAGGTTACGGGCCGGTTCGCTCCCGGCATGGTGTAGGCCGTGAACATCACGCTGGCTATGGTCTTGCCCTTCTCGTCGAGAACGGGGAGCGAGCCGACGGTGGCATCGTATTTGAGCTCCCGCCCGTCCAGCATCATCGACTGACGGACGGTCTTGTCAGCGGGAAAAGGCGGTAGGTTGATTTCGTCATCCTTGTGCGGCTTGTCCGTCTTGTCGCCGTTCTTGGCGGTATCGCCCGCCTTGACAGGTCCCGGGTCCGCGGCAAACGTGGTTGAGGCGATCAGCAGTCCAGACGCGAGCAACACCGCAGGAAAGATATTCTTCAGCATGTTCATCCCTTGGAGCCAGAAAAATCGAGGCGGGTATCCTACGCTATCCCGCTCAAGGCGGCTTCAAGACCCCGGGTCTCGATTCCTGCCGTATTGCTGCGTCAGAAGCGCAAGCCCACTCGAAGCGGAATGAATTGCGTATCGCTTCCATGGGTGAAGACGTGCTCGTAACGCCCTTCGATGAACACCCAGGTGTGCTGATCGAGCGCCAGGGTCCACCCGACTCCCACATTCCAGGAGTCGTCCCAAGCGCTCGTGTCGCTCTCCGTCGCCAGCACGATCGGAGAGCGGCCGCAAAAACGCGTGCCGCAGACGTCCGGCGCATCCGACAGCTCCTGCAGGTTGGTCTTTACCCGGTACTCGCCGACACCCGCCAGCAGATAGACCTTCTGTCTCCAGGACGGATGGGCGACATCCAGTTGCAAGTCTAGATCGCCGCCATATACATCGCGCTCTCCAGCGTTGTAGCCGACCCCGCCAGTCTGGAGCAGTTCCCTGCCGGGACTGAACCAGCCGTAGCTCCCATCCAAGCGCACGGCAAGCGGTAGCCCTGGGCTTGGAGACCAGGTGATCCCGAGTGCCGCGGTGGCGCGGCCATGCATGTAGTTTGCGGCCGATCCGGTGACGAAGTTGTAACCGCCGGCGGCCTGGATCGACCATCGTCGAAAGGGCAGCGCACCGGGTATCCACGCGTGCGTAAAGCTGTCGCCCGATTCCGGTGAGGATGGGGGCGGAACCTGCGGCGTATCTGCAATGACGGGCGCACCCGCCAGCAGCATCGCCAAAAGCAGCGACGCTCCCGGGAGTTGCGCTGTTAGGTTGATCCGACGCACTTTGGTTAAGACTTGGGTTGCCCCGGTGAGTTCCGGGCGCCGGCCTGCAGTTGCGTGCCCCGCAAGATCGCCGTATTTACCCGAGACGCGCGCCCAGCCAGTGGGTGAATGTACTTCCCACTCCGTAGAAGTACTGCTTGCAAGGGGCGAACGGATCGACGTGCGGCGGAGCAATCGGCACCGGGAACGCCGCACCATCGTCGCCGCATGCCCAGGCAGCGGCCGCCTTGCCAAAGACACTACCCGGACCGATGCCCCGTCCGCTGTAGCCGTAAATTGCGATTCCGCGCGGACCTAAGGCAACGACTTTCGGAAGGTGATCCGCGGACATGCCAATCCGACCGGTCCAGGAGTATTCGAACCGCTGGCCGGGAAGTTCGGGGAAAAGACCCGCGAGTTTGCGCGCCGCCCAATGCCTGTGTATCCCCGCGGACAGGCCATCGAGATTGCCAACCGCCCCGATAATCATACGACCGGCACGGTCGAGTCGAAACGAGGACATGACCATCGCCGTGTCCCAGCAACCTTGGCGCCGCGGCAGTATCTTCGCGAGCAGCTCGGTGCTGAGCGGCGCTGTGGCGCATTGGAAATAGTGGATCGGGGTCATTGTGGCCGGCTGCTTCGATCGGCATTCATAGGAATCCGTAGCCTGGATCAAGTATCGAGCTGCAATTGTTCCGCGAGGCGTGCCGACTCTCCAAACGCCGCTCTCATGCTTGAAACGATTGGCCGGTGAGTGCTCGTAAAGCGTGGCACCCGCCGCCCGTGCGGCCCTGGCCAGTCCACGCACGAAGCTCAGCGGCTGGATGGTGCCTGCGCGTGGATCGAACAGCGCTCCGTGAAAAGCGTCCGAGCCGATCGCGCGGCGGCTTTCGGCTGCATCGAGAAATTGCACGGGAGCGCGTCGCGCCAGCTGTTGCCGATAGCGGCTCTGCAGCCCGGCAACGGCGCCCGCGCTGTGAGCGCAATGCAGCGTGCCGCTGCGCGTAGACTCGCAGTCGATGCCGTGCCGTGCAATCAGATCGAACACCAAATCCGGAGCACCCGCCAGCATCTGGTTGAGCCGCTGACCTGAGTCGCGACCCAGCGCATGCTCGACCTGGTCCGGGGGCATCCACAGGCCCGCATTGACGAGGCCAACGTTGCGGCCCGATCCGCCGTGCCCGATGGTCTGCGCCTCCAGAAGATGAGCATTGACGCCCGCCTCGGCCAGGTGCAGCGCCGCTGAGCAGCCTGTGAAACCTCCGCCTACGATAACCACGTCAGCAATCACATTGCTCTCGAGGGGCGTCGCGTCGATAGGTTCGGCCGCGGTACAGTGCCAAAGGTTGATTTCCCGCTGGGTGTTTGCGGATTTGCGCGTATCGATCTCCCTTCCGGCGGCAGTGAAGTTATGCGGAAAGCGCGTGTTGGTTGCCGCTGGAGCTTCTTTATAACAAACTTCGCCGTCCCAATGCCTCGGGGAGGAGTCGTGACCGTACTGATCGATGCCGAGCATTTGCGCACTCTCACACCGTGGCCGCGGCTCATCGATGAAATTCAGAGGGCGTTTCGCGAGCCATGCGAGGCGCCCGAACGTTTGCATTTTGATATCGGCGGCGTCGGATCTCTGATCGTCATGCCGGCGTGGCGTCAGAGCGGATTTCTTGGCGTGAAGGTCGTACAGGTCTTTCCAGGCAATTCGAAGCGGGGTAAACCCACGGTGCATGGAATGTATATGCTTGCCTCCGCCAGCGATGGCGAGGTTCTGGCATTCGTTGACGCCCAAGAACTCACCGCACGCCGGACAGCCGCCACCTCGGCATTGGCATCACGATTTCTTTCGCGCGATTCGAGCCGCTGTTTGCTCGTCATGGGTACGGGCCGGCTGGCCTTCGATGTCGTTTCAGCCCATGCCGCTGTCCGCCCGATCGAAAAAGTTTTGATCTGGGGCCGCAACTTCGAACGGGCATCGTCAGTTTCCAATCGAGTGAATGCCCAGCTCGGCCTGCACGCGGAGCCGGTCGACTGCTTGGAACGCGCGCTCCTGCAGGCCGATATAGTATCAACCGTCACCACGGCCACGGATCCCATCCTCGCCGGACGCGGCGTGCGACCCGGCACACACGTCGATTTGATCGGGGGCTATACGCCCGCAATGCGCGAAGCCGATGACGACTTAATCCGCTCCGCGGAAATTTACGTCGATAATCTGCCTTCGGCTCTGCGGGAAGCCGGCGATATTGCCAATCCGCTCGAGCGGGGAATCATTCGCCGTTCGGCAATTCGCGGCGACCTATTCGATCTATGCGCGACTCGAGTCCCCGGGCGCGCTTCGGACCATGACATCACCCTATTCAAATCGGTTGGACTCGCGCTCGAGGACCTGGCCGCTGCGGCCCTCGCCTGCAAAAACGCGGCAGCACCTTGAAATTTCCTTTTTTGCGCCATACTGTATATATACACAGCTCCTGACCACCGACATTTTTACGGCGATTTTCGGCATAAAACGGCCTTTGAAAAATCATGATCGGGCTCGCAAAAGACTACCCGTTCTGCAGCAATCCCGACTGCGAACTGTTCGTACGGGTGGGAGATCCCGGCGTGCGGGGGTCGGGAAACTGGGCGCAAATGCCTGACGGCAGAATTGTCGGGCGCAGTACGTACAGCGGCGTCTCTCTCTGCGATGTGTGCGGACGCGAATGGCGCCCCGTATTGGCGATTCGACTCGGAATCGCGGTGTAGAATTCGCGCATGTGTTACTCCGCGCAAGTCATTCAGATGGCCCGCAAGCTGCATCGGCAGCTCGGAATTCGTCTCGACTTCGACGAGATGGAAAAGCTGTTTTTCCGGCGCCTCGAGGACCCCGGCATCAATATCTCCCGTGGACTTGAGGCCAATTTCGACGACCCGGGCACCGAGCAAGAGCGGCGCATCAAGTCCGCGATCGAGCAACATCGCTCGAGGGTTGCCTCCAAGTTGGAAAAGGATCTTTTCACTCAAAAGACGCGTCTCGTGAATGCGCAGCGGGCTCTTTTGCAGAAGGAAACCAAAAAGGCCCGCGAAGATGTCCGCATCTCGACTGCCAAGATCGAGGCGCTCGCCGGAAAACTCAGCAAGCTGCGAAGCAACGAGCCCAATGAAGAAGACAACCGGATCTTCCCGTTTGTCCATACCGGCGTGATCGCCAAAAAGGACGGTGAGAATCTGCTGACCCCGATGCGCTACCATTGCCGCCCGGCCGGAATGCCCGCCTTCTACGATCGCAAATTCCCGGGCCTCTACAATGCGCGACGCGACAACCTGGAAAAATTTTGGGGCGAGCAGTTCGGCCGCCACCATGCGATCCTGGTGGTGGAAAGCTTCTACGAGAACGTCAGGCGGCACACCATGGAGCACCGCGCCCTGGCCGCCGGCGAGCGTGAGGAAAACGTCGTGCTGCAGTTCAAACCGGAACCGCAGCAACCCATGTACATTGCCTGCCTATGGTCCCACTGGACGGATCCAACGGAGCCCGATGTCCGCGGCTTCGCCGCCATCACGGACGAGCCGCCGGCCGATGTTGCCGCTGCGGGCCATGATCGTTGCATTATCAATTTGAAACCCGAGCACATTGAGGCATGGCTGACACCGGGAGGCAGATCGATCGGCGAACTGCAAGCGATACTGTCGGATCGCGCGGTGCCGGCGTTTTCTCACGAAGTCTCGATTGCGGCCTGAGCCGTGAGATGGCCTGCGCGCTGAGTTTCCCGCGGATTATCAAGAGCGCGAGGTTCTCTCTTCATCCATCCGTTCGCCGAGCAGGAAGGCTTGTTCGGCGCGCGTGGATTCCCGTCCCAAGACGGCATTGCGGCGCGGGAAGCGCCCAAAGCGATCGATGATCAGCTTGTGATGTTCGGCGTAGGCCAATAAGTCGGGTTCCCCGAGTTTGCGAAACAGTTCGACTGAACGCGCCTGCATGTCCGGATTCTCGCTGTGCATGAAAGGCATGTAGAGAAACTGCCGGCGACGCAGCCCAAGCGGCACATCGATGGCGTCGCCGATCGCGTGAACGGCCAGCGCCAAGGCGAGCGGATCTGTCGCATAGGCTTCGGCAGAGTCTCGGAACAAATTGCGCGAAAATTGATCGAAGACGATCACGGTGGCAACCAAGCCGTCGGCATCGAGCAGATCGGCGCTGGGCGGAAACTGCTTCAAGTTGTCGCGCAATCCCGCGAAGCGCCTACGAATCAGCGCGTCGATATGCGGGCCGCCCCCAAACCAGTCGCGGGGCGTCAGCTCGTTGAACCAAAAATCGTTGACGGCAGCTATCCACGACACGGATTCAATCCACGACATAGGATCTCAGGAGCGCTCCTCGTGATCGTCAGGATCACTTCCCTTTGGCAGCCGGGGCCGCGGCGAAAACCTCAAATTTCAAATTGATCGCCGATCCTGACAACTGGTTCGGAACACAAGTGATCCGGCTGTCGACGTTGCGCGTGGAAAACATCGGCAACACTTGGTCGCGAAATTGCTCGACCAGTTCGCAATCTCCGCGAGCGATCTCGCGCGGCGAGCGATCTGCAATCTGAACCGCGCGCCACACGCCGGCCGAGGCACTCGCGCCTTTGTCGTCGCCAGCAGCGCTGCTCGGCGCCAGCGTATAGAAGGTGAGTTGCGCCCGCGAAAATTTATCCGGTGCTCCGTAACCGCGGACGCAGCCTCCGGGAGTCGACCTCGCGTCCGCCCGCGCGCCGGCGGCGAGCAAAAGCACCCTGAGCTTGGCGGCCAGGCCGTCGCAGGAATAGGTTGCCGTGAAACCCAGAAATTGAAAGCTGTATTCGTGTTTCTGCCAGATGCCCGGCTCTGGAGCGGCCGCGACCGGTTCAACGGCAAATGCCACGAGGGCGAATCCGCATACTGCGGCGCAATAACGGGCCTTCAGGTCTTTCAGCGCCTTCATACCGTCGCCTCCTCGACACTCGCCGAGATGAGAATCCGTGAAATTGAAGCTATTCTAACGCTGCGGACGTGTTGAGTGGCGTTCGGTGCCGCAGTACGCAGAGACGACCAGCCGCCGGCTCCCCTATCTGACGACGCGGCGAAGCTTGGCGAGATCGTCGTGGCGCGTGGCGATGTCGCGGCGCGGAGCCGCGAGCCGCAGATCGCGCAATATTTCCAGCGAGCGCAGCAACACCGGCAGCGGCGGTCCGCTGGCCGTGATCCCTTCGAGGCTTTGCTCATTGAGTTTGGCTGCGGGCCCCTCGATGAACCGCTTGACCAGACCATCGTGGTGCTGTTCCGCCGTTTGTCCGAACAGGTCGCAGACATCGAGGTACGCCCGGGCGTTCTGCTGAAACCAATCCGCTTGGTGGTGTTCGTGCATCAAGGAGAGCAACTCATCCAGCAGGCTGGTCCGGGTCATGCAATCACGCAGCCGCGCCTGATCGGTCGGCAACATGAAAAGCATTTTGTCGACCAGCAGCTGCGCGTAATAGGGATCGTTGGCACGGCACAACCCCAACAGCAGGTCGATCTCGTTGATCCCGGAAAAATCTCCGGCGTTTGCGCCGCGATACTCCTGCCGGCCGACACGGTATGGCTTGTAGTACGGTCGCACCGAATAAAAAAACCGCTCGACATCCAGCTGTTGCATCAGCCTGTCGTTGAATCGCATGACATCGCGAAGCGCCTGCTTCGCGCCATCGAACGCGACGTCCGCCACCGGGCTGGAGACTCCGAGATGGACGATGCTTGCGAGCGCATCCGCGGCGCGCTGCAGCGAGAGTATTCCGCGCGTGTTCTCGTCGATGAACAGAAACTCATCCCGCAGCGACGTAAAGCTTTTGCGAACGCCCGCGCGCGCGCGATTGTGGGTCGCCAGGTGTCCGGTCGAGAATCTCGGCGCCATTCCCAAGGATGCGCCGACGTGCAATGCCAGCGATGATGCCTCGGGAAAAGGCGAGCGCTCTTCCCGTGCGGGGTTGGTGAGCTCGTGCCGCCGCAAGGCGCCGAGGTAAAGACCTACGCTGCCGAGCACACCGTAGGCACTCTCAAATCCCTCTCCGGTGTTGCCCTCGGCAAGCAATGCGACCACGTGCGTATGCCCTTCGTCGCGCAACGATGCCTTGATCTGGTCTCCACAACCTATCACTTGCGCGCGGTCCTGCTTCGCAAAGTATAGATTCTCGAGTTCCGTGTTCATCTGAACAAAGGATGTACGAATCCATTGCTCGAATGCTTCCGCCCTTCTGCTCATTCGCACCTCGTCCGAACGCCGGCTGCATGCCGTTTGCAATCCATGCGCAGCATCGCTGCGTGTTCATGGCGACATCGGCTACTGGTGTCGCAACGAACGTTCATCTGCCGGCATCGTACCTTACTACGTCGCGACGGCGCTGCGCGCCCTGAAACGCGACAGTGCCGCGCAGACCGCGGCCAGCGCGACGAGATAGCCGCTCGCGACCGTCAATACGAGCGGCGGCCCGAGCCCCGCCTTCGCTGCGAACAAGTGCGCGCCGGCGAGCGCCACCGCAGTGGGACCCAAACCGGCTCCCAGCGCCACATTGAGAAAAAAACTCATGGACATCGCAAGTCCGCGCGAGCGATTCGGCACGACGTCCAGAATCGCGGAAAATCCCACGGCGGTCACGATGCCCGACAGAGCGAAGTACAAGGGCACGCCGGCCAGTACGAAGTTGAAAGTCGGCGAGTTCATCAGCAGCGAGGCCGGCAAAATCAGCAAGCCAGAATACAAACATACGCGCAGCTTGCGCGGCCAGCCGCCGCGCGCCCCGGCACGATCGGCCAGGGCGCCGCCGATGACCACTCCCCCACCGAAACCTATCGTCAGAAGCAAACCCAGCTCGACACCGATCTGCGCCGGGTCTTTGCCGAAGTCCCTGATGAGCAGGGTCGGTGCCCACGCGCCCACGGCATTGTCGACGAACGAGGCCGCCGCCAATACGATGTAGACGGGCACCACTCGGGCCCAGGGTGTAGCCCGCCAGGTGCTGCGATCCGCCACGCCGGCGGCGCTCGACTCGCCTTCCAGCGTGTGGCGCAGCGGCTCGCGAATGAGCAATATGGCGAGTGCCCACAAGAGCCCTGGCCCCCCGATGACCAGCAATACCAACCGCCAGGGCGCGTAGGTTGCGAGGGGTGTGGCGGCAAGCGCGCCCAATTCGATGGCGTGCAGAACCCCGCCGCCGATGAGAATGGCCACGCCGCTGCCCATCGCAATGCCGCTCAAGAACAGACCGACCGCCGTGCCGCGCCGCGACGCTGGGAAATAATCGCTGATCAGCGATATTGCGGCCGGCGAAAGTGCCGCTTCCCCCAACCCGACGACAATGCGGCTCGCGAAAATCTCGCCGAAGTTGTGCGAAAAACCGCAGGCAATCGTGCCCAGACTCCAGACCGAGACGCCGGCGAAAATGAGGTTGCGCCGCGAAACCCGGTCGGCCAAATAGCCCAGCGGGATGCCCGCGATCCCATAGATCACGGCGAACGCACTACCCAACAGCAAGCTGATCTGCGTATCGCTGATGCCCATATCGCTGCGGATCGGGTCGACCAGCAGGCTGAGCACCTGGCGGTCGGTGTACGACAAGACCGCCGTTGCAATCAATATTGCAACGACGGTCCAGGCGTAGGAACGGCGGGGGTAAGCGGATTCCAAAACTTTCAGAATTTGAAATTCAAATCAATGCCGATCGTTCGCGGCTGGTTGGTGGCGACGCGGTTCAAAATCGAGATGTTCGCCGATAGTGCGCCCGTGTCGCCGAGCAACGCCATCTTGTTGGTGAGATTGTCGGCGAACAAGGATGCGGACCAGCGGGCCGCCTCGACACCCGCCCGTAGTCCAACCAGATCGTACGCCGGCAGCGAATTACGCGTGAAGGTGATGTCCTGGATCGAGCTGACATAGGTGTTTGTCAGACGCGAGACGAAGTTCAAGTCGCTCGCCAAAGGCTGCCTGTAGTTCAGAGCCGTGTTGGCGGTCACCTCCGGCACATCCAGCAGCCGCTGTCCCTCCACGACGCCGGCGGCCGGCAAAGTGGTCGAGTTGGTCGCGTGCGTGTAGCCGGCGTTCTGCGACAGCACGAGGCCCGGCATCAGCACGACGGCCACTTCGAGCTCGGCGCCGTAAACGGTTGCTTTGCCGGCGTTCGCGGTGAACTTGAAGCCGCAACTGGGAGCCACTTCCTGCTGCACATTGGTCCAATCTTCGTAATAGACCGCGCCGTTGACCGAAACGCGCGCATCCAGGAAGCGCAGCTTCTCACCCAGTTCGTAATTCCAGACACTGTCCGGACCGAACTGAGTCGGAGCCGCCGCCGCGCACGGAGGAACGGGAATCGGGGAGTTCGGACCGCCCGGCCGGAAGCCCTTGGACACGGTGCCATAGATGGTCGTGTTGTCGTCCGGAATGTATGCCAGATCGAACTTCGGAGTCACACCCGAATTCTGTGCAAGCCCGAACAACGGGTTGCTCGTGCCATTGGCGGAGACGCCGCTCACGCTGGTCACGGAATTGCTGTGGTACTGGTAGTAGCGTGCGCCGAGGCTCGCTCTGAAGTTGCCCGGCAGCATGTAGGACAGCTCGCCGAATGCGGCGTATTGGTCGATGTCGACCTTGCGGTGATTGTCGGCCAAATTGGTGGTGCCGAAATCCGCGTTGAAGCCATCGTTGGTGTTGGGATAAAACGAGTACACGTGCGAGGTCGCGCCGAAGCTGCTGTAGTAGCCGCCCACCAGCCACTGCAGCGGTCCCGGACCGGTTGAAGCCAACCGCAGCTCTTCGCTGAACTGACGCGTGTAGTCATCCTCGGTGATCGATCCGGCACCGAGACCGAAAAATGTCCCCCCTCCTTCAGTGACGGTTGCCGTGGATGAATACGGCCACGCGGCCGGCGGCCCGAAAAATCCGCCGATGTAGTCCTGCATCGCCTCGGAAATATCTTGAGTTTGGTTCTGCTGACGGTCCCAGTAGGCCGACGCGGAGACCAACTGGAAGGAGTCGAAGCTGTACTTGGCCGTCAGGGTGTACAGATCGAACTTATCCTCGAACGGCTCGGCGACGTCGAATGGCTGGTAATGCGCCTCATTCAGCGGCGGACTGTCGATGGTGTTCGGCCCATCCTGAGTGAGCGACTGATGCATGAAGCCAAGGGTGATGCTCAAGGGATCGGAGGGCTGGATCAGCAACAGTGCGCGCCCTGCCTGCAGGTGTTCCGTGTTCGAGTGTTTGAAGTCCTGCGCCACGGGTGTCCCGGCAACATCACCACGCCCGGTGCTGCCGTTGATCTCCGGCGGGAACGGATTCAAAACCTTGCGGTCGATCCAGCCATCGATGTATTTGTCGGTGCCGACCACGCGCAAGGCAACCACATCCTGCAACAACGGGATGTTGAACATCACGTTCTCGGTGTGATTGAAGCCTCCCCCGTCGGTCGTGTCGGAGCCGATGAGCTCGACGTTGGCGGCGAAGGCCTTAGGATCGGGTTGATTGGTCACCAGTTTGATCGTGCCGCCCATGGAGCCCGCGCCGTACAAGGTGCCTTGCGGTCCTCTGAGCACCTCGACCCGGTTCAGGTCGAAGAGGCTCGGGTCGATAACCGTCTTGCCGTTCTGCGCCATCGCGGCAGGCGTCAACACCGCATCGTCCAAATAGAAGCCCACGGTCGGCGATTCGCCGCCCGTGGATGTCAATCCGCGCATCTCGAATTCCGTCTGTCCGGGGCCCGAGGTCTTGAACGACACGCCCGGTACCTGCTGCGCAACCGAGGTCATGTCCGACAGCCCCTGGGCCTGAAGATCGGATCCGCTGATCGCGGTGATGCTGATGGGCGTCTTTTGCACCGTGGATTCGCGCTTTTCCGCAGTGACGACAATCTCTTGCAAATCCTGGCTCGGTGGTGCGATCTGCGCCCACACGGAACTCGTCAACGCCGCACAACATCCCAATGCCGCGAGTGCTCGCTTGAGGCAGTGTTGCTTAGTCATATTCCCCCCTTTGATGATCGGTCAATTACGATTCAAGCGGGACATCCATTCCCAGTGTTCATCTCACGACTGATGGGCAACGCGCTGCTCGGGCAGCGCATTCAGTTCATACTTCATGATCCGGCCGTGAGCCCCCGAGCGATCGCGCTCCAAATCGTAGACATCGCCGCAAGGACCTTGCCGCCGACCGATGATGTTGTTGATCGCAGCCAATTCCGCGGCATCCAGGCGCAGCCTGCCGATCTGCGCGTGCGCGTGAAGATGCGTGGCATTGACGGCTCCGACGATCGCCGCCGCGACCTGATCCCTGTCCAGTATCGCTCGCGTCGCGACCGAAGCAATATCCACAGCGTGTGCCGCGGCAACCTGGCTGAGCACTCGCAGAAGCTCTTGGAACAGGTCCCAGCCGCCGAAATCTTCGATAATCAACCTGTACTTGGCCAACGAGCGGTTTGCCAGATCCTGCGCGGGAGCGGGCTTGCCCAGCCATCGCTCCGAAAGGAAGCCACCGCAAACCGTGCCGTAACACAGCAAGGCGATGTTCTGCGCGCGGCAATAGGCCACCATGCCATGGTTCGGGCGGTCGTCGACCAGCGAGTATTGAACCTGATGCGAAGCGATCGGAATTCCGGCATCGACGAGCTCCTTCAGCCGCGGCGTGTCGAAATTCGTGACTCCGATGCGCGCGATTTTCCCGGCGCGACGCAGCCGCTCGAGTTCGAGAGCCGTTTCGACATAGCGCGGTGCGGCGAAGTCCCACCAATGAAATTGCACCAGGTCCAGCCGCTCCTGTCCCAAGCGCGTCAAGGATCGATCAATGACGGCTTCAACGCGCGCCCGATCGATGGAGCGCAGGTCCGACAGATCGGGAACGAACTTCGTATGAATCTGCACCTGCTTCGCGTGCTCCGGGTATGCCCGGCGGAAACTGCCGATCAGGCGCTCGACGCCGGTATAGATATCCGCGCAGTCGAAGGTGGTGATCCCCGCCTCGACAAACGCCGCCATGTCCTTTTGTGCCTGCTCGGGATCTATGTGCCCATGATCGCCGGCGAGGTGCCAGCCGCCTTTGATGATGCGCGAGATCGAGTAATCGCCGGACAGGGAGATGCGTGGAATCACGTCGGATTTCCGCCCGCGAGCGAGGTTGCGGTCACTTGCGAGCGCGTGAAGCGGCGGCGACCGGTTCGGGTAATTCGGAAGCGCGTCGGACAGTTCGGGTCAGGGCAGGCGACCTCCGCGTCGGTCGACATCCAATCGTTCGGATCGGAGATGCGTTGTTTCGCGGGCAGCAGGGGTAACAGTGCCGCCAATGAGTAGATCGAAAATCCTTGGCCCGGCGGCAGCTTCAGCATCTCCCCGTGCAGTTCGAAATAATCGCCCAATCGCGCCCCGCAATATATCTTTGCGTCAGGCGGCCCGGTGACTTCGACTCGCAGGTCGTAAAGCTCGAAACCAGGCTCCTCCCGCCCGGGGACTGGGCGGGTCACGCGACTCCATCCCGCCGCTCCCAGAACGACTCATCTCCCATGACCAAATCGAACGCGCGGCCGATGTCGGCTTCGAGCGCTGCGCGCGCGGCCACGCCGTCGCCCCGCGACAGAGCATCGAGCATTTCGAGATGAAAGTTGGTGCCGCGTCCCTCACCGCCGTCGAAGCGCTCGGACGCCTCGCGCAAGTACGGCCCAAATTGCAGCCACAGACTTTCGATGATCGGCAGTAAAACCGGGGAGCCGGATTGTCGATAGATCGCGAAGTGAAAGGCCCGGTTCTGTTCGGCGCTCTCTTCGGAAACATGCTCCTCATCCTTGGCGCTTTGAGCGACGATGAGCTGCCGCAGAGTCGCCAACGACTCGTCGTCCATATTCGCGGCCGCGCGCGCTATGGCCAGCCCTTCGATGGCAAACCTCGCTTCCCGCAAGTGCTGCAACGCGTCCTTCGACAGCGCCGGTACACGAACGGTCCGGCTGGGTAGGGTTTCCAGCGCTCGCTCGACAGTCAGACGGTTCAGAGCATCACGGACCGGCATGGCGCTGGTGCCGAAGACCTCGGCCAGTTCGGCAATCTTCAATTTTTGCCCTGGTTCGAAACCGCCGCGCATCAACCGGTCCCTGAGTGCGCAATAGACACGTTCCTGGACCGTTTCGCGAGCGATACGGGCCAAACCGAGATTTGCACGAATGGCCATCGGCGCATCCCTTTTCTTGTGATCACAGATTTATAATCAAAGATATTTGATCTTGCAAGTCATTTCATGCGGAAGCCTCAAAGACAGAGGAAGGTCCCAATTCAAGCGTTCAAGTCGCGATGCTTTTTGGAGCGTATTTCTGTTCGCTGCGGGCGCTCCAGCGGTACAGATTTTCGTCTTTACAATGGGGGCATTTGATCGCAGTCAACTGATCGTCAAAATCAGCCGCGCCTTTGCCGCCTGACGCTGTAGCCGCAGTTGCTATCACCAGGCCACAAGATGAATTCTTACACAGCCATCCCACATAAACCTCGCCCGGCACCATTTGCTGCGGCGGCCTGACATCGACATGGCGCAACGGCGCTGACGCAACCGCCTTGTGGGAGGGCGCCCCCCGGCTTTTTGATGGACGTTTGATCGCCATGTCCGCCCCTTATGCAACCCGTTCAGGTCTATATACCTGCTGCGTTTAGGCGTCAATTGCCGAGCGACACCGCCGGTTTGCCTGTGAGCCGCTGTTCCAGGTGGTGGCCCACCAAATCGGCGAAACTGCCGGTCCCGCTCACCGTGGTATTCAGCAAGACCACGCCGCCATAGTCCTGCTTCGGATTGAAAAAGGCGAAGCTGCTATAGCCGCCGGTGGCGCCGTTGTGCCAGTAGGTACCATCCGCAGTGACGTACAGCCAGTTGAACGCGATTTGCGTACCGGGCGCCGCCTCAGCTCGAGGTTCCTGCGACAACTTGATAGCTGCCGGCAAGGTGCGTGCCTGTGGGGAGTGACCGGCGGAAATTTTCTTCGGGTGCAACTCGGCCTCAAGGTACTTGAGCAGGTCGCTTGCGGTGGAGCGGATCGCGCCGGCGCCGGCGAGCGCATCCAAGTCCCAAGCATGGGCTGGACGATGATCGGCACTATGCCCCTCGATGAAGCGGCGCTGCTGTGCCGCCGAGAGCGTCACGACGGTATCAGACATTCCCAATGGACCACTTACTTGCTGCGCGAGCAGGGTCGCATAGGGAACGCCGGCGCGATCCGTCAGCGCCTGCCCAAGCAGGCCGACGCCAAGATTGCTGTAGAGAAATTTTGGGCTTCCCACCTTTTCGAGCCCATGCTGGGAGATATATTGATAAAGGTTTGCCGCACCGTAGTCCGCATAGGGATTATCAGGATTGCCGGGCTTGAAATTGTCCGGCATGCGTGGCAATCCGGAATGCTGCGTGGTCAGATCGAGCAGCGATATTTCCGGGCCCTGCGGTTTGGCCACCGTCCCAGGTGGCAACAACTGGCGCACGGGCTCATCGAGTCGGACCAGCCCCTGCTCGACCATTTGCGCGAGAATGAGACCGGTGAAGGTCTTGGTAAGGGAACCGATTTCATAAATCGAATCGGTCTTTGCCGTTCCGAACACCATGACGCGCCGTTCGCCATGCTGCAAAAGTCCGATGGTGAGACCCGCCGCGGTGGCCGGCGCGAGAGCACCGCTCTTCAGGGCCTGCGCCAAATCGCGGCTGAGCACTTGCTGCATGGCTGCAACTTTGACCGGAGCCATCGCCGGATCGAAAGTCGCGGGCGGCGGCGACCAACGCTGCGCCTGTCTCGTAAAATTCAAGGGTACCGGCGTTCCTTGGCTCCAATTTCCAGTCAGCGTATTCTGATCGTCGGACAGTTCTCCAGCCCAATGGCCATGAACCGCCGGAACATCGAAGTTCAATTCTCGACCGGAGTACACGACATTGATACAGGGGACATTGGATGAGCCCTGGTCGATGCTATCGAGCGAGCAATGCGCCTGGCCCTGACTATCGCTCGTCACCACCAGCTGGATCCGCAGCGACTGCGCTCCGGCAGGCAAAGCTCCCAACCAGATGCCATCGACCGGCGCGGCTTTGGGCGCGGTGTTACCCTGCGCCGCCACGGTCGACCCGGCTCCTACCGAGAACCAGATGACGAGCGCCGCCGGCAAGAGGCGCAAAAGACCGGCCGCGTTGCCCAGGAACGACGCCGGTATTTCTTTATTGGCCACGCATCACCCATGCACTGTGGAGGTCGCAGAAACGCTGCATCAGAGTATGCGCCAAATCAGTCTCGATGAAGGAGGCTTGTTGAACCACGCAGAGTGCCATTTGGTATTTCGATTTCATCTCGCCTTTCGCGTACTTCGCGCTGCCCCAGCTCGATCGCCTGCCGAAGGGAACCGATCTTCAGTTTCGGCCCGTCCTGTTGGCAGGGCTCCTGAAACACTTTGGACAAAAAGGCCCGGCAGAGGTTCCCTCGAAGCGCCGGTGGACCTACCGTGCTTGCATCTGGCATGCACGCCGGCAGCAAATCCGCGCTTGATTTTGCGGCGGCCTATCTTGAGAACCCCGGCGTTCTCGATGCGGAAATGCGCCGAGCCGACGCGTTGCCGATTGGCGCTTCGCGGCCGGGCTCCACCTGATCACGTTTGCGACGCGCGCTGCGGACGGACTACTTGAAATCTCGTTTCAGCTCGCTTGCTCCGAGGCTGGAGAAAAGCGGCGGAAAATTGCGTTGCGCGGTAACGCTCGCATCCTTATTGACGACGAGAAACTCCTTTTCGTCATCGCTCCAGGCCGGCCAGTTGGGCAGGCCCGGCGCATTGGGGTTGCTCGTCTTTGCGAAGTTGGTCCAGTAGGTCTGCAGCAGCTCGGAGAGCGACGCATCATCGGCACTCGAGGGGAGCCAGCGCCATTCTCGGTCGCGCAAACTGCCGAAGATATAAGGTACTTCCAAGCTATGGAACGCCCCCAGTTCAGCCTCTCCCTTACCCGCAACCGCGCGATCGAATCGATATACGAACACATGCTGGCCGGAGGCATGGGTCAGGCTCGCGATCGCACCGACCGGGCATGCGCCGATCAAGTCGTTGGCTGCGGCATCGAGTCCGGCATTCTTGTCCAATAATATTTTGCCGAGGTAGAAAGCAAGCGCCGGGGTGGTCCAGTTGCCGAAATAAGGACGCGCAGCCTCCGCAAATTTCCTCAGTCCGGCCGATTCCGCGACGCTGTTCTCTTGAGCCGGGGACTTGGCTGCGGCCGCAGCGGCGAGGCGAAAAGCGCTGAGTTCACGTCCATTGATGCCGATCAACAAATCCACTTTTTGGATTGAGCCGGTGAGAAAGGCTTCACGGGGCGACAGCGGAAGCACCCAACCGTCCGCCGTCGCGGCAGTGATATCGATCGGCAGATGTTCCTTTGCCCTGGCCACGAGTGCTTCGACCTCGCCTGCCGTCAATGCCCGCAATTTCTCCAAGGCCGTTGCTTTCGGATCGCCCGGCGCCAGCGCTCCCACGGCGCTGCCGAACGCTTCCGCCTGCGACAATGTTTGTCCCGCCTCGAATGCCGGACCGCTTTCGGATATCACGCGTTTGAATAGTCCTGCCGAGAGGGGCGAAGTCATCAATCGAGCAGCGTCAATCGCGCCCGCCGACTCGCCGAACAGGGTGACATTATCCGGATCGCCGCCGAATCGCGCGATGTTCTGCCTGACCCAGTTGAGCGCCGCGAGTTGATCGAGCAATCCATAATTGCCCGAACTGTGATGCGGTGACTCGCGCGTGAGCTCAGGATGGCTGAGGAACCCCATCGCGCCGAGTCGATAGTTCAAAGTGACCAATAGCACGCCGTGCCGCGTCAATGAGACTCCATCATAGGTCGACTGTGTGCCGCTGCCTACCGTGTTGCTGCCGCCGTGCAGCCAAACCATGACGGGCAGCGGACGCTGCACCGGCCACGCCGGGACCCACACGTCCAGATAGAGACAGTCCTCGGACGATTTGACCGGAGGTTGCTCAAAGCTCGAGCCGTAAGCATGAGCCATGGGAGCGAAGAAGGTCGCAAGACCCGACGCTCGCTGCGAGCACGAACTTCCCGGTTGCCGCGCCTCCCTGACGCCTTGCCATGGCGATGCGGGTTGAGGCGGCTGCCAGCGCAGTTCGCCCACCGGCGGCCTTGCATAAGGGATGCCTCGAAATGCGGTTGCGGATCCGATGCGCGCGCCGCGCAGCATTCCCGCATCGGTCTGCACCAGCGCGTCGTCGCCGGGGGCCGGGCTCTCGGCCCTCGGCGCAAGGTGCGAGAAGCTCGAGACGCCATAAATCGGATAGTGCCCGGCGCGATTTACGCCATACGCAAAAATAGCTACGCTTCCCAGCAACAGCGCGCCGGCGATGCCAACGGCCCACTTCCACTTCGCTGTCATATGTGGTGATTCCCGCTATTTTTTGGCGGTTCGCTTGAACACGACGCCCGCCACGGTGAACTGCGCCGGATTCCCGTCGGCGTTCAGGTCAAAGGTCAATCGCGTTCGGCGGCGGAACTTCGCGACGAACGTGTCGTACTGAAAGTGTTCGAGGTCCGAATTGATGGAGCCTAGATGGAGCGCAAGCCTGCCATTCTGGAATTCGATTTGCGCAGCGCCATAGACGGGATTTTGGTACTGGCCCGCATAGGCCGGCGAGATCGCGCGCCGGGTGCGTACCTGGCGTGCGCTTCGATTGCCACGCTTCGCTCGCATTTTCTTCGCCCTGCAGCTCCGCGCGCAATTTTTTGAAACGCTCGCTCCACCCGGCGTCCGGCAAGTGCAGCAGCTGGTCGGCGATCTGATAACTCAACACCTGGCGGTACAAGCTGCCCAAGTTGATGACCGCAAAATAGCCGCTGTGAATCTCGGGTATCAGCACGACCATGGTCGCAAATCCGTCGATATCCCCGGCATGAATGATCAATTGGTGCCCACGATAATCCTGCACGAACCAACCCAGCCCGTAACTGAGCTGCATCGAGTCGGGGAAAAATACCTTGGGAATTTCACCGTCGAGCGAAATCACCATCTGGGCGCTGTGCATTTCCCGCATGCTGTCCGGCGAAATCAGCCGCCGTCCCTGATATGTGCCGTCGCCGAGCTGAAATGCGATCCACTTGGCCATGTCGCGAGCGCTCGAATTGATCGAACCCGCCGGCCCCACGCTGTCGATATTGCGCCAGGGAATCGCCTTCACCGTGCCGTCAGGGCTCTGTTCGTGCGGCGTGGCGTGGTCGGGACTCGACTGCGCAGCGGCTGCGCTGGTGTCGGATTCCGTCATTCCGAGCGGCGCGAACAGGCGCGACTTGGTAACCTCATCCCACGTGCTTTGGGCGACCTGCCCAACGGCGTAACCGGCCGCGACGTACATCAAATTTTGGTATTCAAATCGCGTGCGAAATCCGCTGTTCGGCTGAACATAGGCCAGCTTGCGGATCAGTTCTTCGCGTGAGGCCCGCGGATCGATGTACCAAAGCAGATCCGCCCCCGGCACGCCGGTGCGATGCGTCAGCAGATCCCGAATGGTGACGTTTTCATCGGCAAAGGGATCGCTTAAATGGAAAAACGGAATATAGGCATTCACCTTTCCATCCCATTGCATTTTTCCCTCGTCCACCAGCATGGCAACGGCGGCCGCCGTGAACGCCTTGGTGCAGGAGCCGATGTCGAAGAGAGTGTCGGCGGTGACCGGCTGATTGGTGCGGATATCGCGAACTCCAAATCCCTTCATGTAAACGGCAACACCGTCGCGCACGATTGCAACCGAGGCGCCCGGCACTTTCCATTCTTTCATCGAGGAATTGATATATCGATCGAGCGAGGTCCAGGCGGCGCCATTTTGCGCATTCACCGGGACAGCCGACGTGAGAGCGATGATAAGACCGCATATCGGCAACTTCAGCTTGAGAAAAAACGTGTGCATGCTTGCTCCTGTCCAGCCGGCAGCAAGATTCAACGCAGCCGCCGTCCCAAGGTTCGCGCCCTACCCTGATACGGCGGGCTCGCCGTCCGAGAGCCGGCGCTCAATTGCGCGCGGTGCGTTTTGCCGCCAGCTGCTGGACAACGGCAAGCGCTTGCTCGGCGTTGGCATCGCCCGCAACGCCGCCTATTGTCGCGACGATTTTATCGTCGGGTGTGAGGACGAAAGTCGTGCGTTCCGCCGTGCTGTGACCGATTTCGATGCCGCGGGAATCCTTCATCGTGGCGATCGCCTGTCCCTTATAGGTGTCGGTGATTTTGATATCGTAGGACTTCGCGATCTCGCCCTTCTCATCCGAGGCCACAGGCAGTTTGCCGGCGCAATATTTTGGATCGGCGGAGAAGTCGTTCAAACGCGAAATACTGTCGAGCGAAACGCCGATGACCGAAGCGCCGGCGGCGGCGAATTTGTCGTGATCCTCCGCAAAAGTATGCGCCTGCAAATTGCAGCCGCCGGTGAAGGCGGCGGGATAGAAATACACCACCACCGGGCCCTTTTTCAAAGCCTCGCGCAGCGAGAAGGTAAATTCCTTGCCGGCGAGGGAGGCCTGCGCCTTGAAGTCAGGCGCCGTGTCGCCTGGTTTCAATGCTGCGAAACTCGGCGTCGCCGCCAACAAGAGCAATAGCAGACCGTAGACAGTGTGTTTCATGGCGAGCCCCCGCTGCATCCGATTCGCAGGCTGCTCGGCATGGCCGGACCATCATCTCTCGAGCATCGTCCGCACATTATCAGATTCCCACCCGGACGCCTGGATTTTGCCGCAAAAAGATCCGAAGATAAGCGCGCGGAATCAAACCAAGGGGTGTCACATGAAGGCTTTCATAGTCCTATTGATGTTCGCTGCCTACGGAACGGGTTTCACGGTTCGGGCCGTAGCCCAGGGTGCGCCCGGAGAGCACAGCATGACGGGCTGTCTGGCGCCGGGCGATGCAGCCGGAACTTTTAAACTTACAAACCTGGAGAAAGGACCGAGGGAAGTGGTGATTGCCGAGTCAACGGCGAACCTTGCGCCTCACCTCGGTCATAAAGTCGAAATCACCGGCGTCGCTATCCCTGGAAAGGATAAGACTCACACCATGAAGGTGACGGCGGTCAAGATGATTTCCACAAAGTGCCCTTAGCACGATAAGGGCGCCGGCTCGCTGCCCGGGAATGCATGCGCGGCGCAGGTTCGCGCGGCGCGCTCGCGCACGCATGAATCAGCGTAAGGCAGAATCTGTCAAATCCGCTCACGGCTCAAGATAAAATCCGGAGTGCCGATAACCCGCAGATGAGCTCAATCAGCAGCGCTTCTGCCTCCGTGACTCTGCCGAACGCGCAGTACAGCGGCCTCTCCGCCATCGACGCCGGCAACCGCGGGCTGAATATTGATGCTCAGCAGATCGCCAACCCAGCCAGCCAGAATGTCACCGGCGCCCTGGTGGACTTGAATCGCTCGCTCCTGTTGGCCGAGGCGGGTGCGAACGTGATCAGCACACAGAACAAAATGCTGGGAACCTTGTTCGATGTCTTCGCCTAAGTAACCTTGGTTCGTCCGGTGATTCGCCGCCGGTAAAGCCACACGGTGAGAGCCAGCACCGAGCCGCCCGGCAACACAAGTTCCATCATCGCATAGGGCCCAAATTCCTTGAGCCTTGCGATCACATGCGGTACCCATGCCCTCAGTATCCGCGTGCCGAGCGGACTTCGCTCGATAAAACCCCGGATGCAGCGCAGCGCGCGTTGGGCGGTCGACTTGATGATGAAGAACATTGCCTTGATACTCGCTAACCATCGTTGATGCACTTAAGACGAAAACCGGGGCTCGAATTCGACATCTGCCGCTCGAATAACTTTCGAGCCTCGGTTTCCCGGCTGCTCATCGCGCTACGCCAACATTGCAATCTGCAAAACCAATATCGTTGCGCTGGTCGCGGCCACGGCCAAGAGCCCCTGCGCGACTTTGGATAGGTAGATGTTGTTCATGGGTGCTTACTCGGTTGATTGAACTGATCGGACAGTTCACAGAGTGCTCTTCGCACCGGGATGCAACAAACGGACTATGTGATCGACTGTTAAGGAATCCTTAACGGCGCGGTTCGAGCAAACCCGCTTGATGAGGTGCGCGATGCACGCGGCCGCGCCGCCCAAGAATTGCACCGACATCGTCCAATGATGTCGTCACATTGATTCGCATCCAGGTGCTTGGTTGTTGGCGCGGTGAAAATAGGCTGCCGGGAGCCAGCAGCAATCCCTGTTTGCTGAAGCTCTGCGCCAGGGCATTGGTGTCGGTTCGCATGTCGGTCCAAAGAAACATTCCGTCTCCTTGGTCGCCGAGGATCTCGATGCCCGCGGCTGCGAGGAAGCGGCGCATCTTTCCGCGATGCGTCGTCAGGCGCCGTCGCAGGCGGGCTGCGTGCCCCGCGTAATGTCCCTCGACGAGGAGTTTGTGCACGAGCCTTTCGTTGAGTTCAGGGGTGGTGAACCCGGCCAGGAGCTTGGTCTCGGCCAGCCGTTGCGCAATCGGCCCATGACAGGTGATGAAACCGACGCGGATGTTCGCGGCCAAGGTTTTGGAAAAGCTGTTTGCGTAGATCACCCGCGACAAGCCGCCTTCCGCCGCAAGCCGCCTCACAGGTGTGGTCGAAAGATCGGCGTACACATCGTCCTCGAATATCCAGAAATCATGTCTGGCGGCGAGCTTGAGCACCCGCCGCGCGGCGTCAATCGGCAACGACAGACCGGTGGGGTTATGCCCTATCGAACTGAGTATCAAAAGCCGCGGGCGCTTCTCGATGACCGCCCGTTCGAGCAAGTCGAGATCGAGTCCGGTCGCCCCTACCGGTATTCCAATGATTCGAGCACCATGCGCGCTCAGCATGCCCAGCGCACCGAACCAGGTGGGGTCTGAGGTGAGAACAGTGTCACCCGCCCCTACCAGTGCGCGCAGCACCAAATTCAATGCGTGCGTGATACCGGTGGTCAGAATCACCTGTTCCGCGCCAGCAAGAATGTCGAGGTCCGCGAGACGACGCTGTAGAAGTCCCCTCAATGGCTCGAAGCCGTAAGGGCGTCCGCTGTCGAGCCACCGCCCTTGACGGCCGAGCGAGCGCAGAGCGGCGCCGATTTCAATTCCGTTCAGCCACTCGGCTGGCAGCACGCCCAAACCCGGTCCGCGGGCGCCATTCCCAGACAGCATATGGTGCAACAACCAGGAAAGATCGATTTTCCCCGATCGTCGGATTGCCGATTGCGATGCCTTGGAGTGATTGGCTCGCGCGTAGTATCCAGATCCTTGCCGGGCTTCCAAAATCCCTACCGCAACGAGCCGTCCATAGGCCTCCGAAATGGTGAATGGCGAGACGCCGCGGTGGCGCGCGAGCGCGCGGATCGAGGGAAGCCTGGTCCCAGCGGCAAAGACCCGGCGTTGGACGCGCTTCATGACCCACTCGATGCTCTCTTCGACAAGGGACTTGTGCGGGTTCATCGTGCCGCGAGAAACATTTTCCATTGCGCCAATTACCCCTCAATTGTACTGCCCAATATCTGCACAACTGTACAGGGCTTGGGCCAATCGTCCGGACTATCCTCGTTCTCATGTTACCCAACCTGCGGATCGTGCTGGCAATCGGACCCTTCGAATTCGTTGGGACGCTGGATCGAGAGTCGGCGCCGGTTTCGGCCGCATGGCTCCTGGAGCAGCTGCCGCTCAAAGGTCTTTCACGGCATGCAACTTGGAGTGGCGAGGCCGCATGGCTGCCGCTCAGCGGCGCGCCGCAGCTGCCGCCGGAGAATGCGACCGCCCACCCCCGGCCGGGCCAGATCCTGTTGTACGCAGGAGGCATTAGCCAGGCCGAATTATTGATTCCTTATGGTGCCTGCGCATTTGCCAGCAAGGCCGGAACTCTGGCCGGAAATCCAGTCATATCTCTGGATGGCCCGCTCGAGGATCTTGGCGCACTTGGCCGTCTGCTGATTGCCGAGGGTATGCAGCCGCTGACGCTGCAAGCTTTCAGCTCAACGCCGGCTCCTTGACAGCCGCCCCGTCGGGGTGACTCAGGCAAACCGCCTGCAATGTGATGCATAGCCGGATCCGGCGGCGTGCGCGTGATTCAATGAGGATCCGTCAGCACGAATCCGCCAATTCTGTTCCATCATGACTGATAGCGACCCCCCTCAGTCCCCATGCATCGGCAATTGCTGCCTGGACGATACCCTGACCTGTCTCGGCTGTTTCCGCTCGCTGCAGGAAATCAAGGAGTGGGGGGTGGTCGATGACCGGCGGCGACGCGCCATTCTGCAAAACACCGAGCGGCGCAAAGCGGCTTTGCAGTTGCCGGATCATCCCGCGCCGTGACCGAACAGTCCACGGGGAGTCGCGTGCGACGTGCTGCGGCGCACTGTCTTCGATGGGCTGCCCCGAGTCATAAAAATTACACCTGTCTGGACTACCGTGTGCTCGAGCTGAGCACGACGGGAGGAAGCTCCACGTAGGAATATCCCCGCTCGATCTGTCGGAATTTCTGTACACAGCCGCTCTTGACGCCGCACTGCAAAAGTTTTTATAAGCAAGCTTGGTTTCACGTTGCACGGCCATATTCTTTATTTCAATAAGGAAACTTGGTTATGAAAGAAGACACAAGAACTCGCGCGATCGGAGCGCGCCCGCCATATCGGGGTCATCCTCACGACAAGGCATTGCTTCATGTTCCGCTGCGCGCTGCCGATGCCAAGCGCTCGGTGCAAAACATCCTGGAATGGAATGCTTACTTGCCGGCCAACTGCGTCAGAACCATGGTCAGAATGGGCTGGGATTACACCACGTGAGGCGGCGAGCGGATTGAACCGGCGCTACCACGGCGCCGGAATCTTGGTGCGGGTGAGGAAGTCGCTCAAGGTCAATCCGATCAATATAGCCAGCCAAACGAAGCCCACCGCGGAAATCAAGCGCGTCAGGCGTCGCGCATGTGTCTCATGCATGAAGATAGCCATGACCAGCAGCGTCTTGGCGATCGAGACGGCGATGTTCAAGACCGAATTGAGCGCGCCGAGCTTCAGCAACGCGCTTCCCGCGGAAAGCGACAACAGCGACAGCAACGCCGCCAGCGTCCACAGATAGTGCCGAACCGGGGTCACGTGGGGCAAACGCTTCATCCGGCGCGCCCCACCAGATAAATCAGCGGGTAGACGAATATCCAAACTATATCCACCAAATGCCAGTACAAGGCCGTGAGTTCAGGCGTGGTGAAGCGCTCGGAACCATAAACCTGTCGCGCCACGCGCACCGCGAGCACCGAGATCAAGGTGACGCCGACGGCGACATGCAGCGAGTGAAAACCCGTGATGCAGTAATACAAGAAGAAAAACAACTCGACCGCCGGCGCTTGCGGGCCGCGGCGCGAAAAATTGAGGCCCGGAATCAAATGCTCGGTGTACTCCTTATGGTATTCAAATCCGTGCATGACCAGGAATGCGAGCCCCAATGCCGCCGTACCCGCCATGAGCCACGCCGCCGCGCGCAGCTGATCGAGCTTTATCGCGCGCACGCCCAACGCGATCAAACTGCTGCTGGTCAAGAGCACGGCGGTTTCCACCGTCCCGAGCAGCATGTCGGTCTGTCGGCTTGCGACGGCAAAGCCCAATGGATGCAGAACCCGCATGACCGTATAGCCGGCAAACAGCACGCCGAAGAAGAGAATCTCGGTGCACAAAAAGATCCACATGCCGAGCGTCGCGGCCTCGCGCTGCTGGGCGGGCTCATCGAACTGCTGCTCCAGGGGAGCGCCATTGGCGCGAATCTCAGCCTCGGCGCCACTCACGGCGGCAACTCATGGTAGTCGTACGCTTCATGCACGGCCGGCGGCCGCACGAAGTTGTCCTTCGGTGGCGGCGAAGTGGTTTGCCATTCGAGCCCGCTGGCTTTCCATGGATTATTGCCTGCTGCGGTCCCGGAGCGGAGCGATGCGAGCAGGTAGGCGACCGGCAACAGGTAGGCGAGCGCCAACAGCGAGGCGCCCGCGGAAGACAACACATTGAGGATTTGGAAGTCCGCCAAATAAGCATGATAGCGGCGCGGCATGCCCTCATAACCGAGTATGTATTGCGGAAAGAACGTCAGATTGAATCCGAAAAACATCAGCACCGCCGCGGCCCGGGCCCATGCCTCCGAATACATCTTGCCCGTGATCTTCGGCCACCAATAATGAATGCCGCCGAGATAGGCCATGACCGACCCGCCAACCATCACGTAGTGAAAGTGCGCCACCACAAAATAGGTATCGGTGAGCGGTATGTCGAGCGCCGGGGCCGCCAAAATCAGCCCGGTGAGCCCGCCGAGCATGAACAGTCCGATGAATCCCAGGGCATACAGCATCGGAGCCTCGAACGTAATGTCGCCCTTGTGCAGCGTCGCGGTCCAGTTGAAGACTTTGATGGCCGACGGCACGGCGACGATGAAGCTCAGGATCGAGAAAACGATGCTGGCGTACACCGATTGTCCGGAGACGAACATGTGGTGACCCCAGACCATGAATCCAATCACCGTGATGGCAAGAATCGAGTAAACCATGAAGCGGTAGCCGAATACGCGGCGGCGTGCAAAGCACGGGATGATCTCGCTGACCACGCCCATCGCCGGCAGGATCATGATGTATACGGCGGGATGTGAATAGAACCAGAACAGATGTTGAAACAACAACGGATCGCCGCCCAGCGCCGGATCGAAGATGCCGACGTGCGCCAGCCGCTCCAGGCCGATCAGCGCCAAGGTCATGGCAAGCACCGGCGTAGCCAGCACCATGACGATGCTCACGCCGTACATCGCCCACGCGAACAGCGGCAGCCGGAACCACGTCATGCCCGCCGTGCGCAGCGAGTGAATCGTCACGATGAAGTTCAGACCGGTGAAAATCGAGGAGAATCCCGTGATGAATACGCCCGCGACCACCAGCATCACGTTGGTATTGGAAAACATGGTCGAAAACGGCGTGTAAAAGGTCCAGCCCGTATCCACGCCTCCCAGGATGAGTGCCGCGACCGTGAACAGGCCGCCGGCGACGTACAGGTACCAGCTCGCCAGGTTCAGGCGCGGAAACGCGACGTCGCGTGCGCCGATCATCAGCGGCAGCAGAAAATTGCCGAGCGTCGCAGGTATCGAGGGAATCAAGAAGAACCACACCATGACGACGCCGTGGAACGTGAAGGTCTTGTTGTACGTCTCGGCGGTGAGCATCGATCCGCTGGGTTCGATGAGATTCATACGAATCAAGGTCGCGGCGACGCCGCCGAGAAAGAAAAAGAAGGTGATCGCCAAGGCGTACAGGATCGCGATGCGCTTGTGATCGCGCGTGGTCAGCCACGCCCGCAGGCTCGTATCCCCCGCAAAAAAGGTCCCGGCATCGCGCGGCGCTGCGGCCGATGCATCGATGGTGCTCATGGGTGTTCCCGCGTTTTCAGATAGGCAATCAGCGCCAGCAGATCCTCCTCGGATAACTGGCCTGCGAATGACGGCATCAGCGGCGCATATCCTGCGACTATTTGCTTGTTCGGCAACATGATGGAATCGCGCAGATAGCTGTCGTCGGCGATGACCGTGCTGCCGTCGGACAACGGCACCGAGCTGCCATACAGGTCCACCAGGTCCGGGGCGTGCACCGTGGCGTCCGCTCCATGGCAGCCGCTGCAGCCATGGGCCCGGAACAGCGCCGCCCCGGCCGCCGCCAGCGACTGCGGGCCGGGATGGCTGTTCAGCCAGCGCGCAAAATCCGCAGGGCGCATGACCACGATGTCGCCGCCCATTTTCGCGTGGTCGAGACCGCAGTACTCCGCGCAGAAGAGAGGGAAATCGCCGAGCTGGGTCGCGGTGAACCATAACTGGGTGTAGCGCCCGGGCAGCACGTCCTGCTTTACGCGGAAGGCAGGGACGTAGAAACTGTGGATGACATCCTCCGATGTCATGGTCAAGCGGATGGGTTCCCCCAGGGGCACGTGCAGCGTATTGATTTCGCGCTGCCCCGCGGCGTGCTGCACTTTCCACATCCATTGCTTGGCAACGACGTAGATGGTTTGCGAGATGTCCGGCGCCGTATGCATCCGTACGAAGATACGCAAGCTCCAGGCGAAGACTGCGATGAACAACGCCAAGGGAATCAAAGTCCATGTCAGCTCGATGCGGACGCTCTGCGAGGCGCTGCCGGCGCGATTCACCCGGTTGCCGTGCCGATAGCGCACCGAGAAGTAGATCACGGCAATCACCACACCGATCGCCACGACGGCGCACATACCCACCATGAACCAGAACAGCAGATCCACCTGCGGCGCCAGGCTCGAAGCGGTTGCCAGCAGGTGACCGGAGCCGCTCATGCCGGCCGCTTCGATCCGGCGCGAAACAGCGTGAGGATCAAGGCGCCGAGCAGCAGCGCCGTCATCACGCCGAGCACCCGCATGAGGTTTTCGATCGCCAGAGAGTAGCGGCCCGTCGACGCATCGTAGTTGCAGCAAAACAGGATGAATTGGTCGAGCGCGTTGCCGATGCGCCCATGCACCGCGTCCACCAGCGCGAGGCGCAGGGTTTGCCCCGAAAATTGCACCCCGAAGAGATACTGTGTGGTCTTGCCCTGCGGGCTCAGGATGACCGCGCCGGCGCCGTGCGCATACTGCCCGTCGCGCGCATCAAAGAAGTAACGGAATCCGATGCTGTTCATCACCGCAGCGATGGCGGACGGCGAGCCGGTCAAGTAGTGCCAATCGCGCACGCCGGCAGAAACATTCGCCGCCGCGTCCTCCTGCTGTGCGGCATCGGCATCGAGGGGGCTGTCGCGCGGATCGAAACTGATGATCAGGACGCGGAAATCGCTTGCCGGACTGAGTCCGCTGGCCGCAACCGCGCGTGCAATGCCGGTGCGAACGGCGTCGCAAAGATTTCTGCAGCGGTAATAGACCGGAACGAGGACGGCCGGCTTACCATCCAAAAGCGAATTGAGCGGCAGGGCGGCGCCATGAACGTCCTTCAACAAAACCTGCACGGGCACCTGCGCGCCGAGGTTTTGGTCGAATCCGACCTTCGAGGCGAAATTTGCGGGGGCTCGCAATCCAGCCGCAGCGGAAGCGGCGCCGCACGCGAACGCAGCGATCGCCAGCAGGCTGCCTGCACTGCAACGACCGGCGCGCATCATCGCATCTCCGGTGCGCTGCGGCGAGCCGCGCTCTGCTGCACATAGATCTGCATCGCCCGTTCGATCGGCACCCGCGCGGCGCTATGAGCCGGATCAAGCCACTGGTAACTTTCAAGCAACGCCTGTTTCTGCGCGCGCAGGGCGCGAAGATCTTCGCGGGCATGCACCTGAAGCCGCGGCGGCGGCGGCACGGCCCCCTGCCTAACGGCCACTTGGGCTTGGTGAGGCATGACCTCGAATCGCAGCAGCAGATACAGCACCGCCGCTATGAGGATGACCACGCCGAACAATGCCACGGCGATTTTGATGATCGGCGCCACGGCGATCACCGCGGGTTCGTGGCCGCGCAACGGTGCCGGTGCTCTAGGCATGGGCAAGCCTGCGCAGCTGACCGAAATAGAAGCAGCCCCACACCGCTCCCATTCCCACGGGAGCGAACAAGTCGGTGAAGCGCAGCTCCAGGCCTGCAGAGCGGAAACCCGGGACCACGAACCACAAGGCATCGGCCAGGCTCGCGAGAAGCAGCATCGAGGCGGCGAGCAGCAAGAACGGGCGATGCTGCTTGGCGCGGCGCGAAAGCAGGATGAAAAAAGGCACCGCAAAATGGAAGGCGATCAAGAACCAGGCCCAATAGCGCCAACTGGTCAGGGTGCGTGGGATGTACCAGCTGGTCTCGGCCGGAATGTCAGCGATCCAGACCGTCAAATACTGCATGAAGGCCAGATATGCCCAGGCAAGTACCAGCGCCAGCAGCAGATTGGCCAAGCCTGCCAAAGCAGGCTGAACTTTTGCGTTGAGCCCACCGGTGTAAAGCGCGACGATGGTCGCGAGCGCAGCCGAGGCCAGAATCCATCCCACCGCCGCCAACAGGCCGAAGACCGTCGAATGCCAGTGGGGATATAGCGACATGATCCAGTCGACGGAAGCCAATGTCGCCGTGAGGCCGTAGGCGATCAAGCCGGGGGCCGCAATCCGGCTGAGTCGTTCCGGCTGATTGAGGCGTCGATCGAAACTCAAACTCAGCGAAAACCACACAACGAAATAGACGACGCTGCGGATGATGAAAAACGCCGGGTCAAGGTACCAGGACTGTGCCCTCAGCTGCGCATCGCGCGCGAGCACCAGAGGATCGGCCCAGGGATAGATGGCATGCAAACCGATCAGCAGCGGCAACGAGAACAGCGCCTGCAGCGGCAGCATGCGCATCGCCGCCTGCAGCTGCGGGCGCACGATGCGACCCCATTCGCCTCCGGTCAACGCCGGCACCATCGCCAGCGCCAGACTACCGGTGGACAATCCGGTGAAGAACACAAACGCAAACAGATACGAGAGCAGCGCCTGTCGAGGGTCCAGACGGCCGAGCCAGGCACACAAGATCAGTGCCGCCGCCCCGATGAACAACGAAACGAAGCGCCCGTATCGGGCCACGCCGCGCGCGTTCATCGTCCATCGCCCCCCAGGCGTGCAAGGTCGTGAGCGTCGAGGCTCGCCGCCGGCGCGTTCTGGCTGAGCTGCAGCGCCCTGATGTAGGCGACGATCGCCCACCGATCCGCGGGCGCGATACGGTCGGCATAGGGATACATGGCGCCGTAACCTTCGCTGATTACTGCATAGAAATGGCTGTCTGGTGCATCGCGGAGGCGCGCAATGTGGTAGCTCGGCGGCGCGGGGAAGCCACGGCGCGCAATCATGCCGTCGCCATCGCCGGCGCGGCTGTGGCACGGCGCGCAATAGATGTTGAATCGTTCGCGGCCGCGCTCGAGAAGTGCTTCGCTGATGGGCAACGGATTGACGTCCAACCTGGCAGCGCGGCCGCTGCTCGCTCCCGCCAGCGCGCCGCTCGAGTAAGGCAGCGTGCCTGGCACCTGCGGGCGCGAGGAATTGCCGTCGTCGAACAGCAGCGTCGGGGTCAACGGCTTGTACTTGGCCTGATCGTACATTTCATGCAGACCCTTCTCGCATCCGGACAGGGCGGCCAGGCTCAAGGCGGCCACGCATGCCCAACGAAGGCGGGCGCTCAGCCGGCCTGCCGCCGCTGATGGGGGCAGACTCATGCTTGCGTCTCCGACAGCGATAGCGGCGACAAGGATTCCAAGAAGCTGCGCACCGAGCGCGCGTCGAAGGTTCGCGCAGGGCCGCTCAACAGCAGGAAAAACCGGTCGCTGCTGCTGCGCTCGAAGCCTTTGACATCGAACAACGGGTGGTAGAAACGCGGCAGCCGGCATCCGATCAACATCGCAACGATGCCGCACAGCGCCGCACCGGCCAGGGTCATTTCCAACGCGGGTGGTAAAAATGCGGGCCAGCTCAGCAGCGGCCGGCCGCCGACGTTGATCGGATAATCATAAACCGCCGAATAGCACTCCAGCACAAAGGTTGCGAGGCCGCCGCCCAGGCCTCCGAGCAGCGTGAACAAGGCGACCCGCCCCTCCCCCGCCGCCAAGACGCTGTCCAAGCCTTCGACCGGGTGAGGCGAATACGCCTGGATGGTCACGCCGAGTCGGGCCTGGCGTGCACGCAGCGCCCCATCCAACAGCTGCGCGGCGCTGGAAAACTCTGCAATGAGTCCGGCGCCCTGCACGGCTTTCATGAGCGCGCCCCGGCTCGCGTCCGTACCAGCTTGCGCAGCTCGAACATGGAGACCACCGGCAGCACCCGCACGAATAGCAGGAACAGGAGCACGAAGAGGCCGATTGATCCGGCGAGAAACGCGATGTCCCAAAACGTCGGATAGAACATCCCCCAACTCGACGGCAGGAAGTCTTGGTTCAGGCTGGTGACGATGAGCATGAAGCGCTCCAGCCACATGCCGATGAGCACCGTGAGCGCGATGACGAACAACACCGCCGGATTGCGGCGGCAGCGGGCAGACCACAGAAATTGGATTGCGACCGCGTTGCAAATGATCGTGCCCCAGAAGAGCCACGCGTATGCGCCTTGCATCCGATGCAGCGTCACGGCAATTTCGTAGCGGTCCATGCTGTAGAACGCCATGAATATTTCCGTCAGATAGCTATAGTCCACCACCAAGCCGACGGCCAACATCACTTTGGCAAGATTGTCCAAATGACGGGCGGTGATGAATGCCTGCAAGCCAAGCACGCGGCGCATGGGAATGCCAAGTACCAGCACCATGGCAAACCCGGAGAACAGCGCGCCGGCCACGAAGAACGGCGGGAAAATGCTCGAGTGCCAGCCGGCAAGCACGCCCTCCGAGAAATCCAAAGCCACCATGCTGTGCACCGAGAACACCAATGGAACGGCCAGACCCGCCAGCAGCAAGCTCAAGGTTTGAAATCGCCGCCACTGGCGCGCTTCGCCCTGCCAGCCTAACGCCAAAAAACCGTAAATGCGCGCTCTGCGCAGCGTCGGCGCGCGATCCCGCAGCGTGGCCAAATCCGGAATCATGCCCACGTACCAATACAGAATCGAAACCGAAAGGTAGGCGAGGATCGCGTAGAAGTCCCACTCCAGGGAACTGCGCCATTGGGGCCACACGTTCATGATGTCAGGATAGGGAAATAGCCAGTAGAAAAACCAAGGGCGCCCAAGATGCAGGATTGGAAAAATGCCGGACACCGACACCGCAAATACCGTCATTGCTTCCGCGTAGCGATTGATCGAGTTGCGCCAGTCCTTGCCCGCGAGATACAGAGCGCCGGAAATGAACGTGCCGCCCATGCCGATGCCGATCCACCACACGTAGTTGCAGATCGCGAACGCCCACGCGACCGGGATGTTGATGCCCCATATGCCCACGCCTCGGTAGAGAAGCGTGACGACTCCGCAGGCCAACAGCAGCGTCAACGCCAGTGCGACCGCGATTCCCCAGCGCCAAACACGGCCGAATGGCCGGGTGAGTGCGATGTCGCTGATGCGGGCGGATATATCGCCGAGGCTTGGGTCCCCGACCAGCAGCGGAGCGCTCATGCCGGATCTCCGAGGCCGGGATGCGGATTGCGCAGCCGCGCAAGGTAGCTGGTGCGCGGCCGGGTGTTGAGCTCTTGCAGCAAGGTGTAGTTGCGCTTCGAAAGCTTCGCCCGCGCAACGTCGGACCGTGGATCGGCAACATCGCCGAAGCGGATGGCGCGTGTCGGACACACGGCCTGACAAGCCGTCAGCACCTCCCCGTCCCGAATACGGCGGCTCGCCTTGTCGGCTTCGATGTGCGCGGTCTCGATGCGCTGAATGCAATAGGTGCATTTTTCCATGACGCCGCGACGCCGCACCGTGACCTCCGGGTTGCGCTGCGCGGCCAGCGATTCGGTCGTGTCATCCTGATATTGCAGAAAGTTGAAGCGGCGGACCTTGTATGGGCAGTTGTTCGAACAGAAGCGCGTCCCCACGCAGCGGTTGTAGACCTGCAGATTGAGACCTTCGTCGTCGTGAAGCGTGGCGCCGACCGGACACACGAGCTCGCACGGAGCGTGTTCGCACATCATGCAGGGCACGGGTTGCGAGTAGGTCAGCGGATTTTCGGCGCTGCCTTCGTAATAGCGATCGACCCGGATCCAATGCATCTCTCGCCCCCGCATGACCTGATCCTTGCCGACCACCGGAATATTGTTTTCCGCCTGACAGGCAATGGTGCAGGCCTTGCAGCCAATGCAGGCATTGAGGTCGATGGACATCCCCCAGGCGTATTCGCCCGGCGGAAAGTCGGGATACAGTGTCGGGGCTGCCGGGTTCTGCACGCCGTTGGACGCCGCACTGCGCTCCTGCAAATAGCGGGTCAGCGTCTGAACGCGCACCAGATCGCGGCCTTCCATGTTGAAATGATGTTGCGTGGCCGCCAGCGGCGTGTTGCCGCCGGTTTTGCGCAGCGTCAAACCCTGTACGCACCAAGCGGCGGACGATGTGCGCAGTGAGTAAGCGTCGAACCCAATGTGGTTGCCCACTCGGCCAGAAGCGCGCCGTCCGTAGCCTAGGTGCACGGTCACGCTGTGCAACGCTTGCCCGGGCATGATCCAAATGGGCGCGAGCACGGCGCGCTCGCCCACGCGCAGCTCAACCAGGTCGCCGTTCGCCAGCCGGCGTTGTTCGGCCAACCCGGGGCTGATCAGCGCGGCGTTCTCCCACGTGAGCTGAGTCAAGGGCTTCGGCAACTCCTGCAGCCAGCCATTGTTCGACCATTCGCCGTCGCCGACCGTCGGGTCCGGACGAAACAACAATTCGAGGGCGGTTTCCTGCCCGGGCGCGGCAGCGGAAGCCTCGCGCGGCAGCGCGGCAAGAAACTGGGTGCTGACGGACACAGCGCGCGGCGCTGAACGTGTGTCGGCAATGCTGCCGGACTGCAATGCGTTGCTCCAAGAACTCTCGTCCGGCAGATGTTCGCGCCAGCGGCGGCGCACCAACGCCCGGCCGTCCCGCACCTCATCGCCAAGAAAACTCGCCAGCACCTCATGCGCGGATCGGCCTCCGTACAGCGGCGCCATCAGTGGCTGTGCGACAGCGGCGGTGCCGTCGTATGCGCGCGCGTCCGACCAAGCTTCCAGTTGATGCGCCATGGGCAAGTGCCATTCGGCCAGCATGCCGGTTTCATCGCGGTACAAGCCCAAGTGCATTACGTGCGGGACCTGCCGCAGCGTTCGGACGAAGTTCATATCGCCGGGGGCGTTGTACGCGGGATTACAGCCGAGGATGAGCACAGTATCGACGGCGCCGCTGCGCATCGCACTCGCAAGCTCGATCAAATTGCCCGCGGCCCGACCGCCGGCCGTTCTCTCGCCTGCATCGGCGTACTCGATGGTGGTTCCGACATTTCCCAAGACGTGGTTTAAAACATGCCCCAAGGCGTGCAGCCAAGCCGGTTGCGCTTCTCCCACCACCACCAGCGAAGCGCCGCGGTTGTCGCGCAGGTCCTGCGCGAGCGCATCCAGCCACTTCGAATACTGCGCGTCGGTCGCGCCGCGGCCTCCGAATGCAACACCGAGCCGCTCTGCCAGGGCGCGGGCGAAAGCCACCAGACCCCGGCCATCCAGCGCCAAGCGGTGATCCGCCATGCAGCCGGTCAGGGACGGCGTGGATTCGACGACATACAAACGGCTGGCGACCGCGGTTTCACCATCGGCGAATCGCCCGTCCGCGTAGTCGCGCGCGTAACGCACGCTTGCGGCGGATTCACCGAGAAAATCGCCGTCGAGCGAAAAGATGATCTTCGCCCGATCAAAGCGCAGACGCGCGGCGAGCGGCGCGCCGAGCGCCAACGTGGCGCCCGCCGTCGCGTTGTCCTCGCCTTTTGGCAGATGCACATGCCAGTGCGCGCGCGGAAATTTTTGCAGCAGCTGGTCAAGCTGAGAGATCAAAGTCGGCGAACTCGTCGCGTTCGTCAGCACACGAAATCCAGCGCCCTGATCCGCCCGCAGGCGTTCGCGCATCTGCGCCATGGCGCCATCCACATCGTTCCAGGTGGCGGTGTCGCCACCGTGCATCACCGTTTGCGAGCGGTCCGGATCCCAAAGCTGCAAAACGGACGCTTGCGCGAAGATATCCGTGGCCCCCAGGCTGGCCGGATGCTGCGGATTGCCTTCAATTTTCGTCGGCCGGCCCATCTGGCTTTCGACCAGTACCCCTTGCGCAAAGCCGTCGCGCAGCAAGATCGTGGCAAAGTATCGGGGCAGGCCGGCCACCTGCCCTTCCGGCGCGTTCACGTAGGGAACGATTTGATCTTGAGGCGGATGGCCGCATGCGCTGACTCCAGCCAAGGCGAGAGAAGCTGCCATGAACTTGAGGAAGCCGCGACGATCGAGCGTGAGCGCCTCGGCGAGTTGCGGCCGCTCAATCCGCAACCAACGCAGAAAGCCCTCGTTGTCCGCCAACTCCTCCAGGCTGCGCCAGAACACCGGCCCTCGCGCCTGCGCCAAACGGCCCCGCGCGGCCTGCCAGTCGAAAGACGTCGATGTTCTCAGCGATGGCATATCGAGCAGTCGGTGAGCCGCCGGGTGTCGATGTCATAGTCGACCAGCAATTGCGCGCCAGATTTGTCCTGAACGCTGCGCGTCCACTGCGGATCGAATACCGCATTGCGCGGACGCAGGAACGGCGCGGGATCACGATGACAGGCGAGACACCACTGCATGGTGAGCGGCGCGACCCGCGCGGTCAGCGCCATCTCATCGACGGCACCGTGACAGCTGGCGCAGCCAACCCCTTTGGCGATGTGAATGCTGTGGTTGAAATAGACGAAGTCAGGCAACTTGTGCAGGCGTTGCCAGCGCAGAGTACCTTCGCCGCGCGAGGCATCGACGAGCGGGCGCAACGCAACCTGGTCCGTATAAAGTTGCGAATGGCAGGTCATACAGGTGGAGACGGCGGGTATGCCGGCAAACGCGGAGCTTTCCACCGCGGCATGACAGTAGCGGCAATCGATGCCGTCATCGCCCACATGGTGCTTATGACTGAAAGGCACGGGCTGTTCGAGACCCTCGCCGAGCCCGGCGGGATTTGCCGTGACCGCGCGCCAGCTGAAGATCGCGAGGACCACCGCCAGGATGGCGCCCAGCATGCACAGATTGACCAGAAAGCCGAAGCGCGGATGGAACAGCTGTGCCACGTCGATCCACTCAGAAGCGTGTGACCTTTGATTTTGCGTCGATCTGCTCGTGAAGTCGCCTGCAAGATTGCCATGTTTGACGCATGAAAATCAGCATTTCGGCGCGTCGATGCGTTTTTACAAAAACCCAGTAAATTCTACAAAGCCGCGCGCAGCAGGTAAGATCCCGGTATGAGCCGCCGCCAACACCATCGCGCCGCCGTCATGGCCGCTCCGCGCGCTCGAAGAGTCGCGGAACTTGGCAAAGCAAAGCGATGCGCCATTGACGCGGTTGCCGCGCATTTCTCCGCGCCTTGGGAAATCGCTGAAAATCCACCGGATGCCTACCTGGCCATCCGCGGGCGCAGGATTGCGCTCGATGTGGCGATCATTGCACGGCCGTCACGCTCGTCGCGCGCTGCCCCGGGCCGCCTGCGCGAAGATCGCGTCGCGCAAAGGGCGCTGCGCGATCTGCGCAGCGCGTTGCACGCGCATGTCCCGAGTGGCAAGTCGATAATTCTGACCCTCGGCGCACCCATCAAGGTTCCGAAGAAACTGCTTGCCGCACTGACGAAGCTGCTGCCGCACTACATCCACAGCGCAGTCGAGGAACGCGACGAAAAAAAGACCGTGTTCGGAAATCGCGTGCGCTTCCGCGTCGTGAATCACGATCTGAGATGGGAAGCGAAGGTGATTGGGCTTGTCTTCAGCGGCGATCCCGCACCCGGGGCCATCGCAGAGTCTCTGCGCATGATCCATGATGCAGTCCTGGTCGCATCCCAGAGAGCCGATGTCACCTCGGATCGCTGGCTCATTCTAAGCAGCGATGGCTGGATTGCCGACATCAAGACCTATCGGGTGATCTATTCTCTGTTGTCTCTTGCCCGCAGTTTCAAGAAGATCTACATGGTGTTCGATGCAAGCAGGGTCGAGGCGCTGATGGAGGGTCGCTGAAATGCCTAAAATTGTATTCGTCGGTCATGATGGCACGCGGCGCACCGTCGAAGCTCCCAATGGCACGACGCTCATGCGCGCTGCCACAGACAATCGCGTCGCGGGCATCGATGGCGATTGCGGCGGCAATTGCGCCTGCGCGACCTGTCATGTCTACGTCGATCCGGACTGGGCGGATCGGGTTGGCGCGCGCACGGCCTGCGAAGTCGACATGTTGAACCTGGTGGCTGACCTGCGCAGCACCTCTCGGCTGGCTTGCCAGATTGATATTGATGCGAATTTGGACGGCCTGATCGTCGCCACCCCCGAATCACAGCATTGAAGGGAAACGCAGCATGAGTGCAACCCATCCGCTCGTGGCCCGCCGGGACGCGGCGCGCGCACGCGCTTTCGCGGCTCCGCTGGAGCAATTGGATCCGGCGGATCCGCAAGGTTTCGTGGACGACACGGTCGGCTACGTTTTCGAGCGGCTCAGGCGCGATGCCCCGGTGCACCGCTCCCACAGCCCGGTGCCCGGCATTGACAGCTACTGGTCGATCACGCGCTATCAAGACATCATGCATGTCGACAGCCATCACGAACTCTATTCCTCCGAGGGCGGAATTACGCTGATGGACTTTCCCGATGATGATGAGCAGAAATTGAAAATGTTCATCGCGATGGATCCGCCGAAACACGACGAGCAGCGCCGCGCCGTGAGTCCCATCGTCGCGCCCTCCAATCTAGACAACTGGCGCGACCTGATCCGCCAGCGCACCGCGAAAGTGCTGGACAGCCTGCCGCGCAACGAGACATTCGATTGGGTCGACAAGGTTTCGATCGAGCTGACGACCTGCATGTTGGCGACCTTGTTCGATTTTCCGCTGCAAGATCGCCGGCTTCTCACTTATTGGTCGGACATCTCCACGGCCAATAAATTGACCAATCCTGAGGCGCCCGAGCCCGAAGTTCGCATGGCGGAACTGCGCAAGATGCTGGAATACTTCACGCGTCTGTGGAACGAGCGCGTCAACCAGGCGCCCCGCTCCGATCTGATCTCGATGTTGGCGCACGGCCCGGCGACCCGCCACATGGGCCCGCTGGAATACATGGGTAATCTGGTGCTTCTCATCGTGGGAGGGAACGATACCACCCGCAACTCCATGACCGGCGGTTTGCTTGCCTTGCATGATTTTCCCGAAGAGATGGCCAAACTGCGTGCCAATCCGGCGCTGATCGACGGCACGGTGTCTGAGATCATCCGCTGGCAGACGCCACTGGCCTATATGCGGCGCACCGCCACGGCGGACACCGAACTGGGCGGCAAGCAAATCAAGAAGGGCGACAAACTCGCGATGTGGTACCTGTCGGGCAACCGCGATGCGAGCGCGATTCGCGATCCGGATCGATTTATCGTCGACCGCGAACGCCCTCGGCAGCATTTGTCATTCGGCTTCGGCATCCATCGCTGCGTGGGCAATCGGTTGGCCGAGCTGCAGCTCAAGATCTTGTGGGAAGAGATTTTGCGCCGTTTCGAGCGCATCGAAGTGGTCGGCGAGCCCACGCGCGTGCGCTCGGCTTTCGTGCGTGGTTTCAGCAAGATGCCGGTCAGAGTCAGCTGAGACAGGTTCCGCATCAATGCGCCGTCGGCAGTTCGCTGCTGCCATTGAGCGCGGAATCCGCGGGGATAGGCTCGTTCCATATGAAATGGCTGAACCAGTCGAGATTCGCCTGCAGCAGCGCGAGGGCGGATTTGGGCTTGTCGATGCCATGGCCGAACCCGGTGTACAGAATCAATCGCGCATCGACGTGCTGGTCCAGCAGTCCCCGGAAAAGTTCGAAGGAGTCGGGCACCGGCACGCGATGATCGGCGCTGCCCTGCTGGATCAGAGTGGGAGTCTTGGCTTGGCGGATCGTCGTGATCGGCGAGGTCTTGGCATAGATCTGCGGATCGTTCCAGGGAGTCGCGCCCAAATACTGCAGCGTAAAAGGCGTGATATCGGTGCTCACATAGTAGGTGGTCCAGTCGCTGATGCCGGCACCCACGGAAATGGCTTTGAAGCGATCCGTATGAGTCGTGAGAAAGGCGGAAATGTAGCCGCCCTGCGACCAGCCCATTGCGGCCAACCTATCGGGATCGACCATGCCCTTGGCGATCAGAGAATCCACGCCGCTCATGACATCCCACATATCGCCGACACCGAGGTTGCGCACATTGAGGGCGCGGAATTTGGCGCCGTAGCCGGCACTGCCGCGATAATTGGGCTCGAGGATCAGAGCGCCCTTCGCCAGGAAGGCTTGTAACGGATATGCATAGTCATTGGGCAAAAAGCGGGGCTGGGAAACCCCGGTGGGTCCGCCGTGGATTTTGACCAGCAGCGGGTATTTGCGCCTGGGATCATAGTCCGCCGGTTTGTGCAGCACCCCTTCGATGACGGTGCCGTCTTTGCTCTTCCAAGAGACTGCTTCCACACTGCCCAGCTTCCAGCCCTCGACCTGCGCCGTCTGGTCGGTGAGTTTCTTCGGCGCATACGCCTTCGCATTGCTGACGTAGAGTTCAGTCAAGTGGGTGGCATCGTCGGCCGTGAAGGCGACGGCGGCTCCATCAGGCGTTACCGACGCCTCATCGACGATCAACCCATCATCGCTGGAGAGCGGTTGAATCTTCCAATTTGACGGCTCCAACCTGAACAGTTTGGCCGTCATTTTTTGCGTGGCGTCGAAGTACAGTCCGCCCGGAACCCATGCAACCGCATTGGGATCCTCGTCGAAGCTTCCAGTCAGGTCGCGAACATCGGCGGCGGCGACGGCGGGTCGCTTAAGTACAGTTCCAATATCGACGAGCGCCAGGTGCCTATTGGCATAGAAAAAATCCGGCTGTCCAAGACTGGTGGCAAAGGCGAGTTGCTTGCCGTCCGAGGAGAACATGGGCGAGTTGTCCGGCCCGGGCAGAGCGACGATCTTCGACACCGTCCCCGGGGCGGAACCGGCCTGCGGCAGATCCATCAAATAGATATCTTCGTCCTTCAGGAAGGCCAACAGAGGATTATGGCCGGCGCTGAACGCGATGCGGTCCGACTGCGGCGAGATGGCGAACGATTTGACGCTCAACCTTGGATCGGAGGTCAATTGCTGCGCGGTTTGCGGCTGCTGCGCCTTGATTGCCGCGTCCGCATCGACCCACCACAGCTGATGCTGGTTGAAATCCTTCTCAACCACATCGTAGGAACTGTAGCGCTCCTGGCGTTCCTTATTGGCCTTGTTGACCGGTTCCGCGGCGGTAAAGACGATCCGCTTACCGTCCCGGGTCCATCGAAACTCATCCACGTCGGATTCTGATTTCGTGAGCGGCCATGCTTCGCCGCCGTCCGGGGCGATCAACCAAATCTGCTTTGCCGCCGGCTTGGCAGGGCTCGAAGCGCGATCCTTCTCCACCGTCGCAAACGGCTCGATCACATTCGTCTCGCGTTCGCTGACAAAGGCAAGCCACCGTCCGTCCGGAGACCACGCAGCCGCACCGGCGGACTTCTTGCCACGGGTCAGCTGCAGCGGCTTGCCGCTGTCCACATCGACCCGCCAGAGTTGCCAGACAAATTCATTGTCCTTCCAATCGGTCTGACGCTGCAGATACGCGACCGTGCGCCCATCAGGTGAGATCGCCGGCGCTCGGATGCTCGTGCGGCTCAAAGACTGCACCAGCGTGGCCTCATGGGCGCCCTGCCCAAACGCGCTGCAGGTCATGCCGGCAAAGGCGCATACCATCATGGCTTTCATACAGTTGCTCCCGGGCCGTTGCACACCGCTATTTACCCACTTGCACCGGAATTGGCGGTGCCGTCTTGCGCGGAATCTCCGGCGCATTTTTCAACTGCTGCAAGACATCCGCGATTGCCGCATCCAGCTGCACATCGTCGCCTGCATTGACGCCCAGCGGATCCAACGGCACCTCGACATCAGGCGCAACCCCTTCGTTCTCGACGCGCCACTCCCCTTCAGGCGTAAAGACCCGAAAGAACGGCACGGTGAGAAAGCCGCCGTCGATCAACGGCGGATTGGCGGATATGCCGATCAAGCCGCCCCACGTCCGGGTGCCGATGAGTTTGCCGAGACCCAGCCGTCTGAAGCCGTAGGGCAAAAAATCGCCGCCGGACCCCGCATCCTGATCGATCAACATGGCTTTCGGACCGTAGATCGCGCCGGCCGGCGTGTTGAATACCAACGCGTCGCGGTCTTTCCAACCGGAAAGATACTTGCGGTTGAGAACCTCCAAAACGTAATTGGCCGCCTGGCCGCCGCTGTTGCGGCGGTCGTCAACGATGAGCGCCGGCTTGTCGACCTGGGCGAAAAACATGCGGTTGAAAAATGTGTATCCGTCGCCCGCCGTGTCGGGCAGGTAGACATAGGCCACCTTGCCGCCGCTCTTGCGTGCCACGTATTCTCGGTTGGCTTGCACCCAATTCCATTGACGCAGTGCAGCCTCATTATCTATGGGAATGACCACCGCGGTGTGTGCAGCGTTCTGGCCCGCGCGGCTCACGGTCAGAGACACCTGTTTACCCGCCGTGCCTTCGAGCAGCGAGAAGATGTTGATGGAACCGTCCAACGGATGGCCGTTGATCGCCAATATCGTATCGCCTTCCTCGATGTCCACTCCGGCTGCCGCCAGCGGCGCGACGATGAACGGATTCCAGCGGTCGCCATGATAGATTTTCTGAATCCGATATTGGTTGTTCTCGACGGCGAAGTCGGCGCCCAACAAGCCGGTGCCGGTGGGCGTCGCCATATAGACATCGCCGCCGCCGGTGCGGTTATGTCCGACCTGCATTTCGCCGATCATTTCAACCAATAATTCGCTCAGATCTTCGCGGCGCTGCACGAACTGCAGCAGCGGCTCATAGCGGGCGCGAATCGCGGCCCAAGGCAGTCCATGCATGTTGGGATCGTAGAAATACTGCTGCTCCATGCGCCAGGCTTCTTCAAAGATTTGCCGCCACTCCTGGCGCGGATCGACGAGCATCCGCACGTTGCTCAAATCGACCGGCTTCGAGTCGAGCTTCTCGCCGGCGTCCGCCACCTCCAGTTTGTCTTCGCCCAGGGTGAGCAGCAGCCTCTTTTGGTCCGCGCTGGCGGAAAAATCCACCAGATGCGATTTGAGCAGCTTTTCCTCGCGCTCTTCGAAATTGAATCGATACAGATCGGCATCCGCATTGCGGTTGGGACCCGGCGGATCGATGCTGGAGCCCGGCTGAGGGCGAGCCAGGTAGAACAAGGCGCCATCCGAGCCGACGGCGAGACGTTCGTAGTTGCGTTCCGCGACCGGAATCGGAACAAAGCGTTGCGACAATCCGGCCACATCGACGCGCGTCGGTTTGATCGCCTTGTCGGCTTTATCGTCCTCGCCGCCCTTTTTGGTTTTGGGGTCCGCGGCCGACTTGGCAGAATCCTTGTCTTTCTCTTGGCCGGGGGACTTGTCGCCCTTGGCGTCCTCATCACCGCTCTTCGGCGGCAGCGGAGAATGCCCGGCGGCGGAGAGAACGGCCGCATAGAGTGCCATGCGCAGCGGCCGCTCTTGCGTCGACATATCGAGCGACACGCGCGTGGGGCCGGCGTCGATGGATGCCGTAAAATAGAGTAAATCGTTGCTGCCGAAAACCGGCGTATCGGTTTGCACGAATGAATCGGTGAGCTCGACATTCTTGGAGGCGGCGAAACTATGCAGCCGCACTTGCGTAAAATAGTTCTCGCCGATCACGGTGTAGGCGAGCCACTGGCTGTCGGGGGAGAAATCCACGCGAAAATTGAGGCGGCGCGGCGTCGAATCGACCAGCGTGACCACGTCGCTCGTGAGATCGATTGCGTAAAGATGCAGATGGTTGTCTTCGAACACGGCACGGCGGCCGTCCGGCGACCAGCCCAGCAGGGTAAAATAGCCCATCTTTCCCAATACGTGCCGCACCGGCTTTTCCAGACCGGCGGCATCACGTACCAGCAGCGCTTGCGTGTCCCCATCATCGCTCAAATAGGCGACGCGCCGGCCATCCCTGCTCCAGAGCGCATCGGATTCGCGCACTCCGGAAGTTGCGGTGAGATTGCGCACCGACCCGTCTTTGACCGGCACACTGAAAACATCGCCGCGAGCCGTGACCAACACGCGCTTGCCCGACGGAGACAGATGCGCTGAGGTGATGTTCTTGGCGGCATTCTTCCACTGCGGACGCGCTTGCAGGGATTGCAGCTCGAGATGGACCGCCAGCGGCCGGACTTGGCCGTTGATCACATCAAGCGTCTTCAGCTGGCCGCCGGCCTCGTACACGATGGTATGGTCGTAGGCGCCCGCGTTGCGCACGTCCCACACGGTTTCATGTGTCAGCTGCCGCACCGCATGCGTGTGCCCATCGTACAAGTATAGATTCGCCGCGCCGTCGTTGCGGTCGGAAATGAAAGCGACATCATCGCCTATCCACATCGGATTGCTGTCCGAGGCATTCACATGCGGGATTTTTTCCAGTTGCTTGCCGGCCGGATCGATTATCCAGATCGGCGGTGTGTCGCCGCCGCGGTGTTGGCGCCAACCGCTGACCCCGGAGTAGGCCATGATGTAAGGACGATAAGCCAGCCGCTTACCGTCCGAGGACCAACTGCCCTCGACGGCGACCGCTTTCATGACTTTCCTTTCGTAGCCGCCCGTGAGCGCAACTTCGTAGAGCTGGCCGCTGCGGCTGTTGGCGACCTCGCGATTGGAGGTGAATAACACCCGCTTGCCGTCCGGGCTCCATCCCGTGACCACGTCGGCCGCCGGATGCCAGGTCAGGCGCCGCGGTTGGCCCCCTGCGGTGGGCACGACGTACACGTCCGTGTTGTTGTCGTAATTCGCGGAGAACGCGATCCACTGGCCGTCGGGGGAAAAATGCGGTGAAAATTCCGAGGCAGGATGCGCGGTGATTCTGATCGGATGGGCGCCGTCCCGATCGCTGATCCAGATGTCGCCGCCGTAGACAAAAGCCAGGTGGTCTTTGGATACCGCGGGTTGTCGCAGCAGCCGCGTATCCGACTCATCGGCCGCCTTCCCCGCGCCGCACTGCAAAATCAACAATACGCTCAAAAGTAGTAGTACAAGTCCGCGCTGCTGCATAACACCCCTGCTCTTGACTTGGTTGTAAATACGTTCGCATCGAATCGAATTCTGCCGCCGCATGCCGCATGCCCGGCGACGTTAGGCGCGCCGGCCGGCAAGCCCGGAAAGCTCCGACCAACAATAGCGAACGGCGTTCACCTGCGTTCCGTCCGGCGCCAATTCGGCATGCTGCAAAGTCACCGCCCCGCCGAGTCGCTCATAGAAGCGGCACGCCGCCACGTTCTGCTCGTATGCCCAAAGATGCAAGCGCCCGCTGGGATTGGAGCGCCAAATTTGCTCCGTCACCGCGGTCATGAGCTGTCTTCCGAGACCCCTCCCTTTGAGATCGGGCACGACGTGCAGGTTGTCCAATAGACAGCCCCATTCCGGATCCGCATCGAGGTAGGCGCAAGCGAAACCCCGGATGGTTCCCTCGTGCTCGTCCACCAGCACGAGCTGGTCGGCCCGTTCGGACGAGGCGAGGCGGCTATGCCACAGCACCCGTCGATTCTCGGGCAATGGGCCCTGCAGAAAGCAGTCGCTGAGAATTCCACGGTAGGCGGTCTGCCAGCTACGGGTGTGCAACTGCGCAATTGCGACGGCGTCCGCCAAACCCGCGCTACGAATCGTCATGAGTTCTTAGCGCGCGCGCAGGACGATCTGATCGGTCTCTTCGGTAGCCCGAAGATCAAAGGCATGTTCCAGGCTCTTGACCCAACCGTCGATATCTTCGCGCTCCACCGTGCCTGTGATGATCAGCCCTCCCATGCTTTCGCTTTCCAACACGATGGGTTTGTGAGCATAGCGATTCACATCCTCCAACACGTAACGCAGCGGCTGTAAGCGAAAAGCGAGGCGGCCGATCTGCCATCCGGTGGCCGGATCTTCCATTTTGGTGGGTTCTTCGATGCCGGCGCGGTCGGCCGTGGTCTGTTGACCGGCGCTTACACGCACGCTGCGCAGCTTGGGCTTGAATTCCTGCAGCAGGGACACGGGCAGCAGGCCGGTGACCGGCTTGACCACGACCCGGCCCTCGGTGACCGATACGACGGCACGATCGCTGTCCCGCTCCACGTTGAATTCCGTACCGACCGCGATGATGGTTGCGTCGCCGGCTCGCACCTTGAACGGACGGCTGGAATCCTTCGCCACCTTGAACAGCGCTTCGCCACGGGCCAGCTCGATGGCGCGCTCGTTGTCGGACAGCGCCACCTGAATGCGCGTATCGCCGCCCAACGAAATGATCGATCCATCCGCCAACGTCACGCTGCGATTTTCGCCAACCGCGGTTTCAAACGCGTCGCTTGCGGCGGGCGTTCTCCAGAAGGCGATCACTGCAACGAGTGCGAATGAAGCCGCGACACCCAGCGCGGCCCAACGCCGGTGCTGCGGTCGTCGGGGCTTCCACTCTCCGATGGGAACCGAAGCGTCGTAACGGTCGCGCGCCAGCAAGGCCGCCGGCATCGCCGCAGGCACGGGTACATCGCACACGACGTGGGATATCTCTTCAATGTGGGCAAAGGCCTGTGCGTGAGCCGGATGCTCATGAATCCAGGCCTGCCACGCCAGAGTTTCCTCGAGCGATACCTCGCTGCTGTTCAGCCGGACGAACCAGTCGGCCGCCGTCAGATGCAGCGGGTCATTTTCGATTTCGGGTGATGACATGCGCTGCTTCACCCGTTGCGTTCAAGGTCGATGCGCGCACGGCAGTAAAGCAATGCCCTGACGACGTACTTGCGCACCATGCTATCGGTGATTCCGAGCCTCAGTGCGATGGTCGCGGTATCGAGTCCTTGGATTTGATTCATGACGAAGGACTCCCGGCACTTGGGCGGCATGCGCTCGATGAGCGTGCCCAGGTGACGCAGTGTTTGCTCGGCGGAAAGCTGCCGTTCCGGCGTGCGGGTTTCGGTCAATTCGGGAAAGAGCTGGCGGCCGGCGACTTTGTCGAAGGTTTGATGCCGTCTGCCCCGATCAATCGCAATGTTGGCGGCGGTCTTGAAGAGAAAAGCCCGCAGATAACTCACCGCGCCCGGCTGATCCAAGCTCAAGAGCCGCACATAGGCTTCTTGCGCCACCTCGAGAGCCTCGTTGTGCGAGCCCAAACGTCCGCGCAGAAAACGGATCAGGGCCTCATTGTGTTCGCGAAACAGCCGCTCCACGACGCTCGCGCGCGACTCCTCGCCGTCGGGACTGGGGTCAGCCACCGGCTCGGGGGTGGATGGCGGCATGTTCACTGCGTTGACCATGAGGATTTTTTATTGATGCTGGAGTCTAGCTTAGACGAACGGGGAGCTGAAAACGGGAATACTGGCCGGCCGCACGCAAGCTTTCAATCGTCACGCTCCCTCTCCCACCTGCGCTATTTGACCACCGATTCAACCGCTGCGTGGATCATTCGGCGCTTTTTGTAGCCTGCGAGCCACACGCGAGGACCGCTTGACGGCCGCCCGGGCGCGCAGCCAAAGGGGGCTGTGTCACCCGAGCGCAACATCGAGAAAATATTTAATAAAAGCGTCAAAATCCATTCCCGTATCGGGATTCTCATTCGTCTTATTACCTAACAAGCGGATATCGAGCCGCGTAAGGGGAAGCCAAATGATCGCAAAGAGAATGGTCGAACGGTTGACGCGCGGCGCGGCGGCGCTGTTTGCGGTTCTGGGCCTGTCGGTTGCCGGCGTGGCACCGAGCTTTGCGGCGGTCGATCTTGCGCAACAAAGGCAATTTGACATCGCTCCGCAGCAGCTCTCATCGGCGCTGCTGAAATTCTCGGCCCAATCGGACATTCAAGTCACTGTTCCGGGACAGCTCGCCGAGGGCAAGCAATCCCCTGGTGTTGTCGGGCGCTTCAAGGCCGGCAGCGCGCTGGCGATTTTGCTCAAGGACACGATGCTGCACTACGACGTCGTGGACGGCAGCACGGTGGTCATCACGGGACCGGTCGAGCGCAAAGCGGCAGCCCGCAGCGATTATCAAAGAATAAGCGATGCGGCGCCGGGTGCCGCGATCGCGCCATCGGGCCGGGAAATCAAACTCGCGCAGGCTCCTTCGCCCGCCGGCCAGACCCCGTCAGTCCAGAACCAGAGTGCGGCGGCGAGCGCTTCCGCATCGACCGGACCCAATCCCGATCTCGCTGAAATTGTGGTTACCGGCACTTCCATCAAGGGTCTCGACGCCGTCAGCGCGCTGCCCGTGACCGTGATGAAGGCCGAAGACATTGCAAGAACCGGCGCGACCTCGGCGGAGGATCTGTTCCGCTACATCAGTTCCGCGAGCAGCTCCGGCAGTACGGTCCAGGCACAGGCCACCGGTTTTCAGACAGGTTCAATTTCCACCATTTCACTGCGTGGCCTCACGTCCGCGCGTACCCTGATCTTGATCAACGGCCAACGTTCCGCGCCCTACGGCGGCGGATCGACGGGCACCGCGGGAAATTCGGTCGACATCAGCTCGATTCCCGTCTCGGCCATCGAACGCGTGGAAATCTTGCAAGACGGCGCCTCGGCGATCTACGGCAGCGACGCGATCGCCGGCGTCGTGAACTTTATTTTGCGCGAGAATTTCCAGGGCGTCGTTGCCAGCGTTTATGGCGGCGCGCCCACCCGCTCCGGGGGCGGCACCGAGCAGCAAGGCAACTTCTTCGGCGGCATCGGCGATTTGAAGACCGATCGCTACAATGTCACGTTGGGATTGAGCTTCGACCATACACAAGAGATCCTCGGATCCTCCCGTCCTTTCGCGACGCGTTACAGCCCGCAATATGGCAATGATGTCACCTCGTCGTTTGCGTTCCCGGCCAACATCGCGGTATTTCCGAAAACCGCCGGCCAACCGACCACGATCAACCCGGCGGTCGGCGCTTGCGCGCCCTCGCTCAACGACGTGAACTTTCCGGCCCAGTGTCGCTTTGACAACTCGCTCTACGATTCGGTGCAGCCGGACACCAAGAGAGGCAACGGGTTGTTGAACGCACACTACCAAATCACCGACACCACTCAGCTCTATGCGGAATTGAGCTTCGCACAGGTCGAGACGCTCACGCAGGTGCAGCCGGTACCGCTTTCCTATCAGAATCCCTTGCTTGCGAGCAATCCGTTTCTTGCGTATCAGGCCAATTTGTTGGCAACTCAATATCCGAACTACCACAACCCGGCGATCACCCCGACCGCCGCGGCGTTTCTGCTGCCGCCCACCAGCCCGTACTATCCGACGGCCTTCGCCGCCGCTCACGGCATGGCGGGATTGCCGTTGAACTTGATCTATCGCGACTTCGCCAATGGCCCGCGTTTGGAGGACGACACGGCCAATACCACCCGGGCCGTCGGCGGCTGGAAGGGCAACTTGCTCGGCTGGGATTTCAACACCTCGATCCTTTATAGCGAGGTCAAGGTGAAGGAGGATTTGAAGTCGGGATTCCCGCTGTATTCTGAATTCATGCCGATCCTGGACAGCGGCATCATCAATCCTTTCGGACCAACCACCGACCCTGCCGCGCTGGCAGCCGCCAAGGCTGCGGAATTTGTCGGCCAGGACTGGAGTTCCAAGACCTCCCTGACCAGTCTCAATGGCTCGGCGAGCCGCGCCCTTTTCGATCTGCCGGGGGGCCCGTTTAGCGCCGCGGTGGGCGCGGAAGTGCGCCGTGAAACCTTCATCTACAATCCGTCCAGTGCGATTCAAACCGGCGATATCACCGGTGAAGGCGGCAACCAGCTTCCGGAAAATGCGGCGCGCAGCGTGGAATCCGCCTACCTCGAAGTGAACATGCCGGTGATCCATTCGTTGGACGCCGACGCGGCGGTCCGCTATGACCACTATCAGAATGTGGGCAGCACCGTGAACCCCAAGGGTTCGTTGAAGTTCCAGCCGGTCGATTGGTGGTTGTTACGCTCTTCGGTGGGATCAGGTTTCCGCGCACCGTCCTTGACCGACTTGTACGCGGCGCAGGCGACCAGCGTCACATCGAACGGCACGCGCGACCCGATCAAGTGTCCGACCTTCGATCCGAACAACCCGGCCTGCAGCTTCCAATTCTCCACCGTCACGGGCGGAAATCCCAACCTGAAACCGGAAAAGTCGACCACCATAACCCTGGGAACGGTGTTCCAACCGACAAAAGATTTCACTATCGGCTTGGACTCCTTCTGGATCTATCTGAAGGATTCGATCGTGGTGGGGGGTCTGCCGGTTTCGGTGATTTTGCAAAACGCCGCTTCCGCAACGCAGTTCGCCAGCCTGATCACTCGCGATGCAAACGGCAACATCGTCTTCATCAGCCAGACCAACGCGAACCTCTTCAGAGTGAACGTCAGCGGTACCGACGTCAATTTCAAGTATGCTTTCGACGTCGGCAATTACGGGCGCCTCAGCTTTTTGCTTGACGGCACTTATTACTATAAATATGCCACGCAAAATCCGGATGGAAGCTGGACCGGCCAAATCGACAAGGGCGTGACCACCGAGAGCGGCGTCATTTCCCGTTGGCGTCATACAGCCTCGTTGATCTATGACATCGGCAACTGGGAAGCGTCGCTCATTGAGCACTTCCAGAAGAAGTATCACGATTCCGCCGGCAACGTCACCCGCGCGACGCGCATGGTGGGCGCTTATGACACTTTGGACGCGCAGCTCTCTTATCACCTGACCAAGGCGTGGACCCTGACCGCCGGCGTCATCAATATCGCGGATACGGCGCCTCCATATGCCAACTATGCCTCGTCAGCCAATAATTTCGTGGGTGGCTATGACTTGTCCTATGGTGATCCGCGCGGAAGGTTCCTCTACGGTCGGGTCGCGTTCCAGTTCCGATGACCGCCGAACCCCGGCGGCCTTCGCGACCAGTACGGGTTTTGCCGCGGGCGCCTATTTAAGCGCGCTGCAGCGGTACAAATCGATGGATGTCGGTGCTTGACCGGAAGTTTTGTAGACGACGACGTAGTCGATGCCCAGCACTATTTTGACTCCGACCACGCCCTGGTAATTTTTATAGATTTTATCGTGCGCGAGGTCGATTTCGCTCGAGCCGGTCAATGCCTGGCGGTACCAGGCTTCGACGGCGGGCAGGGAATCTGCGGTATCCGCCCAAAAGCGCATGCACCAGTGCCCCAGCGTGTCGGTCTTGAAGGTGCTGTCCATCACTGCGCTGGTGAGATTGGGATAAGCGGGCAATCCGGTCAAATTGCGCGTATCGGCACAGAGTGCGTGGGGAGCGAACGCCAACAGCGGCGCGAACATCAACATCGCGGCCAACTTGCGGGGCTCTGATCGGGGTGTGGACTTGCGGGCCGGGTGAGGCATCCTTAGGATTATCGACCGGTCGCAGCGATTCTTGAGCGCTGTAGACCATGGCTTACAGCAATGCCGGGAAGACGCCGACGGTGTCGCTGCTGCGCGAACGCTAGCATGTGGCCTTCAATCTGGAGCGCACATGACAACTATTCAAAGAATTCTTCGGAGCGGGATCTTGTTGGGCCTCATCGGCCTCTCCTCCGCCTGCGTCGTTGCCGGGCCGGGATACCATGAGGGTTATTACGATCGTGATCACCATCGCTACTGGCATGAACGCGGGTGGCACGATTGCGGCGAACACGACGACCACTGCCGCTGAACTGACGACTGATGGGTGATTGCCATTGACCAGGCGGTCGCGCCTGGTCAATGGCTGTGCTTCGTTACGCGCCCGAGCGTCACGCGCCCGAGCGTCATGCGCTCATCGCGGCTGCATCCGAATGCCGCCATCGACTCGGATACATTCCGCGTTGATGTAATCGTTCTCGACCAGCGCGACCGCCACTTGTGCGATTTCTTCCGGCTTCCCCAGCCTTTTTGGATACAGGACTGATTTGGCGAGGGCATCCAGCACCTCCATGGGCAGCGATCCCAGCAGCGGGGTCTCGATCAGCCCGGGTGCGATGGTATTGACGCGAATGCCGATGCCCGACAAGTCGCGGGCCATGGGCAGCGTCATGCCCACGATACCCGCCTTGCTCGCGCTGTAGGCGGCCTGCCCCATCTGACCATCGTAAGCGGCGATCGAGGCGATATTGATGATGACGCCACGGCCGCCGTTGCGATCCAGCGGCTGATTTTTGGCGATTTGTTCCGCGCACAGCCGGGTCACGTTGAATGTGCCCGTCAAATTAACCGCAATGGTTTTGTTCCATGCCGCCAGCGGGAATGGACCCTCCTTGCCAAAAGTCTTGTGGGCACTGCCGATACCGGCACAATTGACGCAGACGTGAATTGCGCCAAACGCCATCATGGTGTTCGCGATGGCGGAGGCGACTGAGCTTTCGTCCGCGACATTGGCCGGCGCAAACAGCGCGCCGCCAGCCAAATCCTTCGCCACCTGCTGCCCGGCGGCCTCGTTGAGATCGAAAATGGCGACGCGTCCGCCCTTCTCTGCCATGGCCTGCGCCACCGCACGGCCGATTCCCGAGGCCCCGCCCGTGATTACGACTCCCGCTCCCGCAATTTTCATTGATGCTCCCGTTTGCAAATATATTTATATACTTATCAATGAGATCCTGATTATAATTAATGTATTATCTAGATATGATCCCAGCAATGACCCCATCCGCACAGTGTATCGTCGCAAAATGAACTCAGCGCAAGTCTCCACCACCCCCGATCGCTACGGATCCGCAGCGATCGCCTTTCACTGGTCCATGTTCCTGCTGGTCGTTTGCGTCGGGACCCTGGGTCTGCTGCACGACTCGTGGCCCAAGCAAACGCAGGCATTTTGGATCAACGTGCATGCTGTCCTGGGGCTGCTCCTTTGGTTCACTTTGATGGCGCGCTTCGCGTGGCGGCGCGGCCATCGGCCGCCGCCCCTGATGGAAAGCGTCGGGACATTTTCGCGCCGGGCTTCAACACTGGTGCACTACGGCCTCTATGTATTGCTGTTCATCACGCCCATTGTGGGAATCATCACCTTTGTCTACCACGGACGTGTCTTTGATTTTGGACTGTTCAAGATCGATTTTGGAATCAAGTCGAACCGCGCCATCTTTCATCCGACCGAGGATCTGCATCAATACCTGGCATATGCGATCTTCGCTCTCGCCGGCCTGCACGCCGTTGCCGCCCTCTGGCATCAGTTCGTGTTGCGCGATGGACTGCTGGCGCGCATGTGGCCGGCGCGGCGCTGACCGCGGCCGCCGGCTAGTGCCGCGCCGACCGGCTGAACAGGTTGATGATCTCGCGATTGAAGGCCGGAATATCGTCTGGCTTGCGGCTGGTCACGAGGTTGGCGTCGACAACCACTTCCTGATCGACCCAATCGGCGCCGGCATTGCGAATGTCCGTTTTGAGGGACGGCCATGAGGTCATGCGGTGCCCTTTCGCTGCACCGCTCTCGATCACCGTCCAGGGACCGTGGCAGATGGCCCCTACCGGCTTGCCGGCATCGAAAAACGATTTGACGAAGGCGACCGCCTTGGGCTGCATGCGCAGCGCGTCGGGATTCATGACGCCGCCGGGAAGCACGAGCGCATCGAAATTCTTCGGATCGGCGCCCTCGAGCGCCTGATCGACCGGCACTTCCTCACCCCACTCTTTGTGATTCCAGCCCCGCAGCTTGCCGGATTTTGGGGAAACCACTTTGGTGAGCGCGCCGGCCGCATCGAGAGCCTTGCGCGGCTCGGTCAGCTCCGACTGCTCGAATCCATCTGTGGCCAGAATGGCGACCCGAACGCCTTCGAGAGTGTTGCGCGCCATGAGAACCTCCTGCATGTTGAGTGAAGCGGGAATTGTCCTGCGCGGGCACTGCGCAACGGCATCGGAAAAAACCGCGCCGCGGTTTCAGCGCACGCTGACGCGAAATGCCCCGCGCCACGGGTGTCGGTGCAACCCTGACATTCGATGACGACTCTGCGCTCTTGCCGTGGGCGCGCGGCGCGACCAAGCTTCTGCACTATGAGGAGTCAAGCTACGCCACGGGTGTTGAAGGTGATCGCATGCGGTGCTTTGATTCTCAGTGCACGTAGCATCGCCGCACGGCCGGAGAGTCCGGCGGTCATTGCAAGACAGCGGCTCAACGAGTGCATGATCAGACGCATGTCGGCGGACCGCAGCCTTTCCTACAATGATGCCATGCGCACCTGCAGAGAGCGCCTGCTGCCCCCCAAGGAACTCGCTTCGATCAATCCAATAGGAGCGGCCGCCAAGGGCCACTAGGTTGCCGGCTATTTTTGCGGGGACTGCGGCGGCTTGGATGAATCAATATCGAGCTTGGGCACGCCGAACTGACCCTCGAGCCTGTGCAGTTTGTCCAGATCGATCGCTCCGACAATGTTCACGATCGTGAACTGCCGGGGTTCGCTCGCGATCAGCGCCAGGCCGATGGCCTGGTTGTGGTCCAGCATGATGTAGATGTCGACATCCGCGTGCGTCTTGCGGCTGCGCGTTTCCACCAGCCGATTCCAGCCGGGAGCGGTCAACTGACTCCGCACCGCCTCGATATCGGCCTGCTGGTAGGCGGAATCCTTGTCGAAGGTGTAGCTGCGCACATAGATTCCCTGCAGTCCCTTCAGGACCTCCTTGGTAGCGGCATCCTGCGGATCGCTGCTGTCGAGGAACTTCGCCGCCAGACCCAGCAATCCCGGATCCAAGGTGATGGTCACCGACTCGGTGGCCTTCTGCGCCAGAGCCGAAAAGCTCGGAATCGCGAGCCTGGGATTGGGCGCGGCGGCCATCGCCGTGGGCGCCAGCAGTGCCAATATCAAGAGAAACTTGCACTGTCTCATACAGAATTCCCTTCCCCGCTCAGCGATGTGGATTGGCTCTTCACCGCCTCGTATGCGAGGTTCAATTTTTGGCTCGTTACCCGCAGCGCCTCCATGACCTCGCGGCGTGCCTCGAGCCCGCTTTGCTGCAAGCGCTGTTGCTGCAGGTGCTGATGCACGCCCACCGCAAGGATCAGCGACGCGGCCAGACTTGCGGAAAACCACCACGCCAGAGGCCGCAGGCGCGCCGCGCCGCGCCGTGCGCCGTGCGCCGGCTGGCGCCTACCGGCCGCATCCGCCGCCAGTCTTTGCGAAAATTCCTCGCGCGGGGCGATTGGGCGCAACGCCGCGCGCATCCGGGCTTCGATATCTTCATTCATAGTGACCTATCCTCGCAGCGCAGGGGTTGCGTGCCGATGGTTTTTTCCCGCATGCTCTCCAACGATCGTTTCAAATGGCTCTTCACGGTGTTCAGCGGCATATCCAATGTTCGCGCAATCTCCGTGGGATCCAAATCCTCTTGATAGCGCAGCAACAACACCGCGCGCGCCGGCGCGCTCAAAGACGCGAGCAGCGCCTGCAGGTGCCGTTGCAACAGCGGATCGGCGGCTTCTTCGGCGCTGAAGAGCTGGGTTTCTTCATCCAAAGAGGTCATCGATATCCGTGCGCGCCGGCGCAATTGATCGATCGCCCGATTCGTCGTCACTTGGCGCAGCCAGAAGCCCAGGTGTCTGTTCGAGTCGATCGTGCACAACTTGCCGTTCATTTGCATGAACACTTCCTGCGTCAGGTCTTCCGCCAGATCCCGTGTACCCAGCATGCGCAGTGCCAAACTGTAGACTGTGCGTTGATGCGCCTGAACTAGCAGCGTGAGCGCGGCGCGCTCGCCGCGGCGCGCCTTCTCGAGCTGCTCATCCAACGCGTCGGTGACATCCTCATTCAAGCGTGGCTGCTACATGAGTAGGTTGATTTGCGGATCGCCGAGCTTCGGCAAATGCAGGTGACTTTGCAGCTTCGGCAGGTCTTCGACCTTGATCGATCCGACAATGTTGATGATGGTAAATTCCCGTGGTTCGCTGGCGATGAGCGCGAACCCCTTGGTTACATTGTTCTCGATCAGTACATACATGTCGACATCCTCGCTCTTTTCGCGGTGGTGAACCTGCATGATTTGGCTCCAGCCCGCCAACTGGCTGCGTACCGCGTCGATATCGGAGGCTGAATACGCATTGTCGCTGGCGAACTGATAACTGCGCACCTCGATGGCCTTGATGCCGGCCAGGAGATGTTTGGTGGCCACGCTGTCTTCGTCTTTGTCGTCGATGAAGGAACCGGCCATGTGCAGCAGCCACGGGCTCAAGCTGATATTGACCGACTCGGTGGCTTTGCCGGCCAGTGAGCTGAATTCGGGCAGCCTGAGCCTGGCGTCTTGCGCGGCAGCCAGTTGCGGCAATAAAAAGCACGCCAGCGCCGTCATCAGCATTCGCATCTTCATGAGAGGATCTCCTGTTTGCGGCCTTCAAAGGGCTTATCCCTCGAGCCTTGATAGGAATACGAATGGAATGGCCGTCCGGGGTGCAGCGCTTGCAATAGAACCCCGCCTTGTGACCACGCACCCGATGACAGCCTAAAATCGCGGCTTTTCGCGTTTTGTCCGACGCCTGGTGCATAATTCACCAATGCTGAGCTGGCAGGCCATGCTGTTGAATGGGTTTTTTCGCTTCACCATGAAGCGCCACGGCAAGAAATCGCTCGATCTGCAACGCCTGCGCGCAATGGGCAAGAATCCGCCGCGCAGCGCTTTGGCGGTCCCTGCCGGCTACAGCGTGACGAGCATCCGTAATGAGCAGGGGCTGGAATTCGACGTGGCGGACGCCTCGCCCCCCGCATCCGATCAGCCCGCCGTCATCGTGCTCTACCTTCACGGCGGAGGATATCTGTTCGGTTCGCCCAAGACGCATCGCCAGGTATTGATTGCGATGGCCCAGGCCTTCCAAGCCCCCGCCTACGGACTCGACTACCGCTTGGCGCCCGAGCATCCGTTTCCAGCCGCCGTGGAGGACGCGGCCCGCGCGTATCAATGGCTGCTCGCCCGTCATCCCGGAGCCGATATCGTGCTGGGCGGCGACTCGGCCGGCGCAGGACTCGCCATCGCGACCGCGGTCGGTGTTCGAGACGCCGGCTGGAAACTGCCCAAAGCCATCGTCGCTTTCTCGCCTTATTCAGACCTGGCGGTCACGGGAGCGTCCGTGGAGGCCAACGCAAAGAGTTGCGCGATGTTCACGCCCCGCGCTATCCGCGAGGCCGCCGCCATGTACCTGGCCGGCGCCGATGCCCGTGATCCGCGCGCCTCGCCGCTCTATGCGAATCTCACGGGATTGCCGCCCATGCTGATGTTTGCGAGCCGTCACGAGACCTTGCGCGATGACACTCTGCGTTTGGCGGAACGCGCGTCGGCCGCCGGCGTCAAAGTCGAACTGGTGGTGCGTGATCGGCTGCCGCACGTCTGGCCGGTGTTCGTGACCATTCTACCGGAGGCGCGCGAGGCGTTCGCAGCGGTGAGCGCGTTTGCCGAACGGGTGGGCGCCCGCAATGCAGCTTGAGCCAGTTGCCATGGAGAATTTCCAGTGTCGAGCAATCATTTCGATGTGCTGATCGTGGGCGGCGGCCTCTCCGGGATCGGCGCCGCCTGCAGCCTGACGACGCACTGTCCGAATAAGTCCTATGTCGTGCTGGAAGGCCGCGCCGGCATCGGCGGCACTTGGGACTTGTTCCGCTATCCGGGCATACGCTCGGATTCCGACATGTTCACGCTCGGCTATTCGTTTCGGCCTTGGGTGGAGGGTAAGGCGATTGCCGATGGCGGCTCGATCCTCCGTTACATCGGCGAGACCGCGAAGGACTACCGGGTCGATAAAAACATTCGCTTCCAGCATTGGGTGAAGCGCGCCTCGTGGTCGTCCCAGGATGCTGTCTGGACGGTCGAAGCCGAATGCGGCCCCGAGCGGCACGTGGCCCGCTTTACCTGTGATTTTCTCCTCGTGTGCAGCGGGTATTACAGCTATGTGGAAGGCTACACCCCGGACTTTCCCGGCAGCCGGCGCTTTGCCGGACAATTGGTGCATCCCCAGAAATGGCCGCAGGATCTAGATTACGCCGGCAAGCGCGTGCTCGTCATCGGCAGCGGCGCGACCGCGGTCACCTTGGTGCCGGCGATGGCGACGACCGCGGCCCACGTGACGATGCTGCAGCGCTCGCCCACCTACGTGGTTGCGCGTCCCGAACAGGATGCGCTGGCTAATTTTTTGCGGCGCCATTTGCCCGCCATGCTGGCCTACAATCTGGTGCGCTGGCGAAACATTTTATTTGGCATTTATTTCTTCAACCTCTGCAAACGCAGTCCGGAGCGGGTCAAGAAGTGGATTCGCGATCGCGTGCAGGCAGCTTTAGGACCCGGCTATGACGTCGCTACGCACTTCACGCCGCGCTACGATCCCTGGGATCAACGCATGTGTCTGGTTCCCGACGGAGATCTGTTCGAATCGATCAAAGCCGGCAAGGCGTCGGTCGTCACCGGTGAGATCGACACGTTCACGGAGCACGGGATCAAATTGCGCAGCGGCGAGGAGCTGCAGGCCGATATCATCGTCACCGCCACCGGATTGAATCTGGTCGCGCTCGGCAACATTCAAATCAGCGTCGATGGCCGTCACATCGACCCGGCCAAGACGCTCAATTACAAGGGCACGATGTACGGCGGAATTCCGAACCTCGCCTCGACGTTCGGCTACACCAATGCATCCTGGACACTCAAGGCCGAGTTGACGTGCGACTACATTTGCCGCGTTCTAAATCACATGCAGGCGAAGGGATACAAGATCTGCGTGCCGCAGAACGATGACACCAGCGTGAAGGCGGAGCCCTGGCTGAACCTCAATTCCGGGTACATTCTGCGGGCCGCGGACAAGCTGCCGAAGCAGGGCTCGAAAACGCCCTGGAAGCTGCACCAAAACTACGTGAAGGACGTCCTGAGCCTGAAATTCGGCGCGCTGGAAGACGGCGTGATTCGGTTTTTGAATCCCGCCGATTCCTTGCAGCTGCAAGCCGCGTTGTCGAGCTGATTGCAACGAGCAGCGCAGTTCAGCCGCTTACTGCTTGGTCACCTTCCAGGTGCCGGCGATCGCCTGGCCGCCCGGTTGCCCTTTCGCGCCCAGCGACCAAGTACCGACGGCGGTCTTCGGATCAAACGAACCCGTGATGGTCACTTCTCCCTGCGGGTCGAGCGGATAATCATAGGCGCCCGCCAATTTTTCGCCGGTCAGCGTTACAGTGCTGAAGTTCGCGTTGTAATCGCCGCTATCCGTGCCCACCGACACGCTGGCGGCGAGCTTGCCGTCAGCGCCCTTGGCGAATGTCAGGTCAAAGCGGCCGCCCGAACCCGCACCTTCCCACGTGCCCTTCCACGTACCGAGATACTGCTCGCCGGGCGCGGCCACGGCGACGCCCAACCGCCCCGCGCTCCAAATGGCGGCCAGCAACACGATCATGATCACGGCAATTTTTCGCGGACGCATGCGTAATTCCTATTTCAAACGGCGAGGCGTACGGCTGCAACTTGCCGCAGAATGCCGCTCCCGATACGGCGCGTCAAGCCGGCGCTTGCTTGGCAGTCGGCGTGATCGTGTATAGTTTCTGCACAGATTGTCTCATTACTCATATTGAAGAGGTGCACATGAATTCGCGCGTATTGGTCGGCGCCGCTTGGAGTGTTATCGCCAGTCTGGCTTTTTGCGCAGCAGCGAGCGCCGCGCCTCTTTTGCTTCGCAATCCGTCCTTGAGCCAAGACCGGATCGCTTTTCTATATGCCGGCGATGTTTGGACGGTTCCTCGCCAGGGCGGCGATGCACGGCGCCTGACCTCGGTCGGCGCAGTGAGCGAGGGCCCGTATTTCTCGCCCGACGGCTCGCAGATAGCCTATTCGGCGCGCGAACACGGCAATACCGACGTCTATGTTGCCAGCACGGAAGGCGGCGTGCCGCGGCGCCTCACCTGGGAGCCTACCGGCAGCCTGGTGACCGGTTGGACGCCGGATGGCAAGGATGTGCTGTTCACCTCCGGACGAGCCAGCAAGTCGGTTTACCCGCGGCTGTTTAAAATTCGCGCGGACGGGGTCGGAACCGCGGAAGTTCTGCCGCTGCCCAGCGTCGATTGGGGCAGCTTCTCGAGCGACGGCAGCACGCTGGCGTACGTGCCCGTGCGCCAGTGGCAGCCCGCTTGGAAACATTATCGCGGCGGTCAGACCAAGCAGATCTGGCTGGTGAACATGAAAACGCTCGATCTGGAGAAGATACCGCGCGAGAACTCCAACGACTCGAGTCCGGTATGGGTCGGCAGCACGATATATTTCCTGTCCGATCGCAACGGATCGGTCTCGTTGTTCGATTACGACACCCACACCAAACAAGTTCAGCAAGTCCTCGATAATCACGGCCTGGATCTGAAAACCGTCGGCGCCGGTCCCGGGGGACTGGTGTACGAGCAATTCGGCTCACTGCATCTGTACGATCCAAGCTCGCATCAGGATCATGTGGTTTCTGTGTCGATCCAGGGTGAACTTCCCGCGCTGCAACCGCATCTGGCGGGCGTGCCAGCCGACGGAGTCGAGAATATCGCAATATCGCCGACCGGCGTGCGGGTCGTGGCCGAAGCGCGTGGCGACATTTTCACTCTGCCCGCCGAGAAAGGCGACATCCGCAATCTGACCAACACGCCGGGAAGCGCGGAGCGCGATCCCTCCTGGTCGCCGGATGGCAAATCGATCGCCTATTTCAGCGACGCATCGGGCGAATATCAGTTGTACATTCGCGAGCAAGACGGTTTGGCGCCGCCCAAGGTAATCGACCTGGGCCCCAATCCGTCGTTCTTCTATGCGCCGCACTGGTCGCCGGACTCCAAACGAATCGCCTACACCGACAAGCATCTGCGGATCTGGTATGTGGACGTGGCAGGCGGCAGGCCGGTGAAGGTCGACACCGGGCTGCGCGGCGGCTTCGGCGCCGCGACCGAGCTCGCGTGGTCGCCCGACTCGCAATGGATCGCCTACAGCCGCGATTTGGAAAGCGAACTGCACGCCATCTTCCTGTACTCGCTCGCCTCGCATAGCGCGACGCAGATCACCGACGGCATGAGCAACGCGCTGCATCCGGAGTTCGATCCGAACGGCAAGTATCTTTACTTCACGGCCTCCACCGACAACGGTCCATCCGATGCCGGCATCGATCTGTCGTCCTTGGATCGCACCGTCAATGCCGGCGTCTACGTCGCGGTGCTGGCGCGCAACGGCGCCTCGCCGATTGCGCCGGAAAGCGATGATGAAAACAAGAAGAAGGACGAAGACTCGAAGGCGGCCGGCAAATCGGATGAGGAAACCGAGCAGAGCGGCGAGAGCAAGGCGGACGCGAAGAAAGACGAAAAGAAGGATGACAAGAAGGACGGCAAGAAAAAGGCCGAGGCGAAACCCAAGCCCACCGTGATCGACCTGGCCGACATCGGCAATCGGATTTTGTCGCTGCCGATTCCGTCGCGCAACTACGTTGAGTTGGCCGTGGGGAAGAGCGGCGTGTTGTTTCTTGCCGAGGGCCCCCCGGTGGGACGCTCGGCGGAAGATGAGGGTTTACCGATTCGCGCGCTGTGGCGCTTCACCACCGAGAAGCGTCAGACGGAAGAGATATTGAGCGGGCTGACGAGCTTCGGCGTGTCCTTCAACGGCGAAAAATTGTTCTACCAGCGGCGCGACAATTGGTTTCTCGCGCCGACTGCGGAGCTGAAACCGGGCTCGCCCGACGCCAATCCAGGAAAACCCGTGAACAATCACGGCATGATGGCCATGCACGATCCGCGCGCCTCCTGGAGGCAGATGTATCACGAGACCTGGCGTCTGCAGCGGGACTTCCTCTACGATCCGCATACTCACGGCCTGGATATTCCGAAGATCGAAGCGAAATACCGGCCGTATCTCGATAACCTGGCCTCGCGCGGTGAATTCACCTATCTCTGCGATGAGATGCTCGGCGAGGTCGAGGTCGGGCATATGTTCATCAACGGGCCGCGCCCGGCTTCGAACGCGCCGAAAACCGGACTGCTCGGAGCCGACTACACGATCGATCACAACCGCTATCGATTCGCGAAGATTTATAACGGCGAGAATTGGACTCCGTCGCTGACGGCGCCCTTGACCTTGCCGGGCATCGATATCGTTGCGGGCGACTATCTGTTGGCGGTCAATGGCCGCGAACTGCACGCAACCGACAACATCGATGCCTTCTTCGACGGCACCGCCGGAAAACAAACGGTGCTTCGTGTCGGCAAGAATCCCGACGGCAGCGGTGCGCGCGATGTCACGGTCGTTCCGACCGCTTCCGAATACGGACTGCGCAACCTCGATTGGATCAACGCCAACCGGCGCAAGGTGGACGAGCTTTCGGGCGGAAAAATTGCCTACGTGTACATGCCGAACACCGCGGGCGCGGGGTATACGAATTTCAACCGCTATTTTTATGCGCAATTGGAAAAGGAAGGTCTCATTCTGGACGAACGCTTCAACCAAGGCGGATTCTTGGCCGACTATGTCGTCAGCGTGCTCAGCCAGAAGCATTTGAGCAATGCCATCGAGCGCGACGGCCAACCGGTGCATGATCCGCAGGGCGCAATATTCGGCCCCAAGGCGATGATCATCAACCAGTCCGCCGGCTCGGGCGGCGATGCCATGCCGTGGTACTTCCGCAAGGCCGCGCTCGGAACCTTGGTGGGTACGCGCACCTGGGGAGGCTTGGTGGGCATCGGCGGTTATCCCACGCTCATCGACGGTGGCTCGGTAACGGCTCCGCGGTATGCCATCTATGGTCTCAACGGGCAGTGGGAGGTCGAAGGCCACGGGATCCCGCCCGATGTGATGGTGGAAGAATTCCCGAAGGACGTGGCCGCCGGACATGATGCTCAGTTGGAGCGAGCCGTTGCGATCGTGATGCAACAGCTCAAGGAACATCCGGTTCCGGTGTCGCCGATCCCGCCCTATCCGGATTATCACAAGGGCACCGCTATCGGCCGCGACTGAAGCACACCGCCAAGGGGGCGGCTCGCGCCCCCCCTTCCCTCCGTCATAACCGCGCGTAACTTGGATATGCGAACTAACTATTCGACGCGCTGAGGTCTCCGGGCTAGCGTTGCACATCGTTAGCCGGAGTCCTTATGGCCGAAATCGCGCACGCTGTTAAGAGTCAAGCGCTGGGTAGACGCTCGCCCTGGGGCGAGCTGTTTCGCAAGGAAGACTGGTGGGCCATCTGGATTGGACTCGGTCTCATCGCGGTGGCATGGGCGCTCTTTGCGGGCGGCAGCAGCATCAAGTGGATCGCCGTGGCGCCGCAGAAATGGAGCCACCTGTCCGATGCGACTCGGCAGCTCAAAGCGCACGGCCTTCAATACGCGGCTCTTTTCGTGCTCTGGGCAGTGGCATTCGGCATTGGCGCGGCGGCGCTCGGCATCAAGATCAGCCGCTTTCTGCCCGCCTTTCTGCTGGTCTATGTCGCCGCCGGCAGCATCTATTTTCTGGGGCAGTGGGATCAGGCGGCCCATTACAACTTGGAACCGCCGCTCGTCGCCTTAGGCGCGGGGTTGCTGCTCTCCAATACGCTGGGAGTGCCGCGCTGGCTCGAGCCTGGGTTGCGCGTCGAGTTCTACATCAAGACCGGTATTGTGTTGTTGGGCGCCGGACTGCCGCTGACGCTCATCGCCTGGGCGGGACCGGTGGCGATCGTGCAAGCGGCGATCGTTTCACTGACCACTTTCGGCGTGATCTACGGCGCGGCGGTTGGCCTGGGACTCGATCGGCGCCTCGCGGCCACGCTGGGCACGGGCGGCGCCGTGTGCGGCGTGTCGGGCGCGATCGCCGTCGGCGGCGCGGTCGGCGCCAAGAAGGAAGAGGTCTCGGTCGCCATCTCGCTGGTGGTGATCTGGGCCATCGTCATGATTTTCGTGCTGCCGCTGGTTTCCCGGGCATTGGGCTTGTCCACCGGTGTCGCCGGCGCTTGGATCGGCACCTCGGAATTTGCCGATGCCGCGGGCTTGGCTGCGGCCCAAACCTATGGCGGATATGCCGGCAGTGTGCCGGGAATTACCGGCAGTCCGGATGCCGCGGTGAGCGCCTTCACCCTCATGAAGGTCATCGGACGCGACGTCTGGATCGGCGTTTGGGCCTTTGTACTCTCATTGATCGCCACAACGCGTTGGGAACGCACCGGCGTGCAGAGCAAAGCGAGCGCCGCCGAGATTTGGAACCGGTTTCCAAAATTCGTGCTCGGCTTCATTGTCGCATCCGCCGTTCTGACATTGGTTACCCGCGGCTTTGATTATGCCGCCTACAAGAAAGAGGTGGTACCCGCCCTGGTGGCGCCTTTGCAGGCATTTCGCACCTGGGCCTTCACTTTTGCCTTCTTGAGCATCGGGCTCACCACGCGTCTGCGCGAGTTCGCTGCGATCGGCGCCCGGCCTTTCTATGCATTCACGACCGGCGTGGCGGTCAATGTAATCCTCGGCTTCGTATTGTCGACCCAGGTGTTCGCCGGGTTTTGGAACCGGCTGGGACAATGAGGCTGACGGCTGCGCCGGCTTGCCGTCAGTGCAAGCACTTTCGCAACCAGCCTGCGCAACTGGAGGCGGCGCTGCCCGGCCTGTCCTCGTTGAGTTCCGCGTACGCCGCGGTTCGCTGTAACGACGGCCTCTGCGCCGTACACGAGCGTTATGTCACAGCTGCGAGTGTGTGCGCAGGCTTTGCGGAAAATTACGCCTTCGCGTAGCCGGTTTCCAGAATTCGGTCCATGAAACTCTCGCATTGGGCGAGCTGCTCGAGCGCGACGAATTCATTGGGTCGATGCGCCTCGGCGATGTCTCCAGGTCCGCAAATCACGGTTGGCACTCCCATCTTTTGGAAAAGTCCCGCTTCCGTACCATAGGACACCTTCCCGACGCTCGGATTCTTGGACAGCCGCATGGCCCATTGCACGATCGCATCGCCCTCCGCGGCGGCGAGCCCCACAGTCTGGCTCACCCACTGCAAATCGATGCCGGCAGCCGCGTCGATGCCGCGCATTTCCGCGGCCAGCAGCTCGGCGTAGCGGCGAATTTCCTCATACAGCGCGTCGGGCTTGGCCTGCGGCAGGGTGCGCATGTCGAATTGAAACACGCAATCCTTGGGCACGACATTGGCGGCAATGCCGCCGTGAATCAACCCGGTGGAAAGTGTGGAGTACGGCACGGTGAAGCCGTAGTCGCGTTGCTCGAGCTGCGCGAGGCGGTCCGCAAGCTGGCGTATGAACACCACCAAACGCGCGGCGTATTCGATCGCATTCACGCCGTGGGTGACGTAGCTCGAGTGCGCCTCGCGGCCATGCACCGCGCAGCGGAATCGGTGCGTGCCCTTGTGCGCGATGATGGGCTGCATCGAGGTCGGCTCGCCCACCACGCACCCCGCCGGCCGGATTCCCTGCTCCTCGAGATCGGCGATCAAGCCGCGGACGCCGAGACAGCCGACTTCTTCGTCGTAGCTCAACGCATAGTGCAGCGGCGCATCGAGCCGCCGGTCATTGAGCGCAGCGACGAATTTGGGCGCCTGCGCCAGGATGATTCCGATAAAGCCCTTCATATCCGCCGAGCCGCGCGCGAACAGCTTGCCTTCGCGTTCGGTGGCCGCGAAAGGATCGGTATGCCAATCCTGCCCGTCCACCGGCACCACGTCGGTGTGACCCGAGAGAATAAGTCCCGGTTTTCCCGAGTCACCCAGAGTCGCGAACAAGTTGGCCTTCTTGCCGGAAGCGTCGTGCGTGAGGCGCGTTTTCGCGCCTATTCCCTGCAGGTAGTCGCGCACCCACTCGATCAGTCCGAGATTGGAGTCGCGCGACACCGTCTTGAATGCGATCAGGCGCTCGATCATCGCGCGCGAGGCGCCGCTCGGAACATTCATGATGCGGTTCGCTGAAACTTTGGGATCTGCATTATAGCCGCTCTGATACGCTATGCTCCAGCCAAGCCAATTCTCGGGGAATCGATGCACGGCCACGCTCGCTTGTTCGGCGCCGTCGAGGCCGGCGGTACAAAATTCGTCTGCGCAATCGCCGATGAGAGCGGCACTCTGCACGCCGAAGCGCGCTTCCCGACCACGGATCCTGAGTCGACCCTCGCAAGAGTGTGCGATTTCTTCAAAGCGCAGCGCATGGATTTCGCGCCCGCCGCGCTGGGCGTCGCGTGTTTCGGACCTGTGGTGCTCGAACGGCAGTCGGCCCGCTATGGCTTCATCGGAAATACCCCCAAAGCCGGCTGGAGCAACACCGATGTTGCCGCCATGCTGGCCCGCGAATTGCGCTGCCCGGTGGGCTTCGACACCGATGTCAATGCGGCGGCGCTCGCCGAACATCGCTGGGGTGCGGCACGCGACAGCGCCAGCCTGGTGTATCTGACGGTGGGTACGGGCATCGGCGGCGGCGTGCTGATCGAAGGCGCGCCTTTGCATGGCCTGATGCATCCGGAGATCGGACACATTCGCCCCCGACGCCACGAACTCGACCCGAAGTTTGCGGGCGTCTGCCCGTTTCACGGCGACTGCCTGGAAGGGCTGGCATCGGGGCCCGCCATTGTGGCGCGCACCGGCAGCGAGCTTCAGCATCTCGATGCGACGCATGTGCAATGGGAGATCGAGGCCGATTATCTCGGGCAACTCTGTGCGCAATTGGTTTTGACCGTTTCGCCGCAGCGAATCATCCTCGGCGGCGGTGTGATGACCGAGCGTTTGTTTCCGCTGGTGCGGCAGCGCACGCTGCACTGGCTCGGGGGCTACGTTGATCGGCGTGAGATTCTCGAGGATATCGAGCGCTACATCGTGCCGCCGGCGCTCGGAAACCGCGCCGGCGTGCTCGGTGCACTGTGCCTCGCGCTGAGCGCCGGATCCGGCCGCTAATCCTGGTTCAGAGTCCGCAGCATGCGTTTGAGCGCAAAATGCCGATAGCTCTGCAGCGCCAATCCCCTCACCTCGCGCCAGTCGCAGTGCTGGGTTACATCCAGCGCAATCCAGCCATTGTGGCCAAAATAGGGCGGAATCTCATAGCGTGGATCCGCCGTCAGCATTCCCTGCTGCTCAACACCGATCCAAAAGCACAGCGTCAATCGCTTGCCGGCGTAGCGCGCGATGGCAAAGGTCTTCTTTCCCGCCATCCATACCGGATGCCCGAACTGGCTGCCCTCGCGCGTCTCGGGATAGCTCAAGCAAACCTTGCGCAGTTTCGATAAAACCGCCACGGCCCTGGGCGCTTTGAATGGGTCGATTTCACTTGCGCTCAGCGCCTTGGCGGGCGGCTTGATCGTGGGGGTTTTGCCGATGCGCGCACGCAGATCCTTGGGCGCGACCTTTTCGTAAGCTTCGCGCACCAAGCCGGCGACCGTGCGCCAATCGATGCCGCGATCCAGGATGACGCCCAGCCAGCCGCGCGGCCCGACATACGGCGGAATGAAAAAATGCCGGGGCTCAGCCGCGAGGTGATGTTGTTGGGCGCCGGCCGGCGCATTGAGCCACAGCGCCACGCGTCCGTCGCCGTGGTGATTGACGGCGTAGGTCGCGAAGGTCTTGCCGCGGACCCTGAAATTCGGCGCTCCATGCGACATGAACTCCTCGGCTTGCGGCAGCCAGAGACATGCGTCGCGCACGGCTTGGGAGATGTCGCGTGCCATACTAGGCACGATTATGAAGCAGTCCGCGGTGCTTTTATCCGGTCTTTTGTGCGACGAGACCTTTTGGAGCGATATTCCGCGGCGCCTGTCCGGCGTTGCCGAGATTCAGGTCGTGGCATTCCGCGGCTTCTCCTCCATACCGGCCATGGCGCAGCACGTGCTCGCCGTTGCCCCGGAGCGTTTTGCCGTTGCCGGACACTCGATGGGCGGGCGTGTCGCGCTCGAGGTCATGCGCGCGGCGCCGGGCCGAATTACCGGACTGGCGCTGCTCAATACGGGCGTGCAGGCGGTGCGTGACGGCGAGCCGCAAAGCCGCGGCCGGCTGCTGCGCCTCGCTCAGGAGCACGGCATGGCGGCGCTGGCGGCCGAGTGGCTGCCGCCGATGATGGGCAGCGACGCGGCGCGCGCGGCGGCTTTGATGCCGCGGTTGAGCGCGATGATTCAGCGCTTCACTGCCGAGGCCTATGCCGGCCACGTCAACGCCATGCTGAATCGACCCGAGGTGCTGTCGCTGTTGCCGAACATTGCCGTTCCCACGCTGCTGTTGAGCGGCAGCGACGACGCCTGGTCGCCGGTCTCTCAACAACAGAGCATCCGCCGCAGAATTCCCCACGCGACGCTGTTCGAGATCCATGGTGCGGGTCATATGGCGCCGCTGGAACGTCCGGACGCGGTGGCGGTGGCGCTGCGCGAATGGCTGCTCAAGTTATGAGGTCGGTCACCAACATAACCTCGCAGGCCCCTGCACCGCTGTCGGTGCGCACCAGCGAGGTTTTGATCCATCGGCCGTCGTCGCGGACCGCATCGACGAGTTCGCCGCTCAAGGTGACCACCTCGCCGGGCCGCAGATGCGCCAAGGCTCGGGCGATCGCCGGGGTCTCTGGAATGACGTGCGTATTGGCGCTATGCGAAATAATGGTCTCTCGCGAGACGGTCGTCGCCGCACTTGCGTGCCAATAATAAAAGCGATTGGACTGCGAAATATCGATGGTCCGCAGTACGCTGTTGTCCGACATCGGACCCCAGCCCAAGGCCAGATCTTCGGGCACCAGATCCGACAGGGCGTCGAAGTGGTAGACCTCGCGCGCCAGCACGCGCGCTTTCAATTGATAAGTGGCGCGCACGGTCAGTGTCCAGCGGCCCATCTGCAGCCGCCGTTCTGGAATCATCGTTTGTTGCGGCTCGCTCTGCGCAAGAATTCCGTCCGGCGCGCGGACCGGACGGGTGGCAAGCCAATGCCACGCACCCCACAGGATGTATGAAGCGAACAATACTTTGAGGACGGGATGGCGCCACATCCTCGAAGTTTGACCCGATCAGCAAAGCAGTTCCGTGAGATCGGTCGATACTAGACTCATTCAGCCTTTTTGGGCCCAAACCTGGCACCAGCCGCCTTGCGGTACGCTATGGCCGGCGAAAATGGTGCATGCGCCGCTGGCATCGCCCGGCTTGCCTTGATATTGGGCGCAAGTACCGCACTTTTGGCCCGGTTTGAACGTTGGATGGGTCTTGCTGTCAACCTTGGATGCATCGGTCACAAAACCCAACGCCTTGGCGGTCGGGTCATTGGGATCGAGCGGCGGCAACGCTGCGGCGGCGGCATTTTCTGACAGAAGGCTCATCGTCGGCAATAATGCGCCGGCGATGAGTCCGCTCTTGACCAGGGATCGACGTGTAATCTTGCGTTGCATAAGAGCGCCTCGATGGAGTGAAAAAGAATGAGACATTTTTCCCTAACTCCAAGTTCTGTGCTGATCAATTATTGCGAACGATTCTCAGTACCAAAACGCCGTGGACACCAAAATTGCAAATTTTGCAGTAATGTAATGTCCTTTGGCGGGAACTTCAGTCGATGGCACTCGATTTAGAAACGATCAGCCAATCGGTGACCAAACTGCGCGCCGATATTCCGGAGGATGCTTTCACCGCGGGCATATTGGGCTCGCAGCGCACCGGCAATGGCGTGGTGATCGATTCCGCGGGATTGGTGCTGACGATCGGGTACTTGATGACCGAAGCCAAGGATGTGTGGCTGACCAACGCCGCCGGCCGCGAAGTTGCCGCTCATCCCCTGGCGTACGATCAAGTCACCGGATTCGGCTTGGTGTTGCCGCTGCAACCGCTCGATCTGCCTGCCCTGTCGCTCGGTTCCTCCGCGGACCTGCACCCCGGCAGCGAAGTCCATGTATTGAGCGCCAAGGACTTCGCGCCGCCGCAGGCGGCGCGCGTGTTGGCGCGGCGCGAGTTCGCGGGCGCGTGGGAATATCTGCTCGAGGAGGCGATATTCACGGCTCCGGCCCACGCGCATTGGTCCGGTGCGGCATTGGTCGATGAACGCGGCACGCTGGTGGGCTTGGGATCATTGCTGGTCCGCGAGATCATCGCCGGCGAGGAGATCAATGCCAACCTGTTCGTGCCCATCGACTTGCTCAAACCCATTCTGCACAGCCTCAGGTCCACGGGCAGAGTCGAGCGGCAGCCGCGGCCCTGGCTCGGGGTCTATGCCGTCGAACTGGCCGGAAAGGTATATGTCACCGGCGTCGTCGAAGGTGGACCGGCACAAAGCGCCGATATTCGCGAGGGAGACGTGATCAGCGAGGTGGCGCATCATGAAGTCGGCACGTTGCCTGACTTTTATCGTCGACTCTGGGCCGTGGGTCCAGCGGGCACCGGTGTGCCTCTCACCGCCATGCGCGGCGCGACCCAGCTACATTTGAACGTGCGTTCGGTGGATCGGGGCGAGTTGTTGAAACGGCCGCAAGCGCATTAATGCAATGCCACGCGCTCGCCGTTCCGATCAACCAAGGAACCGTTGCTTTCCCCGCGCTGGCAAGCGCCCCGGCCCACCAGCGTCACCACGGCGGCGCACGCATCGACGCTCTTGACTCCGCCATCCGCGCTCTTCAACAGAGAACTGGTATCGCGCAATAGCCGATAGGCGGATGCAGCCGACAACGCGGGATTCTTGGCCAATATGAGGGCGACCACGCCGCTGACCTGGGCCGTCGCAATGGATGTACCGGAGGCGAAGTCGTAGTGTCCGCCCGGAAGCAGCGTGAGGATTTCGCGCCCGGGTGCGTAGAGCACCGAGTCCAGCGCCGAATGGGATTCGGTGCTCGCGACTTCAATGACGCCCGCGTGGTGCAGCAAGCCGGGTTGCGTATCGGCGGCGTCGCCCGCCGCGCCGACAAACAGGACGCCGCGATGCTGACCTTCCCGGATCAAATCGTCGAGCAGGGGATCATCGGGTCCGGCGAGACTCAGATTGATCACCTGAGCATGGGCGGCAAATGCCGCAGTGAGCGCGCGGGCGAGGGTAAATGAATCGCAGTGCGCGGCATCTTGGTCCAAATGCGCCTGCCAACAGGCTTTGAAGATCAATAGCCGCGCGTTCGGCGCTATGCCGACGATTCCCTCGCGATTGTTGGCCACGGCGGCGATCACGCCCGCCATTTCGGTGCCATGCCGGTCGCGCAGGAACCGCGCGTCATCCGCGTCCACGAAATTGACCGCGGCCGCGATGCTGGCGCGCAAATCCGGATGCCGTATGTCCACCCCGGTGTCGATGATGGCAACCTTCACGCCCTCGCCTCGCGACCAGGGATGCGCGCCTGCGACGTCCATTTGCTGAAAGCCGCGCTGCAGTTCGACGTACGGGTCGTTGTAGTCCTCGGTGCGGGTGGCAAAGGTTTGCAAGGGTTGCGTCAGCCGCACGCGCCGGTCGTGCGACAGAGCCGCGAGCAACTGAGCGCGATCGGCGTCTGCCGGGATCTCCATCACGGCGCAATGCAGCTGCAGCGGCCCGATCGGCCATGCATTGAGCTCACGCAGTCCGTACTGACGCTCGACGGCGTGCAGAGTTTCGCGTGCCGTAGCGGTCGCGCCATAGTCCGCGGCCGCATCATAGCCGCGCGGGGTGCCGCCGGCATGCGCAACATAGGCGGCGGCCGCATTGTCCACCGCGACGATAATGTAGCGGTCCGCAGCCAGCGACGCTTGATTGCCGAGCGCGCGCGAATCGATGCGCACCGGTGCGCCGCTGCATCCGCTCGCGATCGCGATCAGGGCGCCGAGGAGCGCGCAGCGGATCATGGTGGTTTGCCTGAATCAGGCTCCAGCAACGTTCCTTCGGCGAAGCGAACGGTCGAGTGTCTGCGCAGCAACTCCAACGACACGCGCACCGGCAAAGTTGATTTCGACGCCAGCGAATACACTCCTGCCTCGGTCGGTCCGGAGACTATGCGCAGCTGCGCCTCGTCGAGTATGGTCTGCAACTCCACCAAGGTGATCGTCGGCGCAAACACCGCGCGGATCACTTCGCCGCGCGGCCGCGGCGCGGGACTGGTGACAGTGCGGTATTTCGCTTCGCTCAGGCGCGCATCAAGCTGCGCCCAGCGATTGGCGGCCAACAGAACGACGGCCACCGCCAACACCGCAATGCAAGCGGCCAGCAAACCGCGCGGCAGCCGGCGGTCCGGTTGCTCGGGCGGCGGCGTGACAGCGGCGGCTTCGGCTCGAGCATCGAGACGGGCCAGCAGACGCTTGAGGGAAGCGACAGGCATATAGTCGAGCGCGGGCTGCGCTTCGATTGCCGCGCAGATGCGCTGCTGCGCGGTCAAGTCCTCGCGGCAGCTTGCACAGACTTCAACATGCGCATCCACGCGCTCGCGATCGCGCGCCCCGAGGGTGGCGTTGACGTACCAGGGAAGCAACGCAGCGACCTCGTGATGCTCCGCGGAATTCTCGATCCGGTGCTTCTGCGTCATTCGATTCTCGCCGGCGCGCCGGCCGGCGCACCGCTCAAGCTCGGCAAGCATAGACGCAGCTTTTCGCGCGCATGAAACATGCGCGCCTTCACGGTGCCCACCGGGCAATCGGTGATCGCGGCAATTTCCTCCAAGGAATGACCCATGTGATATGCGAGTTCCAACGTCAGCCGTTGTTCGATCGGCAAGCGGCTCAAGCCGCGCTGCAGCCAATCATTCATTTCGGCGTCGAGTGTAGGATCGACGGTTTGCTCGGGGTAGTCCTCGAGACTGCGGGCCGCGGCATGGTTCTTCTGCCGGCGAAACGATTTCAACGCGGTGCGGTAAGCGATGCCGATGATCCAGGTGGACACTTGCGAGGCATTGCGAAAATCCTTGGCGCTCTGCCAGACCACCATGAAGGTATCGTTGATTATTTCCTCAACATTTTCGTAACGCGGTGTGAAGCGCGACAAAAAGCGCGCCAAGCGCCGGTGATAGCTCAGATACAGCTCCTCCAGCGCGCGCCGATCGCCCGCGGCGATGGCCGCCAGGAGCGCGGTGTCGCGTTCCTTGGGTGAATTCCTGGCCGACAGGGTCATGGACGATAATCCTCAACGAAATCGACACACCCGTGTAAGTACCGCCTCGCTGCCAAAGGGTTGCAGGCATGGGGCGACTTTAGAAGCGCCAAAGCAGGGTTCCCATCCATTGCCCGTTGGCTGCCGCATTATAAAACAATGCCTTAGCCCCCGCCGTGGTGTTGACATAAGCGAGGGCCAGTGTCAGCGACCTGAAATCGTAGGCCGCCCCGCCGCTCCAATACCCATAACCGCGCGACTCCGGGCCGTCCAGAAAGCTGTAGCCCACGCCGGCGGTCAAGGAGAACTTGCCGAAGATTTGCCGTTGCGCGCTGACCTCGGCGGACTTCTCGCTCACGCCGGTGAGTTCCGAATAGGGGTAGGGCAAGTACCTGGGCGCGTTGGGTGAGAAACCGAGTTCAAAGTGCAGCCAGCGCTGGTAGGAAAGGTCGAGGTCCAGCTCGTCATAGTCGTAGTGCGAGCCCGCGCGATTCCAGGGATAGGCGTAATGGCTTGCCAGCACTCGGGCCCGCCATGCTTCATCGAGGTTCCATGCGAATCCGACGAAGCCGCTGAGTTCGGCGTCCTTCGGCTCGCTGCGATTGATCTGTGTATTCGATGCGAACACCCCGGCCACGAATCCATTGGGGTTCGAATAATGCAGATCCAATTGCAAGGCTGCGTTGTCGCTGGTACGCGATATGCCGCGGACGAAATAGTCGCTCGTCAGCGCCACCGAGCCGCCCCACTCGTCCGCCGCGCGCACATGCGTCGATACACAGCCGATGCCGACCAGCACCGCAACCGCTGCGTGGAGACGCACTATTTCGCCACCGCTCCGTCGTGCTTCGAGCGCAGCATTCGCAATTCCCATCCAACCTGTGGCCGTAGAGGATAAACCTTTATTCATTGCTTGCGCACTTACTCGTCGCCTGACAACTCCCGACACGCTTTCGGAGCAATGATGAACACCTTTCGCACCATCGCAGCCCGACTTGGACTTCTCAGCCTCGCACTATTACAGGGTTGCGGCGGCGGATACCACTCGGCCTCATCACCGATGACCCCGGCAACCATCAGCATCAGCGTCAATCCGACGTCGATCACCCTGGGCCAATCTACAACTCTTACCTGGTCGTCGAGCAGCGGCACTACCTGCACGGCGAGCGGCGCCTGGAGCGGCGCTCAACCCGCCACCGGTTCTATGACTGAAACGCCGACCGCAGCCGGTACCGAAACCTTCACCCTGACCTGCAGCAGCGGTGCCTACAGCAGCAGCAGCAACTCCGCTACGCTCACCGTGACGGCGCCCAGCGCCTATTCCTTGACGAGCTTGGCGGCCGACAGCGCCGGCGGCACCGCCCCCAATGTGGATCCCAAGCTGATCAATCCCTGGGGCATCGCCATCGCAACAGGCACCGCGCCGGCGTGGGTCGCGAACAACGGCAGTCAAACTTCGACCCTGTACGATGGGAACGGCAAGCCGCAACCGCAGCCGAGCGCGAATCAATTGATCGTGAATTTCGCCGCGGGCGCCAATGGCGCTTTCAATCCCACCGGCATCGTCGCCAATGGCAGCACGGCTGATTTCATCGTGACGGCAGCGGCAAAGTCGGGTTCCTCCGCATTCATTTTTTCGGGCGAAGGCGGCATGATCGCTGGGTGGTCGCCGGTCGTCGATGCGACGCACGCCATCAACATGTACACCGACGCGAACGGCGCCGTGTACAAAGGGTTGGCAATCGGCTCCAACAATGGCGCGCAATTCTTGTACGCCGCCGATTTTCACAACGGCAAGATCGACGTGTTCAATACGAGCTTCGCGAAACAAACCCCCTCCGCGACCACTTTCGCATTTACCGATCCCGCGGTGCCGGCGGGCTATGCACCTTTCGGTATTCAGGCGCTGGCGGCCGGCGCCGCGGGTGCAACTCAGATCTACGTGACGTATGCGCAGCAAGTCGCTCCGGACAATCGCGTGAACGCCGCCGGGGCCGGCTTGGGTTTCGTGAGTGTCTACGATACCAACGGCACCCTGATCAAACATCTGATATCCAACGGTGCCCTCAATGCGCCTTGGGGCCTGGCGCTGGCACCGGCGGATTTTGGAACCTTCAGCAATGCGCTGCTGGTGGGCAATGCCGGGGATGGCAAGATCAACGCCTACGATGCAAATGCCGGAACATTGCTCGGCACATTGAGCGATGCCGGCAATGCGCCGCTGGTGTCGTCCGGACTTCTCGGCATCGCCTTCGGCAATGATGGCGCCAATCAGCCGCACAACACCTTATTCTTTGCAGCCGGTCCCAATGCGGGAGCCAACGGCAGCTACGGGCGAATTGATCCGAGCGCGACGCCGCCGGTGCTCAATGCACCGCCGGTGGTTACCTTGACCGTGCCGACCGGCACGCTCTCCGGGACGGTGGCTTTGAGCGCGACCGCGACGGATCCGATTGCCATCGCCAAGATAGATTTCAAGGCGAACGGCGCTCTCATTGGCACGGCAACCGCGACGCCCTTTGCCATCCAATGGAATAGCACCACGGTTGCCGACGGACAGGTCGCGCTGACGGCGACCGCCACCGATACGGACGGCAATGTCGGCACGTCAAGCACCAGCACGGTGACGGTGGCGAATAACACTCCGCCGCCCCCGCAAGTAACGCTCACGCAACTTCAGACGCAAATCTTCACGCCGATTTGCGCGAGTTGTCATACCGGCGTCGGCAGCGCGCTTCCGGGCGTGCAGAATCTCACGGCGGGCAACACCTTCAGCAACGTCGTCAACGTCGCAAGCATCGAGGTGCCGTCGTTGAAGCGCATTTTGCCGAATGACCCGGCGAACAGCTACTTGATCCAAAAGATCTCCGGATCGCCTGGGATTGTCGGCTCACAAATGCCGTTCGGCTGTCCTTCGGCCGGAAACCCCTGCCTGACTCAGACCCAGATCGGGCTCGTAAAGACGTGGGTTTCCCAGGGCGCGCTCAACAACTGATTTCATGAAAAGCGTGGAAGCGACCGCAGCGCGTTTGACCCGATGGTTCGCCGCCTGCCCGCTGGTGTTCGCCGCCGCGTGTGCGGGCAGCGGCGAGGGCCTGGATACCAACGGTCAACCGCTGCTGCCGGGCGGCGGTGCGCCGCCGCCGCTGTCGGCGGATTTCGAATCGATTCAGGAAAATATCTTGACGCCCATTTGTTCGGTGTGTCATGCGGGGTCCGCTGCTCCGGAGGGCCTGCGGCTCGACGCTGCCGATAGCTACAACCTATTGGTGGGCGTCCCGAGCACCGAGGAGCCTTCACTGCCGCGGGTCAAGCCAGGCGATCCGGCCAACAGCTACATCATCCAGAAGTTGCTGGGCACCGCGGCGGTCGGCGCGCGCATGCCCTACGGCTGCCCTGCGACTCAACCGTGTCTGTCGACGGCTACGATTGCCTTCGTTCAACAATGGATCACGAACGGTGCACCGCGAGCGGCCGCCGCCGCGGCGGCGCTCAAGGACTCTTTCGCGCTGACTTCGCTCGTGCCGGCCCGCGGGGACACCCTGAGCGCTGCGCCGCCGCAGGTGCTGATGGCCTTCAACCATGATCTCGACGTCAGCCAACTCGCAAGCATCAGCGTGCATTTCGAGAAACTCGCGCCGCCCGCGGCGCCGGGCGTCGTTCAAGAGATCCCCGCGCGCATCTCGGTCTCGAGCGCGAACCTGCGCGCCTTGATGATCTGGCCCGTGCAGGCTTTGTCGGCCGGCCATTACCGCATCGTCATGGACGCAAGCTCGTCCAATCAGATCAGCGATATCGGCGCTCAGCAGGTGGCGTTGGGTGCGCGAGACGAAGGCGGTGAGGTCGTGATCTCCAGCTTCGACATAAGCAGCGTGCCGTGAATCAGCGCTCCATGCTTGTCGTATCGATGCTCGCGACCCTCGCGTGGCTGCGGGCGGCGCCCGCCGTCGCGGAACCGTACCTGGCGGTCGAGCAAGGTTACAAATGCAATGTCTGCCACGTGAATCCGACTGGAGGCGGTCTGCGCAACGACTTTGGCATGACGTATGCCAAGTTGCTGCTGCCCGCGGAGACCGTCGACGATGCGCTCGATTCCTGGAACGGAAAGATCACCGATCGATTGCACGTCGGCGGCGATTTGCGCGCCGATTGGAGCCGCGATACCGCCCCGAATATGCCGGCTCAGCAAGCCTTCTCTGTGGAACAATTTCGCGTCTACGCCGACCTCGCCATTATTCCGAATCGCCTCGGAATCTATGTCGATGAGCAGGTCGCGCCGAACGGCTCGCAGAACGAGGAAGCGTACCTGCGCTATGGCAATAGCAGCGACGGCTTTTACATCAAGGGCGGTCAGTTCTACCTGCCGTTCGGCTGGCGCTTGCAGGACCAGACGGCATTCGTACGTGAAGATACCGGCATCAACATGGCAAACCCGGACAAAGGCGTGGAGTTCGGCTACGAGCATTCCGCCTGGTCGGCGCAATTCGATCTCACCAATGGCGCCAGCAACGTCGGCACAGGATCCGGCTATCAAGTAACTTCGCAGGTGGTCTACAGCAAGCCAATTTGGCGGGTGGGTATCGCCGGCTCCTCCACGCAATCGAACGCCGGCGATCGGCGAACGGGCGGATTGTTTGCCGGGTTGAAGACGGGCCCGATCGCCTGGCTGGCGGAGGGCGACATCATTCATGACGATAGCTTGCAACGCACGATTGCGGCTGGGTTATTGGAAGGGGATTGGCGTGTTCTCAAAGGCCACAACCTGAAGCTGACGGCGGAGTACTCCGATCCCGATCGCGCCGTGCGCAACAACCAGCAAACTCGCTACAGTGTGGTGTACGAGTTCACGCCCCTGCCGTTCTTACAGCTGCGCGCCGGCTATCGCCATTATTTCGGCATCCCGCAGAACAACCAGCAAAACCAGCAGCTGATGTTCGTCGAGCTGCACGGCTACTTCTGACTCACGTCAAAAGCGCTTGCTCGTCGACACCGCTCACAGGCGGCCGGTCACCACCAGAACCAACAAAATAATGAGGACCAAGCCCAGGCCGCCGCTGGGGTAATAACCCCAACCCGTGCTGTACGGCCAGGTCGGCAGCGCTCCGATCAGCAGCAAAACAAGAATGATCAGCAGGATGGTGCCTATCGACATCGTCACTCTCCCTGAAGCCTGGTGAGGAAACTGTAGTCGCGATTCGATGCCGCGAAAGTCGGGTCCTCGCTTCACCCCCTGTAGGGTGCGTCCTACCGCCCGGCTTCGGCCTTGGCGTGACGATGAAAGGCATCCGTCGCCGCGCGCGCCGCGGGTCCCAAGACGTTGGCGTGAACCGGAACGATGTGCAGCGATACAATTCGCGATGCGCCTGATACCAAGGGCAGGCGCCGCACGGCGCCGCTGCGCAGCGATTCCGCGAGCATGTGCTGCGGCAACCAGGCAAACGCCAGACCCGCCAAAATCGTTGCGAGCGATGCGTCCATACTGCTCACGGTGAACCGCCGCGGCGCGCCGAGCCAGCCTTCGTCTCGAGGATGCGAGGTGCCCGAGTCCCGTACGACGGCCTGGACGTGGTGCGCCAGATCATCGGTGGTGAGTTCTCGTTCGATCTTGAGCAAGGGATGATCGGCGCGTGCTACGGCGATAAAATCGACATCGAGCAGCCAGTCGCCGAGGTATCCGGGCGGTACTCGGCTGGTCACCACAAGATCGGCGCTGCCTTCGGTGATGGCTTGTTCCGCTCCCGACAACACGACATCGGCGACCTGAACTTGCGTGTTAGGACAGCTCCTTTGCAGCTCCGCAACGATGTCGAGCAGACGGCCGCGCGGGAAGGCCGCGTCGACGATCAGTTTCAGCTCGCTTTCCCAGCCCTGCTTGAGGCTTCGTGCCAATGCTTCCAGCGTGTCGAGTTCCTTCACCAACGCTCGGCCGCGGTTGAGGAGCGCATGGCCGTACGGCGTGAGCACCGACTTTCGACCCTCCACCACGAGCAGCGCGAGATCGAGCGATTCCTGCAGCCGTGCGACCGAGTAGCTGATCGCCGACTGGCTGCGGTTCAAGACTGCCGCCGCCTGCGCGAAGCCACCCTCATCCACCACGGCCGCCAGCACCGCCCATTGCTCAACTGTAGATTTCGGCAAATTCACGTTTAATCCAATTTTTTGATCAATAACGTGCAAATTTTGCACTTTTTAATGGGCCTGTTCGAGCCTATCGTATGTCTTCAGGAGGTTCCCATGAATGAAATCAGGCGCAGCCAGGACAGAGGATTTGCCGATCACGGTTGGCTCAAGTCCTTCCATACATTTTCATTTGCCGATTACTACGACCCGAAGCATGTGGAGTTCGGACCCTTGCGCGTGATCAACGAAGATCGCGTTCAGGCAGGCGCCGGCTTCGGCACGCACGGCCATCGCGACATGGAAATCATCAGCTACGTCCTGTCGGGCGAACTCGCCCACAAGGACTCCATGGGAAATGGTTCGATTTTGAAGCCGGGAGACGTGCAGCGCATGAGCGCCGGAAGCGGCGTCAGGCACAGCGAGTTCAACCCTTCGCCCACCGCCGCCACTCACTTTTTGCAGATTTGGATCCAACCCGACCAATTCAATATCGATCCGAGCTACGAAGAGAAGCACTTCGCACCCGCGGAGAAGCGCGGACGATTACGCCTCATCGTTTCGCCCGACCGAGCACAAGGATCGTTGCTGATCCACCAAGACGCGCGCGTCTACGCGGGGCTCTTCAACGGCGGCGAAGCGGCCGAGCTCAGCGTGGGAAACGGCCGGCGCATCTATGTGCACGTCGCACAGGGCGCGATCGAAGCCAATGGCGTTGCGCTGAGCGCGGGGGATGCGCTGCAAATCAGCAGCGGCACGCAACTGCGTCTCGAGCGCGGCGCGGATGCCGACGTGTTGGTATTCGATCTGCCGGGCGCCCGGCCGCCGCTCGCGCGCTAGGCTAGGGTTCGGCAGCTGCGCGGGAATTCTTGCGCGACCAGTACCAATACAGCGGCAGCCCCGCCAGCAGCACCGCGACGCCCTTCAGGGCTTCGTTGGGCGCGGCGACGAATGTGTTGATCAGCAGCGAGGCGGTGACCAGCAGAAAGATGATGGGGACCACCGGGTAGCCGAGAGCGCGATAAGGCCTGGGCGCGTCGGGCATGGTGCGTCGAAAGATGAACAGCGATCCGGTGCTGAGGCCATAAAAGAGCCACGAGGCGAATATGACGGAGTCGGTGAGCGCGTCATAAGATCCGGACAACGCGAGCACGCTGCCCCAGGCGGCCTGCGCGATGATCGCCCTCGCGGGCACATTGGAGCGCGGCGACAGATGCGCCAGCGCGCGAAAGAATAAGCCGTCGCGCGCCATCGCGTAGGGAACCCGGGAATTGGCCAGCACGCTCGCGTGCAATGACCCGAATGAGGACACCATCAAGGCGACCGCGGTCATGGATACGGCGATCGGCCCCAGGTAGCGCTTCAACACTTCCGTCGCCACCGATGAAGTGGTGGGTACGCTCGCAATCTCGAGCGGCGACATGGCGTAATAATAGGCGACGTTGACGAACAGGTACAGAGAGGCGACCGCGACCATTCCGCCGATGAAGGCGCGCGGTAAGTTGCGCTGCGGATTGCGGATTTCACCTGACAATGGCGCCACGTTGTTCCATCCATCGTAGGCCCACAGCGCCCCCAGCATCGCGGCACCGAAGCCGGCGTAGCCGCCGCGCGCGCTGGCCGCCACACCTTCGCAGCTGCCGGCCAATCCGGAGCCGTTCAAGTGCGACCAATCCCCCGGTGCGAAAATAAACGCACTGACCGCGACGCTCAAGATCAAGGCGACTTTGGCGATCGTCAGGCCGAGTGCGGTACGGCCCCCCGCGGTGACGGAGGCGCAATTGATCAATGCCACCGTCCAGATGGTGCTAAGCGCCACCAGCGTCAACCCGCTGACGCCGACGCGGTACCCGAAGAAGCTTGCATCGATCCGCCAATGCTCCAGCGCGCCGCCGAGCGCCACATTCATGAAGATTGAGAGGCCAACCGCCAAGGCTGCTTGCGAGCCGGCCTTGGCGACCGCGAATGTCATCCAGCCGTACAAGAAGCCGACCGCCCTGCCATAAGCACGCCGAAGATAGACGTAATCGCCACCTGCCTCGGGCATCATGGCGGCGATCTCGGAATACGAAAAGGAACCCGCAAGAGCCAACAAGCCGGCCGCCAGCCATACCAGCAACACCATTTTGGCGCTGCCAACATTGCAGGTCATCACCCGGGTCTTGAGAAACACGCCGGTGCCGATCATATTGGCCACGTTCACCGCGATCGCGGCCCATGGCCCGACACCCCGGGTCAACTCGCCTCTCATCCTCGGCGCAGAAGCAGCGTCGCTCATGGGTGTAGTAGTATCGGGCAAATGAAGTTCGATTATGCGCAAATCGCGCCATTTTTGGCCGCGGCATTGGTGCTGTTTGTCATCTACCGGCGCTTTCGCCGCAGCTTCGGTCAGCAGCCGTTGCGTCCGCTGCGCATGCAGGTGCGCATCGTCTTGCTGCTCGTCATCGGTTGTTTGTTGCTGCCGGCGGTGCTGCGCTCGGCTGCGTTCATGCTGGCCGCGCTGGGCGGAGTGGCAGCAGGGACGGCGTTGGCCATGTGGGGCGCGTCGCGCACGCGATTTCTGCGCGCTGCCGGAAAACTATATTATGTGCCGCATACCTATACCGGCATCGCCGTGTCCTTCCTGTTTCTCGGCCGATTGATCTACCGTTTGATCCAGGTTTACGCGAGTGTGCAATCCGGCCATGCGGCCGACGCTGCCCCGCCGCCCCAGGGGTTTGACGCCGCAGGCGTACTGCAGAGTCCGCTGACTCTGGGCCTGTATTTCGTGTTGATGGGCTACTACGTTTGCTACTACAGCATGGTGCTGTGGAAGTCCAAACGCGTCGTCGCCGAAGAGGTCGGCCTCAGCGCGCCTCAGTCGGACGATTTGGAAAAGCGCGCCTGAGGAAACGCTGTATCAGCGCAGAGTGATGACGACCGCGTACGTGATGAGCAGAAATGTGATCATCAAGGCGCTGTTGCCCCATCGAGATACCATTTCGACCATGTTAGTTTCTCCACGTTTATCGCGTGCGGAACTTTACATACCCCGGGCGAAAAAATGCATGCCGCAGGTCTCAAAACAGCGTGAAAAAGCCCGCTTTTCGCGGTGTTATGTCCTAAACGAAGGCAGCGCAAACGGGCGCGCGATCGGCTGGAGCCGATGAACGCCAAGCGGATCAATGTCTTGCTGTTCGGTGCCTCAGGAATGGTCGGAACGGCGGTGCTGCGCGAGTGTCTCGCCGACCCGCAGGTCGGCTCAGCCGCTTCACGGCATTCAATCGAAGACCCGCAGCTATCGCATCTTTTATTCGCTCAGCGCGTTTCTGCTGCCCGTGCTGCGCGCGCTATTTCCCCACCACGTGCTTTCCACCACGCAAATTGGGACAGCCATGCTGAACCTCGCGAAGCACGGCTATGCGAAACGGATTTTGCAGGCGCGCGATATCCTCGCCGCCGCCAAGCTCTAACGACGCCCGGGGCGCGCTCCCTCGGGCGAGCGATTAAAGAGGAGGTCTGTGCTACGCTCCGGCCTGCATGAACATTCTACTGGTTGAAGACAGCGACGAGGTCAGTTGCATCACGATTGAATACTTGCAGGAACTCGGGCACCAGGTCGTGGCGGTCGCAGAAGCGGAAATGGCGATTGTTCGACTCAAGGACTCGACCTTCGATGCGGTAATGACCGATATTCGGTTGCCCGGCATGTCGGGACTCGAACTCGCCCGGTTGCTGGTCAAGGAATATCCGAATCTGCCGGTGATCATTGCCTCCGGATACGGCGCTCTCAATGTCGAGGTCCTAATGGGCGAGAAGCTGCCAGGCGTGCTGATGCTGCCGAAGCCGTACGACCTACCGGATCTGGAGCGCACGCTCAACCAAGCGGCCGCGATCCGGCGGGGAATCTAGCACTCCCGAAGATTGACAGTCGGAGCAATACGGCGGCGTCGCGCTCAAGGTATCGCTGAGCAGATCCATCAGCTCATGCTCGTCGCGGAATTCCTCGACGTACGGCATGCGTCTGCGCACCAGTTCGAGCGCCAGCGCAAATGCGCCGGCTGCATCTGCGTCGTCGTCGAAGTAGATTTGGCGGTGGACCGGACAGGTTTTCAGAACGTGCGTCTGCAATGCGATCTCGATCGCAATCGTCTTTTTCTTTTCCATGCTCGCTATCCCTTGGGGAAAGCCGGCCTGATGCTGCGCCGCATGCGATATCCCTTCGGTGCGGCGTACCCGATCACGCGCAGCGCGCGCCGCCAGGCAGCCGCCTGCGGAGCGGGCTCGGGCGGATCGTGCGGCGCCATGGGCGGTGTTTCCGGGTTCGGCGGATTGGGAACATTTTCGCTGCGCATCGCTCACTCCTGGTGTCGCACTGCGAGTAGTGACGACTGCGAGCGCATCATGCGGCCGACGACGCCCACCCCAGGATCGGCGCAGCGCGGCGCTTGATGTAGGATTAGTCAGACGCACAGCCGGGAGCGAGGCTCCGGCTGCGCCGACTGCGGCGATCGCCCGCTAAATGGCCAAGTACGGCCACGCGGTATCGGCGGCAATCTCCTGCAGAGAATTTGCAGCCGCGGCGCGTGCCACGGACTTCGCGCGGGGCGGGCTCGCAGTGCTCGTCTCGCCAAGGGCGCCCAGATCGAACTCATGTGCCAGGCGGCCCATTTGAATTTGCACGCGCCCCAGCGCGTCGCTCAATTCCGGCGACCATGTCAGCGCGCGCGCATCATTCACTTCGCGCGCGACAGCTTGCAGCTGCTGCGCACACACGCTCAAAGCGCGCCCCTGACGCCGCGCGTTGAGGGCGATGAATGAGGCCATCACGCCGTCCGCCGCCTCGCGCAACTTGCTCGGTCCCTGCTGATAACTCAGATACGGGTGTGCTCGGAGACGTCCCGAGGCGATCCTCGCGATGGTCCAACAAATGACGGCGCTTCGCGCGAACAGCGAGTGCCCTTCAAAGGAATCCGAATCTAGAATCTTGGCCAACGCGCGGCTGCGCAATGCCACGTTTCGCAGCTTTCGCAGCCGCAATACTTCGGCGTCGATCATTATTGTGCCCCTCTTCCCTGCCCCTCTAAGAACTCCGGCCTGCAACCGGAGAACCCCTCCATCGGGGCGACAACGGTATTCTCAAGCTTTCTTGCCGCGATATCTGTAGGACTCCGGCGCATCGAATTGCCGGCAGGCACCCGAGTTCCTCATTAATGTCAAATGCGCGAGGCTTATCGTCACGTATAGTGTCAAAACATGACCTCACCACGCCCGCTGCTCGGTTTTTGGATGTGCGTGGCCTTGGTGGTCGGAAACTCGATCGGCTCAGGCGTGTTCCTGCTGCCCGCCTCCCTTGCCCCCTTCGGACTCAACAGCGTCATCGCCTGGGGTTTCACGGCGAGCGGCGCCATAGCGCTTGCCATTGTCTTCGCTCGCTTGAGCCGTGCGTTTCCGCAGGCCGGCGGTCCTTATGCGTATGTGCACGTGGCGTTCGGTCCATTGATCGCTTTCGTCGTGGCCTGGGGTTATTGGATTTCAATTTGGGTCGGAAACGTCTCGATCGCCACCGCCGCGGTGAGCTATTTGAGCCCTTTGTTGCCGTGGATCGCGCAAAAGCCCGGTGCCTCCGCCTGCGTGACGCTGCTGTTGCTGTGGCTGCTGACTTTTGTGAATTGGTATGGCATCAAGGCTTCCGGCTGGGTACAGGGTGTCACCACGGTATTGAAGCTGTTGCCGCTGCTTGCAGTGGGGACTCTGGGCCTGATATCTCTGGGTTCGAACAGCGCGGCCGCGCCGCTGAACATTCCGCTCTCCGCCAGCCGCGTAACCGCCGCGGCCACTCTGACCCTGTGGGCACTCCTCGGGCTCGAATCGGCCACCATTCCGGCCGACAAAGTGGCGCGTCCCGGACGCACCATTCCGGTTGCGACGCTGCTCGGCACGGTCATCACCGCCTTGATCTGTGGCGTTGCATGTACCACCGTTTTGCTGCTGGTGCCTCCGGCAACCCTGGCGCAATCGAACGCGCCTTTCGTGGATCTCGCCGCACAGTTTTGGGGCCGCGGCGCCGGCGAAGTGGTGGCGGTGTTCGCGGCCATCAGCGCATTCGGCGCCTTGAACGGATGGATCCTGCTGCAAGGCGAGCTGCCCCGCGCCATGGCGCTGCGCGGCGAATTTCCGCGAATATTCGCGCGCGAATCTGCCCACAATACGCCCGGTTTTGGCTTGTGCTTCGGCAGTGCGCTCGCCAGCCTGCTGATTTTGGCGAACTACCAGAAATCCATGGTCAGCGTGTTCACGTTCATGATCTTGCTCTCGACCACCGCTTGCCTGGTGTTGTACCTGCTCTGCTCTCTGGCGATGCTGCGGCTGCAATGGACCAGGGAATTGGGAGCAACCCGTCGAGGCGAATCCGCCTTGGGCATTGTCGGGATCTTGGCGAGCGCTTATTCTCTTTGGGCCATCGTCGGCGCAGGCGCGGAAGCGGTGCTCTGGGGTGCAGCGCTTCTGTTGTTGGGCGTGCCTTTGTACTACTGGTTTAGGAGTTCTCGCGAGTGACCATGTGGAGATCTCTCGTTGCCGTGGCGGCGGGGGGTGCGTTGGGATGCCTGTTGCGCTGGTATCTGGCGATATTTTTGAATCGCTATTTCCCGGCAATTCCGCCGGGCACTTTGGCCGCCAATCTGATCGGCTGCTACCTCATCGGCGCGGCGATTGCATTTTTCACCACCTATCCCACGTTCGCGCCGGAGTGGCGGTTGTTCGTCACCACCGGATTTTGCGGCGGCCTGACGACCTTCTCGACTTTCTCTGCCGAGGTGGTCCTGTTGATGCAATCCGGCCGCTCGGCCATGGCATTGGGGGCCATTGGCGTCAACCTGATCGGCTCGCTGCTCATGACCTTCGCCGGTATGGCCACCGTGGCCTGGCTCCGCTCTTAAGCCTTCCATCGCAAAATCGACGCCGCGTTCGGCGTATGATACATTGCTTAGATATCTAACCATTAGAGATCTTTCAATGAGCGATTTGGAAGAGCGATTCAGCGATGCCTTGCACAGCACCTCCCGGTCCTGGCGCCAGGCGGTTGACCGAAAATTGAAATATCTGGGCGTGAGTCAAGCCAGCTGGATGACCATCGCCATCGCCGCGAAGGCGAGGTCGCCATTGTCGCAGTCGGAGCTCGCGGACAAATTGGGCGTCGAAGGCGCAACCATGGTCGCCATGATCGACCGGCTGGTGAAGGCCGGCCTGGTCGTGCGTGAAGCGTCGACGACCGATCGGCGCGTGAAGCGCGTCGTGCTGACGCCCGCGGGCATGAAGATCTACGAGAAGGTCAAAGCCGAAGCGGCAGCGCTGCGCAGGGACTTGCTGGCGAATACCGATCAAAAGAAACTGCTGCTCGCCACTGAGCTGCTCGAGGGACTGCAAGGCATCATCGAAAAGCAGCAATGAACCGTCCGCTCAATCGGCCCATGATCACGCTATCGATCATGCTGGCGACGATCATGCAGACCCTCGACGGCACGATAGCAAATGTGGCCCTGCCGCACATGCAAGGCACCCTCTCCGCCTCGCAGGACCAGATCGCGTGGGTATTGACCGCCTATATCATCGCCTCGGCGATCGCGACTCCGGTGACCGGCTGGCTGTGCGATCGATTCGGCCAGAAGAATATTTTCATGGCCTCGATCACCGGCTTCACCGTGGCTTCCGCCTTGTGCGGAATGTCCAACTCGCTCGCGCAAATTGTCGCCGCGCGTCTTTTGCAAGGAGTCTTTGGCGCAGCTCTCGTCCCCTTGGCGCAGGTCGTGCTGATGCAGATCAATCCGCGGGAGAAGCAAGGCCAGGCCATGGCGGTATGGGGCATGGGAGTCATGGTGGGACCGATCCTGGGCCCGACCTTGGGCGGCTGGCTCACCGACAGCTATAACTGGCGCTGGGTATTTTTCATCAATGTACCCATCGGGATCATCGCGTTTTACGGCATGTGGAGATATATCCGGCCAGACCCAGGCGGAAGACAGGCGCGATTCGATTTCTTTGGATTCGCGACCTTGAGTCTCGCGCTCGGCTCCCTACAGTTGTTGCTGGATCGCGGCCAGCAAAACGATTGGTTTTCCTCCACCGAAGCCTGGATCGAGGCCGTCGTGGCCTTTGTGGCGGCAACCTACTTCGTGGCGCACACCGCCACGACGCCGGCGAAGCAATCCTTCCTCGACTACCGGCTGCTGAAGAATCAAAATTACGTCACCGGTCTGTTGTTCATCTTCATCGTCGGTCTCGTGCTGTATGCGACGCGCGCACTGCTCCCGACCATGTTGGAAAATCTGCTCGGCTATCCGGTCGCGACCACGGGCCTCGTCACCGCGCCGTCCGGCATCGGCACCATGTTGGCCATGCTGATTGCGGGTCGCATCATCGGCAAGGTGGACCTCAGATTGACGCTGTTGGCCGGATTTCTGATCAGCGCTTTCGCGCTATGGCAGATGACGGGCTACTCGCTCGATCTGTCGGAAAGCGACATCGTTTGGCCCGGCGTCATTCAAGGCTTCGGGACGGGCCTGGTGTTCGTGCCGTTGAGCGCCGCGACATTTGCCACCTTGAGTCCCGAAATGCGCGCGCAGGGGACCTCCATCTATAGCCTGGTTCGCAACATCGGCAGCAGCATCGGCATCTCGTTGGTCCAGACGCTCTTAGTGCGCAACACCGTCATCGCCCATTCCTCGCTCGCCGAGCGCGTGACCACCGGCAACCCCGCGTGGCACAACCCCGCGGTATCGGCTGTTTTTGGTGCGCATGCGCCCGCCGGGGCGGCGCTGCTCGATGCCGCCATGAGCCAACAAGCCGCCATGATCGCCTACATCGACGATTTTTGGTTCATGCTGTTTCTGACGCTGCTCGTCACGCCCCTGCTGCTGCTCATCCGTCCTCCCCGCCGCGCCGTGACCGAGGACGCTCAAGCCGTCATGGATTAGGGGCGCGGCGGCGCCGGCGCACCTTGATTTGCCGGCGGCGCCGGCTGCGGAAGGCTTTTACCGTCAAAAGTCGTCAAGCCCGCATGGAACGCGATTTTGGAGTGAAATTTGCCGTTCGCATGGCTCGCCAGACCTTGATCGGCAAAGGACTGCAGCTGCGCCGTCGCCTGCGCGCCATTCGGCAAGGCGCTCAAGAAAGCATCATCGACCGACATGTCCAGATCAGCGCCCAATTTCTGGATGATTGCCTTGGGATCCGCGCCGGGCGCAAAGTCCGATTCAGCGACTCCGTTCAAAGTGAGCGTGCCGCTCAAACGCACCTCGCCGCCGCCGGCGGCAATGCTGAAGCGGTCGAGAGAAAATTGCGGATTGTGCGAGAGAAGGACGCTGCCGGGCGCTTTAACCGCCGCCAGCAGGTTTTCACTGCGCTGCGCGGGCGACAGCACCGCGTCCTGGTTGAGCTTCTGGATCGCTGCGCTCAGTTGCTCCAGCGAATCCATCTGCAAATGATTCATCGAGAAATCAAAGTGCGCCCCGCTGAATCTGAGCGAGGCTGCGGAAATCGCTTCGACGCTGACCTTGTCGGTCATGTTCATGTAACCGTCGTTCACGGCGCCCTGGTAGCTGCTTCGCACATTGTTCAAGACCGCTGCGCCGCCTTTGGCGGCGGAAATGCTCATCCGGCCGAGCGCGATGCTGGAATCTCCCTGATACAAGCTGCGCAGCGCGCGTTTTGAGTGGGCAACCAAATCGAGGTCGTCGAGCTCGACCTGACCGCCGTCCGCCGACGCATAGGAAACTCTCGGCATCGTGGCGTGCACCGAATAAGAGTTCATGTCGCGTGCGAACTCGCTCTTGAGTTCGAAGCCGCCCCAACCGAGGCGGCCGCCCTGCAACACAACGGCATCCTTGATTGCCGGACTCGACACGGTCGCGGATCCCCCGCCGCCAAAACCCATCCTCGATTCGATGTGCAGCGGTTCCGCTGAACCGAAGGCCGACGACAGATACGCCTGCAGCGCAGGCCCGAACATCACATGCGACCGCACGCGCGCCAGTCCGATGCAGGTCAGGCCGCAGATCGGCCCGTGCCAGATCACATTGTGAACCTTGATCTGGATGGGAGCCGAAATTGCGCCTGCCGCGGCCGGCGCACCCGCAAGACCACGGAACAGCTCGATGGTAAGGTCCTGCTCCGAGACGAACCAGCCGCGCCGATAGGTGTTGGCCACGACTTGCATGTACGGAGTCCTGCCCTTGAGCTGTTCGAGCGGCTCGTCGATTTGCTTTTGGATCGCGAAGCCAAGCTGCCACGAAACGAATACATAGGCGATCAATATTGCTGCCGCGGCGCCCGACAGTATTTTTTTCAAGCATTCTCTCCCTGAATCCGCGCATCATCTCACGTCAGCGGTGCGCAGCGAAGTCCTGGGTCCAAAACACCGCCGAACCGGTATGCAAATTCTCCGCATAAGCGATTCCGATCAAGGTGAAGCGGCTGTCCATGATGTTCTCGCAGTGTGCGGGGCTCGCGAGCCAGCCTTCCATCACCTGATTCGGGGTCATGGCGCCGGCGGCGATGTTTTCGCCCACGATGCTGTGAGCGCCGAAGCCGGCACGCTCCACGCGAACATCCGGCGTGCTGCCGTCGCGTCCGCGGTGCTCGAAGGCGTCATGCTCGGCCATGTCGCGCGAGTGTGCCAGCGCCGCGCGTGTGAGCGCCGGATCGAGCGTGAGGGCAACGGCGGGTGCGAAGTATTTGCCGCCGCAACGCCTGCCCGCGGCGCGGGCCTTATTGACCAGCTCGAGGATGACGCGGCTCACCGTGGCCGCATCGCCTCGAGCCGGGAGCACCACGGGCGCGGCCACGATCAACCAAAGCTCGCGGCCGCGCGCAACGGCGCCCAACTCGCGCATACGCGGATCTTGCAGAGTGCCGCAATCGCGGGCGACGAACATGCTTTCGATTTGCGCGTCATTGACGGCGCCGGAAAGGTGGATCGCCGCCGATTGCTCCGCCAGGTAGCCCGCGGCGGCGATCGCCTCTTGCAGAGGCTCACCGCGGGAATAACGCAGGGCGGCTTGCTGCAGCTTCATGCTGTAGATGAGCGGCGCCAGTGGAGCGGCCGCGTGACAGCCGTGCAAACGGGCCGCATTGGCGGCGCCGAGCGGCGCCGATTGGGCTGTGACGACTGTGATCGCGCCGGCTACGCCGAGCAGCGCCGCCGCAAGGCCGCGACCGGTGGATCGGTGGCGAATCGCTACTCTTTTGCCTGTTTGGCCGTCAAGGGGACTCCGCCCGGCTCCATAGCCGGCGAACCGGCCAGTATTTTCGCGGCGCGGGGACCGGCCCAGCGTTCGATATCATCGAACAGCGTGAATACCGCCGGAACGATCACCAGCGTCAGCAATGTCGAGGTGATCAGTCCGCCAATGACGGCGATCGCCATGGGGCGCCGGAAATCGCTGGCTTCGCCCAAGCCCAATGCGACGGGCATCATGCCCGCCACCATTGCCACCGTCGTCATGACGATCGGGCGCGCGCGTTTGTGGCCCGCTTCGACAATGGCTTGCAAGCGGGTCTTGCCGGCGCGCATTTCCTCGATGGCGAAGTCCACCAGCAGGATGGAGTTCTTGGCCACGATGCCCATGAGCATCAGCACGCCGATCATGACCGGCAAGGAAAATGGCGTGTTGGTCAGGAACAGGGCGAAGACCGCGCCGCCCAGCGACAGCGGCAATGCCGATAGGATGGTTATCGGCTGAAACACCCGGGCAAACAACAGCACCAGGACCGCCAACACCATCAACACCCCGGCCGCGACCGCAACTGCGAAGTTCGCCACGAGCTCATTCATGAATTCGGTATCGCCGGTTTCCACCAAGCGCACCCCCTGCGGCAAATGTTGCAGCGTCGGCAGCTCGTGGACTTTTTTGACCGCGGTCCCCAATTGCACGCCGGGCGCCAAGTCCGCATCGATGAACAAGCGGCGGCTTTGATTGTAGCGCCGCACCGTCGAGGGGCCTTCACCGAAGCTCAAGTCGGCCACCGACTTCAAGGGCACGCTGACCCCCGAACTGGTCGGCACCGGCAAATTCTCCAGCGTGGTCAAGTCGCGCCGCGATCGTTCCGGCAGACTGACGCGGATCGGTATGGTGCGATCGCTCAAGGCGAACTTGGCGCCGTTTTGCGGCAAATCGCCCAAGGTCGCGATGCGGATGGTCTCGCTGATGCTCTGCACGCTGACGCCCAATTGCGCGGCGAGATCCAGTCTCGGGTGCACCACGATTTCCGGCCGCGGCATGTCGCCGTTGATGCGCGGCGAGCGAATCTCCTTCAGCCCGCGCATTTCTTCCAGCAACTGATGGCCGGTGCGCTCCGTCAAGGCGGGATCGTCGCCGACCAGAAACAACGTGACATCGCGGCCGCCGCCAAACCCGAAGTTTTGGAAGCTGATGTGCGCGTCCGGAACCTGATTGAGCAGCGGCATCAGGCGCTGCTCAATTTCCTTGGTGCTCACATTGCGCTGGTCGCGTGGTACCGTGGTGATGAACACGGTGGCTTGACGTACATCGGAGCTGTCGATACCGACGAATTCCACCGCGTCGGTAACCTCCGGCTGCTTGCGCACGATGGCCGTGACCGCGGCGGAGATGCGGGAGGTGTCTTCGAGTTTGCCCCCCGGCGGCAGTTCGATATTCAAAATCGAAGTGGAAAAGTCCTCCGACGGCATGAAGGCTTTCGGCAGCAGCATGCCGCCGCCGACCGAAAGCGCGAAAAACAAGGTGCCGAATCCGATGGTTCTCCAGCGATGCGCGACGCACCATTTCAGCGCCCGCACGTAGGCGGTCATGATCGGACCGTCGTCGCGATGCGGGATGGCATCGCGGTTCAAGGCATAGGCCGCGAGCACCGGGGTGATCATGCGCGCCACCATCAAGGAGATGAACACCGCCGCGGCGACCGTGAGACCGAATTGCCGGAAGAACTGGCCGCTGACACCGCCCATGAAGCTGACCGGAAGAAATACCGCGATAATGGTGGCGGAGGTGGCCACCACGGCGAGCCCGATTTCATCGGCCGCTTCCATCGCCGCGCGATAGCCGCTCTTGCCCATGCGCATGTGGCGCACGATATTCTCGATTTCCACAATGGCATCGTCCACCAGCACCCCGGCGACCAGGGACAGCGACAGCAGCGTGATCTCGTTGAGGGTAAAGCCCATCCACTGCATGAAGGCAAAGGTGGGTATCGCCGACAGCGGGATCGCCAACGCCGAGATGAGCGTGGCGCGCCAATTGCGCAGAAAAAACCACACCACGGCGACCGCCAGAATCGATCCTTCGATCAGCGCCTCCAGGGAAGAGTGATAGGTCTTGATGGTATGGTCGACGGTGGTGAAAATCCGCTCGAATTGCAGCGACGGATTGTCCTTTTGAATCTTCACCAGCTCCGCCGCGACGCCTCGCGCGGTGCTGACGTCCGAAACCCCTCGGGACTTGTAAAGTTCGAATGCCGTGGCGGGACGGCCGTTCAGCCGCGCCAAACTGCGCGTCTCGGCCACTCCGTCGTGAACGTCGGCGATCTCGTTCAGCCGCACCGACTTGCCGCCGGGCACGATGATGAGCGTGTCGCCCAGAGCTTCGGCCGACTTGGCGCCGCCGAGTACGCGGATGGCTTGCTCGCCGCCGCCAACCTGGGCACGGCCGCCCGATGCGTCCAGGTTCAGTTGCCGCAGCTGCTCATTGACTTCGACCGCGGTCAATCCCAACGCCTGAAGACGCGCCGGATCGAGCTCCACGCGGATTTCCCGGTTGACGCCGCCGATGCGCTGAACCTGCGCAATGCCGTGCACGGCCAACAGCCGTTTGGTGATGGTATTGTCGATCGAACCAACTCAGCTGCTCGGGCGTCATATTGGTGGTCGTCACGGCATAGATGGCAAAGGTGCCGCCGTCCGACATCCTGACGCTGCACCTGCGGCTCCAGAATGCCCTGCGGCAGATCGGCGCGAACTCGGGCGATGGCGTTGCGAACATCGGTTACGGCCCGGTCGATCGGCGTCGCAATATTGAATTCGATGCTGATATGGACATTACCTTCGGTAATGTAGGTTTGCTGATGGTGAATGTTGCCGATGCTGGCAATGGCGCCTTCCACCTTTTGCGCGATCTGCGTTTCCATTTCCGTGGGCGCCGCGCCCGGTTGGGAAATATCGACGTCGATCTCCGGAAATGAGACGTCCGGATTGTTGTTGATCGGCAAGCGAATGAAGGCCACGATCCCCAGGAAAAGCAGCACGACGAACAGCACAATGGGCGTCACCGGATGGCGAATCGCCCACGCGGAAATATTCTTCATGACGTGCCTGCGGCCGACATGACCGGTTTAACGGTCTCTCCTACTTGCAGGAAGGCACCGGCCGTGGTGACGACCTGGTCCTTGGGATTGAGGCCGTCGGCGATGGTTACGCCGCTGGATATCATCCCCGTCACGCGCACTGCGCGGCGTTCAACTTTGCCCTGGGCATCGACGATCAGCACATAGCTGCCCTTGTCGTCGCTGAGCACCGCGGTTTGAGGCAATACCGCGCGCTCGGCATTGCTGACCGTCACCTCCGCGCGCGCAAAGGCGCCCGGCCGCAGATTGAGGTCGGGCTGCAGCGATATTTTGGCGGTGCCGAGGCGCGTCGACGGATCGATGACCGCGCCCAGCAACCGGATGCGGCCCGGATAAATCTTCGAGCTGCCGGTGAGTCTCACGTCCACGGGCTGCCCCACCTTCAGCAGCGGCAAATCCTGTTCGGCCACCTGGCCGCGCAATTCCGTCTCGCCGTCCTTGGAAAGGCGAAACAATGCCTCACCGCCGGGCATCGCCGTCTGGCCCACTTCCACATTGCGGGTCAAAATGATGCCGTTGGCGGGGGCGCGAACGTCGGCGCGCGCCAAGCGAGCCTTGGCTTCCGCAAGCTGCGCGGCGGCCACCTTGACGTGCGAAGCCGCGGTCACGGCGCTCGATTTACGGCGTTGCGTCTCTTCGGCCGACAAAGCGCCGGACGCTCCCACCGCGCGGGCGCGCTGATATTCGGCGTCAGCCAGATCCGCCTCGGCGCGCGCTTGATCGAGTGCCGCCTGCAAATTGGCCACCTGCGGTTCGAGCACCGAATTGTCCAGGTGCGCCAGCACCTGGCCCTGTTTCACATGATCGCCGGCTTCGACATACACCGCGGTTACACGGCCGCCGTCGCCTTCGACGCCAATCGGCATGTCATAGCGTGCCGCAATGGTGCCGATGATGCCGACGGTGGAAGGCACCGCACTGATGCCCACCTCCGCAACCGAAACGGTGGGAATGGCCGACGGGGCAGGCGCGGGTTTTGCCAGGGCGTGCTCGACACGCCACGCAACCAGCCCGACCACGCCCGCAATCAATAAACCGCCGACCGACCAGGCGATCAGGCGCCGGTTCAGCACCTTGGCGGTTGCCGCGGTTTCAGATTGTTGATCGAACAGGATACTGCTCATGACTTCATCGCTTGTTCTCGCCGGTTCCACGGCGCGCTTGGGTAAATACCCGCGGGCCCGCGCAAAAGTTGCGGCAAATACGACAATATTTTGCCGCCCGCCACCCGCGCCGCCTGCCTGCGGCGCAGCGCGAGGCGCGACAGGGCTATATACAGCCTCGACGGCGCATTGGTTCCCCCGCAAATCCTCGGGCATTCCCCGGCGGTCTGATGCGGGATGATCATTCGCCCTACTCTTGAACCCGGTCGATCACCAGATCGAGCGCGCCATCGTGGCCGACATCGTAGGAAAGCTCGCCGTACAAATCGCCTGCGCTGGGAATCGGCTGTCCGCTGAAGGACACGCGCGCCGTGATCGACACCCGCTGTCCGGCGGTCAGCACGCGGCCCGGCATCATGGAGTCTGCCGCCGACAATTGCACCCGCGTACCGATGGCCTCGCTCGTCAGACGTTTGGCTGCCAGAGGCGGCCCACGGCTGTCGGGCTCACGAGCGAATACGAACAAGGGCGTCTCCGTTTTCAAGCGCGCTTTCAATGCAGGCGCTATGCGTATATTGACAGTGACTTGGGCCGCTGCCGACCCCTGGGCACTCGGGCTCGTCCCCGCCGGCGACGCGTTCGTCCCCGATTCCTCGGCGCCGCCCAGTGAGGCGATGCGCGCGTCGAGCATTTGCTCGATTTGCGGCGGCGGATGTAAATCTTTCAGCGCCTGCCAGCGGCTGCGCGCCAGCGCACGATCGCCGCGGGTTGCAGCGGCAAATCCGCCATACAACAGAGCCTTCGGATTGTTGGGTTCCAATTTCAGCGCATCTTCAAATAGCTTCGATGCCTCCGGCGAGATCTGTCCGCCGGCGCGCAGACTGACGGCCTCCCCCAATCCTAGAGCGGCTTCGACACTGTCGTTCTTCAGCTGGTGCGCGCGATCGTAGGCATTGACTGCATCGTCCATGCGCTGCAAAGCCAGATACGAGCGTCCCAGCATCAACCAGCCCGCAATGTCCTGCGGATCGTCGCGCATGTGTTGCTCGAGTTTTGCCACCATGGCCAGCACGTCCGGGGCAGGCAGATTCTGCCCGGTTGCGGGCGGCGCGCGCCAATCCCAATTCGACCACAGCGGATACAAACCCGCGGCGGCACCCGCGACAATGCAGGCGGCAACGGCGCCGATGATGCGGCTGCGCGTGTCGCGCAGCAGCGGTGTCGCCACGATGGCCGCGGCGATCGCAGCCATGAGAGCTGCGACGATGAGGAAAGCGCTCATTCGTCGAGCGGCATTCGCGAGCGTTGGCGGACGACGCGGAAAACGATGAAGCCACCCAGCAGCAGCGTGAAGAACGGCGCGCCCCAGATCAGGGCGGTCTTCGGGGTCAACGGCGGCGCGAAGCGCACGAACTCGCCGTAACGATCCGTCATGAATTTGAAAACGGCGTCATCACTCCTGCCGGCGACCAACATCTCGCGCACCTGACGGCGAAGGTCCGCCGCCAGGTCCGAATTGGAATCGGCGATCGATTCGTTTTGACATACCAAGCAGCGCAGCTCCTTGGTAATGCGCTCGAACCGCGTCTGCAATAAGGGATCCCGCAGCTGGCCATGATCGTCCAACGCCGCCGGCGCTTGCGCGGCGAGGACAGCGGCGGCACCGCAGCCCAGCGCGGCGGCCAGCAGCAGCGCGCAAAATCGCGTCAAGCGCCGCTCCGCGCGGCCGCGATGCGCGGCAAGAATTCCTTTTCCCATACTTCTTCCGTCAGCGGAGAAATGAACTTGAAGATGACCCGGCCGTGCGTGTCCACCAGATAGGTTTCCGGCGCGCCGTAAACGCCCCAATTGATCGCGGTCCGGCCATCGCTGTCGAAAGGCACCGCGGTGTAAGGGTTGCCGAGCTGCTCCAACCATAGCTTGGCTTTGTCATGATTGTCGCGATAGTCCAGTCCGATGATGGGTACCACATGCCGGCGCGAGATGGCGAGCAACTCCTCCTGCTCCTCGCGACAGGCGACGCACCAGGTGGCCCAGACATTGAGTACGTAAACCTGGCCCTTGAGCGCGGCAGTACTCACCGTGCGGCTCGGATCGAGCACATCGGTGAGCGCGAATTCGGGCGCCGGCTTGCCGATCAGCGGCGAGGGCAACGCGTGGATGTCGCGGTTCGGGTTCAAGCCGAACACGAACAACACCACCAACCCGACGAATGCCGCAAACGGCAACAGGAACTTCCACATCAGGCGGAACCGAGCTGCGCCCGCGGCTTCGGCGGCGGCAACGGTTTCCTGCGAGACAACCGGCAGTTTGACCCGATAACGGCGATCGGTGGCCGCAATCAATCCGCCGAGCGCCATGACGATGGCGCCCAACCAGATGTAGCGCACCAGCGGCTTGTACTGAATGCGCATGCTCCAGGCATTCGCGCCCAGCGGATCGCCCATCGCGACAAACAAGTCGCGTGCCCAGCCCACCGAAATGGCCGCCTTGCTGTTGCTGGTCTGCTGCACCCAGAATTGGCGCTTCTGCGGCAACAGCGTGGTCACCGGCTTGCCGCCGCGGGTCACTTCGATGCGTGCCTTGCACCGCGTCGTAGTTCGGTCCGCGCACGTTGGCGGCGCCGACGAATTTGAAGTCGTAGCCGGCGATCGAATAACTGCCGCCGGGCTTCAAAGCGACGTCTTTCTCGATTTTGTAGCTCTCGACGCCGCTCGCGCCGATGGCAAACATGCCGACGCCCAAGTGCGCGATCGACATGCCCAACAGTGCCGCGCTCAGCGTTTGTTTCTGGCGCAGCCGCCGCCAGGGTTCGAGCGCCGCGGAAAACATGATCCAAAAGCCGAAGCTGAAGCCGATGAGGCCCACCCAGTGAAATTCCTTGAACAGCAATCCTTGGATCGCGACCGACAACAGCACCGCGGCGGCCGCGCAGCCACCATAGCGGCTTGGCGGTGACCGTGAGCTTGCCGCGGCGCCAGGCGGAGTGCATGCCGATGGCGAGGAACACCATCAAGGGGAACATCGGCACCAAAAACATCAGGGCGAAAACCGGCGGTCCCACCGATATCTTGCCGATGCCGAGCAGTTCATAGACCAGCGGCGACAAAGTGCCCCACAGCACCAATCCGGCGACGCCGACCAGAATCACGTTGTTGACCAGCAAGAAAAATTCCCGCGAGTACAGTTCGAAGCCGCCCGGCGCATACAGCTTGGGCGCCCGCCACGCATACAAGGTCAACGAGCCGCCGATGGTCAGCACCAGGAAGGCCAGGATGTAAAGACCGCGGGTCGGATCCGTGGCGAAGGAATGCACCGATACCAGCACGCCGGAGCGCACCAGAAAGGTCCCTACCAAACTCAACGAGAAGGCAAAAATGGCGAGCAGCAGCGTCCAGCTTTTGAAGATGCCGCGCTTTTCCGTGACGCTCAAGCGAATGGATCAGCGCCGTTCCCACCAGCCAGGGCATGAACGAGGCGTTTTCCACCGGGTCCCAAAACCACCAGCCGCCCCAGCCCAATTCGTAATAAGCCCACCAGCTGCCCAACGCGATGCCGATGGTCTGGAACATCCACGCGAAAATCGTCCACGGCCGCGTCCATTTTGCCCAGGTCTGGTCAAGGCGCCCTTCCAGCATGGCTGCGCAGGCAAAGGCGAAGGCCACGGAGAAACCGACATATCCCATGTAGAGCATGGGCGGATGAATCGCCAGAGCGAAATCCTGCAGCACCGGATTCAAGTCGGCGCCATCCTGCGCGGCGGGAATCAGACGCAGAAAGGGACTCGAGGTCCACAAGGTGAACAGCATGAAACCCGCACTGATGAGGCCCATGACGCCCAGCACCCGGCTGGAAAAAGTCAGCGGCAGAGCGCGGCTGAACGCGGCCACCGCGACGCTCCAGATCGACAGGATCAGGATCCACAGCAGCAAGCGAACCTTCGTGCGCGCCCCACAGCGCCGCGATCCGGTAGAACAGCGGCAATTGCGAATTGGAATTGCGCGCCACATACAGCACCGAAAAATCGTCGTTCACGAAGCAATACACCAGGCAGGCAAATGCCATGGCGACGAAGACGAACTGCCCGGTGACCGCCGGCCGCGACACCGCCATCCAGGCAGGCTTGCCCTTCCAAGCGCCTGCCAAGCCGAAGAATGCCTGCGACAGGCTCAGCAGGAAGGCGAGAATGAGGGCAAATATTCCTAATTCGGCTGCCATGGCATTTCCTTCCTTAAGTGCCCGGACCGTGGGCTGCGGCACCCGCGCCGGGCTTGTTCTTCAGCGATGCCGCAACTTCCGGCGGCATGTACTTCTCATCGTGTTTCGCGAGCACTTCGTCCGCGACGAAGGCGCCGCTCGAGTTCATCGTGCCATGCGCGATGATGCCCTGGCCTTCGCGGAACAGATCCGGCAGCACCCCGGTGTATTCGACCGGAACCTGGTGGGCGAAGTCGGTGAGCACAAAGCGGACCTCAAGATCTCCCGGCTTGCGCTGGACACTGCCCTTCACCACCATGCCGCCGATGCGGAAGCGCTTGGCGAGCGGGGCCTTGCCCTCCACCACTTGGGTGGGATCGAAATAGAACATGATGTTCTCGCGCGATGCCATCACCGCCAGGGACACCGACGCGGCCACCCCGCCCAGGATGCCGAGCACCACGAACAGACGTTTGCGGCGCGGCGTCATGGCGCCTCGCTCGCCGCCATCGCGATTGCGCGGGCGGCCCGGACCTTGGCGGCGGCGCAGATAGCGCCTAGCCGACCACAGATTCCACGCCAACACCACGCAGGCAAAGCCCATGCAGGGCCAGACATAGCGGGCATAACCGCCCATGGACCAAAAATCGCCGCCGTTCATGATTTGATCGCCTCCCGCACCCACGCCGACTGCCGCTCGCGAATGAGGACCTCGCCTTGCACCCGAATGCACAGCACTGCGGCGTAGAACAACGTGAAGCCCAACAACACCGACAGCAGTGGCCAGAGCATGCTGCTCTGCATCTTGGGGCCCTCTAGTGTAACAAGCGTGGATCCCTGATGCAGCGAGTTCCACCACACCACCGAGAAGTGCACGATGGGTACGTTGACCACCCCAACCACCGCCAGCAGCGCGGCCGCGCGATCGCCGCGAGCCGGATCCTCGAAAGCCGGGCGTAAGGACATGACGCCAACGTACAAGAACAAAAGAATCAGTTCGGATGTCAGGCGCGGATCCCAGGCCCAGTACGTGCCCCACATCGGCTTGCCCCACAGCGAGCCGGTCACCAACGCCAGCAGGGTCAGCGAGGCGCCGATGGGCGCTGAGGCCGCCGCCACCGCGTGGCCCACCTTGATGCGCCAGATGAGCGCGACAGCGCTGGCCACTGCCATGATGGTGTAGACCGTCACGGACAGGATTGCACTCGGAACGTGAACGTAAATGATGCGAAACGCATCGCCCTGTTGATAGTCGGGCGGCGCGAAAACCAAGCCCCCGATCAAGCCATAGCCGATGGTCAGGGCAGCCAATCCCAGGAACCAGGGCATGAGCGCGGCCGCCACCCCATAGACATAGGGTGGAGAAGCGAGCTTGTAAAACCAGGTCCACATGAGTCTTCAGCCGTTATTCCAAAGTGATGCGCAACGCCGCCGCCGCCGCAAAGGGCGCCAGGGTGCACGTGAACACGCAGAGCGCCGCCAACAAGTACAAGGCTCCCGCCGCGCTGGTACCCGAAATCGCTCGATCGGTGGCGCCCGCGCCGAAAATCAGCAAAGGCATCGCCAGCGGCAGCACGATCAGGGAAAAAAGCACGTTGCCGCGGCGCAAACCGATCGTTAAGCCGGCACCGATGGCGCCCAACCAACTCAAGGTCAGAGTGCCCAGCGCCAAACTCAACAACATTGTCGCAAATGCGTCGTTGGGAATGCCAAGCGCAGTTCCCACAATCGGTGAAACCAGCACCAAGGCGAGCCCCGTGACCAGCCAGTGCGCCAGGGTTTTCGCCGCCACGATGACGGTGAGACCATGCCCGCTCAAGGCGAGTTGCTCCAGCGTGCCGTCATCCGCGTCGCTCTTGAACAGAAAATCCAGGGACAGCAGTGCCGAAAGCAGCGCCGCCACCCACAGTACGCCCGGCGCGATGTCTCGCAGCAGCGACAGCTGCAAGCTCAATCCCAGCGGGAAAAGCGTCGTAACGATGAGAAAGAACACCAAGGGCTGTAATAGTTGCTCCGGCCGCCGGAAACTGAGACGCAGCTCACGCTGTACGATCAACCAAAACGCCTCCCAGGCGCCGACCGTCATCAATTGAGCTCCATGTGTCTGACCGTGCAGCGAAGCTTCAGTTCGTGATGGGCGACCACCATGGCCAGGCCGCCGGCTGCCACGTGAGTCTGCAGCAGCTCGGAGATCAATTCCGAGCCGGCCGCATCCAGATTGGTATACGGTTCATCCAACAACCAGAGCGTGGCGCTCATCGCCAGGATTCGCGCCATGGCAACCCGGCGGCGCTGCCCCGCGGACAATACCCGCGCGGGCAAATCGGCGCAGGCGCCAACCCCGGTTCGCACCAGCGCGGCGCGCAGCTCATCCACGCCGATGCGGCGCTTCAACCCCACCGCGAAGCGCAGATTCTCCAGGGCGGTGAGATCCGCCTTCAGCGCAGGTTCATGCGAAGCGTAGGCCAGCGCGGCCTGGTAGTCGGTCCGGATCGCGGCGATTGATTGCCCAAGCCAGGTCACCGATCCTTGCTCCGGGCGCAGCAGGCCGCTGACGACCCGCAACAGAGTCGTTTTACCGGTGCCGTTCGCCCCGGAAATGTGCAACAGCTCCCGGGGCACTATCCGTGCGCTCACGCCCTTCAGCACATGCCGATCGCCGCGCCAGACATGGACCTTTTCGACGCATAGGGCGTTGGACATATTCATGCTGGCTGGAGCTTAGCGAAATCAAGGGGTTGAAACCACCTATTCACTCACTTTTGACGATTGAGACCTGTTTTTGATCGCAGGGCAGCGCCAGATTTCTTGCATCGGCCCTGGTTAAGCGCCCTTTTTGGGGAACGCTGCCTATTTCTGCTATTTTCTTGTTGCTTCGACTTTCGAAGCGGCGTTCGCGAAAAAATTCGAATAAAGACAGGAGTCGGTTATGCCGTTGACCCGGAAGCTTGCAGCGGAATTCATCGGGACGTTCTGGCTGGTGCTCGGCGGATGCGGCAGTGCGGTGCTCGCCGCCGCCTTTCCCCAGGTCGGTATTGGCCTCTTGGGTGTCGCTTTCGCCTTCGGCCTGACCATCGTGGCCATGGCCTACGCGATCGGTGACGTGTCCGGCTGTCACCTCAACCCTGCCGTGACCTTTGGACTGGTCCTCGGCGGACGCCATCCGGCCAGAGAGTTGCTGCCCTACTGGGCCGTACAAGTCCTCGGCGGCATCGCGGCAGCCGGCCTCTTGCTGTTCATCGCCGGCGGCAATGGCTCCGACCCGATCGCCGGTGGTCTGGCCGCCAACGGCTATGGCGCTCATTCGCCCGGTCACTACAGCATGGCTGCGGGCTTGGTGTGCGAGATGGTCATGACCGCGATATTTCTGTTCGTGATCATGGGAGCCACCGACAAGAAAGCACCCGTTGGCTTCGCGCCGCTGGCGATTGGCTTAACCCTCACTTTGATACATTTGATCAGCATTCCGGTCACCAACACGTCGGTAAATCCCGCGCGCAGCACCGGACCTGCGGTATTCGTGCAAGGCTGGGCACTGTCGCAGCTTTGGCTGTTTTGGGTGGCACCATTGCTCGGCGGCGCCATTGGCGCCCTGGTGTATCGCTTCGTCACACCGGGTAAAGGCGCAACGGAGCCGGGTTACTGACTTTCAATCAATTCCACCGTGCGCGCACGGACTTTGGTGTCCTCGACATGAATCTCCCCGACCGAGATGGGCAGCTTGAAGCGCCTGGGACCACAGCTTCCGGGGTTGACGTACAAAATCCCGTCTCGATGTTCGATCCGCGGTATGTGCGAATGGCCGGACACGATCACGTTTGCGCCGGCGGCACCGGGATCGATATCGAGTTGTGAAATGTCGTGAATCACGTAAATGAACACGCCGCCCACGCGAATCATGTCGGTTTGCGGCAAATGAGCGGCCCAAGCCTGCCGGTCATTGTTGCCTTTCACCGCAATGAGCGGCGCCAGCGCTGACAGCTCATCGAGAATCGCAGCCGAGCCGATATCACCGCCATGAATGATGTAGTCGCATCCGGCGGCAAACGCGCGCGCCTCGGGCCTCAGCAAGCCGTGTGTGTCGGAGAGAAGGCCGATTCGCAATGCCGGCTTGGCGCTCATCGAAGGCTGCTTCCAGGTTTAAAAAAATGCGGCGCGTCTTCTGTAAGCCCGCGCCGCAATCCTTTCAGCTTTGCAATGGGAAGACTAGCGCTCCCAATGGCCCCGCTCATGGTGCCAACGCTCGCCGCGTTGCTCCCAGCGATCCGGAACCCAACGATACCCTCGGCGTTCGCCAATCCAACGGCCGGCAACCCACACGTGTTCATGGCCGCGCCACTCCCAATAGCCCGGGGCCCAAACGAAACCGACGCGCGGCGGAGGTACTGTTTCGATGCGCAGCGGCGGCGGCGCCACGTCGATATCCACCACGACACCGGCGGAAGCAATCGCCGGAACGGTGATCGCGCTCGCGGCCATGCATAATCCCAAAAGTAACGCCTTACGAGAAGCTTTCATTCACGACTCCTTCTTTGATGTCGTCCGGTCGCAAGACAACCGGACTTGGGGGGTGAAACGGCGCGAAGACATGTTCCGTTGACCGGCAGCGGGCGTAGGTCGGAGGCAACCGCATTCGCGCCGGCAGCGTCAATCGTCAAGTCATTGAGAATCGGAAGAATACGGAGTGACCGCTTCAGCCTTAAGAGTTGGTAATGTTTTCACGCTGCGGATCACCGGCAGCTGCCAGGCGACGCAGGCCAACAGCAGTGCGGTGACTCCCGAAAAGCCTAACGCGGCCCGCAGCCCCACGTGTTCGCCCAACCAGCCGCCGAGAAGCGCGCCGGGACCGGCAGGCAACAGAATCAGCCAGCGCATGGTACTCGTCATGCGACCAAGCATCGGAGCGGGCGTGACCGACTGACGCAGGGAGAGGAAATTGATGAAAATGAAGATGGCGCCCACGCCGTACATCAACAACATGCCGGCGTAAGCCACGATGCCCAGCGTATTGGCCGGTGCGACCGCCAGCGCCAGCCAACCCGTGCCCGAAATGGCGAATCCCAGCACGAACGTCGGCCCCGGCCCGAGCCGCCTGACCACTCGATGACCATTCGCGCTCGCAAACACCGTGCCTACGCCCAAGGCAACGTAGCTGAACCCCACGCCGCGCTCCGAGAGCCCGAGCTTATGAATTGCAAACAGGATCTGCACCACCGTGGCGCACTGCATGCACATTTGCCATATACCCACGCACGACGCCATCGTCACCAGCAGCCGGTGACCGCGCACGAAGCCCAGGCCCTCGCGCATGGCCGACCAAAACGGCGGATTGACCTTGCTGGGCGTTTCTTTCACGGGCACGCCGCGAAGTATGGATGCCGAGGTCAGCAGCAGACATGCGTTCGCCAAGAGGGCGATCGGGGCGCCCGTCAGTTTGATCAAAGCACCTGCCGCGGCCGGTCCGGTTACCTCCGCCGTCGCCGAAGCCAGCGCGTTCTTGGCATGCGCTTCGACCAGGCGCGGCCGCGGAACGATTTGCGTCAGTACGATCTGCGCCGCGCTGCCGGCCGTGGTATTCACGGCACCGATGACAAACGCAACGATGTACAGCCACGGCATGGAAAGCCAGCCCAACCACCACGCGATGGGCACGGTGGCGACCCCCAGTGCGATGGACAACTCGCCGAAAATATACACCGGCAGCTTTCTGACCCGATCGAGCACCACGCCGGTCGGCAAAGAGAACAGCGCGAAGGGAAAAATTTCCATGGCGGTCAACAGGCCCATCTGCGTCGGCGCCGCATGCATCAGCACGGCTGCCGTCAGCGGAATGGCGAGTAAAGTCACCTGGCCGCCAAAGGAGGAGATCAGGATCGAGGTCCAGAGCCGGCGGTAGGTCCGATCGCGCAGCAGATCGGTCGGCGACAGCGCGAACCGCTCCAGCCAGCCGACCGGCAGCAGCGCTACAAGAGTTCCCCTGTTCACTTATCGAGATATTTTACTCGAAGGTCCTGCGACATGCAGTTTATCCACGAGGGTCGGAATTTTCCGACGGCCTCGATGGCCCGGCACTGTCTTGCTGCGATGGTTCCCATGTCTTGTCGAAGCGGCGACGGCGGACCAGCATAACGCGGTGCGCACTCCTGTCCATTCGGCAAACCACCGGCGCGTTCTGTGCATTTTTCCGGCGTATGCACCCGCCTTCGGCACCTTTTCGCACGCCTTCCGTCTGGTCGGCGCCAAAGCCTTCATGCCGCCGCAGGGCATTTTGTTGATCGCCAATTATCTGCCCTTGCCTTGGCCGGTACGATTCATCGACGAGAACATGCAACGTGCGCAACCATCCGACTTCGCGTGGGCGGACGTGGTGTTCGTCTCCGGCATGCATATTCAAGCGGCGCAGATTCACGATGTCTGCCGGCGTGCCAAGGCGCACGGCAAGGTGACCGTGTTGGGCGGACCCTCCGTGTCCGCCGCGCCGGAAAAATACCCGGACTTCGATTACCTGCACATCGGGGAACTCGGCGAAGCGACCGATCAACTCATCGCCCGTCTCGATGCCACGACCAACGCCCCCTGCAGACAAATCCGCTACTCGAGCGTCAAGCGCCTGGCATTGCAGGATTTTCCATACCCCGCCTACAACCTCGTGCCGCTCGACAAGTATCTGCTGGGCACATTGCAATTCTCTTCCGGCTGCCCCTATTTGTGCGAATTCTGCGATATACCCAATCTCTACGGCCGCCAACCGCGCATGAAATCGCCGCGGCAGCTGATCGGCGAGTTGGACTTCATTTTCTCGCAAAAGACGCGCCCGGCCACTTTGTATTTCGTGGATGACAACTTCATCGGCAACCGCAAGGCGACCCGCGAAATGCTGCCTCATCTGGTGGCGTGGCAGAAGCAGCATGGATACCCCGTCTCCTTCGCGTGCGAAGCGACGCTCAATATCGCCAAGCAACCCGAGATCCTCGCCATGATGCGCGAGGCGCGGTTCGATGCAGTCTTCATTGGCATAGAAACGCCGGAACTCGACGCCTTGAAAGCGATGCACAAGGAGCACAACGCTGCCCTGCCGATGCTCGAAGCGATACGGACCCTCAACAGTTATGGCCTGGAGGTCGCATCCGGGATCATTCTGGGCCTGGACTCGGATACGCCGGAGACCGAGCGCCGTCTCACGGATTTCGTGAATCGCTCGCAAATTCCGATGCTCACGATGAATCTATTGCAGGCTTTACCCAAGACCGCGCTGTGGGAGCGGCTGGCAAAAGATGGCCGGCTGATCGAGGACAGCGAGCGGGAAAGCAACGTGTGCTTTCTGCGGCCCTATGATGAGGTCGTCGCGACGTGGCGCCGTTGCATCGAGTACGCCTATGATCCCGAACGGCTGTACGCGCGCTTCACCCACCAGATCGAGGCAACCTACGCCAACCGGCTGGCGACGCCCGGCGGCGCGCGCCTGACGCGGGCGAATCTGAAGCGCGGCCTGACGCTGGTTGCCAATCTGCTGGTGCGTGTGGGTCTGCTCGCCGACTACCGCCGGCCCTTCTGGCGCATGGCGTGGCAAGCCATCAAGCGGGGCCAGATTGAAGCGCTGTTCGGCGTCGGCTTTATTGCCTACCATTTGATCGAGTTCTCCAGGGAGGCCGTGCGCGGACGGCAGAACGCCTCGTTTTACTCTGCGCGCGCGCGTGAAACGCTCGACGTGTCGGCCTGATAGGCGCGCCGCGTAAGCATGCGCCTACTTCAATACGCGCCGCCGCAGCGTTTCACGAAGATTCCAGTTGCGTAAACTAACTTGCGTTAATCAGTCAACCATCAGGAAAGTTTTATGAAACGAAAAATATTCGCGGCATCGAGTTTAGCGATCGCAGCTTTGCTCATGAGCGCAGTGTCATTCGGCGCAACCAAGGCCGAAATTGATGAGCGCGTACACGTCGCGATGCATCAGTTTTATGAACTCAATCCGCAACACAAGGACCTGGTCGCGCGCGCCAAGGGCGTTCTGGTATTCCCGCGCATCACCAAGGGCGGCGTCGGCATCGGCGGCGAATTCGGCGAAGGCGCGCTGCGCATCGATGGCAAAGATGTGGCTTATTACAGCGTCTCGTCGGCATCCGTGGGCCTCACCCTGGGCTTGGCCAAGCGCAAGGAAGTCATTTTGTTCATGACACAGGACGCACTGGATAAATTCATGAACAGCCAAGGTTGGACGATCGGCGCGGATACCAACGTTGCGGTGCTGTCGATGGGTGCGGGCGGTCGATATGACAGCAAGACGCTGCAACGTCCCATCCTCGGCTTCGTGTTCGGCGAAAAAGGCCTGCTCGGCGATATCTCGCTGGAAGGCTCGAAGATAACCAAGCTCGATAAGTAGAAGACAACTCGCTAGGTGGAAGTTGGCGGCTCCTGGGACCGAACGACGGCCTTGGAGCCGCCGTTTGAGATCTCGCCGCCGGCACGCGTTCCCGGGTACACTGCCCAGCTTGCCCCGATGGCGAAATTGGTAGACGCAACGGACTTATAAAAATTGAGCGGCAGCAGCGGAAACGCTCTGTTTGAATCCCGTCAAAGTCGGCGAACCCCCGGGAAAGTCCCCGAGGCAACGCCGAGCCAATCCGGACCGCGCTGGAGCGGCCGGCAGGTGTAGAGAGTGGACGGCGGGGACCTAAAGGCAGTTCTGCGGGGACTCTCATGGTCGTGGCGCACTCCAGACCCCAAACGCGCATCGGCGCGGCGGCGAAAGCCGTAGAGGGTATGAAAATCCGTTGACCGCAAGGTCATGCCGGTTCGACCCCGGCTCGGGGCACCAGCCGCTACAGCGCGAGCCGCTCGAGCGCCGGCACGCACCAGATATCGATTGGACCGCGGCGGCCGCGCAGTTCGAATTGCGGCAACTGCAGAAACGAAGTGGATGCAAAGCTGCCTTGGCTCTCTCGCGAGACGTTCAAAGCCGCCGCGACCGTGCAGGAAAACAATAATTCGCCTGCGCGGGCCCTGCTGCACAGTCTGGCCGCGACATTCACGGTATCGCCCACCAAGGTCGTGACTTTGCGCTTCGGCGGACCGAGAACCCCAAAGGCAACCTCGCCCAAGTGCAGTCCAATGCCGATTCCTGCATCTATCGATAGCTCGCTGCGCCAACGATCGGCGACCGCGGCAAAACCTTCCAACATGGCATGCCCTGCGGCCAGCGCCTGCGAGGCGCCGCTGTTGCTCTCGGCATTGACGCCAAAGCCGGCCATGATCCCGTCCCCGGCCACGTGATAGACCTCGCCGCCGAATTTATGGGCGGCGCCGCTGAGAACGCGCAGGAATTCATCGAGCAGCGGGACCACTTGCGCAGCGGGCAGGCGCTCCACCATACCGGTGTAGCCGCGAAGATCCGCGAACAGCACGGTGACGCTCGCGGTGCGTATCGGCGGCGGATTGCGCACGCGGGTGACGAGAATGGGACCCGCAGGACGCAGGCGTGAGGTGCGGCTTTCGCTCATGGCACCAATTATGCACCACCCAAGTCATTCCTTCACGCGGTGCCTCCGATCCTCGCCGATGAGCTATCCTTGGGAAATGATCGATGAATGGCGGCGCGACCTCAAGGCTAAAATCGCCTGGGCCCTGGTGGCCAAGCTGTTGGGACTGATGCTGCTTTGGTGGCTGTTCTTCCGCGGGCACAGCCCATGATCGATCTTGATGTCGTCACGCTCTCGCGCCTGCAATTCGCGCTCACCGCGCTCTATCATTTTTTGTTCGTGCCATTGACGCTGGGGCTGTCCATGATGCTGGTGATCATGGAATCGGTTTACGTGATGACGGGCCGGGAGATCTGGAAGCGCATGACCAAGTTCTGGGGCGTGCTGTTCGGCATCAACTTTGCCATGGGAGTTGCGACCGGCATCACCATGGAGTTCCAGTTCGGCACCAACTGGGCTTATTACGCCCATTACGTCGGGGACATTTTCGGCGCGCCGCTCGCCTTGGAGGGTCTGATCGCGTTCTTTCTGGAATCCACTTTCGTGGGCCTGTTCTTCTTTGGCTGGGACCGGCTGTCCCAGGTCGGACACCTGGTCGTGACGGCGCTGGTGGCTCTGGGCTCGAGTCTCTCGGCGCTGTGGATTCTGATCGCCAACGGCTGGATGCAGCACCCGGTAGGCGCGCATTTCAACTACCTGACCATGCGAATGGAATTGTCCTCGTTCAGCGAGGTGCTGTTCAATCCCGTTGCGCAGGCGAAGTTCGTGCACACCGTTGCCGCGGGCTATGTCGTCGGTTCGGTTTTTGTCCTGTCGATCAGCGCCTGGTACCTGCTGCGCGGCCGCAATGTCGACATCGCCAGCGCTCCATGGCAGTGGCGGCGAGCTTTGGACTGGCCTGCTCGCTCTCGGTGGTCGTGCTCGGCGATGAGTCCGGGTATCTCGCCGGCGAGAACCAGAAGATGAAGATCGCCGCCATCGAGGCGGAGTGGCAAACCGCAGCCGCCGCCGGCCAGCTTCACCGTGTTCGGGCTTCCCGACGTCGCGGCACCGCAAGACCCACGCCGAAGTGAAGATCCCCTGGTTGCTCGGTCTGATCGCGACGCGCTCGCATCGACCAGCCGGTGCTGGGCATCGATGATCTGGTGGCGCGGGCGCGCTCGCGCATCATGAGCGGGCATGGAGGCCTACTCCGCGCTGCAGGTGCTGCGCGGCGCCGGCGCCGCGCGATCCGCAGGTGCTGCAGCGATTCGAGACCCATCAAGCCGACCTGGGGTACGGCTTGTTGCTGCTGCGCTACACGGACGATCCTGCGCGCGGCGACGCCCGCGCAAATCGACGCGGCCGCCTGGTCGACCGTGCCCAATGTTCCGGTGCTGTTCTGGTGTTTCCGGCTCATGGTGGGGCTCGGTCTGTTTTTCATCGCGCTGTTCGCGGTCGCGTTCTATCTCGCCACGCGCGCATCGCTTCGAGCGGCACCGCTGGTTCCTGCAGGCTGGCGTTTCTTCAGCCTTGCCGCTGCCCTGGATCGCGGTCGAGCTGGGCTGGATCGTCGCCGAGTACGGCCGCCAGCCCTGGGCGGTCGACGGCGTGCTGCCCACATTTCTCGGCGTATCGCGCACCGCGGTGGGCAATGTTTGGTTGTCGCTGGTCGGTTTCGTCATCTTCTATTCCGCGCTGGCGGCGGTAGACGTGTTTCTTCTGGTGCGCACGATTCGCCGCGGACCCGACGGACTCGGATACTGGCCCCGCATGCGGCGCCATGAACGCGCCGCCATGAGCTACGAAACCCTGCGGGTGATCTGGTGGTTGATACTCGGCGTGCTGCTGATGGGATTCGCCATCACCGACGGCTTCGATCTGGGACTCGGCGCAAGTTTCACCTTTCTTGGGCGAACCGATGCCGAGCGCCGCGCGCTGCTGTCCTCGGTGGAGCCGGTCTGGGAAGGCAATCAGGTTTGGTTCATGCTCGGCGGCGGGGCGGCATTCGCGGCTTGGCCGCTGTTATATGCGGCCTCGTTCTCGGGATTGTATCTGGCGATGTTCTTGCTGCTGGTCGCGTTGATTCTGCGTCCCGTCGGATTCGCATATCGCGAAAAATCGCCGACGCGCGCTGGCGCAACGCCTGGGACATTGCGCTGACGCTGGGCGGCGCCCTGCCCGCGCTGCTGCTCGGCGTGGCCTTCGCCAATCTGTTTCTCGGCGTGCCCTTTCACTTCGACGGCTTGCAGCGCCCGGTAGTCACGGGCAGCTTTTTCAGTCTGCTGCATCCGTTCGCACTGCTGGGTGGAATCATCAGTCTCTCGATGTTTATTTTGCACGGCACTACCTATGCCGCCTTCAAGGTAGGGGAACCGATGGCCGCTCGCGCGCGCCGGGTCGCCCGCGCGGCGTCGCTGGTTTTTTTGCTGGCGTTTCTCGGCGCGGGTTACTGGGTTTACTCGGCGCTGGGCGGATACGAGGTGAGCAGCGTCATGGCGCACGCCGGTCCTTCCGATCCGACGCGCAAGACCGTCGCCATCGTCACGGGTGCTTGGTTGAATAATTTTCGCCTCTGGCCGCTGCTGTGGGCCGCACCGGCCGGCGCCGCGGCGGGCGCGTTGGGCGCGTACTTTTTGCTGCGCGCCCAGCGTGCGGGCGCAGCCTTCCTGGCGAGTATCTTGGTTCAAGGCGGCACGATCCTGACCGGCGGATTTGCGCTGTTTCCGTTCCTCATGCCCTCGTCAACCTTTCCCAATCAGAGCCTGACGGTTTGGGATGCTTCGAGCAGCGCCAAGACGCTGTTGCTCATGTTGGCCGCCGTGATCGTTTTCCTGCCCATCGTTCTGGCGTATACGGGCTGGGTATTCAGGGTACTGCGGGGACGTATCACGCTCGACAACATGCATGACGACGAGGCGGGAGGCTACTGATGTGGTATTTCAGCTGGATTCTCGGAACCGGGCTGGCGCTGTCCTTTGCCGTCCTGAACGCGATTTGGTACGAAATCGTGGAACAGCAGCCTGACAAGGCCACGCAGAGCGCGGCGGTCCCGCCGCCGGACGAGCGTCAAAAGGGATAGTTGAGGCCGGTGAACACAGCGGCGCCCTCGCTGCCATAGCCGATGTCGACATAGCCCACGACGAAGGGACGCGCTATTCCGCGGAAGCCGACCCCGAAGACGTCGTGCACATGGGCGAGCGGATTGGTCTCTGAGCTCGAAAACACGCGGCCGAAGTCAGCGAACGGGGCGATCTCGATGTCGAGCAGCGTCGTGACCGCGTCGAACGAAAGCACCTTGTGGCGCAGTTCGACCGTCGTGGAGAAAGCGTCGCGATCGTAAAATCGTCCCGCTCCAAAACCGCGCAGCGGCTGTTCGCCGCCGATGACGCTATCGCCGCCGCCGACATTGCTGAGCGCCCAAAAGGGGATGTCGTTGACGGTCGGCAGATAGCGCAGCGACATATGCGCGGCGAGCACCGTATCGGGTGCAATCGGCCAGAATCCGCGCCCGTCGATGCCCGTTTCGCTATAGGAAGAGTCATTCACCAAGCCCGCCTTCGCCGCGGCGCCGACGTACAGCACCCACTGCATGCCGCGGGTGGGCACGGTCGGATCATCGCGGGTGTCGTACACCAACGAGAGGCGATTGAGAAATTCCTTGGTGGTGCCCAGCGCCTGAGGATATCGCGCATCGATCGAGGGAACATCGCTCAGCGTACCGGGCAACACGTCGACCGATTGCAGGCGCACGGTATAGAGCAGCTGCCAGGTGTGGTTGAAATTCAGGCCTGCCTGCACCTGCCCGAACGCTTGCTGGTCGGTGTAATTGGTTTGATTCCTTTCGCGGGTTTCGTTGCCGATGCCGTAGAAGCGCGTGGTGCCGTCGCGGTCGTAAACCAGGCTGTAATTGAGCGACCATCGACCCTCACGCAAGCGCCCGACTTGATATTCCGCGTCGAACTCGCGCTCGACTCTTTCCTTGATGCCCGTGACGACCGACCATTGCTCGTCGCTCGAAGAATAGGAAAAAATGCGCCCGTGCACGCCGAGACCGAAGTTGGGATTGTAGATGACGTCGGGGGCGACGATCCGGCTGACATTGTGATTCTCATCGGTGCTTATCCAGGTGGGAATCAGACCGAGGGTCAAGCCGCTATTGGGGTCCTGCGCAATTTCGGGAACGGGAATGAACGGCGCCGTCTCCGGATTGAACCATTTGGTCCAGGTCGGTTTTTCGGGGCCCGGCGGCGGGGGCGTCGGCAGGGGACCGGCGGGCGCGTCGGAACCCGGTTCTCCCGGCGGGATCGCGGACCGGCTGGGTGCGGCCGCGGTCATTGCGGCGGCGGCAACGATCATCGCTGCGAGCTTCATTCGAGCAGCCGCGCGAAAGACCGCAGCAGTCGCTCGACGTCGCTCGAAGTCACCTGGCCCATGGTGGAAATTCGGAACAGGCGCTTCGCCAGATCGCCTTGTCCCGCGTAGATGACAAACCCATCGGCTTTCAAGGCATCGTGAATCTGTCGGTATGAGCGTCGCGCCGGCAGTTGGTAGGCGCGCAAGACCACCGAGGATTCGGCCGGCGCGATGGCCGTCTCGATGCCGAGTGCCGCGAGCCCCGCCCTGACACTTTCCGCCAATGCCGCGTAGCGAGCGTATCGCGCCGGCCTTCCTCCCTCCTCCTCATATTCGCGCAAGGCTTCGACCAAAGCGTAATACGCGTGCACGGCGGGCGTGAAGGCGGTATTGCGCTCGTCCTGCAAGCGCGCCATCCGCGGCAAATCCAAGTAGTAAGTTCGACTGACCGCGTTTTTGAGGTCCTGACGCCTAACGATCACGAACGCGGCTCCTGGCACGGCGTGCAGGCACTTATTGGCGGTAGCGGCCGCTGCGGATATGGCCGGCGCCGTGAAATCGATTGCTTCCGCGCCGAAGCTGCTGACCGCATCGATCAACAAAGCCGCGCCGTGTTCGGCGCACGCTGCGGCCAGGGTACGAAGATCATTGAGCCGGCCCGTGGTGGTCTCGTGATGAACGATGGCAACGTGGGTAAATGCGCAATTCCCTGGCTGCGACGCCAGTTGCGCGGCGATCGCCGCGTAATCCGCTGCCTGCATCCAATCGCCGACGACGCGCTCGTGGGCGATGCCGTACTGTGCGCAAATGTGTGCGATACGTTCGCCATAGACGCCATTTTCGACGATCAGCAGACGTCCCATCCGGGGCACCAATGCCGCCACCATGCTTTCCACCGCGGCAGTCCCCGAGGCGGTCATGAGCACCGCGGCCCATTGCGCGGGGTCCAATGAGTAAGTCGCCAGCAAACGGCGGCGCGCCTCGTCCTGCAAATCGAAGAATTCGCTTTCGCGATGGCAGAGATCCGGTTGCAGCAAGCTGCGCCGGACGCGCTCGCTCAAGCGTGACCGGTCCGGGATTGAGCAGAAGCATCAGTCGACTCCCCGCGGCACGCCGATGTGCTGCATCAGGCGCTTCTTCACCTCGACGGGCGTGATTGCAGGACGGGGGAGATCCTGGGTCGTGCCTGGGCGAATGAGCAGTCTCGCAAAGCGTGCGCCGGCAGCCGGCGCCTCGGCCAGCCAGCTTGAGATACGCGCGAGGTGGTCGGTTTCCAGAGATGAGGCGTAGCCGCACGCGGCCGCTATCCCGGCAAACGAAATCCGTGGCGATACCGTCGCCTGGCCGCCGGTCGAATCGTGAACGCCGTTGTCCAGCAGCAGGTGCCAAAGATTCGGCGGACCATAGGCCCCGACGGTTGCGAAAGCACCGAGGCGCATCAAGCGCGGCGCCATCGCCATCCAAGCGCGATCACGCGCAGCTCCGGACGTGCCAGCGCGAGCCCAAGCGCCAACGGCAAGACACATCCCATCGATCCGACCATGTAGAGATGATTCGGCCGGTCCTCGACGGCGTACAGTTCGCGGCCGCAATATCCCGTGGTTGCCAGCAGCACCGTCGAGGCCGGGGCGGTGTGCGCGACGACCGCACGCAGCGCCTCTTGGCGCGATGGGCGTGCAGAATTTGCCGTCACATCGCGCGCGGCTGTGTGCTCGACCGTGCTCGATGGGCCGCCGATCGCGCCGCTGCCCGATTTGAGCGGATACGGCGCCACGCTGCCCTTCTGCATCACCAGCGCATAAGGGCGCCCCTGCTGATCCATGTGCGCGATCGCGCGGTCAAGAGCGGGCCCGATCTGCGCGCTCTCGGTGGGAAACAGCTCCCACGGAATTTCCATGGTCGAAAGCATCGCGGGCGTGATCGGACCCATCAAGGCATGCTGGGGCTCATCGGCGACGCCGGGCTGGCCGCGCCAGGTGACGATCAGCAGTTGCGGCAGGCGAAAGGTCCAGGTGAGCGAGGTGAGCGGACTGACCGCATTGCCCAGTCCGGAGTTCTGCATCATGGCGACGCCGCGCCCAAGGTGGTTTGGGCATCACCCGCCAGCGTCACGCCGGCGATGAGCGCCACCGCATCGCCTTCGTTCGCCATCGACACATAGCGCAGCGAGGGTTCCTGCAGGACATAGTTGATGAAGGGCGTCAGGAACGAACACGGCACCCCGGCATACCAGCGAAATCCGCGCCGCGTGCCGCCTCGACAAAATCCCGCGCCTCGATCATCGCGCTGAAAGGTGCCTGGGCGTGCGCGAAGTCCACCGCCTGGCGCAAGTCCTCCAGATCGTTGACCCCGCGCCAGTGCCCATGCACGTACAGCACTTCGATCTGCGGAACCGCCGGCGATCAGTGCGTTCAGCAGCGCCGGCATGTCCAGCGTGTCGAAATGCCGTTTCGCGCTGCAAGCTTCGCCAGTACCTCCTTGAGTATCGCCAGACCCGCGCGACTCACGTTCAGCAGGCCGATCCAGCGCCCATGCGGCAGCGCGCTCGCGCATGCGCCGGCCGCCGCACCGCCGTCACGCGCTCCAGCAGCACCGGCGTGCCGAACAGACCGCGGTCATCGCCGCGCGAGCAGTAGGCGAAAGTCGCGCACCGTGCGATTGCTGTCGCCGGACGGCAGCGAATCCACGACCACCGCGAAGTCCGCCTTGGCTCTCGATCAGATCGCGCAGCACATAACTGCGGAACAGCAGGTCGCCGTAAGAGATCACGGTATCGGAATCGAGCGGTCCGATCGCACAGGCGAGCGAGGCGAGCTCGCCGTCTCGCTCATAGCGCTCGTTGACGACCAGCCTGATTCCGGCCGTATCGATTGCATCGGCACGATAGCCGCCGACCACGGTGATATCGTTGATGCTCTCCTTCTTGAAGGCGTCGACCAGCCAGCGCAGCAGCGGCTTGCCGGCGATCGGCAGCATGACCTTCGGGCGATCCGCGGTCACCGCCTCCAGCCCGCTGCCGCGGCTCGCGGCCAAGCACCACCGCCGCGCGCGAGGCGCCGGCGGCTCGACAGATAGAGCCGCTCCGCCGCCGAATACTCGTCGGCGTCCTGCAGGCGGAAGATCTCGTCGACGGAGACGATCCGGTCCTCGACGTTCACCAGCGTTTCGCTGTCGAAGATCTCCCGCGGCCATGCTCTGCATGGCCGCGGCGGCCGAGCGCATCAGGTGATTGGCCCAGATCACGGTGCTGATGCCCGCCTTGCGGAAGACATCGGTCGGCGTGCTGTAGTAGCGGGTCGGCACGATGACCAGCGGCGCCCGGCGCGCCCATTCGCGCGCGAAGGTCAGGATCTCGTCGGGCTTCGACAGCTTGCTGTGGATGAGAATCGCATCGGCGCCCGCCCGGCGGTAAGCCTCGGCGCGGCGCAGCGCCTCCTCCATGCCCCAGCCGGCGATCAGCGCCTCGACGCGCGCGACGATCGAGAAGTCCGGGTCGCGCTGCGTGTCCTTGCCGGCGGCGATCTTGCCGCACGAACTCTTCGATGTCGGCGAGCGGCTGGCGCTCGCCGTTCAGAAAGCTGTTGGTCTTCGGGAAATTGCTTGTCTTCGATGCAAACGCCGGCGATGCCGCGCTGCTCGAGCTTGCGCACCAGGCGGCGCATGTTGTTGAAATTGCCGTAGCCCGTATCGCCGTCGAGCAGGATCGGCAGATCGCTGGCATCGGCCATGAACTCGAGCATGTCCACGACCTGCGTCCAGCTCGCCTCGTTGTTGTCGCGCACGCCGAATTGCGCCGAGATCGACAGGCCCGACGCCCAGATGCCCGCGAAAGCCCGCCTCGCGCACGATGCGCGCGGACAGGCCGTTATGCGCCTCCATGAGAAATTCCAGCTCCGCACTCTGCAGCATGCGGCGCAGCTTGGCGCTGCGCGTCTGGGCGTTCTTGGCGGTCCGCTCGAGCGCCACTCCGGGACGCGCGCTCCAGGAGGGGTGTATCGAAGCATTCATGCGGTTGCCTCCCGATAGAACCTGCAGTTGCGGCAGCACTTCTTCGCGTTGCGCGCGCCACATCGCTGGGGAAATCGATCTCGATCCAGGGCGCGCCGCGTCACATCGCCGACCTCGAACGCCTGGCTGCGCTCGCGCAGCAGATCCCGCACCGCTTCCTCGTGCGGCAGGTGGGCGCGTCCTCCGTCGACGTAGTCCGCCACCAGCGCCGCGAGCCGCCGCGCGCCGGCTCGTCGAAGCGGAAGAATCCGACCGACTCGCCGATCGTGTCGTATTTCAGATCCGGCCGCCAGCTGTTTGCGCAGCTCGATCGGCACGCCGCCCTGCACGCACACCTTCACCGGTTCATCGCCCGCTTCGAAGTCGCGGTCGATCAGCAAGCGGTTGACCGGGCCGCGGCCGGCCGCCAGCGCACGCATGATGCGCTCGTCGTAAAGCACATCGGCATCCATCAGCAGCACATCGCCGCCTCGCGTGAGGGCGCCGGCGACCGTGTGCACCGTCAGCACGCTGCCGAGTTCGAAGCGCTGTTGAGCACGATCTGCGGGCGCGGCGTCCACGCCAGACGGTCGAGCTCGGCCTCGACCAGCTCGTGACGAAAGCCCAGCGCCAGGACGACCTCCGCGACGCCCGCGTCCTCAGCATGCGCAGATGCCGCTCGAGCAGGCTCATGCCGCCGAAAGTCAGCAGGCACTTGGGCAGCTGCGGTTCCTTCGGGGAGTTGCAGACGCGAAGCCGCGCCCTGCCGCCAGAATGATCGCGCGCATCTCAAGTCCTTCCTTCAATTCCGATCAAGGCGGGGCCGCGCCGGCGGCGGCCGCGCTGTCGTGCGGCGGCGAACCGCAAGTACAGACAAGCCCGGCAACCCAAGCAACAATTCGCGCGCCCGCTTCGCCAGCGATAGCGCCAGCGCCGCATTCGGCGTCAGTCCGGCCAACGGCGCGAGCAGCAAATAGCCGCCCTCCTGCACGCCCAGGGCGCCGGGTATGGCGAAACCCGCGCCGCGAATCGCCTGGCCCAGGCTCTCGAGCAGCAATGCGTCACGCCAGCTCACCGGCGTGCCGAGGAAGCTGGCGATCAGAAAGACCTCGCCGGTTCCCACCAGCCAGCCGACCAGGCTCAATGCAAAGCTTGCGGTCACCGGTCCATTACGCCGGTAGGTGCCCTGCACCGACAGATCGATGGCCTGCGCTTGCGCGATCCACTGCGACCAGTCGCGCTTGCGGGAGATTCGTTTCACCGCCTGCATCAGTCTACTGAAAAGTCCGCGGCGCTGGATCAAATAGAAACCGCCCACTTGGATCGCCAGAAAGGCGCTGGCGATCAGCGCGGCGCTCCGCAAGGGCGACCGGTGACAGAATCATGGTCTCGCGCAAGAGCCAGCGACGCCCAACAAGGCGAACGCGATTTGCGCAAAGGTCTGCAGCGTTGTGCTGACGGTAATCGCCGCGGCCGCTTCCGCGGTGGGTCATCCCGCGCTGCGCCAGATGGCGCGCCATCAGCACCGGGCCGCCGAGTTGCCCCGCCGGCATCAGACTGTTGGCGGATTCGCCGATCCAGCGCGCCAGCAGGCAATCGCGCAGCGGACGCGGCGCGCGGGCGGCGCTCGAACAGCACACGAATGGCCGCCGCATCGAGTCACGAGCGGCAACAGATGAAACAGCGCCACCGCACAGCAGGCCCCATCCGGCGTGTCGCGAGCGTTGCGAGGATCGCGGGCAAGTCCTGCGAGAGCAGCAGGCCCACGAAAAGCAGCACGCCGAAGCTCAACAGCCAAGCTGGCCGTCCGCGTCATCGGCCGCGGCCCGCAGCAAGCGGCGGAACACCTGCCGAAAGCCGAAGTAGCCGAAAGCATCCTTCATATTGGAGATGAGGCGCCACCACGGACGCATGCGCGGATCGGTCACGTATTCGAAGGTCAGCGACACGCGGCTCTTCACCCTCGCGCGCGGGGCGTGATGCGGTGGCGCAGTCAGTCTCCGTCGAAGAACACCAGACCGCCCGGCGGAATCTGGATCGATCCCGGCAACCACGATGCGCCCTTCTCGCGGGTATGCAGTTCATAATCCAGCCGGCAGGTCGAATCGTCGATGACGCCCAACAACAACGTGTAGCGCCTGCCTGCGTAGTACGAGGTGTCGTAATGCCAGCCGATGTGATCGCCGGCACGCGTATAAAAATACAGCGCGTACGCATGCGGATCATCGGGCGGCGAAAGCTGCAGCCGCTCTCCGGTCAGCTCATCCAGCCAACGCCTGAGCGCGGTGCAACGATAAAGCTCGGCAATGAGCGGCGCTTGCGCGTCGATGACATGCCGGCTGACGCTGCCCCCCTGCTTGTGGCCCGGCAGGTAATTGCGGTTCACCGAGTTGCGTAAGGCAGCAACGCTATCGATCAATCGGGCGGTAATCTGCGGCGGCAGGAAATTCTCGACATAGACAAACGAACCCTGGCGCGTGTATTCGCCGCGCAGCACCGGCATGTCGAAAGATTCCAATCGTGAAGCCAATACCGGCTCCGCTCCGTTTCCGGTCGCCGCCACGCTTACTCGCCGACCCCGGTCGCTATGCGGCGCTCCCGGCGCAGCGCCCGTTGATAGTCGATCGCGACCCAGATGGCATACAGCGGCGCACAAGCCGAAGCGGCGATGAGCAAGGGAACCAGCGAATTGCTGAGCGCCACCAACGGCAGCAAGTACAGCACGTCTTCGGTCTCGAAGCCGCCGAGCGAAGCTTGCTGCGTGGCCGCCTTGCCCGACAACGCCTCGATGCGCATGCGCAGATAAAAAATCACTGCAATCGCGGTACCTGCCGCCAAACCCAAAACCGCGGCCGGCACAATGAGTGCGGTCCCGGGATTCGCGGCGGCGCCTACGCCGATCGCGACAAAGAGCAGAATGGTCACCGCGGCATCGCTCGCCAAGTCATAGAGATGGCCGGTACGGCTGGTCTTCCCGCTGATGCGCGCCAGCTCACCATCGGTATGATCCAAGAAATTCGACAAAACCAGCAACAACGCGCCGATGTTCGACCACACATAGCTCCCCGGAGCAAACGCGGCGGCGGCAGCGAGTCCGACCCCGAGGCGCAGCGTGGTCAGATGGTTGGGCGTCACCCAACTATTTGCGAGGGGCGCGACCAGGCGGCGCGCCAAACGGGCGTCCCATGGGCGACGACTTGCCGGCAGCACCGGACCGGGTTCGAATTCTCTGTTCAGCATGGATGCGCCAATCGCCGCGGACTATTTCATTGGCACGCCGCAGCGTGCCAGGACAGCGCGCAAATCTCTGATGGGCGGGAAAACCTCGTTGTTCCAGTCCGCGCCCTGGGCATCGTAGGCCCGTTGCTCGTGTTCGACGATATCCTTGTCCTCGCGAAAGATATTCTCGGTGAACCAGGTCACGAACGGCCAGACGAGCGTGAATAATTCCCGGGAAGCTCGGCTTTTTAACCGAGAGATAGCCGTAAGTACGATTGGTGCGCTGCTCGGCATCGAGCGGCGTGTAGCCCAGCCACACATCGAGTACCGGATCGTCTGATTGCTTGATGTCGCGGCCCACCCATACCTTCAGGCTTTGGGTCGGATAGTCGGTGCGGATCTGCATATGATCGGAAAAATCCTGCTTGGCCTCGCCGCGTTTGCGCATCAAATCGACAATGACTTGCTCGCCAACGGACGATCTGCCCCTCGGTTCGGCTGAAACTGTATTCGACTTGCGCCCAATTTTCGCCATGAGCGCGCCCCAGACAGCGCGCTCGGATCGATCCCATCTGTTTGCGATGCATGAATTGATGATTCATGTCGAACAGGTTTTCGTGCATGAAAGTGTAGTGGCAGCGCGACTTCGCGGTTCAAGCGCCGCGTCTTGTAGTCCCGGCGCTGCGAGGAACCCAGTGTCGCCGGCATGCGGCTCTCGGCCAGCGCCGGATCGCCCGGGAAAACAAAAATCAGGCCGTCGATTTCCCGAGCCGGATAACACTTCACGCCGGCGGGCAGCCGCTCCGGGCCCAGGTAAGGCACATTGATGCATTTCCCGGCGCAGCTATAAACCCAGCCGTGATAGTGGCACTTCAGATCGTCGCCGCTGACAACGCCCAGATGCAAGGGAACCTGGCGGTGCGCGCAGCGATCCTCGAGCGCGAACACCCGGCCGCTGCCGCCGCGATATAGAACGATAGGCTCGCCGGCGAAGCGCCTGCCCAAAGTCTTGCCCGGTTTGAGTTCATCCGACCAAGCCAATGGATACCACTGATCCGGATGAGCGCCGACGCGCCGCAAGTCGACCATGCCGACGGAGTTTGCCGCGCGCAGCGTCGCCACATTTGAGGGTTCCTCGGACACGGCGGCGATTCTACCCGTTCCCCCGGGTGCATCAATCGTCGTGGAGGCTAAGGTCGGAATCGAACCGGCGTACACGGCTTTGCAGGCCGCTGCATGACCACTCTGCCACTTAGCCCAAAAACGGCAAACCCCGGGTTCGAGAGAATTTGGAGCGGGAAACGAGGCTCGAACTCGCGACCTCAACCTTGGCAAGGTTGCGCTCTACCAACTGAGCTATTCCCGCCCTAAACAGAGGCGCAATTGTAGGGCCGTACAGCCGGGAGTCAAGGAAAACTCGGCGCAGTTTGACGCTAAGGCCTTGAACGGGACGGCAATTTTTGGCATCGGACCGCCCGATCACAGTCGTGAACTGCCCGCAGCTCGGGCCACGCCAGCCGCAGATACAAGAATCATCGACCACAGCGTCAGAACCGCGGCGATCGCGGTCAACACCACCCCGAGCTTGTAGATCGCGATGCCGAACAGACCGATGATGAAACAGCAACATCGACAGCCCGACGATCTGCATGATGGTTTTGTACTTGCGCCAACTGCGATACCTTGATGCGGCCGCGCGCGCCGATTTCGGCCATCCATTCGCGCAGCGCCGAGACCGCGATCTCGCGGCCGATGATCACGATGGCCATGATCTCGACAAACCAGCGCGGGTCGCCGCTCACGATGAGAACCAGCGCCGCGGCGACGATGAGCTTGTCGGCGACCGGGTCCAAAAACGCGCCCAGCCGCGAGGTCAAGCCGAGCTTGCGGGCAAAGTACCCGTCCAGCGTATCGGTGATGCCGGCGAGCGCGAAGCCAACGCCGGCCGCCGGGTGCGCCCACCAAAACGGCAGGTAGTACAAGACGACCACGCCCGGAATCATCAGGATGCGCAACCACGTCAGACGTGTTGGGCAGATTGAAATGCGATCGGGGCTTATCGCCCGGGATGGAGGTGTTCATAGATCACCTGGGCGAGTTCTCGCCCAAGGCCGCGAATTTGGGTGAAATCATCGATGCCGGCGCGCAGTATCCCTTGAAGGCCGCCGAATTGCTTCAGCAACTCACGCCGCTTCACCGGTCCCAACCCGGGAATGGTTTCGAGAATCGATTGGTTATGGCGTTTGGCGCGCTTTTTGCGATGTCCTGCGATTGCAAAGCGATGGGCTTCGTCGCGCACGCGCTGAATGAGATGCAGCGCGCGCGAGTCGGGCGGCAGTATCGTGGGGGTTTCCTGGCCTGACAAGAATAGTTGCTCTTGCCCCGCCCTGCGGTCGACGCCCTTGGCGACGCCGATCAGGGTGATTCCGCCGACGCCGAGTTCCTCGAGTACTTTGGCCGCTTCGGCCAACTGTCCCTTGCCGCCATCGATCAACAGAACATCGGGCTTGACGATTTCTCCATCGCGCACACGCTTGTAGCGGCGCGTGAGCGCCTGATACATCGCTGCATAATCATCCCCCGGCTGGATGCCGTTGATGTTGAAGCGCCGGTAGTCGTTCTTCAGCGGACCCTCGGGGCCAAACACGACGCAGGAGGCCACCGTGTCGGTGCCGCCCGTGTGGCTGATGTCGAAGCATTCCAGACGGTTGGGGGTTTCCTCCAGATCGAACGCCTCTCGCAAATCCTCCAGACTCGATTCGATGCCGGCGCGCGCCAGCCGGCGCATGTTCAGCGCCTGCTCCGCGTTGGTATGCATCATCTCCAGCCAGCGGGCGCGGATGCCGCGAACCGAGCTGCAGATGCGCACTTTGTGCCCCAGGCGCTGCGACAGCGTGGTCTCGAGCAGCTGCATCTCGTCGAAGTCTTGCTCCACGATGATCTCCGCCGGTGCGTCGCGTTCCAGATAGTATTGCATGACGAATGCCGCAAGCACCTCCGGCAATTCGGCAAACGGCGCCTTGGGGAAAAACGTGGTGCTGCCCAGGCTGCGGCCCGCGCGCACGAACATCAGGGCCACGCAATACTCGCCATTGGCGGCGGCAATCGCGATGACGTCCGCATCGTGATCAGCGCCTGCAGTCATGATTTGCTGGGCCTGGATCACCTTGAGCTTCGCCAATTGATCGCGCAGCTGCGCCGCCTCCTCGAAATCCAAGCGTTCCGCAGCGGCGTCCATGCGCCGGCCCAATTCTTCGCCGACCTCGTCATTACGGCCTTCCAGCACCTTGATCGCCGCGCTCACATCGCGCGCGTAATGCTCCTTCGACACCAAACCCACACAGGGCGCCGTACAGCGCTGAATCTGGTACTGCAGGCATGGCCGCGAGCGGTTGGCGAAATACGCGTCGTCGCAATTGCGGATGCGAAACAGCTTCTGCAACTGCTGCAGCGTGTCGCGCACCGCGCCCGCCGAAGGATAGGGGCCGAAATATCTCCCCGGCTCCTTGCGGGAGCCACGGTAGAAGTTCAAGCGCGGAAAATCGTGGTTGGTTTCGAGATGCAGATAGGGGAAGCTTTTGTCGTCGCGCAACACCACGTTGAACCGCGGCCGGTGCTTTTTGATCAAGTTGTATTCGAGCAGCAACGCTTCGGTGTCCGAGTTGGTGATCGTCACCTCCATATTGGCGGTCTTCGCCACCAGTGCCTGGACCTTCGGCTGCACGTTGCTGGGCTGAAAATACGAGGCGACCCGGCTCTTGAGATTGCGCGCCTTGCCGACGTAGAGAATCAGCCCATCGCCATCCAGCATGCGGTAGACACCCGGACGGCCGGGAAGGCTGTCAACGAACAGCTTGGCATCGAACTGCTCGGACACGGCGCTCATGCCCCATGACGCTCGAGGAGCGCGAGGTCCCGGGCCTTTTCGATGACTGCCTCGAACATTTCCGTGGTGAGCCGCCGCGTCTGTGTGTTGTAGCGGCTGCAGTGATACGAATCAAGCAGCACCCGCCCCTCGCCCAGCTCGTGCAGCGCGCCATGGGCAAAGCGAAATTTGACCGGCGGCAAGCCTCGCGCGCGCAGTACGGCCGCGTGCGCAATCGCGCCCAGGGCCAAAATCACCCGTGCATTCGGACTTTGACCCAGCTCGGCTTGCAGATAGGCGTTGCACTGCCTGACCTCGGCGGGGAGCGGTTTGTTCGCCGGCGGCAGGCACTTGACCGAGTTGGTGATCCGCACGCCGATCAGTTGCAGGCCATCGTCGGCGGCGATCGATTGCGGCGCGGTCGCCAGCCCAAATTTGTATAACGTGCGGTACAGCAATATGCCGGCGTGATCGCCGGTGAAGGGCCGTCCCGTGCGGTTGGCGCCGTGCATGCCGGGCGCGAGGCCTACGAGGACAAGGCGCGCGTTGGCATCGCCGAATGGGGGCACCGGCCGACAATAGTAGTTGGGTTCCTCGGCTTGGACTTCATCCAGGAAGGCGGCGAGCCGCGGGCAGCGCCTGCAATCTAAGTCAAAAATCGGGTTCATGCGGGGAAAGGTGTATCACACGCTGAGCACAATAAAAAACGGGCTACGCGGATCACCACGTAGCCCGCCATCGATCGCGCTTGGACTTTGGACTAACCCGAGCGCAACTGAACCTGGCCAGAAGGCTTGAGAACCATCTCAGACCCCCGCATTGGGGAAAAGATTCCTCGCGGCCGCCACTATTTGCGTGGCGATACGGGCTTAAGCGGCTTTGGCGCCCAAAGGCTTAGGCTGCAAGGAAGGTTCCCGACGCAGAATAGCACCTGCGGCCGGCGGGGCAAGCCGGGTTTTTAAAAACTGCCGGCCGTCACAGAAGTCAAATCGAGATTAACAATATAACTTATTGAATTCACTATTTTTAATATACTTGAAGCTTTGGCGGCACCGCTTTCCCGGCAAGGATAATCCGCTTCCAGCGCGCACGATTAGCGGGCTATCGGGCGGTGCGCGCCGTCAGCAACATTTTCATGCCATGGCGCGCCCGAAGCGTGATCAGCCCCTGGGGCTCCACACGATGCCCCGGCGCCACCCGCAGGCTGAAGCGCTGCGCCAGGGTCGCGAGCAAAACGGTGGCTTCGGCCAGCGCGAAAGCGGCTCCGATGCAAATGCGCTTGCCGCCGCCGAATGGTAGATAAGAGAAGCGCGGGCGCGCCGCGGCTCGCTCGGGTGCGAAGCGCTCCGGATCGAATCGGCCGGGGTTTTCCCAAAGCTTTACATGTCGGTGGAGGAGCCAGGGGGCGATGAGAATCGTGGAACCCTTCGGTATGCGCTGACCCACCAAGGTGTCATCGGCGAGCGCTTCGCGCCCGATCGTGTGCACCGGCGGATAAATCCGCATCGATTCCTCCACCACCATCCGGGTGTAGGCAAGCTTGCTCAGATCCTCGTGCGTGGGAGCGCGGCCGGCGAGCACCGAATCGAGTTCGGCGTGCAGTTTCGACTCCTCATTAGGGTGCTGGGACAAGAGAAACCAAGTCCATGTCATCGCCATGGCGGTGGTTTCATGACCTGCCAAGAAGATCGTGATCACGTGGTCGCGCACTTCTTGCGCGCTCATACCGCCGCCGGTTTGCTCATCGCGCGCGGCGATGAGTCTCGCCAGCAGATCTTTCGGATATTTTCCAGGGTTCCGGCTGCGCTCGTCGATGAGCCGATCGATTACCCGATCGAACTCGCCCAGCGTGCGCTGCGCGACTCCGCGTCGCGGCAAGCTCGCGAGCCATTTCGGCCAGCCGGCCATGTCCATGAGATTGGGGCGCATTTCAGCCTGATAGCGGCCCGCGCTGCGCTCCATGATGGCGATGATGTCATCGGAATCGCTCGAAAACATGGTGCGGGAGATGATGTTGAGCGTCACCTGCATCATCGCCGACTGGACTTCGACCGCGGTCTCCGCTGGAACCTCGCCCCACTGCGCCAGCAGCTCGGCGGCAGCTTCAGTCATGAGCGGTGTATAGGCGGCAATGCTCCGATGATCGAACGCCGGCGACATCGCCCGGCGGTGTTGCCTCCAGGTCTCGCCTTCCGAGGTGATCAACCCTTTGCCGAGACCCGGCTCGAGAATTCGACGGGTAATTTCGGTCTTGCGATAATTCGCCGCGTTATCGATCAGTACGTGCTTGATCGCCGCGAGATCGTTGATGACGAACAGACGGCGCCCAAATACCTTGCGCTCGAGAATGTCGCGCTCATAGGCTTCTTGCGCGAAGGAATCGATCGCGCTGTTGCGCAGCGCGCGCGCAAACTCGAAGAAGGACAAACGACGGCGACGCGGCACGGGCGCCGGCAAAATGGGCTCCGAGACGGGATTATCGAGCGTAGTCATGGCGGCAATTTAGCATGCGGCCAAGCTCGCTAATGACGCCGGTCATCTTATGTTCACCGAGATCGCCAGCCCATGACAAGGACTTTATATTTCATATAAACAATGAGATACATAGTTATTAGAATGACAATTCTATAATATCCAAAATCCCAACCCGCAGCTTTGGGTTCCAGTTTTGCGCATCTTCACGCCACGGCACACACTGCGGAGGATAATCGGCTCATGAACAAGGAACGCGATTTGTTGCCTTGGGTTTTTGGCGGTCTGGCAGCCGCGGCCATTGCAGTTGCTTTCGCGGCGGTTTCGACTCATCGGGACGTACCGATCTCGGCGGCGCGCGCTGGCGCCGCACCGGCCCCGGCTGCGGCAACCTCGGTGCCGGCAGCCGCAATCGCGCCAGCGGATTCGCCGCCGGCGCAGAGCAATGCGGCACCCGTGCCGCCGGCGGCTTTGGCGCGAGCCACGGTTGAGCCGCAAATCCCGACAGGCCAGATTTACCAATGCATCACCCAGGGCGTGAAGACTTTCTCGAATAACCCCTGCGGCGAGAAATCAACTCTTCTCGAGGTGGGTCCCATCAACACCATGAACGCCACCCCGGTCACTCACTACTCGGGCTCCTATCAAGCGCCGCCGCGCTACGCGGCGGGCTATCCCGACCAGAGCGCGCAGCCCGACACCGAGGAGTATCCCAACCCCTATTCCACGGACTCGGGTGAAAACTCCTACGCGATTGTGGGCCTCGCCCGCCGGCGCCCGGAGCGAATGCATCGACCGGACTCACCGCTCCACCACCATCGCAGTCCTGCACCGCTGCGGCGCGACTAGAACGCTTGGAGGAGCCATGGCTGAACATGCACACTTGACTGGCAGGAGTCAGCCGCTCTTTGGCGTCAGCGTGTTGATCGCAATCTCGCTCTTCGGCGTCGCCGCGGCGCAAACACCGCCGCCCGACATGCCGAAAGCCGCGCCCGACTCGGCCACGGTCATCGGGCGGCCGGACCGCGCAACCCTCGAGCGCCAAGTGGCCTCATTCGTCAATGCCGTCGCTCTCAAGCCCGGCAGCGAGTCTCTGGCGCGCTGGCAGCTGCAAATTCCGCTCTGCCCGCTGGTCGCCGGCATGCCGCCGAAGGACGGCGAGTACATTTTGTCGCGGGTGTCGAAAATTGCGGTCGCGGCGGGCGCACCGCTGGCGCCGGAGCATTGCAAGGGCAACTTCTACATCATCGTAACCTCGGACCCGGAGGGGGTCATCAAAGCGTGGAGCAAGCGCGACGTACGCATGTTCGGCGATGAGGCCGATCAGGGCGGAAAGACCATCCGCGAATTTGCGGCGCCGAGTCCTGTACGCATCTGGTACAACACCGAATTCTATGAGCTCGACGGCACCCCGCTCGGCAACAACGCAGACGGGCGGACAGACTACAGCGCAAGGGCTTCGCGCATCGAAATCAACAGTTACCGGGCACTGTCATCGGTGATGGCGATCATCGATGCGCGGCGCATGAAGAACGTGACTTTCGGACAAGTCGCCTCCTACGTTGCCATGGCCGGGCTCGTGCAAATGCACCCGCAGGCAAACGTGGGCGACGCCCCGTCCATCCTGAATCTTTTCACCGCGACGGCGAAGGCGCCGCCCGGGCTGACAACGTGGGACGAATCCTTTCTCAAGGCGGTGTATGCGACCCGCATCACCGACAAAGCGCAACTTGCAGCGATCAAGACCGCCATGGTGCAAGATGTCGCCCAGTGACACCGGCAAGGTCGCGCTGGTAACCGGTGCATCGCGCGGTATCGGCCGGGTAATCGCTCTGCAGCTCGCGCAACGCGGCGCACGCGTGGCCGTTCACTACCGCAACAATCAAGAGGCCGCCGCGGCGAGTCTCGCAAGTCTCCCGGGCAAGGGGCACGCGAGCTTCGATGCGGACCTCGCCGATCCCAACGAGGCGAGCCTGCTCTGGAGTCGAGTCACCGATGCTCTCGGCGCCATCGACATTCTCGTCAACAATGCCGGACTGTACATTTTTCATCCGGCCCTGAAAACAACGCTCGACGCCTGGCAATCAGCCTGGCGGCTGACGGTCGCGACCAATCTCATGGCGCCGGCCAATCTATCGCTGCTCGCGGCGCAAAGCATGGCGGCGCGGCGGCAGGCGCTATCGCCGGAATTCGGCCGTGGGCGGATCGTCAACATTTCCTCGCGCGGCGCATTTCGCGGCGAACCGGATGCACCCGCCTATGCGGCCAGCAAGGCCGGGCTCAATGCGCTGTCGCAGTCCTTGGCAAGAGCCCTGGCCCCCGAGGCGGTCTATCTCTACTGCGTGGCGCCCGGGTGGGTTGAGACAGAAATGGCCACGAGCCATCTCGAGGGCCCGGAAGGGCCGGCCATTCTGGCGCAGCACCCATTGGGGCGCGTCACCCGCGCCGACGAAATCGCCAATGCAGCCGTTTACTGTGCGCTGGATGCGCCCGCGGCGATGACCGGATGCGTGATCGACGTCAACGGCGCGAGCTATCTGCGGACCTAAGACGCGCCGGCGAGGCCAGCCGCCGGCGGCCTGCGCGCGCCGAGCCGCTTCAGCGCACCGGCGTCGCCGCGTCGCGGCCGACAACCGTGCTCCATTCGCGGATGCGCCAGTTCGTGACCAAGCCTGACTGCACATAGGGGTCCGCCGCGACAAATCGCTCGGGAATTTCGCGCGAGCCGCATTGAAACAGCAGCGCGGCCCCGTCGACCGGATCGGCATACGCACCGGCGAGAATGAGTTCCCCGCGGGACTGCGCTTCCCAGGCAAGCTTCAAATGGCGGGCGCGAAATTCGGCACGCCGCTCCAGGTAGTCCGGCACGAATTCGTAGAACAAGAGGTAGTGCATTGCGTCTCCCTAGGGTTGCTGAGCGGCGCGAAACACCAGCGGCAAGCTGGGCCGCAGATCGCATCGCATGCCGGGCGGACCTTCGAACAGAACCTCGAGCAGCGGCACCGCCGCTTCGAAAAAATTCACGAGACCCTGTTGTTGCGCGCACATCGAAGCCGCCGACAACGCATCTCGCCCCCGCACTCCCACCGATACTGCGCGAATGCGGCGGATCGGCAGCGCGTGCGCCATGGGTTCGGGGCGGCGCGCGGTGCCGCTTTTCAGAAACGGCAAATAGAACAGGCCCGGTTCATTGAGAGTTGTACCGTCGGCGATTTGAATGTCAAGACCCGCAGGCAAGTAAAGCGGCGTGTAGGACCATGTGACGAAAGGCGGGGGCGCCGGCGGCGTGCCGGCCGGCCGAAAAATGATTCCAAACGGACAGACCTGTCCGTCCCGCTGTTCACATCGCTCGAATAAGCGTGTGGGCCGGGTTCGTTGATTGCGCGCTTCGGCCGGGTTCGCAACCCATAGCAGCTCCAGCATGAAGTTTTCGAAAAAAAAACGGCGATTGGCCGTGCCCTGACCTGGATGGACATTCGCGGATCCTTCGACAAAGCCCATTCGCAGCAGCTCGTCGCCCTCCGGCGCTCCGCTCGTGCAGCCAATGAAGACGTGGTCTACTTCGAGTCCTGCGGCCGTCTCACTCAGGCAGCTGTCCTCCCAGTAAATCCGCCACCGTCAGCGACCCCGTGAGTTCCAGATAGGTGAGCACCGGCAGCAGCAGCAGCGAGATGACGGCGCTGACGCGTGCGGCACGCGCCACCCACCGGCTCTTGCAATTGTCTGCGCATCGATACGTGCCCACGATCACGTACACGGTGTAGATCAGGCCGCCGATCGTATAGACACGCATGAGGAATTGATTCTCTGGATTGAGAAAAAACTCCAGGCAGCCGTACAAAAAAGACCCGAAGACGCCGTACAGCCAGAAGACCCGCGACAGCGAGGCCTTGCCTTCCAAGGGCGCCTTGAAGAATTCCGCTATGCTCACGACCGGCCTTAGGGCGCCGGGCGCGGCATTTTGCCGGCCCGATGACCTGCGCCGGCGCGGCGCGCGATGAGCATCGCAAGCTCCAGCGCTTGTTCCGCATTCAGCCGTGGATCAACTTGCGAGCGGTACGCGCGCGCCAGATCGCCCTCGGTGAGGCCTCGAGCCCCGCCGACACATTCGGTTACATCCTCGCCGGTCAGTTCGATATGCACGCCACCCAGCATCGAGCCTTCTTCATGGTGGATGCGAAATGCGGCCTCGACTTCACCCAAGATATTGTCGAAGCGCCGGGTCTTGATGCCTCCCGCCGTGGTTTCAGTGTTGCCGTGCATGGGATCGCATACCCAGAGCACCTGCGAACCGGTGGCGCGAACCGCGCGGATCATGTCCGGCAGCCGCCTTTCAATGTCCTTGATGCCGAAGCGATGCACGAAGGTCAGGCGGCCGGGCTGATTTTGCGGATTGAGCACCTGAATCAGCTCCTGCAGCCACTCCGCGCTCATGGCCGCACCCACCTTCACGCCGATCGGATTGGCGATTCCCCGGAAATATTCGACATGCGCGCCGTCGATATTGGCGGTGCGCATCCCGATCCACGGCATATGCGTCGAGAGGTTGTACCAGCGCTTCTGCCGCTCGATGTAGCGGGTCTGCGCCTGCTCCGAGTAAAGATGCAACCCCTCGTGACTGGTATAAAAGTCCACACGGGTCGCCGCATGCACGCGCTGCCCGCTCATCGATTCGAAAAAATCCATCGACTCGGCGATCGAATCGACGATTTGCTGATAGGCCTCGCGCAACGGCGCGTGTCTCAAGAAACCCAGGTCCCAGTATTCAGGATGATGCAAATCGGCAAAGCCGCCATCGATCAGCGCCCGCACAAAATTCAAGGTCAACGAGGCGCGCTCATAGCCGCGCAGCAGCAGCTCGGGGTCCGGTTCGCGCTCCGCCGCGCTGAACCCCGGGCGGTTGACATTGTCGCCCCGATATGTCGGCAACGTCAGTCCGTCGCGAGTCTCGGTATCGGCCGAGCGCGGCTTGGCATACTGTCCGGCGAAGCGGCCGACGCGCAGAATCGGCTTCTTCAGGCCCTGCAGCAACACCAGGCTCATTTGCAGCAAGATCTTCAGGCGGCGCGCGATATTGTCCGACTCGCAGTCCTCGAAGCTTTCCGCGCAGTCCCCGCCCTGCAGCAAAAATTGTTCGCCGCGCTGCGCTTGCGCCAGCTTTCCGGTCAGCGCCTCGATCTCCCAGGAGACCACCAGGGGCGGCAGGCGGCTCAAGGCGGCAACTGCACGCTCCAGCGCGGCCGCATCGGCATATTTAGGCTGCTGCGCGGCGGGCCGGCTCTGCCAGGTCGTGGGATGCCATTGAGTCAAGGCGGGTGCGGTCGACATGGCAACGATGCTAGCGTTGTACGCCAACCCAAGTCAAAATGCGGCCCCTCACTTTTGACCGTTGTAAATCGAGAATTGCACTATGAGCCACAGCAAGGCGTTCCAACACTTAGGACTCCGCGACATCAACCCCGGTGTATGGTCCGGCAGCAAAGGCTGGAGCAGCGACAGCAGCGGCCCGCTGATCGAGTCGATCAACCCGGCGACAGGACAGCGACTGGCCCAGGTGCGCGGCGCGACGCTCGCCGACTACGAACAAGTCATGGCATCGGCGGTATCGGCCGCGGCCGCGTGGCGCCGCGTGCCGGCGCCGAAGCGCGGCGAGGCGGTGCGCCAGATCGGCGAGGAATTGCGCGCCTGCAAAGATTCCCTCGGCAGCCTGGTATCCATGGAAAACGGCAAGATCAAGGCCGAGGGCGACGGCGAAGTGCAGGAGATGATCGATATCGCCGATTTCGCGGTCGGGCAATCGCGCATGTTATACGGCAGTACCATGCACTCGGAACGCGCGCAGCACCGCATGTACGAGCAGTGGCACCCTTTGGGCGTTGTCGGCGTGATTTCCGCATTCAATTTTCCGGTGGCGGTCTGGGCATGGAATGCGTTCCTGGCCGCCATCAGCGGCAATGCGACCATTTGGAAACCCTCGCCCAAGACCTCGCTGTGCGCGCTCGCCGTGCAGCATGTTTGCAATCGCGTGATGCAGCGGCTCGAACTGCCGCCGGTATTTCAAGTGTTCATCGATGCCGGTACGGAGCTGGCCGGCCGATTTGTCGACGATCGGCGCGTGGCACTGGTGTCCTTCACAGGATCAACGCATGTCGGCCGACAGATCGGCGTGCGCGTCGCGGAACGTCTGGGCAAGAGCCTGCTGGAGTTGGGCGGAAACAATGCCATGATCGTCGATGAACACGCCAATCTGGATCTCGCGGTGCCGGCGATCGTATTCGGCGCCGTCGGAACCGCCGGTCAGCGCTGCACCACGACGCGCAGAGTTTTGGTGCACCGCTCGCGCGCCGCCGAACTCGAACGGCGCCTGCTGGCCGCCTACGCCCAGGTGCGCATCGGCGATCCGCTCGAACACGGTACGCTCATGGGGCCTTTGATCGACGCGGCCGCGGTTGCGCGCTATTGCGCCGCCATCGCAGCGGCTAAGGCCGAGGGCGGAGAGGTGTTGTGCGGCGGAAAAGTGCTGCCGGGTCCGGGCAATTTCGTCGAGCCGAGCATCATCCGCGCCCATGCCGGACATGGAGGTGGTGCGCACCGAAACATTCGCGCCGATTCTCTATTTGATGAGCTTTACGTCGCTCGAGGAGGCATTGGCGCTGCAAAACGCGGTTGCCTACGGCCTGTCGTCGGCAATTTTTTCCGACAGTCTGCAGGTAGCTGAACGCTTCCTGTCGGCGGACGGCAGCGACTGCGGCATCGCCAACGTCAATCTGGGCACCTCGGGGGCGGAAATCGGCGGCGCGTTCGGCGGCGAAAAGGACACCGGCGGCGGACGCGAAGCGGGCTCCGACTCTTGGAAGGCTTATATGCGGCGTCAGACCAACACCATCAACTGGAGCGCGACAGATGGCGCTCGCGCAGGGCATACGCTTCGACGTCTGACCGCCCACGCGCCCTCGCCCCTAGCGGCTGAGCCAAGCTTCGATTTCTGCGGCCCGTTGCTCTAAACGCGCCGCAGAAATTGCGCCCACGGTTTTCAGCTCTTGCGCGTATAACGACACGCGATATTCCTCGATCCAGAAGCGCAATTCGACCAGCTGCGGAATCCAGCGCAATTCTGCTGCGAGGCGCATTTCCAAATCCCGCTGGCGGCCGGACCACAGCTCGAGCGCCTCGGCGATGTGCTTCGGTTCGCCGCCCCGGACGCTGTTGCGCTGCCAGCGCCGCAGCTCCGCCTTCAAGTAGCGCGGCAACTGGCGCAGCCAATTCGGCGGCGCGGTACTGAGGGTGGCGGAATGAAGAAGCCGCTTGAGATGCCGGCGGCTCTCATCGACCGCATCCGCCAGCGCACGGACGCGCGACGCGTCGAGCGCCTGCCGCACCTCGCCGGCCTGCGTCAGCCAATTTTCCAACATGGCGCTGATCTGCTCGAGAGCCGGATGCAGATGCTCCCTTCCTTTGTCGACGGCGGCCTCGAACTGCGCCCGAATCCGGGGCGCGTCAGCCTCCGGGAAACACGCTTCGCGAAATGTCAGCTGCAACAGGGCATCGCTGAGTGCGTCGCTGTCAAGGTACGCGCTGGCGCGCAGCTGCAGCGAGGCGCATCCGGCGATCGACTTGGCCAGATCTCGCGACTGACGCTCCAGCATCGCCCGCGCCAGTCGCACCGAGCCGTCCCGCCACGCGTGCTGTGCTTCCTCGGCCGACCACTGATACTGAACCTGTAGTCCGGTGGGGTGCTGCTCGAGCGTGGGAAACACCCATATGGTGCCCTCTTCCAACTCCAAACCCGCCCGCTCCGGCAATTGGTCGGGCAAAAAGCGGCGCCATTCGCCGAGGATCGCATAGGCGCCGCGCGCATGGCGTTCCAGCTCGGCGCGCGCCGCGGCTGCGCATTCGCGCCGCAACCGCACCAGATCTGTGCCCTGCGCAATTTCTCTGCCTTCTTGGATGATGCGCAGATGCGGCGTCAAGTGCGCAGGCACCGCCGAGGTATCGAAGCGCAGCAGCGCTTCGGCGATGCCGCGCCGTTGCTTGAGCCACGCCTGCAAATGCGGCGCGTCGGCGCTCGCGCCCTGCAAGTCCGCCAGAAACGCCGCCGCGGTTGCCGCCACTGGAATCAGGCGGCGGCGCGCTTCCTTCGGCAAAGAGCGCAGCAACGCCTCGATGCGCGGTGCGGCCAAGCCGGGAATCGCCGCGTCGATCGCCGCACGCGTAAGTTGGGGCAACGCCAACAACGGCACCCTGAGGTTGGCGCCGTCCTCAGACTCTCCCGGGGCGAAGCGGTATTCCACGGGTACACGGAGCGCGTCGACGCGGGTGCTTTCCGGAAACTGCGCCAACGCCTCGTCTTGCGGCAAACGCGCGAAGATACGCGCCGGCGTGAGCCTCAGCTCCTCGAGTTGCTGCGGCGTGAGGTGCCGGGTGAAGTGCTCCAGGCTCGCCGCGCTCGAGACTTGGCGCGGCAGACGGGTGTCGTAGAACTCGACGAAGGCTTCTGCCGCATGCAGCAGATTCCGGGTCCGCAGCCGCTCTTCCATCTGCTGGGCCTGCCGCACCGCGGCGTCATTGGCCAACAACCATTCGGGACGCTGGCGCAGGCGCTGGTACACCAAAGCCTCGCGGCAAAATATGCGGCGCGACTCCTCCGGAGCAATGGGTCCGTAGTTCACCCGGCGTCCGGCACTCAAGATCAGGCCCAGAAAGCTGATGCGCTCGCGAGCGACGACTTGCTCGCGCGCCTCGTCCCAGTCAGGCTCGAGGTATTCGCGCTTGACCAGATGCGCAGCCGCCGCTTCGATCCACATGGGCTGAACTTCTGCCACGCGCCGCGCGAATACGCGCGACGTCTCGACGATGCTGGCCGCCATGATCCAAGGAGGGCGCCGGCGCGCCAGCGGCGAGCCGGGGAATATATGAAAATGCACGGCGCGGGTCCCCTGGTAGGCGCCCTCCTCGCCGCGCGCCCCGACCATGGTGCAAAATCCCGCCAACAAGGAGCGATGCACGCCCGTATAGCTCGCCTCGGCGCGCTGTGCCGCCAGCCCCAACTCGCGCGCCCGATCCGCCACCTGCGTATGGACATCATCCCATTCGGACAGCCGCAACAGCGATAGATGATGCTCCCGGCACCAGCGGCGCAATTCGCGTCGAGGTCCGGAACGTGCCGCGCGGTAGGCGCGCCAAAGTTTGAGCAGCGCGGAGAATTCCGACTTTGGGTCGTCGAAGTCGGCGCCCTGCGGCGGACCTTCGCCGAGACGAACATCGGGCACGCTCAAGCCCGAGACGATTGCCAGCAATTCGCTTTCGGCGTGAAAGCGCTTGCTCTCCAGCAGCGCCCGGCTCAAGCGCGGATCGAGCGGCAGCCGCGCCATGGCCCGGCCCCGGCGCGTGATGCGGCGCTCCTCATCGAGCGCTTGCAGCTCTTGCAACAGGCGATATCCGTCGTTGAGCGCCCGTGAATCCGGCGCATCGATGAAGGGAAAATCCTCTGCCTGTCCCAATCCGTCCGCGGCGAGGCGCAGCAACAGCGCCGCCAGGTTGGTGCGCAGCACCTCCGGCTCCGTGAAGGCCGGGCGCTGCTCGAAATCCTCTTCACTGTAGAGGCGCATGCACAGCCCGGCAGCGAGCCGGCCGCAGCGGCCCTTGCGCTGATCCGCGCTGGCACGGGAGACCGCTTCGATCGGCAGGCGCTGCAGCCGGTTGCGCACGCTGTAGCGGCTGATGCGCGCCAATCCGGAGTCAATGACGGCACGGATGCCGGGCACCGTGATCGAGGTCTCGGCCACATTGGTTGAGAGTACGAGGCGCTGCTTGGGGCCGCGTTGAAAAATCCTGCTCTGCTGCTCCCAGGACAGGCGTGAATACAGGCTCAACACCTCGACGCCGGCTCCGAGTTCGCGCTCGAGCAACTCGCCGACATCGCGGATCTCGCGCTCGCCCGGCAGGAACACCAGGACGTCGCCCCTGCCGATCGCGCCAGGCTCTGCGGCGATTTCCCGACAGGCATCCAGCACGGCCTGCGGCAGATCGGGATCTTCATCTCCCGCGGCGGATTGCCGGTAGCGCACTTCGATCGGATAGCTGCGGCCGCTGACCGTGATGACCGGCGCATCGTCGAAGAACCGCGACACGCGCTCGACGTCGAGCGTCGCGGAGGTCACGATGAGTTTCAATTCCGGCCGCCGCGGCAGCAGCCGCTTGAGCACTCCCAGCAGCAGATCGACGTTGAGGGTGCGCTCATGCGCCTCGTCGACGATCAGCGTATCGTAGCGGCGCAGCAGCGGATCGGATGCCAGTTCTGCGAGCAGCAGTCCGTCGGTCATCAGCACCAGGCGCGTCGCCTCCGATACGCGGTCTGCAAAGCGGACCCTGAACCCCACGCTGCGCCCGACCGGTTGGCCCAATTCTTCCGCCACGCGCGCCGCCAAGGCGCGGGCGGCGAGACGCCGCGGCTGGGTATGCGCAATCATTCCCGCGATGCCTCGGCCGAGTTCGAGGCAGTATTGCGGCAGCTGCGTGCTCTTGCCGGAACCGGTGTCTCCGGCAACGATCAGCACTTGCCGGTCCGTCAACGCCGCTTGGATTGCCTCGCGCCGCAGGGTGATGGGCAATTCGGGATCGTGCTTGAACTGCAATTGGAGCGCTGCGCGCGCGGCAGCACGCTGCGCGGCGCCATCATGTTCGATCATCGCTTACTCGCCACGCTTGACGGCTTGCCAAAGGTCCTCTTGGGCCGCGAGATCCAAATCCGAGAATACTTGCCCGCGCTGCAGCGCCAGCGATTCCATGCCGCGGAAACGACGCTCGAACTTCAGGTTGGCGGCGCGCAAGGCCGCCTCGGCATCGACATCCAGCTTGCGCGCCAGATTGGCGGCGGCAAACAGCAAGTCCCCGATCTCCTCGAAAATCTCGGGGGAAGCCTTGGCGGACGCGCCCGCCGCCGCGCGCACCTCCAGCAGTTCCTCTTCCACTTTGTCGGCGCACTGGCCGGCGTGCTGGAAATCGAATCCGACTCGGGCGGCTCGCTTGCTCAGCTTGTAGGCGCGCAGCAGCGCCGGCATCGCGTGCGGCACGCCGTCGCAGCGCCGACACGCCGGGTGCATCGCGCTCCTGCGCCTTGATGGCCTCCCAGGCCGAGGATTGCTCGGCAATACTCAAGGGACGCGCCAGAGCCGAATACATGGGGATGGCGGCGCGTGAGCTTGTCGCAAATCGCGCCTGTAACCGCTTCGAAATCGAAGCGGCCGGATTCGCTTGCCATCTGCGAATGGAACACCACTTGGAACAACAAATCTCCGAGTTCGTCCTTGAGGCCGCCCCAGTCGCCGCGTTCGATGGCGTCCGCCACTTCGTAGGCTTCCTCGATGGTATAGGGCGCGATGCTCGCGAAGCTCTGTTGCCGGTCCCAGGGACAGCCGTCGGCTGAGCGCAGCCGCGTCATGATAGCCAGCAGTTCGCTCATGCGGGCGCTCATGTCGAGCGCCGGGCGCGCGCTTGCTGCAGCAGCAGCCTGCTTCTCAGGGTCATGAGCATGCCCGCGGTGGCGCCCCAGATATTGCGCTCGCCGTAGGGTATGTCGTGGATGTCGATGGTCATTTCGCCGATTTTACGCTGGCGCGATTTATGATTTGCCGCATCCAAAATGTAGTCGAGCGGCACTTCGAAGACATCATGCACTTCCGCGGCGGCGATCTTGAGCTGGTAGCGGGGATCGACGAAGCCGGCGACCGGCGTCACTCGAAACCCCGAGATCACCACGTGATCCGGCAAATAGCCGGCAAATTCCACCAACTCCGCGCTCAAGCCTATTTCTTCGAAACTCTCGCGCAGCGCTGCATGCCAGGCATCTGCATCCTCGGGCTCGATCCGACCGCCCGGAAAACTGATCTGGCCCGCATGATCCTTAAGGGTGCTCGCGCGCTGCGTCAGCAACACCGTCATGCCGCTGCTGCGCTCGACCAGCGGAATCAGCACCGCTGCCGGCGTGCGGCGTGTCGGCAAGGTCGCGCGCACGCGCGCGGCGACTTCGGGCGGCGCGGCGCTGAGCCAATGCATGTCCTCCTCAGGCGTCGATGGCGCACGGTCGAGCGCGTCGCGAATATGCTGTTTGTTATAGAGCGAGTCCATCGTCGATTTCGAGCTGCCCGCACCCTTGATGCCTCCCTCGGTGAGGGATTTCGGATCCAACAGGCGCCGCAGCTCGTCGCGGCTCAGGTCGGTCATTTCCGCGGCGACATCCAAAATGGACCGTCCCTCGCGATAGGCTTTTTTGGCGATCGCGGCGCCCTTCTCGTAGCCGATCAGAGGATTCAGCGCCGTGACCAGGATGGGATTGCGCGCGAGCGCCTCTTGCGATTTTTTCGCGGTTCACGCTGAACCCGGCGATTGCGTGATCCGCGAGGTTGCGGCAGCCGATGGCGAGCAGCGCCAGGCTCTGCAGAAGATTGTAGGCGATCACCGGCAACATGACATTCAGCTGAAAATTTCCGGACTGGCCGGCCACCGTGATGGTTGTGTCGTTGCCGATGACCTGCGCGGCGATCATGGTCACGGCCTCGGCCACCACCGGATTGATCTTGCCGGGCATGATGCTGCTGCCGGGCTGCAGCGCCGGCAGGGCGATCTCCGCCAAGCCCGCCAGAGGACCGCTGTTCATCCAGCGCAAGTCATTCGCGATCTTCATCAAGCTGACGCTCAAGACCTTGAGCTGGCCTGAGAGTTCCACGGCGGTATCCTGACCCGCCAGCGCCGCGAAATAATTCTCCGCGGGCCGAAATGCAATGCCGCTGCTCGCCGCCAGATGCCGCGCGAAGGCCGCGCCGAATTGCGCTCGCGCATTGATTCCGGTGCCCACCGCCGTGCCGCCCTGCGCCAGGGCATGCAGCCGCGGGGTCACCGCCGCCAAGCGGGTTTCGCAAGCCGCTATCTGCGACTGCCAGCCGCCGAGCTCCTGGGCCAGCGTAATCGGCATGGCGTCCATCAGATGCGTGCGGCCGGTCTTGACGATGCCGGCAAGCTCAGCGCCGCGCTCGCTCAGGACTTGCCGCAGGCGCGCCAGCGCGGGCAGCAATTCTCGGTGCAGCAGCAGAGCGGCCGACACATGGATCGCGGTCGGCACCACGTCGTTGCTGCTTTGACTCATGTTCACTTGGTCGTTGGGGTGCACAGCGACGCCCAGCGCCCGGGACGCCAGCGAGGCGATGACCTCATTGGCGTTCATATTGCTGCTGGTGCCCGAACCGGTCTGGAATACATCCACCGGAAACTGCTCGTCATATGCGCCTGAGGCGACTTTGAGCGCGGCCTCCTGGATGGCCGCGGCTACGGCCGCGGGCAGATCGCCCAATTCGGCGTTGGCTTCGGCCGCGGCATGCTTGATGAGCGCGAGCGCCTCGATGAACGCGCGCGGCATGCGCAGGCCGCTCGGCGGAAAATTTTGGATCGCACGTTGCGTCGAAGCGCCCCACAACGCCTCGGCAGGCACATCGAGCGAGCCGAGGCTGTCGTGCTCGACGCGGGTCGTTGCTGTCATCGCGCCTTACTCCGCAGAATCAGGGTTGTTTACGGTAGAATCCGCTATTCTACACTTTAGCTGCGGGCGCTCCGATGTCCACCTCCTTGCCTGACGCTCTCTCCCCCCTCGACGGCCGATATGCCGCGAAACTCGCCGACGTGCGCCGCATCTTCAGTGAAGCGGGCCTCATGCGCGAGCGGGTGCGCGTGGAGTGCGCCTGGTTTCTCGCGCTGGCGGCGGGTCCGGCGGCCCATGCGCTCGCCAACCTGCCGGACGGCGCCCGCGAACTGCTCACCTCGCTCGCGAGCGATCCGCAGGCCACCGATGTGGCCGCCATCAAGCAGATCGAGGCGCGCACCAACCATGACGTCAAGGCGGTTGAATACTGGCTGCGCGCCGAACTGCAGGCACGCGGCGCGACGCCGCCCATGCTGGAATGGATGCATTTTGCCTGCACCTCGGAAGACATCAACAATCTGGCTTACGCGCTGATGCTCAACAACGCGCGCGCGACTTTGCTGCTGCCGCTGCTGCGCAGCCTGGGCGACAAACTGGATTACCTCGCGCATCGTTACGCCGCTGTCGGAATGCTGGCGCGCACCCACGGTCAGACGGCGACGCCGACCACCGTCGGAAAGGAACTCGCCAACGTTGCCGCACGCCTCGAGCTGCAGCGCGACGGGATCGCGCGCGTTGCCATCCTCGGCAAGATGAACGGCGCGGTCGGCAATTTCAATGCGCATGCCGCCGCTCTGCCGCGGGTTGACTGGCCCGCTTTCAGCGCGGCGTTCATCGCATCGCTGGGACTTCAGGCGAACCGCCATACGACCCAAATCGAGCCGCACGACTGGATCGCGGAGTATTGCCACGCCTTGATGCGCGCGAACACCGTGTTGTTGGATTTTTCGCGCGATATGTGGAGCTATATCTCGATCGGCTATTTCAAGCAAAGGCTGATCGCGGGGGAAGTCGGCTCATCGACCATGCCCCACAAGGTCAATCCCATCGATTTCGAAAACGCTGAGGGCAATCTCGGATTGGCCAATGCACTTCTGGGTCACTTCGCCGACAAGCTCCCCGTATCGCGTTTGCAGCGCGACCTCAGCGATTCGACCGTGCTGCGCAATATCGGCGTGGCGATCGGCCATTCGGTGCTCAGTTTCAGATCCCTGGCGGCGGGGCTCGAGAAGCTCGAGCTGGACCAGGCGCGGGTGGCAGATGATTTGAACCGCGCCTGGGAGGTTCTGGGCGAAGCGGTGCAAACTGTGATGCGCGCCCATGGCATTCCGGATGCCTACGATAAGCTGAAAACCTTCACGCGCGGCCGCCCGGTGGATCAGGATGCCATGCGCGAGTTCATCGCCTCGCTCGCATTGCCGCCCGAGGAAAAGGCTCGCCTGATGGCACTGACGCCCGCGACTTATGTCGGCCTGGCGCCGAGCCTGGCGCAGCGCGAAATCCCGTCCTAGGGGTCCGGAAACGTGACGCAGTTAGCACGGGGCCGCCCGACTCAAACGGTACTATCAAGCTCAAACTACGCGGGGTTGGGGTCAAGCATATGGCGGGTAACACGGAAGAACGCTCAAAACCGGCGGCGGCGGGTAAGATATCCGCGCCCGGCGGCGACGTCTCTATGGGTTCGGGTACCCGCACGATCTTAAGCACCATGCCTGAAGTCCGCGACGCCAGCTTGAAGGTCGCCAAGTCCGCACAGCGGCTGTTGTCGATTTTCACCCAAGATTTGGAACCCTTGGTGTACGGCGAGGAACCTTTCCTCGAAGCCATCAAGCGGCTGGTGCTGGCACGCTCCTACGCCAAGGTCAGGGTGCTGCTTGCCGACCCGGCGCGGGCCATGGTCGACAACAATCGCTTCCTCGCGCTGGCCCGCCGCCTGACCAGCTGCATCGACTTGCGCGCGATGAGCCCGGAATACCCGGCGAGCGCCGGCGCCTTCATCATCGCCGACGACAAAGCTCTCGTGTACCGCCTGCAGGCCGATCGCTGGGACGGCATATCCGACATGAACGATCCGGCTGTCGTACGCCGCTACCTTAACTTCTTCGATGAAGTGTGGCAGACGAGCATGCAGGAATCGCAGATGCGGCAAATGCTCATGTAAAGCCTGCTCGGACGCATTGCCCGTATAATGCGGCGGATGCAGAGCCCCAAGCCATTCCACCCTTCCGAAGGCTCTGTCATCGTCGGCATGTCGGGCGGCGTTGATTCGGCCGTCGCCGCGCTGCTGTTGCGCGATGCCGGCTACGCGGTGCAGGGCCTGTTCATGTCCAATTGGGACGACGACGATGCCTACTGCACGGCCGCCGCGGATTTCCAGGATGCGCGGCGGGTATGCGAAGTTCTGGGGATTGCACTGCATCGCGTCAGCTTCGCCGAGCAATATCGCGAACGCGTATTCAGCTCGTTCCTGCGCGACTATGCGGCCGGCCGCACGCCGAATCCGGACGTTCTTTGCAATCGGGAAATAAAGTTTGGAGTTTCTCTGCAGTACATGCAGCGCCTGGGGGCCGCCTGGATCGCCACCGGGCATTATGCGCAGGTCCGCCACGGCGGCGCATTTCCGCAATTGCTGAAGGCGGCTGACGTCGCCAAAGATCAGAGCTATTTCCTGCACGGCGTGGCGGCCTCCGCCCTGTCGAAGACGCTTTTTCCTCTGGGCGGCCTCAAGAAGTCGAGGTGCGCACCATGGCGCACGCGGCCGGCCTGCCGGTTTTCGACAAGCCGGACAGCACCGGCATCTGTTTCATCGGCGAGCGGCCGTTCCAAGCGTTCTTGAGCCAGCATCTTCGCACCGAGCCCGGACCCATCGAGACTGCGGACGGGACGGATACTCGGCGAACACGCGGGTCTCGCGCTGTACACGCTCGGCCAGCGTTCCGGCCTGAAAGTCGGGGGCCGCGCAGGCGCGGCCGCCGCACCCTGGTATGTCGCGGACAAAGTCATGGCCCGCAACGCGCTCATCGTGGTCCAGGACCAGAATCATCCGTTGCTCTTGTCCGATTCATTCAGCGTCGAACAAATGCACTGGATCGATCCCGGCGATGCCGGCGCGGCCGGTGCGTGCGCGGTGAAGACGCGCTATCGGCAGAGCGATTTGCCTGCGTGCTGCAGGCGGATTGCGATGAGTGGCGGGTCGCAATTGCAGCGGCCCGCGCGCGCGGTCACGCCGGGCCAATATGCGGTGTTCTACCAAGGCGAGCGCTGTCTCGGCGGCGGCATCATCGCGAGCCGCAGCAATTCCGCGCTGAAACCCGCGGCGGGACAGAATCACCTATAATTCTCTTTTTTCGATGGAGGGGTCATGACGGACAGCTTCAAGGCGCGAACGACGCTCAAAGTGGGCGCGCAGCAATACGACATCCTGAGTCTCGCGGCGCTGCAGGCGCTGAACGTCGAGCGTCTGCCCTTTTCGCTGAAGATTCTGCTGGAGAATCTGTTGCGCTTCGAGGACGGCGTCAATGTGACGAAGGCCGACATCGAGGCACTGCTCAATTGGGAACCGAAGGCGCTGCCCAGTCATGAGATCGCCTTCACCCCCGCGCGGGTCATCATGCAGGATTTCACCGGCGTGCCCTGCATCGTGGATCTGGCGGCCATGCGCGAAGCGATCGTGAGACTCGGCGGCGACCCGCAGAGAGTCAATCCGCTTGCGCCCGCCGAGCTGGTCATCGATCACTCGGTGCAGGTGGACGAATACGGCACCGCCAATTCACTGCAGCACAACAACGAAATAGAGTTCCAGCGCAACGGCGAACGCTATATGTTCCTGCGCTGGGGCCAAACCGCTTTCAGCAATTTCAAGGTGGTGCCGCCGAACACCGGCATCGTGCATCAGGTCAACATCGAGCGCCTCGCGCGCGTTATTTTTTCCGACGAGAGCGGCGCGAACAAGGCGGCCTATCCGGACACCCTGGTCGGCACGGATTCGCACACCACGATGGTCAACGGGCTGGGCGTGCTGGGCTGGGGCGTCGGCGGCATCGAGGCCGAAGCGGCGATGCTGGGGCAGCCGGTCACCATGTTGATTCCCCAGGTCATCGGCTTCAGGCTCATCGGCGCGCTGCCTGCGGGCACGACAGCCACCGATCTGGTTCTCACCGTGACCGAAATGCTGCGCAAGAAGGGCGTGGTCGACAAGTTCGTCGAATTCTTCGGCGATGGCCTCAAAGGGCTGCCGCTGGCCGACCGCGCAACGATCGCCAATATGTCGCCGGAGTTCGGCTCCACCTGCGCGATTTTCCCCATCGACGAGGAGACGCATCCGCTATCTGCAATTGACCGGCCGCTCCGCCGAGCAAATTGCGCTGGTCGAGACCTATGCGAAGGCGCAAGGATTGTGGCGCATCAACGGCGCGCCGGCGGCGGACTACACCGACGTGGTCGAATTGGATCTGTCGACGGTCGTACCCTCGCTCGCCGGACCCAAGCGCCCTCAGGATCGCGTGCCCCTCACCGGTGCAAAAAGCGTCTATCGGGCCAGCGTCAAGAAAATGGCCGAGGAGCGCACGCAGAAAAATCCGCAAGCGAGCGGCAACGCGCCGGCAAAACTGGGCGATGCGAGTTTCCAGGTCAAGGACGGCGCCGTGCTGATCGCCGCGATCACGAGCTGCACCAACACTTCGAATCCGGCGGTGCTCGTGGCCGCGGGGCTGCTGGCGCGCAATGCACTGAAGCAGGGGCTCAAGGTCAAACCGTGGGTGAAAACCTCGCTCGCGCCGGGCTCGCGCGTGGTCACCGATTATCTGATCAAGGCCGGGCTGCTGCACGATTTGGAGCCGCTCGGCTTTTATACCGTCGGCTACGGATGTACTACTTGCATCGGAAACTCCGGTCCGTTGAAGCCCGAGATCTCCGAGGCAGTCAAAGCGGGCGACGTGGTCGCTTGCTCGGTGCTGTCGGGGAATCGTAATTTCGAGGGCCGCGTACATCCCGAAATCAAGATGAATTTTCTCGCATCGCCGCCGCTGGTGGTGGCTTATGCGCTGGCCGGCAGCCTCGATATCGACATCACCACCGAGCCTCTGGGCACCGGCAAGAACGGCAAGCCGGTATATCTCAAGGACATTTGGCCGAGCGCCAGGAAGTGGCCGCCGCGGTGAGCGCATCGGTCGACTCGGCGATGTTCACGAAGGGCTACGCCGACGTGTTCCTTGGCGACGACCAATTGGCGCGCGATCAGGACTCCCGCGGGAAAGATCTACGCGTGGGACGGAAAATCCACTTACGTGAAGAACCCGCCCTATTTCGACGGCATGACGATGACGCCGGCGCCGCTGGTCGGCGACATCAAAGGCGCGCGCGCGCTCGCGGTGCTCGGCGATTCGGTCACCACCGACCACATCTCTCCGGCGGGCAACATCTCGAAGACGCAGCCCCGCCGCCAAATATCTCATGGCGCAGGGAGTGCAGGCCGCGGACTTCAACTCCTACGGCGCGCGCCGCGGCAACCACGAAGTGATGATGCGCGGCACGTTCGCCAACATCCGCCTGCGCAACCTGCTCGTGCCGGGCACCGAAGGCGGCGTCACGCTGCATATTCCGAGCGGCGAGCAGATGTCGATTTTCGATGCTGCGGTGAAGTACAAGGCGGCGAACACGCCGCTGGTGATTCTCGCCGGCAAGGAATACGGCACCGGCAGTTCGCGCGATTGGGCCGCCAAGGGCACGATGCTGCTGGGCGTGAAGGCGGTGATCGCGGAGAGTTTCGAGCGCATTCACCGCTCCAATCTGATCGGCATGGGCGTACTGCCGCTGCAATTCAAGGACGGACAGAACGCGCAAACCCTCGGTCTCAGCGGCAAGGAATCCTTCGAGATCGTGGGGCTGGACCGCGGAGCGGCGAAAACCGTCAAGGTGATCGCCAAGAGCGACGGCGGAAAAACCGACGAGTTCGAGGCGCGCCTGCGCATCGATACGCCGAAGGAGCTCGACTACTACCAGCACGGCGGCATTCTGCAGTACGTGCTGCGTCAGCTGGCCGCGCCGGGTAAAGCCGCCTAGAGGAGCGCGCGGGTTTTTCGTCGGCCGCCTACTTGGCGGCCGGCGGCACGCTGCCGGCCTCGACCAGCACCATGGCATTCGGGTTGATATGCGCCTTGATCGCAGCGTTGACCTGTTCCCGGGTGACCGCCTTCACCGCCTTGGGGATACCCGTCGAGCCAGCTCGGATCGTAGCCTCGCTGCGCATTCGCCACGATGGTCTCGGCCAATCCCAGTGTCGTGGACAGGCTCACGAAATAGCCTGCCGACCACGCCTTGTTTGCGCGACGCCAGTTCCTGGTCCGTGACTCCGTCTTTCCACCACTTGTCGACCTCGCGGCGGGTCGAGTCCACGCCTTTGGCGAGCAGCGCGGGCGCAAAACTCGCGGATACCTCCCAGATGCCGTCAACGATGCTGTCATCGCCCATGCTCGGCACCGATGTTGTAGGTGAGTCCTTCCTTGTCGCGCACAATGCCCATCAGTCGTCCGGTAAAGCCGCGTCCTAGAATCGCCGTGCCGACGCGCAGCGGCAAATCATCCGGATCGCTGTAGCGCAGCCCGCTGGCCTGACCGAGCATCACATTCACGCTCGGTTTGTCCGCCAGCGGCACCGTGATGCGGCTCGCGGCGCCGGGCGCGGCCGGCTTTGCGGCGCGCAGGTAGTCCTGGCCGCCGGTCCAGCCGGCGAAGGCCTTGGCGACGTCGGCTTGCGTGTCTGCATCGTCGACATCGCCCACGACCACCAGCGTCATGTGCGCCGGCCCGTAGTATTTGGCCTGGAATGCCTTGAGTTCGTCGAGGTTCGCCGCTCTTCGCCGCCGCGATGTACTCATTCAAGGTGTGCGGCCGGTTCGGATGGCCTTCCGGAAACATCGCGCGGCCGAAGGCCTCCGGCGCCGCGCACTGCGTGTTCTGCACGCGAGGCCTCCAGTTCGCCGATGAACTGCTGCCTGGCCTTGTCGAATTCGCCGGCCAGCAGCGCGGGCGTGCGCAACTCCGCCGCGATCAGGCCGAGCACCAGCGGCAGATCCTTCCTCAGGCATTTGGCGCGAATCTCGAGCGATTGCATGCCGACGCTGAAGGCGATTTCGGCGCCGACGTTGTCGAGCTTTCTCGGAGATCGGCAAACTTGTCGAGCGACTTGGTGCCGCGGTCGAGCATCATGCCCGATGAGGGTGGGAATCGCGATGTTGCCCGACTCCGCCATGGCATCGCCCGCGGGCAGCGAGCCCATGATGACCACCACGTCCTTGACGTTGCTGCGATAGGTGATCGAGATCGATTCCGCGACCGCACCTTGGCCCGTTGTCCGCCTGATCGCGCCATGCCGCGCTGCGGCGGCGCCGCAGGCTGCCGCGAACAGTCGCCGTCCATCATGAATAGTGCGCGATCACGAGCCTTTCTCCCGTCTTCGGCGCCACCGGCACGAACCAGCCGACCGTGCTCTGGTCCTCGTTGAGATATTGCCTTGCGACGCGCTGCACGTCGGCCGGCGTGACCTGCTCGCACCCGCTGCGGAAACGTTACGTACAAGGTCCAGTCGCCGACGCGCGATCCATTCGTTGAGCTCGCTGGCGACGGCGGCGGTGCCGTCGCGCTTGTAGGCGTCCGCGGCAAGGTATTGCTGCTTGACGCGCGCGACTCGGCGGGCGTCACGCCGTCGTCTTGATCTTGTCGATTCCGCCGCCAGCGCCTGCTCGACTTGCGCGTGCGTCGCACCCGGGCGCCAGAGCCGCGTACACCGTATGCAGCGACAGATCGCGATGCACGTCGGTTCCCGATCCGGCGCTCAACGCCAGCCCTTGATCGACCAGCGCCCGATAAAGCCGCGCGCTCTTGCCCGAGCTCAAGATGGCGTCGAGCATCTCGAGCGCCGGCTTGATCGGCATCGCGGCCGTTCGGGACCTTGTGGGCGATCACGATCGCTGCCCAACTCGCCCGGCCGGTTCACGATCACGCGCGCGTTCGCCGCTTTGCGCCGGCTCCTCGGTGTAAATCGCTGGGATCGGCGCGGGAGAATGCGGATACACGCCGTAGTACTTCTTGATCAGCCCGAGCACCGCACCGGTCTCGATATCGCCCGACCACCGTCGACCGTCGCATTGTTCGGCCAGTAAAAGGTGTCGTAGAACTGGCGCAGTTTGGCGATCGGCACGTGCTCGATGTCGCTCTTCCAGCCGATGGTCGGATGGTGATACGGCAGCGCCACGTACGCGGCTTCCGTCACCTCCTCCAGGAGCACGTTGTTCGGGGTCGTTCTTGCCGCGCTCGTACTCGTTGCGCACCACGGTCATTTCCGACTGCCGATCCGCTTCGTGCAGCCAAAGATGGCGCATGCGATCGGCTTCGATGGCGATGTAGCCCTCCAGATTGTCGCGGCCGACGGTCGCGAAATAATTGGTGCGATCGAACGAGGTGCTGGCGTTGAACTGGCCGCCCACCCGTTCCAGATACTGCTTGATGCTGTTGCCCTTCGCATCGTTGAAAGCGTCGCTTCCCTTGAACATCATGTGCTCGAGGATGTGCGTCGCGCCGGTTGTGCCGGTCACCTCGTTGCGCGAGCCGACCCGATAGGTCACTTGGAAGGTCACGACCGGCGCGGAATGATCCGGCACCAGCAGCACGGTCAGGCCGTTGGTGTCGAGCCGGTATTCGTCGATGCCGCCGAGCGAACGGATATGCGAAAAACCTGCGGAACCTGGGCGGCCGCACGTGCGGTTACGGTTGCGGGCATGGGGGCGGCTTGCCCGGCGCGGCGGCCAGCGTCAAGACGCACAGGCCGCCCAGAATGCCGCGCGCGAAGTCCTGTTGCTGCTCTCGAACATCCGTAAGCCCACCGTTCAGCCACTGAGGACGCAATTCTATCTGCTCGCGCTTGCGCGATGCGGCTTGCCGCTTTGGATCAGGTCATAATAGCCCACGATCGCGTCGGAACTGCGGCGCGAGGCCTTTGACCTGCACTGGATGACATTTCGATATAAGCTATCTATCATCATGTATTTACAAGGATAATATCATTCTCGATAGGATCCGCCAGCAACACCGCGGCCAAACCCGGTAGCCCTGTTCGATCTCGATGGAACGCTGACTTTTCACGATACCTTGGTGCCCTTCCTGCTCGGGATTCGTGCGCCGCGCATCCTTATCGGCTCGCGCAGGTCTGTGGCGATTGCGCTGCCGGCGCTGTCGCGCTATTGGCAGGCATCGCGATCGCGGCGCGCTCAAATCGCGCGTGATTCGCATGCTGATGCGCGGTGAAACGCGCGCGGTGCTCGATGCGTACGCGCAGACTACGTGTGTCGAGCTTGCATCCCAAACGGCGGTTTCGGCCGCTCGCCCTGGCCGCCGTCGAGGCGCATCGCGCGGCCGGCGATCATCTGGTGCTGTTGTCGGCGAGCCCGGATCTGTACGTTCCGCTGCATCGGCCGGCTGCTTGGCTTCGAGCGCACGCTTGTGCACCGAGATTGTATGGCACGGGAGACCGCCTGGACGGCCGGCTGAAAACCCCCAACCGTCGCGGCGAGGAAAAAGTGCGCTGCCTCGACTGGCTGCGCGCACAATATCCCGGTTCGCCGATCGATTGCCTACGGCAATAGCCGCCTCCGACCTGCGCACATTGCGCCGGGCCGACCGCGCTCTGCTTGGTCAACGGCAACAACGCTGCGCGGCGGCTGGCCGCCGGAATGGAAATTGCCGTGTCTGACTGGGGTTAGCGCTCCGCCGATGCCAGCGCTAGGCGCGCGTCTGCGCCGCCCTCGAGCGCGCGGTGCAGCTTGAGCAGCAGCGTCTCGGTCGTCGGCCAGTCGATGCAAGGGTCGGTGATCGACACGCCGTATTCGAGCGTGCTCAAGTCCTTCGGGATCGGCTGGTTGCCCGCCTTCAGGTGGCTTTCGAGCATGAGTCCGACGATGCTGCGGTTGCCGTCGACGATCTGGGTCACGCAATTCTCGGCCACCAGCGGCTGCAGCTCGCGTCCTTGTTGGAGTTGCCGTGACTGCAGTCCACCACGATCGTTGGCGGGCAATTCGCCTGCGCTCGAGCTGCCGCTCGGCCACGCGCGATGCTGACGGCATCGTAGTTGACCCGGCCGCCGCCGCCGCGCAGCACGATGTGCGCGTGCGGGTTGCCGCGGGTGCGAAACACCGCGGACTGGCCCTGCTGGGTGATGCCGAGGAAATGATGCGGATGGCGCACCGACTGCAGCGCGTTGATCGAGGCGGCGAGCGACGCCGTCCGTGCCGTTCTTGAAGCCCACCGGCGTCGACAGTCCGCTCGCCATCTCCCGGTGGGTCTGCGACTCGGTGGTGCGCGCGCCGATGGCCGTCCAGGTGATGAGCTCCGAGAGGTACTGCGGCATGATCGGATCGAGCGCCTCGGTGCCGGCCGGCAGCCCGAGCTCCGCGACGTACAGCAGCAGCTCGCGCGCGAGCAGGATGCCCTTCTCGATGTGGAATGAATCGTCGAGGTCCGGATCGTTGATCAGGCCCTTCCAGCCCACGGTGGTGCGCGGCTTCTCGAAATACACCCGCATGATCAGCAGCAGCGTGGAGCCGACCTCGCTCCGCCAGCTCCTTCAGGCGCGTCGGCGTACTCGCGCGCCGCCGCCACGTCGTGGATCGAGCACGGACCGACCACGACGAACAGCCGCGGGTCGCGGCGCTCCAGGATGGCGCGCACCGCCTCGCGCGAGCGGAACACGGTGTCGGCCGCCCGCGCCGTCAGCGGCAGCCGCCGCTTGACCTCTTCCGGCGTCGCCAGCAGGTCGCTCGAGGCGACATTGACGTTCTGCAATTGATCCTGGATGTTGCCCATGGCTTGTATCACCTACATGGACGTTCGAATCGTCCAGAGCTCCGGAAAGAACTTCAGCTCGAGGGCCTTGGTCAGATACGAGACGCCGCCCGTGCCGCCGGTGCCGCGCTTGTAGCCGATGATGCGCTCCACCGTCTTCACATGGGCGAAGCGCCAGAGCTGGAACTTGTAGTCCAGGTCGACCAGCCGCTCCGCCAATTCGTACAAATCCCATTCCTTCACCGAGTTGTGATAGACGCTGAGCCACGCGGCGGCGACCTGCTTGCTGGCCTGATAGGGCTGGGTGAAATCGCGGTCGATGGCCTCCGGCGGCACGTCGAGCCCGCGCCGGCTCAGCAGCCGCAGCACCTCGTCGTAGAGGCTCGGCGCGCGCAAGGCGCGCTCGAGCGTCTCGTAGCGTCGGCGGATCGTTGCGGAAGACCCGGATCAAATCGGCGTTCTTGTTGCCGATCAGGAATTCGAGCAACCGGTACTGAGGCGACTGAAATCCCGAAGATTTCCCGAGAGTATTGCGGAACGCCGAATAATCGTGAGGGGTGATGGTCGCGAGCACATCCCATGATTGCAGCAGCTGCTGCTGGATGGTCGACACCCGCGCCAGCATCTTGAAGGTCGGGCCCAGATCGTCGCGCCGCACGCAATCGACCGCCGCATCGAGTTCGTGCAGGCACAGCTTCATCCACAGCTCGGAGACCTGATGGATGATGATGAACAGCATTTCGTCGTGCTGGTACGAGAGCGGATGCTGCGCATCGAGCAGCTTGTCGAGGTTGCAGGTACTGCGAGTAGCTCAGTGACTTCGCGCAGATCCCAGTGGACCTCCTCGTCGCTCAAATCGACGAACGGTTTGACCCGTGGCGGCGTTTCGTTCATGTCAGTTCTTGAACACCCAGGCCGGTACGGTGCGCCAGCCGGCGAGCAGCTCCCGGTCGAGGCGCCGGTAATCGGGCTCGAGTGATTCCACCAGGCGCCAGAAATTCGCGGAGTGATTCATGTGCTTGGTGTGCGCCAATTCATGGATGAACAAGTAGCGCACCACGTCCGGACGCAGGAAAACCAGCGAGCAGTTGAGGCTCACGGTGCCGCGCGTCGAGCAGCTGCCCCAGCGGGTTCGCTGACAGCGGATGCTGACGCGCGACACCGGATAATTCAGCTCCGCCGCCAGCCGCAGCAATTGCGGCACGAGCCTCTCCTGGGCCGCGGCCTTGAGCCAGCCCTGCAGCAATGCCCTGGCCGCCGCGTCGTCGGGCGCCTGCACGATGATGCGCTCGGGGTACTGCTCGATTCGGCGCGCGGCGCCGCGGCGCCACTGCACATCCAGGTATTCGCCCGTCAGTCCGAACACGATCGAGGGCGGCACCGGCTCGCATCGGCGCGGCGAAACATCGCATGGCCGCGACTTTGCGATTTATCCAGGGCGTGAAGCGCTGAACGAAATCGCGCACAGCGTGCGCATTGACGCCGACCGGCACGACGATCTCGACCCGGCCGCCCACGTGCACGCGTGCCGTGAGGCGGCGCGCGCGTGGGCTGACCCGGACCGCAAACGGGTCGCTGGAGCTGCGCGTCTCGAACAAGGAGAGCTGCGTGCCTTGTGGCTTCATCGCTGCGAATGATACCAGGTTAGCAAAGCAACGGACCGCAGCACGATGCCAGAACCGGCCCCTACGACTTGGACAACGATGCCAGCTGGCGTTGCGCCGTCTTGAAATCCGGCGCCGCGATCAGGGCCTTTTCGATCCAATTGCGCGCACCCAAATGATCGCCGCGGATCTGCAGCTCACGGCCCAGGGCCAGGTAGGCCTCCGCGTGTCCCCAACCCGGCGCATCGTCGCGGGTACCGGATGACTGCTCGAACAATTCCGCCGCCGCACGCAACTCAGCGAAGCCGCGTTGGCCCTGCGGCGAGCCGGGTTTCGCGTGCCGCAGGTCCTGCATCGCCGACAGCAGCATCGCGCGCGGGTTGCGCGGCTGCAGCTTCAGCGCGGAGCCGAGCCGATCCGCGGCGCGCGAGCGCAGCAGGACCGCTTCCAGCGATTTCAAGTCGGCCAATGCGGAATAGCAGCCGGATTGCAGCACCATGCTCTCCGACGATTTGACATCTTTTTCGACCGCGGGCTTGAGCTCGTCGATGCAATCCGAAAATGCCGCCTCGGCCGCGTGCGCGTGGCGCTCGCCCGACAGTTGGCCGAAGCGGTACTGGGCATGAGCCAAGTGATAACGCAGGGCGATATCGGCGGAATTGTCCTTGACCTGGTTCGTCAGGCTTTGGATGAGATTCGTCAGCCGGTTGCCATCTTCGGTCTGATAGGCATATTCGATTTGCGCCTGGGTGTCGCCGCCTTCCTGAGCCATGGCCCCGGCCGCGGCCAGGAGCATGAGGACTAGCGAAATGTTTCTGATCGGCATCTAAAACTCGCGCTTACAATGACAATCGAAGATATCACAACGAGGTTTCGAAACTTGGGCCTGGACTTGATTGATATTGGGTCGAACCTCACGCATGACAGTTTTGCGGCAGATCGGGACGCGGTCATCGGGCGCGCAATTCGCGCCGGCGTGCGCCGCCAAATTGTCACCGGCGCGGATCTGCCGGGTTCGTTTCAGGCTGCTGCGCTTGCCGCCCGGCATGCGGGTGTCCTGTGGAGTACCGCCGGCGTGCATCCGCATCATGCGCAATCCTTTGCGGGCTCGCAACACCAGGATTTGATCGAACTGCTGCGTCTCGGGCAGGTGGTTGCGGTCGGCGAATGCGGGCTCGACTATTTCCGCAATCTATCGCCGCCCGGCGCGCAGCGCGCAAGCCTTCGTCGCCCAGTTGGAAATCGCCGCCGAGGTCCGCAAGCCGGTGTTTCTGCATCAACGCGACGCGCATGGCGATTTTGTCGCCATCTTGCGCGATTTTACCGGCCGACTGCACGGCGGAGTCGCGCATTGCTTCACCGGCGGACAGGCGGAATTGGAGGCCTATCTGGCGCTCGGTCTTTACATCGGCATCACCGGCTGGGCCTGCGATGAACGCCGTGGGCTCGATCTTCGGCAGAGCGTCCCCAGGATCCCGCTCGACAGGCTGCTGCATCGAGACGGATGCGCCCTACTTGCTGCCCCGGGACCTGGCTCTGAAGCCAAAGTCGCGGCGCAACGAACCCTGCTATCTTCCGCATGTCGCGGCGACCGTCGCGGCATTGCGCAGCGAAGCGATTGAAACCATCGGCGCCGGCAACCACGCGCAATGCGGAGGTGTTCGTTCGCCCTTACAGATTCGTAAACAGATGCGGGCTTGGCCGCAACTGTGCGGCCAGCCGGTTCCACGCGTCTTGATACTCCGCGGTGGGGGCGAAGGCTTGGTTGGCGCGGTCGACGACGGGAAATTCCACTTCGATGCCATCGAGCATCACCACCCACTTCGGTATTCCCTTGGTGAATTTCCCCACGTTGGAAAACAGCAATCGGCCCTCCACCGGCACCTCGCCCACCAGCGCCTTCACGGCGGCGATGCGGTCATACAGCGCCGGCTGCGGATTATCGAACGTGTAGCGATGCCCGCGGCCCATGACGGTCCAATCGCTCATTTGGTCGCCGCCGAAAATGAGCCCCGCTACGCGCCGGGTATCGAGCACCAGAATCCCTCGCGGCGTCAGCAGCAAATGGTCGATGTGAATGAACCCACCCATGCCGTCGGGAACCAGCACCTGGTGGGCCGCGGCCGAAGCAACCCGTTCCAGCCGCAGCAGCAAAGACTTGCGCCGCGCCCGGCGCGCGTACGCGCGCAGACCGAAGAACGCCAGCGCCGCCAGCAGCAAGATCGCCGCGCCGAGTCCAATCCACTGCGGATCGATATCGAATGCTGCTCATTCGAGCGCTGCGCTCAATGCCTCGAGCGTCGGCGGCATGTCCGCCCGGTGCTGCGGGCTGGCGCAACAGGCCCGCAAGGCTCTCAGGGACGGCGATCGGCCTGCCGATGATCGGCTCCACAATCTCATTGAACTTCGCCGGGTGCGCGGTGGCAACCACGACCCATGGCTGATCGCGCTTATCCTCTGCACTCAAGCGACTATAGACTTCCGCGGCGGTCGCGGTGTGCGGGCACCATTCGCGTCCGTACTGCATGAAGTCCCCTCCGATACGAGAGCGAATTGTAGCGTCATCGACGCTGTCTGCGCTCAAATGTTCGCGCATCGCCGCCCAGCTCGGATAAAGCGATCGAATGCGCTCCATGTTGCTCGGATCGCCGACATCCATGGCTGAGGCGAGCGTTGCGATGCTGGGTCTCGGTTGCCATCGGCCCGTGGCAAGGAAATCAGGGACCGTTCGATTCAGGTTGTGCGCCAGAATGATGCGCGCGAGCGGGAATCCCATGGCGCGCGCCCACAGCGCCGCGAAGGCATTGCCCAGATTGCCCGGCGGGGATGATGTAGGAGGCTTTCTTCCCGGTGCTGGCGCGCGATCTCGAAGGCTCGACGCGACGTAATAGACCATTTGCGGCAGCAATCGGCCGATATTGATGCTGTTGGCGGAGCTGAAGCGATGCCGTTGGCTCAAATGAGGATCGCGAAAAGCCTTCTTCACCAATCCTGACAATCGTCGAAGGTTCCATCGACCCGCAGCGACAAGACATTGTCGCCCCAGCAGGTCAACTGCCGCTCCTGCCGCGGACTCACGAGTCCCGCGGGGTAGAGAATGACCACCCTCACCCATGGGCGCCTGAAGAACGCGGCGGCCACCGCGCCGCCCGTGTCGCCCGAAGTGGCGACCAGAATGGTGAGCGGCCGATGCGAGGCCGGAAGACTGCAGCCGCTGCTGACACTCCGCCAAAAATCGCGCGCCGAAGTCCTTGAATGCCGCGGTGGGGCCGTGAAAAAGCTCGAGAACGTACAAGGCTTCGCGCGCACCCATCACCGGGGTCGTCGGCGCGGGAAAATTCAGCGCGGCGTCGGCGATCGCCGCCGAGTTCGGCGCACAAGCCGTCTCCCCTGAAGAAACCGGCGAGCGCTGGCGCGCGCGATTTCGGGTATCGGGGCGCGTGCGGGGAACGCTCGCATGTCGATCGCCGGCATCTCGCAGGGAACGTACAGTCCGCCGTCCGGGCGCAGACCCTGCGCCAATGGCGTGACTCAAGCTCACCGGCGGGGCGGCGCCGCGCGAGCTCGCGAACCTCATTCGGACATCAGGCCTTTACCACTCGGGCGCCGTAGTTCTCGCATGAGGGACACCCAGGAATCGGACTGCAAGCGGTGGGCGGCGAAAGCGGCAACCATGGCGCCGCGCACCGCCTCGGCATGCTGCATCGCGGACCAGGCAAAGACGGCCGGACCCGCACCGGAGATCGAACAGCCAAGCGCGCCGGCGGACATTGCCGCCCGCTGCACGTCCTTGAATCCCGGAATCAGGGAGTGGCGCTGCGGCTCGATGATCACGTCATTGAACGAATCGCGGATCATGTCCAGATCGTTCGAGTAGCAGCCGCTGATGAATCCGGCGAGATTCGCGCTCTGCCAGACGAAATCCGAGCGGCTGACATCGATCTTGAGGATGGCGCGCGCCTCGCGCGTTCCCAGGTACATGTGCGGATGCACCAGCACGCAGCGAAGACCGCGGCGGCACCGGAATCTGCTTCACGCGAGGGTGGTCGATGCCCACGGTCAGCGTCAGTCCGCCGAACAGGCAGGGAGCGATATTGTCGATGTGCGCGGAGCCGCTCGCGACGATCTCCCCCTCCATCGCGAACTTGAGCAGCTGCAAGCGCGGCAGCCGGGGCATGCAGCAGCGCGTTGGCGGCGACCACCGCGGCCACCGCGGAAGCCGCCGAGCCGCCCATGCCGGATCCCAGCGGAATGCCTTTTTCGATATCCAATTCGAATCCGAAAGCCGGGCGCCAGCGCCTCGTGCATGGCCTGAACCGCGCGTCCGGCGGTGTTGTGCTGCGGCTCGACCGGCAGCTCGCCGGCAATGCCGCTGATCGAGCGGATGCGGACTTCATTGCTCCTCGATCCGCCGCAGGCGCACCCGGTCGCCGACCTCGTCGACCGCGTGGCCGAGGATATCGAAACCGATGCCGACGTTGGCGACCGTGGCTGGAGCGAAAGCGGTGACATCGGTGAGCACTTGGGTTCTCGCTGCTAAATGTGCGCGCCGAGATAGGCGGACAAGCGCAACAGATCGGAAAACACGCCGGCCGCGGTGACTTCCGGCCCCGCTCCCGGGCCCTGCACGATCAGCGGGTTGTCGCAATAGCGGCGGGTCGCGAAACGCACCACATTGTCGGTCAGTGCGATGTTCGCAAAGGCATGCTTGGCCTCCAGCCGCATCAGTCCCACGGTCGCCTTGCCGGCGGCATCGATCCGTCCGACGTAGCGCAGCACCTGATTCCTGCGGCGTTGGCATCCGCCAGTGCGGCTGCCATGGCGGCATCGAATTCCGGCAGACGCGCCATGAATTCCTCGACACTGCATTGCGGTCGAGCGCCGCGGGCACCAAGCCCTTCCACCTTGAACGTCGGCTATCTCCAAGGTGAGCCCCATCTCGCGGCCAAGAATGATCAGCTTGCGCGCGACATCGATTCCCGACAGATCGTCGCGCGGATCCGGTTCGGTATAACCCTTCGCCTTGGCGGCGCGCACGATGGAGGAGAAGGACTCGCTGCCGTCGAACACGTTGAACAGATAGGCCAAGGTGCCGGAAAAGATGCCTTCGATCTGCGTAATGTCATCGCCTGTGCTCGCGCAGGTCGCGCAACGTCTGGATGATCGGCAGGCCCGCTCCCACCGTCGCTTCGTACAAATAGTGGGTGCCCGCGGCTCGCCGCCTGGCATCCTGCAGGGCGCGGTAATAAGGCAGCGTACCGCTGTTGGCCTTCTTGTTCGGCGTCACGATGTGAATGCCGCGGGCCAGCCAGTCGCGATAGCGGTCGGCCACCTCGGCGCTCGCCGTGCAGTCGATGACCACGGTGTGCGGCACGTAGTCCGCCTGGATGTGGTTGATGAACTTTTCCAGATCCAGAGGCTCGCCGGCTTCTGCCATGCGCTCCGTCCAGCGGCTCAGGTCCACGCTGGTTTCCTCCAGCAGCATGCGCTTCGAGCTGGCTATGCCGCGAACCCGCAAATCGAGGTTCAAGTCCCGCAAGCGGCGCGATTTGCGTCGCGATTTGCGCCAGCAGCACGCGACCCACCGTGCCGGGGCCGATCAAGCCGATCGACAATGTATTGGGGGACAGATAAAAGGCGGCATGCACCGCGCGCAGCGCCCGGGCGGCGGCTTTGCCGTCGACCACCACCGAGATGTTGCGCTCGGAAGCGCCTTGCGCGATAGCCCGCACGCTGATCGCGGCATCGCCCAGCGAATTGAAAACCTTGGCGGCAACCCCGTGCGAGCCGGCCATGCCGTCGCCGACCACTGCCAGAATGCTCATGCCGAGCGCTACGTCCACGTGTTGAATCTGGCCGTCGCGCAATTCGGCGTCGAACGCGCGGCGCACGGCTTCTTCCGCGCGCACCGCCTGCGCTTCGGGAATCGCGAAACAGATCGAATGCTCGGAGCTGGCCTGGGAGATCGAGGATGACGGAAATCCCCGAGTCGCGCAGCACGCCGAACAAGCGGTGCGCCGTGCCGGGTACGCCGATCATGCCGGCTCCTTCGAGATTCACCAACGCAACCGGGTCGATGCTGGTGATGCCTTTTACGATCAGCGCCGAGACCGGATTGGCGCAAATCAGCGTGCCGCGCTTCTGCGGCGCGAAGGTATTGCGGATGAAGATCGGAATGTCGCGCGCCACGGCCGGCTCCATGGTCTGAGGGTGGATTACCTTGGCGCCGAAGTACGCGAGTTCCATCGCCTCGTTGTACGAGAGTTGATCGATGACCTGGGCGTTCGGCACCAAACGCGGATCGGCCGAGAGCACGCCGTCGACATCGGTCCAGATGATGATTTCCACGGCGTCCAGCAGCGCGCCGAAAATGGAGCCCGAAAAATCGCTGCCGTTGCGGCCCAGGGTCGTCTGCTTGCCCTTGGTCGTGGTGGCGACGAATCCGGTGACGATCAGTCTTCCCGAGAAATTCGGCGGCACCAGTTTCTTGAGGTTCTCTTCACTGACCGGCCATTGCACGGCCGGCCCCAACGACCCCCATTCGATGATGATGACCTCGCGTGCATCGATCCACAGCATGTCGCCCTTGATGCGGGCGCGCTCCCGTAGAAACGGTGCAAACAGCCGGGTCGACCACAACTCGCCGAATCCGGCGATGACATCGCGCATCGAGTAGGTCGAGGAGCGGATCAGACGCACCGTCTGCAGCATGCCGGCAATGTCGAGGCAATCGCGCTCGAACTGCGCCTTGTAGCTCTCAAAGGCGGTCTTTGAAATGAGCTCGGCGGCCAGGTCCAAATGCCGTGCCTTCAGAGCGCGAATCGCCGGGCCGAATTCCTTGTGGGGCTGCTCGGCCAAAGCCACCAGCTCGAGCAGCGAATCGGTAACGCCGCGGCAAGCCGATAGGACGATGGCTTCGCGGGGATTCGAGGAGGCTTCGACGATTTCGGCGACCCGCCGAAAGCACGCGGCATCCGCGACGCTCGAACCTCCAAATTTATGTACTATCCACTTGTCCATTCTGCACACGCGCCCCGGCAACCGGTGGCGTTCTTCGCGCTCCTGAAGCGGTATCGTTGATGAAATGCGGCGGCAAGCCGCAAGGAACCTGGAACTGTAAACGTACCGGCGGGACGCTAGCAAGCGATTCCGTTCGCGTTTTAAGCTCCTACCTCGCCGCGTGTTGCCGCCGGCGCGTCCGGACTTCGGCAGGCCGGTATGCTGCGTGCGAAATGGGCGCGCTGAGGTTGCCGCCCTTGCGCCCACGGGCTGATATGCGGGAATAAGATGCTGCTTGCCGTTGCCGATCAAATCCGCGCGCCCCATGCGCTTGAGGGCCTCGCGCAGCAGCGGCCAATTCTCCGGATCGTGATAGCGCAAAAATGCCTTGTGCAGCCGGCGTACCTTGGTGCCCTTAGGTATCACCACCTCTTCGCTGCCGCGGCTGATCTTCTTAAGAGGATTCTTGGCGGAGTGGTACATCGCGGTCGCGGTCGCCATCGGCGAGGGCAGGAAGGCCTGCACTTGATCGGCGCGAAATCCGTTCTTCTTGAGCCACAGGGCGAGCTCGAGCATGTCCGCATCGCGGGTACCCGGATGCGCGGCGATGAAATAGGGAATCAGATATTGCTCCTTGCCCGCCTCTTTGGAATATTTGTCGAACAGTTCCTTGAAGCGATAGTAGCTGCCGACGCCGGGCTTCATCATCTTGGACAAGCGGCCCTTCGCCGATGGCCTCCGGCGCGATCTTCAAGATAGCCCGCCGGTGTGATGCGCCGCCAACTCCTTGACGTACTCCGGCGATTCGATCGCCAGATCGTAGCGCACGCCGGAGGCGATCAAGACCTTCTTGATGCCTTTCAGCGTGCGTGCGCGGCGGTACAAATTGATGAGCGGCGCATGATCGGTGTTGAGATTCGGACAGATGCCGGGAAACACGCAGGACGGGCGGCGGCACGCGGACTCTATGCTGGCGCTCTTGCAGTGCAAGCGGTACATGTTCGCCGTCGGACCGCCCAGGTCCGAAATGATCCCGGTGAAGCCTGGCACTGTGATCGCGAATGGTCTCGATCTCACGGATGACCGAATCTTCGGAGCGGCTCTGGATGATGCGGCCTTCATGTTCGGTGATCGAACAGAACGTGCAGCCTCCGAAGCAGCCGCGCTGAATGGCCACCGAGAATCGAATCATGTGATAGGCCGGGATCTTCGCATCGCCGTACGATGGATGCGGGCGGCGCGCGTAGGGCAGCTCGTAGATGGCATCCATGTCCGCCGTGCTCAACGGCAGCGGCGGCGGATTGAGCCACAATTCCTGCGTGCCGTGACGTTGCACCAGTGCGCGGGCGTTTCCGGGGTTCGACTCCATGTGCAAAATGCGCGAGGCGTGCGCGTACAGCACCGCATCCTGGCTGACCTGCTCGTAAGACGGCATGCGAATGACACTGCGCTCGCGCTGGGCGTTCGGTACCTTGCGGTAGAACTTCACCACCTTCTCCGCCGCAACGGCGGCGCCCGGCAGCGCCGGCGCCGGCGCCGGAAAAGCCTGCACCGGCTGCAACTTTGCGACGCGTTCCGCCTCATCGGCGTAGGGGTTGACGGGCGGAGCCAAGGGGCCCGGCGTATCCAACTCGCTGGAATCGATCTCCACCCAACCGCCGGGCATGCCGCGCCGTAAGAAAGCCGTGCCGCGCAGATCGGTGATCTCGCCGATGGAGGCGCCCAGCATTCAGCCGGCTGCGCGATCTCGCCGATCTGCCGTTCAGCATTGCCATACACGAGCAGATCCGCCTTGGCATCGACCAGGACCGAGCGGCGCACCTGCTCCGCCCAATAATCGAAATGCGCGATGCGCCGCAGGCTCGCTTCAATGCCGCCGACGACGATGGGCACCTGCTTGTAGGCTTCGCGCAGCCGCTGCGAGTACACAATGACGCAACGATCCGGGCGCTTGCCGCCCGACGCCCGATGGCGTGTAGGCATCATCGCTTCGCACCCGCCGGTCCGAGGTGTAGCGATTGACCATCGAATCCATGTTGCCGCCGGTCACGCCAAAGAACAGCCGCGGCTCGCCCAACGCTTCGAAATCCCGGGTGCTATGCCAATCGGGCTGCGCGATGATCCCGACTTTGAATCCCTGCGCCTCCAACACACGCCCGATGATGGCCATCCCGAAGCTGGGATGATCCACATACGCATCGCCCGTCACGATGATGACGTCGCACTGTGCCCAGCCGAGCTCCGCCATCTCTGCACGCGTGGTGGGCAGAAAGGCCGCCGGCTTTGCGCCGGCGACACTGCTCTGAGAAAAAAGGGGGGTGGCGCTTTGCACGCCCGCGATTAGGCCTGAAGCTCGATCGTAAGTACAACGAAACTCATTACCCAAGATCGATCGGGTAGTAGATTTGCGCATCTTCGCGCTGCACCAGCAAGGCGACGTTATGCCCCGCCCGGGCAACCTCGCGCTTCAAGTCAGCCAGGGTTGCCACCCCGACGCCGTTGACGCCCAATACCACGTCTCCCGGCTGCAGGCCGGCGGCCAGCGCCGGTCCGCTGACATCCTCGACCAGCAATTTGCCCTTGGTGTGCAATTCCTGCTGCTCACTCGGTTGCAGCGACCGCAACACCAGTCCGAGCTTGCCGCCGCCATCCTCGCCCGAGCTGCGCGCGACCTGGGCCGGCGAGTCCTCGAGCAGCACGGTCTTCACCGTCACCTCGGTGGCCTTGCGATCGTGCCAGATTCCCAATCGCGCTTGGCTGCCCGGCGGCAGCTGCGAAATGATGGCGGGCAGATCCCAAGAATGATTGATGTTGCGTCCATTCACGCTGGTGATGACATCGTCCGGCCTTGAGACCGGCCTTCTCGCTCGGGCCGTTCGGATCCACCGCACTGATCAATGCGCCGTGCGGCGTGCTCAAACCGAAGGACAGCGCGAGCTGTTGGCGGATATCCTGCACCGACACGCCGATGCGGCTGCGCACCACTTTACCGTTCTTCTGCAGCTGCTCCTTGACGTTCAGGGCCAGATCGATCGGAATGGCAAAGGAGACGCCCATATAACCGCCGGTGCGGCTGTAGATCTGCGAATTGATGCCTATCACTTCGCCATCGATGTTGAAGAGCGGGCCGCCGGAATTCCCGGGGTTCACCGCGGCGTCGGTTTGAATGAAGGTGACGTAGCTGCTGTTGCTGCCGTCGTTCAACGGCCGGCCGAGGGCGCTGATCACGCCCGCGGTAACGCTGTTTTCGAACCCGAACGGCGAACCGATGGCAATGGCCCATTGGCCCGGGCGCAATTTTGACGGGTCGCCGAAGCGCACCGTCGGCAAGCCGGTTGCGGCGATTTTGATCAATGCCACATCGCTGGCTTTGTCGATGCCGATGACCTTGGCGGTAAACTCGCGCCGGTCCGTGAGCGTCACGACCACCTCCGATGCGTCAGAGACCACGTGCGCATTGGTCAATACGTAGCCGTCTGCGCTGACGATGAATCCCGATCCGACACCCCGGCTCGGCGGCGCCCGCTCGGGTCCCGGCGTTTGGAAGCGGCGGAAGAATTGCGACAGTGGATCGTCGCCGTCTCCCTGCCCGTTGAGCGGCGAGATTTTCTGGGGCTTTTCCGTGACGCTGACGTTCACGACCGCGCCGCCCGCTTCGGCGACCAAGCCGGAGAAGTCCGGCAAGCCGGTCACGCGCGCGCCGCTGGAGGCCGCCGCGGATGCCGCGGCCAGCACCGGTGCGGCCGCCCGCGCGGGTCCCGCATCGGCATGCGAGCGCTGATGAGCCACCACCATCACAAAGACGCCGGCAATGGCGGCGAGGGACCAAGATCTAATGCTTCCCATGGAAATACGTCCTTAAGGCCAAGAATGATTCGGCGTTGAATTGACTGACCCCGACTTGGGGTCCAGGTTGCAATTTTCGAGGCTAACCGGGGTAATTTTCAAGGTATTCGGGCCCTGGGGGCTCGAAATGTGAATTCCCCATGGGTAATCGGGGGGCAAGACCCTCTACCCTAATCGGCATGCCAGACTCGGGTCCAATACTGATCGTGGTGGGCGGCGACACCAAACGTCTGCAATGGCTGACGCATCATGTGACCAGCCACTGGCCGAGCGCGCAGGTAACCACCCTGCGCGCCGGCGAATCGGCCCCATTGAGCCGTCTGATCAGCGAGCGCATCCCCGACGCCGTCATTTTACAGACCGATTTTGCCAATGAGGCGCTGGCGGGGGCCGCCCTCAACACCATGCAGCAACTGCTGCGGATGCAGCCCGCGCTGTATTGCATTTTGCTGTCCGACAACGGCAGTGAAATATCCGCGGTCCGCGCGCTCAAGGGCGGCGCCAAGGATTACTTGCCGCTGGCGCAAATCACCCGGGATCAGCTGCTGGCCGCGGTCGGAGAGGCGTGCGCGAAGCGACGCTTGGCTGCGCAGGCAGCCGCCATGATGGCGCAAAGCGAGAATTCGACCATCATCGAAGTTCCCGGCTATTCGATCGTGAAGGAGATTGCGACCAGCAACTTCTCCTCGGTGTACCTGGCGCGCAGCGAGCGGCTACGCAGAAATGTGGTCCTCAAGGTGATGACCCGCGGGGAGTCCGAGCGCGAAATGGGCGATGCCGAGCGCTTCCAGCGCGAGTATGAAATCATTTCGAGCATCACCCATCGAGCCATCGCCGAGATCCACGATTTCGGCTCGCTCCCCGGTCATTTGTACCTCGCCATGGAGTATTTCCCTTGCGGCGACCTGCGTGACCGGCTGCGCAATCCCTTGAGCGTGGACGAAAGCCTCTACTACCTGCGGGCCATTGCAGAGGCGTTGCGCGTGATTCACGTGTTCGGCATATTGCACCGCGACCTGAAGCCCGCGAACGTCATGTTGCGCGAGGACAATTCCCCGGTGCTCATCGATTTCGGTCTGGCGCGCCGCTCGCTCGATGAGGTCGGCAACACCGGCGTCGGTCAGGTGCTGGGCTCTCCCTATTACATCAGTCCCGAACAGGCGCAAGGCCAGCGCGTGGACGTGCGCACCGACCTGTACAGCCTGGGGGTCATGTTCTATGAGATGCTGACCGGCCAGCGGCCTTATGGCGGCCGCAGCGCCGTCGCCATCATGTCGCAGCACACCAGTTCGCCGGTGCCTCTATTGCCCGAGGCAACCTCGATGCAGCAGCCGCTGCTCGATCGTCTGATGGCGAAACAGCAGAGCGCCCGCTACGCATCCGCCGACGAATTGCTCGCCGACTTGGGGCCGATAGCCGCGGTCGCATAGCCACAGTTCCAAAGCGTGATGCGCGTCACAGGGCGCCGCGACCGCGGACATTAAGTAAATCGCGGCCTTAAGGCTGTGAAACCCATCATGCTTCGCGCGCGTGCGCTTTGGCACCCTGTCGGGGCCATGTTCATCTCCGTGAAACGCCATGAGCGCGAAAAACAGGAACTCGTCAACGCCAGCAATCGGCTGACGGACGCCATACTGAAGACCAGCGCCATCGGGCTCTTTCTGATGGACTCCAAGGGCAAGGTGCAGCCGCAGGTTTCGGCATCCTTGGGCACGCTGTTTCGACGCCAGGATTTTGCCAATTTGACCGTCGAGAAGCTCATCGGGCCGCTGGTATCCGCCAAGACCTTGAGCGTCGTTCGCACCTACATGGCCCGGCTGCTCGACCCCGCCGGGGCCGGGACCGACGCCGGCAATCCGCTGCAGGACGTCGAGGTGAAATTGACCAATGCCGACGGCAGCTTTGCCGCCGCTCACTACTCATTCGAATTCTCGAGCGTCGACACACCGCTCGAACCGCGCTCCTGGATGGTACGGGTGACCGACATTACCGCGCGCGTCCAGGAACTGCGCGAACTGGAGGACCTGCGCGTCCACGTGCTCACACAGGGTGAAATTCTGCGCAGCGTGCTGCAGGCCGGCGGCACGCGCTTCGGATCCTTCCTGCAAAGAACCGATGCCGCGATGAAAACCATCAACGGGGTCTTGAAGAAGCCTGCGCGCGAAGCGGGAGCGTTTCGCCACAAGCTCGAGGAGACGCTGGAGGAAGTCGATCGCATACGCCGCGACGCCGCCGCGCTCAAGCTGAGCGGACTGCAGAGCGCCGCGCGCGAGTTCGAGGACGCGCTGCAAGAATTGCGCAGCCGCCAAACCTTGAGCGGCAGCGACTTTTTACCGCTCGCCGTCAAACTCGATTCGCTGTACGGACAATTCGCGCTGCTGCGCAGCCTCACCTCGCAAGCCGGGCCTGCCCGCGAAGCCGAGGCCGCCGCGCCAGAGGCGCGCATCACCGAGAACGGCACTCAGGTCATCGAGTCGCCGAAGTTCTTCGCGGAACTGGCGCAGCAGGCCTCGCCCCCCGCCCAGCGCATGGCGGCCGTCGGCAGCCTCGAGAGCACGCTCACCACGCTCACCGATCTGGTGGCGCAGGAAAATCACAAGACCGTCGTTCTGGAATGCAGTGGCTTGGACCTGGTCCCGCCGCGCTATCAGGCCACCGTGAAAAACATCGCCATCCAACTCATCCGCAACGCGGTGGTGCATGGCGTTGAAAGCGCCGCCGAGCGCGAGCAGGCGGGCAAGGCGCCCAATGCGACTTTGCATTTGGCGTTCAATTCCGGTCCCGGCAATGGTTTCGAACTGCTGTTTCAAGACGATGGGCGCGGCTTGGATCCGGACAAGGTGCGTGACGTTGCCATTGCCAAGGGCTTGCTGACGGCCGAGGAGGCGAGCCAACTTCGGGATCGCCAGGCGATCAAATTGATTTTCAAGTCCGGGTTCACCACCATGGCGGACAGCCCGGGCGATGCCAAGCATGGCAGCGGCATGTCGTTGGTGCGCCGCTATGTTCACGAAGCCGGCGGCAAAATTGCGCTGGCCAGCATCGTGGGGCAGGAAACTCGCTTCAAAGTGACGCTGCCGGCGCTCGAGCTGGCGGCCGACGCCCAAGTTGCGTGAGACTCACCCGTCCAGCGGCGTGAGCTCCACCAGGACCGCGCCGGCCTGAACCCGGTCCGCGAGCCCAAATGCGATTCGCGACACGACGCCCTCATACGGCGCGGTCAGCGTGTGCTCCATTTTCATCGCTTCGACGGTGATGAGCGCCGCGCCGCGGACGACGCGCTGCCCGGCGGCGACGTGGATGGCTACCACCGTGCCCGGAAGCGGCGTCAACAAGGAACCCTGCTCCGCGGTGCCGGGCGCTTGCAAGGCATCGTCGGTGCTCACGCGATTCAGCACGGCGTGCCGGCCCCGCCACCACAGATGCAGCGCCGGACCGGCCTCGAACACGCTGACCTTGGCGACTTCGCCGTCGCACTCGACCTGCAGTGAGGCCGCATCGCACCCGAGAATCCGCACGCTGAATTCCCGGCCCATGCTGTGCGCCAGGTACAAATGCGGAGCCGCCGACTCGACGCTCACCGCGGACTCTCCGAACCGCCACTGGGTGCGCGCCGGCGCCGCCGGCCGCCAACCGCGCGTGTCCTGCCAAAGCGCATTGCGGTCGGATGCGGCGCGCGGCACACCAAACCGCCGCGAGCGCCATCTCGGCAGCCACAGGCTGCCCGTCGCCGAAACCCAGCTGTTCGCGGCGAACCCCCAGGAAATTCGTGGCCAACGCACCGCGGCGGAACTCTTCGTCGCCGAGCACGCTGCCGAGAAGCGCGCGGTTGGTGGCGACTCCGACGATTTCGATTTCACCCAGGGCGCGGCGCAATCGATCGATGGCGGTGACGCGCGACTCGCCCCAGGCGATGATTTTTCCCAACATCGGATCGTAATAGCTCGAAACTTCATCGCCCGCTTCGACCCCGGTATCTTGGCGCACGCCCGGCAACGCTTGCGCCCAGCGCAGGTGCACGATGCGGCCGACGCTTGGCAGATAGTCGTGGGCGGGATCTTCCGCATACAAACGCGCCTCGACGGCATGGCCGCGCGGCTTCAAGTCGTCCGTCGCCGGCAGCGGTTCGCCCTGGGCTACACGTAATTGCCATTCGACCAGATCGATGCCGGTGATCAATTCCGTCACCGGATGTTCCACTTGCAAACGGGTATTCATTTCCATGAAGTAGAAATTCTGCGCATCGTCGAGCAGGAATTCGACCGTGCCCGCGCCTACATAGCCCACGGCTTGGGCCGACTTGATGGCCGCCTGTGCCATTGCGGCGCGCACTTCGTCGCGCAGGCCCGGCGCCGGCGCTTCCTCGATGATCTTTTGATGGCGCCGTTGCACCGAGCAATCCCGATCGAACAGGCTGAGGGTCCGCCCGTGCAGGTCCGCAAAGATCTGCACTTCCACGTGGCGGGCCCGGGGAAAGTAGCGCTCCATCAACAGCCGGTCGTCTCCGAAGGCGGTGCGCGCCAGACGCTGCGCCGATTCCACCGCGGCCGCCACCTCCGCGGCGGAATTGACGACCTGCATGCCCTTGCCGCCGCCTCCGGCGCTGGCCTTGATGATCAACGGGAATCCCACCCGCAGCGCTTCCTCACTGAGGCGCCGTATCGACTGTTCGCTGCCATGATAGCCGGGGGCAACCGGTACGCCCACGGCCGCCATTGCGGCCTTCGACGCGCTCTTCGAACCCATGGCCTGGATCGCTGCCGCCGGCGGCCCGACGAAAATGAGGCCTGCATCGACGCAGGCCTGCGCAAAGCCGGCGTTCTCCGACAGAAATCCATAACCGGGGTGAATGGCGTCCGCGCCGACGCGCTGCGCCAGCGCAATCAGCTTGCCGATATTGAGATAGCTTTCCGCCGCGGGCGCCGCGCCCAAGTGATAGGCCTCGTCCGCGCTGCGCACATGCTGGGCGTTTCGGTCGGCGTCCGAATACACGGCAATTGTCGTCACGCCCAGGCGCCGCGCGGTGCGCGCGATACGGCAAACGATTTCGCCGCGATTGGCGACCAAGAGTCGTCGGATCATGCTCTTATCTCACATTCGAAACACGCCGAAGCGTGTGGCAGGTGTTTCTTGCGCGCGGGTGAGCGCCAACGCCAGCCCGAGGATTTGCCGAGTGTCGAGCGGATCGATCACCCCATCGTCCCAAAGCCGTGCCGAGGCGTAGTAAGGATGTCCCTGGCGCTCGAATTGCTCGCGAATCGGCGCCTTGAGCTTTTCCTCCTCGGCATCGCTGAAGCTCTCTCCGCTGCGCTCCAGTGCTTCGCGCTTGATCGTCGCCAAAACACTCGCCGCTTGCTCGCCGCCCATGACCGAGGTGCGCGCGTTGGGCCATTGGAACAAAAACCGCGGGCTATAGGCACGGCCGCACATGGCGTAATTGCCCGCCCCGAAGCTGCCTCCGATCACGACCGTGTACTTCGGCACCGAGGCGCAGGCCACGGCGGTCACGAGTTTGGCGCCGTCCTTGGCGATGCCGCCGGCTTCGGCCGCCTGCCCCACCATGAAGCCCGCAATGTTCTGCAGAAACACCAGTGGAATGCCCTCGCGACAGCACAACTCGATGAAATGCGTGCCTTTCAACGCGCTCTCCGAGAACAAGATGCCGTTGTTCGCCAATATTCCGACCGTCATGCCGTGGATGTCGGCAAAGCCGCACACCAACGTGGTGCCGTACAGCGCTTTGAACTCATCGAACCACGCGCCATCGACCAATCGCGCGATCAGCTCGTGCACATCATAGGGTTTGCGGGAATTTTGCGGAATGACGCCGTACAGTTCCATCGGATCGAACGGGCTGTCGAGCCCGCTGAGCGGCGAGCTCGCGCGCGCGGCGCGCAACTCAGGCTGCCGCAATCGCGCAACCGCGCGCCGCGCGAACGCCAGCGCGTGCGTGTCGTTTTCCGCATAGTAATCGGTGACGCCGGAACGGCGGCAGTGAACGTCCGCGCCCCCCAAGGATTCGGCGTCGATCTCCTCGCCGGTCGCGGCGCGCACCAAGGGCGGACCGCCGAGAAAAACCCGCCCTTGGTTGCGAACGATGATGGCGTGATCCGACATGGCCGGTACATACGCGCCGCCGGCGGTGCATGAGCCGTGCACCACGGCGATCTGCGCGATGCCTTGCGCCGAAAGGCGCGCTTGATTGAAAAAGATCCGGCCGAAATGTTCCCGGTCGGGGAACACCTCATCCTGCCGCGGCAGGAAGGCCCCGCCGCTCTCGACCAGGTAGACGCAGGGCAAGGCGTTGTCCGCCGCGATCTCTTGCGCCCTGAGGTGCTTCTTGACGGTGAGCGGATAGTAAGTGCCGCCCTTCACCGTCGGATCATTGGCCACGATCATGCATTGGCGGGACGCCACCTGACCGACCCCGGTGATGAGCCCCGCACCCGGAAGATCCTCGCCATACACTCCCTGTGCCGCCAGCGCCGACAGCTCCAGGAACGGCGAGCCGGGATCCAGCAACGCAGCGATGCGTTCGCGCGCGAGCAGCTTGCCGGCCTTGGTGTGCTTGTCGCGCGCGGCCTTGCTGCCACCGGCCGCATTGCGGCGCAGCGTGGCGCGAAGATCTTCGACCAACGCCTGCATCGCGGCGCGGTTCTCGGCGAAATCCTGCGAGCGGGTATCCAGTTGCGAAGCTATTTTGGCCATTGGCTTTGTTGCCCTGAGCGTGGCAGAATTGTCCGACAGTCCGATTATCCAACGATCCTGATGCGATGACAATGGGGGCCGGCAAGAATGGCCAATTCGGCATATCGAGAATTCACCTTCGGCCTCGGCGAGGACATCGACGCGGTCCGCGATCAGGTGCGCCGCTTCGCGGAGGAACGCATCGCCCCGCGCGCGCAGGAGATCGACCGCAGCAATGAATTTCCGCGCGATTTATGGCGCGAAGCCGGCGATCTCGGCTTATTGGGCCTCACGGTCGGCGCAGAGCATGGCGGCGCCGGAATGGGCTATCTGGCGCACACCGTGGCGATGGAGGAGATCTCGCGCGCCTCGGCCGCGGTGGGCTTGAGCTACGGCGCGCATTCGAATCTTTGCGTGAACCAGTTGGCGCTCAACGGTTCGGAGGCGCAAAAGCAGCGCTACCTGCCCAAGCTCATCAGCGGCGAGCACGTCGGCGCACTGGCCATGTCGGAGCCCGGCGCCGGTTCCGATGTGGTTTCGATGCAGCTCAAGGCGGTCCGCCGCGGCGATCGTTACATGCTCGACGGGCGCAAGATGTGGATAACCAACGGCCCGGAGGCCGATGTGCTGGTGGTTTACGCCAAGACCGCGCCGGAAGCGGGCTCGCGCGGCATCAGCGCCTTCATCATCGAAAAGGAATTCAAAGGATTCACGCCGGCGCAAAAGCTCGACAAGCTCGGCATGCGCGGCTCCAGCACCAGCGAGCTGGTGTTCGATCAGCTGCGAGGTGCCCGCCGCCAACATGCTGGGCACGGAAAATCAGGGCGTCAACGTGTTGATGCGCGGGCTGGACTACGAGCGCGTCGTGCTGTCCGGCGGCCCGCTCGGCATCATGGCGGCGGCGCTCGATGTCGCCGTGCCGTACGTGCGCGAACGCAAGCAATTCGGCCAGCCGATCGGCACTTTCGAGCTGGTGCAAGGCAAGCTCGCCGACATGTACGCTTCCTTGAACGCCTGCCGCAGCTATGTCTACATGGTGGCCTCGGCCTGCGATCGCGGCGATTACACGCGCAAAGATGCCGCGGCGTGCATTCTATTCTGCGCGGAAGCCGCGACCCGCGCCTCTCTCGATGCCATTCAATTGTTGGGCGGCAACGGCTACATCAATGACTACCCGACCGGCCGGCTGCTGCGCGACGCCAAGCTGTACGAGATCGGCGCCGGCACCTCGGAGATTCGCCGCATGCTGATCGGCCGCGAACTTTTCGGAGAGGGCTGATGAGCGACTTGTTCGTGCCGCTCGACGATCATCCCGCCTACCGGCAGATCGCCAATCTCATCGAACAGCGCATTGTCGAGAGATCTTTGCGCACCGGCGATGCCCTGCCCTCCGAGACCGATCTTGCGCGCCAATTCGGCGTCAACCGCTCGACGATTCGTGAAGCCATCCGCGAACTGGAGGTGCACGGGCTGTTGGGACGGGAACGCGGCGAGAAGCGCCTGCGCGTAACGCGCCCGGAACCGCGCCGCGTCAGCTCCGGCGTGAGCCGCGCCCTGGCGCTGCACGATGTCACCTTCATGGAACTGTGGGAGGCGATGATGGCAATCGAGCCGGCCGCCGCCCAATACGCCGCCGCGCGGCGCACCGCGGCGCAACTGCTCGGGCTGACGCGCGCCAGCACGCGCTTCAAGCGCGAGATCACCGACACCGCCGGCGCCGTGTCGGCGGTCGTGGATTTTTTCACCGCGGTCGCCGCAGCCAGCGGCAATCAGGTGCTGGCACTGTCGCAGGCGCCGCTCAATATGCTGCTGGTGCCGACCCTGACGCAGCTCATCGATCGCGTGCCGCAGGCGCGCGCGCGCATTCAAGCGGCGCAAAGCAAGATCATCGAAGCCATCAAGCTCAAGAAGAGCGACCAAGCAAGGGCTTGGATGGAAAAGCACATCCGCGATTTCAAGCGCGGCTACGAACTCAAAACTCCCCTAAAGCACAGCCGGAACCGCAGCGTGATGTCCGTTAGGCTCGCGCGCGCTCGCTGAGGTCCTGCGCCAGCTCCTTGAGCGCCGCGCGGTTCGACCACAGACTGGCTTGCGGCAGAAATTCGATCCGGTTGCCGAACGACTTCGAGCGCTGCTTCAGCCGCAATGTAATGCGATGAAAGCCACCGCGGCTCACCACCTCCGCGGCAGTGATCTGCGCAAGCGGGATCGCTTCCTCGATTCGTCCGCGCCGCACTTCGAGGCGGTCGCCGCAGTCGAGCACCTCGTCCGCCAGCCGGTGCATTTGCGTGTTCCAAAAGAAATAAATCAATGCCGCACAGAGAATTCCAACCGCCATCGCGCTCGGCCAAGGGTTTCTCCACAGCTCTCCATTCAGGATGGACGGCGCGCCGACGAACAGGATCAGCGCGATCGCGCTCAACCAGATCCCGCGCTTGAACAGGGCGGAGTTTTTGAACGAGATGACCCGCACTTCAATGCCCTGCAGGATCTTACAAAATCTGCTCGCGCTCGGTGTCGGCACCGTCGGGATCATGCAGGTTGGTGCTGAAAGAAATCAGCACCATGGAGGAAGTGCCGGTATTGCGGAACGCATGCACAACCCCGGGCGGGATCGTCAAGCGCAGAATCTCCCCTGTCGCGACATCGATATCCTGGATCTCTCCTGCCTCTTTGAGGCGTACCCGGCACGGCCCTACCACGGTGGTCGTTTCCACCGCGGTCCGATGCACGTGATTGCCGCGCACCTCGTTCGGCTGGGTCAGGACGACGTGCACATTCTTTTGCGCTTGCAACTCGGCATCCGTCAAGGGCTCGAACAGCGTGCCGCGCGCATCGCGATGGGTTTTCACGGATTGAATCGAGGCGCGCCGCGGATCGGGAGGAGTCATGCCGCGGATTATAGCGTCATCGCTTTGCCGCGTGCCCCCGGACGATGAGCAGAACGCCGGCGACGAGCAGAATGTCCGTCCAGTCGAGAGTGCCGCCGCCGCCACCGCCGCTGCTGACTGGCGTCAGACTGCCGCTGGCCGCGGTGACATTCAGCGTCGCGGAAGCCGGTGCGGCATTGCTGCCCGCAGGACCCGTCAGCAAGGCGCTGGCAGCGATGCTCGCGGCATAAGTGCCTTCCATGGTGCTCGTGACGCCAAAGGACAGATCGCAGCTGCCGTTGGCCGGAATATTGGCGCCGGACAGCGTAACGCTGCCGCTGGTGCTGCTGAGCGAAAGCGCCGCGCCGCCGCAAGTGCTCGCGGGGCTCTGCTGGCCCAGCGCCAGATTGGGCGGCAAGGACACCGTAATGGCGGATTGGGTCAGCGCAAAGCCGTTGCTGTTGTTGAAGCTGACCACCAGCACCGCGGCTACATTCACCGCAACACTGGCCGGCGAGAACGCCGCACTGACGCCTGGCGGCGCGGGCGTCACGGTCAAGGGGCTTATACAGGCGCTCGCGCTCGTGCCGGCCGAGGCAGGTGCGGTGGTGCTCGCGCCGCCGACGCTGATATTGACGACAGCCGTATCGCTGTTGCCGGCTGAGTCAGTGACTACGACGGTCAATGTTCCGGCACCGTTGGCGGTGACATTCACTTGCGCGCTTGAGGCGCCGGAATTGATGATGACCGCGCCGGTCCTCGACCAAGCATAAGTCGCGATCGTTGCGCCGCATGCGGCCGCGCTGCCGCCGGCATCGAAGGTCCCCACGCCGCCGATGAAGCCCGCGGGTATCTTTATCGCTGAGATCGGATTGAGCGCGGCTTTTACCGCACTGAGTGCATTGACCATGCCGGCGCCGCAGGTGCCGCCGCCGGGGGTGCAGGCGCATTCCACGCTCGAGCTGGAACCCGCGACGCACTGCGTCAGGCCCACCGGCTGCGGGAATGGCGTGGAGCTGGCCTTGATGCGCGCGATCAGCTGCGGCGGCGTCAGATTGGCATTGACGGACCGCATGAGCGCCGCGATGCCGGTAACAATGGGCGCCGAGAAGCTGGTTCCCAAATTCGTATTGGTTTGGTCGGTATAGCCATTGCCCACGGGAACCGTCAGGCCTTCATTGACGGTCGTATCGATGGAACGCAGGCACGGGCTGCCGGCGGTGACGTTCACGCAATTGCCGGCGGGCGCGCCGATCCCGACCTCCGGTCCCAAGCTGCTGTAGCCGACTTTCGTGCCGACATTACGCAGGCCCGCAACCGTCAGCACGCCGGGGCAGTTTCCCGGTATGTCGACCGGCCCGCTTTCGTTGCCGGCCGAGGCGACCACCAGCACGCCCATTCCGGTGAGCTGCGATATGAGGTTTTGATATCCGGAGGGACAGACTACCCCCGGTTCCGCCCAAACTCAAATTGACGATGTCGGCCGGGTACGGATTGGCAGGCACGGGATTGCCGGAATCGTCGTAAACCGTCATGCCGACCGACCACATGATCCCCGCGATGATGTCCGAGTCCAAACCGCCGCATTTGCCGAGCGCGCGCACTGGCAGCAGGTACGGATTCCAGCTCATCCCGGCGATGCCGGTATCATTGTTGGTCAGCGCGCCGAGTACGCCCATCACCCGAGTGCCATGCCACGAACTGTTTTCGACGCTGCAGTTCTTGCTGGGGAACACCGTCGTGTTCTTCAAGTCGGTGCTGTCGATCCAATCGCCCGGATCGGATGGATCGGGGTCCCAGCCGTCGCCGTCGTTGGCCACCAAATATGTACCCAACGGCGCGCTGTTGGACGAGTTCAGGTCTTGGCCGACAAAATCGTAGCCCGGCAGCAAGCGGCCGCCGAAGCCGGCTCTCAGCAAATCCGGATGATCGAATCGAATGCCGCTGTCGACATCCGCAATCACCGTGCCGGAACTGCCTTGCGTGATGGCCCAGGCCGAGACCGCGTCCGTGGCGGCGGCGTCGCTGGTGGGCGTCGCGCTGCTCGGGGTGAGCATGTACCACTGGCCGCTGGCGGTGGCCGTCGGCAGAAACAACGGATCGTTCGGCAGCGCCTGCGGATAACGTCGTCCATCGATGTCCGCAAAGGCCACGGCCGGATCTGCGCGCAACTTGTCGAGCACGGCGGCCACGTCCGCCCCGTACAAGGTCTTTAGGAGAAAAACCACATGCATGCTGGGCGCGAACTGGCGTGAACCCGCCGCGGCGATGCCGGTTCGCTGCAGCAATGAGGCGAGGTCAAGGCGCGAGGTCTGAGCCTGCGCGACACGGATGGCCTGGGGCCGGCGCGTTTTGATTTCCTTGACGACCGTATTGCCGGGCGTGGCGCGGAAGCCCACCACCAGGCGGCTGGCCTGCGGTCCAATTTCGGCCGGATGTGCATGAACCGGATTCCATTCCGGCGCGGCTGCCGCGAGTCCGGGCATCAAGCCCAAAAGAGCAGCCACAGCGGCGACCGCGGGCAATACACTGATATTTCTCATGAACGGAAGCCTAACAATTAAACAGGGCCGAAAATGCGAACTATGGCGGTAAAAGCCGTGACTGACGGTCGATCACCCTGCGAATTGTCCGGTCTGCAGGTAGAATGCCGGCCAGGAAGTAACCGCATTTTGAAGAGGTTTTGCAATGACATATGACAATCGACAGTTCTACATCGACGGTGCCTGGGTAGATCCAATCGAGCCTAAGGAACTGAAAGTCATCAACCCGGCCACCGAAGAGGTGGCGGGCGTCATTTCGATGGGCAGCAGCAAAGACGTCGATCGCGCCGTGATGGCCGCGCGCCGCGCATTCGACGGCTATTCTCGCAGCACGCCGGCCGAACGGCTCGCGCTCCTGGAGCGCATGCTCGCCGCCTACAAGGCGCACTACGACGAAATTGCGCAGGCGATTTCCATCGAGATGGGCGCGCCCATCACCTTGTCGAAGACTTCGCAAACCGGCATCGGCGTCGGCCATATCAGCGCAATGATCGATGTACTGAAGAACTTCAAATTCGAAGAGATGCGCGGCACGGTGCGCTTGATTCAGGAACCGGTGGGCGTGTGTGCCTTGATCACGCCTTGGAACTGGCCGATGAATCAGGTGGCCGCCAAAGTGGTGCCGGCGCTCGCCGCCGGATGCACCATGGTGCTCAAGCCATCGGAATACTCGCCTTTCAGCGCCATCATTTGGGCCAAGGTGATGCATGAGGCCGGTGTTCCGGCCGGCGTGTTCAATCTCATCAACGGCGACGGCAACGGTGTGGGTGCGCCACTGTCTTCCCACCGCGAAGTCGACATGGTGTCCTTCACCGGATCCACGCGCGCCGGTTCCGAGGTCGCCCGCAATGCGGCCGCTTCGGTCAAGCGCGTGCATCAGGAGCTCGGCGGCAAATCGCCCAATGTGCTGCTCGACGACGCGGATTTCGAGCGCGCCGTGACGAAGAGCGTTCTGCACGTGTTCCAGAATTCCGGACAATCCTGCAATGCACCCACGCGCATGCTGGTTCCCGCCGCGAAATTGGCCGAAGTGGAGGCGATCGCGAAGCGCGTCGCGGCCTCGGTGGTTGCCGGCGATCCCGCGTCCGAGAAGACCAACCTCGGACCTCTCGTGTCCAAGGTGCAGTTCGAACGGGTGGAGGGATACATCGAGAAGGGTATTGCCGAGGGCGCGAAAGTCGTCATCGGCGGCTCCGGGCGCCCCGACGGACTGACCAAGGGTTATTTCGTCAAGCCGACCATATTTTCAAATGTGCGCAACGACATGACGATCGCGCGCGAAGAGATCTTCGGGCCGGTGCTTTGCATCCTTCCTTACGACAGCGAAGAACAGGCGGTGCAGATCGCGAACGATACGCCATACGGTCTGGCAGCGTACGTGTGGTCGAAGGACAATCTGCATGCGCGCCGCATCGGCGCGCAGATCCGCGCCGGGCAAGTCACCCTGAACGGCGCGTCAGGCAACATGAATACGCCGTTCGGCGGCTTCAAGATGTCGGGCAACGGCCGCGAATGGGGCGAGTTCGGCTTGCGCGACTTCTTGGAAGTCAAAGCGGTGATCGGAGTCGACGCGGCTTAAGACCCGGGGAGTGAGCGACTGCATTGTTCGCCTCGAGAGCCTGAGCAAACGCTTTTCGAAGGACAGGCCGCCGATCTTCGCGGGCGTCGATCTTACCGTTCGAGCGGGTGAATACCTTGCCGTGATGGGCGAGTCGGGCGTCGGCAAGTCCACGCTGCTCAATTTACTGGCGGGACTCGATCGAACCGACAGCGGCCGCGTGTTGCTCGAGGGGATCGACCTCGCCGGCTTGGACGATGATGCGGTCACCCTGCTGCGGCGCCGCGCCATCGGATTTGTTTTCCAGGCCTTCCATGTTCTGCCCTATCTGTCCGTCGAACAGAATGTCGCGCTGCCGCTCGACTTGCTCGGGATAGGCGAGCCCGAGCGCAGCGAGCGCGCCCGCGCCATGCTGCGCGCCGTGGGGATTGAGGCGCTGGCGCGCCGTCATGCCCGCGAGCTCTCCGGTGGCGAGATCCAGCGTGTTGCGATCGCACGGGCCCTGGTGCACCGCCCGCGCCTCGTGCTGGCGGACGAACCGACCGGAAATCTGGACACAGGCAACGCGACGCAGATACTTTCTCTGCTGCGCGAGCAGGTAAAGATGAATGCGGGCGCGGGCATTCTCATCACGCATTCAAGAATTGCGGCGCAAACCGCCGATCGGATCCTGGTGCTCGATGCGCAGGGACTGCACGAGATGGAAGCGGCGCGGTGAACTCCAACGGCGCGTTCAGACTGTGGAAGATTCTGCTCCTCGCGCAACTGCGAGAGCAGCCCACCCGGTTTCTCGCGACCGTGCTGGCGCTCGCTCTGGGGGTCGCCCTCGGCGCCTCGGTGTATCTGGTCAACACTTCCGCCCTCAACGAGTTCGGGTTGGCCACCAAGCGCATGGTCGGCGAAGCCGACATCATCATCCGCGGTCCGCGTGAAGGCTTTGCCGAGCAAGTATTCGTGGATTTGGCGCGCAACTCCGCCATCGCCGCCTTGAGCCCGGTGCTGGAGCTCGAGGTCGCCCTTGCGGGGCGCAACGACACGCTCAAAGTGCTCGGACTCGATCCATTCCAAGCCGCGGCCCTGCAGCCGGCGCTCATTGCCGATATCGGCGATGGCATCTTCAAGCTTTTTGCCCCCGACGGGATTTACTTGAGCAGCGCCGCCGCGCAGGCCTTGAAGCTGCGCCGCGGCGATCCGCTGCCCGTCACCGTCGGCAGTTCCAGCAAGTCGCTGCGCGTTCTCGGCATCTTGCCGCCCGACGCATATCCGCAACCCTTGGGACTGATGGATATCGCTTCGGCGCAATGGACTTTCAATGCGGTGGGGCGCTTGAATCGCATCGATGTGCGTTTGGCGCCAGGGACGGATGTGGAAACCTTGCGCCACCAACTTGCAGGCAGTCTGCCGCCCGGCGTTCTGGCCGTCGCTCCGCAGGTCGAACGCGACCGCGCGGTCGGCGTGACGCGAGCGTATCGGGTGAATCTGAATATGTTGGCGTTGGTGGCGCTGTTCACCGGCGCCTTCTTGGTTTTTTCCACCCAGTCCCTGTCGGTGCTGCGCCGGCGCCGGTCACTGGCGTTGCTGCGCGCCCTCGGCGCCACGCAAAGGCAGTTGCGGCACGCGTTGCTCGGCGAAGGTTTGGCGCTCGGGGTCGCCGGATCTCTGATCGGGGTGATGCTCGGCGTGCTGATCGCGGCCGCGATCCTGAAATTTCTCACCGCCGATCTCGGCAATGGCCAGTTGCGTGCCGTGGGCGCTTCGCTTCGCGCCGCACCCCTGCAGCTGTCCGGATTCTTTGCCATCGGAATAGCCGTGGCCGCCCTGGGCGCATGGGTGCCGGCGCGCAACGCCGCGCGCCAACCGCCGGCGCGCGCGTTGAAGGGCGGCGATGGCGAATACCACGAGGTGGCTCAGCTGAGCTGGCGCAGCGGTCTTTGGCTGCTGCTGCTCGGTGCGCTCCTGGCCTGGCTGCCGCCCGTGGCGGGTTTGCCGGTTTTTGGCTACGTGGCGATCGCGGCGCTGCTGCTCGGCGCGGTGCTGCTCGTGCCCGCAGTGACGTTGAAAGGACTCGGGCTCGCACCCCGTACGCGCCGCATCGTGCTCGACACCGCGGTTGCGCAATTGCGGGAAAATGTCCGCCTCTCCGCGCTCAGTCTGGCCGCGATAATCGTCAGTTTCAGCCTCATGGTGGCAATGGCCATCATGATCCATTCATTTCGAGTCTCGTTCGACCATTGGCTCGGCAAAATCCTGCCGGCGGACCTGCAAATGCGCGAGCCGTTCGGCAATGACACGGCATTCTGGTCGAGCGCCGACCAAGAGAGGGTTGCCGCGGTCCGCGGCGTTTCGCGGGTCGAGTTTCGCCGGACACGGCAGCTGCTGCTCGACCCCGGGCGCGCGCCCGTGACGCTGATCGCACGCGGCGCCTCCGACGCCCAGACCGCAGCTGAATTGCCGCTGCTGCAGAGCGCCGAGGCGGCGCAAATTCACAACCCGCCGGCATGGATATCGGAAGCAGTGCAGGACCTTTACCACTTTCAGCTCGGCGATGCCATTGCGCTTCCGTTGGCCGGGCGCATGCAGCCATTCACAGTGGCCGGCGTCTGGCGCGACTACGCGCGTCCGTCGGGTTCGATCGTCATCTCCAGGCGCACTTATGAAGCGGATACCGGCGACACGGGCGCCAATGAAGGCTCGATATGGCTTCAGTCCGGCGCCGCGGCGGCCTCCGCGGAAAAGCTGCTGCGCTCGAGATTGAACAACGGCGATGCGGTCGAGATCACGAGCACCGCTGCCCTGCACGACAGATCGCTGCGGATTTTCGATCGCGCATTTGCCATTACCTATGCACTCGAATTCATTGCCGTCATCATCGGGCTCGCCGGCGTGAGTTTTGCCGCGAGTTCGACCGCCCTGGCCCGACGCGCCGAATTCGGCATGCTGCGGCACATCGGCATGCTGCGCAGACAGGTGGTGGGCATGCTGGCCGACGAGGGCATCCTCACCAGCATCTTCGGGGTCGTCTATGGGTTGGCCCTCGGCGTCGCCCTGAGCTTGGTGCTGGTCTACGTGATCAATCGGCAATCGTTCAATTGGAGCATCGACCTGAGTGTGCCGGCGTGGCAATTGGCGCTGCTCAGCCTGTCATTGATCGGCGCGGCCGCCGTCACCGCGGTGGTCAGCGGCCGTGCGGCGTTGAGCCGAGACGCGGTGCGCGCCGTTCGTGAGGATTGGTGAAGAAGGCGCTGCGAATCCTGGCGCTCGGCCTTTTCTGCATGACTGCCGCCGCGCACACCGCCTATGCACCGGTGATCGCCGGGCAGCGCCTGAGATTTCCGGAAGATTTCGGCAGCCATCCTCAGTTTCGTACCGAGTGGTGGTATGTCACGGGTTGGCTCAGCACCGAGGAGGGTGAATCGCTGGGTTTTCAGATCACCTTCTTTCGCAGCAAGCCCGACATCGATGCCGGCAACCCAAGCAACTTCACGCCCCGCCAAATCATCGTCGCGCATTGCGCCCTGAGCGATCCCAAACGCGGCTCGCTGTGGCAGGATCAGAGAATTCGCCGCGCCGCGTTCGGGCTCGCCGGAGCTGCGCAAGGCGACACTCATGTCTGGATCGACCGCTGGTCATTGCAGCACGAGGCGCGGTCCTACCTCGCAAAAATCAGCGCCGAGGATTTCTCGTTTGACCTAGCGCTCACCGAAACGCAGGCCATACTGATCAACGGCGAACAGGGCGTCAGCCGCAAAGGACCTCAACCGCAGGCGGCGAGCTACTACTACAGCCTGCCGCACGTGCAGGTCGCCGGGCGCATCGCCCGCAAAGGACGTTGGAGCCGCGTTACGGGCGAAGCCTGGTTCGACCACGAATGGTCCAGCGAATATCTGGACCCGCAAGCCTCAGGATGGGATTGGATTGGCATCAATTTGCAGGATGGCGGCGCTTTGATGGCGTTCCAGATTCGCGGCCTCGACGGCAAGGCGCTCTGGGCGGGCGGCACCATTCGCAGCGCCGCCGGCGTTTCGCAAATCCTCAAGACCGATGATGTGGAATTTCGCGCCCGCAGGCGCTGGACCTCACCGCGCACCGGCATCGTGTATCCGGTGGAGTGGATGGTGCATGCCGACGGCAAGGAATTGCGGTTGGTGCCGCTGTTTGACGATCAGGAGAACGACACGCGGCTGTCGACCGGCGCCATTTATTGGGAAGGTGCCGTCCGCGCCTTCGACGCAAGCGGCCAGGCCGGCCGCGGATACTTGGAATTAACGGGCTACGGCGAACGCTTGAGCCTGCGCTAGCTAGGTCTTGAACATGCTGCGCAGCCGGTTGATGCGGCGGCGCCAGAAAAACGACAGGAAATGCCGGTGCGAATGCCGGTCGGAGCGCAGCACGCGCAGCAGCTCGGGGAATATTCCTCCGCGCAACAAGTAGCTCCTGCGCTGCTGTTGATTGTCGCGGCGCAGGTCATCGAGCCACGGCGATTCGCGCATGCGCTTGCTCATTTTGACCGGCGTGGTGTATTGCAGAATGTACGCCAGCCTGGATGAGGCCGTCTTGTTGCCGAACGCTCCGTGCACCGTGAGTCCGTGATGGATGATCATCGCTCCCGCCGGTATGGGACGTACTGCCGCGGTTTGCGGATCGAATCCAGAGTAGCACTCGATCGTATTCGCGCCCTTCGCACCGCCATGCAAACGGTGCGGAAGCAACCCCAAGCGATGTGATCCCGGAATGTAAGCCATGGCGCCGTTATCCGCGGTGCTCTCGGTGACGGCAATCCAGATGCTCAGTTCGTTGTAGTCGAAGCCGGGTTCGCGAAATGCCTCGTCTTGATGCCAGGGTGTCGGATGACCACGATGGCTTGGTTTGAATATCGCATGATCGCCGGCAAACTCGGCGCTCGGTCCCAACAATTGCCGGGCGGTCGCGAGCGCCGTCTTTCGATAGGAAAGTTTGCGCAGCTCTCTGGCGTACAGCGAAGGCTGCAGCAAACTGGGCGATGTCATGTCGCCGGCGCCGTCCGTCGCCGTAAGATCCAAATTTCTGCCTTCGCTGCGCCGCTCGCCGCCGAGGATCATGCGCATCAGAATATCGCGGCACCACTCCAGTTCCGCCGGCGGTATCTGCGGTTTGTCGATGACGAGAAATCCCAACCGGGAAAACTCATCGATCTGTTCGGCAGTTAGCGGCTGTTCCAAAGATTTGCTTCCTGACGATTTTAGATCCAAGTCGCCGACACCAAGAAAACGCCGCGCGTTGCTCGCGATATCATAGCCGCAGAGGGCTGATGTTGTAAGCTTGCTGCAGCTGCCCGAGGTGACCCTATGTTGCGACAATCCACTGCCATACCTGCTTGTGCAATCATGCTTGCCGGGCTCTTATCGACAGCGAAGACCATTGCCGCTCCGCTGCGCCAAAACTCCGGCGCTGCCGTGGACGACCCTTGTTTGCCTTTCGCCATGCCTGCCGCCGACGATTTGTTCGGTTCGTCAAAAAAAGTGTTCGCCCACTATTTTTATCCATTTCCATTGTCCGTGGAGAACAAGTCGGCGTCAGACGATTACTACAACCGCAACTACTTGAACAAAAATGGCGAATCCGGCAAGTGGTCGGCCCAGGGCGGCTATTTGCGGCAGCGCCCGCTGCCGGTTGCCGTGCAATCCGGCGATAAGTGGCAGTTATTGAATATGCAGCGCGAGGTGCGCATGGCCATGGCGCGAGGCATGACCGGCTTTACGTTCGACGTGCTGTCTGCCAAAGGCGACGCTCATCTGCAAATGCTGCTGGATGCCGCGCAAAGCGTTGACCCACGCTTCAAAATCCTGGTGATGCCCGACATCTCGGCGCTGAAGTCGAATACCGAAGCGGTTGTCAACAGCATCGCCACCGCGGCGCACAGCCCGGCCGCATACCGGCTCGCCGATGGAAGGCTGGTGGTCTCCGCTTTTAATGCCGGCGCCAATTCGACCGATTGGTGGGCCGGCGTGATGGCGCAACTCAAGGCGCGCGGCGTCGACATTGCCTTCGTACCGACATTTCTCGGATGGAAGGGCCAGGCCGCGGCTTTTGCGCCGTTCAGCTATGGGCTGAGCGATTGGGGCACCGCCACGGCCGCGGTTTCAGAGGCCGCGCGCGGGGACGCAGCGGCAGCCCATAGCCGCTATGGAAAAATATTCATGATGCCGGTTGATCCGCAGCAGTACCGGCCCAAGGACTCGATTTATTGGGAAGCTGGCAACAGTTCGGCATTTCGCAATGCCTGGAAGAGCTCCATCGACGGCGGCGCCGACTGGGTGCAGGTGGTGACCTGGAGCGACTTCTCCGAATCCAGCGAGATCGAGCCGTACACCGACGCGACCCTGCGCACCGACATCGGTACGGGGTTTTACGATTTGAACGCGTATTTTTCCGTGTGGTTTTTGACCGGAAGCCCGCCGCCAATTACGCACGATGTGCTGTATTATTTTTATCGGCGGGAACCCACCGACGCGGCCGCCCCAGCGCAATCCGTCCCCAACAAGATCGTCAACAGCTCGCCGGAGGACGACATCGAACTGCTGGCCTTTCTGACCTCGCCTGGAGAGCTCAGAATCTCCATTGCAGGGCATGGCTCGACCCTGAGCGCTCCCGCGGGCATGACCTCGTTCAAAGTTCATACGGCGCCAGGCACGCCGGTGTTCACGCTGTCGCGCGGCGGCTCGGAGGTTTTCTCATTTCCGGGACCCATCGAGATATTCGGCCGAAGCGGGCTGCCTTCCGGCGTCGTCGATATGACATATTGGAGCGGCAGCGCGTCCCAGCGCGGATTGTGTAGCCTTTAGCAAATGCCGATAGCCCAGGATCTAAAAACCTTCAAGCTGCCGCCGAACTTCCGCGGGCGGTCAGGTATTGCCGTGCAAGTGTGGTGGTTGGTCCAGGCCACGCTGTTCCGTTGCTCGCCGCAGGTGATGTACGGGTTTCGGCGCTGGCTGCTGCGTTTGTTCGGCGCCAAGATCGGCAAAGGCGTGCACGTTCGGCCGAGCGTGACGGTGCCGTACCCTTGGAAACTGAAGATCGGCGACTACTCCTGGGTTGGCGATCATGCCGTGTTGTATTGTTTTGCAGAAATTACAATTGGCAATAATGTGGTGGTGTCGCAAAAAAGCTATTTGTGCGCCGGCACCCACGACTACCGGATCCCGAGCTTCGATATTCAGGCATTTCCCATCGTGCTCGAGGACGAAGTGTGGCTGGCCGCCGACGTATTCGTCGCTCCCGGCGTCACGGTCGGTAAAGGCACCGTGGTCGGGTCCCGCAGTTCGGTATTCAGCGATCTGCCGCCAATGATGGTATGCGTCGGCTCCCCTGCGCGCCCGGTCCATCCACGCCAGCCTCACGTCGCGTTGTTGTCTCCATAGCGAAAGAATCGATAGATGATGTTGACGGTGCCTTGCAGGTCGTTATATTCGAATGCCGAGATATTGGAACTGCGTTTGACGTGGCCGACCGAAAACGTCAGCGTGAGCGCACGGATGGGCGTGTACACCAGATTGCCGGTTTCGCTGGTCAATGTGTCGTGCCGCGCCTGCGCAACGAAGTCGATCGGAATGGGACCGACCGGGTTCGAGCCGATATAGTTTTGCGTGTCATGCGACACGGTGGCCGAAAACGTCACTTTTTCGGACGCCACCCACTGCGGCGTGAGGCTCTCACCCCTGTCCACGAAATAATCCGTTTGCGATGTCAGATCCGCATCGAGTTGCTGCCACACTCCCGCTAGAAGCTGCGTCTTCGGCGTCGGCTGCCATTGCAGCGAGGCACGCCATATTTCCCCGGAGAAGCTGCCGATGGCCGCGCTCGGATACTGGCGCTTGAGGTAGCCGGCGCTCGCGTCGACGATGGTTTTTTCCGACAGCGCATATCGGAAGAGCACGCGCGCCCGATCCTCGCGAAAATCGGGATCGAACAGGACGCCGTTCAACAGCGCACTATTCGGTGCGCGCGAATCGTTGTAGCGATAGTCGAAGCCGATGCGACTCTGCTCCGAGGTGAGGTCAAAGCCGCCATCGATGCTTCTCGAAGTGGAGTTGTTGTAAGTCGCCAGCGGCGCCGTTACGGAGTAATTGGATCCCATGATGCCGCCGAATATCCCCCAGCGCGGCCCCACCTGATAGCGCAATGAGGCGTAATAATCCGTCTTGTTCACCATGTCGCGCGAGTACACCTGCGTATTGGCGAATCCACCGAACAGTCTGGCGTAATCCGCGCCGACTTTTCCCGACAGCGAATCGCCCAGCCCCCAATTCCATGCGGCGCTATCTTGGGTCGAGACGTTGCTCAAATCCGTGTTGCGGAAGAACCGGTTGTAGTCCGCGCTCAGATCGACGTCGAAACTCTGTCTCGCCCCGCGGAGCCATTCGCCGTCCAGGCCGGCGATTGCGCTGTTGATCGAATCTGAGCGGCTGGGGTTCGGGCCGATCTGCGGCAATGTCGTCAGGTCGACATTGGGCGGAAGCCGATAGATGTTGTTGTCGTACGTATAGTTATCGCCGACGAACAGGCTCAGCCGATCAATGCGCTGCGCCGCGGCCGCCTCGTCGGGCGGCGCCACGGCGATGTCAAGCGCATCGCGATATTCAATTGCGCCGCCGCTCGATGTGGTCGCCCACCCCGCCACGGCCGCCCCAAACAAAATCCGCCGAATATTGTCGTTCACGATAGTCTCACGGGTTCGTAGTTGTCTTGCATGCAAGCCAATAGATTTTCCAAGGCCGCCCGGCTCGCGCAGCGCACCCGGTTGGCTTGCTGTATCGACCGGCGTTTGGCATCCGCCAAGGCGCTTCGGTCACCGCTGAATTGCGCCAGCCGCGCGGCGGCGCTCTCCACGATTTCATCCCTGGCGACGGCCAGTCCGGCGCCGTTTCCGAGCATTTCGGCAATCGATCCGCGGTCGCACGCGATGACGTGCACGCCTTGCCGCATGGCCTCGTAGATCACCAACGGCTCCGCCTCGTTCACGTAGTTGGTGGGAAACAGAAAGACGTCCAATTGCCGGTAGAATTGCTCTTTTTGCGCGCCATATAGCGGGCCGACATACTCCACGTCGTCGGTAGTGCGCAGCTGTCGCTCCAATTCCTCGCGCGCCTCCGGCGAACATGGCCCCGCGATATGGGCCTGGTACGCGATGCCGTCCTGCCGCAATTTGCGCAAGATGCTGAAAAACTCAACGATGCCTTTTTCAAAGGTGATGTTCGACAAAAATCCCAACTGCAGCGGCGCACCCGCCACCTCGCCGGGGGGCCGCGGATCCTCGTCCGCCGCATAAAAAGCCGCGTTCGATACCACCTTGACCATCTCCGGGCTCAGCCCGTACGTGCGTGTAAGCGCCGCGCCCATCCCGACGCTCAGGACTATATGAGCGTCGTTGCGCACCATTGCAAACAGCCAATGGTTCAGGCGCGTGGGAGCATTGATGTAGACGAAGCTATGATGATGCAGGTAGATCTGCCGTCGAAACAGCTTGCCGATGAGCAGATACGTCAAATCGAGCCACTGACCGCGGCCGCCGGAAAGCGCCACGTACAGCACCGCCTCGCGGCGCGCCATGCAGGTGGCGAGGTACCTCGCAGGCCGCGCAAGCTGCCTCAGTCGCCCCCAGAGCCGAAGGCGCTCGCTCGGCGCGCGGTCAAAAACGTCCACCGTCATTCTGGTGCGCAGGCACTCCAGCATCATCGCGCACACGCTGGAAAATCCGTTCACGGGGGGCGGCAGCGGACCGACAAATGAAACATGGCGGGTCATTGCGTCAAGCCTTGGATCGCCTGTCGGCGCGCGCCGGCCCGCGAGCGCGCTCCCCACCTTACCGAGAGCAGCGCGTAAGCGAATAAAAACGACAACAATGCGCCGGCGGCGAAACCGAGGGCGATCATCAGCGAGCCGCGCAACACGATCATCAAAAATACCGAGGTATAGACCGCCATTGGCAGCGCGATCCACTTGGCCTCCGTTTCCGCCATCCTGTTCAGAAAAACCACGAACCACGCCATGGCAGCGGCGTATGCGACCACCCCGCCTGGCCCGAAATCCAGATATCCCTCCGCCACCAACGGCGCCGACAGATTGGTGAACCACATGCTGTAGGTGCGGATCAGGTAATCGGCGAGGAATATTCCCGTCGCCAGCGGCTTGCCGCTCCATACGCTGCTGGGAACGAAAAACAACAGCGACCCCAGCAATTGATGGCCCCACTGCATGCCATGAACCTTGACGATTTCCACGGCGGTGTAGATGTTGGCCCAGGAGTCGTAATTGATCGAAAAATAGTGATCCGCGATTTGATCGGTGATTTGCTGCAGCGAAACGGTGTTGACCGCCTGCCTGCGGTTATGCGTGAAAATCGCAATCGCCGGAAATAGCACGACCATGCTGCCGACCAACAACAGCAAGCGCCGATAACCCGCCGCGAACCATTTTTGCAGCGCTACCAACAGCAATGCGATGTAGATCGGCCCCAGGGCATTGCGCTTCTCGGTGAAGGTGTTTTCGGTGACGAGCACCAGGATGAACAGCAGCAGCAGTACGCACACGCGGCTGAACAGCAGTTTGCGGCCCGACCGGACAGTTTCATTCAACAGAATCAACAATGTGGCTGAAGGCAGGAACAGCAAAAACCTGTTCATGATCAGCGACGCGGGCGTCGCCGCAATCGCGTTCTGGACCTGCGCATACGCACGGGGCGCGGCGATTGCCACCACCAGCACGCACACACACACCGCAAGTCCGACCGCACCGCCGGAAAATTCGCGCGGCGAATCTGCCGCCGCAGCGTTGTCGGGGGCGTTTTGCCCGCGCCGGCTCAAAAACACGTAGAACAAGGTGAAGGCGATCATGAAAAGAGCGCACACCAAATTGGTCAGCGCCACTCCATCGACCGTCACCGTGGAAGTGTTGATGAGCTTGCGGGGCATGGCGATCAACTGCACTTTCGGAGCCAGGTCGAGAAACATCCAATTGAAGACAAAGACCACGCTGTCGGCGGGAGAGGCTGCAGATTGCCGCAGCCCGAAGCGCAGCTGAATCAGCAGCGCGATCGTCACGATCACGCTGGACAGAACGAACTCGATGCCGGCGGACGCCAATTTGTCGATGAACAGCACTTCCACCAGCACGATCGCCAGCGCGAGCTGCATTCGCAGACTGAACAAGTCGAGTGGCGTTTTTTTCTTCATCGTCTGCCCGATGAACCGCGCAGCGGTTCGCGAAGCAACCGGACCCTTCTTTTCAATGCTCGTTGATGACGCTGCCGACGACGTTCACCCCGCTATCGGTCAAGATTTCCATGGCGCTGACCAAATTCGACTGCCGCGTGTGGTGGCGGCGCGCGATCATCAGCGCGTTGCCGGCGGTAGCGGCCAGAATTTGCGCATCCGCGGTCTCCGACACGGCGGGAGAATCGATGATCACGAGGCTGAATTGCGCCGCAAAATGGTCGAGGATCACCTCGAAGGCCGGGCGCGCCAACAGTTCCTGGGGATTCGGCGGAATGATGCCCGCGGGCAGCACGTACAGGCGAAGCTGGGGATGAATGCGTCGTGCGATTTCCCCTCCTGCGCGACCTGTCAGCAGCGAAGAGAGCCCCACTGAATTGTCCAGATTGAACAGCCGATGCTGCCGCGGATGGCGCATATCGGCATCGATGAGCAGCGTGCGCTCCCCGAGCTGCGCAAACATCGTCGCCAGGTTGGCGGCGAGCCAACTGCGGCCTTCGCCGCGCTCCGCGCTCGTCACCGCCAGCACCTTGCGCACCGCGTTGTTGTACCAGCGCAGGATCAGTTGGCTGCGCAATGCACGCAGCGGTTCGACCGACTCGCTCTGCGGCTGATGAGCGGCAATGACGTCGTCTGCGACGCCGCCATCGCCGCCTCGCGCCAATACCGGGTAGTTGTATTGTTGGGCGAGCGCCGACTCGATGTCATGCTCGGTGATACGCTTCAACTGCAATGCCGCCTCTCCGAAGCGCACGCCGTGCGCATTGGCGAAACGCTGGATTTCATCCAAATCCTGCGCCGACAGTCGCCCCTGCTCTACGAGAATGGCGCCGATCGCACGGCCGCGGTCCGCCGGATTGTCTCTGCGTTTTACTGGCCTTTCGGCAACTTTATTCATTTTTCGACTCTGGTTGACGAACGATGCGGATCAAACGACGGACGGCTCGAGCCGCCCGGCGGCCGTACGCGGCAAGCGAACATTGCCGGCGCGGACATGGACGAAGCCGATCTTACCGAGCAGCGGCACGCCGAGAATCTCCACGAGATCTTCATCTTCGCGGATGCGGCGGTTGCGCATCTCGATCGCCAAGGCGGACCCGATGCCGAGGACGCCGCCCAGGAAAACGGCCAAAATCAAATTGATGACGAGCTTGGGACTGGAGGGATCCTTGGGCACCGACGCGGTGCTCAATTGCACGACGTTGGTTTGCTGGGTCAAGCTCTCCAGGTTGCTTTGCGCGAGCCGCTGGGTAACCTCGTCCAAGTCCCGCTGCGCTGCCGTTACGTCGCTCAGAAAGACGGCAGCTTGATCATGCTGATATTTCAATTCGAGCACTTTCTTCTTTTGCGCTTCGAGCGCTTGGCGCACATCGTTTTCGCGCCGCAGACTCGCCTGCGTGGTCGAACCGAGAGATGCGGCGATGTTGGCGCTTTCCTGCGCGATGCGGCTTTTCAAATTGGCGATCTCTCCCACCAAGGCTTGATAATCCGGGTGGTTCTTGCCGAGGTTCGCGGCAAGATCCGGCTGCTTCGCCTCAGCCTGCGCCAGCGCGGCTTTCAGGGATTGAATGACGGGGCTTTGCAGTACTTCGGGGAGGGTGCTGATATCGGCGCCAGCCTGGCGTTGGCGCGACTGGGCATCTTGCCGCATGCCCTGGATATTGACCAATTCGGTCGAAAGTTCCGCGAGGCGAGCATTCTCGACGTCCAACTTGTCGTCGGTCGCAACGATGCCGTTCTTGCTTTGAAAGTCCGAGAGCCGCTTTTGCTTCGCTTCGAGATCGGCTCGCAACGCGCGCGCCCGCTGTTCGAACCAGGTTGCGTATTGCTTGGCGGGCTCCACCTTCAACTCAATGTTCGTTTCGATCGCCGCCTGCGCGAAGCCATTGGCCAGCGCGGCGGCGGTAACCGGATCGGACCATTGCACCGATATGTCGATCACATTGCTGGCGTGCGTCGGGCTGTCGTGGGCGGGAGCGACCTGGAGTTTCTTGCGCAGCAGCAAATCCGCGATCGCGACACTGATGTCGTCATTCGGTCCCTTGGCCCAGAGCTTCCTCGCTTCCGGCTGCTGATCGAGCTTCAGGGTCTTGACCACGCGCTGCGCAACGCGTTCGCTGGCAATGATATCGGCTTCTGTATCGACGTAGGTCGCCTGCGGCTGCATTCCCGCAGCGGCTCCGGCGCCGGACGTTACCGGATCGCTCTTGCTGTCGATGACGACCGAAGCGGTCGCCGTATATTGCTTCGGCCAGATGATGCTGGCGAACGCAATCAGGACGACGACGCTCAAGAACACGCTCACCGCGATCAGCCAACGGGCGCGTAGAATCACCAGAAATTGATTGAAACTCATACCAAGACGCAGCCTCCGTGGCGACAGTTAAGCGAATTCGATCCGGTCAAAACAAACTCTCTTTGACGTAAATGACATCCTTGTCCTGGACATCTTCGTCCAGCGAGACGCTCTCTTCCTTCACCTTTCCGCTGGCATCGCGCCGATGGCGAACGATTCCGCGCTGCGTGCCCTTGCCGGTGACGCCGCCGCCGGTGGCGAGCGCCTGCATGACCGTCATGCCGCGCTCGAGTCGATACTGGCCCGGCTTTTGCACCTGCCCGTAGATATAGAACAGCGGTGCGCGGCTCACGTAGAGCGTATCTCCGCCATAAAGTTCGATGTCGTCCGCGGTATTGCCGCTCGATGACATTTTGACGATGTCGACTTCGCGGCGGAACGGTTTGCCATTGCGCGTGCCCGAGACCGAAACCACCTCGCCGCCGTCCGGAGCGATTCCTCCAGCCGCGGCCAACATTCCGGAAACGTGTCCGCCGGCTGCGTCGGTCGAATACCGTCCCGCTTTGTTCACTTCGCCGATCACCGATACCAGGTTCCCAAAGCCTTCGGTGAGCAGGATGTTCACTTGCGGATTGACCACGAAGCCGCCGTCTCTCAGCATCTGCGCAATCTTCGCCTCGGCCGCCGGCAGGGTGAGTCCCTTGACCGGCACCGAACCGATGAGCGGATACCCGATTGCGCCGGACTCCGACACGCGTACATCCAGGCTCAGATCCGGATTCTTGAACACGCTGATCTTCAATATGTCGCCGGGAGTCAGCAGATACTCCGGCTGCGCGTGAGCCGGGGTTGCAGCAATCCCGAAGGCGCAGATGCTGAAAACCATCAGCAAACTTCGCCAGCGGCGCAAACCGCGCAAATTTTCAGGATCGGGCCGCTCTGCGGTGCGCTGGGGGCTCATGGTTGTTGTTTCTACGTTATGAAAGATCAAAGTTTACTCAAAAGTTCGCGGCCACGGTTGTTGCGGGTGCCCTGTTGTTATTCATGCGGCGGCATCGTTCGGCATTTCGCTCAGGCCGCCCCGTTTTGCATCGCGGGCGAACGCGGTATTCAATACCGCGTCGCGTTCCAGATTATCCTCCGCGAATCGCCGGGCGCGGCCGCCGAGCAGCGCTCGCGATTCGGGGTCGTCCGCGAGCTTGGCAATTGCGCGCGCCAGTTCTGCACCATTTTCGGGCGCGACCACCATGCCGCACTTTGCAACGATCTCGCTGATTTCAGTCCCCTGCCGGCAGGTGGCGATAACCGGTCGGCCGCTCGCGAGCATGCCGCTCAGCTTCGAGGGCAAGGCCAGGTCGGCGGCGTCGGGACTTTGCGGCAGCAAGTGGATGTCGGCCATTCCCAGCAGCTCCGACACCAACTCCGCGGGCTGAAGCGGCATGAAGCGGACGTTCTTCAGCCCCGCCGCCGCGGATTCTATCTGAGGTTTCATCACACCGTCGCCGCACACCACGAACATGATGTCGCAGCGCGACGCCAGAAAACCGGCCGCTTCGGGGATTACCATCAATCCCTGTTTGCCACCCAGCGTCCCGGAGAACAACACCACAATCAGCTCTTGCGGGATGCCGAGCTTGGCGCGAAAGCTGCCGTTCTTCACGGGTTTGATTCGGGCGAGATCGACCCAGTTCGGGAAGTATCGAGCGTTGTCGGCGAGGACCCCCTTGGCCAACAGACGCTGCACCATCCGGCCGGAGATCGTCGACACCGTATCGAATCGCCGCAGCAACCAGCTCTCGATCCGCAGGACGAATTGCCGCAGCAGTTTGCCCTTCAAAAGACCCATGTTGAAGGCGAAGTCGACTTCGAAGTCCTGCAGATGCAGCCAACTCTTGGCGCGGCAAAGCCAAGCCGTCAACAAACCCGCCGGCGCGCACATGAAGGAAGGGGCCACCGTCAGCACCAACTCGGGCCGCCAGGCGGCTTGCCGCATCATCACCGGAAACGACGTTATGGCAAACGAAAGAAGGTGCAACAGCCGCGCGCTGCCGCTCGGAGATTTCGGTACCCAAAGCGGCGCCCGCCATACGTCCACGCCGCACCACTGTTCACGACGATACAGCGGGCGGCGGTATTTCCGATCGATCTGCCACGCCGGATAATACGGCGGAGCGCATACGACGCGAACTTCATGGCCGTGTTGCGCGAGCCAGCAGGCCATTTCCCCTGAATACTTGCCGATGCCGGTGGGCTCAGGCGCAAAATTGGCGCTGTAAATCAACATTCGCATACCTACGGCCGCCCAGGGGAGCTTCGAAGTAGCCAGTTCGCCAGACATAGCGGAATAAAGATGCCAGACATCCCCCCTGCTCGGCGTAAGCAGTGGTCTTACACGCGCTCTTCAATCCAGATATCTGCGCGCGATATTCGCGTCGCCGAACGCCGACAGGCCATCGGCAAATGAGCGCGCCTGCTCTCTGCCGGCGCGAAGCCTGCCGTCTCGAAGTGCACGCGTCAGGTGTCGTCGCACGGCGCACTTCGCGCGCCATGCGCCAAAAAATAAAAACTTGACACCACCGGATTTTTTCGAAGCACCGCACTCATGGTGGACGGCGGCTGCACGGCCGCTCGCCACCCAGCGGAAAAAGCGCGGAATTTCGGCCAAATAATCGTTGGTTGCAGCCTCACGGGTATCGCGCATGCGCGCCGGCATTGGGGCGGAAATACATGACAGTTTTTCGCAGCGAACCGCTCGGCGTGTCTGTAGGTCCCGACACGATGCTCGCACGCATTTCGCGTGTTTTACTGCGATCCGTTCAAGGGCAAACCCGGCGCAAGCCGGTGACGCAAAGCTTCCGGTCTGTGAGTGACAGATAGCGGGGTTGCCGAGACAGCAGAAGAGGCTGTCTTTGTCAGCTCATGCAATGGCCGCTCATGTTCCGTGTGTATCACGACGAATTAGGAACAGGTGGCCATGGGATATCAGCTGAAGGCGCTGCGCGCATATGCTCCGCTCGGATTGTTTTTCATCATTGCGATGACGGGCTGCGGTTCCAGCAGCAATTCCAACAGCGCTTCACCCAGTATGACGCCGGCCGCAACGCCGGCGGCAAACCCGCCGCAACGCCGGCTCAACCGGCCTCTCCCGCCACGCCACCGGCCGCCGCACCTGCGGCAGCATCGACGCCCGCGCCGGCATCAGCGCCTGCCGCGTCACCCGTCACCGCGGCCGCCACGGACGCCTGCTTGCCCGTGCAAATGCCCTCGGCAAGCGCGTTGTTCAATTCGTCGAAAAAAGTTTTTGCGCATTATTTCGCGCCGTTTCCGCTCTCGATCGACAATGCCGCGCCGGCCAAGGATTACTACAACAACCAGTATCTGAGCAGCAGCGGCGAATCCAACAAGTGGCAGAAGCAAGGCGGCTACCTGCGCCAACGGCCCTTGGGAGTCTCCCCCAGCAGCAGTACAAACTGGTTGCAGCTCAATATGGAAAGCGAAGTGCGCGCAGCTATCGCGCGCGGCATCACCGGATTTACCTTCGACTCCATGACGGCAGCCGACGCCACCAACAGCAACAGCGCCCTGCATCACATGCTGGCGGCCGCGCACGCCGTCGATTCGCGCTTCAAGATTGTGGTCATGCCGGACCTCACCGTCCTCGGCAACGATACCAACAGCGTGGTGCAAATCATCACAGCGGCCGCAGCCAGCCCCGCCTCTTACAGATTGAGCGACGGCCGGCTCGTGGTTTCGGCGTTCGACGCCGGACTGAATCCCCCCGGCTGGTGGCAATCGGTGCTCGCTAAATTGAATGCCCAGGGTACTGAAGTTGCCTTCGTGCCGACTTTCTTGGCGTGGCCCGCTGCCGAGAGCGCATTCGCAGCGCTCTCATACGGCTTCGGAAAATGGGGCACCGCTACCATCGAAGGCGCGCAATCGATGCAGGGCGACGCCAATACCATTCACAAATCCTACGGCAAACTATTCATGATGCCGGTCGGTCCGCAACAGTTCCGCCCCAAAGATTTCTTGTATTGGGAAGCGGGAAACAGCAGCGCCTTTAGGGATGCCTGGACCAGTTCGATACAAGGGGATGCGGATTGGGTGCAGTTGGTGACGTGGAACGACTATTCGGAAAGCGGCCAGATCGCTCCTTTCACCGACGCCACGTTGCAGCGGACCATCGGCACGGGCTATTACAACCTCAACGGCTACTACGCGGCGTGGTTCCTGACCGGTCAGCAACCCCAGATAACCCATGACGTGCTGTACTATTTTTACCGCCGGGAGGCCACTACCGCCGCCGCCCCGAAGCAAAGCCACATCGCGGGCAGTGCCACCGGCACCGCGGCAAACGACATCGAACTCCTGGCTTTCTTGACCAGCCCCGGCGTGCTGAAGATCACGATCGGCGCAAAGACATACACCCAGAACGCGGCCGCCGGTGTCGTCTCGTTCAAAGTTCCGTCGCAAGCGGGAACTCCGGTATTCACGCTGTCGCGAAGCGGCACCACGGTCTTTTCGCTGACCGGCGGCGTTCAAATCTATGGCTCGGGCGGCCTGCCCACCGGCGTGCAGGATCTGACTTACTGGAGCGGAAGCGCCTCGAAGACCGGCGTCTGCTCGCTCTAGAGCAAGCCTGCGCCGCGCTCGGGACTTGACCCGCCTCGCAATGTCCGCTTCAGGCGGCGCAGCCAATGCCGCGCAACTATCAAATAGTTCGGCAATGGCGTGCGGCAGAAAGCCAGTTTTCGGACGTAGTTATCGACGGTCCACTCCGCGCTGGAGCCCGCCGGAAAGAACACAGTGTCGCCAACCGTCACCCGATGTAAGGCGCCCGACGGGTACTTCAGGACTACCTCGCCCTCCAGGATGTGGAAGGTTTCATCGAAACTGTAAAACCAGTTGAACCGCCCCGCCGTACAATCCCAAAAATAGGTGCTGGCCGTGCCATCGGCGCTGCTCGACAGCAGCTTCAGCCGGGCACGCGGCTTGCCGTCCAAAATCCAACTCGATTCGATGGGGTTCGATACCAGATTTTCGGAGGAGGTTCCGGTCGTGATTGAGCATTCGGCTGCCATAGTCCTTTCAAACTTAGCATGCCATCGCGCGGGCAGCGTGTCGGCGGAGTCCGCTCCCTGCACTTCACATCGTCCTACAGCACTTGCTGGCGCTGCCAGGGGGTTTGTTCGGTATAAATAGCGTCGGCGATGGTTAATAGCGCCGGATTTTATGAAATGCCGGCTCTTTGAAGGGAAAGTTGCGGCACGGTACTCAAACTATCAAAATTGACTCGGCTGGGAACATGAGGCTGGAGGAGCGACGTTTCCAAGCCGCAGATCGCCGCAATATGTCACAATAAAATGCAATCGTTGGGACCTCACACGCCGCCCCGGTCGCCGCTAGACTCGCCCATGAGCACGCCGCTGAGCAGCATAATTCCGCGTAATACCAGCGCCTTGTTTGCGCACGCCTCACGCAAGTCCGAGCGCGTGATAGTTCCGATCAATGACTGCGCTCTGGATGCAGGCGCGCCGCGCCCCGCCTTTTATTGCGTCCATTCCGCTTCGGGAGTGGCCGGGACGGACTTTCTGGATTTGGCGCGGCGCCTCGAGCCCGCGATACGCTTCTATGGCATCCAGGCGCCGCCGAAGCAGATGCCTGATGTGGAATTCGGCAGTTCGGTCGAATCCCTGGCGGATTTCTATGCCGCCGCCCTGACAAAATTTCAGCCCGAAGGTCCCCTGCTGCTCGGCGGTTACTGTATCGGTGGGGTGATCGCGCTTGCAATGGCCGAAAAGCTCAAGAGCCAGGGACGGGAGGTTGGACCGCTTTTGGTCATCGATGGCGTACCTGAAAATACCGGCGCTGCATTTTCCCGCTGGCGCCTGCGCTATTGGCTGGAACTCACCCGCAATGTGCGCGGTTGGCTCCGTCACGGCGATCTGATGAGAAACCGAACGCTGCGCTCGCTGATCTGGAGCATCACCAACAATGCGACCGCCATCGGCAAGAGAGCCATCGGTTTGAAGCGCGGACAGAAACTCGGCGGCGGTTACGCCATCGAGGGGATCATGGATGTCTCCCGTTATCAACCCGTGCATCGATCGTTCGTCAATCGACTATTCCAGGCATTGTTCGCCTATGCGCCGAAGGGCTATTCGGGAAACGTGGTCGTGTATGAGGCGAATGTGAAACCGTTGCTCTATCTGCCGCAAATCGGCCGCATCTGGCAACAATTCGCCCGCCAAGCCGAGATCGTCGAGATTGTCGGCACCCATATCGGCATGATGCATGAGCCTTATGTCGATGCGCTTGCGGACGATATGCGCAAGCGCATAGCAGCGTATTTTGCTGCGCACCCCTGATCCGGCCTAGCCGTGCTGAAAGCCAGTCTCAGCCCTGTTGTCAGGTTTTTCGCCGTTTTTGAACCGAGCTATTCCCTGGGATGCCTCAGTCTGCTGAGTTCCCTCGCGCGGCACGCCTCGCGCCAAATCGCCGTGGACCTGTTGATGCGCCCGGAGTATCGGCGCGCCGCCGACAAGGTTATCGCCCGATTGCAACGTGAATACCCCGACAAGCTCGGTGCTGCGGCCGGTCCTGGTCACGCCCGCGATTCTGGCTGAGTGTGACGCGAACCGGCTCAAAGCTCACTTCATTCCGGAAATACTTTTCCGGCTCTTTTATTTCGAACTGGTCGACGATCCGAGCGATTACGTCATTTATCTCGATCTCGACCTGATCGTACTCGGGGACATCTTCAGCCTCGTGGAGAGCCTCGCCGCACCCGCGCTGCTGCATGCTGTGGAAGCGGAGTTGACCTCGGTTTCACGCAACGTCTCGCCGCCGCACGTTACCAGGTACCTGAATTCCGGGCTGCTGGTATTCGAAAGCGCCGCGCGCGAGGTACTCGCCTCGACGCTGCGCCGGGCCAGGGAGATTGTCGGGCAAATCGCGGCGAATGCGCTCTATCTGGATCAAGACGCCATCAATATCGCCTTCTACGGCAAGATCGACTACCTGCCGAACAGGTGGAACTTCATTCTGGAACATTTCAAGGGCTACCCGATACCTGCCGATACCATGGTCTTGCACGCCACCGGATCGCGAAAGCCCTGGTTTTTCCGCGGCGGCCATCCGTATTCGCCGTGGTATGAAAAAGAGGCGGATTTGTTGCGCCTGTCATTCGCGCAGCGCCACGACTTTTGGTGGGCGCCGCGGCGATTCCTGAAGAACACCCGGAGGCTGTTCGCGTGAGCGTCCGCGCGGCCGGGCTGCGGCCATGAGCAAGACGAAGTCCTTCGGGGCCTCCGCGACATCCGGAATGATGTGGATGTCGCTTTCCGTGCTGTTCACCAAGGCGACGCTCTTCGTCATGCAGATCGTCCTGGGATTTTTGCTGGACGCCCGCGACTACAGCATCTTTGCGGTGGTGTCCGTGGCACTGACATTCGTTGCCGGACTGCAAAACGCCGGTGCGTCGAAAATCCTCATTCAAAAGCAAGATCAATATCAAGCCCTGGTCGGGGATTACACTGATTTCTCGCTGTACATGGGGGTGATCGGCGCGGGCGCGATGGTCCTCCTCGGATTGATTTTCGGGCAGTTCTATCGAAACCCAGCCTTGATCTACGTGATAGGCCTATCGGCGCTTTCGGTGCCGTTTGCCTCGCTCATTTCCATCCAGTTCGCGCGGCTGAGCATCGATTTGCGATTTCGCGAACTTTGCATCATCGATTTCTATGTAGCTGCCGCGCAAGCCATCATCGTCATCGCCGCGGCCTATTTTGGCGCCAGGTATTACAGCATTGGGCTCGGCTTGGTTGCCGCGACGGTGCTCCGGTATTTCCTGAACGCGCGAATCACGCCGACGCGCACGGCCTCTTTCGGGTTGTCGGCGGGCAGGTTTTGGGCGCTTCTTGGGCAGGTAAAGTGGCTGATCATCACGGCCTTCTTGACCGGTATCGCGCAGCAGGGGGACTATTTCGTGCTTGGTCGCGCGATAAGTCCGGAATCCCTCGGCTATTACTACTTCGGGTTCCAGCTGACGGCGAACATCGGACAGCTTCTGGCACAAGGCATCGGCAGCACCCTATTTCCGATTTTTACCGCCATGAAGCAGAATCCGGAGGCGCTGCGGCGGGCGTTCTTGCGCTCGAGCGCGGTGATCCATTTTGCATGCAGCGTGCTCTGCCTCGGTGTGGTCGGGTTCGCGCCGTGGCTGATGCATTTCGTCTGGCACGGTAAATGGGACATGGCCGTCGTCACGGCGGTCGCCATTGCCCTCACTTTGCCGATGCGCATGCTCTCGCCAATCGGCGCGGTGACGCTCGACTCATTCGGCAAATGGCGCCTGCGCACCGGCCTGCTCGTGCTGGACTCGTGCTCCATGATGCTCGCCGCATTGGCCGGAGCTTACGTGGACGGCCTGCGCGGCGCTTCGATTGCCGTGGCCGGGCAGCGCCTGTTCAGCGGAATGGTCGACTTTTCTTTTGCGGTTCGCACGCTGGCAGGCCGGCCGCGCGACGTTGTCGGATTTGCGGCGCGCGCATTCGTGCCCTTCTGGTTGCCGGCCGCGGCGCTCATATATTTCAATCACGTGCAAGGAAGCCAGACGCCGGACCTGCACACCTGCTTTTTAGCGGCCTCGCGCACCGCCGGGGCGATCGGCATCTACACGGGGATGGTGTATCTGATCGAACGCCGCGTGATCACGGAAGTGTTTGTCGTTCTGCAGCGGCTTGTTTGGCGGAGAGCGCCGGCGGCGTAGCCGCGCGCCCCTCGATCTCGAGTTCAGCGAGCAACGCGTCGGCCGCGCCTTGCGTCGATGCCGGTATCATCAGGTCGCGGAGTTGCGCGCGCCGCGCCCGCCAAGGGTCCTTTCCCGCAATCCACAGGTCGAGCTGCACCAGGAGTTCCGGAAACGTGCGCACGATGGGACCGGGCGCAAAATCTTGCAGCGGGTGCAGCAGCAGACCGCGGGTTTCCTCGTAGCGTTGCATGTCCGGAAAATAAAGGATCTGCGGACGCTGCGTAACCAAAAAATCCACATATACGGAGGAAACGTCGGTCACCAACAGATCCGCCTGAGCCAGCAGCTCGTACAGCCCCAGGCCGTATTTGAAAAGACTCGGCTCATCGATCATGGCCCAGCACTCATCGTCCACGAAAGCCTTTCCCGCGTTTATCGACATGGGATGCGGCTTGACGATCAATTTGCAGCGATTTGTTTGCAACCAGGAATGCAGCAGCGCGGCATCAGCCTCGTCAAGACCCAACACGGTATTGGTTTCGGTACCATCCTCGGTCATGAAGCCATGCGCGGAATTGCGGTACGTCGGCATGAAAAAAATCAGCCGCTCCGCCTTGCCGCGCAAGCGCCTCGCGGTTTCCAGGCACGCCGGCCGCGCGGTGGACAGAAAGTCATTCCTCGGCAGGCCTGTCGCAAGCAATTTATCCGGGCCGAAGCCGCTCGCTTGCATCAGCACCGCGCTGAAGAAAGCGGACGTGCTGAGCAGATACGTCGATAAGGGCAACTCCGAACCCGGCACACCCCGCCAGATCTTCTTGATCGGCATGCCGTGCCAGAGGTTGACGACCAACTTGCCTCGCGGTGGAGCATAGTTGAACAATGCGCCGTGCGTGTAAAATACGTAGCTCGCTCTGAAGTACGCCCATATGCCGTTCAACGAATAAAGGTGTGAAAAGCGAATTCTCCTGGCACCCAACCCGCGCCGCTGTTGCCATTGCGCGAACGGTGCAGGATCTTGATGCACCAGCCAGTGGATCTGCCCCGGCCAGCGCAGCCTCTCGAGCGCCATGCAAACCGCCGCGCCCTGATCGTCGCCATCCGGGTTGGTGACGAGCACGATTCTGCCGTCCTTGGGTACGAGAAGGTCGCACAACCGAAACACTCCAGCGGCAAGCTTACGCATCGCGACTTTGGCGGCGGACACTCCTTTTTTCATTTCTCTGCGATCAGATACTTGATGTAGGTGGTCGAAATGCCGGCGGTCCTCGGCAGATAGGTCACGTCGCAGTGCGGCTTGAGAAAGTCGAACTTTCCTTGCCAATCGTCGCCGATCACGAAAACGTCGATTTCGTTCGCCAGCACATCGCTGACTTTCTGATCCCAGTTGTCCTCCGGGATGATTTTATCGACGTGCCTCACCGCGCTCAGGATCGCGAACCGTTCCGCATAGCTGAAGACGCTGCTCTTGCCCTTCAGCTGGTTGAACTCATCGGTGGAGAGACCGACGACCAGATAGTCGCCCAGCGCCCGTGCGCGCTCCAACAGCCGGATATGGCCGACGTGGAACAAATCGAACGTACCGTACGTCAGCACCCGCCTCATGCGGCAGTCTCAGCCAATGCAAGGCGCTTGCAGCGCGATTTTAATAATTGTTTCACCCTCGGTCCCTCGCCCATCTACCGGGCGCGACTGAGTCGGTCGGCAAACCGCGCCGCACACATGAAGGACCCAGATCGCTTAGCAGCAACTCATTGTGGTGCGTACAAAATTGAAACGCAACCGTAATACATGTGTGCTAGGGAAGCATGCGGGTGTAAGTTTTTCAATGATTCTGGCGCGGCGGCGTCTTTGCTTGCGCAACCACGCTGCGACCGCCGCCGACCATTTCAATTCACGGCGTGCAGATGCCGCACTGCTTTCGATGGGATTCCAGTTTTGCGAGGCTGCGGGACTCGAGTATCTCGGCAATCTCGAGACGCTCCTTGGCAATTTCGAACAAATCGGCCTCCGCCCTCAGGCGCTGCGCAATGATGCGGCATTGGCGCTGGGCAGCCGCAGCGGCTTCGCCCAATATGCGCCATTCCTCTTCCAGATGTTTCAATTGCACGTCATGGCAAAGCGTCGCGCTCATCGCGGCGCCTTTCCCGCCGCCGCGTGCGGCGCATTCGCCACCTCCAAACGCAGGCTCGCCGACCGATCCTTGTTGCGCTGCTGCGGCGAAACGATTGTCGCAAAATATCGACGCAATATGCGCCGCGGCACTAATCCAAGCACGAGGAACCCGGCGCCGACTATCAGGCGCTGATGCGGTTTGAGATGCGGAAACCGCACCGCCGACAGCAGTCCGCAAATCACCAGATCGGGTACGCTGTCGGTCTTGACAGGATGCTCACGGGGAAGCATGCGGCGCGACAATAAACGCAGCTTGGTGTGGCCGGGGCAGTAGCGAGAACGATCTTCGGGAAAATGGAAATTGAAATGATCGTCGAAATCATGCTGCGACCGCTCGCGCTTGATGTCGCGCATGAACATATGATGCAGTTGCTGAACCGATCTCACGCCGCCCTCGCCGCCCTGGTTGTCGCCGTGTACGCGATAGAAGCCCAAGATTTCCGCAATGGACGCGATCTTGCCGGTCATGCCGGCCAGACCCGTCGTATAACCGTCGGCGGACCGGCGATACAACTCCGCGTCCGCGATCGGCATGATTTCGTCGAGGAAGCTCTTGCGATATGCGTTGCCGCTCGCCGGCGGACTGACGTAGTAGCCGTAGGCGGCGATCTGTTTGCGGGTATCGATGCTCGAGAAGCCATAACTGGGCAGTAAATAGCCAAGGGGCTTCAATTCGCGGTCGACTTGCTGAAGGTAGAAATGCACCTTGACGGCATCGGAACGCTCGAATGCCCCGACCACCTTCTGCATCGCGTCGCTGGCCAGCACATCGTCGGAGTCGAGAAACAATACGAACTCGCCGCGCGCGGCGCGCCAGCCGGCGTTATAAACCGCGCCCTGACCCGCATTTTGCTGGAGCACCACGCGAACACGGTTTCCGTAAGTCGCAATGATCTTGCGCGAGTCGTCCGTGGAGCCGTCATCGACGACAATGACCTCCAAGGGTTGGTACGATTGCCCAAGGGCGCTGTCGATGGCCGCGGCCACGAAGCGCTCATAGTTGTAGTTCACGATGACGATGCTCGCCAACGGACGCGGTTCGGGCAACGTGGAAGCTGTCGGGAGATGCATGGCTCGCCATGGCAGCGAGCCTATCGCACCAATGTTTCCGTTTTTAGACGGTGCGGGCAGGTGATGCCCTACAGCGCAATGCGCGTCACTCGATTCATGGCCTTGGGTGCGCCCTGGATACTCGATCGTCAGTGCGCTTGCGATGTGCGCGCCGTCCAATATCGAAACGCAGCCGCGCAGGATTTGGGCAGCGGCATGCTCGGGTGTAAATTTTGCAATCACGTCCAGACAGCGCAGCGCAACCGCTGCACGGTCATTGGATAGGAGCTGCGCGTTCGACATCGCATGCGTCAATGCGTCCACATCGCCCGCCGGGAAGGAATAACCGGTGACGCCGTCGATCACCAGTTCCGGCACGCAGCCGCAAATGTCGCTGACCACCACGGGGCAGCCGAAGCTGAGCGCTTCGTTGACGACCAGACCCCAGGGCTCGCGCAGACTCGGAAGAATCATGGCCGCGCTATTCATCAGCAGTTGGCCAATATCGTGCGGCGTTTTTGTGCCCAGAAACGTCACAGCTGAAGCGATCCCAAGCTGCTGTGCGTGGCGGCGCAGATCCTCTTCCAGATCGCCCGATCCCACCATATCGAGCCGCGCCGCCGGCAGCCGTTGATGCACACGCGCAAACGCTTCGAGCAAATCGAACAGCCCCTTCTCCTCGGCCAATCGTCCGACATACAGAAATCTGGACGCGCAATCGGCGGTGAAATGGCCGGCGGCGTAATGCTGCCGGATCGCAGCCGCATCGTAGCCGTGCGCCAGCGCGGCCGATTGGCAGCCGTCATAGATCTTGCGCGGATCGACACCATAACTCGCCACATATTGCTTGCTGCGGCTTCCATAGCAGAAAACACCGTCGCAGCTGCGGAAAAACATGGCCTTCGCCTTTTCCTTCAAGGGGCTTTTCCTGCGATCGAATGCGGTCGAATCGCAGAATACGGCGCGCTTGCGCCGCCGCAACATGCATATCAGCAACATCGCCCAATACTCGGGCCGGTGATACCCCGGCAGCACGACCAGGTCGCTGGGATTCATGACGAGGTCGGTCACCAACGACAGGATCAGTTTGTGGGAAGGAACTCGGTCGTAGGATCCCTTGAACAACAGCTTGTAGGGATACTGATGATAAGAGCGATCCGCGCCGCCGAGACCCTTTCGATCGACGGACGTTTCGCCCACCTGTACGAAAAAAGTCGACACCCCATTGCGCTCGCTGTTCGCAAACACTTGGGTAAATATTGCGCCTTTGTATCTAGCCCAGAGATTATTGTGATAGATGCGGACGCTGCGAATGCTCGTGGTACTCATTACACGGACTGGGGTGCTGGCTGCGGTGTTCACGACCCGGTAGCATACAAGATGACGGCATCTTACTGCGCGCTGTCATTGCTCGATGTCTGTCGCCGGCTGCATCGGTGGTTGTAATTTCTGCAACCGGCACCTGCCGACCGGAAGCAGCCGCGCAGCTGTAAGGCTTCAACCTCTCATTCGTGCAGCACGCGATGCACCTGCTGTATGCACGCGGAGCCCTCGCCGACTGCGGCCGCCACGCGCTTCACGCTGCCGCAGCGAACGTCGCCTACCGCAAATATTCCCGGCACACTGGATTCGAAAAACTGTGGCTGGCGCGCGTTCGGCCATGTCGCCGCCGGCAAGTCTGCGCCAAGCAAATCCGCACCGGTTCGCACAAAGCCTTTGTCGTTCAGCGCTATACAAGAATTCAGCCAACCCGTGCAGGGTAGCGCGCCCATCATGAGAAACACATGGCCGATGTCATGCGTCTCAGGGTCCTTGCCGGCGGTTCTCCAGGTCACGCGGCTCAATTGATCGTCCCCCTCCAGCGCCGTGATTTCGGTTCGCACATGCAGCGTTATGTTGGGCAACTCGTCGATGCGGCGAATCAGGTATTGCGACATGGTATCGGTGAGCCCGGAGGCGCGGATCAACAAATGAACCATGCGGCAAGTGCCGGCCAAAAATACGGCTGCTTGACCGGCTGAGTTGCCGCCGCCCACCACAATGGCGTCGCCCGATCCGCAGCGGCGAGCTTCGGTGCCGGTCGCGGCGTAATAAATTCCGGTGCCGAGGAAGCGGGACGCATTTTCCAGCGACAGCTGCCGATATTCCGCCCCGGTTGCTATCACGATGCTGCGCGCCCGCGCCGCGTGGCCGTCGGCGAACTCGATCGCATAAGGTTTCTGGTCGCAACGCAGGCGCATCACGGGATAAGCGGTGCGGATTTCAGCACCGAATTTTTGCGCCTGAATCAGGGCGCGCGCTGCGAGTGCCAGTCCGGAAATGCCGGTGGGAAAGCCCAGATAATTTTCGATCTTGGAGCTCGAGCCGGCCTGGCCCCCGGGCGTCCCGGTCTCCAAAATCAGCACATCCAGACCCTCCGAAGCTGCGTACACTCCGGCGGCCAAGCCAGCCGGACCGGCGCCGACCACGATGACATCGCGGATTCGATCGTCATCGATCTGCTGATTCATGCCGAGGTTGGCCGCCACCTCCTCGTTGCTGGGATTCTTGAGCACGATCGATGCGCGGCATACGACCACCGGCAGGTCCGCAACCGTCACGTGGAAACGCTCGAGCAGGTCGCGCACCGAGGCGTCGGTATCGGCATCCATGTTGACGAATGGATAGCTGTTGCGCGTCAGGAACTGCTGCAGCCGCAGGGTGCCGGCCGAGTGCGCGGAACCGAGCAGAATCACGTCGCTCGACTGCGAGGTCATGAGCGCCGCGCGGCGCAGAATGTACGCCCGCATGAACAATTCGCTCAGGTCCGAGTCGGTTTGTATGATGGCGCGCAAGTGCGCATCGTCGATCGCAAGTGCCTCCCCGCCCTCGCGCACTCGCATCCGCACCACCGAACTGATGGCGCGCAACGTGCCGACATCGCCGGTAAAACTTCCCGGCGTATGCACGACCACGATCAGAGTTTCACCCGACAGCGTCGGCTGAATGATTTCAATGCTGCCCGACAGCACCACGTACATCGGCGGGCGATCGCCGGGTTCCGCGAGAATCTGACCCTCTTGAATCGCGACTTTGCGGGAGTGCGCGCCCAGCCGCGCGATTTGCAGCGGCGTGAGGCGTGGAAACATCTGCGCGCTGCGGCCGGCATAGGGCGACTGGGCAATCGATCCTTCCAGGCTGAGTTCTTGAGTCATGTATGCAATCTCAACGGCCTCCCGCCGTTTGCGGGGGATGGAATTATAGCCTGGGCGACTTCGCCAGAGCCCGCTGTCCTTCCACCGCATGCCACGTCAATAATATCGGCACACCCAATGCAATGTCGCGGGCCCGCTTCAGCAGCGAAATGGCGAGCCCGAACTCCGCGCCGACTCCAAACACGGGCGCCAGCAGCGCATAGGCCGCTTCCTGCACACCGAGCGCATTGGGAATAAATGCGCCGACGCTGCGCGCGGCGCAGACCACGCTCTCGATCGCCACCACCGGCAGCATCCCGATGCGCACGCCGATCAAGCGAAACGCAATCCAGGTGCCGACGGCGCTCGCAATCCATCCTGCCAGATGCAGGGCCGAGGACAGAGCGATGCGCGCCGGCGTCCGGTGAATGTCGGTGAAGGCGGCGGCGACGGCGGTACTTGCCGCGCCCGCGCCCCGCAGCAGGCGCGTGGCCAGCTTGCCTGTTAACCACAGACTGTGCCGCTGCAGCGCAAGAAATCCGCCGCACGCCACCACGGCAATGGCCAGGCCGATCCCCAACCCGCGGCTCAGCGAGGCGGCGAACGAGGTGTGCGGCGCCTGGAGGATGAAGATCGCGAGCCCCATGGCCACGAAAACGATTTGTGCCATCAGTTCGGCCGTCACGTCTACCACCGTCGATGCGAAAGCCACCGCAGCCGCGACGCCTTGAATGATGGCCGCCCGCGCACCGAAGAGAATTCCGCCGAACTGCGAAAACGGCAGCACCTCGGTGGCCGCATCCCGCACCATGCGCGCCCGGACGAAAACCCACACGCTGTGACCCGAGGCTGGCAGCAAGGCACGCCAAGCCATCCCCAAGATCACGAACAACGCCAGCGCATACAGGCAAAGAACGACGAAGCCGCCCCACCCTAGGGCAGCGGCAGCCGAAAATACGGCACCGATGCCGACGAAGGCGACCAGGTATGCCGCCAGGGCGGCGCCCAGAGCGGCTATGAGAACGATACGAATCTTCATGCCGGCCTTAGGCGCGGGTTTTTGGCTTTGCATTCCGCCGCATGAAGCGGCGCGCCAATTTCGCGAGTGCGGGCACCGCGAAAGGCCGCAGCAGCCGCCGATCGTAGGCGCCCATGCGCCGCTCGTTTTCCGCCAGGCAAATGTCGATCAGCTCGGCAACATCGATGTCGTCGCCGACGGCCTTGGCGCCAGTCACGGTAAAGTTGTTGTCCTGTACTCCGCTCCCCACGTCGCGCGCGATGCCTATGCGCTCCCAGATCAAAAAAAGCCAAACCGCGAGCACCTTCAATTCGAAGAACGGCCGGCGCCAGAGCGACATGGTTCGCCGGTGCCACGCGGCCCAATTGACGAAGAACAGGATATGCCGCGCCTCTTCGTGGATGACTGGCTCGAAGGTGTCGACCAGCTCCGCCGGAAAAAAGCCGGAACGCTTCGCCGTCGCGAACAGGCCAAACGCGAAGAAGCTGTCGATGCATTCGCTGTAGCCGGTCACCATGAATGCCCATTCAGGATCGCCGCGCACGACGTATTCGGGCTCCGGAGCCAATGCGATGCCGTATGCGGCGACCAGGTTGGAAAGCACGTGTTTGTGGCGCCCCTCTTCGAACGCATTGAGTTCGATTGCCGAGCGCAACAAGGGATCGGGGGTTATGGCGGCATAGGCGGCGACATTGAGCCGCGCCCGCCCTTCGGTCTGCACCGCGATGTCCCATATCGGCAACTCGACCAAACGATTGCGCGCCTCGTCATCGAGCGAGGGCCAGTCGATGACCGCCGGCTTGTATGGATTGAAAGTGTCGAGCAGCGTTCGGCAAAACAGCGCCTTGTGGGCCTCGCTGCCCGGGCGAATCGGTCCCGCGGTCGAGCTTTCCCGGCCAGAACCGCTGATTGCGGTCGAGGAATTCATGCCCGCGACCTTTCCTTACGCGGCGTCGTGGCGCGACCGCAGAAAGTGGAAGAACTCCACTCCTTCGCGCAACCGGCGTTTCATCATTTCCGGACTCGCGATCATTTCAGCCACGATCGACGCGATCTTGGAAGGCCTGAAATAAAATTTCTTGTAGAAGTCCTCGACCGACTTGAAGATCTCGGTGTGGCTCAGATGCGGATAGTTCAACGGCGCGATCTGCGTGCCCTCCTGGGTCAGCAGATCGATTTCCTCGTTGTACAGCCAGCCGTTTTCCTTCGCCTGGCGATACAGGAAGGTTCCCGGATAAGGCGCCGCGAGCGAAACCTGGATCGTGTGCGGATTGATCTCTTTGGCGAAATCCAGCGTCTCCTGAATCGTCTCCTTGGTCTCGCCCGGCAGGCCGAGGATGAAGGTGCCATGGATGATGATGCCCAATTCGTGACAATCCTTGGTGAAGCGGCGCGCAAACTCCACGCGCATGCCCTTCTTGATGTTGAACAAGATCTGCTGATTGCCGGATTCATAGCCGACCAGCAGCAGACGCAAGCCGTTTGCCTTCATGACCTCCAGCGTCTTTCGCGGGACGTTGGCCTTCGCATTGCACGACCAGGTGACGCCGAGCTTGCCCAGCTCCTTCGCCAGAGCCTCAACACGCGGCAAATTATCGGTCAAGGTGTCGTCATCGAAGAAGAATTCCTTCACCTGCGGAAAGGCGGCCTTGGCCCATTTCATTTCCGCGACGACGTTTTCCACGGAGCGCACCCGATAGCGGTGACCGCCCACGGTCTGCGGCCATAAACAAAAGGTGCAGCGCGACTTGCAGCCGCGCCCGGTATAGAACGAAATGTAGGGATGCTTCAGGTATCCGCCGAAATATTTCTCGACGTTCAAATCGCGCTTGTAAACGGGAGTCACCCAGGGAAGCGAATCCATGTTTTCCAGAACCGTGCGGTCCTCATTGTGGACGATGACGCCATCGGCATTGCGGTAAGAGAGTCCCTTGATCGCGCTCCAGTCCACGCCGTCGGCCACTTCCTTGACGGTAAAATCAAATTCGTTGCGCGCGACGAAATCCACGGCTCTTCCGGCGATGAGGCTCTTCTCCGGTTCAACCGCAACCTTGGCGCCGATGAATCCGATTTTCACGCCCGGATTGATCGCCTTGATCATCTCCGCCGTCTTCACGTCCGCTTTGAAAGACGGCGTGGAGGTATGCATCACCACCAGCTCGCGGTTTTTGATGTCCGGCACGATATCCGCGAAGTTAAGATCGTGAGGCGGCGCATCGATCAGTTTCGAACCCTCGACCAACGCCGCCGGCTGCGCAAGCCAGGTGGGATACCAGAAAGAGCGCACCTCACGTTTCATCTGATAGCGTGCGCCGGCGCCGCCGTCGAAGCCGTCGAATGAAGGCGGATGTAGGAACAAGGTTTTCATCGGAAACGTCCTCAAAATTGCAGTCGCCGCAGCTGATAATCTTAACATGCGCCGCGTCTCGAGGCCGAGCGCGGGCGCAATTCCGCGCGCCCGCAGACCTAACCGCGCCTCGATTGAGCCGCCAAAAGTCGCTATGGGGCGACAGGAGAATGGGCTGGCGCGGATTGTCCGCGCGATGCACGATAGCTGCTCAGGGCCGTGCGCAACCAGAGATTGCTGGCCACCACGGGACCCGCATCGCACTGGATTTGGTAGGCTTTTCCGCTGACGCTGCTCGCGGTGGCGGCTTGCTCGATGAAATCCTCAGCGCTCTTGATCCGGCCGCGGGCGACCAGATAATCGTATTTGGCGCGCAGGTGCGACTGCGCTCGGTGCGAGTCGTACCAACTGCCGTTGCGATAGAATTTGCAGCCTGAGCGATCGACAAAATCGAGCAGATAATTGATCTCCGCCACGGCGACAGCCGGCGGGGCGGCGTGCGCCGCCGCCCAATGGCTCGAGACGGCTCCCAGCAGCAGCAGCGCAATGAGACGCTTCATAGTTCGCGTTGCAGAGGCAACAGCGACAAGAGCCTGGCTTGCAGCCTTTGCCAGCCGCTGCGGCCGGGTTCCTGATCGTAGTCAACAACACGGCCGCTCTGTTCGGTGCGCCACACCATGCGGGATTTGCCCGGCGCGCCGGCCGGGCTCAGCGCCAACGTGTAGCAATTTTCCGGCTTGACCATGGACTCGAAGCGCAGCGCCGTTTGGCGCGCCAGATCGGTGCTGCCGATGATCAGGCCGATTTCGGTGTTGATGCGTTGCGAGCGCTGATCGAAATTCATCGAGCCTATGAGCACTTTCTGACGGTCGAAAACATACAGCTTGCCGTGCAAGGCGTAATTGCCGTAGCGGGATATTTTCGCGCTTTGACCGCTGCCGCGGGTGCTTCCCAAAAGCGCGCGGATCTCATGCAGTTCAACGCCGCTCTCGAGCAGCGGCAGCCGATAGTTTTCGTATCCGGATTGTGCGGATATTTCCGGGCACGACTCCAGCGAATTGGTGAGTATGCGAACCCGAACGTCGCGCCGGCGCAGATCCATCAAATCCTGCAACTCCTCGGCGGTCGGCACCAGGTACGGGGTGACCAGCAGCATTTCCGACCGTACCGCGCGGATCGACTTCTCCACTTCGGGAACGATCAATGCGCCGGAAATGGCACCGCCGAGCACGTGCTTCTTGTCGGGGCTGTCATATACCACTTGCGCCGGCGCCCACGACAACGGCAACTTGCCCGACATGATGCCGTTGTAGGGCTCACCGTTCACGAGCAGTGCCGCATAGTCAATGCCGTCCGCGGCCGGTTTGAGCGCCCGCGTTACACCGTGCGGCCGCCCCAATGCCTCGGCTGGAATCGCCAATGTGCTGCTCCAGAATTCGTCGAAAGTTCGCGAAAGCTCGGGAACGACTTGGCCGACGGCGAAGACGTCGTCATCCGCAAATTGCGACTCCGGATCGATTTGAAAATATTGATTGCCGATGTTGCGGCCGCCAATGAGCGCCACCGCGTTGTCGGCGACCAGCAATTTGTTGTGCATTCGGTAGTCCAACCGCCCTGCATTCAACACGAACTCCAGGCGCCGCAGGAATTTGACGTGACCGCGGTATCTCGAGGGGTTGTAGATTCGAAGCTCGACGGAACCATGACTCAGCAACCGCAGGATCTGCTGATCGCCGGCCACCGTGTCGCCATCATCGATCAGGATTCGAATCCGCACGCCGCGATCGGCCGCCCGCGCCAGGCGGTCGGTCAGCATGCGGCCGGTCTCGTCGCCGCGAAAAATATAATATTGAAGATCGAGGGTCCGCTGCGCGGCGTCGATCAATCGCGCGCGGGCACGAAAGCCATCTGCGCCGACGCTGATGATGCGAAATCCCGATTCGCCCGGGTGCAGCCGCGCGGCATCTGCAAAGTGACTACCGAGGTCCGTCGCGCCCGGTTCTGCAAGCGCTACCGACTCGCGCTTGGGAAAATGGATGCCGGGCGTAAGACCGGAACAAGCGCCGAGGGCAACCCCGGCCAGTAATAAGACGCCGAGTCGGAGCGGCAAGCGAGAAAGCGACTGCAACCCGGCGACTCCATCAACGCACACAGTCAGCCGATCATAGCAGCCGCTCATTTGCGGAAATTACCGACCCGCTGTCAGACATTGCCGACGTGGCGGGGGCATGAGTTGCGACAGGAATTTTGCGCAGTTCGCGCCGTGAGAGAAGTATTGGTCGGGGCGACAAGATTCGAACTTGCGACCCCTTGCACCCCATGCAAGTGCGCTACCAGGCTGCGCCACGCCCCGACCGGAAACGAATCATAGCCCAATTGAGCATCAGAGATTTCGAATCGCGCGGCGCTCAGGCTGCGCTGCGTCAGCGGCGCAGGATCTTGATCAGTTCTTCGAGCTCCAAGCGCATCTGATGGATCAACTGCTGGCTCTGATTGAGATCCACCTGCGCATCGTCACCCGTCAGCCGGTTGCGGGCTCCGCCGATGGTGAAGCCCTGTTCATAGAGCAGACTGCGAATTTGCCGGATGACCAGCACGTCTTGGCGCTGATAGTAGCGCCGGTTGCCGCGCCGCTTGACCGGCTTGAGCTGCGGGAATTCCTGCTCCCAATAGCGCAGCACATGCGGTTTGACGCCGCACAGATCGCTGACCTCGCCGATGGTGAAGTAGCGTTTCCCCGGGATCGGCGGCAGATCGCTATTATTGCTTGGTTCCAGCATATGCTTCGACGCGCGCTTTCAGTTTCTGACCTGGACGGAATGTGACTACGCGACGGGCGCTGATGGGGATCTCTTCGCCGGTTTTTGGATTGCGCCCAGGACGGCGATTTTTGTCCCGCAGATCGAAGTTTCCAAAACCCGAAAGCTTTACTTGCTCGCCCGAGGAGAGCGCGGCCCGAATCTCTTCGAAAAACAGATCGACGAGTTCGCTCGCCTCGCGCTTGTTGAGCCCCAATTGATCGAACAGGGCTTCGGCCATTTCTGCCTTCGTTAGGGCTGCCATGCTTATTGATCTCTTATTGTGGCGCTCAATACATCCCGTAACCTGGCGACCACTGCGGTCACCACGGCATCTGCATCATTGTCAGTTAGAGTGCGGGAAGAGTCCTGTAAAATCAAGCCTAAAGCGATACTTTTTCGTCCAGTTTCTATGCCGGGGCCCCGATAGACATCGAATACCCGCAACTCGCTCAATAGACCCGACGCGCTAACAGTAACATTTTCCTGCAAAACTGCGAGAGGGACGCCTTCGTCCACGACGATGGCCAAATCCCGGCGCACGCTGGGAAACTTTGATATTGATTTATATTTCAAATCGTTACATTTGAATGCTAACTCAATATCTAATTCAAATAAAAATGCGGTCGTCGCGAAATTGAGTGCCTTGACCACCTGCGGATGCATCTCCCCCACCCAGCCGATCGGCGTTGCGTCGCGGTAAATTCGGGCGCTGCGGCCGGGCCGCAGCAACGCTTGCAACTCCGGCTCAAAGCGCACGCTCGCCGCATCGCCGGTCAGCGCCAGCAGATCCATCACGTCGGCTTTCACATCGTAAAAATCCAGTGGATCGTTGGCGCTGCCCCATTGCTGCGGCCATCGCGTGCCAGTGCCGATGGCGGCGAGCGATTCGATCTCTTCGAGCTCGTTGCTGCCCGAGCCGGGCGAGAACTGGAACTTGCTGCCGATTTCAAACAGGCGCACCCGCGATTGCTGCCTGCGAAGATTTTCGCGGCAGCTGTGGATGAGGCCGGGCCACAGCGACACCCGCATTTCGCTCAAGTCGACGGAAATGGGGTTCGCAAGCCTGAGGGCCGGGACATTGGGGAAGAGTTGCTGCTGCAGAATCGGATCGACAAAGGCGTAGCTGATCATTTCGCGATAGCCCCGGTCGGCCATGGCGTAAATTAATCGATCGTTCGAGACTTTCGCTTCGGTGGCGGCGCCCGCTATTTGCGGAGCGGTCGCGTGAAGCTCGCTGATCTTGTCGAATCCCCGCAAGCGCGCCACCTCCTCGATGAGGTCCGCTTCGATGCGGATGTCGAAGCGGTGCGAGGGCTTCAACACCCGCCAACCGCCGGACATCGCCTCGACGCGCTCGCTGATGGCGCTGATGACGGCATGCACCTCATTGTCGGGAACAGGCGCGCCGAGCAATCTGGTCACCCGATCGCGTCGCAATGTCACCCAATGATCTTCGCGCACAGGGGCGTCTTTGATACGGCTCACCTGCGTGGGCCCCGGCGCGCCGCCGGCGCATTCCAGCAGCAATTGCGTGGCACGCTCGATGGCAAGCGTCGTCAACGCAGGATCAACGCCGCGCTCGAATCGCTGCGCGGCGTCGGTGAACAAGCCTAAACGCCGCGCGCGACCCGAGATGGCGTCCGGCGTGAAATGCGCGGATTCAAAACACACATCGTCGTGGCGTCGCAGATCGCCGTGCGCCGCCCGCCCATGATGCCCGCGAGTCCGATCGCCCCGCTGGCATCGGCGATCACCAGGAACTCGCGGATCGAGTTCGTATTCTTTGTCGTCGAGCAGCGTAATGCGTTCTTGGGGACTGGCCGCCCGCACCACGATACCTTGACTGAGTCTGGCAAGATCGTAGGCATGCAATGGCTGACCCAACTCGGTCATGACGTAGTTGGTCACATCGACGATGGCCGAAATACTGTTGATCCCGACCCTGCGCAGACGTTCACGCAGCCATGCCGGCGACTGCGCATTTGGGCGCACGCCCCGGATCACGCGTGTGGCGAGCACGGGACAGGCGGGTGATTCCAAGGAAACGGGGAATACCGCTGGTTGAGCGGCGGCGATGGGCGCACCTTGATATTTGAGGTGACGGCGCGCGCCGGCCGCTGCGTAGTCGCGGGCGATGCCGAAGACGCTCATGCAATCGCCGCGATTCGGCGTCGCATTCACTTCGAGGATGCTGTCGTCAAGATCCAACGCTTCACGCACCTCCTGGTTCAGGGGCAGCGCACCGCTGAGTTCCATGATGCCCTCGTGTTCATCGCCCAGACCGAGCTCGCGCGCCGAACAGAGCATGCCGTTGGACTCTTGACCGCGCAGCATCGCGCGCTTGATCACCACATCGTTCGGCAGCCGCGCACCGGCCATGGCCACCGCCACCTTGATGCCCGCGCGCACATTTTTTGCGCCGCAGACGATTTGCAATCGATTCTTGCCGTCGGTCGTGACCTGGCAGAGGGACAGTTTCTCCGCGTCCGGATGCCGCGACGCCTGCAGCACTTCGCCGACCACCACGCCGGAGAAAGGCGGCGCCACCGGGCTGATCGATTCCACCTCGAGGCCCGCCATGGTCAGCTGCGCGGCAAGCTCCGCGGGCGATGCGCTGATCGGTGTAAATTCCTGCAGCCAGCGGTAGGTGACTTTCACGGCAGATGCTTCATCGTTACGGAAATTGCTTCAGGAACTGCAGATCATTCTCGAAGAACAAGCGCAAATCATCGACGCCGTAACGCAACATGGCGAGGCGGTCGATGCCCATGCCGAAGGCGTATCCCTGCCATTGTTCGCTG
>CAWCDZ010000005.1:0-601932 GCA_963794445.1 uncultured Gammaproteobacteria bacterium
TGCAGCGGTGTGGCAGTCGCCTATCAGTGCGTACTCTTCGATCGAAAGGATCCTTGCCGAACCGTTTGCGCCGCGCAGCTTCACCGTTTGAGCTTTTTCAGCGTCCTCTCGCGCACTTCGTTCGGATTGGTCGGGTCCGGCGGATCATTGTGGAAGCCCCCGGGCTTTGAAATCGGCTTGGCTTTGCTTTCTTCTTCCGCTTGGCGCTCGTCCTGGGATTTTCCGGTATCGAGAGATTTCTCCGAATCGACGGGTTTGCCCGGGCCGCGCGGCTCGGCAGTCCCGGCCGACAACAGGGTATTGAGCAAGCGAAGATCCTCCTCGGAGTTCCCCGCACCATTCACAAAAGCAAGTGAAGCGTGCATATGATCTTCCTTAAGTTATTTCGCCCCTGCCAGCTTGCGCGAGGACCGCAGCCGAGACATAGGCCCGGGCGCCGAATCGATTGCAGGATAATTCTGACCGCCGGCGATGGTGAGGCTCACTTGTCGGGCAACTGCCGCCGGCTTAGCGTTGGCCGATGCAAGACAGCTCGCCCGATCACGATGAACGGCTCAAGGATTTCTTTGCACGCCATGGCGGCACCGGGCCTCGCGGCATTCGCCGCGGTCAGTCGGCGGGCGGCGTGCAAGGATGGTCGGAAGCCCACGCCAGCGACGGCTATGTCCTGCGTTGCGACTGGTCGACCTTCGGAACCCGCGATGAAATGACGTACTCGGAAATAGCGCCCAAACCCTGAGGAGACAGCATGATTCGCAAACTGAGCACGGGCGAATATCGCCTGTATTCTCGCAAAGTGAACCCCCAGACGAAGCGCCGCCGCAACCTCGGTACCTTCAAAACACGCGCCGCCGCGCTCAAGCACGAACGGGAAATCCAGTATTTCAAGCGGCATTGAGGGGCCAGCCAAGCGCCTCGAGCCCCGGCGTTGCCCGGCAGCCTGACGGCCGGCTCGGGGAGCCTTGCGCGCGCGAATTGCAGTATCCTTACGCACCGCTTCAAACAAGGATGCTCATGCTAACTCGACGAGTGTTTCTGCAAGCTGGCGCCGCTTCGCCGCTGCTGGCCGCCGGCTTCACGTGGGGCCGCGATTCGGGGACACCTGGGCTCAAGTCCCGGATCGGCGATGCCCAGCCGATTTCCGCGCAGGAACGGCACGCGCGGATTGCAAAAGCGCAGTCGCTCATGGCGCAACGCAAGGTCGCGGCGTCGCTGATCGAACCGGGCTCGAGTCTCGAGTATTTCACCGGAATCCACTGGCACCGCTCGGAACGCACGACCGTGGCGATTATTCCCGCCTCCGGGCAGGTGCTCGTCGTGACCCCCGCGTTCGAGGAACCCTCGGTTCGCGAGACTTTGCAGGTCGGCGGCGATGTCAGGCCCTGGGACGAGCACGAAAGCCCGTTTGAAAAAATCGTGCAAGGACTGAAGGAGCGCGGTATCAATTCCGGCGTGCTGGCCGCCGAGTCGACCATGCGCTTCTTCATCGTCGCCGGCATCCGCCAGGCCTCCGCTGCGTACGAAATCATCCCCGCCGACCCGATCATACGGGCGTGTCGCCTGATCAAGTCCCCGGCTGAACTGGCATTGTTGCAACTGGCAAACGACGTGACCATCGAGGCGCTTCGTCAGGTGCATGCGCAAGTGGCCTTGGGGATGACGGGCCCGGATATTGGCGCGCTCATGGATCACGCGACCGCCTCGCTCGGAGGCGCGTCGCAATTCTCGCTGGTGCTGCTCAACGAGGCCTCCGCCTATCCGCACGGTTCGGTGAAGCTGCAGAAAATCCGCGAGGGCTCGGTGATTCTCATGGACTGCGGCTGCGCGGTGCATGGTTACGAATCCGACATCTCGCGAACCTGGGTGTTCGGTCAGGCGACTGCGCGGCAGCGCAAAGTCTGGGATACCGTCAAACGCGGCCAGGAAATTGCCTTGGAGACTGCAAAAATCAACGTTCCGGTCGGCTCCATCGACGACGCCGTACGCAAGTACTACGAAAGCCAGGGCTGGGGACCTGGATACCGGTTGCCGGGCCTCTCGCATCGCACGGGCCATGGAATCGGTCTCGATGGCCATGAACCGCCCTTTCTCGTCCACGGCGACGCCACGCCGCTGCAAGCCGGCATGTGCTTCTCGGACGAGCCGGGAATCTACATCCCCGGTGAATTCGGCATTCGATTGGAGGATTGCTGGTACATGACCGATTCCGGGCCGAAGCTGTTCACCCCCTTGGCCAAATCGCTGGAACAACCGATTTGACCCCAGGGTAGGCTGCGCATGCTCGCGCTATTGTCGCTGTGCGCGTGGATTTATCTATTTTTCGCGCACGGAGCATTCTGGCGCTCGCGCCCGCAGCTGCCGCCCGCAACACCCGGGGAATGTCCCGACGTCGATGTCATCGTTCCTGCCCGCGATGAAGCAGAAACGATTCAAGCTGCCATCGCATCGCTGCTGGCGCAAGAATATGGCGGCGTCTTTCGCATCATTTTGGTCGATGACAATTCAACCGACGCCACGGCGGAACTCGCCGGTTCCGCGCCGACACTGCACATCGTGCGCTTGGACTCGAAACCGGCGGGATGGTCGGGAAAACTTTGGGCTTTGCACCAAGGAATTGCGGCCGGCCGCTCCCCCCTCGTGCTGCTGACCGATGCAGACGTCGTGCACCAGCCCATGCATCTGGCGTCCTTGGTCGCGAAGCTGCAGGGCGCGCAGCTCGATTTGGTGAGTGAAATGGTGCGGCTCAATTGCAGCAGCCTGGCGGAGCGGATGCTGGTCCCAGCTTTCGTTTATTTCTTCCAAATGCTCTATCCCTTCGCCCGGGTCAACGACCCGCGCTCCGCGGTGGCCGCCGCCGCCGGAGGCACGGTCTTGGTGCGGCGCGAAGCGCTCGAACGCATCGGTGGGATCGAGGCCATTCGACATGCCCTCATCGATGATGTCGCCCTCGCCAGGGCAGTGAAGCCGGGCGGCCCGATTTATCTCGCTCATAGCGAACTTGCCGCTTCGATTCGACGCTATCCGAGGATTTCCGACCTCTGGCACATGATTTCGCGCACCGCCTTTACCCAATTGCGCTACTCAACGCCGCTGCTGATCTTGACGATGGCGGCGCTCGGCATCATCTGGCTGGTGCCCCCGTGGCAAGCCGCGTTCGGCGGGGGCTGGCGAATGATCTGCGGGTTGACCGCTTGTGCGCTTGCCGCGGTCAGCTACATGCCCACGCTGCAGCGGTATCGGCGCACTCCCTTGTGGGCTCTGGCGTTGCCTCTGATTGCGGCGTTCTACATGGCCGCCACGGCTGCCTCAGCCGTGAACTACTGGCGGGGCCGCGGCGCCAGCTGGAAGAATCGCGCCTACCAACGCTAGGGGAAAGCCGAGCCTGCGCCGGATGGCCGCTATCGCTCCCCCTTCGCCGCCATCGCGGCCGGCAGCGGCTTGAGCGCCTCTGCCTTCACGGAAAACTGGTCGACGTACTCCTGATAAGGCACGCAGTCGGTGCGGTAGCTCAAGCCGCGAAAACTGAAATTATTCGAAACAATGTCCTTCAGCTCCTTAACGAGCTCACAGTCGCCGCGCCCCATGAAATACGGATGAGTCTCACTGACCTGTACCGGAGTCCAGCGCGCCGGCACGGTGTTGGCAGAATTCGCATCGGCACCCGGGGCCAGCGAGTAAAAATCCAATTCGATAATGGCATTGTGGCCGGGAACGCTCGACCCGTGCGGACATCCTCGGGCGTTGACCTTGGCGTCCTGCTTGCGTGCCCCCAAGTGCACCAGCAGTGCACGGATATTTTCCTCGAGCGCATCGCAACTGTAGAGCGAGGTAATCCCCCAGTATGTGAACATCGCGTGGCGATGTACCCAGGTCGCGGTGACGGGCGGCTCCGCACCCGAGCTTTCCTCTGCGGCGCCGGCCGGCGGCAGCGCCATACAGGCCAGAAACGCGGCGATCGCGGCCGAGACGGCGATTCGTTTGTTGCGTTGCATGACGTTCACTCCCCTAATCCTTCTCGATAGACCGCCGAACACATCAGCAGTTCGCCTTGTTGGCATCGACGACCGTAATCGCGGTCATGTTGACGATGCGCCGCACCGTGGCCGCCGGCGTCAGGATGTGCGCGGGCGCGGCGCAGCCCAGCAGAATCGGACCGATCGCCACATTGTGGCCCGCCGCGGACTTGAGCAGGTTGTAGGCGATGCTGGCGCTGTCCAGATTCGGGCAGACCAGCAAGATTGGCGCTGCCCTCAAGGTGCTGTCGCGGCAGGATCGCGCGGCGTGCCGCCTGCGTCGAGCGCAGAATCGCCGTGCATCTCGCCATCGACCTCCAAATCGGGCATGCTCGCGCTCAGCAGCGCCAGGGTCGCGCGCATCTTCAGCGCCGAGGCGCGTCGCTCGATGCCGAAATTCGAATGCGACAGCAGCGCGACCTTCGGCACCAGGCCGAAGGCGCGCAGCTGCTCGGCGGCGAGCTGGGTGATTCCGCGAGCTGTTCGGCGCGTCGGGTCGAGATTCACGTGGGTGTCGACCATGAAAACCTGGCGGCCCGGCAGAATCAGCCCGCTCATCGCGCCGTACACAGTCGACCCCGGCGCGGCGCCCGATGACCTGATCGATGTAGTGCAGATGCCGCGCGGTGGTGCTGATGGTGCCGCAGATCAGTCCGTCCGCCTCGCCCTTTTTCAGCAGCATGGCGCGCGATCAGCGTCGTCCGCCGCCGCATCTCGAGCTTGGCATATTGCGCGGTCACGCCGCTGCGCTCGGTTAGCTGGTGATAGGACTGCCAATATTCGCGATAGCGCTCGTCCTGCTCGGGGTTGACGATCGTGACAGTGCTCGCCGATGCGGATGCGCAGGCCATGACGCTTGATGCCGCGCTCGATGACCGCCGGGCCGGCCGACCAGCATCGGCGTGGCGAGCTTTTCGTCGACCGCGATCTGCACCGCGCGAAGCACCCGCTCATCCTCGCCTTCCGCATAAACGATGCGGCTGCGCTCCGGCGGGATCGTGCGGGCAGCCGCAAAGATCGGCTGCATCAACGTGCCGCTGTGATAGACGAATTGCAGCAGGCGCTGCCCGTAGGCCTCCAGGTCGAGCGATGGGCCGCGCGCGCAACCCCGGACTCCATGGCGGCCTTGGCGACCGCGGGCGCGATCTTCACGATCAGTCGCGGATCGAAGGGCTTGGGGATCAGGTATTCCGGGCCGAACGCCAGGTCCTCCATGCCGCCATAGGCGGCGGCCACGATATCGCTCTGCTCCTGCCGCGCGAGATCGGCAATCGCGTGCACGGCGGCGATTTCCATTTGCCGCGTGATGGTCGTGGCGCCCACGTCCAGCGCACCGCGAAATATGAACGGAAAGCACAGGACGTTGTTCACCTGGTTGGGATAGTCGCTGCGTCCGGTCGCGATCACCGCATCGGCGCGCACCGCCCTCGCCTCCTCGGGCAGAATCTCCGGGGTCGGGTTGGCGAGCGCCAGGATCAGCGGCTTCGCCGCCATGCGCTTCACCATGTCCTGCGTCAGGACGCCGCCCGCGCGACAGGCCCAGGAACACATCGGCGCCGCCGATGACCTCGGCCAGCGTGCGCGCGGCGGTGGGCTGCGCGAAGCGCGCCTTCTCCGGATCCATCAGCTCCTGCCGTCCTTTGTAGACGACGCCGGCAAGATCGGTCAGCCAGACGTTCTCGCGCGCAAGCCCCAAATCGAGCAGCAGGTCGACGCAGGCGAGCGCCGCGGCGCCGGCACCGCTCACCACCAGCTTCACTTGCGCAATCTCCTTGCCGACCACCTGCAGTCCGTTCAGCACGCGGCGCCCACGATGATGGCCGTGCCATGCTGATCGTCGTGGAACACCGGGATCTTCATGCGCCGGCGCAGTTCGCGCTCGACGATGAAGCACTCCGGGGCCTTGATGTCCTCCAGATTGATCGCACCGAATGTCGGCTCGAGCGCGGCGATGACCTCGACCAGCTTTTGCGGATCGCGCTGTTCGATCTCGATGTCGAAGACATCGATGCCCGCGAATTTCTTGAACAGCACCGCCTTGCCTTCCATCACCGGCTTGGCGGCCAGCGGACCGATGGCGCCGAGTCCGAGCACCGCGGTGCCGTTGGTGATCACGCCGACCAGGTTGCCGCGGGCGGTAAAGCGAAATACGTTGAGCGGATCCTCGACGATCGCCTCGCAGGCGGCGGCGACGCCGGGGGAATAGGCGAGCGCCAGGTCGCTCTGGTTGAGCAGCTGCTTGGTGGCGGTGACGGAGATTTTTCCCGGAATCGGAAATTCGTGATAATCGAGCGCTTGCTTGCGCAGCGCCTCTTTGACTTCGTCTCTCTTCATAGATCGGACTGCGCGGCATCGGTGGGGCGGCCGACATTATAGCGGCTCAGCGCCGAGTGTGGGCGCGCGATCCCAAACGATAGGTAAATAGGTGTGTGAACTCCGCGCCGAGCAGAAAAATCTGCGCCGAATAGTAGATCCAGAGCAGCAGTACCATGATGGAGCCCGCCGCACCATACGCGGAACTCCATGAGCTGCGGCCGAGGTACTGGCCAATGAGCAGTTTGCCGACGGAAAACAGACAGGCCGTTACGAAGCCGCCGATCCAAACATCTCCCCACGCGATCTTTTCGCGGGGCACATACTTGTAGATCAGCGCGAACAGCACCGTCGTCAAGCCCAGACTCAACACCAGATCCACCGCCGGCAAAATGATGTTCCATTGCGCCATGAATGCGCCGAACCACGCGCCCAAGGCTGCCAGCGCTGCGCTCATGAGCAGCGAGACCATCAGCAGAAAACCGACCCCCAAAATCAGACCGATCGACAGTATCCGCGAGCGCAGGATTCGCCACCACGCCACGCCGTCCTCGCGCGGCGACTTCCAGATGTAGTCGAGGGTGTTTTGCAGCTCGCCGAACACGCTGGTTGCCCCGACCAAGAGCGTCACCACACCGATCGCCGCAGCCACGCCTTTAAGGCCGCTTTTATGCGCGCTCGCCAGCAGACTTTGTACGGCTGTCGCGCCGGCGTCGCCCAGAAGATCGCGCATTTGGGCGAGCACATGCGTTTCGGCGACATTCGGACCGAATATGGACCCGGCCACAGCCATCGCGATGACCAGAATCGGTGCGATCGAAAATAGCGTATAGAAGGAGAGCGCCGCACCCAGGCTCGATGCGTTGTGATCGATCCACTGGGACACCGTATCTCTGACCACGCCCCACAGAACGTGCGTGCGCTTGAATTCCGTCGGTGCACCTATTGGCGCGTTCCTTGGTCCGTTCCGCCGTCCACATGCCGCCGCGCCAGCGCAGCGTCGCGCGCGACCAGCCCGGCTTCCGGTGCGTCGAAGCACAGCAGACGCGTACAGCTGTTCTTGGACGCAAGCGAGCCGAAACCGGTGCCGCTTCGAGCCAACGATGCTCCCCTCGGTTGCGGCTGCCCACGCGAGCGCGCCGGGCAAAGATGATCGACGATGGCGGCGCCCGTGAGCGATATCGCATCGTCGGGCGGAACGCCCGAGGCCGACCATTGGGCGGTGTCGAGAGCGTCGATCAAAGTCGCAGCGCCCAGCACCTGCGCAATCGAGTTCCAGGCGCCGGCTTCGAAAACCACTCGTTCCGGCTCGATATCATGCGCGGCGCCCTGCGCTCTCACCATCGACTCATAGATCTGCGCGGCGTGCCTGCGAACCCGCGGCGCAATTTCGGCCGCCATCAGCCGCTCGCGCACGCTCTGCCAAGGAGCCGGTTCTTGAGGAAAGGCGAGCGGGATGTGCCCGAAATATTTTACGAAGGGTTCGATCTCGAAACGGTGCCCGCGGCTCCCGGGTTCGCAGTGCACGACCAGAGAGCAAACGACCGGATAGGAAGCGTCCACTGCGTCGATGGCTCCGATCACCCGCTCCTCGAACCGCGGGAACGCATCGAGGACGGCCGCGATGAAGGTATCGCCCGTCAAGCCGCCGGAAAGATCAAGGTGCAGATGCAACGTCGCCCCCTGGAGTGTCCCGGCGAGACTACTGCATCGCAATGGCGGCTAAAGCGCCTGGATTCTTAAAAGTGGGTAGGAATATTCCTATGGGGGCGCCGGCGCGCCAGCATCATGCCCGTCAAGGCCCCGGTCGCCGCCGCCAGTCCGGCGGCCCTGTACGGGGAGGCGTGCACCAGCCCATTCGCCCTGTTCCGCAGGCTGGCGCTGTCTTGGAGAATCTCGGCTTTCAAATCGGCGCCGAGCAGCTTGAGCAGACTCAGCCCCACCAGAACATTGGCAGCGTTCTTGAGGAGGGTGGCCGTGTCCATGCGGGGGCGTGCTATGGACGCTGCGCAGCGGCCCGAAGGGAGATCGGATGAATCTCCACCACGTTGGGCAAGCGCAGCGGGCGCGCAGCGCTCGAGAGTCCGGTTTGGTTGGCGGCGCGCCGCGTGTCGTTCAGATTGAAATAGTATTGCAAGTGATGGTGCGTACGAACGAACAAGAACAAGCTACCGCGCGCGGATAATTGCTTCAGCATGAGCAGGATATATCCTTCGTGTCTCATGCCGGTCTGTCGTCCGCGGCGCCGACTCTTTGTAGGACGGGCTGACGCCGCGCCGCGCCGCCGGCGTTTCCTTCCTGGCGCAAAAAGCCGAGCACCAACGTTTCCGCTTTGCGCGCCGAGGCCGCGGTGAGCTTTCCGTCGATGTTTTGGTGAATACTGCCCGAACGCCAGCTGTCGAAAACGGCCGGATTGATATACGACTTGCGGCACACCGCCGGTGTGTTGCGCAGTTGCGCCGCGACTTGCTTGACCACCTCGGCAATCTTCTTTTTGAAGGCGCTCTCGCTCGCGGGCTCCGGGAGCGGCGTGCGCGCGAGCAAGGTGATCGCGTGCAGGGTCGCGCCCCACGTCCGAAAATCCTTGGCGGTAAAGTCGTTGCCCATCGCTTCGCGAAGATAATCGTTGACCTGTCCGGAATCTATGGGACAGCGCTGGCCGTCGTCATTGATGTATTGGAACAAGTGCTGTCCCGGGATCTCCTGGCAGCGGCGCACGATCTTCGCGATGCGCCGGTCGTCGATCAGAATCTCGTGCTGCACTCCGCCCTTGCCGCGGAAGTTCAATACCGCGCGCCCGTCGCGGATGAAGGTGACATGCCGGTTGCGCAGCGTGGTGAGTCCGAAGCTCTTGTTGTCGCGTGCATATTCGCTGTTGCCGACGCGGATGCGGGTGGCGTCGAGCAGGCTGACAACCACCGCCAGCACCTTCTCGCGCGGCAATCCGGGCAGCGCCATGTCGCGCTTCAGCACCCGCCGCAATTTGGAGAGCTTTTCGCCGAAGGCGACCATGCGTTCGAATTTTGCGCTGTCGCGCAGTTCGCGCCATTCGGTGTGATAGCGGTATTGTTTGCGGCCGCGCGCGTCGCGGCCGGTTGCCTGCAAGTGACCGCGCGGCTTCATGCTGATCCACACATCGCGGTACGCCGGCGGAATCGCCAGGCTCGCGATGCGTTTCAAATCCTTCTGTGCTTCCAAGCGCCGGTTTTCCGGCGTGACGTAGCGGAAGCCTCTGCCGACACGCAGCCGGCGGATGCCAGGTTCGGTATCCGACACATAAATGAGCCCGGCCTCGATGGCCATTTGCGCCGCTTCAGCCGCGCTGCCGCTGAGTTTCTCGCCGTCCGGTGCCGATTTGAGCGTCATAGCGCATGGCTTTTAGCAGTTCACCTGCCGCGCGACTATGGAGAAACGCCGACGGCGTGTAGGATGCGGCGCCCGCGTTTGCAATCTGCGACGCAGTTCAAGCGCCGAGTGTGACGCTCTCGGCTAAGCGGTCATGCGAGCTTCGCCGAAGTTGGCATAACGCCGGTAAATTCTTAATTTACATAACGTTACGCAGCCCGCCGATTTGCAATGCGGATTTTCGCGCCGACACCGCATTGGGCCGGGCGCGATTTTTCCTACGTGAGCTTGCGGCGCGCGCCGCTCGCGCCGGCGATTGGTTCGCTTGAAAATTTGCGGACCGTCTTCCCCGACCGCACCGACTCCTAGGAGAGAACAATGAAAGGCAATCTTTTGAAGGGCAATCTTGTCGCGCTCATGCTGAGTCTGCCGCTGCTTGCATTTGCGGCGGCGAGCCCGGACGCCTCATTTTACAAAAACGCAGCCGAAGGCGGCATCGCCGAAGTGGACGCGGGCCACCTGGCGCAGGAAAAGGGCAACAGCCAGCAAGTGAAGGACTTCGGCGCCAGGATGGTGAAGGATCATGCGGCGGCCAACGAGAAACTGCAGGCACTCGCCTCCTCGAAGGGCATCACGCTGCCCACCACCGCCAGCGTGAGTCAAATGGCCGCCAAGGCCAAGCTCGATGTGCTTTCCGGCGACACCTTCGACAAGTCGTACGTCAAAGGCCAATTGAGCGCGCATCGCCAAACCATTGCGCTGTTCCGCAAGGAGATCAGCTCCGGCAAGGACGCGGACGCCAAGGCATTTGCCACCGAGACCCTGCCGACTCTCAAGTCGCATCTCAAGGCGATCACCGCGATTGCCTCCGAGATGGGCATCAAGACCAAGTGATACGCTCAGCGTAGGCGCAATCCCACGGTATTTGGCGGGCGTGCGCCCTACAGGAGCGCACATCCCGCCCGTATGCTGGAGTCGTTCATAGGGTCATAGATAGGCGTAAAGCCTCGGCGCTATCCAAATTAGATTCGACTACAAGGAACTCCCATGCTTCATTATGCCGTCGTGTTCTTGATCATTGCCTTGATTGCCGCTGTGTTCGGCTTCGGCGGAATCGCCGCCGGCGCAGCCGGCATAGCGAAAATCCTGTTCGTGGTTTTTCTGATCGGTGCGATTGTCACCTTCTTGCTGAACGGCCGATCGCGGGTCTAGCGGTCCCCGATCGCGCATCGGCGGTGGGGCGGACGGCGGCGCGGGAAACGCGCCGCCGCCTATCGTTTCACGAAGCTCATCACTTCGGCCGCCATCAAGTCGAGCACTTGGGCCACTCTTGGCACCAAGCATTTCCCATCCTCGTCGAACACGTTCTCGGTTGAATTGATCGCCGCGCCGAGCGGCGTCGGCCAGCCGCGCAGCGCATGCACGATATCGCGCAAGGCGCTCAAGGTATTGATGGCGCCGGGCCAGCCGCCGGCCGTGGCGATGCATCCAACCGGCCGGCCGCTGAAGTAGGGGCGCGGATCGGTGCGCAAGTCCTCCGCATAGTCCAGGGCATTCTTGACCAGGCCCGAAATGCTGCCGTGGTATCCGGGCGAGCCGATGATGATGCCGTCGGCGAGCGCCAGTTCGGCCACCAGCAGCCGCGCAACCTCGCTGCGCTGCGAATTCTCCGGTTGGTAGAGGGGTAACTGCAGCAGCGGTCCGCTGATCAGTTTGACGCGCGCGCCGGCTCGTTCAACCGCGTTCAGCACGTGGCGCATCGCCCACTCGGTCGAAGAATTGGGTCGAAGCGTTCCGCCGACGGCAACGATGTAAGGCGAAGTCACGGCAGCGATCCTACACGATTCAACGCGCCGGATTCGCCGCGCGCGCACCGAAGGGCGGCTTTGCGAACCAGATGATGGGAATCAACGTCAGAAAAATCAAACCCATCAGATTGAACACGTCGTTGACGCCCAAGGTCGACGATTGACTGCTGATCACTTGATTTACGAATGCCGAGGCGCCGACGCCGGCGACATGGTGCGCGGCAAGCTGGTTCTGGTACGCGGCCCACGCTTGAGAAGAATTGTTGATGTGCTCGGTCAGCACCGCATGGTGGTATTCGCTGCGCTGGTTCCAGATCCACACCGTGACGGCGGTGGAAAAACTGCCGGCCATCGTACGCACAAAATTGCTGACCCCGGAGGCGGACGCCAGTTCGTTCGAGGTAACGCCCGACATCAGGATCTGATTCAGCGGCAGGAAGAAAAACGCCATTCCCAAGCCTTGCAAAAATCGCGGGGTGGCGAATTGGAAAAAACTCGCATTCTCATTCAGCGTGGCGGTCCAGAACACGGAAAAACCGAAGATGCAGAATGCAAAACTGGCGGCGAGCCGCAGATTCAGCCGCATCATGTTGCGGCCGACTATCGGTGCGATGACCAGACCCAAGAGCCCCACAGGCGCAACCGCCAACCCCGCCCAGGTCGCGGTGTAGCCGAGGGTCGTCTGCAACCACAAGGGAAATATGATGTTGACGCCGGAGAATGCAAAAAAGGCCATGGCCAGGGTGCAGGTGCCGACGCGAAAGTTGCGCTTCGCGAAAAGATGCAGGTCCACCACCGGATGCTTGTCGGTCAGTTCCCAGGGAATGAGGAAAGTCACCGCAATGACCGCGGTCACCGCCGCCGCCAGGATCACCGGCGAGTTGAACCAGTCCTTCTCATTGCCGTTGTCCAACATGAATTGCAGGCTGCCGACCCCGACCACGAGCAGCGCCAGGCCCACGACGTCGATGGGAAGCTTCACGGTCATCGACTCGCGCCGGCGCAGAATCGACCAGCTGGCAATGGCCGAGAAGGCCCCCACCGGCAGGTTGATGTAGAACAACCAGGGCCAGGAGAGATTGTCCGTTATCCACCCGCCGATGATGGGTCCGAAAATCGGCGCGATCATGATGACCATCGACCAAAGCCCGAGTGCCATGCCGCGCTTGTCGATGGGATAGTTGCGCAGCAGAATCGCCTGCGCGACCGACATCATGGGGCCGGACACGAAGCCTTGCACCAGGCGCGCGCCCACCAGCATCGGCAGGCTGTTGGCCATGCCGCACACCGCCGAGAACAGCATGAACAACATGATCGAGGTGACGAAAGTCCTCACCTCGCCGAAGCGCCGCGCGATCCATCCCGAGAGCGGCTGCATGATCGCGGCGGCCAGCATGTACGAGCTCACCGCCCACGTGCCTTCCGAGGTGGTGACGCCCAAACTGCCGGATATCGAAGGCACGGAGACATTGACGATGGTCATGTCAAGAATCTCCATGAAAGAAGCCGTCGCGATCGCGACGGTCAAAAAGAACAATTTGCCGCCGTGCAACGGGGGATATTCACCGGCGGCTGCCGGCTGCGCCAAATCGGCCATTGGCAATCCTTGCGCTAGCGGTCGACGCTCAAATTGCGCCGCACGACCGCGTCAGCCTCGGCGTTGGCCTTCTGCAGATCCGGCGTGTACACCTGCGTATCCCCCACCGGCTTGTCGCTGGCTTGCGTTGCCAGGACCGGACCGTCGCGCGAGGTCGTGTCCACCGTTACCGTGGCGGAAAGTCCGACGCGCAACGGCGCCTTGATCAGGTCGTTGTCGTCGATGAGAATGCGCACCGGCACGCGCTGCACCACCTTGATCCAGTTGCCCGAGGCATTCTGCGGCGGCAGCAAGGAAAACGCGGCCCCGGTCCCGGCCGACATGCCCTGCACGTGGCCGTGAAAAATGAACGAACCCCCGTATAGATCGCTGCGCACCTCGGCCTTCTGACCGATGCGCAGGTTGCGCAGCTGCACCTCCTTGAAGTTCGCGTCGACCCACAGGGAGTGAAGCGGAATTACCGTCATGAGAGCCTCGCCCGCCTGGATGTGTTGTCCCAGCTGCACGCTGCGCTCGGCGACATATCCGGACACCGGCGCCACCACCGAATTGCGCTGCGCGGCGATCCACGCGTCGCGGTACGCATCCTTGGCCTGCAGCACCGTCGGATTGCTTTCCACCGTGGTGCCGTCGACGAGCGCATGCGCGGACAGCGACTGGCGTTGCGCCTGCGCGAGCGCGGCGCGCGCCAAGCGCACGCTTTCCTCCGCGTGCCGCACCTCCTCTCCGGCGATTGCCTGAGCGGCGATCAGCGGCTCGCGTTTGGCGAGGTCGATTTGCGCCCGCGAGAGTTCCAGCTTGCGCGTTTCGATTTCCGAATCGTATTGAGCCGCGGTGGCCTTCTGCTGACGAACCTGGCGCACTGCCGACCCCAAGGCGCTGGCCGCGCGGCTCAAGGCGTTTTGCGCATCCGTCGGATCGAGCTTGACCAAGACTTGGCCGGCTTTGACCAGTTGCGTGTCGTCCGTCAAGACCTCGATCACGGTGCCGGAGACTTGCGCCGAAATCACCACCCGGTTGCCATTGACGTAGGCATCGTCGGTTTTTTCACGCTTTTCAAGCACCAGCACCCAGTAGGCGGCCCACAGCGCGCCGATGACGACGAAGATCAGCGCTATGAGCAGAAGAATCCTGCGCCGCTTGCCGTTGGGAGCACTGCTATCCGGGGCTTCTATGTTTGCGTTCATGATCCGTTTGCCGTTGAAGAGGGACCCGCCAGTGCGGGATTTTGGTAGCCGCCGCCAAGCGCGCGCTGCAAAGCGATGTCTGCCAACAGGGCCGCGGAATCGAGCTGCAGCAAGCCGTCGCGCTGGTCGATCCAGGTCTCGGTCGCCAGCAACTCGCTGCGCGAATCGCTCAAGCCCTGACGCACGCGGGCGGCAGCGGCTTTTTTCATGCGCAGCGCCGCGTCGACCTGCTTGGCGCGCTGTGTGCGTTGAGCTTCGATCTGGGCGCGGGTCGTGGCTTGCGTGGCCACGTCGCGCGCGGCGCCGATGACCGCATCCTGATAACTCGACACGGCCGATTCGATTGCGGCTTGGGCGCCCCCGTAGCGCGCCTTGAGCCTGCCGGCATCGAATATCGGCAGGTGAATCGCGGCGCTGACTTGCGGTACGCGGCTGCCGTACTCGAGCAGCTTGCCTACATCAAGACTGGAAACACCGAGCAGCGCATTGATGCTGACGTCGGGAAAAAACTCGGCGCGCGCGGACGCCAGGCTCTTTTCCGCCGCCTCCACGCGCCAGCGGCTCGCCGTGACGTCGGCACGCCGCGCGATCAAATCGATCTTCACATCGTCGGGCAAGGCCGCGGGGAACGAAGGCAACGGCCTGGCAGACAAGGGCGGCAGTTCGCTCACCGGACGTCCGACCAGCGCCGCCAGCTCGACCACGTGCAGTTTCGCCGACCCTTCCAGCAGCGCGATCTGCTCGCGCGCCGCCGCCGCGGCCAGATCCGCGTTGTTGAGCTCATCCGCCGAGTCCAGGTCCGCATGGACGCGCGCGGCGCTCACCTTGGCCTGCAGCTCGACCGTCAGCAGCTTCTCGCGGGCGAGCAGCAGGCGATTTTGATCCGATTGCCATCCAAAATAGGCATCGGCAATGGAACTGGCGAGCATCAAGGCGGCGGCGCTGCGGTCGGCGAGCGCGGCATGCGCCTGGTCCATCGCCGCCTGCACCGCGTCGCGCTGTTTGCCCCACCAATCGAAGGTATAGCTGGCCTGCAATCCCAAGTCGAACTGGTTGTACCAGGTGAATCCCAGGAGTTGCGGTGGAAACAAACCGTTGTCGCTGAGACGCTGCCGGTCGGCGTCGGCATTTGCTTGCAGATGAGCTCCGGACTCGGCCGCCGCAAGGCGCACCGATTGGCGCGCCGTGTCATAGCGCGCGTGCGCGCTCGCCAAGCTCGGCGAGTTGGCGCCCCCCAGTTCGATCAACTGGTCGAGCGTGGGATCCTGATAGCGCTTCCACCAATCCTGCGCGGGCCAAGCCGCGCCGCCCGCTATGCCGATTCCATCGAGCGGCGCGGCGTCGGACAATTGAACCGCCTTGTGCTTCGGCGGCAATCCGGCGCATGCGACGAGCACCAGGGAAAAAGCCACCGCAGCCCGGGCGGCTCTCATCGCGCCGCCTCTGCTGCGCGCGGCGTGCTCAGCTGTTCCAATTCGGAGCCGAGTCTCTTGAGCTGAGCCGCCAATTGGCGTTGCTCCGATTCGGGAAAATCCTTCAGCATCCTGCGCAGCGGTGCATGCAAAATCGGCAGCAATTGCCGCACGAATTCTTCGCCATCTTCCGTGATGCGTAGCACCATGCGCCGTCGATCGTGTACGCTGGCGACGCGGGTGATGAGGCCGCGGTTGACCAGCGCATCGCAGATACGCGACATGTTGGCGGGACTCTGCGATGCGCGGGCGCACAAATCGCTGGGATGAGCCACGCCGTCGGGTTGCGAAAACAGGGTGGTCAGAACGCGAAACTCCGCTTCGGCCAAGCCGAAGGGCTTGATTTGCTGTTCAAATCTCGCCGCCATCTCGCGGCCGATATGCAGCAACAGCCGGCACAGCAAAATGCCGGAAACCGGCAAGTCGGGCATGCGCTGCTTCAGGTGACGGAGATTGTCCTCCATCAATTCGAACTGGGGTGGGATACTATTCATTTGTAATCTAACTATTTAATACATTATATTTTATCAAGTGAATATATAATCCGCAAATACCGGCTTGCAATTAAAAACGACACATGTCATTTTCTCATCATGATTGACCCCTCCTCCCCGCCGAGTCTGCCCAAGCGGGGAAGGCCCCGTCGCGGAACCGAAATGGCGCGGACGGCGGCACTCATCAATGCTGCGACGCGTGTGTTCCTGCGCGAGGGTTACGGACTTGCCAGCATCGACAAGGTTGCCGCCGAGGCCGGGGTCTCGACGCGAACCATCTATGAGCGCTACAAGAACAAGGCGGATCTTCTGGGCGCGGTGATCAGCAGGCTGGTCGACCGCATGTCCACCGTGCTGGCGACCGCGGATTTGAACCGGCTCGAACCGCGCGCGGCCCTGGCGCTCATTGCGGACACGATCAGCAGCCGCGCGCGCGATCCCGACGCCGCGGCGCTGTTCCGCATCGTCGCGACCGAGGCGCAGCGTTTTCCGGAGCTCGCGGTGAAAATGCGCGAGAACAACAAGCGCTGCGTGGACACGGTGGTTGCCAATTATTTGCGCGCGCAGGTCGCGCGCGGCGAATTGTCGCTGGCCGATCCGGACCGGGCCGCCACTCTGTTTCTGCAAATGATTTGCGCCGAGCTGCACGAGAGTCTGCTGTTCGGCGGCGAGGCCGCGGCGGCCGGTCTCGATTGCCCGTCGCACGTCGAGCATGTCATCGATATTTTTCTGCTCGGCGCGACTCCACGCAAATGACCCCCAAGAGCTTCATCGCATGCGGCGCCGCCCTGGCCAGTCTCCTCTCGGCCTGCGCAGTCGGCCCCAACTTCAAAAAGCCGGACCCGCCGCGGACCGCCGGCTTCGCGCCGGGCGGCGCGATTCCCGACCAGCTCGGCGCCGGCGCCACGCCCGGGCAGGTGCAGCGCTTCGTTGACGGGCGCGACATCGAGGGTCAATGGTGGACCCTGTTCCAATCCCCGGCGCTGAATGAATTGATCGAGCGAGCGATCAACAACAGTCCCACGCTCGAGGCCGCGACGGCGGCTTTGCGGCAAGCCAGGGAGACTCTCGCCGCGGAACGCGGCAGCTACTATCCGAGCCTCTCGGCGGCCGCAGGCGTGCAGCGGCAGAAAGTTCCGGGTGCGGCTTTCGGCGCACCCCAGGTGCCGTCGATCATTTACACGCTCAACAACGCGACTTTGAATATTTCCTACACCCTGGATCCTTTCGGCGGCATCCGGCGCCAGGTCGAAGCGCTTGGCGCGCAAGCCGAATACGAACGCTATGCCTTGGAAGCGGCATATTTGAGCCTGACCGCCAACTTGGTCACCGCCGCGATCACCGAAGCCTCGCTGCGCGCGCAATTGGCCGCCACTCAAGAGATCGCCGACTCGCAGCGCCAGCAACTGGACATCACACAGCGCCGCTTCGACGCGGGGGGCGCCTCGCGCGCCGATATTCTGCAGCAGCAGGCCGCTTTGCAGAGCACCCTGGCCAGCCTGCCCGCGCTGCGCACGCAGCTCGCGCAGCAGAGAAATCTGCTGGCCACCTACGTCGGCTCGCTGCCGGCGGATTACACGGGGCCCGAATTCACGCTCGACACACTGACCTTGCCCGTCGAACTTCCGTTCAGCGTGCCGTCCAAGTTCGTGGAGCAGCGACCCGACGTACGCGAGTATTCAGCACTGCTGCATGAGGCCACGGCGCAAATCGGCGTGGCGACGGCGAACATGCTGCCGCAGATCACCTTGTCGGGCAGCTATGGCGGTGAAGCGACGAGTTTTTCGAACATGTTCTCGCCCGCCTCCGTGGTCTGGAGCCTGGCGGCCTCCGCCACCCAGCCGTTGTTCAAGGGCGGACAGCTATTGCATCAACGCCGCGCCGCGGTGGCAGCGGCGCAGCAGGCAGCCGCCAATTATCGCGCCACGGTGATTACGGCTTTTCAAAATGTTTCCGACACCTTGTACGCGCTCAAGGGCGATGCGGAAGCGCGTCGAAGCGCAGGCGCTCGCGGAGCGTACCGCCTCGCAGAGCCTGCAGCTGGTCCAGGTTCAGTACCGGAGCGGCGCCGCCAGCTACCTGCAGGTGTTGAGTGCGGAGCAAGCCTACCAGTCGGCCGCCGTGGCGCTCATCAGAGCGAAGGCGCAGCGTTACGCGGATACCGCCGCTTTATTTCAGGCGCTCGGCGGCGGTTGGTGGAACCGCACCGATGTCGCCGCCAACACCATCGATTCGCGCAAGGAGCCCTAAGTTGAGCACCATGGAAACCGCCGAACCCAAGGCGATGATCAAGCCGGTCCTCATCATGCTGATCGCCGTAGCCCTGGTGCTGGGCGCCGTTTTCGGTTTTCAGCGTATCGGCGCCTCGTTCGGCAAGAAGTTCATGGATGCCGCCGCCCATGCGCCGCAGACGGTGTCGACCATTGAAGCCGCCGCCTCGGAGTGGCAGCCTTTCATTCAATCGACCGGGACTTTGCGCGCCGTGCGCGGCGCGGATCTGTCCGCGCAGGCGTCGGGCGTGGTCGATGAGATCGCCTTCGAGTCGGGCAATGACGTTGCAGCCGGCAAGGTGCTGCTGCGGCTCAAGCCCAACGACGACTATGCCAAGCTGCAGCAACTGCAGGCGGCGGCCGAACTCGCCGAGCAAACCTACAAGCGCGACCAGCAACAGTTCGCCGCTCAGGCGATCAGCCAGGCGAACATCGACACCGACGTCTCGACGTTGAAATCGGCGCGTGCACAGGTCGTCGCGCAGCAGGCGCTGATCGACGAGAAAATCGTCAAGGCGCCGTTCGCCGGCCGATTGGGCATCCGCCAGGTCGACATCGGGCAATATCTCACCGCCGGCACCGCGGTCGTGACGCTGCAGGCGCTCGATCCGATCTTGGTCGACTTCTACGTGCCGCAGCAGGCGCTCGCGCAACTGAAGATCGGTCAGCCGGTTTCGGCGACCGTGGATACCTACGCGCAGCAGACTTTCAGCGGGACCATCGAAGCGATCAACTCCAAGGTCGATGCGAGCAGCCGCAATGTGCAGGTGCGTGCCACCCTGCGCAACCCCGACCGGCGTTTGGTCCCCGGCATGTTCGCCAACGTACGCATTCAGGCCGGCGAGAAAACCGCGCATATTACGCTCCCGCAGACGGTCGTCACCTACAACCCATTCGGCGATACGGTTTTCGTGGTGCAGAAAGACGGCGTCGATGACAAGGGCAATCCGCGTTTGACCGTGCAGCAGCGCTTCGTCAAATTGGGAGATACGCGCGGCGATCAGGTTGCCGTCTTGAGCGGCGTCAAGGCGGGCGAAATCGTGGTGAGCGGCGGCCAGATGAAGCTGCGCAACGGCACCGTGGTCGCCATCAACAACTCAGTGCTCCCGCCGAACAACCCGAATCCGAATCCGCCGAACGAATAAGCTCAAGGTCAGTCGTGCATTTCACGGACATATTCATTCGACGCCCGGTGTTGGCGTCCGTCGTCAGCCTCGCCATCATGGTACTGGGCCTGCGATCCTTCAGCGCGCTGCAGGTGCTCGCTTACCCGAAGACTGAAAATGGCGTGGTCACCATCTCGACCGCCTATCCCGGCGCCGATCCCGAATCCATCGCTGGGTTCATCACGACGCCGATCGAGACGGCCGTGGCCCAGGCGAACGGCATCGATTACATGACCTCCGTCAGCCAGAGCAGCATCAGCACCATCACGGTCAACCTGCGGCAGAACTACGATACCGCCAAGGCTGCGAGCGAAATCAATATCAAGGTCAATTCGATACTGAATCAGCTTCCCCTGGGCGCGCTGCAGCCGACGATCACGGTCAAGGTCGGACAAACCACCGACGCCATGTACATCGGGTTTCGCAGCCAGACCCTCGCGTCGAATCAAATCACCGACTACCTGACCCGGGTCGTGGTGCCGCAAATTCAGGCGGTCGCCCGGCGTCCAGACCGCCGAAATCATCGGCGCCCAGACCTTCGCGCTGCGCGCGTGGCTCGACCCGAAGAAACTGGCCTCCTACGGTCTGACGGCGACCGACGTCTACGCGGCGCTCGGCAACAACGACTACATCTCCGCGGTCGGCAGCACCAAAGGAGAGATGGTGCAGGTCACCTTGACCTCCACCAGCAATCTGCATTCATTGAAGGAGTTCCAAGAGTTGATCGTCAAGCAGATCAACGGCAGCAACATCCGCTTGAGCGACGTCGCCGAAGTGACGCTGGGCGCGGAAAGCTATGAATCCAAAGTGCGCTTTGACGGCAAGAACGGCGTGTTCATCGGCATCCAAATCGCGCCCACGGCAAATCTTCTGACCGTCATCCAGGGCGTCACGGCCAAGCTTCCCGAGATCAAGTCGCAGCTGCCCGAAGGCCTGCAAGTCAATGTCGCTTATGACTCGACCAAATTCGTCAACGCCTCCATTCACGAGGTTGCCGTCACGCTGATCGAGGCCTTGGTCATCGTGATGTGCGTCATTTTCGCGTTTCTCGGCTCGCCGCGATCCGTGCTGATTCCGGTGGTGGCCATACCGCTCTCGTTGGTGGGCACGCTGGCGATCATGCTGGCGCTGGGCTTCTCCATCAACCTGCTCACCTTGCTGGCGCTGGTGCTGGCGATCGGCTTGGTCGTGGATGATGCCATCATCGTCGTCGAGAATGTCAATCGGCACCTCGAGGAGGGCACACCGCCGGTTGCCGCGGCAATGCAGGCCGCGCGCGAACTCGCCAACCCCATCATCGCGATGACCGTGGTGCTGTTGGCCGTCTACATACCCATCGGCTTTCAGGGCGGACTCACCGGCGCGCTGTTCACCGAGTTCGCCTTCACGTTGGCCGGCGCAGTGACGGTGTCCGCCATCATCGCCCTGACGCTCTCGCCCATGATGTGCTCGCGCCTGTTGCATCCGCATCGCGCCGGCAAGCAAGACTGGGAAACCCGCGTCGTCAGGTTCATCGACCGCAGCTTCGAGCGTTTCCGCGCCGGCTATCGGCGCCGTCTCGAGTCGAGCCTGCGCTACACGCCGGTCACCGCGTTGTTCGTGGTGGTCATCATGATCAGTATTTTCCTGCTGTATCGCAGCGCGCGCAGCGAGCTTGCACCGCAGGAGGATCAAGGTTTCGTGCTCTCCCAGCCAACATCCGCGCCCGATGCGACCCTGCAGAGCAAGCTGATTTCCGGCAACCAGGTCTACGACGTCATCAAAACCCAACCGGGGATCATGTCGATATTTCAAATCGACGCACCCGGCCAATCCTTTATAGGTGTGCCGCTGCTGCCGCGCGGGGAGCGCAAGCTCGGATCGACGGAGATTCAGAACAGCCTGCAGCAGAAACTCAATCAGCTGCCGGCACAAAAATTCGGCGTCTTCCAGCAACCTTCGCTGCCGGGCGCCTTCGGGCTGCCGGTGCAATTCGCCATCAAAACCACGGAGCCCGCGGCGCGCTTGAACGAAGTGTCGCGCGCTTTTCTCGACAACGTGATGAAAAGCGGCATGTTCATGTTCATCGACAGCGACCTCAAGATCGACGCACCGCAGTCGGTGATCGAGATCGATCGCAATAAAGCCGCCCAATTGGGACTGACCATGAGCCAGGTGGGGACGGCGCTCGGCAGCCTGCTGGGCGGCGGCTACGTGAACTACTTCAGCATGCAGACCCGGTCGTACAAGGTGATACCGCAGGTCGACCGGCTGTCGCGTCTGAACCCGGATCAACTGCTCAACTACCCCATTGCCGCCATCAATGGCGTCCCGGTGCCCCTGTCGACAATCGCCACCATCCGCCGCGAAACGGTCCCGGAAACGCTGAATCACTTTCAGCAGCTCAATTCCGCCACGCTGGCGGGTGTGCCGACCATCGGGGTGTCTCAGTCGGAAGCGCTCAAATACCTTCAAGATCTGGCGGCGCGCACCCTGCCGCAAGGCTATTCCGTCGATTACGGCGGCCAGCTGCGCCAATTCCTGGCGGAGTCCGGCGGCGTCATCGCGACTTTCGGGTTCGCCATCGTCATCGTGTTCCTGGCGCTGGCGGCGCTATTCGAAAGCTTTCGCGACCCGCTGGTGATTCTCATCTCCGTGCCGCTGTCGATCGCCGGCGCGCTGATTTTCATCGCCTTGGGATTGCACGGCGCCTCGTTGAACATCTATACCCAGGTCGGCCTGGTGACGCTCATCGGCTTGATCAGCAAGCACGGCATCCTCATCGTGGAGGTCGCGAACGAGGAGCAGCACAGCGGTAAAACGAAAGCGGCGGCCATCGTGGCTGCGGCGACCGTGAGGCTTCGCCCCATACTGATGACCACGGCAGCCATGGTCTTGGGGGTCGTGCCGCTGGTGTTCGCGAGCGGCGCCGGCGCCGCATCGCGCTTCGCGATCGGCTTGGTCATCTCGACCGGTCTGGCCATCGGCACGCTCTTCACGCTGTTCGTGGTGCCCGGGGTCTATATGCTGATCGGCGCCGACCATTCGGCGCATACGCCCGAGGAAATGACTGACCCCGCGAGCACTTCAATATAAAAACAATTTAATTCAATGAGATAGAATTGTTATATCATTGAATTTCTAGAAACAGGCCGCGAAACGGCTCCCGACGGCGCTGTGAACGCAATTCAAAAATTTGACAAAATCCGCGTTGCGTTTCCGCGAATGTCTTGTATATTCCAGTCGCAGAGTCTTGATTTAACAAGACTCCCCATACGCTTCCAGCCTCGAAACCACTTTAGGTTTGCGTCTTTGTTTACAGCGGGGTTTTTATGATCACTGCTTGGGAATGTTTTCATTTTGCCACGCTGGAGCTGGTGCGTTCGACGCCGATCAAGCAACGTTTGATCTGCGCTTATCGTCGCTACCTGGCCGCGCTGTCGGCGGATGAAGTGCCGAGCGAAGCGCGCGAGTCCTACTCGCAGGTCTTGCGCAGTTTGTGCGGCGTACAGCCGTTGCGCGGCGAGGATGCGGTGGCAGCATCGGTGCGCAAAATGTCGAATCAGGAAGCGGACGAGTGCGCCGCGCAGATCGTGGAAATTTTCGGCCTCATGTGCAAGACGCAGCACGGCGCGACGCGCAGCGGCACGGTCGTGCAGCTGCATTCCGTGGATCGTCCAACCGACGAATTCAGCGCGCCGGCACTGATCGCCAGCAATTGAGACCCGCTAGTCGAGCTTGAAGTCGATCGTGTCCCAGCGCGTGGTTTCTTGATGGCGCGCCTGGCGGCGCAATGCATCGATCAAATTGCGTTCGTTCCAGGCGCTGACTTCATCGGCAAGATCCTTGATGGCCTTCGGCAACGCTTCGGTGGAACCGAAATTCTCCATGGCCACAATGGGCTTGTCGGCCGCCTTGGCGAAATTCATCTGAAACAGCACCAGCTCCGGAGCGATGCGATATACCGCCGGTAGGACAATGACTACTTCGCAGGGAGCGATTTGCCGGCGCAGATCCTCGCGCTGCGATTCCTTGTCAATGGGCTGCTTGGCCTGCGGCTGGCTGGTGTTGAAATAGTAAAAAGTACCCGACGCTTCGAGGTATTCGAAGACTCGCGTGTAGTCGTCATTTTCCAGCCATGCGTGGGTAACGAACAGGCGGATGGGATTGGCCGACATTCCCCTAGTGTAACTTGATGATGGGCATGCGCGAAGCATCGCCCGCCAGATACAATGCCTGGTGCGACTGTTGATTTACAATATACGTTATGCCACCGGGACCGGGCCCGCCTTCCACCTGCCTGTGCCCGGGGCCGGCTATCTTCGCTCCAGCCGGCATGTGCTTTCGCGCATCACCGACTTCATCAAGGAACAGGACCCGGATGTGGTCGGCCTCATCGAGGTGGATACCGGGTCCATCCGCACCGGCATGGTCAATCAGGCGGATTTCATCGCCCGCTCGCTGGGCCATTACTCGACCTATCGAGTGCAAATATGGCGTCGAATCGGTCAACCACCTGGTGCCGATCGTGCGCAAGCAGGCCAACGCATTTTTGGCGGCGCCGCGGGTTCGCGGCGAACGCTTCCACTATTTCGACACCGGCATCAAACGGCTGATCATCGAATTGGAGCTCGACGACATCGCCATATTCCTGGTGCATTTGTCCCTGAAGTTCAGGCACCGCCAATATCAGCTGCGCTACCTCTACGACCTGGTGCGCAAGACCGCAAAGCCGGTGATCGTCGCCGGCGACTTCAATACCTATTGGGGCGATCACGAAATCTATCTGTTCACGCAGGCTGCCGGCCTGCGCAGCGCCAATACCGAGGGATTGTTTTCCTACCCCAGCCGCAGCCCCCGCAAGGAGTTGGATTTCATTTTGCACAGCGCGCAGATTCAGGTGAATCGCTTCGAAATCCCGGCTGTGCAGTTCTCGGATCATCTGCCGTTGGTGTGCGACTTCACGATCCAGGGCGGTGCCAGGCAAGCCGCATGAGCAACTGGACCCTGCAAATCGACGCCGACCGGCTTGCATGGCTCACCGCGGATATGGCCGGGAGTTCCGCCAACGTGTTGTCGGGCGACATGGTGCGGGAACTGGCGGCGAAGCTCACGGAGATTGCCGCGCTGCGGCCGGCCGGAGTCATCGTGCAATCGGGCAAGGCCGGCGGCTTCATCGCCGGCGCGGACATCAAGGAATTCGTGCGGATCGGCTCGCCCGAGCAAGGCTACGCCCTGGTGCGAGCCGGCCAAGCGGTCATGCAACAGCTGGAACAGCTTCCCTGCCCGAGTGTGGCAGCGATCCGCGGCTTCGCCTTGGGGGGCGGCTTGGAATTGGCGTTGGCATGCACGTATCGAATCGGGGCCGACGATTCTGCATTGTCATTGGGTTTGCCGGAGGTGCTGCTCGGCATTCATCCGGGATTCGGCGGTACGGTGCGAAGTGTGCGTTTGATTGGCGTGCGACGCTCCCTGGAACTGATGCTCAAGGGCCGGCCGTTCCGAGGCGCGCAAGCGCTGCGAGCCGGACTGCTGGATGAACTCGCGCCGCCTGAAGAGCTCGCGGCGCGCGCCAAAGCGCTGCTGCTGCGCCGGCCGCCGAAGAAGGCGGCGCCCTTCCTCGATCGCCTCATGAATTTCAGCGTGGCGCGGCCGTGGGTGGCGAAGCAGACCATCGCGACCCTGAGCCGCAGCGTTCGGCGCGAGCACTACCCTGCTCCCTTCGCCATCGTGGAACTGTGGCGGCGCTACGGCGCAGCCGGCGCAGCGGCTTACGAAGCTGAGGCGCGCTCGATCAGCGAATTGATGTGCTCGCCTTCGTCGCGCAACCTGGTGCGTGTTTTCTTGCTGCAAGACCGGCTCAAAGGCATGGGCGCCGAGTCAACCGCCGTCTTCAAGCATGTCCACGTCGTCGGCGCCGGCGTCATGGGCGGCGACATCGCCGCCTGGTCGGCGTTTCGCGGCATGACCGTGACCTTGCAGGATCGCAGCGAAGAATTGGTCGAACCGGCCATGAAACGCGCCAAGATCTTCTTTGAAAAGCGCCTCAAGGATCCGGCAGCCGCGGCCGCGGCCGCATCGCGCCTCAAGATGGACGTCAAGGGCGACGGTGTCGCCGATGCCGATGTCGTCATCGAAGCCATATTCGAAAACGTCGCGGCCAAGCAGGCGCTGTATGCGGAGCTGGAGCCCAAGCTCAAACCCTCCGCCATCCTGGCAACCAACACCTCGAGCATCAAAATCGAAACCCTGAGCCAGAATCTCCAGGATCCGGCTCGACTGGTCGGCATCCATTTCTTCAATCCCGTGTCGCAGCTGCAGCTCGTGGAAGTCGTGCACGGGGCAAGCACCCGTACGCAAGTCGCAACCGACTCCCTCAAGTTCACGCGCAAGCTGGACAAGCTGCCGCTGCCGTGCAAGAGCGCACCCGGATTCGTGGTGAACCGCATTCTCACGCCCTACGTCAACGAGGCTCTGTTCGCGCTCGAGGCGGGCATACCGCCGGAAGTCATCGACCGCGCCGCCGAGCGCTTCGGCATGCCGATGGGACCGATCGAATTGACGGACGTGGTCGGGTTGGATGTGTCGCTGCAGGTCGGCCGGGTGCTGAGCGGCGCCTTCCAGCGTGAAATCCCGCAGATCTTGTTCAAGCTGGTGGAGCAAAAAAAACTCGGCCGCAAGAGCGGCGAAGGCTTCTACCGCTGGCAGGACGGCAAGGCGCAAAAACGCGCCTGCGAGGACGCTTCCGTGCCGGCGGATTTGGAGGACCGGCTCATTTTGCCGATGCTCAACGAAGCGGTTGCGGTCGTTCGCGAAGCAACGGTGCAGGACGCCGATTTGTTGGACGCCGGCGCGGTATTTGCGACGGGATTCGCACCTTTTCGCGGCGGTCCTCTGCATTACGCCAAACAGCGCGGCGCAGAGCAGATCGTCCGGCGTCTGAACGAGCTTGCGGATCGCTACGGAGAACGCTTCCGTCCGGACGCCGGCTGGGGTCTGTGAACCACTGCTGGTCGGTGCTGCCGCGGCGTATGGTAGCATTCGCAGGCAAAATCATAGGGTTGAAAGCCTAGGGGCAGCAGAATTCTTCGATGGACGAACGACCAGTCGACCTTGCCGTATTGAAAACCTTCTCGCCGCTCGACGGCCTGAAGGCTGAAAACCTGCACGCGCTCGCCCGCAAAACCGTGGTTCGCGAACTGGACGCCGGCCGATTGCTGTTCAAGGAAGGCGACACCGACAAGCGCACCTACTACCTGGTCAGCGGTCAGCGTCGAGTTGCGAGCCGACGAGCGCGTCATGGGACGTGATCAAGTCCGGCACCGCGGAGGCGCGCGCGGCGCTCGCGCCCGGATTGCCTCGAAAGTTCACGCGCGCGTGCCGCGATGGATATCGAGTACATCATGATCGACAGCGATCTGCTGGACGTGCTGCTGACCTGGGATCAAACCGGTCAATATGAAGTGGCGGAATTGCGCGGCGACGGCTTGGACGTCACCGGCGACTGGATGACGACGCTGCTGCAGACCAAGGCGTTTCATCGCATCCCGCCGGCCAACATTCAAGCCATCTTCATGCGCATGCAGCGCATCAATTACCGCGCCGGCGACATCGTGATCAAACAGGGCACCGAAGGCGACTATCTTCTATGTGGTGGTCGCCGGCAAATGCACCGTGACGCGCGAGACGCCCTTGAACAAGGAAGGCATCAAGCTGGCGGAACTGGGGCCCGGCGACAGCTTCGGCGAGGAAGCATTGATCGCGGAGGCCAAGCGCAACGCAACCGTCACCATGTCCACCGACGGCACTTTGATGCGGCTTGGCAAACACGACTTTCAGACCCTGCTCAACGAGCCCTTGCTGCAATGGGTCGACCAGCGAAAAGCGCCAAGGAAATCGTCGCGAGCGGCGGCAAGTGGCTGGACGTGCGCCTGCCCAGCGAATTTCAGAATTTCCGCATCGACGATGCGGTCAATATTCCGCTGTATTTCATCCGCTGAAAATCAATGCGCTCGACAAGAACACGCAGTACGTCGTGTGCTGCGATACCGGCCGGCGCAGTTCCGCCGCCGCGTATATTTTGAGCGAACGCGGCTTCGAGGCGTACGTCTTGAAGGGCGGACTCGCGGCAAGCGAAGCGGCGCGCTCGCGCGGTGGCTGAGCCCACGCCCGGTCCGGGCAGGCGATATCGGACCGAACCGCTACGCTCCCAAGCCGCAGTTCGAGTACCGCGCGCCCTCCTTGCTGTGGGAGCACCGCTACCTCGCCATTGTTTTCGCGCTGGTGCTGATCGTCGCAACCGTATGGCTGTACCGCGCGCCGCACAAGCCCCTGACGATCGAGCCGCCACCTGTTTACATCGAGCCGATTCCGGAGCATCCCGCTTCCAGCGCCCGCTGACGAGGCTGGCCGCGGGCCCCCAAGTCTCACATGGTGTGCGTGGGCTTGTCCCCGCCGAGCGCGCCGGCGAGATAATTCTCGATTTTCTTCTGGGTGTTGCCGCGATCCTGATCGCTGAACTGCACGCCGATGCCGGCGGTGCGTTTGCCCTGCGCGCCTTTGGGCGTCATCCAGATCACGCGCCCGGCGACCGGCAGCTTCTCTTCCTCGCCCATGAGATTCAGCAGCATGAACACTTCATCGCCCAAGCGGTAATTGCTGTTGGTCGGAATGAACAGGCCGCCGTTCTTTACGAACGGCATGTAGGCGAGATACAGCGCGCTCTTGTCCTTGATGGTGAGCGTCAGCAGACCCGGTTTGTTACTTGGACTTCTCAATTCCTATGTGTTCCCATGACTCTCAATTCGCCAGTGCCGCCCGGCCGCCGAGCAGCAGAGCCTCGAGCGCCAATTGCTGATTCAACCCGGTCGAGGCGAGACGCCTCAGCTCCCGGGCGGCGTCCAGCAGCTCGAATAGGGCCCTTATCTTGGGCTTAAGTAAAGCGGCAGGCAAGCGGACCGGTTCCGCACTTTGATGCGAAGTCGCGCCGCCCAAGTCTGCATGTACGCGCTGTGTGATCCAGTTCTCAAGCCAAGCGATCTGAGCGTCCGGATGTCGGATCGCACCCAGCGTTCGGCGAGCAAAGTAATATCGACGCCGATCCGTCCGCCAGCTCGTCAAGGCTCTCGATGCATTTCCGGCATCGAGGCCGCGCGATGCCTTCGGCGGCCAGCTGCGAGCGCCATGAGCGGTGCGCCGGCGGCGAGCGCCGAGCGCCGCGCATCCCAACCTGCCGCGCCGGGGATCGCGCGCCTCGAGCCATGCAAGCGCCGCCTCGCGCGGCGGCGGCACGCAGATTGCAGCCGCAGGCAGCGGCTGGCGACGGTGGCGGGCAGGCGATGGCTCGGGCCTCGCGATCATGATCAGCAAGGTGTCGCCGCTCGGCTCCTCCAAGGTCTTCAAGAAGGCATTGGCGCCGTTGGCATTCAGTGCACTCCGCGCCTTCGATGACCGCCAATCTTGTGGCCGCCGCGATAGCTCTTGAGCGACAGGGACTCGATCAGTTCACGCATTTGATCGACCTTGATCTGCTGCGCATCTCCTCGAGCAGCTGCACGCGATGCAATCCGGATGGCTGTCCGCGCGCAGCAGCCGGCAGGAGGCGCAGACCTCGCAAGGGGCCGCTCGTCCGGCGACTCGCACAGCGCGAGCGCGGAAATCCAAGCGGCCAGCGCCTCCGCGCCCGAGATCCGGGCGCGCTCAACAGCAGCAAGCGAATGCGGCAGGCGGCCGGCAGCTGCGCGCCGCGCGCATGCTGCGTGCTGCGCCTCTGTCAAGCCATGGCAGTGAATCCGCGCTCAGGAAATCCACGAGCGGACCTCGAGTTCGCTCGATGAATGCGCGCGCCGACTGCATCGGCGGATTGTGCGGCATCGATCACCACAATGCGGCCGGCTCCGCCGACGCGCGGGCGAGGTAGCCTGCGCGCACGCGCTCGAAGAACTCGCCCCGTTCACGCTCGAAGCGATCCGCGACGCGGCAGCCGGCATTGCGCGCCGCGGGCCGCGCGCGCAGGCCGACGCTCGACGGGTGCGTCGAGCAGAACGGTGAGATCGGGGCGCCGGGTTCCTTGCACCAGAAGCTCCAGCTCTCGCGATGGCGCTGCGCGCCAGACTGCGCCCGCCCCCTTGATAGGCATAGGTCGCGTCGGTGAATCGGTCGCAGATCACCCAGCGCCCGGCCGCGAAGATTCGGCTCGATGTGATTGGCCAGATGCACCGAGCGCGCGGCGAACATCAGCAGCAGCTCGGCGGTCGGCGGCAAGCTCTCTGCCCGCGCGCGTCGAGCACCAAGTGGCGGATGCTCTCGGCCAGCGGCGTTCCGCCCGGCTCGCGCGTCACCACGTGAGCGACGCCGCGCGCTGACCAAGGCTGCTCGACGGCGCGACCACGCTGCGTGGTCTTGCCGACGCCCTCGATTCCCTCGAGGTCAGGAAGCGCTGGGCGCCTGCTCGGCGCGCTCATCGGCCGGCCTCCTGCGCGCGCCTTTGCGCAGGTGCGCCACATAGCCGCGACCGCGGCGTTTTGCTGTTCCAGCGTCGCCGAGAATACATGGCTGCCGTCGTCCCTTGGTCGAAGCCACGAAGTACAGGGCATCGGTGTTTTCGGGATGCGCGGTGGCACGGATCGCCGCGGCGCCGGCCAGGGCGATCGGCGTAGGCGGCAGCCCGACGCGGGTATAGGTGTTGTACGGGCCGTCGGTCTGCAGATCACGGTGTGCAACGTGCCATCGTAGCGTTGCGCCCAGCCCATAGATCACCGTGGGATCGGCTTGCAGCCGCATGCCGATGCGCAGCGATGCAGATACAGTCCGGCGATTTTCGGCAGCTCCTGCGGCAAGCCGCTCTCCTTCTGCACGATGGACGCCATGATCAACAGTTCGTCGGCGTTGCGCAGCGGCACCGCAGGATCGCGGCTCGCCCAGGCCGACGTCCAGCTCGCGCACCAAAGCCTCGTGCGCCTGCTCGAGCAATTCGATGTCGGTGGTCCCGCGCGGTGAAACCGATAGGTCTCGGGCAGGAACTGTCCTTCGGCATCGGTGCCGGGCTGAACCCGAGTCTGGCCATGAGCCTGCCGGCAGGCCGCTCGGTGCATCGGGCAGTGTTGCCGTGATATCGGGGTTCCGTTTCATTGCGGCCAGCATGTCCAGCACTCGCCAGCCGTCGACGATGGTAAACGAATGCAGCAGCACCTGGCCGTTGACCATTTTCGAGAGCAGCTAGCGCGGCGTGGTGCCGGGCTCGATTTCATATTCGCCCGCCTTGACGGCCGGCGCCAGCCTCTTAGTCGCGCGTACCAGGTCCACACCTTTGGGTGTGCGACCACACCCTGTGCGGCCAAATCGGCGGCGATATGCGCAAAGCTCGTGCCCGGGGGCACCTTGAAGCGCAGCGGCGCCGCCAGCCGCAATGGTGTGTCGAGACTGCGGGCTCCCAAGACCAGCGCGGTGGCCGCGGCCGCCGCCAGCAGCAACACCACCAGCGAAACGGCTATTCGGCTCAAAGTCGGCGGAAAATGAGCGAACCGTTGGTGCCACCGAACCCGAACGAATTGGACAAGGCGGTATCGATCTTCATCGTGCCGGGCCGTGCTTCGGCACGTAGTCGAGATCGCAACCCTCGCCGGGCTGGTGGAAATTGATGGTGGGCGGCGCGATTTGGTCGCGCAGCGCCAGCACCGAGAAAATCGCCTCCACGGCACCCGCGGCTCCCAGCAGGTGGCCGGTCATGGATTTGGTCGAGCTGACCGCGAGCTGCTTCGGCGGCGTCGCCGAAGGCGCGATGGATCGCGAGGGTCTCGCGCGCGGTCGCCGAGCTCGGTCGAGGTGGCATGGGCGTTGACGTACTGCACCTGGTCGCGGGTTGATGCTGCGCATCGGTGAGCGCGTTGGCCATGGACTTGCGCGCGCCCTCGCCGTCCTCGGGCGGTGCGGTCACGTGGAAGGCATCGCCGCTCATGCCGAAGCCGACGACCTCGGCGTAGATCCTGGCGCCGCGCGCCTTGGCGTGCTCGTACTCCTCGAGCATCATGGCGCCGGCGCCGTCGCCCATCACGAATCCGTCGCGATCCTTGTCCCAGGGGCGGCTGGCCGCCTGCGGATCGTCGTTGCGCTGTGACAGCGCTTTCGCCTGCGCGAAGCCGCTCATGCCGGTGGGGCAAGTCGCCATCTCCGAACCGCCCGCGAGCATCGCATCCGCATCGCCGCACTGGATCAAGCGCATCGCCATGCCGATGGCGTGCGTGGAGGTGGTGCAGGCCGTGGCGACGGCGAGATTCGGACCCGGTGATCTTGAACGCGATCGACAAATGGCCGCTCACCAAATTGATGATGCTGGCGGGAATGAAGAACGGCGAGACCTTCTTCGGGGAGTGGGTCTCCAGGTACTTGTCGTAGGTCTGCTCGATGGACTCGAGCCCGCCCATGCCCGGAGCCCATCGAGCACGCCGATGCGGTCGCGAATTGGCCTCCGTCGACCGTCGAGTCCGGAGTCGCGCATCGCCTGCATGCCGGCCACGACGCCGTACTGCATGAAGGCGTCCATGCGCCGCGCATCCTTGGCGCTCATGTAGGGCTGCGAGATCGAGCTCGCGGATCTCGCCGCCGAAGTGCGTCGGAAAATTGGCGCGTGTCGAAACGGGTGACCGGACCGATGCCGCTGCGGCCGGCCGACGATCGACGCCCACGCGGTCGGCAACGTCGTTGCCGACCGGCGAGACGATTCCAAGACCCGTAATGACGACGCGTCGCTTGCTCAACGGCAACTCCTCACCACGCTATGCACAGTCTGCATCGCGCTCGGGAGCGTCATGGCTGCCACGCGGCACCGCAATGGAGCTTCAGGCCTTGCCCTTGTGCGAATTGATGTAGTCGATCGCCTGCTGAACCGTGGTGATCTTCTCGGCATCCTCGTCCGGGAATTTCCGTCTCGAATTCCTCCTCGAGCGCCATCACCAGTTCAACCGTGTCCAGCGAGTCGGCCCCCAGATCGTCGACGAACGAGGCGTCATTGGTGACTTCTTCTTCTTTCACGCCCAACTGTTCGGCCACGATCTTCTTAACCTGCTGCTCAACAGTACTCATCGTTATGGTGTCCTCTCGGAAAGCCTTTGGCTATGTCACTGCGGCTTTGTCAAGGCCCGCGGCCAGCCTGGCATCGGCAGGGCGCGTATTTTATGTGAACGCGAGGACGGCGGCTACCGTCGCGGCCATATTTGACTGCCGGACACGCCTCGCCTCGGCTTGACAAACACCTGCGACTGAGGGCGAACAACGGCGCTCAGGCCATGTACATGCCGCCGTTCACGTGCAGGGTCTCGCCCGGTGATATAGCCGCCGTCGGCGAGCAGGAACGCCACGGCCGCGGCGATATCGGCCGGCAGGCCCAGCCGTCCCAGCGGGATCTGGGCATTCAGCGCCGTGCGCTGCGCCTCGCTCAGGGCCCGCGTCATGTCGGTGTCGATGAACCCCGGTGCGATGGCGTTGACCGTGATGTTGCGCGAACCGACTTCCCGGGCCAGCGACTTGGTGAAGCCGATGATGCCGGCCTTGGCGGCCGCGTAGTTGGCCTGGCCCGGATTGCCGGTCGAGCCCGACCACCGAGGCGATGCTGATGATGCGCCCCTTGCGCGCCTTCATCATGCCGCGCAGCACCGCCTTGGAGAGCCTGAAACACCGAGGCGAGATTGGTCTCCATCACCGCATCCCAATCCTCCTGCTTCATGCGCAGCAACAGCGTGTCGCGGGTGATACCGGCATTGTTGCAAAGAATGCCGATCGGCCCCTCCTTGGCCTCGATGTCCGACGATCAGCGCGTCGATCGAGGCCTGGCTCGGTCGACGTCGAGCACCGCGCCGCGGCCGCCGTGCTTGCCTTCAAGCTCTCGCGCTGATGCGGGCCGCCCCCTCCGGGCGTGGTGGCCGTGCCGATCACCCGCGCACCGTCCGCGCGCCAAGCGCTGCGGCGATGGCGGCGCCAATGCCGCGCGAAGCGCCGCGTCACCAAAGCAACTTCCCCGTTCAAGCATGACTGTCTAGTCCACCGCTCGCCAGCGCATCATCGAGAGACTGCGGATCCTCGAGCGCCAGCATTTTAAGATCGCGGTTCTTGTCTATCCGCCGATTCAGCGCCGTGAGCACTTTACCCGGGACCGCATTCGATGATCTGCGGTCGCGCCGGCGGAAATCATGGTGCGCACGGTCGCCGCCCAGTACACCGGGGTGTGCAGCTGCTTGACCAAGCCGGCGCGAATGTCATCGGCGCTGGTGTGCGTCTTCACATCGACGCCATACACCGCGATGCCGGCGCGCTGCCGCCACCTGCGTGCTCTCCAGCCGCATCCGCAACCGCTCGGCCGCCGGCTGCCATGAGCGAGCTGTGCGCCGGAACGCTGATGGGCAGCGCCAGCGCGCGGCGCGCCCCTTGTGCCGTCGCCGTCTCGATGGCGCGCGCCACCGCTGTCGCGTGTCCGGCAATCACCACCTGCCCGGGGGCATTGAAATTGACCGCCTCCACCACCTCGCCCTGCGAGGCTTCCTGGCAGGCCGCTTCGACATCCGCATCCTCGAGTCCCAAGATGGCGGCCATGCCGCCTGCGCCGCTGCGGCACGGCCGCCTGCATGAGCTCGCCGCGGTACCTCACCAGGCCACGGCCGCTCTTGAAATCCAGGCACTCGGCCGCGACCAGCGCGCTGAACTCACCGAGACTGTGGCCCGCCATCATGGCGGGCTTGATGCCGCCGCGCTCGCGCCACAGCCGATAGGTGGCGACGCCCGCGGTCAACATCGCCGGCTGGGTGCATTCGGTGGCATTGAGCATCTCCGCCGGCCCTTCCTGGCAGCGCTGCCAGAGATCGTAGCCCAGCACCGCGCTGGCCTCCGCAAAAGTCGAGGTTCGATGACCGGGGAAACCTGCGCCAGGGCACTCATCATGCCGACGGACTGGGAGCCCTGGCCGGGAAATACGAAAGCGAGCGACATGTGTTCTTCTATCCTTATGCTGACCGCCGGCGAATTATAGCGGTCCGCCACGACAGCGCGGCGCCTACCGCAAATCCGCAGGCCGCCCCATACAGATGAGCGTCGACGACCACCAGGGGCGCCGGGTGTCCGCCCCAGCTGCTCCCAGGCCAATTTGGCGCTCAAGCACCACGAGCAGTATCCAGCGGTCCCAGGCTCGCGCGGCGAGATGCTTGCGCCGTTCCCGCCGGCCATGACCGTGTGCAGCACGCCCGAGGCGCCGACATACCAGCTCACGTGCGGACTCAGCCACCAAAGTCCGCAGCTGATCGCCAAGGCGCCGCTCAGAACGATCACACACCACTCCACCGCGTCATAATCCTCGCGCGAACAACGACCACATCAGCACCAAGCCCAGCTCGTTCAGAATCAGGTGATGCAGCATCCAGGTGCACGATGTGGGCGGTAAGCAACCGCCACCAGCCGCCGGCCGCAATGGCGCCGCGATCGTAGCGCAGCAACGCTGAGACACTGTCGCCAAGACCCAACACGAGGCCGCAGCAGCAGCAAAATAAGCAAGCAACCAAATCCAGCGGCCGCGATCCCATTGCAGTGCCGAGAGAATGGGTGCAAAGCGGTCCGTGGCCTCACGGGGCATCGGCTGTCTCTATTTTGGTATGATTCGAGGAATTTCCGAGGTCACTATGCATCATCGCCAACGCGGTTTCACCCTAATCGAGATCATGGTCGTGGTGGTCATTCTCGCAGTGCTGGGCGCACTCGTGGTGCCGAATATCCTGGAGAACGTCGACAAGGCGCGGGTTACGGCGGCCAAGAGCGACATCCGCGCCATCCGGACCGCGCTGGACCTGTATCGCCTGGATAATTTCAAATATCCGACGACCGAACAAGGTCTGCAGGCCCTGGTGACGCAGCCCGCGGACCCGACCATCACCAATTACCGCTCAGGCGGCTATCTGCCATCGCTCCCCAAGGATCCTTGGAACAATCCGTATCCTAGTACGTAGCCCGGGCGCCGAACGGACGCGACTACGACATCATCAGCTATGGACGCGACGGCAAACCGGGCGGCGAAGGCTACGACGCCGACATCAGCAGCTACGACGCTCGAGCAGAGGTAAGGCGTGGAGCCCGTCCGACCATGCTGCGCGCGCCGGGCACGCGCAGCAAGGGCTTCACGCTGGTCGAAATTTTGGTGGTGGTGGTGATCATGGCGGTGGTGATTTCGCTCGCGGTGCTCTCCGTCGGCGTCAACCGGGCGCGATCGCCAGCTCGACGAGGAAAGCCGGCGCATCGAGGGGTTGATGACATGCTGCACGAGCGTGCGCTGCTCGAGGGCCGCGATTTCGGGATGCTGCATCGAGCCGACGGCCTACGAGTTCCGGTCTACGACACGCGAACCGCGATCGCTGGCTCACCTCGAACGACGAACAGCGAGTTCCGGCATCGCGATCTGCCCAAGGGCGTGAGCTTTCAGCTGCAGCTCGATTCGATCGCCGTGGTGCTCAAGCCGGTCGAGCCGAGACCTGAACAATGCCGCCGCCGCCCGCCCCGCAACTCGCGATCGCCGCGAGCGGCGAAGGGACGCCGTTTCGGCTCACGCTGATGCGCGATGCGACTCAGGCGCAGCGCGGCGGTCGATGGCGATGCGTTCGGCAAGACATCGCGCGAGAGTTCCGACCATCCGTCGGAAAAGCGCTCGTTGAGCGCTTCGCGCCGCCCGGCGGGTTTCACGCTGGTCGAGGTGCTGGTGGCGCTGGTGGTGGTCGCCCTGGGCTTGACCGCGCTCATGGTGGCGGTGACGGGCACGGCGCGCACCAGCGGCTATTTGCGCGACAAGACGCTCGCCCAATGGATCGCGCTCAATCGCATCGCCGAGGTGCGGCTCACCGTCAACAAGTCTCGAAGCGCAACCGAACAACCGATACCGGCGAGCTCGATTTCGGCGAGCCGCACCTGGCACTACGACACCCGCTACTTCGACACCAGCATCGCCGAGCATGAAGCGCGATCGTGGTCCGCGTGTGGGCGGGCGATGCGAAGACCAAGGGCAACCCACTGGCCCAGGCCGTCGGCTTCCTCGGCGAGCTCGCTGGCAACGCCGGGATCGACAGTGGTTGACTGGACCGCCGGCATCGTGACCGCCACGGTCCCGGGCGTGCCCAACCGTGGGCAAACCGGCACGCCCCATCGTGCCCTCGCCCGTCGCCCGGCACCCGGCTCCGACAACTCCCCGAACACCCCATGAGGGCACGCAGCTGCAAATCGCGCCCCGCGCAGCGGGATTCACCCTGGTCGAGATCCTGGTGGCGCTGCTCATTCTCGGGATCATGGCGGCGACTTGGATATTCGACCTACCGCGCGGCGCGGATCTCGGCGGAACGCACCGAGGATTCCCTCAAGCGCTCGCGCGAAATCGAGTTCGGCATGCGCATGATGGTCATGGATTTCGCGCAAATGGTGCCGCGGCCGGTGCGGGACATTCTCGGGCAAAGCCGACTTCCTGCGCTGCGCGGCACCCCGGGCGCCGGCAGCGTCACGGTCACCTCGGCGAGTCTCGGTGCCACCACCGGATCCGCGTCCCCGCCCGGCATGAGCTTCAATTCCGACGCCTCTGCAACCCCCGGCCTGAGTTTCAATTCCGGCACCGGCGCCGGATCGGCGGGCGACCTGAGTGCAATTTCAATGGTCGACTTGACGCGCGCGGGATGGTCGAACACCGCCGGCCAGCAGCGCAGCACCCTGCAGCGGGTTTCCTATGCCCTGGTGGGGGATGTGCTCAAGCGAAGTTATCAGGTCAACCTGGACACGGTGCAGGGGAATAAACCGATCGTGCAGGACCTGTTGACCGGCGTGAAAGGCGTGCAGCTGCGTTACCTCGATGGCAATCAAGCGTGGCAAAATCAATGGCCGGAAAACACCACCATTCAAAACGGTTCGACGGTCGACTGGCAGTCGCGGCCCGTGGCGGTTGAGATCATCGTCCAATTCAAGGACTGGGGGGCGATACGCCGCCTCGTCGAGATCCCAGGATGAAGGCTTTTGCGGGCGGCCGGCGGCGTCAGCGCGGCGTCGCGTTGATCATTGCGCTCATTCTGGTCGCACTCGCGACCGTACTGGCGACGAAATTGAGTTTCGATGGCTTTCTGGAATTGCGGCGTACCACCGGCATGATGGCCGCAGAGCAGGCATTGCAGTTCGGTTTGGGCGCCGAAGCTTTGGCCGCGGATGTACTGATGCAGGATGCGCAAACCAGTCCGCAGTTCACCACCTTGTCCGGAACCTGGGCGCAGGCGACGCAGCCTCTGCCGATCACCCCGGACAACAATCCGGAGGGCGAGCCCATCGGCACCATGCAGGGTTCACTGGAGGATATGCAGGGACGCTTCAACCTCAATAGTCTGGCGCGCCTGGGCGCGGACGGCGTCACCGAAGATCCGTTGCCTTTGCAGCAATTCCAGCGTTTGCTCGTCTCGGTCGGCGTTGAGCCCAAGTGGGCGGGTTTGGCGCGAGACTGGCTCGATCAAGATGACGTCGTGGGCAATCCGGACGGCGCCGAGGACGCGGTTTATACCTCCCAAACGCCGCCCTACCGCACGGGCAATTGGCCCATGATGTCGCCGAGCGAACTGATGAACCTTCCGGGCTTCGGCGCCGACCGCTACCGAAAGATCGCGCCCTATGTCACCGCGCTGCCGAGCGCGAATACCAAGATCAATCTGTGCACGGCGCCGGCATTGGTGCTGGAGAGCCTGGTGGAAGGCCTGAACGGCGAGTGGTCGAACAGCCCCGCGGTGCTCACGAACGGCCGCAAGAGCGGCTGCTTTCCCGACGTACAGACATTCACCAACGTCGCCACGAGTTTTGGCGGCCCCAAAGCGATGTTGAGCCTCGGCACTCCCCTCGGCACGCAAAGTCAATACTTCCAACTCACCACACGCGTGGTGCTTGGCACTACCGAGTTCACCTTGTACAGTCTTTTGTTCCGCGGCACCAACAAGGTCACGCCGCTGATGCGATCATTTGGGACGCCTTAAACGTATGCCGCAATCATTGTTACTGCGCCTTCCACCGCCGGGCCAAGAAGATACCGAGTGGCTGATATTGGACGAGGCCGGCGCACCGACGTCGACCCGGCAGCGCGGATCCTTGAGCCTCGCGGCGGCCGTGTGGCGCTCGGGAAGAGTCGTGGCGCTGGCTCCGGCGGCTCAGATCTTGTTGGCCGAGCCTGAACTGCCGCCGGGCGGCGGTGCCAAGCTTGCCAAGGCGGTTCCCTTTGCGCTCGAAGAACACCTGACCGAAGACGTCGATCAATTGAGCTTCGCGATCGGCCACCGCCGCGCGAGCGGCGCCACCCCGGTGGCGGTGGTGTCGCGCTCGGTGTTGCAAGGCTGGATTGCCGATTTGAGCGCGGCCGGATTCGATCCCGCCGCGATCTATCCCGACATCTCGCTGATGCCGGAGAATCCCGGCCAAACGGTTTTATGGCTGGAGAACAATCGTCTGGCGGTGCGGCGCCCCGGCGCCGTTCCGTTCGCCGTGGAACTCGCGCCGGTCAAGGAAGCGCTCGTGGTGGCGGGCGTGATCGGCGACCCGTTGCAGGCGGGCGATGAGCCCAAGGTGAAGGAAAGCGCGATTCTTTACTTGACGCGCGAGGACTGGACGAGAGTCCAAGAGGACTTCGAGGGGTTGCTGGACGAGTTCGCGTCGCTCAAGGTGCAACTGCTGAGCGACGGCCCGCTGCCGTGGTTGGCGCGCGGCATGAACACTGCCGATGCGGTGAATCTGCTGCAGGGGGAGTATTCGCGCACCCCGCACTATGGCGAGCGCTGGCAACGCTGGCGGCTCGCCGTGGGGCTTGCGGCGGCGCTGCTCGTGGTACATGTGGCCGCGCAGGCGCTGCAAATCCGCCAAGCCAAGCATGAGTCGGCGGCGCTCGACAGCCAGATCTCACAGATCTTCTCCTCCGCCATGCCGGGCAGTGCGCCGGCCGATCCACGCCGGCAAATGCAATCCAAGCTGGAGCGAATTCGCAAGTCCGGCGCCGGACCGCAATACTTCCTGCGCACGCTGCAAACCTTGAGCGGCGCTTTGGCCGCGACGCCGAAGACCAGCATCAATGCGCTGAGCTACCGTGAAAACGCGCTCGATATGACGGTGACGGCGCCGAGTCTCGATGCGCTGTCGCAACTGACGCAATCCGTCGGCAAAGAAGGACTCGCCGCTGAAATCCAATCCTCCAATCCGGTGGCGACGGGCGTCGAGGCGCACCTGCACATTCGCGATCAGCGCGCGGCTGCGCCGCGATGAATAAGCTCTCGGTTTGGTATGCCGGTCTACAGCCGCGCGAGCAACGCGTGGTGGCGGTGGGCGCGCTTGCCCTCGCAGTGATCATCCTGACCGGCGGCATTCTCATGCCGCTGCAGTCGGCCGTATCGCGGGCGCTCAAAGGCAACGAAACGCGCCGCGCGGATTTGGCGTGGATGCGCGCCAACGCCCCCGAGATCCGCGCCCGCGGCGGCGATGTTCCAGCCGACACCGGCGAGGCGCCGGTCGTCCTGGTCGATCGGGTGGGCCGCGAAGTCGGCCTCGCCAGCTCGCTGCGCGGGACTCAGCCCAACACGTCCGGGGGAGTGCGGGTGCAGCTGGAGGCCGCACCGTTCGATACCCTGGTGACATGGCTCGATACCCTGGACCGGCGCTATGGTCTTGCGATCGAATCGATCACCGTGGATCGCACCTCTTCGCCGGGACTGGTCAATGCCAGCATCTCCTTCAGCCAAGCGCGACATTAGGCGCACGCGGCCGCCGCGACGCTGGCCGCTGATCCTTCTCGCGCTGATCGTTCTTTCAGGCGCGGCGATCTATGTGCTGCCGGCCTCCCTCGCCGCGCGTTTCCTGCCGCCCCAGGTGCAGGCAGAGGATTTTTCGGGCAGCCTGCTGCATGGCGCCGCGGGAAAGATTCGCGTCAATGCACGCGATGCCGGCGCGATCGAATGGTACGTCCATCCGCTCGCCCTGCTGCGGCTTGCCCTCGTCGCGGATATTCACTGGGTGAAAGTAGGCTTTCTCATCGACGGCACGGCGGAACTCAAGCCCAGCAGTTTTACGGCGCACGACATCACGGGCGGCGGTCCCATCGAGGATTTACAAAGCCTCGGATTTGCCCAAGGCTGGAAGGGAACCGCCAAGCTGACCTTTGCCCTGATCAAGGGCTCCTTCCAAAAGCTCGAGGCCGCGGTCGGCAAGATCGATGTGGCCGATATTTCCTCGCCAAACGTAGCCGCAGGATCGGATTTGGGGAGCTATGAGTTGCAACTCGCACCGCAGAGCATTGCCCCCGACGGGAGCATGACGGCAACGCTCAACGATACGGGAGGCCCGCTGGAGGCTCAGGCGCAGATTCGATTTTCACCCGCGACGCGCACCGGCATGCTGTCGGGTACGCTCAAGGAGCGCGCCGGGGCGTCCCCGGCGCTTCGCGATCAATTGAACAACCTGTCGCAACTTCGCCCGCGAGACTCCACCGGACGATTTCCGGTGGAGCTGGAATTCACGTTCTAGCGTCTCACGGCCGGCGCTGCGCCAGACGCTTCAGCCGCCGACGAAAACATTGAGCTTGTTGCCGTCCAAATCGCGAAAGTAGCCCGCGTAGAAATTCTCGGAGCGCTTGCCTGGGGCACCCTCATCCTTGCCGCCCAATTGCAAAGCCTTGGCATGCACCGCCTTTACCTTTTCCTCGCTGTCGACCACGAGCGCCACCATGACGCCGTTGCCCACAGAGGCGGCTTTCTTATCAAAGGGCTTGGTCACGCCGAGCCCGGGGAGCTCCGGCTTCACCGACCAGGCGACAAAGGCGTCGCTTTCCATCATGCGTTTGGCGCCAAGTTCGCTCAATAGCGCATCGTAAAAAGCGGCTGCGCGCTTCAAGTCATTGGTGCCGAGAGTGACGTATCCGATCATGACCGACTCCTGCGTTGTTATTAGCGATACTGTTTATCAATACAGTGCTAGTTATATATCCAGTTGGCGGTCTAGTCAATCGCCTCGTTGTAAACCCATTCGCGCCAGGCTCGCATCAGCGGAAAGTACAGTCCCAAGCGGACCGGTTGCGGTCCCATACGGCGCGCCAGTCGCCCATAGCGCTCGAGCTGGCTGCGGTATCGCTCAACCTCGCGGTCCAAAAACATGTCGACACCACCGCCCAAGTGCTCGCTGGTTTTGTAGTCGATCACCCAGCGGATGCCCTCCTCGTCAATGAAACTGCGATCGAGCACAACCCGTATAAATTCGCCTTTCCAGTGTCCCGATAAAGCGTGCTCGCGCAGGTCCTCGCGAAACCCTCTTTTCAGAATCCAACGTCCGCGCGGATCTTGCTGCACACCGAGGAGCGCCTCCACGACCCGCACGGTCGCAGCATTCAAGCGATCCTCCGGTACTCCGTGAATGCTGAGCCAGCGGCGGAAATGGCCGGCGCGTGCCTGAATGGCGGCGGCGCCGACAGTGGAAAGCTCCATGTTCTGGAGCTCGGCATGCACCAGGCTGCCGACTCGCCGCGCGGTTTCCCCGGCCCAATCGAATATCGGCGTTTCATCCCGCGGGGCGATCGCGACCGGGGCACCGGCCGCCAGCGGCGAGAAATGCAAATTCTGCGACCATTCCAGCGGCAGTCGCTTCAGTGGGCCTCCCCGAGGGGCCTCGTTCGCGTCCTCCGGTTGCCGGGGCCGCACGGGCGGCGTCATGAAGTCGTCGGCGAGCACCGGCCAAAGCGCGCGCAGCAAACTGCCGCCGGCCGGCCGGAACTCCCGCCGGACCGCGGTCTCCTCGGGCTCTTCGGAGTTTTCAGCCGCCTCGATGAGGGCGGTCAAATGCAACCGGCACTTGGCGCGGGTGCAGGCCACGTACAGGAGGCGTTGCGCTTCGAGGGTGGCGGCATCGCGCCGGCGGCCGCGCAAGAACTCGAACAGCGAATCGCCGTCCGTACCCACCGGCGGGCGCGCCGCCATCACCATTCCGTCGCGTCCGGTACGCGCAAACTGGTGCGACAGCAACAACTGCTCGCGATCGGGCGCCACGGCCAGATCGAGGGCCGGCAGGACGACCATGTCGAATTCCAGACCTTTGGCCTTGTGAATGGTCATGATTTCGACGTTGCTCGCGCCGCCGTGATCGGCGAAAAGGTCGGCAAAAATCTCCGGCAGATCCGCCGCGTCCGGCATGCCGCGTTCCTCGAGCGAACGAATCCGGGAGAAAGCGGCGCCCGCCAGCTGCAGATCCTGAACGCTGGTGAAGCAGCTGGGGCCGCCGAGCGCCAACCAGGTTCTTTCAATCCAGCGAGTCAGCGGGGTCTCATTGCGCACTTCGAATGCGGCCGTGAATGCCAGATTCAGGCGCCGACATCGGGCGCGGCCATCCTCGCTGAGCGAAAGCAGCAGCGTCTCGTCGCGGATCGCATCCCACACCAGCCGCCCGGTTCGGGAGATGATCAGCAGATCGTCCAGGGACAGTCCTGCCCACGGCGCGCGCAACACGGCGAGCCACGCGATGCGATCGCCCCTGTGCAACAGGGCGCGAGTGAGCATCATGATGTCGCGCACGGCGGCCCGGTCATGCAGCGGCTCGATATCGACCGCGCGAAAGGCGACATTCAAGGCGCGCAGGCCGGCGGCAATTCCGCGCGCATGGGTCCTGGCGCGCACCAAGACGGCAATGTGCCAACCGGGATGGCGTGCAAGTTCGTCGGCAATCATGGCGGCGATCGCATTGGATTCGGCGCTGCGGCTTGCGAATCCCTGACACTGCACGGCGCTTTGCGCGGTGTCGGCCGCCGGCACCGCCGCTTCGCTGGCGCGAAACGCTATGGCGCCGCGATTGCGATCGTCGATCTGCGGCATGAGGCGTGCGAAACATCGATTGGTCCACTCCACCAGCGGCGCGGCCGAACGAAAGTTGCTGCGCAGACGCTGCACTTCGAAGCGCAAGCCGCCGATGCCCTCCTCGGCCAGTTCCAAAAAGGCCCTGACTTCCGCCTGGCGGAATCCGTAGATGGATTGCATCGGGTCGCCCACGCAAAATACGCTGCGGCCATCATCCTGCTGCCATCCGGCCGTCAATAGCCGCACCAGTTGCAACTGCGAGCTGGAGGTGTCCTGGAACTCATCGACCAGAATGTGCTGCAGGCGGTAATCGAGACGCAGGCTCAAATCCGTCGGCGCGTCCAGCGTGCCGAGCGCGCGCAACGCCGCAATCGACACCGCCGGAAAATCCACCGCGCCTTGTTCGCGGAAAACGCCGTCCAATTCAGCCGCCGCCAACACCAGCACCTGCGCCACATCGCGCACCCGCTCCCACGCAGCGTCGCTGTAGCGAGGATCGGGCAGCGCGCGCAGTTCGTACAAAGCCTCGAGCATGCGCGGATCCGCGCCGAAGTTCTCCGCGAGGCGCAGCACGCCGGGCGTGTCGGCGCAGCCCGGCGGAAAACCCTGCGTTTTGGTGAACCGCTTGCGCACTCCGCCCTTTTGCGCGCGCAGCAGCAACGTCGCCATGCAGCGCCACCGGGCGGCATCGTCCGGCGTCGCGCGCAGTGCACTGTCGTCCTGACGCCAGGCCGCGAGCGGCGCCGGATCTTCGATGCGCCGCGCCGCGCCATGCATGAGAGACGAAAGCGCCGCGATATTTTCCCGCCCGAGGACTTCCTGGGCGCGCAACAGCACCCGCGCGACCAGCAAGCCCAAATCTTCATCGAACTGCCGGCGCACACTGCGCAGTTGCGCCTCATCGATCGCGCTTGCCGCCTGCAAGTGCCCGGCGAGCAGCGGCAGCCAGCGGTCGCGGCTCGGCAGCATCTCGGCGATGAGCTTCACCAGCTTGCGCCAGCGCTGATCGTCGAGCGCGAGCACACGCTCGACCGCGAGTCCGAATTGATCCGATCCCCGATGCGCCAGAGCACGGCGCGCCGCCTCTTGATGGCTGGGTGCGGCATCGGTCTGGATGCGCAACCCCGCGCCGGCGCCCGCGGCAATCGGCAGCTGGTTGGCCAGCCAGGAATTGAAGGCATCGATCGTTTCGATGCGCAATCTCGTCGGCTGGGATTGCAGGTCGCAGTTCAAGGAGTCCATGTGCCGCTGCGCCGCCGTGGCCAGCTCAAAGGTAAGCTGATTCATGCCTGGCGGGCACCGGGTGCTGCGGGCGGCGCGCAAGGCGCCGAGCACCCGCTGGCGCATTTCCTGCGCGGCGCGGCGCGTAAAGGTCAGCGCCAAGATCCGTTCCGGCGAGTCCACCGATGCCAGCAGCCGCAGATAGCGCTGCGCCAACAACGTCGTCTTGCCCGAGCCTGCCGGCGCTTGAACCAGCACCGAACCGACCGCGGCGACGGCGCGCTCGCGGGCCGCGCCATCGAGCACGTGCCGCACGGCTTCACTCATGGAGTTCGTCCCCATCGTCAAGCGCCGCCGGCACCCGGCACAGGCCTTGCAGCTTGCAGCTTCGGCATGCCGTGGGGGTGGGCGCCACCTCGGCGCGGCCGGCGGCGAACTCGCCGGCAATGCGTTCAATGCGCCGCGACCACAGTTGAATGAGATCGGCGAATGTCGCCATTCCTTCCAATGCGCTGGGGCGCGTCCGCGGGAAAATGTCGCGCCGTTCGGACTCCGCCACAAAGGCGCATTCGGCGGCGTTCACCTTGGCATAGGCGACGGCGACCAAGGCATCCGGCGCAAGCAGCGCATATACCGGCAACTGCGGATTGTCGGGCCGCTCGCCACGCCAATCCGTCTGCGCCGCGCCGGTCTTGTAGTCGATCAAGACCCGCGCACCGTCCGCCAGTCGATCGACGCGGTCGATGCGAACTCGGAATTCGAGTCCGCCGAAATGCGCGACTTGATCGGCGCCCTCGAGGACTTCAACGACGAAGGGCGACCGCGCTTTTTCAAACTGCAGCCATTTTCCCAAGAGGGTTTGCAGCCGCCGCGCTTCGCGCGCACGCCACACGGGACCCGGATCGCGCCGCCGGCACACCGACTCGATTGCGCGTGCCGCGGCCGAGTCGATCAGCCGCCGTTGTGTATCCGGCCCCGCAGCCAGCAACGCCTCCGAGTCGTGAAGCTCCGTCCACACGTGCTGCAGCGCATGGTGCACGAGTTCGCCCCGTTCCCGTTCGTTGAATCCGGGGATCGGTTGCTCCAGGGATTCAGCCTCCAGTCGAGTCTCCGCAAAACCTCGGAAGGCGCAGCGCGATTGGCTTTTCAAGGTGGCAATCCCACGCGTGCGCTCGCCTGCCGCGGGCGGCGGAGCCCGTTCATCCCAGAGCGATTCCAGTGGCGGCGCCGCCTCGAGCATCCTCCGCCAGTGGGGCTGGGCCGAAACGCTCAACGGCAAATCGAGCGGTATATTCTCCGGCAGCAGCGGACTGGGAGCGCTCGAACCATCCTCTCCCGCATCCGAAAGGCTGAACACGCAGTGATTCGCGCGCTTCTGCCAGCGGCTCTGCAGCTCGATGGCCGACGCGAGCTGTGCTGCCGCGCTGGCTGGAATGACCCCGTATTGCCGCTGCACGCCCACCGGCAGCAAAGCCACCGGCGCCACCGGCGGCGGCCACTGCTGATCGTCGCAGCCGCTGATCCAGATGCCGCCGTAGTCAAGCCACGGATCCAAGAGTTGGCCGCTCACCCAGATGGGCGGTACACCGGTTTGCTCCTGGAACGGCGTTTCGCGCGCCGCGCGGGCAAGCAGCCGTTGCGCTGAATCGCGCGAATGCGTGCCGAATACCGCATCGCCGGTCGCCACGGCGGCAAGCAACTCCCGAAACCTCTCCGCCGCTTGATATTCGATGCTCGACCAGCGCGCGCGATACGCCCAGGGACCGGTTTCCAGTGCCGCCATCCAAACGCCGACCCATTCACTGAGGCGCCGCGCGCCGTGCAATTCCGCCAGCTTGCGCTCGGCCGCGTGCAGCCGCTGCGCGGCCGGCGCGGGCGCGATTTGCTCGATTCGCGCCACGCGTTCGGCCAACTGCAGCCAACCCGCGAGATCCGCATCGCCCGATGCGCGGCGGCGCAGCGCAATGTCCAACCGCGCCGCCGCGCTTGCCTCAGAGTCGCTCGCTTGAAACTGCGGCGCGCGCAGCAGCGCGCTGAACTGCGCGAATGTCACCTGCCCCAGGCTTGCGGCCAGGAATGCCAGCGCCGCGTGGACCGGTGCGTAGTCGGCAAGCGGCGTGCCTCCCGCCACCGCATAGGGAGCCGCACTGGAACCGCCGCGCAGAGCAAAGCGCTGCGGCGTCAGTCCGGCATCGAAGGCATCGACAACCTCGGCCCGGCGCCGGCTCAAATCCGGCACGCAAATCCAGGCGCGAAATTCTTCATTGGCCAGATTCACCCGCGCCCAATCCGCCATGGCGGCCAGTTCCTCTGCCGGCGAGGGCGCCCTGACGAGCGCCAAAGCGGCGCGCGATCCGCGCAGCGGCAGCAGTGCGCGCGCATTGCTTTCCAGCCAGCGGCGCGCCGCCGGCCGCCACTGGGGGCTCTCGATCCATTCGAGCTGGCCGTTCGGCGCGGCCGGCCCGGCGAGCAAGGTATCCGCGCTGATGCAGCCCAGTTCGCGGCAGCGCCGCTCGAATGCGCGGTTCCACTGCAGAAATGCCGCGCACTCCTCGGATTGCGCCGCATCGAGCGCCGGCAGCGGAATGGCGTATTCAAACAGCGTGCGCCGCGCGCGCCGCACGGCGCGCGCCGCGCCGGCGGGATCGAGAAATCCGCTGCCGATGTCCGCGGTGTCGATGACCGCGCGCCACAGTTCGCGCTCTTCCACCTCGCTGAGCAGACGCGGCGCGGCCGCATCGGCGAGCTGCCGCTGCACGTGCTGCTCGCGCAGCCAGCTCGAATAATCGCGGACGTTGGGGCGTGGCCCAGACCTCTTCGCCGGCCGCAAGATGAACGCGCTCGATGGCATCGAACAATGCCGCGGCCAACTCCGTATTCGGCGCGAGCACGGTGCGGCCGGCCGCGACGGCCGCCAGCAAGGCGGTAGAAACGCGTGCCGCGCTCAGTGCTGCCGGACCTTGGCGGCGGGTGAGACGATGCTGAGCGCCGGCTTGTCGGCGGCTTGCGCATCCAGCAATTCTTCGATACGCGAGAACACCGTCGCGAGGACTTGCGGTTCCGGCAGGTTGGTGATCCGGAACGCATTGCGATAGCCCACATTGAAGCTGACGCCGGGCGCAACCAGCACGTGCTTCTTCTCCAGCAGGTCGAGCGCAAAGGCCTGATCATCGAAGTCCGGCAATGCGTCGCTGCGCACTTCAACAAAAGCGTACAGAGCGCCCATCGGTCGCGCCAGTTTCAGATACTTGCTGCGCGCCACCGCCTCGAGGATGGTCCGCCGCGATTCGTACAAGCGGCCGCCGGGGCGCGTCAGCTCTTGGATGCTCTGATAGCCGCCGAGCGCGGTCTGCACCGCCCACTGCCCCGGCACGTTGCTGCACAGTCGCAGCGATGAGAGCAGTTCCAAACCGCTCAAGTATTCGCCGGCACTCTCGGTGTCGCCGGAAAAAGCTGCCCAACCCACGCGATAACCGCAGGCGCGGTAGACTTTGGACAGGCCGCTCATCGTGCAGCACAGGGTGTTGTGCACCAGGGTCGCCATCGGCACGAATTCGGCATCATCATAAAGGATGTGGTCGTATATTTCGTCGCACAACACCACCAGGCGATGCCTCTCCGCCATCTGCGCGATCGCCGCCAAGGTCTCGCGCGGGTAGACCGCTCCCGTGGGGTTGTTCGGATTGACGATGACGATGGCGCGCGTGCGCTTGGTGATCAGCGACTCGATCTCGCCGGCATCGGGAATGAAGCGCTGCGCGGCGTGACAGGGATAGTGCACGGCGCGGCCGGTATTCAAATTGACGGCCGCCGTCCACAGAGGGTAGTCGGGGCTCGGCACCAACACCTCATCGCCCGAATTGAGCAAAGCACGCAAGGTGAGATCGATCAGCTCGCTCACGCCGTTGCCGATGAATACTTCTTCCGCGGTGACCCCGCGCACACCGCGCTCCTGCTGCTGCATCACGACCGCCTCGCGCGCAGGAAAAATGCCCTTCTGGTGCACATAGCCTTCGCTGTTGCGCAGATTCTCGATCATGGCCAAGCGCATCGTTTCGGGCGTGCGGAAGCCGAAGGCGAACGGATTGCCGATATTCAACGACACGATGTCGTAGCCCAGCCGCTCGAGCGCCAGGGCGCGCCGCGCCAGCTTGCCGCGGATCTCGTAGCGCACATTGGCGAGCCCGTCGCTCGCCCGTACCGGTTTTCGTTGCGTCATGGGCTCCTAGGATAGCGGATTGAACAGCTCGTGCGAACGGTGGCAGGCCACCCAGTGTCCGGCGGCAATTTCAGCGAGGGGCGGTTCGGTGGACGAGCACAGCGGCAGCGCGTGGGGACATCGGTCGCGAAAGGCGCAGCCCTGCGCGATTGCGGCCGGCGTCAGAAATGATTCACCTTGCGGCGCGGGCAGGCCGGCGGCCGGCGGGATCCGCGGCACGGCGGACAGCAAGGCGCGAGTATAGGGATGAACCGGCGCCGCGAACAGCGTCTCGGATGCGGCAACTTCGACCAGCTTTCCCAAATACATCACCAGTACGCGGTGGCTCAAATGCCGGACCACTGCGAGGTTGTGACTGATGAAGAGCATTGCCATTCCCATCTCTTGTTGCAGATCCAACAGGAGATTGATGATTTGTCCCTGAATGGACACATCGAGAGAACTGACGGCTTCATCGCAAATGAGGACCTTGGGCCGCAGCACCGTCGCCCTGGCGATGCAGATGCGCTGGCACTGGCCGCCGCTGAGTTCATGCGGGTAACGAGCGGCCACCTCAGAGTCCAAGCCGACTCGTTGCAATATTTCGGCGATTCGCCTGCGCCGCGCGCCAGCACTCAATTCGGACTCGAATATCAGCAAGGGTTCGGCGATGGCATCGCCAACGCTCATGCGCGGATTCAGGCTGGCGAGCGGATCTTGAAACACCATCTGCAGGTTGCGGCGCTGCGCCCGCATCACTGCCGGCGGGCTCTTCAGCAAATCCAGTCCTGAAAGCTCGACGCTGCCGCGGTCCGGCTGCAACAGACGCAGCAACGCTCGCGCCAACGTCGATTTGCCGGCGCCCGACTCGCCGACCAGCCCCAGCGTCTCGGCGAAAAACATCTCGAAACTCACGTCGCCGACCGCCGTCTGCGGGCCGAATTCCACCCGCAAATTCCGCACCTGGAGCAGCGCTGCGTTCATGGCAACGGGAAATGACAGGCGACCTGCCAGCTCGAGCCGCCTGCCGGCACCGGACGCTCCAGGCGGCAACGTTCCGCGGCGCGCGGACAGCGCGGCGCGAAAGCGCAGGCCTGCAGCATTTCCCCGGGCTGCGGCGGCTGTCCTGCGAGGGTCGGCATGCGCGCCAAGCGCGGTCCGGACAAGCTCGGAACGCATTTCAGCAACTCGGCGGTGTAGGGATGACGGGGTTGGCGTAATAGCTCCGCCGCGGGGGCGGTCTCGACGATTCTGCCTGCGTACATCACGAGAATTCGATCGGCGAGGCCGGCGATGACGCCCAGATCGTGACTGACGAGAACGAGCGCCATGCCCGTTTCGCGGCGCGCGCTACGCAGCAGCTCCATGATTTGTGACTGCAACGGTCACATCGAGCGCCGTGGTGGGCTCGTCCGCGATCAACAAGTCAGGCTCGCACAGCAAGCTCATCGCCAGCATGACCCGCTGACGCATTCCTCCCGATAATTCATACGGATATTGCCGCAGCCGGCGCCCGGGATCCGGCATTCGCACCCGCTCCAGCATGCGGCCGGCTGCCGTGCGCGCTGCGCTCCACGACAGCCCCGAGTGGCAAACCAGCACCTCGGCCAGTTGCGTGCCGATCGGCAAGTGCGGCGTCAAGGACGTCATGGGATCCTGAAAGATCATGGTGAGCCGCGAGCCGCGGATGCCGTTGAGCTGCGCGGCGGTCATGCCCAGCAACTCATCGCCCGCGAATCTGATGCTGCCGCTGATTTTGGCGCGGCCGCCCAGCAGTCCCATGGCGGCCAGAAACAGCTGGGTCTTCCCGGAACCGGATTCACCGACGATGCCCAGACATTCGTTGCGCTCGACATGCAGCGACGCGCCGGCTACGGCCTCGACCGAACCGCTGCGATGCGTAAAACGGACGGTCAAATCATCGACATTCAATAGCGGGACCACTTCATGCTTCCTTGACATCGAGCGCATCGCGCAGGCCATCGCCGAAGATATTCAAACAAAGCAGCAATATCGCCAGAAAGCCGCCGGGCACCAACAGCATCCAGGGGGCCGCTTCCATTTCTCCGACGCCTTCTGCGATCAGCGTGCCCAAGCTCGCGCCGGGTTCTTGAATTCCCAGCCCCAAAAAACTCAGGAAGCTCTCGAACAGGATTATTTGCGGCACGGTCAACGTGGCATAGACGATGACCGGCCCCATGACATTGGGGATTACATGTTTTGCGATCACGCGTCCGGTGCCGGCACCTGAAGCCACGGCCGCGGCGATGTATTCTTGCTGGCGTATGCTCAAGGTCTGACCGCGGACGATTCGCGCCATGGTCAACCAACCGACCGCGCCGATCGAAATGAACAACAGATATTCGCTGCGGCCGAAAATGACGGTCAGGAATATGACGAAGAAGATCAACGGCAATCCGCTCAGGATTTCCATGACGCGCATCATCACGTGGTCGGTGCGGCCGCCGAGGTAGCCGGCAACTGCGCCATACCCGACGCCGACCAGAATGCTGATCATGCTCGCCACCACGCCGATCGCGATGCTGACGCGCGCACCGGCGAGCGTGCGGGCATAGAGATCCCGGCCCAAGCGGTCGGTGCCGAACCAATGAGCGCTCTGCAACGTCGGCCGCGCGGCCACATGCAGCCAATCGAGCGTCTGGGTGTTGTTGGGATTGAGCCAGGGCCCGAGCAACGTGATGATGACGACGGCGACAATGACGCTCAACGCCGCCACGGCGGCGGGAGTGGCTCGCAAGCGTCGCATCGCGTCATCGTCCAACAGTCTCACCCGCTAGAGCCTCACGCGCGGATCGAGCCACGCGTACAGCAGATCGACCAGCAGGCCCATGACGATGAGCAAAGCCGAGTAAATGATGACCATCCCGAGCACCAGCGTGTAATCGCGATTGATCGCGCCTTGCACCAGATACCTGCCGATGCCCGGCAGGCCGGCGATCGTTTCGACCACCAGGGACCCGGTCATGAATCGAGGCGACCGCCGGGACCAGATAGCTCGCCACCGGCGCGAGCGCCGGCCGCAGCGCATGGCGAATCACCACGCTGCGCAGCGGCAACCCTTTCGCGAACGCGGTTCGAATGTAATGGCTGCGCAATACCTCCAGCATGCTGCCGCGGGTGAGCCGCGCGATATAGGCCAGCGGCGGCAACGCCAACGCCACCACGGGCAGCGCGAGGTGGCGCAGCGATCCGCTCTCCCAGCCCGCGACCGGCAGCCAGTGAAGGTAGATGCCGAACAGCAACCCGAGGAAGGGTAAAACGACAAATGTGGGGATCGCGATACCCGTCACGACCAGAGACATCGTGGCGGTGTCGGCAGCCGAGTTGTGATGGAGCGCGGCGTAGGTCCCCAAGGGAATGCCCAACAACAGCGCCAGCGCGATTGCCATCAGGCCAAGCTGCAGGGTGACCGGAAACCCCTGGCCGATCAGTTCAGTGACCGTAAAATCCTTGTATTTGAACGAGGGTCCGAAGTCTCCATGCAGCAGCGACTTCAGATAGCGCCCGTATTGCGTCCACACCGGCAGATCCAACCCATAGGCGCGCTGCAGATTCGCCTTGATTTCCGGCGCCAGCGCTTGTTCTTGGTCGAACGGGCCGCCGGGTGCGGCGCGCATCAAAAAAAACGTGATCGTGACGATGATGAACAGCGTGGGAACAGCGCCGGCAAGCCGCGTAAGGAAGTAGCGCGTCATCTTTCGCCAAGTCTACTGACTGACCGCGAGGTGGACAAGGGAGGTACCGCTCCTTAGACTAACGGGTCCACAAATTCTCGAGGCTTCATGGATTCCACTCGCCCCATCCGCGCGCTGATGCGCGGGCTCGATGCGCTGACGGTACTCAACTTACGCGATGGTGCGACGGTTTCCGAAGTGGCTCAGGAAATCCGCCTTCCGCGCACCACCGTGTATCGAATCTTGGAAACCTTGTGCAATGCCGGTTTCGTCTATCGCGACAGCGGCCGACGAGCGTTATCGGCTGACCATCCTGGTGCGCGGATTGAGCGAAGGATTTGACGACGAGGCCTGGGTCAGCCAAATCGCCAAGCCGATGATTTACGCCCTGTGCGCCGAAATCGTCTGGCCGGTCAGTCTGGCAACCCTGTCCGGCACGAAAATGATGGTGCGCGAGGCCACCGATCACAGCACTCCGCTGGCGATCGAGCGCTATTCGGCCGGCTTTCAGTTGCCGGTGTTGAACACGGCGACAGGCCGCGCATACCTCGCGCACTGCCCGCCCGCACAGCGCGACACGCTGATCGACATACTGGCGCGCTCCAACAAGGAGGAGGATAGGCCGGCGCGCGATCGCGCCGAGCTGCTGCGCGCGCTGGCGGAAATCAAGGCGCTCGGCTATGCGACGTCGACGCGCGCCCGCCGTCTGATCGATGAATACGCCCTGAGCGTGCCGGTGCTGCTGAACGAGCGCATCCTTGGCTGTCTTGACGGTGCGATTCATCGCCTCGGCGCTGCCGCTGAAGACCGGCCTGGAGCGCTTTTTGCCGAAGCTGCGCCAATGCGCGGCTAAAATCAGCACCCTGTTCTCGGAACAACAAGCCGAGGCCCGGGCACCGACGGTTCCGCGAGCAACGGTTTAAGGAGTTTTCGTGCAGAAGATCATGGTCTGTATCAAGCGCGTCGTCGACTACAACGTGCGCATCCGGGTGAAACCGGACGGCAGCGGCGTGATGCTCGACGGCGTCAAAATGAGCATGAATCCGTTCGACGAAATCGCCCTCGAAGAGGCGCTGCGCATCAAGGAGCGCGGCACGAACATCGAAGTGCTCGCGGTCAGCATCGGAGTTGCCGACACCCAGCAGCAACTGCGCACCGCGCTGGCCATGGGCGCGGATCGGGCGTTGCTGGTGCAAACCGATGCCGTCGTGGAGCCTCTGACCGCGGCGAATGTCTTTCTCGCACTGGCCAAGAAGGAAAATCCGGATTTGATCTTGCTGGGCAAACAGGCGATCGACGATGACGCCAACCAGACCGGTCAAATGCTGGCTGCGATTTGGGAACGCCCGCAGGCGACCTACGCATCGAAGATCGAAATCGGGTCCGGCAAAGTTACGGTCACCCGCGAGGTGGACGCCGGATTGGAAACCATCGAAGTCGACCTGCCCGCCGTGGTCAGCGTCGATCTGCGCCTGAACGAGCCGCGCTATGTGAAGTTGCCGGATATCATGAAAGCCAAGAAGAAGCCGCTGGATGTCACCTCGCTCGACGCGCTGGGGATCGGCGCCGGAGTATTGCTGAAAAGCGTAAAGACCGAGCCCCCGGCGCAGCGCCAGAAAGGCGTCATGGTCAAGGATGTGGCCGAACTCATCGCTGCGCTCAAGAAAAAGGGTTTGATCTAATGCACAAGATACTCATCGTCGGCGAACACGACGGAAAGACCTTGAATCCCGCCACCGCGAAATGCGTGACCTGCGCCAAGGAAATCGCCGATGCGGAAATCAGCATCGTGCTGCTCGGGGCCGACACCGCGCGCCGCGGCGGCGCAGGCCGCTGCGATCGCCGGCGTCAAAGCGGTGTTGCGCGTCGATCGCCCGGAGAACCTGCATCCGCTCGCCGCGGTTTTCGCACCGCAGGTCGCGGCGCTGGCGGCCGACTATTCGCATGTGTTCGGCCCATCGACCAGTTTCGGCAAGGACTTGATGCCGCGGCTTGCCGCCTTGCTCGGCGTCGCGCAAGTCAGCGACTTGATGGCAGTGGAAGGCGCCCTATCGGTTTCGCCGCCCGATTTATGCCGGCAACGCGATCGTGACCATCGAGGCGGATCCCGCGCGCAAGCTGATTGCCACGGTGCGCGTTGCGTCCTTTCAGGCCGCGCCCTCCGGCGGCAGCGCGCCGGTGGAGTCAAAGACACTGAACGTGCCATTGCCGTCTCATACGCGCTATGTGGGCGCCAAATCGGGGTCTACCGACCGGCCGGACCTTCAGACCGCCGCGCGCGTGGTGTCGGGCGGCAGAGCGCTCGGCAGCGCGGAGAACTTCAAGTTGCTGTTCAGTTTGGCGGACAAACTGGGCGCCGCTGTCGGCGCGTCGCGCGCCGCGGTTGACGCGGGCTACGCTCCGAATGAAATGCAAGTCGGCCAGACCGGCAAGATCATTGCGCCGGAAATGTATATCGCAATCGGCATCTCCGGCGCGATTCAGCATCTGACGGGGATCAAGGACGCACGCACCATCGTGGCGATCAACAAGGACGGCGAAGCGCCCATATTTGAGGTGGCCGACATCGGCCTGGTCGCGGATCTATTTCAAGCCGTGCCGGAGTTCGAAAAGCTGCTTGCCACTTAGGACGCGCGGCGCGGATTCTGACCGTCCGCCGCCGCCGCGCCGTGCGACCGGCTGCGGCCGCTAAAGCTGCTTCAAGACGTAGTCGGCGGCGGAGACCTTGAATTCCCCCGGCGCCTCGACATTGACATGCGTCGCGACGCCGTTCTTGACGATAATGGCGAAGCGTTGGCCGCGCATCCCCATGCCGAACTTGGTTCCGTCCATCTCCAATCCCAACGCCTTGACGTAAGCGCCATTGCCGTCGGCGAGCATCAAAATCTTGTCGCCGACGCCGCCGTGCTTGCCCCAGGCATTCATGACGAATACATCGTTCACCGCGGTACAGGCAATGGTGTCGACGCCCTTCGCCTTGATCTGGTCGGCCAGCTCTACGAAGCCCGGCAAGTGCTTGGCATCGCAGGTCGGCGTAAAGGCGCCGGGCACCGAAAACAGCACGACGGTTTTACCGTCAAAAAGCTGCTCCGTCGTCATCTTCTGCGGACCATCCTTGGTCATGCGCGTAAATGCGCCCTGGGGCATTTTGTCGCCGGTTTTGATCGTCATAGCTGCTTCCCGTGTTGCTTAAGAGCCCAATTTGTCCGAGTACAGTTCGTACAGCTTCAGCACGCGCGGGCTGATGTTCGGAACGGTCTTGAGCTTCTCGAATGCCTTTTTCGCCTCCGGGATATTCTTCAACGCCGCTTCAGCGCGGCCCAGGTACACATAGGCCTCGTCCATCTGTTTGATCTGACCTTTGCCGAGTGCGCGCGTAATGGCGTTTGCGGCGTTCTGGTAATCGCCCGCCCCGAAATAAACCTCGCCGAGCTTCATATCGAGCTGTCCCGCCGGATTTTTTTTGGCCTCGGCATCCAGCGTCGGCAACCCCTTCTTGTCCGAATCGGCGCGCCCCTTCAAGGCGTTCAGGAGACGCATCGTGCGCTCTTTGTGCTCGTCCTTGAGTACGCCGCTGCTGATCGCCTTCTCGAGAACGGCTTGCGCTTCGCCCGGCAAACCGGCGTCGCCCAGCAATTGCGCCATTTCGATGTAGTCGGTATCCGCATTCATGGAATTGGTGTCGTACATGATGCGATAGATCATCAAGGTGTTGTGATCGTCGCGCTCATCCTGCCGCTCCAGGCGAATCAGGTTGTTCCAATACGAGGTCTTGTTGGTGAGCCGCACCAGATCGTACAGCGCGGCTTTCATCCCGTTGGTGTCATTGGCATCGCTGGCGCATTGCAATTTGATCTGGTACAGCACTTCCTTCGGCGGTTGGCCGGCCTTCTTGAACGCCGCGATGGCCTTGTCGCCCCAAATGCCGGAATTTTTGCAATCCTTTTGCTGGTAATAGAGCTGGGACATGATCAACAGGTCGTCGGCGGTGGCCGCGCCCGCCTCGGCGGACTGTTTGCCGTACTCAATGGCCTTGGCGTCTTGTTTGTTGGTAGCGGCCAACTGGAACAACAGACGATAGGTCTTCGGCAACTCTTCCGCCGAATAGCCTCCGGTCGCCAGCGCCTGTTCATAGGCGGTTTGCGCCGCCTTGAGGTTGTTCAATCGAACGTAGCAGATGCCTTTGAACTCGGCGACGGTCTTCTTATCGAATGTCGTCTGTCCGGGCTTGCCTTCCGCGGCCTCCAAATTCTTCAGCGCTTCGGACCACTGGCCTGCCTGCATGGCCTTTTGCGCCGCGGCGATTTCCTTGGCAATGGCCCGGCTGATTTCCTGCTTCGGCTTGTCGGCCGCGTGGAGCGCCGATGAGAAGCCCGCAAATGCCATGAACGCACACACGCACAGAAGCAGTGGCCGGTATTTACCCAAAATCGAATGACTCATTGGCAGACCTCACTCTGTATCAAATTTAGTTGGCGCGGCGGTAAACGCGTGCCGGGACATCTTAAATGGTTCAAACAAACGGCGCGTATCCCGAAGGGTATGACGCGCCGTAAAACCACGCAGGGATACCTTCTCAGAAAATAATCGTTGTTGACGAATCCGATCTTCTTCAGTCCACGATGCTGTAGATCCGCCAACGTCTGCGCGACGATTTCGTATTTGGCGAACTTGTCCACCGTGATGTGCACTTCAGGTTGCGGATCCTTCTGCGCCTCGGTCTCGATGTAGCCCTGCAGGGTCTCGCGATCCACGGGCGTCTTGTTCCATAGCAGCGTGCCGTCGAAGTCGATCGTCAGATCGATCACTTCCGGCGGCGGCGGGGGAACGAAGTTGGGCGGCGGCGGCAGCGGGTTGTCGATTTTCACCGCGTGCGTCTGACTCGGGAGCGTGATGATGAAAATAATCAGCAGCACCAGCATGACGTCGATCAGCGGCGTCATGTTGATTTCCGAATAGGATTGGCCTTCGCCGCTCCCGCCTACAGCCATGGCCATCGTGACTATTCTCCTAGCGTCGAGGTCCGGGGCGATCAGGGGTCGGTAATGAACGCGACCTTGCGAATGCCGATCTGCTGCGTCGCGACCAGCACCTGGCCCACGAACTGATACCGCACATTCGCGTCGCCGCGAATATGCACTTCCGGCTGCGGTTCTTGCCGCGCAATGCCTCGCAGCATCGCCTTCAACTCGTCCTGGCCGGCCAGCAGCTTGGTATTCCAATAAATCGTCGCCCTGCTTGTCGATGGCGATGGTGATGTTTTCCGGCTTGGTCTGGGTCGGCAGATTGGTCGCCTTCGGCAGCTCACGCGGCACCTGCTGAAGATGACCCGGATCGTGATGATGAAAATGATGAGCAGCACCAACATCACGTCCACGAGGGGCGTGACGTTGATGTCCGACATCGCCTGGCCTCTTCTTCAACGCCGCCGACGTGCAGCGCCATGTGTCAAATCCTAGCGGGCAACCGCAGCGGCGCGGCGGCTTGCCGATGGCGGCGGCGGCTTGTCCATGCCCAGGCCCATTTTGGCGCCCGAGATCAGATAAGCGTGCAGCTCGTGCGTGAAGTGGCTGACGCGTTCCTGCACCGTCTTATTGCGGCGCAATAGAATGTTGTAGCCAAGCACGGCCGGCACGGCGACCACCAAGCCGATGGCGGTCATGATCAAAGCTTCACCGACGGGGCCCGCCACCTTGTCGATCGAGCCTGTCCGGCACGCCGATCGCGATCAGCGCGTTGTAGATGCCGATGACGGTGCCGAGCAGTCCGACGAACGGCGCCGTCGCGCCGACCGAGGCGAGCACCGGCAGGCCCGCTTGCAGCGGCTGATGACGGCGTCGGCCGTGCGCTGCAGCGACTCGGTGATCCACTCGCTGGTGCCGATCGCGCCGGAGAGGCGGGTCTTGTTGGTCTCGTGATACTCGTACGCTTGCTTGCCGGTTTCGGCGAGCGCGCGGAACGGATTGGAGGTGCCCTTCAGCTTGCTGATCGCATCGGTGAGGCTGCTGAGAGGTCCAGAACTCCTTTTCCGCCTCGATCGCCTGGAGCCGGAGGCGCCGTTGATCGAAGAACTTGGTGATCATGATGAACCACGTCATCAGCGACATGATCAGCAGAATGGCGAGAATCGATCGCGTAACGATATTGCCATTCGGCGATCAGCGCACCAAGGCCATATGGATTTTCAACAACTGTCTCTTGCATTGACCGATTCCCTCTACATTATAATAAGCTTATTAATAATGGTAGTAGCTAAAACTAGCGCCGACGTCGATTCACGCGGTTACTTTCCGGTTAGCTTCCAAAGGATCGCGAACGCGAAATGGTCCTTCGACCGGCTTGCCGTCTTCGGTGGCCGGGAAGCGCATCTGCTGCCCGTGTACGCCCTTCAAACATGCCTCGTCCAAGCGCGGGAATCCGCGAGCTCTGTTGGAATTGCGCGTCGGTGAATTTGCCCGTCCGCGGCGACACGTCGCTAGCACGACGCAGCGGCCTTCTTCGCCCGCGCGCTTCGAGGCGTCCGGATAATATTCCTCGCCGATGTGCAGCGGATGCTTTGGATCCATTCGCGCGCTGACGATGGTGTGCTGCACGGGGGCCGCGACAACCGGCGCGGGCGGCGGGCGCCTTGGTTTGCGTAACCACGGAAATCGCATTGTTCTCAGGCGGTGCCGCCTGGATGTCCACGAATTCCGGCGGGGGAACGTAAGGTTTGATCTCTTCGAGTTTGGGCGGCGGGGGCGGGGGCTTGTCGACATCTTTGGGCTTGTCGATCTGGGCAATCTCGACGGGAGGAATGATTTTCTGCACCAGCTGTGCCGGCCAAGCCCGTATAAAATCCCCACACGATCACCACATGCAGCAAGATGACGGCAATGAGCGCTGCGCCCCTTTTGCCGGAGAATAACGAAGGCTGTTCGTATGTATACATAAGTCTGTTCGACCCTACCCCTGTATCGTGATCTCGCGCATCGCGCACGCCGCCAACGTTGCAGCTAGATCTCCCAGCAGCTTCCCATCAAGTTCCCTTCGGCAAGTAAAAGACTGACACATATCCCGCCCGAACTGCAAGCGCGATGTAAGTCCAATTTCACTCATCCGAACGTCAGACTTTACGAGGTCTTGGCGACTTTTGATGCAGTATGCTCCAGATCTGTTACCGCTCCCAACGAGGCGCTGCTCACTTGCCTGGCGTACTTCGCCAAAGCGCCCCGCCGCGCATAAGGCTGCGGCGCCGTCCATGATTTGCTGCGGCGTTCAAGCTCCCCGGAAGCTGACATGCAGCGTGATTTGACGGCGTTCCGCGTCAATCGTGATCCGGTCTCCGGTCTTAACCAGGGCCAGCGGGCCGCCGAGCGCAGCCTCAGGCGAGATATGGCCCACCACGAAGCCATGACTGCCGCCGGAAAAGCGTCCATCGGTGATGAGCGCGACCTCGCTTGCCCAAACCCTTGCCCATGATGGCGCTCGTTGGACTTAACATCTCACGCATGCCCGGGCCGCCCTTGGGGCCTTCGAAGCGAATAACGACGACCTCGCCGGCCTTCACTTTGCCGCTCAGGATTCCTTGCAGCGCTTTCTCTTCGGAATCGAAGACCCGAGCGCTGCCCTTGAAGCGCAGGCCTTCCTTGCCTGTAATTTTTGCAACCGCGCCCTCGGGCGCGAGATTTCCGTACAGAACCACCAAGTGGCTGTCCTTTTTGATCGGGTCGTCAAGGGACGCACGATGGGCGGTTCAGCGGGATAAGGCGGCACGTCGCGAAGATTTTCCGCAAGCGTCGCTCCGGTTACCGTCAGGCAATCGCCGTGCAGCAAGCCCGCAGTCAGCAAAGTTTTCATCAGCGGTTGAATGCCGCCGACCGCGACCAGCTCCGACATCGAATAGCGGCCGCTGGGCCGCAAATCCGCCAGCACCGGCACGCGTTTGCCGATTCGTGTGAAGTCGTCGAGTTGCAGTTTGACGTCGGCGGAAGAGGCCATCGCCAGCAGGTGCAGCACAGCATTGGTCGAGCCGCCGAGGGCGATGACCACCGTAATCGCGTTCTCGAAGGACTTGCGAGTCATGATTTGGCTGGGTGTGATGCCGCGCCGGATTAGGTTAACGACCGCCGCGCCTGCGCGCTGGCAATCATCGCGCTTCTGGCTCGAGATGGCGTCTTGCGCCGAGCTGTTGGGCAAACTCATTCCCATGGCTTCGATCGCGGAGGCCATGGTATTGGCGGTATACATGCCCGCGCAGGCGCCCGGGCCCGGAATCGCGGTGCGCTCGACGAACTTCAGTTGCTGCTCGGACACCGTTCCTCGAGCATATCCGCCCACGGCCTCGAACACTGAAACGATGTCGCGCTTCGTCGGCGCCTGGGCGGATCGTGCCGCCATAGACGAATACCGCCGGGCGGTCGAGACGCGCAAGCCCCATCATGCAGCCCGGCATGTTCTTGTCGCAGCCGCCAATGGCGACCACGCCGTCGAACCCCTGCGCCCCCACGACCGTCTCGATCGAATCGGCGATGACCTCGCGGGACACCAGCGAATAGCGCATGCCCGGCGTGCCCATGGAAATCCCATCGGAGACGGTGATCGTATTGAAGGTAACCGCCTTGGCGCCCGCTTCATCGGCGCCCGCGGCCGCCCGGCGTGCGAGTTCGTCGATATGCATATTGCAGGGCGTCAAATTGCTCCAGGTCGATGCGATGCCCACCTGCGGTTTTTCGAAATCGCGCGTCGCTGAAGCCGACGGCGCGCAGCATGGCGCGGCTCGGCGTCTGCTTCAGTCCATCGACGATGAGGCGTGAGTAGCGGCGCGAATCGGCGGCGGGAGATTTTTTGGCCATTCCGGCCAAGCTTACGCAATGCCGAAGCGCTCCACCAAGTAACGGTAGACGCCGCGCACCGCCTGGGCCTCCGCGCCGACACCGCGCCCGGGACGTTCCTTCGAATTCCATGCGTACAAATCGATATGCACCCACGGCGAGTCGGTGACGAAGCGCTTGAGGAACAAAGCGCCGAAAATGGCGCCGGCGAACGTCGAGGAGGCGACATTGTTCAAATCCGCCACTTTGCTGGCCAGCTCGTCCTCATAACCGGCCCACAGCGGCATGGGCCACAGCGGATCGTGCTCGGCAGCGGCCGCTCGAGCCAGTTCGTCGACCATGCGCTCATCATTGCCGAAAAGAGCCGGAAGCTCCGGTCCGAGCGCCACGCGCGCCGCACCGGTCAGCGTGGCGAAATCGACGATCAATGCAGGACGTTCCGCATCGGCGAAAGCCAGGGCATCGCATAGAATCAGCCTGCCCTCCGCATCGGTGTTTCCCACCTCGACGCTGAGGCCCTTGCGGGTCGCGAGCACATCGCCCGGCCGGTAGGCGTTGCCGCTGATGGCATTTTCAACCGCCGGGATCAAGACACGGAGCTGCGCACGGACCTTCGCGCTCATGAGCATATGCGCGAGCGACAGCGCAACGGCGGCGCCTCCCATGTCTTTCTTCATGAGAGACATGCCGGAGCTCGGTTTGATATCCAAGCCGCCGCTGTCGAAACAGACGCCCTTTCCGATCAGCGTCAGGCGCGGGTACGCCTCGGCGGCGCCGGCGGGTGCCCAGCGCAGTTCAACCAGGCGCGGCGCTTCGCTGCTCGCGCGCCCCACTGCATGTATCGCGGGGAAATTCGCGCTCAATAGATCCGCGCCGACCCATTCATTGAATACAGCCTGATGACGGTCGGCCACCTGGCGCGCCGCGGCAGACAGTTGCGCAGGGCCGAAATCGCCAGCGGGCGTGTTGATCCAGTCGCGCGCCATGCGCAGCGACTCCGCGGCGTTTGCGACGTAGGCCATATCGGCATTCGAGGGTGCTTCCAGGCTCGCCAATTCGCCCTTGCAGGAGCGGTAGCGATCGAAGCGATATGCGCCGTAGGCGAAACCCAATGCCAGCTGGGTGGCTTCCGCGGCATTGAATTCTTGCGCGAGGCGGAAGTGCCGCGCGGGCAATCTTTCGGGCAAACCGGCCGCGTGCCACAGCGACAGCTCGCCCTGCCGCTTGCCGAGGCCGCCGATGGCGCAGGCGATGCCGCCGGCGGAATCCGGCAGCAAAGCCACGCGATGTTTCTCCGCCTTGAAGCTTTGTTCGCCGAGCCATTGCCGCGCGAGCGGCGCCTGGCCCATGCGCCAGCCTTCGAATTCATCCTCGTACAACAACCACAATGCGATTGCAGAATTCCTGTCGCGATGCTGCATAAAAAATGAGTCCTCGGCGGCACGCACCGATGCCTGGAAATCCTTGCATCATAAAAGGTTCTGTGTTGCTATCTGATGCTAGTTAACAAAGCGTTTAAGCGCAATTTTCCAAAGGATACCCCGCTTAAGGCCGCAAAAGTCTTTAAGCGGGGTTTCGCGTTTTGAGGAAACGCTTATCGCGGCTGCACGGTAGGATGAGGAGATTTGAATGCGTTTGTATTCGCAAAAGGACGTCGACAAAAAGGCGCTGCGCGGCGCGCGCATCGCAGTACTCGGCTACGGCAGCCAGGGACGCGCGCACGCACTCAATCTGCGCGACAGCGGCTACGACGTGGTGGTCGGCGTGCGCAATGGCGCCAGCAAAACCCGCGCCAAGAAGGATGGACTGCAAGGTCGCGGAGCCCGCCGCGGCCGTCAAAGGGGCGCAATTGGTCGCCATGCTGGTCCCCGACCTGACGCAAAAATCCTTGTATGCCGAACTGCGCAAGGACATCGAGAAAGGCGCAACGCTGCTGTTCGCCCACGGCTTCAACATTCACTTCAAGCAGATCAAGCCGCGCAAAGACCTTGATGTGGTGTTGATCGCGCCGAAAGGTCCCGGCGACCTGGTGCGGCGTCAATACCAGCAGGGACGCGGGGTGCCCTGCCTGCTCGCGGTGGCGCAAAATCCCTCCAAGCACGCCAAGCCAAAGGCGCTGGCCTACGCCGACGGCATCGGCGGAACTCGCGGCGGTGTGCTCGAAACCACCTTTGCCGAAGAGACCGAAACGGATCTGTTCGGCGAACAGGCGGTGTTGTGCGGCGGCGCCACCGAACTGGTCGTGAAGGGTTATGAGACGCTCGTCGAAGCGGGTTATCAGCCGGCGGTGGCTTATTATGAGTGTCTGCACGAGCTCAAGCTGATCGTCGACCTGCTGCATGAAGGCGGCATCACGAAAATGCACCGCTTCATCAGCGAAACCGCCAAATATGGCGACCTCACCCGCGGCCCGCGCATCGTCAACAGGGCTACCAAGAAGGAGATGCGCAAGATCCTCGCGGAGATTCAGCAGGGGAAATTCGCGCGCCAGTGGATTGCGGAGAACCGCGGCGGCCGGCGCAAGTATTCGAAGCTGCTCAAGGCGGACCTGAACCACTCGATCGAGAAGGTCGGAGCGCAACTGCGCGCCCGCATGCCGTGGCTGGACGCGGGCTGACGCCAGGGACTGCATGACGCCGCGCACGCTGTTCGACAAAGTCTGGTCGGCGCATGAGGTGGTTGCCGAAACTCCCGACACGCCGGCCGTCCTGTACATCGATTTGCACCTCGTTCACGAGGTGACGACGCCGCAGGCTTTCAGCATGTTGAGGCGCCACGGTTTGCCGGTGCGCAGACCCGAGCGCACGCTGGCAACCATGGATCATTCGACCCCGACCTTAAGCGCGCAGGTGTTTGGAGCGGTGCCGATCAGGGTCGACGCGGCCGCCGGGCAGGTGCGCCAGATGGAGCAGAACGCCGCCGAATTCGGCATCGAGCTGTTCGGCATGCAGCGATGCGCGGCGCGGCATCGTGCACATCATCGGTCCTGAACTCGGGATGACGCAGCCGGGCATGACCATCGTCTGCGGGGACAGCCACACCAGCACCCATGGGGCCTTCGGCGCCCTCGCGTTCGGCATCGGTACCACGGAAGTCGGCCATGTGTTCGCGACGCAGGCCCTGCTGCAACGCAAGCCCAAGAGCATGGCCGTCAACATCGAGGGCCGGTTGAGCGCGGGGGTCACCGCGAAGGATTTGATTCTCGCCATCATCGGCCAGATCGGCGTATCGGGCGGCACCGGCCACGTCATCGAATATCGCGGTGCGACGGTGCGCGCACTGTCGATGTACGAGCGCATGACGGTGTGCAATATGTCGATCGAGGCGGGAGCGCGCGCCGGCATGATTGCGCCCGACGAAGTCACGTACGACTACTTGCGAGGTAAACCTCGCGCGCCGGGCATGGAGGATTGGGATGCCGCCGAAGCCCGCTGGGCAACCTTCGTGACCGACCCTGAGGCTCGATTCGACGCCTCGATCGAGATCGACGCCTCGGGCATTGCACCGATGATCACTTACGGCACCAATCCGGGCATGGTGGTGCCGATCGGCGCCGCCATCCCGGACAAGAAAGGCGACGCAGTCTTCGATAAGGCGATGCGCTACATGGGATTTCACGGCGGCGAGGACATGCTGGGCAAGCCCGTGAACGTGGTTTTCATCGGCAGCTGCACCAATGGGCGGCTGGAAGATCTGCAGGCGGCCGCACGTATACTCAAAGGCCGCAAGGTCGCGCACGGCGTGCACTTGCTCATCGTGCCGGGCTCCCAGCAGGTCAAGCGCCAGGCGGAGGCTGCGGGCTTGGCGGAAATTTTCAAAGCGGCCGGCGCCGACTGGCGCGAATCCGGTTGCTCCATGTGCCTCGGCATGAACGGCGACACCATGGCGGCGGGGCAATATTCCGTCAGCACCAGCAACCGCAATTTCGAAGGCCGTCAGGGAAAGGGCGCGCGCACGCTGCTGGCGAGTCCCTTGACCGCGGCTGCCAGCGCCGTCAAGGGCAGCGTTGCCGATCCGCGTGAGATGCTGTAATGCCGCCATTGAAACGACTCCATTCACGCACCCTCGTCATCGCCTCCTCCGATATCGACACCGATCAGATCATCCCTGCGCGGTTCCTCACCACCACGACGCAGGAAGGCTTGGGGCGGCACCTGTTTGCCGACTGGCGTTACAACGAAGACGGCTCCCCGAAACCGGACTTCGTGTTGAACCGTCCCGACGCGCGCGGCGCGCAGATTCTGGTGGCGGGCCGAAATTTCGGCTGCGGCTCATCGCGCGAACACGCGCCCTGGGCGTTGCTCGATCATGGATTTCGCGCCGTGATCAGCACCGAGATCGCGGACATCTTCCGCGGCAATGCGCTGAAGAACGGCCTCCTGCCGGTCGTCGTGGATGAGCGGACCTCGCAGTGGCTGCTGCAGCATCCCGGCAGCGAAATCGATATTGACCTCGAGGCCATGCGCCTCACATTGCCGGCGGGCGCCGCAATTGCTTTCTCCATCGAGCCCTTCGCACGGCACTGCCTGTTGAACGGCTTGGACGAATTTGGCTATCTGCGCAGCAAGATTGGCGACATCGAACGCTTCGAGGCGGCGCGCGGCTGATGGACGCAACGATTGCGGTGCTCGCGGGAGACGGCATCGGCGCGGAAGTCACGGCCGAAGCGGTGCGCGCGCTCGAGGCCGTGGCGGCCCGATTCGCTCATCGCTTCCTGTTCGAATCGGCGCTGCTGGGCGGCGCCGCCATCGACGTGGCGGGCGAAGCCCTGCCGCCCGCGACGCTCGCTCTGGCGATGCGCGCGGACGCGGTGCTGTTGGGGGCGGTGGGCGGGCCCCAATGGTCGGACCCGGAAGCCAAAGTGCGTCCGGAACAGGGCTTGCTGCAGCTGCGCAAGGCGCTGGGGCTGTTCGCCAATTTGCGCCCCGTGGTGCCCCACCCCGCGGTGCTCGACGCTTCGCCGATCAAAGCCGCATTGCTGCGCGGCGTGGACATCATGGTGGTGCGCGAACTCACCGGCGGCATCTATTTCGGCGAGAAATCCCGCACCGCCACCGAAGCGATCGATGTGTGCCGCTATACGCTTCCCGAGATTGAACGCGTGGTGAGGCTGGCCGCGAACCTGGCGCGCGCCCGCCGCAAGAAACTGACCTCGGTGGACAAGGCCAATGTGCTGGAGACTTCGCGGCTGTGGCGCGCCACCGTGAATCGCATCATGCCGGCCGAATTTCCCGAGGTATCCTTCGAGCACATGCTGGTGGATTCCGCGGCCATGCATCTGCTGCAACGGCCGCGGGAGTTCGATGTGATCGTGACGGAAAACATGTTCGGCGATATTCTCACCGACGAAGCCTCCATGCTCGCCGGATCGATGGGGCTGCTGCCCTCCGCCTCGCTGTCCGCCGCCGGGCGCGGCGGCATCTTCGAACCCATCCACGGCTCCGCGCCCGACATCGCCGGCCGCGGCATCGCCAATCCCTATGCGGCGATCTTGAGCGGCGCGCTGCTGTTGCGCTACTCGCTGCATCTCGAGGCCGAAGCGCGTGCGCTCGAGAACGCGGTCGAGCGGGCGATCGGCGCAGGCCAGCTGACCGCCGATCTTGCCCCTGCCGGCAAGGCGCTTACGACGCGCGCAGCTGGCGACGCGGTGCTGTCGGCACTTTAGCGGCATGCGCGGCGCTGTACGCGGCGGCGCGCGCGAGACCATCGCGCAGATCCGCCACCAGATCGGCGGCATCTTCGATACCCACCGAGACGCGCAGCAGTCCGGGGCTGATCCCCGCGCGCAAGCGCGCGGATTCCTCCATCCCGGCATGCGTCATGCTCGCCGGGTGGGCGATGAGGCTTTCCACCCCGCCCAGCGACTCGGCCAGGGTGAAGCACTGCAGGCCGGCGAGGAACGCCTCCACGGCGCCCTCGCTGGCGAGATCGAAACTCAACATGGCGCCGAAGCCGCTTTGTTGCCGGCAGGCGATTTCATAGCCGGCATTGTCGGGAAGACCCGGATAATAGACGCGCAGCACGTCGGGATGTTGCGCGAGAAACTCGACCACGCGGGCGGCATTCTCCGCATGCACGCGCATTCTCGCGTGCAGAGTACGCAGACCGCGCAGCGTCAGGAAACTGTCGAACGGTGCGCCGGTGACGCCGATGGCATTCGCCCACCAGGCAAGGGCCTGGTGCAGCTCCTGGGTCGCCGCGATCACCGCGCCGCCGACCACGTCGCTGTGGCCGTTCAGGTACTTGGTGGTGGAGTGCATCACGTAGTCGGCGCCTTGGGACAACGGCTGCTGCCAGATCGGCGACAAAAAGGTATTGTCGACCGCGGTCAACGCACCGGCAGCACGCGCGGCAGCGGCAATCGCGCGGATGTCGACCACGCGCAGCAAGGGATTGCTCGGCGTCTCTATCCAAACCAGCTTGGGTTGCGCTTCGAGCGCCGCACGCAGCTCGGCCGGGTTGCTCTGATCGACGAAATCCACGAGCAGATTTCCCTTGGCCTGCAGCGCGGTGAGCAGCCGGTAGGTGCCGCCGTAGCAATCGTAGGGCGCGAGCACGCGTGCGCCCGCGGGCAGCGTCGCCAGAATCAAGGTGATCGCCGCCAAACCGGTGCACGTGACGATGGCCCCCGCGCCGCCTTCCAGATCCGCCAAGGCATCGGCCAGCGCATCGCGGGTCGGGTTGCCGGAGCGCGTGTAATCGTACTTGCGCGGCTGACGGTAGGCCTCGAATGCAAAATTGCTCGACAGATAAATCGGCGGCACCACCGAACCATGATGCGCGTCCGACTCGAGTCCGGCGCGGACCGAGCGGGTCGCGATGTGTTTCTTGGGTTTCACTTTGCTGCTCATGGCTGCTGCTCCGCAAGGGCGTGCTTGATGATGGGTGTGAGGGCCGCGCCTTCCTTCAAGAAGGCGTCATGGCCGAAAATTGAATTGATCTCGATCAATTGGCGCGGACCGTTCAAGCGCGCCGACAATGCCTGCATGTCGTTGAACGGCACCAACTGATCCTCGCGCACGGCGATCAAGGTCGCCGGCGTATGCACCCGGGTGGCGTCCATTTCATGCAAATCGATCGACTCGCTCAAGGTCAGGAAAGATTCGGCGCGGTATTTCTGCACATAGTCGTCGCCGCGCGCGAACAGGTATTCCTCGATGGGAAAGCGAAACCGGTCCGCCATGCGCGTGGGCGCGCCGCCGAAGCGAATCGCAAATTCTATGGGACTGCGGTACGTCGCCATCGCCAGGGCGCGCGCCAGCTTCAGCCCGGCCGCGCCGTCGCCGCGTGCGATCGCCTCGCGCACGATCTGCCGCTGCACGCTGCGCCAAGCGGTCGACAAGACCTGCGAGCGGTCGGCGGCGCTCAAGACCACGATGTGGCCGACGAGCGCCGGGTAGCGCTCCGCAAAACACAACGCCACCATGCCGCCGTACGAAGCGCCGACGATGGCATGCAGGGATCCCAATCCCAAATGCCGCACGATCTGACTGAGCGCGTTGGCCTGATCGTACGAGCTGATGGGCGGAAATCGGCCGCCGCTCTCGGGCGTCGCGCTGTCGCCGCGGCCGCCGATATAGTCGATACCCAACACCCGGTAGCGGCGCGTATCGACGCCGAGCCCGGGCCCCACCATCTCGGGCCACCAGCCCTCGCCCGGCGCACCCGTGACGACGCGATGCGCGGAGATTCCGCCGAGCACGACGACAACCGGGCCCTGCTCGTTGCCCACGAGGCGAAAGCATACGCGCGCTTGCGCGAGCGAATCGCCGTAATGCAAATCAAAAGGGACGAGACGCAACGTCTCATCGATCGGATCGGGAATGTCTTCGGCCACCAACTTGAAGCTCCTTAAGGCAACTACCCCTGGAGCATCGGCTCGTAGCCCATTGAGGTCGCGTGAGACCGCGCAAGTGGCTGCCCATCTACCGGACCCGCACCGTCTAGGCGCAGCTCCGCAGGAGTTGGCACCGTTCCGAGCGGCCCGTTATCCAAAGGGACCGATCGTTGGTTGCCCCGGCTTCTAAGGGCCTTTCCCTCAGCCGGTCTAGATAAGCCTTTGAATTTTAGGCAGCCGCGGCACGCGCGTCAAGCATTTCGGCCTGCGGTGCTTGCGCCATTTTTGCCAATGTATTAATGTAATAGTGCGTTAATACACGATTGAACGTAATATCCGACCCGCAGGACTTCGCCTGATGAAAACCAACCGGCCGGTGACCCAACGGCAAGAACAGCAGCACGAACGGGCGCTGTGCGCGGCGATTCTGGCGCTGCGCTCGCTCGAGGAGTGCCGCAGCTTCTTCCGCGATCTGTGCACGCCCGCCGAACTGCAGGCCATGGCGGACCGCTGGGCGGTGGTCGAGCTGTTGGAGCGCGGCCTGCCCTACCGCGAAATTCACAGGCAAACGGGCGTGAGCGTCACCACCATCGGCCGCGTCGCTCGCTATCTGACGTCGGGCAACGGCGGCTACCGCGCCGTGACCGAACGGCTGAAACTCAATGCATAGCGCCAAAGCAGGCGGCGACGCGATGCGCCTCAAGATCGCCGTGCAAAAGAGCGGCCGCCTCACCGACAACTCGCTGGACCTGCTGTCGCGCTGCGGACTGAAGTACAGCCGCGGCAAGGATCAGTTGATGTGCTATGGCGAGAACATGCCGCTCGACGTGTTGTTCGTCCGCGATGACGACATCCCGGATCTGGTGCAGGAAGATGTCTGCGATTTGGGTCTGGTCGGTTTGAACGTGGTCGAAGAGAAGCGGCTTGCATTCGAAGCCCGCGGTCTCGAGTCCTTGTTCGAGACCGTGCAGCTGCTGGACTTCGGGCGCTGCAGGCTTTGCATCGCGGTGCCGGACGGATTCGACTACCGCGGTCCGGGTTCGCTGCAAGGCAAGCGCATCGCGACCACCTATCCGCATATTCTGGGCCGCTTTCTCAAAGAACATGACATCGCCGCCGAAGTGGTGGTGCTGTCCGGATCGGTGGAAATCGCGCCGCGGCTGGGCCGGGCGGATCTCATCTGCGACCTGGTGTCGACCGGTTCGACCCTGGCGGCGAATCACCTGCGCCACGCGCAAACGGTGATGGAAAGCCAGGCGGCGCTGATCCGCACACCGATGCCGATCCCGCAGGAAAAACAAGAGTGGACGCGGCGCCTGCTGATGCGCATCGACGGCGTGGAACAGGTCAAGGGCAGCAAGTACATCATGCTGCACGCGCCGCGCTCCGCGCTGGCGGCGATCGCGAAACTGCTGCCGGGCAGCGAGTCGCCCACCGTCATACCGCTGGAGGGACTGGGCGATCGGGTCGCGGTCCACGCCGTGTGCCGCGAAAATGTGTTCTGGGAGACGCTCGAGGACTTGAAAGGCGCCGGCGCGACTTCCGTTTTGGTCCTGCCGGTCGAGAAAATGCTGCCCTAGGCAGGCAATCCGCATGAGAATTCTCGACTGGAACTCATCGTCAAGCGCGGAGCGGCGCGCAGCCCTGCAGCGCCCCGTACACAAGGAGGCCGCGGAAGTGCGGGCCTCGGCCCGCGACATCGTGGAACGCGTGCGCCGCGAAGGCGATGCGGCGCTCAAGGCTTTCACCGAAAAATTCGACGGCGTGCGTCTCGAGGCGCCGGCGGTGACGAGGCAAGAATTCGCCGCTGCCGAACGCGCGTTGAGCGGCGAACAGCACGCCGCGATCGAGCGCGCGATCGACAACGTGCGCCGCTTCCATGCGGCGCAAAGCGCGCCGCCGCTGCGCGTCGAGACCTCGCCCGGCGTGATCTGCGAGCGCTTCAGTGTGCCGATCCGCGCGGTGGGGCTGTACGTTCCGGCAGGCTCCGCGCCCTTGCCGTCCACGGCCATCATGCTGGCGGTGCCCGCGGCGCTCGCGCAATGCCCGGTAAAGCCGATGTGCACCGCACCCGATCGCGCCGGCCGCGCGAATCCGGCCGTGTTGGTGGCGGCACGCAAGTCCGGCATCGAACAGGTCTTCAAGGTCGGCGGCGCTCAAGCCATCGCGGCCATGGCCTACGGCAGCGAGTCGATCCCGAAGTGCGACAAGGTATTTGGACCCGGCAACGCCTACGTCACTGCGGCGAAGCTGCTGGTGGCGCAAGATGCCGGCGGGGCTGCGCTCGACCTGCCGGCCGGCCCGACCGAAGTCATGGTCATTGCCGACGCCGAGGCCCGCGCCGAATTCGTCGCCGCCGACCTGCTCGCGCAGGCCGAACACAGCCCCGAGGCGCAGGCCATTCTGTTGACCACGCAAGCGGCATTGGCGCCGGCTGTATTTGCCGAAGTGCAACGCCAGAGCGCGCGCCTTTCACGTGCCCCAATACTGGCGCATTCGATCGAAGCGATGCGGCTGATCGTGGTTGATTCTCTGCAGACGGCCTTCGACATCGCCAATTCCTACGCGCCGGAACACCTGATTCTGGAGATCGCGCGCCGCGCGCAGCTGGCTGCCCAAAATCAGCACGGCCGGCGCGGTGTTCCTCGGCCACTGGTCGCCGGAGTCCCTGGGAGACTACTGCAGCGGCCCGAATCACACATTACCCACCTACGGCTACGCACGTTCCTACAGCGGGCTGTCGCTCGAGGACTTTCAGCGGCGCATCACGGTGCAGGAGCTGAGCGCCTCAGGACTCAAGGAATTGGGGCCGACAGCGCGAATCCTGGCGCAACTTGAAGGGCTGGATGCGCACGCCGCCGCGGTGAAAATTCGCCTCGAGGCGCTGCAGTGAATCCTCTGCATTCCTTGGCGCGTCCGGAAATTGTCGCCTTGAAGCCCTATGCGCATGCCGCCTGGCTGCCGGAACTCATCCGCATGCATGCGAATGAGGCGCCCTGGAGACCGACGGGCGATCATTCCATCGCGGGTCTCAACCGCTACCCCGAACCGCAACCCGCGGACGCTCATCGCCCGCTTGGCGTCGCTCTACGGCGTATCCGCCTCGCAAGTTCTTGCCACCCGCGGCGCCGACGAGGCCATCGACGTTCTCTCGAGGATTTATTTGCGCGCCGGCAGCGACGCGATTCTGCAGTGCGGTCCGACCTTCGGCATGTACCAGGTTGCGGCGCGCATCCAAGGCGCGGAGGTGGTCGAGCTTCCCCTCGAGCGCGATCAGGGTTGGCGCATCGACCCTGAGCGGCTGCTCGCTGCGTGGCACCCCGGCATCAAATTGGTGTACCTGTGCTCGCCCAACAATCCGACCGCCAATCTCATGGACCGAGCCGCTCTCGAGCACATCTGCGCGGCGCTCGACGGCAAGGCCATCGTCGTCATCGACGAAGCCTACATCGAGTGGTCGCGCTCGCAGAGCGTGGCCGGATGGTTGGCGCGTTTTCAAACCCTGGCGATATTGCGCACCATGTCCAAAGCGCATGCACTCGCTGGCGCCCGCCTTGGCGCGCTGCTCGCCGCACCCGAATTGATCGAAATTGCGCGGCGCGTGATCCCGCCCTATGCACTCGCCCAGCCGACGATCGAGGCAGCGCTGCGCGCGCTCACGCCCGGAGAATTGACCGCCTCACGAGCCAGATTGGAAGCGCTGCTGACGGAAAGGGATTATCTTAGCAAAGGCCTCGGCGATTGCCCTTTGGTGGCGAAGGTGTGGCCCAGCGACGCGAATTTTCTGCTGATCGAATGCCGCGATGCGGATCGGTTCATGCGCAACAGCGTTGCCGGCGGCTTCATCGTCCGGGATTTGCGCGCCCATCCGGCACTGCCGCATGCGCTGCGGGTCTCGGTGGGCACGCGCGCGCAAAACGCTGCCCTGCTGCATTGTCTGGAAGCCACATGAGCGCAAGACGCATTTTATTCCTCGATCGCGACGGCACGCTCAACGAAGAGGCGTCCGACGAGCAAATCGACAGCCTGGCGAAAATCCGTCTGATGCCGGGCGTCATTCCGGCGCTGCTGGAATTGAAACGCGCCGGCTTCTCCTTCGTCATGGTCACCAATCAGGATGGACTCGGCACGTCGAGCTTTCCGCGCGAGTCCTTCGAGAGCGCGCAGCGCTTCATTCTGGATCTGTTCAACTCCCAGGGGATCGAATTCGAAGCGGTGTTTCTCTGTCCGCATTTCAAGCGCGAGGACTGCCTGTGCCGCAAGCCCAAACTGGGCATGGTGCGGGCATTTCTGCAAGCGAACGAGATCGACAAAGCCAACAGCTACATGATCGGGGACCGCGATACCGACCTCGAATTCGCGGCCAACTTGGGCGTTCAAGGCTTGCGCATCACTCTCGGCGGCGGCCCCGAGGAGTCCTGGCCCGCGATCGTCTCCCGCATCTTGAGGCCGCAGCGGCGCGCCCGCCTGCAGCGCAAGACCCAAGAAACCGACGTCTGCGTGGAAGTGGACCTGTCGCGCGAAGGTCCGAGCAGCATCACCACCGGCTTGGGGTTCTTCGATCATATGCTCGAACAGATCGCCAAACACGGCGGTTTTGCCTTGAACCTCAAATGCAACGGCGACTTGCAGATCGACGAGCATCATACGGTCGAGGACTGCGCGCTGACCCTGGGTGCGGCGCTGCGCGAGGCGCTCGGCGACAAGCGCGGCATCGCGAGGTACGGGTTTCTATTGGCCATGGACGAGGCGCAAGCGCAGGTCGCCCTCGATTTGAGCGGCCGCCCCTACTTCGTTTGGGAAGGGACCTTCAATCGTGAGCGCGTCGGGGAGCTGCCCACCGAACTGGTGCCGCATTTTTTCAGATCGCTGGCGCAATCCCTGGGCGCGGCGCTGCACATCACGGTGCGCGGCGAGAACTCGCATCACATGATCGAGTCCTGCTTCAAAGGCGTGGGACGCAGTCTGCGTCAGGCGATCCGTCTGGATGGCGAAGCCATACCGAGCAGCAAGGGGATGCTTTGAGCGCCGGCAATGTGGTGATCATTGCGAGCGGCGGCGCCAATATCGCATCGCTGCAGTTCGCGCTGCAACGGCTTGGCGCGGCTTCCGCGGTGTCGGCCAATGGCCGCAAGATTCGCGAGGCGAGCCACGTCATCCTGCCCGGTGTCGGCGCCGCCGCGAACGCCATGTCGCGGCTGCGGCAGAACAATCTGGAGGACCTGATCCGTTCGCTGCGCCAGCCGGTATTGGGCATTTGCCTCGGGATGCAGTTGCTGTTCGAAACCTCCGAAGAAGATGATGCGGAATGTCTCGGCATCATCCCGGGCCGCGCCGCGCGTTTACCCGGCGATCCGGGCCTGCCGGTGCCGCACATGGGATGGAATACTCTCAAGATCGATCGCCCGGGCGGTCTGCTCGATGGCCTTGCGCAGGATGACTACGCCTACTTCATCCACAGCTATGCACTGCCGCCGAGTCCCGCCATGCTCGCGAGCAGCGACTACGGCATGATCTTCAGTGCATGCGTGCAGTGGCGCAATTTCTTCGGCGCTCAATTTCATCCCGAGCGTTCCGCCCAGGTGGGCGCCCGGTTGCTGCGAAACTTCCTGAGCCTGTAGAGCATGGCCATGAGACTCATTCCCGCCATCGATTTGCGCGCCGGCCACTGTGTGCGGCTGCTGCATGGCGACTTCGAAGCAGAGACGCGCTATCCGACGGATGCCCGGGCGCTGCTGGCCCGCTATTGCGAACTGGGCGCCGACTGGCTGCACATTGTCGATCTGGACGGCGCACGCGACGGATCGCTCGGCAATCGCGCGATCATCGTCGAACTCGCGGCGGCCAAGGCGGCCAATCTGCAAGTCGGCGGCGGCCTGCGCAACACCGCGGCGATCACGCAAATCTTGGATGCCGGGGTGGCGCGCGCGGTGATCGGCAGCGCCGCGATCTCGCAGGTCGAACAGGTGCAGGCGTGGCTTGAGCATTTCGGGGCGCAGCGCCTGACGCTGGCATTCGATGTGTGCCTCGACAACGGCGGCGCGCCGCGGGTCATGATCGAGGGCTGGCAACGGCAGTCCGAGTGCTCGCTGTGGCAGGCCTTGGACAACTACGCGCCGACCGGTCTCAAGCACGTGCTGTGCACGGATGTGGGGCGCGATGGTGCGTTGACCGGACCCAATGTCGAGCTGTATCGCGAGGCGGTGCGGCGCTACCCGCAGATCGAATGGCAGGCCTCGGGCGGCATTCGCAACGCGCGCGATTTGCATGCCTTGGCCGACGCAGGTGCCGCGGCGGCCATCAGCGGCAAGGCATTGCTCGAAAACCTGATCCCGCGCGAGGAATTGCAGCCATTCTTGCCAAACGGCTGATACCCTGCCTGGACGTGCGCGATGGCCAGGTGGTCAAGGGCGTGCGCTTTCGCGATCACCGTGTGGTCGGCGACATCCTGGAACTGGCCGCGCGTTATCGCGACGACGGCGCCGACGAACTGGTGTTCTACGATATCTCCGCCAGCCCCGAGGGCCGCAGCGTCGACCGACACTGGATTTCGCGGGTGGCGCGAACCCTGGATATTCCATTTTGCGTTGCGGGAGGAATCCGTTCCGTCACGGAAGCCGAAGCAGTCCTGGCGGCGGGGGCCGAAAAAATTTCGGTCAATTCGCCCGCGCTCGAGGACCCGGAACTCATCAATGCGCTGAGCGAGCGATTCGGCGCACAATGCGTGGTCGTAGGCATCGACAGTCAAACCATCGATGGTGAATACCGCGTGCAGCAATATACCGGCGACCTTGCACGAGCCCGCGACACCGCATGGAGAACCCTCGATTGGGTGATCGAGGTGCAAAAGCGCGGCGCCGGAGAAATCGTGCTCAATTGCATGGCGAGCGACGGCGTGCGCCGCGGGTATGATATTGCGCAATTGAGTGCGGTGCGCGAATGCTGCCGGGTGCCCTTGGTGGCCTCCGGGGGCGCCGGCGCGATTGCCCACTTCGTGGACGTCTTCCGCGTTGCGCGCGTCGATGCGGCGCTGGCTGCGAGCGTATTTCACTCCGGCGAGATTTCGATTCCAACCTTGCGGCGCGAATTGCGCGCCCAACGCATCGAGGTGCGCCCATGAAACTGCAGACTCTCGAATGGGAAAAGATGAACGGGCTGATTCCGGCCGTGGTTCAAGACGCGAGCACCGGGGCCGTATTGATGCTCGGCTACATGAATCGCGAGGCCTTGGCCGCCACCGAAGCCACCGGCCGCGTGACCTTTTGGAGCCGCAGCAAAAGCCGCCTGTGGACCAAGGGCGAGACATCGGGCCATTACCTGGAGGTCTGCAGCGTCAGCGCGGACTGCGACCGCGATGCGCTGCTGATTCTGGCGCAGCCTGCGGGCCCCGCTTGCCATCTGGGCACCGAAACCTGCTGGGGCGCCGACGCGCCGCGCTCGCTGGCTCACCGCCTGGAGTTTCTCGGAAGGCTCGAGCAGATCATCGCGCAACGCATCGCGGACCCCCCGCCGGGGAGCTACACCGCAAAGCTGGTCGAGCAAGGCTTCACCCGCATCGCACAGAAAGTCGGCGAAGAAGGCGTCGAACTCGCGTTGGCGGCCGTCGCGCAGGATGACGAGGCGGTGATCGGCGAGGCGGCTGATCTTTTGTACCACACCGCGCTGCTGCTCAAGGCCAAAGGCTTGTCATTGGCGCAAGTCGCAGCCGAACTGCAGTCGCGTCACACCGGGCGCGCCGAATAGCGTGACCGCCGGCACCTCGCGGCCACACGCCAAGGGCGTTGCCGCGAGCATTGCGCGTTAGGATTTCAGCGCGCCCGGTTTGGTTGCGCGAAAGTTTCGGCGCAAGGCGTAGAACGCGATTCCCATCCATACGACATTGAGCGCCACCGACGGCCAGGCATTGTTGTAGGCGCAATTGACGATGAACCCGGCGGCTCCGACGATGTTCATGGCTTGATAGACCCAGGAACTGGGCGAAATCCTGCCGAAGGACAGCAGGCCATAGGCGCCGAGGATGAGCAGGGCCGCCAACCATCCCGCCAACGATATGAAAGTCTGCAGCGTCATGTAGTCAGGGCGCCTAGGCTTAGGCAGGCACCGATGCCGGCGCGGCGTTCAACCGCAGCCGCAACTCTCTTCGCACCAGCCATAAACTGAAGACCGCCTGCGAGGCGACGCTCGCCACCGAGATGTACCAAACTTGAATCATTGAAAAATGAGGCTGGGTGGACAGCCACAGCACCGGCAGGACGAAGCTCACCAGCCGGCTGGCCGAGCTCACCACCGCGGGCACCGTATTGCCCAGACCCTGAAATACCGCGGAGCAGGTGAACACGAAACCCGAGGCCACGAAGTTCCAGGAAATTATCTGCAAATACTCCGTTCCCACGCGGATCGCCGTGGGATCCTTGGTAAATGCTCCGATCACCGACGCCGATCCCCACTGACAGAAAAGCGTCATCAGCACCATGATGCAGCTGCCGATGAGCGTGGTTAGCGCAAAGGTTTCGCGCACGCGTTCGAATTTACCGGCGGCAAAGTTTTGGCCGACAATGGGAGCCGCGGCAAACGCCACCGCCATTGCCGGCAGGAACATGCTTTGCATGATGCGCATGCCGATTCCAAAACCCGCCTGCGCATCGGCGCCAAACGGCCGCAGAACCCAGTAGAGCACCGCCATCAGCACGAACATCAGCAAAAATTCGCCGCCCGCGGGCAGTCCCACGCGCAACAGCCGGCGCCATATCGCCATTTGCGGCCGCCATTGCGAACGGACGAAGCCCACGTACTTTTCCAGCCGGTGAAAATACAAGGCGAGCATGACAACCCCAATCCCCAGCGAGAGCGAACTCGCAAGACCCGCGCCCGCCACGCCCATCGGGTGCCCCGTGCCCCACCCGGCAATCAGCACGGGCGCGAGCACGGCATTCAGCACCACCGTCAGCACCTGCACGATCATGGTGGGTTGCACGATGCCCGTGCCGCGCAGCGCCGATCCCATGGAGACCACCGCGAACTGCAGCGCCAGACTCGGCAGAAACCAGTGAAGGTATTGAATACCCGCCGCGACGGTCGCCGCGCTTGCCCCCAGTGTGCGGACATAGTAAGGGCCCGCAAAGAATCCCAACGACATGGTGAGAACGGCACAGCCGGCTGCCAGCGCCAAACTTTGATTGAACACCAGATTCGCATCTGCCTGGTCCTTGCGGCCGGCGGCATGCGATATCAACGTGACGGTCCCCACTCCCAGCACCTGCGTGACCGCAAAAACGACGAACATGACGTTGCCGGCGGCGCCCACCCCCGCAATCGCGGCGTCTCCCAGCCCGGCGACAAAGTACAGATCGATCAGAAAATACAAGGTCTGAAAGAACATGCCCGCCGCAATGGGCAGAGCCATCTGCAATATGTTCTTGACGATGGAACTGTCGGTCAAATCCTTCATAGAATTCCCAGCCTGAAAGTTGAGCTCAACGACTTCGCATCCCGCGCCGGGGCCCGCAACGCATGCGGCGGAGGTTCATGGGCAGGGCGCATTGTGCCACAGCGTTCGGGACTTACTGGAATGCGCGCGCAAATGTTAGGCTGAGCCGATGACCGACTCTGAATCCGCCCCGAATTCCCCCGTGAAGAAATTCGCCGACGGCGACCTGCTGTCGCGAAACTTGAGCGACCAGCTCGCCGCGACCCTGCGCGCGGCGATCGCGGCGCGCGGCACCGCCAGCCTGGTCGTGTCCGGCGGCAACTCGCCGGTCAAAATGTTCCAATCATTGCGCGCCGAAAAGCTCGACTGGAGCCGGGTATGCATCGCGCTCGCCGATGAGCGCTGGGTGGACCCCACCGACCCTGCCAGCAACGAGAAGCTGGTGCGCGAGGTGTTGCTGCAAGAAGCGGCGGCGGCGGCGCGCTTCATCGGGCTGAAAAATGCCGCGCCCACTCCGGATCTGGGCGCTGTGTCGGCGTGGGAGACCTTTGCCCGCGTTCCGCGCCCCTTCGATGCCGTCGTGCTCGGCATGGGCGATGATGGTCATACCGCCTCGCTGTTTCCGCGATCGCCGAATTTAGCCAGTGCTCTCAATCCGGCGGCGGTTCCGGGCTGCGTGGGCATGCGCTCGCCGGTGGCTCCCCATCCGCGGCTGAGCCTGAACTTGAGCGCCCTGCTCGATTCGCGCCGCATCGTAGTGCTGATCACCGGCGCGCAGAAGTGGAGCACCTACTGCGCCGCCAGCGCCGCAGGGCCGGCCGAAGAGATGCCCATCCGCTGCGTGCTGCGTCAGCGCCGCACGCCGGTCGAAGTCATGTGGGCACCTTAGGAACCTGTCGGACGGGCTTTTAAGGCAGCTGCGGCAGCAGGAAGCGCATCGTCCGGCGCAGCGGTTCGGCGGCGCCCCACAGCAGCTGATCGCCCACCGTGAAAGCGGACAGGTATTCGCCGCCCATCGCAAGCTTGCGCAGCCGGCCGACCGGGAATTCCAGGCTTGCCGCTGACCGCGGCCGGCGAGAGCTCGGCGGATCGATGGCCTCGCGCTTGTTCGGGCACGATCCTGCACCCAGGGATTGCCGCTGCCGATCAGCCGCTCGATCTCCGCGAGCGGCAAATCGTGCCTGAGCTTGATGGTCGAGCGCCTGCGAATGGCAGCGCATCGCGCCCACCCGCACGCAGATTCCCTCGACCGGGATGGGCGCGCGCTTCGGTCCCGAGGATCTTGTTGGCCTCGGCGCCCGCCTTCCATTCCTCGCGGCTCTGTCCGTTGCCCAAATCCTTGTCGATCCAGGGGATCAGGCTTCGCCGCCAGCGGCACGCCGAAGTGCGCACGCGGGAAATTCCGCGGGCCGAGAACGCTCGCGCTGACCGCTCGGTCGATGTCGAGGATGCTCGAGGCGGGATCTTGCAAGCAACGACGCCGCCGACTCGATGCAGCGCGCCCATTTGCTCGAGCAGTTCGCGCATGTTCTGCGCGCCGGCGCCCGAGGCCGATTGATAGGTCATCGCGGTGATCCATTCGACCACGCCCGCACGCATCAGGCCGCCCACCGCCATCAGCATCAGCGACACGGTGCAGTTGCCGCCGATGAAATCCTTGATGCCGCGCTCGCGCGCCGCCTGCATCACCGGCAGATTGACCGGATCGAGCACGATCACCGGCATCTTTTGCCATTCGCAAGGTCGACGCGGCATCGATCCAATAGCCCTGCCAGCCCGGCTGCGCGCAGCCGCGGGTGGACCGCCTGCGTATAGTCGCCGCCCTGGGTGCTGATCAGCATGGGCAGGCGCGCGAGCGCGGCGAGGTCGTTCGCATCCTGCACCGACGACCCGCGGCGCTGCCCGCCGATGTCCGGCGCGGCGCGACGCCCGCCTGCGAGGTGCTGAAAAAACGGGTCGACGAGATCGAAGTCGCGTTCCGCGCGCATCCGCTCGAGCAGCACCGAGCCGACCATGCCGCGCCAACCGATGATGCCGACTTGCTTCATGATTCGATCATGAACTCCCGGGCCGGTGGCCGCCGATTATAATTCGAGCCCATGGCGTACCCATAAGCGCCGCAGTTCGCGATCAGAAGCACATCGCCCTCGCTGGGTACGGGGCAACCAGCGGTCGCTCCCGAGCTGGTCGGCGCTCTCGCAGATCGGGCCCACGACGGTCACATGATCGGCTCAGCGGCTCGCCGAGCCGGGTCAGATTGCGGATATCGTGATGTGCCCCATAGAGCGCCGGGCGGATCAGGGAATTCATGCCGGTCGCGATGCCCACGTAGTGCACGTCGCCCTTGCCCTTCAGCTGGGTGACCATGGCGACCAGCACTCCCGCCTTGCGCGACCAGGAAGCGGCCCGGCTCCATCCAGAATTCGATGCTGCGGAAATCGCTGTCGCAGCTGCGCGACGCCCGCATCCAGCGCCGCAAGATCGATTCCGCTCTGCCCAGCCTGGTCCGGCACGCCGATGCCGCCGCCCAGGTCCACGACCGTCGACCTCCGGAAAGCGCGTCGCGAGCTCGGCGAGCAGCGCGCCGGTCTCGGTCCAGTTCGCCACATCGAAGATGCCGCTGCCGGTGTGCGCGTGCAGCCCGACGACCCGCACGCCCGCGGACCGGGCCAGCGCCGACCAGCTCGTCGGCCTCGCGACAGCGGGACGCCGAACTTCGAGTGCACGCCCGCGGTGCGCACGTGACTGTGATGGCCGCGCCCGAATCCGGGATCGATGCGCACGAAGATCTCTCGGCCGCGGAACACCTCCGGCCACATTTTCAGCGGATAAAGATTGTCCAGAGTGACGCGCACGCCCTTCGCGAAACCGAATTCGTATTCCGCGCGCGGCGCGAAATTGGGCGTGAACAGCACCCGCCGCGGGATCGAGCGCCGGCACGGCGGCGAATGCGTGCTCGAGCTCGCCCTGCGATACGCACTCGAGCGTGAGGCCCGGCCGCGTAGATGCGCTGCGCAGGATGTCGGGATGCCAGTTGGCCTTCATCGCATAGGCCCAGCGCTCCACCGAGCGTACCGCGCAGCACCGCCGCAATCGCCGCATCCAAAGCTCGCCATGTCGTAGACAAAGGCCGCGGACTCGCGCGCGCGCGATATCGAGCAGCCGCTGCGCTTCGCGCGGCTCCTCCCACCAATTCACGCGGCGCGCCGGCGCGCGCTGCTCCTTGTCGGCGAACAGTTGCAGCCAGGTCGGCCCGAGCACCTTGTCCGACCCGATGCTCTGGATCAGCCGCTCGTGCAGCTGCTGCACCAGGCGGTCGCCCTGCGATTCGTCGATCACGAAGGTGAAATTCAAATCATTGGCGGCCTGGCGTCACCAGATAGATCTTGTGATCCTGGAACAATTCGAATGCCGATCCCGAATTCGTGCAGGATGCCGCGGATATTGTGCCCGAGCAGGCTCAACGATGCGCAGGGTCCCAAGATCTCGACGCGGCACAGCTCGCTCAAGCGCCGCCGTCAGCCTCTGCGAGCGCGGCCGGATCGAGGGTGTTGGCGGTCGGATCCAGCGACACGGTCACGTTGGTCTCCGAGGTGGAGACCAAATCGACCGACAGCCCTGCTGCTTGAACACCTGGAACGCATCGGCCAGAAATCCGACCTGATGCCACATGCCCGGGCTCTCCATGGAAACCAGCGTGATTCCCTTCTTGATCGCGATCGCTTTGACCTGCGCGGCGCTGTCGGCGACATTCGGCGCTGACCACCGTGCCCTCCAGGCCGGGCGCCTGCGTTGCATAGACATGCAGCGGAATCTTGTACTGGCGCACCGGCAGGACGCAGCGCGGATGCAGCACCTTGGCGCCGTTGCTGGCGATTTCCTGCGCCTCATCATAGTGCAGCGCGCGCAGCAGCCGCGCGGTCGGCACTGCGCGCGGATTGGCGCTGAACATGCCCGGCACGTCGGTCCAGATCTCGAGGCGGTCCGCAGCCGAGCTTGGCGGCGAAATACGCAGCCGGAGGTATCCGAGCCGCCGCGGCCGAGCAGCACCGTCTCCCCTTCCTCGTTGGCGGCGATGAATCCCTGGGTGAGCACGACTCGATCGAGCGCGCGCCAGTTCGCCTGCAGAGTCTGCATCGGGCGCAAAATCGCAGGTGGCCGACAGCAGGCTGGCCTTTGAGTGGCGTCGCGCCGATCATCCGCGCGCAGCACGGTGCGCGCGTCGACCCAGACAGTGCCGATGCCCTGCGCATTCAAAAACTCGACGCCGAGGGTGGTCGCCAGCAATTCGCCCATGGCCATGACCCGGGCGCGCGCGGCATCGCCGATGCTCGCGCCGCTCCGCCAAACGGTTGGCCAGCTCGCGCAACTCCTGCACAAAGCGGTCGAAATCGGCTCGTTGGGAACGACAGCCAAGCGCTGCGGCGAGATCGGCGATGCGCGAGTTCGATTCGCTCCAGCGATCGGCGCGTGGCGAACCGTCCAGTGCGGCGGAGAGCAGCGCCTCGAGTTGATCGGTGATGCCGGAGAGAGCGGAATGAACGACGACGGGGCGCAAGCCTTCGGCGAGGCGCTGCCTGAGCACCTGGGCGATGTTGTGCCAATTGACGGCCGATGGAGACGCTCGTGCCGCCGAATTTGAGCACGACCCAGGCCCGAGCGTTGTCTGGCGAAAAGGAAGACATGTGATTTAAGTTCCGCGAGGCCTGGCGCGCAGCGTCAGGAAACGATGATTCAATCGTCTTCGAAAATGTCGCGCAGCTCTTTTTCCAGCTGCCGTTCAGCCAGGACGTCTTCGACCCGGCTCCACGCCGCTTTGCCGCGTTTACCGGCCGGCTGCCACTTTGGGGCGCCGCTCGGTGCGCTCAATGAGGGGATCGAAGTCATGCGATTCCTCGGCTTCGCCGAGAAACTCATCGTCAATGTCGAAATGTTCGTCTTCGCGTTCGCTCATTGTTCGAAGAAAAGCCCCTGAAATCAATAGCATCGATCAGCCTCAATTCATGAAGCTGCGCACTATAGCCGATTCTGCTGGCATTCAACTAGTGCCGCAAGAATCGCTGCAGAGTTGGACCAGAATGCCGCGGCACAGTTTTAAAGATCGTCTCTTGGGCATTTATCTCTATAATTTCAGGTTGTTACACGATATTCCTCAGGCCCTGTTCGGGCAGCGAGTCGCCACGCGCCGGCAGCGCGCCGAGCGCGATGGCCCGATTTACCGCCGACAGAACGGCCAGGAGAGAGGCCGTGATGATATTGGGGTGCATGCCGGCCCCGAACAGCGTGCGCCGCGAGCGGGTGGTGATCTCGATATAGGACACCGCCTGGGCGCCGCTGCCCTGGCCGCGCGAATGCTCCTCATAGGACAGCACGTCGAAAGGCAGCGCGATCGGCTGCGACCATGGCATCGATCGGCCCGGACCCTGACCCAGCCAGGTCTCGGCGCGGCCGTCGCGCTCCATCTGAAGCGTGATCCGCTCGCTGGTCGGCACCGTCGGTCGAGGCGGCGAGCTGATGCGACGCGGTACACGAAGGGCGCTCGCGGCGTCAGGTATTCGCGCGCTGAACAGATCCCATAACTCCTGAGAAGTCAGTTCCTTACCGGTGATATCTGCCGCGGCTTGCACGACCTGGCTGAACTCGATTTGCAGCCGCCGCGGCATGCACCAACTGATAATCGCGCTCCAGCAGGTAGGCGACGCCGCCCTTGCCCGACTGACTGTTGACCCGAATGATCGAGTCGTAGGAGCGACCGAGATCGCGAAGGATCGATGGGCAGATAGGGAACGTCCCAGAGGTCCGCCTCCGCTGCGGGCCGCCAGAGCCCTTCTTGATGGCGTCCTGGTGCGAGCCGGAAAACGCCGTGAATACCAGATCGCCCACATAGGGGTGGCGCGGATGGATGGGCAGCTGATTGCAGGCCTCGGCGCAGCGGGCCGCCTCGTTGATATTGGAGAAATCCAATTTTGGATCAACGCCTTGCGTGTAAAGATTCAGCGCCAAGGTCACGATGTCGACATTGCCGGTGCGCTCGCCGTTGCCGAACAGCGTTCCCTCGATGCGCTCGGCGCCGGCCATCACGGCGAGCTCCGCGGCCGCGACCGCCGGTGCCGCGGTCGTTGTGCGGATGCACGCTCAAGACGATGCAAGTCGCGATTCGTGCGAGGTGGCGTCCGAAACCATTCGATCTGGTCGGCATAAATATTGGGCGTCGCCATCTCGACCGTGGCCGGCAGATTCGAGAATCGACTTGTGCTGCGGGGTCGGTTCCCACACCGCGTTGACGGCATCGCAGATCTCGACGGCAAAATCCAGTTCGGTGCCGGTGAAGCTCTCCGGGCTGTACTGGAAGATCCAATCCGTGTCCGGCTCGCGTTCAAGGCGTGTTCCCGCACGACGCTCGCGCCGCGCACCGCGATGTCGATGATGCCGGCCCGGTCGGTGCGAAACACCACGCGGCGCTGGGCCACCGAGGTGGAGTTGTAGACGTGCACGATGGCGCGGCGCGCACCGCGCAGCGACTCATAGGTGCGCGCGATGAGCTCGGGGCGCGCCTGCGTGAGCACCTGAATGGTCGACATCGTCCGGAATCAGATTCCTGCTCGATGAGTTCGCGGACGAAATCGAAATCGGTCTGCGAGGCGGCCGGAAATCCGACCTCGATCTCCTTGAAGCCGATTTTGACCAGCATGTCGAACATGCGGCGCTTGCGCGCCGCATCCATCGGTTCGATCAGCGCCTGATTGCCGTCGCGCAGATCGACGCTGCACCAGGTGGGGGGCGCGGTCGATGACGCGCGTTCGGCCAGGCGCCGGTCGGTGAGGCCGATCGGGGTAAAACTGGCGGTACTTGGTCGACGGATTGCGCAACATGGGATTTCTTCTCGCTCAAGAGATATAAAACCCTCACTCGCCGGGCAGGGAATTTTTTGGGTGATTTTCCGGTCTTGTAAAGCGCCGACCGATGGCGCTGGGGTTGAGTGGCGCCTAGCGGCGCAGCAGCAGCAGCGCGAGCGAACCCAGGCGCAGCCGGGCGCCGGGGCGAGAAGGGAATTTGCTGCAGGAAGAACGCATATGGCTTGGAATCTAGCACTGCTCGCGCGCTTGGCGCAAGATCGAAATCATGGAACATGGTTCCGGCACACATACCGTTTTCAATCAAACCCCGCCATTGGCGGACTACAACCTGTTCGCCAGCGATGAGCCGCTGCAGGCGGCCGTTGCGCGCGAAGGATCATCCTGGGCTGCGCCCGAACTCGAGCGCGCCGGCGCCGAATTGGGTGCGTGCACGCAATTCGAGCATGGACGCCTCGCAAACCGCATCCCGCCCATCCTGCATAGCTTCGATGTGCGCGGCGAATCGCATCGACTCCATCGAGTTTCATCCGTCGTGGCATGCACTGATGCGGGGCATCGCGGCACGCGGCTATCACAGCGCCCGTGGTCGCCGGACGCGCCCCACGGAGCGCATGTCGCCCGTGCGGCCGGTTACTACATGCAGGCACAGATCGAGAGCGGGACATTGTGTCCGACCACCATGACCTATGGCGCCATCGCCGCGATGCGCCGGGATGCCTGGCTTGGCGCGCGACTGGGTGCCCCGGCTGCTCACCCGCGGCTACGATCGCGCGCGACATCCCCTTCGAGGAAAAGCGCGGCGGCCTGATCGGCATGGGCATGACGGAGAAGCAAGGCGGCTCCGATGTGAGGGCGAACACGACTCGCGCGGTCCGCTCGCAGCGACGGCTCTTTTCGGATCAGCGGGCACAAATGGTTCTTCTCCGCCCCGCAATGCGACGCTCACCTGGTGCTGGCGCAAAGCAGCGGCGGCTTGTCGTGCTTCTTCATGCCGCGGCGCCTGCCGGACGGCAGCCTGAACGGCATTTACATTCAGCGCCTGAAGGACAAGCTTGGCAATCGCTCCAATGCCTCCTCCGAAGTCGAGTTCGTGGATGCATGGGCGGCGTTGTTGGGCGAGGAAGGACGCGGCGTGCCGACCATCCTCGAAATGGGCACCTTTACGCGCCTCGATTGCTGCACGGGGAGCGCCGGCTTGATGCGCCAGGCCCTCGTTCAAGCGTTGCATCATGCCCATCATCGCACGGCATTCGGAGCGCTTTTGATCGAGCAGCCCTTGATGCGCAGCGTACTGGCCGACATGGCGCTCGAATCCGAGGCGGCCATGCGCGCTCAGCCTGCGCCTGGCGCGCGCCTTCGACAGCGACAGCCCCAGCGAGGTTGCGCTGCGCCGCGCGCTTACCTCGGCGGCAAAATTCTGGGTGTGCAAGCGCGGCTGCGAACTGGCGGCCGAAGCCATGGAAGTGTTGGGCGGCAACGGCTACACGGAGGAGCTCCCTTTGGCGCGCATTGCCCGCGAGATGCCCGTGAATTCCATCTGGGAAGGTTCGGGCAACATCATGTGCCTCGACGTGCTGCGCGCCTTCGGCAAATCGCAGGCGACGCGCGCGGCCGTGCTCGAGGAGCTATCGCCCGCCCGCGGTCAGGAGCGGCACTTCGATGCGGCGTTCGAACGGTTCGCCGCCGGCATCGATGGCGGCGCAATGACGGAAGCGCACGCGCGAAAATTCGCGCAGTCCTTCGTCACGCTGGTGCAGGCCAAATTGTTGATCGCCGGCGCGGTCAATTCATCTGCGGCCGCGGCGGCGGAAGGCTTTTGCGCAACCCGCCTGGCTGATCAAGGCTGGGGCGCCGTGTTCGGCGCGCATGCCGCGCAGGTGAATAGCGCGGCAATTCTGGCGCGCGCCTGGAGTGAAGATTAATCCCAACCGGTGAGCCGGCTGGCGATGATGCCCGCCAATGCCTGCGCGTGCTCATCGTCGTCATTCAACCCGGCCACCAAGGTGAGCCGCTTGCCGCCCCACTCGAGAAATCGGTCGCGATACTCCAAGGCGATCTCCTCGAGCGTTTCGAGGCAGTCGACCGCAAAGGACGGCGATGCCACGGTGAGATCGCGGATGCCGCGGTCCGCCAATTCCTTGATCTTCTCCAGGGTGTAGGGCTGCAGCCATGCCACCCGGCCGAACCGCGATTGATAGCAATGCGACCACTCGCCTTCGTTCAATCCCAAACGACTCGCCACCAAGCGCGTGGTCGCCTCGGTCTGACTCCGGTAAGGATCGCCCTTCTCGACATACGACAGCGGGATTCCGTGATAGGAGAACAGCAGGTGCGAGCGCTCCCCAACCGCATCCCAATGCCGGCGTATTTTGCGGCTCAGCGCCTCGATATAGGCGCCATTGTCGTGGTAGTCGTTGACGAAACGGATCTCGGGCAGCTTGCGCCAGCGCTGCAGCGCGCGATTGGTGCCATCGACCACCGATCCGGTGGTGGAGGAACAATACTGCGGATACAGCGGCAGAACCAACAGCTTGTCGATGCCGCGTGCCGCAAAGGATTGCACGGCACGCTCGATGCTCGGGTTGCCATAGGTCATCGCCAATTCGAGATGAACGCCATCATTGAATGCCGCACTCAACAAAGAACCGACCTTGACGGCAAGCCGCTTCGAATACACGGCCAGCGGTGAGCCTTCTCTCATCCAGATCTTTCGATAGTTGCGCGCCGTCCGCAGCGGCCGAAACGGCAGCACCACGCCGTACAGAAGCGGCAGCCAGATCAGGCGCGGAGTCTCGATGACGCGACGGTCGCTCAAGAATTCGCGCAAATAGCGCTGAACGGCAAAATAGCCGGGCGCATCCGGCGTGCCCAGATTGACGAGCAGAACGCCGATTCGGCTCGCCGTCGAGGGCTCTCTGGACGCTGCGGCAGGCGCCGCCGCGTGAAAATAGGGCATTGATCGGATCCTAAAGCTCGGGCGAGCACACAGTATACTGCGTGACGCTTGAAGTCCCGTAACGAGATCCGACAATGATGTGGCTGAGTTCCACCGAGAGCGAAGCGCTGGTCTTGAGCTTGAGCGTCGCCACTCGCAGCCTCCTGTTGAGTCTGCCGTTGGCGCTCGTATTGGCGTGGGTGCTCACCCGCAAGCAATTCTACGGGCGCACCGTGCTCGATGCATTCGTGCATTTGCCGCTGGTGCTGCCGCCGGTGGTGGTGGGGTATCTGTTGCTGCTGCTGTTCGGTGCGCGCGGCCCGATCGGCGGCTGGCTCGAGCGGGTTTTCGGCATCGAGCTCATATTCACCCGCAACGGCGCGGCGCTGGCGACCGCGGTCATGTCCTTCCCGCTGATGGTGCGCGCCATGCGCATCTCGCTGGAGAATGTCGATCGCGGACTCGAGGACGCGGCGCGCACCTTGGGCGCCGGGGCCGTCAATCGTTTCGTCAGCATCACCCTGCCGCTCATGCTGCCGGGCGTGTTGGCGGGCGCCATTACCGCCTTTTCCGCCGCGCTCGGTGAGTTCGGGGCCGTCATCACCTTCGTTTCCAACATCCCGGGGGAAACGCGCACCTTGCCGCTCGCCTTATATACGGCGCTGCAGACGCCCGGCGGCGATAGCGAGGCTGCGCGCCTGGCGATTCTTTCCTGCGCCCTCGGACTCACCGGGCTGTTTCTGTCCGAGTGGTTCGCGCGGCGCGTGCGGCGGATGTTGGGCCGCTGATGCTGAGGGTTTCCGCAAACAAGCGCCGCGGCGCATTTGTGCTGGACGCGCAATTCGAGCTGCCCACGCCCGGCGTCGTTGCCTTGTTCGGTCGATCGGGCTGCGGCAAGACCACGTTGGTCAACGTGATCGCGGGCTTGCTGGCGCCGGACTCGGGCTGCGTCGCGCTGGATGACAGCGTGTTGCTCGATACGCGTTCTGGCATCAACGTGCCGCCAGAAAGCCGGCGCATCGGATACGTGTTTCAAGACGCGCGCTTGTTTCCCCACATGAGAGTCGATGCGAATCTGCGCTACGGCCTCAAGCGAGCCGCCGTCACGCCCTTCGTCGGCGTCGACCGGGTGGTGGAATTGCTGGACCTCGGGCCGCTGCTGCGGCGTCGCACCCATGAGTTGTCCGGCGGCGAGCGTCAGCGGGTGGCGATGGGCCGAGCCTTGTTGTCGCAGCCGAGCCTGCTGCTGCTGGATGAGCCGCTGGCCTCGCTCGATGCATCACGCCGCGAGGAAGTGCTGCCCTACCTCGAAAATTTGCGCGATCAACTGGCCATCCCGATGGTGTACGTCAGCCACAATTTTGACGAGGTGCTGCGCGTGGCAACTCACCTTGTCCTCATGGAGGCTGGCAAGACCATTGCACAAGGGGACTTGGGCGAAATGGGCTTGCACCCCAAAGTCCGCGCCGTTATCGGGGCCGATGCCGTCGGCGCCATTGTCGACGGCACGGTACTCGGCACGGATTCATCGAGCGGGCTGACGCGAGTGCAGGTGGGCCGGGGGAACTCAAGGTTCAATGCGCCAAGGCGGCACCGGGCACGCGGCTCAGGGTGCAATTGCTGGCGCGCGACATCATCGTCGCGACCGAAGCGCCGCGGCATCTCAGCGTCCGCAACAGCTTGCCGGGCGTGATAACCAGCATCGCGGATGACGTCGAGGACTCCGATCTGATCGCGATCGACGTCGGCGGTATTCTCATCATGGCGCGAGTCACCAAAGCCGCCACCCGCGAACTGGATCTGGCCGCGGGCAAGGCCGTGTGGGCGCTGGTGAAGACCGCCTCGCTGCGTCCGCACACTATTTGACGGCCGTGCCCAGATGCAGGATGGCCACGATATGGTCATCGGCAGAGAGACCGACCAGGGCCTTGACTCGCGCACTGTACGCGGCAGGTCCGGTCTTCCACATCGCGCCTATCCCGAGTTCGGTCGCCGCCAGCAACAAATTCTCGACTGCGGCGCCGGCGGCGATCACCTGTTCAATTTCCGGCACCTTGGGGATGTCCTTTCTCACGACACATCCGGCCACCAGAATGCTCGGCGAGCGTCTGATCTTCTCGCGTTCAAGTTCCATCTGCGCGTCGGTGTACGCCGGGTTTTGATCGCGCCGCGACTGCGCCACCGCGATTGCAAAGGCTTCCCTTGCGGCACCGTCGACCGCCACGAAACGCCACGGCTTGAGGCGCCCGTGGTCCGGCGCATGCCCGGCAGCCTCGAGGAGCCGGGTGATTTGCGCCGGCGTAGGACCCGGTCCGGTGAGCGACTTGGCGGTCGAGCGCGAAGCGATCGCAGCGAATAATTCCATGAAAAAACCCCTAAATAAAACCCATGCGGAGATAAGCCCGGGCAACGCCTTTGCTTTGGGCTATGATTCGCGTCCGGGATACTGCAGCGGCAGCCGGAAATTATACCCGTACGTTCTAAGGAGCTTTCAATGAACCGTATTGTCTTGGCGTCACTGGCCACCCTGCTCGGCGCGAGCGCCTTTGCAGCGCCGGTCACCTACAATCTCGACCCGAACCACACTTATCCGAGTTTCGCCGCCGACCATTTCGGCGGACTGTCGGTTTGGCGCGGTAAATTCGATTCCTCCTCGGGCAAGGTGGTCTACGACAAGGAGGCAAAGACCGGTTCCATCGAAGTCACCGTGGACATGAACTCCATCGACTTCGGCATGCCCAAGCTCAATGAGCACGCGAAGTCGGCTGAACTGTTCGATGTCGCCAAGTATCCCACCGCGACTTTCACCGGAAAGCTGGCCAAATTCCATGGGGCCACTCCCACGGAAGCCGTAGGCACGCTGAGCATGCACGGCGTGACCAAGCCGCTCACGCTGAAAATCGATTCCTTCAAGTGCGTGCAAAATCCGATGAGCAAAAAGCAAGTTTGCGGCGCCGATGCCACCGGCACCCTCAACCGCGCCGATTTCGGCGTGAATTACGGCGAGAAGTACGGTTTCAAGATGGACGTCAAGCTGCAGATCCAGGTTGAAGGCAGCCCCGCGGCATAGCAGCGCCGCCATAGCCGCCCCGCTTGAGTTTGGCTGCGAATCGGCCTCGCCTGCGCGAGGCCGGTTCAAAGCCGCTAGCGGGTCAGCTTTTTCGCCAAGTGCGCGCGCAGCGCCTCACTTTGCTCCCGCGACAAGCTCCCCAAGATGCCGCGCCGCTCTTGCGGAATATGCTCGACTGATTCGGCATGCGCGCCAAACACATAGTGCTCGAAAAACGCGCGCCAAGCCTGCCGCGATTGGGGCGGCAATGCGCGGATGCTCAAGATCCCGGCCAGCAGGGCATCGAAGGCCGAATCGGCCTTTGAATCGGCGCCGAGCGGATCGTGCCACCAATAATTCACCAACACGTTGAAAGGCTCGAGCGATTCCACGTGGTGCCACCAAAGCGGCGGAATGAACAGACAGTCGCCCGGTTGCAGCACCGCGTCCTGGGCAGCGGCGAGCGCTTCGCGAAATTTGGGATGGCGCGCGAAATCCGGATCTCGCAGCGACGCCAGGCTCATCGCCGCTCCGGTGGGTGCAAAGTCCAACGGCCCAATATAGAGATTCGCAATTTGCTCGGGCGGAAACAGCGTGAAGCGGCGGCTGCCGGCCACGACGCAAGCCACATTGTTCCATTCATCCACATGCGTCGGCGTCGTGATCCGATTTCCCAGCCATATGCGCGGCAGGATGGTCTCATCGAACAGCGCCAGCGCATTGTCGCGGGAAAAGCCCGGCAGGCAGTCGCGGATCAGCGCGCTTTGCGCGGCGACCGCCGGAGGCTGCGCAAACTGCGCATAGCGCAGGACCTGTTCGGCGATTTCCGACAACGCCAGCCGGTTGCGGTGGAAATTGAACCCATCCATGGCGGCGTTGTAGGCAATTTGACCGCCCGCCTCCGGCGCCGTCATCAGTGCATTCACCGGCGCGCCGCTGTCGAGCTGCCGCAGATACCGCACCAGGGAAGCGGGGGAATTGGCGAACTCGCGTACGGCGCGCCAATCGCGCACCAATCCACGCAATATGGCGGGGCGCTTATCAGTCAGCACCTCGCGCCGGATCTGCTCGACGCTCAGGCCGGAATATTCTTTCACCAAAAATACACCTGCAGCGTCCGACCGATGCGCCGCGGCGGAATGTTGCGCAGAACCTCCCGATGATCCTGATAGTTGGCCGCGCTGCGCTCGAGCAGGTTGTCGATTTGCTCGATTCCGAAAGTCTTCTCCTCGCTGCGCGGCGGCCGCAGATCCTTCGGATCCGGGAAGATCCCCATTCCCGACATGATCGCGTACCAGGAGAAGACCGGATAGCCGCGACCCAGGGACTGCTTGCGCACTGCCGGCGCGATGCCATTGCCCGACATCCATAAATTGAGCAGTTGCTTCAACGGTTCGGATATCTTCCGATTCGCCGCATTGGCGCGCCAATATTCGGTATCCGTGCGGCTATTGGTCTTGTAGTGGGTCACGATGTAATCGCGCGTGCCTTCGAAATGTTCGTTGACGTGCGCATTGAAGCGCGCTTTGGCCGCTTCGCTTAAGTCTCCTTGCTCGAGAAAATCGACGAACACCGCCGCGGTCTGCTGTATGAACAGCAATGCGGTTGCCTCCAGGGGCTCGATGAAGCCCTGGGATAGTCCCACCGCGAGACAGTTTTTATTCCAATGCTTGGTCACCCGCCCTATTTTCATTTTCAAATGACGCGCCGGAGTGTCCGAATCGAGCATACCCAAGCGTTCGCGCAGCTCCGTTTCCGCCTGATCCGCGGAGCAAAACTGCGAACTGTAGACGTAGCCGTTGCCGAAGCGCTCGGTGAGCGGGATCTTCCATGCCCAGCCATGTTGCATGGCCGTCGAGACCGTCTCCGACGGAATCGTTTCGCCCATGGGTGTCGGCATGGCGACCGCCGCATCGTTGAACAAGTTTTCGGCAAAGCTGACGTAGGGCGTCTTCAGGGCCTTGTCGATAAGGAGTCCCGCGAATCCGGTGCAATCGACGAACAAATCCGCGCCGATCGTCGCCCCTTCCGCGGTGCCCACCGAGGCGATGGCGCCCTCCTCATCGAGATTTGCGTGGGTGACATGCGCGCTGTGATGATGAACGCCCCGCTGCAAGGCTTTTTTCTGCAGAAAGCGCCCCAACATCACCGCATCGAAGTGATATCCATGCCAAATGTCGAAGGGGAAGTGCTCGGCGGCCTTGGGCGCCCGGTGTTTTTGCGCCAGACGGGCCGCGATGAAGAATCGATCCGGGTCCGCGCAAACATCGGCGCCGCGGACCCTCGCGTCAGTGTTGTGCACGAACTGCGTCATCGTGAGGTTGTCGAGCATCGAGGCAAAGGGATGAAAGTAACGGGCGTGGCCCGGTTTGGTCGACCAACCCTCGAAGGTGATGCCGCACTTATAGGTGGCGTGGCACTCGGGCATCCACTCCGCCTCCTCGATGTTCAGGCTGTCGAAGAATCCTCGCAGCCAGGGGGTCGAGCCCTCGCCCACGCCGATGATGCCCACCGAGGGCGACTCCACCAACGTAATCTCGACGCCTCGTTCGATGAGCGAGCGCGCCAGGATCAGTGCGCTCATCCAGCCGGCCGTACCGCCGCCGACTATGAGGATTCGCCTCAAGGTGGCGGGCAGCGCTGATTGCCGCGCGGGCCGGTGCTGAGACTCCTCGGGCGTGCGATTGTAGAGGGTGGCGGTGTCGCTCATGTGCGCCCCTTTTTGACCTCAGGCGAGTAAGCGGCGCAACGGCTGCGCCCACTCTTCGGCGGACCCTGGAATCAACAACTGCATGGAACCGGCGCGCGGATGCGCCACTGCGCGCACGCCGAGTGATCGCAGCGCCGATTCATCGATGATCTTGGGATCGGCCACGCGCAGCAGCACGCGCCCGGCATGGCATTCGACGTCTCCCACGTTGTTGCGGCCGCCGAGCGCGGCCAGCGCGGCCGCCGCGTCCGGCACCCAACCGGCCTCCCGGTGCGATGCAACCTGCGGCGAATCACCCTGCAACTTGCCGCCCTGCGGCGTGCCCCCCGCACGCAGGGCTTCGCGAATTTCGCCGGCGACTTGATCCGCGATCGGGCCCAACACCACTTGCAGGCCGGTGCCGGCCGAGCGCAGCACCCCGCGCGAGCCCAGCCGTGTGAGCGCGGGTTCGTCGATGCCTCGATTGTCGATGAGGCTCAAACGCAAGCGCGTGGTGCAGGCGGTGACCTCGGTCAGATTCCCCGCTCCGCCGAGGGCATCCACAAAGGATCTGCCGCGCGTGCCGGTGGTCGCGGCTGCGCTCGCCGCGGCGGGCGTGTCGTCAGTGCCGCGGCCGGGCGTGGAAAGATTCCAGCGTACGATGCAGAAGCGAAACACACCGTAGTACAACACGAAGTATGCGATGCCGATCGGTATCAGCAGCAGCGGCCGCTGGGCGTGGGTGAAGTTCAGCACGTAGTCGAAGAGTCCCGCGGAGAAGCTGAAGCCCAAATGCACGCCGAGTGCGTTCATCAGGACCATCGCCAACCCGGTTGCTACCGCATGCAAGGCGTACAGGACCGGCGCGAGAAACATGAAAGTGAATTCCACCGGCTCGGTGACGCCCGTCAGGAACGAAGTCAGTCCCAGTGATAGCAGCAGCCCCGCCACGCCGGCGCGCCGCTCCGGGCGCGCGGTGTGATACATGGCGAGGCAGGCACCCGGCAAGCCGAACATCATCACCGGAAAGAAGCCGGACATGAATGCGCCGGCGCTCGGATCGCCGGCGAAGAATCGTCCCAAATCGCCGGTCGCGCCGTGATAGTCGCCCAAAATGAACCACGCAAAATTGTTCAAAATGTGGTGCAGACCGGTCACGATCAAAATTCGGTTCAAGACCCCGTAGGCAAACAGCCCGATCGGACCGGCGCCCAAGATGGCGTGGCTGGCGCCGTCCATGCCCCGTTCCAAAACGGGCCACGCATAACCGAGGATCACGCCCAATATCAATCCTAAAAGCCCGCTGATGATCGGGATAAAGCGCCGGCCGCCGAAAAAACTCAAATAGCTGGGTAGGCTGATGCTGCTGTAGCGGTTGTAGGCGACACCGGCGATGATGCCGGACAACAAGCCGACCGGAATGGTGGGCTTGTCGAGCGTGCCGGGTGCCATGTGCAGCAAGGTTTCGGCCGCTCGAATCGTCACCACGTAGCCGACCAGGGCTGCGAGGCCCGCCGCGCCGTGATTTTCGCGGGCTAGCCCCACCCCGACGCCCACGGCGAACAGCAAGCCAAGATTCACGAATACCGCTTTGCCGGCGGCTGCCATGGCGATCCAGTTGAGCAAATCCGGCTGGCCGAGACGCAGCAGCAAGCCGGCAATGGGCAGCACGGCGATCGGCAGCATCAAGGCGCGGCCGAGCTGTTGGAATCCGGTAAAGCGAAATTTCATGTCTCATCCCCTCCGGCGGCGAACCGCTCGACCATGCCGCGCACCTCCGCGGCCGAACTGAGGCCAAGACAACTCTGTGCAAGGCTCGCGCAAGCGGCAAGACGCAGCGAGCGAATCTGGCTTTTGAGAGCGGGAACGGCCCCCGGCACCACCGACAGTTCACGAACACCCAGTCCGAGCAATATCGGCACCGCCGAATGATCGGCCGCGACTCCGCCGCACACGGCCACCAGTTTGCCGGCGGCGTTGCCCGCGCTCGCCGCCGCCGCAATCAATTGCAAGACCGCGGGATGCAAGGCGTCGGTGCGGCGCGCGAGTTGCGAATGGCCGCGATCCATGGCCAGTGTGTATTGGGTCAGGTCATTGCTGCCGATGGAGAGAAAATCCACCTCACGGAGCAACGCCGCCGCCGTCAAGGCGGCCGCGGGCGTTTCGATCATGGCGCCAAGCGCGATGTTTCCGGGTAGATTGAGATCGGCCGAGAGTTCCGCGATGACGCGGCGCACCGACATGATTTCCGCAAGATCCGTCACCATTGGGATCAACAGACGCACGACTCCAAAGGGCGTGACGCGCATGGCGGCCCGCAATTGCGTGCGCATCAGATCCGGATGCGCCAGCGCCGTGCGCACCCCGCGCAGGCCGAGCGCCGGATTGGTTTCGGCGGGCAACGGTAGGTACTCCAACGGCTTATCACCGCCCACATCCATCATCCTCAATATCATGGGCCGGCCTCCGAGGGCATCGGCAATACTCTGATAACAGTCCAGTTGTTCGTCTTCCGTGGGTGCGGTGTCGCGGTCGATGAAAAGAAATTCGGTTCGCAGCAACCCACAGCCTTCGGCGCCGTTCTCGACCGCGATCCCCGCTTGCGCCGCGCTGCCCAGATTCGCAAATACTTCCACCCGCGTGCCGTCGAAAGACCGACTTTCCTCGAGAGCCGCCGAGCGCCGCGCGGCGGCTTGGGCCAAACGGGCCGCCACCATCGACTGCGTCCGCGCCACCGCAGCGGCTGACGGCGCATGGTTGAGCGTACCGTTGTCGGCATCGACGATGATGATTTGACCGTCCGCTACTTCGCGCAGCGCCGGACCGATACCGATCAACATGGGAATTTCCATGGCGGCGGCCAAAATGGCGACATGGGAAGTTGCGCCGCCGCCGCTCAATGCGATGGCTGCCAATCGGCGCCGGTCGAGGGCCGTCAGTTCCGACGGCAGCAGATCGTCGGCGAGCAGCACGGCTTGCTCGGGCAGCGGCAGGTGCAGTGGTCGTGCCTCTCCGGCGAGTGCCAGCAAGACATGGGCTTCAACATCCAACAAGTCGTCGGCCCGCTCACGGAGGCGCGAATCGCCGAGCGACTGAAGCGCCGCGATGGATTGGCGCATGGCGGCGCGCCAGGCAAACCCGGCGCTTTTGCCCGCGGCAATGAGCGCGTGCGCGCTTGCGTTCAATTCAGGGTCGTCCAAAAACTCAAGATGCGCCCCGATGATCTCGCGCCGCGCGCCGCCGCCCGCGTTGCGGACACGCTCGAGTCGCAACCTCACGTTGGCGCGCGCCCGCTCCAATTCTGTCCGTTCGTGAAGCTCACCACGTCCTGGTTCGATGACTTCGATCTCGCGGCGCTCGATGCGGGTCGCGCGGCCCACCGCGAATCCCGGCGCGGCGCAAACTCCCGTCAGTTCTCCGCTCAATTCCTCCCGCGGCTTCGGGCGAGTTTCGCAAGGTTCTGGAAGTTGCGCGGCCGCATGCGCCGAATCCATCCGCTCTGCTTCCGCCAGAGCGGCCAGCATCTCGGCGACGGCCTCCGATGCCCCCGCGCCCTCGGCCTGAATCAAGAGCTGATCTCCCTGGCGCACACCCAGCGCCATGATGCCGACGACGCTGCGCGCATCGGTTGCGCGATCGTGCGCTCGAAGTGTGATCGCCGCGGCCGCGCCTTTGGCGCGCCGCGCCAGCAATGCGGCGGGACGGGCATGGAGGCCCTGTCTCAGCGGGACCGCGACGGCGCGTTCTGCGCGCGTGAGGGACTCGGCGGACAATCCGGGCGGTGTGGCAGGCGTTCCCTGAGTTGCGCCACCGTTCACGCGGAACAGCAGCTCTCCGGCCCTCACGACACCCGAGCCGCGCCGCTCGCTCACCACGGCGCCCTCGGAGCTCACCACGATGGGGGTCATCAGACTTTTTGCGCCGCGCGCCACGCGGTCCAAGTCGAATCGAATGAGTTCGTCTCCGCTTCGGACCCGGGCCCCCGGCCTGACGCGCGCATCGAATCCCTGGCCGCCGAGCGTCACTGTATCGATGCCAATGTGAATCAGAACTTCCAGGCCCTCCGCGCTGCGAATGGACACGGCGTGCGCACTTTGCGGCAGGGTCACGATCTCGCCGTCGCAAGGCGCCAGGACGACACCGTGGGTCGGATCGATCGCGAGCCCATCACCGAGCATGCGTCCTGCAAACACCTCGTCCGGCACCTCATCCAGAGGCGCGCACCAGCCATCGAACGGCGCGAGAATCCGCATGTGCTCTACTCCCCGATCTCGGCCCAATCGAGCGCCCAGAAAGGATCCAGACGTGGGCGGGCAAATCTCAAGCACAGATCGTGTCGACCCGGCAGCGTCGGCAAACGATGCGCCGGCAAACGATGCGCCGGCAAGATCGTGACCTGCGCGCGGCCCGCCGCGGGCGCCAGCGGCAGGATGATCGGCGGGGTATCGCAGCCGTCGAGGTGGATCTCGAGTTCGCCTTGCGGAGTGCGCGCGTCCCCGACACGAATCTTGGCGGCGTCGGCACCCAATTCGTAATTGAACGGCAGCGGCGCCACAGCCGCGGTGAAGTGCGCTCCCGCCGTCAAATCCGCGTCCCGATAGATCCAGCAAGGATTCATGATGTCCACCGCGAACGGCGCATCCGGGTCCACGCCGGCGCTGGGCTCGAGCAACAGGCCAACTTTATCGCTGCAGAGCTGAAGCTGATGGCTCGTGCGGCGGGCGACGCTGTGTGAATCCAAATGCATGGAAAATATCCGCGACACCTGCTCGGAGTCCAGGAAGGTGGCGGCACGAATTTGCGTGCCGGGCGGCAGATCCAGTGCTTGGGAATAGCGCTGTGACCGGAGCGTGGGCGCGCCGCCGTCGAGCGTGTAGCGAATGGCGGCATCGGGTAAAGAGTCCGCCAGTTCGGGTAGATTCGAGAGGGTCACGCGGATGGCGCCGCCATGGAGGGCGTATTCGGGCTCGATGCCGAACGCACTGTCCGAATAGTTCAATCCCAGCATGCGAAACCGGGCGAACATCGATGCCAATCGGCGGAGGAAATCGGGCCAGCTCCTTTGCTGCGGGGACCAACCGACTTCCGCCAATGCCGCCGCGCGCGGCAGCGCCATCCATTCGACGCGCCGTTCGGTCTGCATGTGCTCCGTCCACAGATCGGCCTGGAGACCGAGAATGTGCCGTTGTTGTGCCTCGGAAAGCTCTGCGTCATGCGGCTCGAAATCGTACACGCTCTTCAAGGAAATGATCGGAATGCGCCCCGGCGGTTCGGCGGCAAGCGCGCTCTGACGGTGATCGAAGTACAGCCGTGGATCGGGCGCGAGCACCGCATCGTTGCCGTGGATCGCAGCCGCATGGGCAGCGGAGGCGCCGTGCCATGACATCACCACTGCATCGGCCGCCAAACCGGGCTGTAGAATTTCATCCCAGCCCACCGCCCGTCTGCCCTTTCCCGCCACATAGCTGCTGATTTTTTGGGTGAAATAGGTTTGCAAGGCATCGGCATCGGCGATGCCCAGTTGCCGCGCGCGTGCTTGTACCGCCGCCGAAGCGTTCCATTCATCCTTGACCGCTTCATCGCCGCCAATGTGTATGTAGCGCGAGGGAAACAGTTGCATCACTTCGTCGAGCACGTTTTCCAAAAACTCGAACGTGGCCGGCTCCAAATTGAACAAATGCGTGTGCACGCCCCATTTGGCCGACACCGGCAACGGTGGATGGCCGTCGATGGCACCGAGTTGCGGGTATGCGGCCAGCGCCGCCTGCGCGTGGCCGGGCATGTCGATTTCCGGCACGATTTGCACATGACGTGTTGCCGCGAAGGCGACGATGTCGCGCACCTGTTGCTGCGTGTAGTAGCCTCCGTAGCGTTTCGGATTCGGGCTGCCCGGGATCGAGGCCGGAATTCTCCACGCCCCCACCGAGGTCAGCTTCGGGTACTTGCGAATCTGCAAACGCCAGCCCTGATCATCGGTCAGATGCCAGTGCAGCACATTGAGTTTGTGCCATGCCATCCAATCGATCATGGAACGCACAAAGGCCGGCGATTGAAAATGCCGCGATGCGTCCAGCATCAGCCCGCGCCAGGGATAGCGGGGCTCATCGAGGATGCTTTGCGCGGCGATCCTACCGCCGCCTGGCCGAGCCGGCAGAAGCTGCCAGAGCGTGACGGCACCGTAGAAAAGCCCCGCCGCGCTCGTGGCGCTCACGGTGATCCGTTGCGGGGTCACCTCGATCGCGTACGCCTCGGGGAGAAAACCGCGGCGGCGCCGGAACTCGATCGCCGCACCGGCCGCCCCGGCACTGTCCCCGATCGACACGCGGAGCCCATTGGAACGGGTCCACAAAGCAGCCAGGTAGCGAGCGGCAGCCGCTGCGTCGCGATCGCGCGGCGGCACGCGCATGACCACGCTGGAATCGACGCTGAAGAAACCGCTGCCGGCTGTCACTTGGGCGGGAGCCGGGATGACTCCGGCGTGAGCGGCCGGCGGCAGCGCGAAGCTGAGAACCAGGGCTGCGGTTTGCACCGCCGCCCGGGATCCTGCCACCAGACTTAAGGCCGTTCGCACGATCCACACTCTACCCGAATGTCTCGTGCAGGAGCCGAACTCGCCGACTACAGCTTGAAGAAGAAGTTCAAGTAGTACTGCGAACCATTCCTGTAGAAGGCCCGCGGCTGGGTCGTGTTCAAGGCGTAGTACTTGAGCGTCGGATTGTTCAAATTCAAGCCGTCCAACTTGATCGAGAAATGCTCATTCATGATGTATCCCAGCGACGCCGAGAGCGTGCCGAAGTTGTCTTGAGTGAACGCCGTGCTGCGATCCAAGCCGCTGTAGAACGCCGAGCGGTAGGTGTATCCCACCTGCGCGTTGAACATCTTGTTCTCGAAGTAGGCGCTCACGTTGTAGGTGTCTTTCGACGTGCCGACCAAGCGATCATCGCCCGGCGCTCCGGTCAACGTGGGCTGTACATTGGAAGTTTGCTTGCCATCCGCATAGGTGTAGTTGCCGGCAAAGCCGAAGTTCTCGGTGATTGCCTGCTGGTACGCAACTTCCATCCCGTCGACCCTGCCTTTAGCGTTGACGGGAACGGTCAAGTTGTAAGGTACCGCCGCGCCGTTTGGGAATTGCGAACTGTACGTGGTATAGGTTTTGATCTGCGAGCCGTAGCCGATGTAGTTGCGCAAGTCCATGTAGAAGGCCGTGGCGGTGAGCAGCGAGCGCGGCGCGAAATACCACTCCAGGCCGGCGTCGAAATTCGTGGAACGAATCGGTTTCAAATCCGGGTTGCCGCCGGAACCGCTGCCGACTTCGCCGACCGCGCCAGGCGGCGTCAAGTTGGTGAAGCCCGCGAGCGCGGAGTAATCGGGCCGCGTCATGGTCTCGGCGGCGGCAAAGCGCGCCACCAGATCCTTGGTCAGATCGAGCTTCAGGTTCGCGCTCGGCAATACGTCATTATAGGTATGTTTTCCTTCCAGGCCCGCGAAGGGTCCGAACGCCGAGGTGAGTACCGCGCCCGGGGTGCTCGGATCCACCTGCGTATAGCTGGTGGCGTCCTCTTTGGTTTGGACATAGCGCACGCCCACATTCGCAGCCCAGTTGTCGCCCTTGAAATCGGCTTGGACAAAGGCGGCCGCATCCTTTTCGTACACCGCGAACAGGTACTGGTAGTACTCGCGCGTTATCGGATCACGATTGACGTTGGTGGGGCTGTTGTAGGCCGCCAGCTGCGCCGGCGTCCAATACCAGATTCCGGTCGGAATATTGCCGCCGAAGGTGTCGAAATTGGACGGATAGTTGGAAAATCCCTGCGGGTAGTTCGCCGGATTCATGCCCGGGGCGAGCGGACCCTGCGCGACGCCGGTGGGAGAGGTGCGGTCGTGCGCCTGGTAGCGCACACCGAACTTCAGGTCCTTCCACGCACCATTATCGATCTGGTAATTGCTGTCGATCTTCGCCCACTTCTCGGTGTCTCGGACATCGATGTCATCGGCGCCGAATATCCAGCCGAAGGTGACCGGCACGCCGCCCGGAGTCGGCGTGGTATTGACGGTGTTGCCCAGATTGAAATTGGGCGCACTGCCCAGACCATTGAGCTGATATCCCGCGCCGCTGCCCAACCCCGGCTGGGTTTCGGACACATCTTGCGTCGGTGTCTTGCCGTCGCCCCACGAATATCCGACCTGAGCCAAGAACGACAGCGCACTGTTGGCATTCCAGGTGGTATCGAGATTGACGAAATTCGCCGTTGCCACTTCATCGGGCCGCGAGATCTGGTCATAGACGCCATAAAAGGTGCCGGGCACGCCGGTGAAGTTTGCGGAGGTCAGCGTGTTGTTCTGCACGACGTAGCCGGGATCCGGCGCTTGACCGGCGCCGGAGCCGACGAAGTGCGTCGACCACATCAAGTAGTTGCGGTTGTAGTTGCTGGCGGTCAGCTTCGATGAAAAGGCCGAGAGGTCGAGAGCGAGATCGTCCGTCGGTTTGAACTCGATGTCGAGGATGCCGCCGGTGTGCTGGCGTTCCTGCGTGAAATACGCGGCACCGATCTCGGTCGGGTATTGCACCCCGGACAGATCCGGGTGGGCCGTCGCGATCGCGCTCCCCGGTGCAATCGTGTCATAGCCCAAGATTTCAACGCCATCGCGGCGCAAGTGCCGGGTTTCTGAGAACAGTTGCAGCATGACGCCAAAATTATTGGCATCGTTCTTGAAGTTGGCGAGCGCGCTGTATTGCCCGTCGGTCTTCGAAGGCAGATCGGCGTAGACCGCGCCTACCGAGGCTTCGAGCGTGAACGGCTTGCCGAAATCCAGCGGCTTGCGGGTGACGATGTCGACCGAACCGGCCACGCCGCCTTCGACCAGCGAGGCGCTGGAACTTTTCTCAACCACTATCTTGCTGACGATTTCCGAGGGCAGCAACGTGTAGCTGACGCTGCGGCCGACCGTTTGCACCTGGTCGAGCACGAACCAATCGCCGGCGGCGACATTGTGGCCGTTGATCAAGGTCTGCGTCAGACTGGGGTTGGTACCGCGCATGCTGACGCGGTCATTTTCATCGAAGCCGCCTTCGTTGGCGCCGGCAGCGCTGGTGGTAACACCCGGCAGGCGTGCCAGCGAGTCGGCGACATTCTTATCCGGCATTTTGCCGATATCTTCGGCGGTCACCACCTCGGTGATTTCGGTGGAGCGGCGTTTCGCATCGATCGATTGCTCCACGGATTGGCGGATGCCGGTGACCACGATTTCCTGCAGCGCGGTGTCATCGGGCGCGGCGGCAGCGGCCGATGCAAACGCGGGCGGCGCGAGCATGGCCATTCCGAGTGCCGACTTGACCGCCAATGCGATCCGATTCATATAGATGTCCCCTGTCCGATTCATATCGATGCCCCCTGTCCTGTCACCAATTTTGTTGAGAGTCCGCCGCATCCGCCGCGTGGTTGCCAGTTGCATGTCACACCAATTTGAACCCAATATAATACCAATTACACGAATCCGCTAGTGCCGCGTAATAAACACATCTGTTACGTATTATTTATGATAATAATCAACGTCATGCGCGCCAATACACAGAGTTGTTGTTCTCTTAGTGGTATTTGTTTGGTATTATCCAATGACTAAACAAATAACGGAAACGCCCACGGGCCCCATGACCTCGCTCGCTAAAACCATTGGTCCTTTGGACGGTCAGGGCAATTTGCCCCTCTATCAGGAGTTGCAGCGGGTGCTGCGCAAGGCGATCGACAGCCGGATTTTGGGCCCCGACGATGCTTTGCCGTCGGAACGCGATCTGGCGGCCGATTTCGCGGTGTCGCGCATCACGGTGCGCAAAGCGTTGGACGGGTTGGTCGCCGACGGACTCTTGGTCAGACGCCAAGGCGCGGGAAATTTCGTCTCGGCGCGGGTCGACAAGAACTTCGCCATGCTCACCTCGTTCTCCGAGGACATGCGCGCGCGCGGCCGGACACCGCGCAGCGTATGGCTGAAGCGAGCCGCCGGCACCGTCACACCGGAAGAGGCGCTGGCGCTGCGCTTAAGTCCCGGCACGCCGGTGTTTCGCTTCAATCGAATTCGCTATGCCGACGATGCCCCGATGGCGCTGGAGTACGCCACCATCGTCGCCACGGCGCTCCCGTCCCTCGAGGCCGTGGATGCCTCGCTATACGAAGCGCTGGAGCGCGCCGGACATCGCCCGGTGCGCGCCTTGCAGCGCTTGCGGGCGGTGCTGATCACCCCCGATCAGGCCGAACTGTTGAAAGCCAAGGCCGGCGATGCCGGTCTGCTGGTCGAACGTTTGGGATCGCTGCCGGATGGACGCGCGATCGAATTCTCGCAGTCCTATTACCGCGGCGACACATACGACTTCGTGGCAGAGCTCAGCACATGAGCGGCGAGCGTTCGCGAGCTGCGGAGCGGACGCTCATGTTCGAGGAAGCCGCAGATGCCTCCAATGCCGTGCGCGCGCAACGCCAATATGCGTCCGCAGCGATGCACACCATCGGCGCGACGCTGCGCAAGCTCAAGCCTCGCGCGGTCATTACCTGCGCACGCGGCAGCTCCGACCACGCGGCAACATACGCCAAGTATCTGATCGAAACGCACGCCCAAGTATTGACCGCTTCGGCCGCGCCATCGGTGAGTTCGGTCTATGGCATCACGCAAGATGTCCGCGGCTGTCTGGTTTTAGCGATTTCCCAGTCAGGACGCAGCCCCGACCTGCTGGCATGCGTCGCCTCGGCAAAGGCCTCCGGGGCCACGGTCCTGGCACTCTGCAACAGCGCCGGCTCGCCGTTGATGGCCGCGGCGGATCTCGTCATCGAGTTGAATGCGGGACCGGAGAGGAGCGTCGCCGCAACCAAATCCTACCTTGCATCGCTCGCGGCGATCGCGCACCTGGTCGCCGCCTGGACCCTGGATGCGAAACTCGACTCGGCGTTGGCGCAGCTGCCGGATCTGATGGACCGCAGTTGGGCTCTGGACTGGTCCGCGGCGCTCGATGAGCTCGAGACGGCCGACAATCTGTACGTCGTGGGCCGCGGACTGGGGCTGGGCGCTGCACAAGAGATCGCGCTCAAATGCAAGGAGACTTGCGCCATCCACGCCGAAGCATTCAGCAGCGCTGAAATTCGCCACGGTCCTTTTGCGCTGCTGCGCAAGGGCTTTCCCGCACTGCTGCTGGCGCAGCAGGACGGCACGCGGCCGGGAATCGAAGCTCTCGGCATCGAACTGGGGCGGCGCGGCGTTCCGGTGCTGCTGGCCGGCGGCAACGCGGCCGGCTCGATGTTGTTGCCCGCCATCGAAGCCGCGGCGGAACTTCAGCCGATTCTGCTGGTACAAAGCGCTTACCGGATGATCGCCTCGCTTAGCCTGAGGCGCGGCCTCAATCCCGACCAGCCGCCGCACTTGCACAAGATCACGGAGACCGTGTAGTGCGCACCGCCCTGATGAACGGCCGGATCCTGGCCGGCGAGCAAATCGTGACGGGACAGACCGTGTTGCTCGCGGGCGAGCGCATCGAAGCCGTCGTCTCTGACTCGGATCCGCGCTGCCGGGACGCCGTGAACGTCGACCTCGAAGGGCATGTGTTGCTGCCGGGCTTTATCGATGTGCAGGTCAACGGCGGCGGCGGCGTGCTTTTCAACGATGACCCGAGCCCGGAATCTATCCGCGCAATCGGCGCCGCGCATCGGCAATTCGGCACCACCGGCTTCCTGCCGACCCTGATCAGCGACGATCTCGATACCATCGCACGAGCGATAGCCGCGGTGCAGTCTTCGCTCGATGCGCGCCAGCCCGGCGCACTCGGCATCCACATCGAGGGCCCGTTCCTGAATTGGGCGCGCCGCGGCGTGCATGACCCCAAACATTTGCGGCGCTTGGACCGCGGCGTCATTTCCCTGTTGTGCAGCCTGCGCGGCGGCCGCACCGTGCTGACGCTCGCGCCGGAAATGACCACAACCGACATGATCGCGCAATTGGCGGCCGCGGGGATCCTGCTCTCCGCCGGCCACAGCGATGCCAGTTTCGGGCAGACCGCCGCGGCGATCGCGCATGGCGTGCGCGGCTTTACGCACTTGTTCAACGCCATGGCGCCCCTGGCGCCGCGCGAACCGGGAATCATCGGTGCGGCTCTTTTCGACGCCAACACCTGGTGCGGCATCATCGTCGATGGCCATCATGTCGATCCGGTCATGCTGAAGCTGGCGTTGCGCTGCAAGCGCCAGGACCGGTTCATGCTGGTGACGGATGCCATGCCGCCGGTGGGATCCGCGGCGACAAGCTTCATTCTGCAAGGACGTACCATCCACGTGGTCGATGGCGTATGCCGCGACGAAAACGGCACGCTCGCCGGCACCGCACTGGACATGGCCACGGCGGTGCGCAATGCGGTGCATCTGTTGGGCTTGAGCATTGCCGAGGCCGCGCGCATGGCCAGCGAGTATCCGGCGGCCTTCTTAGGGTTGGATCATGAACTCGGGCGCATTGCACCCGGATATCGCGCCGGTCTGGTGCTGATGAACGACGAATTGCGGGTAGTGCGCACCTGGATCGACGGCGTCAGCTCCTGAGCTCAGGCTGCGGAGCGGCAGGTTCAGCGCGCGGGCGGCCTGCCGCGCGCAAACTCAATGGCTTCATGGAGCGTCGGGAATATCCGCCCCGCACCAACCGCCGCGCTGATGCCGTGTCGATCCAGATCGGACTTCAAATAACTGGTGACGCGGCCAAAAACCAGTGCAACGTTTCGACGCCGCATCTCATCGATCAGATTGCGCAACGACTGCGCGGCGCTGCAGTCGATATCCGTGATCGCGCTCGCGTCGATGACCACGGAATGCACCGGGGTCGGTGCGCTCGCAACCAGCGCGCGCACTTCGTCGGTGAAGCGGTTTTGGTTGGCGTAAAATAGATCGGCGCCAAAGCGATAGACGATCAGCCCCGGTTCCGTCACCTTGCCCGGTTGCGCCGGCACCGTTAACCAGCGTCCTTCGGCATCCGCCACCAGCATCATCGTGTGTGGGCGATAGCTGTGGCGCACGTGCCGGAACAGCGACAGCGCGATCGCCAACAAGATGCCCTGTTCCACGCCGAGCGCAACCACCGCGGCCGCGGTGGCCACCGCCAGAGAGTACTCGCCGGGACTTTCGCGGCGGATATCACGCAGCCGGGCGATGTCGATCATCCCGACCGCTATCGTGAAGACGATCGAGGCCAGCACGCAGCGCGGCAGGTGCTGCAGCGGCGAGGTGAGGAACAGCAGAACCAACAGCACGACGCATGCCAATACCAACTGTGCAATCTGGCTGCGCGCACCGACGCCATCCGCCACCGCCGTCTGAGTCGGACTGCCGTTGACCACGAAGGCGCCGCTCAACGCGGCGGACAAATTGGCGGCAGACAAGCCCAACATATCCGCGTCGATGTCGACCCGTTCGGCGTAGCGCTGCGCAAATGCCCGCGATGTTGCCGCGCTTTGCGCAATGATCATGACGAAGCACGACCCGGCCAGCGGCAGCAGCGAGAGGAATTCGCTCCAACTCACGCGCGGCAGGCGAATCGACGGCAATCCGCCGGCGATGGGGCCCACCACAGCCACGCCCAGCGCGGCCAGGTGCAGCACATTGCTGGCGGCGATGGTGAACACCACCGCCAGCAATGCCAGCGGCCAACGCGGCGCGAAGCGATCGCCAAGCAGGACGACAGTGGTGACCAACGCCGAAAGCGCGATCGTCAACCCATGCGCGTGGCCCAGACCGGCACCCAACTGCCACAACCGAACCAGCGAGTTGCTGGAAGCGGTGGCGATGCCGAACATGTCGCTGAGCATGGCAATCCCGACCTGGAAGCCCACGCCGGTCAGAAATCCGACGAGCACGGTTCGCGACAAAAAATCGGCGAGGAAGCCCAACTTGAAAATGCGTGCGAGCAATAAGTACCCGCCGGTCAAGAGCGCCACCAAGCCGGCAAGCGCCACATAGTGCTCGCTGCCCGGCACTGCGACCTGCGACAGGGAGCCGGCGATGATCGCTGCGGTGGCCGAATCCGCGGCCACCACCAGATGGCGCGACGAGCCGAACAGCGCGAACCCGACGAGCGGCAGCAGCAGCGTATAGAATCCCGTGACGACGGGCATGCCGGCAATGCGGGCATAGCCTAAGACCTGCGGCAGATTGATCGAGGCAAGGTTGACGCCGGCCAAGCAGTCACGCAATGCCTGGCGGCGGTCGACAGGCCGCAGACCCGAGAACAAGCTCAGCGGCATCGCTGCAATTCATCCATAAGCGTTAATGTTATGCTTTTCTTGGGCCGGCAATCATGCCGGCCGCCGAGGACTTGCGGTGAAAGAAGCTTTAACACCATTTCACATCGCCGTTCAAGTGCGCGACATCGCTGAAGCGCGCGCGTTCTATGGGACGATTCTCGGTTGCAGCGAAGGCCGCAGCAGCGCTCAGTGGGTCGACTTCAATCTGTACGGGCATCAGTTCGTCTGCCATCTGAACCCTAATTTGGGCCGCAACGGAAAGCTGGCAAGCCATTTCAACCCGGTCGACGGACAGGGTGTGCCGGTGCCTCACTGCGGCGTGGTGCTCAAGCCCGCGCAATGGGCGGAGTTGGCCGACAGGGTACGGCGCCATAAGATCGAATTCGTCATCGAGCCGTATACGCGATTCAAGGGTCAAACCGGCGAGCAGTCGACGATGTTCTTTCTCGATCCGACCGGCAACGCGCTCGAGTTCAAAGCCTTTCAGAACTTCGAAACGCAACTATTCGCCGTCGACACCCCTTCTGCCGGCGGCGCTTGAGACCACTTTAGAGTTTCCTCCGCAAGCTCCCAGGCCAGGTCGAGACTGCCGTGACATGGCCGCCGGCAGGACAACTTTTAACCGGCTGGTGAGAATTGCTCACTTGACGCAAAAAAGCGGCGTTTTACCCGCAAATTTCGCGATCCGGTCACATCCACGAAGGTTGAACTGTAACGAATTGCACCCATATTGGTGCTGCGAAATTGCAACCGCTCCCAGGTTGCGGTGTTTTGTGATTATTGTTACCGGGAGTTTGAAAATGCTTGCAAAGATTGCCCGCTGGGGCCACAACGTCTTGATTACTTCGATGGCATTGCTGACGATCGCAATCGTGGTGTCTTTGGTTAGATAGCCACCGCGCCGAGGCTGCCCACTTTAGGCACGCTCCACTCACGGGCGGCGGGCGGCGAAGTCAGGCCACAATCTGAGCGGCTTCACAGTACGCGCCCCGGCGCGCGCCTATAGTCACCCGCAGGAATGACGGGGACTAAATGCCGTGCTGTGGATTCTGGCCTCCTTATTTTTTGCCTGGTGCGCGTTTCGAGAAATTCGCGGCAGCCTGGTGGCGCCGGCGGATTTCGATCAGCCGCGGCCGATCGTCAAGCCCTATCTGGCCTTGGTTTTAGGACTGGCCGTCGCATTCGCTTGGCCGCCGGTTCACACCTGGTACTTTCAATGGTTTTTGTCGGTCAAGGCGACCCAGCTTGCCGACGAGCATCGGGCCAGGGTTCATTGCAACACGCTGTTCGACACGATGATCGACCCGGAAATGCTCGCGTCCGGGCACGCCAATCCACGAACCGGCCGAATCGTCATTCAAAAGCCTTGGTGCGCGACCCTGATGGCTTATCTGCGCCATCCGGGGCGAGCCTCGCATGAAGAGCTCGATAGCCTGGATCTGTTCACGCATGAAAGCATGCACGTGCGCGGCGAATTGAACGAAGCGCGCACCGAATGCCAGGCGGTGCAGCGAAATTACCGCGCTGCAAAGCTGCTCGGGGTTGCCGAGGCGACCGCGAAGCAAAACGCGCTGGAAATTTATCACATCAACTATCAGCAGCGCGGCGTGATCGGCGGTCTGCAGGCCGCCTATTATTCGAGCCAGTGTGCGCCAGGCAGAGCAATGGATGAGCATTTGATCGACTCGAGCTGGGCACCACCCTAGCCTGCCCGTGATTTCTGCGCGGCCTGCGGTTGTATGGCATCCTGGCGCCCGCTGATACGGTAAACAGACAAACGAGGTATTTGGGATGCTCACGCGGCTGGCGATCCTGGCTTTTGTGCTTTCGTCCGCGCCGCTGCAAGCCGCCGACGCACCGCTCAATGCCAAGCAGCAAGTTTTGTGGGATCACTTGCGGCTCGCGGTTTCCGCGGTGGAGCAGCAGCTCGATGGCGTACTCGGAGTCGCCATTTTGGACCTGGACTCCGGACAGCAGATCCTGGTGCATGCGGATGAGATTTTTCCGCAGGCGAGCTCCATCAAAATCGCGGTGTTGGCGGAGCTTTACCATCAGGCGCAGCAGTCGGCGCATGGCGTTAGCGGCAAAGCGACATTGAACGATCGCTATGTGGTACGCGCCGCGGATATCGTTCCCGACAGCGCCATCCTCGGCGGCCTCACGCCGGGAGTTTCCGCCCTCACCAACCGCGATCTCGCGACGATCATGGTGGCGGTCAGCGACAACTCCGCGACGAACGTGCTCATCGATCGCGTCGGCATGGACAACGTGGTGCGCTTGACCGAATCGCTCGGCCTCGCCCACACGCAACTGCGCCGCAAGATGATGGATCTTCAGGCGGCGGCGCAAGGCCGAGAAAACATCTCAACGCCGCGCGAGATGATGGAGCTGCTCGAGCAACTCTATCGGGGCAAGGTGATCGGAGCGCCGCTGCTCGATGATTTTTTCAATGTCTTGGCGACCGGCAAGGACAGTTGGATCCCCCGCGAGCTGCCGCCGGATTTGAAGATTGCGAACAAGCCCGGCGAACTCGAGGGGGTGCGCAATGACTCCGGCATCGTGTTCCTCAAGAACCGCCCGTACGTGATTTGCGTCATGGGCACGTACCTCGCCAATGAGCGAGCCGGCGAGGAAGCAATCACCCGGATATCGCGCCTCGCCTACGGCGTGTTGGACCGCCTGAGCCGCGCCTCGGAGTTGGGCCGCGTCATTTCGCCCGGAAATGGCGGCGTGCGCTAGCTTGAAAGCATTTGCGCCATTTTCTGGTGAACGAGGTTGACCGCTTTCAAAGGGCGCAGCATGACTTTGAACTCGGTGATCTTTCCGGCGTCATTCCATTTGATCATATCGACGCCATTGACGCTGATTCCATCCAGCTCAACCTGAAACTCGAGCACGGCATCCCGATCGCCCCGCAGTTCACGCACGTAGCGAAATGAATCATTGAAAAACACCTGGAAGGCGGCGCCCAGATATTTCTTGGTGATAGCCTTGCCGGCTTGCGGCGTGTGCACTACGGGTGAATGGAACACCGCATCGTCGGCAAGAAGCTGATCCAGCCCCTGAATATCGCGGTTGGCGGCGATGCGGTGCCAGTTTTCAATTGGATCCGGGGGCATCGCTCGATGGTAGCAGAGGGAGCGTGCTTCAGCGGTCGCATCCCGGCTGATCGACGAAGCGCAAGATCGGAATGGCCGCCCGCGCCTTGTCCATATCGCTTTGACTTGCCGGGGCGTTGCCCAAGTTCAAGGTTTTGGCCGAGCCGTCCGCAAAGGAAATGCTGGCTGAGAGATAGTGGCCGCATTTGGTCGTGACCACAAGATCGGTGGCATGGCTGGTCCGGGACTTGAGCGAGTCGCCGATCAGATCGCCCAACTTTCTGGCCGTTCCTGCCAGTTGTTCTTGACTGCGCTTCACGACGTCGGGAGCGACCAGATTGGAAGGGCCCGGCGCTACAAAGAGGGGGCCATTGTCCGCGGCGGCGGGAAGGCCGATGGCCGTTAACAAGAGCAGAACGAAGCCGATGATGAGACTACGCATGGATGGAAACCTGCGGGTGGTTATCGATAGGGCGTTGCCGGCACTCTAGAAGATGGCCAAGGGGCTGCCCGTGACGGGCTGCTCATTACCTGCGTGTTTCGGGATGCGGAACCAGGAGTGGGGGTTCTTTGCGCCGTGCTATGACAAACAGAGCCTCTTTTTGGTCGGCGAGGGCCCCGCGGCCGCTGCCGGATCGGCTCCCGTGCCCCCATCAGGAACGGACCTTCCGCGGTGCCCCGGGGCGAATCGCCGTGACTTGCAATCTTTTCGAGACATGGCGTACCTTATCTCATTGAAGTAAGGAGGCCCTGCCATGAAGTCAAATCAAAGAATTACAAGATTTCTGACGTTGTGCTCTGTCGCGCTGCTGTTTGCCGCGTGCGTAAACCAGATGGAGCCTGCCAAGAATGCTCTGGATAACATCAATAGCAAGCTGAGCGCGATAGCGCCGGATGCCCAAAAGTACGTTCCAGATCAATACGCCCAGGCCCAGACCAAGGTCGCCGGGTTGACTGCTTCCTTCGACAAAAAGGACTACGCCGCGGTAATTGCCGGCGCGCCTGCCGTATTGACGCAGATCAATGGGCTGTCCGATGCCGTCGCGGCCAAGAAAGATGAAATGGTGAAGGCATTGGGCAACGAATGGCGCAGCCTCTCGGCTTCCGTGCCCCAATCGCTCACCGCGGTGCAAACCCGGGTCGACGCTTTATCGAAGACCCGGCATGTTCCGAAGGACGTGAACCTCGGCGAAGCAAAGTCCGCGCTCGCCGATGCCAACACCGCTTGGAGCAAGGCGGAAGATGCCTTCAAATCGGGCAATCCGGAGGGGGCAGTGGATGCCGGCAAAGATGCGCAAACCAAGGTTGCATCAGCGGCAGCGGCACTGAAACTGACGCTGCCCCAAGCCCAAACCTGACCCAAAGCCCAGGCGCAGTTTGCTGAAGCCCAAACTCCGCCTGGGCCGACCCGTAGACCGCTCAATCGACCGGGCCGTGGTCGATGCGGTGCTTTTGGAGCTCAAGCTTCACGGCTATCGTTCCATCACCATGGAGGGAATCTCACGCCAGACCGGCCGGGCGCGCGCGAGCCTCTATCGGCGCTGGCCGAGCAAACGGCATCTCGTGGCCTACGCGGTCGTGTCGGAGTTGGGCGCTCACCCGACGCCGGATACGGGATCGCTGCGCCTGGATTTGATGCGAACGGTCGAGACCCTGCTTAACGGCTTTCAGGGTGCCTTGGGATCCGCGGTTGCAGGCCTGGTCGGCGAGATGGCGGATGACCCGGTACTTGCGCGGACCATTCGCAAGGACGTGCTGGCAAGGCGCCGGCGCTCGATTCGCGCCGCATTTCGACGCGGTATCAAACGCGGGGAAATTCGTGCTGACGTGAATGTGGAGCTGTTCATCGACATTCTCATCGCGCCTTTTTACTTTCGCGCATTGTTCGGTCACCTCAAGCTCTCGGCCAAGATGATCGAGACGGTGGTCGATTCCGTGCTCAGGGGAGCCGCCACCGGCTGAATGCGGCTTGGGCTTACTGTTTCGACTGCCCACGGCGCACCTCGGCAACGGCCGACTGGAGCGCGTGTAAATCCGAAATGCCCGAGACGATGCGCCGGCCCACCAAAATTCCCGGTGTCCCGCGCATCCCCAATCCGCGGGCCTCGCGATCATTGCGCATCAACAGATCGTCGATCGACGCTCGATGCGCAACCAGGTCTTTCTTCAGCTTGACCATGTCGATGCCGGCGCCCTGCAAAGCCGCATCGACCTGGCTGTTGGTTTCAAGGCGCGGCGCGCCGATCAACGCATCGTGCGCCCGGAGGTATTTTCCTTGATGATTCGCGGCCAACGCGGCTTGCGCCGCGTAAATCGACACTCCACCAAAGATGGGCCACTCCTTGTAAAGAACCGCGGCTGCGTGATCCTGAGCAATGAAGGGCCGAAAAGCCGGAGCCAAGGCTCTGCAAAACGGGCAGTTGTAGTCGAAGTACTCGACGACGGTGACATCGGCCTTGGCCGAGCCCAGCACGGGAACGCCGGGATCTGCAAGTATGCGCTGCAACGCTTCCGCAGCGATCAGGGACGAGCGCTGCGCATCGACGATGGCCGGCAGATAAAGAGCCAGCCCGAGGCTTGCAACCAGCCAGATGATGCCGCCGTGTTTAGGCATTCCACGTTTCATGTCTCGGCTCCCAAGCAGTGATTCGAGCATTCGCCATCAGGTAAATGATAGCTAATAACCGCAATAAATTGATTTTTTTGAGAAACGCTTGCCTCGAGGGCCGAGACGAGAAAGATGACCTGACGCATCGCTGCAGCGGAGAGTTAGACTGATCGTCCGAGGGCGCGGACAGTGGAGCCGATGAAGAGATCTGCGAGAGCGCGTTGGTTGCGGCACCTCCTGCCCAGCCGCGTGCGCGCGTATGTCGGAGTACTGACCTTATTGACGCTCGGGTTGACAGGCGTACGGGCGGACACCATGCAAGCATCGGATCAGACCTCTGAGTGGCACAAGGCCACGATTCACGGCCACCCAATCTATTATGCCGTGCGCGGCAAGGGCTCGACGCTCATCTTCTTGCACGGCGGAGGCGATTCGGGCGAGCACTCCTTCGTGCGGCAACTGGACGTATTTTCAGAGCACCATCATATCGTCGCGCCCGATCAAGTGGGCCAGGGGCGTACGCCCGACGTGCCGGGACCCTTGAGCTACACCGCAATGATGGAAGACACCGCCGCGCTGCTCAGGACGCTAAAACTGCGGGACGTCGATGTGGTCGGATTCAGCGACGGCGGAATTTTGGCGCTGATGCTCGCGGTCCGGCACCCTGAATTGGTGCGGCGGCTCGTCATCAGCGGCGTCAACATTGCACCCGAGGGCCTAAGACCCGAAGACCTCGAGGAATTGCGCGCGAGCCAGATCCCCAAACCCAAGACCATCGATGAAAAACTGTCGCAGCTCTGGCTCACGTCCCCCACCGAAACGGAGCTGAATCTCGGGCTGCTGGGAAAAATTGCTGCGCCGGTGTTGGTCATCTCGGGCGATCGCGACGCGATTACCCTCGAGCACACGCTCAAGATATTTCATGCCCTGCCGGATGCCGAACTGTGCGTGCTGCCCGGTACTGATCACGCGACGTTCTCGGGGCGGTCGGAGTGGCTCAATCCGATCATTGGCGCCTTTCTCGAGCGAACGCGAAACAGCGCTTCCCATGGTGCGACCGATTAGCCAAATCAGCACCCAGCGCCCGCAGCATCGAAGCGCCCTCATCTCGGGTGCCGGCATTGCCGGGCCCACCCTCGCCTTCTGGCTGCGTGCGGCAGGTTTCACACCTGTTCTGGTCGAATCAGCGCCGGCACCGCGCCGCGGCGGCTATGTCATCGATTTTTGGGGGATCGGCTACCAAATTGCCGAGCGCATGGGGTTGCAAGCCGAGATAGAACGAGTCGGCTACCACATGCGCGAAATGCGGATCGTGAACGACCGGGGCCGTCGGATTACAGGATTCGGGACCAAGGTCATGGGCGATCTCACCGGCGGCCGGTTCATCACGCTGGCGCGCAGCGATTTGGCGCGCTTACTGTTTGAAAAAATTACCGATTCGACCGAGGTGCTGTTTGGCGACGAAATAACCGGGCTGGCGGAGCATCCGGATTGCATCGAAGTGGCGTTCCGGCACGCCCCGATGCGGCGTTTCGATTTCGTCATCGGTGCCGACGGCCTGCATTCCAACGTTCGCCAACTGACATTTGGCGCAGAGGAACAATTCGAGAGACCGCTGGGTCCTATCGCCGCCGCCTTTGAAGTGGAAAATTATCGGCCGCGCGATGAAGAGGTGTATGTCCTTTACGGACGTCCCGGACGGATGCTGGCCCGATTTGCGTTGCATGGCAATCGAACGCTCTTCTTGTTCGTATTCGCTTCGGATGGCTACCCGCACGGCAAATCGCTCGATCTGGCGGCGCAAAAGCTCATTCTGCACGAGCGGTTCGGCAAGGACGGCTGGGAGTGTCCAGCTATCTTGGCGCAGCTCGATCTGGCACAAGATCTGTATTTCGACCGCGTGAGTCAAATCGCGATGCCGAACTGGTCGCGCGGCCGGGTTGCACTGGTTGGCGATGCGGCATTTTGCATCTCCTTGACCGGCGGCCAGGGATCAGCGCTGGCGATGACCTCGGCGTATGTACTGGCGGGCGAGTTGGCCAAGGCAGGCGGCGATCATGCACGCGCATTTCAGTCATATGAACTGAAGCTGCGCCCGTTCATGGTCTCGAAGCAACGGGCCGCGGCTCGATTTGCAGCGGCCTTCGTACCCAGGACCGGATGGGGCTTGTGGGTGCGCAATCAAGTCATCAGATCGGCTGCGATTCCCGGATTAAGCCGATGGGCATTGAGCCGGGACATTGTGGACACACTCGAACTGCCCGCCTATGAATGGTCGGGGGCTTAAGTGAATTCATTTTGGTAGGCGACCGGGCGGATGAAGCGCGCGGTAGCGCGCGTGCCGACGGAGGTGAAGCGGCTGTCCGTGGTCGCCGGGAACGGGCCGCCATGTACGGTCGTCTTGCCGACTTCGACGCCGGTGGGAAAGCCGTTGAACACCAGCCGTCCAGCGCGCTGCTCCAACGTCCACAAGAACTCATCTTGATCTTTGAGCTCGTGGGACTCCGCCCAAACCGTGGCAGTGAGCTGACCCTCGAGGATGCGAGCGCAGCGCAGAAAGTCCTTGGGACTCAAACAGTGAACGACGAGACTAGTGGGACCGAAGATCTCATCCCGCAGGGTGGGCGTGCGAATGAAAGTGTCCAGGTCCACGGCCAGCAGCGCAGCTCCGGACTGTTTGGGACCCGGTTCCGCCGCGGCTCGCGCGAGTGATCGAACCCCTTCGGCCCGCGCGCGTTCGTCGACAAGGTGCCGGCAAGCGGCATGGATGGCCGCGGTCAACATGGCAGCGGGCGCAGTTTGCGACAGCCGCGAAGCCAGCTCCTCGAGCCAGACTCTCGATGCGGCGTCATCCACCACGAAGATGAGACCCGGCTTGGTACAGAGCTGACCGACGCTGCCGGTGATCGATGCATGCATTCCCGCCGCGATTGTCGATGCCCTGGCGGCGGCTGCACCCGGAAAGACGAAAATCGGATTGACGCTCGACATTTCGGCGAAGAATGGGATGGGCTGGGCGCGGTCCTGCGCCGCTCGCCACAGAGTGAGGCCGCCCGAACGCGAACCGGTAAAGGCTCCGGCCATGATCCGCGGGTGTTTCACCAAATTCACACCCACTTCGTAGCCGGCGTCAAACAACAGTGAAAATACCCCGGCGGGCAGAGCGCATTCCGCAGCCGCAAGGTTCACGGCATCTGCGACCAGCACGGAAGTTTCTGGATGCGCCGAATGGGCCTTGACGATCACCGGGCAGCCCACGGCCAAAGCCGACGCGGTGTCGCCCCCGGCAACGGAGAAAGCCAAAGGAAAGTTGCTGGCGCCGAATACCACGACCGGTCCCAAGGGCACGAAGCGCGAGCGGATTGCCGGTTTGGGCTGCGGGGTGCGCGCCGGGTCGGCTGCCTCGACACATTCCTCGATCCAGTGGTTGGCTTCGGCGATATCCGCAAACATCCGCAGCTGTGCGCACGTGCGGCCGCGTTCAGCCACGAGCCGCGCTTCTGCGAGGCTCGTCTCGCGCGCCGCGCATTCGATCAGAACGCCGCCCAGGCCCTCGATCCTCTGAGCAATAGCGCGCAGGAACCGGGCCCGAAGCGCTGGAGCGCTGCGGCTATAGGAATAGAACGCAGCTTCGGCCGATTCGGCCGCTGCATTGACTTCTTCGAGCGATGCGGAGGTGACATTCATGCAAGACAGCCTATGACATTCAACTCCGCACTGCCACCCTGAAGCCGCCGATCGGCGCAACGTTCCTGCGGGATATCCGCAATTGGCGGGAGCCTTGGGATGTGAGATCTTCGACCCACGATGCATGCCATGGTACTCAATGAGTTGCGCACGCCGCTGCAGCTGACCGAGCTCGCCGATCCTGTCCCCGGTCCGAACGAAGTTCGAGTCAGGGTGAGTGCTTGCGGCGTGTGCCGCACGGATTTGCATGTGGTCGACGGCGATCTGCCGGCGGGCAAACTGCCCGTCATTCCGGGTCATGAGATCGTCGGGCGCGTGGAGGCGCTGGGCGTGGCGGTGCGAGGACTCGAACTCGGTCAGCGTGTGGGCGTCCCGTGGCTCGGTCACACCGATGGCACCTGCGCCTATTGTCTCAGCGGACAGGAAAATCTTTGCGATCGGCCGCTTTTTACCGGGTTCACCCGCGACGGAGGTTATGCCAGCGCAGTGATCGCGGATTCCCGCTTCACATTTCCGCTCGGCGAGACCGGCGAAGATGTCGCCCTCGCGCCGTTGTTGTGCGCCGGTCTCATCGGTTGGCGTTCCCTCGTCATGGCCGGCGCGGGCAGACGCTTGGGCATCTACGGATTCGGCGCCGCGGCGCACATCGTCGCGCAAGTCGCGCGCTGGCAGGGCCGCGCGGTGTTCGCATTCACCCGTCCCCACGATCTGAGCGCGCAGTCGTTCGCCCGCAAATTGGGGGTGGACTGGGCCGGCGGCTCCGATGAGATGCCGCCCGAACCCCTCGATGCCGCCATCATCTACGCCGTCGCTGGCGAGTTGGTTCCATTGGCTCTGAAAGCGGTGCGCAAAGGCGGCCGTGTTGTCTGCGCCGGGATTCACATGAGCGACATCCCGAGCTTTCCCTACGATCTTCTGTGGCAGGAGCGTCAAATTCTTTCGGTCGCGAATCTCACGCGCCGCGATGGGCTCGATTTTCTGCGCCTTGCGCCGCAAATCGGCATCGTGACAACCACCACGCCCTACCCCCTGCATCGCGCCAATGAGGCGCTGGCAGATCTGCGCGCCGGGCGCTTCACCGGCGCCGCGGTGCTGGTTCCCAACAAAACCTTCGCGTCGCATTTCAAAAGCCCAGCTGAGTCAACGCCTGCAGGACCCGTTCGCGCATGGCCGACCGCAGAGGGAAAGCCCGGCAAAAATCGCTGTGCGACAGAGCCGCATCGCGTTGTCGCACGTTGGCAGCCCAAAAAGCGGCCCGATCCCGATCACCCTTGAGTGCATGAGCCACCGCGGCAATCATCGAAATGAGCACATGAGCGCCGGGGGAGCAGGCAGCCCGTTCAGCCCACTTCGCCGCCTCCTGATCCTCCTTCATCGCCATGTGGGCGAAGGCCCGTGTGCCCAGCATGGCGTAGTAGAGGGGATCCAGCGGACTGAGACGCATCGCGAGATCGGCGTGCATCAACCCTTCCTGCGGGCGCAATGACAGCGCCTCGGTCCACGCTCGCGCATAGATCCCTTCAGCATAATTTGGGCTGAGGCTCGTTGATCGCTCCAGCCATCCCAAACTGCGCTCGAGGTCCCCGTCGAGCCAGTAGGTACGCCCCATCGCGAAATTAGCGAACGGATCGAGCGGATCGAGTTCTACGGCACGATCGGCAAAACGCCGGGCCGAGTCCTTCTCTTGGGAAATGTCGGTCGAATACCCCATGAACGCCGATTGAAAATGGATGAAAGACAGGCCGGCATGAGCGCGCGCAAAGCAGTGATCCATCGCCACCGCCTGCTCGAACAGCGCGCTGGCGGCGGCATTGTCCCGACGATTGAAGCGATACATATGCTGCAAGCCCAAATGATAGGCGGACCATGCATCGAGATTATCGACGCTGTGCCGTCGCGCTTCTGCCGCTTCGTGGAGCGGTATCTGGAGATCGAGCGCAGTGATCACACGGCGATGAATTTCGCCGCGGATGCCGTGGACGTCGTCGACTCTGCCGCTGAACCGCTCAGCCCAAAGGACGCCTCCGTCGCGGGTGCTTACCAGCTCGACGGCAATCACCAGGAACGGCTCCTTCACTTCAATCGAGCCCAGAAGGCAATAGCGCACGCCGAGCACACGTCCGATCCCTTGTATGCTGGTCTCGCGCAATCGCATGCGGAACGACGATCCGCGAGCGGTAATCAACAGCCAGCGCAGACGGGAGAGTTCTACAATCAGCTCCGCCGGCAATGCAATGGCGAGCGCGGCGTGGCTCCCCGCATCGCCAATCTGGCGGAATGGGAGCACTGCAAGGGAGGGCGGTGCGGAGATGTTGGCAGCCACCGCGACGCAGGTGTCGTCCGCCGTTGAAAAGGATCGGATGCCGCTTTGCAGTTTCACTTCCGCTACGAATCGATACCCGCGCCGGTGGAGCGTTTTGATGAAACGCTGCGACTTTCCGTCGTCGTCCAGCGCCTGGCGTGCCGCCTTAACCCGGCTCGCCAGCGCGGCATCGGAGACGATGCGCCCGTCCCACACCTTCTCGATGAGTTCCTCCTTGGAGACGAAGCGATCGTGTTGGTCGACCAACAATGCGAGCAGTGCAAAGACCTGCGGCTCGAGATGGCAATTTTTTCCGTCCGCCAGCAACTCCCGGGTGCTCAGATTCAGCTCGTAACGACCGAACCGGTAGATCATGAGATCAGCTTAGCTCCGCCGCATAACATCCTACAAATGATCAGAATTTCTCCATGAATTCCGCAAGCCTGCGCGGGGTTCGCATGCGAGACTTCGACTCGAGCGCGAGAAGGTCTCGTCGCCCAAATCCCACAGGAGAATCTCATGCCACTAGTAACCATCGATGTGATCAAGGACGTTTTCAGTGCATCGCAAAAAAAGGAGCTCATTGCAAAAGTCACGGAAGCCATGGTCATGGTCGAAGGAGAGAAAATGCGCCCGGTCACCTGGGTGCGCATCAACGAGTTCGAGAGCGGCGACTGGGCGATTGGCGGCAAGGCGTTGGGAGCCGCGGACGTCCGCGCGCTCGCCGAAGGAAAGGCCGCTTAGCTCAACGACCACGGTCCGGCATGGGGCGACGTGCTTGAAAACCAGGCGCGTTCGCGCTCCCGCGCGTTATGTTCAATGCTGCGAGCGAGGTGACCCCTAAAATCGGTTGGCCTATGGGGGGCGGTACGGTACGCTACGGCGAGAAGCCGGCGGGAGCTCTGCGCTCGTGATTGATCACGAACCGGGCTCATCACGGCCGACATTTCAACAATTATTCTAAGGGGTCATCCGACATGGACAGAAATGGAAAGATCGTCGTGGGGACGACTGCACACACGTGGACGCGGAATTTACGCATGGTGGCGTTGACCGCGATTGTGTCGATCGCCGCCGCCATGCCGACCGCGATCGCTCAACAACAAACCGGGGCCAGCCGATTCAAAGCCTTCAGCCGCACCGGACCGCTCGCCAACCCGAATAAACCCCTATCGCTGCTCGGCGCAGAGCGCATCAAAGTCGTGGTGACCATGAGCCATGAGTCCGTCGCGGAAGTGCGCGCTCGCAGCCCCGGACACGTCATCAGTCAGGCGGATCATGACGCCATTCACGCCCAGGTGGCGCAGCAGCACGCCGCGCTCGAACCGACCATCGTGTCGCGCGGTGGCAGAGTCTTGGCGCATTATCAAGACTCCATGAACGGCATGAAAATCGAGATCGCCCGCAGCGAAATCGCGGGTCTCTCGAACCTCCCCGGCGTGGTGCAGGTGGTCGGCGTTCCTAAGTACAAAATCAGCAATACCGTCAGTGTGCCCTTCATCGGCGCGCCGCAGGTGTGGCAAGGGGTCCCGGGATTTCGCGGCGAGCACGTGAAAATCGCCATCATCGATACCGGTGTCGACTATACGCACGCGAATTTCGGCGGCCCAGGGACTGAGGCGGCATTTGCCGCTGCCGCCGCCACCAGCACCGCACCGGCGGATCCCACCCTGTTCGGCCCGAATGCCCCCAAGGTGAAAGGCGGCACGGATCTGGTGGGCGATGCCTACAATGCCGATGTACCCGGCAGTGTGCCGGTACCGGATCCTAATCCTCTCGATTGCAACGGCCACGGCAGTCATGTTTCCGGGACGGCCGCAGGTTTTGGCGTCACCAATGATGGCGCCACTTATCACGGGCCGTACAACGCGGCCGCCTACGCGAATGGCTTCGGGATCGGTCCGGGCGTCGCCCCGCTCGCCGATCTTTATATGGTGCGTGTGTTCGGCTGCACCGGATCGACCGATGTCGTGTCCGACGCCATTGAATGGGCCGTGCACAACAACATGGACGTGATCAGCATGTCGCTGGGCGGCGCCTACGGCACCAGCACCAGCGCCGACGCAATCGCCTCCGACAACGCCGCGAAAGCCGGCATCATCGTGGTCGCCGCCGCCGGCAATGCAGGCAGTTCGCCGTATATCACCGGCGATCCGGCATCGGCCACGCATGCAATCAGCGTCGCGGCGATGAATGCGCGGGCATTCCTGGTCAATGGTCTGCAGATCTCCTTCTCTTCGGGCAGCAGCACCATCGGAGTCGAGGCCAATAGCCTGAAGCCGCCGAGCGGCAATGTGCCGGCCGTGATCTTGACCTCCGGCAGTGGATTGAGCTTGGGCTGCAATGCCACCGACTTCCCGTCGGCCGTCGCCGGCGCGCTGGTCATCATTTCGCGCGGCACGTGCTCCTTCGACCAAAAGGTGACCAATGCGCAGAACGCCGGCGCGGTCGCGCTGGGCGTGGTGAATAACGCCGCCGGATTCTTCAATCCGCTGATCGATGCGGCGAAGATTCCATTCATCGAGCTGCAATTGAGCGACACGCCGACTTACCTGGCCGTGCCGTCGATGGCCAACGCGTCGATCGCGCCTGCGAACATTCCGGACGCAACCTTCAGGCTGGCCGCCTCCTTCACCTCCTCCGGCCCGCGCAGCGGCGATGGGGCGCTCAAGCCCAATATCGCGGCGCCGGGGGTCAATGTGTTTTCGACTTCGATCGGCACCGGTACCGGCGGCCAATATGATTCGGGGACTTCCATGGCGACCCCGCACGTGGCGGGCGTGGCGGCGCTGGCGGTGCAAGCGCACAAGAACTGGCGAGAGCCCGGACTGCGGGCAGCCGTCGTCGAGACAGCGGCACCAGCCGCGCTTCCGGACTTCAATCCGCGCATCGAGGGCGGCGGTCTGGTGCAAGCGGTGGGCGCCACCGCCACCAATGTCACGGCGCATGGCGATGAGGGCGACAAACTGGGGCTCTTGTCCTTCGGCGTCGCCGAATTGACTCGCAATTTTCATGATGAACGCGACATCATCGTGCGCAATCACGATCGCCTGCCGGCTTCATTCACCGCGACGGCCACCGCCGCAGGCGGCGTGCCGCACACCGTCCATCTGGGGAGTTCCAGCGTATCGGTTCGCGGTCATGATGAGAGCGTTGTGCGCATGACGCTCGATGTGCCGGCAGGAACCGCGGGTGCGACGCACGATGCCTTCGGCAATGTGCAATTTGAGGATGCCTCGGGTGTCATCGCACTCTCGCCGGAATCGGCGACGAACAACGGCGTGAGCCTGAGCCTGCCTTACTATCTCGTGACCCGCGCCCGCTCAACCGTGGACGCGGATTTGCGCGATGGCAAGAATCCGCGCATTCATTTGTCTAATTCCCGGGGCGTGATCTCCGGCAACGGCGATTTCTACGCCTGGGGTCTCACGAATCCCAGGACCGGAACCATCGATACCGCCTTCGAGCCGCGAGCCGTGGGTGTGCAGAGCAATCCGATCTCGGCCGGCGACAGCGTCCTGGTATTCGCCGTGAACACGTACGGGCGCTTCTCAAATCCCGCGTCGGGCGAATACGACATCTATATCGATGTCAACGGCGATGGCGTCTACGACTACGTGCTGTTCTCTGCCGATGTCGGCGCCGTGGAAACGGGCAGTGCGAATGGACAGATCGGCACCTTCCTCTTCAATCTGTCCACCGGTGCGGAATTCGCCGAGTTTGCCGCGGATGCGCCGACCGACGGGTCCACCGTGCTCATGCCGGTGCTGGCATCGGATCTTGGCATTTCGCCGAGCAACCCGCGCTTCAGCTACGCCATGAATGCGTTCGATGCCACCGGGGCCGGGGAATCGTTGACCGGCACCGGCTCGTTCAATGCCTTCACGCCGTCCGTCTCGAATGCGATGTTCGTGCCGGTGGCTCCCAACACCACCATCGATGTGCCCGTCGCCGTCGACCCGGTGGAGTTTCAGTTGACGCCGGCGCTCGGCTTCATGGTCGTGACGGAAGACAACGTCTCGGGCGCGACCCAGGCGAATTTGATCAGGCTGAAACACTAAGTGCGAAGGCCCGCGTGGGGGTGTCGACTCCCGCGCGGGCCGCTTCGTCAAGCGTGAGACGCCCGGCAATAAGCCGCCCTACTCCGCAGCGCCGCTAAATCACGGCGTGTAAATTATCGGTCGAGCGTGCGTCGCTGGCGTGAACTTTCCAGGCTTCCAGCAGAGCTTTTTCGCGCTCGGGCGTGAGGCCAGCACCCAACTTTGCGCGCTCCTGCGGCGGACGCTGCAAATGCCAAGCCAGCGTGTCATCGACCGTCGTCTGAACGGGGCGAATTGCCAGGCCTTCGCGCAACGCACGCACGACGCTCGCCTCGTTGAGGCCCGCGTACTCGCCCGGCGCCGGGATCCAAACCGGTATATCCGATAGGGGCTTGATGCCTTGCTTCTCGAGGAAATCCGCAGGTATCCACACGGGACTTGGCGCAGGGTTGGGATGCGCCATCGCATCGGCCGCGGCAATGCTCGCCGAGATCACATCGCCAATGGTGAATTTGCCGGGAGGCGAGGTAGCGTTGAAAGTGCCTACGGTTCGGCGCTCGGCCAGCCGGATCACGAATGCCGCAAGATCACGCGCGTCGATGAACTGCACCTGATCGCCCGGCTTGCCCGGAGCCACCATCTCGCCGCCGCGCGCTGCCCGCGCCGGCCAGTAGGTGAACCGGTCTGTAGGATCGCGCGGACCGACGATCAGACCCGGGCGGACCACGGTGACGCGCCCCGGCATCGCCTTTTCAGCGGCCTTTTCGCACAACGCCTTCAACGGTCCATATGACTCCCCGTCGACTTTCTCGGTGGATTCATCAGCGATCTTGCTGACCGGCGAATCCTCGGTGCTCGGGACCGCAAAGTTTGCGTAAACCCCGACTGTAGAAATGAAGATGTAGCGCTGCACATTGGGTGCGAGCAATTCGGCGGACAATCTGACGTGACGCGGCACATAACCTGAATCATCGATCACGACGTCCCACTGTTTGCCCCTGAGCGCGTTCAGCTGCGCGTCGCGATCGCCCTTAAGATGAACGAGCTGCGGAAACAAATCTGCATTGGTTTTGCCGCGATTGAACAGAGTGACCGAATGACCGTGCCGGAGCGCAAGTTCAACGATATGGACGCCAATGAATTTGGTTCCTCCGAGCACCAGGATGCGCAGCGGCCGGGCTGATTTCTCCCTCGCCGTCACGTTGCCCGATGCCGCAAGCGCTGCTGCGGACAGGACTTGTACAAACTGCCGTCGATTCATCCGTCACCTCGTCATGAATTTGCGTATCTCGGGGAGCAGGCACTCGATGCTACCCCGGTCCCGCTCGAGTTGCGAAGATTTGCGACAGGTGTGGATGCCCCAAACCGCGCTCTGATCGCCGAGAGATGCGGCGGCGCGGCACCGGCGATCCGTGCGTGATCCGAGCAGAAAAGCACCAGGGCGAGCGGCTATACTTGAGCCACGCCGGGCATTCGGGGGAAAGAATAATGCGCGCAATCTTGGTCATTTTTCTTTTGATCATCTCCACTTACGTTTTTGGGCAAGCCGCTCCGGTATCGCCGTGCGCGGGTGCGGAATTCAAGCAACTGGATTTTTGGCTGGGCGACTGGGATGCCCGCTGGGATGCATCGCCCAGTGGGCCGGCCGGTCACGGCAGCAATCACATCACCCGCACCTACGGTGGTTGCGTCACCGAGGAACATTTCGAGGGGGGCCCGCTCGCTGGGCACAGTGTTTCGACCTATTTCGGCGGCAGCAAGACTTGGCGCCAGACCTGGGTGGATAATCAAGGAAGCTATATCGACCTGGAAGGCGGCCCGGATGGCAAGGGCAACTTCGTACTCACCACCTTGGCGCGCCCGGGTAATGCGAAAGCCAATCGCATGGTGTTTGCCGACATCGCGCCAAATAGCTTTGTCTGGCACTGGCAGGCAACGCAGGACGGGAAGAACTGGTCCGACAGCTGGGTCATCCGCTATACCCGCAAGAAAAACTGAATCGAGCAGCGGGAATGCTTAAGGTGAAAGCCGTCGCAGTGCTCGGGTTTTTTTTCGCGGGCCCGTTCGCCGCCGCACAAATTCCCGCCGGACTAACCTCCAAGAGCATGACCAATTCTGCGCCCGCCGGACCGCAGGTGCCGCCCGACACCGCGGTATTGCTGCAGAAAGCGAGCCGAGATATCGCATTCGCGAACGGCCATTTGTCCGGACCCGGCGCGGAATTTCTATTCGCCGAACTTGCCCATGCTCAGTTCGTCTTGATCGGCGAGAGTCACTATGATCACGACACACCCATATTTGCCGGCGCCCTCTACCTGGACCTGCACGCAAAACTCGGCTTTCACCATGTTGTCGTTGAGCAGGATCCAGTTGGCATGCAAGACGCCTTGCGGCCGGGTGCGCGCGGTGAAGTGACAGCGCTGGCCGCCATAGCACGTCGCGATCCTTATTTGATCGGCTTCGCCTCCGACCAAGATCTGCAATTCCTGGCAGACGTCGCCCGCACCGAGAAGGGGTCCGATCCAATCTGGGGACTCGAGCAGACCCAGGGCACGACGCGCTATCTCGAAGAACTCGGGAAACTCGCGCCGACCGCGAAGATGCGCGCGGCTTGTGAATCGTTGCTGCAGGCCGCCCGCAAGATCGAAGGCAACCGCGGTCCCCACGGGAATTATCTGTCGGATGCCGGCGACGCGTTGGCGCAAATAAGCGCGCTGCAGTTGCAGTTCCACGCGTCCCCGGGAACACGGGCCCGCCAGTTGCTCGACGGTCTGGCGAAATCCGCCGAGATATACAGCTATTATCGACGCGCGGAAAAAGGCGAGTTCGTCGGCCTGTACAACAACACGGTCCGCGAAGCATGGTTCAAACAAGGCTTCCTCGCGGATTATCATCGCTCTGTGGACCAAGGAGAGGCTCTGCCGAAGGCCCTATTCAAGTTCGGCTCCGAACACATGTATCACGGCTTAAATCCGGTCCAGGCCTTTCCGATCGGCAACTTCGCGCACGAATTCGCCATCGCAAACGGGCGCGATGCATACAGCATGGCGGTCCTGCCGCTGGGCAGTTACTCCAAATGGAGCGAGATACCGAGTTGGTTGCTGCCGTTGTTGCCGCCCGCCGCTCCGACAAACCCCGTACTCATCGACTTGAAAGGCTTAAGGCCATACCAGAAACTCTTTCGCGCGAAAGTTGCTGAGGCCGAGCAATGGCAGATGCGCATATTCATCAATGGGTACGATGCGATCGTGCTGCTGCCGGACAGCCGCAAGGCAGACATGACTCTCACCGGCTTTCCGAATCCCTTCTAAGGCCGCTCGCGATCGACGACTAAAGCATTCGCGCGTGTGGATTCGATGACCATGGTCTGCGGGCGATGCCGCACGCGCTCGCCCACGTTGCTTGTTGACAAGCTGCATGTTATATAGTGAACCGTCTGGTTCAGTATACACATGCGCGTTTCGCGCGCTTTGATGAAATGGATCGGGTTCTTGAGGACGCGGATCAATTTAATCAACCCGCAACATCGATTCTTATATGAGCGTACAAAAGCAAATCAACAAATATATTGCCGGCCAAGTTGAACCGAAACGTGGTGATCTGCAAACGTTGCACCGGCTGATTCTTGAAATCTTGCCTGCCTGTAAATTGTGGTTCTTGGATGGCAAAAACGCTGAAAACAAGACTGTCTCCAATCCCAATATTGGATATGGACTTCACGCCATAAAATATGCCGACGGAAAAACCAGAGAGTTTTATCAAATTGGCACCAGTGCAAACAAAACCGGAATCTCTGTGTACATCCTTGGGATCAAAGACAAGACATACTTGGCCCGGACTTATGGGAAAAAGCTGGGCAAGGCGAGCGTGAGCGGGTATTGCATCCGGTTCAAAACACTCGCAGACATCAACGTTGACATGCTTCAAGCGGCAATGCGATACGGGGCCGAGGCCAATGGCAGTCCGGATTAGGACAACAGCCGGATTTTGCCGTGAGGTCGATCACACTCTCATCGATATGTGCTTGCGGGATGACACGGGCGCCTATGTACAACCCCCGGAGTGCTTTTGAGTACCCGAATCACGCAGAGTAGATCGACTTCACGTAGAGTAGATCAACTACTTTGATTGCATGTCGTCTTGAACTGAGGATGGCAACCTTGAACCGCCTTCTCGCCGGATCTTAAGCATGACGCACCTCGCTTCGAACCATGCGTCGTCTGCGACGGACATTGTGGCCGCTTATGAAGCACTTGCCAAAAGCCTGGCTCCTGAATTGAGTTCAGTGTGTGTTTACGATCGCCACTTCAAGCGCTGCGGGAAGTTCTCTACGGGACGTACCGATCCCATGCGGGATTGGATTAAATCCCTCCACTGGCAGAACTCCCGCGAGCGCCTCAGCAGTACACATCGGATCGACGCGAACACCCGCTGGTTGGCGGTGCCTATCGAGAAATCAGATGGGCGGTTGCTCGGCGTTTTTGGCGCTGCGCTGCCCGGCGCCGAATCGAGCTTGCATCCAAGCGGAGCGGTCGCCAAACAACTGAAGCCGCTGCTCGATTGTATTCGCCGCGACCTGGAAGTCAATCAGCCCAACAATGCCAAGGTGCGAACGCTGATCGAACGCGCTGCCGAACTGGAGTGGCTATTCGAACTGAGCAGCGGCCCTAAAAGCGGCGGCGAGGACAAGGGCAAGAACGTCATCGAGGCGTTGCTATGCGCCGCGACTGTGCGACTCGGAAGTGTGCTCGGCGTTTTTCATGTGCCGGATAAGCGGCTTACCTTCAAGTGGAGCCCCGATACGCCTGGCAGTCTGTTACACGGGGATGTGTGGCAGAAAAGTGCACCGCATCTCCTGAATTGGGCACAGCGCCAACAAAAGCCCTTGGTAGTGAACCAGGCGCGTCTAGATTTGCCTTCGCGCAGGTTGTGCAAGGTTTTGAGCGTCCCAATCTTGCGTGACAATGGTCGCGTGCTGGGTGTCATGGCTTTCTATAATCCCGCCGCCGCCAATAACTTCTCAGCCCACCATGTTTTCCTGGCCAGTCACATCGGCAGGTACGCGGCCAGCCTGGTCGAGAGCCAATTTGATTCGTTGACCGGCCTGTATACGCGATCTGGACTCGAGCAGTCGATCGGCAGAATCTGCGACACTGAGAGCGACGTCGAACAAAGTGTCTTGTACCTTGACATCGATCATATGCATGTCGCAAATGAACTGTACGGCTTTGAGGTCGGCAATGAGCTGATCATTCATGTAGGCGAACTGCTTTCGCCGCCGCTATTGCCGCCGGACGCGATGGCGGCGCGCATCTCCGATGACCGATACGCGGTCGTGTTTCCTCGTTCTGGGTGCGATGAGGCACGACGCATTGCGGAGGAGTTGCGAGCGGCGTGCTCCAAACTGATGATCGGTCCGGCCGGAGAAACTTTCGATGTGTCGCTGAGCGGCGGTGTCGCGATGTTACTGCCGTTTGCAGACGGCCTGCCGCGTGCCATCGCGGCCGCGGAGATCGCCTGCAAAACAGCGAAGCAACGCGGCCGGAACCGTATCGAGATCTACGAATTCGAGGACGGCAGCATGATGCGTCGACATCAGGATGCCATGCGCGTCGGGCAATTGAGATCTGCACTGAAAGCCGATCGGCTGCTCTTGTATGCCCAGCGCATTCAACCCCTGCAAAACCCGGAGCTGCCAGGAGGCTATGAACTGCTGCTGCGATTGCAAGAAGTCAATGGCGATCTGGTTATGCCGGGACCCCTCATCGAGGCCGCTCAACGCTATCAGCTGCTTCCCGCTGTCGATCGCTGGGTTGCGCAACGTGCTCTGCGAGTGCTCGCGCCGTTTCGAGCGATGTTGCGCAGTCGCGAAATCGGGATGTCGATCAACGTCTCGGGGCAGTCGCTCGGCAATGAGAGCTTCATCGAGCAGTTCGAACATGACCTAAAAGAGGCCAATTTGCCGCGTAATTGCGTGAGCATCGAACTCACCGAGCAAGCCGCCGTCTCGAATCTTGCGCACGCGGCGCGGATGGTGCAGCGCTTGAGCGCCCTTGGCTGCCGTTTCGCCTTGGACGATTTTGGCACGGGTGCCAATTCTCTGAACTATCTAAAGGCACTGCAAACCTACCGCGTGAAAATCGACGGCGCATTTGTGCGCGACCTGCTCACCAATGCCAACTCCCTGGCCACCGTGCGCGCAATCGTGGAACTCGCTCGGAGCCTGCACATAGAAACAGTGGCTGAATTTGTCGAGGACCAGCCGACTGCCGCGGAGCTGAGGCGCCTCGGCGTGGACTACGCGCAGGGCTATGCCTTCGGCAGACCACAGCCGCTCACCGAGTTATTGCAACAATTGACCGAAGATGAATCGGCGCGTCTTCATCACACGTTTCTCGAAACTTAGTAGTTCCACAAAGCCGGTTCCTCACCCTGCCATTGCGGGAGGCTGCTCGACGATCAAAAGGTAGTACTCGAGCATGCGTGCCAGGCGCAGAAATTGATCATTGGTGTTCGACTTGACAATGTAACCGGCCACATGTTCGTCATAGGCGGCAATCCGGTCTCGATCGCTCGCCGACGTCGTTAAAACGAAAATGATGGTGCGCCGCAGGGCCTGATTGTTCCGCATCTCACGAATAAGGCCCAGCCCATCGAGTCGCGGCAGGCGAATGTCGACGAGCAGCAGGTACGGAGGCTGCAGCTTGTGTTGCCCGTTCCTCCCCAGGAGCACGTCCAGCGCTTCGATGCCATCGCGTACGCGCACCAGAGGATTTACAATCTTGGCAGCGGCAAGGCCGCGTTCAACCGTCGCCGCGTCGACGTCGTCATCTTCCACGAGAAGAATCGTCACGGCGGATGGATTCATGTCACTTTCTCGACCGGCTGCCATGTTTACCCATGCATAGCATTTGGCTCTTTCGTTTCACGTTTGTCCATCCTGGCGCACGACTTTCTTGCCAAGCACAAGGCGCATGCCGCCTCCTGATCCGAATCTTTATGTCGGCACGCGGACGCGGAACGGCTCGGCCACCCCGACTCCGTCGGCGATGCTCGTCAGTCTGACAAGCAGCGTGCGGGTAACTTCCTGCCCTGAAGGCACCAAGCGAATGCCTTTCGGGCTGACGAGGTCCTCATCGAGGAGCATTCCGAGCGCCAAATCCTTCAATCGGACTTCCCGGGTGATGAATTCCCGACGCGTGGTGGGCAGCGAGTGCAGCGCATTCATTACGGTCGGCGGCAGAGCCAGTTCGGATTTGCTCAAGCTTTGCACAGCCGCATCACGGCTGGTGCCGCGCGCAGTCAAGCGATCGAATTCAAGTGAGGTGCGCAACAGGAGCTGTCCGATACTACAAATATCCCATTGACTCACATCGTCGGGCCGGCCGGCGAAGCTGATTGCGCCGAACTGCGCGGTTACAATCGCGGCGACCTCTTCCAGTCTGGGTATGGCGCCAAGCAGTTTGCCCGCCACCTCAGGATGCGACTCGTATAGGCGTTTCTCCTCCTCGCTCAAAGGTTGCGCGGCCTCAACCTTCAGCAACAATTCCTTCGGTAACGCGACGCAGCCAATCTGCGATATGTATGCCGCCAGTCCCCACTGCCATCGTTCCGGCAGCTGCAGCGCCTTGGACAGCGCGATCGCATAGCGCTGCAGTCGGGACGCTCGGCTCGACGCTGCCGGGCTGACCAACCCCAGAATCTCGATCAGCATTTTTACCGAACCGCTCAAGGTTTGTTCGAGTAGTATCTTTTCCGCGGTAATGAGCCGATGCTGGTTGAGGCCGTCGGTAATCGCGGCCAGCAACTGATCGGCCGGACACGGTTTACTGAGGAACCGATAGATGTGGCCTTCGTTCACCGCGGCGATGGTGGCTTGAAAATCCGCCTGGCCGCTCAAGATCACTCTCACGGTCTCCGGCGCGTATTCACGCACTTTGGCGAGAAATTGCGGCCCACTCATGCCCGGCATACGCATATCGGAGACCACCAAGGCGAATGGCCCCTGCTCTTGCATGAGCTTTAGGCCTTCGACGCCGCCCACTGCGGTGTGAATATCCATCTGTTTGCGCAGTGCACGCCGAATGCCATCGAGCACGTTTTGCTCGTCATCCACGAAGAGCACCCGTTCGGCCGTCATGTCGGCACCGACTCGCTGTGCGATGCCGCAGCAGTTTCAATCCAATGCGGCACATGGCTTGCGAGTCCGAGCCCCTCGAGCAAACCGTCTTCAATACCAAGCTCATCCGGGGTGCTGATGCCCGGACCGCGATGGCGCGCAAGGCAATCGGCGATATGCACCAAAACGGTTGCGCTAAAACCGGTGTCCCCCCTTCGACTTGGGGTGTGATGTTGCGCTACGGCCTCGACGATCTGACTGGGGAACCCCCAAAGACCCAAGAGGTAGGCGCCCGCCTCCGCGTGGTGTGCATCCATGTCCTGATCGGATGTCGGGTCCCCACCGGGGATGATGGTGCTTCGCGAGGCGAAAATGACCCGTCCTACATCATGCAGCATCCCGGCAAGGAAGGCCTCCTCAGCGCGAGTTCGCGGCAGCTTCTCGAGCAGCGCAATCGCTCGCGCTATCGTCGCGGTGCGCAGGCTGTGCCGCCAAAGGCCTTCGAAATTGCCGGCTTTCGCGGAGCGCGAGCCGCCGGTCTGGAACACACTGTGCCCCAGGACGAGCGCGCCCAGCGTATCCAATCCCAAGTAGGCCACCGCGCGTTCGATGCTGCTGATCGACTGGCGCGTGCCAAAGAATGCGGAATTGACCAGTTTCATGATATTGGCGGTCATCGCGACGTCGCGGCTGATTATGCGAGCGGCATCAGTGAGCGAGGCATTGGGCTGCTGCAGGCAGCTCGATATTTCTTGGTATGCTTTGGGGTAGCTCGGCAACATATCGACATCGCCGACCAATAGCGCAAGCGCATCATTGTTGAGCAAGGCCCGAAGCGCCTGGGACTGTGCAATGGCCGCTTTTAACGTGGCGCAGTCACACGGCTTCGCCATGTACTGATGCGCCGTGCCGACCGAACGCATAATGGCTCCTGGATCCGCGTGTCCGGATAGCACCAAGCGCACCGTCTGCGGATGGAGCCTTTTGACCTCTGCGAGCAGTTGCCAGCCGTCCATCCCAGGCATGCGCATGTCGCTTACGACCACCTCCGCGGGGCTCTTCGACAGACTCTCGAGCGCTGCAGGTCCGCTGATCAGACACTCCATGTTCCACTCGTGCCTCATGCCGTGCATCGCACGCTCCATGCCTTGCAACACTTTGATTTCGTCATCGACGAACAGAATGCGTATCATGCCGCCACCTGATTGGAATTCGCGTCGGCTTCAGGCGCATTGATCGGCAGGCGTATGAAGAATGTCGTTCCCGTGCCGCACTCCGATTCGAAACGCAGCTTTCCGCCATGCTTGTTGACAATCACGCTGTGCGCGATCGCCAGTCCTTGCCCGGTTCCCTTGCCGATCGGCTTGGTGGTAAAAAACGGATCGAAAATCTTGTCGCGCACCGTTTCGGGGATGCCGGCCCCGGTATCCCCGATCGAGATTTCCACTTCATCCTCATCGAGGCGCGTCCGCACGGTCAGCTTGCCCATGCTGCCCGTGTCCTTGACGACATCCGCGATCGCTTGTGCTGCATTTACCAGTAGGTTGAGGACGACTTGATTGATCTCACCAAGATAGCATTGCACAGGAGGCAATTCGCCGAAATCCGTGTCGATCTCGGCAACATACTTGTATTCGTTGCGCGCAATGACCAGCGTGCTTTGGATCGCTTGGTTCAAGTCGGCGGCGGTCTTCTTCGCCTGATCGGGATGCGCGAATTCCTTCATCGAGCGTACAATCGTTGCGATGCGGCCCAAGCCGTCGATCGCGCTGTCGAGAGCGAGGGGCGCGTTTTCGACGATGTAATCAAGATCGGCGGCGCTTTCCGCGGCCACAGCAGCCTCGACTGCCGCCCCGACATCGGCGCCCGATTGAATCGCTTGGCGCAAGTCTCTGTAACGCTGAATCACCGAGTTGATATCCGTCAGAGAGCTGCGCACGAATTGCACGTTGTCTGCCACGAACTGCACCGGCGTGTTGATTTCGTGAGCGACACCGGCCGCCAGGCGGCCGACCGACTCGAGCTTCTGTGCGGCCGCGAGTTCATGCTCCAGACGCCGCAGCTCGGTGATGTTCTGCATCAAACCGCGCAGATACTTGGCATTCGCAGTGATTTCACAGGTGCCGGTCCAGCGCATTTCCGTCCGCAGGCCGCCCGGACTCAGCATGCTGCCTTCGAATTCAAAAGGTCCCGCCGCGCATTGGTCGAATCGCTCCCTGATCTCCTGATTGCCATCGCGCGGAATGATCATTTCCAGCGCGCCGAATTCATTCGATTGATCCTCGGGCATGCCGGCATCCATGATGGCTTGCGCGCCGATGTACGGAAAGTAGCCGCGGGTGAGATCCAAGGTAAACGGAATGGCCTTGGTGCTCTCCGCAATGAGTCTGAACATTTCGCGACTCTGCTCCAGGGTCTGGGTTCGTTCCGACACCAAGCGCTCGAGACGCTCGCGTTCGGTCAGCACAAGGCGTTCATGTTGCTGCGCCAGACGATTCTGCTCGCTTACCATGACGTTGAAGGCGTGGGCGAGCGCGCCAATCTCATCCTTGGCTCGGTCGTCGAGCATGGCAGACTCCGACCCACCGGCCGCCATCCGGTTTGCAGCCTCTGCAATCCTGACCAGTCGCCGTGCGATCTGATGCGAAATAATGACAGCCATGAGCAGTGCACAGAGGATGACGGTCGCGCCGATCGCGGCGGCCAGCAACGCGTTCATGCGCAACTGCTGATCGATTCGGCTTGTCGAGAAGCTCAGGTACAAATGCCCAACGCGCCCTTCGCGTGATTTGACCTCGGCAAGCGCGATCAGATGGTCGGCAGGAACGCCTATATCATGCATCAATTGAGCTTAGACTCGCAGGGTGAATGCCATGACCCTCGATCAGTTCGCCGTTCGGCGCGAACACGCCCATGCCGTCGAGGTCTTGGTCGTGCGCATACGCCGCGAAAATCTCCCGCGCCGAAAGGTGATCGTCAAAGGCAATCACTGGCTGCAGCTCCAGTTGCAGGTGCCGCGCCACGCGGGATGAACGATCGTGCAGTTCAGCGCGCATGCGCTGATCGGAAAGGCGGCTCAGAACGGTGGTGGATATCGCGGTGGTGACAATCGACAGGAATGCGAATGCCAGCATCATTTGCATCCGCAACGGCAGGTCTCGCAGGCGAGATGCGAAGATCATGGACGCGTTGCCGCCGGCAGCACCGGGGGAGCGGTGTAATCGTGGGGTATATCGCCCGTCAATGACCCCAACCAAGCTACAATGGATTTTGCTTCCGCTGCGGTCAGATCCACCCCCAATTGGTGTCGAGCCATCATGCGGACCGCGGTATCGAGAGAATTCACTGAACCATCGTGAAAAAATGGCGCGGTGCGCGCAACATTCCTGAGGCTGGGTACTTTGAACACCATGTCGTCGGCGATATTGTGGGTAATCTCTCTGCGGCCATGATCGTTTTGATTCGGCCAGGGCTCGAAAATCCCCACTTTTTCAAACATCGTCCCGCCGACGAACGCCCCCGTGTGGCAAACCATGCAGCCCAGGTTGGCGAATATCTTCACACCTTCTTTCTCCGCGGAGGTAAGTGCCTGCGTATCGCCTTCGAGGTACCGGTCCCAGCGTGCGGGGGTCATCAATCCGCGCTCAAATTCGGCGATTGCCGTTGAAATATTCTTTAAGGATATTGGCTGTGCATCCCCCGGAAACGCGCGCTCGAAATAGGTCTGGTAGCCGGGAATCCTCCGAAGCACGCGCACCGCAGCGTCGCCCTTCATGTCCATTTCGGCCGGATCGCTCAGCGGACCCAACACTTGCTCTGCCAATGTTGCGGCGCGACCATCCCAAAACATGGAAAAATGACCGCTGTTATAGAGCGTAGGAGCGTTGCGCCGCCCGTGCTGACCGTCAACGCCAGCTGAGAACCGGGTGGTTGTGGTGCCGTACCGATCGAGCGGATGGCAGGAATTGCACGATATCTTGCCGGTGCGGGACAGCAATGGCTCAAAAAACAACATTCTTCCGAGCCGCACCAACGCCGTATCCGGTCCGCTTGGCGCACCTGGAATTGGCGCGAATCGCCGCAGCAGGCGCGGGCTCAAGTCCTCCGCGATTCGAGCGGGAATCGGCATTGTTTGCGTTGCGGCGTCGGCTCGCAGACGCGTGACGTTGGATTCGCGCTGACAAGCCGACGCGAGCAGCATCGCACAACATATCAAAGGGGCACCAAGCAAAAATGCTGGAGCACTTCCACGGCTCGCCGGACACCACGACTGCTGCATGGAGTTCTAGCGGCCCCCGAGCGATTTACTTGAGCCGCGGCTCATACCTAAAACCCGAAGTTCAATTGCGGCTCACTATTGGGTACATTTAGGCCAAGCATCCCGCCCGTCTACCGCGTCAATGCTGCGGAGCGGCGCGAAACGGCCGATCCGAGGGTACGGTGACCTACATCCCCGCGAGTTCGCCTGGCGTACGCTCTACTTTGGGAAGACGCCATTTAATCTCCAAAGGGGCCATCATGACCACTGACATGGCAGCGGCGAGCTCCGAATGAGTGGACTACAAGGACGTTCATGAACTCATTGTCCAGCGCCGCGCGCTTCAGAAAATAGGTTGCCGGCCGCTGCTCTTATGATGATTCCACTGAGTCGCCGCGGGTCGAGACATGACCTCATCCTATAGCCCCTGGCTGGTGTGTCTGTCCATTGCCGTCGCGGTGATGGTGTCATTCACTTCACTGCGACTGGCTTGCCGCGTTGCGGAATCGCGCGGTTTGGCGAGCCGCATATGGCTGATCCTGGGATCGATTTCGATGGGTGTTGGCATCTGGTCCATGCACTTCATCGGAATGCTGGCATTTTCCGTTCCATTGACTCTGCGCTATGACATCGAGCGCACTCTCCTGTCGCTCGCCGTCGCAATCGGAACCTCCGGATTCGCCATCCTCATTGCCAGTCGCGCCAGACTTGGATTCGGCCGTCATTTCCTTTGCAGCCTGATCATGGGGCTCGGCATTGTGTCAATGCACTACGTCGGCATGAGCGCGATCCTGATTGCCCCGGCCATCGTCTACGATTGGCCCCTGGTTACCGCGTCGGTACTCGTTGCGATTCTCGCCTCCTATGTCGCTCTCTGGCTAACTTTCAAATTGCGACGCACCACCCATCGCTGGGCTTGGATTACACGGCTGGGTGCGGCGGTCGTCATGGGCCTGGCGATCGCAGGCATGCATTATATCGGCATGGCCGCCGCGCAATTTCCGTTGGGCGCCATTTGCAGCGGCGGCGTGGCGCTTGACAATCAATGGCTGGCGCTCGTGGTGTCGATTGCCACGTTCTCGCTGCTCAGCATAACGCTTGTGGCCGGCGTGTTCGACGCGCACCTGGAAACGCGCGCGCGCTGGGATGCGCGGCGCCTGGAAAAGGCCAATTCGCAGCTGAATTTCCAGGCGACGCACGATACCCTGACAAACCTGCCGAATCGCACCCAATTCCTCGGTGCGCTGCAACTCGCGATCGAAGCAGCCGACGCCAATCCTACCAATACCTTGTTGGCCGTCATGCTCGTGGACCTCGACCGCTTCAAAATCGTCAATGATTCGCTCGGCCACAGCTATGGCGACGCCATCCTGCGAGAGGCGAGCACCCGCCTTCGGTACCTGCTCACGGAGGGCGAAATCGCGGCGCGCTTGGGCGGCGATGAATTCTTGATGCTGATCAAGACCAAGGACGCCCGAAGTGTGATCAATCGAGCCCATGAGGTCGTTCTGGCGCTTGGCAAAACCTACAACATCGATTCGGTCGAGTTGCATTTGGCTGCCAGCGTCGGCATTACGACCTATCCGTTCGATCGGTCCTCGGCGGATGTCCTCATCAGCCACGCCGACGAGGCGATGTACGAGAGCAAGCATAACGGCGGAAATGGCATTCGGTTCTTCGTGCCGGGAACCACCGTGTTCACCGTGGAGCGTCTGCACCTGGAGAATGACCTGCGCATAGCGCCGCAACTGGGACAACTCGAATTGCATTACCAGCCGCAGATCGAAATCAGCAGCGGCAGAATCGTCGGCCTGGAGGCCCTGGCGCGCTGGCAACACCCGGTACATGGCTGGGTGCCCCCCGATGAATTCATTCCACTTGCGGAGGCAAGCGATCTCATCGTTCACATTGGCCGATGGATCGTGGAAGCCGCCTGCAAACAGCTGCGGCGCTGGCATGCGGAAGGATTCACCGACCTCAGCGTCGCGATCAATTTGTCGGCGCGGCAGTTCAGGCAGCCCGATCTGCTGACGATGGTCCAAAAAATCGTCGCCGGCAATGGCCTTCAGCCGCAGCACGTCGTGATCGAGCTCACCGAGTCCGTCGTGATGTCGGATGCGCACCGATCATTCGATACGCTTGAAAAGCTCCACCGCTTGGGCTTCCAGGTAGCCGTCGATGATTTCGGTACCGGCTACTCCTCGATGAGCTATTTGAAGCGCTTGCCGGTCAGCAAGCTCAAAATCGACCGCAGCTTTGTCAGCGACCTGGGGGTGGACGGCAAGAGCGATTCGATCGTGAAGGCTATCGTTTCGCTGGCACATGGATTGGGAATGAGCGTCGTTGCCGAAGGCGTTGAGACCCAGGCGCAGCGCCGCCGGCTGGCCGAATTCGGCTGCGACGAATTTCAGGGGTATTTGTTCAGCCGGCCGCGCAGTTCAGCAGACATCTTGGAGATGCTGCGGGCCTCACCCGAGCCTCTCGATGAGTACATCGAGGAAACGCAGGTGGACAGTCTGATGCAGGCTGGATCGTAGTCAACCGCACAGACCCACCGGCGGCGGCGCCACGATCGTCAAATAATAGTCGAGCATGCGGGCGAATGCATGAAACTGCCCCGGCACGCTTGATTTGACGATGTATCCTGCGACATGCGCGTCATAGGCCTCGGCGCGGTCACGGTCGCTGTCGGAGGTGGTGAGAACGAAAATAATCGTCCGTTGCAGCATCCGGTTGCTGCGCACTCGCCGCACCAGCCCCAAACCATCGAGTCGCGGCATGCGTACATCGACCAATAAAACATAGGGAGGCAGGAGTTTCTGCTTGCCGTTGATGCCCAACAGCATTTCCATCGCCTCGATCCCGTCGCGCGCCCGTACGACCGGATTGCGAATGTCCGCACGCGTCAGACCGCGGACCACGGTGGTCGCATCGACATCGTCATCCTCAACCAGAAGAATCGTGGCCTCGGTCGAATTCATTGCACCTGTCCCTCCGCGGATGGCCCGAGATGCGGCCATTCAAACCAAAAATGCGCACCGCGTTGCGGCGCCGAATCGACGCCGCAGCGCCCACCCATTCTACCGACGATTCTGCGCACCAGCGCCAGCCCCATGCCGCTGCCCTCCACGGCGTCTCGAGGCTTCAAAGTCTTGAACATCTCAAAAACGCTGTCGCGATACTCCTGAGCGATGCCTGGGCCATCATCAACCACGGAAAATCGCAGCCATGGAGCCGAAGGCTCGACCGATACGGTTACAGTACCGACCGGCCGATCATGATGCTTGATCGCATTGCTGATGAGATTATGCAGCACTTGCTCCAAGGGTACGCGCTGCACCAAAACTTGCACCAGCGAGGGATCCGCCTGTATCGAAAATCCCGGCGGCACATGCGCAAGGGCGGCTACATTCGCCAGCACAGCAGCGGCAGTAACCGGCGTTCCCGCGGGCAGCGGTTCGCGGTCACTCCTGGCGTAATCACGAATATCCTCCAGCAACTGCTTCATGCGCCCAATCCGGCCCTGAATCAGCCCCAATCGTCCTCGCGACTCCTCGCCAAGCGCGAGGTCATCTTCCAAAATCCATTGCACAATTGAACTGATACCGGTCAGCGGCGCGCGCAGATCATGCGAAGCGGTGTACACGAAGCTGTCGAGTTCCGCGTTCCTTTGCGCGAGTTCTGCATTGCTGCGCCGCAACTCGGCCTCGTTGCGTTTGCGCTCCGTGATATCCCGCATGATCTTCGAGGCTCCGACAGTCGCTCCCGTGGCATCGCGTATGGGCGAAATGGTCAGCGAGACCTCCGCCAGAGAGCCATCCTTTTTGCGCCGCAGCGTTTCAAACTGCTCGACACGCTCGCCCCGGCGGACACGGCCCAAGATCATGGCTTCCTCCGCCAGACGGTCGTCGGGCAGCAATCGCGTCACCGGTTGTCCGATGATCTCCATGGCGCTGTAGCCAAGCAGCCGTTCCGCGCCCGGGTTCCAGCTGCGAATGATTCCATCCAGGCTCTTGGCCACGATCGCATCATCGGCAGAGGCCACCAAGGCAGCCATGTGCCCTTCAAGGTCCTCGGCGCGCTTGCGCTCTGAAATGTCGATGATGGAAGCGAGCGTAAAGATGCCTTCCGCGGTCCGAATGGGACTTAGTCCAATTTCGACCGGCATTTCCGAGCCGTCTTTGCGGCGGCCAAATAACTCGCGCCCAGCACCCATGCGGCGCTGCGTTGGCGCCTGCAAGTAATTCAGGACTTGTGCCGCATGTTCCTCGCGAAATCGTTGCGGAACCAACAACTCAAGCGGCTCGCCGATGAGTTCGGAACGGGAATAACCGAATAAGATCTCGGTATTGCGATTGACCAGCGAAACGCGCCTATGTTGATCCGCCATCAGCAGCGCAACCGGGACTCCTTCAACGATCAGTTCAAACCAGTCGCTGTTCAGAATTCCATCAAATGGCAAAGACTTTGGCACGGCACTTCCTTGAACTGAGTCTGATTCTGAGAACTGCCGCCCTCCGCACTCTCTTAAGGTCACTTTAGTCCAAAGCGTCGCAATTGCATATCAACGGGGCGCCCCTGAATATGGCCCGGCAACGCGCTTGAAACACTCATCTTGGAAACTCGACCACTCTCCAATAGGTCTCGAGAAGCGCCTTGACCTCGAGAAACGCGTTCGCTGGATTGGTCTTGAGTATGTAGCCGGCAACGCCTAGGTTATAGGCCTTCACGTTGTCTTCCTCCGCGTCGGAGGTAGTCATAATAAAAACGATGCTTTTCTTGAGTTCTTCATCTTTGCGCAGCTCGCTGAGAAATTCGATACCGTCCATGCGCGGTAGATTAAGATCCAGGAGAATCAACAATGGACGCGGCAGGCGCTCACGGCCATTTGCGCCCCGCAGCATCTCAAGCGCTTCGATACCGTCCTGCGCGCTGCTGACTGGATTGGCAATTTTTGCGGCTTTGAACACACGCATCAAGCCCATTCGGCACAGCTCGTCGTCCTCAACGTGCAGCAAACGAACTGATTTCGGCACAAGCATTGAGTGTGTTTCCATAGGGAAACGATCAGCCTAGCGAAAGAAAGGCATCGGTATGTAGGGAAAAACACCTCACCCCCGCTGTGCATGGCTCGATGCCTCGAAACTGTGGCGTGCACCACATAAGGTCGCGGCGGATTTGTCGGCATATCGACCCAGCGTGCCTTCAGGCGCGGCGCAACATATGACGGGTCAAGATGCGCCTCAAAATGCCGAATCACCAGAATGAGCGCATACTCTGCCTGTACGTGGCAAAGCTGAAATAACTTGGCCTGTGAGCAAATGGAACCTTGCATACGAATCCTGGTCGTCGACGACCATGGCATCGTTCGTGAGGGATTGGCTGCACTGCTAGAACGCGACGACAGCATGAGAATCGTCGGCTTCGCCGCAACGGGCGAGGAAGCGCTGAGCGCCGCCCGCCGCCTGAAGCCAGATCTGATCATCATGGACCTCGTGCTGCCGCAATTGAACGGCATCGACGCGACGCAACGCATTCTGCGCGATGTACCCGGAACGCGCGTGCTGGCACTTTCCGCATGTCACTCCATCGATCACGTTCACCGAGCACTTCGTGCCGGCGCATGCGGGTATGTCTTGAAATCCGCCGTTGCGGCCGAACTACTGAGTGCGGTCAAAGCAGTCACCAGCGGCGGTTTGTACTTGAGCCCCGCGGTCAGCGAATCCCTCGATGGCGAAACGTTGGCGGTGCCGCCCGCAGACAGCCCTTTTGAGAAGCTCAGCGCCCGTGAGCGGGAGGTGTTGCGCGGCATCGTTCGCGGATCGACCAGCGCGGATATAGCGCGGCATATGTCACTCTCGAGAAAAACAGTCGATACCTATCGCAGCCGGATAATGGTGAAACTGGGAGTGGCCAATCGTTCGGCCTTGATCCATTTTGCCATGAAGTATTATCTGCCTGCCGTGTGACGCATCCCGCGGTTTCGAGATTCCATCTCACCAATTGCTCCCAGCTACGCAAACTGTCGAGATTTTCCTGACAGCTCAGCTCATCGCTTTGCAGTTAAGGTATCTCTAGACAGGTATCGTCGAAAAGTACAGGGAGCGCGAGATGCAAGACTCCGTGCGAATATTGGTGGTCGAGCACAGACACTCTGATCACGGTATGGCGAGACAGTTGCTGACCGAGTTCGACCTCGATTTCCAGTGGCAAAGCGTCGCCTCGCCGCGAGAATTACGGACGGTAGCCAAAACTTTCGGTCCGGCCATCGTGCTTTGCGCCGGCGACGGCTCAATGAGTCCCGGGTACGCGCTGCTTGATGCGATCCGGCTGCTATGTGCGCGAGCGCCCTCCATCTTGGTTTCAAGCGTCCGCAGCTCAGTTGCAGATTTCGCCAATGAAACCGAACGATTTCTAAGCGCACGACACAGACGTCCGGAGCTCGGCCCGCAGGAATCCACCGCCAATGCCTGCAGCGCCGAGATTTGGCAGGACAAGGGACAACTACGACAAAGGTTTGCCTCGATTCTCGATTCAAGGTCTGAGCCGCTTGTCCTGAGTGATTCGGACGGCTGGATTACGCACGCCAATACCAGCGCATGTCATCAGCTGGCCGAATTGCACGAGCTTTCGCTGGGAACTCTGCTAACCGGGCCCGCCGCTCAATGGGCGCGCGCCCCTCATTGGCTTGACGCCGCTCGTGATGCCAATCAGGGTAACGATCAATACTCCGGACCTTTTTGCGCTACCCAGCGCAACGTTCGAATCGCCGTGGGAGAACATCGTCTCGCTTATTTTGACTCCCGCACCGGGCGCCCCACTCGGGTGCACATTGATGGTCTCATCAGGAGCATGAGTGCCCGCGCTCGCGGCCGTCGGACCGCTTTTGCCCTGGTCGCAGCCGGATTGAATCCTGATCAATCATCGGCCGAGGCCTGCGTCGCTGCCCTATGCCGCGGATCCCTTACGATCAACTCGGATCTGTTGTCTGCGGCAACTTGCTATGGTTCGGTGGCGAGGATCTCGGCGGACGAGTTCCTCCTGGTACTGCCAAGTTTGGCCTGTCCCGCGGACGCGGCTATTACCGTCCAGGGCATCCTCGATTCGATTCACATCGTCGAGGATGTCTCGCTCGGTGTTCCGGACCTTAAATCGGCGCCGCCAATTCGACATCGGTCGCATACTGAAAGCCGTGCCGCAGCGGCAAACATTGCCGCGGCGCCCCTCGAGATCGAACTTGGCGATGCGCTGCAACGGCGCGCACTGAGCGTGCAGTATCAGCCGCAGTATGAGCTCAAGACCGGACGTGGATGCGGCGTGGAAGCATTGGCGCGCTGGGTGCTTTCCACAGGTGAAATCATCCCTCCGTCGGTGTTTATCCCCGTCGCCGAACGGGCGGGAATGATTCGCGAACTAGGCGCCTGGGTGTTGCAATCGGCATGCGAAGCCGCTGTCGGCTGGTACGGTCGACCACGCACGCTTGAAACTCTGTCAGTGAACGTATCGGCGCTGCAGATTGACAGAGATTTTTGCTCGGTGATTGGGCGGACCCTCAAGCGCTATGGCTTTCCAGCCAATCAGCTGGAACTCGAAATTACCGAGAGCGCGCTCATCGCCAATACCGATCTTACAATAGAGTACCTGCAGGATTGGAAGCGCCTCGGGGTTCGAATCGCCGTCGATGATTTCGGCACCGGCTATTCGAGCTTGAGTTACCTATCCAGGTTGCCCATTGATCGACTCAAGCTCGATCAGTCGCTGGTTCATATGATGACCCAAAACTCGAAAAGCGCCGCCGTGATGCGATCGGTGGTCTTGCTTGGTGCGGAACTCGGAATCGACGTGATCGCCGAAGGTGTGGAAACCGAGGTACAGTTCCAAATGTTGGCGGATCTCGGCTGTCCGCGCGTTCAAGGGTATCTTCTCGGCCGCCCCATGCCAGCCAGCCAGGCGCGAGTTGTACTGGGGAAGACGTGGGGCAACCGGCCCGCACAGGCCAGTTCGGTTCTGGCAGCCAGGGCGGGCGTACATGCACACTGAAGATGGCTACCCCTTGACGGCTCCCAGCGCAGCCGACCTGCGCGATGTATTTGGCGCGCCGCGATACTCGAGTCGCAATGCGTGTCGGGTGCTCGTGGTTGACGACGATGAGCTCGTACGTACGCGGCTATTTGCGCTTCTATCCGCTTCCGACTATGAGGTCGAAGTCGCCGGCAGCGGCGCCGACGCAGTGCGCATCTTGGATAGTTCGCCGTGTCAGGTGGTACTCACCGACTGGCAAATGCCCGATATGGACGGGCTGACGCTTTGCCGACAGGTGCGCTCGAGAGATCAAGAACGCTATATCTACGTCATGATGCTGACCGTTAGAGGTACGTCTGACGACATGCTGACCGGATTTGCGGCTGGAGCGGACGACTATATCGTCAAGGGCGCTTCGGTGCGCGAGATTCTCGCGCGCGTGGAAATCGGGCGGCGTATTTCCCGCCGCCCTGCCAACCACCCCTGCGACAAATCCGACAGCCGCCAATTTCCGCATACGGATCCGGTCAGCAGCGCCTACAACATCGTATATCTCGCACAGCATTTGCCGCGCGAATTGGCACGCTCGCAACGCCATGGCCACTGCATGGCGGTTCTGACCTGCGAGATCGACGGGTTTTGGGACATCATCGACCAATTCGGGTATGCGATCGGCGATGCCCTGTTACGAGCTTTTGCGACCCGTACCGGCAGCTGCATAAGAAACGGCGATTGGTTTGCACGTACCGGAGACGATGAATTCATGCTGGTACTGCCGGAAACGTCCGCAAAAGGCGCACACCGCGTCGCACACAAATTGCGAGAGCAATTCGCGTTGCACCCGTTGGACACTCCAGCCGGGGCGATCGCTTTGACATCCAGCATTTCCGTGGCCGCCATCGACGCAAAACACGATTTTGACAGTAGCGTGCAAATTAATGCACTGCTGCGCATGGCGGACCAACGCATGGTTGCCTACAAGCAGCGCCATCCAAACGTTGAAAGCGATACTCCGGGCGGCGCGCCGCGCCCTGGCCAGCGCGGCCCTCAGCATCGGCTCAATTGATACCGCGCAGTGGACTTAGGCAGGAAGACATGAGTGACGAGGACACGACGGAGATACTTCAGCTGGATCTTCCGGTTTCGCCCATGGTGCTAATCGTCGACGACGATCCCCAGGTCCTCGCGCAGCTGCACAAACGGGTGACTGCGGCAGGCTATGTCGTTCAAACCGCGGTCGACGGTAATGCGGCGTTGCAATCGCTCGAAGCTTCTCACGCATCAATCGTGATTACAGATTATAGAATGCCAGGAATGGACGGCCTCGAATTGTGCCGCAGCATCCGGGCTCGCAATTGGCCGCGGTATATCTATATCGTTTTGCTCACCGTGCAGGATCGGGAAACGGATATCCTGGCCGGTCTCGAGGCCGGCGCAGATGACTACTTGAGCAAGCGTACTTCGGCAAAGCAATTGACGGCGCGACTGCGATCCGCACAACGCATTCTCGCACTGGAGTGCTCGCTGAGGAACGCCTTGGAGAAAAAGCGCCTGCTCGCAATGTCCGACGCACTGACCGGCGCTTACAACAGGCGCTACTTTGTGCGCCACTTTAGCCGCGAATTGAAGCGGGCGCAGCGCTTTGGCGGCCAGGTTTCCCTTCTGTTGCTGGACATCGATCGCTTCAAAGCGATCAACGACAGCTACGGCCATGCCGTGGGCGATATCGTTCTGCGGGGTGTCTCCGAACTCATTGAGAAATGTTTCCGGCGTGCAACTGACTGGTGCGCGCGGCTGGGAGGAGATGAGTTCGCCATTGTGCTCGAAGGCACCCAATTGTCCGACGGATGCATATGCGCTGAAAAGCTGCGCGGCGAGATAGCCGCTGCGCGCATCGATACGCCCGCGGGCCCGATGCGCGTCACGGTCAGCATCGGCATGAGCGGCCTGGAGGGAGCCGCAAATCGAAATGCGGCAACAGTCGACTCGCTTCTCGAGCACGCCGACTCCAATCTCTACGCCGGTAAGGCAAACGGCCGGAACCGCGTAACCGCCCCGCCCTGCCTGGTCACCCGAGTAGGCGAACGCAGCGAAACCCAATGGCCACAGCATGTCAGCAAAAAAGCTACCATCCGTTCTATACGTTGACGACGATCCGGACATTTGCGAGGTCGTAAGAACCACGCTGTGCCTAATCGCGGGTTTACGGGTATACACAGCCGGATCGGGCGAGAGCGCGATCGACTTGGCGCATGAACATCGACCGGATCTCATCTTGATGGATGTGATGATGCCGGGGCTCGATGGGCCAACAACCTTCAAGCGCATGCGCGACAGCCCGCTGCTCTCGAATATTCCGGTCATCTTCATGACGGCCAAGGTCATGCCGCAAGAAATTACCCAGCTCCTGAACTCCGGAGCCATCGGGGTCATCGGCAAGCCCTTCGATCCGAATGCACTGTGCGATCAATTGTTCGCTTTGTGGAAGGGTGCACAAAAGGCGGCGCCCGCTTCAACTCCCGTCATCAAGCAGTCTCAATTGCAGACGGAGATCGACACGCTGGCCGGCTCCTTTCTGCGTCGCGCGAGGGAGGATGCCGCTTACCTGCGACAGATGATTGAACGCGCGCGCCGCGGCGACACGGCCGCTTTTAAAGAAATCGAGCGCACCGGGCATTCCATCCACGGCGCCGGCGCGATGTTCGGCTTTCCAGCCGTCAGCGCCCTGGGCGGCGCGATCGAAAGCTTGGCACAGAGATCTCTCGCGGAAGCCGAGGCTACCAGCGAGAATTGTCGCTTGCTGCAGCGCATCGATTCCCTCGCGGGACTGACGCAAGAGTTGCATTCGGCGACGTTCACTTCGAACATCGACGTCGGAATATTTTCACGCGCGGTCACCGCGGCAGATGAGACAAAATTGTCGCCGCCAAACGCTCGGCGGACAAATGGGACTTTATAAGCACCGCAGACACATTCGCGTGAATCAGGGCGGGCACCTCTGAGGCGAGCAGCACCACGGGAACGGCGTGTCCAATGAGTTCTGGAATCCGCTTTAGCAAACTGTCTTCGTTGGAGTCCGGGGCGGATTGGTTCAGAATTACCATGTCGAACTTATTTTCGCAAAGCCGCCGCTCGGCCTCGCGCAGACCGCGGGCGTGTACCAGCTCTGCTTTGCCATCCACCGACTCCCGAATCACATCGGTCAGACCCTGATCGACTTCGATGTATAGGATCCTCGGAATGACGGCCGCACTAGCAACCGCCGGCGCGGCAGCCGTGCGCAATAGCTCGACATAAAAGACCGAGCCTCGGCCAGCCACTGAATCAAACCCAATTGTTCCGCCCATTGCCTCGATCAGCTTGCGCGCGATGCTCAGGCCGAGACCGGTACCTTCAAAACGCCGAGCCGCCGAGGCGTCAGCCTGCGCGAACTTTTCGAAGATGCGTCCCCGAAATTCTTCGGGAATTCCCGAACCGGCGTCTTCCACCTCCACTCGAACGGTGTTGGCCTCGGGACGGCTACGGACATGCACATCGGCGCCAGACGGCGAGAATTTGGCCGCATTGGACAAGAGATTGGTGATGACCTGCATCAGTCGATCCGCGTCCACCCACACGGTGTTGTGACCTGATGCACTGTCGAGCAGGAAACGCACGCCGTACTTCTGCGCATAGCCGGAATTGGCTTCCACGGCTTGGCGCAGTAGGGGTTCCAACGACACGCTGCTCATTTGCATTGCCAGCTGCCCGGCTTCGAGCCGTCCGATATCCAAAATGTCGTTGATTATTCGCACCAGCCGTGCGCTGTTCTTGTGAGCGATTTCCACCATTTCTGCCGCCTTCGGCGGCAATTCGCCCAATGTGCCCGATTGCAGCAGCCCTAAGGACCCGCTAATCGAGGTCAGCGGCGTACGCAGTTCATGGCTCACCGTCGAAACAAAGTCGCTCCTCAGGCGATCGATTTCCCGGCGCTGCGTCAGGTCGACGATGGAACTGAGCACGAACATGCCTTCGGAAGTCTGCAACGGAGTAAGGCCGATTTCGATAGGCATCTCCGAGCCATCCTTGCGAAGACCATAGAGGTCGCGGCCGGCGCCCATCGGGCGGGATCGCGGTGCGTCGAAGAAGTCTTTACGAAACTCAGGATGGTGCTCACGGAATCTCTCCGGCACCAGCAACTCGATTTGGCGCCCCAGCAATTCCACGCGTGAATACCCGAAAAGCGTCTCGATTTGCACATTGGCCAGCACGATCGCGCCGGTGCGATTCATCAACAGCATTCCAGTCGGCGCGGCATCGATTGCCAGGCGAAAATGTTCATCGGCGCGCTTGCGCTCGGTTATGTCGAAATTGACGCCGAACATTTGCAATGCCGTCCCCGCCCCATCTCGCGTGATACGTGCGGTGGCTCTTATGTGTCGAATACCGCCGTTTGGTTGCACGATGCGAAACTCGGTGTCGAAGGCCTGCGCGCCGTCGATCGCCAGCTTCAATTCGGCCTCGCAGCGTTCCTTGTCATCGGCATGCAGGCTTTTTGCCCATAAGTCATACGTTTGCTCGCCATGCATTGGCGAAACGCCGTAGAGTTGATACATACGTTCGTCCCACTTCAGCGTGTTGGCTGCGATGTCGAAACTCCAGAAGGCCAAACCGGCGGCGTCCGCGGCCAGTGCGAAGCGCTCGTAGTCGACTTGCAGCGCGCGATTCGCCGTTTCCATCTGCGCTGTGCGTTCCGCCACGCGAAGTTCGAGAGTTCGGTTCAAGTGCAGCAGCGCCGCCTCGGCGCGAACGCGCTCGTCGATTTCGCGTTGCATCGCCCGATTGGTGTGCTGCAGCCGCAAAGGGCTTGGCAGGCGCAAGGTGCTGGGAACCAGCCTCAGCAATAAGACTGCCGTGGACACAGAGACAATCGCTGTGATCGCCTTGATGGCACCGGCAATCCAATAGACAGGCGTCCATATCGTCCAAATATCCATGACATGGGTGAGGCCGCAGGCCATGATGAAGGCTGCGAACCACATCAGCATCCAATCGAATTGGCGGTCGGCGCGTTTGCGGACAATGTACAACAGGGAAAAGGCGATTAGAAAATATGCCAGTGCGATGAAGCCATCGGAAATGATATTCAGCGCGAGAATATCTGGGCGCCACAAGTAGCACATGCCATGGGGCATGAACCCTAGAGGCGAGATGAGTTCATAAGATGAATGAGTGTTCATGTGGCACCATCCTTGCGCACGATTCTGGCGGCGCGAGGACAGGCGCTTGCAGCTCACTGCACGTTTTCGCCACCCCCTCGCGATTCAACTGATCTCTTCATCGTCGCACGACTTGAAAGTCCCCTCAGCGTGTCTTGCTAACGGCCGTCTGCGCTCCAAAAGGGCGCCTAGCGCGACATTTTGCGCCTGCTTGCGAGCAAGCGTTGTAGATTTAGGTTCACATGCATAAGTCACGTTTTTCCCGACATCGGAAATTGCAGATTTGCGCTAAAATCGGGCTGTATTGGCAGTCAAATCTGACGCCCCACTGCAATTGAAAGCGCGCCCGCGCGAAACTTTCCCACCTCGTCGCGCGGTTGGCCTTTCGCGAACGGGAGGACCGTCCTGGCTGAGGCGTATGGCGAGGCTGCACCCGGCCTGCCGCCGAGCAACACGACCTTGCACAACGTCGCCTCCATGTCGAACAGCTCCAACGGTCCGCGCATCATCCTCCCTCTTCTCAAGCTGCTCAACGCCGGTCCCGACTTCATTGCCCACCTGGCAGCGCAGGTCTAAGAGCGGCGGATCCGGCCCTCTCAGGGCGCATTCGACGCACACTTAGGCGGCACTCCCTCCGACGCTTGTTTGATTGGCAGCGTGCCGAGTTCCTTGTCGTAGCTCGCGCTCACGGGTTTGAAGCCAAATAAACCCAGCGCACTGTTCAGAGCGGCCACCGTCCATGCTGGAACGGCAAACCCCACGCCATATTTTAGCGAGAGGTCCAATTCCGACGCCCGGCAGGCACCCCCACCCTGAAGCGCCGAACCCAGCGTGACTCCGGAGGCGACGTTGAGGCTGGCGTACGGCCCGACGACGAAGCCGAATTTTCCCAAGCCGACGACGAACTTACCGCCCCAACCGACGACCAAGCCGATTCTGAGTCCCAAGGAACCGATGTGATCATCGACCTCAAGACTGGCACGATGACCAACATCAATGAGAAGAAGAAGAACTACTTCGTCATCACGAAGCAGGACCTGGAAACGATGCAGGCAAAAATGGCTGAGCGCATGAATGATCCCAAAATGAAGCAAGCGATGGCCATGATGCAAGGGCTGGGTTCTTCCATGGCATCTTCGACCGAAGTCAAGAAGACCGGCGTATCGCGTAAAGTGGCCGGATATGCCTGCGATGAGTGGCTGATCAGCATGGGCGGCATGATGACCATGACCGAGTGCGTCACTAACGATCTCAAATACCCGGTTCAAAGCTGGACCGCAATGAGTGACTTCAACGAGTCGATGCGCAAGACGATGAGCGGCTTTGGCCCAAATGCAAAGGCCGGCGCCGACTACGCGGAGAAAATGAAGTCCATCAAGGGCTTTCCGGTTGCTACTTCCTCTACCGTCGATGCCGGCGTCATGAAGATCACGACTTCCAGCGAGGTTACGCAAGTGCTCCGCGATCCCATACCCGCGTCCACCTGGCAAGTGCCCGCCGGTTTTGTGCAGGTGGAAAATCCCATGTTGAAGTCCTTACAAGAGCACGGGCGCTAGTCCATCGATTTTTGACGATAATTTCGCCAGACATGCACATGTACATATTCACCGTGCAATGCAGGCTGTACGGAACAATACCGTGCAGCCTGCAACATCGCATCGCGCCACAGGGATTCGTTGGACTCTTTAGTGAATTGTCACCCCGGGACAGTTCGCGCAATTATCTATCTGGGATGGTTAATCCTTAACGGATAACTTCCGCCTCAGTGTCGGGGTAGTCGCCTTGACAAATATCTAATTAGGATAGTTAATCCCAAGTGGAAAAAAAGGCGGTCTGCCCCAAAAGACCGTCCCAAATGGGGATCTTGCGATGCGAAAGCGCCTGTGGAGCGTCTCGATGCCATGCTCGCAGCCTTCGGGCTAGCTTCGTGGAACTTCGCCAATGCGGCGCCCCCCCTACACACCACCTCGCAATGACCACTGCCGCACGCTGTTGACGAATAACGCTTACAGGACGCCGTAAAATGCTGCCCCTAATCCGCACTCTCCGCCTCGCCATCCTGGCACTCAGTCTGTCGACCGGACTCGCCTCGGCGGACGCGGTCGTCGATGCCAAAGTCTATGAGCGGGCGATCAAGTTCGCTTTCCCCAACCTGAAGACATACGTGCTCAACGCCGACGTGGCCGTGCATTGGCGGGGCGGCGCGCGCGAGCGGCTGACCTATCTGAGGGAACTCGGCGAGGGTCGGGGTGAGTTCGTGCAAGTCGACGCGGCCACCGGCAAGCGCTCGCCCGCCTTCGACCATGCCGTCGTCGCCGCGGGACTGGCGAAGGCTCTCGGCAAACCCGTGGAAGCCGCCAAACTGCCTTTCACCGACTACGATGAACTTCCGGACGCCGCTCGGTTTACTGTTGCTGACAAGGTGTGGACCTGTTCGACCCGGCAGGCCGACTGTTCGAGCGTTTCCGCAGCCAAGGTTGATCCAAAGGAGGTGGCGTCCCCGGACGGGAAGTGGGTGGCCTACATTGAGGATTACAATCTCTGGGTCCGTTCGGCAGATGGCAAGGCACACTTTGCATTGACGACGGACGGCGTGGCGCATTACGCCTACGCCCGCTCGACGGAGTTGGAGATCGGCGCCGATTCCGCCGACGGCAAGGATCATGCGGCCAAGGACAAGGCTGGCCGGCACGTCGGCTTCGAGAGTCCCACGGTCGTTTTGTGGTCGCCGGATTCTAAAAAGATCCTGACCCACAAGCTCGACGAGCGCAAAGTCCGCGAGATGCCGATCGTGCAATCCACGCCGACCGACGGAACCGTGCGGCCGGTCGCCACCATCTGGCGAATGGCCATGCCCAATGATCCTGACATCGCGATGACAGAGCCCTGGGTATTCGACGTCGAGTCGAAATCCGCAACCAGGGTGGCGCTCGATCCCATACCGACGGATTACTTTCCCCCCGTCATGGCGCGCGATGCTTGGTGGTCCGCCGACGGTCGGCGCATCTATACGATCGTGCGGGCGCGTTACCAGAAGTCGATGACCCTCTATGAGATCGATCCTGCGACCGGAACGGCGCGGCGGATGATCAGCGAGTCCGGCAACACCTTCGTGGATTCCGCCGATTTGGGCGGACGCCCCATGGTCTATGTTCTCGGCAACGGCGAGGTGATCTGGTTCTCGGAACGCGATGGCTGGGGCAGTCTCTATGTCTACGACGGCAAGAGCGGCGCACTGAAACGCAGACTTACCTCGACCGGCTGGACGGTGCGCAACGTCCTGCGCGTCGACGAAGCGCATGGTGTGCTGTACGTCGTCGGCAACGAGCATGAAGCCGGTGTCGATCCTTACTACCGCATCGTCTATCGCGTGAGGCTCAAGGACGGGTCGCTCAAGCGTCTGACTGCGACAGACGCTGACCATCGAGTCGCCGCCGCGCAGGAGTCGATCGCAACGGACAGGCTGACCACTCCAGGCGGCTCCGCCGATGACCTGCGCGGCTTCTCGCCATCCGGCCGTTACTTCGTGGAGAAGATCGCCCGCACCGACACCCCAACCCGCACCGTGCTGCGCGCGGCTGCCGACGGCCGCCAGATTGCGGAGCTCGAACGGGCCGACATTAGTCGTCTGCAGGCGCTCGGTTACACGCCGCCCGAGCGGTTCACCGCGCTCGCCGCCGACGGCAAGACGACGCTGTACGGTACGCTCTTCCGTCCCGGTAACTTCGATCCATCCAAACGTTACGCGATCATCGACTCGCCTTATCCGGGTCCGCAGGCCAACCGTGTCCGAGTGGGATTCGAGGCGAATATGTTCGACCCGTTCGGGGCTCAGGCCATGGCTGAACTGGGATTCATCGTGTTCAGCGTCGACGGCCGTGGCTCGGCCGGCCGCTCAAAGGCGTTTCACGACGAGTCGTATAGCGGCCTCGGGCAGGCGGGCCATCTCGACGACAACGTCGCCGTGATCACCCAGCTGGCGCAGCGCTATCCGTATATCGATGCCGAGCGCGTCGGCATCTACGGCATTTCCGGCGGCGGCTACGCTACTGCGCACGCCATGTTCACCTACCCAGATGTGTTCAAGGTCGGCGTCGCAGACGCGGGCAATCACGATCAGCGCGGTTACCTCGAAGTCTGGGGCGAAACCTACAACGGGCCGGAATCGGGAACGAACTACACCGACGCCGCCAACGCACTGATCGCGAAGAACCTGAAGGGCAAGCTGCTGCTGATGCACGGCGACATGGACATCAATGTTTCCCCCTACCTGACAATGCAGGTGGTCGACGCCTTGATCAAGGCGAATAAGGATTTCGACCTATTGATCGTCCCGAACGCCGGGCATGGCACGATGCGCCCGTACACCTATGCCCTGCGGCGGACCTGGGATTACTTCGTCCGCCATCTCCAGGGTGCGATCCCGCCCAGCGAATACGATTTCGGCCCGGCACTCGAAGCCACCAAGGAAAAAAAGTGATGCACAAGCTCGCCCCCCTCGTCGCTGCCCTATTGACGACGCTTGCGGCCGCTGCCGCACCGGCAGCCGAAAAGCCTATCGATCGCGTTCAATGGCATGACACTGACGCGCCGGTCAGCGACGACCTGCGCAAGGTTACGGTGCCAAAAGGCTTCGGTCGGCCCCACGGCGCGATCGTCATCGCCCATGCGCGCTTGTTCGACGGCACCGGGGCTGCTGTGAGAGCGGCGGCGATCCTAATCGTCGACGGCGTCATCGCCAAGATCGGGCCCGATGCATCGGCTCTCGGCGCGCCCGCCGACGCCAAGATGATCGACGCCGCCGGCAAGACTGTCATGCCCGGCTTGATCGATCTGCACACCCACCTGACCTACCAGGACGGCGGCGATGCAACGAGTTCCAGCGCGCGCGACACCATGTCGTCCGCAGCGTTGCGCGGTCAGGAGCGCCTGCGCTATTTCGTCGAGAGCGGCGTCACGTCCGTGCGCGACGCGGCCTCGGAAGGCGACACGCCTTTCGAGCTCAAAGAATGGGTGACGGCCGGGAAGATCCCTGGTCCACGCGTCTTTGCCGTCGGGCAATTGATCACGGGCGTCGGCGGACACGGTGCGGAGGGCAATCAATCGACCGCGCCGTCAAACCCCGACGCTGCCATCTATGAAGCCACGAGCCCGGACGGATTTCGTCAGGCCGTGCGCGTTCAGTTCAAACGCGGCGCCGACTGGATCAAGCTGGCCAGCCACTACACGCCCGAAGAGGTGAAGGCGGCCGTGGACGAGGCTCATACGCTGGGACTTCGCGTCATGGTCGATGCCGAGACAATTTACATCCAGATGGCGGTCGAGGCCGGCGCGGATTGTATCGAACACCCGCTGCCCCGCACCGATGAGACCATCAGGCTGATGGTCAAGAAAGGGATCAACGCGGACATCACGCTGGTCCCGTATCAGTACATCAATGCCGCGGGCGGCTATTCTTTTTCGACGTCGCGCCGCTTCAGCGAGACCGACGCCAATAACTTCGCCACCGCCAAGCGCATGGACGCTGCGGGCGTGAAGATCGGTATCGGCACTGACCTGGTGGTCAACTGGTATCGCTATTTGCCGGACGCCTACATCCAGGAGCTGCGCAATTACGAAACTCTGGGCCATAGCGCGGCACAAGCCTTGGTTGAAGCGACCAAGGTCAATTCCGAGATTCTCGGCATGTCCGACCGGCTGGGCACGATCGAGACCGGCAAGCTCGCCGACATCATCATCGTCAACGGCCGACCTGACGAGCATGTCGAGGATCTCGCCAAACTCGATCGCGCGATCGTCAATGGTCGCGTCGTCGTGGAGGATGGCCATGTCGTCTACGCTCGTCACAACCAGGACAAGCCGCCGTTGACGACGGCGCCTTGATGAAACAATTGTCGATCGCAAGCATCATCTTGGCGGCTGCCGTGATGCGCGACACGCACTCCTGGCCACCTCGAGAGGTCGTGGCCAAACGATACGCGTTCGATGCCGGACATCGTCTTGTCGGCGGACGCGGCGCGGCCGGAGTTGACTCGTACGAGGTAGATTTCACTGCGACAACGGGCAAGAACACGCGCTGGTCAACGCAGTTCGGCCCGCCGCCGGCGTACACCGATCGGCGCGAGGAGGACCGGAAACTACTGGTCTATGATACGGATCCGATGAAGCGCGACATGCTCCTGGCGGGATACCCGATCGTGACGCTGCGCGTCGCGACGAGATCCGAGGACCCGGCATTCTTTGTCTACCTCGAGGATGTCGCCCCCGGTGGACGCGTCAGCTATGTGACCGAGGGCATGCTGCGCGCCATTCACCGCAAGGCCGCGAACTCCGCGACGCTTCCATACGATCAGGGCCCGGCTCCGCACAGCTTTCGCCGCGCCGACGGCCTTCCCGTCAAATCCGGTAAGGCGATGGACATGCAGTTCGCGCTGTTTCCTACGGCCGCGTTGCTGCGTGCGGGTCATAGGCTCCGTGTTGCGATTGCCGGCGCCGACGCCGACACATTCCACCGCTATTCCGATGCAAAGGCCGACTCATTCAAAATCCGGCGCGGCGGGTCCGTCGGCAGCTCCATTGAAGTGCCGCTGGCGCCATGGAGTGGGTCATGACGTCAAGCGGCGTGAAAGCGGCTGCACCGTCGTGGCTGCAGCGCTTTCTGCTGCCGGGTTTTGCATTCAAAGCGGTCGTGATCGGCGGCGGCTATGCGACCGGACGTGAACTCGCCGAGTTTTTCCTGCCGAGCGGGCCGCTCGGCGGGGTGCTCGGAATGCTGCTGGCCATGCTGTGTTGGAGTGTGATCTGCATGATCACCTTCATGTTCGCTCGGGCGACGGGCAGCTACGACTTCGGCGCTTTTTTTCGGCGGCTGCTCGGGCCCGCGGCATTCACGTTCGACATCGCCTATGCGTGTCTTTTCCTAATCATGCTGTCCGTGTTCGGCGCGGCGGCGGGTGAAATCGGCCATGCGCTTTTTGGTTGGCCTGAGATCGCGGGGACACTCGGCCTCGTCGTGTCCATCACGCTGGTCGCCGCGTTCGGCAACGAATCGGTCGAACGCCTCTTCAAGTACGTCACCTACTTCCTGTATGCCGTCTACGCGATCTTCGTGGCACTCGCGATGTACCGCGCGGGCGACCGAATGCTGGCCAGCTTTGCCGCCCCGCAGATCACGAGCGGTTGGATCGCCGGCGGGCTCACTTATGCCGGCTACAACGTCGTCGGCGCGGTGGCGATACTGCCCGTGCTCAGGCACCTCACCAGCGCGCGCGATGCCGCCATCGCGGGTTTGCTGTCGGGTCCCCTCGGCATGCTGCCGGCGCTGCTGTTCTTCGTATGCATGACGGCCTATTACCCCGGCATTACCAACGCGACGCTGCCGTCCGACTATATGCTGACGCGCCTGGGCCTGCCCGTATTCCACTTTGTTTTCCAATTGATGATTTTCGCGGCGCTTCTCGAGAGTGGGACCGGCGCGGTGCACGCCGTCAACCAGCGCATCGCCGGCGTGCTCGCAGACCGCGGTGTCACGTTGCCCACGAGCGCCCGGATCATCATCGCCTCGAGCCTCCTCATCGTCTCAATCTTTGGCGCGACTCGCTTCGGCCTCGTTGCGTTGATCGCGCGCGGCTATCGTGCCCTCGCGTACATTTTCATCCTCGTCTATGTCTTGCCGACCTTGAGCTACGGCGTCTGGTGGCTGGTGAAGAATCGCGCGTCATCGCTGCCGGCGGCATCGGCAGCCGCCGCCAAGGGCACGTAACCATCCACGCCGCTGGATTCGCCTGAACACGCGCTCACCGCAACAGGCTTTTATGAGAAATTAAAAATCGCTCGACCGCGGATTCAAGCGCATCCAAATCATCGTCCGTCAAAGGCAGGCTCATCACGATCATGCCCCGCTTGGCGATCCAGATGCCCGCCTCAAGCAGGTTAAAAAAGAACAAGTCGCGAAGCGTCGGAGTATGTTCAATATCCGCATAGCAGGCGATTTGTTTCCGTTGCATGTGAACCGCCATCAGCGAGCCCACACCGGTAAATTGCATCCTCACCTCGTGTTGCTGCGTCAAACGATTGAGCCGCGCTCGCAAAGCATCGCCGCGCTGATTGAAACTGATCGCTGCGCTAGGCGTGTAGACCTCGGTCAGTCCGGCAATACCGGCCGCCATCGACAGCACATTGTTGTTGAAGGTGCCCGCATGCGTGAGGGCATTCTGCGTGCGCGGATCGAATCGGGACATGATGTCTTGCCGGCCGCCGAATGCTCCAAAGCTCATCCCGCCACCGATGTACTTGCCCAGGGTGGTGATGTCCGGAATGACCTCGAGCACCGCCTGAAGACCGCCCGGCGATAACCGCGAGGTCATCACCTCATCAAAAATGAGAAATGCGCCGCAGGCTTGTGTTTCGGAGCGAAGCAGCTGCAAAAATGCCGGATTCCCGGGAATGCATCCGCCCGATCCCAGCATCGGCTCGATGACGACCGCTGCAAGATCGGACCGGTGCATGCGGATCAGATCGGCGGCCGCTTGGTTGTCATTGTATGGCGCCACGACAAAATCGAACGGCGCATTGAGCGGCGCGCGCGGCCCCGAAAATACAAACGCCGCGCCATGGTAGCCGCCCTCGAAAACCAGGACCTTGTGCCGACCGGTGATGGCGATCGCCGCCGCGATAGCCAGGTAGTTTGCCTCGGTTCCCGAATTGGTGAAGCGGACCCGCTCCATGGAGGGAAAGCGTGCGCAAATCAATTCCGCCAGCGATGCCTCATAGACGTTGTGGCCGCCAAAACTGATGCCCTCGTGCAGCGCCTTGATGATGGCCGCGCGAATGAGCGGCTCAGAATGGCCGTACAAGCCGGCGGTAAATTCACCCAAGAAATCGACGTACTCATCGCCATCCATTGACCAGAGCCGAGCGCCGCTGCCTTTGACGAAAGTGAGCGGAAACGGCGCCGCATACAACACCGTGCGGGTGTTGCCTCCGGGCATAAAAGCAGTGGCCTTCTCGTAGCGCGCCGCACTTGATGGATTGCGTTTCGCATACCGGCGGATGGCTTCCTCGAGCGCGTGCTGCGCCGCGCCCGGCTTTTCACCGCTCATGAGTCTTCATCCCCTGGCTGGGCGCGACGAGTTTCAATTGTCCACCACCGGCAACGCAAGGTAAGAGGCATCGGCCGAAGAAACATAAACGCGTTGTGTCGCCTTCTTATAATCGCCAGGTTTGGCGAAGAAGATACTCGGCACGTAAGTTTGCGGGTTGCGATCATAGAGCGGAAACCAACTCGATTGCACTTGCACCATAATGCGATGGCCGGGCAGAAATACATGGTTGGCCGCCGGCAGATCGAAGCGATAGGTCAAAGGTTTGTTGGCTTCGATCGCCTTGGGATTTGTGAATGCCTCCCGATAGCGACCCCGAAAAATCTCCATGCCCACCGGCAGCTGATAGCCGCCCATCTCCGGCTGCGCGGCGACTTGGTCCGGATAGACATCGATGAGCTTGACCACCCAATCGCTGTCCGTGCCGCTGGTCGAGGCGCTCAAGTGAACCTCGGGTCTGCCAGCGATCTTGAGGGGCGCGGTCAGCTGCTCGCTCGTGAAGGTGAGGACGTCTGGGCGGCCGGAGGCCTCGCGCTGGTCATCCACGAGCCATCGGGACCACGTTTGACCGTTGTCATACCCTATCGACTGGATGGGCCTTGCACGAAATGGCACGGGGTGAGCCGGATCGGAAATGTACTCAACGTAGCGGGCGCCTGCGGCCGGCGCGGTAAAGCCGAGCTTTTGATCCGGCTGCAGGTACAACCGGCGGCTCGGGATTTGACAGCCATGTTCGCAGGCGAGCGGCCAGCGTTCAAGATGCCGCCACTGATTGCTGCCCGTCTCGAACGCGGTAACCGGAGCGACGCCGCCGGCCGGCGCGCCATCCTTCAAATACTGGGCAAGGAATGGACGCAAAATCTGCTCACGAAAATAGCGGGCGGTATCGCTTTCGAAGCGAAGCGCACCGAGTGCGCTGCCATCGAGGATTTCCTGACCGTGATGCCAAGGGCCCAGCACCAACTTCACCTTATCGCCCTGAGTATCCTTGGGTTTGATGGCCGCATACACGGCAAGAGCACCATAACTGTCCTCTTGATCCCACAAGCTGTGCACCAGCATGACCGGAACTTTGAGCGGCTGCGCGGCAAGAATCTTGTCCACCGCCTGATCGCTCCAGAAGGCATCGTAGGCAGGGTGTGCGATCAGCTTGTTCCAAAATCCCAGCTGCTCCATGCCGTAGCGATGGCCAAGCTCCCCAGCCGACCCGGCCTGCATGAACAGATCGTACTCATCGTGGTAATTGGTCCACCATTTGACGCTGTTGTCGCGGCTCGCCACCTGCTGATAGATGTACGCGAGGTTTTGCTGGCGAAATGCGCCGTTGTGAAACCAATCATCGCCCATCCAGCCGTCCACCATCGGGTTCATCGGCACGGATACCTTCAGTGCCGGATGCGGGTTCACGAGCGCCATCAGCGGTTCAAAGCCATCGTAGGAAATGCCAAGCGTTCCGACCTTTCCATTGCTCTGCGGAATATTTTTTACCAACCACTCGATCGTGTCGTACGTATCAGTCGCATCATCGACCGGCGTGGGATTTTGCGCGCCGTGCAGGGGTCGGTTCATGACGTAATCCCCCTCCGAGCCGTACTTGCCGCGCACATCTTGCACAACGCGGATATAGCCGTCTTCGATGATCACGTCGGTCGCATTGTCGTAGCCTTCGAGCATCGGGCCAAGATGTCCGCTGGCAAAGTGGCCGGTGAGCTTGGAAGCATCATAGGGCGTGCGCGTAAGCAGGATCCCGGCATGCTGGGCGCCTCTCGGCACCAAAATGACGGTGTGCAGCTTGACGCCGTCGCGCATTGCGATCATTACTTCCTGCAGCGTGTAGTCGAAAGATTCCGTGGCCTGCACGAACTTGTCCGGCGTTTCGCTCGGATAGTTCGGATACAACGGCTTCGGCGGTTCAACCGCGGGTACGGCGACGCTCGTCACGAGCAGGATTGTTGTAAGCAGCGCCTCCAGGCAATAACGGGTGGCGCGATAGCGTCTCGAGTTCATGAGGTCTCCATGTCAGATAAAGCGTCTTTGGCGAAACATCAGGCATGGGGCCTTCCAGTTGGACCCGTGTGCGTTCACGTTATTTTAGTGTCCCCGAATGGTGACGCGACGTCGTTGTCATTGGATCGCGATTTCTTTACGACTTTCGCTGTTCACAATACCTGATTGCAACATTCATAGCGATACACAGACCATCGATGTCGCCGGGCGACGCCGCCATTTCACTCGTTCGTAGACTCCGGCAACCGGCGAGCAGGGCTATTTTCCGGAGTGAGAATGCACGAACATCGGCACCAAATGAATCACCTCATAAGCTTCGTAAAGAGCCGCGCACAGCAGTATCAGTACCACAACAAGATAAAGCTGAACCACGGTGGCAAGCCCCTTGCGGTAGGCTTCCCGTTTGCTGGTGAAGCCATAGCGCTCGGGCCGCGACACCATGACACCATGTACATAAGCCGCAAAAGCCGCCACGACATAACCCAATCCTTCCACAAGCACCGTGGGGAAGTGCGGCACGAAGATCAGGCGCTCGACACCGAACGGCGCGAACATTGCCCCCCAGAGCAGTCCGCGGTAAAACACGGCTAGAATGCCAATGAACGGAACGATGAGCGAAGGGATGGTGGTCAGCAGCACCGCGACGCCGAGATTGACCAAAAAAGTGAGCGCGGCGGCGGTCAGCAGGTGACCGCTTGCATACGCGGTAAATACGTGTCGAATGAGCGAAAAATGAGTCAAGTTGTTGATGTCATAAAACGACTTGGCGAGCGGCTTCAAGGATGGAACGAACATCGTGGCCAACATGGCCATGGCAAGCAATCCATAGAATATGGCGCACAGGACCAGGAATCCCTTGCGGTGCTGCCGGAAAACGCGAAGCGCCGCTACAAGGACCATCAATTTTCTCCTGGGTGAGCTGTGAGCCGGTGTTCCAAGCCGACTTGGGCTTTGACGTAGTCGGCGCGCAGGCTCCGCGCCGCAAGCAAGAAGTGCACGCCCGCCCAAAGACCGACCGGCACTGTCGATAAAAGTGCCCAGCGCAAGGAATCTTGCCCGGCTCCGAGACGAGCGTAAGTGTCGCTCAGGACACCCACGATCAGCGGACCGAGACCAAGCCCTATCAGATTGGCGATGAGCACATAGCACGCGCCCGCGGTTGCGCGCATGTTTATCGGTGCCAAACCTTGGGTCATCGCCAGAGTGGGCGCCTGCCAGACGGTGGTAAGGATCGCCGGCACGATAAATACCGCCATGGCCAGCGTACCGGTGGGCGCGATGAACACCAGCAGGTTGCCAATGAATGTGAACACCATGGAGATCGTCACAATCCATACGGGCCAGCGCAGATCTCGCAACGACATGCGGTCAACGAGGACGCCGCCTCCCGCCAGCGTGCCAACGATTCCGCCGATGCCAAGCGCCAGACCGACGGCAATACCTGATTTGTCCGTTGCCACGCCGTGCGAGCGCAGCAAAAATGACGGCAGCCATGCCGAGACTCCGTTGGAGACAAACAGGGTTAGGGCAACGCCGAGCACAAGGTGGCGGAAGGACTTTTGACCCCAGAGAAACGCAAGCGCCTCTCGCACACCGACGACTCGGCCTTCAACGGGGCGTCCCGCTTGGAAGCGGTCGGATTGTCCCCGATCCGGCTCGCGCACAATCCCCGCGACAACCGCCGCCATTATGAGGCCCGGCACACCGACAATGAAAAATGCGGTGCGCCAGCCATAACGCGTCGCGACCAGCCCACCTAGAGTGAAACCGGCAAGAACGCCGACATTCGCTCCCACCGTGAAAATCGCCATGGCCTTGGAGCGTTCACTTTGCGGGAAGTAATCCGAGATGATCGAAAAGGATGGCGGGCTAGTTCCGGCTTCCCCTACTGCGACGCCGATTCGGGCTACAAAAAGCTGGGCGAAGGTCCTGGCGAAACCGCATATGGCAGTCATGACGCTGAACAACGCAAGCGATGCGGCGATTATGCCCTTGCGGCTGGTACGATCGGCCACGCTCGCCAGCGGAACGCCGAGCGTTGCATAAAAAATCGCAAATCCGGCGCCCGTCAGCACACCCAGATACGTGTCATTCACCGCCAGGTCGTGTTTGATTTGTGGGAGCAACACGCCGAGGATATAGCGATCCAGCACGTTCAGCGCATAGACAACCGTTAGTATGAGCAGAATGCGGTAGCGATTAGCGACTTCGGGACCCGCTCTGGCTAAGGCATCTTCGCCCACCTACCGCCACACTTGCTCGGCGACACGCAGGAAATTCCCGCCCATGATGCCTTGAACGTCTGCCGGGCTATATCCGCGCCCAAGAAGTCTGTTCAGCAGCAGCGGCGTCTCCTTCGGCTCGAAGAACTTCCATGGAACCTCCCGAGGCATGGCGTATTTCGTCGTGTCGCCGCCGCTCGCGGCTACAAGCATGATGGAATGTTTGGGCGTCATATAGTCGAGGCCGAACGCCACATGTCGAGAACCGACGAGCTGAGCGACGTGGTCGATCTGACGCACCATCGCATCGGCGGAAACAGCGCCGCTCTCCCCCATAAAGTGCCCCACACCGTTGACGCCAATGACTCCGCCAGTCTGCGCGCAGGCTTTGATCTGCTCGTTCGTGATGTTGCGCGGATGCTCGTGAAGCGCGCGCGGATTGGAGTGCGAGAAGATGCAGGGCTGTGTCGAGGCTTCCATGGCATCCATGCTCGTCCGGTAGCCGGTATGAGAGCAATCGACCAGCATACCGACGCGATTCATTTCCTTGATGAGCTCGCGTCCAAAATCGGAGAGGCCGGAGTCACGCTTCTCTGCTTCGACGCATCCCGTGCCGACATTGTTCTGGAAGTTGTACGCCATCAACATCCAACGAACGCCGAGCTTGTAAAACGCGCCGACGTTCGCGAGATCGCGGCCGATCGCCTCGGTGCCCTGAAAGTGAAAACCGATGCTGAGCTTTCCCGACTTCTTGGCTGCCCGAATGTCCTCAACTGTATCGACCAGGACATATTTGTCCGGTTCCAGGCTCAATTGCCTCCGCATGCGCGCCATTGAGCTATAAATGGCTGCGGGCCCCTCATCATCGCCCGCCATCGACAGGGAAATGTGCGAAAACCCCGCGGCGCGCATTTGTCGGAAATGGTCCATGTACTCACCCGGCGGAGGCCCGAGCAGCATGTCGCATAGAATCCCGTCCCTGACGGACGGCAAATCCGACAATGTCGTTGGCCCTGATTCGCGCGTCATGATAATCCCTCCAATTTTGCGCACGCCGGATCGCGCGCTCGCTGCTTCGTTCCGAGGAGAAAAGTTAGAGCACCGAGCGTCTTACTGACGCCAGACGGCTGCCGCCACGCGCAGGAAGTTTTCACCCATGATCCCCCGCACCGCGTCCGGAGAGTATTCCCTGGCGAGGAGCTTGCTCAGCAGCAACGGGGCTTCAGCGGGGCTCATAAAGCCCCATGGCATCTCGGGCGACAGGCCGACTTTCGGTAACGTATCCCCGTTATAAAAATCGATGAGCAGCTTGACGTGCGTCGGTGTCATGTAGTCGAGCCCGAGGGCAACGTGCTGCGGCCCTACCAGATCGGCGACATAGTCGATGTGACGCACCACCGTGTCGAGTGAAACCTTCTTCGGCTCCCCAATGAAGGCTCCAACTCCATTAATGCCGATGACACCGCCGCTTTGCGCGCACGCCTTGATCTGATCATCTCGAATGTTTCTGGGGTGATCATAGAGCGCGCGCGGATTGGAATGCGAAAATATGCACGGCTGATCGGAAGTCGACATGGCATCCATCGTCGTCCGATAGCCGGAATGAGAACAGTCGACAATCATACCAACGCGATTCATTTCCCGGATCAGATCCTTGCCGAAGGCCGACAATCCAAGGTCATTCTTTTGCGCCTCCATGCAGCCGGTACCAACGTTGTTCTGAAAGTTGTAGGCCATCAACATCCAGCGAACGCCGAGCTTGTAATATGCGCCGACGTTCGCGAGATCCCGGCCAATAGCCTCGGTCCCCTGAAAGTGAAAGCCCACCGCCAGCTTGTTCGCGGATTTGGCTGCACGGATTTCCGCCACCGTGTCGACCATAATTACCTCAGCCTGCCTGCTGAGCTCGTATCGAATTTTTGCAAGGCGGTTATAGACAGTGCCGGGCGAGGCATCATCGTCTACCGCCATTGTCAACGAAACATACGAGTAACCTGCCTTCCTGCGGCTTTCCAGCTCATTTCGCAAATCGGCCGGAGGGGCGGGAAAGAGCACGTCGCATAGGATGTCGTCTTTCAGCGATGGCAAATCCTGCAGTGTCGGCAAACTTGCATGAACGGATGGGTCCGAGGTGACGCTCATGACATTTCCATTATCCGGTGGATCAATCAGCCGACCCCTTCGCCGATAACCCGCAGCCAGTTGCCGCCGAGGATTTTCAAAATGTCATCGGCATGGTAGCGCCGCTTGAGAAGACCCGCGGTGGCAAACTTTAGCTTGTGTTGATCATTGAGACCCTCCGTGCCCATCGGGTAACGGAACCGATAGCTCGGCTTATAATAGGGCTCACCGTAGCGAGCCAGGGTCGTTTCCTTGAGCTTGGGGTCGGTTTCCCAGCCGCGGATCAGGGTGTCGGTGCCGAAGCCGACATGTTCCACGCCGACCAATTTCACGACATGGTCGACCTGATCGAGAAAGGCCTCGAGCGTCGAGGGCGCGCTGTTGGTCACCATCGGACCAACCGTGGTGAGCCCCATCACGCCGCCTTTGGCGGCAAGGGCCATGATGAGTTCATCTGGCTTGTTGCGCGGATGCTGGCTCAACGCGTAGCACTCGGTGTGCGAAAAGATCGGCGGCCGCTTCGAGAACGCAATCGCATCGGCGCAGGTTGCCCAACCTGAGTGGGAGGTGTCGACGAGGATACCGAGTTCGTTCATCCTTGCGACCACCGCGATGCCGAAGTCGCTCAGGCCTGCATTGGTCCGCTCCGTGGACCCGTCGCCCAGCAGGTTGCGCTCGTTGTACGTGAGCTGCATCACCCGGACGCCGAGCCCATAAAACATGTCGAGATTTTCCAAGCGCGTCTCGATCGGACAATTCTGGAAGTTAAGCATCACCCCATGCTTGCCTTCTTGCTTGGCGCGCGTGATGTCCGCGGCGGCGCGCACGTGCAGCAGCTTGTTGGCGTGAGCCGCTATGAACTTTTCCCACGCGACGCAATCGGCAACGGCACCATCCTTCGGCCAGCCGTCGAGCATGTGGGTGCCCTCGGGATTTTCAGGCATGCGCGCCCCGAGCGTCGTGCTCATGCAAGTAACGCCGCTGTCGGTGATGAATCCGAGACCCTGGTCGTCGCGCAACTCGTCCGCAAGCATGTCGATGACAATTGCGCGCCCGTAAATATCCTCCGCGTCCCTCATCAACGGAGCAACGTCCGCTGCTTTGCCAAGTCCCGGCAGCGCCCAGGCCAACATCGCCGCCGCTCCTCCGGTGAGAAGTTCCCGCCTGTCGATCGTCATACGCATCATCCCCCTCGATGCAAGAGTTATTGGCTGTCTCGCCCTCTCAATAGCACTCCTGCCGCTACCGAAAAGATAACTAATTGCGCTAATGAGCGGGATAAGGCGGGATAATAACGGGCTGCCGCAATACGGTTGGTCACGGATTCTCCGCCACGTCGGTCGCCGCTGGCGGTGACGGCGTCCGGAGCAATAGAAGCGCGAGCAAGGCGCTCGCGAGGATCCCCAGCGAAGCGTCGGCAGCAAATGCGCCGGCAACACCCAGCTTCCCATACCCCCAGCCGTCGACCAGCAGCATGTAGGTTATCGGAATATTGAAAGCCGAGGTGATCAAACAATATATCGTGGCCGCGAGCGGGTTGCGCTGCCCAATGGTCTCAAAGGCAACGGCGATGGAGGTGGTGATTGCCAACCCCTGAAAGATGTTCTCGCCGAGGAACCCGATTCCAAAAAGCGCAGGGGTCCGCGGCAATACGATGAGTAGCAGAGTAAACAGGGACCCCGCAACGCCGATCGCAAGATACAGGAAGCGAAGCGGCAACCAACGATCGACGCATCGGAACAGCAGGCCTCCGCCAACGCCACCCACCAGAATCCCAACCCCTCCGACCAGCGAAACAAAGTGGCTCGACGCGTGGAAGTCGTCGCCGATACCGCTCAGAAAATTGGTCAGCGAAAATGTTGCCGCGGGCGCGGCGAATAGCACGATGGCGGTCAAGACCTCGCGCCGCCTGAGCAGGCTCAGCACTTCGCCGAAGAATTGGGCAAAGCTTTCCTGGGCAAGCCGTCGATCCGGCGCCGGCGCGGGCATGAAGAGGAAAACGCCGGTCGGCAGCAAAATGACGGCTCCGAGCAAGAACGCCGCGGTTTGCGGCGACAGGTTTCTAACCAATTCTCCGGTGGCAACCGCCATGACGCCGCCACCGCCTACATTGCCGATGGTGACCCAGGAACTGAGCGCGCTTTTCTGCTCCTGGCTTATGATGCTGGACAGCCAGCCGCCCAATGCGCTTTGGTAGAGGTTGGCAAAGAAATAGCCTGCCACCAGCAGACCCTCCACCAACGCGAGGTGATCCAGATTCAGCAGGGCGGCAACCAACAACGAAGCCGCCATCAGCGCACTCGCGATCGAGTACCAGCGTCTGCTGAAGTACACGTCGAGCACCGGGCTCACCAGGAAGGTCCAAAATCCCGGCGATGCCATCACCGCGGTCATGGCCGCAATCGTGGTCTCCGGAACGTGCCGGTTGCTGAGCAGCTGGGGCACAGAAATCAACACAATTCCGGCATACATGCCAAAAACCGAGTTGGTGAGACCCATCAACCAAAGCGGTGCAATTGATCGAGGCGCCATTGGCTACAGCCTACGATGCCGGACCGAGCGAGGGTGTAAGGATATTTTATGGCCTGCATAAGAGCTTTTAATTGTCGCTCGCCCGGTGCGGAAAACTAAGATCTCAGAGCGAGGCTGACTTGAACGACATCCCAGACAAATTTGCCGACCGCCTGGTCAATCAGGATTACTCGAAGCGCATCGAGATGATTCCGATGCGCGATGGCGTAAAGCTATACACCATCATCCTGATACCGAAGAGCGTCCGGAACGCGCCCATCGTGCTGACGCGCACCCCGTACAACGCGGCCAGGCGCTCACAACGCGCTGTGAGTCACTCCCTGCTGAACACCCTGCCTCTGGCCGATGAAGAATTTGCGCGGCAGGGCTACATCCGCGCCTGGCAGGATGCGCGCGGCAAGTATGGCTCGGAAGGCGACTATGTCATGGCGCGTCCGGTCAGAGGCGCGCTGAATCCCACCCCCGTGGATCACACCACCGATGCCTGGGACACCATCGACTGGCTGGTCAAGAACATTCCGGAGTCGAGCGGCAAGGTCGGCATGATTGGCTCGTCCTACGAAGGGTTCACCGTTGCCATGGCATTGCTCGATCCGCATCCTGCGCTCAAAGCTGCGGTCCCGGAGAGCCCGCTGATCGACGGCTGGATGGGCGACGATTGGTTCAGCTACGGCGCATTCCGCAATGGAATGCTCGGCTATATTCACATGCAGACCGCGCAGCGCGGCGAAGGCGAAGTCATTCCGATCGACGCCTTCGATGCCTATGAGGAATTCTTGCGCGCGGGATCGACCGGCGCTTACGTACGCGCGCATGGTCTCGAACAATTGCCATGGGTCGCTCGCATGATGGCCCACCCAGCCTACGATGCGTTTTGGCAAGGCCAGGCGCTTGATAAATTATTGGCGGCGCGCCCCTCCTCGGTTCCGACGCTCTGGGAGCAAGGCCTGTGGGACCAAGAGGACATGTGGGGTGCCAATCACGCCTGGCGGGCACTCAAGGCAGCCGGCCATGAGTCCAACAATTGGCTGGTTCTTGGCCCCTGGTCTCATAGTCAGGTCAATCGCGAGGGCTATTCGCTCGGTCCGCTGCGCTGGGAGGGCGATACGGCGGTGCAATTTAGGCGCGACATGGTGCTGCCGTTTCTGAATGAACACCTGCGCGCAGGACCTCCCGCTCAACTGGCCCGGGCCACGGTTTACAACACCGCCGAAAATCGCTGGGAGCGGCTGCCCGATTGGCCGGGCACTGCCGACAATGGCGCTGCCGTTGGCTTGAAGCCTTTGTATTTGGCCGCAGGCTTTGGTTTGTCCTTTGACGCGCCCACGGATTCCGGCGGCGGGGGCGATGCTTACGTCAGTGATCCTGCCAAACCGGTACCATTTTTACCGCGGCCGGTCATGGACCCGTTTTTTGAACTTTGGACCACCGGCAAAGGCTACGCGCCTTGGAGCAAGTGGCTGGTGCACGATCAGCGCTTCGTGGACGGCCGCACCGATGTGCTCACCTATGAGACGCCGGTGCTGGACTCGCCGGTGCGGGTGCGGGGCGCGCCGGTGGCAGAAATCCGCGCAACCACCACCGGAAGCGACGGGGACTTCGTCGTCAAGCTCATCGACGTCTACCCCGCCGTCCACGCAAATGATCCGGCCTTGGGCGGCTACCAGCTGCCGATCGCATTGAGCATATTCCGCGGCCGCTATCGCGAAAGCTTCGAGCATCCCACGCCCATCCCGCCCAACGTGCCGCAGTCCTATCGATTTGAACTGCCGAATGTGAATCACGTGTTCCTGCCCGGGCATCGAATCATGGTTCAAATCCAGTCCACGCTCTTCCCGCTATATGACCGCAACCCGCAGTCATTCGTGCCCAATATCTTCGATGCAAAACCTGCGGATTACCGGCCGGCGACGATCACCGTATTGCGAACTGCGGCCGAGCCGAGCGCCATCTGGCTACCCGCGCTGAATTGACATGGAAGATTGATACCTTCAGCCGCTACTTGATGGACTTGCATGGGCGAAATCCAATCTGCCTCAAACGCCGCAAACCCTCAGCAAAGAACCAATGCAAGTGAAATCGACACCCTTGCATTGCGGCAATTTGTCGAGGGCCTGTTGGAGAGCTATCTAAGATGGGCAGCCGATTTCGTATTGCAGACGAGAATTCGCGACCTGACCCAGTTGCCAGCGTGCTGCGCACAGTGGATTGAACGCGTCAATGAAACCAACGTTCCCTGGGTGGCATGGGAAACACATCGGGGGTTGCTGACGGCAACCGGTCAGTACGATCACGTGCAATCAATCCGCACCGGATATTGGGTGCTGTACATCGAGTGGTCGGTGGCCCCTCTTTCGCGCAACGGCAGCTGGTGGCGGTCGGATCCGAGGCGGCCGCGAGAGTGGACCGCAGGCCGCGGGCATCCCGCCGCTTCGCAGCAACCTTAGGCGTCCGCCGGCAGCATCACTTTGTTCTGACGCAGGGCGCGCACCAGCGGTTCAAGGTGCTTGCGATAATGGCGCCAACGCCCGGAAGATGAGCCATAGATGGGGCGGCGGATCTGCGCTGCGCTGGCGGTATAAGACACCGAGGCACTCTTGTGAACGTCGACTGCCTGGTCCTGCCAATCGAGGCCGCAGTACCTGGCCACGCCGGCACCCACGGACGCCGGGGACTTCACCAGCTCCTCGTACTCAACCTCGTGAATTGCCTCGCCAAAGCAGTCGCGCCAGTGGGCAACCAGCCGATCGTAGGCGGCGTAATATCGCGCCAAGTCCTGGAAGTCGTAGCTGAACGGGTACGCTACCCCGAACAGCGTTCGATACATGGCAAAGCAGCTGTCGAGCGGCGCACGCCTGACCAGCAGTAATTTTGCTTGCGGCAGTGCACTGCGAATCGCTCCCACATAGAGATAGTTCATGGGCAGCTTTTCGACGATCGTTTCATGGCTTGACGATGCGTTCGCGAATCTGGCGTAGTTCGCGGCAACAATGTGCGGCGGCGCTGCCGCCGCGCCGGCGAACACGTCTCGGCCATCCTGAGGCGCGGCCGCCATCAACGCCCGGCTGAAATTCTCCGTTTCTCCGTTCGACCGCACGCCCGGCAGGCCGGTCAAAATGTGCTCGAGAAGCGTGGTGCCGGAGCGCGGCAATCCGATGATGAACACGAAGCGCTGCGATTCGAAATCCCCGGACGACCTAGGCACCGCCTGCTTTGGATAGACCTCGCCGATGCGTTGTAATTTCCGCTCATCGAGGGCCACATCGTACGAGAGCTGCTTGCGGCGTGATCGCGCCGCTTCCGAGAACCAGTGAAACGCCTCATCGTACTGGCGCAAGTCGTCCAATTCCTTGGCGAGCGCGTAGCCGAGCAGCACCCGGGCGCGGTCGCTTAAGTTTCGGACAGACAATTGCGACTTCAATTCCGAGATGTGATTTTGCTCCTGCGACTGAACTCGCAATTCGGAGCGCAACAAGTAAGTTGCGTACTGGGCCGAATTCAGTGCGATGGCCTTATCGCAGGCGGCTTCCGCTTCGACCAAGCGGCCGAAGCTGCGTTCGCTCGATGCTAGGTTGTACCAAAACCGAGGGTCATTGGGTGCCAGGTCGACCGCACGGCGATACAGCTCGTTCGAGCGCGCATGGTTGCCGAGCAGCATCGATACGTGAGCCAACGCATCGTGAGCATCGGCGCTTCCCTGCCGGAGTCCCAACGCCCGGGCCACGACTGCCTCCGCATCCGCGGCGCGCCCCAGTTGCAGCAACAGGGTCGCGAGCATGCCGTGTTCCGGAAGGCAGGTGTGTTGCCCCGCGACGGCCTTCTCTGCAAAAGGCAGCGCGGCCAGCAGTTTTCCGGCGCTCATCAGTCGGAACGCCTGGACGCCCGGGTCGGTATTTTTCTGCTCGGCCATTGTTTTACTGTACACAAAAACCCAGAGCAGCCGGGCTTAAGGGCGCACGAACCTTCCGCGATCGGCGGGCGTGCCAGCCATCCCTGGCTGGCTTCGCGGGCGGAGCCCTTACGGGCTCGTCAGTTCTAGAACGAGTATCCACCCCGTAAATAGATCTCACGCGGCCGATTGGCGGTCTCGGTATAAGTCAAGGATGGGCCACCCGTTGATTGCCCGAGGATCTCGCGCTTGTTCAACAAGTTGGTCGAATAAAGCCCGATGCGCCACTGTCCATGAGTGAACGCGGCCGAAGCAGCCACGAGGTTAAGCGCCGGCACGGTGATCGGCGCAATATTCAATACCGGAAAAGCACTGGTCACGATCTTGGTGGTGTAGGTGTCGTTCAACGTCAACACCATGCCGGTTCCTGCGCCGAGCGCGTGCGTGTAAAGCAGCGTGCCGGCGACGCTCACCTTGGGACTTCCTGGCAGCTGCGCACCAGCCGGACCCGCGATGGGGCCATTGATGTCAGGATAGGAGTAATCCTCGGTCAATTTGGCATCCGCATAGGTGCCGCTGGTCGCGAATCTGAGGCCTGGCACGCCAAGCGGAACGTTCAGTTCGTACTCAAATCCTTTTGAGACGGCTGCCTTGGCGTTCCACACCGCGAAATTGGCCTGCGGAGTGAGCCCTGCAACCTGCGGGTCCTTCCACTTGATGTAGAACACGTCGAACGAGTAGCTGATCTCGTTGCCGATGCGCCCTTTGGCGCCCATCTCGTAGTTGTTGACCGAATCCGGCTTATAAATCTGCGGGGCCAGGTCCGCAAACGCACCGGAAGTGAGTAGTTGTCCGTTCGCCCCACCGCGGCGGAAGCCTTGCGACCAGAGCGCATAGACATGCTGACCGGGCACATACTCCCAAGAGACGCTCGCCTTTCCGAGTGTCTTCGTCGCCGCCGCACCCTTTGTATTGAGCGGCGTTGTCACCGCAAAAGTATAGAGCTCTGACTCACCCGTGTCCGAGAAGTCCTGCTTGAAATGGCGGATGCCGCCGGTGACCTGCCAGTTCTTGGCGAAGTGATACGTGAGCTCACCGAATATCGACTTGTCTTCGAAGATCTGCCGGTCGATCTGTAAATTTGCGACATCGCCCGGGCCGGTCAGGACGCCGCAGCCGCCCAGGAGGACGGGAAGAGTGCAGCCCGCAGCGGCCGAGCGCTCAGGCGTGCCCGGACTGCTGTTTTGAAACGTCGCGTTGTTGTATTTCTTCTGATAGAACACACCCACCGTGTAGTCGAACAACTTGTCCGGTCCGGCATTCGATACGAGCCGCACTTCCTGGCTGAAGCCATGGTCATCGTCAAGACTTAGATTGGTGTTGATCCAACGCGGATTGGTCGGAATCCCGGCATAGAACGGCACATAGGAGCCCAACAATCCGAACAGCAGGAAGTTGGTGTCGGTGTTGAAGAAGCCTTTCGTAGCTGAGTAGGTGCTGGTCGCGGACAGTGTGGCAAAGCCGGCGTCATAGCTCAGATCGAGGCTTGCCAGGTCCGAGCTGCGCTCGAAGGGCTGTAAGGTCGACGAGTAGGTCGTGAAATTGCTGCCGGCGGGAAAAATGATTCTGGGATCGATGACATCCGGTCCGCCTTTGAACCTGGAGTTGTCGGATGGGGTCCCGTTGCCATAGGCACGCTCGTGCATGTAGGCGGCCGTTGCACTGAATTCCTGGGTCGGTTGCCACAGTACGCTGGCCCGTCCGGTAAAAGTCTTTTGACCGTTCCAGTCCTTCTGGCTGTAGTACACACCTGGGCTGTTCACCGGATCGGTAGGGTCGGCCAGCACGGGGATGCCGAGCGGTCCAGTGCGTTGCATCAACCCGAAAGCGTCGATGTATCCTGGTTGGTATTCGTAGTTGCCGGCGAGGCGAACGGCCAGCGTGTCACCGAGCGGGATATTGAACATGGCGGTTGTGGTGTAACTGGCGTCGCTCGCGTGATCGAGATATCCGACTCGGCCATCGACATCGGCGGCGAATTTGCCGAGCTGGGGCGCGTTCGGGATGATGCGCAACGCGCCGCCGAGCGCGCCCGCGCCATAGAGCGTGCCCTGAGGTCCGCGCAGAACTTCGATCCGTTGAATGTCTTGGAGTTGGAAGTATCCCTCCGCCGGTGAATTGTCGTAGTAGGTCCCTACCGGCGCCTGGTTGAACACATGAAAGCTGCCGGCGGCGGGACTCGCGTTGAGTCCGCGGATGATGGGGAAGGTGATCGCCGTTGCCTTTGCGCCGCTCGATCCCGCGATTCCCAATTGCCGACCCAGCGTTGCAAGGTCAGTTACCGAAGCCTGCGCAATTTGGTCGGGAGAGTAAACCGAGATGGCGCCCGCGATCTCTTCGATCGTTTCCTTATGACGGGTCGCCGTTACGATGATTTCGTCGAGACCTCCGGTCTGTGTCTTCGATGCTTCATCGGCCCGAGCCGCCGGTGGAGTGCCGTACAGGGCGAGCAAAACTGCCGCGGCGACCGCCGACTTGCCCAGTGGGCGAATGGGTTTGGTGTGTCGGGCCAGGGAACGCGCATGAATGGTCACAGTTATCACCCCTAGTTGAAGTAGTTTTAATGCATCCCGCTGAACGATTGAGCAGCGCGGAAATCCTAGACCTGCGGTGAGGGATGCCGCTAGCTAATAACTCTAATGGGAGACATAACGGTTGATTATCAGCAGCGGGCGCCGCAAGCAGGCGTTGGCATGCAGAGTTCGATCGTCAAGCCTCTGACCGACCAATCGGGACGTACAGTGCGCTGGGGTACGCTGCGTCATGATGCAACCGCACGGTCACGGAGCGAGCGTCACTCATGGTTTCATCGGCCACCGGCTTGCCGCTGTTATAGTTCTTCTGCCAGTTCAGACTGTGGTTTGACCCTACAACCAGCCGCAACCGATGGCCTTTTCCAATCAGACGCGAGACGAAGAAGAAACGCTCGAAATCGTAGCGCAACGGCTCCTTCGTATTGATGATCTTCTCAACGCGAAGCCCTTCGCGATAGCGCGCCCGCTGTTGCTGCTCGGTCAGGAACATGCTCGAACCGTCGGCGCCGATATCGTAGATCGAGACCATGAAATCCGTATCAGGCTGGTCGATCGCGATCCAGGCTGTGAATCGGAAGAAGCCGCTGACCTCGGTATCCTCGGCGAAAGGCTCGCTGTGATAGACCAGCTTGCGGCCCTCGGCCGCCATGATCATCGTCTGGTCGGTCAAATACGACTGGGTCAGCGTCGCTTCGAGTTTAAGGAGGCTGAGATCCCTCGGGTCGTAGACATAGTGGTCCGGTTCCGCGCGCTTGCCCGGCTGGGTCGCCAGCGATCCAGCGTTGAAAGCCGACGAGGCATTGGTCGTCGATTGCAGATAGAGCGCTTGGTGGCGAGCGGTAACGGCCTCGAGCGTCGGGGCATAACGCCATTGGTCGGCGACCATGACGTAGTAGGCAACCTTGTTCTTCAGGAACTCCGGTTTGGGGCCATTCTCCAGAGTGAAGGCGTACCAGTCGCGATGCAGCTTGCTCATGTCGATGACGCTGGCCTGGCCGACCTTGATGCCCAGGAATTCGGCCTTCGGCTGGCGGACCTCCAGATGCCCCCATGGACCGATCACCAAATGGTGGTTCGCCTTCGGGCCCGCCAGTTTCAGGTGCTGGCGATAGAATTCGATCGTACCGAGCTGATCGCCATCGTAAGTGCCGCAGAGTGACAGCACCGGCATGGTCAACTTCGCGAATTGCTCCGGGGTCGGGTTGGCCCGATCCCAATATTCACTCTGATGGGGATGGTCGAGCCATTCCTGAAAGGCCTTGGACTTGAGGCCGAAGAACTCGTCCATCTTCCTGAAGGGCAAGCCGGACTCGAGGAAGCGTAGAAATTCGCTGCTCCAATATTGCCCGTCGTTGTAGATTTTGTCCTGTCCCGCATGGCCGTGCGTCCTCGCCAACCATGTGATCGCGAAATTGAAGAAGATGTTGTAGCGGATCGGAAAATCGAATCCGACCCAGCACGGCGCCGAAGGCACGATGGTTGCGAGATGCGGCGGATCTCCTCGGACCGTTGCCCATTGGGTGTAGCCGACATAGGACAGGCCGCGCATCCCGACTTTACCGTTGCAGAACGGCTGCTTCGCAATCCATTCGGCGATGTCGCGGCCATCGGCCGGATCGGCGAAGAAGGGCGTGAACTCGCCATCGGAATCGCCGCGCGCACGGATATCGACCGTCAGATAGGGATAGCCGTGCTGGGCCAGATCGATGCCCTCGGCATGATAGCCATCGCCGACATATGGGGTCAGCGAAAAGATCGTCGGGCGCGGCGCCTTCAGCTCGCGCGGCAGGTAGAGCCTCGCACTCAGATGCACGCCGTCGCGCATCGGGATTCGGACCCCGAAGTCGACCTGCGCGCTGAAAGTCGCCTCTTGCTGTCCGGCGGCGAGAGCGGTCCCTTTTGGCAGCAGCGAGAGCGCCGTCGGAACGGCCGCGAGCGTCAGCGCATGGCCGATAAGCTCTCTTCGATTCACATCCATCCCCCTGCTGATGACGGAACTTCGGCGTGCCCTGATCCCGCGGTCTGGTCACATATATCTATCGCACGAAAATTCGAATAACCAACTAATAGCTCTAATGACCTTCATCACCCGCCCTAATCTCAATGCGTCGTCGTCGGCTGGAGGTCAGAGTTAACCGTGTTTTATGAAGCCTATTAGAGATATTAGTTGTCGTTGGACCATTGCGCGCGACTAAGATCCGCCGATGACGCGCTTGTGAGACAGTCGCGTCAAAACCACGGGATGATGCATGAAACACCGCAACACTCGGGCGAGGGTTGCAGGATCCCCCGACGAACTACCGCTCCTACACGCAGAATTTCGATGCGCCGCGCGAGATCTAGGGCCGTCGCGCCTTACCCGGGCAGCGGCTGCGGTTAGTGCGATTCGCACATGCGATTCGTGCTAAACCAATCAGTCAAAGGAGAGTGCCTTGCTGCATTTGAAAGGTATTGAGCATGTCTATCCGAACGGCACCCGGGCGCTGGACGGCGTGAGCATTTCCATCGGCAAGGGCATGTTCGGGTTGCTCGGGCCCAACGGCTCGGGGAAATCCTCGCTCATGCGGACCATCGCGACGTTGCAAACGCCGACCGCCGGCGACATCAAGTTCGGCGACATCGATGTGCTGAAGCAGCCGGATCGCCTGCGCGCCACGCTTGGCTATCTGCCGCAGGATTTCGGCGTGTATCCGCGTGTCTCCGCCTACGACATGCTCGATCACATGGCTTCGCTGAAAGGCGTGGTATCCGCCGCCGATCGCCGGGCCACCGTGGAGACCCTGCTGGTTCAGACCAATCTGTGGTCGGTGCGCACGAAGGCGATCGCCGGCTTCTCCGGAGGGATGCGCCAGCGCTTCGGCATCGCCCAGGCCCTCATCGGCAATCCCGAACTGATCATCGTGGACGAACCGACCGCGGGTCTGGACCCGGAAGAGCGCAATCGTTTCTACAACCTGCTGGTGGAAATCGGCGAGAACGTCGTGGTGATTCTATCGACGCATATCGTTGAAGATGTCGTCGACCTCTGCCCTCGCATGGCGGTCCTCGCAGCCGGTCGCATTCAACTCGAGGGGGCGCCGAGCGAGCTGATCGCACGCAGCCGCGGGAACATTTGGGCAAAGACGATTGCGCGCGACAAGCTGGATGAGATCAAAGCCTCTCACGAAGTGATCTCGACCCGATTGTTCGCGGGACGCACCATCGTGCATGTGCTGTCGGACCAAGATCCCGGCGATGGGTTTTCGCCGGTCGAGGGCGGCCTGGAAGATGTGTATCTATCCGCCCTCGCGCGGGCCCGGCGCGCGGCGCAGAAGGCCGCATAGAGGCAAGCGGTGTTCTATACGATTGCGCGCTTCGAGCTGCATTATCAAATGCGCAACCCGGTATTCTGGGCCGCGACGGTCCTGTTCTTTCTGCTGACCTTCGGAGCGGTTGCGATCCCTTCGGCGCAGATCGCCGGCGGCGGAAACGTGCACATCAACAGTCCGCTCGCGATTGCGCAACTTCAGTTGACGATGTCGGTTTTCTTCATATTCGTAACCACGGCGTTCGTCGCGAACGTGGTGGTTCGCGATGATGAGACCGGGTTCGCCAGCATCATTCGCTCGACCAAGGTCGACAAGCTCTCCTACATGTCCGGCCGCTTCAGCGGCGCCTTTCTCGGTTCCGCACTGGCCTTCCTGGCGGTGCCGCTCGCCATCTGGCTGGGCAGTTTGATGCCGTGGCTCGATCCGGCGACCCTGGGAGCAAACCGGATACAGGATTATTTGACCTCCTATCTGGCGATCGCGTTGCCGAATCTTCTGATCACCTCGGCATTCCTGTTCGCCGTCGCCTGCTGGACGCGCTCGGTGACCTACAGCTATCTCACCGTCATTCTGTTCATGTTCGTCTACTTCGCGCTGCTGCTCATGGCGGGGAAATGGCCGGATTTCTCGCTCGGCGCTTATCTCGACCCCTTCGGCGGGCGAGCCTACAGCTTGGCGACGCGATATCTCAGCCCTGCCGAGGCGAACTCGCACGATGTCACGCTGAGCTCGGCGCTCCTCGAAAACCGCGCGCTGTGGATTGCGATGTCGGTGGCTGTGGTTGCGATTGCGGTTTGGCGTTTTCAATTCGCCGAGCGCGGCTCAAATAGTCGTGCCTTGGAGCGCCAACTGGCCCAAGAGCGCAAGCTTGCGGCCATCAAGCCCATCATCGTCGCCCGCCTCCCCGCAGCAACGCCCCGGCGAGCACTGTGGACGCAACTGCTGACGCGCACCCAGTTCGAATTGGCGCTCGTCTTCAAGAGTCCCGCGTTCTGGGTTCTGGCCACCATCGGAGCGCTGAATCTGCTCAGCACGCTGCTGCTCACACATCGCGCCTACGACGTGCCGATCTGGCCCCGCACCTTCGCCATCATCGATGGAGTGCAGAGCGAATCGGCGACCATCGGCATCCTCATCGCGATTTATTATGCCGGCGAGATCGTCTGGCGCGAGCGCGAGCGCCGCGTGGACGAAATCGTTGATGCGACACCCCTGCCGAACTGGGTATTCGTCATCTCCAAATTGCTCGCCGTGTCAGGCGTGTTGTTGGCCCTCGGGGTCGTCATGACCGGCCTGGAGGCCGTGCTATTCCAATTGTCACGCGGCCTGAGCGCCATTGAACCCGGAGAGTGGTTGAAATGGTTCGTCGCACCGACTGCGATCTACCTGATCCTGCTGGGCGTGCTGTCCATCGTGGTTCAGGCCGTCAGCCCCAACAAGTTCGTCGGCTGGGCGATTATGCTGCTGTACCTCGTCACCAGCCTCATCTTCAACAAGATCGGACTGGATCACCCGCTCTATAACTACGCGGAAGTGCCTGGGCTGCTGTCGGACATGAAGGGCACGGACTTCGGCGGCACCGTCGGCTGGTGGCTCAGGCTGTATTGGATCGCCTTCGGCGCGGTGCTGGTGGTGTTCGGTCATCTGATGTGGCGGCGCGGAACCGCCGTCACGTGGAAGGGGCAATGGCGCACGCTGCCGGCGAAGCTGCGCGGCAAGCCGCTGGCATTTCTGGCCGGGGCGCTGCTGGCGAGCGTCGGGCTGGGCAGTTTTCTCTTTTACAACATGAACGTTCTGAATCAACACTGGAACGAAGCGGACAAGAACCGTTTCCTGGCCCGTTACGAACAAAAATATGGCCGCTATGTCCACATCCCGCAGCCGTCGGTCACGGACGTCAAGCTCGATGTGGCCATTTTCCCCTCCCGCTCCGCTCTGGTGGCGGATGGCTCCTATCGCTACGTCAATGCGACCGACAAGCCCATCGAGGACCTGCACATCCGCATGATCCCGCTGACCATAACCAAGGTCACGCTCTCGGTGCCGGGAACGAAACTGATCTCCGCCGATGCGGATTCGCAGTACTGGATCTATAAGTTCGATCGCCCGCTGCAGCCGGGCGAGAGCGGATCCTTTTCCTTCCATACCGAAATCAAAAAGCACGGCTTGAAAGCATTGCCCTCCGACAAGGACCTCAAGGAAATCGATTCGCGGGTGACGGAACACGGCACTTACATCGGCAACTACTATTTCACGCCGATGATCGGCGTGAACCGCTCGGACTTTTTGAACGGCAAGATCGAGCGGCGGAAATTCGGCCTTGCGGACGAACTGACGCCTTACAAGCTCGATGACCCGTCGGCGCGGAATTTCAACTACGTCGGGATGGACCGCGTTTTTTCGGACATCACGCTGTCAACCGATGCCGATCAGACTCCCATCGCGACTGGTGCTCGGGTGTCCGACACGGTGGTCAACGGACGCCGCACTGCTCACTTCGTGTCTCGCGACGCGCCGATCTTGAATTTTTTCTCGATCTTGTCGGGCCACTACCAACTCGATTCGCTGGATGCAAACGGCGTCCGTCTCGAGGTTTACCACGATCCAAGGCACGGCATGAACGTCGAGCGGATGCTGAATGTCATGAAGGATGCGCTCGACTATGACCGTAAGAATTTCGGGCCCTACCCTTACGCCTATGCGCGCATCATCGAGATGCAGGACTATGCCGCGGGTGCGCAGTCCTATCCCGGCACCATTCCCTACAACGAAAATGACGGCTTCATCATGGATCTCCGTGATCCGAAGCGCGTCGACTACTTATCCTATGTCACCGCCCATGAACTGGGACACCAATATTGGTTTCACCAGGTCATGCCCGCCGATATGGAAGGAGACAGCATTCTCACCGAATCCCTGTCGCAGTATTCGGCGCTGATGCTCATGAAACATCGTTATGGAGAGGAGCAGATCCGGCGCTTCTTGAAATACGAGATGGACAACTACCTGCAGGGGCGCCGCAAGGAAACGGCCGAGGAGAGGCCGCTCGCCGTCACCTATGGCCAGAACTATATTCACTACAACAAGGCATCCGTGGTCATGTTTCTGTTGCAGGACCGCCTGGGGGAAGATCGCGTCAACGGCATGCTGCGGGAACTGCTCGCGAAATATCGCTTTAAAGGGCCGCCGTATGCGCGTTCGACGGATCTGGTCGACGGCTTCCTCTCGCTCGCGCGTACTCCTGCCGAACGCGAGTTGGTCCTGGACCAACTTGACCGCATCACGCTCTATGACTTGAAGGCCAAAGAGGCCCAGGTGAGAGGGCTGCCGGATGGACGGTTCGAGACCGTGGTGGATGTGAGCACCGGCAAATTCTATTCCGATGGCAAGGGCAACGAGCGGCCGGCCGCCTTCGATGAACTGGTCGATGTCGGCGTATTCTCGGCCCGGCCCGGCGAAAGCGACTTCGCCGCCGCTGATGTGCTGTCGATGCAGCGTCTTGCCCTTCACTCGGGCGAACAGCAGGTCCGCATCGTCACCGCAAAGAGACCGGCCTACGCCGCGATCGATCCGTATATTACCTTTATCGACCGCAATTCGAACGACAACATCGTCATGGTCACCGATGCCGCGCGCTGAACGTGGCGCTGGATTACCATGCAGGCATTGCGTAAGTAATCGGAGCCTCTCATGACTTTTTCGACCATCGGAGTTGTCGGCGCGGGCACCATGGGCAGCGGCATCGCGCAGGCGTGCGCCGGATCGGGGCTCAAGGTGGTGATGTTGGACATCTCGGACGCCGCCGTTGCCCGCGGATTGTCCAGCATCGGTGCAAGTCTCGACCGCTTGGTTAAAAAGGACAAGCTGAAGGCCGCGGACGGCGCTGCCGCCCTCGCGCGGATTCGCGGCACCACGCAGTACGCCGAATTGGCGGCGGCCGATCTGGTGATTGAAGCGGCGACCGAAAATCTCGAGATGAAGCGCAAGATCATGCAACAGGTCGACGCGATCATCGCTCCGACCGCGGTGCTGGCGAGCAATACGTCTTCGATCTCCATCACGACGCTCGCGGCGGCGACCTCGCGCCCCGAGCGATTCATCGGCATGCACTTCTTCAACCCCGTGCCGCTCATGGCGCTGGTGGAACTGATCCGCGGCCTCCTGACCGGCGATGAGACGCAGTCGCGCGCCGCGGACTTCATCCGCGCGATCGGCAAGACCGCCATCGACGTGAAGAACTCGCCGGGCTTTGCGGTTAACAGGATTCTTTGCCCGATGATCAACGAGGCGATTTTCGCGCTGCAGGACGGGGTCGCGACGGCTGCCAACATCGATGAGGGGATGAAACTCGGCTGCAATCAACCCATCGGTCCGCTTGCCCTGGCCGACCTCATTGGTCTTGACACCCTGCTGTCGATCATGGAGGTGCTGCAGCGTGATTTCGGCGACCCGAAATATCGCCCCGCACCCTTGCTGCGCGAAATGGTCGGCGCCGGCTTGCTCGGACGCAAAAGCGGCAAGGGTTTCTACCCCTACACGTGAATGCCGTTCCGCGACGAGGTCTTTAGAGTGTCGGCAAGACCGACCGAACGTGCGCCTCGAAGCGATCCAGCAACCTGGATGCCTGGCGCCGTCCTTTCTTGAGGATGATGCCCACCGACGGCAGCGGCGGCAGGCCGCTCGAGGGCGGCAGCACTTGCAGGTCCGGCGGCACGGCGGTACGCGTCAGCACTGCAATGGCCTGACCCGAACGAACGACGGCCGACAGTCCGGCGACGCTGCCGCTGGCGTATGCGATGCGGTACTTGCGTCCCACCCGGTCAAGCGTTGTCGTCGCCGCCAAATGATCGAGCGTGTCGGGATCCGACAGCGCCAACTGCAGCGGGTCAAGGTTGACCGCGTTGCCGCCCTTGCTGCCGACCCAAACGAAGGGTTCCCGCCGCAGGAATTGGTCCCGCTGCGGGCTGTCCGGCAGCGACACGATGGCAATATCCAACACATGGTCCTTGAGCCGCTCCAGCAATCGCGGCGTCGGCCCGCAGACCACCTCGATCAGAACTTGCGGGTGTTGACGCGCGAAGGTTTGCAGCAGCGGCGGCAGAAAGACTTGGGCGTAGTCGTCGGGACATCCGAAACGCAAATCACCCGATAAGCTCTCGCCCATGAGTTCGGCAACGGCCTCGTCATGCGTACGCAATATTTTTTGCGCGTGGGCAAGCAACCGCTCGCCGTGCATGGTCAACGTGACGCCCCGTCCGGTCCGGGTGAGCAGCGTTTGCTGAACTGTCATTTCCAGCCGCTTGATTTGCTGGCTCAGCGCCGCCTGGGTTCGACCGACTTGTTCCGCGGCGCGGCTCATCACGCCGGAATCGGCGATGGCAGCAAAGTTTCGCAACAGATCGATATCCAATTGCACGCTCATTGCATAACCATAACTTATTTCTCTTATTAGAGCTATTAGTTATCGTTAGGCTGCTCCGGATGGCTACTATTGCGTCGCAGAACTGCTGCGCGGAATCACGAAGATTGCAGGTGATTCGGCAGTTGGAGCGCAGTTGAAGTGGACGAGCTTATGTGCAATTGATGGAGAGGCGCGAGGTGGAGAAACTAAAGCCAACCAAGGAAGAAGGCGTGAGCGAGCAGTTGTCGGACTCAAAGGTATGGGAAACAACCACGCTTGCCGCCAGCCTGCAAAAGCTGCCGCGGCGCAAGGAAGCCTTCACGACCCTGTCGGGCCTGCCGATCGACGACCTGTATACGGCGGCGGATGTCGGGGGCCAGGATGCTGAAAAGAAGATCGGCTTTCCAGGGCAATATCCTTATACCCGGGGCGTGCATCCCACGATGTATCGCGCCCGTCCCTGGACGATTCGACAGGTCGCCGGCTTCGGCACCGCTGAAGACACCAATGGACGCTACAAATATCTATTGGCTCACGGCGAGACCGGCCTTTCCACCGACTTTGACCTTCCCACGCTGCTTGGCCGCGATTCGGACCATCCCATCGCCATACCGGAAATAGGCAAAATCGGCGTCGCGGTCGATACCGTGGACGATGTGCGCCTGCTGATGGAGGGGATACCTCTCGATCAGGTCTCCACCTCTTACACCATCAACGCCTCGGCGTTCGTGTTGATGGGGATGTACGAGGTTGTCGCCAAGGAACAGGGCGTGCCCGACAACCTGATTACGGGCACCATTCAAAACGACATTTTAAAAGAATATACGGCGCAAAACGAATACATCTATCCGCCCCGCCCGGCCGTGCGCCTGGTCGTCGATACCATGGAATACGCGGCAAAGACCATGCCCCGCTACAATCCAGTCAGCGTTTCCGGCTATCACATTCGGGAAGCGGGCTCCACGGCGGTGCAGGAGCTTGCCTTTACGCTGGCCGCCGGACACTGCTACGTGACCGAAGCCGCCAAGCGCGGATTGTCCGCGGACAGCGTGGCGCCGCGGGTGTCGTTTTTCTGGGATATTCACAACGATTTTTTTGAGGAAATTTGCAAGCTGCGCGCGGCGCGCCGCCTCTGGGCCCGGATGATGCGCGACTGGGTCGGCTCAAAAGATCCGAAATCCTGGATGATGCGCGCGCATAGTCAGACGGCCGGCGTCAGTCTTACCGCGCAGCAGCCGGACAACAACATCGCGCGAACGGCGATCCAGGCCTTGGCGGCGATATTGGGTGGAACCCAGTCGCTGCACACCAATTCGAAGGACGAGGCGTTCCAGATTCCCTCCGAAGGTGCGATCAAAATTGCGGTGCGCACTCAGCAAATCCTTGCGCTCGAGAACCGGGTTCTCGATGTGGTCGATCCTCTCGGCGGTTCGTATTACGTCGAGAATCTCACCAATCGCCTCGAGCAGGAAGGTGAGGCCTTGATCCGCCAGATCCTGGACCGAGGCGGCATGGTCCAGTGCATCGAGGACGGCTACATCCAACGGCAGATCGCGGATGCTGCGGCCGCCTACCAGAGCGCGCTGGAGACCAAGGACGAGTTTATCGTCGGCGTCAACGTCAATGTCGACCCGGAGGCGCCGCTGCCCTTCGAGCCCTTCGTGCTGGACCCCGGGCTCGGCGAGCGCCAGATCAAGCGCACCCAGTCGATACGCCGCTCGCGGCGGCAGGCGGAAACAGCGAGCGCGCTCAAGGAAATCAAGGAAGCGGCCGTGGGCACCGCGAACATGATGCCCGCGGTGGTGCGCGCCATTAAAGCACAGGCCACCGTCGGGGAGATTTGCGATGTGCTGCGGGAGGTCTTTGGTGAATATCGCGCGCCGATAGTCTACTAGGATGCATGCGGGGAGATGAGCAGTATGAAGAGGCCTTTGCGCGTGGTGGTGGCGAAACCCGGGCTCGACGGTCATGATCGCGGCGCGAAGATTATCGCGCGCGCGTTTCGCGACGCGGGAATGGAAGTCATTTACACCGGAATATTTCAGACGACGGAGATGATCACCCGCACAGTGGTCGAAGAAGACGCCGATGTCCTCGGCCTCAGCATCCTGTCCGGCGCCCACTTGCATTTTGCAGAAGAGATCTGCGGCGCGCTGCGCGAGAACGCCTCCCGGGAAGTGCTGGTCATCATGGGCGGAATCCTCCCGCCGCCCGACATTCCGAAAGTAAAAGCGTTTGGCGTCGCGGAAGTGTTCGGCCCGGGAACCACGACCTCCAAAATCGTCGATTTCGTGCGCAAATGGCACGAAACCCGATAGACACGACGGCAGGTGCCGGCATCGCACGCCTGGACGACTTGCTGACGCAAGCGGCGTTCTCCGTGCCGCATCGGACCGCGGTGATATTTGGCGACACCCAATGGACCTATCGCGATGTCCACGAACGCGCACGCCGCCTTGCCGCCGGCCTGGCTTCGCTCGGCGTGAAACACGGCGATCGCGTGGCACTTTGGAGTTCCAACCGTGCCGAGTTTGTCGAAGTGCTGTTCGGTGTGCCTATGTTGGCTGCGATCGCCGCGCCGCTCGATCATTGGTGGACCGCGGAGGACGCGCAAGTCGCGTTCGAGCAAATTCGCCCCAAAGTTCTGATCGTCGATGCCGCCAAAGGCGCGGTCGTCGCGGCCATGCAGGACAGCATCGAGGCCGCCGGCGTCGAGCATGTGCTTTGCTTCGATCCGGACGGCCACGACATATGCACTTCGTATGCGCAGTTGCTGCACGGCGCGAGTCCGCTGAAAAATCCGTACCCCGTCGCGGCGCAGGATCCGGCCTGGATTCTTTTCACCTCCGGGTCGACTGGAAGATCCAAGGGCGCGGTTCACAGCCACGGCGGTCTGGTGGTGACGGCCTCTACGATGAACCGAGAACTGGGACTGGCCGAAGCGGAACGTACCCTGCACTTCCTGCCGATGTTCTCGTCGTGCCTGGAACACCTGATTCCGCTGGTCTACGCGCGCGCCACGCATGTCATCCTTGCGCACTTCGAGGCCGCAGCGGCATGGGAGGCGGTACGCGCCTTCGAAATCACCCACTTCGATGCGGTTCCAACCACGCTGCGACGCATGTTGGAGGTTTTGCCGGCGCAGATACCCAAGTCGCTGCGGCTGATCTCTTACGCGTCAGAGCGGATGCCCGACGCACTCATCAGCGCGCTGATGCAACGCCTGCCCGGCGTTTCCTTCATCCAGTTTTATGGGATGATCGAGCACCTTTGCATCACGGTTCTTGGCGCGGCCGATCAACTCCGCAAGATAGGCACGGTGGGCCGTCCCATGATCGGAGCGGAGATCTACCTGTTGAGCCAGGCCGGCGAAGTTGCGGGCGCCCATGAATCCGGCGAGATCGTGGCGCGCAGCCCCACGCTGTTTGCCGGCTATTGGCAGGACCTCCCGGCCACCAAGCAGGTGATGCTGGGCGAGTGGATGCGCACGGGCGACTTCGGACGAATCGACAGCGAAGGATTTTTGTCGTTGGAGGGCCGCGTCAAGGAAATCATCAAGACCGGGGGCATGACGGTGATTCCCAGCGAGATCGAGAACCTGCTGATGTCATATGCCGGTGTGCGTGACGCCGTGGTGGTCGGTGTTCCGGACGAGCGCTGGGGAGAGGCGGTGCATGCATTTGTCACCCCTGCGCCGGGCGCTTCTCTTCAGGAAACAGAATTGAAGGCCTTCTGCAAGGAGCATCTGGCGGCCTACAAATGCCCCAAATCCATCCGGATAGTCCTGGAGCTCCCCAAGACAGGCATCGGCAAGGTCGCGCGGCGCTTGGTCCGCGATCAAGTTTCGGCAGCTTCGCTTAAGGAATGAACCCATGACCGACCCTATCCAGAGCCTCATTCGATTGCGCATGTCGACCTCCGACGGCCACTATGCCGGCGGACTGGTCGATGGAGCCCGCATATTGCAGCTGTTCGGCGACGCGGTCACCGAGGCGCTGATTCGACACGATGGGGACGAGGGCCTGATGCGCACCATGAACAGCGAATTCCTCGCTCCCGTTCGCAGCGGCGACTACCTGGAAGTGCGGGCCAAACTCATCGCCGTCGGCAAGTCCTCGCGCACCTTTGAATGTACGGCGCATAAGATCATTGAACTGGTTGCGCCCGAGGATTCTGCGGCCAACGTATTTGCGGAGCCCATCCTGGTCGTCAAAGCCCAAGCTGTCGCGGTGGTGCCTCTGAACAAGCAACGGTCGCCGGCCAAGAAATGAGCCGGGTACAGGAGCTCCTGGCAGGCGCACGCGCGGGCCGAATTGCGGATATCGCGAGGCTGGTTTCCATCGTCGAGAACGAAGAAGCCGAGGCGGCCGACGTCGTGCGAGCCACTTACGCACACACAGGCAACGCGATGTTGGTCGGCTTCACCGGACCCCCGGGAACCGGAAAGAGCACCCTGGTTGCGGCGATGACGGCGGCGTATCGAAAAACCGGCGCCCGGGTGGCGGTGGTTGCAGTAGATCCATCGAGCCCCTATACCGGCGGAGCCATTCTTGGCGACCGCATCCGGATGCGTGATCTTTATCTCGACGCCGGCGTATTCATCAGAAGCATGGCCAACCGCGGCAATTCCGGCGGTCTTGCCCGCGCCACCCGGCGCGTGGTGAGTCTTCTCGACGCCCTGGGCTTCGATGTCGTTCTGGTGGAAACCGTGGGCGTCGGTCAGCAAGAGATCGATGTGGTGCGGGTCGTCGATACGGTGTGCCTGCTGACCATCCCGGGCGCCGGGGATGACATTCAGGCGATCAAAGCCGGAATCATGGAAATCGCCGATGTCTTGGTCGTGAACAAAGCCGACCGACCGGGAGCCGATCAGGCGGTGCGGGATCTGACTCACATGCTCACCCTCGGGTCGCCGCGGCTCGATTGGCGCACACCGGTGATCAAAACCTCGGCAATGGAAGGCAAAGGCATTGATGAACTGATCGAAGCGGTCAAAAAGCATCGCGCTTGGGCTGCCGACAGCGGCGAAGCGCGCAGGCGCAACGTCGATGCCATGCGTAGCGAGGTTCAAACGCTGCTGCGAGATAAAGTACTGCGGGATCTCGCCGCCCGCCTGAGCCTGCAAAGCGTGGACGAAGTGGTGCTCAGGGTGGTGGACAAGACGCTCGATCCCTACGCGGCCGTGGATGAGTTGCTGCGCCGATGAAAATCCTTCCCAAGGCGCCGGGCGAGATCTCTGATGCTGCGCCGGCCCTGCGCCGCGGCCTGCGTGCTCGACACATTCAGCTGATTGCCATCGGCGGCACCATCGGCGTCGGATTATTTTTGGGGTCCGCCCGCGCGATTCACATCGCAGGACCGGCCCTGATTCTCAGCTATGCGCTCGTCGGCGTGGTGATCTTTTTCATCGTTCGCGCGCTCGGCGAACTCATGACCTACCAGCCCGTCTCGGGCACCTTCGCGGCGTACGCGGAGGAGTTCTTAGGGCCCTTCGCCGGCTTCGTGACCGGTTGGTCCTATTGGTTCATGTGGATCGTCGTTGCGATGGCGGAACTCACCGCGGTCGGCATCTATGTCAACTATTGGTTTCCCGCGATTCCGCAGTGGGCTTCCGCGTTGGCGGGGCTCAGCATCTTGTACGGGCTCAACCTGCTTGCCGTCCGGGTTTTCGGCGAAGTCGAATTTTGGTTTGCGCTGATCAAGGTGGTGACCATCGTCGGCCTGATACTCACGGGTCTGTTCATCATCACTTTCGGCGTCGGGGCGCTTGGCCCAACCGCGTCCTTCGCCAATCTTTGGAACGACGGCGGCTTCTTCCCTTTCGGATTCGCGGCGGCACTTCAAACCATTCAAATGGTGACCTTTGCCTACGCAGGCATTGAAATGATCGGCGTCACCGCGGGCGAGGCTGAAAATCCGACCGTGGTGCTGCCGCGCGCAACGAATCGCATCATCCTGCGGATCATGTTGTTCTATATCGGCTCGTTGATCATCATTCTCTCGCTGGTTCCGTGGCATCAGCTCAAGGAAGATGTCAGCCCGTTCGTCTACCTGTTCGAAAAGATGGGCCTGCCGGCCGCGGCCTCCGTCATCAATTTGGTCGTGATCACCGCCGCCATGTCCTCGTGCAACAGCGGCGTCTTTACCACCGGCCGCATGTTGTTTTCACTGGGTGAGCGGGGCCACGCCCCACGCATGTTCCAGGTGTTGAACCGCCGCCGGCTTCCTGCCGCGGGAATACATGCCTCGGCCGCCATCATGCTGCTCGGAGTCGCATTGAACTACCTGGTGCCGAAATCGACCTTTGTCTGGCTCACCAGCATCACCCTGGTGGGCTCGATCTGGACTTGGGCGATGATCATGATTTGTCACCTGCGTTATCGGAGCCGCGTGCTGCTTGGAACGGCCGCTGCGGTGGGTTATCGCATGCCGGGCGCACCCTATGCCAACTGGCTGGTTCTACTGTTCCTCGTCGGCGTTACAGTGATGCTGGGGACGAACGCGGATACCCGAGTCGCGCTCATCGTCGGGCCGATCTGGTTCGGGATTCTTGGCGTCGCCTATGCGGCAACGCGCCGGGCGCGCTAACGCCAGACCTGCCTCGCGACTCGCATATTATTCTCACCCATGATTCCTCTCACCTGCGCATCGCTATAGCCCCTGCTTAGCAGTCCCTCTGCTATCAAAGGGATCCGTTCAGGTTCAATCATGGCCATGGCATCGTTGTAGCCTTTCTCGGGTGGAAAGATATCCGGCCGCGCGGCGATGTAGTCGTCCATTTCAGAATGATCGAACACGTAGTCCAATCCGAGGCCGACGTGTTCCGCTCCGATGGTCTGCGCCGCATAATCGATATGCCGCAGCAGCGTTTCGGTCGAATTGTCGTTGTTCCCGAGAAAAATACCAATGCCGTTGAGGTTGACCACACCCCCGGTTGCTGCGCAAGCCTTCATGAGCTCGTCGGGGATGTTGCGGTCGTGATCCCACACCGCACGCGGATTCGAATGCGAGAAGATGACCGGGTTCTTGGCATAGTCCATGGCTTCGCGGGCGGTTCGATAACCTGTGTGAGAGCAGCACAGAACCATGCCGACACGTTCCATTTCGTCGATCACGTCACGGCCATAGTCGGTCAATCCGCCATCAGGGGCCTGGCAGCCGCCACCCAGTCGATTGCTGTGATTGTAGGCAATCAGCATCCAGCGCACGCCCAGCCGATAGTAGATCTCGACCAGTCCCGGATGCGCTTCGACCGCCCGGCCTCCCTCGATGTCGAATACAACGGCGAGCTTGTTATTTCGCTTGGCAGTCTCGATGTCCGCGACGCTCTGCGCGAGGACAAAGTCTTCGGCGTGGCGCGCTATCCAGCGCCGGAATGACGCGAGAACGGCGAATGTCTGCTCCCAGGGGCATAGATCGATGCCGACGTTGAGCGCTACCAGGTTCACCCCGGCCGCCTTGTGCCGGGCTAGCTGCGGCAAAAATGATTCATCGTCCGGGCGCAGCGGCATGCATGCATGGTTGTCCCAGACGACCGTGCCCGCCAACACACCCTGCAGCTGTTCACTGAACACGGGGGCCGGCACTTGCATTGGAGTTGTCCTTGGCAGGTTCGAGCACGATTTTTCTTTCGGTGGCCTTCTCGATCGCCGACCGAGTATAGAGCAAGGGAAAATATTGTCCTGAAAGCCATAATGGGAACAGGTCCCTGTAGTGCGCATTGGTCCACTCGCCGGATTGACCCGGAGAGTTCACCGCCACCGAGTCATCCCAGCGGCCCACATCCAGCACCATGCGAAAACTCGCGCCGCCGATGGTTTTGAAGGTCTTGCTGTCGTACTCGGCAACGCCGACGACACTGGCATCGCCCGCCTTGGGCACGGGCCCCACCGTCATTTTCGCTCGTTGAGTCTCATCGGCCAGCGGCGCCAGCGCATGTTCGAGCAACGTGGTGGCAAGATGGCCCCACTGCCACGACGCACGGTCGGGACCCAGCAGCCCTTGGGTTTCGGCAAAGGCATCGATCAAGGTGCTCAGCATCAATTCGTTGCGCGCGTGCATCGGATTGTCGCCGAACCGCTGATTGGGGTGCTCCAGGAGATCGACAATATGCAGCAAATGCGTTTCGAAGGCGATTACAGCCAGAGCTCTGGGGAACGAGCTGGCGACTTTCGCCAGCAGCGCAGGCGTTAGATGGCGCGTCAGCCATACCTCATACAATGCCGCTTGCGGGCTTCGCGCCGTCACGTTGGCATCCCAGCCTGCGAGCCATTGGGCGAGTTCGGCACGTTTTGGATCCGGCGTTGCGATCGTCCCGAGCAAATGAACCAGACGCCGCGCCGCGACGTTCACAACATCGTTCTGCAGCGCTTCGGAGTCTTTCAAGGAAACCTTGGGTAATCCGTCCAAAACTTCCGAGATGCGATTGAACCTTGCATTGTCGATCCAAAAGAAGCTCGTCTTCCTTTGATCGTAGGGGTATCCGTTGGGCAGATTCATTTGATTGGCGGTGGCAATATAGCCCCGGCTCGGATTCACTTCCGATGGCAGCAGGCCGCGGTCCAAGTAGCCTTGCCACTCGTATCGCCCGTCTCCCGGCAACGGCAACAGGCCGTCGGTATTGGGACGAATCGGCGTGAAGCCTTCCGGGAACCAGCCTATTTTTCCGCTCGTATCGGCAACGACATGATTGCTGCCCGGCTCTCCCCAGAACTTCAATGCGTCCGCGACTTGTTCAACCGTCTTCGAGCGCTGATACCGCATGGACGCCATATACGGAGCGCCGCCGGTATCGAGCCAGCTGGCACGCACCGCGTAAGCGCGGTGATGGGCCGGGTCCTCGAACACCACCGGGCCATGGCGCGTGAACTTCAATTCGACCTCGCGTTTCGTGCCGCCGCGCACCGCCACCGATTCGCGTTCGATTCGCATCGGCTCCCAGCCATCGGCATAACGATAACGGCCGGGATCTTGCGGATCCGTCTCATAGACGTATAGATCCTCCTGGGCGATGAAGAACACCGTCAAGCCCAGCGCGATATTCTCATTGTGTCCAATGGAGATTCCCGGCAAGGCAGGCTCGCCGGCGCCGATGATATTGAGGCCCGGAGCCACCAGATGCGCCAAGTAGCGCACCGAAGGCACTTCTTCACTGCGGTGAGGATCGTTCGCCAGGATCGGCCGGCCGGTCGCCGATTTTTCTGGTGCGATGACCCAATTGTTGCTGCCTCGATTAGGATTGCGCGGATCCTCGCCCGACGCCCGGGGATCGAGGAAGCTGGGACCGGGTGCGTATGCCGTTGCCGGCGCCAATCCCGGCTTGGAAAAAACCACACGGCCCTTACCCAGATAATATTGCTCGAGCACATTGGGCGGAATGCTGCAAAGTTCCAGGCCTTGCGGTATCAATGGCGTCCAGGGCGGCGAGATCTCCGGCATGAATTGCGTGCTGGGGGAGCCATCCTTGCAAGCCATCTGCGCTCGCAGCAACTCGAGAAATACGCCGAATACCAGCACGTGATTGCGTACTCGCACCACGTCTTCCGCCTTCCAAAAGGCCGGCCGATACCCGGCCAAGGCGAATTCGGGCGGCAGCAATTTCGGGTCCGCCCGCGCCGCCTTGACATAGGCGTTGATTCCGGCCACGAAAGCTTCGGTGTTGCCTTTCGAGTCGGGGCCGTAAGCTGCCCATTCTTTGCTCATGTCGCCGCGATATTCGAATAGGCGGATGGCACGATCCTCGGCCACGTACTTCTCGCCCAGCACCGCGGCCAGCTCGCCCAAACCCGAACGGCGCCACAGGTCAATCTGCCAGAGCCGATCTCGCGCTGCGTTCCACCCTTGCACGAAGAACGCGTCGTATGCCGAGTGCGCATAGATGTGCGGCACGCCCCAGTGATCGATCAGCACCTCGGCCCTCGCCTTCAAGCCTTCGACAGCCACCCGATTCAGCGCCGGCGCCTCCTTGGCCGCGGCCGCCGCAGACACGGCGCACAAGGTGGCGGCGACGATACTCGCGGCAAGGCGGCTCCAGCGATTCATCACTGCGTCTCCTTCAATGCGGATGTCGTAAATCGTAATCGGCCGGCGGCTCCGCTCCGAGCAGGTTGCGAACGAAATAATCCCACTCCCGGCGCACGGCATATGGCGACAAGGCCGCTCCATGACCCTGATTGGGCATATACAGCAAATCGAAATCCTTGTTCGCCTTGATGAGGGCATCGACGAGTTTCAAAGTCAATGTGGGGGAGACGTTTTCGTCCATCTCGCCGTGTATCAGCAAGAGCTTGCCCCTGAGGTTGCCTGCCAGGGTGGAATTGGCCGCGGCCAGGTACGCCTTCTCGTTTTCCTGCAAAGGCCCCAGATACATCTCGCCCCAAGCACTGATGTATCCGCGCTGATCTTGATTCCCGGAGGAGGACACGCCGACCTTATAAAAATCAGGATACGCGAGCAGTGCGTGCGCCGTGGCGTAGCCGCCGCCGGATAGTCCTTCCGCGCCCACCCGGTCCAAATCCATATAGGGATATCGGGCCGCCAACTGGCGGATACCCGCAATATGGTCGTCAAGGTCGCCGGCCCTCTCCATGTGGCCATAGGCGTAATCCATGAATGCCTTGGAACGCAGCGCCGTGCCGCGGCCATCTATGGTCACGACGATAAACCCCAACTCCGCCAGACTCTGCGTTTGAAAGGCGTCAAAGGTACCGAAGAGCGCCTGCCCGAAATTTTTCCCCACTCGCGTGTCCATCGGACCCGGATAAATCGAGTCGATGATGGGATACCGCTTGCTCGGATCGAAGTTGCTGGGCCGGTACAAGTTGCCGTAGATCGGCGTCTGGCCGTCGGCCGCCATGACCTTGAACGGCTCGACCGGCGTGTAGCCGCCGGCAACGAGCCTGGCGAGATCGGCTTGCTCCAACTTTTTGATCAAGCGTCCCGCGGCGGTGCGCACCACAAAAACCGGTGCAGTGTTCGGCCGCGAGTAGGCATCGACGAAATAACGACCGGAGGGCGAAAACCGCAGGCGTTCGCTGTCGCTCACCATGGGATCCGGTAGCTTGAGTATACCCAAGCCATGAGGCAGCTCGTGATCGCCCTCTTCGGGGGTCAGCTGTCGCAGACCCTTGCCGTCGAAGCCCACGCTGTAGAGGACGACTTCATTCGGGTCTCGGCCGTTCTCGCGGCCACCCGCCAAAAAATAAATGCGCTTATGCGCTTCATCGATGTGGGCAATGCTTCGCACGTTCCACTCGCCGCGGGTGATCTGCCGGAGCAGCTTTCCCGCCGCACTGTAGAGATAGAGGTGGCCCCACCCGTCGCGCTGCGAATACCAGAGGACATCGCCATTTTCGAGCGTGGTTGGCAAGTCCTGCTCGAAATATTCGGGAGTGAGCTCCAAAAAGGTGCCGCTGCTTTCGCGCAGCAGCGTCGTCGCGCCCCCCGTGTCGGCGTCGACCTTGTACAACGTCACGTTCTTGCGGTACCGATCATAGCGGATGTAGTACACATTCTTGCCGTTGGCCGCCCACCAAACGTCATGCTTCTGCATCGGAGAGGCGAGCAGGGCAATGAACGGCGGAGCGTCCAGCGGCGTCTGCTGCCGCGTCGCCACATCCAAAACCACCAGCTGCCCGGAGGGAAGATCTTCATCGCCCGGCATCGGATAGCGAAAGGTATACAGCTTCGGCCTCATGCTGCCGTCTTCCGGTACCGCCTGCAGCAGCGACAGCGTCTTTACCTTGCGGTCGTCCATCCGATACGTCAGAAGGCGCTTGGAATCCGGCGACCAGAGGACCTGAGTCGGCAGCGGCAGGCCTTTGCGAACGAGGGCCATCCAAATGAGACCGTACCCAGAGAAAGTGGCGTAGCTGTCGTGTTCGACGCCATCCTGCGTCAGTGCGATTTCCTCGCCGCCGCCGATGGGGCGAATCCACACGTTGTAGTCACGCACGAAGGCCGCCCATTTCCCGTCGGGCGACCTCACTTCAAAGGGATGTGCGCCCGAAGGCGGTTCCTTGAGGCACCGCGCCGTACTGAGTTGGCAGGTCCAGTGGACCGCACCGGTCCAAAATTCAATGGCGCGTTTTTCGTCGACGAAGCGAAACACGCTGAAGGGCAATTTCCCAGCCTCGACGTTGTTCTTGGTGGCCTCGGACAAGCCCGCGGCGATGATCTTGGGGTCGAAGGCCGGGCTTCGCCGGCCGGTCGCCGCATCGACCACCACGAACTCATGCTCGCCGGCAGCATTGCTGCGCAAATACCAGAACTTATCCTCGGTGCCGATCCAATGATGTTCAATATCGGCGTTGTCGACATACTGGGGCATGTGACCGCGCAGAAATCTTTCCGCTCGTGCGTAGTCGGCGGCGGTCACGGTCTTCGGCGATTCGCCCGCCGATGCCGAATGCAACCCCATCAGCATCAGGCTCACGCCGAAACTCGCGCCGGCGATTCCTTTCAGCATTGGAACCATGTCCGGCTCCTAGTGATCGTTCACCATGGGCAGCCAAACGGCGCTTGGCTGGCTCTTGGAGCGCAGGATTGTGATTGAGGCCTTCTGATAGTCCGACGGTTTCGCATTGAATATGTTCGGTACGAAGCTTTGAGGATTGCGGTCGTACAGAGGAAAGAGCGTCGATTGTATTTGCACCATGATCCGATGACCGGGCAGGAAGACATGATTCACGTTCGGCAGCTCGAAGCGGTACGACTGCGCCGTCTTGGGCGGGATTGCCACGGGGTGCTCGAAGCTATCGCGATAGCGCCCGCGGAATATGCTCAGTGCAATCGGCAGCTGATATCCCCCCATCGGCGGCTCGGTCGGATAGGTCGGGGGATAGACATCGATGAGCTTGACCACGAAGTCGCCGTCGCTTCCCGTGGTGATGGCACGAATGTCGGCGGCCGGCACGCCTTGAACCCTGACCGCAGTGCTCAGTTCGGCGGTCTCATACGTGAGCACGTCGGTGCGGTCATCGACGAAACGCTGATCCTGCACCAGCCACTTGGCCCAGGGAATGTAGCCGACCGGGTTGGCGGGATATCCAAAGAACGGGTCCATGATCGGCCGCGGCAAGAAGGGCACCGGCTTGGAGGGATCGCTTACGTAGGTATCGCCCTGCCCTTCGGATTCCTTCGGCGCATTGAAGACCAAGCTGAAGTTCGCGCCGAGAAACAAAGGCGTCAGCTTCTTTGCGCAGCCGCTCTTGCAGGCGGTGGGCCAATCTTGAAATTTCTCCCAGTGATTCTCGCTGGTGTTGTAGACCATCGCGCGCGCCAGCTGCGCAGGAGGTCCGCCGCGCAGATGTTCATTGAAAAACGGCATCACCATATCGCGGCGATACTGTTCGGCCGTATCTCCTTCCCAGCGCAGAGCTCCCAAGACATAGCCGGTGCCGTTGACCTGGCTGTGGCGCCAGGGACCTAAGACCAGCCAGTTGTTGGCCTCGTGACCCGCGGCCTTCAGTGCCGCAAAGGCATGATTGGCACCCCACATGTCCTCTTGGTCCCACAGCCCTTGCTCCCACAGCGTCGGCACATTCGAGGGATGAGCGGCCATTTGCTTATCGAGTGCAAGGGCCTGCCAGAATGCATCGTAGGACGGATGCGCCATCATGCGCGTGATCCATGGGAGTTTTTCGAGCCCGTGCGCGCGCACATAGTCGCCGGTTGAGCCTGCGTTCAAATATTCCTCATAAGCGTCGAAGGCATCGGTGGGCGTGACCGTTCCGGCGCCGGTTTGCGCGGTCTGCATGTGCACGTAGCCGAGCATCAGGTTGCGGAAAGCGCCGTACTGAAACCAATCGTCGCCCATCCAGCCATCGACCATCGGACTCTCAGGGACAGCAGCCTTGAGCGCAGGGTGTGGGTTGAGCAACGCCATCACGACCGTGAAGCCCTCATAGGAGGACCCAATCATCCCAACCTTGCCGTTGGACTCCGGTACGTTTTTAACCAGCCAGTCGATGGTGTCCCAGGCATCGGTGCTCGGATCGGTGTTGGTGGGATTGAATGGTCCGCGAACGGGGCGCGTCATGACATAGTCGCCTTCCGAACCATACTTGCCGCGAATGTCCTGCCAGACGCGGATGTAGTGTGCGCGAACGAAGTCTTCGTCCGATAGCGGCAGGGTGGCGAGCATTGAGCCGCTCACGGAACGCTGCGAGCGTTCCGCCGCGTCGTACGGCGTGCGGGTCAATATCATCGGCGCGCCCTGCGCCCCCTTCGGCACCAGAATGATTGTCTTCAGCTTGATGCCATCGCGCATCGGAATCATCTCTTCGCGCTTGGTGAAATCCTCGTTGGCCAGCTTGTCCTTGAAGTCCTTGGGGATATCGTTGAGGCTGACATCGTTCGATTGGGCCGGCGGCGTGTCCGCAACAACCGGCGATGCAGCAACGCTGCATGCCGCAATCACGCCCGCACCCAAGCACAGCCATTTAGAACGCGACTTCATACAGCCTCCCCCCGACGATGAATACTCTGTTCCTTTCCCCTGCACCGCTTGATCTTAGCGATGACTGCTTAGGCAATGACTAATAGCTCTTATGCACGATATAAACCGGTCTTATGTGAATGAGGCCACGCGTTTTGCCGACTCCGGATCCAGAAAACCTCGGACCGTGGCCTCCGATTCCGCAGCCATCGCTTCTTGGAGGCCGAAAGAGAGCTTGGTCAAAACTCGCTTCAGATCCTTAACCCGATCCTCGGGCAGGTCGGCGATGCGCCGCGCGACCCTGATCGCTTCAATCAACAGTTGGTCGTGCGGCACCACTTTCCAAAGCATTCCCCACTGCAGCGCTTGCGCAGCGTCAAAGCGCTCGCCGAAATAAAGCAGCTCGCGGGTCTTCTGCGCGCCAATCATAGTCGGCAGCAGCGCAGTCACCGCGCCCGTGACGAACAGACCCCAGGTGATTTCGGGGAAGAAAAAACGCGATCCTTCCGCGGCGATCGTGAGGTCGCAATTGATCGCCCATTCCAATCCGCCGCCGACAGCCCAGCCGTGGATGGCGCCGATAACCGGCTTATGCCCGAATAGGATTGATCGGCTGACGTCCTGAATACGCTCAATATAGGCACGGACCTTGGGTTCGCTTCCCAATTGCGCTTGAAAATCCTTCAGGTCGTCCCCGGAACAGAAGGCGCGGCCGGCGCCTGTCAGCACAATCGCCCGGATCGCCGGATCCTGATTGGCGCTGCTCAACGCCCTGTTCAGATCTTCCAACAACTCCGCGGTGATTGCATTGAGCCTGGCCGGCCGATTCAGAGTGATGAGCCGCACGCCATCGCTCGGGTTGTCCGCCAGTACCGTCCCGGTCATGCGCTTTTTGCCGCCAACTCGTAGAGAAATTCGGCATGCGCCTTGGCCGCTTCCCTCAAGCCTGCAACCTTCGGAGTGTTGCTTTCGACAAGAATGATCCGACGATTCAAATGCATCGAAAGCTCATCACTCATTTGGATACTCCTTCCATAACAATCATCGGGGCTCGACGCCGCCGGCCCGAAGCACCGAGCCGCCTATCATCACCAACGACGGATGACTTAGCGCTTGGAACGAATCCAGTGGATTCCCATCGACCACCTGCAAGTCCGCAAGCTTGCCCTTTTCGATGGTCCCCAGGTCTTTCTCGCGTCCCAGTATCGCGGCGCCGTTCCGCGTCGCCGCCGAAATCGTCTCCATTCGGGACATCCCTAAGCGGACGAAGTATTCCATTTCGTCGAAATACATCCGAGGATAGTGCGCCATCAACTCGACCACCGCGTCGGTCCCGATGCCCATGACAATGTGTCGTTTGCGCGCCTCGCGGAACAATTCTTCGTGCATGGCCATGGACCAGCCGCGCTGATGTTCGAGATAGTCCATCGTTGGTATCACCCCGGGCGACTCGTAAAGCAGCTTCATGATCTCGAGCGTCGGTACGATCTGAATCTTGCGCTCGGCGATCAAATCCAAGTCTGCAACCGGCATATACAGGTGCTCGATGCATTGGACGCCGGCGAGCACGGCACGCCGGGTCATCTGCGGCGGTTCAGAGTCCGAAAAGCCGCCGCCGTGGCTCGTGACCCTCATCAGATGGATCTTGGCTTCATCGACTGCCGCGCTCACTTCTTCTTGCGTATAGGGCGGTGACAGCTTGATGTAGCGAAATCCCGCCTCGTACATCTTGCGCACGGCCTCCCGAAAGCCGTAAGGCCCGCTCGCGAAGTAAGACCAGCTGGGACCATGCCCGCCCGTCGTGGTGATGAGCTGCCCGACGGAATAAAGGCGCAACGACTTGATATAGCCCAGCCGCTGCGCCTCGTTCAATGCTTGCATCGGCTCGATCATCCCACCGACGTCGCGCACGGAGGTGATGCCCGAATCCACAAACCGCTCCATGAAATCCAAGGCGCTCAAGGTCGAGAGGCTGTCGCTCGGCTGGCGCCCGTCGCGCGGATAAACCAAATGCACGTGCAAATCGATGAAGCCCGGCAATACGAATTTTCCTGCGGCATCGATGCGCTTGGCATCAGCGGGTATCTCGACAGTGCCGGCAGCACCCACGGCGGCAATCCGGTCTCCGCGGATCAACACGGTTGCGTTCTCCATGGGCTGGCCGCCGTTGCCGTCGATGACGGTCGCGCCGGTGATCGCAATGGTTCCCGCAGCCGCGGCAGCTTGTGTGGCTGCCGCATCGGCTCCGGCAACCGCCTCGACGCCAAATGCGGCAAGCACGATCACGCATTTCAACAGCAATCCGCGGATGCATGATGTCACTGCTATGCTCCCCAAACCTTCTCATAGACCCGCAACCAGTTCTCGCCGAGAACCTTGCGCACCTCCGCCGGGCTCCAGCCGCGCTTCAACAGGCCTTGGGCCACTTTGGGCAGCTCGACGATGGTTTCGAAGTCTTTGACCATGTACCAAGGCCATTCGCCGTAGACATCCGCTGGCCAGCGCTCGCGATCCAGCCCAATGGCATCCAAGTCCACCCTCCCGGTCATGAAATCGGGGCCCAGGCCGATATGATCGACGCCCACCAGCTTTTTCAAGTGGTCATACTGATCGAGATGCTGGTCCAGTGTGGCCTGGGGGATATGCGGCACGTTGACATCCTTACCGCTGCGGACGTGGAAATCGCTGAAACCCGTGAGCCCGATCACGCCGCCGGTTTTAGCAATCGCTTCGATGAGCCGGTCGGAAATATTGCGCGGGTTGTCCATCAGCGCCCGCGCATTCGTGTGCGAACAGATCACGGGCACGCCCGTGGTCATCTGGATTGCATCGAATGAGGTGCGTTCACCGGTATGGCCGCAGAGATCCAGCACCAGCTTCTGCTTGTGGATCTCTTCGACGTAACGATGGCCGGCCCGGGTGAGGGGCACGTCCGGGTCGAGGCAACCGCCGCCGAAGATATTCGTATTGTTGTAGGCGATGCTGCAGATCCGAAGCCCCAGCTGGCGGTACACGCGCAGGTTGCCCAGGAGTCCTTGCCCATTAGCATCCATGAGCAGGGGATCGGCGGATTGCCAGCCGGCAATATGTGCGATGTTCCCCTGCGCATGAATCTGTCTGATCTCGCGGACGGACCCCGCGGGAATGAGCGCCGGGTGCGCGTCGCAGAACGACAGCAGATTGGCGAACGAGGCGATGCCGCCGACGCTTTGATGCCAGCAGTTCACGCCGCCCGCCTTCAGCATCTCCAGATACTTCTCGTTCAGCGCGGACGGATCCAAGCCGTCGACGACCAGCGTGGAACGCTCAACCTTCCAACCCTCCTGAACGGTGCGTTCATCGACGCTGGTCACGCTTGGCGGTGCAATGGCTTCCGCCCACGCCTTCATTGCGGGCGCCACGGCGGCCGCCGACAGTGCCGCAAGCAGATATTCTCGTCGGTTCACGCTTCTCTCCTTTTTTGACTGAGTCCGGGCATTCGTTCATGCCATTGCGTCGACCGCTCATAGGCCGCCGCCAACGCGAGCAGCCTGCCCTCGCTGAAACGCGGACCGCAGATCATCACGCCGATGGGCAGGCCTGCGGATGAAAAGCCGCAGGGAAGCGTCAGTGCGGGCAGACCAAGCACGTTGAATATCATCGTGTTCTCGATGGAGAACAAGGCATCATCGACCGAATTTCGTTCGGCCTGCAGGGCGCGCTCGATCGGCGGAGGCTGGCTCTTCATCGTCGGCATGGCGAGCACGTCGAAATCCTTAAATGCGGCATCGATGGTGCGCCGCCGGCGCTCCAGCGCTGCGCGGGCCTCGATATAACGCGCCAATTTGGCCGACGCGTTGCCTTGGGCCTTATCCTCGACGTAGGCAGCGCACCATTCGAGGATTTTGCGGGTCGTAGGCGTATATTTGTCCGGGTGCTGTTCGAGCATCGTATGATGGTAAGCAACCACTTCCGCCGCATTGATGAGCACGTCATTCGCCTGGGTGAAATTCGCAAGGCTCACATCCCTGATGCCCGACGTGAGCTTGGCGAACACTGACAGCGCCTCCTCGACCGAGCGCGCGATTTGCGGATCGACATTGTCGAAGAATGGCTGTCGCGGTACTGCGATGCGCAACTGCGACAGCGGCTGGCGCGCCGCCAACGCGTAGTTTTCCTTGGGCCTCTCGACGCTAAGCACGTCGAGCGGGTCGTAGCCGACCATCTCGCCGAACAGCAGCGCCACATCCTCGACTCTTCGCGCCATGGGGCCGCAGGTGTCGAGACTCGCCACGGACGGAATGATTCCTGTCGTTGAGACCAGTCCATGCGTGGGTTTCAACCCGACCAGCCCGCACCAAGCGGCGGGAATTCGCACCGAACCGCCCGAATCGGTGCCGAGCGCTCCAAAGCACATGTGAACCGCCGTCGCCGCAGCCGAGCCACTGGACGAACCGCCTGTGACCCGATCCAATCCCCAAGGATTTCGCACCGGTCCGAAGTGCGACGACGCACCGCTGGGGCTCAGGCTGAACTCCGCGAGATTCGCCTTGGCAATGATCACCGCCCCGGCTCGGCGCAGGCGTCGCACGACTGCGGCGTCCTCGCTCGGCACGCGATTCTCAAATTGCGCGCTGGCCGCGGTCGTGCGCGTTCCCGCGGTGTCGATGGCGTCCTTCAGTGCAATCGGAATGCCGTGAAGCGGCGAGCGAAATTGTCCCTCGCGTGCTTCCGCATCGAGTGCGTCTGCCTGCGCAAGCGCTTGCTGGTCCATGACGGTAATCAGCGCGTTGATCTGTGGATTGTGATGCTTTATGCGTCGAAGACTGGCCGTCGTGAGTTCGCGGCTCGTAACGCCCCTTTGATGAATTGCCCTGGAGGCATCCGCCAAGCTCAGCGCCGCTGGATCTTCAGGCACGGCAACTGCGGTGTCGGCGCGCGCACCTTCTGCGCGCGAAGACAATAGCGGCGGCAACGCTGTAGCGGCTGCCGCAAGAAGAATCTCGCGGCGGTTCATTGTCATTCGGGCTGCCCGGTTTCTGTTTGCTGCCACGGAGCGCCTATTAGCCTCCTCGTCAACATGAAAAGACAACAAAAAGCTCTAATAGTCGGGATAAGTTTGCGTAATGGCATGGCGTCCGCGCTGGCCAGCGGCGATCCCGAGCGTTATGGTATCGCTGCGGGGTGGCCTGCGATGGGACGGAGCGCATCGGTGTCATTGCATTCGTTGGGAATATTCTGCCTTCTTTATCTCCTGCTCTCGTTGACGCCGGGACCGGGCGTCACAGCCATCGTCTCCCGGGTTCTGGCGCACGGCCAGAAAGGCATGGCGGGCTTCATCCTCGGTTTCATCGCCGGTGATCTTGTTTGGTTTTCGCTCGCCGCCGCCGGCATGGCCACGCTCGCGCAAACTGCTCACGCCTTGATGATCGTGCTCAAATTTTTGGGCGCCGCATATCTCTTGTGGATGGCGTTTCGGATGTGGACCGCCCCGGTGCGGCCAATTTCGGCGCAGGGCGAGGCCAAGCGCCGACGGCCCTCGCACCTGTTTCTTGCGAGCTTGACGCTGACCATGGGCAATCCCAAGGTCATGATGTTCTTCCTGGCGCTGCTGCCGACCGTGCTCGACCTGCCGCGAATCACGCTCGCCGATTCCCTCAAGGTGGGCGGCGCGATTTGCGTCATTTTATCGCTGGTCTTCGGCAGTTATTCAATTGCCGCCATGCGCGTCAGGGACTTGTTCAACAATCCACGGTCGCTTCGCTGGCTGAACCGCGGCTCCGGAACCGCCATGGCGGGTGCCGCCGTGGCGGTCGCGATGCAATAAGTCGCGTTCTGTCGCGTTTGATGGTGTCGGCAAGTTCGCGAGTCGGTGCGGCGGCGCGGTCACTTCAAGCCGAACACGTACAGCACGCGATCCGCGCTGATGGCGATGTACTGACGGCCGTCAATGCCGAAACTCATCGGGTTCGAGTTGATGAAGGATCCCGTCTGCATGTGCCATAGCGAGCGGCCGGTGCCCGCGTCGAGCGCGATGAAATCGCCCTCAATGGTACCCGTGAACACCAATCCGCCTGCCGTCGCCAGCAGGCCGGTACTTGCCGGCGAGAGCAGCGGGAAAATCCAACGCACGTCGCCGGTCAGTGCATCCATCGCGCGCACTTCCCCGGACGCGTCGATATCGGGCGTTTCGTTCTCTCCGCCGCCGGGGAAATAGCGGCCCGGCCGATACTCCATTGACCGCTTGAAGTAGGTCGCGGCGCGTTTGCGCACCGGTACGAAAATCCAGTGCCGCACAGGGTCGTATGACGGGCTGAACCAGATGGTGGCGCCATTGGCGTTCGGCCAGACGAAGGCGCCTTTCTCGCTCGGTTCGGTATCGGGAAGCACAATCGGCCGGCCCTTCGCATCGAGCCCCTTGGCCCAGGTCTGTTTGCCGTACGCCTGTCCTTTCAAGAATTCGCCCGTGACGCGATCGAGCACGTAATAGAAGCCGTTGCGGTTGGCATTCACGATCAGATGCCGCGCTCGTCCGTTCAGGTCAGCATCGATCAAGACCGGCACGTGGCCGGCGTCCCAGTCGTGCGTGTCGTGAGGCGTGAACTGAAAATACCAGCGCATCTTGCCGGTATCGGGATCCAGCGCGACAAAGGAATCCGTGTAGAGGTTATCACCCGGCCGTTTGTCGCCATTCCAGTCCGGACTGGGATTGCCGATGCCCCAGTAAAGGAGCTTGAGCTTCGGATCGTAGGCCCCGGTGACCCAGGTCGGACCGCCGCCGGACTTGGCGCTGTCGCCTCCCCAGGTTTTGAAGGCGGCCTTGTCCTCGGGACCCGGTATGGTCCAGAAGCGCCATAACCTCTGACCGGTCTTGGCATCGTAGGCGTCGAGAAATCCCCGGATACCCGCCTCGCCGCCCGCCACGCCGGCGATAACCTTGCCGTCGATGGCCAGTGGGGCTCCGGTCATGCCATAACCGAGCGAGTAATCGACCACCTTGGTGGCCCAGCGCTGCGCGCCGCTTTTGATATCCAGCGCCACCAAATAGCAGTCCAGCGTCGCCAAGTAAAGTGTGTCGCCGAGCACGGCGGCGCCGCGGTTCGCCGCGGCGAACTGCATCAGATGAAAATCCGGCGGCATCGGACGAGTCCAGGTCCACAGCACACGGCCCGTGCGAGCATCGAGCGCGGTGGCGGAATTGGCCGCCGTCAAGTACATGATGCCGTCGACGACGAGCGGCGAGGTCTCATTGTTGGTATCGGGCATCTGGTAGGCCCATTGCACCTTGAGACCCTTGACGTTGGCAGCGTTCACTTCGGTCAGCGGCGAGAAGCGTTGTCCCGAATAGTTGCGCGAATAGGTCATCCAGTTTTGCGGCTCACTGTCAGCCTGCAGGATGCGCTCGAACGGAACTTCGGCGCGGGCGGAGCCCGCCAGGAGGACAAACCATCCATGCGCCGCAAAGCGCCCAAGCGCCGCGCGTCATGGCTTGCTCCTCGGCGCGAGCAGATAAGCCACCAAATCATTCACATCGGCCGGCGGCAGATTCTTGAATGAAGGCATGGGCGTCTGGCCTTTGAGCCGTTCTTGAGACCTGAGCTCCGCCTTCTCGAAGCTGCGCAAGTTTCCCGCGGCGTCTCTCAATTGGATGCTGTAATTATCTTCGTTGACACGAATTCCTTCGGCCACCTGACCCGACAGCGTGGCGACCCGGACCATCAGGAACTCCGCCGGCAGCCGTGAAGCGGGATCGAGGAGGACCTCGCGGACGTACGCTGCGCTTCTGCGATCACCAAGGTCCGTCAGTTCCGGACCGACGGCGGTGCCGCGACCGGCAAGAATATGGCAGGCGGAACAGCCGCTGGCGGCGAATACCCGCTCGCCGTGCGCGGCATCGCCGGTAGCCGCGGCCGCCGCCGACTGCCCCAGAGAGCGGACGTAGGCGACGAGTGACCTGACTTCGACGTCGGTCAGGAACGCGCCGGCGGGCATTTCCGGCGGAATGCCGGACTCAATCAAGTCGCATAGCGAAGCCTCGTCCGGAGCGCGCTGGATGTGAGCTCGATGCAAGTTGGGACCGCGGCCGCCACTGGCATCCATGCCGTGACACACGGCGCAGTTCGCCTCGAAAGCCTGACGGCCCCGATCGAGCTCCTGCTCGTGCGACGGAGCCGCCGCTTGGCCCGCGAACGGCTTAAGCGCATCGCAAGCTTGCGTCAACCCTGACGCCAGCGACAGCACGCAAGCAACACTGCGGGCAAACCTGTTTGCAAACATCACGGCCCTCAATCATATGCCCGTTTCGTCGTGTGCTCCCGCCAGGCTAGTGCTGCTCCAGCTTCAGCAGGTTATCGTCGGGCTTGCGGTCAATATACTTGTTGTAGGGGTCGATGCCCACGAATTTCGGCTCCTGATCGACAACCACGGTGAAAGTATGCTTTCCGCTTTGCACGCGTTGCTTCTGCATCGACAAGACATTACTCTTGGAAAAGGCCTCCCGGCTGGGGTCTACCGTGAAGACGCCGATATCGATCGCCTCGTCGAGCGGTGCTTCGGTCTCGACGCCCTTGCCGTCGGCGTAAAGCTTGCGCGCCTCGACATCCATAGTCACATCCCATTTGCCATCCGGCCGCTTGCTCGTGTGGGCGCTCGCTACTTTCAAATCATAAAGCGTTATCTTTTGAAACAGGTCAGTGATGAGTTGCTGATGCTCGGGTCCGGCTTCCTCGCGCAGGTAATCGACGAGTTCCCGCGAACGCGGATACGGCGGTCCCTTGAAAGAATAGTCGCGCAGCAGATGTCGCAGCGCACGGTTGACGGTTTCCTCGCCGATCTGATCCTTGAGCAGGTACATCACGACCGCGCCTTTCTGATAACCGATGTACGCCTGCTTTTGACCATCGACGCGCTCGAGCGGCCTCTCTTCGACCGGTTCTTTGCCTCTGCCGCGCAAATACCCGTCGAGCGACTCGCGCAGGAAGCGGTGAATGTTGTCCGGCCCGTGCAGCCGCTCCATCACCATGAGCGCCGAATACTGCGCGAGCGTTTCCGACAGCACGGTCATGCCCTCCATGTCGGCGCTGATGATGTGATGGAACCACCATTGATGGGCGGTTTCGTGCGCGGTTATGTAGGTAACCAAATCGGCCTTGTCCAGGCGGCGTGTGTCGAAAATGAAACCCGCGGCTTCCGAGTAGGCCACGGTGCCCGGGAAGGATTGAGCAAAGTTGAGGTAGTCGGGAAATTCCAGGATGCGTAGCTGCCGGAACTGATAGGGACTGAAATTCGTGGTGTAGTAGTCGAGCGACTCCTTCATGGTCTTGATCATGCTCTCGACGTCGTAGGGGTGCGCCGGGTGGTAATAAACGGCGAGCGCCGTGTCCTTATAGTGGTCCTCGCGGACCGCGTAGCGCGCAGATTGGATCGAAAAGAAATGCAGAATCGGCGCCTCGGTGTGGAAGTGCGAAATGCGCCTGCCACCTTCCACCTTTGAATCGACCAGCTTGCCCGGCGCCAATACCGTCTGGGCCGCCGGCGCGGAGACGGTCAAGTCGGCGTTGACCCAATCGCTGTCGTGACTCAAGTAATGAAACTGGCGCGCGGCCGTATCCTCGAGTTTCGGCGCGCCCGGCTCCGGTGACAATCCGTACTGGCGGCGCTTCGCCCGGCCGGTCAGGTAGGGCCATTGGGACACGCCCAGGTGGGGTGCGAGTTGTAGGTTGTCGAGAAAAGTTCCGTTGTCGACGACTCTGACCTCGTTGAATGAATTGCGGAATCCCCTCTGTTGGCGCACGGTCTCGAAAGTGATCTCGCGCCGCTCGCCGGGCGCGAGCGGCGTGTCGAAGGTATAAATCCGGTAATGGAACCCCGGAAAGTCGCGCGTCATCCGTGCGCCGGGGACAAACAGCGAAGTCAGCTCCAGCGGGCCGACCGATTCCGTTCCCAGGAATGACTTCTCTTCGTGGGCACGCACCCACGAGATATGCACCTCTTTGAGCGGCGTTCCCGTGCGGTTTTCGATCACATAGCTGCCGCGCGTCACGACCCGCGGCTCATCCGGGAAAAGATCGACCTTGAGCGTCACGTCCGTAATACGCGGCTGCGGCACCTTCTCGAACTGGCTCAAGGTTTTTTCGTAATCGGCCGCCCAGCGCTCGCTGGCAACGTAGGGGCGATACTCGTTCAGGACGTTGGTGTTGTAGTAGATATAGCCGCCAAGAGCCGCCATCACGACGGCGGCGGCGCCCGCAATCCAACCGGGAGGACCCTTGAGCCGCGCCGGCAGGCGCTGCAGGCGCACCTTGAGCGGAGCGGACTCGCCGCGGCGCCACAGCGCATACGCAAGCACCGCGAGGATCGCCGCGAATGCAGACCAGTAGGCGTGAAACCACGCGGCATAGCGCGCGAATTCGCCCTGACCGTTCATGTCGGAGATCGGCGTCGGCGGGGTGGTCGCATACAGATAAAGGTGGTGATCGAAGCCCATGCTCGGCAGTGTGCGTTGCGCGACAAGCACGAGCAGGATCACCAGCAACCCGACGAACTTGTGCGGGGCCAGCATCTGCACGAATACCGCAAGCACGGCGTACAGCAGCATGGTGACGAGCCAGGGAAGCACGTACCAGCCCAGGTAATGACTGAACTCGAAGTGCGGAAAGCCTTTGAGGGCCTGCACACAGACTGCGGCGACTACGCTCATGAGCGCCATCGTGAACAGCACGATCGCGATCGCCAGAATCTTCGGCAGCAGGAAGGCTATGTCCGAGGACGGCGTCGCGTCGACAATTTCGAACACCCGGCGCTCGCGGTCGCGCCAGACGAGCTCGCCCGCATAAAATGCGGCGATGAGCAGCGGAAACGTCGTGAACTGCTCGCGCAGCGTCTGAATCATGACCCGCGTTACCGGAAAAATGACACTTACGGAGTCATCGCCTGCGTACCAGAGCCCGACGACGGCATTGAGGAAGGCGATCCCGAGCAGGACCACGTATGCGGGACTGCGAACGACGCTCAAGACGTCGAATCGCGTCAACGCCGCGAGCGGTCCCCACCCCAGCTCGCGATGCGCCGCGGGTTTCTGCGGCTGGGGCGGTTGCGGGCCGCCCGCGGCAGCGCCATCCTGTGCCGAACGAGCAGCGGCCTCGCGGTCGCTCGGCAGAGACCGGTTCTCTTGGCGAAACGAACGCCACGCGTACGCAAGCAGTCCGAACGCCACGGCCAGCCACAGCAAGCGGTTGCGCAGCATGCCGCCCGCCATCCGCGGCCACAGCATATTGCGTTCGTTCGGCGTCCAATTTTTGGTGGCTGCGTCTAGCGCCGACAGACCGAAGGGATCGAGCAAAGCGGCCGCTGGAGCAAACTCGGCTCGCTTGAAGTATCCGGTCGCGAGGAAATAGATCACCAACACCACGAGGGCGCCGATGTAGGTCGCAAACATCGAGCGCGTCGTCGTCGCCAGGGCAAAGAATGACGCGCCGATGATGAACAGTGTCGGCACGCACAGCACGAAGTATACGTACAGGTAGTCGAGCGGCCGGAACGGACCGATCGTCTGGGGATCGAGCCATGGCATGGCCGATGCAGTCACCACCGCAAGCGGCACGCTCAAGAACGCAACGCATCCGGCCCCGAATGCCCCCAGGAAGCGTCCGAACAGGTAGTCGAACTTCGACAAGCGGGTGGCATAAATGATCGGACCGAACCGCGTTTCTTCATCCCGCACGATGACATTCGCGACAAACGTCGTCAGGATGAATATCGCCCACACACCCATGATCATGCAGTCCAATGCCAGCGTGTACGGCGAATTGCGAAACACCTGGCCGCCCCATCCGAGCTGCAAATTGTCGGAGTTCACGAGGGCGAACGTGAGGAGGAAGAAAATGATGCTCGTGACCCAGAAAGCCGGCGCTGTCAGCTGGTAGCGCAGCTCGAAACCTGCGACGTGACGTAGCATTTTCAGCGCCTCAGGCCGCGGTGCGTTTGGGGGCGAGCGTCGAGAAGTACACATCCTCGAGTCCGCCTTCGACGGGCTCGAAACCTCCTTCGGGACGCGCGTCCGACAGCACATGAATCATGGTGCGGCCGCCGAACAATCGGGTTGCGATGACCTGGTGAGCCGCCCGGTAGGCGTCGAGTTCGGGCTTGTTGATCGCCTTGCGCCAGACGCGCCCACGCAGCTCGGCGATGAGTTCGAGCGGGGCGCCGGCACGCACGATGCGGCCCCCGGCGATGATGGCCATGCGCTGGCACAGTTCGGTGACGTCCTGAACGATGTGCGTCGACAGGATGACCACCACGTTTTCGGCCGTCTCCGACAGCAGGTTCAGAAATCGGTTGCTCTCTTCGGGATCAAGGCCCGCCGTTGGCTCATCGACAATGAGCAGCTGCGGCTTGCCGATCAGGGCCTGCGCGATGCCGAATCGCTGGCGCATGCCGCCGGAAAATCCGGCCAGAGCCTTGCGCCGCACGCTCCATAGGTTGACCTGCTGCAGGAGCGCTTCGACGACCTCGCGCCGTTCGCTCCGAACACCGTAGCCTTTGAGGACGGCAATGTGATCGAGCATTTCATAGGCCGACACGCGCGGGTACACCCCGAAATCTTGCGGCAGGTAGCCCAGTGTCCGGCGCAGCGCGTCCGGCGCGGCGAGCACATCGATGTCATCGAAGCGGATCGCACCGGAGGTCGGCACCTGCAGAGTGGCGATGCAGCGCATCAGCGTAGACTTGCCGGCGCCGTTGGGGCCGAGAAGCCCAAACATGCCTCGCGGCACCTCGAACGTCACGTCATCGAGTGCGCGGGTGCCGTTTGGATAGACGTGGCTTAGCTTTTCGATCCGAAGCATTTGAGTCCCTCACCTCTGCCGCGACATCATCGTCATGCGCAACGGCATTTGCAGGAGCGTTACGCTTATGCATAGTAGCTGCGCGTCTCTTTGCAACGACAGCTAATACCTCTAATAGGAGTTATTAGTCCTTTTTATCGCCATACGGTGCACCGGAAGATGTCCGCAGCTTGAGCTGCAGCAAAATTTCGTGCCGCCGGGCATTCGTCGCGCCCGACCATTCCGCAATCTCGCCGAGGGTTCGAAGACATCCCACGCACAAGCCGTTCGCACCCAGGCGACAAACGTTGATGCACGGTGATGGCGCAGTTGCGTTGATTAAAGTTGCGTCGGGCATTGGCTCAAACCTTGCCAGCGATCTTGCACCCGCGCAATTCAGAATCGGATAACAAATCTTTATGTTACCCATTAGCTCTATTAGCTACCGTCGGCAAATCGTGCGACGGCAGCCCTCGGCGCTCTGGCTGCCCGTGGTGAAGTAATCCGGCGGCCCCACGAATTCCGGCCGACCTCAATTGTAGGGCTTCATCGGATAGTCTTTCGGCGGCGTCTTGCCGAGCAGCTCCCGCGCAAAGAAATCCCAGCTCCGCCGGTAAAAGTAAGGACGAGCCATCACGGGATGGTTGGCATTGGGAACGATCAGGAGCTCGAAATCCTTGTTGGCGGTCATCAGCGCGTCGACCAACCGCAACGAATTGGAGAGCGGCACATTTTCATCAAGCTCGCCATGCACGATCATCAGCTTGCCGGTCAGCTTCGACGCCCAGTGAATGTTCGAGTTGGCGTCCCAGAAAGGACCGGCCTCGCTTCCCATCCACTCTTCGTTCCACCAGGCCTTGTCGAGCCGGTTGTCCTGAACACCGCACCCGGTGAGGCCGACCTTGTAGAAATCCGGCCTTTCCTCGAGCGCGCGCACCACATCATAGCCGCCGGCCGAATAGCCGTAGAGGCCCACCCGCGAGATGTTCATCCAGGGATTTTTCGAGGCCGCCGCGCGGATCGCGGCGATATGATCGTCGAGACCGACGGCGTGCAGATTCCGATAGGCCGGCTGCTGGAAGGCGCGCGAGCGACCGGCGGTGCCGCGCCCATCGACGATCACACCAATCGCGCCGAGCTGCACGTGTGCATTGAGGAAGCGCTGGGTCATCGCCACCTCGAAGGAGGTTGGGCTGTAGGCGATCATCTGCGGACCCGCATAGATTTCTTCGATGATCGGATAGCGTTTCGCAGGATCGAAATCCGCGGGCTTGAAGATGGTGCCGTAGAGCGGAGTCTTGCCGTCCGCCGCCAGAGCTTCGAAAGGTTCGGGCAAACGGTATCCCGCCGCGAGATAGTCGCTGATGTCGGCCCGACCCAGCTCCATCATGATGCGCCCGTCGCTGGCGCGGCGTAGCACGGATCGCGCCGGCTGGTCGACGGACGACATATTATCGACGAAATACCGGCCATCGGGAGAGACATCCACATCGTGATCGAACGGCTCGGGGGTCAGCTGCTTCACTGCCCCGCCCTTGCGAGGCACCGCATAGAGATGGCGGAGATAAGGATTGCGTCCCGCTTCGCGGCCTGTTCCGATGATCAGCAGTTTCCCGTGCGGCGCATCAACGCCGGCGACGCTGCGCACGACCCAGTCGCCTGAGGTCAGTTGCCGCCGCGCGCCGCTATGCGCGTCGATGGCATAGAGGTGAAAGTAGCCCGTCTCGTCTGCAGTCCAGTATACCGTGTCGCTTTTTTCGTCGTAGAACCAGAACTCGCTCCAGGTGTCGACATAGGTATCCGAGCGGTCTTCGGACAGCAGGCTGGACGCGCCGGTGAGGGCATCGACGCGATAAAGCTTGAGCTTCTTGTACCCGCGCTCGGCAACGCGCTCGAACACTGCCTTGGCGTCGGCGCTCCATACAAATTCGGGGCCGAAATAATAGAGTACCGGCTCGGGCGGGAGCGCCATGTCGGTACGCTTGCCCGTCTCCATGTCGAAGATCATGCCCTGCGCGAGCGGCGTCGCGGTGTCTCCGGGCAACGTGTAGACGTATTCAAACACCCTGGGCTGGGCGCCGCCCGGCGGCGTGGATTGGACCAGCGCCAGCCGCCGCGCGCCCGTCAGGCTCAGCCGAAATGTCGCGATGCGCCGGGAATCGGGCGACCAGCTCAGAGCGGGCTGCACCACCGGATGCGATGTTCCTTGGGCGATCATGATCTTCGGGTCGATCACCGGCGTGGCATAGGGCGCATCCGGCGTGCCGTCGGCAGTGAGTTGCCTTTCACTCCCGTCCTTCGTGGAAATCACGAACAGATTGCCGTCGCGGACCAGAGCGCGCCAGGCGCCGTCGGGCGATCGCTCGCCATCAGCGGGATCGGTATTCGGCGTCAGGACGCGCGCACTCGGATCATATTTCCATTCTTTGCCATCCTGTGCAAAGCGGAGTGTACCGCTCTTATCGTCGACCTTAAGACCGGTGAGCTTGAAAGTCTTGTGCTCGATGGACTTGCCCGTGGCGCCTGCCAAGGCGCCGATCAGCGCATCGCGGTCGAACAGCGGCCGTATTGTGCCTGCGGCGGCATCGACCACCAGATAATCGCGGCCCTCGCGCGTCTGCTTCTCGTACCAGAAACGCGATGACTTGCCGATCCATTGCGGGCGCACGCTCATGCCGTAGATCAGCTTACGGATATTTTGCGGTACCACGGCCTCGGCACGCGCATAGGCGGAGGCCGGAAGCTGCTCAGTCGACGGTGTGGTGCCGGCATCCTGTGCCAACAGCGGGTCGGCGCCCCCGAACAGGAAGGTTCCGGCGAGCAGCAGTGAACTCGAGAGAATACGCATTTTCAAACCCTCAGAAAACCGGATCAGCGCTCCAGCGCTGCCGCGGGTTTCAAATTGGCCGCCGCCGGCGTCACCGGCAGCCGGATGCGTGAAAGGTACACGCCGGAATGGTGCACGCTGTTGTGTGCAACGACCGACTTTGACTCGTCGAAATTGTTGCCGCCCGTGTTCAGGTTTCGTTCGTAGCGCGGAAAGTTGCTGGACGAAACTTCCAACCGCACACGGTGCCCCTTCTTGAAGGTGTTGGCCGTCGCCATGGGCTGGAATGCGATCTTGTAGACCTGCCCCGGCTGCATGAGCGCCGGATGATCGAACCCTTCCCGATAGCGGACGCGTAAGATGTTGTCATCCAGGTTGTAAGCAACGCCAGCCGGATCCACGTCGATGAGCTTCAAGGTGAAGTCGGTGTCTCTCGCGTCGGACGAGATGTAGAGCTCCGCCTCCACGAGACCTGCGACGGGAAGGTCTTCTTTCAATGCTTGCCCGGTATACACGAGCACATCGTTGCGCATTTCGAGCGTGGATTGATCGTACGCTCCCAGAACTTTGACGTTCCCCATGCAGCATGCGCCGCCGCCGTTGGTTTGCACCGGCCGGATCGGGTCGTAGACGAAGGTGTCGGCAGTGGATCGCGTGGGTCGATCGAGCTTCAGCACGCCATCGCCGTACAAGGTATTGGCGCGGCCGGCGCTGTCCAAGTACAGATCGACAAACGTCGTTCCGGCGACCGGGAAGCTGTCGCTGCCGAGCCATTTGTCGGCGCCCATCTGGTAATACTGAACTTTCGGACGCTCCGGCGCGTTGTTGTGGATGCCCTTGAGATAGTAGTCATACCATTCCATGAAGCGCCCCACATAGTCGTAACGCGCATCGCCCATATCGCGCTCGCCGACTATCGTCCGACGCTTTTCGCTGCCGAACATGCAATGCGTCGTCGGTCCGATGAACATCTGCTGGGCATTCCGGGCGCGCTCTGTCGAGGTGTTCTTGGCGGCATAGTTGTACATGGAAATGTTGGGGCCGCTGGCGATGTCATACCAGGAAAAGCCCCACAACATGGGCACGCCGAACTTGTCGCCCTCGTTCGCCAACTGAATGTCGCGCCAGGCGGGATCACCCGGCGTCCGCTTGGAGAATCGATCCCAGTCCGTGACGGGCCCATTGACCGCCTTGTTGAGGTCGGTTACCGGCAGATGCTTGTAATACTGCTCGTAGTCGAAAGGACTATGAGTCAAGTATTCGTTGCGGTTCGGCTGCAGGCGGAAGTATTCGCCGATGCGCTCGCGATCCGCCTGAGGCAAGTCCACGGGGTATTGCGGCCGTGGATCGCCATACTTTCCATACCAGATGTATTCGCGGTACCACGAAGCGTACAAGAGCTGCAGAGCGCCGCCGCGGAAGGTGTTGCCCTGCTCCCTGTACGGACCGATCTTGCCGATACCGGCGCCTGGCGCGAGCGCGATGGCGGCAGCATGGGCCGGATGGGCCATCGTGCTGAGCTTGAGCTGATTCTCAGCCGTCGACGAACAGCCATACGTGCCGATCTTGCCGTTCGACCAAGCCTGCTTGGATAGCCAATCGATGGTGTCGTAGCCGTCGGCGCCCGCGTTCGCGAGGAACTCGTACTCCCCGCCCGACCAATAGCGGCCCCGCTCGTTCTCGTGAACAATGGCGTAGCCATTCTCCAGCAATGCCGTGTTCAAGGCATTGACCGGCAGCATGCCGGGATTCAAGAACAAGTCCGGGATGTACGGCGATCGGTACAGCACCGTGGGAAACGGCGGCTTGCCATGAGGCAGGTAAATGTCGGCGTCGAGCTTTACGCCATCGCGCATCGGGATCTGCTGATGCAGCATTTTCTTGCTCACCAGCTCCGATTCCACGTCCGCCCAGTCCTTGTAGGTGGCGGGCAGCGCGAGGGCGGGCAGCCAGCATGCCAGCGCGAGAGCGATCGTTCCATAAGCTTTCCGCATCCGCGACCCTCCTAGTTTACGACCGGCAGCAACAAGGCGCTCGGCTGCGCCTTCGAGCGCAGCACGGTGACCTGCGCCTTTTTATAGTCACTCGCCTTGGCATCGAAAATATTCGCCACGTAGCTCTGAGGGTTGCGGTCATAGAGCGGAAACAGCGTCGATTGGATCTGGACCATGATGCGGTGTCCCGGCTGGAACACGTGGTTCACGTTCGGCAGTTCGAATCGGTACTGCAGCGGCACATTCGGCGCGATTGCCACGGGGTGCTCGAAACTCGTCCGATAGCGCCCGCGAAGAATGTCCATTGCGATCGGCAGCTCGAAGCCGCGCAGCTTCGGATCGTTCGGATAGTCCGCCGGATAGACGTCGATGAGTTTGACGACGAAGTCCGCATCGGTGCCGGTGGTCATGGCGCGAAGATCGACCAGCGGCATGCCGCGCACGCCGACGGGGGCCGTGAGCACCGGCGTTTCGTACGTGAGCACGTCGGGGCGGCCGTCCACAAAGCGCTGATCCGTCACCAGCATGTCCCCCCACGCAGACCACGACCCGCCCGCCATGTTCGAGAACGGATCGACGACCGGCCGCGGCACGTGCGGCACGGGCTTGGCCGGATCGCTTAGGTAAGTATCGGAGGAGTCTTCTGCGCCGCTCGGCCGGTCGAACGACAGGCCGGCGTGTTCGCGAAGATACAACGGCTTCATGCCGCTCGCGCAACCACGCTCGCACGCAACGGGCCAGTCGTCAAAATGCTCCCAGCGGTTAGCGCCGGTGTTGTAGACCGTCACGCGGGAAAGCTTGGGCGCCGGACCGTCGCGCAGATAATGTTCGAAGAACGGCAGCACCATGTCGCGGTTGTACTGCTTCGACGTGTCGCCCTCCCAGTGCAGCGGTCCGACTTCGTAGCCCTTGCTGTTGACCTGACTGTGACGCCACGGGCCCATGATCAACCAGTTATTGGCGGTGCGACCCGCTGCTTTCTGGGCCAGCCATGCTTTGTTCGCGCCGTAGATATCGTCAGAATCCCAAAGCCCCTGCTCCCAGATGGTCGGCACATTCGACGGATGAGCCGCGAGCAGCTTGTCGAGCGCTTGTCCCTGCCAAGTTGCATCGTAGGCAGGATGAGCGAAGGTTCGTTTGACCCAGGGCAATTGGTCAAAGCCATACTTGCGCGCGTAGTCGCCGGCCGAGCCCGCAAGTAGAAAGGTCTCGTAGTCGTCATGTGTATTGCGCGAGGTGTCGCCGCCAAGTCCCGTATAGATGCCCGCCGCGCGCGCGGCGGTCTGCATATAGACGTATGGCAGCATCTCTTGGCGGAAAGCGCCATTGTGAAACCAGTCATCGCCCATCCACCCGTCCATCAGCGGACTCTCTGCAACCGCGGCTTTGAGGGCCGGATGTGGATCGAGCAGCGCCATCGCAACGGTGAATCCCTCATAGGATGAGCCGATCATGCCGACCCGGCCGTTGGATTCCTGGAGGTTTTTCACCAGCCAATCGATGGTGTCCCACGCATCGGTCGCATGATCCGTGGATGACGGATTGAGCGGCCCGCGCGCCGGGCGCTCCATCACGTAGTCGCCTTCGGAACCGTACTTGCCGCGCAAATCCTGATACACGCGGATGTAGCCCGCGTCGACGAACACTTCATCCGCCAGCGGCAACGTGGACTTGAGCGAGGCGCTCGCGGCACGCTGCGAGCGTTGCGAAGCGTCGTAAGGGGTGCGCGTCAAAAGAATGGGCGCGTTTTTCGCACCCTTGGGTATCAGGATGAAGGTTTGCAGCTTCACGCCGTCGCGCATGGGAACCATCTCGACGCGGCGTGTGTAGTCCCGCCCAGCGTTCGGTGCTTTGAAATCCTTCGGGATGTCGTTCGAGGTGAATGGCTGGTCCGGCTTGGACGACTGCGCCGCCTGCAGGCACAGCACCGGCAAGCAGGCTCCCAGAACGGCAAGAACGCAAGGCATGACGAATCTGAATCGCGACACGGTCACTTCTCCCCGAGCTGGAATGCAATTATCTGGTTTCAGTCCGTTACCCGTATGATGTTGTCGTTCGAGTTGCGGTCGATGAAATTGATATAGGGATCCACGCCCGCGAAGCTGGGCTTGCGCGCGGTGACGATTCGCACTTGTTGTTCGCCGCTGCGAATTTGCAGGCGCTGCATCGACAGAACATCGGCCGCTTCGAAGCCCAATTCGCCGGGGCGCTCGGTAAACACGCCGACATCGACCAATTCGTCGAAAGGCGCGGAGCGCTCGTTGCCTTGGCCGTCGGAATAGAATTTTCCGGCATCGACGGTCACCGTCGTTTCGAACTGGCCGTTGGGCAGGCTGCGCACGGTCGCCTGCTTGGCACTCAAGTCATAGAGCGTAATGCGGTAGAATTGATCGAGGATCAGTTCGCGCTCCGCCGGCGTGCGGGCCAAGGCCAGCAGGCCTTCGACCAGGTCGCTCGACCTCGCATAGGGTGCGGTCTTGAAGTGAAAACGGTCCACGAGTCCGCGCAACACGCCGTCCACGCGCACCTCGCCGAGGCGATCCTGCATCAGATACATCACGATCGAGCCCTTGTTGTAGTGGATGTACCCCTGGCGGTAGGCGCGGGCGAGCGGATTCTCCGCCACCGCTTCAGTGCGGCGGCCCTGCAGATAGGTATCGAGTTCGTATTTCAGGAACTGACGGATCTGCTCCCGCCCGTAGCGATGCTTCATGATCATCAGCGCGGAGTATTGCGCCAGGCTCTCGGTGATGACCTCGGCGCCCTCCACGTCCGCGGGCAGCACTTGGTGGAACCAGTACTGGTGCGCCAGCTCGTGCGCCGTCACATAAGCCAGAAAATCGAGCCGCTTCGGATTGCTCAAGTCCATGGTGAAGCCGGCCTTTTCCGAATAGCCGACCGTGCCCGGAGCCGAGTTTGCCCCGCCGCCGTAGTCCGGCCGCTCGATGATCCGCGCATAGGAATATTGATACGGTCCATAGTTCTTGCGGTAGTAGTCGAGCGCATCTTTCATCACGCTGAGCATGCGATCGATGTTCATCGGATGCTTGGGCTCGAAATACACGCTGGTCTTGACCCCGTTTGCATCCGCCGACTTCACGGCATAGCGCGCCGACTGGATCGTGATGAAGTTGAGCGTCGGGATGGGCGACACGAACCGCGCGGTGCGCCGGCCGTTCGCGACGCTCTCCGAAACCAACTCGCCGGTCGCAATCAGCGTCTGGTCCGCGTCGGTCGTGACGGTGACATCCGTGTTGACCCGATCCACGCCGGCAAAGCCGTTGTCCGGTCCTTTGGGATCCTCGAGCTTCACCGCGCTGAGTTCGGGCGGCAGGCCATGCTTGCGGCGCAAGTTATTGCCCTGCAGGAAGCCTCTCGAGTTCATGTTCAAAAACGGCGCAAATCCCAGATTGGTGAGATATGCGCCGTTGCGCGCGGGCTGCGCATCGGATTCGAAAGCCTGGCGATCGCTCGGCAGCGCCGCCAGACCGCGCTTCACCACCGAGGTCTTGAAAGTCAGCGTGCGGCTCTCGCCGGGCTGCATCGGCTGGTCCCATTGGTAGATGCGGTAGCTGTTGACTTTGTCATCGTGCACCAGCGTGGCGCCGGGCACCGATACCGCGTCCAGCTTCACCGCACCACCTAGCATGCGCACATGCAGCGTCGGCAGCGGCACCTTCGTGTCATTGATGAAGCGGTAGCTGCCATCGTAGTACACCGCCCCGCGCGCTGGCTGCAGGTCGACATCGAGCTTGATGTCCGTCAAGGTTGGGTGCGGCAAGCCGATATATCGAGCGTATTCTTTCTCATAGTTGGCGAGGAGATTGTTCTCCTGGTCCTCGCTTACGCGATGATTGAGGATGTTCATGTTGTAATAGATGAAGCCGCCCAAGCCGACAGTGACCAGCACAGCGGCCAGCAGGAACACGAGCGGCTTGCCGCGCAGCCGCGAGGGCAGCGTACGCCACTGACCGGCGAGAGTGACCGCAGTGCCGCGACGCCACATCAAATGGCCCACGATCACCAGTATCATGGCGAATGCCGTCCAGAAGATGCGCAACCACCAACCCACCGCGCCGCCGTAATTGTCGCCGTTCATCTCCGACAGCGGTACGGTCTCTTCCGCATAATTGAGCAGCGGATGATCGAGGCCCATGCCGGCAAAAACGATGGTGGAGATGAGGTAGAGCAGCATGAGCGCCCAGCCGACGAATTTGTTCGGACTGAGCGCCTGAAGCACGATGGCCAGCACTGCGATCTGGAGCACATAGAAGGCGTTGGGCGCGGCGTACCACGCCAGCCATTGGCCGAACTCGATATCGGTGAGTCCTCGGGCCAGCTGGAACAGAATCGATTCCAGCATCAGGACCCCGACGCTGAGTGCCACCAGCACCCCCACGACGCCGGCAAGCTTGGACAGGAAGAAGACCCAGTTGCGCAGCGGGGTGGAGTCGACGATCTCGTTGATGCGCCGCTCGCGCTCGCGCCACACCACCTCGCCCGAAAAATAGATCGCAATCAGCAGCGTGATCAAGATCGAGGTGCCGCGAACCGTGTCCACGATCGCGAAGGTGCGCGGCCACATGGGCACGCCGTAAAACCGGCCGGACAGATTCAGCGTTGAGAACAGATTTATCGAACCGACCAGGGCGAGCACCCAGAAGGCCGGGCTCTTGAAGACCAGCCTCATCTCAAAGAGCGAGCGCGTGGCGAGCTGATGCCACGCCGCCCGTTGCGGCACGGCGGCCGGCAGCCGCTCGACCACGGCCGGCGTGACTAATGCGAGCTTGCGCTCGCGCGCCGCCTGGCGTTTCGCACCGCGCTTCGACAGGCCGCGGTCGGCGAACTGAAAGCGCCATACCGCCACCACGACGATCGCCGCGGAAATCGCCAGCCACCACAGACGGTGGCTGATCAGCAGGGGGGTGAGCTTGAGCGGCAGCGTGTTCGCCTGGACCGGTGTCAGATAACGTGTGCCCAATCCGTAGGCCACCGTGCCGAAGGGCTCAAAATACGACGCCATGGACAAGTCCGGCCATTTGCGCAGCATCGCAGTGAGCGCGAAATAGGCGAACATGAACAGAATCACCGTCAAGTAGCTATACGTCACCGACCTTGTCCAGCAGGCGACCGCGAAGAAAATCGCCGAGGTCATCAACACATTCGGCAGGGCCAGCACGAAGTAGCCGAACAGATAGTCGTGGATCCGGTTCGGCCCGAGGTTGTCGGGATTGACCCACGGCATGAATGTGCCAAGCCAGATCGCCAAGGGAACCGCCAGAAACGCGATCGCAGCGCCGAGAAAGGCGCCGCTGAACCGGCCGAACATGTACGGAAGCTTGCCGATCTTGGTGGAGCGGATGATGCCGCCGAAACCGGTTTCGTCGTCCCGCACCACCACGTTGCCGACGAACGCGGTGGTCACGAACATGAAGAACAGCGACATGATCAGCTGGATCTGCGCGACCGCGGTCGGCGCGTTGGTATGGATGTTGCCGCCGCTGCCGAGGCGGATCGACTCCACCGTCGTCGCCCCGAAGGTCAGCAGAAAGAACAGCACGGTCGCGACCCAGAAGACCGGGTTGAGCAACTGGTAGCGCAGTTCGAAGCGCGCGATGGTGTAGAACATTACTTGCGGATCGGCATCGGCACTTCCTCGTGCGCCGGCCGGTAGATGCGCCCGTCCTGCAGTTCGAGACGGCCGTTGACGAAGGCGGTCCTGACCTTGCGCAGCGCGCTCAGGTCCTCGTCAGGATTGCCGTCGACGACGATGATGTCCGCCAGTTTGCCGGGCTCGATGGTCCCGATCCGATCGGCCATGTGCAGGATTTCGGCGCCATTCCGGGTTGCGGCGATCAACGCCTCGCTGGTGCTGAAGCCGATCCGCGTGAAGGACTGAAGTTCGTCGATATAGGATCCCGGCAAGTAGCCGGTTCCGGCGAGGGCCACAACGTCAAGCCCGATTGCCATTTTCACGCCCGCGCGATGCAGCTTCCTCGCCATTGCCTCGATGGTGGATTCGTTGAGTTCGAAGCGCCGCGAGGTCGTGCCGTAATAGCCGCCGCTGGCACGCATGATGACCCGATATGCCACCAACGTCGGTATCGAAGCGATATGACGCTGGGCCATCAGCGCGATGGTTTCGTCGCTGCGCGGCAGCGGATGCTCGACCGAATCGACGCCGGCCTTGACCGCCATGGCGATATATTTGGTCTCGGCGTCAACCGTCACCGGCAGCCCGAGCGAATGAGCCTCATCGACTGCAGCGTCGACCTCCGCTTGGGAGTATTCGCTGGCGAGCTTGATCAGGTCGGCACCTTTGGAAAACTGCATGCGTACCGCCGCGCGCCATTGATCCGGCCCGCTCGCGAGCCAGACCATCGAATTGGGATTGCCGTTGGGAATCTCAGGGTATCCAGCCGTGTAGGCGTGGACGTCGCCGTGGCCGCCGATGCCGGTGATCAGCTGGCCGGCTGCGAAGATCCGCGGACCTTGGATTTCGCCCGACGCCTGCAGCCGCTTGAGCACGAATGGCGAGTCGCCATGCGACCCCACGTCGCGGACGCTGGTGATGCCCGATTCCAGATAGAGCGAGAGGCGCTTCAACCCGCGCATCACCGACTCCGCGCCGCTGGTATTGGCATTCGAAAAGATGTTCGCCGCGTCGGCCCCCTCGAGGAAGGTGAGATGGCTGTGCATGTCGATCAGTCCCGGCATGACGGTCTTGCCGGCGACGTCGTACACCACCGCATCTTTGGGCCAATTGCGATCGTCGGGCTTCAGGATCGCGGTGATCGACTTGCCTTGCACCACGACCGTTGCCGGCCGCGCCGGGGCGCCGGTGCTGTCGAAGAGGCGGCCCCCGACCAGCACGAACGAACCCTTGGGCTCGTTCCAGCCGGGCGGAACGGGAATGCGCAGCACCGTATCGCTGGTCGGCACCGACGACGGCAGCCAGCGGTCGCGGCTGGCGAGCGGTTGCGCGTCGGGTCCACCGTCGGGGGAGGCCTCGGTCCGGACGACCTTGCCGGCAGCCAGCACGGGAGCGGTTAGCACCGCTGCCATCATCAGAAGTCCTGAAAGCCAAGCGCGCATCATCCTCTCCCTCTTGGTGACTGTTCTCTCCCTTGCCGCGGTGATTCTAGGCACCGAAAATCCGCCGAAGGAATCAAATCCTTGTAATGGCAGCCATAAGCGCGGCTGTCAGACGCTATTTCGGTTGACCTGACGGGCGATCCAGCTTGCGACGCTCCGCATCCTCCCAGGCCTGGGTCGCGTGCAGTGCCGGAACGTTTGCCAGCCCACTCTTGGTATCAGGCGAGACGGCATCGCGCGTCACCGCGACATCGATGAGCGCCGGCAGATTGACAAGCCCACGTTGAAGTGCACCCGCCAGGTCTTCTGCGCGCTCCACCCGCTCACCGTAAGCTCCCAAAGCCTTGGCAAGCAGATCGTAGCGCGCCGGCGACAGCGTGGTGCCGAGTTCCTGGTCCGGATAGTTGGCCAATTGATCATGGCGTTCGATGTTCCAGGCATCGTTGTTCGCCACGACAAACAGGGCGCGCGCGCCGGTGCGCACCGCAGTTTCGATTTCCATCGCTGCGAATCCGAAGGCGCCGTCGCCGATGAGCGCAACAACCCTGCGGGACGGAAACGCGAGAGCGGCCGCCACCGCGTACGGTGCGCCCGAGCCGAGGCAGCCAAACGGTCCGAGGTCCAGATACGTGTGCGCGCGAAGGCCGATGCGGGCGAACGACAGGATATCTCCGCCGTCCACGATGCTGATGGTCTCATTGTCGGTGATCCGGTTGATCGCCTCGATGAGCGTCAGCGGATGCATGCGGCCGTCGCCGCCCGCTGGTTTCGTGTGCACGCCCGGTGCTGCGGGCCGAGTCTTCTCGGCGTTTGCTCGAATGAGCTGGTCGCGCCAGGCGGTATCCGCGTCGGCCGGCTTCGCATCCGCATTCACGAGACACTGCAGCGCTGCGCCCACGTCGGAACACACTTCGACGTCGCCCCGCCGATTCTCGGACAACTCCTCCGCGCTGCGGCCGATGCGAATGAAGCGTGCAGATTCGGCGTAAACCGCGCGCGAGCCGTATGCCAGCTCGAAATCCAGCCGCCTGCCGAGCGTGATCACCAGGTCTGCTTCGGCGAGGGCGCGACCCCGCAGCGCCGGGACACTGTTCGGATTGCCGGCCGGAAGCACCCCGCGGCTTTCGCGCGTGTCGAGGTACAAGCAGCCGCAAGCCTGCAGGAATTTCTCCAATGCCACGCCGGATCCCAACGCGCCGCGTCCGCCGATCACGAGCGGCCGGCGGCTGCCGCGGATGAGTTGTGCGGCGAGCGCGATGCTATCCTCGTGCGGCAAGCGCGCAGCTCGCTCGATCAGCGTGCACCAATACGGATCGGCATGCCAAGCCGCCATCGACTCCTTAAGCAGGCCGGGCGTGAAATCGACGTACACGGGACCAGGCGGTCCGTCGCTGCCCAAGGCTATCGTCGCGGCCAAGTGCAAGCCGGGCAACACGTGGCGGGCATCGGATATCTCACGCACGTAACGGCACACCGGGCGAACCAGTTCAGCCTGCGGCACCTCCTCGAGCGCACCCATGCCGGCCTGCGCATCGGGCACGCGCGCCGACAGGACGAGGAGCGGCGTGCGCGACAGAAAGGCGCTGGCGATTCCCGTGACTGCATTGGTGAGGCCGGGACCGGCTGTCACGATGGCAACACCGATGCGGCCGGTGAGATCCGCCTCGGCATGCGCCATATGTATCGCGGAACATTCGTGCCGGGTCGAAACGATCTGAAGGCCCAGATACGCCAGCTCGCTGCAAATGGGTTTCACGTGCGAGCCCGGCAGGGTGTAGACACGGTTGACGCGCTGTGCCGCGACGAAGCGGGCGATCGCCGCCGCGACCGTTGATTCGCCGAGCTCGGACCGGGTGCTGGTGGACGTCATTGCGCTGCCGATCTCGCATCAAGGTTCGCCTGGCATTCTAGACATACTGCCGGTCGCGCGCTGCGAATTGCAGTAATGGAATGAATAAAGGCCGCTTATGTCGCGGCAGTGAAAGATCAGGCGAGGATTAACGGGACCTTATGCCGTCTATTAGCGCTATTAGATGTGCCCGCGTGTCGCGGCTCGATAAGATCCTGTCAAAGGGCGGCGCAAATCTTCAAGAACCAAGCACAGCACGGAAGCTGAGGATATAAGTGAACACACACGAGCACGGCAGCCAGCCGCGGTTGGATGCGATCCTGACGCGGGCGGCAGTCTCTGAGCCGGCCCGCACAGCAGTGATCTTTCAAGGCCAGAGCCTGACCTACGCAGAAGTGCACGAGCGCGCATGCAAGCTGGCCGGGGGACTGGCCGCGCTGGGCGTGCAGAAACTCGATCGTGTCGCCTTCTGGATCGGCAATCGAGCAGAGTTCTTCGAGATTTTGTTCGGAGTCTCGATGTTGGGCGGGATCACATCGCCTTTGGACCATTGGTGGACCTGGAAGGATGCACACCGTGCCCTGGAGCAGATACGCCCCAAGATATTGATCATCAGCGCCTCGCAATGTGCGGTCGTGGCCAAACATCGCGACCAGTTGCAAGCCGCTGGTGTCGAACGCGTTTTTTGTCTCGACGAATGTCCGGCGGGAGATATCTTCCATCCCTACCAGGATTGCGTGGCCGCGGCACACAGGCTGCGCAGTTTGACACCGGTTGCGCTCAGCGATCCCGCCGTCATTTATTTTACATCCGGATCGACCGGCCGCTCCAAGGGTGCCGTGCATACGCATGCCAGCCTGCTGGCTGCCGCCACGACGGCGGCTTTAGAGTTCGGCCTGCACGACGGCGAGCGCACGCTGCATTTTCTGCCGCTGTTCTCGTCGTGCATGGAGCAGTTGCTGCCGCTCACGTTGATGCGTGGCACGCATGTCCTGCTGCCGCAATTCGATGCGTCTGGGGTGTGGGAGGCGATTCACGCGTTTCAGATCACGCATTTCGATGCGGTGCCGACCACGCTGCGCCGCCTTCTGGATGCCATGCCGGCGAGGGTGCCGTCAGCGCTGCGCTTGATTACCTATGCCTCGGAACCGATGCCGGACCAACTGATCAGGGCACTGATCGAGCGCATGCCGGAGGTCGGTTTCGTGCAGTTCTACGGAATGATGGAGCAGCTTTGTCACACCGTCTGCAGTCCCGCGGACCAACTCCGCAAGATCGGCACCGTCGGCCGGCCGATGATAGGCACTCAGCTGCACGTGTTGAACGCGAGCGGCGAGCCCGCGGCTCCGGGCGAATCCGGCGAAATCATCGCCCGCAGCCCCACGCTGTTCGCCGGTTATTGGCAGGACGAAGCGGCGACCTCGCAGGTGATCACGGGCAAAGGAATGCGCACGGGTGATCTCGGCCGCTTCGATCGGGACGGATACCTGGTGCTGGACGGCCGCGTCAAGGAAATGATCAAGACCGGAGGGCTCACGGTGATCCCAACCGAGGTCGAGGGCATCCTGCTGGGCCATCCGGGCGTCAAGGAGGCGGTGGTCATCGGTGTACCGGACGAGCGCTGGGGCGAGGCCGTGCATGCCGTGGTAACGCTGTCTTTGGGCGCATCACTGCTGGAGGCCGATTTGGCCCAGTTTTGCCGGGAGCGGCTCACCGGCTACAAACGTCCCAAGGTAATCCACATCGTTTCGGATCTGCCGCGCACCGGGATCGGCAAGATAGCGCGCCGGCTGATGCGCCAGCATGTCATCGACGGAGGAGTAAAATCGCGTTAGAGCCGCCGGTATGGCGACCGAACTATGAATGGGGTGACTCAAGATGACTGAGGGTGATATGGCCGTGGCGAGAAACGCGCGATCCGCCGACAAGATCCGGGTGTTGGTCGCCAAGCTCGGGCTCGACGGCCATGACCGCGGCGCAAAAATCGTTGCGCGAATCCTGCGCGATGCCGGCATGGAGGTTATCTACACGGGCCTTTACAAGACACCCACGCAAGTAGTGAACGCCGCGATTCAGGAGGACGTGGATGTCATCGGGGTCAGTCTATTGTCAGGCTCGCACGTGCCGCTGTTTCGCGAGCTGTGCAAATGCCTACGCGAGCACAATGCGGACCACATATTCGTGGTGGCCGGCGGGGTGATCCCCGGCCAGGACTATGAGCCGCTGCGGGAATGCGGTGTGGATGTAATCATTCCGCAGGAAGCACGCGCCGATCTGATCGTGTCCACCATCACGGAGCTGGTAGCGACCCGCGGGCGTATATGACAGGCGTTGCTCTCTTCAGCAGAGCGAAGCGTCAGGCGTACACCCCTTCGCTCGAACTGGTGCCGCACGTCTTGGCGGGCTCCCGATCGGCAATCGCCCGCATGATCTCGCGAGCCGAGGCCAACTACGCCGAAGCTACCGAGGCACTGGCAGAGATCTACAGACGCTCCGGCAAAGCACACATCATCGGCATCACCGGGGTGCCCGGCGCAGGCAAGTCGACGCTGGTGTCCTCTCTGATGAAGTCGCTCAGCTCGGACGGCAGCAAAGTCGGCGTGGTGGCCGTGGATCCGAGCAGTCCGTTTTCGGGCGGCGCCATTCTGGGCGATCGTGTGCGCATGAACGATGCAGCCGAAGCGAATCAAGCCTTCGTGCGCAGCATGGCCACCCGCGGACACCTCGGCGGCCTCGCGCCCGCCACGCTGCAAGCCGTCGATGTACTCGATGCAGCCGGCTATTCGCCCATCATCATCGAAACGGTGGGCGTCGGTCAGGATGAGGTCGAGATCGTCAGGGCGGCGCATACCATTGTGGTGCTGTCGCCACCCGGCCTGGGCGACGACATCCAAGCCATCAAAGCGGGGATTCTGGAGATCGCCGACATTCACGTGGTGAGCAAAGCCGATAAGCCCGAAGCCGGTGCAGCGGTCGCCGCATTGAAAGGCATGCTGTCGCTCGGCGCCGCCCGGCCAGACTCGACATGGGTTTCTCCGGTTCTCGCCGTCAGCTCGGTCTCGGGCGAGCAATTGGAATCCTTGAAGTCGGCCATCGACCGGCACTGGACGCATCTGCAGGACAGCGGCGAGCTGGTCGGGCGCCGGCGAAGCAACTGCCGCACGCGCATTTTCAACATGGCGCGCCATGCGTTTCAGCAGCAGTTCGAAGAGCATGCCGACGTACTCGAAGCGCAACTCCAAGCCGTCGTGAACCGCGAATCCGATCCGCGGTCAGCGGCCGAGGTGCTGCTCGGTTGGAACAGGAAAAGCTAGAACGGGATCCCTATGAAACTCTTCTCAGATGCGGCGATCGCAGAAGTTCGCGAACAACAGGCTCTGTGGGAGCAGAAGGAACTTGCCGCGGCGCTGAAGGGCCGTGCTGAAGAGCGTGCTGAGTTTCATACGGAATGCGGCATCCCTCTGAAGCGCGTGTACACGGCCGCCGACGTGGCGGACATTCCCGCCGAAGAGCTGGGTTTTCCCGGCGCCTATCCATTCGTACGCGGCGTCTATCCCACCATGTATCGCGGCCGACCCTGGACCATCCGGCAAGTAGCTGGCTTCGGCAACCCTGAAGCCACCAACCGCCGCTACAAGTACATGATCGAGACCGGCCAGACGGGGCTCTCGACCGACTTCGATCTGCCGACACTGCTCGGCCTGGATTCAGACGATCCCATGGCGTTCGGCGAAGTGGGCCGCGTGGGCGTGGCGATCGACACCATCGAGGATATGGAACGGCTGTTCGACGGAATCGATCTGGAGAAGATTTCCGTCTCCCTGACCATCAACCCGTCCGCCTGGGTCATCTATGCAATGTTCGTCAGCGTGGCCGAGCAGCGCGGCTGCGACTTGATGAAACTAGCCGGCACGCTGCAGGCCGATCCGCTCAAGGAATACGTCGCCCAGAAGGAATGGATCTACCCGGTTAGAAGCGCGGTGCGCCTGCTGCGCGACTTGATCATCTACAGCACCCAGGCCACGCCCAAGATCAACCCGATCAGCCTGAGCGGCTATCATTTGTCCGACGTCGGCGGCAATGCCATTCAGGAGATCGCCTTCATCATGGCGTTCACCATTGCGTACTGCGAGGAAGTGATCGCCGCCGGCATGGACATCGACGACTTCGCGCCCCGGCTGTCGTTCTTTTTCATCAGCCACCAGGACTTTTTTGAACAGATATGCAAGTTCAGAGCGGCGCGCCGCGTCTATGCCAAGATCATGTCGCAGCGATTCGGCGCGAAGAAGCCGGAGTCAATGCGCCTGCGGGTCCACGTGCAGACGGCGGCGATGAGCCTGACCAAGGTCGAGTATCACAACAACCTGATGCGCACGGCCATCCAGGCCTTGGGCGCGGTGCTCGGGGGTTGCCAGAGCATGCACACCAACGGCCTCGACGAGGCCTTTGCCATCCCCACCGAGGAGGCGATGAAGCTCGCGATCCGCACGCAACAGATCATCCGCGATGAGATCAATGTGACCGCCGTCGTCGATCCGCTCGGCGGATCGTATTTCATCGAACGTCTTACCTCGGACATGGAACAGGAAATCTTCAAGGTACTGGACGAAGTGGACAAGCGGGGCGGCGCGGTCAAGCTGGTGGAGGAAGGCTGGTTCCAGCAAAAGCTGGCCGATTCAGCCTACGCCATCTTCCAGAAGATCGACTCGGGCGAGAAGATCTCGGTGGGCGTCAACCGCTACGTCGATGACAAAGCGAGCGCAATCGAAGCGGAGATCCATCCGTACGATGAGCAGTGCACCCGGCTGCAGATTGATCGATTGAACGCGGTGCGGGCGAAGCGGGACAATGCGCTCGTGCAGCGATTGTTGCAGGAGCTCAAAGCGCAGGCACGCACGGAAAATGTCAACCTGGTGCCGAAGACGATCGAACTGGCCAAGGCGAGAGCCACACTAGGGGAGATCTGCGGCGCGTTGCGTGAAATCTGGGGCGCGTACCAGGAGCCGATGATTGTCTGAGCGGCAGCCCGCGCTTTGGGGGGACTGTCAGAAATTCTGTGTGTCGAGCCGGTTGATTAACGATCGACCTCGAACCGATCGCCGAACACGACTGCGAATTGCGCTTTGGCTGCAGCCCATTCGCGAGCAGGCATCTTCACGCGACAGTGCCGCCGCGTTCAAGCGCGCAGCGATGGCTGCTTTACCATTGAGTCAATCGCCTTAATGCGAAGCGGGTTGGTTGTGTCCATCGAAATAGTCGACAACTGACTGCGCCACCCTGCCCATGGCGTCCTCGACGTCAGCGCGGGCGCCGGTCATGTTCATGTTGTAGAAGGCAATGACGATGGGGCCGGTACCTGAGTAAATGACGCCCACGTCATTGGTCACACCGGTGGTCTCCCCCGTCTTGTGCCCCACGGGTACCGTCAGATAATGCGGAATCTTCATGCTACCTGCCTGCTGAGCCAGCAGCATCCGACGCATTTCGCCACAGCTCGCGGGTTTGGCGACCGTGCAGCTCTCGATACCTTCAACGAGTCGTCCCATTTCATGCGGGCTGGCCGCCCCGAACCATTTGCTGCTGTCGTTCGGATCGACGGGTGATGGGTCGTGCCCAGCGCTTAAAGCCATGGCCTCATCGATCAGAGCCTTGCGTTGGTCGGAGAACACGGGCATTCGATGGATCGTCGTGTCCGCGCAGCACAGGGCGAAGACATCCTCATTGGAGAGTGTTTCGTACTTCGGATTGATGGCCGCATAGTCGAGCCGGAAGTATTCGCCGGTCGTGTGGACCTGCTTCAGTACTTTATAACCGGCGCCGCGCAGAAAGGCGTTGACCTTATCCTTCCCTCCCACCCTCGCGATCATGATGTCAGTTGCGGTGTTATCGCTGGTGATGACCATTTCTGTCAGGATGTCGCGGATCGTGGGTTTCAGGCCCACATCCTTGAAGCGATAGATGCCGGAACCGCCGCGCAGCACCGCCGGCGTGATTTCAACTCGCTCGTCCAGTTTGAGCGTACCGGCATCCACCATCTGATAGGACAGCACCAAGGTGGCGAGTTTGATCGTTGAAGCGCTCTCGAACGGCTCGTCAGCGCGGACCATTGCTTCTTCGCCGCTTCGCAAATGCTTCACATAGATACCCGACTTAGCCGGGATACGCCCGAGCTCTCCATCCAGAAGGCGGGTCAGTGGCGATGGCGCCTCGGCCCCCGAGGCCAGCGCGGTACCGAGGAAACAAAATGCAAGCAATACGATGCAGCGACCCATATTTTCTCCAAAAGCTCGAGGTCAGTAATTGAATTTTAGTCACCCACGACCCGAATATCTCACGAAGCGCTCGATGCCTTCTTCGAGCTTCGCGGGATCGGCCGCCACACACCAACGCAAGAATTCGGGTGCTTCGCTGCCGAACGCCGAACCGGGCGCGATGCCGACACCGGCATTGACCACCAGATCCTTACAAAACGCCAAGCTATTGGTCATTCCGCGAACGCGAAAGAAGGCGTACATCCCCCCTCTGGGAGCCATGCCAAGTTCAATGCGATCGACTGCGCCGAGACGCGCGTAGAGCGTGTCGCGGTTTGCTTTGATCTCGCGCACGAGTTCGTCAATATCCTCATCGCAGCTTCTCAATGCCTCGCGCGCTGCGGCTTGAACAAATCCCGGGGCGCACGAGGTGTTGTACTCGATCAGTTTGCCGAAGCTCTCCAGGAGCGCTGCGGGAACCACAGCCCACCCGACACGCCAGCCCGTCATGCGCCATGCTTTGGAGAACGAGTTGCAGCTGACCAGTCGGTCTAACGGGTCGGCAATGTCCAGAAAGGAAGGCGCGCAAGGCCCACTGAAGTACACGCGTTCGTAAACATCATCCGTGATCAGCCACACTCCAAGCTCGCGGCAATGAGCCAGGATCTCTTCCTGCTCCCGCCGGGTGATCGTCCAGCCCGTCGGGTTATTCGGACTGTTGATGATCACGGCGGCGACGCCCGGTCGAATGGCATCAATCAGTTGCCCCAAATTGAGCGTCCAGCCTTGACTGCCGAACTCCAGCGGCACTGAATGGACTGTTGCCCCTAAGATTCTGGGGATCTCACAGAGATTAGGCCATACAGGCGTTACCGCAACCACCGTATCTCCGGCATTGACCAGGGATTGAAGTGCGATCATCAGCGACGACACACCCGAACTCGTGACGGCAATGCGGTCTGCTGAGAGGGAACCATGTAGGCGAGAGAGGTAGGCCGCCAACTCCTCACGCAGCGTGGCAAGACCGAGTGTCGGCGCATAAAATGTTTCGCCTCGCTCAAGAGCGGCCGCGCCTGCTTTCCGGATTTGTGGGGCTGTCGCGCGATGAGATTCGCCGAACCAGAAAGGCAGCACGTCCATTCGGCCAATCGCTGCGTTGGCAACTTCTCGAATCTGTTGGCTGCGCAATGCTTGAACTTCAGATCTTCCGCTCAGGGATGCCATTAATCGAACTCCATCTAGAGAACGCCCGAGTAGACCCCCGAAGCGCGAGGTATGGGGCGTCAGCCCGCCTGTTCGCGGGAATTGTCTCATGAAGTGCGACTGGATCACGGACAAGTCCGACCAGCAGCAGATGGTCCGCGTTGGTGAGTGCCGATGGCGTCGAACGGGCGACGCTGCTGATAGTGCCCGGCGCCGATCACAACTTCGGCCGGCATCTCGATGCGCAAGACGCTTTCGATCATGGCGGCGATGGCAGCTCTGCCGCCGAAGCCGGCCAACGGGTGATCGACTTCATTCGTCGAGTGAGATCGTTGTTAGTACGATAAAGTGGGCGGGTCAATCGATATTGGACTTTCTCTAACATTGACCGTCCCAACGGTTGGCAAGGCGCTAGCACTGGCCCCCGGATTTGCCGATGATGCCCTCGAGCTCTGGGAGCGTAATGGGCGATGGAGTCGGCTTGGGGTACCGGCAAGCCCGTGATCGATCACGCTGAATCTACGGCACGCTCTGTTTTTGTCGTCGCGAGTTCGCGGCTATAGGCGATGTGTCGTCTCACATAGATCACGGCACTCTCTTCCAACAATGCGAATTCTTCAGGCGTCAATTGGCGCTTCAGCCTGCCTGGATCTCCAATGACCAATGAGCCTTCCGGGTAGGATTCACCCTCCATTACGACTGCCCCGGCACCGATTAGGCAGCGCTTCCCGATAATTGCTCCGTAGTGCACGACCGCTTTTATCCCGATAAGGGAACCCTCGCCGATCGTGCATCCCTCCAAAAGGGCTTGATGCCCTACTGTTACGTTGTTGCCGATCAGGACGGGCCGCCCTCGTGCGGTTCGAAGTACCGCCCCATCCTGAATGTTGCTATTGACGCCAACGCTGATTGAATCTTCGTCCCCGTACAGGGTCGCCCCAAACCAGACGCTCGCGTTATCACCCAACGCAACCCTACCAATTACTGATGCGCCGGGCGCCAGAAACGCGCTTGACGCGATGTCGGGCGTATCGGCTCCCAAAGCGTATGCGGGCATCGTAACTCCACCGCTGAGTAAGGCGTCTAATCACCAACCCTATCGGCTCGCACGAAGCGTGCCGACGTATGAATGATAACATCATCCCCAGCGGATCGATTCGCAGCCCCCTTGAACTCCTTTAAGTTCGCCGGATTCCGATCAGAGGAATTAGCCGTTGTGATGAAACCTATTAGAGCTATTAGTTGGTGATGTGTCAGCTACGGGAGTAAGAATCGGCAACGAGACATCTTCTTGGAAATGACAACACGCCCGTGCGAATAGGGACGCCTGATGAATAGACGAGATCTCTTGTCCGCTGTATCAGCCGCGACGCTTCTGTCCTCATCCAGGACGTTCGCCAAGCTTCCTGGGAACGAGTCCGAAGCGGAACCGGATGTACAGATCCGCTACGGGGTCAAGATTCCGATGCGCGACGGCATTCTGCTGAACGCGATTGTCTATCTGCCCAAGGATTTGCAGAAGCCGCGTCCTGCCATCTTCTCCCTCACCCCCTATTCCGCCGACAGCGAGTATCCGGAAGCGATCTCGCTCGCACAGCACGGCTATCCCTACCTTGCGATCGATGTGCGCGGCAGAGGCAATTCAGGGGGCGAATTCGTTCCTTTCTTCAATGATCCGAGCGACGGCCATGACATCGTAGAGTGGATCGCCAGGCAGCCCTATTGCAATGGCAAGGTCGGAGCCCGCGGCATTTCCTATGTAGGCTTTACCCAGTGGGCGACCGTGCGCGGAGATCCGCCGCATCTCGCCACTATCGTGCCGTCGGCCCCCTGTTGGGTGGGTCTTGATTACCCGCTACGTCACAATATTTTCTATTCCTTCCTCGCCCCCTGGCTTGTGTTCACCTGGGGAAAGGCGAATCAGGGGGTGGTAATGGCGGATGAGGCCAATTGGGCGAAAAAGCAGTTGAGATTCCTCGAATCCGGATTGCCCTTCAAGGAGATGGACACCTTCTTCGGATTTGAATCCAAGCCATTTCGCGAATGGATGCAGCATCCGCATCAGGAAGAATATTACGATCGCGCCAATCCGACGCCCGAACAACTCGCCAATCTTGAGATTCCAGTCCTTTCGCTCACCGGCATGTACGACGGGGATCAGCCAGGCACGCTGGAATTCCATCGTGAGCATCTGAAGCAGGCCGGTGACAAAGCCCAGCATTATCTCGTCATCGGGCCGTGGGATCATCCACGGGTGCGCAAACCCGCGGCGGAGTTTCTCGGACTCAAAGTCGGTCCGGACAGCGTCGTGGACATGAAGAAGCTGGATCGTGACTGGTATGCGTGGACGATGGAAGACGGACCCAAGCCGGAGTTCCTGAAAAAGAAAGTCGCCTATTATGTGATGGTTGCCGATAAATGGCGTTACTCCGACACCGTGGAGGAGATTACGGCGCGCGAAGAGAAGCTTTATCTGCAGTCCACAAGCAATCCAAAAGACGTATTCATGTCCGGTTCGCTCACATCCACGCCGCCCACCGGGCGCGCCAAGCCCGACTACTACGTCTATGATCCGCGCGATCTCAAGTTTCCAACTCTAGAGGCGGCGGCATCAGCGGTTTACTATAATCTGACGGATCAGACACTCGTGCTTTCACCCGTCGGAAGCAAGCTCATTTATCACAGCGCGCCATTTGAGCGCGACACAGAGGTGAGCGGGTTCTTCAAATTCAGCGCATGGATCGCAATAGATCAGCCCGACACGGATTTCAATGTTTCGATCTATGAGATCGGCACTGACGGCGCGAGCGTATATCTGACCGAGCAGAATTTCCGGGCGCGCTATCGCGCAGGGCTTCGCGTGGAGAAGCTGATAGATACCACGGAAGCGCTGCGCTATGACTTCGAGCGTTTCTTCTACGTGTCTCGACTGATCCAAAAGGATCACAGGCTGCGGCTCGTGGTAAGGCCCAATCACACGATAAAATGGCAGAAGAATTATAATAGCGGCAAACCGGTCGCCGACGAGACGATGGCGGATGCGCGCGCGGTGACAGTAAAGCTATTCCACGACGCCGAGCATCCAAGCGCTTTGATCGTCCCGATCGGTCAGCCGGCGGCACAAGATATATAAACTGAGCCGGAACCGAGGTCATCGGCGTCACGCCCGCGCAAGAAGCGTTCCGGAAACCAGCTTCGCGGTGCTGAGCGCGGAGCCTATTTCTTATCGTAGATGTCGACGGGGCGTGTGTCGTTCCGCAACTGATCGAGATTGACCCAGTAATACGCCCCGAATGGCTTTTTCTCCGGCCAGATCTCATCGAGCGTGTCGGCGTCGTAGAGCGTGCCGGCCTTCATGACCATGGCAATGTTCGCGGTGTTGTGAATGTCCTCGAGCGGATTGGCATTCAGCACCATCAGATCCGCCAGCTTTCCGGGTTCCAGGGTGCCGAGGTCTTTGTCGGCGGCCAGGAAATGGGCACCGTGCACACTGGCCACTTCGAGAGCGCCCATGTTGCCGAGCGAACTGGCGAGCATCCAGACTTCCCAGTGCGCGCCGATACCGTGCTGCTGACCGTGCGAGCCAATGGCGCCATAGCCGCCGTTGGCGATGATGTCTGCCAGACCTTGGCTCTGCACCCCGAAGTGATAGTCGGTAGGCGGACGCAGGAAGCGCCTTCTCAGGTGCGGCATGAGTTCGCGCCAGGGAGTCCACCGCTGCAGCTTGGCATCCTTCCAAACGTCGCTAGCTTGGTCAAAGTATTCCTCGTTCCAAGGGGCTGCACCGCCCACGGTGAAGGTCGGCGAGTACACGGTGTGGGCCTGACCGAAAAATTTGGCAACGTCGCCGTACAGCGGGTCGTAGGGCGTCGGGTGCTCGAAGCCAGTTTGGCCATCCATCAGCATGGAGATTTTGTGAAGCAAATCCATGGAACCTTCGCCGGTCACTCGAAGGTGCTGCTGGCGTGCCAGCTCCGTGATCCATTGACGCTGCTCGCGATCGGGTTGCAAGTACTGCTTGAGCGCCACGGTGCCGTAGGAGGCGAGGCGCCTGACTTCGTGCTCGGTGACTTCGTAGCTGGTGAGTTCATTGTTATTCGGGCCGCTGGGGCCATACAGCGGCGTCGCCGTGGAAAAAGTCCGCGGGCCGATGGCGCTGCCGGCCTCGATCATCTCGGCCAGCGGGAACACCTCTTCGGACCAGGTTGAGGGATCGAGCGTGGTTGTCACACCGTAGGCAAGATAGATCGCTGACTCAAAGTTGTGCGTGGGCGTGATGCCGCCGGATTCGCGGTGATGGTGGGCGTGCATGTCAACCCAGCCCGGAATGATGGTTTTGCCCTGAACATCGATGACCTGGTTGACATCGGCGACCGGGCACTCCCCGACGCAGACAATACGGCCGGCCTTCGCCACGATGGTGCCGGAGTCGATCACCTGCCTGTCCTTCAGCGTAATGATGCGAGCGTGGGTCAGGGCGATGGAACCTCGCGGCAGGGCTCGCGGAACGCTCAGATGAATTTCGCTGCCGTCGGTCTTGCCCGTATCGAGATGATAGACGAAGTATTTATTGGCATTTCCATACTCGATGCTGGTCGCATCCCGCCAATGCGGATACATCCCGCCATCGAGACTGGCCGCCTTGATGGCGAAGGCGGCTGCCTTGCGATCGAAGCGGATGGCTTCGCCACCGGTGAAGTTGAGGGGTAGCGGCGCAAAGTAGACGTTGTCTCCTTCCTGCCAGACCACATTTTGGCCGTCAGGAGATAGTTGGATCATTGTTGTGTTCAGAAACGTGGCGTGAACACGCCGATCGCTGCCGTCCTTCTGCACGGACACGAGGTCAGTCACTTCGCTGCTGTCGAAGACACTTGCACCTTTTTCGACCCGATGCTCGGAATAATAGATTCGGCCTGCCGGACCGAACTGCGCGCGCGCACCGGGCGCCTCCTCCGCCGAGAGGCGAACCAGGGTCTGCGGCTCACCCCCGTGCACGGATTTAACGACGATGTCGTACCACTCATTGCGCGCCCAGTCGCGACCGCGCAGCGTGGCACCCGAACCACGGGAGAAAGCCAGCGTCGCGCCGTCGAAGCTCCAAGTTGGATTCAAGTATTCGCCCGGTTCCTTGGTGATGGGGACTGGCGCGCCGCCGTTCGCGGCGATGGTCCAGAGCTGACCATGATTGGCGTCGTCCCAGCTTGAGAAGGCGATGGATTTACCGTCCGGCGACCAGGCCGGCGAGAACTCACCGGCCTTGAAGGAGTCCGGCGTGAGCCTGCGAGGTTTACCGCCGGGCAAGTCCATCAACCAGAGCTTGTGGATTGCCTGGAAAACCAGATGTTTGCCATCCGGAGAGGCGCTGTGCCAGCGAATGAACTTGGCGTCAAATGCCTCATCACCAAGCGGCAGCGGGGAATACGCCATTTCGGAAATGGTCCGGTGGACGTGAGCGGTGAAAGGAATCGTATCCACCTTGCCGCTCGTCACATCAAGGCGGCGAAACTTTCCACCCTGGGAAATGACGATGGACTTGCCGTCCGCAGCCCAGGCCATTCCCGGCAGAATCGGCATCTGGCGCGAGAGTTCCTCAGATTCGTCGAGTTCGATCGGATCCATGATGAGACGCTCTGCCCCGGTCTTAAGGTCACGCAGCCACAGCGCGGTGCGAGGACCGAACACATGACCCTTATAAGACTCCGTGCCATCCGGTATACGCCGGCCGAAGGCGACAAACCGGCCGTCGGGTGAGACCTCCGGAGCGACAGCGCCACCGCTGGTCGAGTGATCTTCCTGTTCGGCCTTGCCACCGGTGATTTCTTCGACCTTGCGCGTCTGCAAATTCATGCGGCGAATCTGCAGGCAGCCAAGCATCGGATCGGTATGCCCGTAAGGCACCGGATTGCAAATGGAAACGTCGAAGTAGAGGTATTTGCCGTCAGAAGAGATCGAGTGCCAGCCGGGCGATGAATCGGCATTGAGCAACGGCACGCCGGCGCCGCCCGATTTGTGATACATCACCAGGGACCAGGAAAACAACGAACCCATGCCGGGACGAGTGCCTTGGCGTTGCACGACGATATAGTTGCCGTCCGGCGTCCACACCGGGCTCAGCGCGCGCTGTGTTTTGTTGATGTCAACGGGGCGCGGATTCTTGCCATCCGCGTCCATCAGCCATAGGTTGTTCTGCCCCTTGCGATCGCTGATGAAGGCAATGGTCTTGCCGTCCGGTGAGTAACGCGGTTGCATATTGAGCGCGATGCCAGAGTCCTGCGTGAGGCATTCTGCTTTGCCGCCGCCGGCCGGCATGCGGTAAATATGTCCTAAGAGATCAAAGGTGATCCACTGGCCGTTGGGTGACAGACTCAAGGCCATCCAGGTGCCTTCGCTGGTGTCGAAGTCGATGTCCCGCGTTTGGCCGCGGGCTTTCGTCGTGTCCCATTCAGACGCAGACTTCACCTCAGCAACCGCAGGACCAAAGGACAGCAGCATGACACCAACGCCAAGTGCGCTAAAAAGCAGTCTCATTACTTTCTCCCCTTCTTCTTGTGGAGGCGCGCGGCAGTCGGCCCGAGACCCTCTCGCCCTTATAGGCTCGCGTCTGATCGTATTTGATCGTTACCAGCATTTGCCGATGCTGCGACGTCTATCCTAAACATGTGACGCACGATGTTCTAGTGCGTTACGGACATTGCGCAGGGGACTTGAACTGCGGAGTGGATAGCCCGTGAGCCTTGGAAAAGAAAAGATTCGATGAGGCCGCGCGCAGCAGCGCAGTCGTACTCACTCTCCCCGCGACTCCACGCAATGAGCAGAATCATCCAAGTTGCGATCAGTCTTTGATCTAAGACGTTTCGAAGGCCTAAAGCAATTTTTCCGCTCAATGTCAATTCTAGTTATCGCTTGCTAACAATTGATTTTATTATTATTTAAATGTTGAGACGTCTGGCCACCGAGATCCGCCGTTAAGTGTGTGATTAATGTCCTCTTATGCCGGCTATTAGCGCAATTAGATATCGCGCGCCGCGACCGCCGGATAAGCTCGATGTCTTCGCGTCAACACTTGATTGCACCAACGCACATCCTTAGGCGTATCGCACCTGGAACGGCGAAGCAGTTTCAGTTTTTGAAGAACACCGCGCACCGGCATTGGCAAGATTGCGCGTCGCCCAGTGCGCGAGCGCGATTGCATTGATGGCCAAGTAACAGACTGCTAGCGTTTAAGGTAATTTCATGCGCCCAATTCTCGCCGCCGCCCTGTTGATGCTAACCACTGCGGCAAACTCCGCCGACAATGTGGTTGGCAACCGCTCGCCCCAAGCCCCGGCATCCAAGTCGCCCGATGCGCTGACGCCGGGCGGCACGCAGTTGCCGGCCGAGCGCAGCCTGGCCCAATCGGCGGCGATCGCCGGCAAGCCGCTCGCCTATCAGGTCAAGGTCGGCGCCATGCCGATTCTCGACGATCAGGGTAAGACGATCGCGCAGGTGATGTATACGGCCTATGTCGTGCCCAATGCCGGCAACAGCCGTGGCCCGCGACCGGTGAGCTTCGCATTCAACGGTGGCCCGGGCGCGGCCTCGGCTTTCATCAATTTTGGTGCGATCGGGCCCAAGACCATCCAGTTCGGCGTCGCCGGCAACAGCGCGTCAGATAGCCCGGTGCCGACCGACAATCCCAACAGCTGGCTCGATTTCACCGATCTGGTCTTCATCGATCCGATAGGCACCGGCTTCAGCCGCAGCTTCCTCGATGCCGAGCAGACCAAGCGCCGCTTCTACACGGCTGAGACCGACATCGCCTATCTCAGCCGGGTGGTGTTCGACTGGCTGGTCGCCAACAAAAGGCTGACCAGCCCCAAATATATCGTCGGCGAAAGCTATGGCGGCTACCGCACGCCGCGCATGACGCACTTCCTCCAGAACGAGCTCGGCGTCGGCTTGAACGGCATCGTGATGGTGTCGCCGCTGTTGAGCCCGCCGCTGCTGGTCGGCGGTGATGCCGATGCGCTCTCACCGATGGGTTACGTCATCAACCTGCCGTCGATGCACGCCGCCTGGCTCGAGCGCCAGGGTAAGCTCGCCGGCCCCGAGGATCTCGCGGCGGTTGAAGCTTATGCCCGCGGCGAATTCGTCACCGATCTGCTGAAAGGCCGCGCCGACAAGGAAGCCACTGAACGGTTGGTTCGCAACGTCATCGAGCTGACCGGACTTAATCCCGCGCTCGTACGCCAGATGGATGGGCGGGTCGGCGTGCTGACCTATATCCGCGAATATCATCGCGCCGACCAGAAGGTGATCTCGCTCTACGATCCCAACGTCACCGCAGACGACCCCTTCCCCGCCGGCGCTGAGTTGCGCAGCGGCGATCCGATCCTTAGTGCTTCGCGCGGACCGCTGACTGCCGCTTATGTCGACCTCGTCACCAACCAGATCGGGTATAAAACCGAAGGGCCGTACATATTGCTCAGTGATAAGGTGATCGCGGCTTGGGATCGCGACATGGGCGACACCACCTCGGTTGAGCTGCGTCAGGTAGTCGCCGCCGATCCCAAGCTCGGGGTACTGATTGCCCATGGCATGGACGATCTCGCCTGCCCCTATTTCGTCACCCGCCTAGTCATCGACCAGATGCCGAACTTCGGCCGGCCGGGCCGCATCCAGCTCGAGCTCTTCCCGGGCGGCCACATGTTCTACAACAGGCGCGACAGCGCTGCCGCCTTCAAGCGCGCAGCGATGGCACTCTATCGTTGAGCTACTCGAAGAGAACAACAGGTGGGCGCCACGCCGAGGCGCAGAGCGTTTACGGAGACTGCCTGGCCGCGCGGCCACAGCCGCTTGCCGCACGCTTTCAGCCGCAGGCGGCGCTGGCTGCTCTTGAGCACGTCCCGCGGCGCTGCTCACTGGATGACAAAGGGCGTTAGGGCGCGATTACGCGCGCTAATCCGAGCGCAGACAACAATCGTTGCCATCGCGTGAATCATTCTGTTACTTCAAATGGGCGCTGATCAAGTGAAAGGCGAACGAAAACACTGCGAGGTACAGCAGCGCGAGTGCCAGCACCGCACTCCAAGTCTTCGCCCAGGCGCCGCTGCCGCTACGCAAGGTCAGCCATGCATTCCAAATGGCCACCGCAGCACCTGCGACGCACAACAGGCCAATCAGTTGAAACAATCGAACCCATGGCGTGACGCCCACCGTCGAAGCGAAATCCGCCGTCAATGCGAGGAACCAGCACAGTATATATACGACGCCCAGGACTGCGGCGAAACGCGTCAATCGATAAGCCCGCGCTCGGTGCCCCGTAAGCTGCAAAGTGCGCCCATAGTGGCGACGCACGATCGCTGCAACGGGCCATGTCAGGGCCGTGAGGAGCATCACACCGACAGCCAATCCCAACAATGGGACGTGCAAGCGGCTCGACCACAGATAGGGCACCTTTAGGTCCACCATAAACGAAATCACCTGATCGGACCAAATGGACTGCACTTGTCCATCTTTGACTTTCGCGAGGAGGTGCGCATTACCGCCAACTTCCCGCCAATCGAACGGTCCTACTTCGCGCCACGTTTGTGCCCGCCCATTTTTCTCAAACGTCAGGGTGGCCGCAGTTTCGATCGTGCCATCGGCATTGGCCCGGACAAACGGTTTCAGACCCAGGAATCGCGTGATGAGCGATAACCCTTCCTGATAATCGCCCTTCTGCTGGCGCGACCAAACGTATTCTCCGGCTACTTGTTGCGCGTGCTCTTTGGCGGTCTGCACGGTGGGCTCCTGCGGGGTGGAAGGAGTGGGGAAGTAGCGATCCATGAACTGCTCAAACAGCTTGGTGCGCAGCATGAATGCGGCCGGAAAAATTCCCTTTACCTCCCCGTCGCTGTTAACGGCCGTAAACAGCCCGATGTTCTGGTCGAGCAACAATTTCATTTCCGCATGAAATCCCTCGCCGTCACCCGAGTGACCAATGACCCGGTGCCCCTTGTAGTTGTCAAAAAAAAGCCCGAGCGCTATGGGTTGAGCGCCCGTCATGGGCACGAAGACCGGCGCGTGCATGAGCTCAAGGGTTTGCGGCCGCAGCAATTGATAGTTCTCGTAACGGCCTTGTTGCAGATGCGCCAGCATGAACCGCGTCATATCATGGGCTGTCGTCGAGAGTGCACCTGCCGGCGCTTCAGTCGGCATCATTTCCTTGATGGCATCCGGCGGATAAGGCTCGCCAGAGGAAGCCACCGGATAATTTTTAGCCGCCAACGGCTGCAACGTCGCGGGCAGCGTCATATGGAAGGTCGAATGACTCATCCCCAGCGGCTCGAGAATGTGCCGCTCGATGTAAACCGAAATGGGCTCGCCGGAAACGCGTGCGACGATGTAACCTGCCAAATTGAATCCGTAATTCGAATAGGCCGGCACTTCTCCTGGCGGATAAATCCGGTCCGGAATCATCAACAGATGCTGTCGCAGCGTGAGCGGCGGTTCGTAACTCCTGTAAGAGGTCTCCTCGAATCCTGCCGTGTGCGTTAGTAGGTGGCGCAGCGTGACAGGCTTACCAAACGCCGGCGGGATTCTGAAATCCAAGTAAGCGTTGACGTCTCGATCCAGGTCAAGCTTGCCCTGCTCCACGAGTTGCATGACCGCAGTGGCTGTGAAAGTCTTCGAGAGCGATGCCACGCTCGTCACAGTGCGCTGCGCGTCCATCGGGGTTTTCTTGGAGAGGTCGGCGTAGCCGTAGCCTTTCTCGAGCAGCACTTGGCCATCTTTCACGACAGACACCAGCAACCCGGCGATGTCTCCGTCCTGCAGCGCGTAGGGAACCAAGCCATCGAGCCATGCTTCGAGATCCGCGCGATTCAGCTGCGGCGTTGAAGCTTCTACTGATGATCGTGGAGGCGCCTGTGCTACCGCGGACGTCCCGAGAACAGCCAATGCACAGACGATAGTGATCGATTTGAAAATATCACGCATGCGCTCGAATTTTGTGCCGATCATTGCCTCGATAACCCTTCTCTCATCGGGTAACGGAACCGATAGCTCGGCTTATAATAAGACTCACCGTAGCGAGCCAGGGTCGTTTCCGTGAGTTTGGGGTCGGTTTCCCAGCCGCGGATCAGGGTGTCGGTGCCGAAGCCGACATGTCCCACGCCGACCAGTTTCACGACATGATCGACCTGATCGAGAAAGGCCTCGAGCGTCGACGGCGCGCTGTTGGTCACCATCGGACCAACCGTGGTGAGCCCCATCACGCCGCCTTTGGCGGCAAGGGCCCGCGGCTTTCTTTCTCGCCGACCGGCGTCCGAGCGTGCGGTCGAGCTTATCGAGCAGCGCCAGGCCCACCTCTGGTCGACTCCGTGTGGCGCGCAGCAGATAGTGGTTCTCGGCATCAAGCTCTGCGAGCGCTGCGGTGGCCCGCTCCAGCGTCGTCGGAGACATACTAGATCAAGGTGTGATGAGCTGCACGGTCGGAAAGTAGGTGCGGTATCGCGCCACATCGCGTGTGAGGATCGGGCAATGCATGACGGCAGCGTGTGCGCCCACATAAAAATCTGGCAATACGCTTTGCTTGACGCCGCGAGCGCGCCGGTAGCTGAGAAACACCTTGCCAGCCAAAAACAACGCTTCACGCGGGATGTCCTCCACGTTTAGGGATGCTTCGATGATTACCGCTTCAAGTTCCTCGATCCTGGTGAAGGCAATGGAGAGTTCTGAGTAAATGATGGGATTGATCGCGAGAGTGTCGGTGGCACTCGCCGAGTCGAGCTTCCCTTGCGACCAAACCGCCCACTCGGAATCGTCTTCGAGCACGTCGAGTAGGACGTTCGTATCGACCAGAATCATTTAGTTTCCGCGCGTCAGCGCGATAATCTCTTCCGTCGTCATACGCACGGTGGCTCGACCGCGCAGCTTCGCGAATCTGCTGGTCCGTCGCTTGGCGGCCGCCTTCGCAGCGCGCAACGCGATCTCACCGCTGTCGAGCCGCTCAAAGGTGACCGCCGCCCCTGGCTTAAGACCAAGATAGTCTCGAACCTTCTTCGGAACCGTGACTTGTCCTTTGCTAGTGAGGTTGGTCGCCATAAAGTGTTACCTAAAATGCAAAGTAATACTGTAGCGGAACATCGTGCCTAGGTCACGGGTTTTCGCTCTTTCGCGACCCGCCGGCATAAAGGTCAGCCAATGGAAGTTCCAAATCGATGTGAATTTAGCTATTTACTATAACATATTGATTTCGTTTATAAACTTTTGTTGGGACGGCTGGGCACTGAATTCTCAGCTTAAGTTCCTGTTCTCACAGGAATTCGCCCGCGATCGTCGCTCGTGGGTTCTAGCGCGTGGCTCGTGGGTTATTGGCTCGGTTGGCTCTGACTCGTGGCTCGTGGGTTTCTTGAAACGCTTGATTCCTATAGAAAGCATCCTGCAACTTGACCGCCCGTCGCTTAGCTACAGCGACGAGGGCAACCCCTGCGGATTACCCGCACCCGCAACAATATCAGCCCCTCACCCGAGAACAACCCCGACCGACCGCCCCTCGTGCGCCAGGGTGCGGTTATTTTTCCAACCCACTTCGATCCTGCGGGACCGGCGTTCACCGTCCTTGGCGCTCGCACTGCGAGGCTCATTACAGCGACGCGAAACACCCCGCTAGTTGGGTAGCGGGGGCGCAGCGCGCGCGACAAGCGATGAGCGGCGGGAATCCAGGGCGATTTCGGCGCTGGCCTCAGGAGGCGGCGCTGTACTCAAACAGCAGACAACACGGCTGTTTCTGTTTTAGTACGGTTTTAGTACTAGCGTCTTTGATAATCGTTAAGTCATTGTTTTTATTGGTGGGACGGCTGGGACTCGAACCCAGGACCAAAGCCTTAAAAGCGCACCCAAGGCCTATTTTTAGTTCATCATTCATCATCATTAGTCATCGTAACTAATTGAATCCGATAGTGCTGCGTCCCAGCGCGTCCTCGCGCGTCCACGGATGGTTTTCCGTATGGCGTCCGTACGGAATCGGCTAACATTGCCTTCCGACTCTCGCCAACGCGACCAAAGTTACCGTGAACGGCGTAAGGAAAATCGGAGGAGCTCATGGCCGCAAATCCGCCAGTCATCAAAACGACCAGGTTGAACTCACCATCTCATCAACTCCAGAAGGCCAATATCGTACGGGCGCTCATCCCTCGCAGGGAGCCGTATTGGGCCGCCCCGCTCTCTCGCGGCCGCTTCGTGGGCCTCCGCAAGATCGACATGTTGCGGGCGACGTGGATCGCCAGGTTCAGGGACGAGACCGGCCAACAGAGATACAAATCCATCGGGATCGTCACGAGTGAATTCGATTTTGATCGTGCGAAGCTGGTGGCAGCGGAATGGTTCAAACTCCAAGAATCGGGGGTCAAAACGACCGAAGTTCGAACCGTGGCCGATGCGTGCAAAGCGTACGTTAAAAGCCTCACGCTCACGAATGGCGCGGCCAGCGGCCGCGATGCGGAATTGCGCCTGCGGCGAACTGTTTACCAGAGTGATCTTGGCAAGAAGTCGCTTACCTCCCTCCGCATCACTCACGTCAAAAGCTGGCGCAATGGACTGAAACTCAAGGCGGCAAACTCGAATCGCACGCTCACATCGCTTAAAGCCGCACTCAATATGGCTGTCAGCAATCGGCAATGCATCGCCGCCTTAGCCATCGAATGGAACGAAGTGCAGCCGCTGCCGGGCGATAAGAAGCGTCGGACTCTATTTCTGGACTTGGACCAGCGGCGAAATCTGCTGGCGCATTGCGGGAATGGTTCATTTCATGATTTTATGGAAGCGGCCGCGCTTACGGGCGCTCGCGGCGGCGAATTGGCGGGCGCGGCGGTTTCTCAGTTCGACGCTCGCACTGCGTCGATGACGTTTATCGGCAAGACACGTTTGAAGGTCGAGCCGCGAACGGTTCCGCTCTCTGCCAAGGCTGTAACTCTATTCAAGCGCATGGCGGAAGGAAAGAAACCGGAAGATCTGCTCTTCGTGAGAGACGAAAGCGTCATGGGTGCGCAGTATTGCGACGTTGCTACTCGACGATATTGCGGCTTCGCAAAAATTGATCACCCCGTCCGCTGGCGCTCGTACGATTGGGGTGGGATGGTACGGGCGGCGGTGACAGCTGCTGATTTACCTGCGAGAACCGTGCTCTACACTCTGCGGCATTCTTGGATTACTACAGCGCTCACTAGTGGCATGAGCACGCTTGACGTGACTCGCCTCGTAGGAACAAGCCTATTGATGATCGAAAAATACTACGGTCATCTCGTAGCCGATGCCGCACGCTTGCGCCTCGCGAACGTGGAAATTCTGTAGGGACTTCACTGCTTGGAACTTGGAACTAAATAGACATGCTTTTGCATTTTCCCGGCGGCTGCATTCTTATAATCACGATCGCGGCCCGCAGGATTTGAAACCACGACCTTCGTTTATGAGATAGCGGTTACAGGAGTTTCGGGTTTTTTGCGATTTTTAAGTACTTGATTTTTAACAACTGTGCTCGTGGGATGTCCGTTGCAAATCGACCCCAGAGCACGGAAAAGCACAACAAAGCAGGACTGACTTCCACAAAACTCCCGCAATCGCATGGTGTCCCTTTCAGCCTAACAGTGCCTTTTTTCGACGATCGATCGCATGGCCGACACCATGAGGTGGTGACTTTGGCGCGACGATCGATTCGAAACTCGCGACATACACCACATTCCCATAAATAATCTGGAGGAGTTAAGAAATCCCGCAGAATAATGCAGACTGTCAACCGGCGCGCAACTTGGACCAGCCTCCGGCGTCCAACTTTGACCAGGGTAGGAGGGCCATTTGAAGGCTCTCCGGGATTGGATTTCATCTGATGGATGGAAGAGGCGCGGTCTGCCGCGTTAGCGGCAGAAGCTCCGGGGTCTTTTAAAATCCGAGTGCATAGGAAGCCGTGAGAGCGGCGATCGAGGGCATCGCCTTGACCCAAGGGTCCCCGGTTTTTCTGATTTCCGACCTCATTGGCGTTTCTTGAAGCGATAGCTGTCGTTGCCGGTCTCGATGATTTCGCAGCGATGCGTGAGCCGATCGAGCAGGGCAGTGGTCATCTTGGCGTCGCCGAACACGGCGCTCCATTCGCCGAAGGACAAGTTCGTGGTGACGATCAGCGAGACGCGCTCGTAGAGCTTGCTGATCAGATGGAACAGGAGCGATCCGCCGTCCGCCGAGAAGGGCAGGTAGCCGAGTTCATCGAGTACGATGGCGTCCTGGTTGAGCAAGCGGTTGGTGAGATGCCCGGCGCGTCCCGCGCGCTTTTCGGCATCGAGCTGATTGACCAGATCAACCACGCTGTAGAAGCGCGCCCGTTTGCCCTGCAGGATGACGTGCCGAGCCAAGGCGGTTGCCAGATGCGACTTGCCGGTCCCGGTGCCGCCGACAAGAACGATATTGCGGGCGGTGGTGAGATAGTCTCCGGCATACAGCTGCCGGAACCGCGTTTCGTTCACCGCGGATTCCTTGAAGTCGAAGCTGTCGATGTCGCGCGGCACGGGGAAGCGCGCGAGGCGCAACTGGTATTCGTAGGAGCGAGCCTGCCGGTCAGCTATTTCAGCTTGCAGCAGCTGTCGCCAGCCAGCTGGTCGGGGCGAGCTTCTTCTGGCTCAAGGCCGTCAGGCTCTCCTCCAGCGCGCTCGCCATCCCCCGCAGGCGCAGGGTTTTCAGTTGTTCGGTCAGTTGTTGGGTTTGCATGACTCTCCTCGGGTGGGTGATTGATGGGGACAACGGTGATGTGCGGAGCGCAGCAGCCGGTCGTAGCGATCGCAGTTGGCGGCGGGCTCGAGCGTAAGCTTCAGCGCATCGGGGACCTGCAGCGGCGCGACGGGCGCCGGCGCCGCCGCCCGATGCAAGAGGTTCACGACGTGCGCGCTCTGGCGACCTGTTCATTGAGCGCCACGGCGCAGGCCTCGGTGACGGCATCCAGGCCGTAGAGGGCGACCATCGAGAGCACCTCCACGAACTGCCGATCGCCGTCGGGGTGGCGGGCGAGCCGCTCGCGCAGGCGCGTCATGGCGGCCGGTAAATTCCAGTCTTTGAAGGGCGCGCCGTTGCGCAGCGCGCCGGGCTTTCGCTCGAGCGCCGGCACGTAATGCCAGGGGTTATATTGCACGTGACCGCGACCAAAGAAGCGCGGATGCTCGCCGATCATCTCCTCCCCGCACATCAGCACGATGCGCTCGGCGTAGGCGCGCACCGTGGCGACGCGACTGGCAAAGCGGCAATCGACGCTGTAGCGGTTGCGCTCGAAGTTCACCAGACACGTCTGGGAGATACGAGCGGTGTCTTCGGCATAGCCGTCGAAGGGCACCGGCATCGCTCGCAACGCCGCGCGTTCCTCCTCCCAGACCTCGATGATCTTGCGAGCGGTTTGCTCCGGATGGTGGCGTTCACGCGCCAGCTGCATACAGCGCGCAGCCAGATGCGCATTGAGCTCGGCCAGATCCGCGCATCGTGAGCTTCGGCGTGAACAGCCACTCGCGCACGTTGCCGACTTGGTTCTCGACCTGACCTTTCTCCCACCCCGAGGCCGGCGTGCAGGCGGTCGGATCGACGAGATAGTGATTGCACATCACCAGGAAGCGCCGGTTGTAGCGGCGCTCCTTGCCGGTGAAGATCGCATCCACCGCGGGCTTCAAGTTGTCATAGATTCCCCGGCGCGGCACGCCGCCAAAGAAAGCGAACGCGCGGGCGTGCGCATCGAACACCATCTCCTGGCTCTCGCGCGGATAGGCGACCAGGAAAAACGCGCGGCTGTGGCACAACCGCACATGCGCGAGCTTGACCACTTGATCGATGCCGCCGAGCTCGACGTGCTCGTGGCTGAAGTCAAACTGGTACGCCTCCCCAGGGCGCAAAGTACTGCGGGATAAAGGCGCCCGCCACCGACACCCGCCGCCGCTCGAAGGCGCGCATCTGCCGGCGCACCGTATCCACCGCGCCCGTATAGCCTTCCAGGCACAGCGCCTCGTAGATCCGCTGCGCCGTGCGCTGCTCCCGCGCCGGTAATTTTGTCTCCGCCTCGAGCCACGCCTCCAGCGTCTCGAGAAACGGTCCTAACTTCGGTCGCGGCTGGCTCGAGCGCCGGTACTCAAACCGTTCGCCCTCCGAGCGCAGCGCCCGTTTGACGGTGTTGCGCGATAGTCCCAGGTCCCGCGCGATCGCGCTGATCGACTCCCCCTGAACCAGCCGCCGCCTTCGAATCTTGCCAATCGTTTCCACGCACAACACCCCAGTTCACTCCGTACGGCCGGTAAAGCCGTAAAGAGTATGGGGTGATCAATATTGGACGCCGATTTCACCCCGAACCTGATCAGAATTGCACGCCGGTTCACACCGATACGGGCGGCGCTATCGTTCGACAGCGAGTCTCGATCTCCCGCTGGGTCAATGAGCCTTATCCCGCATGGGATTGTATTCTCACGGCCCATGATGTCGCTCGCCTCATCCGGCGACCCCGCTGGATGCTAAGGGGCTTGGCGGCGATCGGACAAATCCCGCGCAGCCATCACTTTCACGGGAAACACATCGGTTGGCTCAAAGCGGACATCTTCGAATGGATGGCGAGTAGCCCCCGGCAGCCCATCGCGAAAGTTACGGACAGTCCTCATTGCGCTCGACGTCGCCATTCAAGCCCCAATCAGCACGTGCTACCCCTCAGGCCCGCTTTACGCGGCCACGGGTCCACCTCCTTTATCCCTGGAGTTTCGCCATGATCAGCCCGTCGACAACGGCCGCGTCCGTCAAAATTCTACGCTTGCCGCAGGTCTGCGAAGTTACCGGCTTGTGTCGATCAATGATCTACCAGTTGGAGGCCGAATTGCGCTTTCCGCAACGCGTCAAGATTGGCGTTCGGGCGGTCGGATGGCTCGACAACGATGTCAACGCCTGGCTCACCAGACGAGTCGCGCTGAGTCGGTCCAAGGACGCTGTCTCAGCGTAGAACCCATTGGCGTGCGTGAATTCGACGCGGCTTTCTGCATGAATGCCGCATGTGTACTGCACGTAAGGCCGGGGGATCAGCATGTCAGGGGCAATGGCAATTGGGCCATAACCCCCGATGGAGTCATCGCTGGGCGCCAGCGTGTGGGATCTACGATGCTCTGCGATCGCTGCGCCGCGCGGGTGACAGTAGGTGATCTTGTCCTGCCGAGCAATTGCGCGGCTTAATGCGCTTCAACTTGAAGATACTTCGAGTACAGGCGGTTCAAGGGATTCGGAGTCTCGCCGTGAACATAGGGTTTAAAGAGGCGCTTTGAGCTGTAGAAATAAATTGGGATCACTGGGTAATCGGCGAGCATGACTCTCTCGGCAGACTGGAGAATTGCTCGACGCTTTTGCGTGTCGGCAGTGTTCTCGGCCTCCTCAATCAACGCATTGAATTGCGGATTGTCGTAGCCGGAGTCGTCATTGGGCGAACCGGTGCGAAACGTATCAAGGAAGGACCCCGCATCATTGTAATCGGCGAGCCACGCCAACCGAACGACATTCCATCGAGGTGAATCCTTACGGGAATCCAAAAACACGCGGTACTCCTCATCGATCAGTTCCGTCTCGATGCCGAGCGTCTCCTTCCACATGGCGGCTACCGCAATGGCAAGTTGTTTGATACCGGGGTTGGAGTTGAATAGCATCTTCAGATGAAGCGGAACCGACTTGGAATAGCCGGCCGCCGCGTAAAGGCGTTGCGCAGTACCGATTCGGGCCGCATCGGGCATATTGGCCCATTCCCAAAACTGCGACTCGTAGTTCCACGTGCCTTTGGGCACAAACCCAAATGCCGGCTGTTGCCCAAACGGCTGGATGTATTGGAGGATTGCTCGCCGATCGATGGCCATTACCAGGGCCTTGCGCAATGCGACGTTGTCCTTGAAAGGTGTGCTGCGTAAATTGAAGGCGTAATACATGGTGCCCAGAAAAGGCGCAATGTGCAGCTCGTTGGGCCTCTCCTCGCGAATGGAGGCAAGCGCCGCCGCCGGGACGTTTTGTGTCAGGTCCAATTGACCCGCCCGATAACGTAGCCACTCCGAGTTATCGTCGGGTAACGGGACATAAACCACGTTCCCAATTCCCACATGATCTCGGTCCCAATACGATAGGTTCTTCCGCAATTGGAGGGTACCGCCCGGAGTCCAGCTTGAAAGAACATACGCACCGTTCGACACCCAGGTTTTTGAATCGTGAGATCGGGCCGCAACTTCAGAGAACACGGGAAATGTGGAGTAGTGTGTAAGAAGCCCCAGGAAATAAGGGGCGGGCCGTATCAGTTCAACGACCAGCTGATCGTCGCTGACTGCCGAGACACCGAGCGAGCTAGGACTCGCGTGTCCGACGATTATATCTTCGGCGCCGCGGATGATCCGCAGATTGTCCGCCATAGGAGATGCCTGCTTGGGGTCTACCACTCTCCGCCAGGCGTTCACAAAGTCTTGGGCGAGAACAGGAGTGCCGTTCGACCACTGAGCGTCGCGGCGCAAGTGAAACTCGTAATGCGTACCAGCGGAATCGACCGTCCACGAGTCAGCCACGCCCGGCACGATGCTCCCATCGGCGCTTTCGGCGGTCAAACCTTCGTACAAATCATTCAGGACCTCCAGAGAGAACGAATCTGCGGCGGCGCCTGGGTCGAGTGAACCCGGTTCGCCGCCGAGTCCTCGTCGCAGCGTGTCTGGAGCATCGAACGACGCCTGTTCGTTCGGCTTTCCCTCCCTGCCGTGCCATCCCGCCCCCAGCGCTATCGCGATCGACCCTATGGCGCCAAGGAAAATAGCGAGTTTGACGTTCATGCTCGATGCTGAATGGAGTCCGAAATCCGCAGTCACGAATTACGATTCGGCAATGCCTGTCTGCCCGGCTGCACTTAGTATGCGCACACCGTTAGATTTAATTAACTGCGTGATTTAACCTATTAACATTTTTTGTTTCGAACGCAAGAGTCACGGACGCCGAGAGTGCTCTTTCTCTTCACTCCGATGCATCGGCCTCGGCAGGCATCGGCAATCTTGTTTGGCAACCATCAACTTCTTTGAGGCCAATCGCGAAGCCGCGTGGTGTTGCCTAAAGGATGCCTCGACGCTGCTCGGCGCAGAGGCGGAGAAATCGGCGAGCAGTTTTCCACCTTTGAAAAGCACACCTCGACCCAGCGGCTTCGCTGTATGGGCAGCGACGCGAACCGTGGCCAAATGACCAAAGCAATAACCTTTTTATAGATGGGTCGATATAGTTGAAATAGATGAGCTGAAATATATTGATGAAAATGATGGCCTTCAGCATCCAATTTATGTGCAGTCGCGAGAGTGCATAGGCACCGAAAGGCGCCATAAACAGTTCGATCGGGTAGGCGCATAACCAGGTCCTGATCTGGTAATTGTTCAGAACGTGATCGACGAATACCCGGTATCCGTACCCCAAATGCTGATGGCCCCCTGCAGTACTATGCTCAAACGCGTTGCATGCTCGGCGGTCATTGAAAAGTGTGTGACCAAGAGGGTATAGACAATGATGTCGCCACCCGTCCAAACAAACTTGAGATCATGCCTCCCGCGATCAGTATGACCGCAAGATAGATTCGATCCCTGTGAGAAGTGAGCACCAGGCGGGGGTCTGCATCAATTGCCCTTCGGTAGCGTATGCGCTATGCCCTTGTGGCAGTCGATGCAGGTGTAGCTGGGTGCCAGTGACTGGTGCATAGTTGATGGCGATATGGCGACGGTGGGGGGCGATCTGACAATCGCCATTGCGGCCTGCGTATGACAGCCTCGGCACTCGGCGGAATCATTCGTTTTCATCTCCTTCCAGACTTTCTGTGCGAGTACCAAACGGTGATTTTCGTATTTTTTCTTGGTGTCGAGTTCTCCTGTCAGGTGTCCCAATAGTTCCACGGAGGCCGCCATGTGCCGCATCAGCCCGGGCAGGAAGGCCGGCGGTACGTGGCAGTCGGCGCAGCTAGCGCGAATACCGAACACATTCGAGTGATGCACGCTAAGCGTAAGCTCCTGGAACGGCGTGTTCATTTCGTGGCAGGAAGTGCAAAACGCGTCCGTCGAGGCGTAATGTAAGGCCCCGAAAAAGCCTCCTGAGAACCCGATGCCGACGATAAGCGCGAGCAGCCCGCCAATCGGAATTCCGAGTAAGAACCAACGTTGCGGACGCCGCCACAACCACGCGGCAAATTTACGGCGCGTTGGCTCAGGCGAGTTCACGCCGCCTACCTGTGGCATTGGCCACACGTGTTAAAGGCGGTTCTGCCGTTGTGACAGGCAAAGCATTTTCCGTTACTGCTATGGTCGGCAACGGAAATCAGCCCTTGCTTCTGGGTCTGAAACAACTGTGTCCCAGTCGATGGCAACCTCGTATGACAATCCGCGCACACGTAGCCGTTGGACGCGTGCGTGCCATGGTCAAACGTGACAGTCCCCTCGCCACCACCGCGGTAGTTGAATGTCCCCGCGTACTGGCCAACCGCGGTCAAGCAGAAGAGGCCAAGCACTAGACAACCGAGCCCCGGTCCAAAGCCCTTGGGAAAGCGAGCCATAGAGCAACTCCTCGGAGAGCCTCTTAGGCCAGAAGGTTGCGGTTGATGGCCGCAATGTTGGAAACCGCGGTGAGAACCATGGCGGCTGTCAGTTCGTCGTGCATTGTCTGCATGAATAGCTTCACGCCTGGTCGGCCGCCGCCATGAGCGGCACGCCACAGGTGGCGACCCACGAGGACGGCATCCGCGCCCAAGGCTAGGTACCTGAGCACATCGGTGCCATAGTGGACGCAGCCATCGACCAGGATCACCATCTTGCCCTTCACCTTGTCTGCGATTGCGGGCAGTGCATCGGCTGTCGCCATCGAGTGGTCTAGCACTCGGCCGCCGTGGTTGGAAACACAGATACCCGCGGCACCGGCCTCGCCCGCCAGAAGCGCATCGTCGGGAGTCATGATGCCCTTGATTACAATGGGGATTTTGGTCGCGCGAACCAATTCGCGCAGTTGCGCCACAGTCTTGGGCTCCACGGCGGTCGCGCTCGAAGCATCCATCCAACCCCGGCCCGCAGAGTCAATATCAATGGTGATCATGAATGCCTTGGCAGCCTCGGCTAGGCGGATGACCCGAATCAGATTCTCATTCGGCCGCGGCTTAATCCCGGCCACCACTTTGCCGGGGTACCGTGCGACCACATCATATCGAGCCTTCGTCACGTCCCACGGATCTGACTGAATGTCGCCGACCGATCCCATCGTCCCCGCATCAACACACCCGCCGATAATGGCGTCGAAGTACTGAGCCTCCGACATGTCATGCAGGTTCGGGAAGTTCACTGCCAATCCACCGATCGGCGCCGCCATAGCGGGAAATGAAATCTTCTGCCCAAAAATCACTGTGGAGCTGTCGGGTTTCTTGTTCCCACTCAATGGCCGCAATTTGAGCCCTACGCGTTGCAGCCCTTTAAAGTTATTTTGGAAGGACATCCCAGAGTCCAGTCCGCCAATGCCCGGAAATTCTCCCGCGCACGCAACTCCATCGCACTGCGGGCACACGCGGCATATGGGATAGAGAACCTGGCGAGCCCTTTGATAGACTTCCGCGACGCTCCCGGTGGCGCTGGCCGGTCCATAATGAGTGGCTGGCGATACTGTGTCGCCGGTTGCCGCTGCCGCTGCCGGCACCAAGGCTCGACCTGCGAATGCGCTGGCGCCCAATAAGGCAGTAGCTTTTAAGGCCGCTCTTCTGTTTATGGCATCCACATCACACCTCCACCTAGTGTGTCCCCGCTGCAAACTCGCACAGTTGAAGCTTCAGGCTGATTTGCTTTTGCAATGTGTGTTTTCGCCGAAAGTATCGCACGTCGGTGTTTGCCATCTGTTCGGTACCGCACACACTCCGCAGCTGCTGAAGGGCTTGTCGCTCTCATGGCAATGTGGTGAGTACCACACCAAAGGCTCGGTGGAGCAGTTCGGCGCGCTGCGCTCTGTCTCCCCAGAACCTCGTCGGCATGGTAAAAAAATTAGCTATGTAATGGCGCAATGAGAGTAGCACCGGCCAGAGACAAGTCCTTCACCAGGTGAGCAAATTCGCTGAGGCGCCGATAGGAGTCCGTCTCGTTCCAAAATCGATGCAAAACAATGGTGCGGGGAAAATGATTCAGAAAAGAAGCAGCGTACCTATACGCGCATGCTCAGTAGCACAACACCAACACGCCGCCCGATATCATCATATCGATCGTCAGAGTCGTTGCGGCGCCCGGCAGCGGCACACGTTTTTGATTGAGCAGTAACAAATGCCGCAGGAAGTGAATGAAATGGCTCGAACCCATCGCGATGAAATACGAGACCAACAGAATCCTCCCCGCCAATGCCTGCCATACTAAGGATTGATTTGGCATCGGATCATCACCGATCGAATCTGCAGCCGAGGGAGGACGGTTTTTTCAAAAGACGATCCTTTGCTTCAATTCTGTCGCCACCCGATCGATACGGCGCGACAGTTTGCCTGGGTTACAGGTCGGCACCAGTGGAAAGAGATGGTGATAGCGTTACGCGGCGTTGTTCTCGAGGAATGAAGAGGTATTCGAGGTCGATCGCACAGCCCGGACTCACCGTGGCTCTGGAACCTAGCTTTTCATTTGTGGAAGGTTTTGCGAGAAAGGCAAAAGTACCGGCAGGTTTGAGCAATGCGCCTGGGTAGATCGTCAGCCTGACGCAGCGGCTTTAAGCGCCTCCAAGCCCTCGGTCGAGCTCCGGGCCGCGCTATCGCCCTATGTCCGGTACAGTACATAGTGGTTTACGCGTGTTCGCGTATCCAAGAAGACCCGACACTCGACTAATGTGGGAGCCGCAAATGTGAGGGAGAGATCCTTGTCCGTAACCTTCACTTCCACGCCTCAAAACACGCTGCTCGCGATGCTTCCGGGGGCGGAATGGGACCGGGCGCGGCAGCACTTCAAACCGATCTTCATGCCGCTCGGCGAGGTGCTCTACCAGCGCGCGTGGGCCGTTGATCACATATATTTTCCGACGACATCGGTTACTTCGATCTCGTGCGTGCTGAACGACGGTCGGGCGGACACGCTTGCCCTCATAGGTCAGGAAGGCTTCGTGGGTGTCGAACTCCTGCTGGGCAAAGGCTCCGCGTCGTGCCGTGCGGTCGTCTTAAGTGAGGGCTGGGGGTATCGAATCAAGCAGGAATTGCTCAACGCGCAGTGCGAGCGGAGCGGCTCCATGCGCAGTCTGTTGCTGCGATATTCGCAATCTTACATTACCCAAGTGGCGCAAACCGCCGTTTGCAATCGGCACCACTCCATCGATCAACGATTGTGTCGGTGGCTGCTCATCTATTTAGATTGTCAGGTATCGAACGGAGTGAGCTTGACCCACAAGCACAGCGCCGAGCTGATGGGTGTCCGGCGAGAGAGTGTTACGGAGGCGGCGCTCAAGCTTCAGTTCGCCGGTTGTATTAGCTACCGGCGCGGCCACATTTCCATCATCGATCGAGCGGGACTGCAAGCCCGCTCGTGCGAATGCTACAGGATTGTCAAGCGGGAAACCGATCGTCTCCTGCAGATCTCTCAACAAACTATCAAAAAGCGGGCAATTTCGCCAGCCATCGACCGAGTCAACGCCGGGCATTCAGAAACTACCGCGACACATGCGTCGCTAAATTGTTCCTAAAGGGGAGGCCTACACCATCGCCACAATTCTAATTGTTCTCTGGCTTTTGGGCCTTGTCACGTCGTATACGATGGGCGGCATAATTCATGTTCTTCTGGTCATTGCCGTAGTCTTGATTTTTGTTCAGATCGTCCAAGGACGGCGCGTATAAGCGGCCCATCTGCAATTCGCAGTTTAAAAATACGTCGCCTGGGACTCTAGGTCCGCCTTGCGTCCCAATCTGCTCGATATTCGGGAAGTCGCCGCAAGGGGATTCAGCACGCCAATTCCGTTTTGAGGCAGATCTCCAGCGCCTCGTCCGGAGGAGAGCCGACAAAGCTCATGGAGGCATCTTGTTTCCATTCGCTTTGAATTTCTCGCCCAGCGCAGTAAGCGCCCCGCCGCCCTGAGGATTCGTGTGGCACGCACCGCAGGCCTGTTTAGTCTCGGCTGCAAATTGTGCCGTAGCAACGGCAGGCCGAGACATTATCAATGACGCTGCGCCTGCGATCACTATCGCCGCTACAGTGCAGCATGTGAAGAAAAACGACTTTCTCTCTTCGGCTTCCATATTCCACTTAGTCCTCTGGGAGATGTCACATGCTAAGACCGTGAGGCCGACATAGTCGCGCGGCGTGCCATCCACCTAACGCATCCCCCGCAGGCTAGATCTAGCCGTCTTCTCCGTCTGTGCGGTGTCGTACACTTCGCATGGCCTTTTGCAGTGTTAGAAGAAGTGCGACCCGGCGGCACCTCATCCTATAGTATCGACAAGCCGACAAAAGAGAGGAGTTCGCCCATGCAAAGATCAACCGTCGTTTCTGTGCTAACCCTGCTGCCCTGGATGGTCGCGTGCATTCCCGCGAACGCGACAGATAACGCGTCAGGCGAGAAGACTTTTACAGCGAATTGCGCCGCTTGCCACCAGCTCAAAAGCTACGCCGGCAAGTCGAATGCCGAGCTCGAGACAGAATTGAAAGGCATTGTGGCCGGCACGATCAAGCACCCGAAGAAGTTGACTCTCAGTGCCAGCGACATCGCCAACGTGGCCGCATATATCTCAAGCAACGCGCCGAAGTAAGCGGCGTGCGCAAAAGCCGCCTGTAACACGGTCAGTAGAATTCAAGCGATCATTGGCGAACAGGGCCGCCTTGACCCAGGCTGGCAACACTAATTCGGGTTGGCCGAGAGAAGCGATCTTTTTGCACAGCGGACAGTGGGTGTCACCTGGATCATCTGCACCGCCTATACGTATTCCCTGGCGTGGCATCGGAGGGACTGTTGCAGAAATATATCAGCGCTGCGACTCGGCAGGATCGCCCCGCCGCTGACGCAGTCGCGCGATCTCTTCCTGATCAATACCCTCCAGCTGTTCTTCGACGAGCTTCAGAGTCGATGCGATTTCGGGCATCAGCACGTTCTCGATGGCTTTCGCCCGCCGCTCGGTGCGAATATAATCCAGGACCAGACGCCGCAAATTGACGCGCACGCCGCGAGCTCGCGGCCCGCGCAGCAACCGTCGTGCGCGTTGGCACAGGCGCGCGCCTCCGGGGTGGGGTTGGCCGGCGGTCCCCGGCTTGGCTGGGGGTGCGGGAGAATTCGAGTGCGCGTCAGGAACTCGAGCCGAACAGCCGCGTGCGGCGCATCTCCAGGCGGTCCGCCCCGCGCTCGCGGCGGATACACCCATAGCTCGTCGAGCCCGTGGCGGCTTCACCGCCGAAAGCTCGCGCGCGCAGCTCCTGGAAAGCGCGCCGCACTCCGAGCTTCAAGGCGGACAGTCGCGCGAGCTGGCGCGGATTTCGGCCGCCAGCCGGATGCGCTTCTCGTCGAGTAGTCTCGTAGCCTTCCTTGACCAGCCGCTGCTCGTCCTTGAGCTCGAGCGCGATGCGGGTGGCCGGGATGTCTCGCGTTGCCTCAGGCCATGCGCTCGCCAGCCAGGTAATGGTCGATCTGCTCTGGCTTCAGGCGCGTGAGCTCGGCCGCCGGCAGAGCGCGCAGCAGCTCCCAGCCGAGCGCCATGCTTTCATCCAGCGTGCGCCGTGCCTGCTGGTCGATCATGCGCTCCTCGAATGCCCGCCCGAATGCGAGGAAGCCGCGGTCGACCTCCGGCAGGCTGTCCTCGCCCATGATGCTGGCGAGCACGCGCACAGCAGTGGCGCGCGCATAGCAGGCAAACAGCTGATTGGCCAGCGCCGGGTGATCGGCATGCGTGAATCCCGCGCCGATGCCGGCATTCATCAGCCGCGAAAGGCTCGGCAGCACGCTCACCGGCGGATAGATGCCCTGCCGATCCAGTTCCCGGTCGAGAACGATCTGGCCCTCGGTGATGTACCCGGTGAGATCGGCGATCGGGTGGCTGATGTCGTCGTTCGGCATGGTCAGGATCGGCAACTGCGTGAGCGTGCCCGGCAGGCCGCGAATGCAGCCGGCGCGCTCGTACAGGGAGGCCAGATCCGAGTACATGTATCCCGGATAGCCCTTGCGGCTCGGGAATCTCGCCGTGGCTCGCCGACACCTCGCGCAGCGCTTCGCAGTAGTTGGTCATGTCGGTCATGATCACGAGCACGTGCCGGCCCTCGACGAACGCCAGGTACTCGGCCGCGGTGAGCGCGTAGCGCGGCGTGAGCAGGCGCTGCGCCGCCGGCTCGTCGGCGAGATTCAGGAACATGGCCGTGTGTTCCAGCGCCGCGCTCGAGGCCATGGCATCGCGGAACGCCTCGGCGGTGTCGTGCGAGACGCCCATGCCGACGAATACGATCGGCAAAGTGCGCCTGCGTCTTCGTTGCGCAGCCGCGCATTGAGCGCGATCTGCGTGGCGAGCCGATCGTGCGGCAGGCCGGCGCCGGAGAACAGCGGCAGCTTCTGGCCGCGCACCAGGCTGTTCATCAGGTCGATGCTCGAAATGCCGGTCTCGATGAAATCGCGCGGCAGCGTGCGCGCCGCCGGATTGATGGCCAGGCCGTCGATGCGCATGCGCTGGACGGCCGCGATCGGTCCGCCGCCATCGGTGGGGCGGCCGATGCTGTCGAAAGTGCGGCCCAGCATGCCGGGTCCGACGCCGAACAGCAGCGGCTCGTTCCAGATGCGGATGCGCGTGTCGTGCACGCCGAGCCCGTGGGTCGACTCCAGCACTTCGACCACGACGGATTCGTCATCGAGCGCCGCGACGCGGCCGACGCAGGCTGCGCCCGTGGCGGTCCAGCACTTCGACGAAGCTGTTGAGTCCGAGATCGGCCTTGCGCTCGAGAAACAGCAGCGGCCCCTCGATCCGCTGCACGCTATTCTCGAGGCTCACTTCAACCCGCATGGACCGGCTCCTGCGTGCAAATGCCGCGAATTCGGTATCCATCTGCTGCCACAGCTCGCGGATCGTTGCGGAATGCGATCCTCGCCATAACTCCTCGCCGATGCGTTGCAGCGAGCTGCCGGACCGGAAGATCGCCGCGATGCGGTCCGGGAGCACGCCGCGCTCGAGGGCGTTCTGCGCCAGATCGATGAAGCGGGTGATCAGCGCCCAGGATCGCCGTCTGCCGCTGCGGCGAGCAGTAGCGGTCGGCATCGGAGAACGAGGACTGGCGCAGCACCGCTTCCTCGACCAGATCCGCGCACAGACAGTGTCAGCTGCTGCGCCGGCAGGCAGGGCATCCTTGCCCACGATGCGCGCCATGCGCTCCAGCCGCGACCTGCGACTCGAGCAGTTCGAGCACCCGCTGGCGCTGTGCTGCCCAGTCGGGGTTGCCCTGTGCCTGCCACCAACGCGCCGAGCACCTCCACGTCCGCGCTGTAGGACTGCAGCGGATCGATGGCCGGAAAAAAACGCGCCTGCGCCCGGCTGCGGTCCAGCGCCCAGAACGTGCGCACGGAGCGGCGCGTGTGCGTCGTGACCGGCTCGGAGAAGTCGCCCGCCGGCCGGGCTGATGGCGCCGATGATGGTGACGGATCCTTCGGCGCCCGCAGAGCGTGCGTCACCCGCCCCGCGCGCTCGTAGAACTGCGGCGAGGCGCGAGCTCAGGTAGGCCGGATAGCCCGCCTCGCCCGGCAGCTCGCCGAGACGGCCGCTCACCTCGCGCAGCGCCTCCGCCCAGCGGCTGGTGGAATCGGCCATCAGGGCGACGTGCAGACCCTGGTCGCGGAAATATTCCGCCACGGTCACCGCGGTGTAGATGCTGGCCTCGCGCGCCGCGACCGGCATGTTGGAGGTGTTGGCGATGATGACCGTGCGCTCCATCAGCGGCCGGCCGTTGCGCGGGTCCTCGAGCCTGCGGAAACTCATCGAGCACCTCGGCCATTTCATTGCCGCGCTCGCCGCAGCCCACGTACACGATGATGTCGGCATCGCTCCATTTGGCCAGGGATTGCTGCAAGCACCGTCTTGCCGGTGCCGAAGCTGCCGGGTATTGCGGCTCGGCCGCCGCGCGCCATCGGGAACAGCGTATCGAGGATGCGCTGTGCCCGTGATCATCGGTCCGGCAGGGGCAGAGGCGCTGGCTACCGGGCGCGGCTGCCGCACCGGCCAGCGCTGGGCGAGTGCGACTCGAAGGTCGAACCATCCGTCGCTCCAGCCGGCAGATCGGCTCTTCCTCGGTGTACTCGCCCGGCGGCGCCACCGAGACCACGACGCCCGCCGCGCTGCGGCGGAGCAAGCATGCTGCGGCCGCGGCGTCGCGACCGCGCCGATCGACTGCCGGCGCGCACCGGTTCCCCGCCTGCGACGCTGGGCTCAAAGGCGAAGCGTCGCGGCTGCGCGACCCTGGCGCCGGGCCGGACGAAAGGGCCGTGCGCCGACTCAAGGGCCGCAGCAGCCCGTCGAAGATCTGGCCGAGCAAGCCCGGGACCGAGCTTCACGGACAGCGGCTCGCCGGTGCCCGTGATCGACATCGCCGGGCTTGAGTCCGGTCGTGTCCTCGTAGATCTGCGCAACGATATCATCCGTGCCCAGCGTGATACTCCCCGAGCAGGGCCTGCGGCCCGACGGCAATGGCATCCTGCACATGGAAGAGATCCGAGGAGCGGCGCGCAGCACCGGCCCGCTGATCCAGTGAATGCGTTCGCTCAGCCGCAGCTCATGCGCGCCCCTTCACGAGAGCGCCAGGTGCTGTGCGAGAAACTCAGACTCGATCTGCGTCCGCGATGCCAGCAATCCGGCGACCGTCGCGTCGAAGACAAGCGCCATCGGTCTTGATTCTGATGCCGGCTCGGATCCCCGAGTCGCACAGCAGCTGTGTTTCGTGCGGGACGAGCTCATTCAGCTCGTTCAGCGCTCATCCGACGACCAGCCTGTGCCGTACTCGATGTGCCAAACGCGGTCACCGAGCAGAATCTGCCCTTGACAAATGGCCGCCTTTACCCAGAAGTTGCGGCACGGCGGGTCGGCCCATCGCGCTTCGAGCACACCTGCGATGGCCGCCCACATTTCCTCGATCATTGTCCGCGCCTGCTGTTGAGCGCGCTGCCGCTCTTCGAGCCGGGCTTTCGCCTGCGCTTGCCGCAGCGCTTGCTCGCGCTGTTTGCGCTCGCGCAATACCGCATCGCTGACGTTGGCGCGAGCTTCCCGGCGAGCGGCGCTCAAGATGACCCGCACTTGACCCATGACATCGTCATGCAGTTGCGCGCAGCGTTGATCGCGGTCCTGATTGACCCGCTGCGACATCGCATGTACTTGCGCGTCGAGCACACTCGCCGGCCCCTCAAAGCCCGCCACGCCGGTTTGCGGCGAACTCATGCCGGAACACCGAGCGCACGTCGCACCTCAAGCTCGATGTCGGGCGGCTCATGTCGGCGGCGCAGATCGGCAATCACCAGCACGAGCGGCTTGCCGGCAAGCAGCGCGGAGTTCAGATGTGCCACGGAAATCTCTCGTGCACATTCGGCCGTAATCAGGACTACATCGGCACTGCGCAGCGCTTCGCGAAAAGCATCTCGCGTTGAGGTCTGCGCGCGCAGCTGCACCTGCGCACCGATCAGGCGCCACCCCAGTGCGGTGACCTCGTCTGCAACAACCACTATCTTCATGCTCGCCTCATTAGGATTACGCGATACGGTTCAAAATGAGGATCGATACAATGAGGCCGTAGATCGCAATGCCTTCGGCCAGGCCGACGAGCACCAGCGCACGGCCGAATAGTTCTGGCTTTTCGGCGATCGCGCCAACCGCTGCACTGCCGACCCGTGCGACGGCATAGCCCGCCGCCAGCGCAGCCAATCCGGTGGAAAGCGCCGCGCCAATGAACGCCCAGGCCATGAGCTGCGGATCCAACCGTTCGGCAGATCCGGCCGCCGCTGCGGCGGCGCGCCCCGGAACCGCCAGCAGCAGAAACGTCGCTGCTACACCGACGGCGACGGCGAACATCGCGACCGCACCAGCCCACATCGCAGCGCCGCGGGTTGTCTGTTTCATGATGAACTCCTGGTTGACGGATTTGGAACTTGTGCAGTGGCGCGTGCCGCGAGCGGATGGAACGCACGGCCCGAGCCCTGCAGGAAGCGGATGAAGAACTCGAATAGCACAAGCCGAGTCGTTTGAATGCCGACCACCAGCCCCTCAATGGCGACAATCAGCACATTACCCGCGGCCAGCACTAGCCATGCTGCCGGCCGCGAGCCCGCGGCTGCCGCCAGAGCGGCAACGGCCGAGCCCAAGCCGGCATGCGCGAGCGCAAAGGCACCGATACGCACGAACGAGATCGTGTTGATCGCGAGTTGCAGCAGAGCCTCCAAGGCTTCGGCTGCTGCGGTGGGGAGAGCAGTCAGTGGATTCGCCGCGGCGCATGCGGCGCTGCCGATGAGATACCAGCCGAGACCCGCGGGTAGAGCCCACAGCGCGCGAATGTCCATGGGCGCGCAAATCATTCCCAAATAGCAGAGCACCAGACCCGCACGCGTGGCCCACCACTGCGCAGCAAGCCCCGACCACGAATGCTGTACGCCATCCAGAGCAAATCCCACCAGGATTACACAGGCCCCGAAGACAAGGCTCAGGCCGAGCAGCGCCAAAGGCCGGTCCAGCGGTCGCAACCAAAGTGCCGCGAGCACCGACTCGGAGGTAAACAGACTGCCAAATAAAAACCCAAATGCGACGGCCGCAATGCCGCCAGAAATGAGCAATGCCGTCGCGGGAAATCTCTTGCGCAGCAGCACACCCGCAACCACCAGCATCGCGCCCTGTCCAACATCGGCAAACATGTAGCCGAACATCAGCGGAGCAACCACTGCGAGAAGCCGGCTGCTGTCCGCCTCATTTGCGCCCGGCATGCCGAACAGGCGCGAGAACAGCTCGAATGGCTGCGCCCAGCGTGGATTGCGCAGCACCACCGGAGGAACCAGCCCCCGGGGCGCGCTGGGGTAACGCAGCAAAAAAAGCAGCTGCTGGCGATTCAGTGCCGCTTCGAGCCTTCCGCCCGCAAGATCGCTGGTCCACCCCGTGATCCACGCGAAGTGCTCGGTCAATTCGAGCTGTGGTACGTTTTGCACGATCCACTCGACAAAGGCGAGATCGGCGAGCGCAGCGCTCATGCCATGACGGCCGTGCAGCGCCTGCAGCGTCGCGTGGAGGCCATGAACCTCATCGCCAATTTGTTCGATGCGCGACCGGCAGTATGCTTGTGCCGCCTCGCGTTGTACCGGCAGTGCCGTCGGCAGCACCAACCGGCGCGCCTTTTGCGCGCTCAGGGTTTCATCAAACGCGGCGATTTGCTCCGCAGGCCCGACGGCGAGCACATAGCTACTGTCACCACTACGAAAGTGTTGCATGATTACCGACGGCGGCACTTCCCAGCTAAGCGCTCCTTGTGCCAACAGATACACGCGGCTGGCCAGGACCGGACCCGCCTGAGTCAACAAACTCAGGTCCGGCAAAACGCTGTCGGTTGCCAATAGCAGCGGCTGCAGGCGCTCGAGCTCGGTACTTTCCTGCGCCAAACGTTGCAAGCTGTCGATGACAGGATCGGCCTCGAGGGCCCAGGAGCGCAGCTGCTTCAGGGCCGCGGCCGGAATGTCTTCCGGCTCGCGCGCGTCTTGCGAGGTGGCGCCCTCTGCCGCCGGCCAGAATTCCAGATACTGCTGAGTCAAGCGTTTGTACTCATCGACCGCAGCGCGCAGCACCGGCAGCAGTGTCGCGGCGGACGCATCACTGTGAGCCTGCAGCTCCACCGCACCGGTAGCCGAGAGATTCTGCAGCGCCGCGCCCAATTCGTTGCGCGCAATCAACAGCTCGAACCACTTTGCAGCAACGGGCCGCAGTGCCATCAGACGTGCTCGGTTTGATCATCGCCGAACAGACATCTGCGCGACAGCTCGCCGCGCAGCCGCTCCAGGTCGAGTGCGACCAGGGCGAGATGACACACCGTCACGATCACGGTACCGGCAGCCGCACGGAGCAAGTGCTGCAAGCGGGTCGCCAACTCCTGGCGCAGCGGTTCGGCGCTGCCGCTGGCTCGCAGCATGGCTTGCTCGTGCTCTTCGATTGCCGCCTTCAACCGGTGCAGGAAATTCTCTGTGCCCGACTCGGCTCGCGGCCGCAACGTTTGCCACTGTTCACTCCACGCCGCACCCGGGGTCATCAGGCCCGCCACCGCGGGATTAAGCGCCGCGAGCGCGGTGTGCTCGAGCGCGGCAGCGCGATCCGCGGGCGTGCCCAGAGCAACCGGGCCATACACGGGATCCGCCAACAACCACTTGGGCACTGCCTCCGGGCGCGCGAGCGGTGCCAGCAGGCTCAAAGTTGGCAGCCAAGCCAACCAGCCGAGCCACGCCTGCCATGGCTGCGGATGCCACACGGCCACACCGTCGACATAGCGTCGCCACTGCACTCTCAGCGCGCGTTCGATGGCATGACATTCGTTCTCGGGATCAATGGAACTGACCCACCAAGCGAGCGCTGTCGAGCGCACCGCCGTCACGTAGTGACTCATGTTGCGGCTCGCGTTTAGGCGGCGCCACGCGCCTTCGTCCAAGCGCTGTCCATGGCGCGCAGCTACCCGAGCAAGCGCATAGTCCAAGTCACCATTGATCGCCATCTCAGACCTCTTCATCTCCGATGCCTATGAGCCGATCCGCCAGTTTTTCGATGGCAGCCCGCAGACGATCCGGATCATTGCGCTGCGCAAAGACACTGGCCGGGGGCCGAGCGTGTTGTTCGCGCGCCTGAGCGGCCCGCTGATCGAAGGCATGCGCAGCCCTGGTATGCAAGGCGACGACACGATCCTGCGCTCGCTGTAAAATATTTCGCCGCTCCTGCCGTGCGTGCTCCAATAGCTCCTGACCCTGCTTCTCGCACTCCGCGATCGCAGATTGGGCGGCGCGTTCCAATTCGAGCACGCAATCAATGGCCTGCGCGACGCGCACGTCATCGGGAACCTCGCTGTCGCGCTGCGACTGCATGGGACTAGCATTGAACTGCGACATGCGCTGGCGGCCCGCGCGTCACTTTTTGGACAACAATCGCGGCACCTCACTATGCAGGCGCTTGTATTGTTGCCGGATGACTCGATAGCACTCGCAGGATTTGTTCAACAATCGACGCCGGCTGAGAACGCGCATAGCGCCGCGTCGGTATCTGATCAGTCGGAGCGCCTGAAGCTTCATAGCAGACTCGGTGACACTCGAGCGACGCACTCCCAAGAGGCTGGCGAGCGATTCCTGCACCACCAAAATCTCTCCTGAGCCGGCATAGTCACTCATGGTAAGAAGCAGGCGCGCCAACCGCTGCTCGATGGAATGGTGCTGGCAGCAGGCCACCGACTGGCTGATCACTGCGAGGAATGCGCGCGCATAGGCTAGAAGCAACTGCTGCAGCGGACTCCCAAAACTCAGCTCCCTGCGCAAGTCCTTCACCTTCATCCTCATCGCGCCGCCGGCGAGCTGCACGATAGCCTTGTCGGGGGTGACGGTGCCGCCCAGGAAAATATTGATGCCCACGATGCCTTCGCGGCCGATGATGCCGACCTCGACGGTCTGCCCACCGTGCATGCTGTCCATCATGGCGACTACTGCTTCTTCGGGAAAATACACGTACTCGATCGTCTGATCCGCCCGATAAACTATCTCATCGCCTTTCAATACGATGTGCTCAAGCCTCGGTAGAAGACGCTTATATTCCGAGGAAAGGAGGGCCTCAAGTATGCTGTTCCTCACGGGAATGTCGGTGCGCGAAGTGCGTCGCCGTGCATGATGAGAGATTTGGGTCGTGACCATCGCAAGTCCTCACTGTTTCGCGCAGCGAATTTGCCGATGTTCACCGAATCGCGCACGCGGTCGCCTAGACGGATTGCATCATTGTTTCCCCGTTGATGTTATACGCCTTTTGCGGCTGGCAACGTCATTTGATGCAAATTCACTATGTCGGATACCGAACAGAGAGTACAGTGCGCGGGAAGGCCGATGTCGGGCACTTGGAAAGGCCCGTCTCAGCATTGATTTCCAATACGAGGATCTCATCGGAATGTCGAGCAGCCTCTCATTGTCGGTGGGTTACAAAACAAGCTGCTGGGGGCACTCCCCGATCATGAATGGGAGCGCGTGCAACCGTACCTTTCATTGATTCAGGCCCGAGCCGGCGAGACTCTTTGCGAATCGCACCGCGAACTTGACTATGGCTACTTTCCGATCACCTCAATTATTTCGATTCTGCACATAGCGACCGACGGAGCATCAACCAAGATCGCCACGGTCGGCAACGAGGGTCTCGTGGGGGTTAATCTGTTCTTGGACGACGGCGTAATGGCGAATCGTGTAGTCGTGCAGAGCGGCGGACAAATTTATCGCCTTAAGCGCAAAGCTCTTCGGCAAGAATTCAGCCGTGGCGGCGAAATGCAGCATTTGCTCCTTCTGTATACGCAGGCCCTGTTTACCCAGATAGCACAGTCGGCGATCTGCAATCGGCGCCACTCGATCGATCAACAACTGTGCCGATGGCTATTGCATAGCATCGATCGACTCGGGTCGCAGGAGCTGACGATGACACATGAACTGTTGGCACACACGCTGGGCGTGCGGCGGGAGGGGATAACGGACGCGGCCGGCAAATTGCAATGTGCCGGCCTCATCACCTACCGGCGTGGTCACATCACGGTCATACATCGCAGCGGCGTTGAGGCCTGTTGCTGCGAATGCTACCAGGTGGTGCGCTGCGCGTTTGATCGGCTGCCGGGCCCTCATGCATTGACGCCATCCAGGATGCCGCGCGCAGCCGCCCTCCAGACAGTTCGCATTCCACTCCGCATTGGGACTCTGGCCGGGAGCGCATCGTGATGCCCGCGCCTTCCGGGAAAGGCGCGCAAGAATGCGGCTGAACGTTCACAGCAATGTTCGAGCGCGTCCGTCATTTTCCGCCGCTGAGTTGATGCGGATTGCCGCTCTCTATGGATTTGTAGCACTTCTGCACGTTATCGGTTGGGGCCTTTATCTGCACTACACCCGACTGCATCCGGCACTAGTCGGACTAGGCTTGGTCGCTTACATGTTCGGAATAAGGCACGCGTTCGACGCCGACCATATTGCCGCCGTCGATGATACGGTACGGCTCATGCTGCAAAAGGGCAAACGCGCACTCGGCGTCGGGTTTTTCTTCTCTCTTGGGCATTCGACTGTCGTGGTCGGCCTCACGGTCGGTATCGCACTTGGCGCCACTCGTTGGAGGCTGGAGCTACCTCAGTTGAAAGCTATTGGAGGGTTTGTTGGGGCGAGCGTGTCCGGCGCGTTTTTGTACATTATTGGCATCTTGAATCTGCTGATCCTGTGCGATGTATTGAAGGTCTGGCGCAAGGCGAAAACCGGGGAGCATGACCATCTAGCTTTAGAGCGCTTACTCCGGCAGCGCGGCATAATCGGGCGCCTCTTTGGGAGACATTTGCAAAAGCTGATGAATCACAGCTGGCAAATGTTTCCGCTTGGGCTTCTTTTCGGATTGGGTTTCGACACGGCATCGGAGGTTGGCTTGCTTGCAATGACTGCGGGTGCCTCGGTCGGCAATATGCCCATCTACGCGGTATTGTCTTTACCGATATTATTCGCCGCCGGTATGACGATGATGGACACCACTGACGGCATACTTATGTCGAAGGCATATAACTGGGCACTGCTAAATCCGTTGCGCAAGATCTTCTACAACATTACGAGCACTGGCATTTCGGTCGCCGTTGCGCTGGTGATCGGCACAGTCGAGCTACTGCAGGTGCTCATGAGAGTGATGGATGCGCATGGTCCCATTCCCGATATGATTTCGCGGTTCGACCTTGGCGTATTGGGTTACTTCATCGTGGCGATGTTTTTGCTGGCTTGGGGCCTGTCGGTAATCATGTGGAAATATGCCAATATTGGCGGCGCCGGCGGAACACACGATGTCCAGCCGTAAATTTGCACGGATATTGGTCGCGATCGCCGACCCCTCGGCGGGGATGAATAAGGCCGTGCGGCGCGCCGGCCTGCTGGCGCGCCGCACGGGCGCCAGCATTGAATTGTTCAACGCCATGGCGGCGTTCATGTCTGAAGGAACTGGGCACGCGGCGGCTGAACGATTTACTCGCTCGGAGGCGGAGCAAAATCGGAGCCAGCTTGAACGCATCGCGAACCGCTTGCGGCGCGAGAATCTTATCGTCGCCACAAAGGTGCAAACCGGCTATCCCGTCCACGAAGCAATTTTGCGCCAAGTTCTTCTCACTAAGCCGGACCTGCTCGTCATCGAAGCGCGCAGGCACAATGTCTTCGCGCGATTGCTCCTTACGCAAACTGATTTCGAACTCATTCGGCGCTGCCCGGTTCCGCTGCTCATCGTCAAAGGTCGAACCGCATGGCGCCGCCCGCGGATTTTGGCCGCCCTTGATCCATTCCATGCCAATGACAAGCCTGTCGCACTGGACCATGAGATCATCGATGCCGCGCGCACCGTCGCCGCGGCGGTGAAGGGCTTCGTCCACGTTGGACATGTCTGCCGTCCGCTAATAGGACCGCTGGCGGCCACTCCCCTGCAGGAGAAAGCTTACAGGGCAGCGGTTCGCGATCGTTTTTATGACACCCTCAGGCGATTTAGAATAAGCAAAAAGAACGCGCACTTGAACTGTGGCGATCCGGCAAGTGAACTGCCACGCCTGGCGCACTCGATTGGCGCCGGCCTGGTGGTCATGGGTGCGATATCCCGTTCTGGGCTGAAACGGATTTTCATCGGCAACACCGCCGAGCACGCGCTCGATAGCCTACGGTGCGACGTTCTGGTTGTTAAGCCGCGCAATTGAGTTCAACAAATGCGGGGCAGCGGATCATCCTCCAATTCATCCAGGCACCTCTGGCCTCCAAAGGAGGTGGCCAGGGTGACCTGCGGCGAAGCTTCCTCAAGCTTCCCGATGAGCATCGCCCGCGGTGCGACGGCGCGCAATGCGTTCAATGCCGCCTCGGCCGATTCCGCTGCCACCACCGCGACGAGGCGGCCTTCGCACGCCAGGTACATCGGATCGAAGCCGAGCAATTCACACACCGACTGAACCGAGTCGGCCACCGGAATCTGCGTTTCCTCGAGCTTCACGGCGAGTCCGGTGGCGCGCGCAAGCTCATGCGCGACCGTCGCTAATCCGCCCCGGGTGGGATCGCGCATGAATCGCAGACCCGGTACGGCCATGAGCGCCTGCGCCTGCGACAGGACGCTGGCCGCGTCGGATTTCAAATCGCCCCGCAGACCGAATTCTTGCCGCGCGAGCATGACCGCTGCGCCATGGTCTCCAATCGGACCGCTGACCAAAATGCGGTCGCTCGCTCGCACGAGATCGAAACCCAAGCAGACGCCGGAACGGCGAACTCCAATTCCGGTAGTCGACAGATAGATCCCGTCGCAGTCACCGCGACCCAAAACCTTGGTATCACCGGCTACGACTGCGATGTCGCACTCGCGCGCGGCTTCAGCGAGTGCATCAATCACGCGGCGCAGCAGCGCAACTTCAAGTCCTTCCTCGAGGAAAACGCTTAGCGTCAGGTAGCGCGGCTCCGCGCCGCTCACTGCAAGATCATTGACAGTGCCGTGGACGGCCAGAGAACCGATGTTGCCGCCCGGGAATTCCAGTGGCTGCACCGTGAACCCGTCGGTGGTGACTACTAGGTCTCCCTCATCAGGCAGCGCCAGGGAGGCCGCGTCGACCCGGGTGTCAAGCTGCGGATTGGCAAACGCGGGCGCGAACAATTCGTCGATCAACTCGCGCATCAGTCGCCCGCCATTGCCGTGCGCCAGACTGATGTGGGTGTCGCGAAATTTCAGCCGGCGCTCCTGAGGCGGACCGCAGCCTCGATCACCTGACCAAAACTGATCGCCGCGTCGTTGACCGGAAGCCGTTCGGGTATCAGGACTTCGAACCCCGCGGCTGTCAGCAGCACCTGCACCTGCTCCGTCAGGATGCGATTCTGAAAAACGCCGCCGCACAAGCCCACGCGACGCCACGCCAGTTTCCTCGCGCAGCGCGAGCGCCTGCCCGCACAGCGCCTGTGCCAGACTCGCGTGAAACACGCGGCGCGGGCGCCCGAGGTTGCATGGGTGTCCACCAACGCCGGCAGAAGTGCCGCCCAGTCGGTGCGCCAAATGCCGCTCGCGTCGCGATCGAGCGGCAACGCCATGGGCGCGGCGGCATCGCGGCAGAGTGCTTCCAATTGCATCGGCGCCTGACCTTCATAGCTCGCGCGCAAGCAGACGCCCAGCAGCGCAGCGGCAGCGTCGAACAGCCGGCCCACCGAGGTCGTCGTGGGCGCGTTCAATCCGCGCTCCCAAGCGGCGCGCAGCAGGGGATCAGACAATGATGCCCCCTCCGCCCATGCCAGTCCGCTCTCCCAGCTCAAGCCGAGTGCCGAGCGCCAGGGATGTCGCGCCGCACGCTCGCCCCCCGGCAAACGAAAAGGACGCCAGCTCGCAACGCGCCGCCATGCGCCAGGTCGCCCCAGCAGAGCTTCGCCGCCCCAGAGCGTTCCGTCCGGGCCGAGCCCGACGCCATCCCAGGTAAAGCACAGCAGCGGCGCATCGCTCGGATACTCGCCCGCCACGGCGGCCGCATGCGCGTAGTGGTGCCAGACGGCGTGAGTCGGGAGCCCTGAGTCACGGGCCCAGCGTGCATTGGGAAAGTCCGGGTGTGCATCATGCGCAATGCATTGCGCGCGTACGCCATAGAGTTGCTGCAAATCGTGAGCGACTTGCGCGAAGACTTCGCGTCCCCGCGGGCTGGCAAGGTCGCCAATATGCGGCGAGACGACAGCGCGTTCTTCCCAGGCCAGCGCTACGGTGGTCTTGAAATACGCGCCGACCGCGAGAATCGGAATCGGCGTAGATACCGCGGAGCTGTAGTTCTAGCGGCGCGGTGCCGCGTCCCAATCGCAGCGGCCGCACGGCACCGGCGATCGAACGAACCACCGGATCATCCGCGGGCCGCACGATCGGGCGATCATGGTGCAAAAACCCGTCGGCCACACAGTCGAGCCGCGCTTCCATGTCCTCAGGCTCGGTCAACACCGGCTCGCCGCTCAAGTTGCCGGAGGTCGCCACCAGCGCGCCGCCAAAATCCGCCAGCAACAGATGATGCAGCGGACTGTAGGGCAGCATCACGCCGAACTCGCCAATGCCGGGAGCGACCGAAGGGGCCAGCGGCGCATCGGCGTTGCGCCGTGCAAGCACGATCGGGCGCTCGCTGCTGCGCAGCGCCGCGGCCTCGAGCGCCGATAGCCGCACCACCGTGCGTGCGTATTCCAGCCCGTCCCGGCCGCGCCACGGGCAGCATCACCGCCAGCGGTTTCGCCGGCCGCCCTTTGCGCGCCCTCAAGCGAGCGACTGCGCTGCTCGTTGCACGCATCGCACAGCAGATGATAGCCGCCGACACCGCGAACGGCGACGATCATCCCGTCGCGCAAAGCTGGCCAGCGCGGCTGCCAATGCGGCTGTGCGATTGCCGTCGATCCGGCTGCCCGGCAGTGCCAGGAGAGCGCCGGCCCGCAGGCTGCGCACGCCAGCGGCTGAGCGTGGAAACGCCGATCCAGCGGATCGGCGTATTCGGCAGCGCAGTCGCGGCACAGCGCGAAGCGATCAAGCGTGGTGTTCGCGCCGATCGTAGGGCATCGCGCGGATCAGCGTGTAGCGCGGTCCGCACTGCGTGCAATTGATGAAGGGGTAGCGGTAGCGCCGCGCCTGTGCGGTCGGAGAGTTCTGCCAGGCAATCATCGCAGGTGAAAAGATCCGCCGGCACGTGGACAGTGCAGCACTTCGCCCTGCGCGCTCGGTAGAATGCGGAACTATCAGGGTGTTCACTCGCAGCGCTGCCCGCACCTGAAGCAGCCGCGGCGCTGCCGCCGGCGGCGCGCGCGACACCAGGGCCTCGCCAAAGAGTCTGCAGTCGCTGCGATGGGCCCTCGGCGAGGATTTCGACCTCCCCGCCGCAGTTTCGCACCCAGCCGGTGAGCTCGTGCAGATGGGCCAGGCGGTAGACGAACGGCCTGAAGCCGACGCCCTGCACGCGACCGCCGCATCCGCCAGCGCCGCGCAGAGGCTGAGATGGATATCGCGCCTGGAGAGCCGCCCTGCAAGCGCCGACGCTCACTGCAGCCGTCGGCGGTGGTGCGCCAAATGCAGCGGAGTCCAGGCGTGCGGCGTGCGATGGACGAACCGATGACGCGCGATGTGATAGCTGGGATCGAAGCCGTAGAAATTCATGCGCATGCGCGCGAGTTCCTCGGCCCGATACTCGGCCAGCGGGCGCGCTTTGCTCGTCGCGCGCCCGACGCTCGCGCTTGTCGGCCAGGGCTTGCGCGAACCGGTTCAACGCCGCCAGGCTGCGCAGCGCGCTCATCGACAAGCGCGCGAAACTCGCCCGCGTCCGGTCCCGCCTGATCATCGATCAGCCCGAGGCCGCGGGCTTCCGGCGCACCGAGCGGCAGGCGGCGCGCCATGATGGCATGCGCTGCCGCGGCGCCCACTCGTCGCGGCAGCAGGTAAGTCCAGTATTCCGAGCCGTAGAGATTGCCCATGTTGCGATAGTGTGGATTCAGCACGATTCCGCTGCGCGCCAGCACGCGGTCGGCAGCGAGCGCCAGGAAATACTCCGCCGGCGGCGGCATTGCCCTGCAACGCCGCGACCGTCAGATGCGTATCGGTCATGGAGAATATCGTGCGCGAGATCATCGATGCAGTTGATGTTGTCCCAGCAGGCATCGGCGGGACTGTCGGCTGCTTCGATGCAGTGCAGATGCATGCCGTTGCACCAAAAATCGGCTCCGCCCATGAGCACGATGACTCGCGTGGGCCGCCGACAGGCCTGCGCATAGGCGGCACGCAGGCGATCGCATTGCGCGGTGGAGAGCGCGCCATTGTAGAAGTCGAAATGCAGATAGCCGACTGGGCCGCGACTCCTCGTAGCGGATCTCACCGTCGAGCATCCTCGCACGCGCACTCCGGTCGGACAGTTCTTGTGCGCAAGCTCACCCAGAGCAGCGACCGGCGGGAAGCTTGAACCCCGGTTTTACGCTATCGGCCGGCTGCAGCTGACCGATCCACACGGCGCCATCCACGCGTGGCGCGGCAGATGGCCTGGTGATGCCGTGCGATCAGCGCGCCGGCTTCACCCGCCAGACGCGTCTCCGCGATGCGCATCGAAGAGCCGAAACGGCGTCCGAAAAGTTGGTCTTCCACGCCGGGAAAGCCGTCGGCGGAACGGATCTTGCGCAGCACTGTCGCGGTATCATCAGCGAGCCAATCGATCGCGCGATCACGCCTGGCGCAGCGCGGGTTGCCAGCCCTGCTCATGTCCCTCGGGCGGCATCGCGCAGTGCGCCGGCGCCTTGCTGCACGCGGGCGAGCGCCGCGCGCACGGCGCTTACGGCGCCTTCGGTCACTTCGTTGCGATACAGGCTGCTCTTGCGCGCGCCGCGCATGGGGAACGCTTGCGCTGGCCCAGACCGGCCCGGCGTCGAGCTCGGCCTGCGCCTGCAGCACCGTGACTCCCCAGTCCTTGACACCGCGCAATATCGCCCAGTCGAGCGCCGCGGAGCCCCGATCTCCCGGCGGCCCGGGATGCACGACCAGACAGAGGTGGCGTTGCCAAAGCGAAGGCGGAATGGCGCGCTTCAAGAACGGCGCGAGTATGACATCGGGCTGCAACAATTCGACGGCTTCGCGGTCACCCGATCGTGGATGTCGAGTTCGACCGATAGCTCGTGCCCGTCGCGGGCGAGCTCGACGTACAGGCGCTGCGACAGGCTGTTGAATGTGTGCACCAGCAGCAGGATGCGCATCAGCCGACCGCCCGATACGGCGCCGCGACGGTACTTGTAATACGCGGCGCAGGCGCCTTCTGCGGATACCATGCACGAGCCGATCGGATTGCGCGGCGTGCAGGCGGTGCCGAAAATCGCGCAATCGGTGGGCTTCTTGACACCGCGGATGATCGCCGGGCACTGGCAGGCGGCATTTTCCGGCAGCTGCCGGACCTCCATGGCGAAGCGGCGCTCCGCATCGAATCTTGCCATAGGCGGCTTTGATGCGCAGTCCGCTGTAGGGCAGCTCGCCCGAGCCGCGCCACTCGAAACTCGGACGCAGCTCAAAAACCTCCGCGACCAGTCGCTGCGCTTTGGCGTTGCCGTCGCGGGTGACTCCGCGGGTGAACTGATTCTCGACGCAGGCGCGCCCGGTCATTGAGCTGCTGCACCAGCATGCGGATTGCCTGCATCACGTCGAGCGGCTCGAAGCCGGCGATCACCACCGGGCGCTGATATTCTTCAGCGAAATACTCGTACGGCCGGCTGCCGATCACCGCGCTGACATGCGAAGGACCGATGAAACCATCGACGCGAACCTGGCCCCATTCGCGCACTTCAGGCGAATCGAGGATGCTTTGGATCGCCGCCGGGGTCACCACATGATTGCAATAGACGCTGAAATTATCGCAAATCCTGCCGCTGTGCTTCCAGAATAATGTGCGCGGTGGCCGGCGTGGTGGTCTCGAAACCAATGGCGAAGAACACCACCTGTCGGTCGGGATGCGCCGCAGCGATCTCGAGCGCCTCGAGCGCCGAATAGACCATGCGCACGTCTGCACCCAGCGCACGCGCTTTGAGCAGGCTGCGCCGCCGCGACGCGGGCACCCGCAGCATGTCGCCGTAGCTCAGCCAGCGTAACATCGGGGCGGCCCGCGAATTCGATGGCCGCATCGAGCCGCGGCACGGCCAGGACGCACACGGGACAGCCGGGGCCGTGAACCAAGCGCACATTGCCCGGCAGTAGGTCCTCGACGCCGTAGCGGAAAATGGCGTGGGTATGGCCGCCGCAAAACTCCATCAGGTGATACTCGCGCCGCGGGTCGACCTCCGCTTCGATCAGCTCGGCTAGCGCGGCCGCCGCGGCGCCTTCACGGAAGCCGCGGATGTAGCGCATCGAGGGGCCGATTCGAGCCGGGCGGCAATTTCCTCGAACAAGGCCAGGGTCTTTTCTGCTTCCTCGACATCAAGCCGCGTAATGGCGAAACCGGCGTGGACGATCAGATAGTCGCCGACCGCGACCTCATCGATCAGGGCGACTCGACACGCGGCTGCGAATCCCGCCCACCTCGGTTTCGACCCATTGATCGCCCAGCAGCGCGACGACCCGAACTGGAACGGCGAGGCACATGCGTCAGGCCACCGGCCGCGGCGGCGGCGATGCGCGGCGGCGATGCGCCCGCGGCGATGAGGCGCGGCCGCGCCAGTTGCTGCTCGAGCCACTCGAGCCACGGAGCCGAGCGCCTGCGTGCGCCGCGCTGCCGTGCGCGATCATCGGCGTGTCCCGGCCGAGCGCGCGCAATGCGTCCGGCGGCGCGCGCCGGGCTCGAAATCGTCCATCACGTCGAGCAGGTCCGTCTTGCTCAACACCACCAGATCACTGGCGCGAAAGATGACCGGGTATTTGGCCGGCTTGTCGTCGCCCTCGGTGACGCTGAGCAGCGTGACATTCAAGTGCTGGCCGAGATCGAAGCTCGCCGGACACACCAGATTGCCGACGTTTTCGATGAACAGCAGATCGAGTCCTGACAGGGACAGCTCGTGCAGCGCCCGATGCACCAGATGCGCATCGAGGTGGCAGGCCGTCCCGGTCGTGATCTGCACCGCCTGCACGCCCTGGGCGCGAATGCGGGCGGCATCATTATCCGTTTCCAGATCGCCCTCGATGACGGCGATGCGGTAGCGCACTCTCGAGCGCGGCGATGGTCGCTTCCAGCAATGCCGTCTTGCCGGCGCCCGGTGAGGACATGAGATTGATGGCGAGAACGCCATGCGCGTCGAAGTGAGCGCGGTTGTGCGCGCGCGATCCGTCATTGGCCGCGAGCAGATCTTGCAGCACCTCGACCGTGTTTTCGCTGCGATGAGCAGGGTTTGATTCGGTGTTAGCCGGGGTGATGTTGCAGCCGCAAGTTCCGCACATGATCGATCCTTAAATCGCTCGTGGTTATGCAGCGGCCGACGTCGACCGCACCTGCGGCGCCCGCAGCTCGACGCGGCGCAGTCGCAGCTCATCTCCCGCTACGATTCGGGTACGGTACCCGCCGCAGACGCTGCAAAGCAAGCGGTTGGGCGCGGTACGCGATTGCGCATCGCAGGACAGACAGCTGACGATGACCTCTGTTGTCTCGATCGATAGCCTGGCGCTCGCGGCACAGCTGCCTGCGCGCGCGAAGGTAAATGCCTGCTCGAGCAGCATGGGCTCGACGCCGGACGAGCGGGCCGACCTCGACGATGATGCGCTCCACGACGGCAGCCGCACCGCGATCCGTCGCGATTTCATTCGACCTGCGCAAGCAAGGGCCTGGCAGATGGATAGCTCATGCACTCAGATACCGCAGATCGCTAGCGGCGCGGGGCTCGCGCTGTATGTACGGTAACGCACAGACCGTGCCCGACGAGAATGCTTTGCTTGTGAAAATGCAACGAGGGCTGACGGTGACGTCAAGGCTTGCGGTGGAGAGCGGATTACAGTCGCCTGACATGCGTTGCGGCGAACCCTGCGTGCCGCTCAGCTCTGGTGCTCGGATTCGGCAATGTGCTGCTGAGCGATGACGGTGCCGGAGTACAACTGGTGACGCGGGTGCGCTCGGAGCTCGGACGCCGAGGCTGCCGATTTCATCGACGCTGGCACCTTGAGCTTCAGTTTGCTGCCCTACATCGAGGCGACCCATTCGGTGCTGGTCATCGATGCTGCCGAATCTCAGCGCTTCGCCGGGAAGCATTACGCCTGTTCGAAGGCTCGAGACATGGACCGATTTCTGTCCAGCGCGCGCCGCCGCAGCGTCCATGAAGTCGGGCTTGATCGATCTATTGGATATGGCGCGCCTGCGCGACTGCCTGCCGCCGCGGCGCGCGCTGCTGTGCATCCAGCCCGGCCGCATCGATTGGAGCGAAGAGCTGTCCGCTCCCGTCGCGGTGGCGCTGGACCGAGGCCGGCCGGCAAGCGGCGGCACTCCTTAAGCGTTGGAGCAACCATTGAGCCGCCTCGCCGACATTCCGATCCGGATCGAGGGCCCGGCGCTCCCCGGCGCAGCAGCGCCGTCGGGTGAGCCCGCGCGATCGGGCGGATTGGGCGGAGGAGTCGCCGCCATCCTTGCAGAACTCGCGACCCTGCTCGAGCGGCTCGCCGATGGCCGGGTACCCCGCGGCGATCGATTTGCGCAGTCTGCCAATGAGTCCGCAGGACCGCATCGAGCTTGAGCGCGTGCTCGGCGAGGGCGAGGTGCAGGCGACGGTGAAAGCGCGATGGAGTCTCGAGCGATCCGGGAAACGCGGCGTTTCCGGCATCTGGTGGGTGAGCATCGCGATCCCCAGGGCGAATCGATCGCGGAGTTGCTGGAAGTGACTCGCGTGCCAGAGATGCTGGCGAGCGCGCCCGATGAGATCGCCGCGGGCGGCGCGAGCCCTGCGCGGGCGCGTGAGCCGTCGCAGCTACTCGACCGAGCTAGGGGACGACATGGCAATGAGTTACGAGCGATGATCGACTAACGGTCGGCGAGATGCTGCTGAGGCATGGCATCAGCCGGCGCAGCTTCATCAAGTACTGCACGGCCGTGGCATCGGCCATGGCGTTGCCGCCCTGGATGGGACCGGCCATGGCTGAGCAGTTGCGCAACGCGCCGCGGCCTTCGGTAGTGTACCTGTCGTTTCAGGAATGCACCGGCTGCTTGGAGATCATTGACCCGATCCTTTTCGCCGACCATCGAGAACCTGATCTTCAACATCATCTCGCTGGACTATAACGACACGCTCATGGCGGCGTCCGGCGAGGCCGCGGAATCGGCCCGCGACAAGGCCATGAAGGACAACTTCGGAAAGTACGTGCTGGTGGTGGATGGCTCGGTGCCGACCGGTGCCGGCGGCGCCTACTGCGCGGCTGGCGGCCGCAGCGCGCGAGGATACCCTGCGCGAGGCGGCCAAGGGTGCGGCGGCCATCGTCTGCGTCGGCACCTGCGCGGCCTTTGGCGGCATTCCCTTCGCCGACCCCAACCCGACCGAGCGCATGGCCGGTCATCGGCCATCGTTGGCGACAAGCCCATCATCAACGTCTCCGGTTGCCCGCCGATCCCGGAAGTGATCACCGGCACCTTGCTGCAGTTCGTGGCGACCGGGAAGAGTTCCGGATCTGGATGAGAATCGGCGTCCCAAGGCCTTCTTCGGCAACACCATCCACGACCGCTGCTATCGGCGGCCGTTCTACGACCAGGGCAAGTTCGCCAAGTCCTTCGACGATGAGGGAGCGCGCAACGGCTGGTGCCTGTACGAACTCGGCTGCAAGGGACCGACCACCTACAACGCCTGCGCCACGCATCAAATGGAACGGCGGCACCAGTTTCCCGATCCAGTCCGGACACGGCTGTCTTGGTTGCTCCGAGCCGGATTTCTGGGACAAGGGCAGCTTTCTACTCCGCGCTGTCCAGCCGCCGCGTGGGGCAAGGCGGGCGAAGTCGCACCGCGCCAGGTCTTTGAAATCGCCGGCGGCGCCGCCGCCGTGGGCGCCGCGCTGGGAGTGGCATCCGCCGGCGTCAGCCGCCTGCGTCAACACCACAGCGAACACGGACACGACAGTGAACCGAAGGGGAGTGACGCATGGATCTATTGGGCTTCGCGCGCGGGCCGGCACTTAAAGTGGCGCTCGTGATATTTCTGCCTGGGGGTGGTGTGGCGAATCGTTGGCTTCGCACTGCTGCGCATCCGGCGCGACTTGCAACGAGCCGCGCGCCTCGGTCTTCAAATTCTTGATCGGCGGCGTCGTCGCGGTGGGCACGCGCTCCTGGCCGCACCCGGAATTCATCGCGTCGCACCGGCGCCGGGCGAGGCGCTCGGTTACAGCTATCACTCGGCCTGTTCGCGGTCGTGCTGCTGTTCACGCCGCACATCATCTTTTTCGGCAGCCTGTTCGGCATCACTCTGGCCGGGCCTGCCAGCGAGCGTGATCACGGTGATCTCGGTGCTGACGCTGACGCTGTTTCTGGCGGTGCTGTTTCGGCGCGTGACCAATCCGGTGATGCGCATGCTGTCGAATTTCGACGACTACTTCAGCTGGTTCATCACCATGCGGTGCATGGTCACGGGTCTTGCCGCCACCGCCCACGTCGGCGGCCCTACCAGACGCTGCTCGGATTGCACATCCTGAGCGTCGATGCGCTGCTCATCTGGTTCCCGTTCGGCAAGCTGATGCATGCCTTCTATATCTTTCCCTCCCGCGCCATCAACGGCGCGGTGCTGGCGCGCAAAGGAGCGATCTCATGAACGATGCCACGGGCGCACTCGTCTGCCAATCTCGCGCCCGGCGGAAGCGCGAACCCCGCAGGCTCGGGTGGCCGGCGCCATGAAGGGCTTTGCGCAGGAAATCGGCGCGCTCAGCGCCTTTCGGCTCGAGTCCTGCATTCACTGCGGCATCTGCGCGGACGCCTGTCATTTCTACATCGCCACCGAGGATCCGCAGTACACGCCGATCTGGAAGGTGGAGCCCTTCAAGCAGGCCTACAAGCGCGAGGCGAGCCCGTTCGCTCCGCTGTTCAAGCTGTTCGGGCTGAAGCGCGAGGTGACGGCGGATCAGCTGGAGCATTGGCAGCATCTGCTGTTCGACAGCTGCAACATGTGCGGCCGCTGCAGCCTGATCTGCCCCATGGGCATCGATGTCGCCGCGCTCATCGAGCAGGCGCGCCACGCCATGTTCGATGCGGGCCTTGCCCCGAAGGAGCTGTACCAGAAGGCGGCGCATCAGCGCGACAACCGGCCAGCCGGAGCCAAGCGCCGAGCCGTATCGCGAGCAGTTGCTCGCCGATCGGCGCGCGGTTCGGAGTCGAAATCCCGCTCGACAAGCCGGAGGCGGAGTCATGCTGTGCGTGCCGCGGACCGACATCGAGCATTACCCGAGCGCGGTCGCGGCGCTGGCGCGGGTCATGCAGCATCTGGGCGCTATCCTGCACCTTTCGCAGCGACGGCCTGGTGGCGGAGAACTACGGCTACTACGCCGGCGGCAAGGAGTGGCAGCGCGAGATCAGCCTGCGGCTGATCGAGCAGGCCATCGCCTGCAAGGCCAAGACCCTGCTGGTCCCGGAATGCGGTCATGCCTACACCGCGCTGCGCTGGGAGGCGGCGGATCTGTACGGCAAGCCGCTGCCCTTCAAGGTGCGCCACGTCACCGAATTCCTGGCGGACGAGCTGCACGGCCGGGCGGCTGAAACTGACAGCACGCCGGCGACCGGCAAAACCACCTTCCATGATCCCTGCCAGCTGGTGCGCAAGGGCGGCGTCACCGATGCGCCGCGGGCGCTCATGAAGGCGATGGGCATCGAGCTGAACGAATTGAAGAATCACGGCGGCTTCAGTTTCTGCTGCGGCGGCGGCGGCGGCGTGCTCGATATCGAGCGCGCGGCGCCGCTGCGCTACCGGACGATGGAGAACAAGCTGCGCGAAATCGATGACACCGGCGCCGAGACCTTCCTCACCAGCTGCTCGGACTGCCGGCGCACTTTCGACGATGCGCAGGCCCACTTCAACTGGGACAAGACGCCGCACAGCCTGCTCGAGCTGGTGGCCAAGCAACCTTGGTGGGGTGCCGGCAGCCGAACATGAGCGCACAGACCGTCGTCGTCGACCCTGTCACGCGGATCGAAGGGCATCTGCGGATCGAGGCGGAATTCGACGGCTCGGTGATCACGCAGGCGTCGAGCTCCGGCACCATGGTGCGCGGCATCGAAATCATCCTGCAGGGCCGCGATCCGCGCGATGCCTGGGCCTTCGCGCAGCGCATCTGCGGCGTGTGCACGCTGGTCCATGGGATCGCCTCGGTGCGTGCGGTCGAGGACGCCCTCGAAATACACGATTCCCGCCAACGCCCAGCTCATCCGCAATCTCATGATCGGCGCGCAGTTCGTGCACGACCACGTCATGCATTTCTATCATCTGCACGCGCTCGACTGGGTGGACGTGGTGTCGGCGCTCAAAGCCGATCCGAAGGCGACCTCGGCGCTGGCGCAATCGATCTCGACCTACGCGCGCTCCTCGCCCGGCTACTTCGCCGACGTGCAGGATCGCGTCAAGAAGCTGGTCGAGTCGGGACAGCTCGGCATTTTCGCCAACGCTTACTGGGGCCATCCGCGCGCTACAAGCTGCCGCCGGAGGCGAATCTCATGGCCGTGGCGCATTATCTGGATGCGCTCGCCTGGCAGCGCGAAGTCGCGCAGCTGCACACCATTTTCGGCGGCAAGAACCCGCACCCGAACTTCCTGGTGGGCGGCACGCCCGCCGCCATCAGCGTGCACACCGGCGCGGGGACTGGCACCACCGCCGTCAACGTGGTCGGCCTGCAGAGGTGGCGCAGATCATCGAGCAGATGCGATGCGTTCGTCGACGAGGTCTATCTGCCGGATACGCTGGCGATCGCCTCCTTCTACAAGGACTGGTTCAAGAGCGGCCATGGCGAGGGCATCGGCAATTTCATGACCTACGGCGATTTCCCGGCCATGGGCAGCGCCGGACCCGAAGACTTTCCTGGTGCCGCGCGGGGCGATTCTCGGCCGCGATCTTTCGCACATCGCAGGAGGTCGACCTGAACGCGGAGGCGCGACATCCAGGAATTCGTGGCGCATTCCTGGTACGACTACAGCGGCGGCAAGGAGGCGGGGCTGCACCCTTACAGCGGCGAGACGAAATTGGACTATTCGGGACCGAAGCCGCCCGTATGAGCACCTGGACACCTCGGCGAGCTATTCCTGGCTCAAGTCGCCGCGCTGGAAGGGTCATGCCATGGAGGTGGGGCCGCTGGCGCGGGTGCTCATGCTGTATGCGAGCGGCCATGAGCCGACGAGGGAACTCGCCGACAAGGCGCTCGCCCAACTGGATCTGCCCCTCGAAGCGATGTTCTCGACCATGGGTCGCACGGCGGCCCGGGCCTGGAATGCAAGATATTTGCCGACGCGATGCCGCAGTGGTATGACGGCCTCATGGCGAACATCAAGGCCGGCGACGTGCGCACCTTCAACCGACGCGCTCTGGGAGCCTTCGACCTGGCCGCGCCATGCGCAGGGCGTGGGATTCATCGAGGCGCCGCGCGGTGCCTTGGGCACTGGATCGTCATCGACGACGGCAGGATCTCAAACTATCAGGCGGTGGTGCCGAGCACCTGGAACGCCGGCCCGCGTGATCCGCGCCGGCATCGAGGGCCCGTACGAGGCGGCGCTCAAGGGCCAAAGCTGCACGATCCGAAGCAGCCGCTCGAGATCCTGCGCACGATCCACAGCTTCGATCCCTGCCTGGCCTGCGCCGTCCATGTGCATCGATCCGGACGGCGAGGAGCTGATTCGGGTTCGCGTGCAGATCACGAACTGAGAAATCGCGAGCGTGGATCTGCTGCTGCTGCACGCGCCGAGCGTCTACGATTTTCGCGAGCAGGCGATCCTATACGGCCCGGTGAGCGACATGGTGCCCTCCTCGACCGTCTTTGAAATGTATCCGCTCGGATTTGCTGACCATTGCGAGCTATCTGCATGATCGCGGCATGAACGTGCGAATCGTCAATCTCGCGCTGCGCATGATGAACAGCCGACGGTTCGACGTGCCCCGATTCCTCGCCCGCCAGAAGCCCAAAGCGATCGGCATCGACCTGCACTGGCTGCCGCATGCTCACGGCGCCTTGGAAATCGCGCGCATCGTCAAGGAATTGCACCCGGACGTGCCGGTCATCATCGGCGGATTGTCATCGAGCTACTTTCATCGCGAATTGATCGATTATCCGCCAAGTGGACTACGTGTTGCGCGGCGACAGTACCGAGCCGCCGTTGCATGAGCTGCTGCTGGCACTTCAAAGCGGCGCACCGGTCGACAGGATCCCCAATCTCACCTGGAAAGATTCCACGGGTGTTCACGTCAATCCCCTCACGTTCGTGCCGCAGACTCTGGACTATGTCGATCTGCGGCCCGATCTGATGGTCGAAATGGTGATGCGCTACCGCGATCTGGAAAGCACTCTGCCCTTCAACGGCTGGTGGAATAATCCGATCACGACCGTGTTCACGGTCAAGGGCTGTGCCTTCGAATGCGTGACTTGCGGCGCCTCGCATACCACCTGCACCCACCTGACGAAGCGGCAGAAGCCGGTCTATCGCAGCCCCGCGAGTTTGGTCACCAATATGGACGCGATTTCGCCGCCTGACTTACGGACCCATCTTGCTGGTCGGCGATCTGCTTATGGCGGGCGCGGAACACGCGGCTGAGGTTCTTGAACGCCTGAGCCGTGCAAAGTTCCCCAATGAGATCGTGTTCGAATTCTTCGCCTTGCCGCCCAAATCGTTTCTGCGGAACATCGACCGATGCGTGCGCCACTGGAGCATGGAGTTCAGCCCGGAAAGTCACAGTCAGGCTGTACGCGATGCGCAGGAAGGCGAGGCTGGCTATACCACCGAGGAAATGGAATCGCTCATCCAGGAAGCCGTGCGCCTGCGCTGTTCACGTATCGATATTTTTTTCATGATCGGTTTGCCGGCGCAAACCCTGCAATCGGTTCGCGACACCATCGAGTACTGCGGGCAATTGTTTCAATTGGGTGACAAGCGGCTCTCTTGCTTCATCTCTCCCATGGGCCCCTTCATTGATCCTGGCAGCCGGGGCTTCGAGGATCCCGATCGATTCGGCTACCGATTATTCGCCCGCACCTTGGAGCAGCACCGACAGTTGCTCATTCAGCCGACTTGGGAACGTATCTTGAACTACGAAACGAAGTGGATGACGCGCCGCGAACTGGTGGATGCCACCTACGATGCGGCCGAGCGCCTAAATGCGCTCAAAGTACAGCATGGGCGCTTATCGAAGCGGCGCGGCGCAGGAGTTGCGCGTGGTATTGCCGCCGCGCGCGCATTACGTTCCCGTCTCGATCAAGCCATAGCGCAAGGTCGCGATATTAGTGCGGACCCCGCGTTAAGGGGAGAGATATCCCGCTTCAGCATCGGGACGGTTTGCGATAAGCGCGAATTATTTTGGCCCCGGCGCGTGTTTAACTTCAAGGGTGCCGAAATCGCGCGCATTCTCGGTCGATACTTCAGCGGTCGTTCGCGAGCAGCCCTGCCTTAAGGGTTGCTTGATCGCTGCTCCTTTAGTCACCCGCAGGCAGGCTGTGCGCAACGCCATGATGGCAGTCGATGCAGGTCATGCCCTGCTTCGCCATCGACTGATGTGAGCTCGCCGCCATGGGCGGCTGCTTCGCAAAATCCATGGCGCTTGCTGTGTGACAGCTGCGGCATTCGGCGGAGTCGTTGGATTTGAGCTCCGACCAGATTTTCTGCGCCAGCTGTAATCGGTGCGCTTCATACTTTGCGGGAGTATTGAGTTCGCCCCGCAGATGACCCCAGACCTCGCCCGCGGCTCGAACATGGCGCCACAATCCAGGCAGGAGACTGGGTGGTACGTGGCAGTTGCCGCAGCTCGCCTGAACTCCAAATGGATTGGAAGAGTGCACGCTGCGTTTGAGTTCCTGGAACGGCTGCTGCATTTCGTGACAGGAAGTGCAGAAGGCGTCGGTTTCGGTGAGCTTCATCGCACCGACGAACCCGCCGGTAAGGCCGATTCCGATGACGAAGGCGATCAGACCTCCAGCGGGAATCCCCAGCAAGAACCATCGTTGCGGTCGCCGCCACAACCATGCGGCAAACCCACTGGGTGCCGGTGAATTCACTGGACGGCGCTCGATAGGGACATAAATGTCTTTCCAATCGCAAGGCCGATTGATTATTCGTTGGCCAGTTCGACTCACGAAGTGAGCGTAGAAAATATTACCCGTTCAGCAGCGTGCTACTCTGTGCGCTTCCGTACAGAAGAATCGTCCGCCGAGATTTACCCTTCGGCAAAGCTTTGCCCGGTGCGGCAAGGGCAATGTTTTTGCCGCTCTGATTGCCGAATACTTGGGAGAAAGGGAAATGGCGCATGCACTCGGGTTCGATCGCGCATCGGCACGGGCAAGCGCTCCGGGCGCGCTGATGTTGATCGTCCTGCTTGCCGCCTGCAGCGGCAGCACCGGATCCGCCGGTCCAGCGGGACCCGCGGGTGCTACCGGACCGGCAGGACCGCAGGGACCGGGGGCGGGGGTGGGTGCGATTGATATCACCACCGCCGGCGCCATCACCGGCACTGTCACCAGCGTAGGGATCAGTGGACCCCCAGTCGTGAAGTTTCGTCTCGCGGACCAGAATGGCCTCCCCCTCAAGGGACTGCCGGCCGCCGACATCGGATGGGTCATCGCGCAACTCGTGCCCGGCCAAAATGGCGCCTCGAGCCAGTGGAATTCCTACATTTATGGCCTTGTGACTCCAGCGGCGTGCCCCGCCGGTGTTGCCGCCTGCGACTCCGCGCCCCAAACACAGGCAACGGTGGAGAATGGCGCGGCCGGCACCCTGGTTGACAATGGCGACGGTAGCTACCAGTACACGTTCAAGAAAGACATTACGACCGATCCCAATGTCGTCTACAGCGCGACTTTGACCCATCGCGTCGGCTTCGAGATCCGCGGCCTCGCGCAGGCGAATAACGCCGACTACACTTTTCAGCCGTCAACCGGCGCGACCACCGGAATCTTCGCGCGCGAGATCGTCGAAACGAGCAGCTGCGACAGCTGCCATACATCCTTAAGTGCGCACGGCGGCGCTAGGGTGGAAGTGCAGTACTGCGCGATGTGCCACAGTCCGGGAACCACCGACCCCTACAGCGGCAATACCCTGGACTTCAGGGTGATGATTCACAAGATCCACACCGGCATCACATTGCCGAGCATCCAGACGGCGACCGTGCCGAACACCACACCAACTTTGAACATCGGCTATTGGATTGTCGGTCACGGGAACTCGCTGAATAATTTCAATACCGTGCTCTATCCGCAGGACACCCGCAATTGCACGACGTGCCACGACCAGAACATCCCGGCGGCGACGCAGGCAGCCAACTATTACACGGTGCCGACGGCGGAGGCCTGCGGCGCCTGCCATGACAATGTGAACTTTGCCACCGGCGCGAACCACAGTTCGAACATCGTCGCCAATGATTCGCAGTGCACCACCTGCCACGGTCCGACCTCGAACATCGACAATGGCACGCTGCAGGTCGTCGCGGCGCACACCGATCCGAATGTCGTGGCGGCAGCCAAGTTCCAGTACCTCATCAACAGAGTTTCCTTTGCGAGCAGCGGCGGCAGCTTCTATCCGGTGGTGAACTTCTCGGTGGTCGATCCGACCAACGACAATGCGCCCTACAACATTCTCACGGCCGCACCATTTGCCGGCACCGATCCCGGCACCGGCAAGCCCGTGTGCGCCAACGGCGGCAAGGCGCGCCTCGCGATCGACATCGCCTGGGAGGCAAGCGACTACACCAATTGGGGCAGCGGCGCGACGCCTGCCGCTTGGGGCCAGCCGATCTCGTTGAATCCGCTCGTTGTCACTGGCTGCGCCACTGCGGTTCCGGCGGGCGCACTTACCGGGCCGGATGCTGCCGGCACGTTCACCCTCACCTCGCCCACGCCGCTGCCGACTGCTCCTGCCGTCAAGTGTCCGCCGGCCGGCGCCCCGGCTTGTCCGGCCATCGCCAATGTTGGCGTGGTCATGGAAGGACATCCAGGAGTGGTCACGACGGGCCCGGGCGCCACGGCTCTGGTCGTGACGAGCGTCGTCAACTACGCCAATGTGACGGGCGCGACGCCGGTCCCGCGGCGCACGGTGGTGGACATTGCCAAGTGCGATGTCTGCCATAGCGTGCTCGCGCTCCACGGCGACAATCGCAACGACAATCCTCAGGTCTGCGCGGCCTGCCACAACCCGGCTTCCACCGACGTGAGTATGCGGCAGTCATTGGCCGCGGCGACTCCGGGAATTGATGGCCTGTGGGAACAGACGATCGACTTCAAGCACATGATTCACGCGATTCACGACGGCAGCGTGCGCGGCGCCGCCGGCTCGCCGTTCGTTATCTACGGTTTCGGCGGATCGATTAACAATTTCACCGATGTGGTGTATCCGGGCCAACTCAATCGCTGCGACGCCTGTCATGTCGGCACGAGCTACTACCCGGTGAACGATACGGCGGTGCAGGCAACCACGTTCTTGACCGGACTTTCCACGCAGTCTCCGAATGCAACGACGCCGGGCAATCCCATCGCAACATCCGCCAATATGGCAGTGTGCTCGGCCTGCCATGTGGATGCGCTGACCCAGACCCACATGCAGCAAAACGGTGGCTCGCTGAGCGTCCTAAAGGATGCGGAAGGCCGCACGATTCCGACGGGCAACCCGGCGAGCACCGAGACTTGCAGCGTGTGTCACGGTGCGGGCGGCGTCGCGGACGTTCAGGTCGTGCACAAAGTCCCTGCGCCATCCGCGGGAAATTAAGTGAGGCAAATCCGACGCCGCTTCGCGTCCGTTGCGTTGGCACTGTTGATGGTGGGAATCGCGCCATCGTTCGCTGTCGATGAGGCGGCCGCGCCGGCCAAATCACCGGCGCCCGCTTCAGCGTACAGCCCGAAGGGTGCCGATACCTGTTTGGCGTGTCACGGCGATGCCACCGTCACCGGCATCTTCCACACCAAGCATGCCCGTCCGAACGACCCTCGGGGTCCTTTCGGACACGGTGGGTTGCAGTGCGAGGCTTGTCACGGACCGGGCGGCGCACACGTGCAAGCGGGAGGCGGCCCGCTGGTGGGCATGGTCGACTTCGGCCCCAAGGCGAGCGCACCCGCCGCGAAGCAGAACGCGCAATGCTTAGCCTGCCATCAGTCCAACGCGGCGCACGATTGGGCATCGAGCGCTCATGCCGCCGCCGATGTCGCGTGCGCCGGCTGCCATCAAATGCATGCGGCCAAGGATCCGGTACAGACGATCTCAGCCCAGGTCGAAGTCTGCACCACCTGTCATCAGGCACAGCGCAGCGATCTTTCGAAGCCTTCGCATCATCCGCTGCGCGAAGGCACGATGGCCTGCACGTCCTGCCATTCGCCGCACGGTTCTACCGCCCCGGCGCAGCTGGTTAGAAACACCGTCAATGAGACTTGCACGACCTGTCACGCCGAATACCGCGGACCGTTTCTCTGGGAACATCAGCCGGTGACAGAGAACTGCACCAACTGTCACGATGCGCACGGTTCGGCGCAGCCGGCGCTTCTTAAACTTCGGCCTCCATTCCTGTGCCAGAGCTGTCACGAGGGCGCGGGCCATCCTTCGATCGTCAACACGCCCAAGGGATTGCCGGGCGGCGGAACCCCCAGCGCGTACTTGCTCGTGGGCGGCTGCGTCAATTGTCATTCACAGGTTCATGGCTCGAACAGTCCCTCAGGCCGCGCGTTCATGCGCTAGATGAAACATGAGCTCTTGCTTTCGTTCTTATATGAAATGGATGGTTGCGGGAGTTCTCGCTGCATTTGCTTTGGCGACCGCGCGGGCTGATACGCCGGCCCCGGACACCAGCGATTGGAAATGCAGGCAATGTCCCTTTCTGCAAGGCTACACGGCCGAAGTGGAGGTGGGAGTGCTCGGCGCCGCCGGCGCGAACGCGAGTTATGGCCGCTATACCGGTATCGATCATAACGGAGCGTATGCGGATGTCTCCGGGTCCGGATCGTACCGCAACAACGATGGCAGCTACGCGAACTATGATCTGGAGCGATTGGGACTCGCCTCTCGGGATGGACATGTAGAGGGGGGGCGCGAGGGCAGCTTTGACGTGCGCGTCAGCTACGTCGGCCAGCCAAACCAGCTGTATGACACGGGCGCAACCCCGTTTAAGTCCAACGGCTCAAACCTGGGGTTGCCGACAAACTGGGTCGCGGCAGGGAGTACCGGCGCCATGAGTGCGCTCGGTGCCAGTCTCGCACCCATCAACATTGAGTCGGATAGGCGTACCGTCGCGTTATTGGCCCGTTACTTTCCCCGCCCCAGCTGGACGATTTTCGGCGAGTATCGCCGCGAGGAGCATGACGGCTTCGGGGTTACGAGCGGAAGCTTTTTGACTGAAGCGGCACAGCTTCCCCAGCCCTTTGATTACGTCACGAATTCTTTCGAAACCGGCGTTGCCTGGGCCGGACGCCAGGCGAGTTTCCGATTGAGCTACTTAGGCTCCTGGTTCGAGGATGACAATGATTCATTGATTTTCGCCAACCCTTACCTGCCGATCGTGCCAGGCTCAACTCAGGGACAGATTGCAGATCCGCCGAACAACACGCTGCAGCAGCTTACCGCAGCCGGCAATGTGCACCTGCCGTGGTCGACGACCCTGACATTCGCCGCATCGCTTGCGACCCTCAAGCAAAACGCGGCTTTTTTGCCGGCCAGCACTCTGCCGGGTTCCACAGAGCTCACGCCGGGCTCGCTCGACGGTGACGTGCATCTGTCGCACTACGCACTGGCCTTGGCTTCGCGGCCACTCCCGAAGCTCAGCGTCCGCGGTAACGCGACTTACGATGGACACGACGATAAAACCTCTCCGCTCACGCTGGCGTACATCGTTACCGATACCTTCCCGGGCGGCACCGCCATCACGTCTCGCTACAGCGAGGATCGCGTGCACCTCGACGGCGGCGCGGATTATGCGTTGCTCCATTGGCTGAAGATCGGTATCGGCGGCACGCTCGACGATATCCACTACGGCCCGGGACAGGTGGTCACCTGGACCCAAAATGCGCAAAGCTGGGGTCGCGCCACGATCACCCCCATTGCGCCTTTAAGCTTCACCATCAAAGTCGGCAATGGGCTGCGCAAGGCATCGTCATTCGACGCCGCGGCCCTACCACCCGAGGAAAACCCATTGATCAGGGCATATGACTATGCACCGCGGGATCGGGTGTTCTCCACGCTTACCGGTGCCTGGACTGCAACCTCGACAATCACCTGGTCGGTGGAGGGTTCGATTGCGAGGGACGACTATCGATCATCACCGCTGGGATTGCAAAGCGTGCACGAATGGCGCGGGTCGAGCACACTTGCCTGGACACCGCGCGAAACCGTAAGCGCCTATGTTGAAGGCGGATACGAGCGCTTGTTCAATCTGCAGAACGGCTTCACCGGAGTCGACACTCCGCCGTGGTTCACCTCGGACACGGAACGTTTTTGGGACTTGAGTGTCGGGGCCCGGTGGAAACCCCAAGAGCGTTGGACCCTGACGCTGGATTACCTCATAGCGCCCTCGTACGACAACACCGACACCACGACCGGCGGCCCGCAGCAGGCGTTTCCTCAGAACTGGAGCAAACTGGATTCCGCTCGTTTCAAAGCCACTTACCAATGGACGCCTGCTCTACAGATCCATTTTCGGTATACGCGTGAAACCTATAACTCCAGCGACTGGGCGCTCAACGGCGTGGGGCCCGCAACGATACCGAATCTTCTAGCGCTCGGCGTCCAGCCGTATCGCAATAATGTGAATGTCATTGGCCTCACGGCGCGCTATCAATTTGGCCGCGTAGCCACGGCAGACTCATCGCAATGACTCCAGCGTCAGCCAGGCTCGCGGAACAGCGCGGAGTTATCAATATAGATGCGATACGCCGCGATCTTGTCGCCTTTGAGTTCGAAGACATTGGCGAACGGTACGCTGAGAGAGGAGCCATTGTGGCGCGTGTAAGTTACCACTCCCTCGCAAATTGCCGTTGCGGCGTCGTTCCAGACGTGCAGCAATTCGTGCTGGCTCGAGGCAATGGCGGCGAAGAAACCCGCCACAACCCTACGTATGGCATCGGCTCCGATAATTGCCGGCGAGTTGCCGAAACGAAACTCAGCATCCGGTGTCAACAAATCAACGAAGTCGGCGGCATCGCCTGCATCAACTACCGCGAGAACCCGCTCCCACCAGACACGATCGGGCCGAAAGGCTTGCTCTGCTGCTGCGGCGGTGTTCATGTGGTTACCAACATCTGTTTCGTGGCGCGGAGCCATTTCAACGCCTAGTCGGAGGATGATACATGCTCCAAGTACATCAGGAAATTGACAACCCATCCTCGGCGCTGGCGGGACCTGGCATGACAGCGGCCGCACGGCGTGCATTTCTCGCCACACGGCCGGCATTCTTTATCGCATCGTCGATGCCGGTAGCCATCGGCACTGCCTGGGCCTACGCGACTTATCATCGCTTCGATGGCATGCTATTCGCCCTCGCCCTAGCGGCTACCGTGCTCGCGCACGCAGCGGCGAATGTTTATAACGATGTCGGGGATGATGTGATCGGCGCCGATGCAGGCAACAAGAACCGCATCTATCCCTACACGGGCGGTTCCCGCTTCATTCAAACGGGGCTGCTGTCACGAGGGCAAATGGCGCGACTCGCACTCGGTCTGGCGAGCGCCGCACTGCTTCTGGGTGCACTGCTCGCGGTGGTGCGTGGCCCGGGTGTCATTCTGTTAGGAATGATGGGACTCGGGCTGGGGCTGCTCTATTCACTGCCGGGCGCGCAGTTATCGGCGCGTGGCGCCGGTGAGACTGCAGTTGCCCTTGCCTTTGGCGCACTACCGATACTCGGCGCCGTGTGGCTGCAGACCGGAACCATCGATTCAGGTGCAGTACTCATTTGCATACCCGTGGGTGCCTGGGCGGCTGCGATTCTGGTCATCAACGAAGTGCCGGATCTAGAGGCGGATCAGCGCGCAGGCAAATTTACCTTGGTGGTACGCTTCGGTGTGCGCGGGGCTCGGTGGATCTATTGGTGCCTCACGATACTTGCATTGGCGGCATCATGCGCGACGATTCTGCGGCACGCACTGCCCCTTTGGTACGCCGTGGCGGCATTCGCGCTGGCAAGCTTAGGTCTTAAGGCCGCTCTTGGCATATCGGCCCATGCTGCGTCACGCCCGCGGCTGAAACGAAGCATTGAGCTCACCCTTGCGATCCACGCGCTCGGTTGTTCTGCATTGATCGCTTCTGTCTTGCTCAAACGCTTCACGTGAAATCGGTTGTCGGTCCGGATCACTGTCGGTCCCCGGGCAACCACAGAGCAGGACGGATTTGGCTTGGCGTTCGGACCCGGGCTTAACGCTGTCGGCCATGAGTGTGTTGACGTGCCGACGGGCGGGGATGATCCAGTCTGGTAATCGGCCGTCATCCGACAACATCCGGCAGCATCACGCTGCAGCCACCTTTTGACGGGGATACTTTTGGGGGTATCCCGCGACATCGGAATTCAAAAACGCTGGATTTCTGGGCATTTTATCGTTGATTTCGAATCCGTCCCGGGGAGCCAGTAAAAACAATAAGTTACGGTTCTTTCTTGTCAATTTACTACGCTATCCTGGCGTATGCAATTGAGCCCTCGTTCGCCACTTCGAATCCAAAGTCCGGGCCATGGTTCGATTTAGGTACGTGACATCGAAACCTGGCGACCGTAGGAATTTGATTCTGTTGTACCTGAGATTTCCAGCGATCTGCTGCTGGCGTATTTTTGGGGGTATCGAACAGTCTTTGGAGCGGATACCCCCAGGGCTGATACCCCCAACGCAACCGACCCTTTTGAGACAGCGACGAACGGCAGCAATCGGCGGTCTAAGGGCGGGTAGGCAGCGCGCCAGGCCAATCGTACTTGGGCAACTCGAGGGTATCCAGAATATCACGACTCAGCGCCAATCTTGCCACGCCAGGGATCGCTGCTGCCCTTATCACTTGATTCCGCAGCCACAATCCCCAACGGGTCCTTGGCGCAAAAGCGGAGGCAAACCGTTCCGCACCCCGTTGTTTCGAGGCAATGAACGGGCGCAGCGTCTGTTCATATAAGCGGAATGCACGTTCGTGGTCTCCGCGAGCCCTGAGCAGTTCACCAGACAGGACATACGCTGCGGTCATTGCCAAAGCTGATCCCTGACCGCCGGTCAGCGATATGCAAAACGCCGCGTCGCCGACGAGTACAACTCGGCCCCGCGACCAACTCTGCATTGTGATCTGACTGACACGGTCGAAGTACAGGTCTTGTGCCCGATCAAGCTCGGCGAGTATACGTCGACACTCCCACAACTCTGCGCCGAACTGTTCGTGCAGAATGAGCTTCTGCGCTGCAAGATCGAGCGGTGCGACAGAAATGTCTTTTTCGGAAGCAACCACAAACAGGAACAGCGTTCGATCGTCGTGTAATGCAAACCGCGCGAGCATCTTTCCCGCGCGACCGTAGATGACATACACCTCCTCGTCGCGCGGACGATAGCCCGGGACTTCAAATGCTGCGGCTATGTAACCCAGCCGTCTTTCAAATCTCTCCTCGGAGCCAAACGCCAATTTGCGAACGTTGGAATGCAGCCCATCAGCGCCGACAATCAGATCGAAACGACGCGTTGGCGCGCGGCGGAAAGCGACTTCGACGCAATCGGTATGCTCTTCGAGAGCCACGATTTCATCGCCAAAGAGAATTTCGGTTGATTTTTCTATATTTTGAAACAGCAGGCGCGCCAGATCGCTGCGAGCCAGCGTTACGTATTGCCCGCCCGTCAACTCTCCGAATACCTTTGTCCCGAAGCCAGTTACGCGATTACCGTTATCGTTCACGATCCGCATCTCACGCATGTGATAACCGACACGGTTGATGTCCGTTTCCAAACCCATGCGCCGGGCGATTTCGTATCCGAGACCCCAAAAGTCAATGACGTAGCCGCCAGTGCGCAAGGCGGGCGCCGATTCGATCAGAACCGGCGTGAACCCTGCTGCTCGCAACCAGAACGCAACCGTTGGCCCGGCTATCCCGGCACCTGAGATTAGGACCGTGTTCCCATGCATTTGGCGCACAGTATGCTCAGGTTTCTAGCCAGTGAGCGAATTTCCTACTCTGTACGTAGGCTTGCACCCGACCCGTTAATGCTGGTGGTAAAAGACCGCTTTGGAGAGATACAAGTGGCGAGCCGCACCGGCTGCCTCGAGCAGCCTGAGAGGCGATTGGTGAAATCACGGGAGGTAGCTTCATAGGAACCCGGCGCGTGTTTTGCGCGAGATTAAACGCAACTATTAAAAGGTATCTTTCTCTTTGGTGCGTACCTATCATGCCAGGCAGCGGCGCGCCGCTCGCTGGTTCCCGCTCGGCATCCAAGCCAGAGAGTCTGTGAGGCGGGCAGGAGGGCTCGCATGAAACAAATTGTTTTCGCTATTCTGGGTGTCGCAGCATCGGTTGTTGCTGCGAGCCAGGCTTCGGCCTATGCATTCGGCCCTGTTACCTACGATTCCAAGAGCGATAAACTCGTCGTGACCATACTCTACAGCGGCACGAATCCAAATCATATTTTTTCGCTGAAATGGGACGAGTGCATAATGCACCCCGATGGCACCACCGATGTGACGGCCGAGGTGGTCGACAGTCAGGAGCGAGATGCGGCGAACCAGGATTTCAAGAAGACTGTTCGCTTGAGTCTCGAAGGATTAACCTGCCGCCCCGCGACGGTCACCCTGCGCGCAGGGCCACGTACCTACATCGCAGTGCGCGTCCCGGCGGCTTAGGACCATACAAACGCTCGAAGAGATGGAGGCGATACGCCGTCGCAGCACCCACATCGGCACCAAGCTAGGGCGCGCCGCGCTGGACACTCCCGTGATCGGTTCGACATAGGTATGAACGGCTAACTGACGACCGCTTTAGAACCGCGAACTTCCGGTATTGGCCGTGAAGCGCCGGTTGCTCGTCCCGATTGCGGTCATTCAGATTGAAGACTAACGCCCTAGACGCATCTCGCGGCCATATCTAATGTCGACGATTCAGCAGAATGGTTAACCATTGCCGGTGGTGCTAGAACAGAGATTGTAGGTCACGCGCACCATGCACTACCCGAACCAGTTCGATACCGCCGGAAATGATTCGATAAAGCAGCAAATAATTACCCACAGGGTGATACCGCAGTTCCTTCGCTATGTCCGGCCGCGCCGGTCCCATATGCGGATTGTCGGCGAGCAGTTTGTACTTTTCGTCAAGCAAATCGACAAGTCGGTCGGCCGCGATGGGATCGTCCTGGGCGATGAAATACCAAATCTCCACCAAGTCTTGCTCGGCAAGTGGTGTAATTCGAATGCGCGACATCTCCCCTGCCCCGCCCGCGTTTTTCTACTTGCGATCAGCCTGAAGGCGTTGCCGGCCACGCTTCTTGATCGCGGAGACGTTGAGATCCTTGCTCGGTCCGCTCTTAACGCCCTCATCCCAAAGCCGCCGAATTTCACTGATCGCATCGGATCGCGCAGCGCGTCGCGCCTTCCACTCGCGCAGGGCTTCTCGGATAACCTCGCTGCTCGATGCGTAATCGCCGGTTTCTACAGCATTGCGAACCAAGGTGGCCATATCCGCCGGCAGTGCGATGCTGATCTTTTCTACATTAGCCATATACGCCTCCAATCTGGTAGCTAATGGTAGCAAGAAGTCATACTTGTGTCACCTATCCGACGTTTCCAGTATTGGGCGCGCGAGGGAACGCAGTCGCAGCGACGAAGTGAATGACCATCAAAAAGGGAGACGCGGAAGCACATGAACTGTCATCCGACAACGTCCGGCAAAAGCCACCCTTCCACGGCCAGGGTTCACGCCACATCGTTTGACGATCCGCGCGGCGGCGGAGATGATCCATATGATCGAACGAGCCGGACATTTCCGTGACATACCGCTCTAATGAGTGGTAACAGCGCCCTCGAGTAAAGGGTATTTTTGGGGGTCTCGGTCAACCGAAATCAGAAACTGCAAAAATTGAAAATCTTCTCTGCACAATTTTCGGTTCCGTCCCCGGAGTCAATAGGGCATCGATTAGCTGTACTCCTTGCGGTATTGCTGCAGCCTGACTAAAGCGATGTACTCTTTCCCCAAGCTCCCGGAATCCTCAAAGGCCCGCTCAGTTGCGAAGTGAGCAGTGCCCTTCGGGGCCCGAACCGAGGGCGAGGCATAAATCTCGTTGCCGGGCGACAGTACAAAAACCCCGGCCTCGTCGGTGCATGACGGGCCCACACTGTCAGATTGCGAGTCTGCATTCCATCCGGGTGCTAAGATTTCGAGACAATCTGTTGCCTCGGTGCTACGACGAATGCCGCCATCCGGCCGCAAGGAGAACAGGCATGTCCAAAAGCGAAACGGACGAGCAAAGGCGCCGCCAAGCTGCCGACCTGATACAAGTTGCGATCGGCCGACTGCAGCGCGTTTACGACAGTCCCGAAACCAGTTCATACAACAGTGAGTCCAAGATCGCACTAGCGGACCTGAAAACGGCTCTGGATGTACTCACTCAATCGAGCAGTACAAATCACCAGAAAATCCTACCGGATTTGCGCCTTCTGGTTCATCGGCTCGAAGATATCGATGAGCAGAACATCATTGAGGCGCACGACGACATTTTGGAAGCTTGCCTGCTGATCGAGCATGTAATACCGCAGAATTAGTGGCAGTATCACATGAGGCCGTTCGTGAGGATCCCGCCGAGCGTCCGACAACGTCTGGCAGCAGCCACCATTTAACGGGGATACTTTTGGGGGTATCCGACGATATCGGAATCAAAAAACGCTGGAATTCTCGGCGTTTTGTTGCTGATTTCGGCTCCGTCCCGGGGAGCCAATATAAATAATATCAATGTATTATAACCATATCTTGATCTTATTTCGAAAATCAGATTTGTTTGAGTCACGAGGACATTCACGTTGGGATTCGCGTATGCGCACTCAGTGCGACTCTGCCGAATAGGCCGAAGTCCCGACGTTTAAGTCGCGCGAGTATGGAACGCGCATGAAATTTGCCAGTGTTCTACATAGGGATATGCTCGAGAACCGGGGGATATCTATCGATTATCTTGCGGCCGGTCTCGAATGAATTGATCGACCTCGCTGGCAAGCATGCGCAGCGAGCCTTGCAGCTCGATCGCGTCGTTGGCGTATGTTTGAATCTGCGCAACAGAGGGCGTCAGAATTCTTTTCCCCTTTCGAGGCAAAGACACAATCTCAGTGTCGAGGACCATCGTCGGCTCATCGGCGCCGGCAGTCGCGCCCGCGTAGATTTCCTCCTCGGGCAAGGAGACCGCAGGGACGACTTTAGCTACTGCGGTGTAGTGTGCGCGCAAATGAGCGGCGCGCATCAGAATCGACTGAAGCTCCGTCATTTGCAATGCTGGCAGACCACGAGCGAACGCCATCCTTTCAAGGAGCTTAAGTCGCGCATCGAGATCGAGCAATTTCTCTGATTGATCGACAAACGCGGCATCGACCGACAACGATTCCAGGGCCACCTTCAGAGAAACATTCTCGAAGGCGTCGAATTCAAAAAGAAATCTGCTAATAGCAGCTTTTCGTTGCATAGTGCGAGGCATTCGTGCTGATTTCCCCAGCAGCAATCATACACGCGGCTTGTTACGGTAATAATTCCGAAGTCGTTGTTACATATGAACGTCACAATTAGGTTGGATCAGATTTCGATGTTGGCTGACCGATGTCCCCACGCTGATTTCGCGTTTCTGAGTTTTATGACATTCGTGTGACAACACGACATTTGAATCCAAATTCTTGAATGATGCCCGGGATAACCGCCTGCACAAGCGGATGTTTCTCGCCAGCGGCGTCTGGATATCGCCATGATATTTCTGGATTGGTTAGCAGTTAATCGGATTTGTAGTGGTAGCCGAGAGGGCTGCGCGGGACGCCCCGAGGTCGAGGTTGAACCCAACGGGGCTTGCTGTCGCTGCAACAGTAGTAGCCTAGCGTCGGGCAGTGAGACTACCAGGTGTCACCACGGCCGAACACTTTCAGCAAGTAGTCGCCCACCTCCTCGAGTCGCCTCCTGGATTCGGCGATGAGCAGGTACGAAAGACGCCGCTCGGTGGGGGTCCAGATGTCGGCGCTATACGCGGATTGGGTAGCCGATCGGCATGCATCGCGGTCGGCGCTGCCTTCGGTGTTTAGAGGGCAGCGCCACGTCTTACCACGCGCGACGGCTGGGAGGGAACTGGTCCGTTACTGGAACGGGTAGTAACGGAAGCTGGTGAAGATCATGCTGTCGTTAGCGGTTGGCTCAATCCCCGCAGCGTCAACAAAGGACTTGCGCTCTGTGTAGGAGTACTGAACGCCCCACTGGAATCGGCCATAGGCTCCCGAATAGGGCCTGTGCCAAAAGCCGGTGGTGAATTGAGCGATCTGACGAGTGTTCCCGACGCACGCTCCCGGAGCTCCTTCGTACTGACATCCGCTATTGGAGTAGAGCGGGTTTCCGTATCCGTACGGGGTGGTGCCCGTCGAGGTCACCAGGTTGAAGGCCTCTGCACTTTCTCTTTCCTCACCGCCGAAGACGTAGAGATCGAGTTTCGGCGTTGCGTGCAATGTCAGTCCTGCAAGCGCGTGGAATTCCTTAATGGGCCGAATCTTTCCTGCTGGATCGAAGGTCACATCGGGAAGTCCTGAGGTGCCATATCGGCCGATGCCTTTGCCGGCAAGCCCTGAGAGTTGGAAGTCGAGAAGCTTTGGCACGACGGGAACGATCAATCCAATACCACCGCCGCCACCGCTGGCATCCTCGTTCTCCCCGTTCAACCTCTCATAAAAGCTGCGGTAAAGACCGAATACTTCCATGTGAATGGTGCGGTCTGCGAAGGTAGGCTCGTACGCGACCTTCGCCACGACGTCCGGGATGTGATTGAGCGATAAGGTATTGGCCGAGTTGAAGCCTGAACCCGCCGGGGCGTTGTAGGTTAATTTGACGCTCGGCGGGAGCGCATTGGCACCTGTGTAGAAGGTGGTCTGAGGATTTTCCAGGGAAACCGCCAACCAGAGCTTCTTGTCGAAATCCTTGGTCAAGCGAATTTGTGGCTGACGGGACCAACTAAAGCCCGGAACGTACTGCGCGTCGATCGTGGGCGGCGTGACTTCGCTGCGAGGCGTTATGCCTTTGTTGTTGAGTGTCACGAGCGACCAATTCTGGCCTCCCAAGAAGTGCAGCCCCCAAGCATCCGAATCAATTTGACCGTAGATATGACGGATGCGCGGGTTGTACGAATTGCTCTGATTCGAATTGGCGCTCTGTGCAGCGGCCTGAAAGTCGAATTCGCCGTAGAATCCGAGGTGCGTGTCAGGAGTGACATTACCCTGCGCCAGTGCAGCGACGCGGCTTTGCCGCGCGGTGAAACGCAGCTCGCTGGTATGCCCCACGACGTTATTGTCATAAGGAATCCCGGTAAAGCTCGAGCTAATGTCCGCGGTCTCATTGCGACTCCGGTAAATTGTTTCCAGAGCCGAGAAGCCCCCAAACGTCAGCGTGACGCCCTTGACGTAGAGCTTGTCATTCTTGGGTTTCGCTGCATCCACTGCGCTTCTCACCTGGGCGGGCATCGAATCCGCCGCCGCTTTGGCCGAAGCGCTGGCGGCGGCAGCCTGTGCACTTGCAGCGGCAGCATCCACCTTCGCCTGCTGTTCGTCGGCAGCCTGCGCGTCAACCTTGCGCTGAAGCGCTTCGATCTTTTCACGCAGCGCCTGATTTTCCTCGCATTCTCTTTGGCAGGTTGCTCTTCCTTGGTTGGCGTTGCGCCTTCCGCGGACGCTGCCAAGGCGGCGCCGACGCTCATGACAAGAACTAGCGACCGTGCTGATTTCATTGATATCGTTCCTTTTTGCTGTAAAGGGATTTATTTGACTGACCGCCAAGGACATCCCAACACTGGTAAACGCGCGGTAACCAGCCTGGTTGTGGCCTCAGGGAGTAAGCAGGGTTCCCTTCGGAGCGGATATCTTGTCGTACGATTGTGATCATTTTGTTACACGCATCTATTGTTGGCGCGCGGCGGCTCGTCATGAAAATGTAACGGCGGGCCCCTGTACTAGCTCGACCGTATGGTCAGCCCTCGTCACAACCAAGTGATTTTCTTAGTTCGTGATCCGCCTTCTGTCGAGTCGTTGCGGCAACAATTACGGACGGAGGGCTATGCGGCTATCACGATCAGCGAGCCCTCGGCTGCCATTGAGGCGATAGCCTTACGTACGCCCGACCTCGTGCTGCTTGACTGGCATTTACCAGCGCCGGTGCTTGAATTGGTGCGCCACTGCAAGTCAAGCAGCGGAATTGCGCTGTTGGTCCTTTTTGGAGCAACTGGCAGACCGCCGGTGGAAGAAGTCTTTGAGTTTGGAGCGGACGACTTTATTCAGATGCCCTTCTCAGTCCGAGAGGTGACGGCTCGAGTGCTAGCGTTGCTCCAACGGCGCAGAAATTATCCGGCGCCGGTCTTAATCTGCGACAGCTTGCGGCTTGATCTGGGCGCTCTTCGGGTCACGGTTAACGGCATGCTCATCCCAATGAGCGCCTTGCAGCTCCGACTGTTGGAATTTTTCATGCGAAATCCGGGCACACGCTGCTCTCGCACGCTCTTGCTCAGCAAGGTTTGGGGAGCGACTTGCCAAATCAGCCCGCGAACTGTCGATGTGTATGTGCAGCGCCTGAGAAAATTGCTGAATGCGGGCGGTTGCCACCAATACATACAGACAATCCGCGGACTCGGATATCAATTTGCTCCACCCAGATGATTGACCTCCCGAATTCGAACGGGACACGGCCGACTGACCTGATTCCGCTAGATTGAGGACCAGCGATTGATCAAGGTTCGCACTTTCCAAGTGCTCGCGGGAATAAAGAGAAACATTATTCGGATCCAGCCAGGAGACCCGCAAAGAAAGCGCTCGAACGCGTTGCGTCGCCCGGGCGTAACGCGGGCTGCAGCGTCACCGCTTCACCACAACACAATTCGATCACCGCTCCCGCAACGGGTAGCTCAAGGCGATGAACGGGTTCTGCAGCATGCTCGCCGAAACCACCTAACGCACAACCCCAAGCCTGAACGGTCTTGCAAGAGGTAGCAGCAAGGTATTTCCACGTCGTTTCATTCACGCGATGGCCCTCGTCAGGAAGCGAGCCAGATCACCGTACTCCCCGATAGCGGAATTTGCGGAGTTTGAGATTCTTGGTATAATAACTATACCTTAATTATACCGCGCGGTGGCAGTGGAGACGCCATGGTATTCGAATACGATCCAAACAAAAGCACCGAGAACAAGCGCAAGCACGGCATTGATTTTGAAGACGCGCAGAAACTGTGGGCGGACCCTGGTGTGGTGGAAATTCCAGCGCGTACATCGGACGAAGCTCGTTGGTTGTTGATCGGGAAAATCGATGCGAAGCATTGGTCCGCCGTAATCACTAGACGTGGCGAGAACATTCGGCTCATTTCCGTACGGCGGTCACGGATTGAAGAGGCAGCACTTTATGAAAGCGAAGACTTTTGACAGCAAGTTTGATTCGGGCGAAAAGATCATAAGTGAGTTAGATCTGAAGAAGGCTCGACGCATTGGCACTGACGCGAAGCGAGTCAACGTGGATTTTCCGGCGTGGATGGTGGATTCCCTCGACCGTGAAGCGCGCCGGCTAGGCGTGACTCGCCAGTCGCTCATTAAGCTATGGCTGGCCGATAAGTTGGGCCAACCGACCGCTGCATCCAAGCGTTAACTAAGGCGCTGGAAACTATGCTAGTGCATCTCCGATAGCGGCAAATACCGATGCGCCAACAGCGGAATGCACACAGCCATCCGACAACGTCCGGATGCAGCCACGTTTTGGAAGGGGTGTTTTCGGGGGTATCTCGAACGAACTGAAGTCAAGAAACCCTGGAATTCTCGAGCTTTTCTCGCTGATTTCGGTTCCGTCCCGGGGAGCCTTACAATCAAGGGTCTGTTCCGGTCACATAGCTAACAGACTATTCCGCCGTTAGCAGGCGAATCGCGCGAGTTTCGCTGAATATCCCGCGAAACTCGCGCGCCATTCAGCGGGAATCTGGCGCAACATCGCGCCTACGTGGCAACTTGACCCTAAACGACCGGAACCACAATGAAGGTCGTTTATGTCGACAAATTCTGTTCAAGGCGGCATCGAGAGAGGTGTCTGTGTACGTCAGCGCGTCTCGATGTCCCAGATGGCAATCGAACCCCTCAGGGTAAGTGTAGAAGAAGCCGCGCGCATCATTGGGGTAAGCCGCAGTGTCATCTACAAGCACATGAAGGCGGGAACCCTTCGGGCGGTCAAGGACGGGTCGCGTACCCTCTTCACCATGACCGAGTTGCGAGGCTATGTGTTCCGAACCGACTCGACTCATGGTGCGAGCACTACCAACTCATGAGCGAAGTTACTTGGATTTCGGTCACGGACGCCGCGCCCCAGTTCGGCATGACGCCTGGCGCGATTATGAATCTCATCTCTCGCAACAAATTCCCAGTACCGACGTACAAACTCGGCAAGAAAAGAGTGATTGACCGTGCGGTTCTGCGAGCGTTCTTCGAGGCAAAGAAAGCCGAGGGGCTCTCTCGGCTCGCGAAATCGATGAACGGCCAATCAAACTCCTGGGGATTCGCTGCCAACGGCGACGGGCTTGCTGCTTAGGACAGTATCAAACGGGCGATATCTCGCTCAGTGGCGGCCCGAAGTATCGCTCCATCTTTGTTTTTGGCTTCAGGCTACAAAGCCAAACTCGCACCGCGAGAGCCGGACGCCATCGCCCGATCTCCACGACGCTATTGGTTTGTGGGCGGCGACAGATTCAGACGCGTAACAGCGAAGGTACATTCTCCAGGAGCGCCTCCAATTACGCACAAGGCGGGATGCGATCGTGAAGCTCCCCCTCCTTCCGATAAATTCCGCTCAATTACCTTACAAGCTAGGCGAGTAGCTGAGTGATCGCGCCGTCTATAGGGCCCGTCTTCGCGGCGACGAGAGAACTGCTTTATCAGCTCCGAAAGTCGATCAACGGCCAGAAACCGCTTGGAGGTCGCAGCCAAGATGGCGAATTTCTTCGGTCGGTTGGATTTAAAACCAAGAACCCATAAATGTTTCCGTACAGATTTCCGTACGGGAGGTTTTTGCGGATCTGATCCAACGTAAGATGTTGTTTTTATTGGTGGGACGGCTGGGACTCGAACCCAGGACCAAAGCCTTAAAAGGGCCTTGCTCTACCAACTGAGCTACCGTCCCATTTGCAGGCGCGCATCATAGCCGAACTTTGCCCCTGGATCACTGGCAAACGCCTGGTGGCCGACTGCCGATCCGATGCGTTGGCCGCGCCAGGCAATCTAGCGATAGCGCGTGGGATCCGGCGTATTTGCCGCGGCGAAGCCGGCCGCACGCAGCCGGCAGGAGTCGCACCGGGCACAGGCCCTCCCGTCTGCGTCGGCCTGATAGCAGGAAACGGTCGCGCTGAAATCCACGCCCAGGCTCAAGCCGGCTCGAATAATCTCGGCCTTCGTCATATCGATCAGCGGTGCGTGAATCTTGAAATGCGCGCCCTCGAGCCCGGCTTTGGTGGCAACCCCTGCCAGCTTCTCGAACTGATGGATGAAGGCGGGGCGGCAGTCGGGATAGCCGGAATAATCGAGGGCGTTGACGCCCACGAAAATGTCCCGGGCGCCGATGACCTCGGCCCAGCCGAGCGCCAGCGACAGAAACAAGGTATTCCGGGCCGGAACATAGGTCGACGGAATTCCCGGCTGCGGCGACTCGGGGACGGCAACGCGGTGATCCGTCAGCGCCGAACCGCCGATCCCTGCCAAATCCACCCGCATGATCCGATGCTCGTGCGCGCCGAGCGCGACCGCCACCCGCCGGGCAGCGTCCAGTTCCGCGCGATGCCGCTGACCGTACTCAACGCTGAGCGCGTAGCACAGAAACTTCTTCGCGCGCGCCATCGCGAGCACGGTGGCCGAATCGAGACCGCCCGACAGCAACACGATGGCGCGAGTATCAGCCGTCACGCGTCACTTGCCGGGCACATCGCCCCACAATACCTTGTGGAGCTGCATCTGAAAGCGTACCGGCAGATGATCTTCGAGAATCCAATCCGCCAACACCGTCGGCGCAAGCTCGGTGTAGCTCGGCGAAAAAAGGATGCGGCAACGCTCGGTAAGCGCATGCTCGCGCAGGAAGCCTTTGCTCCAGTCGTAATCCGCGCGCGAACAGATCACGAATTTGAGCTGATCACGCGGCGTGAGATGCGCGAAGTTTTCGATACGATTGCGCGCCGCTTCGTTGGAGTCGGGCGTCTTCACATCGATCACGCGCGAAACGCGCGGATCGACCGCCGCCACGTCGAGCGCGCCGCTGGTCTCCAGGGACACCGCAAAGCCGGCGTCGCACAGGCGCTCGAGCAATTTCAAACAATTCGGCTGCGCCAGGGGTTCACCGCCGGTCACGCAGACGAAGCTCGCGCGCAACTCGCGCACCTTCGTCAGGATGGCGTCAAAGTCCAGCCATTCCCCGGAGTGAAAGGCATATTCGGTATCGCAATACTGGCAGCGCAGCGGGCAACCGGTCAGCCGCACGAACACGGTCGGAAATCCTACGCAGTCGGCCTCGCCTTGCAACGAATGAAAAATCTCATTGATGCGCAATCGCTCGGATTTGAGAGCCTGCTCACTCAATGTTTCTCGGTTGACATCTTGTCCAGCCGTTGTTGCGCCAGGCGCGCCGCGGGGGTGTCGGTGAAGCGCGCGACCACCTGGCCGAGCACTTCGCGGGCCGACTGCCATTGCTTGGTCTCATAGCGGCAGAAGCCGATCTTGAGCAGCGCATCGGGGAGTTTGCGCGACTGCGGGTAATTATCGACGACGCGCTGAAATGCCGCCTCCGCTTCCGGATAGGACTTGTTCACATAGTAGGCTTCCCCCAGCCAATACTGCGCGTTGTCGGCCAGGGAGCTGGTGGGATAGGCCGTCAGAAATTTTTGGAAGGCACCGATGGCGCGGTCATATTGGCCGTCTTTCAACAGGTTGAACGCTGCCTGGTAAGCGACCTTATCCTCGCCGGAATCGGCGGCGCTCGTCCCGGCGGCGGCGGCAGCGGAAGCGGCTACTGCTGCACCGGCTGAGGCCGCCGCCGGAGCACTCCCAGCCGCAGCCGAGCCGGCGCGCGCCTCGAGGTTCTTGATGCGCTGATCGAGGTCCGCGTACATGTCCCGCTGCTGCTTGCGGCTCGATTCCAAAGCATTGCTCAACTGATCGACGTCATTGTGCATGGAGCGCACATCGGCGCTCAGGGCTTCCAGCTGATTCGAGACGTCGAGCAGGCTCTTATTGGCCATCACCCTTTCGATACGCTCGAGGCGCGTATCCAAATCCTTCAATTTGATCTGCACCGGATCCTCATCCGGCGGGGTCGATGCGCAGCCGTTCAACGCCCAAATAAGGCACGCTGCGCTCAGACCCAGTAAGGCACGCGTATTCACGGCAGATAGACCAGTTCCACGCGCCGGTTTTTCGCCCATGCCGCCTCGTCATCCCCTTCGACGGCCGGCCGCTCGGAACCGAAACTCACGGTGCTGACCTGCGATTCGGCCACGCCTTGCAGCATCAGCGCCCGGCGCACCGCCTGCGCGCGGCGCTCGCCCAAACCAATATTGTATTCGCGCGTGCCGCGCTCGTCGGTGTTGCCTTCCAGTTTCATCTTCAGCTTGGGATTGGCACTTAAGGTATGAGCCGCGGCGGTCACGATGTCCGCGAACTCGGGCTTGATCTCCGACTTGTCGAAATCGAAATAGATGATCTTGCGAGCGAGCGGACCGGTCCCCTCGCCATTCAGGCCGCGCGCGCTGCTGTTGGCATCCCCGCTCAGCGGCGAAGTCGAGGTCGACGCGCCTTCCGCGGCGTTTGCACTTGAATCCGGAACTTGAGTGCCGGCGACGGGTGCGTCATTCACATTGTGCTTTTTGGGGCAACCGGCCAGCAGTGCAGCGCCTGCAATGAGCACGGCGATCGAAAGGATGCGTTTCATTTATTTCTCCGTCCTGATCCTAAGTGAATCCAATGGCTTGTAAGGGTACCGGCGATCAGGCTATTTGTGTATTAGTTTGACGTCAGAATGGCGCCCAAGCCGGCTCTTGGAGTTCGCCATCGCTCGAGATCAGCCGCTGCTGCACTCTGCCATCGGCGCTGACCAGGGCCAGCACGCCCCGTCCCTTGTCCCGGCTGGCATAAATCAGCACCGCCCCATTGGGCGCATAGCTGGGCGAGACGTCAAAATGGCCTTTGGTAAGCACTTGGACATCGCCGCGCCCGCGAAGATCCATGGTCGCGATGCGATAGTCTCCATTTTCCTGGGTTACAAATGCCAGTTGCGACTCATCCGGGGAGATGCGCGGCCGCGCGTTGTAACTGCCTTGGAAGGTAAGACGCCGCGGCTTGTCGCCCGGTTTGATGCCCACCTTGTAGATCTGCGGGCCCCCCGCCCGGTCGGACGTGAAATAAATGCTTTGGCCATCCTTGGACCACTGCGGTTCGGTATCGATACCCGGATCATCGGTGATGCGCGAGAGCACCTGGCTGCTCAGGTCCAAGGTGTAAATGTCCAAGTTGCCGTCGCGCGTCGAGAGCACCAACGCCAGCTTACGGCCGTCCGGGGACCAGGCCGGCGCCTGATTCACGCCGGCATGCGCCGAGACGACCCGCCGATCGCCGGTCTTCAAGGTCTGCACGTAGACGGTGGGCAAGCGCTGCTCGAAGGACACGTAGGCGAGGCTCGAGCCGTCCGGCGACCATGCCGGCGACATCAGCGGCTCGTGAGATTGCATGACGACGTGCGGGTTCTCCCCATCGGCATCGGCCACGATCAGCTGAAAGGTCTTGTCGGGCAGATGTCCCAGCACCGAGACGTAGGCAATGCGGGTGGAAAATGCGCCGCGGATCCCTAAGATTTTCTCAAAGACCGCGTCGGCGATTTGATGGCCGGCGGATCTCAACCCGGCGCGATTGGCGCTGATCTGAAAGCCCAGCAGCCGCTGCCGGGTCAGCACGTTGTACAGCTCGTAGGTAATGCTGTAGTGGTCGGTGCCGTCCGCTTGCATGGTGCCCACCACCATGTAGTCGTTGTTGAGCCTGCGCCAATCATCGAATGCGATCGTCGCGCCGGTATGCGGCTGATCGATCATGTCCTTGCGGTCCATGGTTCGGAAACGGCCGCTGCGGGCCAGATCGTCGCTCACCAGCTGCGCCACATCGAACGAAGCGGCGGTCACTTGCGCCGGTGCGAACGGCACCACGGCAATCGGAATGGCTTCCGTCTGACCCTTCGTGATTTCGACGACGAACTCAGCGTGCGCCAAAGGACCTGCCAATGTCAGCACGAGGACCGTCAAACACGAAAACAGCTTTTGCATGGGTGAACTCTATTCCTCAGGATGAAAATGAATCACAAGATTGCGCTCGAACAAAGCCGGGTCCGGGGGCGCCGGCAAGGGCGAGGCCCGATACACCGCATTCTCGATCGACTGGCGGGCGGCGGCGTCGCCGTTGCACTGGCTGACGTGAGCGCTCGTCACCTCCCCGCCCGGAATCTGTGTAATGTTTACAATACAATCCAGCCCGGCACGCGCCGATGGCGGCTTGATCCAGGCATTCTGGATTCTGGCGGCCAGCCGCGCAATATAAAGCGCCCGCGCCGGGCTCGCCTCGACCGCGCTCACGTGTTCTTCCTCGGCCAGCTGGCGCTTCAATTCCGCTTCGCGGTCAGCCTTCGCTTTCGCGTCCGCGGCACGCTTGGCATCGTCGGCCTGCTTGGCTTCAGCGGCGCGCTTGGCCTCCGCCGCGCGTTTCTGATCCTCCGCCCGTTTGGCGTCTTCGGCGCGCTTAAGTTCCTCGGCATGCTTTGCGGCGGCGGCTTTCTGCGCTTCGGCGGTGCGAGCCGCCTCAGCCTGTTTGGTGCGCTCGACCTCGGCTGCGGCCTCTTTTGCCTGCGCCGCCTCCTGTTGCTTTTCCGCGGCCATTTGCGCATCGGCCGCGGCCTGTGCGGCTGCGGCTTCCGCCGCGGCTTTCGCGGCCGCGGCCGCGCGCACCCGCGCCGCCTCCTGCTCGGCGCGCTCGGTCAGCGCACGCTGCGCAGCGTGCAAGACTTGGGAGTCGATGACGACGGCATCGACCGGAATCGGCTGCGCCGTGGGCAGCGAGTGCGTTGATGGAAATCAACGTGGCCGCCAGCAGCGCGGCCGCCAGTAACCCATGCAGAGCGACGGAGAGTACCAGCGGCCACGAGTGTTCGCGAAAGAAGCCGGGCATTCAGCGCGCTCCGCGGGCGGCTCCGTTGGCAGGTCGCGGGTTGCGGCACATTGCGTACCGGGTCGGTCAGAAAGCCCACTTTCGAGGCGCCCGCCTTCTGCAGCAGCACCATCGCACGCACCACGGTGCCATAGGGTACGGTGGTGTCGGCTTTCACCAGCACCGGCGTCTGCGGATCGCGGCGCAGGAGCGCGGCCGTGCGCGAGCTGACGGTCGACTCGGACACGGGCTTGATCTTGGTTCTGCCCGAAATTGATGTACAAGCGGCCCGCGCGAATCGATGGTCAGAATCAAGCGGCTCGTGCTTCGCCAGGAAATCCGCATCGATCGGCTTCGCGCCGGCATCCGGCAAATCCACCTTGATGCCCTCCTTGAGCAAGCGGCGCGGTAATCATGAAGATGATCAACAGCACCAGCATCACGTCGATGTAGGGCACCACGTTGATTTCGCCCATCAAGCGTCGACGGCGTTGCGGCGTCGGCATCGCTTACCCCGGCGCCCGGGCCGAGCCGTGGCGCTGCAAGATGGTGGAGAACTCTTCGACGAACGTATCGAAGCGCAGCTCCAGGCGGCTGACTTGATCGGCCAAGCGGTTGTAGGCGATCACGGCGGGGATGGCGGCAAACAGACCCATGGCGGTGGTGATCAGCGCCTCGGCGATGCCCGGCGCCACGGCCGCGAGCGTCGCCTGCTGCACGTTGCCGAGATTGTGGAACGCACTCATGATGCCCCACACCGTGCCGAACAAGTCCGACGTAGGGACTGGTCGAGCCGACCGTGGCAAGCATCGCCAGATTGTGCTCCAGGCGATCGAGCTCGCGCATTTGCGCCACCCGCATCGCGCGCCTCGCGCCCTCCAGCAGCTGCTCCGCCGGCGCCCCTTGCTGGCGCAGCCGGCTGAATTCGCCGAAGCCCGACTCGAAGATGCTTTGCAGGCCCGTGCCCGCGCGCCCCTTGGTCTCTATGTTGCGGTACAGGGTGGCCAGATCGCCGCCCGACCAGAACGCGGTCTCGAATTGATCGCAGCTTGGCGGCGCGAGCGCCGAGATTACCTGGCTCTTGCGGAAGATGATCGCCCACGAGGCCACCGAGGCGAACAGCAGCAGGCCCACCACCGACCTGCACGATCGGGACTCGCATCGAGCACCATGCGTCCAGACCGACAAATCATTGGGCATTGCGCCACTCCGTGAACAAGGTCCTTGGGGATGGCGCGCGGCTTCAGCGTGCCGGAATCGAGGCAGGCGACGCGCGCGCGTGGCGTCGATCAGCTGCTGCGTCGCCGCGCCGTATGGTTTGCTTGAAATGTATTGTGGCACCGGCCAGCCGCTCGAGCTCCGCCGTGACGAGAATTTCATCATGCAGCAGCGCCGGGACGCAAAAAATCCACGGCAATATTTACCACCACGAACTGCAGGCCGCGCTGCGCGCGCAACTGCTGCTGATCGATCCCCAACGCCCGCAGCCAGTCGGTGCGGCAGCGCTCCATGAATTTCAGGTAATTCGCGTAGTACACCACGCCGCCCGCATCGGTATCCTCCCAGTAAACGTCGGAAACGCGATGCGAAGCTCGGCGCCGCGGACATCTATGCGGCTGTCCCGGAACAGCGGCAAGATTCATGTCCCGCTCGCCCGGAGCGCTCAAGCCGAAGTGCGCATAGGCGGCGCGCGTCGCGACCCGGCCGCGCGCGGTGCGCATCAGAAACCCCTGCTGAATCAGGAACGGCTCGATCACATCCTCGATGGTGCCGCGCTCCTCGCTCATCGCCGCCGCCAGGCTGTCCACGCCCACCGGGCCGCCGTCGAATTTCTCGATCACCGTCAACAGCAGCTTGCGGTCCAGCATGTCGAAGCCCTGCGGGTCCACCTCCAGCATGGTCGAGCGCCGCCAGCGCGACTTCGCCGCTGATGATGCCCCGCGGCCTTGACCTCGGCAAAATCGCGCACCCGGCGCAGCAGCCGGTTGGCGATGCGCGGCGTGCCGCGCGAGCGCTCGGCGATGCGATCGGCCCCGTCCGGCTGCAGCTTCAGATTCAAGGATCGATGCGCTGCGGATGACGATCTTGGTCAGGTCCGCGGTGCTGTAGAATTCGAGTCGCTGCACGATGCCGAAGCGGTCGCGCAGCGGCGAGGTCAGCAGCCCCGCCCGGGTGGTGGCGCCCACCAGCGTGAAGGGCGGCAGATCGAGTTTGATGGAGCGCGCGCCGGGGCCCTCGCCGATCATCAGGTCGAGCTGCGAGTCCTCCATGGCCGGATACAGCACTTCCTCGACGACCGGGCTCAGGCGATGTATCTCATCGACGAACAGCACGTCGCGCGGCTCGAGATTGGTCAGCAGCGCCGCCAGATCGCCCGGCGCGCTCGAGCACCGGGCCGGACGTCTGGCGCAGATTCACCTTCGAGCTCGTTGGCGATGATGTGCGCCAGCGTGGTCTTGCCGAGCCCCGGCGGTCCGAAAATCAGCACATGATCCAGCGCCTCGCCGCGCATGCGCGCCGCCTGGATGAAGATGTCCATCTGCGTCTTGACGTTCGGCTGGCCGACGTAGTCGCGCAGAGCTCTTGGGCCGCACGGCGCGGTCGATCACTTCGTCGTCGCGGCGGCTGCCGCCGGCGATGATCCGATCCTGTTCGATGCTCATGCGTGAACCTTAGGCCTTCGCCGCCGATTTGAGGGCGCGCCGGATGATTTCGGTGGTCGAAAGTCCCGGCTCGTCGGCCGACTTCAACAGCCGCGTGACTTCCGGCGGCTTATAGCCCAGCGCGACCAGCGCGCGCGAACGCCTCGCTTTGCGCGCGATGGCGCGGCTGCCGGGTTCAGCGGGACTGCCGCCGCCGAGGCCGGGCACGGAGAGCTTCTGCACGCTGTCGCGCATCTCGATGATGATCCGCTCGGCGGTCTTGCGGCCGATGCCCGGGATGCGCGTCAGCATCGCCACATCCTCGGCCTCGACGGTGCGCAGGAAATCCTCGACGCTCGCCCCGGACAGCATGCCCAGCGCGATCTTCGGGCCCACCCCGGAAACCTTGAGCAGCCCGCGGAACAGCCGCCGCTCGCCGTCCGTGCCGAAGCCGAACAGGATATGCGCATCCTCGCGCACCACCAAATGCGTGAACAGCGCCACCGGCTCGCCGGCGGCCGGCAGTCCGTAGAAAGTCGACATCGGCGCTTCGAGCTCGTAGCCGACGCCGTTGACGTCCACCATCAGCATCGGCGGCTGCTTCATCGCCAGGCGGCCCTTGAGAAAGCCGATCATCCGCGGCTCAAAGCCGCCGTGCAGCAGAGGCGCGCACGAGTCCCCGCAGCGCGTGGCACACCGCCGCCGCCAGGGCATCGGCCGCATCCGCGGGCACAGGTCCATCGAGCTTCAGCAGGCTGCGCATCATCAGCTGCACCTGGGCCTTTTCGGCACTGCCGGAGCCGACCACGGCCTGCTTGATCTGGCGCGTCGCGTATTCGAACACCTCGACCTTGGCGTTCGCCGTGCCGCAAATGGCCGCGCCGCGCGCCTGGCCCGAGCTTCAAGGCGCTGTCGGGGTTGCGGTTGACGAACACCCGCTCAATGGCGATTTCCTGGGGCTGATACTGCGCAACGATGCTTTGCATACAGCGGAAAATCTCGCACAAGCGCGACGCAAAATCGCCTGTGCGGTGCGGATGACGCCGCTCGCCACGTAGGTCAAGCGCGAACCGGCGGCATCCAATACGCCGAATCCGGTGCGTTGCGATCCCGGATCGATGCCGAGCACGCGGATGACCGCCGCTTCACGCTCGCGCAATTTGATTCGTCATAGGGGCTGTCATGGCCCGAGTATGATACCGGCAATAGGCTGCCTAAACCCACCGCAGCCGCATGGAAACAATGGAAACGCACCCAGCCAGACCCTGAGCGGCCGATTGCATGCCGCCATCGCGGCGCTGCGCGAGATCGATTTGCCGCTTCAAGCCGAAATGCTGCGCGATGCGGCTCTCGAGGTGGCCGACATCGTGCGCACGCTCGACGCGGACGATGAGGTGGTGATCGCCGCGATGCTGCAACCGCTGCTCGAGGCCGGCTACTCGACCTGTCGGGCCGCGGCGCAGCGCTTCGGCGAAGAACCGCTGCGCCTTGCCCGCGCCTTGAGCCAACTGGGCGAGTTCGGCCTGCCGGCCGATTGGACGCCCGGAGCGCGGGCTCGAAGCGGCGCAGGCCGAAGCGCTGCGCAAGATGCTGCTGGCGGTGATCGGCGATGTGCGGCTGGTCGTGGTGCGGCTCGCGCGAGCAGCTGCAACGAATGCGCGCCGCCAAGGCGCCTCGGGCACGGCGCGGCAGCGCAAGCTCGCGATCGAGACCCGCGAGGTCTATGCCCCGCTCGCCAATCGCCTCGGGGTGTGGCAGGTCAAATGGGAACTGGAGGATCTGGCATTCCGCTATCTGCAACCGGTGCAATACAAGCATATCGCCGCCGCACTGAAGATGCGCCGGTCCGAGCGTGAACGCTACATCGAGGAATTGAAGTCGGTGCTGCAGCGGCGATGCGCGCCGCCGGCATCGATGCGCGCATCGAGGCGCGGCCGAAACATATCTTCAGCATCTGGAAGAAAATGCAGGCCAAACAGCTGGCCTTCGAGCAGCTGATGGACATCCGCGCGGCGCGCGTGCTGGTGGGGAGCATCGCCGACTGCTATGGGGCGCTCGGTGTGGTGCACTCGCTCTGGCCCTTCATCCCCGGCGAGTTCGACGACTACATCGCCACGCCGAAGGACAATCTGTACCGATCGATCCACACCGCGGTCTCGGGTCCCGGCCAAGCAGCCGGTCGAGATTCAGATCCGCACCCACGAAATGCATGCCGACTCCGAGCGCGGCGTCGCGGCGCATTGGCGCTACAAGGAAGGCGGGCGCGGCAATCAGGCCTACGAACGCAAGATCAACGAGCTGCGCTCGCTGCTCGCGCCCGCCGAGAACCCGGGCGCCAGCCGCGATTTTCTCGAACGCGTCCGCGTGGATCTGTTTCAGGACCGCGTTTACGTGATATCGCCCAAGGGCGAAATCGTCGATGTGCCGGTCGGCGGCACCCCGCTCGACTTTGCCTATCAAGTGCACACGGATTTGGGCCATCGCACGCGCGGCGCGAAGGTCAACGGCCGCATGGTGCCGCTCGACTATCGCCTGAAAAACAGCGAAACCGTGGAGATCATCACTGCGAAGACCTCGCAGCCCTCGCGCGACTGGCTTTCGGCTCAATCGGGCTTCCTGGCGAGCCCGCGCCATCGCAACAAGGTGCGGGCATGGTTTCGCAAGCAGAACGAGGCGCAGAACAAGGTCGAGGGCCGCGCCATGCTGGAGCGCGAATTGCAGCGCTTGGGGCTGAAGAGTCCGCCCATGCCTGATCTGCTGGGCGAGCTGGAACTGGACAGCGCCGAGTCCTTGCACGAGGCGCTGGGATTGGGAGAAATCAGCGCAGCGCAGGTCGCCGGCGCGATGCAGCGCTTGCTGCACACGCGCGAGGAGCGCATGGAACATTCGCGGGCGCCGAGCAGCGGCCGCGCGCCCGAGCTCGCGGTGCAAGGAATCGGCGATCTGCTGTCCACCTATGCACGCTGCTGCAAACCGGTGCCGCCCGAACCCATCGTCGGCTACATCACCGTGGGACGAGGCGTGAGCATCCACAGTCAGGCCTGCGCCAACCTGGCGCGCCTGAAAGCGAAGGCGCCGGCCCGCGTGCTGGCGGTCGATTGGGGCACGGGCGGGAACGGCGAATTTCCGGTCGATGTCGAGGTGCAGGCTTTCGACCGCCGCGGCCTGGTGCGCGACGTCAGCGCCGCCTTGGCGGATGAGAAAATCAGCATCCAGGGAATGACCACCGTCACCGACAAGCACGACAAGGTGGCGCATATGCGCATCGGCATTTCCATCTCCGGACTGCCGCAGCTGTCCAAAGTCCTGTCGCGCATCGCGCGACTGCCGAACGTCATCAGCGCCCGGCGCAGGAAATAGGCGCATCGAGCGTGCGCCTGCGCCGCCGGCGCTGCGATGGGCAGCGCTGCGAGGGGCGGCGCCGCTAAGGGGCGGCGCTGTAGGGGATCGAGACCGTTCCGGTTTTGGAGGTGCCCGCGCTGTTCACGTAGCTGAAACCGAAGGCGAGCGTGCCGCTCGCCGCGGCCGTCGGCGCGTAGGTGAGCACGACCTGGCATGCGGAGCCGACGCTCACGCTGGCGCACGTGAAGCTGCTCGCCGGCGCACTCCAGCCAAGCGGCAGCGCGGACAGGTCCGCCGACAGGGCGCTCGCGAAATTGCCATCATCGGTCGTGAAGGTGACCGTTACCGAGCTGCTGCTGCCGGTGGCGGCCATCTCGGTGGTCGGATTGGCGCTCCCGGTGACATTGTCATTCGTCGTGGTCTGGTAGGGGATGCCGAGCGTCGCGCTCTTCGACTCGCCGGCGTTATTCACGTATGAGTAGCCGAGATTCAGCGTGCCGTTATCCACGCCGGTCGGCGCATAGGTGAGCAGGAGCTGGCAGCTCGTACCGCTGTCCACGACCGCGCAGCTGAATGCGCCCGCGCCGGCACTCCATCCGGCGGGCAGCGCGCTCAAGCTGCTCGTCAGCTGCAGCGCGGTGGCGAGACGGGCATCGTCGGTGGTGAAGGTCACGCTGACGGTTTGGCCGGGCGAGCCCAACATGGCCGTGATTTGCCCGGAGGGCGCCGCGGTGCCGATGACGTTGTCATTGGTGGTCGCCGCGTACGGAATGTTCAGCACGCCGAAATTGGGCATGCCGCTGCCATCGGTGTACTCATAGCGCAAGCTCAAGGTCCCCGCCGTCAGTGCGGTCGGCGCGTATTGGAGCTGCAGCTGACAACCGTTGCCGGTGCCGACGCCGGCGCAGCTAAAGGGGGTTGCGCTGCTGCTCCAGCCGGGCGGCAGCTTGGTCAGATCGGTGAGCACGCTCAACCCGGCCGCGCTGCTGCCGTCTTCCGTGGTGAAGGTGACGGCCACCGACTGGGTGCCGCCCAGGTTCGCCGCATTGATCTCGCCGCTCGGAAACACGCTCGTGGTCACCGTGCCGTTGCTGATGGTGGCATAGGGAATGTTGAGCGCGCCGCTGCGCGCCGCGCCGGAACCATCGACGTAGGTGAAGCTCAACGTCAGGGTGCCGTTGCCCGCCGCCGTGGGCGCAAAGGTCAGCGGCAGCTGGCAGCCGCTGCCCGTGCTGACGACGGCGCAGGACAATCCGGGCGCCGTGCTGCTCCACCCCGGCGGCAGTGCGGCGAGGCCCGTCACGCTCAACGCCGTCGCTGCATTGCCATCATCGGTGCTGAACGTCACGGTCACGGATTGTTTGCTGCCGCCGAGCGCCGCGTCGATTTCGCCGCTGGGCGAGAGGGAGGCGACCACGTTGTTGGTCGCGGTCGATGCATAAGAGAGCATGAGGCAGGGACCCGGCGTTCTCGGCAGGCCGGCGTTGTCGACGTAGACGCAGTCAAGCGTCAGGGTACCGCTCTCGATCGCCGTGGGCGCATAGGTGAGGGTGAGAACACAGCCCTTGCCCGGTCCGACGGTCGCGCAGGTCAGACTGCTCTGCGCGCTCCAATTCGCAGGCAGCGTCCCCAAACTGCCATACACGGAGAAGCCGGTGAGCGCCAGGCCATCGGCCGAGGTGAAGGTCACGTTGATGGTCTGGCTGGCGCCCACGGCAACGCTCAAGGCCCCCACCGATGCTGTGGCGGAAACGAGATTGTCGGTGCCGGTGACGCCGCCGCCGACCGGCGCCGCCTTCGGCGGCGTGAGCGGAGCGACCGGCATGGTTACACCGGTCCCGGTGGGGGCAATCGTGCCGCTCTCGCTGCCCATGGAGGTCGATCCGCAGCCACCCAGAACCGGCAGCGACATCACTCCCAGCAGCAGCCATCGAGGGCCGATTAGCATGATTTCCCACCTCATCCCAGTGTCTTGCAAATCGAACGTCTGCGACGGGCGACGCCATTCGAAGGGCTAGCAAGGTAAGCCGGAGTGGGTCAAGCGGGTGTGAAGTGCGTCACGCGGCGAGGCGCGCCCCGCTTATCGTCAAATGAGATTTTGCTCACACTTGCGCGAGCCGCAGCCGTAGCGCGTGGCTGTGGGGCAAACGCTACAGCGCGGGCTTCCGAGGCTAGCGATTCAGCGCGTCGATGGCCTTTTTGTCGACGGCGAGCGCCGCCTCGTGGATTGCTTCCGACAGGGTGGGATGCGCATGAATGGTGCGCTGAATGTCTTCGGTGCTCGCCGAATATTCCATCGCCAACACCGCTTCGGCGATCAGTTCGCCGGCCATCGGCCCGATCACATGGATGCCGAGCACCTCATCATCGTCCTTGGCGGAAACGATCTTGGCCATGCCCGCGCCGGCTTCCATGGCGCGCGCGCGGCCGCTCGCGGCAAAGGGAAATGTGCCGATTTTGTACGGCCTGCCGCCGGCCTTCACTTGCTCCTCGGTCTGCCCGACCCAGGCAATCTCGGGCTGCGGTGTAGATCACGGAGGGGATCACCTTGTAGTTCACCTCGCCATAATGGCCGGCGATCAAATCGGCGACCATCACGCCCTCTTCCTTGCCCTTGTGCGCGAGCATCGGGCCGCGCACCACATCGCCGATCGCCCAGACATTGGGCGCGCCGGTGCGGCAGTGCTCATCGACTTTGACGAATCCGCGCTCGTCCAACTGAACTCCGGTGCCCTCCGCCAGCAATCCTTCGGTAAAGGGACGGCGCCCGACCGCGACCACCAGCTTGTCGACCTGCAAAGAATGCTCGCCTTGCGCGTCGCTGTACACCACGTCCACCGCGTCGCCGGATACGGCGGCGCTCGATACCTTGGCGCCCAATTTGATATCCAGGCCCTGTTTCTTGAAATGACGCTGCGCTTCCTTGGCGATGGTTTGATCCACCATCGGCAGGAACGTCTCCAGCGCTTCCAGCACCACCACTTCACTGCCGAGCCGGCGCCACACGCTGCCGAGTTCCAGGCCGATGACGCCTGCGCCGATGACGCCCAAGCGCTTCGGGACGGCATCGAACTCCAGAGCATTCCAGGAATCGACGATGTGCTTGCCGTCGTGCGGCACGGATCTCAAGCGGATGGGCGTGGAACCCGAGGCAATGATCACGTTCTTGGCCTCGAGAGTTTTCTCGGTACCGTCCGCGGCCTTCACCAACACCCGGTTGCCGGGAAGCAGTCGCCCATGTCCCTGGATGCCGACCACGCCGTTGGCCTTGAACAGCGCAGTTGATTCCATTGGTCATGGTTTTGACGATGGAGGCGCGGCGCTTCTGCATCGCCGCCAAGATCGAGCGTGAGCGCGCCGATCTTGATGCCGTGGGTCGCAAATTCATCCTTGGCGCGTTGAAACAATTCGGATGACTCGAGCAGCGCCTTGGACGGAATGCAGCCGGCGTTCAGGCAGGTGCCGCCAAAGGCATAACTGCCGTCGGTGTTTCGCCACTCATCCACGCAGGCCACCTTCAGCTTGTTTTGTCCGGCACGAATCGCGGCCGGATACCCCGCGGGTCCCGCGCCAATGACAACCACATCGTAAACGTCGCTCATACATGCCGAGCACCATGCGCGCCGGATCCTCCAGACACTGCTTCACGGTCACCAGAAACTGCACCGCCTCGCGGCCATCGATGATGCGATGGTCGTAGGTCAGCGCGATGTACATCATCGGCCGAACCACGATCTGACCGTCGACCACCATCGGCCGCTCCTGAATCTTGTGCATTCCCAATATGGCGCTCTGCGGCGAATTGACGATGGGTGTCGACAACAGCGAGCCGAACACCCCGCCATTGGTGATGGTGAAGGTGCCGCCGGTCAGCTCCTCCATGGTGATCGAGCCGGCGCGGGCGCGCGCGGCAAAGTTTGCGATCGACTTCTCGATGTCCGCGAAGCTCAATTGGTCCGCGTCGCGCAGCACCGGGACGATCAAGCCGCGATCGGTCGAAACGGCGACGCCGATGTCGAAATACTCGTGATAGACGATGTCGTTGCCGTCGACCGAGGCATTCACCGACGGAAATTTCTTCAGCGCTTCGACGCAGGCCTTGCTGAAGAAGGACATGAAGCCGAGCTTCACCGCCGTACTGCTTCTCGAATGGATCCTTGTAGCGCGAGCGCAGCTCGTTGACGGCCTGCAAGTCGACTTCATTGAACGAGGTCAACAGCGCCTGGGTGGACTGCGCCTGAACCATGCGCTCCGCGATCCGTGCGCGCAACCGGGTCATCGGCACGCGCTGCTCGGCTCGGTGGCCGCGCGCGCTGGCGGGGGGCACGAATTGCGGCGGCGCGGCCTTGGCGGCGGCGCTTTGAGCGCCCGTGCCCCTGTCCGCGCCGCGGCGGCGGGCGGCGCGGGGGCACCCTCCTTCGCCGACAGATAATTGACGACGTCGGATTTTGAAACGCGGCCGTCGCGCCCGGATCCGGCCACCGTTTTTGGATCGACTCTGTTTTCTTCCGCCACGCGCTTCGCCGCGGGACTGAGCTTGCCGCCGGAGGACTCGGGCTTTGCGGATTCCTTTGCCGCCATGAGCGCCGGCGCGCCGGCACCGGGTGCGGCGGCGGCCGACTCCTCGATCACGCCAGGAGCTGGCCGCTGGTCACCGTGGTGCCGTCGGTGAGTTTGATCTCCTTGATGACGCCGGCCACCGGGGCAGGCACCTCGAGCACCACCTTGTCGGTCTCCAGGTCGACCAGATTTTCATCCCGCACCACGCTGTCGCCGGGCTTTTTGTGCCACGAGACCAGCGTGGCGTCAGCCACCGACTCCGGCAGCTGCGGCACGCGAACTTCGATTGTCATGAGCCTGTCCTAGTTTGAGCAGCCGGGACGCGCAAGGTTTGTCGTGAGGTTTCCTCCGGCGGCTCGCCCTGCAGCGCCGCCGTGACCAGGTTCTTCTGCTGCTGCTCATGCAGCGATGCGATGCCCGTGGCGGGCGCCGCGGCTCCGGCGCGCCCCGCGTACAGCAGCTCGTAACTCTCATCGAGCTTCGCCTGCAGGCGGTGGCGGATTTGATACCAGCCGCCCTGATTCTGCGGCTCTTCCTGGCACCAGACGACCTCGCGCGCATTCGAATACTTCTGCAAGATCGCCGCGTATTCCTCGGAAGGAAAGGGATACAGCTGTTCGATCCGCACGATCGCCACGCTCTCGACTTTCGCGTCGCGCCGCGATTTGAGCAGGTCGAAATAAACCTTGCCGCTGCAGAGCACGATGCGCGTCACGGCCGAGGCCCGCGCATCGTCGATCTCATCGATCACCGGCTGGAAACCGCTGCCCGACGAGCTCCTCCAGCCGCGACACCGACAAAGGATGGCGCAGCAAACTCTTCGGCGTCATGATGATGAGCGGCTTGCGCAGCGGGCGCAGCATTTGCCGGCGCAGCAAGTGAAACATCTGCGCCGGCGTCGAGGGTACGCAAACCTGCATGTTGAACTCGGCGCACAGCTGCAAGAAGCGTTCGAGACGCGCCGAGGAATGTTCCGGCCCCTGGCCTTCGTAGCCATGCGGCAGGAACAAGGTGAGTCCGGACAGGCGGCCCCACTTGGCTTCTCCGGAACTGATGAATTGATCGATGATGACCTGCGCGCCGTTGCTGAAATCGCCGAATTGACCTTCCCAGATGGTCAGGCAGCGCGGCTCCGTGGTGGAGAATCCGTACTCGAATCCCATGACCGCCTCTTCAGACAACACCGAATCGGTGACCGTGAAGGTCGGCTGATTCGTCGCGATGTGCTGCAGCGGCACGTACGAGCGCCCCGAAGCCTGGTCATGCAGCACCGCGTGGCGATGGAAAAATGTGCCGCGGCCGCTGTCTTGACCGGTGAGGCGAACGGGATATCCCTCCTGCAGCAGGCTCGCATACGCAAGGTTCTCGGCGCATCCCCAGTCGAGCGCGAGTTCGCCGTTCACCATTTTCTCGCGCGACTGCATGATGGCGAGCACCCGCGGATGCAACTTCCAGTCCGTGGGGTAAGTCGTGATCGCCTTGCCCAATACGCGCAGCCGGGCCAGATCCACCGCCGGTTTTCACCGCCTCACCAGTCCGCGCCCAGATACTCGCTCCAATCCACGGTGTAGCTGGTTGCCGATCAGCCCGAGCGCGGCGCGCGCCTGCGGCTTGCCCTGATCCAAGCCGCTGCGGTACTGCTCCATCATGGCGGCGGCGTCGGCCGCGCTCAAGCATACCCTCGGCAGCGAGCTTGTCCGACGTACAGCTGGCGCACGGTGGGCTTCTTGCGGATGATTTGGTACATGAGCGGCTGCGTCGCGGCCGGCTCGTCGCGCTTCATTGTGTCCGTGCCTTCGATAGCAGACCAGATCGATGACCACGTCCTTGTGAAATTTCATCCGGTAGTCGAGCGCGAAGCGCGTCACGAAGCACACCGCCTCGGGATCATCGGCATTCACGTGCAGAATCGGCGCCTCGATCATCTTGGCGACATCGGAGCAGTACAGGGTCGAGCGCGCGTCGCGCCGGTCGCTGGTGGTGAAACCGATCTGATTGTTGATGATGATGTGGACCGGTGCCGCCGGTGTAAAAGCCGCGCGCCTGCGACAGCTGCAGGGTCTCCATGATCACGCCCTGCCCGGCAAATGCCGCGTCGCCGTGAATCTGCACCGGCAGCACCTTGTCGCCCGAGCGCATCGCCGCGCCGCTCCTGGCGCGCGCGTACCGAGCCTTCGACCACCGCGTTGACCACCTCCAGATGCGAGGGATTGAACGCGAGCGCGACATGCACATTGCCGGATCCGGTCTTCAAGTCGGCGGAGAACCCCTTGTGGTACTTGACGTCGCCCGAGCCGCGCAGCTTGGCGAGGTCGTACTGGCCCTCGAATTCGCTGAACAGATCCTTCGGCGATTTGCCGAGCAGGTTCACCAGCACATTGAGCCGGCCGCGATGCGCCATGCCGATGATGGTCTCCTCGACACCGGCTCTGCCGCCATGCTGAACCAGATCGTCCAGCAGGGAATCAGGCTGTCGCCGCCCTCGAGCGAGAAGCGCTTCTGGCCGACGTACTTGGTATGCAGGTAGCGCTCGAGACCTTCCGCCGCGGTCAATTGCCACAGGATGTTCTTCTTCTCCTCGGCGCTGAAGCGATGCTGCATCCGCGCCGACCTGGAAGCTGTCCTGCAGCCACAAGCGCTCTTCGGTATCCGACACATGCGCGAATTCCGCGCCGATGGTATCGGTAGTAGATGAACTTCAAGGTCGCGCAGAATGTCCCTCAGCTTGGCGCGCTCAGGCGATGGCTTGATTGCGGCTGCCGGTAAAGAATTCCGTATCCAGGTCCGCCTCGGACAGCCCGAAATACTTGCAGGTCGAGGACGTAGGGTTTGGCCCGCTCCTGCAAGCCCAGAGGATCCAGATTGGCGATCAAGTGACCGCGATTGGCATAAACTTGAATGAGGCGCGACACCGCACCCTGTTTGGCGCTGGCCCCGTCTGAAGGCACGCCCGCTGCGGCTGCGTATCGGCCGTGGCGGCCGGCTTTTGAGCGCGGGCCAAGAGACGCTCGCGGATCGGTCCGGTGGGCAATATCGTCGCCGCCTGCCCCTTGAGGCCTTGAAGTAACTGGCCCACGCCGGATCGAGGCTGCCGGGTCGCGCAAGAATTGTTCGTAGAGATCCTCGATGAAACCGGCGTTTCCGCCGGACAGCGCCGTGGTGGCTAATTGGTCGGCAAGTGATTGGCTCATGAGTGCGGCGGTTTGCGAGAAACCTCAAATACATCAACGTGATGAAGGGGGAGGAGTGGTTCCGAACAGCCACTTAGTTTAGCCCAAGGCGGCACAATATGGAATGTGACGGCGGTCGGCGAAATTTACAAGACCGGCAGGTCGCCTGAGCCTTTCAGCATCCAAATTTCATAGCCGATGAGCCATGTATAGACCAGCAACACCGCGTACAGCACCAGACCGACCCGCAGCAGGCGCATGAATCGATAGCGCGCCAGAAATACCATGACCACGATGCCGGTGCCGGTCATGCGCCATTTTGAACGCGGCAAACGCGGCAACGCTGCGATAGACGAGCAGCGCCATGATGGGATTGATCTCATCGGCGCCGTGCAGCAGCAATATGGCGGTCAGGAACGCGTCGGCCGCGCTCAACAGCAAGATGCCGATCGACACCGCCCAGCAGGTGCGCCGAATGCCAGTCGACAGGGTGAAAACGCGAGTCGCTCAGCCGCCGCGCCGGCCGGCGCCGTCGCGGGTTGAAGCTGCCGTATAGACACGGACCAGACGAATCGATGGCGCCGATCGTTACGACGTTGCGGCGCTCGAATCCCCCAAGCCGGCGGCAGCGCCGCAGTCCCTTCCGCTCATCTCGTCCACTATCCCGACTTGCCGCCGTCGGCCAAGCGCGATGCGTCATAATGCAGGCGCGCCAGGCACTATATTTTCACGAAGCCGTCGACGAGTTTGGCGACGAAGTCGCCGACCGGCATCGCCATCAAGGCTTTGCGATCCGCGAACATCGCTTTGATCGATTCGGCCTGCTTCGGCTGGAAGTGCGCCGCCACGCTGCTCTCGAATTTCTTGACCAGCACCGGCATGCCCTCGGCGCGGCGCTTGCGATGGCCGATGGGGAAATCCACCGCCACGCGCGGCGCTCGCGGTGCCGTCCTTGAAGAACACCTGCACCGCATTGCCGATGTAGCGCTTTTGCGGCATCGTAGTAGTCCTGGGTGAAGTCCGGCGTTTTCCCTCACCTGCATCTTGGCGCGCAGCGCATCGACGCGCGGATCGGCGGCGACCTCGTCCTCGTAATCCGCGGCCGTGAGCCGGCCGAAGAGCAGCGGGATCGGCGACCATGTACTGAATGCAGTGATCGCGGTCCGCCGGATTGGCGAGCGGTCCGGTCTTGTCGATGATGCGCACGCCCGGCTCCTGCGTCTCGATGACGATGCGCTCGATCTGATCGAGCCTCGCCGCCACCTGCGGGTGCAGCGTCATGGCCGCCTCGACCGCGGTCTGCGCGTGGAACTCCGCCGGGAAAGGAAATCTTGAACAGCACGTTTTCCATCACGTAGCTGCCGAAGCGCCTGGGGCAACGCGAAGGGCTTGCCCTTGAACAGCACGTCCTGGAAGCCCCAGGTCTTGGCGGACAGCGCCGAGGGGTAGCCCATCTCGCCCTTGAGCGCGAACAGCGCGTGGCGCACCGCGCGGCTGGTCGCATCGCCCGCCGCCCAGCTCTTGCGCGAGCCGGTGTTCGGCGCGTGCCGGTAGGTGCGCAGCGCCCCGCCGTCGATCCAGGCGTTGGATACGGCGTTGATGATCTGTTCGCGCGTGCCGCCGAGCAGTCGCGGTGACGACCGCGGTGGAGGCGACGCGCACCAGCAGCACATGATCCAGGCCGACGCGGTTGAAGCTGTTCTCCAACGCGAGCACGCCCTGGATTTCGTGCGCCTTGATCATGCCGGTGAGCACGTCGCGCACCGTGACGCGGCTTGCCGCCGAGCTGCGCGACAGATAATCGGCCACCGCGAGGATGCCGCCGAGATTGTCCGACGGATGGCCCCACTCCGCCGCCAGCCAGGTATCGTTGAAATCCAGCCAGCGGATCATGGCGCCGATGTTGAAGGCCGCTTGCACCGGATCGAGTTCGAACGCGGTGCCGGGCACGCGCGCGCCGTCCGTGAGGGTCGCGCCCGGCACCACCGGCCCCAGCAGCTTGGTGCAGGCCGGATACTTCAGCGCCAGCAAGCCGCAGGCGAGCGTGTCCATCAGGCAGTAGCCGGCGGTCTCGTAGGCCAGCTCGCTGCTCGATCTCGTAGCTCAGCGCGTAGTCGGCGATTGCCGTCAGCACCGCATCCGGCGCCGGCCGCTCGGCCGACTTGATATCGTGGGACATGACATGCTGATCTGGCTGCCTGCTCAGGACGCCGCTCCAGCGGCACGAAAGGCCAGGTTTTCGGGACCGGTGTAATTGGCGCTCGGCCGGATGATCTTGCCGTCGTCGCGCTGCTCGATGACGTGCGCGGCCCAGCCGGAGGTGCGGCTGATCACGAACAGCGGCGTGAACATGGCGGTCGGCACGCCCATCAGGTGATACGAGACGGCCGAGAACCAGTCCAGGTTCGGGAACATGTTCTTGACGTCCCACATGACCGCCTCGATGCGCTCGGCGATGTCGAACAGCTGCATGTCGTCGGCCTCGCGCGCAAGCGTCCGCGCCACTTCCTTGATCACCTGGTTGCGCGGATCCGACGATCGGTGTAGACCGGATGCCCGAAACCGATGATGACTTCCTTGTTCGCCACGCGCCGCGCGGATGTCCGCTTCGGCCGCGTCCGGCGACGCGTAGCGGCTCTGGATCTCGAAGGCCACTTCGTTCGCGCCGCCGTGCTTGGGCCCGCGCAACGCGCCGATGGCGCCGGTGATGCAGGAATACATGTCCGAGCCCGTGCCCGCGATGACCCGCGCGGTGAAGGTCGAGGCGTTGAACTCGTGTTCGGCATACAGGATCAGCGAGGTGTGCATGGCGCGCACCCAGCAGGCCGGCGGCTTCGCCGTGCAGCAAGATGCAGGAAATGCCCGCCGATCGAATCGTCGTCGGTCTGCACTTCGATGCGCCGCCCCGTGCGTCGAGTAGTGATACCAGTAGCACAGCATCGAACCCAAGCGACGCCAGCAGCCGGTCGGCGATGTCGCGCGCGCCTCGCTCGGTGATGCGTCCGGCCTCCGGCGCGACGCAGCCGAGCGCCGAGACGCCGGTGCGCAACACGTCCATCGGATGGCTGGCGGCCGGCAGCTGCTCGAGCACGGTGGCGCACGGCGGCGGGCAGCCCGCGCAGCGCCTTGAGCTTCGTCTTGTAGGCCGCAGTTCCGTGCGCGTTCGGCAATTTTCCGTGGATCAGCAGATAGGCGATTTCCTCGAACTCGCATTTGCGTCGCGATATCGAGAATGTCGTAGCCGCGGTAGTGCAGGTCGTTGCCGGTGCGGCCCACCGTGCACAACGCGGTATTGCCGGCCGTGACGCCGGACAGCGCCACGGATTTTTTCGGTTTGAATGCGCCCGCGCTTTGCGGTTCGGAGTTGCTGGTCACTTTTCCTTTCCTTCCGCGAACAGCTCGTCCAGCTTCGCCTCGTAGGCGTGATAGTCGAGATACTTGTACAGGTCCGCGCGGCGTCTGCATCGGTCGCCAACACGTTCTTCTGCGTGCCGTCGCGGCGGATCGCCTGATAGGTAGCGAGCGCCGCCGCGTTCATCGCCCGATAGGCCGAACAGCAATACAGCACGATGTCGACGCCGACCGCGGCCAGTTCATCGCGGGTGTACAGCGGCGTCTGGCCGAATTCGGTGATGTTGGCGAGAATCGGCACCCCGCACCGCGTCCTTGAAGCGCCGGTACATGGCGAGATCCGTGATGGCCTCGGGAAAAATCATGTCGGCGCCGGCCTCGACGCAGGCGGCCGCGCGATCGAAGGCCTTCTCCATCCCCTCCACGGCGAGCGCGTCGGTGCGCGCCATGATGACGAATTGGTCGTCGGTGCGCGCATCGACGGCCGCCTTGATGCGATCCACCATCTCCTGCTGGGAGACGATTTCCTTGCCGGGCCGATGGCCGCAGCGCTTGGCCTGCACCTGGTCCTCGATGTGCATGCCGCGCGGCGCCGAACTTGGTGAAGGACTTGACGGTGCGGGCGATGTTGAAGGCGCCGCCCCAGCCGGTGTCCGCATCCACCAGCAGCGGCAAGCGGGCAGGCATCGGTAATGCGGCGGATGTCGATCAGCACATCATCCATGGTGCTGATCCCCAGATCCGGGATACCCAGGGAATTGGCCGCGACGCCGCCGCCGGCGAGATACAGCGCCTTGAAGCCGCACGCCGCGGCCATGCGCGCGGCGTATGCGTTGATGGCGCCGACGATCTGCAGGGGTTTCTCATCGGCGACGGCAGCCCGCAGCCGGGCGCCCGCGGATAAGCCAGGGGCCGTCATACGCGCCCCGCGACCGGGATGAGTGCGCCGGTCACCGCACTCGCCTGGTCCGACACCAGAAATGCGATGACTTCCGCCGCCTCCCCCAAGCGGACCCACCGTTTGAAATCAGCTTGCGGCATATCCATCCTGTTCTTCGGCGTATCGAGGGTGCTCGGCAAAATCGCATTGACGGTGATGCCGCGGTCTTTCAATTCATCGGCCAATGCTTCGGTCAATTGTGCGACTCCGGCCTTGGAGGCGGCGTACGGGCCCATGCCGGCCGCCGCCTTCTGCGCGCCCATGGCGCCCACGTTGACGATGCGCCCGCCCGCCGCGCGCAGCAAGTAAGGCACTGCCGCCTGGCACGAAACCACCGCCGTTCTCAAATTCAGCTTGTACATGGCGTCCCAACTATCAATTGTACCTTCGCTCAGCTTCTCCCAGCGAAATCCTCCGGCGATATTGATCAAGCCATCCAGGCGGCCTGCATCGCGGAAGATCCGTTCCATCGCGGAGCGCGCCGCAGCCTCGAGCGTCAGGTCGACCCCGCCGTAGCGCCACACCCCGGGGGCGGGCTTTTCCGCCGCGGAGGCGGCGTGCGATATGAGCGCCAGCTTCGCGCCATAGGCGCCCAAGGTGGCGGCCACCGCCTGCCCCAACGCGCCGTCGGCGCCGGTCACCACGAAAACCTTTCCCTTCAAATCCATAGCCTGCTCATCCTGGATACCTCGACCTCAAGCCTGCAATGTGCGGCGAAATTCCCCGGGAGAGGCGCCGGTCCATTTGCGAAACGCACGATGGAACGCACTGCGCTCGGAGAATCCCAACTCCACGGCGATATCCATCACGCTGCGGCTGGAGTGGCTCAGATAACTGATGGCCAGATCGCGGCGCAATTGATCCTTGATCGATTGGTAGGACTCGCCTTCTTCGTGCAGGCGGCGGCGCAGCGTCGCGGGCGTTATGCTCATTTCTTGCGCAAGTTCCTCGAAATCCGGGACCATTCCGGGCAGGTATTGCCGCAGCCGCCGCCGCACCCGGGCGGTGAGGCTACTGCCGTTTTTGTATTTCAACAAGATGCTTTCCGGCGCGGTCCGCAGAAATTCCTTGGCGGACCGTTCATTCTGCACCACCGGCAGATCCAGATAACTGGCCTCGAAGGCCAGCAGGGTGTTGGGGCGGTTGAAACGCAGGTCGGCGCAATACATCAGGCGGTACTCGGCGCTGTGCGCCGGCTCGGCATAGCTGAATTCGGTGCGCAGGATGGGTATGCGCCTCCCCACCAGCCAACAGGAGACTCCATACAGCAGCATCAATAACAGTTCATGCGCGAAGATCCGTTGCACCTCCGCTGCTTTTTCATGCAGAACGATCCTCGCCTCCTTCGAGTCGCGCTCGGCGCTGCCCGATATATCGTCCAAGATCAGCGCGTAGAAACGCAGGCTGCGATCCAACGCGTGGCCCAAGGTCTTGCAGCTCAGGATGGAGTGGCAGAGCATTGCAAAGCTGCCCACTTTCATGCGGCGGGAGTCCTGGCCGAAGAATTCATCGTCGAGGGCGGCCGCTATGGCGCGCCACAACGCGCTGTAATGCTTTGCCGAAACCCGAGCCTGAGGCACTTGCAACAGACTCGACGAGAGACCCACGTTCGCCAGCAGTTCGTCCGCATTCAGGTCGCGTCCACGAACACTCTGCAGCGCTGCGGCGACGAAACAGATGGCGATGGTCCCCGGTTCGGCGGTCGAATTTTGCACAGCGCTAGTTTACGCGATACGTTCAGCCTGAGGATCACGTATCGGATAAACTAGAGCGTCGCCCACAGTGGCGCGCAAGAGCTCAAGAGGCAATCATGACCAGCAAACCTGCGGCGCTAGAACATCCTGTGCCCACCGTCAAAATGCTGCTCGACGGCAAGTTCATCGAGTCGCGGTCCGCCGAATGGCACGACGTCGTCAATCCCGCGACGCAGGAGGTGCTGGCTCAGGTTCCCTTTGCCACCGACGATGAACTGAACGCCGCGGTCGCCTCGGCCAAAAAGGCCTTCAAGACCTGGAAGAACACGCCGCTGGCCGCCCGCGCGCGAATCATGCTGAAGCTGCAGGCGCTGGTGCGCGAACACATGAGCCGCATCGCGCACACCTTGAGCGCGGAACAGGGCAAAACCCTGGCCGATGCGGAGGGCGACGTGTTCCGCGGACTCGAGGTGGTCGAGCACGCCTGCTCCATCGGCAGCTTGCAGCTGGGCGAGTTCGCCGAGAACGTGGCCGGCGGGGTGGACACCTACACGATCCGCCAGCCCATCGGCGTCTGCGCGGGGATTACGCCGTTCAATTTCCCGGCCATGATCCCGCTGTGGATGTTTCCCATGGCCATCGTGTGCGGCAACACCTTCGTGCTCAAGCCCTCCGAGCAGGATCCGCTGACGCCCATGCTGCTGGCCGAACTCGCGCTCGAAGCGGGCGTGCCGCCGGGCGTCTTGAACATCGTGCATGGCGGCAAGCGCACGGTCGATGCGATTTGCACCCACCCCGACATCGCCGCCGTCTCGTTCGTCGGATCGACGGCCGTCGGTACGCACGTCTACAGCCTGGCATCCGCGCACGGCAAGCGCGTGCAATGCATGATGGGCGCCAAGAACCATGCGGTCGTCATGCCGGACGCGAACAAGGAGCAATCGCTGAATTCGCTGGTCGGCGCGACTTTCGGCGCCGCCGGGCAGCGCTGCATGGCCACCTCCGTGACCGTGCTGGTGGGCGAAGCGCAAAAGTGGATACCGGACATCGTGGCCAAGGCCAAGAGCTTGAAAGTCAACGCGGGAGTGGAGAAAGGCGCCGATCTGGGGCCGGTGGTCTCGAAGAACGCCAAGCAGCGCATCTCGGGACTGGTCGAAGAAGGCATCAAGGAAGGCGCCAAGCTCGAATTGGACGGTCGCGGCATCAAGGTGCCGGGCTACGAGAAGGGCAACTTCATCGGGCCGACGATTTTCTCCGGCGGTCACGCCCGACATGACAATCTACACCACCGAGATTTTCGGCCCCGTCATGGTGATCGTCGGCGTCGATACGCCTGGACGAGGCGATCGCGCTGATCAACAACAATCCCTTCGGCAACGGCACCGGGATTTTCACCCAGAGCGGCGCCGTCGCGCGCAAATTTCAGAACGAAATCGACGTGGGCCAGGTCGGCATCAACGTGCCGATTCCGGTGCCGGTGCCTTTTTTCAGCTTTACCGGCTCGCGCGGCTCGAAACTCGGGGACCTGGGTCCGTACGGCAAGCAGGTGGTGCAGTTCTACACTCAGACGAAGACTGTCACTTCGCGGTGGTTCGACGATGGCGGCCCGTCCGCCGGCGTCAACACCACCATCAGCCTGAAATAGACGTGCGCTCGCGGATGCCGGGAATGCGTGCTGATGAGCGCGATTGGAAGTATTGAGCGAAATTCGCAATCACGTGGCGTACGTCACGCTGAACCGGCCCGCCGCGCTGAATGCGTTGTCGCTCCCGATGATCCTGCGGCTGCGCGCCCTCTTCGATGAGTATTCGGCCGACGCCAATGTCTTCGCGGTATTGATCAGAGGGTCGGGCGAGAAGGCATTTTGCGCCGGCGGGGACATCCGCGCCCTGTACCAGAGCTTCAAAACCGGCGGCTCGCTGCACCACGAGTTCTTTGCGGCGGAGTATCCGCTCGACTACCTGCTGTATTCCTATCCAAAACCCTATGCCGCGTTGCTGGACGGCATTACCTTGGGCGGCGGAATGGGCCTCTCCCAAGGTTCGCGCCTGCGTATCGTCGGCGAGCGCACGCGCATCGCGATGCCCGAGGTTGCGATCGGATTTTTTCCCGACGTCGGCGGCAGTTATTTTTTGTCGCGCCTGCCGGGACAGCTGGGACGCTATCTGGCCCTGACCGGGCTGCAAATCGGCGCAGCCGACGCGCTCTACGCAGGGCTCGCGGACCTATACCTGCCGCCCGCAGCCGTTGCATCGATAGCCGAGGACTTGTCGCAGCTGCACTGGGGAGAAGATCGCTGGGCGGACCTGCGCCGGTTCCTGCAGGCGCGCGCGGCGGCGCCCGCAACCGCGCCCGCGCTTTCGGCACTGCGCGAGTACATCGATGCGCATTTTTCGCACGCATCGGTCGCCGGCATCGTCGGCTCGCTCGAATTGGAGTCGCGCAGCGCGTGCGCGGCGTGGGCACAGGAAACCGCGAGACTTTTACGCAGCCGCTCCCCGACCCTGCTGAGCGTGACGCTGCGGCAATTGCAGCGCGGCGCGAGCCTGGGACTGGCGGATTGCTTTCGCATGGAGCTCGGCATGGCCGCTTACGCCTTCCAGCAGGGCGACTTTCTCGAAGGGGTGCGCGCCGTGCTCATCGACAAGGACAACGCACCGCGCTGGCAACCGAGCCGTATCGAGGATGTCACGGATGCGATGATCGAGGCGTTTTTTGCGCAGCGCTGGCGCGGTGCCGGACACCCGCTGGCGGCGTTGGGTTCCCGCGCCTGCGGCCTGCCTTAAGGGCGCAGCGTCCGCGCCTCGAGCGCGCCCAGGATCTCGCGGCGCCGCGCATCGCTGGCGGCCGACCACTCGGCGATTTCGCTCAAGGTGCGGCGGCAACCGATGCACAGGCCCTGCGCGTTGAGGCGGCAGATGTTGATGCAGGGCGAAGCCACGGCAGCCGGTTTCAGTGATGATTCGACCATTGCCTCAAAACCTTGTGAATGGCGTCCAGCCCATCGGTGAGCGCCGCGGGGCCCGGTTGTAAAATGAGCGGGGATTTGATTTCGTGCAGTTCGCCGTCGCGCACCGCCGGCACCGCGTCCCAGCCCGCCCGCGCCGCGACTCGATCGGGCCGGAAGCGTTTGCCGCACCAGGAGCCCAATATGATGTCCGGCGCGCGCCGGATGACTTCGCCGGCATCGCCCAAGATGCGGTCCTTGCCGAGCGCACACCGGGCGCGTTCCGGGAAGACATCATCGCCGCCGGCGACTCCGATCAGTTCGCTCACCCACCGAATCCCGGTAATGAGCGGCTCATCCCACTCCTCGAAATAGACGCGCGGCCGCCGCGGCAACCGCGCCGCCGCCTGGCGCACCTGCTCGATATGCGCCTCGAGCTCGAGCGCGTAGGCTGCCGCGCGCTCGGCCGCCCCCACCAACGCGCCGAGGCGCCGCACATAGCCCAAGATGCCGTCAACCGAGCGATGGTTGCTGATCCATACCTCGATGCCGCGTTTGATCAGCGCCTGCGCGATATCGGCTTGAATATCCGAAAAGCCGATGACGAAGTCCGGTTGCAGCGCGAGAATGCGCTCGAGCTTGGCACTGATGAAAGCCGAGACGCGTGGTTTCTCGCGCCGCGCCCGCGCCGGGCGCACGGTAAATCCGGAGATGCCGACGATCCGATCTTCCAAGCCGAGGGCGTAGAGTACCTCGGTGGGCTCTTCGGTCAGGCAGACAATACGCCGCGGGTAGCGCGCGTCCATGCAGCCCTAAAGCGCACCTTCGGCGAGCGCACCGGCCGCGCCGTACACAATGCTGTGCGCCAATGCCGAAGATTGGGGCAACACGTAGTCCGCGTAGAAGCGTGCGGTCGACATTTTCGCCTCATAGAAGGCGGCGTCGGCGCCGTTCGCGCCGGCCAGGCGCTGCTGTGCGATCAACGCCGATCGCAGCAGCTGCCAGCCCCCGGCCGCAATCCCGAACAGCTTCAGCATCGGCACCGCGCCCACCGAAACCGCGCGGATGTCGGTGCCGTAATTCTCCACCACATACGCGATCGCGCGTTCCAAGGCGTCCACCGCGCCGGAAAAGGACGGCGCGAGCGCCGACAATGCCGGCTCGGCGCTCAAGGCGCTCGCCAGCGTGCGCATTTCCGCGACGACGGTTTGCGCCGCCTGGCCGCCGTCGCGGGCGAGCTTGCGGCCGATCAAATCATTGGCCTGAATCGCCGTCGTGCCCTCATAAATCGGCGTGATGCGTGCATCGCGCAAGTACTGCGCCGCGCCGGTTTCCTCGACGAATCCCACGCCGCCGTGCACCTGGATGCCCAAGGAGGCGATATCGACCGAATTCTCCGTGCACCAGCCCTTGATCACGGGAATCATGAGATCGGCGCGCGCCTGATGACGCTCGCGCTCCAGCGCATCGGGATGCAGACGGGCCGCATCCAGCGAGACCGCGACCACGCCGGCCAGCGCGCGCATGGCCTCGGTCTGCGATCTCATCAGCAGCAGCATGCGCCGCACGTCGGGGTGGCGCAGGATCGGCACGCGCGCACCGCCGCGTTTGCCGGCCTCGGTGCCCTGAATTCGCTCGCGCGCATAGGCGAGCGCGGTTTGATAGGCGCGCTCAGACAGGCCCACCCCCTCGATGCCCACCGAGTAGCGCGCGGCGTTCATCATGATGAACATGTATTCCAGACCGCGATTTTCCTCGCCGATGAGCTCCGCCAGCGCGCCGCCGTTCTGGCCGAACGCCAGCACGCAGGTCGGACTCGCATGGATGCCGAGCTTGTGCTCGACCGACAGGCAATGCACATCGTTGCGCGCTCCCAGCGATCCGTCGGCATTGACCAGAAACTTGGGCACCACGAAACAGCGAGATGCCCTTGACGCCGTCCGGCGCTCCGGCGACGCGCGCCAGCACCATGTGGACGATGTTGCCGGTCAGATCATGTTCGCCGTAGGTGATGAAGATCTTCTGGCCGGTCAGATCAGGTAGCGGCCGTCGCCCGTGGGCACGGCGCGGGTACGCACCGCCGATAGATCGGAACCTGCCTGCGGTTCGGTCAGATTCATGGTTCCGGTCCACTCCCCGCTCACCATCTTCGGCAGGTACATCTCGCGCTGCGCCTCGGTGCCGCGCAACTCGAGCGCATCGATCGCGCCGCGCGTCAGCATCGGGCAAAGCGCGAACGCGACGTTGGCGCCGTTCCACATTTCCTCGATCAGCGCCGAGAGCGCGCGCGGCAGATTTTGTCCGCCGAATTCCGCAGGACAGGACAGCGCATTCCAGCCGTCGGCGGCAAAGCGCGTATAGGCCTGCTTCCAGCCGCCGGCGGTCAGCACCTGGCCATCCCGCCAGCGCACCCCTTCCAGATCGCCGCTGCGATTCAACGGCGAGAGCACGCCGGCGGCGAATTTCGCGGCCTCATCCAGCACCGCATCGGCGACGTCCGGCGTCATCTCCGCAAAGCCCGGCAGCTGCGCCAGCAGTTGCATGTCCACCAGTTCGCGCAGCACGAACTTCATGTCGGCGATCGGCGCCTGATATTCGGGCATACCGGCCTACATGTTGCGGCGGTACTGGCCGCCGACCTCGAACAGGGTGTGGGTGATCTGGCCCAGCGAGCAGACGCGCACCGCGTCCATCAGCACTTCGAAGGTGTTGCGCGTTGTCGATCACGGCGCGGCGCAGCCGCTCGAGCAGCAGCCGGCGCCTCGGCGGCGTGGCGCGCATGGAAGTCCGCGAGGCGTTTGAGCTGGCGACTGCTTCTCCGTCGTCGGTCGAGCGCGCCAGCTCGATCGCTCTCGGGCGCCGCCTCGCTGTGCGGGTTGCGGAAGGTGTTGACGCCGATGATCGGGATAGCTGCCGTCATGCTTCTTGCTGCTCGTAGAACAGCGACTCTTCCTGGATCTTGCCGCGCTGATAGCCGGTCTCCATCGCGCCGAGCACGCCGCCGCGCTCGGCGATGCGCGTCGAATTCCTTCAGCACCGCTTCCTCGACCAGGTCGGTCAGCTCATCGATGATGAAGCTGCCCTGGTTCGGGTTCTCGTTCTTGGCCAGGCCCCACTCGCGGTTGATGATGAGCTGGATCGCCATCGCGCGGCGCACGCTCTCCTCGGTCGGCGTGGTGACGGCCTCGTCGTAGGCATTGGTGTGCAGGCTGTTGCAATTGTCGTAGATCGGCGACAGCGCCTGCAGCGTGGTGCGGATGTCGTTGAACGCCATCTCCTGCGCGTGCAGCGAGCGGCCCGGAGGTCTGCACGTGGTACTTGAGCTTCTGGCTGCGCTCGTTGGCGCCGTATTTGTGCTTCATCGCCACCGCCCAGATGCGGCGCGCGACGCGGCCGATCACCGAGTATTCCGGGTCCATGCCGTTGGAGAAGAAGAACGACAGGTTCGGGGCGAAGTCGTCGATGTGCATGCCGCGCGCCAGATACGACTCGACGAAGGTGAAGCCGTTGGCGAGCGTGAAGGCGAGCTGCGAGATCGGGTTCGCGCCGGCCTCGGCGATGTGATAGCCGGAGATCGACACCGAGTAGAAATTCTGCACGTGGTGGTGCACGAAATATTCCTGCGATGTCGCCCATCATCTTGAGCGCGAACTCGGTCGAGAAGATGCAGGTGTTCTGGCCCTGGTCTTCCTTCAGGATGTCGGCCTGCACCGTGCCGCGCACGGTCGACAGCGTCCACGCCTTGATCTTCTCGCGCTCGTCCGCGGTCGGCTCGCGGCCGTTGTTGCTCGCTGGAACTTGTCCGATCTGCTGGTCGATGGCGGTGTTCATGAACATCGCCAGGATCATCGGCGCCGGCCCGTTGATGGTCATCGACACCGAGGTCGTCGGCGCGCACAGGTCGAAGCCCGAGTACAGCACCTTCATGTCGTCCAGCGTCGCGATCGACACGCCGGAATTGCCGACCTTGCCGTAGATGTCGGGCCGCAGGTCCGGATCCGCAGCCGTACAGCGTGACCGAGTCGAAGGCGGTGGACAGGCGTTGCGCCGGCATGCCTTCGGACACGCAGCTTGAAGCGGCTGATTGGTGCGGAAGGCGTCGCCCTCGCCCGCGAACATGCGGGTCGGATCCTCGCCCTCGCGCTTGAAGGCGAACACGCCGGCCGTATAGGGGAAGGCGCCCGGGCACGTTCTCCTTCATGCAGCAAGCGCAGGATTTCGCCGTCGTCCTCGATAGCGCGGCAGCGACACCTTGCGGATCTTGGTGCCGGACAGCGACTCGTAGGTGAGCTTGGTGCGGATCTCCTTGTCGCGGATCTTCACCACGTACTCGGTCGCTGCGCGTACAGCTGCCTGGGTTTTGCGGCCAACTGCTCCAGCAGCTTGGCGCGCGGCCGGGTCGAGCTCGGCGTTCTTCGGCCGCAATCAGCTCGTCGAAGCCCGCCGTCGCGGCCGGCCCGCGCCCGCGAACAGCGCGCTTGGCGACGCTGCGAGCGACTGGCGCTCGCGCGCGATGCGCGCCTGCGCGCGCGACGATGCGGTGATAGTCGCGCACCGGTCTCGGCGATCTCCGCCAGATAGCGCGCGCGCTCCGGCGGCACGATGGCGCGGCCGCGCGAGGAGGCTTTCACCGCGGCCGGCGGCAGCTTGCCGGCGCCGACTTCAGGCCCTGCTCCGGCGAGGCGCGGCAGCATGGCCTGGTAGAGCGCCGTGACGCCGTCATCATTGAAGCGCGAGGCCATGGTGCCGAACACCGGCATGCTGTCGGCCGACTTGCGCGAAGCGATTCACGGTTGCGCTGGTACTGCTTGCGCACGTCGCGCAGCGCATCTTCGGCGCCCTTGCGGTCGAACTTGTTGATGGCGACGAAGTCGGCGAAGTCGAGCATGTCGATTTTCTCGAGCTGCGATGGCCGCGCCGAACTCCGGCGTCATGACGTACAGCGAAGTGTCGACCAGCGGAACGATGGCCGGACTCGCCCTGGCCGATCCCGGAGGTCTCGACCACGATCAGGTCGAAGCCGCTCACCTTGCAGGCGGCCAGCACCTCCGGCAGCGCCGCGGAGATTTCCGTGCCGGTGTCGCGCGTGGCCAGCGAGCGCATGAAGATCTGTTCTGAATCGATCGCATTCATGCGGATCCGGTCGCCCAGCAGCGCGCCGCCGGTGCGCTTGCGCGACGGGTCGATCGAGATGATGGCGATGCGCAGGCGGTCGCTCTGATCGAGGCGCAGGCGCAGGATGAGTTCATCGGTCAGCGAGGACTTGCCCGCGCCGCCGGTGCCGGTGATTCCGAGCACCGGAGTCTTGATGCCGGCCGCGGCCTGCAGCAGTCCCTGGCGAATGCGCATCGGATAGGCTTTGTTTTCAACCGCGGTGATCGACGTGCGCGAGCTGGCGCCGGTTGCCGGAGCGCAGCGCCTGCAAGGCCTCTTCCGGCGCCGGCGCCAAGCGCGTCAGGTCGTAATCGCTGGTGCGGATGACATCGTCGATCATGCCCTGCAGTCCCAGCTTGGCGCCGTCTTCAGGCGAGTACAAGCGCGTGACGCCGTAGGCCATCAGTTCGCGAATCTCGGCCGGCACGATCACGCCGCCGCCGCCGCCGAACACCTTGATGTTCTCGCCGCCGCTTCTGCGCGCAGCAGATCCATCATGTACTTGAAGAATTCGACGTGACCGCCCTGGTAGGAGGTGATGGCGACTGCCCTGCACATCCTCCTGCAGCGCGGCATCGACGATCTCCTGCACCGAGCGGTTGTGGCCCAGATGGATGACTTCGGCCCCCGAAGCCTGCAGCACGCGGCGCATGATGTTGACCGATGCATCGTGGCCGTCGAACAGCGCCGTGGCCGTGACGAAGCGAACCTTGTTCGTCGGCTGGTAGGGGATGGGTTTGGCGGCGATGGATACGGCGCTCATAGAATCACTCCATTTTAGAGGACTTAAGGCCTTAAACAAATGCCCAAATCCCGCGCCGCGGCTGAGCGAATTTGCAACATCGCAGGGCTAATCGGCGGCCCAATTGGGGGAACGCTTGTCGATGAAGGCCGCGACCCCTTCCTGCGCGATCTCATCGATCATATTGCAGGCCATCGCTTCCCCGGCGAGCCGGTAGGCGCTATCGATGTCCACCTGCAGCTGCCGATAGAACAAGGCCTTGCCGGCCGCCAGCACAGCGCGCGGCTTGGCGGCGATGGCATCGGCCAGGCGGCCCACCTCCGGATCGAGACGGTCAGGCGGCACGCAGCGATTGATCAGTCCGCGCTCCAAAGCGGTCGGCGCGTCGATGAACTCGCCCGTCGCCAGCATTTCGAACGCCGCTTTGCGCCCGACGTTGCGGGCGAGCGCAACCGAGGGCGTGGCGCAAAACAGGCCGACGTTGATGCCGGAAACGGCAAAGCGCGCATCGTTGGCCGCGACGGCGAGATCGCACATCGCCACCAACTGGCAACCTGCCGCGGTCGCGATCCCATGCACCCGCGCAATGACCGGCTGCGGCAATGACTGGATCCGCATCATCACGCGGCTGCAATCGGCGAACAGGCGGCGGTAATACTCGAGGTTTGGACGGGACTTCATCTGCTTAAGATCGTGGCCGGCGCAAAAGGCCTTGCCGGCACCGCCGAGAACAACCACGCGCACCGAGGTGTCGCCGCCGAGCGCATTGAGCGCTTGCTCCAGTGCCGCCAACATCTCCTCGGATAACGCGTTGTACTGCGCCGGACGATTCAGCGTGAGATGCGCGACGCTGCCATTGCGTTGCTGCAAAACCAGCGGCGCCACATCGCCGGCAATGCTCAAGGTACTCATCGCGGCCTCCCGAAGTGCATTCGCCCAGCAGTATGCTCTCACCGAGGCAGCGCGCGAAGCAATGCTCTATGATTGATGAGACGGCCGCGCCTTTGCCTGCCGCTTGTAGGAGTTCTCGCATGCAATTGAAGGAAGTGAACGCCATCGTCACGGGCGGCGCCTCAGGATTGGGACTGGCCGTCGCGACTCGAATCGTGCACGGGGGCGGCAAAGCGGCTATTTTCGATCTCAGCCCGCAAGGCGGCGCCGCTGCGGCGGCGTTGGGGCCCAATGCCGCTTTTTTCGGCGTGGACGTGAGCGATGAAGCGGCAGTCGATTCCGCGGTGAAGCAAGCGGCGGCCACGATGGGCGGCATCAACGCGGCGATCAACTGCGCGGGAATCGCCACGCCAGGGCGCCTGGTCGGCAGGCAAGGCCCGATGGCGGGCAGCTCCTTTCGTCGCATGATCGAAATCAATTTGCTCGGAACCGTCTTGGTCGCCAAAGCGGCCGCGGTGGTCATGCAAACCAATTCGCCGAATGCGCAAGGCGAGCGCGGCGTCATCATCATGACGGCATCGGTGGCTGCATTCGACGGTCAAATCGGCCAAATCGCTTATTCCGCCTCGAAGGGAGGGATCGTCGGCATGACGCTGCCGATGGCCCGGGAGCTGGCATCGAGCGGAATCCGCGTCATGACCGTAGCGCCCGGCCTGTTCGCGACCCCCATGATGAAGGGCCTGCCGCAAGAGGCTCAGGATTCCCTCGGCAAGCAAACGCCCTTTCCGCCGCGTCTGGGTCAGCCGGATGAGTTTGCAGCGTTGGTGGTGCAGATTCTCGAGAACGTGATGCTGAACGGGGAAACCATCCGTCTTGACGGCGCGGTCCGAATGCAGCCGCGTTAAATGGCGCGGATATTGCGCTCAGCGTGACCGATCCGATGCTCGTGATGCGTCAAGACGGCTTTCGCAAGGCAGTGCTTGGAATGCTGGTGCTGCTCGCCGGTTGCGCCCACGAGAAGGCTGAAACACCGCCCGCCTTGAACAGCACGGACGCCAAAGCATTGATCGAACACGCACTGCCTCCCGGTGCATCCGACAAGTCCGGATGGACCGCCGATATCTACAGCGCCTTCACCGCATTGACCGTCACGCCGACCCAGGAAAACGTCTGCGCCGTGGTCGCCGTCATCGAGCAGGAGTCGGGATTTCGAGTCGACCCGGTCGTTCCGGATCTTGGCGCCATTGCGCGCAAGGAGATCGACAGCCGGGCGGAGCGTGCGCACGTGCCGCTTGCGCTGGTGAACGCCGTGCTGAAACTCAAGTCATCCGACGGTCGAACCTACGGCGAGCGAATCGATGCCGCTCGCACCGAAAAGGACTTGAGCGATGCCTACGAGGACTTCATCGCCGCGGTACCGTTGGGCCAGACGCTGTTCGCGGACCGCAACCCGATCCGCACCCGCGGCCCGATGCAGGTCAACGTGGCCTTTGCCGAGCAATTCTCCGCCGCGGCCCCCTATCCGTATCCGGTCCACTCCAGCATTGCGGATGAACTGTTTACGCGCCGCGGCAGCCTGTACTTCGGCATCGCGCATCTGCTCGACTATCGAGCGCCGTATGACCGATTCCTGTATCGCTTCGCAGATTACAACGCGGGGCAATACGCCAGCCGCAACGCCGCGTTTCAAAATGCACTGAAGATTGCCGCGGGAATTCCGCTCACCGCCGATGGCGCGCTGTTGCCCCATGACAGCGACGTGAATAGCCCGGGCGCCACCGAATTGGCGCTGCGCACGCTGGCCGCTCGCCTGAAGATGAGCAGCGCCGATATTCACAGCGCGTTGCTGCAGGGAAAAACCAAGCGATTCGAAACCACACCGCTGTATCGACGGGTGTTCGCGCTGGCCGATCAGCGCTCAGGATACAAGCTGCCCCGCGCCGTGGTGCCGCAGATCAAGCTCGGCGGCCCGAAGATCAAGCGCAGCCTGACCACCGACTGGTACGCGCACCGCGTCGATGGCCGCTTCAAGCGCTGCTTGGCTGCGCGCTAGCCCGGGCGCTCGCCACAGCCGGGAAATTCCCGGCCTTGCTCACCATGCCCGGCAGCTCGCGCCCCATGGCGCCTGACAGCCAGCCCGCGGCCTCGATCACTCGATCGAGATCAAGTCCGGTGCGATATCCCGAGCGCTCCAGCATATAAACCACATCCTCGGTCGGGACGTTGCCCGTCGCACGGGGCGCAAATGGACAGCCGCCGAGGCCTCCGAGGGAAGCATCCACGGTTCTGGCGCCCGCCGTCACCGCCGCCCACACATTGGCCAATCCGGTGTTTCGCGTGTTGTGAAAATGCACCCGTACCGGCAGCGGTGCAATCGCCGCGCGGACCTCGCTCACCAGGTTCGCGACATCGCCGGGACCCGCCACTCCAATGGTGTCCGCAATCGCCACCTCGACCGGACCTGCCGCCGCAGCCACCTTGGCCATCTCGACGACGCGCTTGGGGTCGACTTCCCCATCGAACGGACAACCGAAGGCGGTGGAAATGGTGATCTGCGCACGCCGTCCGGCATCGCGCGCCAGGCGCACCACCTCGCAGCACATCCTCAAGGACTCACCCGAAGTTTGACCCTGATTACGCAGCGCAAATCCATCGGAGGCCGCGCACACCGCACCCAGCTCATCGAGTCCCGCCTCAATCGCACGCAGCGCGCCGCGTTTATTCAACACCAAGCCGATGTAGATCACATCGTCGCGGCGGACGAGTCCTTGGGACACGGCTTCGGCGTCCGCCATCTGCGGCACCAATTTGGGATTGACGAAACTGGCGGCCTCGATGCGGCGAACGCCGGCATCGATCGCCCGCCGGATCATCTCGAGCTTCTGTGCGGAGCTCAACAACACCGCTTCATTTTGCAAGCCGTCTCGCGGGCCTACTTCGACAATTTCAATTTCGGGCATGTTAGGCCTTTATCGGATGCGCCATATTAAGCTAGAAATCACTTTAAGTTCGGTCTTCTGATCACAATAAATTCACAACATTTTTTCATTATTATCATATAATTACTTGAACTATCTAAGACAATTATTTACCTGGAGAACCGTAACCTCCGCCCCCTGGCGTGCACACCACCATGACATCGTCGCGCTCCACCTCTGCCTGGCCAATATACGCGAGCGGTTCGCGGCGCCCGTCGGCGCGTTCGATATAGTTCTCTCCCACTGCCCCCGCCTCGCCGCCGGCCATGCCGAACGCTCCCACCCGACGGCCATTGCTCAAGATGGAGGCCGTCATGGGTTCGAGAAACCGTATGCGGCGAATTCCGCCGTCGCCGCCGTGCCAACGGCCGCGGCCGCCGGAGCCGGCACGAACTTCGTAGGAGTCGAGGCGCACGGGGAATCTGAACTCCAACACCTCAGGATCGGTCAGGCGCGAATTGGTCATGTGAGTTTGGACCACGCTGGTACCGTTGAATTCCGGTCCCGCGCCGGAACCGCCGGCAATGGTCTCGTAGTACTGGTACTGTCCGTTGCCGAAGGTGAAATTGCTCATGCTGCAACAGCCGGCCGCCATGACGCCGAGCGCGCCGTACAGCGCGTTGGTCACGCACATGGAGGTCTCGACATTCCCGGCCACGACCGCCGCCGGCGGCTCGGGATTCAGCATGCAGGCATCCGGCAAGATAATCCGCAGCGGTTTCAGGCAGCCCGCATTCAGCGGAATGTCATCCTCGATCAGGGTGCGGAATACGTACAGCACCGCGGCGGTGGTCACGGCGCGCGGCGCGTTGAAATTATCGCTGAGCTGGGCGCTCGTGCCGGTGAAGTCGAGGCTGGCGCTTCGGGCCGCAGGATCGACGCGCACCGCGACTCGAATGTACGCGCCATTGTCGAGCGGCAGGCTGAACTCGCCGTCCTTGAGCGATGTGATGACGCGGCGCACGGACTCTTCGGCGTTGTCCTGTACATGCTGCATGTACGCGCGCACCGTGCCGGCGCCGTACTGTGCAACCAGCGCCTTGAGCTCCGCGCCGCCCTTGGCGTTGGCGGCGATCTGCGCGCGCAGATCCGCCAGGTTCTGCGCCGGGTTGCGTGAAGGGTGAGCGCCGCCGCAGAGCAAGCTTTGCATGGCCTCTTCGCGCAATGATCCGTTCTCGACGAGCTTGAAATTGTCGATCAAAACGCCCTCTTCATCGATGCGCCGCGAGAATGGCGGCATGGAGCCGGGCGTGATGCCGCCGATATCCGCATGATGACCGCGCGACGCCACGAAGAAACCGGGTTTGGCATCGGCGGCGTCCAGATAGACCGGCGTCACGACTGTGATGTCGGGCAGATGCGTGCCGCCATGATAGGGATCATTCAATACATAGACATCGCCGCTGCGCATCTGCGGATTGCGTTCGATGACGGTACGGATCGACTCGCTCATGGAACCGAGGTGCACCGGCATGTGCGGCGCGTTGGCGATCAGCGCTCCGGCAGCATCGAACAGCGCGCAGCTGAAATCCAGGCGCTCTTTGATATTGACCGAATAGGCGGTGTTCTGCAGCCGCAAACCCATTTGTTCGGCGATGTTCATGAAGATGTTGTTGAACAGTTCCAGCACGATGGGGTCCGCATCCGTACCCAGCGCACGCTCGCCGCGCTTGCGCTCGACGCGGCGCAGCTGCCACGCAGCCGCCGCAAAGCGCTTGCGCTTGCCAGCCGGGCTCCACCACCGTGGTCGCGTTGCTGTCGGTGAGAATGGCCGGCCCGTCGATGCGCGCTCCCGGACGCAGTTCGTGCGCTTGATAGAGACGCGCTGGGCGCCAGCCGGCGGGAAGCACCGCATCGGCCAAGCAATACATGGAGATCTCAGCGCTGGCAGCCGGCGCATACGGCGCGTCCGCGCCGGCACTCTGCGCCGCGGGTGAATCCGCGCCCGGCGCGATGCACTCCACGGATACCGCTTCGATCACCAGCGCGTGTCCCGGCATCACGAATTCGAACCTGCGCCGATAGCTGCGCTCGAATTCCTCGCGCACCGCCGCGGGGCTCTCGGGCTCCTGCGTCGGCGGCAGTGCACACGGCAGAGAGGTATCGGTGCCCTGATAGCGGACGTGAATTCGCGCGGCGCGCCTGAGGGCAGCGCCGGCCAATCCTTGAGCCTTCAGTTCTGCCGCCGCCTCGTCCAGCAAACGCGCGGCCAGCGCCCGGGCCGCTCTCAGTCCCTCGAGGTTCAGTTCGCGCTCGAGCGCCGCTTCGCGCATCGCGAGTTGATCGGCGAGCCCCATGCCGTAGGCGGAAAGCACGCCGGCCAAGGGATGAATGAAGATCCGCGACATGCCGAGCAAATCCGCGACCAGCGCCGCATGCTGTCCGCCCGCCCCGCCGAAGCATTGCAGCGTGTAGGCGGCGATATCGTGCCCGCGCATCACGGAGATTCGTTTCACGGCATTGGCCATCGCTCCGACCGCAATGCGCAGCGCTCCGCCGGCGACCTCCTCCGGCGTCACGGGCCGCCCGGTGGCGCTCGTGATGCACCGCGCGAGTTCGGCAAATCGCTGCACGACGATGCCCTCATCCAGGGATTCGTCGGCTCCCGGGCCGAACACCCGCGGAAAGAAGCGCGGCTGGATGCGGCCCAGCAGGACGTTGGCGTCGGTCACGGTGAGCGGACCGCCGCGCCGATAGCTGGCGGGACCGGGGTTGGCGCCGGCCGATTCGGGTCCGACCCGCAACCGCGCGCCGTCGAATCGCACGATTGATCCGCCGCCGGCGGCAATGCTGTGGATGCTCATCATGGGCGCACGCACCCGCACCCCGCCCACCTCGGTGTCGAATGCCCGTTCGAACTCGCCGGCAAAGTGGCTGACATCGGTGGAGGTTCCCCCCATGTCGAAGCCGATCAATCGGTCATGCCCGCAGGCTTGCGCCGTGCGCACCATGCCGACGATCCCGCCGGCCGGACCCGACAGGATGGCATCTTTGCCGTGAAAACGCTGGGACTGGGTCAGGCCGCCGGAACTTTGCATGAAAAAGATCGGCACGTCGGGCATCAAGGCCGCGAGCTTGTCGCAGTAGCGGCGCAAGATCGGCGAGAGATACGCATCCACGACCGTGGTATCGCCGCGCGGCACCAGCTTCATCAAGGGGCTCACCCGGTGCGATACGGACACCTGGGTAAAACCGGCCTCCCGGGCAAGGCTCGCCGCCGCCACCTCGTGATGCACGTAGCGATAGCCGTGCATGAAGACGATGGCGCAGGAGCGAAAGCCGTCCGCGAAAGCGCCCCGCAATTGCGCCTCGAGCGCCGGCGCATCCAAGTCCTGCAGCGTTTCACCATGGGCGCCGACGCGCTCCGCCGCTTCGATGACGCGCTCGTATAACATTTCCGGAAGCACAATATGCCGGTCGAACAAGCGCGGGCGCGCTTGAGTGGCGATCTTGAGCGCATCGCGAAAGCCGCGGGTGATCACCAAGACGGTCCGCTCACCTTTGCGTTCCAGCAGTGCGTTGGTGGCGACGGTGGTGCCCATTTTCACGCAGGCTACCTGCTGCGCCGTGATCTCAGCGCCGGGCGCGATCTTGAGCAGCCGGCGTATGCCCTCGACCGCGGCATCCTCGTAGTGCGCGGCATTCTCCGACAGCAGCTTGAGGGTGTGCAGCGAGCGGTCCGGTGCCCGTCCAATGACATCGGTGAAAGTGCCGCCGCGATCGATCCAGAATTCCCAGCGGCTCATGATTCGGCGGTGCTCTCCGACATCAGCACGCGCCCGCGGGTCTCCGGAATCGCCAACGCCGACACGATGACGAGCGCATAGGCGGCCACCGTGAAGCCGGCAATGGCGTCGCCGAGCGCAAAGCGCGTGCTCAGCAGGCCGATCAGCGAGGGACAAAATCCGCCGATGCCGCGTCCGACACTGTAGGTGAAGCCCTGCCCCGAACCGCGCACGGCGCCGGGATAGAGCTCCGCCAAGCAGGCCCCCATCCCGGAGAATATGCCGAGCGTGAAGAAACCCAATGGAAAGCCGATGAGGAACATCCCGCCGGCGACCGGCATGCGCGTGTACAACAAGATCAACACCGTTGCGCTGGCCGCGAACAGAATAAAGCCTCGCCGGCGGCCGATCGCATCCGTCAGCCATGCGCTCACCAGATAGCCGGCCAGCGAACCGGTGATCACCATCAAGAGGTAGCCGGTCGTCGCGCCCACCGAGAGGTGCCGTTCATTCGCCAGGAAAGTCGGCAACCAGGTCGTGATGGAGTAGTAGGCACCGAGCATCCCGGTCGACAACAGGGTGGCCAGGATCGTGGTGCGCAGCAGCGGCGGGCGGAAAATATCCAGGAACACGCTGCGCTGCGAGGTGTGCCCGGCGCGCGCTCGCTGTGCGCGCATGAGCGTAAATATCGCTGGCTCCGGCACATTGCGGCGAATGTAGACGACCAGCAGGCCCGGCAAGATGCCGAGCCAAAACAAAATCTTCCAGGCCATTGCGGGCGGCACGGCGGCGCTCACCGCCCAGAACGCCAACGCGGCCGCCGCCCATCCAACCGACCAGCTGCTTTGCACCAGTCCGGTTGCCTTGCCGCGATGGCGCGCATCGATGATCTCCGCGACCAATACCGAGCCCACCGACCACTCGCCGCCGAAGCCCAACCCCTGCATGGCACGCGTTACCAACAGCCCGGCAAAGTTATGCGTGAAGCCGCTCAAAAAAGTGAACAGCGCGAACCACAGCACCGTGAGCTGCAAAATACGGGCGCGCCCGAAGCGGTCGGCAAGCACTCCGGCACCCCAGCCGCCGATCGCCGAGGTAATGAGCGCGCCGGTCGCGATGTAGCCGGCTTGCGCTTTGCTCATGCTCCAGAGGGTCAGCAGCGTCGGGATGACGAAGCTGTAAATCATGAAATCAAAGCCGTCCAGCCCGTAACCTAAGTATGTCGCCAGCAGCGCGCGCCGTTCACTCGCAGAGGTTGATTGCAGCCACATATGGGCCGTCATGCCCCGGTGGCTTTGGGATGCATGTCGAGGCAGATCTGCACGGCGTGGCCCAACGACCCGGCGGACCTGTCCGCTCCGGAGAGGCTGGGCAACCCGCCTACTTCGTCCTCGCGCAGCAGCATGCCGGGTAGAAACACGGCAACGATGCAGGCATTGGGAAATTCCCGGCGCAATTTTTCCGCCGTGGACTCGCCGCGGCTGCGCTCCTCGCTCGGGAAGGCGCTGACGACATAGACGATGGACACGGCCTGGGCCGCATTCGGCGGCGGCGCGGCTTCCAAATCCTCGATCGACATGTGGCGCGCGTCTATTTTTTGCTCGCGCAGGATGCGCACCAACAGTTCGGCGGCCAGATCATCGGCCATCGAACCCAGGCTCACGCAAACAATGACGGATCCGGGCGGCACCGCCACGGGCCCCTGCCAGCGGCCGCTGACCTGTTCGCGCTGCTGACGCAGCAATCGGCCGGCGTTCGACTTGTCGAGCACGGAGGGGCGCAAGCGGCGCCGCGAGGATTTTTGATGCTCCCCGCCGATGGCGGCAATCACCGCCACCATCGCCGCGCGAACTCGCATCTGTTGTTCCTTGTTGATGGCGCCCGACATCAAGTCCAGCCGCGCCAGATGCAACGCCGGCAACAACACCAGATCGCAGTAGTTGGCAAAAGAGTTGCGCTTCAGAAATGCGCGCGCGCCGGCGATGATCTCATCCGAATCCGCCGAGAGCGCGCGCTGATAAAAGCGCTGCGGCATGGTCAAGGCCTGGGTGTCGCCCAACAGGATATCGAGCAAGCTCAAGGCCTTGATATGGCGTCCGGCGACCAACAGGCACAGCGTCAGGGGCGTCGAGACGATCAAGCCGATCGGACCCCACAGCCAGCTCCAAAATATTGCCGCCAGCACCACCGACAGCGGCGACAGCCCGGTGGTGTGCCCGTAAAGCTGCGGCTCGACCAGCTGCGCGGCGACCAACTCGACGATGACGAATAGACCTATGGTGGCGATGGCCGTGCTCCAGCCGGCGTCGACGGCCGCCGCCAACATCGCGGAGCACAGCGCCGCGATCCAAATCCCGACATAGGGAACGAAACGCAGCAGCGTGGCTAGCGCCGCCCACACCATGGGATGCGGCAAGCCGATGACGCTCAAGCCGATCCAAATCAGCGCGCCGACGCCGCAATTCACCGCGAACTGCGATACGAAGAAGCGCGAGAGCCGCTCGCCGGCATCGTTGAGCACCAGTGTGGTCAGCCGAATATCCGTGCCGCCGGCAATGCGGATGAAACGATCGCGCAGCGCTTCTTGTTCCAGCAGGACGAACACCAGCACCACCAGCACGATGCCGGTCATCTCGATCGGCAGCCAGATGGAGCCGAGCACCCTTTGCAGAATCTGCAAGGAATTGGCCGGCGCCTCGTGCAATTCGACCGGGATCGGCAGCTTGTCGAGGGCATCGGGCGCGAGCGCGCGCGGCTGCGCCGTCGACGGGTTGCGATTGAGAACCCGTCCCGCCTGCGCCGTGAAGCTGTTGATGCGTCTCACCGTCAGATCGTTCAAGGTCTCCAGCTTTTTTTCCAGGGTGCGCTCGTATTGCGGCAAATTTCCCGACATGCGCACGAGTTGCGAGCCGATGACCGCGGCGATGGCTCCGAAAGACAACGCGAGCACGATCACCGCGGCCAGCACCGACAGCGTTTGCCCGAAGCCGACGCGGCGCAGCGCGCGTACCAGCGGCGCGATCAACAGACTCAGGATGAATGCCAGCGTTACCGGCACCAGCACGTCGCGCGCGAAGTACAGCAGCGCGAGCAATGTGGCGGTTGCAATGATGCCGAGCGCGCGATCGCGAAACGAGGGCACAGGCGGGACGGCTGGGGCGTCGGCGGGACTCATGCGTCATTTTGGCACAGCGGCCGGCTCGTCCGCGGCGCTGACCGCGACAAAAATGCAGCACTTGACCCTGTCAGCCAACGAGGCTCGCTTCGAAGCGGACCACCAGGAGCCGCCGGTCGGGCGTGGATAGTGGCCGAGGACGATGAGATCGATGTTCAGTCGATTGGAGAAGGCGATGATTTGCTCCAAATAATCGCCGCTCGTCAAGAACCCTTCAGCGCTCAAACCGCGCGCCTTCAGCCAATCGACGGACTCGGTCAGCAGCTTGCGATAGCTTGCGGACTCATCGACGATACAGGCCTGCCCGGCCGCTCCCGCCAGCACCGCGGCATTGCCGATGCCGTCGGTCACAATGGAAAGCACCGACACCTGCGCGCCGAGCAGGATCGCAAGTTCCGCGCCGCGGCGCAGCGCGCGGCGGCCCGCCTCGGTACCGTCGTAGCAAAGCAGCACGCGCTTGAACATACGTTTCACTCCAATGCGAACTGAAGGTTCACCGCGCCGGTGGGCCCGCCCGCCGCATCCCAACTCCACTCATCAAAACATGCGCGGCGCCTTTCATCAATGCGCAGCACCGTCGAACAGCGGGTGCCGTAGTCCGGTGCGCGCACGAACGCGCTCGACAGCAGCCGCTCCCATTCCAAACTCACGCCGGTGCGCGGCAGCTGCTCGTCGGGCGCGGGCGCCGCATCGCGCAGCAATGCGAGCAGGGCGTCGGTCGTACTCAAATCCGCAAGCGCCCGCGTCAGGCGCGACTTGGCGGTCTGCACCTTGGGCCAAGGCGTGTCCAGCAAGTGATTCGACAATCCGTAAATGCCCGGTCCCAATATCCGGCCGCTGCGCCGCGCGCTTTCGTAAATGGCGAGCCGCTCGCCATCGGAGAACAGCAAGCTGAAGCCATTGTATTGTGCACCCACGCCGCTCAGGTATTCGAGACTTCGCTCGATCGGATCGCCGGACTGCAGGATCGATGCGACCAGGGCGCCGCGGCTGGGCGTGTCCGTTCGCCGTTGCTCAGGATCGCGAAAATTGGTGAGCGCCGCGAAGCGGCCCGTGCGCGTCACTCCCAGCCAGGTGCCCCCGGCCTGCAGATCTCTGCCCGCGAGTATGGGCGGCCGCGACGGCCACCAGTGCGCCGCCGCGGTCGGCCGCGAGTGCAGTTCATCGCGGTTGGCCGCAACGACACAGGGATATTCAGCCGTTCCTCGCCAAGCAATCAGAACCAAGCACATGAAAACTCCTTCCCTGACGAACTGTACTCGATTGCGAGCCCCGCCACGCGCGATTACACTTCGCCAGGCTCAGCGCTTCATCCCAAGGGGTCCGTCATGCACACCCATCGATCGCGGCATCATTTGCTTGGCCGCGCGGCTCTTGCCGGCGCCGCGTATTGCGCCCTTGCCCTGGCTGCACCGACGGCGTCCCGAGGCGCCGATGCGCCATCGAGCAACTGCGCCGGCGATGACAGCGGCTTGACGCTGCCGCCGGGATTTTGCGCCACCGTGTTCGCCGACGGCATCGGACACGCCCGCCATCTGGTCGTCGCGCCGAACGGGGTGGTCTACGTGAATACCTGGTCGGGACGCTACTACGGCGACGACACACCCCATCCCGGCGGCTTTTTGGTGGCGCTGCAGGATACCGGCGGCCGCGGCAAAGCCAACGTGAATGAACGCTTCGGCGCCACGGTGCAAAGCGGCGGGGCCGGCGGCACCGGCATCGGCATCTACAACGGATGGCTGTATGCCGAGCTCAACGACAAGATCGTCAAGTATCCCTTCAAAAAAGGCTCGATCCTGCCTGAGGCGGCATCGCAAGTGGTCGTCAGAGGACTGCCGCTGGGCGGCGATCATCCCATGCATCCGTTCGCGATCGATGCCAATGGCGATCTGTACGTCGACGTCGCCAGTGCGACCAATTCGTGCCAGGAGAAAAATCGCACCCTCAAGTCGCCGGGCAGGAACCCCTGCGCCGAACTCGAGACTCGCGGCGGAATCTGGCGCTACGACGCGAAGAGAATAAATCAGGCCTTCTCGCCCGCCGCGCGCTACGCCACCGGCATTCGCAATGCCGAGGGCTTTGGCGTCGATGCCATCGGGCATCATATTTTTGTCACGCAACACGGTCGGGATCAGCTGCATACGAACTGGCCCGATGTCATCAAAGACCCCGAACTCGAAGCCACGCTGCCTTCCGAAGAGGTCCTGTTGCTCAAACAGGGCGGCGATTACGGGTGGCCGATGTGCTATCACGATCCTTATCGAAAGGCGCTGGTGCTCGCGCCCGAGTATGGCGGCGATGGCAAGAGCGCGGGTTTGTGCGCGCAGAAGATCGAGCCGACGGCCTACTTCCCGGCGCACTGGGCGCCGAACGGCATGGTGCTCTACGACCAGAAACAATTCCCCGCCCACTACCGGCAAGGCCTGTTCATCGCATTCCACGGGTCGTGGAATCGCGCGCCCTATGCGCAAGGCGGCTACAACGTCGTGTTCCAAGGGCTGTCCGGCACCGAGGCCTCGGGCAAGTGCGAGATTTTCGCCGACGGGTTTGCAGGAGCCGACAAATCCCCCGAGAAGGCATCGCATCGTCCCAGCGGCGTAGCCGTGGGCCCGGATGGCGCGCTGTATGTCTCCGACGATGTCACCGGCCGCATCTACCGTATCGTCTATCGAGGCGGCGCCGCCGCCGAGGCGCCGACAACACCATGCCCCAGCGCAACCGATGCGCCCGGCCAGAGCGCCGCGGCGCAGGCGCGGCCTCCTGAAGGCACGCATCCCGATGCGGGCGCGGCGACCGCGGCGCTGACGGCACCGCCCGGCACGACGCCGGCCATGGTGGCGCTGGGAGAACGCGTTTATCGCGGTCAAGTGGGCGGCGCCACGTGCACCGGCTGCCACGGGAGCGACGCCAAGGGTTCGCCGCTCGGTCCTGACTTAACGGCCAACAAATGGTTGTGGAGCAACGGCAGTTATGCGGGAATTGCCGCCACCATTGCCGGCGGCGTGGCGCAACCGAAGCGCTACCGCTCGCCGATGCCGGCCATGGGCGGAGCGCAGCTGAGCAGCGATCAGGTGATGGCCGTGTCGGCCTATATTTGGGCGCTGAACCACCGCGGCGCGTCGCACTAACCGGCGCATCCAAAAGGCGCGCTCCAACCGCCGCCTCGCCCTCACCGCGAGACGCGGTCAGCCGCGCGCGTCCACCGTCAGCAGCTCTTCGAAGAAGCCGCCGAATTCGCGCCTGCGGTCGACGAAGTGTACTTCGAGAATCCAGTGGCGTGGGCGCCCCGCCGCGTCGGGCTCGCGCAAGGACTTGGAGTTCCCGTGCCGTATCCGCAAGGCGTCAGGATCTTGCGGACGGGTCTCGTGCGGAAAATGACCGATCAAGTGTCCCGCCGTCAGCGCCCCGAACTCCCAGCCATAGTCCGCGGCGAGCGCCGCGGTGTAGTCGTACAGCTCTCCGGCGGTCAGATCCGGCGACTGCCGATAATGAGCCTTGCCGCGCGCGAATGCGTGCGCCAGATCGCCGACCAGCCGGTGCTTGTCAGGATCGGATCCCACCACATAGGTGCGGCCGAAATCCGCCTCCCATGCCTCGAACACAGGACCGAAATCCAGATAGACGATGTCATCCTCGGTGATGCGCCGATCGCTGTGCGGATCGTGGTAGGTGAGCAAAGTATTGGGCCCGGAGCGGGCTATGCGCTTGTGCCAATGACGGCGCACGCCGAAACGCGATTGCGCGAGCGCGTGGATCTCGTCGGTCAGCTCGCTTTCGAGTTTGCCGGCGCTCACCAGCCCGAGATCCACCACCTCCGCAAACAGCGCTTCGGCTTTCACCTGCGCGGCAAGTAATTCGCGCGAAACGGCGTCCATCAGCCCAATGCCTGATCCAACAATTCAATCCAGTGCAGCACCTTCTTGGAGGTTCCGGACTGCAAGTGCTGGATACAGCCGATATTGGCGGAAACGATGATTTGCGGCTCGAGTTTGCCGAGATTGCGCAGTTTCCGGTCCCTCAGTTGCGTGGCGATCTGCGGTTGCAGAATGGAATAGGCGCCCGCCGATCCGCAGCACAGATGGCTTTCATCGCAGGCTGCCGTCACCTCGAAACCCAGCGCCCGCAGCTGGCTCTCAACGTTGCCGCGCAGTCGTTGCCCATGCTGCAACGTGCAGGGCGAGTGGAAAGCCGCACGCGGCTGGGATGCGGCCTGCAATCGATCCTTGAGCGCCGCGGCCACCGCCGGCAACAGCTCGCTCAAATCCCGCGCCAGAGCGCTGATGCGCCGTGCGCGTTCCGCGTACGCCGGATCGTGCGCCAAGGCAGGACCGTACTCCTTGATGGCAAGTGCGCAGGCGCTGGCGGAGGATATGATGGCTTCTATCTCTCCGGACAACAGCTGCGGTGTCCATGCCTCGATATTGCGCCGCATGTCATTCAGGCCGCCTCGGGCGTCGCTCAAGTGGGTGCGCAGCGCGCCACAGCAACCGCTGCCGGCCGCGTACACCACTTGGATGCCCGCCGCATCGAGCACTCGTTCGGTCGCCCGATCGATGTTGGGCAACATGGCGGGTTGCACGCAGCCCTGCAGGATCAGCACCTTGCGGGGGTGGATTGTGCCTACATGCGCGCTATGCCGGCGCGTCCGCGCCGGCACTTTGTTCTTCAACACCCGGGGCAGGAGCGGCCGCAGCACTTGACCTACCTTGAGCGCGGGAGCGAACCAGGACGAGGTCAGACCTTCGCGAAGCAACCAGCGCTTGGCCCGCTCGAGCGGCGGGCGCTCGACGCGCTGCTCCACGAGTTTTCTGCCGATATCGATCAAGTGCCCGTATTCAACCCCGCTCGGACAGGTGGTCTGGCAATTGAGGCAGGTCAGGCAGCGATCCAGATGCTGCTGCGTACTGCGCGTGACTTCGCCGCCTTCGAGCATTTGCTTGATGAGATAAATGCGGCCCCGTGGACCGTCGAGTTCATCGCCCAGCAACTGGTAGGTCGGACAGGTCGCATTGCAAAATCCGCAGTGCACGCATTTGCGCAGGATGGCGGCGGCTTCCTTGCCGTCGGTACCTTCGCTGAATTCCGCGCTTAGATGCGTTTGCATGCGCTCATAGACCTTGGTAGAGGCGCCCGGGATTGAATATGCGCGCGGGATCGAATGCTTGTTTCAGGGCTTGGTGGGTACGCATCAGCACGGCACTCAAGGGTGTGAAAACGCCCTGGGATCGATCCGTGCCCCGCATGAGCGTCGCGTGGCCGCCTGCGCGCGCGGCAGCATCCCGAACGGCGACAGCCTCAGCCGGGGTGCGCCACCAGCGCTGCGCCCCGCCCCATTCGATGAATTGCTCTCCGGGGAGCGTGAGCGCGGCTGTCACGGCCGGGACCGACAGCCGCCACAGCGCCTCTCCGGGCTCCAAGGCTGGCCTCGCGAGCGAAAAAAACTCGGCGCTCTGATCGCGCACGCCCGTCCACCAGTCATGCGCGGCCGAGGCTTCCAGCCGCTCCCCTCCCAGGCGCTCGCAGGCCGCAGCGACCGCGGCGCGTGCGCCGGCAAGACGTAGGCGCAGCAAGCCTCTGTGCCACGCACTGGCATTGATGGGCAACGGTTGACCCGCCCACTGCGTCAAGGCTTCGAGTGCGCGGCTTTCGCTCCATTCAAAACTCAAGGTTTGCGTGGCGACGCCCCTCGGCAGCACCTTGAGCGACACATCGCAAATGACGCCGAGGATCCCCAAGGATCCGACGACCAAGCGCGACACGTCGTAGCCCGCGACATTTTTCGTCACCTGCCCACCGAAGGTGAGGAGCTCCGCGCGGCCATTGAGAAGAGTCACGCCGAGCACATGGTCGCGTACCGAGCCTACGCTGGCTCGCGCCGGACCCGACAACCCGGCCGCCACCATGCCGCCGACCGTGCCGCCGGGCGCGAAGCGCGGCGGCTCGAACGGCAGGCACTGACCGTGTTCCTCGAGTGCCGCCTCGAGATCGCGGAGCGGCGTGCCCGCGCGTGCCGTGACCACCAGCTCGGTGGGCTCGTAGCTGCTGATGCCCGACAGCGGCGTGACCTCGAGAGGCGTGCCGACCGGCAACTCGCCATAGAAGCGCTTCGTGCCGCCGCCGCAAATATCGAGCGGCGTGCCGCGCTCGCGCGCGCCCGCCACTTGATCGATGAGACGCGCGAGCGCGCGATCGGCGGGCTCCATCAAAATCTCGGCAGCTCGGGAAACCGCAGCTCCCCGCGGTGCACATGCATCTTTCCGTATTCCGCGCAGCGATGCAGCGTCGGAATGACTTTCCCGGGATTGAGCAATTCGCGCGCATCGAAGGCGCGCTTTATGCCCATGAATTGCCCGCGCTCCGCGGCCGAGAATTGCACGCACATCGAATTGAGCTTCTCGACCCCCACGCCGTGTTCGCCCGTGACCGTGCCGCCGAGCCGCACGCTGGTTTCGAGAATATCGGCTCCGAACAGCTCGCAGCGGTGCATCTCGGCGGCATCCTCGGCATCGAAAAGTATCAGCGGATGCAGATTCCCGTCGCCGGCGTGGAATACATTCACGCAACGCAAGCCGTACTTCATCTCCATTTGCTGGATCGCCCGCAGCATCTCCGCCAGGCGTTTACGGGGTATCGTCGAGTCCATGCACATGTAGTCGGGGCTGATGCCGCCGGAGGCAGGAAAGGCGTTCTTGCGGCCGCTCCAGAATTTCAGGCGCTGCGCCTCATCGCGGCTCACCGCAATGCGCGATGCCCCGGCGGCGTTGAGCACAGCCTCCATGCGGGCAATCTCTTCCTCGACCTCTTCGGGCGTACCGTCGCTTTCGCACAGCAGGATCGCCGCAGCCTCGAGATCATAATCCGCGTGCACGAAGGCATCCACCGCAGCGGTCATCGCCTTGTCCATCATCTCGAGGCCGGCGGGAATGATGCCGTGCGCGATGACGCTGGCAACGGCGGCGCCCGCCGATTCGATGTCGCGGAAGCTCGCCATGATGCAACGGGCCAGCAACGGCTTGGGAATCAATTTCACCGTGACTTCGACGGTCACCGCCAACATTCCCTCGCTGCCAATGACGATCGACAGCAGATCCAGGCCCGGCGCATCGAGCGACCGCGATCCAAATTCCACCGCCTCGCCGTCGATCATGTATCCGCGAACGCGCAGTACATTGTGCAATGTCAGGCCGTACTTGAGACAGTGCACGCCGCCGGAATTTTCAGCCACGTTGCCGCCGATGGTGCAGGCGATTTGGCTGCTGGGATCCGGCGCGTAATACAGGCCATACGGGGCCGCCGCCTCGCTGATCGCCAAATTACGCACTCCGCATTGCACGGTTGCCGTGCAGGACACCGGGTCGACCTTCATTTGGTTGAACTTGGCCAGCGACAGAACGATTCCCGCGCGGTGCGGCGTCGCGCCGCCGGACAGCCCGGTGCCGGCGCCGCGCGCCACGACCGGCACTTCCATCCGATGGCAGATCTTCAAGATCGCGGCGATTTGAGCCTCGGTTTCCGGCAGCACGACCGCCAGCGGCGAGGTTCGATAAGCGGTCAGGGCGTCGCACTCGAAAGGGGCGGTGTCCTCACCTCTAAATAGGATCGAGGCGCGCGGCAACACCTCGCTCAGCGCCGCGACGATGCTGCTGCGGCGCTGTTCCGCGGCGGTATCCGTCGGCGGCACGGACTGCAATGAAATATTCATTGGCCATATTATGCGCCTTGTGCACCGGCCGCAGCTTGCGCGCGGCCGGCAATTTGAGGGGTCCCGGGGCCTGTGCTATGTTACCGTTTGGTGCGGAATCGGCAGCACTGTTACTGAATCCGGAGCAGTCGCAAGAAAGAATAAACAAATCGCGGTGGCGCCAGCACGTAGCACGCCTACGCCCGCGGCGAACATCGATGGAGAGATCATGTTCACGCAACTGATTGACCCGCTCGGTAACCTCACGCTCACTTGTCTGGTGGCGCTGATTCCTGTCGTCATCCTGCTGTTGATGCTCGCGATACTCCGCTGGCCGGCCTGGCTCGCCACGCTCCTTGGCTCGATCGTCACCTTCGTGCTGGCGGCGTGGATATGGAAAATGCCGTTCAGCGACGGCGCCCACGCCTATGTTTATGGCGCGGCGACCGGCGTGTGGAACGTCGACTGGATCACCGTTTGGGGAATGGTGCTGTTCAACACGCTGGGGGTGAGCGGCTTACTCGAGAATTTCCGCCGCTGGCTGATCGCGCAAGGCAGCATGGACATCCGCGTGCAAACGATGCTGTTCGCCTGGGCGTTCGGCGCGCTGCTCGAAGGCCTGGTCGGTTTCGGATATCCCTGGGCGTTCGTGGCGCCCATCCTGATTTCTCTCGGCATTTCCGATCTCAACGCAATCCGGGTCGCGGCGATTGCCAACAATGCCCCGGTCTCCTACGGCGCGCTCGGCGCGCCGATCATCGCGCTGGCCGCGGTCACCGGCTATCCGCTGCTGTCGCTGTCCGCCTCTGTCGGTACCGTGGTCGCCGTGCTCGCGCTGCTGCCGCCCTGGGTGCTCATGTACTTGGTCTCAGGCAAGGAAGGCATGAAGGGCGGCTGGCCGCTCGCGGTCGTCGGATCGCTCGGCTATATCGCCGGCCAATATCCGGTGGCCGTCCATCTGGGGCCCTATCTGCCCGACATCACCGGCTCCATCGTTTGCTTCATCGCTCTGTTCGTGCTGCTCAAATTCTGGCAACCCAAAACCGTACTGGGCTACGGCGGCGTACCGGTCGATGCCGAAAAGATCAAGCAGGGGCAAGGCCATGGACTCAGGATCGGCGAAGTGTGGCAGTGCTGGATGCCGTTCGTGGTGCTGCTGATCGTGGTCGCCGCCTGGACCGGGCCGTGGTCGCCTTTGCCGAAAGTCAGCTGGTTCAAAGCCTCGGCCGTCGCCTGCTCCTCTCTGGCAGCCACCTGCGATCCGGCGAAACCCGGCGTCAGCGCGGTATTCAATTTCGCGCCTTTTGTCGGCGGCAGCGCGATTCTGGCATCGTGGATCCTCGTGGCGGGGTTGCTGCTGGCGATGGGCAAGCTGAAAGCCGCGCAAATCGGTGAAATATTCCGCCGTACCTATCATCAAATGTGGGGCGCGTGTCTGGTCGGCGTGTTCATCTTTGGGCTGGCCTACATCTTCAACTATTCCGGCATGGCAGCTTCGCTCGCGAAGGGCTTTTCATCGTTGGGCACCGCTTTCATCATCGTCTGTCCGATCCTGGGCTTCATCGGCGTCGCGCTGTCGGGGTCGAACACTTCGACCAACGCCATGTTCGGCAAATTTCAGGCCCTCGTCGGCGTGCAACTCGGCATGCCGCCGCTGCTGCTGCCGACGCTCAACTCCATCGGCGCGGAAATCGGCAAACCCGTGGCGCCGCAGACCGCGAGCGTCGGTGTCTCGACCAGCAAGTTCGTGCGCAAGGAAGGCGATGTCATCCGGCACAACATGGGGTGGACTTTCGTGCTGCTCGCTTATCTGATCATCATCGCCATCGGGTTCTACTTCTTGCATCCCGCCGTGATGATGACCAAGTGAAAAAAGAGTGCCCCGGGCAGGAATCGAACCTGCGACCTAGCGCTTAGGAGGCACTCGCTCTATCCACTGAGCTACCGAGGCAGGAATCGAGGCCGGCGAGGGACAACCGGCCTCTTGAGATGGTGGAGGAGAAGGGGATCGAACCCTCGACCTTCGCATTGCGAACGCGACGCTCTCCCAACTGAGCTACTCCCCCGAAAAGGGCGAAGAATACTAGCAGCAAAGCTCCCTTCTGCCAAAGTATCGCGCCCCGGGGGCCAAAGCATAGGCTAGGATGTTGCGCAGGAGGAAAAAGTATGCTGAAAGCGGGCGAACGTGCGCCGGAATTCACCCTTCCGGACGAAAGCGGGACCGATCGATCTCTGACCGAATTGCTGAGTTCCGGTGCGATCGTCCTGTATTTCTATCCCGCGGATTTCACCCCGGGTTGCACGCGCCAGGCCTGCGTCTTGCGGGACTTGCACGACGAGGTGCTGCGGGCCGGCCTGCGCGTCGTAGGCATCAGTCCTCAAAGCCCGGAGTCGCATGCTAAATTTCGCGCCAAGTATCACCTGCCGTTCGTGCTGTTGTCGGACCAACACAAGGCCGTGGTGAAGATGTACGGGGTCAACGGTCCCCTAGGCATAGGTGTGCGGCGCGCCTCGTACCTCATCGACGGCGGACGCCGAATTCGCGACTCGATATTGGCGGATTTCAAAATCGCCAAGCACGCCGAATTCGTTCGCAAGGCGATTCTGTTGCGGGCGTCGAACCCTCAATAGTCAAGGCGCAAAACGTTGGTGCGCCCGATGCGCGGCACCGCGACGATGTACATGGTGCCAAACTCTTTCTCGTCAAGCGGCGGTATGTCGCCGCGCCCTGACAGCGCCGCGACGATCGTTGGCACGGTATTGACATGCCCGATAACCATCACCCGCTTGCCGCGGTTCTCGCGCACGATGCGGCGCGCAAGCCCTTGGGGATCGTCGGTGGGCGCAACGATGGGAGCGATTCCAAGCCGCGCCGCCAGCGGGGCGGCGGTCATCCGATTGCGCAACGCCGAGGATATGTAGATGGCGTCGAGACGGCCGGCGCCCGTCGGTTGCCCGAACATCTGCGCCAAGCGCGCCGCCCGCGCCTCCCCGGCCGCCGACAGCGGCGGATCCGGGGCACTGACGGATTCTTTCTCCGCATGTCGAATGACGATCACCACGGTCGAGCTCGCCGTGAACCAAACCCAGAGCGCGAGAATCACGACCGCAAAAACCGCCATCGCCCCGATGGCGGTCAGCCAAATGGGTATCAGGAAGGGACCGCGCTGAAGATTCGCATGAGCGCTTTTCATGGCACTATCATAGCAATGAATGCCGCGCACCTTGGCAGGCTGCATATTGTCGTGCTGGCGGCCGGATTTTCTGCCCGTTTGGGTCAGCCCAAACCCCTGGCCCGGGTGCACGGCATCAGTTTGCTGCGCAGGACGCTTGCAGTCGCTGCAAGCATCGGGGCCCTGCCAACCACGGTGGTGGTGCCGCGCAACGCCGTGCGCTACCGGATCGAGGCTCGAGGAATCCCGGTGCACTGGGCGGTCAACCGGCGGCGCGGAGAGGGCCTGTCAAGTTCGGTGCGCCGCGGGATTGCCGCAGCGCGTTACGCTTCGGCCGTCTTGTTATTGCCGACGGATTTGATCTACCTTAAAAAGCGTGATCTTTCGAAGCTGGTGCGGCGCTGGCGGTCGGCCCCGCGGCACCTGATCGCCCGAAGCATCCATCTTTCCGGTGCAACGCCGGCGATCCTGCCGCGCTGGCTGTATTCACGCGCCGCAAGCCTTGCCGGCGATGTGGGACTGCGCGATCTCATCGGGCAATTGCCCGCCGGCCGCCGCATCCTGGTTGCACTGCCATCGGCTGCCGAGGATATCGACACCCCGCAGGATCTGCGCGCGGCGCGGCGCCGGTTTACATGCGACCCTTACGTTGCCCAATGTGGATAGTCGCGAAACGCCTGAACGGCGCGGTCAATTTTTTCTCGCGGCAGATCCAGATGCGTCATCAGACGCGTCCGCGGCGCAACGCTGGCCATGATTCCCCGGCGCGCCAGATGCGCCTTCAGGCCGTCGATTTGCGAGGCCGCGACCTCGATGTACACCGCGTTGGTTTGCGGCGGCGTCACTCGCAAACCCGCCTCGCGCAATCCCAGCGCCAAGTGTTCCGCGTTGGCATGGTCTTCCGCGAGGCGCTGCACGTGATGCTCCAAGGCATACAGGCCTGCAGCCGCCAGCACGCCCGCTTGCCGCAGGCCGCCCCCCAACGCTTTGCGCCAGCGCCGGGCGGACGCAATGAACTCACGCGGGCCCATCAAGATCGAGCCTGCCGGCGCACCGAGGCCCTTCGACAGGCACACCGAAACCGAGTCGAAACCCGCGATTGCGCTGCGCTCGTCAATCTTCAGTTTCACAATGACATTGAAGAGTCGCGCGCCGTCCAGATGCGTGGCAAGCCCGCGCGCATGCACAAACTCCGTGACCTGTCGCAAGTAGTCCAACGGCAGGATGCGGCCGCCAATGGTGTTCTCGAGCGCCAATAGGCGGGTGCGGGCGAAATGCTCGTCGTCGGATTTGATGGCCGCGGCGATCCGTTCAATCGCAATGCCGCCATGCGGTTCGTGCTCGAGCGGCTGCGGTTGAATGCTGCCGAGAACCGCTGCGCCGCCTTGCTCGTATTTATAGGTGTGCGCTTCCTGCCCGACCAAGAACTCATCGCCGCGGCCGCAATGAGCCATCAATGCCGCCAGATTGCTCTGGGTGCCGGTCGGAAAGAACAAGGCGCCCTCAAATCCGAATCGCTCCGCGGCAACCGCCTGCAGGCGATTGACGGTGGGATCATCTCCGAACACGTCGTCGCCGACTTCCGCGGCCGCCATCGCTGCGCGCATCCCGGCGGTGGGCCGCGTCACCGTGTCGCTGCGCAGGTCGATGAAATCTACGGAAGTCATGGTTTATCGCGCTCCGCGCCCATTGCCGAAACAGCAAATGGTAAACGAAGCGCGGCCGCGGCGGCGATGAACAGCGCCGCCGATGCGAGCGGTCGCCTATTTCTTGGTGGAGGCGTCGGAGGAAAACTTCTTCAGCGCATCGGTGCCCTGGCAGCCCACACCCTCGCCGCACACCTGGTTGACGGGACAGACCACCGGCGTTCCCTTGACACAGCCGCGCGCATCGGCGCCCGCGGTGTGAGGCGCGCAGCGCTCTTTTCCGTTGCAGATCCGGTGATCATCACAGTCCGCGTCGCTGCTGCAGGCCAAGGTGGCCTGATCGCGCTCAATCGTCGCGAGTTCGCCGCGTTTCGCGATCACGCCCGACAGGGTCGCGTCGAGCAGCCGCTGCGGCGCTTCCTGGCCGGAGGGGATTTCCACGTCCGCAGAAACGACTTCCCAAGCAGGCGCCAAGGGGCTGCCGGCACGGTAGTAGAGCGCGAAGCGGACCACGTTGCGGGGGTCCAGCGCTTCGTTCAGCTTGACGGGAATGAGATGCGTTGAGTCGGGAAGCCATGCCTCGCCGTGGACCAGGGGCAGGCGCCTGACAGTCTTGCCGGCCTCGTAGATCCGCAGTTCCAAATCGCTGCCCGCACTGAGCTCCGCACCGCCCGTGACGACGCGGACTTCCAGACGCGATACGCTTACCGCTTCGGCCGCCGTCACGCAAAGCACGCCCGCCAATAACATCGGCCAGACTGACAGTGGCAGCTGTAACTTCATGGCGCCCTCCGGTTAATCGATGAGTTCGCCGCTATCATAGCCCATCCCACGCGGGCGCTCGCCAGCCAGACGCGGCCGCGGATTTAACAATAGTCGGAGATGACCGCGATGAATGAGCTCAGCACCTTCGCCATCACTCAGAAATGGCCCCCGCGGCATCCCGACCGCATCCAGCTGTACTCGCTGCCGACGCCGAACGGCGTGAAAGTCTCGATCATGCTCGAAGAAACCGCGCTGCCTTATGAACCGCACCGGGTCAGTTTCGAGGCCAACGAGCAGAAGAGCGCGGCTTTTCTGTCGCTGAACCCCAACGGCAAAATACCCGCCATCCTCGACCCCGACGGACCCGGCGGCACGCCTCTGGCTTTGTTCGAATCCGGCGCGATTCTCATCTATCTGGCGGATAAAAGCGGAGCGCTCATGCCGCGCGCACCGGCGCGGCGCTACGAGACGATTCAATGGCTGATGTTTCAGATGTCCGCCATCGGACCGATGTTCGGCCAGGTCGGTTTCTTCAATAAGTTTGCGGGCAAGGATTTCGAGGACAAGCGCCCGTTGCAGCGCTACGTGGCCGAGTCCAAACGCCTGTTGGGCGTACTCGACCGGCGCCTCAGCGAACGGGCCTGGATCATGGGCGATGACTACGGGATCGCCGACATCAGCACCTTTCCGTGGATCAGCAATCTCACCGGCTTCTACAACGCAGGCGATTTGGTCGGGATTGCCGATTTCACCCACGTGTCGCGCGCCTTGCAGGCCTTCTCGCAGCGCCCCGCCGTCATACGCGGCAACCAGATCCCGATGCAGAGCGCCGAAGCCGCTTAGACTGCGCGCTTCAGGCGCCTCACGAACGCGTCGCGCAGTTCCTTGAGTTCTTCGATATGCAGCAAAATACCGCCGGCCGCGAACACGCCGGCGCCCGCGGCCACCGTGGCGAGCAGCGCCGCGATCTTTGGCAGCAGCGCTTGATGCGCCCAGTCAGCCAGCAGCCAGTGCGATGAGGCCGCGCACACGGCAACCAACGGGACGCTGGCCAGCGCAACCTTGGCCAGCACCAACAGCAAGCGGCGCGACTCGAGCCCTTTCAAGTGGTGCTGCATCAGGAAATACAAGAATAGAAAGTTGAAGGTCGCGACGCAGCCGGTGGAGAAGGCCAAGCCCCGATGGCCCCAGCCCAGGCGGAACGTGAACAGCCAATTCAACAATAGATTCAGGCCCACCGCGACGAAGCTCACCAGCATCGGTGTCTTGCGCCGGTCGAGCGCATAAAAGGCATTCACCAATACTTTGAGCGCCGCATAGCCGCCAAGTCCGATGGCGTAGAAGCGCAGCGCCCCGGCCGCTTGCGCTGCCTGGTCGGCATTGAATTTCCCATGCTGGTACAGCACCGAGATGATCGGCTCCGCCAGCAGCATGAGGCCGACCATCGAGGGCAGCGTCAGCAGCAGCCCCCAGCGGATCGCGCGCGCCAATTCGCTGCGAAATTCCCGCGTTTTTCCGGCGACCACCAGGCGCGACAGCAGCGGCAGCGTCACCGTTCCGAGCGCCACGCCAAACAGGCCGAGCGGCAGCTGCATCAATCGAAAGGCGATGGCCAGCCAGAAAATGGCGCCATCGCCCAAGGTCGATGCGAACATGGAATTGACCAGGACATTGATCTGGGTGGTGCTGGCCGCAATCACAGCCGGCCCCATCAGCAGCAAGATGGCTTTGATTCCCGGATCGCGCCAATGGATGTCCGGCCGGAAGCGGTAGCCGAGGCGCGCGAGCAAGGGCAGCTGCACCGCAAGCTGCAGGCCGCCGCCGATGAGGGTCGCAAAGGCCAGCCCGATCAGAGCGCGGGGACCGAAGTGCGGATCGATCCAAAATCCAAGAAGCACCCCGCCGACGATGGATCCGACGTTGAAGAAGCTCGAGGCCATGGCGGGCATGCCAAACCGGTTCTTGGCATTGAGCATCCCCATCACCAATGCGGCGAGCGACACCAGCAGGATGAAGGGGAACATGATGCGCGTCAGGTGCGCGGTCAACGCGGCCTTGTCGGGGTCGAACCCGGGCGCCAGCAGCGCCACCAGCTCGGGGAAAACACCATGCCGACGATGCACAGCACTCCGAGCACCGACGCGGTCATGGTGGCCACTTTGTTCGCCAGCCGCCACGCGTCCTCATCGCCGCCGCGCGCAATGGTCTTGCTGAAGGTGGTCACGAAGGCCATGGACAGCGCGCCTTCGGCAAACAGATCGCGCAACAGGTTGGGTATGCGAAATGCCGCGGTGAAGGCGTCCATCGCCATGCCGCCGCCGAACAGCGCCGCGAAAATCTGCTCGCGCAACAGCCCCAGCAGCCGGCTGCACATGACCGCCAAGCCGATGATGCCCGCGGCTTTGGTGTTCAGGCGATTGTTGCGCTCGTCGTCGGCGATCGCAGCCGCCGTGCTCAGAGCTGGATCCTTTGTCGCTTTCGGGGCGGTCACGGAAATCTAGTCTACAGGCTCTGCGGCTCCGGCCGGCGAACGGATGCGCGGATGCGCCCGCTTGATCGCTCCGACGCGGTTGCGCGGCGCTCGTCCGTGAGCGCCGCCGCAACCCTTATGCCGTCAGGGCCGCCTTGGCCTTCGCGACCTCGGCAATGACCTCGTCCGCCACGTTGCGCGGTACCGGCTCGTAGTGCGAGAACTCCATCGTGTACGACGCGCGGCCGCTGGTCATGCCGCGCAGCTGTCCGATGTAGCCGAACATTTCCGAGAGCGGCACGATCGCAACCACGGCGATATTGGTGCCGCGTTCCAACTGGTCCTGGACCGAACCGCGCCGGCGGTTGATGTCGCCGATGACATCGCCCAGATAGTCCCCCGGGGTCACCGTTTCCACCTTCATGACCGGCTCGAGCAAAATCGGCGCCGCTTTGCGGATTCCCTCGCGGAATGCGGCCTTGGCGGCGATTTCAAAGGTCATGGCGTTGGAATCGACGTCATGGAAGCTGCCGTCGATCAAAGTCGCCTTGAAATCCACGGTCGGATAATGCGCCAGGACGCCATCTTCCTTCTGCACCTTGAGGCCCTTTTCCACCGACGGCACGAATTCGCGCGGCACCGAACCGCCGACGGTCTCGTCGACGAATTGGAAGCCGGTGCTGCGTTCCAGCGGCTCGAAAACGATCCACACTTCGGCAAATTGTCCGGAACCTCCGGTTTGCTTCTTATGAATGTATTGTTCGGTGATCTTCTTGGTGATGGTTTCCCGATAAGCGACCTGCGGCTCGCCCATGACGCCTTCGACGCCGAACTCGGTTCGCATGCGATCGAGCGTCACCTCCAGGTGCAGCTCGCCCATGCCGCGCAAGATGGTTTGGCCGGTCTCGCGGTCCGTTTCCAAATGCAGCGAAGGATCGGCGCGGACCATCTTGCCCAAGGCGCTGCCGAACTTCTCTTGTTCGGCCTTGACCTTGGCCTTGACCGATACGCTGATGACCGGCTCCGGGAAGCGCATGCGCTCCAGAACGACCTCGTTGGCCGCGTCGCACAGCGTGTCGCCGGTTTCGGTATCCGCCAAGGAGACCAGCGCAATGATGTCGCCCGCACGCGCTTCTTCGACCGGATTGGCCTCTTTGGCGAACATTTCGACCATGCGCCCGATTTTCTCGCGTTTGCCGCGGGTCGAGTTCATGACCGAGGCGCCCTTGGTCAGGACGCCGGAATAAACGCGGATGAAGGTGAGCGCACCGTAAATGTCGTTGATGACCTTGAAGGCCAGCGCCGAGAACGGTTCATCGTCCGAGGTCTTGCGCTCGCCGATCGGATGGCCGTCGGCATCGACGGTCTTGATCGAGGGCACGTCGGTCGGGGCCGGCAGATAGTCCACCACCGCGTCCAGCACCTGCTGCACGCCCTTGTTCTTGTATGACGAGCCGCACAGCACGGGCGTAAAGGCCGAATTCAAGGTTCCCTTGCGCAAACAGGCGCGCAAGGTGTCCGCCGACGGCATGGTCCCATGCGTGAGGTAGGCTTCCATCGCCTCATCGTCTTGCTCGAGACAGGTATCGACCAGTTCTGTGCGGAACTTGTTCACGTCCGCCAGCAACTGCCGGTCGCTCGGCACACTGATGTGCAATTTGTCCGCCAGATCTTGAGTGACCTCGAGCACCTGCCATTCGGCATCCTTGTCGTCGGAGTCCCACACCAGCGCCTTCATTTCCACCAGATCGACCATGCCCTTGAAGTTGTCCTCCGATCCGATCGGCAGCTGCACCGGCAGAGGCCTGGCGCCCAGCCGCTTTTTGATCATGTCCACGCAACGCAAGAAGTTGGCGCCGCTGCGGTCCATTTTGTTCACGTAACAAATGCGCGGAACGCCGTAGTTGTCGGCAAGGCGCCAATTGGTTTCCGATTGCGGCTCGACCCCCGCGACGCCGTCGAACACCACGACCGCGCCGTCGAGCACGCGCAGCGATCGGTTCACTTCGATGGTGAAGTCGACGTGCCCCGGCGTGTCGATCAGATTGATTTTCTTGTCGCGCCAGAAGGCGGACACGGCGGCGCTTTGAATCGTAATGCCGCGCTTTTGTTCTTGCTCCAGATAATCGGTGGTCGTCGAAGTTTTCAGATCCTTCGTATCGTGAATGTCGATGATGGTGTGCTTACGCCCCGTGTAATACAGGATGCGCTCCGTCGTCGTGGTCTTGCCGGCGTCGACGTGGGCAATGATGCCGATATTGCGGATATCGGAAAGCGGGGTAGTTCGGGCCATAGCGAGAATTCCGTGAAGTTGCTTAAAAGGGGGCCCACCAGGGGCCGGGTCAAAAGCCGCGTATTTTGCCACGACAACGTGGCATCTGTCGAAGAAAAGCGCGCTACTGCGTCCAGAGGCCCGCAACGGGCCTCATCAGGCCGATGCGATGCAGCGCGCGCTATTTGACGCTGTAGCCGCGCCCTTCCAGGCACGCGGCTTGAGCCCGAAGATAATTGGATCGATTGCCAGGCGCCGACCCGCCTCCCGGTTGCGTCGGATCGAAGCCGGTCTGCCCAACCGCCCACCGATGACACTCGAATTTGTCCTTGCCCAACTGCTCCTCGCTCTGCCCGTTCTTGGGGTAGGCGATGAGATCGGACGGCCCCGTGCTGGCTGCGCCGCTCTCATTCTGAAGACCCGCAGGCGGAGCAACCGTTTCGTATTGCCCCACGCCGGCATTCCAGCGGTAATAGGTGTTGTCGGCGTAATAGTAAGGCACCCCGCCCCACCAATAGGTGGAGTAATAATAAGGCAGCGTCGCAAAATAAAGCCCGAGGCCTAAGCCAGCCCATCCCCAGCCCCAGGGCCCCCAATAACCGCCGCGCCAACCGTAACCGCCGTGCCAGCCATAACCGCCGTGCCAGCCATAACCGCCGTGGCCGCCATAACCGCCGTGGCCGCCATAACCGCCGTGCCCGCCGCCGCCGTGGCCCGCCGCCCCAGCATGCTGCGCGGATGCCGGTGCGCTTGCCGCCAACAGGGCAACGCTCGCGCACAGCGCCATGCAGAATGAACGGATCGAGTTGAGCTTTTGCATGACCGCACCCATGGCTTCCAGGCCCACCTAAACAACGCCGAGATTGTATAAGAGTTGACCCGGAGGGAGGCGGTTCAGCCATCCTTTTAAGACCGGTGTCACGACTGATGCGCGCCATCCGGGCTCATGTAGTATTGATTGCAGGGGAGACGGCGCCTTGAGACGGGGATGCTATGGAAAATGAGGAAGGGTCCGGTTCCTTGAGCCGGCGCCAATTGCTGCGCATGATCGGCGCCACCGCGGGCGCCGGCGCGATGTATCAGGCCATGAGCAGCCTGGGGTTCGCGGCCGAATCGCCCTACCGGGGTCCGGTTGATCTGCATGGCGCGCCGCGCGGCGCCTCCGTACTGATTCTCGGCGCCGGCATGGCGGGCATGACCGCCGCGTACGAGCTGCGCAACGCAGGCTACAAAGTTCAAGTGCTCGAGTACAACACGCGGCCGGGCGGGCGGAACTGGACGCTGCGCGGCGGCGACCGCTATACGGAAATGGGCGGCCACACCCAGCAGTGCGAATTCGACAAGGACTTGTACATCAATCCAGGCCCGTGGCGAATTCCGTATCACCATCACGGCATGATGCATTACACCAAGCTGTTGAAGATTCCCCTCGAGCCGTTTTTCCAAGTCAATTACAACGCTTATTTGCACAGCAGCAGCGCATTCGGGGGCAAGCCGCAGCGCTACCGCGAAGTCAAAGCCGATTATCAGGGACATATCGCCGAGCTCCTTGCCAAAGCAACGCGGCAGAACTCGCTCGATGGCGCGGTCACCAAGGAAGATCAGGAAATGCTGCTCGAGTCGCTGCGCCACTGGGGAGCGCTCGACAGCGACTACGGCTACGTGGCAAGCGATGCGAGCAGCGAGCGGCGCGGCTACGAAAAAAGTCCCGGCGGCGGCTTGAGCGCCCGGCCCGTTCCTTCGAAGCCCGTTGCACTTCACGACATTCTCGATTCGGGACTGTGGTCGGGAGTGGCCAACGGCGACACCTTCGATATGCAGACCGCATTGTTCCAACCCGCGGGCGGCATGGGCCGCATCGGCGAAGCATTCGGGCGGGAACTGGGAACGATCATCCGCTACAACGCCAAGGTCACCGACATTCATCAGGATGATCGCGGCGTCAGCGTCACTTTTTCGGACAGCGTCAATCCAGGCGCGCCCCAAACGGTTCGGGCCGACTGGTGCCTGTGTACGATTCCGCTGCCGATTTTGGCGCAGATTCCGCTGAATGTCGGCCAAAGCATGGCCGCCGCGATTTCCTCGGTCCCCTATGCCCCGGCCGTCAAGGCAGGCTTGCAATTCAAGCGCCGCTTCTGGGAGGAGGACGAAAAGATCTACGGCGGCATCACCTATACCGACTTGCCGATCATGAATATCGGCTACCCCAACACCGGTTTTCAAAGCGGCGGCAAGGGCGTGCTTTTGGGGGCCTACATCTGGGGAATGCGCGCGATGGAGTTCACGGCGATGACCCCGCCCGAGCGGGTGCAAAGAGTGGTGGATTACGGCAGCCAAATCCACCCGCAATATCATCAGGAATTCGAGAACGGCGTTGCCGTGGCCTGGCATCGCGCACCGTTTGCGATGGGATGTTTCGGCACGTGGACATCCGTCTCGCGGGCCAAACACTACGACAATTTGTGTCAGATCGACGGACGCATTGCGCTCGCGGGCGAGCACGCATCATTTCTTGGCGGATGGCAGGAGGGAGCGGTCACCTCAGCGCTCGATGCCATCGAACGGCTGCACCGGCGCGCCGTCGCACAAGGAGAAAGCGCATGAGGATCGTTGCGCTGGGCGCGGCTGCGCTGCTCCTCACGGTATTGAGTGCCTATGCGGACACTCCCTTGTTCACCTCGCGGGCAACCATCGGTTCGCTCAACGGCGAACAGATCTATGAACACATCTGCCAGGGATGTCACATGCCCGGAGCTGAGGGCGCCGTCGGTGCGGGAACTTATCCTAAGCTTGCCGCCGACAAGAACTTTGCGTCCTGGGCGTTCGTGGCCGTGACTGTGCTGAATGGCCGCAATGGCATGCCGCCCTTCGGATACCCGGTCGGCCGCAGCATGGAATCGGGACCGCGGCACCTGAGCGATGCGCAAATTGCCGATGTGGTCAACTACGTCCGCAGCCATTTTGGCAACCGATACAAAGCCGAAGTCACCGCCGCAAGGATCCACGCCCTGCCCCATCCCGCCGCTGAGCTGATGGGGCCGCAATAGGATCTTCGGAGCGCGAGTTCGTCGAAAATCCGCGATTTTCCGCCCCAACCGAGCCTTAAGGCGTGTATTTGTTGACCTGTGTCGCGGTAAAACCCCGGGGGGCCGGCGATGATCGCGGGCCATGAGACCCGCCAAGCTAGTGTCGGAAAGCAGCCTCGGCACTAAGATGATTTTGGCCGTCGCATGCAGCTATCTCATCGACGGCATATTGCTCGCGGGATTCGCGGTTGCCGGCACCGTCAGCTTCAGCGTTCCTATCGCCTATACCGCGATCGGGCTCATCGACAGTTCGATCATCCTGCTGCTGCGCGCTTGGAGCATCAAGCGCCGGCGCGATACCAGCGATTTCGCCCTGGCACAGGCCATCGGCTCGAGTTCCATTCAACTGGCATTCGCGGCGCTGGTGCCGCAATTGGCATTTTACTTCTTCACCGTGCTGTTCGTGGTGTTCGGCTGCGCCAGCCTCGGTCTGTCGAAGAAGCAGTCCGCCATCGCATGGTTCGGCGTCGCCGCCGCGGCGGCGCTGGTGATGACCTTCGTCGATGCAAGGATATCGATTCCGCAGGGAACTCCGCTGGTGCGCGGGCTCGTCTGGTTATGCTTCGTGGCCACCTTGGGCCGATGCATACTGCTCGGTGTACTGGGCCGCGTACTGCGGCTGCGGCTGCACGACCGGCGCCAGCAGCTGCGCGACTCGGTTCACATGCTCGAGGAACGGGACAAGTCGCTCGCCAACGCAAATCTGGAACTGAAGCGCCAGGCAACTCACGACGCGCTGACGGGAATTGCCAATCGCGTGCTGTTCGTGGAGCGTCTCAATCATGCCGTCTACGAGCGCAAGCCTTTCGCGGTGTGCGTGTTCGATTTGGACCGCTTCAAGATCATCAATGATTCGCTGGGTCACGGCGCGGGCGACGCCTTGCTCAAGCATGTCACCGCGCGGCTGCTGTCGATGGTGCGCGCCAGCGACACCGTCGCTCGGGCGGGCGGCGACGAATTCCTGTTGCTGCTGCGTAACCTGGGTTCCGCGGAGGAAATTGAAGCACTCATCGCCCGATGGATGTCGAGCCTCTCGCAACCCTATCAGCTCACCGGCTTGGAACTGCACGTCAGCCCCAGCATTGGAATTGCGCGCTATCCGAATGACGGCACCGGAGCGGATGAGCTGCTGGCGCGGGCCGACGAAGCGATGTATTTCGCCAAGCGCAGCGGCCGCAAGACGTTTCGATTCTTTGACGCCAGCGTCATGGGTTTCTCGCGCGAGCGGCTGGAAATCGAGGCGGAGCTGCGCGGGGCGCTCTCGCGAGGGCAGCTCTCTTTGCATTACCAGCCGAAAATCGACATCGCGACCGGCGAGATGCGCAGCGTCGAAGCGTTGATCCGTTGGCAGCATCCGACCCGCGGCTCGATTCTGCCGGGCGAATTCATCCCGATCGCCGAGGAAAGCGGCCTCATTCTCGAAATCGGCGATTGGGTCATCCGCGAAGCCTGCAGGCAGGCGCGCGAATGGCAACGCCGGCAGATGCCCTTTTTGCGGATCGCGGTCAATGTCTCGCCGCTGCAGTTCCGGCAAGCCAACTTCGTCAGGAAAATCCACGCCGCGCTTCTGGAGCACTCCCTGGATGCCACCTACCTGGAAATCGAACTGACCGAAGCCACCTTGATGAGCAACGCCGAGACCTCGGTGGCATTGCTCGAGGAACTGAGTGCCCTCGGCGTGGTGGTCGCCATCGACGATTTCGGCACCGGCTATTCATGCATGAGCTACCTGCAACGTTTCCCCATCGACAAGCTCAAGATCGATCGAAGCTTCATCAGCGATGTGGCGTCGAACGCCGGCGATGCCTCCATCGTGCGCGCGATCATATCCCTCGCCCACGGACTGCGATTGAAAGTGATCGCGGAGGGCGTCGAGTCGGAGGAGCAGCTGGGAATCCTGCGGCGCATGGGGTGCGATCAGTATCAAGGCTTCTTCCGCAGCGCCGCCGTACCGGCGACCGCCATCGAAAAGATCGTGCGCGACGAGCAGCGCACGCAAAGCCCAGCCGACGCGGACATCGATCGCACCCAAAGCAAGCTGTTTCGATTGCGCGAAGCCTGATAAACAGCCAACTGCGGCCCCGCGAAACCGTAGAATCGGCTTCGTGAGCGCGCCCTCCTCCACCACCGAGATGCACGAGACCAGCCAGCGGCGCGGCCTCGTCTTGGCCGCTCTCGGAGCCGTCGGCTTCTCCGGCAAGGCGATCATCGTCAAATTGGCGTATCGCTACGGCGTCGACGCGGTCACGCTCATCATGTACCGGATGCTGTTCGCGCTGCCGATGTTCCTGCTGCTGTCGTGGTGGGCTGGGCGAGGCAAGCCGGCGCTGACATGGCGCGACGTGCGGACCGTGCTCGCCCTCGGATTTTGCGGCTATTACCTGTCGAGTTTTCTCGATTTCCTCGGGTTGCGCTATATCAGCGCGAGCTTGGAACGGCTGATTTTATATCTCAATCCGACCCTGGTGCTGGCGCTGGGCGCCCTGTTTTTTCGCAGGAAAGTGACCGGCACGCAAATTCTGGCCCTGGCCGTCAGTTATTGCGGCGTGCTGTGCGTGTTCGGACGGGAGCTGACCGTACAAGGCGCGGATGTGCCGCTCGGCGCGACCCTGGTTTTCGCGAGCGCCGTCAGTTACGCGGTTTATCTGACCTACAGCGGCGAGGAAGTGAAGCGCCTGGGCGCGCTGCGGCTGACGGGTCTCGCAACCACGGTGGCCTGTATCATTTGTATCGCGCAATTTTTTCTAACCAGGCCGAGGTCCGACATGTCCGTACCCGCCGCGGTGCTATGGCTCTCCGTGCTGAATGCAACGCTCTGTACCTTCGCGCCCGTGGTATTGGTGATGCTGGCCATCGAGCGCATCGGCGCTTCGCTGACGGCGCAAGCGGGCACGATCGGCCCTCTGTCGACCATCCTGATGGCGGTCATTCTGCTCGGCGAGCCTTTTACGGCGTGGATTGCCGCCGGGACCGTTCTGGTTCTCGCCGGGATATGGCTGCTGACCAAGGCGCAAGCGCGCTCCGCGGCGGAACTCAGTCCATGATCGGCACGCGCTTCCCAGGATTCGAGACGACGCCGCCCCGAGCGCAGGCGGGTCTGATCATCGTGCACGGAATCGCCGAACACGGCGCTCGCTACCGGCACGCGGCTGAGGCGCTCGCGCGGCGGAATATCGCCAGCTTCGTCTACGACCAGCGCGGTCACGGGATGAACCCCGGCACGCGCACCCACATCGGCAACTTCACCGACTTCGCCGCCGACTTGGCGGTGATCGGGGAGAGTGTGTGGCAACGACTGCCGCAGCTGCCGCTGTTTGTCTGGGGACACAGCATGGGTTCGATCGTGGTCGTGCTGGCCGCTCCGAACCTCAAGTGGGCCCGGGGCGTCATCACGACCGGTTGCGCGCTCGATGCCATGCCCAAACTGGACGGCATCGTCGGCGTCATTCTGCGCTTGGCGGCCGCGCTCGCGCCGCGCGTGCGAATCAGCCTTGGGATCGATGCCAGCGCGCTCACGCAGGTGCCCGAGGAACAGCGCCGGCATATGAGCGATCCCTTGGTGCCGCGGACCGCAAGTCTCGGACTGCTCTATGGTTTCGCACAGGCCTGCCGTACCAGCCGCGCAATTGCCCCCCGGATCACGTTGCCGTGGCTGGCGGTACACGGCGAGGCGGACCGGGTTTGTCCGATCAGCGGCTCACGCACACTCATCGACCTCTTGGGTTCCCGGGACAAGCAGCTGGTGAGCTACCCAAGCCTGCTTCACGAAGTGCACAACGAGGACGAGATCTCGCGCGGCGCGCTGTTCGATCTCATGGCGAGATGGATACTCGAGCGATCCTAGGCAGCTTGTCCAGGTTTTTCGTGTTGGCATACACTGTGATGCAAGAGTTCGCCAATAACATCCAACAAGGGAGTCCTCGCATGCATCTGCCGCGTTTTCTTGCCATAGCCTCTTTGGCTGCCCTCGCCGTTTCGCCCGCAATGGCGGCACCGCACGATTTGCCCACGGCCAGCGCAGAAAGCGTCGGCATGTCGACGCAGCGCCTCGCGCGCTTGAGCGCCGGCATGAAGGAACTCGTGGACAGCGGCCGTCTGGCCGGCGTGGTTACGATGGTTTCGCGCCACGGCAAGGTGGTGGAATTCGATGCGGCGGGCAAGCGCGACATCGCCGCGAATGCGCCGATGCAGAAGGACAGTATTTTCCGCATCTATTCGATGAGCAAGCCGATCACCGGCGTCGCCATGATGATCCTGTTCGAGGATGGAAAGTGGCAACTGAACGATCCGGTGGCGAAGTACATTCCGGAGTTCGCCAAATTGAAGGTCTACACGACCGAGGCCAATGGCAACATCGTCATGAAGGATCAGAACCATCCGGTGACCATGCGCGAACTGATGTCGCACTCCGGCGGCTTTACCTACGGATTCTTTAGTCAAACGGCGGTCGATAAATTGCAGGTGGAGGCCGACCTGCTGAACCCCGACAACACGCTGGACGAGTTCATCAAGCGCGTAGCCAAGCTGCCCTTGAATTCACAGCCCGGCACCGAATGGCACTACAGCATCTCGGTCGACATCCAGGGCTACATCGTTCAAAAACTCTCCGGCATGCCCTTCGAAGAGTTCTTGGAAAAGCGCATTTTCAAACCGCTCGGAATGACCGACACGGCCTTTTACGTGCCAAAAGACAAGCTGAACCGGTTCGCTGAATTCTATAGCTACGACAACAATGGCAAATTGCGTGCGGTCGGCGTGCGCGAAGGACTGAATCACGATTTCGCGGCGAAACCGGCGCTCTCCTCCGGCGGCGGCGGCCTGGTCTCGACTGCCAACGACTACATGCGATTTTGCCAAATGCTGTTGAACAGCGGTCAATTGGACGGCGTCAGAATCCTCTCGCCGCTGACCGTTGAACTGATGCGCACCAATGTGTTGGAGCCGAGCGTGCCGATCCTTGCGCCGGGCGCCGGATTCGGCTTGGACTTCGCCATATACACCGATCCGGTTGCGGCGGGCGGTTACTACGGCAAGGGTTCGTATTGGTGGGGCGGCGCGGCCGGCACCTGGTTTTGGATCGATCCGGTCAACGACTTGATCGTCATCGGCATGATCCAGCAGGCGGCGGGTACCGGTGCCGCGGCGGTCGGCGCGGTGCCGGACGTGCGCGGTTTGTCGCACGCTTGGACGTACCAGGCAATCCTCAAGTAATCGGCCGTCCTGTGAGGCGGTTCTGGCCTGAATTTCACGCGCTGTGACGGCGGCCGCGTTCGGCTTGGCCGCGGGCCGCTAAAGCCGCCCGCGGCCCCGCCGATACGAGGACTGGGGGAGCCATCTCCAAGGTTCCGGAGCGCCCGTCATTTACCTGAAAGCACAAGCCATTGCGCAGCTCCAACAGTTTGCAACGGGCGCCTGGGCCTGGTTCAGAGGAGTGTGCGCGGCGCTGGTGAACGTTCACCCCACATCCCTGCAATACGGCAAAGCTTCCCTCTTCAAGGGACTGGAGCAGGTCACGCGCAGTGCGGGCGTGCGGATCTGGGAGTGGGATGTGGTTCGCAACACCATGCATTTCAGCGGCGATCTCGCCGAGGTTTACGACGCGGAAATCGCCGCTGCCGACAAACGGGCCGACGCGATGATGCTCAACAAGGTGCATCCGGAGGATCGCGCGCGCTACCGCGCGGAATTCGTGAAGGCACTGAAGGGCGAGACGCCGATGGAAATCGCCTATCGGGTGCAAGAGCGCGACGGCACGGTGCGGCCGGTGCAACTGCGCGGCGAAGTATGGCGCAATGCTCAAGGGCGCGCGATCCGGGTTCTCGGTTTGACCATCGACATGAGCGAGCAAGCCCGCGCGGCGGCGCTGTTGGCGGAGCAGGCTGAACGCCAAACGCAGCTCCTGTCGAGACTCAAGCTCGCCACCGAAACGGCCGGCATCAGCATTTGGGAAAAGGACCTCGTGACCGGCGAGCTCATCAACGACGGCAGCTTGTGGCCCTTATTCGGCATACCGCCTTCGACCACTCTGAATCCAAAGGACCTCGTCCACGAGAACGATCGCGCCCAAGCGAATGCCGCGATCCGCGCGCTGCTTGCGGATCGGACCCAGGATACGATTTTGCCGCTGCGCCATCGCACCGCCAATCCGCGCTCCGAGCCGCAATATGTCCAGACGCACATGCGTGTGTACCGCGATGCGAGCGGCACGGCAATCCGGCTGATGGGCGTGACTTGGGACGTCACCAAGGAAGTGCTGCACGCATCTGAACTGGAGAAGAAATCTGCCCAGGAAAGCGCACTGTTCGAGCGCTTGAGCGTCACCACCAAGGCGGCGGGAATCGCTCCGTGGGAGTTCGACATCAAATCCGACTGTTTCTCCTGGCACGGACCGCGGCCGCCCTGCTTCGGCCTGGACCACGTGCCGCTGCGGGACTACTTTCGAACTCTCACCACCATCGTTTTAGCGGAAGACCGCGAAGTTTTGCTGCAGACGCCGCGCGAGGCGATTGCGAACAAACTGGACTCCTACGAGTACGTGTTCCGCGTGAAGGGCATCGACGGTGACGTGCACCACATGCAGAATTACGCGCGCATCATGCGCGACGAACAGGGGCATGTCCGCTATATCGTCGGCGTGACATGGGACGTCACCCGCGACGTGCGGACCACGGAAATGCTCAAGGCGCGCGCGGACGAAAACCGCCGGCTCGCGGAGCGCATCAATATTGCCACCGAAAGCGCCGGGATTTGCTCCTGGGAACTCGACTTGGTCGCGCGCCGCTACCTCTGGCTCGAGAATCCGATCGAGGCATTGACCTACCGCGGCACTCCCGAGAACCTCGACGTGGAGCACATTGAAGAGATGGTGTTGCCGGAGGATCGGCGCGTATTTCGCGAAACCGTTGCGGCGGCACTCGCCGAGAAGAGCGATCGGATCAGCATGCGCTATCGGGCGCGCCGCGCCGACGGCACGACGGTGCACGTGCAAAACTACGGGCGGATCATCCTCGATGACAATGGCGCCCCTTCGCGGCTGCTCGGCGTCTCCTGGGACATCAGCGAAGAAGTCGCGGCCTCGGAATTGCTGCGCCAACAGACCGAGGCGGCCCACGCGGCGAGCCGCGCCAAGAGTCACTTCCTGGCCAATGTCAGTCATGAGATTCGCACCCCCATGAACGGCATCATCGGAATGACCGGACTTCTGCTCGACACGCATCTCGACCGCGCGCAGCGCGATTATGCGGAGACCATTCGTTCCAGCGCGGACTCCCTGCTAACCGTCATCAATGACATCCTGGATTTCTCGAAAATTGAAGCCGGCAAGCTGGAACTGGAATCCATCGAGCTCGACCTGCGCGCCAATGTGGAGGACGTCGGCACCGCCATGGCGTTTCAGGCCGCCACCAAGGGCTTGGAGCTGATCGTCAATGTAGAACCGCAAATCAAGGGGCGTGTGCTCGGCGATCCGCAACGCCTGCGGCAATGCCTGGTGAACTTGGTGAGCAACGCGATCAAATTCACGCAACAGGGCGAAATCGTCATCGAAGTGCGCGACCGCTCGAGCGGCGCTGATTCTCTGACCTATTTCGAGGTGCGCGACACCGGCATGGGCATCGCGGAAAAGACGCTGGAGCTGCTGTTCCAGCCGTTCGTACAGGCCGACTCCTCGACCACCCGTCACTTCGGCGGTACCGGACTGGGTTTGTCCATCGTTCGCAAGCTGGTCGAACTGATGGGCGGCGAGATCGGCGTTTCCAGCGAAGTGGGTGTTGGATCAAAATTCTTCTTTACGCTGCCCCTCAAGCCCGCGCCGGATCTCGGCCTTGAACGGCGCGTTCGCGCCGCGGCCGGCGGCCGCATCCTGATCGTCGACGACAATGTGACCAACCAAAAGGTCCTGAGCGCGCAGCTGGTGCACGCAGGCTACTCGGTAACCAGCGTGAGCAGCGGAGTCGCCGCGCTCGATGAATTGCAAAACGCCGTCGCCTCCGACCATCGGTTCGACATGGTGATCACCGATTTTCAAATGCCCGACATGGACGGGGCGATGTTGGGCGAGCGCATCATCGCGATGCGGGGGCTCGCCGATACCCGCTTGGTCATGCTCACATCGCTCGATCGTCATGGCGACACTCCGCGCTTGGCCGCGCTCGGTTTCGCCGCCTATCTCACCAAGCCGGTGCGCGTGCGGGAATTGATCGATGCGGTGGCGCGGGTGATGAGCGGCGGCCCACGGCAGTGGCAAATGGAAACACAGCCGATGATCACGCTCAACATGTTGACCCAAACCCGGGCGCAGCAGCGCTTTGCCGGGCACGTGCTGCTGGTCGAGGACAATTTCGTCAATCAAAAGGTCGCGGTGCGTTTTCTCGAGCGCTTGGGCTGCACGGTGGAGGTCGCCGGCAATGGCGCCGAGGGCGTGGCTGCATGCAAAGAGCGGCACTTCGACATCGTGTTGATGGACCTGCAGATGCCGGTCATGGACGGCATGACCGCCACCCGCAAGATTCGCGGGGGCGAAACCTCGGGCCACATTCCGATCATCGCCTTGACGGCGAATGCCATGACGGGCGATCGGGAATTGTGTGAAGCGGCGGGCATGGACGGATATTTGACCAAGCCGATCGAAGTGGAACGGCTGCGAAATATCCTGACGAAATTCGGCCTGGAAAATCCCGACCCGGCGGCCGCCGAGGCTGCCGCGGCAGCGCGCACCGCATTCTTCTGCGGGTACCGCAGCGCCGGTCGATCTGAGTGAGTTTCACAAGCTGACGGATGGGGATCCGGTATTTGCACAGGACTTGGTGGCCACCTTCATCGAAAGCGGCGAGCAGCAATTGGCTGAAATCGCCGCTGGGCTGGCCGAGAACCAGCGCAGCGCAGTCGCCAAGGCCGCCCACAAGTTCAAAGGGGCGTGCGCGAACATCCACGCAAACGCGCTGAAATCACTCGCCGAACGCCTGGAGATCGACAGCGTTGCGGCGAATGCCCAGGCGCTCGATCGCGGCAATGCGTCGCTGAGGCGCGAATTCGATCGCGTGAAGGCGTTTCTGACCGACCCCGCCGTGGTCGCACAGCCCGCCAAAGCGGCTTCGTAGCCGCTCCGCTCGTCACTCGGTCCTAGTAACGCCAGCTCTTGAGATCCGCTCCGGCCGGGGCGGTGGCCTTGATGCGCCGCATAATTTGCGGCAGATATTGAAAATTATAGTGCAGGCGGGAATACGCATTGGCCTGCTTGGGATCTCCGTTCCAACAATGTTCGGCACGATCGCCGTACGCCACCGATCCTTGATAGGCCGGCTTCAACGCTTCGAGCCGCTCCTGTGCAAAATACATCGAATCGGTCAGATAGTAGTTGTCGCCGTTGCCCACATAGAGATGAATTTTCCCTTGCAGCTTGGGGGCAAGAACCTTCCAGTCGCGGGCAATGATGTACGAAAGATCGAAATGATCGCGCCAATACGCCGCCACCGACGGATCGATGACGCCGCTGACTTTGTCGAAGATCGGTTTGGGGTAGCCGTCGGCCCCTATCGGGCCGAACACGGCTTGCCAGATATCGTATTGGCCGCCGGAGCGACTGCGGTCTCCTTGCGCCAATTCCATGTAGTTCTCATCGCGCTGCGTGGCAAACACCTCACCCAGATAATTGCGCAGTGCCGGCCGCTCGACGGAAGCCGCCTCACCCTTCAGGACGTAGGCGTTGCGGTCCTTGTAGAGGTCGATGAGGGTGTACGCCCTGAAATCGATGGGGTCCGGACAGGCGGCAAACGCGCCGTTGTACATGTCGGGATAAAAAACTTGTGTCGCGAGCGCTTCCCAGCCGCCGGTCGAACCCCCGTAAGTGAAGCGTGCCCACCCGGCGCCGATGCCGCGGAAGCGGCGTTCGATCTCCGGGATCAATTCCTTGTTGATGGCATCGCCATACGGGCCCAGATTGGCGGAGTTCACAGCATAGCTATCATCGTAAAAGGGATTGGCGTGCTCGATTTCGATGACGAGAAAGCGCGGAAAATCGGCGGAGATCCATTTCTGATAAAAGGCATAGGCCTCTTGCTGCTGGATGCGATTATAGCCGGCGAGATGGAAGCGCTCGGAGTAGTCCGGCTGCAGGTTCGGATCGGGCGGGGTGGTGCGAAAACCGGAAATATCGTCCGGATAATGGCCATGAAACACCATCAACGGATAACGCGCCTCCGGATGCGTATCGAACCCCTTCGGCACCAGGATGTGCGCGCCCAAAAAGACCTCGCGGCCCCAGAAGCGCGACAGCAACTCGCTGCGAATGCGGATATGCCTGACGAATTCGGTATCCGCCTTGGGCAGAATGGGACCGATCTGTTGATCGAGAATCAACGCAGTTCTTTGCGGATGCGCGGCGTCCAGGTGCAGCTTGACGGGCGTTGAATAGAGATTGCCGGGCTTGCGCGCCCACTGCTGACCCTCGCCTTTGTCCGGCGGCAGTTTCAGCGTGCGGCCATCCGCCAAATGATAGGTTTCGTAGCGATTGAGCACCGCTTGCACGTAATAGTCGCCGCTGGGAATCTCCGACAGGCGCGCAGCCGGCCAGCCGAACGCCTTGTCATCGAGCACCGCCTCGGCACCCGGGGCGAGTCCCTCGACGTTGAGCCCGAACAGGTAGGGGCTGGCGAGCGGCTCATTGGGCTCAACATGCGTGCGCGGCTCGCGCGTCATGTCGCGGCTCAGCAGCAGAATGACCCGACCGTCGAGCGGGCCGCTGTTTCGCGCGGCAGGAAAGCTGATTGAAAACTCAGGTCCCCGCAGCGGCGCAGCGGCCGCAGCGCCTGCACATAAACCGATCCATCCCAATGTCGCCCAGGCGAGATTTCGCATTGAATTTCCTCTGTTATCTTGCGTCGACCGAAAAAGCCAGCAGGACATTGTCGGGCGCACCGCCGAGCGCGCCGGCATATCCGGAAATGATGTACATCATGCCGTCCGCCATGACCGGGCCCGCCACATCGAGGGAGCCGCCGCTTTGGTCGTGCACGCCGTTGATGGTTTGATATTTTTGCGCCGCCGTGTCGAAATCCCAGACTATCGCGCCGTCTTTGACGTCATAGGCGCGCAAGTGCCCATCGATGGTGGTTGAGAACACGACCCCGGGAATCACGCTGGGTGCGGCCGATTGACCGCTCAGGCATCGACCGGCATAGCTGCAGCCGACTTGCGGCGCGGGCGTGGACCAACGCAGATCTCCCGTCGCCGGGTCGAGCGCATACAGGCCGGCTTTGCCGCGCGGCGGCGGTATGCCTAAATCGGCCACGGCGACATACAGCTGTTTGGCATCCGCTGCCATGCCCCATTCGATGCCTCCCAATGCGCCGCCGTTGCCGAGCTTGTTGCGCCACAAAGTTTTGCCGCCCTGATCGGGGTCCATGCCGAACGCAACCCCCGACTTCTGGCCGGCGAGAATAATGTCCTTGCCATTGGGGAGCGTGAAGAGAATCGGCGATGCGCCGAAATCGTAATCCGGTCCCATCACCGTCGGACAATTGACGGTGCCGCTGCGGTTGCAGCCCATCAGGAAGCTGTCATTCGCGGTGACTTGATTTCGCCACTTGACCGTGCCGGTCGCGAGATCGAGTGCCAGAACCGCGTCGGAACCGTTCTCCTTGACGTCTGTGTAGGTATCTCCGGTCCCGATGTAAACGACCCTGCGCTTGGCGTCGATGGTTGGCGCGGACCAAACGGCCGCCCCCGCGGGGCCATACATCTGGGTGCCCGCGGAGTTTTTGCCGGTGGGCTGGGGCTCCTGCTCGATTGCATAGGTTTTCCATACCAACCGGCCATCCCGGGCATCGAGAGCGGCCAATCCGCCGCGGGCCGTGCAGCAGCCGTAGGCGCCCACGCCGCCGGCGGTCTCCTCCCACGACGAAATCGGCACATACAGCAGTCCTTTATAAAGGACCGGTGCGCCGGTCAGCGTACCGCGGGGATGCGTCTCGAGCGTCATTTTCCATTGCAGTTTTCCGCTGGCGGCATCGAGCGCATAGACCTGGCGCTTGAAATCGCCGAAGAACATCCAATCGCCGCCGCCGGGTGCAGCCTGCACCCGTCCGATCAGCGGCGTCGTCCGCACACCCGCGTCGGCATCGAAACGCCAATGCATGCAGCCGCTCTTGGCATCCAACGAGTAAATGCGGCCGCTCGAGCTGGTGAGAAACAAGCGGCCACCGACGAGGGTCGGCTGACCATAACGCCCGCCCGTGTAGGTCATGGACCATTTCACCTTGAGCCGCGGCAAATCGGCGCGCGTGAAGCCGGGATTGGGTTGAGCGCGTGAATTGCCGGCATCGATGCTCCAGCCGTTCCAACCCGGCCCCGCCATGCTGAACTTCGCGTGAGCGGCACACGCCGGCGGGTCGCCCGCTTGTTCGGTCATGCCGTCCGCACCGAGATACTCCGCGATCGAGTGAATGTCCTCGTCGCTCAAATCCGCCGCCATCGGCTGCATCTTGCCGCTCTTCAACGCGCCGGCGATATCGTCGGGAAAGCGCCTCGCCAACGCGGTTTTCGACGGCGCCCGCTCGATCGCAGGATCGTGGCAGGATGCGCATCGGGCCCTGAACAAGACGGCACCGCGGGCGACGCGCGCGGCGGCGGCCGCGGCGGAATCCGAACTCGCGGCCGCGGGCGTGCAGGCCATCGAAACCAACCAGATCCAGGTCTGAAAACGCATATCCCCCCGCACGCTCGCCCCACTCTTCGGTGGTCGGCATGGACTTCAACGCATTGCCGGCGGAAGGTCAACAGCGCGAAGCGAAGAAAAAGCGAACTCTCATCGAGGTTCTCGCTCGAACATAGTATATTTACCGGCTCATCGAGGATTCCGGCGCTGTGCCAATAAAAACCGGCGGACGTTCGAGAGCTTATTAATACTATCGCGCGTCGAGATTCCTAATTGCCATACGAGCAGCCTTGAACAACGCACTGTGTCAATCGCGCGTTAAGCGCCTCATTGCGGCCTCGATTCTGGTGCTGCTGGCCGGCTGCGCGGTCGGTCCAAACTTCCATCGGCCCGCCGCTCCGGAGGTCAGTGATTATGTTCCCACGCCGCTTGCCACGACCGCGAGCACACCCCATACGACGGCCGGCGAACCGCAGCGCTTCGCGGACGGCGCCGATATCGCGGCGGACTGGTGGACGCTGTTTCATTCCGTACCGCTCAATGAGCTGATCGATCGCTCGCTCGCCAGCAATCACGATCTCAAAGCGGCTCGAGCGGCGCTGACGGTGGCGAAGGAAAATATGCTGGCGCAGCGCGGCGCCTACTATCCCAGCGTCTCGGCGAATTTTGACGCCACGCGCCAGAGCCAATCCGAACAAATATCGCCGGCGCTCAATGCCAATACATTTCTCTACAATCTTTTCACGCCTCAGGTCAGCATCTCGTACGTGCCGGATGTCTTCGGCTTGAACCGGCGCACGGTCGAGTCGCTGGCGGCGCAGGAGCAGGAAGCGCGTTTTCAAATGATCGCGACCTACACGACCTTGACCTCCAATGTCGTGGTCACCGCGATACAGATCGGCTCCACGCAAATGCAGATCGCTGCCACCCGCGAATTGATCGACAGCGCCGAGAAAACCCTGAAGATTCTGCGATATCAGCTCGACAAGGGTTACGCCGGCGGTCTGGATGTGGCCGCGGTGGAGGCGCAGCTCGCGCAATTTGCCGCCACCCTGCCCCCGCTCATCAAGCAAGAGGCGCAATTGCGCGATCAACTGGCGGTTTTGGCCGGTCGCTTTCCGAGCCAGGCACCTGCGGTCAATTTCGACCTCTCGACGCTGCAACTGCCGCAGGATCTCCCGGTGAGCCTGCCTTCGGCGCTCGTCTCGCAGCGCCCCGATGTGCTGCAGGCCGAAGCGAACCTTCACGATGCCAGCGCCAAAATTGGAATTGCCATCGCCAACCGGCTGCCCAATATCGTGTTGAGCGCCAACGCCGGCAGTTCCGCCGCGCAGATGAATCAGCTCTTCACTTCGGGCACCGGCTTTTGGGGCATCGGCGCATCGCTCACCGCGCCCATTTTTCAAGGCGGCATGCTGCTGCACCAAGAGCGTGCGGCCAAGGCGGCCTATGAGCAAGCCGCCGAGCAATACCGCAGCACGGTCATGACGGCCTTTCAGAATGTTGCCGACACCTTGAGCGCCTTGCAGCAGGACGCCGAGGCGGTGAAGGCCGCAGCCAACGCAGCCGACTCGGCCGAGGCCACCCTGAATCTGACGCAACGGCAATGGCAGGGCGGTTATGCCGGCTATCTGGCGTTGCTCAGCGCTCAACAAACCTACCAGCAAGGCCGGATCAGCTTGATCCAGGCTCAAGCCAATCGCTTTGCCGATACGGCGGCGTTGTTCCAAGCGCTCGGCGGCGGCTGGTGGCATCGCACGGAACTCGCCAAACAGCCATGAAGAATACATTGAATACGACACGGACCGTGATTGCGCTCGAATTGTCGCTGTTGGCCGCCATCGCCGGGTGCTCGCCCAAAGCCGATGTGAACCCCCAGGCGCCCTCGGTGACGGCCAGCAATGTCACGCTCACCCCCGAACAGCGGCGCAACATTCACCTGTACAAGGTCGCGCCATCCACCTTCCACAAGACCGTCGAGACGACGGGCGTGGTCGATTTCGACAACGACCAAGCGACCAGCGTGCTCGCGCCGTTTTCCGGTCCGGTGTCGCGGCTGCTCGTGGATTTGGGCGCACACGTCAAGCTCGGGGCGCCGCTCGCCACCGTCGACTCGCCGGATTTCGCGGCGGCCATCAGCGCGTACCGTAAAGCGATTTCCACCGCCAAAACGCTGCGGCGCTTGGCTGATTTGGACCAGGACCTGGTGCAGCACAATGGTGTTTCCAAACGCGAAGCGGAGCAGGCGGAAAGCGACGCCGTCGGCGCCGAGGCGGATCGCGAAGCGGCTTTGCAACAACTCGTCTCGCTGCAGGTCCCCGCGGAAAGCATCAAAGCCATTCAGGAGGGCCGCCCCATTGCGCGCATCGACGGCGTAATTCGCGCCCCGGTCGCCGGTACGGTGGTGGAAAAACTCATCACGCCGGGACAACTGCTGCAAGCCGGCAGCACGGCCTGCTTCACGGTGGCCGACCTGTCGCGGGTGTGGGTGCTGGCGCAGGTCTTCGGCGCCGATCTCGAAGGGGTGCGGGTCGGCGATCCGGCCGAAATCGTCACGGGCATCGGCGGAAAGAGTTTTTCCGGCACCGTCGATAACATCGCCGCATTGGTGGATCCCAACACCCGCTCCGTCGCGGTGCGCGTGGTCGCCAGGAACCCGGCGGATTTTCTCAAGAAGCAAATGTATGTGCGCGTGCGGATTCACGCCCAAGAGCAAACCACCGGTACGTTGATTCCGGTGTCCGCGGTGCTGCACGACGATGTCAACCTGCCGTTCGTCTACGCGGTGCAACCGGACGGCAGCTTCGCCCGCCAGCACGTGACCTTGGCCTACCGCACCGGCGATGAATACAACATCGCCGAAGGGCTCAAAGCCGGCGACGACATCGTGGTCGACGGCGGCCTGTTCGTGCAGTTCATGCAGACTCAATGAGCACAGATCCGACCCCGGCCGGCGACACGCCGCGTTCGGCGTCTGTCATGAACCGGATCGTCACCTCGTCGTTGCGCCAGGGATTTCTGGTGCTGCTGATGACGGCGGTGCTGATCGGCGCCGGAACGCGCTCGCTCGACCGGCTGCCGGTTGACGCCTATCCCGACCTGTCGCCGCCCATGGTCCAACTCATCACCCAGTGGCCCGGACATGCCGCCGAAGAAGTCGAGCGATTGATCACGGTCCCGGTGGAACGTGGAATGAACGGCACTCCGCAAATGGTCACCATCCGTTCGATCTCGTTGTACGGTCTTTCGGATGTCATCATGACATTTGCAAACTCCACCGATAAATATTTTGCGCGCCAACAGGTCTTCAACCGCATCGCCGATGTGACGCTGCCGGCCGGCATATCGCCGTCGATGTCGCCGCTGTCCTCGCCTTCCGGCCTGATCTACCGCTACGTCCTGCAAAGCAGCGACCGCTCGCCGATGGAACTGAAGACCTTCGAGGATTGGGTCATCGAACCTGCATACAAATCCGTGCCCGGCGTTGCGGATGATTCGGGATTTGGCGGGGGGACCATGCAGTACCAGGTGCTGCTCGATCCTGCAAAGGTCGCATCGGTCGGACTATCCGTCACGCAGGTGGAAGCCGCTCTGACGGCGAACAACAGCAACGGTGGCGGCGGTTTTTATTCCCAAGGCGGACAGTTCTACTACGTGCGCGGCTTGGGACTTCTGAGCACCACCGAGGACATCGGCAATGTCGTGATCGCCGTCAACAATGGCACGCCGATACTTGTCAAGGACGTCGGCCGCGTTGTGATCGGGATTGCTCCGCGCCTCGGAGAATTCGGCTTCGAGAAGCAGGATGATGCGGTTGAAGGCGTGATACTGCTCCTGACCGGCGAGAAAACCCAGGACGTTCTGCAGCGGGTGGAGGCGAAGACCAAGGAACTGAACGAAGAGATTCTGCCGAAGGATGTGAAGGTGCTGCCCTTCTACGATCGCAGCGATCTGGTCGACCTGACCACCCAAACGGTCGAGCGCAACCTGCTGCGCGGCATGTTGCTGGTGGTCGTGGTGCTGATCTTCTTCCTGTACAACTTCCGCGCCGGATTGATCGTCGCGGCGACCATCCCGCTGGCTTTGTTGTTCGCATTCGTGTGTCTCGACCTGCAAAACGCGTCCGCCAACCTGCTGTCCATCGGCGCGGTGGATTTCGGAATCCTGGTGGACGCGGCGGTCGTCATGGTCGAAAATATTTTTCGCCAGGTCGCCGCGCGGCGCGGCACCGCGCTCAACATCAAGGCCATCATTGCCGATGCTGCCGCGGAAGTGGACCGGCCGCTGTTTTATGCGGTTGCCGTGATCGTCGCCAGCTTTCTGCCGATCTACGTACTCGCGGGCCCTTCTGGGACGCTCTTCAAACCGATGGCCGACACCATGGTGTTCGCACTGATCGGCTCGTTGATCGTCACACTGACGCTCTTGCCGGTGCTGTGCGCATGGTTCATGCGCAAGGGCGTGCAGGAGAAGCGCAATGCGGCATTCGAGCGCATCAAGTCGCTCTATACCCGGGGTTTGGATTTTTGCCTCGCGCACGCCTGGGGAACGGTGGCCGCCTCTGCGGTGTTGCTGGGAGGCTCGCTGCTGCTCATTCCGAGCATCGGCGCCGAGTTCATGCCGCACTTGGACGAGGGTGCGCTGTGGGTGCGCGCCACCATGCCCTACACCATTTCCTTCGACGAGTCGGCCAAGCTCACGCCCAAAGTGCGCGATATCTTGAAGTCCTTTCCGGAAGTCACCACGGTTGCTTCCGAGCTGGGCCGGCCCGATGACGGCACCGATCCCACCGGCTTTTTCAACGTCGAATTCTTCGTGGGGCTGAAACCCTATTCAACCTGGTCGGGCGCCTATCGCAACAAGGCGGGACTCATCGAGGCCATCAATCGGAAGCTGTCGGCGTTTCCCGGCGTGAACTTCAACTATACCCAGCCGGCCGAGGATGCCGTGGACGAAGCGGAGACCGGGCTGAAGAGCGCCCTCGCCGTCAAGGTTTTCGGCTCCAACCTGGATACGCTCGAGCAGAAAGGCAGAGCGATCAAGCAGGTCTTGGAGCAGGTACGCGGTATCCGCGAGGTGACCTTGGTCCAGGAACTCGGGCAACCGAGCCTCACCATTAAGATCGACCGCGCAAAAATCGCGCGCTACGGACTCAACGTCGCGGACATCAACGGCTTGATCGAGACGGCCATCGGCGGCGACGTGGCGACCCAAGTGGTGCAGGAGGAAAAGCAGTTCGACCTGGTCGTCCGGCTCGAGCGCGAATATCGCGACACCCCGGAAGAAATTGCCAATATTCTGGTGGCGACGCCCGGCGGCCAGCAACTTCCGCTCAAGGAGTTCGCCGACATCAAGGTTTCCAGCGGCGCGTCCTTCATCTATCGGGAAAACAATTCGCGCTACATCGGGGTGCAATTCTCGATAGAAGGCCGCGATCTGGCGGGCGCCGTCGACGACGCCATGCAGCAGGTCAACTCGAAGGTCAAGCTGCCGCGCGGCTACCGCCTGGACTGGGGCGGCGAATACTCGGAATATACCGCCTCGCGCCACCAATTGAGCATCATCATCCCGCTGACCGTCTTTCTCATTTTCCTGCTGCTCTTCGCGCTCTACAGCAATTTCAAATTTCCCTTCATCACCGTGCTCGGCGTGGTGCTGTCGGCGCCGGTCGGCGGCATCCTCGCATTGTGGATCAGCGGCACACCCTTCTCGGTGTCATCGGGCATCGGCTTCTTGGCGCTGTTCGGCGTCTCCGTGCAGACTGCCGTGGTCTATATTTCCTATGTCAATGAATTGCGGCGCAACGGTACGCCGGTTGCGGAAGCCATTCGCGACGGCGCCATCCTGAGGCTGCGGCCGATCATGATGACCGCGTTGGTTGCGGCGTTGGGATTGCTGCCCGTGGCCTTTGCCACGGGGGTCGGCACCGACACGCAACGGCCGTTCGCGCTGGTGATCGTCAGCGGTTTGTTCACGCGGCTCCTTATCAGCGTGTATCTGATGCCGGCCCTGTATGCCTTGGTGGCGCGCCCGCAGGACCGGCTGGAAGTGTAAAGCCGCGGTGATTATGAATCATCGTCCAGCGACGGCACGTGATCATTCACCTCCGCGGCGATCTTGGCCGGATCAGCACCCGCGACCGGATAGGACTTCGACCACACCACCGAGCCGTCGCTTACTTTGAAAATCCTGACCAACAGCACTTGCAACGCTGCCTCGGTGCCGATGGCGCCGCAAAGCACGTAAGCCGAGTGGTTCGACCTGCCGCGCTCCACCGCGGAATTCGAGTCGCCGCACGCCGTCGATTCCGGGCTCAAGCCCACCCGGCCGTGATGCGCGATGGCAAGCTTGCCGTACACCAGCGCAAAGGTGGAATCCGCGATTTTCGCAGCGTCCGCATTCCCGGCCGGCGCCGTAAAGGGGACGGCCAGCAGCGGACTGCGCTCCGCCGGCGTTTCCGTCGCATCCGATGTCATGCGCGCAATCTGCGCCGCAAGCTGCGAGATGTCCTTCTTGTCGAAACTCCCGTGATACTTTTCCGAAATGGCGTGGAGCTGCTGCGCATCGCCCGGGGAGAGTCTTGCGGAGCGGCGCTCGTCCGAGCTGCATCCCTTGGACAGCAGCACGACGCAAAGCCAGATGGAGACAATAATCCTGATCCAGCGCGGCAATTGTCTGAAGAAGATCCAAGCCGACTGAAATGCCCAACCGACCACCAGCAGCCAGAACCGCGTTTTGGACTTGCCCTCCTCAGTGGGAAACTCCGGGTACTTGAGCGGCGGCGCGGGCACGCCGCGGGAACGCCCGGCGATTCGCGCGGCCGGCGCCGGAGCGCGCGGCGCGGCTGCCGGCTCCCCCGCCAGCAACCGCTTACAGAGGGATTGGAGCGCGGCATTGGCTTGTCCACCGGGTACGCGTACCCACTGGATCGACAGGAATTTTTCGGGGACACGCGCACCGCTCTGGCTGGTGTCGTCGATGACGACCGGCAAAAGGAAGGCATGATCGTCAGCCATGTCGAGGGTCCGTTCGACGGCGAGGCGCCATTCCCGGCGGAAATATCCTTCATGCCGCGCTTCGGTTTGCGCCGAGATGACCGGCATGAAGTAATCGCACTCGCGGATTTGCTTGCGGATCTTCTGATCCCAGATCTCTCCGCCGCCCAGATCGCTCTCGTCGTACCAGACCTCCAGGCCGAGTGTCGGGAGCGCGTCTCGCAGCAGGCGCGCCGCCTCGCGGTCCGCCGAGGCGTAGCTCAAGAAAACCGTCGGTGCGCGGGCGGATTCCATCAGGCCTGCACGTCCGACAATGCCTTGATCAAAGCGGCATGCATATAAGCGTCGTGATCCTCCGTCGCTGCGCGAACTATGCCGGTCAAGGTCGTGAATCTCGCTTCGGCGTATTTGGCCCGCGCATCATTTCCCCAGGCATCCCGCCATGCGACGATGATCTCCTGCAGCTCCCGCCACCTTGTCTTGGAATGGACGCGCACCAGACTTTCCATCCAACCGGTCGCGCGCGTGAGGCACATCCAAACCAACATGCGTGCGCTGATTGCCATGCGCGCCGAAGGGAGCGTCCTGCCTGAGACGGCATGGACTATTCCTCCATATCGATCAATCAAGTCTGCGGGCGCCGGCGAGACGCGATGCTCGACGATCAACGCCCCGACATCCGTCGCTAGCTGGAGAATGGCCTCCACGCCGAGTTCGTAGCGGCGCCAATCGTCAAGCCCACAGAACGCAGCGCATATCGCCGCACCGTGCTTGCCCAGGGTTTGCCGTTTAGCCAAGGCGCCTGCCCGCGTTGATTTTTTTCGCGGAAGCGGTGAGATGGACTCGGGCCATCCTGGCCCTCGCGCTTCGCGCGCCGTCGCGAAAGCCGCTCCGGCGCCCCAAATCGCTCCCGGCGATTTGGTCGAACTCGCGTGTGGCGGAGAGGGCGAGATTGACTCGGGCCATCCTGGCCCTCGCGCTTCGCGCGCCGTCGCGAAAGCCGCTCCGGCGCCCCAAATCGCTCCCGGCGATTTGGTCGAACTCGCGTGTGGCGGAGAGGGCGAGATTGACTCGGGCCATCCTGGCCCTCGCGCTTCGCGCGCCGTCGCGAAAGCCGCTCCGGCGCCCCAAATCGCTCCCGGCGATTTGGTCGAACTCGCGTGTGGCGGAGAGGGCGAGATTGACTCGGGCCATCCTGGCCCTCGCGCTTCGCGCGCCGTCGCGAAAGCCGCTCCGGCGCCCCAAATCGCTCCCGGCGATTTGGTCGAACTCGCGTGTGGCGGAGAGGGCGAGATTCGAACTCGCGACCGAATTGCTTCGATGCCGGTTTTCAAGACCGGTGCATTCAACCACTCTGCCACCTCTCCGAATAGCAAACTTGAGCGCCGGCCGGCGATTTTACCCGACAAAACTTTCGCTGTCCGGTTGCCAAGGCATTGAATGGACGGCAGTTACCCCTATATTGACTACAACCCGGGCTAAATCGGCGCCCGCTTTGCGGGGGTGCTAAAATATGCCCTCACGGCTAATTGGAGGATACGATGGCCACTTTCCCAAGCAGTAACTCTGCTTTTCCGAGCTCAGGCGTCGACAGTCGGGCCCAATTCATCACGCGCACCTACACCCATGTGGTCGGTGGCATCCTAGGTTTCATTCTGGTCGAGCTCGGGTTGTTCGAGTCCGGTCTCGCCGGCCAGATCGCGAGCTTCATGCTCGGATTCAACTGGTTCCTGATTCTCGGGCGCGTTCATGCTGATCGGTTGGCTCGCCACGCGCACCGCGCAAACCAGCAGCTCGCTCGGCATGCAGTACTTCGCTTACGCGGCCTACGTGGTTGCGGAAGCGCTGATCTTCGTGCCGCTGCTGTACATCGCCGACCGCAAGGCGCCCGGGCGCCATCGACAGCGCCACCTTGATCACGGCGTTCGGTGCCGGCGGCTTGATGGTGGTCGCGCACCGCACGCGCAAGGACTTCTCTTTCCTGCGCGCCATCCTGATGTGGGGCGGCATGGTGGCGCTGATCCTGCCATGATCGGCGGTGCCGTGTTCGGCTTCCAGCTCGGCACCTGGTTCTCGGTGGCCATGATCGGCTTCGCGGGCGCGGCTGTGCTTGTACGACACGTCCAACATCATTCACCATTATCCGGAAGACCGCTATGTGTCCGCGGCGATGCAGCTGTTCGCATCGATCGCGCTGATGTTCTGGTACGTGCTGCGTCTGGTGATGGGCAGCCGCAACTAGATTGCTTGGGGCCGCCCTGCTGCGGCCGCTACCGAGCAGGGTCGCCCCGCCCATATAGGGCACCGAGCGCCGTCGGTATCGTCATGCTGCCGTCCTCCGTTGATAGTTCTCCAGAATCGCAACCAACGCCCGTCCCACCGCGACTCCCGAGCCATTCAGGGTATGCACCAGTTCCGGCTTGCCGGTTTGGCCGGATTGCGCCAGCGGGCCTGTAGGCGGCGCGCCTGGAACGACTCGCAGTTGCTGCACGAGGAAATCTCCCGGTAGCTTTTCTGCGACGGCAGCCACACTTCGAGGTCGTAGGTCTTGGCACGCTCGCAATCCGATATCGCCGGCGCACAGCGCTACGACTCGATAGGGCAGCTCCAATGCCTTGAGCACCGCCTCGGCGTGGCCGGTGAGTTCCTCGAGCGCCGCATAGGACTGCTCCGGACGCACGATCTGCACCAGCTCGACTTTGTCGAATTGGTGCTGGCGGATCATGCCGCGCGTGTCCTTGCCCGGCGGCGCCCGCCTCCGAGCGAAAGCACGGCGTGTGCGCCACGAACTTCAGCGGCAAGCGCTCCGGCGCCAGGATTTGATCGCGCACCAGATTCGTCACGGGCACTTCGGCGGTCGGGATCAGGTAGAAGCCCGGGTCGCCGCGCACCGCGAACAGGTCCTGCTCGAATTTCGGCAGCTGCCCGGTGCCCGACCAGCGCCGCGGCATGCACCAGATAGGGCACGTAGGCCTCGCGGTACCCGTGCTCGCGCACGTGCAGGTCGAGCATGAATTGAGCGAGCGCGCGGTGAAGTTTCGCCAGCATGCCGGTCATGACGACGAAGCGGGCGCCGGAAATGCGGCCGGCGGCTTCGAAATCCATCCCCAAGGCGCTCGCCGACGCGCAACATGGTCCTTGGGCTCGAAGGTCGAATTGCGCGGCATTCCCCAGCGGCGCACCTCGACATTGGCGGCCTCGTCGCGGCCTTCGGGCACGCTGGCGTGCAGAATATTCGGCAGCCCCAGCTGCCAGCTCGAGAGCTGCGCCTGAATGGCCTCGAGCTCGCCTCTCGACCCCTTGCAGCCGGCCGCCCAAGGATTCCCCGAGCTGCCAACAAGGGGCGCCGCGTCTCGCCCTTGCGACTTGGCCTGCCCCGCCGCCTTGGCGTTGGCGTTGCGCTCGGCGCGCAGCCGGTCCGCCTCGATCTTGCACGCTCTTGCGCTGCTCCTCCAGGGCGGCGAAAGCGCCTCCACATCGAGCACGAAACCCGCGGCTCGCCAGCTCGGCGGCGACCCCGGCAGATCGCTGCGCAACAGCTTCGGATCGAGCACAATTGTTCTTCCTTCGCACATGTTCAGTTCGCTGCTCTTGCATTTAGGCCCGCGCCATCCTGGAGCCTTCGCATCATCGCGTCGCGCGCCGCGCCGCGAGCGCCTCGCCGATTTTGATCTCCAGTCCGCGCGGCGCCGGCACATAGTAGCGGCGATCCGGCATTCCGTCCGGAAAATAGCGCTCGCCCGCCGCATAGCCGTCCGGCTCGTCGTGCGCGTAGCGATAGCCCTTGCCGTAGCCGATGTCCTTCATCAGGCGCGTGGGCGCGTTGCGCAGGTGCAGCGGGACCTCGAGCGAGCCGAGCCTGGCGGCATCTTCGCCTGGCGGCGTTGAACGCGGTATAGACCGCGTTGCTCTTGGCCGCGCAGGCCATGAACACGATCGCCTGCGCGATGGCGAGTTCGCCCTCGGGACTGCCGAGCCGCTCGTACACCGCACACGCCTCCAGCGCCATCGTCAGGGCACGCGGATCGGCGTTGCCGATGTCTTCGCTCGCCATCCGCAGCGCACGGCGCGCGATGTACAGAGGATCGCAGCCGCCCGCCAGCATGCGGCACAGCCAATACAGCGCGGCGTCGGGATCGCTGCCGCGCACCGATTTATGCAGCGCCGAGATCTGATCGTAGAAATTCTCGCCGCCCTTGTCGAAGCGCACGTAGGTACTGCCGATCACGGCGCGCATGGTGTCGGTGTCGAGCCTGCGGCCGGAATCGCCCGGGGTGCTCAAATCCGCCGCGGTTTCCAGCAGATTGAGCATGCGGCGCGCGTCCCCGTCGGCGGCAGCCAGCAACAACTCGCGCGCGCCGGCGTCGATCTGCAGATTGAGCGCGCCCAGACCCCGTTCGGGGTCCGACACCGCCCGATCCAGCAGCTTGCTCAAGTCCTCGGCGCTCAAGGATTTGAGCACATAGACCCGCGCGCGCGAGAGCAAGCGCATTGTTGACCTCGAAGGACGGATTCTCGGTGGTCGCACCGATGAAAATCAGCGTCCCGTCCTCGACATAGGGGAGAAATGTATCCTGCTGCGACTTGTTGAAGCGGTGCACCTCGTCGAGAAACAGAACGGTGTCGCGCGTGCCGCGCAAGCTTGCGCGCCTGCTCGACCACCGCGCGGATATCCTTGATGCCCGCTTGCACCGCCGACAGCCCGACGAATTCGGCGTGCGCGCGATTTGCGACCAGGCGGGCCAAGGTGGTTTTTCCGGTGCCGGGCGGCCCCCACAGGATCATGGAATGCGGATGGCCGGACTCCAGCGCGCGCCGCAAGGGAGCGCCCGCGCCGAGCAGATGGGACTGGCCGACATACTCATCGAGGGACTGCGGGCGCAGCCGATCAGCCAACGGCCGATACGTGCCGCTCGAGGTCACTTGCCGCCGCGCCCGATCACGTCGACCCCCGGCGGCGGCACGAATGTAAAGAGGTCCGGCGGCAGCTTCGCGTTGCGCTTGGAGTTGCTGAAGGTCAGCTGCGTGACTTGATTGAGCTTGTCGGCGAGAAACATGGAAGCCAGATCGCCATTGCGAAATCCGATGCGCACCAGCTGAAAATCGCGTGTCCGCATGCTTGGGGATGAGCTGATACCACTCGCAGTCCATCGCTCGGCGGCAGCGCCGTCACGTCGAACTGACTGCTGAGGGATGCCCCGCCGGACAACAGCACGGCCGGGGTGTTGGCGAGACTTGCGTCCATGGGCCGAACGTTGGCCTGCTGCAGGTCTTTATCGTAAAACCAGATCTGTTTGCCGTCCGCCAGAATCAGCTGCTCGGAAGGTTCGGTGTAGTCCCAGCGAAATTTTCCGGGTTTTTGCAGATACAGCTTGCCGGCGGCGCTGCGCACCACATTGCCATGACCGTCATCGATGGTCTGCTTGAAATCCGCGGACCAGGTGGCAAGACCGCTCAAGTATTTTTCGACATCGCTGGTCGGGGATGCGTCGAAAGGGCGGCGGCGGGGAACGGCCGCGGCGCAGAAGAGCGACAGCGCGGCGATTGTGGACTTGAGCATCGGTCACTCCTCCGGCGGCGCCGCGCCGTAAATCTCGCGATTGCCGTTCGACTGCAACGGACCGACCAGGCCGGCCGCCTCCATGGCCTCGACCAGACGCGCCGCACGGTTATAGCCGATCTTCAGCCGGCGCTGCACGCCCGAAATGGAGGCCTTGCGGGTCTCCGTGACGATGCGCACCGCTTCATCGTACAGCGGATCCGCCTCGGCATCGGCTGCGCCGCCTTCGGCCGCCTCTTCCTCGTCGGACGGGAAACCGGGGATGGGATTGCGCGGACCGTCGAGGATTTCATCGATATAAACCGGGGGCGACGCCGTCTTCAAGCCCGCGACCACGCGATGCACTTCTTGGTCGGACACGAAGGCGCCATGCACGCGGGTGGGAATCGAGGTGCCCGGCGGCAGATACAGCATGTCGCCGTGGCCCAGCAGCGATTCGGCGCCGCTCTGATCAAGAATGGTGCGCGAGTCGACCTTGGCGGATACCTGGAAAGCGATGCGGGTCGGGATATTGGCCTTGATCAGGCCGGTGATGACATCCACCGAGGGGCGCTGCGTCGCCAGGATCAAATGGATGCCGGAGGCGCGCGCTTTTTGCGCAAGGCGCGCAATCAGCTCCTCCACTTTCTTGCCGACGATCATCATCAGATCCGCAAGTTCATCGATGATCACCACGATGAACGGCAAGCTGGCGTCAGATCCGGTACGTCCTCCTCGACCACGCCCGGGACCCCCTGCGCGATCTTCTGCATGCGAATCGGATCCTTGATCGGCTTTCCGGCTTCCGCGGCATCCTTCACTTTGCGGTTGAAGCCGCCGATGTTGCGCACGCCGAGCGCGGACATGAGCTGATAGCGGCGCTCCATCTCCGCCACGCACCAGCGCAAGGCATTCGCCGCCTGCTTCATGTCGGTGACGACCGGCGACAAGAAATGCGGAATGCCCTCGTACACCGAGAGCTCGAGCATCTTCGGATCGATCATGATCATGCGCACGTGTTCGGGCGTGGCCTTGTAGACCAGGCTCAGCACCATGGCGTTGATGCCGACCGATTTGCCCGAGCCGGTGGTGCCGGCGATCAGCAGATGCGGCATGCGCGCCAGATCCGCGACCACGGGCACGCCGCCGATGTCCTTGCCGAGCGCGAGCGCGAGCGGCGAGCCACTTCATCGTAGGGCTTTGACTTGATGATTTCGCCCAGGGTCACGATCTCGCGCTTCTCGTTCGGGATCTCCAAGCCGACCACGGATTTGCCGGGGATCATCTCCACCACGCGCACGCTGATGGCCGACAGCGCGCGCGCCAGATCCTTGGCCAGATGTGCTGATCTGGCTGACTTTCACGCCGGGCGCGGGACGCAATTCGAAGCGGGTGATGACCGGGCCCGGCTGCACCGCCACGACCTCCACTTCGATGCCGAAATCGCGCAGCTTGAGCTCCACCAAGCGCGACATCGCCTCCAACGCCTCGTCCGAATAGGACTGCTCGCGTGCGGGCGGCTCATCGAGCAGCGACAGCGCCGGCAACTCGCTGGACTTCGGCGCGTCGAACAGCGGCACTTGACGCTCGCGCTCGACGCGTTCGCTTTTCTCCGGGGCAGCGGCGCGGGCGCCTCGATTCTCGGCGGCGGCCGGGTCGCGACTTTCTTTTGCTCTTCGCGCACCACCTCCTGGCGCGCCTGCTTGCGCTGCTGGCCCGAGGCGAGTTCGCGCCTTTGCTCCATCGCGGTCGCGAATCCATTCGATGCCCTTGAGCACCCAGGCGCCGAGCCGGTCCATCACATCGAACCAGGACACGCCCGAGGAACAGCGCGACGCCCGCAAGCCACAAACCCAGCAACAACAAGGTCGCGCCCAGAAAGCTCAAGCCCGTGCGCGCTGCCCTTACCCGCCAAATCGCCGAGCACGCCGCCCGCGGCTGTTGGGAACCCCCGCCGCTCCAGTGCAAGGGTGCAAGCCGCAGCTGGTGACCAGGGTAAGAACGAACCCAATGCGCGCAGCAAGGTGTTGATGCGCGAGCGCGTATCCGGCAGGGAATGATCCTTGTGCACCAGCCAGCCGGCATAGCCCAGCATGACGGGAAACAGATACGCGGGCCGGCCGAAAAGGAAGAGGAAAAATCCCGCCAGCCAGGCACCGACAGGTCCGATCCAGTTGCCCACCGGGCCGGGCTCGCCCGTGTCTGGGAAGCCCGGATCGTGGGGGTGATAGGAGAGAGAGACAGCAACAGCAGCAGCGCAAGCGCGCCCAGCAGCCACAGCGTACCCTCGCGCAACGAACGCGCGACGGCCGCGGCAGAAAGCTTGATCGTCTGCTTGGGCTTCTTGGGCGAGAGGCTGCTTCGCTCAAATCTAGACCTTTAATGATGATTAGCGTCTTAACCAATTGAATAATATGTGATAGTAACCCGTGAAACGAGATGCAACAACTCGCAGGCGTCTAGCGACTGGCGGACTTGCTGGAAGTGGCTCCCGCGCGGCAGCAGATTTGCATACCATGGGTCTGGTTAGCGCTTAGGCGGATCACTTAGGCCACGAGCCCGAAGCGACTTTTCAAGACAGAGAGGCAAATTATACATGAGCGTTGTCAGGCACAGTCGTCTCCTCATCCTTGGGCTCGGGTCCTGCAGGATATTCCGCCGCTGTCTATGCGGCCCGCGCCAATCGAAATCCCTTGCTGATCACCGGCTTGGAGCAAGGCGGCCAGCTCATGACGACCACCGACGTGGACAATTGGCCGGGCGATGTCGAGCACCTGCAAGGGCCCGCGCTCATGGAGCGCATGCGCGCGCCATGCGGAGCGATTCAAGACGGAGATCGTCTCCGACCATATCAACCAGGTCGATTTGCGCCAGCGTCCATTCCGCCTGCACGGCGACAACGGCGAGTACACCTGCGATGCACTCATCATCGCCACCGGCGCATCCGCCAAGTACCTGGGGCTGCCTTCGGAGGAGGTCTTTCGCGGCAAGGGTGTCTCGGCCTGCGCCACTTGCGACGGATTTTTCTATCGCGGCAAAGCGGTCGCCGTCGTGGGCGGCGGCAACACCGCCGTCGAAGAAGCTTTGTACCTCGTCCAACATCGCATCGCACGTCACCCTGGTGCATCGTCGCGACAAATTGCGGGCCGAGAAGATTCTGCAGGACCGTTTGTTCGCATTGGCATCGGCCGGCAAGGCCAGCATCGTTTGGAACCACACCATCGATGAGATTTTGGGCGACGACTCCGGGGTGACCGGCGTGCGCATGCGTGCCGCGGGCGGCACCGCCACGCGATCGATCAGCGTGGACGGCGTTTTTATCGCGGTCGGCCACGTGCCCAATACTCAGCTGTTCGATCAGCAATTGGAAATGCGCGGCGGCTACATCGTGGTCAAAGGCGGCAGCGAGGGCGGTGCGACCGCCACCAGCGTGGCCGGGGTGTTCGCCGCTGGCGACGTGGCCGACCACGTTTACCGCCAGGCCGTCACCTCGGCGGGCACCGGATGCATGGCGGCGCTCGATGCCGATAAATACTTAGAACGAATTGAGGCCGAGACCCACGCCGAACCCCGCGCTGCCCACGCGTGACCTCGAGGCCTGCGCGCTTCCTGGGCAGCATTGCGCAGATCGATGCGCAGCGCTGGAATGCGCTGGCCGGCGGCGCACAACCCTTTCTGCGGCACGAATTTCTGTTGGCGCTGGAAGAATCCGGATGCGCCGCGGCAAGGACCGGCTGGCAGCCCGAGCATCTGGTGGTTGAAGATTCTACAGGCGAGCTCCTGGGCGCCATGCCGCTGTTTCGCAAAGCGCATTCCCGCGGCGAGTTCGTGTTCGACTTCTCCTGGGCCGGCGCGTATGCGCAGCACGGCCTGCGCTACTACCCCAAGCTGCTGACGGCGGTGCCCTTCACGCCGGTTTCGGGTCCGCGGCTGCTGGTGAGTGCGCAGGCGGATGCCGAGGCCATGACCCAGATCCTGATCCGCGCCGCCCTCGAGCATGCCCGCAACCAGCATTTATCTTCATGGCACGTGCTGTTTCCCACGGAGGACACCGCAGCCGAGCTCAATCGCGCCGGACTGATCCTGCGCCGCGATTGCCAATTTCATTGGTACAACCACGGCTATGATTCATTCGAGAGCTTTCTCGCCACGTTCACCGCGGAGAAACGCAAGAAGGCGAAGCGCGAACGGCGCCGCGTGGCCGAAGCCGGCATCGAGTTCGACACGCTGCACGGCGGGGACATGAGCGATTCCCTGTGGCGCACGATTTACAGCTTCTACGCCGACACCTTTCATCGGCATGGTCATGAGCCTTACTTGAATCTCGATTTTTTCAAGCGCATTGCGGCCGCGCATGCCCGATGGACTGATGCTCAAAGATGGCGCGGATGGGCAACGAGCCCATCGCCGTGGCCATCTTTTTCGTCGGCGAGCGAAGCTCTGTACGGCCGCTATTGGGGCGCCGGCGGCAACTTATCATAGCCTGCATTTCGAACCTGCTATTACCAGGGCATCGAATATTGCATCGAAAAGGGCCTGCAGCGCTTCGAGCCGGGAACGCAAGGCGAACACAAGGTGCCGCGCGGCTTCGTTCCGACCTTGACGCAGCTCCGCGCATTACATCGCCGATGCAGCGCTTCGCCGCGGCGATCCGCGATTATGCCGCGCGCGAGGCGCGCGGCGTCGACACACTACGCCGCCGCGGTGCAAGAGCCATGTGCCCTACCACCGGGCGCCCGACGAGGAGCTGCAGCTCTGAGCCGGCTGGTGTGGCTGGGAGAGCAGGCGGATCCGAACTGGTTTCCGCCCTTGGAGCAGGCGCTGCGCGAGCCGCCGGGGCTGCTCGCGGCGGGCGGGGACTTGAGCCCCACCCGTCTGCTCGCCGCCTACGAGCGCGGGGTGTTCCCCTGGTATTCCGCGCAACAGCCCATTCTCTGGTGGTCGCCCGACCCGCGCATGGTGCTGTTTCCGGATGAATTCAAATGCTCGCGCAGCTTGCGCAAGACCCTGCGCCACGGCCCTTTCAGCACGCAAGTCGATCATGCCTTCGCGGCGACGATCCGCGGCTGCGCCGCGCCGCGCCGCTCCGGTCCCGATACCTGGCTGAACGCGGAAATGATCGAGTCCTACGATGAGCTGCACGAGCTGGGATTCGGACACTCGGTGGAGACGTATCGCGCAGGCACGCTGGTCGGGGGTCTGTACGGAATCCAGCTGGGTCAGGTCTTCTTCGGCGAGTCGATGTTCAGCCTGGAACGCGACGCCTCCAAAGTGGCGCTTGCGCGCCTCGTGGAGGAGTGTCGTGCGCGCGACATCAAGGTGATTGACTGCCAGGTGGCCAGTGCGCACCTGGCGGGACTGGGGGCCCGCGAGGTCTCACGCAGCCAATTCGCCGCGTTGCTGCGTCAGTACGCGAAGCGCGAGCCTAAGGCCAAGTGGGGAGTGCCGCCCGGGTAAATTGCATTAACCAAGGGCTTTATGCACAATGCGCCCGGTTTCACGCATACCATAAGGACGCATGTCAAAAGAAGAGGCTATTCAATTCGAGGGCGAAGTCGTCGAGACTCTGCCCAACACGACATTTCGCGTCAAACTCAAGACCGGCCACGTGGTTACCGCGCATATCTCAGGCAAGATGCGCAAAAACTACATCCGAATTCTCACCGGCGACCAGGTCACGGTCGAAATGACGCCCTATGACCTGACCAAAGGCCGCATCGTCTACCGCGGCCGCTGATCGCCGCACCTGCCCTAACCCGCTAGGCTTTAAGCAGCTTCCTTCATGCGAGAGCAGCGCGGGCTGATCGGCGCCGCGCGTGACTCAGCTTGAGCTTTTCGCCATCCTCGCTCAAGGTCACCTCGACATGGCCGCCGTTCACCAGCTTGCCGAATAGCAGCTCCTCGGCGAGCGGCCGCTTGATGAATTCCTGAATGATGCGCGCCATCGGCCGCGCGCCCATCTTCGGATCGTAACCGCGCTTCGCAATCCAGCGCCGCGCCGGCTCGTCGACCGAAATCGAAACGCCTTTCTGCTCGAGCTGCGCCTCGGCCTCGACCAGGATTTTGTCGACCACGCGCTCGATGGTGTCCTGATCCAGAGCTGCTGAATTGAATCACCGAATCCAGACGATTGCGGAATTCCGGCGAGAACAAGCGCCGAATCGCTTCCATGCCGTCCGCACGCGGTATCCGATTGCGTGAAGCCAATGCTCGGCCGGCTCATTTCGAAAGCTCCCGCGTTGGTGGTCATGATGATGATGACGTGACGGAAATCGGCCTTGCGGCCGTTGTTGTCGGTGAGCGTCCCATGGTCCATGACCTGCAGCAGCAGATTGAAAACATCGGGATGCGCCTTCTCGATCTCATCGAGCAACAGCACGCAGTGCGGATGTTTGGCGATCGCTTCGGTGAGCAAACCGCCCTGGTCGAATCCCACGTAGCCGGGCGGCGCGCCGATGAGGCGCGAAACCGTGTGCCGCTCCATATATTCCGACATGTCGAAGCGCACGAATTCCACGCCCATGGCGATGGCCAGCTGCCGCGTCACCTCGGTCTTGCCGACGCCGGTCGGGCCGGAGAACAGGAAGGATCCCACGGGCTTGCGCTGATCGCCCAAGCCGGAGCGCGACATCTTGATGGCGGCCGCCAAGGCCTCGATCGCCCTGTCCTGGCCGAATATGGTCAGCTTCAGGTTGCGTTCCAGGTTCTTCAGCACGTCGCGGTCGGACATCGAGACATTTTTCGGCGGAATTCGCGCGATGCGCGCCACGACGTTTTCGATTTGCGTCACGGTGACCGACTGCGCCCGCGTTCTCCACCGGCTGCAGCCGCAGATTCGCGCCCGCTTCATCCACGACATCGATCGCCTTGTCGGGCATGTGCCGATCGTTGATGTGCCGCGCCGCCAGCTCCGCGGCCGCGCGCAGCGCATCGTCCTCGTACTTGATGCCGTGGTGCTCCTCGTAGCGCGACTTCAAGCCGCGCAGAATGTCCACCGTGTCCTGCACGGAGGGTTCGGTGATGTCGATTTTCTGGAAGCGCCGCGCCAGCGCGTGATCCTTCTCGAATATGCCGCGGTACTCGTTGTAGGTGGTTGAGCCGATGCAGCGCAATTCGCCGTTGTTGAGGGCGGGCTTGATCAAATTCGAGGCATCCATCACGCCGCCGGACGCCGCGCCGGCGCCGATGACGGTGTGGATTTCGTCAATGAATAGAATCGCGCCGGGCTGCTTCTTCACTTCGGCAAGCACCGCCTTCAGGCGCTTCTCGAAATCGCCGCGGTACTTGGTACCGGCCACCAGCGAACCCATGTCGAGCGAGTAAATCGTGGCATCGAGCAGCACGTCGGGCACCTGATTCTCGACGATCATGCGCGCCAGCCCTTCGGCGATCGCCGTCTTGCCGACGCCAGCCTCGCCCACGTACAAAGGATTGTTCTTGCGCCGCCGGCACAATATCTCGATGGTGCGCTCGACTTCGAGCTTGCGTCCGATGAGAGGATCGATCTTGCCCTTGCGTGCCGACTCGTTCAGATTGGTCGCGTATTTCTCCAAGGCATTGCCGCTGCCGTCCCCTTCCCGCTCGGCATCGGGCGAGGCCGCGCCGTCATCGCGCTCGCTGCGCTCCTCGCCGCCGGCCTTCGACAGTCCGTGGGCGATGAAATTGACGACGTCGAGGCGCGATACGTCCTGCATGCTCAGCAGGTAGGCGGCGTGCGATTGCTTTTCGCTGAAGATGGCCACCAGCACATTGGCCACGGTGACTTCCTTCTTGCCGCTCGATTGCACGTGAAATACGGCGCGCTGCAGGACGCGTTGGAAGCCCAAGGTCGGCTGCACGTCCCGATCCTCGCCGGCCGGCAGGCGCGGCGTGGTCTGCTCGATGAACTGCTTCAGTTCGTTCTTGAGTTTGGCGGTATCCGCGCCGCAAGACTTCAGTATCTCCCGCACCTTGGGCGTATCCACGATCGCAAGCAGCAGATGCTCCACGGTCATGAATTCGTGCCGCGCCTCGCGCGCGCCGGCGAAGGCATCATTCAGACAAAATTCGAGTTCTTGACTTAGCACATTACGCCTCTTCTAGCGTTGCCATCAGCGGATGCTGATGTTGTCGCGCGTACGCGATCACTTGGGCCACCTTGGTCTCGGCAATTTCATAAGTGAAGACTCCGCACACACCCTTGCCTTTGGTGTGCACCTCCAGCATAACCCGAGTGGCTTTGGTGCGGTCCATCGCGAAGAACCGCTGCAGGATATCGACGACGAACTCCATCGGAGTGTAATCGTCATTAATCAGAACTACTTGATACAGGGGCGGTCTTTTGAGCTTTGGCGCCGCTTCCTCGACGATTAGGCTCGTTCCGTCCCGCCCGCGTTCAATATCACTCATGAGTCATCAGTTTATAGGGCGCGATTGGACCGTTTACAAGACATAGACCCGAAACCCGGTAACTGGATCAAATCAATTGCCTTCATACACCCTATTGCCGTCAACTGTCTCCAATCGCTGTCACTTTACTTTAACAAGGAAAAACAAATGCTTGAGGGTCTAAGACCTGAGCCCGTATGATTGCCCGCTGATGCTCGATACACGCACAAACAATTGGCTGTCCAGGCTGCAAGCCAATGGGCCCAAAATCGTGTCGTTCGTGTTTGGTGCGCTGATTTTGCTGCAACTGCTGCAAATCGCCCTGCCGTTCATTTCCAAGCCGCTTCAAGTCCCCGAGCCGGTGGTCGCGCCCGCCACGCCCCGGGCGCAGCGTTCGGGCGCGGATATTCAGACCGTGGTGGCGGCTCATTTGTTCGGCGTGCCGCCGGCCGCCACGCAGGACGAGGGAAACGCGCCGCAAAGCTCGGCCAACCTGCTGTTGGCTGGAACCATCGCCACCCAGGATCCCAAGCACGGCGTCGCCATCATCAGCGAAGGCGGAGCCCCCTCGAAGGTGTTTTCGGTGGGCGAACGCGTCGGCGGGGCATCCTTGCATTCGGTCTATCTGGATCATGTCATCCTGGATCGCGGCGGCGCGCTCGAAACGCTGTTGTTGCCCCGTCAACTGCCCGCCTCGAGCCGGGTGGCCTCGGCCCGGCGGTATCCGGGCGGCGACCCGCGCACCGTGGCCGCGGTCGACAACATTCGAAAAATGGTGCAGCAAGACCCCAGTATTCTCGATCAAGTGATGCGCACCGTGGCCTCTTATGACAACGCGGCGGGGAAACTGAGAGGCTTTCGAGCTTATCCGGGGCGAAATCGCGCGATATTCAGCAAGTTGGGGCTAAAGGCCGGGGACTTGGTGACCGCCATCAACGGCACGCCCTTGGACGACCCACAGCGCAGCCAGGAGGTTTTCAATACCATCCAGACTTCCGATCACGTCACCGTCACCATTGAGCGCGGTGGCCAGAGGCAGGACATCACTTTGAACATCGCGCAAGTAGCGGCGGAGGCCACCAAAGAGCTCGAGGGCGATTCGTCCAACCCGGGCTCGCCGGCCAACGGCATCGCGCCGGTCACTCCGCCGCCGCCACGTATCCCCAATGAAAATTCAAACGAATAGTTCCGGGGGCGGTCGAAGCCGTTCAATATGCGAGTAGCCATGACCTTGAAGCGGACCGAAATTGTTTCCAAACGCAGACTGGCGGCGGCCTTGGCGCTCGCCTGCTGCTCATATCGGCGACGCCGGCCGCCCCGCAGCCGAAAGCCCAGGAAGGCGCGACCATCACGCCCAACTATAAGGATGCGGATTTAAGCCAGATCATTCAGGCCGTGAGCGAAGTGACCGGCAAGAATTTCATCGTCGACCCGCGCGTCAACGCCAAAGTCACCATGTTGTCCTCGACGCCGATGTCGCCGGCGGCCTTCTACGAAGCGTTCTTGGCGGTGCTGCAGGTTTATGGCTATGTCGCGGTGCCGGCCGGCAAGGTCATCAAAATCGTCCCCAACACCGAGCTGCGGCAATTGCCGGCCAATCGATCTGCCTAACAATGTGAGTTCCTCGTCGGACGAGATCGTCACGCAAATCGTCACCTTGAAGAACATCAATGCGGCTCAGCTGGTGCCGATGTTGCGGCCCCTGGTTCCGACCTACGGCCACTTGGCTGCCTACCCGGGCGGCAACATGCTGATCATTTCCGATCGCGCCAGCAACGTGAGCCGGATGATGCACATCATCGAGCGCATGGACGAGGCCGGCGATGAACCCATCGAGGTCATCCCGCTGCACAACGCCGGTGCCACCGACGTGGTGCGTACGGTCAATTCGATCAATTCCGGCGTCGGTGCCGAGGGCGGCGCCCTCGCCAAGGTGGTTGCCGATGATCGCACCAACAGCATCCTGTTGACCGGGGAGCGGTCCGCGCGCCTCCGGCTCAAGGCTTTGATTCTCAATATGGACACGCCCATGGCATCCGGCGGCGACGTCCAGGTGCGCTACTTGCGCTATGCAGACGCCGAAAAGATCGCCGAGAAGCTCAAGGGACAGGCCACCGCCTCGGCGAAAGCGCAAGGCGGACCGCCCGTCGCCAATCCGGCGTCCGGGGGCGGCGGGTCCAATGTCGATGCCAGCGTCACGATTTGGGCCGACGTCGCCACCAATGCGCTGATCATCACCGCGCCGCCCAAGATCATGAAGTCCTTGATGAGCGTGATCGACAAGCTCGATATCCGGCGGGCGCAAGTTCAGGTGGAAGCCATCATCGTCGAAGTGGACGTCAACAAGAGCTCAAACCTCGGGGTGCAATGGCTGCTCTTCGGGCAGGGGAACAGCACCGTGCCCGCCGGCATCATCAATCTGCCCGGCACGGGGACGAGCATCGTCGATTTGGCGGCCGCCGCCTTGGGCTTTACCCAGGGCACCTCGACGACCACGACGGTTCCGGGGGTGGTGGGAACTCCCACCATCAGCAGTTCCACCGTCGGTACCGGGGCCACGGTGGCGATCGGCCGAGTCGTGAACAGCGGCGTGAGTTTTGCCGCCCTGATCCAAGCGCTGCGCAGCGACGGCAGCAGCAACATCATCTCGACGCCCTCGTTGATCACGATGAACAACGAGGAGGCCGAAGTGAAAGTCACGCAGGAGATCCCGCTGATCACCGGATCCTTACTCCAACACCACCGCGCGTGTCTCGGGTACCACGAGTCCGTTCCAAACCATTCAGCGCGAAGAGGTCGGCACGATTTTGAAGGTCACGCCGCACATCAACGAGGGCAATTCCGTGCAGCTGAAGATCGAGCAGGAAGACTCCTCTCCCGGGCGCGAAATTGACCGATTCGGCCGACATCTCCACCAACAAGCGCTCGATCAAGACGACCATGTTGATCGAGGACGGCGGCATCATCGTGCTGGGCGGCCTGATGTCCGATACGGTCACGGAGAGCGAGGATCGGGTGCCGGGACTCGGCGCCATCCCGCTCATCGGCAATCTATTCAAGTCGCGCAGCGGATCGCGGCAGAAGAAGCAATCTGGCTGGTTTTCATCCGTCCCCGAAATCATGCGCGATGCGGATTCCACCGAGAGCACCAGTGAGGCCGCTTATAGCGAGATGCGGCGCAGTCAGCAGAACCTCAACGGCGGCCAAGTCACGCTGTTGCCCGGGCAGAAGCAGCCGGTTGTGCCGGCGATTCCCTCCGGCATCGCGCTGCCCCCGCCGCCGCCCGCCGGCGGACACCAACCCGCAAGGGGCAACGCCGAACCGGCCGCTCACCGCGCCCTTGCCTCAAGATTCGCAGGCGGCGCCGCCCTCCGGCACCCAGCCCCCCTCCAGCACACCGCCGCCCCAATGAACGCGGAACTGCAAGACCCCGAACAGCCGCGCAAACTGTCGTTTCCGTTTGCCAAGCGCCACGGTGTCTTGGTGCGGGGCATCGCCGAGGGGGTGGCCGACACGGTTTGCCGGCCCGGCGTCACGCCGCAGAGCCTGGCCGAAGTGCGCCGCTTCGTCGGCGTTCCCTTGAAGCTTGATGCGCGTCTCGGTGGAGACCTTCGATGCCATGTTGCGCATCGCCTACGAAGCGGGCTCGGGCGCGGCAATGCAAATGCTCGAGGGCTTGGACGACAACACGGACCTCGCCCATCTCAGCCGAGGATATTCCCGAATCCTCCGACCTGCTGGAAAGCGACGACGAAGCGCCGATCATCCGGCTTGATCAACGCGTTGCTGACGCAGGCCGTCAAGGAGAACGCCTCGGACATCCATATCGAGCCCTACGAGAACCGGCTGGTGATCCGTTTTCGCGTCGACGGGGTGCTGCGCGAGGTGCTGCAGACCAAAGCGCGCGGTCGCGCCGCTGGTCGTTTCGCGCATCAAGGTCATGTCGAAACTCGACATCGCCGAGCGCCGCCTGCCGCAGGACGGCCGCATTTCGCTGCGCATCGCCGGCCGCGCGGTCGACGTGCGCGTCTCCACCCTGCCCTCCGGGCATGGCGAGCGCGTGGTGCTGCGCCTGCTCGACAAGCAGGCCGGCCGGATCGAGCTGACCTCGCTCGGCATGGATCCGCGGACCCAGGACACCATGGATGAGATCATCCACAAGCCGCACGGCATCATTCTGGTGACCGGTCCGACCGGCTCGGGCAAAACCACCACGCTGTACGCCGCGCTCGAGCGCATCAACGACAACACCCGCAACATCATGACCGTCGAGGACCCGATCGAGTACTACATCGACGGCATCGGCCAGACCCAGGTGAACACCAAGGTCGAAATGACCTTCGCGCGCGGCTTGCGCGCGATTCTGCGCCAGGATCCGGACGTGGTGATGGTCGGCGAAATCCGCGACCTGGAAACCGCGCAGATCGCCGTGCAGGCCAGCTTGACCGGGCACTTGGTGCTGTCGACCCTGCACACCAATACGGCGGTCGGCGCCGTCACCCGCTTGCGCGACATGGGCATCGAGCCCTTCCTGCTCTCCTCCAGTTTGATCGGCGTGCTCGCCCAGCGCCTGGTGCGCGTCCTGAACCCTTCGACGCCGGGAGAAATTCACGGCCGGCGAGTATGAACGGCGCCTGTTGAATCTGGACCCGAACGGATGGGCCGGTGCAATTGTATCGGCCGTGCAGCGATCCTGGCACCGGCTATCGGGGGCGCACCGGAATCTACGAGCTCATCGCGGTCGATGACCATATGCGCACCATGATTCATGACGGATCATCCGAACAGGAGCTGGAGCGCTACGCACGCTCCGCCAGTCCCGGCATCCGCGACGATGGGCGCCGCAAGGTGATGGCGGGCGAGACGACCTTGGAAGAAGTCCTGCGCGTTACCCGCGAGGACTAGTCCACGCTGCCCTCGATGGTCAGTAACTCCTGATGGGTGCGTTCGAATACATGGCATTGGACGCCCAGGGCCGCGAACGCAAGGGCCTCATCGAGGGCGATACGCCCAAGCACGTCCGGCAGCTGTTGCGCGACAAGCAATTGCTGCCCATGGACATCCAGGAGACGGCTGCGCAAGAACTGAAGCAGAGCCGGCGCCGGCGCTTTTTGCGGCGCGGCTTGTCCAGCCTGGATTTGGCCATGCTGACCCGCCAATTGGCGACGCTGCTGCGATCCGGGCTGCCCCTCGAGGAAACCTTGCAGGCCGTCGCCGAACAAACCGAGAAGCCGCGCGTGCAGCGCATTATCCTGGGTGTGCGCAGCAAGGTGGTCGAAGGGCACCCGCTCGCCGACGGACTGCGGGATTTTCCGCAGGCGTTTCCGGAGATATATCGCGCCACGGTTTCGGCGGGCGAGCAGTCCGGCAAGCTGGATCAGGTCCTCGAGCGGCTCTCGGACTACACCGAATCGCGGCAAGTGATGGGCCAGCAGGTGAGCAACGCCCTGGTGTATCCCATCGTTCTGCTGGTGCTCTCCTTCGGCATCGTGTCCTTTTTGCTGGCATACGTCGTTCCCCAGGTGGTCGCGGTATTTCAGTCGAGCAATCAGGAATTGCCGATGGCGACCCGGATTCTCATCGGCATGAGCGACCTCATTCGCCACTACTGGGTTTACGGGTTGATCGCCATGGGCGCCGTGGTGTGGGGATTCTTGCGCTGGCTGAAGAATCCGGAAGCGCGCTTGAAGTTCGATCGGTTCCTGCTGCGCCTTCCGGTGGCGGGACGCTTGATCCGCGGTCTCAATACCGGGCGATTTTCGCGCACTTTCAGCATATTGACCGCGAGCGCCGTGCCGGTGCTCGAGGCGCTGCGCATTTCCGCCGAGGTCGTGACCAATCTGCCCATGAAGCGCGCGGTGGAAGAAGCGGCTCTGCGGGTTCGCGAGGGTGCGCCCATCGGACGCTCATTGGCCGCACGCAAGCTGTTTCCGCCCATGATGATTCACCTGATCAGCAGCGGCGAGAGCAGCGGCGAGTTGGAAAAAATGCTCGAGCGCGCCGCCACCAATCAAGAACGCGAAATGGACGGCTTGCTGTCCAACATGACCAATCTCTTGGGGCCGCTCATGGTGGTATTCATGGGCGCCATCGTCATGTTCATCGTGATTGCGCTCCTGTTGCCGATTTTCCAACTCAACGACCTGGTCAAATAGACAACTGTGCGGCGGGGTATTGCACGGGAACCGCTTTTCCGTTTATAACGCGCGCGTGTCAGAGGCGAGAAACCCGAATCCGAAGAGTTCGAGGAAGAGGACGCCGAGGACGTCGCGCCCGGCGGCGACGATGTGGACGTGGATCACATCATGCGCGACGTCGATTCGCAACGGCGCCGCGCACCGAAGGGGGCTGAACCTGCCTGGCGGCGCCTGGAGCGCGTCATGGAGGAACGGCGCACCGCGGAACTCATGAGCGATTTCGACGACTATGAGATTGGCGGCGCGGATTCCGATGATGCCGCCGCCGGCGAGACGGGCGAGGCGGCCAAGGCCGCGCGCAAGAAGAAGAAAACCCGCCAGTAAGCCCTTGGCCGTCGCGCCGGCGAAAACTCGCCGCGCCAAATGTGCCACACTGTTTTTGTGTCGCCGAAAGAACACTATTCAACCCGTCTCGCCGATCGCAGCGCACGCGTCGCGCGCTTCGATGCCCTCAATGCACGCATCGAAACGGTGCGTCTGGCCCTCGGCGTCGTATTCTTGATCATTGCGTGGCTGTGTTTCGGCCCGCCCGGTGCTTCCGCGCTGTGGTTGCTCGTCCCCGTTTCGGCATTCATCGCCCTGTTGACTTATCACCAGCGCGTCCGTCATCGACGCAGCCAGGCGCGGCGCGCGGCGGATTTCTATCAGGCAGGTCTCGATCGGCTCAACGACCACTGGAGCGGCAAAGGCACGAGCGGCGCGCGCTTCGCTGTCCCGCATCATATCTATGGGGACGACTTGGACTTGTTCGGCACGGACAGTTTGTACGAGCTGTTGTGTGCGGCTCGGACCCAGTTGGGCGAGAGCATCCTGGCGCAATGGCTCCTTGCCCCGGCGGACTTGAGCGAGATACGCGCTCGCCACGCCGCCATCATCGATATGCGCGACCGCCTGGAGTGGCGCGAATCCATGGCGATCGACGGCGAGTCGTTGAAGATAGATTTGCATCCGCAGGCACTGCATGACTGGGCGCGGGCGCCGAATCGACTGCAGGGCCGGTGGCTGCGCTGGATGGCGCCCCTGATCGCCGGGATTGCCCTCGGCAGCATCGCGGTTTGGGCCGTCTGGGGCCTGTTGTTTCCGCTCCTCGCCATCATCCTCGTTGAGGCGGCGATCGGGTATTTCTTGAGGAAGCCGATCCACCAGGCCATTACGACGGTCGAGGGCGCATTCGACGACCTGAAAGGTTTGGCGGTCCTGCTCAAGCTGATCGAAGCGCAGCGCTTCCAGGCCGCGCCGTTGCTCGCGTTGCAACGCAAGTTGTCGTCCCACAGCTTGAACGCCTCGGCCGCCCTCTCCAAACTTGCCACCATCGTCAATTTCGTCGAAGCGCGCCGCAACCCGATCCTCGCGCCGTTCATGCTGTTGCTGATGTATCCGCTGCAGACCGCGCTCGCCGCCGAGCGCTGGCGCAGCGTTCACGGCATCGTCATCCACTCCTGGCTCGAAGTGCTGGGCGAGTTCGAGGCGCTCCTCTCTCTCGCGCAATACTCCTTCGAGCAGTGGGCGGATCCCTTTCCCGAATTCCTCGACGGGCCGCCGGCGTTCAAGGCCAGCGGACTGGGCCATCCCTTGATTCCCGCCGCGGCGCGCGTTTGCAACGATGTGGCAATCACCGGCCGCACGCGCGTGCTGCTGGTGAGCGGCTCGAACATGTCGGGCAAGAGCACGCTGCTGCGCACGATCGGCATCAATACGGTGCTGGCCATGGCCGGCGCGCCGGTGCGCGCCTCGGCTCTCGCGCTGACCCCCGTGCAGATCGGCGCCAGCATCCGCATCAACGATTCGCTGCATGAGGGGAGTTCGCGGTTTTACGCCGAAATCATGCGCCTGCGCCGCTTGTTCGAACCCTACCCGCTGCCGCTGTTGTTTTTGCTGGACGAATTACTGCAAGGCACCAATTCGGCCGACCGGCGCGTCGGTGCGCAGGGGCTCATTCGAGCACTGATTCACAGAGGCTCGATCGGGGTGATCAGCACGCACGATCTGGCGCTGACGGAAATTGACGGACTCGAACCCGGCGCGATCCAGAATGTTCATTTCCAAGACGAACTCAAGGACGGCAAGCTCGAGTTCGACTTCAAACTGCGGCCGGGCATCGTCACCAAGAGCAACGGCATCGAGCTGATGCGCTCCATCGGCCTGGATGTGTAGCGACAGCGGAGGCAAGAAAAGCGGGCTCAATGGAAGTTGCGCGATGCCACGGTCAGATCGCCGAGCAGAGAGGACAAATTCGTGAGGCGCTGCGCAATCACATGCTGCACATCGCCTTCCCGCTGCAATTTGCCATGCACCTCGAGCAGACGCGACTCCAGCAAGGCCGCGCGCTGCTCGATGGCGACACGGTTCCAGACAATCAGGTTCACATAGCCGGTTTCATCTTCCATCGTGACGAAAGTCACGCCTCCCGCGCTGCCGGGCCGCTGCCGGGTGATGACCAAACCCGCGGTGATCACCATTTTGCCGTTGGGGCGCTCCCACAATTCCTGTGTGGGCACGACGCCGCGGCGCTGCAGCTTGTCGCGCAACAACGCCAGCGGATGACGGCGCAGCGTCAGACCGAGGCTGCCGTAATCGGCGACGATATCCTGGCCCTCGCGCGGCGCGCGCAGCAACGGAATGCCCTCATCGACCGCCGTTGCCGCCGGCAGCAGGGGCAGCGCGCGTTCCACGCCCGTGACCTGCCATACCGCGCGATGCCGATGTCCGCTCAAGCGGCTCAAGGCATCCGCGGCGGCCAAGGCTTCAAGATCGCGTCGATCGAGGGCGGCGCGCTCGGCCATATCCGCAATGCCCTCGAAGGGGCGTGCGGCGCGCGCGGCCATGAGCCGCGCCATGCCGTCTTGCGAAAGGTGCTTCACCAGGCGCAACCCCAGGCGCAGCGCCGGACGGCCATCCTCGCGCCGTTCCAGCGTGCAATCCGCCGCGCTGAGCGTCGCGTCCACGGCGCGCACTTCCACGCCGTGGGCGCGCGCATCGCGCACCAATTGCGCCGGCGCATAGAACCCCATCGGTTGGCTGTTGATGAGCGCCGCGCAAAATGCCGCCGGCTCGTAGTGCTTCAGCCACGCGGAGGTGTACACCAGCAGAGCGAAGCTGGCGGAATGCGACTCAGGAAAGCCATATTCGCCGAACCCCAAAATCTGCTTGAAGATTTGCTGCGCAAAACCATCCTCGTAGCCGCGCGCGCGCATGCCCTCGATCAGCTGTTTTTGGAACGGCTCCAAGCCGCCCTTGCGCTTCCAGGCGGCCATCGCGCGGCGCAGGCGGTCGGCCTCGCCCGGCGAGAAACCGGCCGCGACGATCGCCAGCTGCATGACTTGCTCTTGAAAAATCGGCACGCCCAACGTGCGCTTGAGCACCGCTTCGACCTCCTTGCTGGGATAGCTCACCGCCTCCTCTCCGCTGCGGCGGCGCAGGTAGGGGTGCACCATCTCGCCCTGGATGGGTCCGGGGCGCACGATGGCCACCTCGATCACCAGGTCGTAGAAATTTCGCGGCCTCAAGCGCGGCAGCATGGACATTTGCGCGCGCGATTCGATTTGAAACACGCCGGTGGTGTCGGCCCGGCAGATCATGTCGTATACCGCGCCATCCTCGCTCGGCACGCTGGCGAGCTTGAGCTCGCCGGCAACCGCGGATGAGCCGCCGAATTCGTTGACCAGGTTGAAGGCCCGGCGTATCGCGGTCAGCATCCCCAAGGCGAGCACATCCACTTTCAAAAGCCCCAGGGCATCGAGATCGTCCTTGTCCCACTGGATCACGGTGCGCTCCGGCATGGACGCATTCTCGATGGGCACCAGTTCATCCAACCGGCCGCGGGCAATGACGAAGCCGCCCACGTGCTGCGACAGATGGCGCGGGAAACCGAGAACTTCCGCCGTGAGCGCGATGAGCCGGGCAATCAGCGGATTCTCCGGGTCGAACCCCGATGCACGGATGCGTTCCGGATCGATGCGCTGGCCATCCCACCATTGCATGCCCCGCGCCAGCCGGTCGACCTGCGCCAGATCCAGGCCCAGAGCTTTGCCGACGTCCCGCAACGCGCTGCGCGGCCGGTAGCAGATCACGGTGGCGGCCAGCGCCGCGCGTTCACGCCCATATTTTCCGTAAATATATTGGATGACTTCTTCGCGCCGCTCATGCTCGAAATCCACGTCGATGTCGGGCGGCTCGTTGCGTTCTTTGGAGATGAAACGTTCGAACAGCATGGACATGCGCGAAGGGTCCACCTCCGTGATGCGCAGGCAGTAGCAGACCGTCGAGTTGGCCGCGGAGCCCCGCCCCTGGCAGAGGATGTTTTGCGAGCGTGCGTATTCGACCACATCGTGCACGGTCAGAAAGAACGGCTCGAATTTGAGCTCCGCGATCAAGCGCAGCTCATGCTCGATGGCCGCGCGCACGGCCGCGGGAGCGCCTCCGGGCCAGCGGTAGTCGCAGCCCCGCAGGGTCAGCGCCCGCAGATGACTCGCGGGAGTTTCTCCCGGCGGCACGATCTCTTCCGGATACTCGTAACGCAGTTCATCGAGGCTGAAAGTGCAGCGCTCCGCGATCGCCAAGGTTTGCGCCAGCAACGCCGCGGGGTAGAGTTCGCGCAGACGTCGCAGCGGACGCAAACAGCGCTCGCCATTGGGATACAGGGCGTAGCCCGCGGCATGCAGGGGCACTTTGAGGCGAATCGCCGTCAGCACATCCTGCAGGGCGCGGCGGCCGCGCCGATGCATGTGCACATCGCCCGCCGCCACGCAGGGCAGCTGCAGCGTTTTGCCCAGGGTTTCGAGCCATTCCAAGCGCCGCGCATCGTGGCCGCCGGTTGTGAGCTCCACCCCGATCCACAAATTTCCCGTGAAGCGCTCGCGCAGCCAGCGGCCATCGTGTTCCTGGCGCGCCGGCCCCGCTTTGTCCATGCGCGGCAACCAGATCACCAAGCATCCTTGAAGGGCGTCCTCAAGATCCGTGCGCCTCAGCGCGTAGCTGCCTTTGCGGGTGGCACGGCGCGCTTTGCTGATCAAGCGGCTCAACGCGCCATAGGCCGCTCGATTGGTGGCCAGCACGATGACCTTGAGATCGAGACAGTTGAGTTCGGTGCCGATGATCAAGGGCAATCCATGCTCTTTCGCGGCGACGTGGGCGCGCACCACGCCCGCCAGAGAGCACTCATCGGTCAGCGCCAATGCCGAGTAATTCAACGCCTTGGCCTGCGCAACCAATTCTTCAGGCTGCGAGGCGCCGCGCAGAAAGGAGAAATTGCTCAAAGCATGCAGTTCAGCGTACACGTCGGCTCTTTAAGCGAATATGCCGTGCACATACCAGCGCTTGGACCGGCGTTCCTGAAAAACCCACAACCGCACATCACCGGGCTGTCGCGCAACGTAGTAATCGCGTGCCACCCCCTTGCCATCCCACCAGCCGCTCTCGATACGTTCGGGGCCGTGCAATAGTTCCGGTTGCGGCAAGGGCAGCGGTTCGCTCAATAACCACACCGGACGCGGCAGCTTCTGATCGATGGCTTCCTCTTCAATTCCGGCTGCGGCGCCCAGGCGCAATTCATGGACGCGCCGCCATGCCGCTTCCGGCCTATGGTCTGGAATCAGACAAACGCCATAGACCGCGTCCTCGCCCAGCCGTGCACGCAGGCGTTCCACCAATTGCGGCGCGCTGTCGCGGCTGCCTGCGCCGGTGAATCCGGCAAAGACATCGAGAGAACTTGCCGACAATCCCCGCAAGGAGCCGGAAATCAATTCCATCCCTCGCACCGGCGCGCGCAAATCCAACTGCTCCAGTTTTTGGCAAAGCACATCGCTCAAACGCCGCCGTTCGCTGGTGATGCTGGCCAAGCCCGCTTGCACGCACGTCGCCGGCCCTTCCCGATGCCTCAGCTTCAGCCGCAATGCCTGGATGCCGGCTTGGCGCCGGCGCAAGAATTGCGCGCAGCGCTCGATCAAGGGCTCGAGCGCCTTTTCCAAATAGGCCGTCTGCTCGATTTCCGTTTCGAAATCGCAACGCTCCCGAAAGCGCTCGCGCCGCACGAAGGCGCGGCGTGGCGCCATCTGCCGTGCCAATGCAATATCCAGGTCCCGGACCAGGGCGGGCGTTAGCCGGCGCGCAAGACCCGCACGCGGCAATCGCATCAGTTCGCCCAAGTGCGTGACGCCCATGGCGCGCAACGTTTGCAGGCGTTCTGCATCCCAAGCCGTGCAAGCAATGGGCACCTTGGCCAGAGACTGTCGCAGCAGCTCGATATCCTCGATTTGCGAGGAGCTACCCGCGCGTGCCAGCCATAACGCCGCCAACGTCGAGGGCGCGATGGCGCTGCGAGCCGGCAGCGCAAGCCGGCGCCAACGAGCATCCAGTCCCTCGTGCAGCTGCTGCAGGGAACCGAATAATTTCACGCTGCCCTTGATCTCCAGCAATAACGCATTGGGCGGTTCGATGCTGACGAAGGAAGTGAAAGAGTGCGCGTGCAGACAGAGTTTCTGCAGCGCCGCGGCATCCGGTTGCGGTTGCGCCATGGCGGGGAACACGGCGGCATACCACAGCTGTTTTGGGCGTAGTCGATTAAGAGCGGGCTGCGCGAGGGGCTGCGGCGCGACGGCCAGCGGCGATGGAACGGCCGATGCAACGGCCGATGCAGCAGGAGAACGGCGCGGCGGGGTCGCGGCAAATAAGTCTGCCGTTCGTGATTTCGCCGAGCGCAATTTCACGGGCCACCAAGATCTACCGGACCGGGTCGGCCGCCCTGGACTTTGAGTAAATCGACTTGCGTGCAGCGCGAGCCATGGCTCATGACAATGCGCAAGTTGGCCGGTGAGGATTCGAAACGATGTCTCTCGGGACGAAACAGCACACCGAGCGAACCGCCGGCTTCGGCGGCGAGCTTCAAACGCCGCAGCCACCGATCGTCGGTGCCCTTCAACCAAAGCATGACGGCAGCGCAAACCCCCGAACTCAATGCCTGCTCAGCCGCCCACAAAGCCTCCGTGGCCGTCGTTGGCCGAACTACCAATAAACGCTTAAGCTCGATACCAGACTGCGCCAAAGCAGGCGCATAGGGTTCATGAGGAGGGGCAATCCACACCAGCCATGGCGCATCACCGCTCTCGCGGGCAGCGTTGCGTTGACGTGCCACCAACGCCGGCAAAAAGAGCTGCACTTCGCCGAGGCCGGTATCGTCCAACAATACTTCGATGAGCGACGCCGTCGGCCACCCACCTCCCGGCAAGCGGGCATCCAGCGAGCTCTTACCGGTGGACCAAACCGGACGAGCGGGGGCGGCCGAGGCGTCTTTTAACTTCCAGACTCGAGCATCAGCCAAAATTTCCGCAATTGACGATATTTGACGCTCGCCGCCCTGCGGGCGCCTTAAGGGCGTCGGCTCCGGCTTCGTGCCTTCGCATAGACTCGGGCCATCCTGGCCCTCGCCCTGCGGGCGCCTTAAGGGCGTCGGCTCCGGCTTCGTGCCTTCGCATTCACGCAGCATCCACGTCTTTACCACGACGCAGCACACCGACGACCACCCCTTCAATAATCATGGGTTGTTCTTTGAGATCGACGCGAATAGGTTCGAAATCGGCATTTTCGGGCAGCAGCCAAACAATCGCGCCTTCTTGCCGGTAGCGTTTCACCGTGACCTCATTTTCCAACCGCGCGACTACGATTTGGCGATTGCGAACTTCGGGCGTGCGATGCACGGCAACCAAATCACCATCGAGGATGCCGGCATTTTTCATGCTCATGCCCTGCACTTTCAGAAGATAATGCGGCTGCGGCTGAAATAACTGCGGATCGATTTGATATCGCTTTTCGATATGCTCCTCGGCCAAAATCGGCCGGCCGGCAGCGACGCGGCCGATGAGCGGCAGACCCAATTGTTCGCGCAAAATGTCTTTGAGCTGAATGCCGCGAGAGGCGCCGGGGATCAGATCGATCACGCCTTTGCGCTGCAAGGCACGCAAGTGCTCTTCGGCCGCGTTGGGAGACTTGAAGCCCAGGGTACGGGCTATTTCCGCACGGGTGGGCGGCATGCCACTTTCGGATATGGCGTTTTGAATCAGCCGCAGAATCTGGGTCTGACGGGGTGTAAGGTCCGACATGCGCGTCACCTGTATATGTAGACAGTTGCTGGTATTATATACAGTCGAAAGGACTTGGCAAGTCGGGACGGATCAAAAACCTCTTCAAAAGCACCCGCCCTTAAACCAGTCCATACTCCCAATCATTCGAACCGAAATCGACGACCTTGGCTTTGGCACGGGATGAGAAAAAGCTGCGCCGATCGCCTCAGCTAAGAAAATTTCTCTTCAGCTCATGCACCCATGCGGCATCGAGCGCGTCGGCGGCAGCGTTCGACGCATGCTTGAGCCACGCAAGATCCGGCAGTAACGGACACGTCGCACTGAACTCTAGACGGCGCTTCATCAATTTCGACGCCTCGCAATTGGGACTTCGGGTAAAAATTGCACTTAGATGGCGCATTCTTAATGATATGGACGCTTGTCAGAAATGAACTACGCATAAAAGCGCCTTGATCTACCGACATTGCGTTATTTTCAGTTGCATTCGAGGCGCGAATTTGGCTTTATGTAGGACTGTGCTGCGACGCGGGCGGGCTCGACGGCGTGACCGTACCTGCTGTGGCAACACTTCGGAGTTTTCCGACACGAATGAATTAACCCTAGGGGAATATTTTTATGAATCTGACAACCACACTAAAGGTCTCTCTCGCCGCGGCTTGCGTCATCGCATTCGCGGGGTGCACTGACCTGAAGCCGATCCAGGCGCAGATCGATGACCTTAAGTCACAGGTCAGCAAGCTGCAAGGCGACACGGCGCGGGCCTCGAGCGATGCGGCTGCTGCGCACGCCGCGGCGAATAGCGCCCAGTCGGCGGCTTCGGGCGCGCAGAGCACGGCGAATCAAGCCCTGTCGACGGCGCAGGCAAATTCGACCGCTATCGAAGCGATCAACGAGAAGATCGATCGCATGTTCAAGAAGTCTGTCTCGAAGTAATCGAGCGGTTAATTTTTGACTTCAAGCGCCGCGGCAACCCCGCGGCGTTTTTCTTTGCGCCTCCGTTCACCCGCTCAATAACGAATCAGCGCCGATCCCCAGGTGAATCCGCCCCCGAATGCTTCGAGCAGCAGCAGCTGGCCGCGCTTCACGCGGCCGTCGCGGATACCGGTATCGAGAGCCAGCGGCACCGACGCCGCCGAGGTGTTGCCCTGCGTATCGATGGTCACGATGACCCGCTCCATCGGCAGCTCGAGCCGCTTCGCGATCGCCTCGATGATGCGGATATTGGCCTGGTGCGGAATCAGCCAGTCGAGTTGCTCCCTGGCGATGTTATTGGCGTTCAAAGTCTCGGTCACCAAGGCTCCCAAGGTATTGACCGCGACCTTGTAGACTTCGTTGCCCTTCATCTGCACGCTGGCTTTGCCCTCGCGCACCAGCTTGAAGCCCTTGGACACGCCGTCCGGATAGGCGAGCAGATCCTTGTACTTGCCGTCGGAATGCAGCCGCGTGCTGATGATCCCCGGTTCGCTCGCCGGCTGCAAAATCACCGCGCCCGCACCATCGGCGAACAGCACACAGGTGCCGCGGTCGTTCCAGTCGATGATGCGCGTCAGCGTTTCCGCGCCCACGACCAGTGCGCATTTCGCCTCGCCCAGGCGCACGAATTTGTCGGCAACGCTCAAGGCGTAAACGAAGCCGGTACACGCTGCCTCCATGCTGAATGCCGGGCAGCCGTGTATCCCCAATCGATCCTGCAGCAGCGTGCCGACGTTGGGAAATACCAGATCCGGCGTCGTGGTGCCGACGCAAATCAGGTCGATGTCCGAAGGCAGCACCCCCGCCGCGTCCATGGCGCGGCGCGATGCATGCTCGGCCAGATCGGTGGTGGTTTCGCCCTCGGCGGCCACATGACGTTGCGCAATGCCGGTGCGCGTGCGGATCCATTCGTCGCTGGTGTCGACTAGTTTCTCGAGATCGCGGTTGGTGAGAATTTTTTCCGGCAGATAGCTGCCGGTGCCGGCGATTCTTGAGTACATCAAAATCCTTTCAAATCCCGCGTGAGACGTTCAACCGCTGCGCAATGCGCGCCGGCACGCCGTTGCGCGCCTCCAGCACCGCCACTTCGATTGCACGCTGAAAGCCGAACAGGTCGGTGCCTCCATGGCTCTTGATGACGATGCCGTTCAAGCCGACCATGGCCGCGCCATTATAGCGGCGCGGGTCGATTCTCGCGCGCAGCGCATTCAAGGTGGGACGCGCGGCCAGATAACCGAGCTTGCGCAGCATCGAGCGCTCGAACTCTTCACGCATGGCGCCGGTGATCAAACGCGAAGCGCCTTCCATGACCTTCAAAGCGATATTGCCTGTGAATCCGTCGGTGACCACGACGTCCACTTTGTCGGAAAAAATGTCGTGTCCTTCGACGAAGCCGACGTAGTTGATGTCGGCGGTCGACATCAGATTATTTGCGGCCTGCACGACCTCGTTGCCTTTGACTTCTTCTTCGCCGATGTTCAGGAGTCCGACCCGCGGCCGTTCGTGCGCGCCCGGCAGATCCGCCGCCAGCACCGATCCCATCACGGCGAACTGCACCAGCTGCACCGGGGTGCAGGACGCGTTGGCGCCGAGATCCAACATGTAGGTGTGTCCACCGCGCGACGGTATGATGGAGACGATCGCGGGCCGCTCGACTCCCGGCAGCATTTTCAGAACGAAATGCGCCGTCGCCATCAGCGCACCGGTGTTGCCGGCGCTGACGCAGGCATGCGCGTCTCCGGCCTTGACCAGATCGATCGCGCGGCGCATCGACGAGTCTTTCTTGCGGCGCAACGCTTCGCGCGGATGATCGGTCATCTCGACCACCTCGGTGGCGAACAGGCAGTCGACGTTTGGCGGCCTCGCGCCCGACAGTTCACGCTGCAGGTCGGCTTGCCTGCCGGTCAATGTAAATCGCACGTCACTGAACTCGCGCGCCGCCGCAAGCGCCGCCGGAACGGAAACCGACGGTCCTCGATCGCCGCTCATGGCGTCGATGGCAATATGCAGCGGCGCAGACACGGTGCGCGATTCGCCGGCTAGGTTGACGGCTTATTCTTCGGCTGCTGCCGCATCCGCCTTGGTCTGCAATACCTTCTTGCCGCGATAAAAGCCATCGCGCGAAATGCGGTGTCGCGAATGGGTTTCACCGCTCTTCGGCTCGATCGACACCGCGGGTGCCGCCAGCGCCGAATGAGAGCGATGCATCCCGCGCTTCGACGGGGTCTTTCTACTTTTTTGAACTGCCATGGGTTGTCTGTCCTATCAAGTTTTCTTCAATAAATCCTGCAATACCGCAAACGGCCTTTGCCGCACGTCCGGTGTCGGCGCCCGACCGCAAGTCTCCGGCGCGCTGCAGGAGGCAATGGCGGGCAACGCCAACAACAATTCTTCCTCCGCCAATTCGCGCAACGATACCGAGCCTTGGTCCATCAAATAAATCTCGCGCGGCGACTCCGTGGGCGCCTCTGCTTCGCTCATCGCAAACTCAATCTCGCTGTCGCCCGTTACCGGCAATTCAAACGCCTGCAGACAACGCTGACAAATCAGCCGCGGCGTCGCCTGCACGGCGACGCTGGCGCCGACACGGCCCGCCTCCAATTTCGAAAAAGCGAAGCGCGCCTTTACCGACCCGCGCGCATCCGCCAATAAATCCTTCAAGCGAGACAGCTCGTTCAACGGATAGACGCGCTCCAACACAGCCGCATCCGCCGCCAGGCGTGCGCAATCTACTCGGTCGGACGGGGCCGATGCCATGGGCCGCGTATAATAGGGCGCAGGTACCACCCTGTCAAAACGAATCCGGTGCAAGTCTTTGTTTTTGAAGTCTCCGCCTCCGCTTATTTTGGCCTCCACCTCGCGCTATCGAAAAGAGCTTCTCGGCAGACTGGGCTTGCCCTTCGCGTGCCTCGCTCCGGGAATCGATGAAGCGGCGCGCGCCGGCGAACCGCCGCTGGAGCTGGCCGGGCGACTGGCCAGGGAAAAAGCTTCTGCCGTGTCGCGGCAGCACCCCAACGCCTGGGTGATAGGCTCGGATCAGGTCGCGGTCCTTGACGGCGGTCACTCCTCGCTCGGCAAGCCTGGCACCGAGGCTCGCTGCCGGGAGCAGCTGCGAAGCTGCTCGGGCCGCAGCGTGGAGTTTCTCACCGCGGTGGCGCTGATGCGCCGCGAAAACAGCGCGCTGATCGAATTCATCGACCGCACACGAGTCAAATTTCGCCCGCTGGACCAGCCCACCATCGAGCGTTATGTCGCGAAGGAGCAGCCATTGGACTGCGCCGGCGGTTTCAAGAGCGAGGGCCTCGGCATCAGTCTGTGTGAGTCGATCGACAGCACAGATCCCAGCGCCCTGATCGGACTGCCCTTGATTCGCCTGAGCGCGGCGCTGCGCGCCGCCGGGTTCGAGGTCCCCTAGCGTTTCGCCGCTCTGCCGGACCGTTTGGTTTTCGCCGCCGAGCGCTTCATGGGCGTGATGGCGTCGAGCACTGCCGCCAGTTCCGCGGGCAGAGGCGCGCTCACGTGGAAAGGAACGCCGGAGCCGGGCCATTCGAAGGCCAGCGGATTGCGCATGCAAAAAGGTGCGCTTCAAGCCGTGGCGCCTTGAGATCCGCGTTGCGCACGCGATCGCCATACTTATCGTCGCCGAGCAGCGGATGGCCGGCGAAGGATGCATGCACACGGATTTGATGCGTGCGTCCGGTTGGAATGTCCACCTCCATCAGCGTCGCCAGCGGACCGAAGAATTGCACCGGCTTGAACACGCTCACCGAATCCTTGCCGGCGGCGGCCACTCGCACATGCCGTTCGCCATGCTCGCGGTTGTCGGTCGCCAGCGGCGCATCGATCCGTCTTGGTGCCCAATTGCCAGCTGCCCGCGACCAGCGCCAGGTAGGTCTTGTGCATGCCGCCGTTGCGGATCAAGCGCATGCAGCGCGCTGAGCGTGCTGCGATCGCGCGCGACCATCAAGCAGCCGCTGGTATCGCGGTCCAAGCCGGTGCACCAACTCCAGCGTCTCGCGCGGCCTCGAGGCGCGCAGCGCCTCGATAACGCCGAAACTCATGCCGCTGCCGCCGTGCACCGCGACGCCTGCCGGCTTGTCGATGACCAGCACATGCCTGTCTTGAAATATGACCGCCTGCTCGATCAGTTCCAGCAGACTGCTCGAGGGTCGGCCCGGTTGCGCATGGAGTTCGATCCGCACCGGCGGCAAGCGCACTTCATCGCCCGCCTGGATGCGGTATTCGGCGTCGACCCGCTTGCGGTTGACGCGCACTTCGCCCTTGCGCAGCAGCCGATAGACGCGGCTGCGCGGCACGGTCTTGAAGTGCCGCATGAGGAAATTATCGATCCGTTGGCCGGCCTCATCTCGGGTGACGGTGCGCAGCGTAAGCGGGCTTTTTGGCGCACGCACGGGCGGTGAATCGGTAACGGGGCTGTTCATTGTGTCGCATGAATTATATCGGCGTTGATCTCTAAGGTATTGATTACATTGACCCTGTCGCCATGTCGTGATATTGTCTTCAAAACCGTGTCAGGCGCGATATCCTTATGAAGGGCAACGCCTAATCTTTGGTGACGCATATAGACACCGGTTTCCGGTGGCCCCCCATCCGTTGGGGAGCCGCATATTAGTTGGTTCTGGAACTCCAGACCATCGCTCGGCCGATGAGACAGACGCGCGAAAGCCTCAAATCTTGAGCTTGCGGCGGCTGACAAGCGGTTAACCGAGAACAAGGCCCCGGGCTTGCCGTATACGTTTTGGCTTAGAAGTGGGTGGAATTGATGCCGGTCGCGTGTCTCGCGCTCGGCGCTTATCCATTGCTGGCCGCATCCTTGGCGAACGACCCCGGCTTTTATTCTCAAGCTCTCCTCGGCCCCTACCATTTTAGTTGGGGCACATGAAAAGAATGCTCGTCAACGCAGTTCAAGAAGAAGAACTGCGAGTCGCACTCGTCGACGGTCAGAAACTATACGACTTATCGATTGAGATCCCGTCCCGGGAACAGAAAAAATCCAATATTTATAAGGGCCGAATTACCCGCGTAGAGCCGAGTCTCGAAGCGGCATTCGTCGAATACGGCGCGCAGCGCCACGGCTTCCTGCCGTTGAAGGAAGTCTCCAAGGAATATTTCCGCGCCCAGCCGGCCAACGGCGGCCGGCTGAATATCAAGGACCTTCTGCAGGAAGGCCAGGAGCTGATCGTGCAGGTCGAAAAAGAGGAACGCGGCAACAAGGGCGCCGCGCTCACCACTTTCATCAGCCTTGCCGGCCGCTTCCTGGTGCTGATGCCGAACAACCCGCGCGCGGGCGGCGTGTCGCGGCGCATCGAGGGCGAGGATCGCGATCAGATGCGCGAAGCGATGAACGGCCTGGTCATTCCCGACGGCATGGGAGCCATCGTGCGCACGGCCGGCGTCGGCCGCACCACCGAAGAATTGCAGTGGGATTTGAACAATCTCAAAACCGCGTGGGACGCCATCGTCAGTTGCCAATGACGGCAGGCCCGCGCCGTTTCTGATTTTTCAGGAAAGCGATGCGGTGACCCGCGGCCTGCGCGACTACTTCTCCGACGACGTCGGCGAGTGCCTCATTGACCAGCCCGAGGCCTTCCAGAAAGCTCAGGAATACATGCAGCGCTTCATGCCGCCGGATGCGCAGCGCAAGCTGAAGCTGTACACCGGATCCGGTGCCGCTTGTTCACCCGCTACCAGATCGAGAGCCAGATCGAATCGGCGTATCGCACAAGGTCACGCTGCCCTCGGGCGGCAGCCTGGTCATCGATCATACCGAGGCGCTGGTTTCCATCGACATCAACTCCGCGCGCAGCACGCGCGGCGGCGACATCGAGGCCACCGCGCGCAATACCAACCTGGAAGCCGCCGAGGAAATCGCGCGCCAGCTGCGGCTGCGCGACATCGGCGGACTGATCGTCATCGATTTCATCGACATGGAATCCACCGCCAATCAACGCGCCGTGGAAGATATGCTGCGCGATGCGGTCAAAATGGACCGCGCGCGCATCCAACTCGGCCGGCTCTCGCGCTTCGGGCTGCTCGAATTGTCGCGCCAGCGTTTGCGGCCGGCCTTGAGCGAAACGACGCATATCAACTGTCCGCGCTGCGGCGGCATGGGCACGATTCGCAGCGTGGAATCGATGTCGTTGGCGCTGTTGCGCCTGATCGGCGAAGAGGCGCGCAAGGAGCGCACCGGGCGGGTGGTTGCACAGGTGCCCGTCGATGTCGCGACCTATCTCATGAACGAGAAGCGCGAACAGCTCAATCAGATCGAATCGCGCGACAAGGTATCGCTGATCGTCGTGCCGAATCCTCACATGCAAACGCCGGCGTACACATTGCGCCGGGTTCGCGACGATGAAAAGGAGCTTCCCGAGAACAGCACCGTCAGCTATCAATTGGCCGATCAACCCACCGTTGATGACTCGAATATCGGCAACCGCGACAAGAAGCCGCCGGGCGATGTGCCGCTGGTACCGAGCATCCTGCCCGCATCGAGCGCGCCCATCGTGCCGATGCCGGTTGCCGCGGCGCCCAAAGCGCCGGCCGAGGCTGTGCAGGTCGGCGCGCTGATCAGATTCTGGCGCTGGCTATTCGGCGATCCCGCCGCTCGCGCAGCGGCGAAGGCGGCCAGCACGCCGGCGCGTGAGACACAGCGCGACCGGCCGCCGCATCGCGACGCTCGCCACGATCGCTTTCGCAGCGGCGGTGACCGAGATAGGAACCGTGATCGCGGCGACCGCGACCGCAATCGCGACATCCGCCGCGACGGTCCGCGCGATCCCCGCCGCGACGGGCGCCCGCGCGGCGAGAATCCCCGCGACAATCGCACTGAATCCAGTCCGCGCCGGCCCGAAGCCCAGGGGCAGCCGGAGCGCAACGCTGGCCAGCGCAACGAAGCGCCTCGGCAAGAGCCTGTGCCTCGCCCGGACCAGGCGCCTCGCCCGGACCAGGCGCCTCGCCAGGACCAGGCACCCCGCTCCGGCAACGAAGCCGAACGTTCCCCCAACGAGCGGGGCGAGCGCAGCGAGCGCGGCGGAAGAAGCCGCAGGCGCCGCGGCCGCGGCCGGCGCGACGGTGGAGAAAACAGCGCCAATGGTTCGGGCGCGAATCAGTCAGGCGGCACGGCCCAAGGCCAAACAGCGGCCACGTTCACCGGCTCCGAGCAGAGAAGTGCGGAGGCCGCGCCCCAGCCCGCTTCGCCGGCGTACGAGCGGCAGGAGGCCCGTCCGCCGTTTGAAGCGGCTCGCGACATGACGCCGATGGGCGCAGCACCTGAGTCGGCTGGCCCTCGTGAATCAATGCCGGCAGCAAGCCCGCCGCCGGCGCGTGCGGCTGAACCCGCAGCGGCCAGTACCGGAACTGATAACAAATACGTTGTCTGGTCCTCGGCGCCCAGTCAGCAACCGGGACCCGATGAACGTTGATGGAGTCGACGCAACCTTAGGTCGAGCGCCACGCTGACGCAGAGCAGCGCGGCCGCAAGGCCGCGCAGGCTGGCAATCGCTATCGCCGAGATCAGCAAGATCCTGTAGTGCGTGGTCGGCTGGCCGAATGTTGCCCATACATAAAAGCCTGCCGTGAAGATGCCGGCTGCCAGCGCATAGATCAGCCACCAGATCGTGCGTTCGCGGTTCGCGAGCAAACGGTTCCGGACCGGCGCATCGTGCCCACGGCGCAGGCCCCAGCCAAGCATCGCGAGCACCGCGGCGAGCCCAATGAGCGAGCCTACGTCCTGCAGCACATACATGGCCGGAATGTGGCGAGTACCGATATCGATGAGCGAATCGTCGAGCACCGGGAACATGCGCACGCCCCTGCCGCCTTCGTGCGTGAAGGCATCCCAAACCAAGTGCGTCACGGCGCCCCCCAACACACCCACGCTGGCGAGAAACCATTGCCGCACAGAGCGAATATCCGCCTCGGCGGCGAACGGACGCCAGCGGGCATAGGGGCCATCCGGCAGAACTTCGAGGATGGGCGATTTGATCGCGCCCTGGAATATCCAGTAGGTGATCAATCCAACCGGCAGACAAAACGTCAACAGCGCCGCCAGGCTGTGGGTCTCGACGCGCGGCATACCGGGAAAAAATATCCGAAAATCCGGGACCATAGCCCCGATAGTTGCTGCTGATAATAGTTGCCAGCGCGCGAGCCAGCGCGCGAACGGCAACACCACGGCGGTGTGAGAAATGGTGAAGGGCATGCGCTCAGCTCTGGGGTGTCATGCGGTTGTCACAAGTTGAATCTATACAGTCGGGACTGCGCCACATCAATCGTTGGGAACCATCAATGGCCAATACCGCCCCGCTCGAACAGAACAGCTTCGGGATCAACAAGCCGGCGACTTCGAGACTGGTCTCGCACAAGCCGAGCCCTTGGTTCAACCTTTTGGCCATGGCGGTGGTCATCACCGGGATCATATACGCCGGCTACCATCTCGCGGACGACTTATCGGTGGTGCACGACACGCGCGCCTATCCTTACATCCTGCTCGGCATCGCGCTGGTGATTGCGCTGGGATTCGAGTTCGTCAATGGATTTCACGACACCGCCAATGCGGTGGCCACCGTCATCTATACGAATTCCATGTCGCCGAACTCTCGCGGTGATCTGGTCCGGGACGTTCAATTTTCTCGGCGTGCTCGTCTCGAGCGGCGCCGTCGCTTTCGGCATCGTCTCATTGCTGCCGGTCGAATTGATCTTGCAAGTGAGCAGCGGCGCCGGCTTTGCCATGGTGTTCGCCTTGTTGATCGCGGCAATCCTTTGGAACCTGGGTACCTGGTATTTCGGCCTTCCCTCATCGAGCTCGCATACCCTCATCGGCTCCATCATCGGCGTCGGCCTCATGAATCAGCTCATGGCGGCGAGCGGTTCGCGGCACCAGCGGCGTCGATTGGGGTCAGGCGACCAAGATCGGCCAAACCCTATTGGTCTCGCCCCTGATCGGATTCAGCGCGGCGTGGCTGCTGCTGAGCATTCTCAAGATCAGCTGATCAGGATCCCGGCGCTCTACAAGGAACCCGAGGGCAACAAGCCGCCGCCGATCTGGATTCGCGGCCTGCTGATCCTCACCTGCACCGGTGTGAGCTTCTTTCACGGCGGAAATGACGGCCAGAAGGGCATGGGACTCGATCATGCTGATCCTCATCGGCACAGTGCCTACCGCTTATGCGCTCAATCGCACCATGCACGAAAAAGACGTCAACACCTTCATGGCGGCCTCGGCGCAAGCCCACACCGCCCTCTCGCATTACGCGCAAGGCGCCGCTCCTGCCGATCCGCGGGCCGCCGCCGTGGATCTGGTGCGCAACCGCACCGCCACGCCCGCGGGCATCGCCGCGCTCAGCGCGCTCACCGACGCCATCAGCTCGGATGTCGGCCGCTACCACTCGCTGGACAAGGTTCCGCCCGGCTCCATGGTCAATATCCGCAACGAGATGTACCTGCTCAGCGAGGGACTGCGCTTCATGGGCAAGACCAAGTCTCTGAACGTCTCGGCGGCCGACCAGGCAGTCGCTCGATACCTACAAAAAGCAGCTCGATCATTCCACCAAGTTCATCCCGACCTGGGTCAAGGTCGCTGTGGCGATCGCTCTCGGCTTGGGCACGATGATCGGCTGGAAGCGCATCGTGGTGACGGTCGGCGAACGGATCGGCAAGACGCATCTAACCTACGCGCAGGGTGCGTCGGCGGAAATTGTCGCCATGGCGACCATCGGCGCCGCGGAGATGTACGGTCTGCCGGTCAGCACCACCCATGTGCTTTCGTCCGGCGTGGCAGGAACGATGGTCGCTAACGGCTCCGGATTGCAGTGGGCCACGGTGCGCGCCCTGCTGATGGCCTGGGTGCTGACATTGCCGGCATCCATCGCGCTCGCCGGCGGCCTGTATTGGCTGCTACGCACCTTCCTGTAAGGCAGCGAGCAAGCCGCGGGAAGCGGCCGTCGTCAAATCGAGTACCTGCTCGAAGGCGGCGGTGTCGCAATAATAAGGATCGGGCACCTCCCGCAGCGCCAAATCCGGCGCGTACTCGAGAAAAAGCTGCAGCGCGGCGCGCGCATCGCGCGGTCGCAGCGCCTGCAGTTCCCGCAGGTTTTCTTCGTCCATGGCGAGGATGAGATCGAAGCGCGCGAAGTCCTGCGCCGCGATCTGGCGCGCCCGCAAGCCGCTGATATCGATGCCGCGCCGAAGCGCAGCGCGCTGACTGCGCGGATCCGGCGGCGCGCCTATGTGATAGTCGGCGGTGCCGGCCGAGTCGATTTCCAGCGCCAGCTGCGGCGCCTCGTTTGCCGCCAGGTGCCGCAGCACGCCCTCGGCGGTCGGACTGCGGCAAATGTTGCCGAGGCAGACGAACAGCACGCGCCGCGGCGCCCGTTTCGTGCCCGCCGGCCTTTGAACTATACCCATGCAAACATTATGATTCGCTGGCGCAATAAAAACAGGCAGGGAGGCGGGATGTCATTACGCAGCTGCGTGGCGGGGGCTTTGCTGCTCGCGTCACTTTCTTTTCTTGCCAGCGCCGAGCCGGCCTTCGATGCGGCAAAGGCTTTCGGCGCCCGCCCGAGCGTGGAGCACTTGAGCCTGTCGCCGGACGGAATGAGCGTCGCATTTGTCGCCCCCGCGGCCGGCCAGGGATCGGTGGTGTATGTTCAAAGTCTCGCCAAAGGCGCATCCCGGACATTCAAAGCGGTGCTCGGCGCGAGCGGCAAACCGGAACGGCTCGGCGGCTGCGACTGGGTCTCCAACCAGCGCCTGGTTTGCCTCGTTTACGGCGTGGTCGCCAACAGCGGCCTGCTCGAACCGGTGCAGTTTTCTCGCCTCCTCGCCGTCAATACCGACGGCACCAAGCTGCAATTGCTGAGCACGCGGGGCAATTCGTATACGCCGGGGAATCCAACTCGGCGGCGGATACGTCGTCGACTGGCTGCCGGACGAGGATGGCGCCGTGCTCATGACCCGGATGTATTTGCCGGATGATCACACCGGCAGCCGCATTGGCTCGTCAAAACGCGGAATGGCGGTGGACCGGATCGACACGCGAACCCTGGCCGCGCAGACCGTGGAGCAGCCGCGCGAGGATGCGGTTGCCTATATCAGCGACGGCCGCGGCACGATCCGCATCATCGGGGTCCGATCGAGGCGCGGTGCGCTGGAGGAATACGAATCAGGAAACATCGCTTACTACTATCGCACCCCCGGTTCGCGCGATTGGCTGCCCATGGGTGAGGTGGTCGGCGAGGATCACAACGGCTTCGAGCCTGTCGCGGTGGATCATGACGCGAATATCGCCTATGGCTACAAGAAATTGGACGGCCGTCTGGCGCTCTATACGGTTGCGCTCGACGGGTCGCTGAAAGAAGACCTCGTGTTCGCGCGGCCGGACGTTGATGTCGGCGGCTTGAGTCGCATCGGGCGCCGCCATCGAGTGGTCGGTGTGAGCTATGCCGACGAATTTTCGCACTATCATTTTCTGGATGCGGACTTTGAAAAACTGCTGGTGTCGCTGGCACGGGCACTGCCGGGCGGCCCGTCGCTTCGCATCGTCGATTCGAGCCTGGACGAAAACAAGCTGCTGATCCGCGCGGGAAGCGATCACGATCCGGGCGTTTACTATCTGTTCGACAAGAAGCTGCGGCAGTTGGAGACGTTCTTGGTGGTCAGAGCCGAACTCGAGGGCGTGAAGCTGGCCAGCGTCAAGCCGATCCAATATCAGGCCGCCGACGGCACCATGATCCCGGCCTACCTGACGCTCCCGCCGGGCGTCGATACGCCGAAGAACTTGCCGGCTGTCGTCATGCCTCACGGCGGCCCTGACGCGCGCGACTATTGGGGCTTCGACTATCTGGCGCAATTCTATGCCTCGCGCGGCTATGCGGTGTTGCAGCCGAACTTTCGCGGCTCGACGGGCTACGGAGACGACTTTTTCATGCGAAATGGCTTTCGCTCCTGGCCGACGGCCATCGGCGATGTGCTGGACGCCGGCAGGTGGCTGGTTGCGCAAGGCATCGCGAGCCCCGACAAGCTCGCGGTCGTGGGCTGGTCCTATGGCGGCTACGCGGCCCTGCAGTCGGCGGTGGTCGACCCCAGCGTCTTCAAAGCGGTCATCGCGATCGCGCCCGTGACGGATCTGCCGCAGCTCAAGGAAGATCATCGGCTGTGGTCGGATTTCCTGGTCGTCAGCCGGCAAATCGGCGAAGGCGCGCATGTGCGCGAGGGCTCTCCGGCGCTCAACGCCGCGAAGATCAAGGTCCCGGTGCTGCTGTTTCACGGCGAGCTGGACCGCAACGTGCCGATTCGGCAATCAAAGGAAATGGCCGATCATCTGGCCGCCGCGGGCGTGCCGCACGAACTGGTCACCTGGCCCGACCTCGATCATTATCTGGAGGATTCCGCGGCGCGCGCGGACATGCTGCGCAAGAGCGATGCCTTCCTGCGCCGCGTGCTGGGACTGTAGCCCCCGGACTAGGACTGGCGCAGTTGCGCCCGGACGCGCTCCAGATCCTCGGGCGTATCGATTCCAGCCGGCGGCGGTTCCGGCAGCGTCACCAGATGGATGTGCATGCCGTGCTCGAGAGCCCGCAGTTGCTCGAGTTTCTCCGTGACTTCGAGCGGCGTCGGCGCCCAGGCCGCAAACCTGAGCAGGCTGCGCACCCGATACGCATAGATGCCGATGTGGCGCCAGGCGCCCTCGAAGGAGGCGGGCCGCTCAGCGCTGATGTGATCGCGCGGCCAGGGCACCGGCGCCCGGCTGAAATACAAGGCCCTTCCGTCGCTGGCGCGCAGCGCCTTGACGCAATTGGGATCGAGAAATTCGCGCAACGATTGGATGGGCGCGACCGCGGTGCTTATTTCGCTGCCGGGGGTCTCGCGCAGTCCTTGCGCCACCTGCGCAATCGCCTCGGCCGGCATCATCGGCTCGTCGCCCTGGAGATTGACCACAATATCGTCGTGCGCCCATCCGGTGGCGCGCACCGTCTCGGCGATTCGATCGGTGCCCGACACGTGGCCCGGCGAAGTCATCACACAATCGGCGCCAAACTTCAGCGCCGCCGCGCGAATGCGCTCATCGTCCGTCGCCACGAGCACGGAAGCCGCGCCGCTGGCCACGGCGCTCTGCCATGCCCATTGAATCAGCGGCCGATCGCCGATCTGCAGCAGCAGTTTTGCAGGCAGCCGGGTGGATCCAAAACGCGCCGGTATGACGACGTGAAACTCGCGGCCGCGGGGCTTGCTCAGACAGGCTCCTTAGGTTTCGAGCAGTGGATCATCGGCGTTCAAGGCGCGCGCCTCTTCGGGCAGCATCAGCGGGATGCCGTCGCGCACCGCATAGGCGAGCCGATCCGGGCGGCAAACCAGCTCTTGCGCATTGGCCGCCCCGACGCTGCGCAGCGGTCCCTTGCAGATCGGGCAAACCAACAAATCGAGCAAGCGCTTGTCCATAGGTCCTTCAGGCGCGCGCCGCGCGCTCTGCAATTGTCTTGGCCACGATGCTTCGCAGTCTTTCGGCATCGCCCGCCGCGAAGGTCGCGCTCACCGGCACGTACCAATGATCGCGGCCCGGCGATGTCCCGGCATTTTACGGCATCTTTCTCGGTCATGAGCACCGCAAGATCGTCGGCAAAGGATATATCTTCAATCCCCGATTTGGCGTGGTCCGGCAGCGGATGTTCGAGGACGTTGATTCCGACCGCGCGCAGCATGGCGAAGAAGCGCTGTGGATTGCCGATGGCCGCGACGGCGTGCACCGGTTGACCGGAAAACTCGCGCAGCGGCTTGGACGTCCCGTACTTCATGGCAACCGCGCTGACCGCCAGCAAGCGCATGCGCAGCGCAGCCTCGCCGGAGGAGTCTCCGCCGTTGACCACGACGGCGTCGACGCGTTCGAGGCGCGCCGGCGTTTCGCGCAACGGGCCGGCGGGCAGCAAGCGCCCGTTGCCGAAGCGGCGATCGCCGTCGATGACCACGATTTCACAGTCGCGCTGCAAAGCATAGTGCTGCAGTCCATCATCGCTGACGACGACGTCGCAACCCGCATCGATCAGCAGTTGTGCCGCTGCAGGACGATTGCGACCGGTCGCAACCGGGACGCGGCTGCGGCGCGCCAGCAAGATGGCTTCATCGCCGACCTGGGCGGAATCATCGGAGTTTTGGACCAGGCGCGGCGCCCGGGATGAGCCGCCATAACCGCGGGTCACCACCCCCGGCCTGAAGCCCAATTCGGCCAATTGGCCGCACAGCCAGCACACCAGCGGTGTTTTGCCGGTCCCTCCGACGCTCAAGTTGCCCACCACGACAACCGGGCACGACAGGCGTGTCGAACGCGCCCAATTCAGCGAATAGGCGGCGCGGCGCAGGCTCGATAGCGCACCGTAAACCGCGGACAGCGGCTTCAGCCACCACGGCGGTGAAACGCCGCCGTACCAGATGCTATTGAACCAGGAGTGCGCCGACATTCGTGAGAGTTCGTTCAAGCGTTGAACTGCATCCCATGCAGCGCCGCATACAGGCCGGCGCGCGCCAGCAGCTCGTGGTGGCTTCCCATCTCGACGATCCGCCCTTGGTCGAGCACGATGATTCGATCCGCGTTTTCAACCGTCGAGAGCCGGTGGGCGATGACCAGGGTGGTGCGGCCCTTCATGAGCAGCGAGAGCTCCTGCTGAACCCGCCGTTCCGATTCGTTGTCGAGCGCGGCGGTGGCTTCATCGAGAATCAGCACCGGCGAATTCTTCAGCAGCGAGCGCGCAATGGAAATTCGCTGCCGCTGGCCGCCGGAAAAATTCTGCCCGCGGTCCGTGAGCATCGTATCGAGTCCCTGGGGCTGCTGATTGACGAACTCCATGACGTTCGCGGCGCGCGACGCCTCCTCGACCTGCGCAGCGCTCTTGCCGACCGCATTGAAGGCGATGTTGTTGCGAATCGTATCGTTGAACAGCACCACTTCCTGGCTGACGAGGCTCACCTGCGAGCGCAAGTCGGTCAGACGGTATTCGCGCACATCGACCCCGTCCAACAGCACCGCGCCTTGCTGCACGTCGTAGAAGCGCGGCACCAGGCCGACGAGCGTGGTCTTGCCGCTGCCGGAGCGGCCGACGATGGCCACGGTCTCCCCGGGCCGCACGCTGAAGCTCACGTCCCGCAGCACGTCGCCCTTCTCGCCCGCATAGGCGAAGGTCACATTGCGGAATTCGATCTCGCCGCGTGCGCGCGCGAGGGCGCGGGTGCCGCCGACCCCTTCGGTGGGTTCGTCCAGGACTTCGAACACGCTCTGCCCGGCGGCGATGCCTTGCTGCAGCGGCCCGCTCATGTTGACCAGGCTGCGCAGCGGCGAGGGAATCAGAAACAGCGCGGTCAGAAAGCCGAAGAAATCATCCACGCGTCAGATCGCCGGCCTGAACACCTGATGGATCGAGACGAACAGCACGCTGCCCAATGCGATCGCGGCGATGCATTGCACCACCGGGTTGCTGATGGCTTTGGCCCGCACCAACTTCATGTTGGACGCGCGGTTGTGTTCGTTGACCTGCTCGAAGCGCTGCGTCTGGTGGTCTTCGGCGTTGAAGATCTTGATCAGCCGCAGGGCGTCGATGGCTTCTTTCGCCACGCGCGTGATATCGCCCATCGAGTTTTGGATCCGCTGGCTGTAGCGGCGGAAGCTGCGGTTTGCGATCTGCATCAACCAGGCGATTGCCGGCGCCGCGGCGATGCAGAAAGCGGCGAGATGCCAGTTCAAATAGAACAGATACCCGACCAGAATCACGATGCTCAAGGAATCGCTGATGAGAGAAATGGCGGCATTGGTGGCGGCAGCGGCGACCAGTTCGATGTTGTTGGTCAGTTTCGACAGCAGGTGTCCGGACTGCTGGCGATCCGTATAGGCGATCGGCACGCGCATGAAGTGTTGAAACAGGTCGTGGCGCAGGCTCTTGATCACCTGCCGGCCGACCCAGCTCGGAAAATAGTTGGCGATGTAGTCGCCGATGCCGCGCAGCGTGAAAAGCACCACCACGCCCACCGGCACCTGCCATAAAACGTTCGGATCCTGCAGCACGAACGTGCCTTTCATGAATCGCTTTACCAGGTACGCGAGCGACGCGTTCGACACGGCGAACAGAATCGCGCCCAGGACGCCGACGAAGAACATCGCCGCGTGCGGCCTCGCATACTTGATCACCCGGCGGTAAATCGCCCAGCCGTCGGCATTGGAGCCGGCGGCCGCCGGCGCTGCGTTCAAGGGGCGTTGTCCTCATGCACGGTTGCGATGTTGAGCTGCGCAAAACCGAGCTTGCCCGCGACGTCCATGGCCGTCACCACCGCCTGATGGGTGGTGCGCGCATCCGCGCGGATGGTGATCGGACCGCGGTCGGTGCCGGCTTCCTTGATCAGGGCGGCGCGCAGCGTATCGGGACTGGAGTTGATCAAGGTCCGCTCGTTGACGCGGTAGGCGCCCTCCGCGGTGACCGTGATGACCAGCGGCTCGCGCGATCCTCGCGGAATCGGCATATCGCTCGATTGCGGCAGCTGAACCTTGACCCGTCCTTCTTGATTGAACGTCGTCGAGACCATGAAGAAGATCAGCAAAACCAGCAGCACATCGATCATGTTGATCAGATTGATTTCGGGTTCTTCTTGGCGGCGCGGTCGCAGGTTCATCGTTTGGCCGAATCGCCCCGCGTTCATCGAGCGCATCGACGAGTTTCATGGCTTCCTTCTCCATGCGGATGACCAGGCGTTCGACCTTGCTTCTCAGGAAGCGGTACGCGATCAGCGAGGGAATCGCGACCGTCAATCCCGCGGCGGTCGTGATCAGGGCTTCGCCGATTCCGCCGGAAAGAGTTCGCGGATCACCGAGTCCGCTGGCCGTGATGGCATTGAACGCATGGATGATGCCGGCGACGGTTCCGAGCAGCCCCAACAGCGGCGCCACCGCCGCGATCGTGCCGAGGGTATTGAGGAAGCGTTCCAAATCGTGAATCACGTGGCGGCCGCCATCCTCCAGGCGCTCCACCATGATTTCCCGCGGTTTGTCGCGGTTGGCCAGTCCGATGGCCAGCAGCTTGCCGAGCGGCGAGTTCTGTTCCAGTGCAACCACCAATTTGTCGCTCATTTGGTCCGCTTCGATCCAATTCCAGACTTTTTGCGCCAGGTCACGCGGGATGACGCGATTGCTCTGTAGAGTCCAAAGACGCTCCAGGATAATGGCGACCGCCGCGATGGAACATATAATGATCGGCCACATGAAGCCGCCGCCCGCGCGGATAATCTCCCACATTGCGCCCTCGTTTAAGTCAAATGCGAAGCTGCGGGCATGATACTTGACCGCCGACTGTTCAGACAGTGCTTTTGCCACCCGCTACAAGCCATTGATTTCCCAAATGCTCGCGGAGTCGAGTGCAGGCGTCACGAAATCGGCATAATGGGCAGGTGGGAGGCGTAAAACAAAAACCATGAAACGCTGGCTACGAAGCATCACCCCGGACCGCAGCACGCTGGAACAGCACTGGTGTTTGAAACACTTCGCGGCAATCATGCTCGACCGCCGTTGCTGGGCGTTTAACCGCGCCAGCGTGTCCCGCTCCTTCGCACTCGGCCTGTTCATCGCCTTCATTCCGCCCACGCCCCTGCCGGTGCACCTGGTCGCGTGCGCCCTGTTGGGCGTGTTGTTTCGGCTGAACCTGCCGGTGCTCATGGCCACGGTTTTCATCAGCAATCCGTTCACCTGGGTGCCCCAGGTCGCGGGCTCCGTTTGGGTGGGTGCAAAACTGTTGGGCTGGGACCTGATGCCCTTCCTGCACGCGCTCAGGCATCACACGCTCTGGGCGGACATCAGCGTGCTGTGGCCGCCCCTGCTGCTCGGAGCGCTGGTGCTCGGTCTCATTGCGGCCGCTTGCGGCTACGTCCTGGCGCAGGCCGTATGGCGTGCGCGGGTCATCTATCAGCTGCGGCGGCGCCGCGCGCGCTCATGCGAGCGCAGCATCACGCTCGATTAGGACCCCTTCGGTCAGCGTCAGCACGCGATCCAGGCGCGCGGCCAGCCTTTCATCGTGCGTCACGATCACCAGACTGGTGTCGAGTTCGCGATTGAGCTCCAGCATCAGTTCGAACACCTGCGCGGCATTCTTGCCGTCGAGATTTCCCGTCGGCTCATCCGCCAGCACCAGCTTGGGACGGGTTACCAGCGCGCGCGCGACCGCCGCGCGTTGGCGTTCTCCGCCGGAGAGTTGCGCGGGACGATGGCTCAGACGTTCGCCCAATCCGACCCGCGCCAATAGCGCCCCGGCCTCGCGCAGGGCGGCGCGCGGACTCATGCGCCGCACCAGCAAGCGGCATGGCCACGTTCTCGAGCGCCGTGAACTCGGGCAACAAATGATGAAATTGATAAACGAAGCCCACGGCGTGGTTGCGCAGACGCCCGCGCTCGGCATCGCTCAGTTGGTTCATCGCCGCGCCGGCGATGCCCACGGTGCCGCGCGTCGGCAGATCCAAGCCCCCCAACAGCTGCAGCAGCGTGGTCTTGCCCGATCCGGAAGCGCCGACGATGGCGATGCGCTCGCCGGCGCGGACTTGGATGTTCGCCCCGCGCAGCACCTGCAGCGTCACCCCGCCCTGCACGAACTCCTTGACCAGATCCACCCCTTCCAACACCGTATCCATTGAAGTCGACATCCTTTGGTTCTCAATCGTTTCGCAATGATTCGGCCGGCAACAAGCGCGCGGCGCGCATCGCCGGGTAAACGGTGGACAAGCAAGCCAGCACGAAGGCGAAGCCGCAGATGCGCAGCACATCGCTCAGGCGTACATGCGCCGGCAGGTCGCTCATGAAGTACACGCGCGGATCCAGAAACTTGAAACCGACCACGGCCTCGAGGGCGTGTACCAGATCCTGCAGATTCACCGCGATGATGACGCCGAGCGCGACGCCGAACAGGATGCCGAGCATGCCGATGAGGCTGCCCTGAACGATGAATATGGAGAGGATGCTGCGCGGCGAGGAGCCGAAGGTGCGCAGGATGGCGATATCGCGGCGCTTGTCCTTCACCACCATCACCATGGTCGAGACGATGTTGAAGGCGGCCACCACGACCATCAGCGACAGCATCACGAACAAAATCCGCTTGGTGATGGTGATGGAACGGAAAAAATTCACATGCTCGTTGGTCCAGTCCTGGATTTCGACCCCGCCGCCGATGGCGACGGCGGCGGCGCGCGCCACGCGCGGTGCGGCATACATATCCGCAAGATTCAGGCGGATGCCGGTGACGGCGTCGCCCATGCGCAGCAGCTTCGCCGCGTCCTGAATCGCCACGATCGCAATGCGCCGATCGTATTCGTACATGCCGACGGAAAGAATTCCTCTCACTTCGAAATGCTCTCATCCGCGGCAGCACGCCGAGCGGCGTGACATCGCCCAAGGCCACGACCAACACGACCCGGTCGCCGACCTTGGCGCCGAGTTCTTCCGCCAACGCCTTGCCGAGGATCACCCGGTAGCTGCCCGGCGTCAGATCGCTCAAATGGCCGCTCAACAGGTGCGGACCCAGATCCACGACCCGCGCCTCGGCCGCGGGGTCGATGCCGCGCAGCTGCACTCCGGATGACTTGTCGCCGTGGGTCATCAACCCTTGCTCCTCGATATAAGGCGCCGCGCCATTGATGCCGGGGAACACTTGCAGTTTCGCAATGTCCGCCCGCCAGTTCGGAATGCGGCCCTCGATGCCGGAAATCGTCGCGTGCGCGGTCAGACTCAAGATGCGGGTGCGCAACACCTCCTCGAAGCCGTTCATCACCGAAAGCACGATGATCAGCACCGCCACGCCCAACGCCAACCCCACGATGGCGATGCCGGCAATCAAGGACACGAAGCCGCGATGCGGCGATGCGCGCAGATAGCGAAACCCCAAGAAACCTTCGTACCAGTAGCGCTTCACTCGTACCTCAAGGCGTCGGCCGGCTGCGTGCGCGATGCCTGCCAGGCAGGATAGAGGGTCGCGACTGAAGGTCAGAACGAATGCGGCGATGGCGATCCTGACGACATCGGCCGGATGCAGCTCGCTCGGGATGCCGGAAACGTAATAGACGTCGGGATCCATGATGTGGAAGTTGAAGGTGCTTTCCAGGAACGGCACGATCACATCGACGTTCAGCGCCAGCGCGAGACCCAGCCCCACGCCGAGCGCCGTGCCGATCCAGCCGATCAGCACGCCCTGCGTCATGAAGACCGCCAGCACTCCGCGAGGGCTCAATCCCAAGAGTTCGCAGGATGGCGATATCGGTGCGCTTGTCGTTCACCACCATGACCAGCGTCGCCACGATGTTGAACACCGCCACCGCGACGATCAGCAAGAGGATCAGACCCATCATGGTCTTCTCGATGCGGATGGCGCGAAAGTAGGCTTCGTTCTCCTGGGTCCAGTCGCGCACCTGCATTTTCGAATGCAAGCCGCGCCGCGGCGGTGCGCGCCAGGACGGGCGCGTTGAGCACATCGTCGAACTTGAGCCGGATTCCGGTGGGGCCGGAAAGGCCGCGCAGCGCCTCGGCGTCCTCAAGATTGATCAATGCCAGCACACTGTCATGCTCCTGCAAGCCGACTTCGAAGGTGCCGACGACCTGGAACTCCTGCAGGCGCGGCGTGAAGCCGCCGCCGCTGGCGGTGGAATTGCCGGCGATCATGACGGGCACCGTATCGCCCGAGACCCACCTGCAGCTGGTAGGCCAGCATCCGCCCGAGGATGATTCGGTTCGTTCCGGGCTTAAGATCGGTCAGCTTGCCCTCGCGCATGGCGTCGGCGATCGTGGAGACCTTCGGTTCCATTCAGGATCGATGCCGCGCACGATCGCGCCGCTCATCGAGGACTGCTTGCTCAGCATGGCGTCGGAATCCAGATACGGCGCCGCGCCGGTCAGGCCCGGCGATCCCTGCAACTCGCCGATGCGGGCCCGCCAATCGGGTATCGGTTCGCCGCCCAAGGTCAGCGTGGCGTCCGCCGACAAGCTCAGCAGGCGCCCGCGCAGCTCGGTTTCAAAGCCGTTCATCACCGAAAGCACCGTGATCAGCGCCGCCACGCCCACGGCGACGCCAAGCAGCGACACCCAGGTGATGAAAGATACGAAAAAGCTGTGCTCGCGAGCCAGCGAGTAACGCAGGCCCACGAAGACAGGGAGGGGTTGGAACATGAGCGGCGATGAACTACCTCGGTACCGGGACCGACCTTAAATGGCAACACAATCAGAGTGTTAATTGGGTCAAGTATTGGTCCATAAAGGCGGTGGTATAGTTTCAAGGGGCCAAAAGTAAACATAGGATATCGGTAACATATGAGGTCCGCCATGAGGTATCGAATTCTGCTGCTAGCCACGGTGCTCGCGAGCGGCCTCGCCGCGGCCGAGACCATCGCGGTCGACAATGGCATCGCCGTCAAACAGTCCGATGTGCCGACGCCGACCCGCGGCATGACCATGGACCAAGTTGCGGGCAAGTTCGGCGCTCCTGCCACCAAGGTTCCGGCCGTCGGACAAGCCGCCCATCTCGCGCTGGGAATATCCGGGATTCGTGGTGTATTTCGAGCGCGAACACGTCATTCACAGCGTCGTCGTCAGCTCAGCCACTCCCGCCGCCAGCCCAGCTAATCCCGCGTAACCGCGCCTAGGTTCGCGTAACATCATCTAAACTTGATCCTTAAGACCCACCGCGACTCGTTCGCGGCGGGCGTTTTTTGTTTGTATTTCCAAAACATGCCAAATGTCTTTACTCGACCCGCTCCTGCCGACAGCCGACGGCCGCCCGCGTCAAATGGGGCAAGCTGTATGGCGCAGCCCCCGCGCTGGCCATCGCCGAAGCGGCCGCCGCGGCCGCCGGGCCCCTGATCGTCATCGCGCAAAGCTCGCGCGAGGCGGAGAGCTGAGCGAGGAAATCGGGTTCTTTGCCGGACGCGGCGCTGCCGGTCGGGTGTTCCCCGATCTGGAGACGCTGCCCTATGACAGCTTCTCGGCTCATCCGGACATCACCTCCGCGCGGCTTGCGGCACTGGCGGAACTGCCGCGGGCGCGCCGCGGCGTCTGGGTGGTGGCCATCGACACGCTGCTGCAGCGCTTGCGCCCCGCAGCTACATCGAGGCCTACTCGCTCAAGGTCCACGTCGGCGAGACGCTCGATCTGGAGGCGCTGCGCGCGCGACTGGCGCTCGCCGGCTATGCCGCCGTGACTCAGGTCGTCGCGCACGGCGAATTCGCGGTGCGCGGATCGCTGCATCGATGTGTTCCCGATGGGCTCGGACACCCCGTACCGCATCGATCTGCTGGATCGCGACGTCGACAGCATCCGGCATTTCGATCCGGACACGCAGCGTTCGGGCGACAAACTGGAGCGCATTCAGCTGCTGCCGGCGCGCGAAACGCCCCTGAATCCGGACGCGGTGCGCGAGTTCCGCCGCCGCTATCGGCTGCGCTTCACCGGCGATCTCACCGAGCAAGCGGTCTACCGCGACATGAGCGCCGGCACGCGCGCCGGGCGGGATCGAGTTCTTCCTGCCGCTGTTCTTCGAACGCACCTCGCATCTGTTCGAGTACCTGCCGCCCGACAGCGTGCTCGTCGACATGCAGCGAGGCGACCTCGAGCGCGGACGGACTGTGGAGCGGAATCGTGGAGCGGCATGAACAGCTGCGCGCACGATCGCTACCGCCCGATCCTCGATCCCGCGGAGGTCTATCTGACGCCGGCGGAGTTCAGCGCGGAGCTCGCCGCCGTGGCCGAGAGTCGAACTGCGCATCCTTCGAATGGCCGCCCGGAGACTCGCCGGGACGCGTTCCAAAATTTTCCGAGCGCGGCGCCGGCCGTCGGTTCGCATCGATGCGCGCGCCGAACAGCCGGCCGCCGAACTCGAGGCGCACCTCGCCGCGATCGACGGCCGCGTGCTGCTCGCGGCCGAATCGGCCGGCCGGCGCGAACTGCTGCTCGATCTGCTGCGCGCGCCGCGGCATCCAGCCCAAGGTCTTCGACGGCTTTGCCGCATTCATGGCGAGCGGCGCCGAGCTCGGGCATCACGGTGTCCGCCGCCGTCTCGGGGCTGCGCTCGGAATCGCCGCCGCTCGAGATTCTGACCGAATCGCAATTGTTCGGCGACCGCGCGCGTCAGGAGCGCCGCCGCCGGCGCGCCGAGCGCGATCCGGCCAAGATACTCAAGGAGCTGTCGGACCTGCGCGTCGGCGCGCCGGTGGTGCACGAGACCTACGGCGTCGGCCGCTACGTCGGGCCTGCAGACCATGGACGTCGCCGGCTACACCGGCGAGTTCCTGGTGCTCGAATATGCCGACGGCGACAAGCTCTACGTGCCGGTGCAATCGCTGCATCTGGTGTCGCGCTACACCGGCGCGCCGGCGGAAACGGCGCCGCTGCACAAGCTCGGCGGCGACCAATGGCAAAAGGCGCGCCGCAAGGCCGCGCAGACGCATCCGCGACGTCGCCGCGGAGCTGCTGGATCTGTATTCGCGCCGGGCCGCGCGCGCAGGGCACGCTCCATGCAGGCCGCGCGAAGCCGAATACCGCGCCTTTCAAGCCGGCTTTCCGCTTCGAGGAGACGGCCGACCAGGCCGCGGCCATCGAACAGGTGCATCGCGGATCTGAAATCCGGCAAGCCCATGGACCGCGTGATCTGCGGCGATGTGGGCTTCGGCAAAACCGAGGTGGCGCTGCGCGCCGCGTTCGTCGCGGTGCAGGCCGGCAAGCAGGTCGCGGTGCTGGTGCCCACGACGCTGCTCGCGCAGCAGCATTACACCACCTTCGTGGACCGCTTCGCCGACTGGCCGGTGCGCGTCGAGAGCCTGTCGCGCTTTCGCACCAACAAGGAGGCGGCCGGCGGTCATCGACGGGCATCGCCGCCGGCACCGTGGACATCGTCATCGCCACCCATCGCCTGCTGCAGGGCAAGGTGCGCTTCAAGGATCTGGGATTGGTGGTGATCGATGAGGAACATCGCTTCGGCGTGCGCGACAAGGAGAAGCTCAAGGCGCTGCGTGCCGAGGTGGATGTGCTCACGCTCACCGCGACGCCCATTCCGCGCACCCTCAACATGGCCATGGGCGGCCTGCGCGATCTGTCCTTGATCACCACGCCGCCGGCCGAGCGGCTGGCGGTGAAGACCTTCGTGCTGGAGTGGAACGAAACCATCGTGCGCGAGGCCTGACTGCGCGAGATCCGCCGCGGCGGCCAGATCTACTTCGTGCACAACACGATCGAGACCATCGAGAAGACCGCGCAGGCGATCCGCGAGCTGGTGCCCGGAAGCGAGCGTCGCCGTCGGCCACGGGCAGATGCGCGAACGCGACCTCGAACAGCTGATGCTGGATTTCTACCATCGGCGCTTCAACGTGCTGGTCTGCACGACCATCATCGAGAGCGGCATCGACGTGCCGACCGCCAATACCATCATCATCGACCGCGCCGATCGATTCGGCCTCGCGCAGATTCATCAGCTGCGCGGCCGCGTCGGCCGCTCGCACCACCGCGCCTACGCCTATCTGATCACGCCGCCGCGCAAGGCGATGACCGCCGATGCCGTCAAGCGGCTGGAGGCCCTGGAGTCGCTGGAGGAGCTCGGCGCGGGCTTCACGCTCGCGACCCACGATCTGGAGATTCGCGGAGCCGGCGAACTGCTGGGCGACGAACAGAGCGGCCAGATCAGGAGATCGGCTACAACCTCTACATGGAGCTGCTGGAGCGGGCGGTCGCCGGCCTGAAATCGGGCAAAGCCGGCCGACCTGGAGCGGCCCCTGGATGCGGGGCCCGAGGTCGAACTGCACGTGCCGGCGCTCATTCCCGAGGACTATGTGCCCGATGTGCACCTGCGTTTGGTGCTCTACAAGCGCATCGCCAGCGCGCCGAATCGCGCGAGGAGCTGGACGAGCTGCAAGGTCGAGATGATCGACCGCTTCGGTCCGCTGCCGCCGTCTGCCGCAATCCTTGTTCCGCGACCGCGCAGCTCAAGCTGCGCGCCGCCGCAGCTCGGCATCCGCAAGATCGACGCCGGCGCCAGCCGGCGGCTACATTCATGTTCGACGAGGACAGAACAGGATCGATACCGAAGCGGGTGCTGAAGCTGATTCAAGGCAGGCCGCAAGGAATATCGCCTCGACGGCCCGCTCAAGCTTGCGCTTCACGCACGATGCGCGCACCGAGGAGAAAGCTGTTCACGCGCGTCGAAGAGCTGGTGGAGCAGCTGGCGTAGCGCTGCGGCGCCGCTATTGGATTGCGCCGAGAAAATCGACTTTGCCGATTTCGACGCCGTTCTTGCGCAGCAACGCGTAGATCATGGTGTAGTGAAAGAAGAAATTCGGCAGCACGAAATCATTGACGTAGCCCAGCCCGGTGAATTTCCAGGAACCGTTGGGGAATTTCAATTCGATCGCGCGGGAATCATCGCCGGCGACCTTTGCCGCGCTGACGGTGCGTAAATAATCCAGCGTTTTGGCGATGCGCGCCTTGAGCTCCGGCAAGGTGGTTTCCGTATCTTCATGCTTCGGCATTTCGATGCCCGCCAGCCGGCCCGCCGCGCCCTTGGCGGTATCGCACGCAATCTGCACCTGGCGGCTGAGCGGATACATATCCGGATACAGGCGTGCCTGCGCAAGCACGGTCGTATCGATTTTTTTGCGGCCGCGTAAGCGGCCGCCTTATCGAGGATTGCCGACATGTTGGTGAGTCCGCGCGTCAGCGCGGGAATTGAAAAATCATACAGGGTCGCCATCCAAAATCTCCTGAAGTCTTGCGGGCGGGAAGGCGCACTGTAACATATGGCCATGCTGCCCTTCTCCGAAGCCTGCGAGCGAAACAAGGGTCCGATTCTCGATGTGCTGCGCAGCGCTTTTGCGGACCGGACTCAGGTGCTCGAAATCGGCAGCGGCACCGGACAGCACGCGGTGTTTTTTGCTGCGCACTTGACGCATCTGACCTGGTATCCCACCGAGCAGTTGACCTACCTTGCCGACCTTGCGGCCCGGGTGAAGCTCGAGGGCACGCGCAACCTGCGGCCGCCCACCGTTCTCGAGGTCAAGCAAAGCATCTGGCCGTTGCGCAGCGTCGATGCCGTCTATAGCGCCAATACGCTGCACATCATGGGCTGGCCGGAAGTGGAGGCGCTGTTCCGCGGCGTCGATGCCGTGTTGTCGGCCTCCGGCGTGCTGTGCATTTATGGGCCGTTTCGCTACGCCGGGCGCTACACATCCGACAGCAATCGCGACTTCGATCGCATGCTCCAGGAGCGCGACCCCCTCTCGGGGCTGCGCGACCTGACGGACCTTTGCGCTCTGGCGGAGCGCCATGCGCTGCGGCTGCGTGTCGATCACGACCTACCCGCGAACAATCGCCTGTTGGAGTTCGTCCGGGTCTAGGAACCCGCCCCTCCCGCCGGCCTTAGGCCCGTCCGATGGCCGACTGCAGCGAGGCATGGTCCAGCGCACCCTCGTAGCGTTTGCCGTTGATGAAGAAAGTCGGCGTTCCGGCGACGCCGCTGCGCATGCCGCCCATGAAATCGCGCTTGACCCGCGGCCGGTAGCGGCGCGTCTCCAGATCATTGGAAAACTGCTCCACATCGAGTTTCAATCTCACCGCAAGCTGATGCAACAGATCGGAGCCCAGTTCGGATTGCTGCTGAAGGATGGCGTCGTGCATCTCCCAGAATTTGCCCTGGGCGCCCGCCGCCTCGGCCGCTTCGGCGGCATGCTGCGCATAGGGATGCATCTCGAGCAGCGGCATGTGGCGGAAGACGAAGCGCAATTGCTTGCCCATGGCTTTCGCTATCGCCTTGATCATGGGATTCATATCCGAGCAGTAGGGGCACTGATAGTCGCCGTACTCGACCACCGTGACCGGTGCGTCCTCGGGGCCCTGTGCATGGTCGCTCTTGCCGACTGCCACCGCGAGGTTCATTGCAGCAAGGACTCGCAGTCGGCGTCCTTCGCCTTGCCCGGATCGAACAGCACCATTTTAGAATCGCGGGCCTGAATTCCGATCTTGGGGGACTTAAGGGTGCCCTGAATCACAATCGGCGAGCGCAGCTGAAAAAAGCGCACATGCTTCGGATAGCCTCGCAGGATCAGATCCAAGGTCTCGTTCTGCAGATGAATGAACCCTTCGCCGGCGATCAGCACCGGCGCGGTGTCGAGCACCAGAGTCTTTGCCGTCAAGGTGCCGTCATGCGCCTGAAAGTTCGCGATACCGCAACGCACCGGCACCTCTTTCTTGTCTTTGGCGAGCAGCAGTCCCAGTCCGCGAAGGTCGATGCCGGTGAGTTCCGCGAGCGATTCGCGCACCATGCCGCCGGGCAGGCTCGCCAGCAGCGTGCCGTCCACGCTCGCCGCGGCATCATGCAGAGATTTTCCGCGGCCCGTAAGGTCCATTTTCACCGCCAACGAACCTTCGATGGGCGGCGGTCCGGCTTTTTTGCGCGGATATTGCGCGAGTTGCATATCCTTGATTCTAACTTCCAAGTGCGCGGCAGGAATCTCTTTCCGCGCGTCGATCTTGATCTGGGCGGTCAAATTGCCTCCCATGATTTGCGCGGATACCGGAGCGATCGTCAGCTCGCCGTGATCGTTGCCGGCCTTTGCCGCAAACGCGCTGAGTGCGGTGCGCCCCGCTTCCAGGCGCTGAGCCCGATATTGCACCGTCCCCTTGCCGAGCCGCAGTACAGTCGGATCGGGCGTGGCGGTCGACAAGAGCAGCTCGTTCGCGGCGGGTTCTGGATCGCGGCCCGCCGCGCGCGGACCCAGATCCGAAAGACGCAGGAGCTGCGACTCCAATTCGCCGTCCAGGTTGAACTGACCCTTGGGCGAATTGATCGACACCGATCCGTGCAAATCGCTTTGCCCGCTCTTGACCGACAGATCGGTGAAGGTGGAGGTGGAGGTGTTGGCGCGCCACGCCAGGTGTCCGGACAGATGGTAGCTGCCGGTGTCGATCAGTCTCGCGCCGGTCAGGTAACGCATGTCCCTAAGATCGGCGCCGGAGGCCTCGAAGGTCGCGTCGTAGGAACGCAAATCGAACCCATGCTGCAAAAATCCGCCGGCAGTCAGGTGCGAACCGCTGGCGCTTTCAGTGAATTTGAAGTTGTAGCGGGCGTTGCGGCTCGCCGTGCGCAGTGGATCGGCGCTGAATTCGAAGCTGAGCGGCCTGCCGTTCAGCTCACCCTTCCCCTCGATGCTCAGGGGCCTTTCTCCCGCCGCGCCGGTCGCATCATGCGCGGATATCGTGCCGTCGAAGCGCCGGTGCTTTTGCGCATCCTCCAGCAGCACATGCGCATCCATCATGGACAAGGAGCGAATGATCATCATGGCGTGCGGCGCGCTGCGGTCCGGATTTTGCAGCTGCCAGTTGGCATGACCGGTGGCGTCGCGAATCAGGTGCAGCGTTGCATGGTCGATTTGCAGCCGATCGATGCTCAGCTCCTTGCCCAAACGCGGCGCGTCGAATACCACCGTCACCTTGCCGAGAGTTGCGGCGCTCCCGGCCGGCGTCCACGCCGGGTTGCCGATGACGACGCCTTCGGCCACGAGACGCGGATTGCGCGAGAAAATGCGCACACTCAATGGGCCTTCGACGCGGATCGGCCGGTCCGAATACGCCGCGAGCAGTTTCAGCAGCGGTCCGCGCAGATACCCGGCATCCAATGCGACAGCGGCCAAAACAACCAGGACGGCGAACGCGAGGAGCGTCCACCCGACCCAGATCAACCCGCGGCGCAGCCTTGGAGAGGCGTTCATGGTCGCCATTAACGCACGAATTGGGCCATTGAGGCCGCTCCCGGCGGTTTCGAGACAACCCCCACATTTGGTGGCATAATGTCACCGAAACGTAGATTCTGCGCGCTCTCTACGCGCGCGCATACCATGGCGAACCACCGGGGAAGGTTAACGACTATGAAGAAGACTCGTGCATCTGCCGCTGCAGCGGCATTGATTGCCATCGCAAGCCTAAGCTACGCGGGCGCATGCGGCGCGACAGCCGCCGCGGCCGCGAAGGCAAAAGCACCCGCCGACGTGGCGTTGCCCGTCACCGTCGACGACTTCCGGTTGTCGGATCAGAATTTGCATTCGCACGAGCTGCGCCAGCTCGGCGACGCCAGCGCGGTGGTGCTCATTACCCAGGAGAACAACTGTCCGGTGAGCCGCAACATCAGCGTGGCGGTCAAGGCGTTGCAAGAGCAATATTCGTCCAAAGGCGTCGAGATTTTCATGCTGAACTCCACGCCGTCGGACAAGCGTGAGGCGATCGTCGCGGAGGCGCAAGCCTACGGCTACAACCTGCCGATCCTCATGGACACCAATCAGCTGGTGGGCGAGCAGTTGGGCGTGACCCGAACCGCCGAAGTCATCATCATCGATCCGAAGACATGGAAAATCATGTATCGGGGCCCGATCGACGACAGGGTCACCTACGAGCGCCAAAAGGCTGCAGCTGACCACACCTGGGCCAAGGATGCGCTCGATGCCATGCTCGCCGGCAAGCCGGTGGCGGTCGCGCGGGTCGAGCCGGTGGGCTGCATCATCGACTTCCCGGAACGCGCGAAAATCGCCGCCAGCAAAGTCACCTACGTGAAGAACATCGCGCCGATGTTCGAGGACAAGTGCGTGTCCTGCCATGAGCCTGGCGGCATCGGTCCGATGCCCTTCACCAAGTTCGAGGAGATCGCGCCATTTGCGTCCATGATTCGCGAAATGATCCGCACGCAGCGCATGCCGCCCTGGCGCGCCGATCCCAGCGTGGGCCATTTCCTCGGCGACCGCAGCCTGTCCGCCGCGCAAATCAAGACGCTGGTGCATTGGGTCGAAGCGGGCGCGCCGCGCGGCACCGGTGCCGATCCGATGGCCGGCAAGAACTTCACCGCGCCTGAGTGGCCGCTGGGCAAGCCGGACTTGGTGCTGGATATTCCCGCCTACACCATCCCGGCGAACGGCATCGTCGACTATCAGCGCCCCTACGTGGTCAATCCCCTGAAGGAGGGCAAGTGGCTGCGTGCCTCGACCATCAAGGTCGTGAATCGCCAAACCGTGCATCACATTCTGACCGGTTATCTCGCGGAAGTGCCCGGACCGGGTCAAGTCGCGAATGAGAGCAAGTGGGGAACCTCGCTGGGCGGCTATGCGGTCGGCGCGGAATCCTTCGTCGAGCCGGCCAATACCGGCGCATACATTCCGGCCGGCGGGGCCATCGGCTTCCAAGTTCACTACACGCCCTTCGGCCAGCAAGTCACCGAGCACTCGCAAATCGCGCTTTACTTCTGGAAGGACAAGCCGAAGTACGTCATGCGCAACTCGGTGGTTTTGAATGCGAATATCGTGATTCCGGCGAACACGGAAAGCACCGAGCTGCAGGCGTACATGGACGTGCCCCGGGACATGATGCTGTACGGTGCGTTCCCGCACGCCCATTATCGCGGCGCGTCCTCGAAGTTCTTCCTGATCGCGCCGGACGGCAAGAAGACGCTGCTGGTCGCACTGCCCCACTACGACTTCAACTGGCAGCGCGAGTACAACTTCGTCCAGCCGGTCAAGGTTCCGGCCGGATCGAAGTTGCTGGCCGTCTATACCTACGACAATTCCGTGAGGAATCCGGCCAACCCGGATCACAATCGGGTCGTGCCCTGGGGCGATCAATCCTTCGATGAGATGCTCTACACCGCCTTCCACTACGAGTGGATCGGCGAGACCTCCGACAAGATGGATCAGTATGCTGCATACGACAAGGAGCTGAACAAGAACCGTCTGTTCGGCATGCTGGACACGAAAATGAACGGCAAGCTGGACAAGTCGGAATTGACCGGGCCGATCGGCAGCCAGTTCGCGGGTGCCTTCGCCAAAATCGACACCGATCATGACGGCTTTATCGAGCCCAATGAGTTGGCCGCGGCGGAGAGCAACATGCAAAAGCGCCGCGAGCAGGCTTCGCAGCAGCAGCACCAGCCGGCGCCGGGCGCGCCCGCGCAAGCGGCACCGGAGAAGAGCGGAGGCGGCCAGTAGCACCCTCGTGGCGGCCCGTGTTGTCTACCTTTGATTCGTTGAAGGGATTCGCACGGGCCGCCTCCATCGTTTCGCTGGCGGTTGCCGGCATTGGCTTCGTCGGTTTTGCGCGCGCCACGGCCCTGAGCCGCGTCGAGGTGGGAGCGCCGGCGCCGTTGTTTACGGCCCGGGGCGCCGATGGCAAGCGGCACAGTCTGCGCGACTATGCCGGCAAGCTCGTGGTCCTCGAATGGACCAGCCCCGTCTGCCCTTTCACCGCGGTCAAATACAAAAGCGGAGCCATGCAGGCCTTACAGCGTTACGCGATTTCACGGCAAATCGTCTGGCTGTCCATCGACACGGCCGCGCCCGACAAGGCGGGGTTTCTGACGCCGGCGGCGGCGCGCGCGCGCATTGCGCAAACGCGTGCGTCGGTCACCGCCTTCTTGTTCGATGTCGACGGCGCCATTGGGCGCAGCTATGGCGCGAAGACCACACCGAGTTTTTTCGTGATCAATCGCGACGGCAAGCTGGCATATGAGGGCGCGATGGACGACCAGGTGTTCACGGACGATGCAGTGGGCCGCGAGTACGTCAAATCAGCGCTCGATGACTTGATCGCCGGAAGGGGCGTGCAAAAAACCGAAACCCGGCCCCAGGGCTGCGCAGTCGAGTATTAGCGCGATGCGACTGATCAGCAAAGGTGCCGGCGCCGCGCGCCGCGTCGATACGGCGGCCAAATCGCGCCGTGAACAACTGCTCGACCAGGCCGCGCGCGAACTGAACTCCAAAGGCATCTCCATGACCTCCCTGACGGACGTCGCGGACAAGCTCGGCTTCTCACGCGCATCGCTCTACTACTATGTCGAGGATCGCGAGGACCTGATGTTTCAGGTCTATTTGCGCTCCTCAGAGATCATGGCGCGGCGGCTGGAAGAGTCGGCCCGGTCCGGCAAGGGCACGCTGCAAGTGCTCGGCAACTTCATCGCGAGCACCCTGGACCCGGCGGAGCCGGAGCTTGCCGCCTTGAGCGAAATCGGTTTGCTTGACCCCGGGGCGCGCGAAACGGTGCTCGGGATTTTCGAGGCGGTGGTTGCGCGGCTCGCGAGCTTGATCGAGGCGGGAGCCAAGGCGGGGCGCATTCGCCGCTGCGATTTTGAAATTGCGGCACGCACCATCATCAGCATCATTCACTCGATCCCCCTGAACTCATCGCTTGCCGAAGCCTTGCGTGTCAGCCGCCCGGACATTATTGCCGCGGCCAAGGACATTCTGGCGAACGGCTGGGCTGCCGATCGCGCCCGCGAGGTCGATCCGCCGCCGATCGATTTCGCGCTGCTGTTGACCCAAGGCGGCGGCTTATTCGACCGCGAAGCGCAGTTCGACGCGAAACGCGAAAAGATTCTCGCCGCGGCCTCGCAGCTGTTCAACCGGCGGGGCGTGGATACGACCTCGCTCGAAGACATCGCCGCGGCGGTGGGCGCCACCAAGCGGACGCTCTACCATTACGTGGGCGATAAACAGACCATACTTTCAGCCTGCTACGCCCGCACCCATCGGATCTTCTGCTTCATCCGCGAGCAGGCCGCCGCGCAGGGAGGTTCCGCGAGCGATACGCTGGTCGCGGTGCTGCGCGCAAATTCGATCTCCCATCAGCGCGACGACATTGAGCCGTTGCGCGCCTCGACCGGCTACGATGCGTTGAGCGCGGCGGAAAAGATTCTCGCGACCGAGCGCAGCCGGGAGCTGGTGCAGGCTTACCGGGCGTTGTGCCGCGAGGCGCACAATGAACGCTCGATGCGCGGTGTCAACCGCGATTGCCTGCTGCTGTTTCTGCGCGGCGCAGGCAGCTGGCTGGCCAAGGGTCTGGTGCGCGGCGATGAGCAGCGCCAGACGCAGATTGCGGCGGAAATCGCCGATCTGGTGCGTCTCGGCTTGAATCCCATTTGATCATTTCGCGCTGATGACGATGAGTTCGATCGCGGGCGGCGGCAGCGCGGCCTGCAGGCGGATGTTGGGCCCGGTTTCGATGCGCTGATCGAGCAGCGCAAAGTTGCTCGAGTCGCTGATTCGATAGCGCTTCACCTGGTACTTGCCCGAGGTCGGCACGGTGACCGTCGCGTCGTAGGCCTGATTGTTGGAATAGTGGAGCGTGCGCCGCTCCGGCAGCGTGGTGTCCCAGGTGTCGCGGGGGCCGCCTAAATATTTCGGCGCGATCTGAAAGTTGCTGATGAGGATTTGAACGAGGCGGTTGTCCTTGGATCTGCCGGCCACCAGCGCGAACCCCGAATCATCGCCGCCGCTGCTTCGAATCAGCAATGGGGTGCTCTTCAGCGCCCCGAAGGCGGCGAGCCCCGATCCGACCGCGTCGCTTGCCCCGCTGCCCAGGCGAACCGAGTTTGCCGCGCTTCGATAGGTCTGCGCATCGATGGGGCCGCCCAACATATAGATGAGCGAACTCACCACGAATGCTGCGCGTGCCGCGTTCGGTAAATCCATGTCGGCCGGGTCCGCATTCCATTCGTCCAATACGTTCCTGGCGGAGCCAAAACCCCGTGCATCGAGGATAATGCGCAGCTGCCGCGCGATCGTGACGAAGACATAGGGATCGTTGGAGTCCACGGCGTAGAAGTGCCAGGTGAAAAAATCGAGCGGCAGGTCGTTCAGGCGCACGAAGTCGATGAATTTTTCGCGATAGTCGCCCACGATCAATGGCTTGGAGATCGCCGGGCCCCCGACGAGTGCGGCGGGATCGGCGGCTTGAATGGCCCGCGCGGTCTTGTCGTACAGGTGATAGTAGTCCGCCGCGGCGCCGCTCCAAAACTGCTTCGAGTCCGGCGAGTTCGAGATCTCCCAATAGCGGATGCCGTATCGAAATCCCTTGGCCCATCCTGCGTTGTAATGCAGCACCACGTGGCGCACGATTTGCGCCCATTTGTCCAGATCGGCGGGTGGCTCGGCGCCGGCGCCGGCGCCGCGTCCGATTCGAAACAGGGGCTCTGCCCCGCCCGCTTTGATGGATCGCACGAGCTGATCGGTGGCGGCAAAGTTGTAGCTTTTGGGATTTTCAGCGTCGGCGCCCAAGTCGGGGAAAATGGCGTCGATTTCTCCCGCCCCGGCCGCGTCGGGGATGCGCACCAGGTCGACATGCGCCGTGCGGTAGAAGGCAGTACCCTGCGAATCGTCGGCCTGCACCCCGTTCAAAGGACGCAAAGCGCCCACCGTCACGGTCGCATCGACGGAGATTTGGCGCGCGGCCGGGTCTTGCGCGTCGGCCTGCGCGATGCCCATCGCGAACAGGGCAACGGCGGCGAGAGCGCGAAGCATCCCACTACACCGGTACGAGCGCGAGCACCCGCAGCGGACTGCCTGAACCGTTCACAATTTTCAGCGGCGGCGCGATGACCACCGCGCCCGTCGGCGGCAGCTGATCCAGGTTGGTCAAGCTGGCGAGCCCGAAACGGTTGGCGCCGTGCATGATGGTATGGCAGGGAAACATCGGATTGAAGGTGTGCGCCTGGCCTGCGTCGGTGCCGACCGTCTCCACCCCCACTCCCAGGATGTCGCGTTCCCGCGCGAGGAACGGCACGCACTCCGGATGGAAGCCGGGCGTATGGGAGCCGTCGGCCGTGAAATTGAGAAACGAATCGCCCGGGCGCTTCGACCAGTCGGTGCGAATCAACACCCAGGCGCGGCTCGGGATGCGGCCATGCCGGCTTTCCCACTGCTCAACCACGCTTTGCGTGAGCAGAAAGTCCGCGCTGCCCCGCACCTGCTTGGAGACGTCGATGACGCAGGCCGGACCGATGAAGCGCTCCACCGGAATGTTGTGGGTGGCGTTGTCCGGATAATCCTTGCCGGTCACCCAGTGAATCGGCGCATCGAAATGAGTGCCGGTATGTTCGCCGCAACTGATGTTGTTCCAATACCAGGCGGGCCCGCGCGAGTCGTAGCGCGAGATTTCCTCCAAAACAAAGGGTTTCGAGGGCGCAAATTGTTCGGGCAAGCGGATGGTTTGCGTCGCCGCTTCCAGCGGCACGGTCAGATCCACGACGCGAATGCCGCCGCGCAGAATGCCATCGACCAGGGTGGAAAGAGTCTGTGAGTGGGTGGCCATAGTGTTCTAATAATTGATGGAGGGGTTGTCCCCGGGATAGATGACGCCGACGATATCAAATCCGCCGGGTGTTGTGCATTGAACCGAATGCATTTGCTTGCGCGGCAGGAACAGCACATCCCCGGCGGCCACCGGCGTCTTGGTTCTCTCGGTCCAGACCACCCCTTGTCCATTGAGAAAGATGAGCGCCTCTTCGTACAAGTGCCGGTGCGGCTCGGCTTTGGATAACGGGATGTTGCCGATGAATTGCGTCACCACCGTCGAGCCGTGCTCGCGGTTGACCAGCATCTGGTAGTAGCGCTCGGCCATTTTGTGCCGCTGCGCCGGGTCGATCGAGGCGACCCGATTGGGATGTTCGGACTCGAAATTCGCGGGCATGTCCTCGGTCAGCACCAAATCCTCGCTGCCGGGACCATTGGAAACGAAGAACTTGAGCGGCGCCGCGGAGTCATTGTGGACGCGATAGGCTTCCGCAGGCCGCACATAGATGCCGGTCAGCGGCCGCACCGCGAAGCGCCGACCGCCGATCTCAACGTCCCCGTTGCCCTCGATCACGAACAGCACGGTATGGCGCCCATCGGCCGCGATCACCGGCGAGCTGCCGCGCGCCGCAATCTCGGCGTAGAACTGCGATTGAAACAATGCGCCCAACGCCGGCGTGACGACCGCGCAGTAGCGCATCGCGCCGCACGCGCGCAAGGATGCCCGCGCGGTGGAGAAGACATAGCACCGGCCATCGAGCGCGACGATGGGGCCGGGGCCGGCGTCGATCTGCACCACGGCCCGATTTTCAGGGCTGTCCGGGTCATCGGTGAGATATCCGCCCGGCAAGTTGCTGTGGGCGCCGTCGCAGAACGGTGCCGTGCCGGTTCGCTTGCAGCCGCAGAAAATGACGTCTGCGTCGCGCTCCGCCGTGAAAAGGACCGGAAGAAACTCGCTGCCGACGTGCGAGCTGTCGCAGAAAGGCTGGGACTTGGAGCGCCCGCAGCTGCACCACCAATAGCGCTTTCCCGCCTTGACCTCGAAATAGTAGCCTTTGCGATTGGCGATGAGCGGCGAGGTTTTGGCGGCGTTCATGGTGTCGTCTCCTGGGCCGGTCTTTGCATGTTGCGGCTCATGCGCCGGATCAGAGTGAAGGCCGCTTCGATTGCCGAGGGAGAGAAACCTTCCAACAGCCGCTGCTCGCGACGCCGCACCACAACGTTGAGGGAATTGAACAGAGTTCGGCCCTTGTCCGTGAGATACACCTCGACGCAACGGGCGTCTTCCCGCCGCAGAACCCGGCGGACGGTGTTTTCCTTTTCCATGCGCATCAGAGCGCGGCTGAGCGCCGATTGCTGCACCATCGCGCGATCGATGATCTCATTGATGGTGATGCCGTCGCCCATGGCGAGCACCGCCAGGATGCGCCAGCGGGTGACGTTGATGCCTTCACGCCGCAGTTTTTCGATCAGGTCCGCATTGAGTTGATAGGCCAGCCGTGCGATCAGATGCGGTAGAAAGTCGTCGAAAAGCCCCCGATCCGCCGGTTTTGGCGCTGCACCCTGGACTGCCACGGCGGCTTTTTTTCTAGTTCGCGCCATGCTCTTTGTTGACATCAGAAGTCAACGATCTGCCCGATGCCGGCGGCGCGCGCCTTTTCAAGGACATGATGCGCGGCCGCCAAATCTTGCGGCGCGACGCCGAGGGATTTATAGAGCGTCATATCGAGGGGAGAGCGGCGGCCGGCTCTCGAGCCATTGGCCACTTCGCCGATCTCGCCCACGATGTGTTCGGCGGTGATGGCGCCGGCGCGCAGCGCGCGCAGATACTCGCCGCCCTCGTTCACCGTGGAATTGCGGCAATCGACGAAGAAGCGCGTCTTCACCACCGCCGCGATGTCGACTTCCGCGGCAGCCGCGACGCTCGAACCGACCACGTTCAAATGCACGCCGGGGGTCAGCCAATCGCCCTGCAGGATCGGTTCGCGCGCCTTGGTGGTGGTGCAGACAAGGTCGGCGCCTGCTACCGCGTCGCGGACCGTGGCGCTGGTTTCGACCACGATTCGATGTCGCGCGCCTTCCGATTCCGCGAACTGCCGCGCCTTGGCAGAGTCGCGTGCCCACACCCGAATGCGCCGCAGCGGCCGCACACACAGCATCGCCTCGAGATGGCTGCGAGCCTGCTCGCCGGCGCCCAAAATGGCCAAATCGCCGGCATCCTCCCGCGCCAACAGACGCGTGGCCAGGCCACTCGCGGCCGCGGTGCGTATGGCGGTGATCTCCGCGGCATCGAGCAGCGCGACCGGCTGGCCGTGATCGGCCTCGAACAGCAGCACCAAGCCGAGATGCGAGGAATATTGCGGCGGCTTGTTGCGTGGAATCAGGCTCACGAGCTTGACGCCGAAACACTCCGGATCCGCGAGATATCCCGGCATCACACCCATCATTCCGCGCTCGCCGGGCATGGCCATGATCGCTCGCAGCGGCAACACCACTCTGCCTTCGGAGACGGCGATCATGGTCCGCCGCATCAGCTCGATGCACTCGCCCATCGGCAGCAATCGGCGTACGTCGTCGCGACGCAGGATGCGAATTTCCATATCAGACCGCCGTCAATTCCCGCGGCGCGGCCCGAAGGAACCGCGCAGCTCTTGCATCGCCGCCACAAAGGACTCGACATCGTCCTCATTGTTGTAAAAATGAAAGCTGGCACGCACGTTGTCGTCCCGATGGGAAGTCACGATGTCGTGCTTCATGAGCTCGGCGGTCAGCTTGGCGCTGTCGCACGACGGGACGGCAACGGTGGCGCCGCGCCGCGAATCCTCGGTCGGCGTAATGCTGGGCCATCCGATCTCCGCCAGCCTCGTCATGCAGCGGCGCGTCAGCGCCAAATTGCGCTTTTCAATCGCCGGCGTGCCGACTTTGAGCAGCAGCTTGAGGCCCGCCTCGGCGGCATAGCAGTTGACGACGGGCGGCGTGCCGGCCTCGAAGCGGCGCGCATTGGGCGCCGGACGATTCGCGGTGATGTCCATCGCCGCGATGTTCGCCTGCGCGAACCAGCCGCTGTTGGTGGGCACCAGCGAGCGCACGCACGTGTCCTTGGCGTAGAGAAATCCGATCCCAGCGGTCCCCAGCAAATACTTGAGCATGCCGCCGGCGGCGAAGTCGACGTCCAACGCCTTGACGTCGATATCGAGCGAGCCCACGGACTGATAACAATCGAGCAGCACCATCGCGCCCTTGGCGCGGGCGAGGCGCACGATGCCCGGAATGTCGAGCTTCGCGCCGTTGCGGAAACACACATGCGTGATCGCCACGAGCAGCGTTTGTTCGTCGATGGCTTTTTCGAACATCTCGGTCGGGATATAGCCGTCAGCGGCGCGCGGCACATGCACCACTTTCGCGCCGCGCGGCTCCTGCGCGTGCCAGATCTGCGCATTGGTCGGAAACTCGAAATCGCTGATCACAACCTTGTTGCGCGCACCGGTGAACTTGAGTGCGCTCGCCAAGGCATTCAGTCCGGCGGAAACGGAGGCCGTCACGGCGATCTCATCCGGCGAGGCGTGCAGCAGCGTAGCCGTGAGGGCGCGCACCGACTCGTTCTTCATCACCCAAACGTCCCAATTGGCGCCCACCAGCAGCCGGTCTTCCATGTAGGCGTCGAACGCGGCACGCACTTCGTTCGCGAGCGCGCAATAAGATCCGCTGTTGAGGTAGGTCTTTCGCTGCAGAACCGGGAATTCCTTGCGCAGCGCCTCGAAATTTCGTTCCACCTTTCCGGCTCCTGTCGCAGGTATCGAGACGCTGAATTATATGCACAGTCATATAAATATGCAATTATGGGCCCCGCGCGCGCAGCGGCGCAAAAACGCGGGGACAACGCCTTGTTCGATGAAGTAAAACCGGTCGACGCGGCTCAGATCGCGGCGGCGCGCACCCGTATTGCAGGCTTGAGCATGATGACTCCGTTGGTTGCTTGCGATGCGGCGCCGCGCGGTAAAACAATTCGCCTGAAGCTGGAAAATCTCCAGCCGATCGGTTCATTCAAGGTTCGGCCGATCGCGAACGCCGTATTGAGCCGCAACCGCGCGGATCTGAATGACGGCATCTACACCGCCAGCTCGGGCAACAGCGCTCTTGGGGTGGCTTGGATGGCGCGCCGCCTCGGTGTAAGGGCCACTGCGCTCGTTCCCGCGGATGCGCCGGAGGCGAAGCTGGAAAAGCTGCGGCGCTTGGGCGCGCGCATCGAGGTTCTCGCCAACGATGTTTGGTGGCACGCGATCGAAACCGGCGCCCTCGCCCACCGACACGGTCTGTACATCGACGCGGTACGGGACCCCGCATCGCTCGCCGGAGACGCGACGATCGGCGTCGAAATTCTCGAACAGTGGCCTGATGTCGAGGCGATCCTCATCCCGGTTGGCGGCGGCGGCCTCGCCTGCGGCATCGCCTGCGCCGTTCGCGCGCTGCGGCCTGAGGTGAAAATAATCGCCTGTGAGCTGGCCAGCGCGCATCCGTTGCAAGCGGCTTTCGCTGCGGGTGCCCCGATAGCCACCCCGCACGACGCGGGCTTCGTGAGCGGCGTGGGCTACGGTTCCATACTGCCGGAAATGTGGCCTCTGCTGCGTGAGCTGATCGACGAAGTCATCACCGTACCGCTCGCACAGGTTGCATGGACCATCAAGCTGCTGGCGGAGGGCAACCGCATCGTGGCTGAGGGCGCGGGCGCGATTTCCGTTGCCGCTGCGCTTTCGGCTCGATACGCCCAGACGAAGGTGTGCGCCGTGGTGTCCGGCGGCAACATCGACAGCGAAGTGCTGGCAACGATACTGCGCGGCCAGAATTCAGGGGCGTAGCGGCGCCGCGGCAGCCGCGCTGCGGGCGCGGCGCGCCTTCATGAAAAAATACCCGCCCGATAGCAGCAACAGCCAGGGAATGCCGACGATCCAAGAGATCTGCCAGGTCTCCTTGTCCAGCCCCATGGTGATCAATAGCGCGCACAGCAGGAGAAGTCCGGCGATTTGCACCCATGGAAAACCCGGCGTGCGCACCGGCAAGTCGGCCAACGCGTGTCTGCGCCGGAAACTGAAGTGACTCAGTAGAATGATGATCCACACGATCATCGCGTCGAACAGTGCGATGCCGAACAGGTAGTTGTAGGCCAGCGGGGTCAGCTTGGAGAGTGCCGCGGCCGCCAGAATGCAGGTGCCGGAAAGCAAAATAGCCGCGATCGGCGTGCCGTTTTTGCCCAGGCGGCCCAAGAAACCGGGTGCAAATCCGCCGCGCGACAGGGAAAACAGCATGCGCGAGCACAGATAAACGTTGGTATTCATGCTCGACAGCGCGGCGCTCAACACCACGAAGTTCATGATGCCGGCGGCATGGCGGATGCCCGAATGCGCGAAGATGCGCACGAACGGACTTTGCGTTACGACGGTTGCGCCGGTTTCGGTCCAGGGCACGAAGGTCACGACGATGGTGAGCGCTAGGATGTAGAACAGGAACAAGCGCAGCGCCATGCTGCGCAGCGCCTGCGGAATCGTGCGCACCGGGTCCTTGGCCTCGCCGGAGGTGACGGCGATGACTTCGATGCCGTTGTACGACAAAACACCCAGGATCACCGCCATCCAAACGCCGCCGAAACCGTGCGGCATGAAGCCGCCGGGGAGCCCGGTCAGATTGTGGAAACCGACCGGCGCCGTCCACAGCCCAAAGATGGTCGCAGTCCCCAGAATGATGAAGATGACGATCGCCACGACTTTGATGAGCGCAAACCAATACTCGATCGATCCAAAATTATGGACGGATCGCGAATTGAAATAGAGCAGCACCAAGGCAAATCCCACCGACCACAGCCACACCGGGGTGCCCGGGAAATAGAAGGTCATGTAGACCCCTGCCGCCACCGCCTCGGCGCCGACGGCGATGACTTGCGCCATCCAGTAGGAATAGCGGGCGATGATTCCTGCCCAGGGATTGAGGTAGATTTCCGCGTAGGTGCCGAAAGAGCCCGCGGTCGGATGCATGACCGCCATCTCCGACAGGCTGAAGACGATCGCGACGGCGGCGACCGCCGCGATGGCATAACTGACGATTACCGCCGGCCCGGCATAGCCGATGGCGACGCCGCTGCCCATGAACAGTCCGGTACCGATGGCGCCGCCGAGACCGATCATGATGAGCTGGGCGCGGCTCAACTCTTTGTGCAGGCCGGCCTCGCGGCTGGCGATTGCGGATGCGTCCAATCACTTCCTCGCAAGCGGTGACGATGGCCAAGCAGTCTAGCATGCGAGAATTGAGTTCCCGTGCGCGGGAATCTTTTTGCCGCTCCCGACTATGCGGCCTGATTGCGTCCGGACTTCTTGGCGAATTGCAGTTGCTGCTGCGCCCGTTGCAGAAGATCGGAGGGGTTGTCGGCGGCGCCCGGGATGCTGGCGCAAACGCCGACGCTGATGCTGATATAGCGCAGCACCGCCGATCGCGGATGGTGAATTCGCAGATCGCGCACCCGTTCGGCCATCAGCTGGCCGACGCGCAAAGCTTGCTCGATCGAGAGGCCGGGCGCAAATGCGATCAGACTGCCGCCGTCGATGCGCGCCGTGACATCGCTCGACCGGCGCAGGCATCCCGACACGACATGCGCGACGCGGCGGATGGTCGAATCGCCGGCCGCGCGTCCGAAGGTGGTGTTGTAAAGATCCAAGGCGTCGATGTCCACCGCAAACACCGCAATACTGCGTTGCTCGCGATGCGCGACGGCCCAATCGCGCTTCAACAATTCCTCGAGGTACGGCAAGGTGTAAAGGCCCGTCAGTCGGTCATCGCGCACCGCGATGGCGGTCGGCTGGTGAGCGCCGCTCAAGCTGTCTTTGGCCGCCTTGGGATCGATGCGCAAGCGCTCGCCGGCATCGCGGTGATGGCTGGCGAAATGCGTCACGCAGCCGTCGGGGTGGCGCAGCGGCACCATCGTCATTTCGTTCCAAAACAGGCTCCCGTCCTTGCGATAGTTGCGCAGCAATACGCGGCAGGGCTGTGCGCGGCCCAGAGCATCGCGCAAGCGGTGGCGCCCGTCCTGTTCGCGATCGTCGGCTTGCAGCAAACGCAGGTTCCGCCCCACGAGCTCGGCCGACGAATATCCGGTCAATGCCTCGAAAGCGGGATTGACGTAGACCACCGGGTGATCCGCGCCCTGCGCATCGATCAGCGCCACGCCCTCGGGCGAACTCTCGACCAAGCGCCGATACAGGCCCGGATCAAACTCCGTCATGATTGCCCTCCGTCAGCACCAGAGGGGGTGTTGCCGAAAGGCCCGCAATCATCGTTACCGTCTGCTGCCACTGCCGGTCCGCTCCAAGATTTGCCGGGGCCTCACCACGTGCCCGCATCCTAACCACCCGGGCCTGCGAGGCCGGCGAGCCCAAATCCGGCCCGAAGTGATTGAGCACAGACTTTACCGCTTGTCTATCGTTGCAAATGGGCAGGACGTCGCAACCTGCAGCAAATGCCAGCTCCGCCCGTTCGATTACGCCCCCAAAAGCCGCGGCGCCGGCCATGGTGAGATCGTCGGCAAAGACGCAGCCGTGAAAGCCCAACTCCTCGCGCAGCACGCCGGAGATCCAGCGCCGAGAGAGGCTGGCCGGCAGGGGGTCGATGGCCGGAAACACCACGTGGGCGCCCATGACCCCGGCCAGGTTGTTCTCGATCAGCAGCCGGTAGGGCCGGATATCGGGCTCTAAATCCACGAAGCCGCGCCGGTCGACGGGTAAGGCCACATGGGAATCCGCGAACACCGCCCCATGGCCGGGAAAATGCTTCGCCGTAGCCGCCATGCCGGCCTCCCGCATGCCGGCCATATAGGCTACCGCCAGCGCGGCTACCGCGTCAGGGTCCCGATGGAAGGCTCGATCGCCGATGATTTCGCTGACCCCATGGTCAAGGTCCACGCACGGCGCAAAGCTAAAATCGACGCCCACGGCCCGCAGTTCGCTGGCCATCAACCATCCGACCGCCTGAGCCGTTGCCAGGCCCTCGCGGCGGTCCTCGTCATAGCGGCGCCCCAACAAGCGCGCCGGGGGCAGGCGGGTAAAGCCCTCGCGGAAGCGCTGCACGCGGCCTCCCTCGTGGTCTACCGCGACAAGGAGGGCGGGCGTGCGCACGGCACGGATGGCCGCCGTCAGACTGGAAACTTGCGCCACGTCACGATAATTGCGGCTGAACAGGATGACGCTTCCCACCAAGGGATGCGCCAGCACCTCAAGGTCCTCCGCCGTCAGTTCGGTCCCGGCGATATCGACCATCAAGGGACCGAGACTCATGGGCGTCTCTCGAACACCGCGATCGATTCGACGTGCGTCGTATGCGGAAACATGTCCATCACTCCTGCTGCGGTCAGCGCAAAGCCATGATCGGCGACCAGGATCTGCGCGTCCCGCGCCAGACTCCCTGGGTGGCACGAAATATACACGACCCGCCGCGGATTCCAGCGAGGCAGGAAGCGCAGCAGCTGCGCGGCGCCGGCGCGCGGCGGATCGAGCAGCACCAGATCGTAGTGCTCGTTGGCCCAGGCCCCGAAACTGTCCGGCTCGAACAGATTCTCGACTGCAAATCGTGCGTTGCCGATGCCGTTGCGCAAGGCGTTGCCTTGCGCCTTGGACACCAGCGCGGCATCGCCCTCCACGCCCGTCACCAGCCGGCTCCGGCGCGACAACGGCAAGGTGAAATTCCCCAAGCCGCAGAACAGGTCGAGCGCGCTATCGCCGGACTGCGGCTGCAGCAGGCGCATCGCGGCTTGCACCATGGATGCATTGATGTCGCGGTTCACTTGGATGAAATCCACCGGTCCGAACTCGATGAGCAGCGCCATCGTCCAGCGCGTAATCGAGCGGCGCATAGTCCTCGCGCAGCGGCCGCACGGTATCCAGGCCGCCGGGCTGGAGGAAGATCTGCAGGCCGCGCTGCGCGCCGAACGCGGCGAGCTTTTCTAGATCCGCGGCGCTCGGCGGCTCCAGCACCCGAAACACCAGGGCCGTGGCGCGATCCCCCGCCGCGACCTCGACTTGCGGCATTTTGTCGCGAATCGACAGGGTTTCGGTCAGCGCCGCCAACTCCTGCGGCAGTTCCGCGAGCGGCGCGAGCAACACTTCGCAGCGCTTGATATCGGCGATGTAAGGCTTTTCGCGTTCGCGAAAGCCCGCCAGCACGCGGCCCTTTTTCTGCACGTACTTGATCCCGAGGCGAGCACGCCGCCGATACGCCCACTCCGGTCCCCGCAATGGCTCGAGCACCCGCTCGGGCCGCACGCTGCCGATGCGCTGCAGATTCTCGAGCAGTTGGCGCTCTTTGGCGGCGAGCTGCGCGGCCGGCGCCAAGTGCTGCAAGGAGCAGCCACCGCAAATCCCAAAGTGAGCGCAGCGCGGCGCGGCGCGGTCCGCTGAGGCCAGCAGCACGTCGACCAAGGCCCCCTCGTCCATGTGCCGGCGCCGCTTGAGGAGCCGAAAACGCACCCGTTCCCCGGGCAGCGCACCCTCGATGAAGACCGCCTTGCCCGCGACGCGCGCGACGCCGCGCCCGTCGTGCGCCAGGTCGACGATGTCGGCCTCCTGAACTCGAACTTAAGCTCGCGGTCTCGGGCCACGCTGCGGCGAACTCTTTGAAGATGTGCGGCGTTCGACTCGGCCAGCAGCCTGCGCACCCTCGAGCAGTTCGTGCGCGTGTTCCGCGGCATTGAGGTGTCCGCGCAGCAGCTCGAATCGCAGATAGATCAGATAGGTATTGAGCACGTCGGTTTCGCAGTAGTCGCGGATGCGCGTCGAGAGCTCCCTGCAAATAAGCGCCCCACACCTCGGAGCCGTGCATGCCGAGCTTGCCCGGAAAGCCCGAGCAGACGGTCGCGATGTCCTCGAGGCTCGCCCGGCCGCGGCCTTGGAAGCCCGACAGGATGTCCATCAGGTCCATGTGCCGCCAGTGAAAGCGGCTCAGATAATTGCTGTAGCGGAAGCTCTGATCGCTGTCGCCCGGTCTCCCAGTAGCGCGCGGCCGTCACGCCGTGCAGCAGGCTGCGGTAATGCAGCACCGGCAGATCGAAGCCGGCGCCGTTCCAGGACACCAGATCCGGCGTGTACTTGTCCAGGCCGTCGAAGAAGCGCTCGATCAGGTCTTTCTCCGATGAGTTCTCGTCGCCCAGGCTCCACACCTTGAGCGTATCGCGCGAGCGCATGACCACGGAAATCGCGACGATGCGCTGCTGCTCGTGCGACAGAAATTCGCTGCCGGTTTCCTGGCGGCGCTTGGTGAACATGATCTGCGCCACGTGCTCGTCGGACAGATCCTGCAAGGCCATAGAGCCTGCGGCCGAGATCCGTATCCGGAACGGTTTCGATGTCGAAGACCAGCGTATTCATCGAGCCGCGCCGGCGCCGCATGAGAATCGCAACGGCGACCACCAGACCGGCCTCGTCGGTGAAGGTCACATGACCCTCGCCGATGCCCAGTCCGTCGCGCACCTTGGCGCCGCGCGCGGAATACACCACCTCCGGCTTGCCCCAGGAGTTCTGCACGATGCCCACGTCGCGGATCCATACGCCATGCGCAAAACCGGTGCCCATGCCTTTGACGATGGCCTCCTTGGCGGCGAAACGCATGGCGAGAAAACGCACCGGGCGCGCCGTGCGCTCGAGCTGCGCGCGCTCCTGCGGCAACAAGAGATGCCGCACGAAGCGTTCGCCGTGCTTCTGATACACGCGCTCGATGCGATCGACCTGAGCACGTCGATGCCGATTCCGAAGATCATGCGCCGGCCCGCGCGCGGCACATCAGCTCCTTCATGTCGCGCACGGCCTTGGCGCAGGCCGTCGAACGATGGCGCGCGCCACGATCGAATGGCCGATGTTGAGTTCGACGATTTCCGGCGATCGCGGCGATGGGCTCGACGTTGTGGTAGTTGAGGCCATGGCCCGCATTGACCGTCAGTCCCAGCGAGGCGGCGAGTTTCGCAGCGTTGCGCAGCCGCTCGAACTCGCGGGCGCAGGGCGGCGCCGCCGGACGCATCCGCGTAGGCGCCGGTGTGCAGTTCGATGACCGGCGCGCCGGCGCGGCGCGCCGCCTCGATCTGCGCCGGGTCCGGATCGATGAACAGCGACACGCGGATGCCCGACGGCGCCGAGCGCGCACGACCGCGTCCTGACGCGCGCCAGCCTGGCCTGCGACGATCGAGGCCGCCTTCGGTGGTGACTTCCTGGCGCGACTCGGGCACGAGGCAGCAATCCTGAGGCTTCACGTTTGTGCGCGATCCGGACCATCTCGTCGGTCACCGCCATCTCGAGGTTCATGCGGGTCTGCAACGCTTCGCGCATCAGCCGTCACATCGCGGTCCTGAATGTGGCGCCGGTCCTCGCGCAGATGCAGCGTGATGCTGTCCGCACCCGGCTTCTCCGCGAGCAGACGCGGCATGAACAGGGATCCGGATAACGTGCGCGGCGCGCCTGGCGCAGGGTCGCCACATGATCGATGTTGACGCCGAGCGCAATGCTGCCATGGAGCTTCGGCTCGTTCACGAACGCTCCCGGGAGCCGGTCGGAGCTGTCAGCGGGTCGCGCCGCCGAAGCGCCAGCATGACCTCGCGGGATTTCAGGAGCGGCCGTCGAGACAGGCATCGATGGCGGCGCGCAACAGGCGCTTGGCGTCGCGCAGCGAGCGGGCATCCGCGAAGCTCTCTGCCTGCAAATCGGCCAGCGATTGGCCATAAACGGCGCCGGGCGCCTCCGCCACGCAAATTGCGGGCCGCGCTCCAGCGCGAAATCGATAATAGCTCGTCCTGACTGCACCGGGACGCCATCGCGGGTCTGCGACAACTCCAGTCCGTATCCCAGATCATTCAGCAGGCGCTTCTCGAAGCGGCGCAGACGCTCGCTCCTCGACCCCGCCGCTCGCACAGCGCCTGCACGCAGGAGGCGTAGGCGACAGAAGATCTCCGGATGCGGATCGCAGCGCTCGGTCAGCTTCAACAGCAGTTCGTTCAAATAGAACCCGCTCATCAGCCGGTCGGGCTTGGCAGACGGGTGACGGCCCGTCGATCTCCGCCGTCACGAACTGACAGGCCTCGCCGCTTGCCCGACCAGGAAACGAGCAGCCGTTGAAAGGGCCGCAGCACCGCCTTCAGGCTGGATTTGGCGCCGTTCGCGCCGCGCGCAAACAGCGTGAGCCGGCCCATGTTCGTGCGGTGAACACCTCCACGATGCGGCTGGTGTCGCGGTAGGCGTATTGATGCAAACGTAGGCCGGCGCGAGCCAGACGCGCCGACCGGATGCCCGGCGCGCGAACTCTTCACAGTGTGTCGTACCCGAATTGGCGCAAGGCCATTTCGCTGTCCGCCCAATTCTCCTTGACCTTGACCCAAAGCTCCAGATGCACCGAGCGCTGCCACAGATCATTGAGCTCGATGCGCGCCAGCCGGCCGATTTCCTTCAAACGCTCGCCGCCCTGGCCGATGACGATGGCCTTCTGGCCGGCGCGCTCCACCCAGATGACGGCGTTGATCATGATGCGCCGTCCTCATCCGCAAAGCGCTCGATTTGCACGTTGATGCCGTAAGGCAGCTCTTCGCGCAGCTTCAAGCGTGAGCTTCTCGCGCACGATTTCCGCGGCATGGAACGGCTCGTCGCGATCGGTCAGCACATCCGGGGCGAACAGCGGCGGCGACACCGGCAGGCGCGAGCCCACGAGATCCACCAAGCGATCGAGATTATCGCGACTGCAGCGCCGAAATCGGAATGATTCCCGAGGCGGGCACGCGCTGCGTCATCGTCCTCGAGGAAGGGCAGCAGTTGATCCTTCGGACGACGCGATCGACCTTGTTGACCACCAGGAACAGCGGCTGTTTCAGGCCCCGCACCCGCTCCCATACCCACACGTCCTCCTCGGTGAAGCGCATGGCCTCGATCACGAACAGGATCGACATCCGCATCCTGCGAGGAGGAGATCGCCACGCGGTTCATGTACTGATTCATGACGCGGCGGGTCGATTTCGTGCAGTCCCGGCGTATCGACCAGGACCAGTTGCGCCTCGGGGCGATTGACGACGCCCAAGATCCGGTGCCGGGTGGTTTGCGGCTTGGCGGTCACGATGGTCACCTTGCGGCCAACCAGCGCGTTGACCAGCGTCGATTTGCCGACGTTGGGGCGGCCGACGATGGCCACGTGCCGGCGCGAAAATTCGGCTCGCTCATGGCTGGCTGAATTCCGCACGGCGGCGGCAGCAGATCGATGCACCTTGGCGGCGGCCAATTGCTCGGCGCGGCGCCGGCTGGCGCCCTCGGCCGCGTGCGCCGATGCCGAACACGGGGACCTCGCACATCACGGCGAAGGATTGCGCATGCGGATCGCCGGCGACCGCCGTCAGGGTATAGACCGGCAACGCCAGACCGCGCGCCTGCATCATCTCCTGCAGCCGGGTCTTCGGATCCTTGAGCGTTTCCGCCGCCGGCAGCTCGCGACATTTTCGCGCCGACCAGGAGCGCCGACCGCCGCGGCCGCCGCCTCGAACCCGCCATCCAGAAAATCGCGCCCACCATCGCCTCCAAGGCATCCGCCAAGATCGAGGCGCGCCGAAAACCGCCGGTCTTCAATTCGCCCGCGCCCAGACGCAAGTATTCGCCCAGTCCCAAATCCGCGGCGATCTGCGCCAGACTCTCGCCGCTGACCAGCGAGGCGCGCAGCCGCGACAGGGCCCCTTCGTCGGCCTGCGGATGCGCATCGTAGAGCAGGCGCGCGACGGCGCAATTGAGAATCGAGTCGCCCAGGAATTCCAGCCGCTCATTGTGGTCCGCGCCCGCGCTGCGGTGGGTGAGCGCCGCGGCGCAAAGCGCGGGCGCGCCAAACACATGGCCGAATGACCGCTCGACCCAGTCCGCAAGATCGTCCGGCTTGCGCAGTGGGATCACCGCACCTTCACTGTCTTTTCGAAGTGCACGCTGAGCGACACATTGGCGACATAGGGCGCAGAATCGTCGTAGGCAACGTGCATCTGCACGCCGCCGTCGTCTTTGGTGATCTCGATATCCTTGTGCATGGACTGCCGGTCGGATCCTCGATTGCTGAAATGCCGATCGATCAAACCGCGAATGACGTCCTGGATCGGGATTATCGCCCTTGATCTCTGTTGCCACCTCATCCATGGCCTTGGCAACTTTCATGTAGTTCAGGTACAGCGGAGCTAGTCGGATGCCGGCATATACGATCACGCCCGCCATCGCGAGCACGAAGAGCAAGCCGATGAAAGTCATGCCTTGCTGGTGGTTGCGCATAAAACCTCCCTAAAAGAGCCCCTATTCAATCTTATTTCCGATCCGTCTCCAGAGAGGTCCGTCACGAGTATCGAGATTAAGCCAAATTCGGACCGCTTTTCCGACCAGATTCTGCTCCGGAACGAATCCCGGCGCATCCGGTTCATCGAGCCAGCGGCTGTCCTTGCTGTTGTTGCGGTTGTCGCCCATGAAGAAGTAGTGCCCGGGAGGCACCAGCCACTCCCCCGTTTTGACGCTGCCATTGGCGAACATGATGCGGTGGCGCATGCTGCCGAGCTTTCGAATGCGGTGGGCACGCCCGCATAGTTCCAGAGGTCTTGTTTCGGGCCCGGTATAAGGCGGTCCGGGCGTCTGCGGCATGGGCTTGCCGTTGATGTATACCTGATTGTTCTCATCGACCCGCACGCGGTCGCCCGGGCAGTCCGACCAGACGCTTGATGTAGTTGATCTTGGGATTGGGGGGCAGACGGAACACGATCACATCGCCGCGTTGCGGCGTGCCGGTCGCGAACACCAGTGTGTTGGTGACCGGCAGTCGCAGGCCATAGGAATACTTGCTGACGAAGATGAAGTCGCCGTCGTACAAGGTGGGCATCATGGAATCGGACGGGATGCGGAAGGGCTCGAACAGGAAGGATCGAATCACCAGCACCAGGATGATGACCGGGAAGAACGAGCGCGCGTATTCAACCGCGATGGGCTCGCGCACCCGCTCCGACGGGGTTCCCGCGGATGCCGCCGCGACCCGGCGGCGCCGTGCGAAAAATGCGGCGTCGGCCGCCCAAATGATTCCGGAGACGGCGCCGACCACCACCAACATGAGGCTGAAGTCCACGGCTTCGTAGCGAAACAGGCGCCACAGCATCGCCAGGGACAGACCCACCAGCGCATAGCCGGCCAATTTCGGCAGCAACGGCTCCTCGACGCTGGTCGCCCCCGGATCGCGCCGTGGCCTCAAGAACCAGCCATCGATGAGAATGACCAGCACACAGACGGCGCCGGCCAGCAACAGCCCTAGGAAAACGCGATCACCATCATTCACGAAATACCCCCAACGTAATCCATGGCGCAACCACCGCTCAATTGGCCTTCTTGCCGACTTGCAAGACCGCAAGGAAAGCTTCCTGCGGAATTTCGACCTGGCCCACCTGCTTCATGCGTTTCTTGCCGGCCTTTTGCTTCTCGAGCAGCTTGCGCTTGCGCGTGATGTCGCCGCCGTAGCATTTGGCCAGCACATTCTTGCGCATCGCCTTGACGCTCGCGCGCGCAATGATATGGCTGCCGATCGCCGCCTGCACGGCGACGTCGAACATCTGGCGCGGTATCAGTTCCTGCATCTTGTCGACCAGCTCGCGGCCGCGGTGCGTACGCATTGTCGCGATGCACGATGAGCGACAGCGCATCGACCGGGTCGCCGTTGATCAGCACGTCGAGCTTGACCAGCGGCGCCGCTTGAAAATGGCTGAACTCGTAGTCAAACGAGGCATAGCCGCGGCTCGACGGACTTCAGCCGGTCGAAGAAATCGAGCACGATTTCCGCCAGCGGCAGTTCGTATTGCAGCGACACCTGGCTGCCGAGGAACAGCATCTTCTTCTGCACGCCGCGCTTCTCGCTGCACAGCGTGAGCACGGCGCCGACATGATCCGGCGGCACCAGGATGTTGGCGATGATGATCGGCTCGCGCAGCTCCTCGATCCGATCTTGCGGCGGCAGCTTGGACGGATTGTCGACATTGATGCACCGATTGCCGTCGGTCAGCAGAACTTCGTAGATGACGGTCGGCGCGCTGGTGATCAGATCGAGATCGTACTCGCGCTCCAGCCGCTCCTGCACGATATCCATGTGCAGCAGCCCGAGGAATCCGCAGCGAAATCCGAATCCGAGCGCGGTGCGAGACTTCCGGTTCGAAATGCAGCGCCGAGTCGTTCAGCTTGAGCTTCTTCAGCGCGTCGCGGAACTGCTCGTAGTCGTCGGAGCTCACCGGAAACAGCCCGGCGAACACCCGCGGCTGCACTTGCTTGAAGCCGGCGCAGCGGCTGCTTGGCCGGGTTGTCCTCCGAGGGTGATGGTATCGCCGACCGGCGCGCCGTCGATTTCCTTGATCCCCGCGATGACGAAGCCGACTTCGCCGGTGTCGAGCGCCTCGCGGGTCACGGGTTTCGGCGTGAAGCGGCCGAGCTTGTCGATCTGATGGCTGCGGCCGGTCGACATGACGCGGATTTTTTCCCCGGTGCGCAGCGCGCCGTTCATCACCCGCACCAGCGACACCACGCCGACGTAATTGTCGAACCACGAATCGATGATCAATGCCTGCAACGGGCCGTCCGGATCGCCCTTGCGGCGCCGGAATGCGCTTGACCAGCTGTTCCAGCAGATCGTGCACGCCCACGCCGGTCTTGGCGCTGACCAGCGCGGCATCCTCGGCCGGTATGCCGATGATCTCCTCGATTTCGTGGATCACCTTGGCCGGATCGGCGGAGGGCAGATCGATCTTGTTGATGACCGGCAGCACTTCCAGGCCCTGTTCCAGCGCGGTATAGCAATTGGCGACGCTCTGCGCCTCGACGCCCTGCGCGGCGTCGACCACCAGCAACGCGCCCTCGCAGGCTGCGAGCGAGCGCGAAACCTCGTAGGAGAAGTCGACGTGCCCCGGCGTGTCGATGAAGTTGAGCTGGTACATCTCGCCGCTCCGCGGACTTGAAGCCCGAGCGTGACGCTCTGCGCCTTGATGGTGATGCCGCGCTCGCGCTCCAGATCCATGCGAATCGAGCACCTGCGCCTGCATCTCGCGCGCGTCCAGGCCGCCGCATTCCTGGATGAAGCGGTCCGCCAGCGTGGATTTGCCGTGATCGACGTGAGCAATGATGGAAAAATTGCGGATATTCTTCATCTAGACCGGGGCGTTTAGCCTGCTTGGGCAAACCCGCGATTATACCGGTCGGCGGTGAAGGCTGAGGGCTCTTATCCACTTCTTCCGGGTCCAGGCGGCCGTGGCACACCAGTTCTCCCGCGAACAGCAAAACCGGGATCTTGTGGCCGTAGCGCGCCCGCGTCCCGGGATCGAGGTCGACATCCACGACATCGATCGGGACGTCGCCGGGCGCACGGCAGCGTCGCGAGTTCGCTCAGCATGTCCTCGCACAGGCCGCACCCGGGGCGCGAGTACAGCAGAAAACCGCTCTGTGTTCACATCAATGACGAGGAATCTCGGCACCGTTATAGATTTTCACCGAGTGAGCGATGAACTCAACGGTTTGAGCGGGTACTTCGCCCACCGCGGTGACTTGATGTCCTTGCACGATGGTGGAGAAAGCAAATCCCGAGCCCACTCGAGCCAGTCCCTGCATCGGCGCCTGGGCCTGGGAGTCCGGAGCCGGCGCGGCTGCGGGGTCGGCGCTGCTCTGCTCGACGAACACCGAGACGGTGGCGAGCCCATCCGAGTAGACCAGGTGGCTGGCCGGCGCGGAGGTACCGCCCGAGGGTTTGCGCTCCCTGAACGGCCAGACGAAATCCCGGCGGCAGCTGGCTCGCTCGGTAGGCCGCGAGAGCCTCCGGGGTGTGGTCGGCCGCCGGTCCCTGGCGCACCCAGCGCATGCCGTCGGTGCGCACGGTCGGCGCCAGATCGCTGTCCGGAATGTTCTCGGGCATATCGAGGCGCGCGAAGAATATTTGTTCGATGACCTGGCCGCGCGGATCGCAGAGCTGCGTTTTCAGCGGCATTGCGGTCTTTTCGTCCAGCCACAGGCGATAGCCGAAACGGAACTGATCCTTCGGGTTGACGGCGATGACGCGCACCGGCCGCCCGATCACATGCGTCGCCGGCAGCGACTCGATGCGGTAGGAATCGCTCGACCGTCGCGTCGAATTGCGGCAGGGAACCCAGGAAGGGACCGCGATCCGGGCTCGGCTCCACCAGCACCGTGTGCTGGTCGGGCAGGTAGCAGGTCAGCTCGTCGTTGGCCCGGACGAACTCGCGTCCCGAACCGTCGAGGGACTGCAGCCGCTCGGTGACGCGCCCCGAGCGCACGCGATGCACGATGCGCATGGTCTCGACGCGCCCGTCGCTGAGATGAAAGAACGTGCCGTCGTAATTGCGCGTCGCCAGCGCCTGATTCATCTTCTCCAGCCAGCCGCGCGGATCGTCGGCGCCGCTCGCGAGCTGGGGAACCGAGCCGAGCAGCGCGCCCACCAACGCGCACGGAAGCAGCCAGTGAGCCCGGCTTGGCAGGGTCTGCATCATGGAGCGACGCGCGAGTCCGGTGCGGGCGGCACGGCGCGTTGCACCGGCTTCAATTGCGGCTCATCGGTCCTCGATCAAGCAAGTCGGCGAGCACTCCACGTTGGCCCAAGCCGGAGGAGTATTTGCTGTGCGCGAACACATAGTTCGTCAAGCGCGCGGGCACCAGAGCAGAAGGTGCCTCGGTCGAGGTCGCCGGTACCGTATAGGAAAGCGCCTCACGCGCTGCCTGGCCGGGCACCGGTGCGGCCAGGGCCGTCTGCTGCGGAACCGGCCGCATTCTGGGCCGTGAGCGCGGCAGCGCCGTTCAAGCGCGGGGAAATTGCGCGTTGCTGCAAAGCAACGATCGCGACCGCGGCAACGCCCGCCGCCACCGCGGCTCCTGCCAGCGGCCGCCACCATCGCGGCGCGCCGCGCCGGCTGCGCTCGCGCCGGCGCCTGCGCGGTTCGCCGTCGATGGCGCGCATTGACCCTGGAGGCAAAGCGCCGGGTCAATACCAGCGCTTCCGGCTGCCGCGCAGCGCCTCGCCGATCAGCGCGTAGCGGCCGAAGCTCTCGCGCAATTCGCCGTCCCGCGTCAGCCGCTTCAGCAGCAGTTCGGTTTCGCGATCCGGCAACTCGCCGTCGAGAAACGCCGAGACTTGTTCACGAATTTGTTCGCTCATGTGTCCTCGGGCCGTCCTAAGCCCGCCATCAAAAATCGGTCGCAGCTTCTTGTCGATCGCTTCGCGCGCTCTGAAAGATCCGCGAGCGCACGGTGCCTACCGGGCAATCCATCGTTTGGGCGATGTCCTCGTAACTCAAGCCTTCCAACTCGCGCAGCACGATGGCGGTGCGCAGATCCTCGGGCAAGTTCTCGATCGCCCGATTCACGGTTTCGCGAATCTCGTCGGTGAGCAGCAGCGCCTTCCGGCGTCTCGGACTCGGCCAGGCGGGCATGCAAATCGTATTGTTCGGGGTCCTGCAGATCCGAGATCGTAATCCATCGGCCGGCGTTTGGTGGCGACCAGCGCATTCTTGGCGGTGTTGATGGCGATTCGATAAAGCCAGGTATAGAACGCGCTATCGCCGCGAAACGACTGCAGCGCACGGTATGCCTTGACGAAAGCCTCCTGTGCGATGTCTTCAGCTTCGGTTGCATCGTGCACGTAACGCATGATCAGCTTCAGCACCTTGTGCTGGTATCGCAGGACCAATAAATCGAACGCCGCGCGCTCGCCGCGCTGGACTCTTTCGACCAGCTTGAGGTCGCTCTCCTCAACGCTCATGGGTGATCCCAAACCGGCGAGCGCACAACCCACGCCTGTCGCGATAGACCGACCGCGCCGGGAAAAGTTCGACAATTCTGCACCAAGGGAGGATTAAACGTGAAATTGCGCACAGCGATGGATTCTATCAGCCGCTCGGCGGACGCGGTTGGCGGAGCCGCCTCAGACAGGCTCGGGCTCCCAGGCGGTGATGCGCTCGATCAGGTCGCGCGAGATGCTCGGCGGCCGCTCCTGGCCCAAACAATAGGCATAAATCAACCGGATCCTGGCATCTCCAGCAGCCGCCGAAACGCTTCCTGCTCCTCGGGCGATGCCGCGCGATAACCGCTCATCGAGGTAGCGAGCCAGCAAGACATCGAGTTCCTTCATTCCCCGCCGGCAGCGCCAGCGCAGCTTGCCGAGGTCCTTGCACGGAGCGGCATGTCAGAGCTCAGTGCCGCGTGCAGCCAGCATTTGCTTGATCTCGCCGATGGCCTTGGCCGGATTCAGATCCTTGGGACAGGCTTCGGTGCAATTCATGATGGTGTGGCAGCGGTACAGCCGGAAGGGGTCCTCAGAGCTGTCGAGCCGCTCGCCCGTCGCCTCGTCGCGGCTGTCGACGATCCACCGATAAGCGGCCAGCAAGCGCCGCGGGGCCCAGATAGCGGTCGCTGTTCCACCAATAGCTCGGGCAGCTGGTGGAGCAGCAAGCGCACAGGATGCACGCCGAGGGCCGGTCCACCTTTTCCTGATCCTCCTTGGACTGCAGCCGTTCGCGTCCGGCGGCGGCGGCGTGCGGGTCTGCAGCCAGGGCTTGATCGAGGCGTATTGGGCGTAGAAATTGGTCAGGTCCGGCACCAGATCCTTGACCACCGGCAGGTGCGGCAAGCGGATAGATCTTGATGTCGCGCTTGACGTCGGCGCATGCGCTGATGCAGGCGAGCCCGTTCTTGCCGTCGATGTTCATCGCGCAGGAGCCGCAGATGCCTTCGCGGCAGGAGCGGCGAAAGGTCAAGGTGGAGTCGATCTCATTCTTGATCTTGATCAGCGCGTCCAGAACCATCGGGCCGCAGTGATCCATGTCGAACTCGTAGGTATCGAGCCGCGGATTTTCGCCGGCATCCGGATCGAAGCGATAAATCTTGAACACGCGGACATTGCGTGGCGCCGGCGGGCGCCTTGAAAACCCGCCCGTCCTTGCGGATCTTGGAATTGGCGGGAAGCGAGAACTCGGCCATCGAATGCTCCTCAGATAGCGTCCGCGCCTTCGGGCGGAATCGACTCGACCTCGTCGGTCAAGGTATTCAAATGCACGGGGCGGTAGTCGAAGCGGCTGCTGCCCGACGAATCGACCCAGCAAAGCGTGTGCTTCAGCCACTTCTGGTCGTCGCGATCGGGGAAGTCCTCGCGCGCTTGCGCGCCGCGGCTTTCCTTGCGGTTTTCGGCCGAGTGCAGCGTCGCGATCGCCTGGCCCAGCAGGTTGTCGAGCTCCAGGGTTTCGATCAGATCGCTGTTCCAGATCAAAGATCGATCGCTGACCTTGACGTCGGAAAAGGATGCGTAGACCTGCGCCAAGCTTGCGCTTGCCTTCGTTCAAAGTTTCGGCGGTGCGAAATACCGCGGCATCGCTTTGCATCACGCGCTGCATTTCCAAGCGGATGTCGGCGGTGCGTTGCGACCCGTCGGCATGGCGCAATTTATCCAGCCGTTCGACGGCGGCAGCGGCCGCGTCGGGCTTCAAGGCCCGATGCGGCGTTCCCGGCCGCACGGCGCGCACGCAGTGCTGCGCCGCCTCGCGTCCGAACACGACCAGGTCGAGCAAGGAGTTCGAGCCCAAGCGATTCGCGCCATGGACCGATACGCAAGCCCCCTCGCCGACCGCCATGAGACCCGGCACCAGCTTTTCGCCTTGTGGGCCGCGCGTCACCGCCTCGCCATGCACATTGCAGGGGATGCCGCCCATGTTGTAGTGCACGGTCGGCAGCACCGGGATCGGTTCCTTGTTGACATCGACGCCGGCAAAAATGCGCGCGGTTTCGGCGATCCCGGGCAGGCGTTCCTTGATGACCGCCGGACCCAGATGTTCCAGATGCAGATCGATGTGATCTTTGAGCTTGCCGACGCCGCGGCCCTCGCGGATTTCGACCGTCATCGCGCGGCTGACGACGTCCCGGGAGGCCAGATCCTTGGCATTCGGCGCATAGCGCTCCATGAACCTCTCGCCGCTGGAATTGGTCAGGTATCCACCCTCCCCGCGGGAGCCTTCCGTGATCAGACAGCCGGCGCCATAGATGCCCGTGGGGTGGAATTGCACGAATTCCATGTCCTGCAGCGGCAGGCCGGCGCGCAGCGCCATTCCTCCGCCATCGCCCGTGCAGGTGTGCGCCGAGGTGCATGAAAACCACGCCCGGCCATAGCCGCCGGTCGCCAAAATCACCTGGTGCGCGCGGAAGCGGTGCAGCTTGCCTTCCGCCATGTCGAGGGCGATCACGCCGCGGCATTCGCCATTTTCCATAATGAGGTCGAGCGCGAAATACTCGATGAAGAAATTGGCCTCGTGCTTCAACGATTGCTGATAGAGGGTGTGCAACATGGCGTGCCCGGTCCGATCAGCCGCGGCGCAGGTCCGCTGCGCGATTCCCTTGCCGAAATGAGTCGTCATGCCGCCGAATGGCCGCTGGTAAATGCGCCCATCCTCGGTGCGCGAAAACGGCACGCCGTAATGCTCGAGTTCGATGACCGCGGCCGGCGCCTCCTTGCACATGAACTCGATGGCATCCTGGTCCCCGAGCCAATCGGATCCCTTGACGGTGTCATACATGTGCCAGCGCCAATCATCGGCGCCCATGTTGCCGAGCGCCGCGGAAATGCCGCCTTGCGCCGCGACCGTATGGCTGCGCGTCGGAAACACCTTGGTCAGGCAAGCGGTCGACAATCCCGCTTCGGCGAGGCCGAAGGTCGCGCGCAATCCGGCCCCACCGGCGCCGACCACGACCACATCGTAGCTGTGATCGACGAATTTGTAATCGCTCATAATCGGGAAAATCCGAACACAACCCGGAAAATCGCAAACATCGCGGCACCGCCGGCAAGCACATAAAAAAATCTTAAGACCATGAGACTGAGGATTTTCATGCCGCTCGAGGTCACGTAGTCCTCGATGATCACGATGGTGCCGAGGTAGGAGTGATAGCTCAGCACCGCCACCAACAGCACCGACAGGAATCCTGTGATCGGCACCGACAGCCAGGTTCGCACGGTTTCAAATTCGAAATCCGGCAACGTCAGGAGCGCAAAGACGAACCAGAGGGTGAGCGGAACCAGCGCAACGGCCGTGACTCTTTGCGCCCACCAATGCGCCGTACCGTCTTTGGCCGATCCCAGTCCGAGCACCCGGCTCAAGGGGCTGCGCAAACTCATGGCAATCGCGCCCACACCCAAACGGCGACACACAGCGTCAAGGCGATCGCGCCCAGCACCGCGAACCAGCCGCTGGCATGCCGTTGCGTGCGCTCGAAACCTTTGCCGGCATCCCAAAACAAATGGCGCACGCCGTTCAACAGGTGAAACATGAACGAAAACGTCCACCCCAGCAACGCCACGAGTCCCATTGGACTGCCCAGGTGCCGCATGGCGGCGGCGTAGGAATCCGGCCCGCCGGCGAGCGACACCAACCAATAGCTCAGGGCGAGCAAGCCGACCGCGAGCGCCGCGCCCGTTATTCGATGCAATATCGACAGCGTGTTGCCGATCTGCCAACGATACAGCCACACATGGGGCGATGTGGGACGGCCGCGCCCGGGCATCAGCATGCTCCTGGCGGCGAAACGGCGGTGCGCCCGGCGCGGTTAGAAGTCGATGCAGCGGCCACGGAGTTCCCAATCGCCGAAGCGCGTCGGCTCCGGTCCATCGCGTCCGCCGATCTCCCGCGGGTCAGCGATTTTTTGCGGGTCAGCGGCGGGCGCCGGATCCCGAGGTATCAGCGGCATAGCGGGCACGGATTCTTCTGGAGGCGACATCACAGGCGAAAGTTTGCCAGAAAAGCGCGACCAACGGGGCATCCGCTTGACATCGCGGCCGCCGCGCCCATTTCATATATGATGAGCATCGACTCCGCATCGTCAGGGCGTTTGGCACATTTGGGGATCCTGCGCTTCAGCGGCGCCGACACGCTGAGCTTCTTGCAGGGCCAGGTATCCAACGATACCCAACGGCTGACCGAGAGCACTGCGCTGTTGGCCGCCTATTCGAGCGCGCAGGGCCGGGTCCTGGCGCTCATATATCTGTTGCCGCATTCGAGCGGCGTGATCGCGATTCTGCCGCGCGAAATACTCCACGCAACCAGGGACCGGATGCGCAAATTTATTTTGCGCGCCAAGGTGCGCATCGAGGAGGCGACCGATCTGGAGGTGGCGGGTCGGTTCGGCGCACACACGCAGAGCACTTCTCGCTACCTCGAACAGGATGGCATCGGCATGGCGCCGGTCGGTCACGACCCCGGCCGTAGCTGGCTCGTAGCGCCGCCGCAGCAGATTGCGGCGCCGGTCGATGCGGGCGAATCCCGGCGTTTTGAAAGTGCGTGGCGGCTCGCCGACATTCGCGCGGGCCTGCCGCAGGTTTACGCGGCGACCAGCGAGGCGTTTGTCGCGCAGATGCTGAACCTCGACCTGCTGGACGGCATCAGCTTCACCAAAGGTTGCTACACCGGGCAGGAGATCATCGCGCGCACCCAGCACCTGGGAAGAATCAAGCGCCGGCTTTTCCGCCTGCGATTACCCGCCGGCACTTGGCACATCGGCCAGGCGCTGCGTTTGACCGACGGCCGCCAAGGGCGCTTGACCGAAGTGATCGAGAGCCCCGGGGGCATCGAGGCGCTCGCGGTGCTCAGCGTCGAGGCGAGTGCCGCCACGGGCGGCGATTCGCCGGGCGAGCCTTTGGTGCCGGCCGTGGAGTTGCCACTGCCCTACCCGCTACTCGGGCCGCATGTGCGGGAATAGCAGCACGTCGCGGATCGAGGGCGAGTTCGTATACAGCATCACCAGCCGGTCGACCCCCAATCCCAAGCCCGCGGTCGGCGGCATGCCGTACTCCAGCGCGCGCACGTAGTCCGCATCGTAGTACATCGCTTCTTCGTCTCCCGCATCCTTGCGCGTGACCTGGTCCTTGAAGCGCTGCGCCTGATCCTCCGCATCGTTCAGCTCCGAAAAGCCGTTGGCCAGTTCGCGGCCGCCGATGAAAAATTCCCAGCGATCGGTGATGAATGGATCTTGATCATTGCGCCGCGACAAGGGCGAGACTTCCGCGGGATAGGCATACGCAAAGGTCGGCTGGATGAGGGTGTGCTCGCCGGTTTTTTCGAATATCTCGATTTGCAGTTTTCCGGGTCCGTCGCCGGCCTTGTACGGAATTTTCATCTGATCGCAGACGCGGCGCAAATACGCCGCATCGCGCAGCGACATCGGGTCCAGATCCGGATTGTTCGACAATATGATGTCTTCGATGCTGAGGCGCGCAAAGCTCTTCGACAGGTCGAACTCGGTGCCTTGATAGACCAGTTTGCGCGATCCGATCATGCTGTCGGCGAGACCTTGAAACAGCTGTTCAATCAGCTCCATCAGATCCTGGTAATCGGCATAGGCCTGGTACAGCTCCAGCATGGTGAATTCCGGATTGTGCTGGGTCGAAACTCCCTCGTTGCGGAAATTTCTGTTGATTTCATAGACGCGCTCGAAGCCGCCCACGGTCAAGCGCTTCAAGTACAACTCGGGTGCAATGCGCAGGTACATATCCAGGTCGAGCGCGTTGTGATGCGTCTTGAAAGGGCGCGCCGCCGCCCCGCCGGGAATCGGATGCAGCATCGGCGTCTCGACCTCGAGGAAGCCGCGTGCATCGAGGAAGCCGCGCAGGTAGCGCACGATTGCGGTGCGCATCTCGAAAACCCGCCGGCTCTCCTCGTTCATGATCAGATCGACATAGCGGCGCCGGTAGCGTAGTCTCGGTATCGGCGATTCCGTGCCACTTGTCGGGCAGCGGGCGCAGCGACTTGGTGAGCAGCACGGCGCGATCCGCCCGACGGTCAGCTCGCCGGTCTTGGTCCGGAACAGGACGCCTTCGGCGCCGATCACATCGCCGATGTCCCAGGTCTTGAAGTCCTCGTAGACATCGCGAAGCGCATCGCGCTGCAGGAGCAACTGAATTCCGCCGCTCGCGTCCTCGAGTTTCGCGAAACTGCGCCTTGCCCATGACGCGCTTGCGCGCGCATGCGGCCCGCCACGCTCACCCGCATCGCCGCGGCCGCGAGCGCCTCGGCGGTTTTCCCGCCGTAAGCGCGCAGCAGATCCGCCGCCAACGCATTGCGGCGGAAGTCGTTCGGGAAAGCGATGCCGCGCTCGCGCAGCCGCGCAAGCTTTGCCCTGCGCTCGCGCGATCAGATGATTTTCGTCGTTGTCGCTCATATGTCCAAGATTACAGGCCCTGTTTCAAACTGGCTTGCATGAATTCATCCAGCGCGCCATCCAGCACCGCCGTGGTGTTGCCGATTTCCACGCCGGTGCGCAAATCCTTGATGCGCGATTGATCCAAGCACGTAGCTGCGGATCTGGTTGCCCCAGCTCACGTCCGACTTGGAGTCCTCGAGCACCTTCGCCGCCGCATTGCGCTTGTTGAACTCCAGCTCGTAGAGCTTGGCCTTGAGCATTTTCATGGCGGTGGAGCGGTTCTTGTGCTGGCTGCGCTCGCCTTGGCAGGCGACCACGATGCCGCTCGGCATATGGGTAATGCGCACCGCCGATTCGGTCTTGTTCACGTGCTGACCGCCCGCTCCGCTCGATCGGTACACATCGGTGCGCAGATCCGCGGGATTGATCTCGATATCGATGTCGTCGTCGACCTCCGGGCGAGACGAACACCGACGCGAACGAGGTATGGCGGCGGTTGCCCGAATCGAACGGCGATTTTCGCACCAGCCGATGCACGCCGGTCTCGGTGCGCAGCCAGCCGTAGGCATAATCGCCGATCATGCTGACGGTCGCGCCCTTGATGCCCGCGACTTCGCCGGCGCTTTGATCGATGACTTCGGTCTTGATGCCGTGCGAGTCGGCCCACTTCAGATACATGCGCAGCAACATCGCCGCCCAGTCCTGCGCCTCGGTGCCGCCGGCGCCCGGCCTGGATGTCGAGAAAGGCGTTGTGCGAGTCCATCTTGCCGGGAAACATGCGCTGGAATTCGAGCCGCTCGACTTCGGCGGCCGAGCGGCTCGACGTCGGCCTCGATCTCCCGCGGCGGCCGTCAGGTCGGCCTCTTCGCGCGGCCAATTCGAGCAGTTCGGCGGCATCGCTCAAGCTGCGCGTTCAGACGATCCAGGCCGACCACGACCTGTTCGAGTTTGGCGCGCTCCTTGCCGAGTTCTTGCGCGCGCTCCGGGTTGTCCCAAATGCCCGGCTGCTCGAGTTCGCGGGTTACTTCCTGCAGGCGCTCGTGCTTGTTGTCGTAATCAAAGATACCTCCTCAAGGAATCGGTGCGCTCCTCGAGATCTTTGATGAATCGCTTGATTTGATTGATTTCCATGGGCGCGAATCCTAACACATGGCTCATTCGATCTTGAGGTGCTGGCAATTGAGCTGCACTCGGGCGGTCCCGCGATACTCGTTGACCTCGAGCCGATAAGCGAGTTGTATCCTCGCGCCGCCGCTCAAGCTCGCGCCGCCGCTCGAGTTGGCATCGTCGGACGGGCTGCCGACATAGCCGAACGCGATCGCCTCGAGCGCCTCCGCGCCCTGCTGCGGCAGACGCAGCCGCATTTTCAGGTGCCTGTCGCCGACCAGCCGCGCCTCCTCGACGATGAACTGGCCGTCAAACGCCGGTTCGGGAAATCCCTGACCCCACGGCCCCGCGCTGCGCAGCGCCTCAGCGGTATCGAGGCGACAGCTCCGCGGCGCTCAGCGCTCCATCCGAATGGATCACGCCGCTCAACAACTCACGGCTCGCGCGCCGCGCGATTTCGGCGGCGAACGCCAGCCTGAAATCGGGCAGATTGGATTCTCGCAGCGTCATGCCCGCCGCCATGGCATGCCCGCCGAACTGGTCGATGAGATCGGGCCGCCGCGCGGCAACGCTGTCGAGCGCGTCGCGTATATGGATGCCGGGAACGGAGCGCGCCGAGCCGCGCAGCGAGCCATCCTCCGCGCGGGCAAACGCGATGACCGGACGATGCAGCCGGTCTTTGATTCTGCCGGCCACCAGGCCCACGACGCCTTGATGCCAACTCGCATCGAAAAGGCAAATCCCGAGGCGACTCGGCGGCTTCGCTCTCGCGCAAAGCCGCCGCCAGCTCCACCGCCTCGAGCTGCATGCGCTGCTCGATTTCGCGCCGCTCCTCGTTGAGCTGCGCCAGCTGCGCGGCGAGCCGCTGCGCTTCGGCGACGTCGTCCGCCAACAAGCAGGCGATGCCGACGCTCATATCGGTCAGCCGCCCCGCGGCGTTCAAGCGCGGCGCCACCGCGAAACCCAGATCGGCCGCGCTGAGACGCTCTGCGTTGCGGCCGGCCGATTCAAGCAGCGCGCGAATCCCGGCAACGCAGCGCCCCGCGCGGATGCGCCTGATGCCTTGAGAGACCAAGATTCGATTGTTGCGATCGAGCGGCACCATGTCGGCAACGGTGCCGAGCGCCACCAGATCCAGATAGTCCGCCGCCCGGAAGCTCGCCTCGCCGAGCGCCTTGGCCAGGGCGGCGACCACGTAAAAAGCCACGCCGACCCCGGCCAACGCGGGGCTTTGGAAGCGGCTGCCCGGCAGATTGGGATTCACGATCACCTCCGCGCGCGGCAGTACGGCTCCCGGCAGATGGTGATCGGTTACCAGCACCGGCACGCCGATTTCGCGCGCGGCCTCCACGCCGGCAACGCTCGAGACGCCATTGTCCACCGTGACGATCAGCGACGGTGCGCGCGTGGCCGCGAGCTGCACGATTTCCGGCGTCAGGCCATAGCCGAAGCGAAAGCGATTGGGCACCAAGAAATCGACGTGCGCGAAGTGCAAGGCACGCAGCGCGCTGACCAGCAACGCGGTGCTGGTGGCGCCATCGGCATCGAAATCGCCCACGATCAAGACCCGGCCCGCGTCGCGGTGCAAGCCCAAGAGCCGCGTCGCGGCATCGAGCCCCTCCAAAGAACCCACCGGCAATAGCCGCTCGAGCGATAAGTCCAGTTCAGATGCGTCGGCAATGCCGCGCGCCGCATACACGCGTCGCAGCACCGGATGCAGGTGCCCGGCAAAATCCGCGGGGGTTTCGTGCGTGCGCCGGCGTATCTCCATTGGCTTACTCGAATGCCTCCCACCAGGGTTTGGTCTTGCGCCAAAAGCGCCGCAGACCGCCGGCGCTCACGGTGAAGCACCGGTCCGCGGCGGAAATCTGCAGGCTCGATAGGCGCCGGCTGCGCAGCTTATCAGCCGCGGGCTCGAGCCAGCGCGTTTCCACCGCCCGCCACTCATCGCTCCCGGGCGTGCATCCTGTGGCGATGACGCCGCCGTGAATTTTTTCGTCCCCGGCGCGGCTCGAATGCGCTGAAAAATAAATCATCTCCCGCGGTCCATCCCACGAGGTTTGGCAACGCCGCCACGGGCGCGCCGCCGCCCCACAACCAAAGCCCGCTGATGGCCGGCAGATTGAGCGCAGCGCGGGCGCGATTCACTTCATGGTCGAACAGCCACATTTCCATCTCGCTCATCAATAGGCTGAGGCGCGCCGCATCCGCGCCGGCCGGAAGAAATTCCTCGATACGACGGCCGAGCAGGTCCTGCGGATCGCGCGTCACGACGTCGTGCGGCCGATCGAAGCTGCAAAAAAGCTGCGCCGAGCCGGATGCCGTCATGCGGATGCCGGAGCCTTTCCAGATTCGATTGAAGTCCGCCGCGAGCGCCGTGGCCGAATCCTGCGTCAGCGACAGTACGCCATCCGCCGTCAGGCGCACGCTGCTGATCTCTGCCTCGTAGTGTACCGGTGTCGCCACGCACACCCAGGCCCCGCTCACCGCGCCGCCATCTGCGCACAGCGCGGCGGCGGCGACGGCCGGCATGGCCGCCGCCGACGGCGCGATCACGCGGTACGCATCGGCGCGCCAGTCGGCCACCGCGCGAGCAGGCGTCGGCGCGCGCAATCAGGCGCTCGAGAAGCGGAACGCGAAGCCGCGGGCTGTCGCGCGCGACGAACCGAAAATACTCGCTAGACACAAACGCTCCCCCGGCAATTTGAGTATCTTAAGCACATGCGCTTCGCCCAGGACTCAACTTCCGGCATCAATGTCATCCGTGCCTACGGCAATGGCGAGCTTCGCGTGAACGAGAAGATTTATCGTGGCGCGGTCATCCTCAGCGCCGCAACGGTCATCTGCCGAGGAGAACATCCACAATCTCGAGGAACTTGTTGCCTTGGGAGCGACGCACGCTCTCGCGCTCGAACCGGAACTGGTGCTGCTCGGCACCGGCGAGCGTCAGATCTTTCCGGCCGCCTCGGTCGGCGCGCAGTTTTTACGGGCAGGCATCGGGTTCGAAGTCATGGACACCGGTGCGGCATGCCGCACGTTCAATGTTTTGGTGGGAGAGAAGCGCCGGGTGGCGGCGCTTTTGCTGCTCTGACGCAATGAGACAAAAAAATAGCAGGGCGATAAGCGAATACACCAACCAAACTTTTATCGAGATATATTCTTCTTCTAATTGATCTTGTTGTTGTTTTTCGATTAACCGTGTAAGCCTAGCGCCCCGCAATGGATCTTCCCGACGGGTCGCAGTAAAACATACGGAACTTTCTGTCGCAAGTCCCCGACAATTTTAGTTCATTTATGCAAGTCTTTATAATTCATATAGTTACATAACTAATATAGATTGTACTTTATCTCGATAAGAACCGCAGCGGATCGACCGGTTTGCCGTCGCGGCGAATTTCAAAGTACAGCACGGGCTTGTTCGGCGCGCCCTCGCCCATGTGAGCGATCAGCTCCCCCGCGGACACTTCTTGGCCGTTGTGTACCAGCGATTCGCGATTGTGCGCATACGCGGAGAGCCAGGTCTCGCCATGCTTGATGATGATGAGATTGCCATAGCCGCGAATGCCACTGCCGGTGTAGACCACCCGTCCCGCCGAGGCCGCACGAATGTCCTGGCCCAGGTGACCTGCGAGGAGTATTCCGCCGCCCGGCACCGGGCGCGGTGCGCCGGATGGGTCGGTGGGCCACTCGAACTTGATCCTGCCAATGTTGGGGCCGCCGGCGTTGGGTCCGCGGGCATTCGGCGCTGAACGCAGGGTCGTTTTCGGTGCCGCCCGCGCTGCGCCCGCGACCGTCTCCCGCGCGCGGCGCGGCGTCAAGACCAGCGTCTGGCCCACCGTGATGCGAAAGTCGCTGCCGATGTTGTTCCAGCTTGCCAAGTCGCGAAAATCAAGACCATAGCGCCAGGCGATGCTATAGACCGTGTCCTGCGGTCTGACTACGTACACCGGCGGCGCGAACGAGGTATCGGCACAGCCCTGCAGCAACAGGCCGGATAACCCCAGAGCACAAATCAATCGCGAATGGCGCAATGTCGGCAGCTTAAGGGAGCGCCTATGCGGACAGGCCCCTAGCGCTGCAATCCCGAGACCAGCGGAACAAAGCTCACCGCCCCCAGCGACTGGCGGTCAATGCGGGTTTCGCCCTTGGTGTAGCGGAACAGCTCCTGTTTGCCTTCGGGCCCGACCGGGGCGATCAGCCGGCCGCCGACCTTGAGCTGCTCGAACAGCGCGGCGGGCACCGCGTGCGGCGCCGCTGTCAGCAAAATGCCGTCGAAAGGCGCGCGCGCCGGCCAGCCGACATTGCCGTCGTCGTGGCGGAAATTGACGTTGCGGATGCGCAGCTCGCGCAGCGTGCGCCGCGCCCTCGCCAGCAACGGAGCAATTCTTTCCAGGGTGTAGATCTCCGTCACCAGGGGCGAGAGCACGGCCGTCTGGTAGCCGCATCCGGTACCGATTTCCAGCACCCGCGGCGCCTCCCCGGCGGCCAGCAGCGCCTCGGTCATTTTCGCCACCACGAAGGGCTGCGAGATCGTTTGGCCGAATCCGATCGGCAACGCCGTGTCCTCATAGGCGCGGGTGGCCAATGCCTCGTCCATGAAGAGATGGCGCGGGACGCTGCGGATCCGATCCAGCACTCGTTGATCGGCAATGCCCTGCTCCTGCAATCGCTGCACCAGGCGCTCGCGGGTGCGCGCCGAAGTCATGCCGATGCCGCTGAGGCGCGGGCCTTCCGTGAAGTTACTCAATCTCGAGCCATTGTTTCAGATCCGCCAGTGCCGCGTGGCGCGTCAGGTCAACTTGCAGCGGCGTGACGGATGCGTAGCCCTCCGCCACGGCATGAAAATCCGTGCCCGGACCGGCATCCTGCCCGGCGCCGGCGTTCCCCACCCAGTAAACTTCGCGGCCGCGCGGGTCCATGGCCTTGACGATGGGCTTCGCGCGGTGCCGGCTGCCGAGCCGGGTCACCTTGATGCCGCGCAATTGTCCATCGGGCAGGTCTGGAACATTGACATTCAAAATGACCGGGCCCTCCTCCGAACCTTGCAAAGGATACTGCGCCACGCGCCGCACAAGCTGCGCGGCCACCCGTGCTGCGCTTGCGAAATTTCGCGGACTGTCCGGCGTCAGGCAAAGCGAAACCGCCACCGCCGGCAGGCCGAGAAATCGGCCCTCGACCGCCGCGGCGACCGTCCCCGAGTACAACGTGTCATCGCCGAGATTCGCCCCATCATTGACGCCGGTGACCACGATGTCGTGCTCAAAATCGAACAGTCCTGAAATCGCCAAGTGCACGCAGTCGGTCGGCGTGCCATTGACGTAGTAAGCATCGCTATCGTATCGCACGGCTCGCACCGGTACATCCAGTGTCAGCGAATTGCTCGCGCCGCTGCGATTTCGATCCGGCGCCACGATCGTCACAGCGCCCAGCGGCTTGATCGCTTCCGCGAGCGCCGCCAGGCCCTCGGCACGGTAGCCGTCGTCATTGGAAAGGAGGATCTTCACTACTTGGCAGTCTGCGCCGCACCGGCGGGTGCCCGCGGACTATACTGGATCCATGGGCAAAAAGCGCACACCGCACCCACCGGCCGAAGCCGATTCGAGCGAGGCCGCGGCATTTCGCGCCGCGATGCACGACGTCAAACCGTTGGCCGCGCATCCGTCGCGTCGCGCCGTGCCGCCAGCCGCGCGCCGCGCGCCCATGCGACCGCCGCCCCGGCGCACCACCGAAGATCTCGGCGAGACCATGCCGTTGATCGCGACGGCGGCCGGCGAGGACGCCGCGGCCTCCCTGGCCTTCCAACGCAGCGGAGTACGCGATCAGGTGATGCGCCGATTGCGGCGCGGCTTGATCCCAAGCGAGGACGAAATCGATCTGCACGGACTGACCCAGAGCGAAGCGCGCGCTCGGCTGGCGCAGTTCATCGCACGCAGCCGCGATGCCGGATGCCGCTGCGTCAGAGTGGTGCATGGCAAGGGTTATCGCTCCGGCGCCCGCGGTCCGATTCTCAAGACCGCGGTCAACCTCTGGCTGCGCCGGCACTTGGATGTCATGGCGTTCACATCCGCCAAGGCCATCGACGGAGGAACCGGCGCGCTTTACGTCCTGCTTCGCGTCTGATTGCCGGAACTTAAGATTTCGCATCGAATCCAATGGGGTATGCGAAGGAGGAGTGACTCCATGAACACTCGAATATTGGTGCCGGCCCTGATTTGCGTGGCTGCCGCTTTAAGCGCCTGCAACACGGCCAAGTATGACTGGGACAAGGCGACCGCCGCCAACACCCTGCAAGGCTACGAAGCCTTTGTGCACGAACACCCGCGCAGCAAGTACACCGACGATGCCAAGGGCCGGATTCTTGCGTTGCGGGATGAACAGGCGTGGCGCGCCGCGCTGGCGACCAACACCATCGCCGGCTACAACGCTTACCTCAAGGCGTGGAGCGGCGGCGTGCACGCCAGCGACGTCGCCTATCAGATCACGGCTGTGCAGCGTGCGGCGGCTTGGAAGACGCTGCAAAACAACCCCTCGGCGGCGTCCCTGCAGGCCTTCTTGGTGCTCTATCCACAGGGTCGCGAGTCGAACGAGGCCCGGGCAAAGCTCAAGGAGTTCTACCATCTGCAGCTGGCCGATTTGCACAGCGCCGCGGCGGCCGAGCGCAAACGCGCGGAGCTGCAGCGCAAGTTCGGCAACGATCTGTCCGATATTGCGGTGCTGGCACCGACCCCTCCGGGCAAGACGTTCGCGGTGGTCTCCGGGCCGATGAGCCAAGCGGCGGCCAGCGCCACCTGTGCGACGCTGCAGCGCGCCCACCAGAATTGCAAGGCGGTTCAGGGAATCATCGCGGGTTCGCCGCCGGCATCCTTGAGCGCGAACTGAGCGTTCGCGAGCTTGTCGAGATCGGGCCGGAAGCGCTTCGGGATGAGGCTGCGCGCGGCCATATAGTCCTTTGAATGGTTGACCGCCTCGACCGCCAACAATTCGCCGCCCTTCAGATAGCAGACGCTGAAACTGCGCGTGGCCGGATCGCCGCGCGTCACCTGCTGATCGTAGCCTTGCGACAATCCTGCGATCAGCAGCTTGTTGTCGTACTGATCGGACCAAAACCAAGGTACGCGCTCGTAGGCGACGCGCCGCTCCAACATGTTCAGCGCCGCCACCTTGCTCTGCTCAAAGGCATTGTCCACCGATTCGAGCCGCACGCGCGCTTGATAGCGCGGCGAAAAATAGTTGGTGCAGTCGCCGGCGGCGAAAATGGCCGGATCGCTGGTTCTGCAAGTTTCGTCGACTAAAATGCCGTTGTCGCACTTCAGGCCCGCGTCCGCGGCCAATTGCGTATTGGCAATCGCGCCGACGCCCACCACCACGAGATCCGCAGGGTGCGTGCTGCCGTCGGCGCAAACCACCGTCTCGGCGCGGTCATTTCCCGAAAAACGCACCACGCGGGTGTTGCAAATGATCTTGACGCCTTGGGTGCGGTGCTCGTGCTCGAAATACTCGGAAACATTCGACGCCACGACGCGATTCATGACGCGATCCGCCATTTCCAGAACCGCGACCGCACAACCCATCGCGCGCGCCGTTGCCGCGATTTCCAGGCCGATGTAGCCGCCGCCGACGATGATCACGCGCGCGCCCGGTTTCAGGCCCTCGCGGATGGCCGCGGCATCCTCGACATTGCGCAGATAATGGATTCCGGCGAGATCGGAGCCGGGGCAGTTCATGCGCCGCGGCAGTGCGCCGATGCACAACAACAGACGGTCATAGCGGATTTGCTCGCCGCTCGACAGCGTGACCGAACGCGGGCCGGCTTCGATATGAGTTGCGCGGGCGCCGAGCTTGAGTTCGACCGCATGCTCCTCGTAGAAGGCGCGATGCCGGAACAAGAGCCGTTCGGCCGCCATTTCCCCCGACAGGAATTTCTTCGACAGCGGCGGCCGTTGATACGGCAGCATGGGCTCGTCGCTGATCAAGACGATGCTTCCGGCGAATCCTTCGCGCCTCAAGGTATCGACGGCTTGGGCGCCCGCTTGTCCGCCGCCGATGATGACAACCGTCGAATTCATGGCGGCCATATTAGCGCATGCGCGCGCGGCGGCTAGCTTCCGCGCCGCCGCCCCGGGTATACTGAATTCGCATGAATTTGCGCTGATATGTAAATATCGGATAACAGATATCGGGCCGTCAATTGGATCTAAAGCAGCTCGAGTATTTTCGCCACGTTGCCGAACTCGGCAGCTTCACCCATGCCGCCGCTTTTCTGTCGGTTGGGCAACCGACCTTGAGCCGTCAGATCGCGGATCTCGAAGTGGAATTCGGGCAAAACTTGTTCGACCGCAACGGTCGCGGCGTGGTGCTCACGCAGGCAGGTTGCCAGCTGCTCGAGCACACCCGCGGCATCCTCATGCAGGTCGGGCGTGCCCGCCAAGAATTGGAAACCGCGCGCAGCGGCGATACCGGCCACATCACCCTCGGGCTGCCCGCCAGCCTCGGCAATCTCGTGACCGTTCCGTTGGTCAAAGCCTTTGCCAAGGCGTTGCCCAAATCACGGCTGGCGTTCTCGGAGGGTTTGTCCGCCTATATCCTGGAACGCTTGAGCGTCGGCCGCATCGACTGCGCGCTCGCCTACAATGCCGCGGCCTCCGAAGACTTCGATGTCGCACCCCTGCTCGACGATCAGTTGTTCCTGATCGCGCCGCCATCGCGGTCCACGAAATATGCCGCATCCGTGTCATTGAGCGAACTCGCCGACTATCCCTTGGTCATTCCCGGCCGTCCGCATGCCAACCGCATGACCGTCGAACACGCGCTGTCGAATATCGGCAAGAAGATTCAGATCGCGCATGAAGTCGAATGCATACCGGCGATCGTCGATCTGGTGCGGCAAGGCCACGGCTTCGGCGTGCTGTCGCTGAGCGCGATCAAATCCTCGCCGTGGGCCGGGCAGATTCAGATCAAGCCCATCTTGAATCCGACGCTCACCTTCCCGCTGTCGATCGTGACTTCGACGCGGCGCCCGAAGAGCGCGTTCATGCGCAAGGCGATTTCACTGATCGGCGGCGTGGTGCGCGGCGAACTCGCGCGCAATTTGGGCAACATGCCGCGAACCCTGAAGAGTCGGCCGGCCGCGCAGCGACGGGCGCGCTGACGTGAATCCCAAGAGCTTCGACAACGTGAACTTGAATCTGCTGGTGATCTTCGCGGTGCTGATGCGTGAGCGGTCGGTGACCCGTGCCTCGAAGATTCTGATGATTTCCCAGCCCGCGGTAAGCCACGCGCTCAAGCAGCTGCGCACCCTGTTCGCCGATCCGCTCTTCACCCGCAGCAGCACCGGGGTCAGTCCCACGCGGCGCGCTCAGCTGGTCCACAAGGACTTGCTGGTCTCGCTCGAGACGATCGAGGCGATCTTGAACCAGCGCCGTCCCGAGCAGCCCTCAGCCGGACAGCAGCACTGAGGCCGTCGCGGCAATACCCTCCTCGCGTCCGACAAACCCCAAGCGCTCGGTCGTGGTGGCCTTGATGTTGATGGCGCTCGCCGCAACTTGCAGGTCTTGCGCGAGATTCGCCGCCATGGCGCCGCGATGCGCGCCGATGCGCGGCGCCTGCGCGAGCACCGTGATGTCCGCATTGACCAAGCGCATTCCCGCCGACTTCATGCGCTGCGCCACGGCGCGCAGAAACACCCGGCTGTCGGCGCCGCGGTAGCGCGGATCGCTGTCCGGAAAATGCTGGCCGATGTCGCCGTCGCCCATGGCGCCGAGCAATGCATCGCACAGCGCGTGGATCACCACATCACCGTCCGAGTGCGCAATGATGCCCTGTGCATGGGCGATGCGCACGCCGCCCAGCACCACGTGATCGCCTGCGCCGAAAGCGTGCACGTCCACTCCCTGTCCGATTCGCATGTCGCTGCCCTCTGCCATCCGAAGTATCGCCGCCGCCGTCTCCAAATCCTCGGCGCGCGTCACTTTGATATTGAACGCAGAGCCCGGAACCAGCATGGCGCGGATGCCGAGACGCTCCATCGCCTGCGCCTCGTCGGTGACGGCCAGTCCGTCGGCGGCCGCATCCGCGAGCGCCTGGCGCAGCTGCGCATAGCCAAAAACCTGCGGCGTCAGCGCGCGCCATAAACCGGCGCGGTCGACGGTCTCCAGGCCGTTCGCGAGCTCGCGCTTCACCGTATCGACAATCGGCGCGGCGAGCACCGCGCCGCCAATGTTTCCGGGCGCATCCTGCGGGATTTTTTCGAGCGCATCCACCAGGGCGCGCAGGTCTGCGGCGCCGAGGCACGGCCGCGCCGCATCGTGCACCAAAATCCAATCCTGCGGCTGCACCGAACGGGCCAGATACGCCAAGCCGTTCAGCACCGAATCCTGGCGCTGCGCTCCGCCGACCGTGGTCAACAACCTGGGCGAATCGAGATTTCGCGCCAGTTCGTTCCAGCGCTCGTCGCCGGCGGCCAGCACCACCACGATGCCTTGGATGCGAGGCTCGGCGAGCAGCGCGCGCAGCGACCACTCGAGCACGCTCTTGCCTCGCAAGTGCGGAGTACTGTTTTGGAATACCGGCCGTCGCGGCGGCGGCGAAGCGTTCGCCGCGGCCTGCCGCGGGAACGATGGCCCAGAGGCGGCGCGCTGCCGGCGCGCTCATTGCGCGCGAGCGGTGACGGGCGCGGCGGGTGCTACGGGAGCCGGCGTATTGGCTCTCACGACTTGATAGAAGGTTTCGCTGGTGGCGACCATGCCGAGCTCGCTGCGCGCCCGCTCTTCGAGTGCCGCGAGTCCGGTCTTCAGATTCGGCCACTTCGGCGCCCAGTTGCCGATTGCGCTCGGACTGCTCGCGGTTGGCGGCGCGCTGCGTCTCGACGGAGGCCTGCAAACCGAGACCTCGCGCAATCCTTTATCCGAGAACCAGAGCCTACCCTGGAGCAAGATCAGTGCGATCGCCAGTACAGCCGCGAAAATCCTCATGGGGACAGGAGCTTAGCATGAACTCTTAAGAAATTGGAACCGATAAAGCGCGCAGCCCGGCATAAGCGGCTTTGGCTCCCAGCTCCGCCTTCGATCCGCAACAGCTGATTGTATTTGGCGATGCGGTCCGAGCGCGACATGGAGCCGGTCTTGATCTGCGTCGCGGTCGTCGCGACGGCAATATCCGCGATGGTGGCATCCTCGGTTTCCCCCGAGCGGTGCGAAATGATCGCCGCGTATTTCGCCTTCGAACGCCATGTCGATGGCTGCAAGAGTTTCCGTCAGCGTGCCGATCTGATTCGGCTTGATCAGGATGGCGTTGGCGATCTTCCTGGCGATGCCTTCGGCAAATATCTTGGTGTTGGTCACGAAAATATCATCGCCCACCAGCTGTACCTTGCTGCCGAGTTTGCGGGTCAGAATCGCCCAACCGTCCCAATCTCCTTCGCTCATGCCATCCTCGATGGTGACGATCGGATATTTTGCGGCCAAGCGCGGCCAGATAGTCGGCGAATTCGGCTGAATTGAACTTGCGGCCCTCCGATTCGAGATCGTATATGCCATCCTTGTAGAACTCCGATGCTGGCAACATCCAGGCCCAGATAAATGTCCTTGCCCGCGCGGTAGCCGGCTTTGTCGATGGCTTCCAGTATCGTGGTGATGCGCCGCTTCGTTCGAAGGCAGATCCGGGGCGAAGCCGCCTTCATCGCCGACCGCGGTGTTCAGTCCCTTGGCATGCAGGACCTTCTTCAGCGTGTGAAAGACTTCGGCTCCGTAACGCACCGCCTCGGAGAAGGACGGCGCGCCCAAGGGCAGAATCATGAATTCCTGGATGTCGACGCTGTTGTCCGCATGGGCGCCGCCGTTGATGATGTTCATCATGCGGCACCGGCAGGGTCAGATCGCGGCTGGCGGCGCAGATGCCGGTACAACGGCAGGCCTTGGTCGGTCGCGGCCGCGTGCGCCGCCGCCAGCGACACCGCCAAAATCGCGTTGGCGCCGAGATTCGATTTGCTTTCCGTGCCGTCCAGTTTGATCAGCTATGGCGTCGAGCGCCGCCTGATCCGAGGGGTTCAAACCCATGACGGCCGTGCGGATCGGTCCGTTGACCGCGGCCACCGCCTTGAGCACGCCCTTGCCGCCAAAGCGCTTCATATCGCCATCCCGCAACTCCACGGCCTCGCGCGAGCCGGTGGAGGCGCCCGAAGGCACTGCGGCTCGGCCACGGGTGCCGGAATCCAGCACCACATCCGCTTCCACGGTCGGGTTGCCGCGGGAGTCGATGATCTGGCGCCCGCGAATATCGACGATCCGACTCATAGCAATGATTCCTCGAAGGGTTGTTTCTTCACCGCGCTGTCCAGCTCCTTGAGCGTGCTGAGAAGCGGCCTCATGCGATCCAGAGGCCAGGCGTTTGGACCATCGGACAAGGCCTCGGCGGGATTGGGATGCGTTTCCATGAATATGCCGGCAACGCCGGCGGCGACGGCGGCGCGCGCCAGCACCGGCACGAACTCGCGCTGGCCGCCCGAGGAGTTGCCCTGCCCGCCGGGTAGCTGCACCGAGTGCGTCGCGTCGAACACCACCGGGCAGCCGGTACCGCGCATGACCGCGAGCGAGCGCATGTCCGACACCAGATTGTTGTAGCCGAAGGAGAATCCGCGCTCGCAGACCATGATGTGCTCATTGCCGGTGGAGCGCGCTTTGTCGACCACGTTTTGCATTTCCCAGGGCGAGAGAAACTGCCCTTTTTTGATGTTCACCGGCTTGCCCTGCGAGCTGACCGCCACGATGAAATTCGTCTGACGGCAGAGGAAGGCGGGCGTCTGCAGAACGTCGACCACCGCGGCCACTTCCTCGAGCGGGGTATCTTCATGCACATCCGTCAGCACCGGCACGCCGATCTGCTCGCGCACCTTGGCAAGGGCCTTTAGGCCGCCTTCCAATCCAGGGCCGCGGAAACTGGCGCGCGAGGAACGATTGGCCTTGTCGAACGAGGCTTTGAATATGAAGGGAATCTTCGAGCGCGCCCGTCATCTCCTTGAGGCGTCCGGCCACCTCGATCACCAAGCCTTCGCTTTCGATGACGCAAGGACCCGCAATCAGGAAGAACGGGCGATCGTGCCCGACCTCGAAGGACGCCAGCTTCATAGGCTCATGCGGTGGCGCGGCCCGGCTGCAGCGAGGCGCGGAATTTGCGCGCCGCCCTCACGAAACCGGCGAACAACGGGTGGCCATCGCGCGGCGTGGAGGTGAACTCCGGATGAAACTGACTCGCCACAAACCAAGGATGGCTGGGCAGCTCGATGAATTCCACCAGACCGTCGGCGGAGAAACCCGAGAAGCGCAGGCCTGCCGCCGACAGCTCGTCCAGATAATGATTATTGAACTCATAGCGATGGCGATGACGTTCGAAAATCGATTCCTTGCCGTACAAAGCCCGCGCCAAAGAGCCCGGAATCAGCCTGGCCTCTTGCGCGCCGAGCCGCATGCTGCCGCCCAAGTCCGACTTCTCGTCGCGCACCTGCTGGCCGCGTTCCAGGTCCTGCCACTCGGTGATCAAGGCAATGACCGGATGATTGGTGGCGCGGTCGAATTCCGTGCTGTTGGCGCCCTTGAGCGCCAGCACGTTGCGCGCGTATTCGATGATCGCGAGCTGCATCCCCAGGCAGATGCCAAGATAGGGAATGCGATTCTCGCGCGCATAGCGGATCGCCTGGATTTTTCCCTCGATACCGCGGTCGCCGAAGCCGCCCGGCACCAGGATGGCATCCATGTTTTGCAGCGCGGAGGCGCCCGAGCGCTCGATATCCTGCGATTCGAAATAATGGATATTCACCCGCGTGCGGGTTTTGATGCCGCCGTGCATCAGCGCTTCGTTCAAGGAAATGTACGAATCGCGAATCTGCACGTATTTGCCGACCATGCCGATGTCGACCACGGCTTCCGGGTTCTGCTTGGCGGAGACCACCGCCCGCCACTCGGTAAGATCGGTCGGCGGGGCATTCAAGCGCAGCTTGTCGACCACGATGTCGTCCAGATCCTGGTCATGCAGCAGCAGCGGGATCTTGTAAATATCGTCGGAATCCACCGCGGAAATCACCGCCCGCTCCTCGACATTGGTGAACAGCGCAATCTTGCGGCGCTGCTCGTCGGGAAGGCTTTGCGAGCAGCGGCACAGCAAAATATCCGGCTGGATACCGATGCCGCGCAGTTCCTTGACCGAATGCTGCGTGGGCTTGGTTTTGATTTCGCCGGCGCCGCCTAAGATCGGCACCAAGGTCAGATGCATGTAAAGCACCTTGTCGCGCCCAAGTTCCACGCCCATCTGGCGAATCGCCTCGAGAAACGGCAGCGATTCGATGTCGCCGACCGTACCGCCGATCTCCACCATGCACACATCCGAATCGCCGGCGCCCATGCGGATGCGGTGCTTGATTTCATCGGTGATGTGAGGGATGACCTGAACCGTCGCGCCCAGATAATCGCCGCGCCGTTCCTTGGCGATCACGCGTTCGTAGATGCTGCCCGTCGTAAAATTGCTGTTGCGCCCGGTGGTGGTGCGCACAAAGCGCTCATAATGGCCGAGGTCCAGGTCCGTCTCGGTGCCGTCCGCGGTGACGAATACCTCGCCGTGCTGAAACGGGCTCATGGTGCCGGGATCGACGTTGATGTAGGGATCCAGCTTCACCATGCTGATCTTGAGGCCGCGCGCCTCCAGAATCGCGCCGAGCGATGCCGAAGCGATGCCTTTACCGAGCGAGGAAACCACGCCGCCGGTGACGAAAACGAATCGAGTCATAGTGAGTCACCGCCGATTTGACGTTTGCCTCCGCGAATGATCGGCGGAATGTCAAACGTGAGCCAAAAGGAACAATGGGAATTCGACGGGAGTTCAGATTAGCAGATCGGCGCGGACTCGACAATCCATTAGGTCAGCAATGGCGCATCGTTCCACGCGATCCCGAGGCCAGGCGCATCCTTGGGTGAGCACCACCGCGCATCCAGCCACAAATCCCCAACCGCGACCAAGTCATCGCCGGCAAACACCAGCGGCAGCGCGTCCCGCATCCAGGGAAGCACGCCGAGCGTCTGACACAGGTGCTGCAGCTTTGGGTTTTTGCCCCGGCGGCGGGCTTGAGAGTTTCCCCGCCTTCGCGCCGTCGCACGACGAGGCGGGCAGGCAAACGCTCCGCGGCGATGCCGCCGCGCAGTTCGATCCAGGCCAAACTTCCCAACCCCGGGCCCAATTCGACCGCGGAGCCTGCGGCCACGCTCCAAGACCGCGGCTGCGCCATGCGCGCCGGATCGGCGGGGGTGACGAACAAGCGCTGGCGATAACGGCGCAATGCCTGGGCGCCCCAGAGGATGGCCGGCGAATGATCGGCGTCGGCATCGAACACCTGGCGCAGCGCCTCGATGAGCCGCGTGGTGGAAGGTGCTTCCAGGCCTGCCTGGCTCAACCACAATCGGACCGCGTTGGCGCGCTGCGGCGCCGATAAGGCTCTCAAGCCGGGAATCGACAGCGCGTCGCCATCGCGAAGTCGGCCCAGATCCGTCTCGGCCGCCCTCTCGAGCAGCTGCTGCGCCTCCGCCATGTGCCGCGCCGCGCGTGTCAGGGCGGTGGCCGCGCCGGGCCAGCGCCTCTCGATCAGCGGCCAGAGCGCGGTGCGCAGATACACGCGGTCAAAACGCATATCCCGATTCATCGGATCGATCGCAGGCGAGGTCCCAAGATCGCCGAACTGCTGCAGGTCGCTGTGCGCGACGTTGAGCAAGGGGCGCACGTGCCAACCCGCCCCGAAGGGGCGGCACAGCGGCATTGCCGACATGCCTTTGACGCCGGCGCCGCGCAGTGCCTGCAGCAGCAACGTTTCAGCTTGATCTTCGCGATGATGTGCCGTGAGCAGACATTCCCACGGTTGCAGTTCCAGCTCGAGCGCCGCGTAGCGTGCCGAGCGCGCCGCCGCCTCGAGCGACACGCCGGCTTCGCACGAAACCGCAGCCGCGACGATGCGCAGCGGAACACCCAGCTTCTCGCACAAGCTGACGCAAGCGGCGCGAAAATCGGCAGCGGCGGGCTGCAAGCCATGATCGACGTGCAGTGCGCGCAGCGGCAGCGCGCGAAAACTGTTGCCGAGCGCCGCGGCGGCGTGCAGCAGCGCGGCGGAATCCGGACCGCCGCTCAATCCCACCACGAGGCCGGCTGCTTCGAGGGGCACGGAGGCCTCGAGCAGCGCGCGCAAGGTTGCCGCGGAAAAGCTCAACCGTCGCGAAATGCGCCGAATCCGCGCAGCCGCGCCTGGCGTGCGTCCAGCAGCTGAGTGATCGGTTGATTGCGCAGCTCGGTCAGGTTCTTGACGATGCTTTGCTTCATGGTTTCCGCCATCTGCTGCGGATCGCGATGCGCCCCGCCGTGCGGTTCCTTCAGAACCTCATCGACCAGCCCAAGCTTGTTCAGCCGCTCGGCCGTGCCGCCCATCGCCTCCGCCGCGATCTCCTTCTTTTCCGTGCTCTTCCACAGAATGGATGCGCAGGCTTCAGGCGTGATCACCGAATAAACGCTGAACTGCAGCATGACCAGATAGTCGCAGACGCCGATGGCGAGCGCGCCTCCGGATCCGCCCTCGCCGATCACGATGCTGAGCACCGGCGCCGCCAGGTGCGACATTTCGAACAGGTTGCGCGCGATGGCTTCGCTCTGCCCGCGCTCCTCGGATCCGATGCCAGGATATGCGCCCGGCGTATCGATCAAGGTAACCACCGGGACCCGAAATCGCTCCGCCAGCTTCATCAGGCGCAGCGCCTTGCGATAGCCTTCGGGCTTGGGCATGCCGTAGTTGCGCCGCACCCGCTCCTTGGTGTCGCGTCCCTTTTGGTGGCCGATCAGCATGACCGGCATGCCCTCGACCCGCGCCAGACCCCCGACAATGGCCAGATCGTCGCTGTACATGCGATCGCCGTGCAGCTCGTGCCAATCGGTGAAAATCATGGAGACATAGTCGAGCGTATAAGGGCGCTGCGGATGGCGCGCAAGTTCGGTGATCTGCCAGGGCGTCAAGTTGGCGAAAATGCTGGTGGTGAGCGCCCTGCTCTTCGATTGCAGCCGTTTGATCTCTTCGCTGATATTGACGCTGGCATCGCTGCCGATGAATTTGAGCTCCTCGATTTTCGCCTCGAGTTCCGCAATCGGCTGTTCAAATTCCAGAAAATTCATCGCCATGAAGAAGATTCCTCGCCGCGGACGTCATTGCGCGGACCATACACTAAATACCACCCTTCGCGCCCAACAAGCGCCGAGAGCCGGTCCAAAAGCTCCCGCGTCGGGCGCACGCACCAGGCGTCGGGCAAATTGACCTTGCCGCTGTATCCGGGACGGTTGATCGCCACGCTCACCCCGCAGGGCCCACGCAGGTAGGGTTTGAGCAGCTGCTCAAAGCGGTTCATCCCCGCGGGCCCGTCGAATTCCGCGGGCCAACGCAGCCATAGCCGGCGCGCGAAGCGTTCGCGCGCCCGGTCGATATCCATCAAGGACTTGCCCTGCAGGCGCCACGCTTCGATGAAGTCATCGAAGCGCAGCGTGCCGTCGATGATCAGGATGGCGTCCTTGACGATGATGTCGCGATGCTGCTGAAAGATCTCCTCGTAGAGACTCACCTCCAGACGCGCGCTGCGATCGTCGAGAATCAAGGTCACCCGATTCGGGCGGCGCCGGATTTCCAATACCAGACCCGGCAACGGTCGCGGGCTTACCGGCCGACCAGCTGCGCGCCCCTTCGGCGGCCGGCGGCTTCGGGCCGCCGATATCGGCCAGCCGCGAGCTCACGAGAAATTTCAGATCCGGCTCGTAGGGCGTGATCGGATGACCGCTGAGGAACAGCCCCAAGGTTTCGCGTTCGCCGGCCAGGCGCTCCGCCTCGGACCAATCCGCCACGGCGCGTATTCTCCGCCGCGCTCAGGCCGAACAGGTCGACCTGGCCCACGCTCAAGGCGCGCGAGTTCTGTTCACCCAGGTGCATGGCGCGATCGAGCTCGGCGGTCAACGAGGCGCGATTGGCCCCGATGAGATCCAGGCTGCCCGAGCGGATCAGGGCTTCAAAGACCCGCCGGTTGACCTTGGCTGCAAATCGATGCGCCGGCACAGGTCCGAGAGACTCTCGAAGGGGCCGTTCTTCTCGCGCTCCTCGATGATGGCCTCGACCGCTGAGGCACCCACGCCTTTGATGGCCCCCATGCCGTAGCGGATGCTGTCGGCGCCCGCGACACGAAACGCATACACCGACGCATTGACATCGGGCGGCAGCACTTTGAGCTGCATGCCGTTGCACTCATCGATCAGAGTCACCACTTTCTCGGTCTTGTCCATGTCGGAGGACAACACCGCCGCCATATACGCCGCCGGATAATGCGCCTTGAGCCATGCGGTCTGGTAGGACAGCAAGGCGTACGCCGCGGAATGCGATTTGTTGAATCCATAGCCGGCGAATTTTTCCATCAGATCGAATATGTGCGTCGCCTGCGCCTCGCGCACACCGCGCGCCACGGCGCCGCTCACGAAAATGGAACGTTGCTTCGCCATCTCTTCGGGTTTCTTCTTGCCCATCGCGCGGCGCAGAAGATCGGCGCCGCCCAGCGTGTAGCCGGCGAGAATCTGCGCGATCTGCATCACTTGTTCTTGATACAGAATCACCCCGTAAGTCGCCGCCAAAACCGGCTTCAGGTCGGGATGCAAATAGTCGATGGTCGCACCGGTGGTATCGTGCTTGCGCGCGATGAAGTCCTCGACCATGCCGGATTGCAGCGGGCCGGGCCGGAACAACGCCACGAGCGCGACGATGTCGCCGAAGCGGTCCGGTTGCAGCCTGCGGATCAGGTCTTTCATGCCGCGCGATTCGAGCTGGAAGACGGCGGTGGTCTTGGTGCTTTTGAGCAGCGCATAGGTCGCGGCGTCGTCCATCGGCAACGCGCTCATGACCAGTGGCGCTTCGCCCGCGGCGGCGCGCTGCGCATTGATGTCGCGCACCACCCAATCGATGATGGTGAGAGTTCGCAGTCCCAGAAAATCGAATTTGACCAGGCCCGCGGCCTCGACATCATCCTTGTCGAATTGCGTAACCGGCGTGCCGCCGCCTTCTTCGCAATAAAGCGGCGTGAAATCGGTGAGGATCGAAGGCGCGATGACCACGCCGCCGGCATGGGTGCCGGCGTTGCGCGCCAGGCCCTCGAGCTTGCGCGCCAGCTCGATCAGATCGCGTACTTCGGCGTCACTGTCGTACAGGCGCTTCAGCTCTTCTTCCTGCTCGAGCGCCTTGTCGAGCGTCATGCCGATTTCCAAGGGAATCAGTTTGGCGATCTTGTCCACGTAGCCGTACGGATGCCCGAGCACGCGCCCAACGTCGCGCACCACGGCTTTGGCGGCCAAGCGTGCCGTAGGTAATGATCTGCGAGACGCGGTCGCGGCCGTACTTGTTCGCGACGTATTCAATGACCCGATCGCGTCCCTCCATGCAGAAGTCGACGTCGAAATCCGGCATCGACACGCGCTCCGGATTCAAGAATCGCTCGAACAACAAATCATGTTCGATCGGATCGAGATCGGTGATGCCGAGCGCATAGGCCACCAGCGATCCGGCGCCCGAGCCGCGCCCGGGGCCCACCGGCACGCCGTTCTCGCGCGCCCAACGAATGAAATCGGCGACGATCAAGAAATATCCGGCGAAGCCCATGGCGCAGATGACGCCCAGCTCCAAATCCAGCCGCGCCTGGTAGGCCGCGCCCGGGGCTGCCGCGGCGGTCGCTGCCGCCGTGGCCGCCGTGGCCGCCTGCCGTGGCCGCTGTCGCCGCAAGGCGGCCGTTGAGACCGCGTTTCGATTCCTCGCGCAGGAACTGCTCGGTGCTCGATCCGGCCGGAACCGGGTATGCCGGCAGCATGGAGGCGCCCAGGCGAATCTCCAGTGAACAGCGCTTGGCAATCTCCACGGTGTTCGCCAGAAGTTCCGGTGCATCCTGAAAGAGCTCGCGCATCTCTGCGGGCGTTTTGAGATATTGCTCTTCGGAGTAGCGGCGCGGCCGGCTGGGATCGCCGAGCTGCGCGCCGTCATGGATGCAGACGCGCGCCTCGTGCGCCTCGAATTCCGCGCGCGTCAAGAAGCGCACGTCATTGGTCGCCACGGCGCCGCACACCGTGCGACTGCGCGAGGTCGAGCGCCGCTTCCGAGCAAACCTGTTCGCCGGCGCGTCCGGTACGCTGCACCTCGAGATAGAACCGGTCGCCGCAAAAGGCCTGCCAGCGCGCAAGGCAGCGCTCGGCCTCCTCGTCGCGGCCGCGCGCAATCGCCTGACCGATGTCGCCCTCGAATCCGCCCGAGAGCACGATCAGTCCCTCGAGCGCCTCACGATTCAGCCAGCTGCGCTCCAGCATCGGCACCCCGCGATGCTGGCCCTCGAGATACGAGCGGGTCACGAGCTGCGTCAGATGCCTGTAGCCCAGAAGATTTTGGCACAGGAAAACAATGCGCGAGGGCGGGGCACGCTCGAGCGGCTCGCGAATCCACGCATCGACGCCGATCAGCGGCTTCACGCCGGCTGCCTGCGCTTCCTTGTAGAACTTCACCATCGCGAACAGATTGCTTTGATCGGTGAGAGCGACGGCGGGCATTCCCGCGGCAAAGGCGGCCGCCATCAGCTCCGGCACCCGGACTATCCCGTCCACCAGCGAGTACTCGGTGTGCAAGCGCAGGTGAACGAAGCTGGTCAAGGGCCGCACCGCAAGGCTAGGCGCACCGGCTCAAAGGAGCGTCGATGCAGGGGACAGGGCCCGTGTAAATTCAATAAGCGCTGATGGTCGGGAGTCGCATAGCCCTTATGACTTGCGAAGCAATATGCGGGATAGATCGTATCCATCTGATTCATATAACTGATCTCTCGCAGTCTTCGCGAGAATCGACGCGGCGCTGATCGCCGGCTCGGTGACATCGCCGTCAATGATGGCACGCGCCGTCAGCGCCTTGCCCAGCCCGTCCAAGTGCGGGCAGCCGGTTGCCGTCCACCAGCACGTGATCCGGCGTCAAGGTCATGGCCAGCAGCGCCCGGCGCATCGCCAGAAAACGTCGCTTGCAGAATATTCAAGCGCGTCGATTTCGGCCTGATCCGCCCAGCCGATCCCGAAGCACAGTGCTTCACGCCGGATCTCGATGCTCAGGCGCGAGCGTTCTTCGGGGCTCAAGGACTTCGAATCCGCCACTCCCTCGATGCGCCGCCGCGGCCGCAAAATGACCGCTGCCGCGACCACCGGCCCCGCGAGAGGCCCGCGGCCCGCTTCATCGATACCGGCGATCCGCCTCACGGGGAAGCGGCCACCGCGGTCTTGCGATTGCTCAGCAGATCGAGAATGGCCTGCGCCGCGCGGGTGCCTGCGCCGCGCCGCAGATTGCCATGGATGCGCCACGAACTCGCGTTCCAAGTCGGCGCGCCGTGCGGCATCGTCAAGCCACATCAAGAGCTCCGCTCCGATCGACTCGGGGATGATCTGGTCCTGAAAATATTCGCCGACGACGCGCCGATCCGCAAGTAGATTTGGCTGCGCGAAAAACTTGGATTTCACCAGATTGAAGCGCGTCAACAGCCAGGCGGTCAAGGCGCCCAGACGGTACACCACCACCATGGGGCGTTTGCACAGGGCCGCCTCCAGGCTTGCCGTGCCCGACGCGACCAGACCGACGTTGGCGGCGCTCAACGCGAGCGTCGCCTGGCCGTCGAGCAATTGCACCTCGAGGTGGGGTGCATCGCGTGCGAGCACACGGGAAAAAATCTGCCGCGTTGCAGCGCTGGCCATCGGCGCGATGAACTTCAAGTTCGGGGCGCTGGGCCGCCAAGCCAGCGCGCAGTGGCTGCAAAGTCGTCCGCCAGCCGCGCCACCTCGCCGCGCCGGCTGCCCGGCAGCAGCGCGACCACGCTCGCAGCGCGATCCAGCACCGAGCGTGCGCCGGGCCGATCGCGGTCGATGTTTTCGGGAATGGCATCGGCCAGCGGATGGCCGACGAACTCGGCCGCGTATGCCATGCTCATCGTAAAAGCGCTTCTCGAACGGCAGCAGGCAGAGCACGAGATCGACCGATTCGCGGATGTTGCGTGCCCGTCCCTGCCGCCAGGCCCACACTTGCGGACTCACGTATTGCACCGTCGGGATTCCGGCCGCATGCAGACGGCGGGCCAGCCGCAAATTGGTATCCGGCGCATCGATGCCGATGAACACGTCCGGCCGTTCCGTCAGGAACATTCGTTTGATGCGCGCCAACAGCTTGGCGAGCCTCGGCAAATCGCGCAGCACATCGAACAGGCCCATGACCGCGAAGCGACTCCGCCGGCTCCCAGACTCTCACAGCCCGCCGCCAGCATCTTCGGTCCCGCCACGCCGAAGAATTTCGCATTCGGTGCGCGCCGGCGCAGCGCCTCGATCAGATCGGCGCCCAACGTGTCGCCTGAGGCTTCCCCCGCCACGCAGACCCACTCGCAGCGGCTCGGGCATCCGGGCTTCCGCTAGCGAACGATGCTGCGTGAACTGCGCTTGATGAATTCGACGAAGGGCCGGATCTCCGGCTGCGTCGCCGCCGCCTTTTCGAGCTCTTCGAGGGCCGCCTTCAAGTTTGAGGCCGGAACGGTACAACACGCCGATAGGCGCGGCGGATATTCAGGATTTGCGCCGGCGTGAAGCCGCGCCGCTGCAGCCCCACGGAATTGACGCTGTGCGGTTCGGCCGGACGGCCGACGGCCATGACATACGGCGGCACATCGCGGGTCACCGCGGCGTGATGCGCGATGAAACAATGCGACCCCACCTTGGTGAACTGGTGAACGGCGGACAGTACCGCCCATGGTGACCCAATCGCCGATCTCCACGTGGCCGCCCGAGCGTCGCGCAATTCGCCATCACGATCTGATCGCCCAGCTGGCAATCGTGCGCCACATGCGAATAGGCCATGAATAGATTGTCGTTGCCGATGCGTGTCACGCCTTTATCGTGGGTCGTGCCGCGGTTCACCGTCACCGACTCGCGGAACACATTGCGGTCGCCGATCTCGAGCCGCGTCGGCTCGCCGTTGTATTTCTTGTCCTGCGGCGCATCCCCGAGCGAGGCGAACTGATAGATCTTGTTGTCGGCAACCGATGCGCGTCGGGCCGTTGATCACCGCATGCGGGCCGACCCAGGTGCCGGCGCCGATCACGACATCGGCGCCGATGACGCGAAAAGGGTCCGATCTCGAACGTCCGCCGCGAATTGTGCTTGCGGCGACACCACCGCCCGCGGATCGATCATCCTTCCGCTCCCGAACGGGCGGGGGACTTGGTCTCGGGCGCGACCATGATTTCCGCCGACGCCACTTCTTTGCCGTCGACCTGCGCCAGGCAGCCGAATTTCCAGATCCCCTTGAAGGAGCGCTTCAATTCGACGCGCAGCATCAGTGGTCGCCCGGTTCGACGGGCTTGCGAAATCGCGCATTGTCGATGGCGACGAAGTAAAAGCGCGTATTGACGTCGGGCACGACCTTGGCGGTCTTGAACGCGAGAATGCCGGCCGGCCTGAGCCAATGCCTCGATGATGAGAACTCCCGGCATCACCGGCCGGTGCGGGAAGTGCCCCTGGAAGAACGGCTCATTGAACGTCACGTTCTTGAGCGCCAAGCAATGTTCGCCGGCGACGCATTCCAACACCCGATCCACCAGCAAGAAGGGATACCGATGCGGCAGCTGCCGCATGATCGCTGCGATATCCAATCTATCGGACTCCGACATTATTTCTCCTTTCCATCCAGTCGCCGCAAATGAGCCACCATGCGCCGCCAAACGTCTTGTCTCTACGGTCGGCATACCACTCGAGTAGCTTCCCGGCTTTTTGATCGATGCGCTCACCAGACTGCAGCCCGTGACCACCACATCATCGGCAATGGTCAAGTGTCCCGCAAATCCCACCATGCCGCCTATCATGCAGCGCCGGCCGATCGTCGTGCTGCCGGAAATGCCGGTGCAAGCCGCGATCGCCGTATGGGCGCCGATGAGCACGTTGTGGCCCACCTGGATCTGATTGTCCAGCTTTGACGCCGTTCTCGACAACCGTATCGTCGATGGCGCCGCGGTCAATGGTGGTGTTGGCCCCGATCTCCACGTCATCGCCGATCTGCACGCTGCCCACTTGCGGCACCTTGACCCAACTTCCGGGGTTCGGCGCAAAGCCGAAACCGTCCGCACCCACCACCGCGCCGGCGTGCAGGATGCACCGCTCTCCCAAGCTGACGCCCGGGTACAAATTGACCCGCGAAACCAGACCGAGTCGGCCCCAACCCGGGCGCCGCGCTGCACGATGCAGCCCGGACCGATCGCGACGCGCTCGCCGATCTCGGCCTCGTCCTCGATCACCGCCAACGGCCCGATGTGCGCGGAGGCTGCGATCCTTGCGCGATGTCCGATGACGGCGCTCGGGTGCACTCCCGGGCGCCGCAGCCGGAGTCGGGTGCATCAGCGTGGCGATGCGGGCGTAGGCCAGATAGGGATTCGGGTGGATCAAGGATGCGACCGGACAATGGGCCGCGTCCTCGGCGCTGACCACGACGGCGGTTGCCCGCGTGCTTTCCAATTGCCGGCGGTAGCGCGAGTTGGCGAGGAAGCTCAGACTCCCCGGTTCCGCCCGGGCCAAGGTCGCGACGGCGTGCACCTTAAGGTCGGGGCTCGCCGCGCAGCGCGAGCCCGAAACGCACCGCCAACTCTCCGAGATTGAATTCTTCCTGCACTCAGGCTCCCGGCTCCCCAAGCACTCCCCAGGTGCGGCAGCTGGCTGCTTATTTGGCGCCCGGCGGTTTCGCCGGCGCGGCTTTCGGCGCAGCCGACGGTTTCGGCTTTCAGCAGCTCCAGAACCTGCGCCGTGATATCGAGCTGCGGCTTGCCGTAGAACACGCCCTCGCCCAGCACCAGGTCGAATCCTTGCGCGTTGGCGTAGGTCTGGATCTCCGTGCAGCAAGTAGCGCTGCACCTTGCCGAGCTCCTCGTTCTTGCGGGTCGACAGCGTCATCCTGGAATTCGCCGGCCTTGCGCGAGAATTCACGCTGCTGATCGCGCAGCGTCTTCTCCGCCTTGGCGCGGTCGGCCTCGGACATGATCGCGCCCTCTTTCGCCAATTTATCGTCGCGCGCCTTCAGGTCGTTCTGCATGGTCGACCAACTCGCGCTGGCGCGGACCGAATTCGTTTTCGAGTGCCTGCATGGCGGCTCTTGATCTGGGGCGCCTCGGACATGAGCTTCTGGAAGTTCACGTACGCCGATCTTGATTTCGGCGCTGGCCTGGCTGGCGATACCATGAGTCCGCACAGGCCGAGGGCCAAGAGCGGAATGCTGCGAATGAAAGTCGACATGTTATCTTTAAGACCTCGAATTGCGGTCAAAACGCTTGACCGATGGAAAATTGAAAACGCTCCGTTTGGTCGTTGAACCTCACCGTGTCGCCCGGGATAGGCGTTCAAAGGGATGCCGTACGAGAATCGGAACAGACCCAAGGGCGCGAGCCACTGCACCGCGATCCCGGTTGATCTTTTTAGATTATCATAAGTTGAAGTGGTAATCGACCGGCGTTATGTCGTCCGCGCCCGAGGAATTTGACCTTGTTGCCGGTGTAAAACACGTTGCCCATGTCGTAGAACCAGCTGACCCGGGCCGCGCTCTTCCACTTGTCGGGCACCGGGAAAATCAGCTCGAAGCGGTTGACCACGCGGAAATTGCCGCCGAACGGGTTGCCGATGCCGATGTTGTCGCGGGGACCCAAGGTGCTCTCGCGGTAGCCGCGCACGCTGTCCGGACCGCCGGCAAAGTAGTTCAGATACGGCGGCAGGGAGGTGGTCCTGCCCAGCGCGGAGGCAAAGTCCACGCTGCGTTGCACGAAAGCAGCCATTTGCGCCACAGCGGTATGTAGTGCAGGAACTGGAAGTTGGACGCGATAGTAGCGCACGTCGCTCAAGCGGCAGCGCGTAGCGCCCGGATATCGCCGATGTTCATGCCGCGGTCGGCGAACAGCGCGCGGTTGCGGCGCATCGTAGATTCCAGCCGCCGGTCAGCTCATACGTGTAGAAATCCGTGCCGTACACGGTGTAGGGGCTGTCGAGCGAATTGATCACGCCGTCGCCGTTGGTGTCGTCCAGGTCGCGCTGTGAAGGTGCTTGCCGTTGTGCTTGACCCAGTCGATCGACTGCTGCGAGCTGTAGCCCTGCGAGACCACCAGGCTCGTTCTTGTTGGCCGAGAGCCCGATGCTCAGGTACTGATATTCGGTGATCGGATAGGAGCAGCTGCATCGCGCCGGTGATCTGCTTGGTCGAGAACGCCGAGGATGCCGCCACGAACTGTGTGATGTCGCGGCAGCGTCAAAGACGAGGTGCGCGCGACGCCGTCGACGGTGGTGTACGGATCGGTGACCGCGAAGGTATAGGTCTTGCTGTAGTAGCCGGCGTTGACTTCCAAGCGCGATGCGCTCGCCGGTGCCCATGAAATTGCTGTGCACGAAGTTGCCGTTCAGGCTGAACTTCTGGGCTTCCGAATAACCGATGCCGCCGCCGAATTGCCCGGGCAAGCCCTCCTTGATGTTGAAGTCGACGTCCACCAGATCGGCGCTGCCCGCCACCGGCTTGTTCTCGAACTCGACCTTCTCAACGTAGGGCAGGCGCTGCAATGCGCTCCTTGGAGCGCTCGACCGCCGAGTTCGACAGCCATCCGCCTTCCAGCTGGCGCATTTCGCGGCGCAGCGTCTCGTCATTGATCGCGGTGGTGTTGTTGAAATTGATGTGGCGCACATAGACCCGGTTGCCCGGCTCGATGAAGAACGTCAGCGCCACGGTCTTCTTGTCGTTGTCGGCGGTCGGTACCGGATCGATCTTGGCGAACGCATAGCCGTCCGCGCCCAACCGATAGCTCATGAGCTCCTGCGTAGCAGGTGACCAGCTTGCGTGAATAGATCTCGCCGGGCTTGACCAGCAGCAAGCGGCGCAGTTGCTCCTCCGGCACCACCATGGTGCCGGCGAGCTTGATCTCGCTACACCTTGAACACGTCGCCCTCGTTGACGTTCACGGTGATGTACATGTCGTCTTTTTCGGGCGCGATCGTCACCTGCGTCGACTCGATCTGGAAATTCGCGTAACCGCGGTCCATGTAGTAGGAGCGCAGCTTCTCCAGATCGCCGGTCAGAGACTCGCGCGAGTAGCGGTCGTCCTGCTTGTACCAGGACAGCCAATTCGGGGTCTTCAGCTCGAAGGTGTCGAGCATGTCCTTTTCCTTGAACTTGGTGTTGCCGACAATGATTGATCATGCTCGATCTTGGCGCGCTTGCCTTCCTTGATGTCGACATTGCATGTCGACTTTGTTGCCCGGCAACTCCGTGATCTTGGTGTCGACGCGCACCGCATATTTGCCGCGGCTGAAATACTGGTCGGTGAGGTACTGCTTCACCTCGTCGAGCACCGAGCGATCGAAGGTCTTGCCGGTCGCGAGGCCGACGTTGCGCAAGCTCTTCTGCAGATCTTCGGTCTTGATGTCCTTGTTGCCCTTGATCTCGAACTTGGCGATGGACGGACGCTCGACCACCACGACGAGCAGCGTGTTGCCGTCGCGGCGCAGTTCCACGTCGCGGAAGAAGCCGGTGGCGTACAGAGCGCGCATCGCTTCGCCGATGCGCTGACCGTCCAGATGATCGCCGATATTGACCGGCAGGTAGTTGAATACCGTACCTTCGGAGATGCGCTGCAGACCCTCGATGCGGATGTCGCCGACCGTAAAGTTTTCCTGTGCCGATTGCGCCCGCACGATCGTGCAGATAGGTTGGCTGGCCAGCGCCACCAACAAGGCTACGCGAAATTCAAGCCGCACGCGGCAACGACCGGATGCAATTCTGATGGGCGGCGCTGCGCGGGCAGCTCCGCTGGTACGGCTGGAATTTCGCTTTGATCATGATGTCCCGTTAATTCAAATGTCTTGATATGTCGTTATAGAAAGCCAGACTCATCAACACCACCAGCAGCGCAATCCCGATCTGCTGGCCGAAAAGCTGCGTGCGTTCGGACAAAGGACTGCCCTTGACCGCTTCGACGGCCTGATAAATCACCTGCCCGCCATCCAACAACGGCACGGGCAGCAAATTCGAGCACGCCCAAGCTCACGCTGATGATCGCCAGGAAGGCCATGTACGCGGTCGACTCCCAAGGACGCGCTGATGCCGGCGAACTCGGCGATGCTCACGACCCCACTGATGTTCTTGGCGGAAACCTGGCCGGTGACCATGCGCCAGAGCATCTGCACGGTCAGCGCGGACATCTCCCAAGTCTTCTTGACGCCGCTCAGCAGCGCTTCGATGGGTCCGGAGCGATGGGTCTCGACCAGGCCCGGCGGCCAGACGGGTGCGCCCTCTCTGAGCGTAATTCCCAGCCGGCCCACCGGCTTGCCGTCTTCCATCGCCCGCGGACACAGCCGCTACGATACGCAATCGCTCGCCGCCGCGCTCGACTTCGATCGAGATGTCGCGATTTGCCGCGCCCCCGACGATGGAACGGAAGGTGCTCGAATTGGCGATGGGCTGCCCATCCACGGCGAGCAGCCGGTCGCCCGGCTTCAATCCGGCGCGCCCGCCGGCGCTGCCCGCCGGTACCGAGCCGACGCTCGTGTGTCGGCGTTCCAGGTGGCCAGATCGAAGCCCAATCCCGGCAGCAATTTACCTGGTTCGGTCAGCGCTGCGCCGATCGGTCGTAACGCGTAATGTCACGGCGTGCTCGCTGCCGCCGCGGCGCACGATGAGCGGCAGCACGCCATCGCCGGAGAACTGGCGAATCAGCGCGATCTGCAGCTCTTCGGTGTCCTTGACCGCGTGCTCGCCGACGCGCACGATCTGGTCGCCGCCCTGCAGTCCGGCGGCCGCGGCCGGGACTGTCCGAGACGCACCTCGCCGACCACCGGCTTGACGATCTCGGTGCCGACCATGGCCAGAATCGCGTACAGCAAGCGAGGCGAACAAGAGATTCATCGCGGGTCCCGCCAACAACACCGCGATGCGATGCGAGATCGGCCGGCGCGTGAAGGAGCGATGCAGTTCCGATGCCGCCACGTCGCCTTCCCGCTCATCCAGCAGCCTGACGTAGCCGCCCAAGGGGATCGCCGCCAGGCAATACTCGGTGCGATCGGCGTCCCGGCCGACGCGCGTCAAGAGCGGCTTGCCGAAGCCGATGCTGAAGCGAAGCACCTTGAAGCCGAGTTTCTTGGCGACCCAGTAATGTCCGAACTCGTGCACCGCCACCAAAATCCCGATCGCAACCAAGAAGGCGGCGGGAAAAATCAGAATCTTCATGCAAGGGCTCCATGCGCAGGCTCAATCAAGGTGATCGCCAGGCGTCGCGCTGCGGCGTCAGCCTCCAACACATCACCCAAAACTCATTGACCGGGTGACGCATCGAGGCGCTGCAACACTTTGTCAATGACCGTTGAAATGCCGGTAAAGTTCAAGCGCCGCTCGAGAAACGCCTGCACCGCGACCTCATTGGCCGCATTCAGCACCGCCGGAGCGGTGCCGCCGGCGCGCGCAGCGGCTCTGGCCAGCTCGAGACTCGGGAATCGCACATGATCCGGCGGTTCGAATCCTAGCTGTCCGATCGCGACAAGGTCCAGCGATTGTACACCGGAAGCGAATCGCTCCGGCCACGCCAGCGCCTGTGCAATGGGCGTGCGCATGTCGGGCGCGCCGAGTTGCGCCAGCATCGAGCCATCCGCGTATTCGACCAGCGAGTGCACGACGCTTTGCGGATGCACGACCACGTTGACCTGCGACTCCGGCAGACCCGAACAGCAGCGTCGCTTCGATGACCTCGAGGCCCTTGTTCATGAGCGTCGCGGAGTCCACGGAAATCTTGCGGCCCATCTTCCACTTCGGATGGGCGCAAGCTTCATCGGGCGTGACGTGCGCCATCTTGGCCGCGGCGGTGCTGCGGAACGGACCGCCGGAAGCGGTCAAAATGACGCGGGTCACGCCGCGCGCGGCATCGCCGGGCAGGTAGCCGCCGGGCATGCATTGGAAGATTGCGTTGTGTTCGCTGTCGATGGGGATGAGTTCGGCGCCGGCGCGGCGCACTTCGTCCATCAACAGCCGGCCGGTCATCACCAGCGCCTCCTTGTTGGCGAGCAGCACGCGCTTGCCGGCGCGCACCGCGGCCAGGGTCGACGTCAGACCGGCCGCGCCCACGATCGCCGCCATGACCATGTGCACATTGTCGCGGCGCTGGCGGCGCTGCCGAGAGCCTCTTCGCCGCTCTCGACCCGGGTGGTCGAACCCAGGTCGCGCAGCGCGGCGCGCGCGCGCGGCCGCGGCTTCGGGCTCGACCAGCACCACCGTTTCTGCGTTGAATTCGACGCGCCTGCTCGACGATGGCCTGCCAGCTGTTGAAAGCTGCCCAGCACCGCGACCTTGAAGCGTTCCGGGTGCAGTGCGATCACCGCAAGGGTGCTGCGCCCGATGCTGCCCGTCGATCCGAGGATGGCGATGCCGCCGGTGCATGCTCAGCGGATGACGCCGGAGCCGAACAGGCCCAGCGCGTACAAAGGCGCCGCCGCCGTCACACTGTCGATGCGATCCAACAGACCCCCATGCCCCGGCAGCAATGTGCCGCTGTCTTTGAGCGCCGCGGCGCGTTTGAACATGCTCTCCGTGAGATCGCCGATGACGGAAAAAATTCCCACCGCGCATCCGAATACGACCGCCATGAGCCGGCCGGCAGCCTGAAGTGAAGCGCGCCGCCCACGGCGACCAGACGCGACCATGCCCAAGCCGCCGACGGCGCCCTCCCAGGTCTTGCCCGGACTGACCCGCGGCGCCAATTTTCGCCGCCCGAAGGCCCGTCCGGCAAAATAAGCGCCGATGTCGGCGGCGATCACCAACAGCACCAGCCACAGGACGATCACCGGGCCGCGCGCAAAGCCTGGCCCGCGGAGATCAGCAGCCGGGCGAGCGCCACGAAAGACGGCACCAGGACCGGCGAGTCCGCACACCAGCGTGAGTCGCCGTCGGTGCCACTCGGGCGCGAGCGCCAGCCACAGGAAGGCGATGAGCCACCACGCGCACGCGGCGCCCAGCAGCACGAACAGATGCGCGGGGTCTTCGGTCCAGCGCCATCCGGCGACAGCGACCAGCGCGACGCCGAGCGTGTAGCAAGGCCGCGCGCGAGGGGCGCTGCGCAAGGCGCCGAATCCGGCCCACTCCCAGGCGCCGATCAGCAAACACCAGCGCCAAATGCCAGCACGGTCCAAAGCGGCGGCAGCAGGAACAATCCCAGCAGCAGCAAAGCGCCCAGGACGCAGCCGGTGAGGATTCTGACCTTAAGCATGCGGGCTCCTATGCATCGGCTTTCGCCGCGAGCTGGGCCGAGGTCTTGCCGAAGCGGCGCTCGCGCTGGGCGAAGATGCTCGACTGCCGCTTGCAGCATGCGCGGGTGAGAATTCCGGCCACAGCACGGCGGTGAAATAGAGTTCGGTGTAGGCAAGATTCCACAGCAGGAAATTGCTGATGCGCTGTTCGCCTCCGGTGCGGATCAGCAAGATCCGGATCCGGAATGCCGCCGAGCGCGAGACGCGCCGCGATATGGCTCGTCCGATATCTGCCGAGGCGCAGCAGCTTGCCGGCGGCCGACATCCGCGGCGAGCGAACGGCAGGCCTGCGCGATGTCCCAGCGTCCGCCGTAGGCAACCGCCACCATCAGCCCCAGGCCGGGGTTGCGCGGCGGTCAGCGTCTCGGCATCCTGCATGCTTCGCGCTGAGCTCCGCGCCCAGCGATTCGCGGTCGCCGATGAAGCGCAGGCGCACTTGATTGCGATGCAGATCCGCCACCTCGCGCACCAGCGCATCGAGAAACAGCTTCATGAGCATGCCGACTTCCTCGGCGGGCCGCAGCCAGTTCTCGCTGCTGAAGGCGAACAAGGTCAGGTAGCGGACTTTGCGCGCGGCGCATTCCTCGACGATCTTGCGCACGACCTTGACGCTGGCGCGGTGCCCGGCGGCTCGCGGCATGCCGCGCGCCCGGGCCCAGCGGCCGTTGCCGTCCATGATGATCGCGACATGCTGCGGCGAGTCGGCCATAGGGTGTTCAGAAACTGCGGGTCCGGCTTCACCTCAGACCTGCATCAGCTCCTTTTCCTTGTCGGCCATGGCGTGATCGATTTCGGCGACGTGCTTGTCGGTGAGCTTTTGGATGTCGTCCTGGCCGCGCCGATCATCGTCCTGCGGGATGAGCTTCTCCTTGAGCATTTCCTTGAGTTCGGTCATTGATTTCGCGCCGCACGCCGCGCACCGCGACGCGCGCATTCTCCGCTTCCGAGCTTCACCACCTTGATGATGTCGCGCCGCCGCTCTTCGGTGAGCGCGGGCATGTGGATGCGGATGAGGTTGGCCGGCGGTGTTCGGCGTCAACCCGAGATCGGATTTGTAGATCGCCTTCTCGATGACCGGCACCATGGCTTTTTCCCAGGGAGTCACCGTCAAGGTGCGCGCATCTTCCGTGGCGATGTTGGCCACTTGGTTGAGCGGCATCTCCGAGCCGTAGTAGTCGACTTTGATGTGTTCGATGAGGCTGGTGTGCGCGCGGCCGGTGCGCAGCTTCTTCAGCTGCTCCTTGAACGCCGCAACGCATTTCTGCATGCGCGCGGTCGCGTCCTTTTTCACATCCTCGAGCATGGTTTCCCCCATCTTCTAAGGTTCAGCCGATACGACGGTGCCGACGTCTTCGCCTTGCACAATACGCATCAAATCGCCGGCGTTAAACAGATTGAACACCTGCAGCGGCAAATTGTTTTCCCGGCACATGACGATGGCGGTTGCGTCCATGACGTTGAGGCGGTCGTTCAGCACCTTGTCGAAGGTCAGCCGCGCATAGCGCTTGGCATTGGGATTCGTAACCGGATCGGAATCGTAGATGCCGTTGACCTTGGTGGCCTTCAGCAGGATTTCGGCGTTGATCTCGATGGCGCGCAGACTGGCGGCCGTGTCCGTGGTGAAGAACGGGTTGCCGGTGCCTGCGCCGAATATCACGACGCGGCCTTTTTCCAGGTGGCGCACCGCGCGGCGCCGGATGTAGTCCTCGCAAACCTCATTGATGCGCAGCGCCGACATGACGCGCGCATAGGCGCCGAGGCTCTCCAGGGCGTCTTGCAGGGCGAGCGCATTGATCACGGTGGCCAGCATGCCCATGTGGTCGGCGGTCACCCGATCCATGCCGGCGCGCGCCAGGCCGGCGCCGCGAAAAATATTTCCGCCTCCCAATACGACGGCGACCTGAACCCCCATCTGGGTCAGGTCGCGAATTTCGCCGGCGATTCGCTTGAGGATTACCGGGTCGATGCCGTAATCCTCGCTCCCCAGCAGGGCTTCGCCGGATAATTTGACTAGAATTCGTCGATAACGAGCCGTGCCGGTGTTGCGTCATGGGCGTACCCTACTACAAAAGACCCCGCGCTCAGTGCTTTTTGGGACCATCGTCCGTTGGCGCTCTTGTCCTTGTCTTGGGCCTTCACCTGCGCCATTACTTCGCCGACGAAATCGTCCTGTTTCTTCTCGATCCCCGCCCCGACCTCGTAGCGCACGAACATCGTGACCTTGGCGCCGGCTTTCTTCAGCAGCTTTTCAACCGTGATGTCCTGGTCCTTGACGAACTGCTGGCCCAACAGCGTGATTTCCGCCAGGTACTTGCGCAGGCGGCCTTCCACCATTTTAGCGATGATCTCGGGCGGCTTCTTCTCGCCCTTGGTCTGCTCGGTGAGGATTTCGCGCTCCTTCTCAGCAACTCGGCCGGCACGTCCCCTACATCGATATACGCCGGATTCACGGCCGCGACATGCATCGCGATATCGCGCGCCAACGACTCATCGCCGCCCTGCAATGCCGCCACGCTGCCGATTCTGGAACCATGGATGTAGGTGCCCAAAGGGCCCGGCGAGGTGACGCGCACGAAACGCCGCACGGCGATGTTCTCGCCGATCTTGGCGATCAAGGCCCGCCGCCGCTCATCCAACGTCGAGCCGTCGTGCGCAAGTTTCAGCAGGTCTTCCAAACTGGAGGGAGCCGCTCTCAAGGCCGCTGCGGCGACCGCTTTGGCGAACGCCTGGAATTCATCGCCGCGGGCAACGAAGTCGGTCTCGCAATTGACTTCGACGAGCGCGGCGCTGTTGCCGGATCGCTCGATCGCCACGGTGCCTTCGGCGGCAACCCGCGCGGCTTTCTTGTCCGCTTTGGCGAGTCCGCTCTTGCGCATGAGCTCGGCCGCGGCATCCAGATCGCCCGCGGTTTCGACCAGCGCCTTCTTGCACTCCATCATGCCGGCGCCGGTGCGCTCGCGAAGCTGCTTGACTGAATCTGCCGTGATGTTCATGGCTTACGCGCCGCGCGCCGGAGTCGCGCCGGCCCGCCGGCCGACGCCGCGGCGCGCTGGCCGGCCGCGTTTCCGCCGGCGGTGTATCCGGGGCATCGACGTCGTCGGTCTCGACCTCCACCTCGTCGAGCGATGCCGCCGCGGCAGCCACGCTCGGCACGACGGTGACCGGGACCTTGCGGCGCGGGCGGCTTCTTGCGCTGACCGCGCGACGGCAGCGGCGGGACGCCGCGCGCCCGAACTGCGCTTCTTCGGGATTGCCTTCCTCGTCCAATTCGACGAATTCATCTTCGCCCACCGGAACTTCGGGCAGCGAGGCCTTGCCTTCGAGGACCGAATCGGCGATGCCGCCGGCGTACAGCAGGATGGCGCGCATGGCGTCATCGTTGCCCGGGATGACGTAATCGATGCCGTCAGGGGAGCAATTCGTGTCGACCACCGCGACCACGGGAATGCCGAGCTTTCGCGCCTCGTGAATCGCGATCTGCTCATGGCCCACGTCGATCACGAACAGCGCATCGGGCAGCGCCGACATGTCGCGGATGCCGCCCAGGCTGCGCAGCAGCTTGTCCATCTCCCGGCGCAGCATCTGCGCTTCTTTCTTGCCGCGCCGCTCCAAGGCGCCGCTTTGCGCCATCTCGTCCAGCTCGTTCAGCCGCTTGATGGACTGACGAATGGTCTTGAAATTGGTGAGCATGCCGCCGAGCCAGCGCTGATTGACATAGGGCATCGCTGCAGCGGGCGGCTTCTTTGTGTACCGCATCGCGCGCCGAGCGCTTGGTGCCGACGAACAGCACTTTGCCGCCCCCGGAAGCCACGCTTTTGATGAAGGCCGCCGCCTGCGCATACAGGGGCTGGGTCTTTTCCAGATTGATGATATGGATTTTGTTGCGTTCGCCGAAGATGAACGGGGCCATTTTCGGGTTCCAGAAGCGGGTTTGGTGCCCAAAATGGACGCCCGCTTCCAGCATTTGTCGCATGGACACGCTGGTCATAATAAAACTCCTGGTTGGGTTGAGCCTCCGCGTGTCCCAATCGGCAACCCGGTTTTGCCTTGAAAAGGCCGGCCTAAACCTGCATCTTCAGTGCTGCCGGGCACCCGGCCGATTGTGACGACACGCGTGCGGGGTTGTTAAAAATAGCCGCGCTTTATACCATGAACGCCCAGTGGAAACAAAGCCCGCCTGCCCTTACAGTGGGTTCGAGTTTTCTTATGAACGTGACCATCAAAACCCCCGCGGAACAGGACAAAATGCGCGCCGCCGGCCGGCTCGCGGCCAGCGTCCTGGACATGATCGAGCCCTATCGTGCAGCCCGGGGTGACCACCGAGGAGCTCGACAAGCGCTGCCACGATTTCATCGTGGAGGAGCTCAAGTCCATCCCGGCCAACCTGAACTATCGCGGCTTTCCGAAGACCATCTGCACCTCGGTGAACCATGTGGTCTGCCACGGCATTCCGGGCGATAAGCGCCTGAAGAGCGGCGACATCATCAATATCGACGTCACGGTGATCCGCGATGGCTTCCATGGCGACACCAGCCGCATGTACCTGGTCGGCAATGCCGGCATCCTGGCCCGCCGCCTCACGGCGGCCTGCCACGAGGCGATGTGGCGCGGCATTCGACAGGTCAGGCCGGGGGCGCGCCTGGGCGACATCGGCCATGCCATCCAGACCTATGCGGAAACCAACAGCTTCTCGGTGGTGCGCGAATACTGCGGGCACGGCATCGGCCGCGTCTACCACGAGGATCCGCAGGTGCTGCACTACGGTAAGCCCGGCACCGGCCTGGAACTTGATGCCCGGCATGACCTTCACCATCGAGCCCATGATCAACGCCGGCCGGCGCGACGTGCGGCTGCTGCCCGACGGCTGGACGGTGGTGACCAAGGATCAGTCCTTGTCCGCGCAATGGGAACACACGATCCTGGTCACCGAAGCGGGTTACGAGGTGCTCACTTTGGGCGCGAGTGCGAATGCTTCTGCTGCCGCGGCGGCTCCGGGTGTGGCCGCCCTTGAACGCCCACGGCAAGTTCCTCGATCAAATCGCCGACTGGCCCTACCTCACGGCAGTCCCCGAGGCCCTCGAAGACGGGCCAGTACTCCCCCACCATCTTCCGCCAGGTGCTCGATCAGGGCAGCGAGCTGCTGCAAGCGAGCGATTCGCCGCGGACGAGCCGATCGAAGATCTGGTGCGAGACCGCGCGCGTCTGGTGGACCTCGCGCTTGCGCGCGGCGTGGGTCAGCCACGCCGGCAGATATCGCGGACGACCTAGGCACTGGTCGCCGTCGGCGGCTACGGCCGCGGCGAACTGCACCCGAGCTCCGACATCGACATCATGGTGCTGTTGCCGAAGAGCGATTCGGCCGACTGGCAACCCGACATCGAGCGCTTCCTCACTTTTCTCTGGGACATCGGCCTCGAGGTGGGCCACAGCGTTCGCTCGATCGACGATTGCCAGCGCGAAAGCCTGGCCGACATCAGCGTCGCCACCACGCTCTTCGAGGCGCGCCTGCTGGCGGGCCCCGAATCGCTGTTCGCCGGAATGCGGCGCGCGCTGGCGCCGGACCGGCTCTGGTCGTCGCAGGATTTCTTCGAAGCCAAGGTGAAGGAGCAGACCGAGCGCCATCACCGCTATTTCGACACCGCCTACAACCTGGAGCCCAACGTCAAATCGAGCCCGGGCGGCCTGCGCGACATTCAGACCATCGGCTGGGTGGCGAAGCGCCATTTCGGAACCGACACGCTCGATGAGCTCGTGGCGCACGGATTCTTGACGCGCGAGGAGCTGCGCAAGCTGCAAGGCCGGCGCAGTCGTTCCTCTGGAAGGTGCGCTTCGGGCTGCACGTGCTGACCGGGCGGCGCGAAGACCGGCTGTTGTTCGACTATCAGATCAAGCTCGCGAAGCTGTTCGGCTACGAGGACGCGAGCTTCACTCTCGCGGTCGAACAGCTCATGCAGAAGTACTACCGCACCGTCATGGACGTCAGCCTGCTCAACGAAATGCTGCTGCAGCTGTTTCGCGAGGCCATCCTGACGCAAAGCGCGCCGCCGATCGCCGTCAATGCGCGCTTTCAGATCCGCAACGACTATCTCGAAGTCACGCATCCGCGAGGTGTTCGCGCGCTACCCATCGGCGCTGCTGGAGCTGTTCGTGCTGCTGCAGCAGCATCCGGATGCTGCGCGGCGTGCGCGCCGAGACCATCCGGCTGATCGGCACGCACTGTCGGACTGATCGACGAGGAGTTCCGCCAGAATCCGCGCCATCACCGGCTGTTCATGGAGATCCTGTGCGCGCCGGTCGGCGTCACGCACGAGCTGCGGCGCATGAATCTTTACGGCGTGCTCGGCCGCTACATTCCCTCCTTCGGACGGGTCGTCGGCCGCATGCAGTACGACCTGTTCCACGCCTACACGGTGGATGCGCACACGCTGTTCGTGGTGAGCAACCTGCGGCGCTTCGCCATGCCGAAATTCAACCACGAATTTCCGGCCCTGAGCCAGATCATGCAGTCCCTGCCGCGCCAGGAGGTCGCCTATCTGGCGGCGCTGTTCCACGACATCGCCAAGGGCCGCGGCGGCGATCACTCGGAACTGGGCGCGGTCGATGCCGAGGCGTTCTGCCTGGAGCAGGGACTGGGCCGCTACGAGGCGCGCCTGGTCGCCTGGCTGGTGCGGAATCACCTGATCTTGTCGATCACCTCGCAAAAGAAGGACATCAGCGACCCCGACGTCATCCAGCGAGTTCGCGCGCCACGTGGGCGATCAGGTGCACCTGGATTATCTGTATGTGCTGACCGTCGCCGACGTGCGCGGCACCAATCCGAAACTATGGAATTCCTGGAAGGCGCGGCTGTTCGAGGAGTTCTACGAGCGCACCAAGCGCGCGCTGCGCCGCGGACTCGAGACACCCGATCGACCAGGAGCGAGCTGATCCGCGAGACCCAGGAGCAAGCGCTCGGCGAAGATGCCCGCGGATGTCGCGGCGCAAGCATCGCCGCGGTCTGGTCGCAGTGGACCGAGGCGTATTTTCTGCGCTACACGCCCGAGGAGATCGCCTGGCACACGGCACTGCTGGCCGAGCGCGCTGCCCGGCGACGATACGCCGCTGGTCGCCGATGCGGCAGCTTGACCGAGCGCGGCGGCACGGCCGTGCTGACCTACACGCCGCGACGGCTGCGCAGCTTCGCGCGCACCACGGCGGTGCTCGATCAGATGGGCCTCAACGTGGTCGATGCCCGCCTGATCACCAGCGCCAACGGGATTCAGCCTGGAGACCTACGTGGTGCTCGAGGACAACGGCGCGGTCATCGCCGATGCCGCGCGCATCCGCGAGATCGAGCGCGGACTTATGGCGCGAATCTGCAGCAAGCCGGAGGATTCGCCGCTCGCCGTGACGCGCCGCGCGCCGCGCCAGGTGCGCATGTTCTCGACCCCGACCCAGGTCAATTTCAGCGTGGACACCCGCAACGACCGCACCATTCTCGAGCTGATCGCGGCGGACCGCCCCGGGCTGCTGTCCGAAGTCGGCAAAGTGTTCCAAGCGCCGAGCGCGTCGCGATCAATGGCGCGAAGATCATGACCGTGGGCGAGCGCGCGGAAGACGTGTTCTACATCACCGACGATGGACGGCGGCCTGCTCAAGGAAGAAGCCTGCCAGCGCGTGCAGGAAGCACTCGGTGCGTGGCGCTGGACCGGCGCGATCGGCACGGCCATGAGCGTCCCACGATGATCTGCGCGCGCCTCATCGAGAGCGCCTACGAAGGGCGCGCCGGCAACTCACCGCGGGCGATACGCCGGCCGCGCAGCTGCGCGACGCGGTCGAGACACGCCATCGGCCTGCTGGACGAGGGGCAGCCTGCGCGTCGCGCGAGAAGCGCGGACGGCGAGTGGCGCGTGCAATCAATGGCTCAAGAAAGCGGTGCTGCTGTCCTTTCGCATCAACGACAATGAAGCGATGCCCGCCGGCGCGCCTCAATTTCTACGACAAGGTGCCGCTCAAATACAGCGGCTGGCCGGAGGACGCTTCGCCGCCGCCGGCGTGCGCGTCGTGCCGCCGGCTACCGTGCGCCGCGGCGCCTATCATCGCTCCCAACGTGGTGCTGATGCCGAGCTACGTCAACATCGGCGCCTACGTGGACAGCGGCACGATGGTCGACACCTGGGCCACCGTCGGCTCCTGCGCGCAGATCGGCAAGAACGTGCATCTGTCCGGCGGCGTGGGCATCGGCGGCGTGCTGGAGCCGCTTGCAGGCCGAGCCCGACCATCATCGAGGACAACTGTTTCATCGGCGCGCGCTCGGAGATCGTCGAAGGCGTGGTGGTCGAATCCGGCGCCGTCATCTCGATGGGCGTCTTCATCGGTCAAAGCACGCGCATCTATGACCGGGAACGCGACGAGATCCTCTACGGCCGGGTGCCTGCCGGCGCGGTGGTCGTTCCCGGCACCCTGCCCGCGGCGAACGGCAAGTATGGGCTCGCCTGCGCCGTGATCGTCAAGCGCGTGGATGCACAGACCCGCGCCAAGACCTCGCTCAACGAACTGCTGCGCAACGACTGACCATCCAGGGAGACTCGGGTGCATCGCCACATCACTGCTCGGTTCGCATCGATCGTGGTTTGCAGCGCTGCGCTGCTCGCCGCTTGCGGTTCATCCAACAACACGGCGGCGCCGGTCCGCGCCGCCATGACGGCGAACCCCGCCGCGATCATCACCTTCGACGGCGAACGTCACATGTGCGTGGTCGCGCTTTCCAGCGAAGCCCAAGGCAGCATTGTGCCGTGCGCGGAAACCGTTCAGTTCTTGCGGGACGAGCTGAGACTTGCGAGCGGGGCGATCTACGACACCCGCACGATCGGCGCCTTCGACGCGGCAGAGATGGCCAAGACCATGCGGGCCCTCGACCAGGCGGGCTACCGGTTCAATGGCGGCCACTAGGGAGCCGGCGCCATCGCATGCGCACCTTTCTCGCCGCGGCGCTGGCGCTGGCGCTGATTCGCACCGCCAGCCCGCAGGGGGCGCAGCATGGCGGCGGACATGGCGGTGATGCCATCCGCTGCACCTCGGGCAAGCCGGAAATTGCCGTGCTCGCGTGCACCAGCATCATTCGGGACCCGCGCGAGGACGGCGCGAAACGCGCCCTCGCCTTGCGCAATCGCGCCTATCGCTATCAACAACTGGGCGATTTCGAGCGTGCCATCGCCGACTACACCACGGATCTGGAGCACCCCGAATTCGGGGTTCAGGCCAAGACCTACGCCAATCGCGGATTGCTCTTCTTCCTGAGAGGCGATCAAGCCCGAGCCCTGCTGGATTACGACAAGGCTCTGGCACTCGATCCCCAACTGGTTTCGGCGCATATCAACCGCGCAACGCTCTATATCAAGCGCGGCGAGGATGAGCGCGCCATCGCCGATCTCGATCAGGCGTTGCTGCTCGAACCTTCGAACTCCGCGCTCTGGATCAGCCGCGGCACGATCTATTCGCGCCGCGGCGAGCAGCGCAGCGCCATCGCCGACTTCACCCGGGCGATTCAAGTGGATCCGGCGAATGCCGCCGCGTGGCGCGACCGCGGCTTTGCGTATCGGGCAATGGGCGACGATGCGGCGGCGGCGGCCGATGCGCGCGAAGCCATCCGCCTGAACCCCGCTCTGGCAGCAGCTCACCTCGATTTGGCGCTCAGCGTGCAGGGACCGGACCGCACTGCGCGCGCGCTCGCGGAATTCGATCGAGCCATCGCGCTCAATCCGCGCGATGCCCATGCCTTCAAGGCGCGCGGCGACCTGAATCTCAATAACGGCAACGCCGAGCGGGCGATTGCCGATTTCGACCAAGCCATCCGCCTCGATGCGACCCTCGCCGCCGCCTATGTGGATCGGGGCGATGCGCACATGAGCCTGGCCCAGTGGGATCTTGCCATCGCGGACTTCGCCGGCGCCATCGCTCTCGACCCTGCGAACTACGCGTCTTTTCTCAATCGCGGTCAAGCCTACGGGGCCAAGCATGAGAGCGGGCGCGCCATCGCGGATTTCAGCGTTGCGATTCGGCTCAAGCCGGACGCCGAGGCTTATCGGCAACGCGCGTACTTTCGGCAGGCATCCGGCGACGTCCGCGACGCGCTCGATGACTACGATCGGGCCATCGAACTCAATCCCTCGGACGCCGAAGCGCTTCGCGGCCGCGGCTACGTCCGGCTCGGACTGGGCAACTTCGACCAAGCCATCGCCGATCTGAGCACCGCGCTCGCGCTCAATCCGAGAGATGCCCTCGCCTATCAATATCGCGGCGCCGCTTACGCCGGGAAAAAGGACACGCGGCGCGCCGATCTGGATGCGGCGGCGGCCCTAAGCTTCAAACCATCGGCTCATTGAGAACCCGCTGTGCGGCTTTTCGCCGAGCGGGCGCCCTTAGCCGAAGCGGCCGGTGATGTAGTCTTCGGTGAGTTTTTGCTGCGGGTTGGTGAAGACGCGATCCGTCGGGCCGATCTCCACCAGATCGCCCATATGGAAGTACGCGGTGCGCTGCGAAACGCGCGCCGCCTGCTGCATGTTGTGCGTCACGATGGTGATCGCATAATTTTCGCGCAGCTCATCGATCAGGTCTTCGATCTTGGCGCTCGCAATCGGATCCAGCGCGGAGGTCGGCTCGTCCATCAGAATGACTTCCGGATTGACGGCGATGGTGCGGGCGATGCACAGGCGCTGTTGCTGTCCGCCCGACAGGCTGGTACCCGGGGTCGACAGGCGATCCTTGACCTCCTCCCAAAGGCCGGCGCGCGCCAGGCTGGTCTGAACCAGCTCATCCATGTCGGCGCGGCTCTTGGTCAGGCCGTGAATTCGCGGGCCGTAGGCGACATTCGAGTAGATCGAATGTGGAAATGGCGTGGGCTTTTGAAACACGATGCCCACGCGGGCGCGCAGCTGCGCCACATCCTGCCGCTTATCGTAAATATTTTGCCCGTCGAGGGTGATGGTGCCATCGACGCGGGCGCTCGGGATCGTGTCGTTCATGCGATTGAGGCAACGCAGAAAAGTGGATTTCCCGCACCCCGATGGCCCGATCAATGCCAGCACCTGATTGCGCCCGATATCCAAACTGACGTTTCTCACCGCGCACTTGTCGCCGTAGTGCACGCTGACGCCGCGCGCCGTCATGACGGGGTCGAAGACTTTGTCGCGGGCCTCGGAAGTCGCGGCCGCCGTCTGTCCCGCCGTGTCGCCCATGTTGATGTCGTTCATGGCATCAACCGAATCGCCCGGTGATGTAGTCATCGGTCTTGCGATTCTTGGGCGAGGTGAAAATTTCGCTCGAGGGGCCGATCTCAACCAGCTCGCCCATGAACATGAATCCGGTGACGTTGGACACGCGCGCCGCTTGCTGCAAGTTGTGCGTAACCACCACGATGCAATATTTTTCGCGCAAGCGCCTGCAGCGTTTCTTCGACGCGCAAGGTCGAAATCGGATCGAGCGCCGCCGTCGGTTCATCGAGCAGCAGCACCTCGGGCTGCACGGCGATGGCGCGCGCGATGCACAGCCGCTGCTGCTGTCCGCCGGACAGGCTGCGGCCATCGGCATGCAGCTTGTCCTTGACCTCATCCCAGATCGCCGCGTCGCGCAACGCGGCTTCCACGCGCACCTTGAGATCCGCGCCGCGCATGCCGCCGGCCAGGCGCAGCCCGAAGGCGACGTTTTCGAACACCGACATGGGAAATGGCGTCGGCTTCTGGAAACACCATGCCGACTCGATAGCGAAGCTCGGCGACATCGACGGACGGCGCCGAGGATGTCGCGCCCGCCGATCAGCACCTCGCCCTCGGCGCGCTGCCTCGGGTACAGCGCATACATGCGGTTCAGCACGCGCAGCAGCGTCGATTTGCCGCAGCCCGAGGGCCCGATGAAGCGCCGTGATGGAGCGGTCCGCCGAGCGTCATGTTGATGTTGTGCAGCGACTGCACGTCGCCGTAGATAGAAATTCAGCCTGCGGATTTCGATCTTCGGCGGACCCAGATCCTCGACCGGCTCCGCCGGCGCCGGATGACGGCATCGCGCGTCTTCAAGTGCTTCGGCGGCTTCGGTCGATGGGATCATCGGCCCGGCTCCCCGCTTCCAGCCTGCAGCAGCGCCAGCAAGACCCGCGCCGAAATGCTCAGGATCAATATGGTCACCGTGATGATCAGCGCGCCGGCCCAGGCCAGATCCTGCCAGTCCTTGTACGGGCTCAAGCGCAAACTGGAAGATGACCACCGGCAGATTCGCCATCGGCGCATTCAGATCGGTGCTCCAGAACTGATTGTTGAGCGCGGTGAACAGACAGCGGCGCGGTCTCTCCGCTGATGCGCGCGATCGCGAGCAGCAGTCCGGTGACGATGCCGCTGCGTGCGGCCGGATACAGGACGCTCAAGCGTCGTGCGCCAAGGATAGGCGCCCAGGGCCGCGGAAGAGTCCTTCATGCCGATGGGGACGAGGTTCAGCATGTCCTCGGTGGTGCGCAAGGTGACCGGAATCGCGAGAATCGCCAGCGCCAGGGCGCCGGCGATGGCCGAAAAATGCCCCATGCGCACCACGACGATTTCATAGACGAACAAGCCCGACGATGATCGAAGGGGCGCTGAGCAGCACGTCGTTGATGAAGCGGATCGACTTGCTCGAGAGCCGCGATTGCCGGCCGTATTCGGCAAGATAGGTGCCGGCCAGCACGCCGATGGGCGAGCCGATCAGAATGCCGAGCAGCGTCATCACGCGCGCTGCCGTAGATCGCGTTGAGCAAGCCGCCCTGGCTGCCCGGCGGCGGCGTCATCTGCGTGAAAATGCGCGCCGAGATGCCCGCGACGCCGTGCGAAATCAAGCGTCCAGAGGATGGCGGCGAGGCAGGCGAGTCCCGTCAAGGTCGCGATCAGCGACAGCGCCAGGAATGCGCCGTTTTTGACCTTGCGGAAACGCGCGGCGGTTCATCGCACGACAGCGCCTCCGGCGCGGCGCTCGAGCCGGCCGCAGCATCGCCTGCGCGAGCGGCGATCACCGAGAAGGTGATCAGGAACAGCAGCAACCCCAGCGCAATCAGCGACGAAGTGTACAGAGTCGCCCACCGCTTCGGTGAATTCGTTGGCGATGGACGAGGAGATGGTGGTGCCGGGCGCCAGGAAAGAGGAGACTGATGCGGTGCGCGTTGCCGATCACGAAGGTCACCGCCATGGTCTCGCCCGAGCGCCCGGCCCGAGGCCGAGCATGACCCCGCCGACGATGCCGACACGCGAATGCGGCACGACCACGTTCCAGATGACCTCCCAGGTCGTGGCGCCGAGCCCGTAGCCCGATTCCTTCAGCATGGGCGGCACCGTGTCGAACACATCGCGCATGGTGGCCGCGATGAAGGGCAGCACCATGATGGCGAGCACGAAGCCGGCGGTGAGGATGCCGATGCCGTAGGGCGGGCCCATGAAAAGCTGGCCGATGCGCGGGAAGTCGTCCCAGAGTGCTGGATCAGCCACGGCTGCACGTGCCGCTGCAGCACCGGTGCCAGCACGAACAAACCCCAAATGCCGAAAATGATGCTCGGCACCGCCGCCAACAATTCGACCGCGACGCCGATGGGCCGTTTCAGCAACGGCGGGCACAGCTCGGTCAGGAACAAGCGCGATGCCGAAGCCCGTCGGCACCGCGATCAGCATGGCGATCACCGAGGTCACCACGGTGCCGTAAATCGGCGCCAGCGCGCCGAATTGTTCGGTCACCGGATTCCAAATCTCGCGGCGTCACGAATGCGAACTTGAAGTGCGCCAGCGCCGGCCAGGCGCCGCGCAACAGCGAGACCGCCACGCCGCCCAAGATCAACGAGCACCAGGATGGCCGCTATCAAGGTAGCGGAACGGAATATTCTCTCGAAAATCAGCTGCTTTGCGGCGTGCCTCGGATCGATGATCGCCACGTTGTCAGTTCCGCTCCGCGTTGCGCTAAGTAGCTCGGGCCCGGCATATTGCGACGCCGGGCCCGAGCTACCGTATCTTAACTACCTAATTCCTGGCTAGCGAATCCGCGAAATCGCGTCTACTTGCCGCTCCAGACCGGGCGGCCACCCGAGGTGATTTCGCGTGGCTCCAGGTCTTCTTCGACCTGGGCGATCAACGCGGCCGGCAACGGCACGTAGTCGAGTTCGGCCGCCATCGCGGCGCCATCCTTGTACGCCCATGCAAAGAACTTCAGCGCCTCCTCGCACCGAGGCGGCATCGGCCGGCTGCTTGTACACCAAAATAAAGCTCGCGCCGGTGATCGGCCAGCTCTTCGCGCCCGGCTGATTGGTCAATATCAGGTAATAACTAGTCGGCGCCTGGCCCAATCCGCATTGGCCGCCGCCGCCTGGAACGACTCGGCGCTCGGGGCGACCACCGCTTGCCGGCTTTGTTGATCAGCGTGGCATACGCCATCTTGTTTTGCTTGGCGATAGGCGTATTCCACGTAGCCGATGGCACCATCGGTCTGCGTGGTCATGTTCGCCACGCCCTCGTTGCCCTTGGCGCCGATGCCGACCGGCCACTGCACCGAAGTGTTGCGCGCCGATGCTGGAGCTAGAATTTGGGGCTCGACCTTGGACAGATACTCGGAGAACAGAAAATTCGTGCCGGATCCGTCCGATCGATAAACCGGCGCGATCGCCGTGGCCGGCAGCGAAAGCTTCGGGTTCAGCTTCTTGATCGCTGCATCATTCCACTGCGTGATATCGCCCATGTAAATCGCTGCCACCAAGGCGCCGTCCAAGTGCAACTGACCCGGACCGACGCCCTTGATGTGGACCACCGGCACGACGCCGCCGATGATCATGGGGAACTGCAATGAGCCCGGCAGGACTTCAAGTCTTCGGGCTTCAGGGGCATGTCCGAGGCGCCGAAGGTGACGGTCTTGGCCTTGATCTGCTTGATGCCGCCGCCCGAGCCGATGGATTGGTAGTTAAGCCGATGCCGGTGAGCTTCTTGTAGGCATCCGCCCATTTGGCATAGATCGGATAGGGAAACGTCGCGCCGGCGCCGGAGATATCCGCCGCGGCGGCAGCCATGCTGAAGGAGGCGACGGCGCCAAGGATCAAGAGACGTTTTAGTGTTTTCATCGTTGGGGATCTCCGAGTTTATGCCAGCCTCGGCGCTGCGGGCCTCGAGGCTTTGGGGCTGGCAGGGATTATCGGGATCCATTGTGACAATTTTGTTACAAACGAACGGGAACAAGGGCTTGGCGGCCGCCAAGCCCTCATCCAAACCTCCGACGGCGGGCCTCTCAGCTTTGGTAGTCGGCCGCGACCGTTTGGTCCATCGGGGTCTTATTAGCGGCCAGGGCATTGAACAGCGGCGTCAACACGATTGCAGCCAACAGATTGAGCAGCACGCTGTACACGGCCGCATAGGCCGGGAAAGTCTGGTCGCCGACGTGCAGCGGAAAGGTGTTGGCCAGATGCTTCGGAGAAGGCCATCCAAGTTCCCGCCACCGTGCCGGCCGCCCACCCCACCAACAGCGCCCAGGAATTGAACCAACGCGTATAGGCGCCGAGCATGACCGGCGGCAGCGTTTGAATGATCCAGATGCCGCCCAGCAGCTGCAGCTGAATCGCGTATTTGGTCGGCACGAATAAAATGAACACCAACGCGCCGACCTTGACGATCAGCGAGGTCCAGCTTGGCGATTTTCGATTCCTGTTTGTCGGTCGGGTTTTTGTTGATGAACTCGCGATGAATGTTGCGCGTGTATAGATTGGCCGCGGCGATCGACATGATGGCCGCCGGCACCAGTGCGCCGATGCCGATGGCGGCAAACGCGACGCCCGCGAACCAGGCCGGGAAGCTGTGCAACATCAGCGCCGGCACCGCAAAATTATTGCCGAATTGCTTGAAGCCGGCGGCATATTGCGGGAGCTTGTCCACGCCGCTGGCAATGACGAAAAAGCCGAACAGCGCGAGAAGACCCAACATGAAAGTGTAGCCGGGCAGCAAGGCGGCGTTGCGCCGGATGACTCTGCCCGCTGCTCGCGCTCAAAATACCGGTCAGCGAGTGCGGATACAGAAACAGCGCGAATGCCGATCCCAAGGCGAGAGTGGCATAGGCGCTGTAGGCACCGGTGGTGTTGGGCCCGGGCACCGCCAGCAGCAGTTTCTGCGCGGGCACCGCGGCGAAAATCTTGCCGAATCCGCCGAGCTCATAGGGGATCACGATCACGGCGGCGAACGCGGTCACGTAAATCAGGATGTCCTTGACGATGGCGATCGAAGCCGGCGCGCGCAGACCGCTCGAATAGGTGAACGCCGCCAGAATCACAAAGGCGATGAGCAGCGGCAGGTCGGCCATCAAACCGCTACCCGAGACTCCCAGCGCACCGATGACCACCTGTATGCCCACCAGCTGCAGGGCGATGTAAGGCATGGTCGCGACGATGCCGGTCAGATGAACGGCCAGCGCCAGCCAGCGATTGCCGAAGCGGCCGCTGCACGAAGTCGCCCGCGGTGATATAGCCGTGCTTGTGGCAAACATTCCACAGCCGCCGGAAGATCAAGAACATCAAGGGGTAAATGATGATGGTGTAGGGCACGGCGAAAAATGCCACCGCGCCCGCGCCGAAGGCGAGCGCAGGAACCGCGATGAAGGTGTAGGCGGTATAGACATCGCCGCCGACCAAGAACCAGGTCACCACGGTGCCGAAGCGCCGCCCGCCCAAGCCCCATTCATGCAACAGATCAAGTCGCCGCGGCGCCAGCGCGCGGCGGCGAACCCCAGCCAGGTGATGAAGCCGAACAGCAAGACAAAAATGATCAGCGCAGTCCAATTGAGTTCCGACACGGGCGCCTCCTGAATTTTTCTTATTCTTCCACGGCGAAATAGACGATGGCCGTAAACACGGCGCTGACGATCACCCAGAGCATCTGGAACCAGTAGAAGAAGGGGATTCCGAACAGGTACGGCTCGGCTTTATTGTAGAAAGGCGGCCAGAGAGCCACCGCGAATTGAATCACGAAGAGCAGATACCACCAGCTCCAGCCGCCGCGTTTTTTTTCTGTGGAGTTCATCGCGTTCCCCTCAAGGATTCCGGTAGGGGCTTATGCTACGCGCGGCGCGGTGGCCGTGTCGAGGCTCAAGACCGCATGGCCGGAGGCGGCCATGCGGTTGGTTGAGTCAGTCGTTAAAACTTGAAGCGCACACCCGTGGTTGAGGTGATGTCGGTGGTGTGAAAAATATAGCCGTTGGCCATACCGTCATGCACGCCCGTGTACATGACGCCCGCATAGGTATCGAAGCGCTTGCTCATGTGCCATACGGCGTCAGCCGAAATGTCATCGGTGGTGCCGCTGCAGGTTCCCGCGATATTGGTGGTGCATCCCGCGTTGGCGCCGGTCCCGTAGCTGTTCTGGTGGTAGCCGTAATAAGCCCCGGTGAGCTCAAAGCTCGGGGTGATGAAGTACTTCACGCCCGCCCAGTAGACTTGCAAAATCTTGTCGTTGGGAAAAGCCGCATTATTGACGAACGCCAGCTTGTAGCCGCCGAGGTCGTCGAAGCCCACGGGCAGCGGGCTGCTGGGATTGGCGAAGCTGATGTGCTCGTAGCCGGCAAAGATTTTCAGCGGCGCGATCTCACCGAAATTGTACAAGGCCATCACCGAGTACGAGGTGTTGTCAGAGATCGTCCCGGTCAACGCTTTGTCCGGGGAAAAACCCAAGCCCGGCAACAGTGCGACCTGCGCGGCGCTGAGCGCGCCCGCAGCGATGGAATCGTTCGCTTTGACGTAATAGCCATCAACCGAGAATCCGGCAAAGTCTCCGCCCACTTGAATTTCAGTCGCCGAATTGGCAATTCCGTTGCCCTCACTGGGCTTGAACATTGCGCCCACGTGCACGACACCGGCGAACGACACTGTATATTTGATCGAGCCATTCAGGCGGCGGTTTTGAGTATCGCCGGCGCCCGCGGTGGTTCCCGACAGGCCGATCAGTGAAAATGCCTGAGAAGCAGCGTTCGGGTCATACTTGCTGATGCCGTCGGCGAGCAAGGTGTTTTGACGGCCGAAGGTCAAGGTACCGAAGGTCTTGGAACTAACGCCCGCATAGGACTGCTGAAACACCTGACCCGCGACGCTAGAATCCAGATTCGTGGTTTGCGTACCCGAAGCGACGCTGCGGCCGTTGTTCTGGGTCAAGGACTTCAAGGCGTCGCTGAGCTCACCGGACTGCGGATTGAAAAAAGTTTCCAGCTTGAACACGCCTTTCCAGTCGCTGTCGCCACCGAACAGCGGTTCTACGCCCTGCAAACCGATGCGCGACTGGCTCAGGTTGTTTGGCGTGACGCCGGTGATGGACTTGTTGCTGTTCTTCTGCACGACGTCCGCGCTGCCCGCCGGAAAGTAATCGTTGATTGGCGCGCCATGGGTTTGATTCTGCAGGCCGACATCCACGATACCGTACAGCGTGATGCCGTGCATGGTCAGGCTGTCATCATCCGCGGCAGCGGCGCTCTGTACATGGGCGACTCCAGCCGCCAATAGGGCAGCGCTCAGCATCAGACCATGTTTCTTGATCGCATTTACGTCATTCACGGCTTCCACTCCAATTGTTTTTCAGTTGTTGGATTTAATCGACGTATTGTTACATCTATGTGACAGTTGCGTTGGTTCGCAATTCTATTGGATTGGCCAATCAAGCCATATATATAACATACCTGGTCCACGGCGGACGGAGCGTGTACCTTTTACGCAACAATTAACCCCGTTGTCTCAGTGTTATTGATGCGTCCCAGCAGGCATGATTTGAAAGCGACTTCCGCCATTTTCTTGAGAATTCAATGAGCAGAGCGCTGCTTAGGGACTTCGATCCGCGGCACAGCTTGATTGCAGGCCTCATTTGGCTCGTGGTCGCGCTGGCAGCCAGCTTTGCCGTGGCGGCGTCGGTGTGGGCCGGGCGGGTGGCCCGGGAAATCGTCGTGCAGCAGCACGTGCGCCGTTTGGTGCTCGAGACCGACCAGCTGGCGTCGGATTTGGGGCAGGCGGTCAGCGCGCGGCTAGGCGCCATTCGGGCCGCGGACTGCGACGGGGCGCCCGCTGAATGCTTCAAGCGGCTCGTCACCGCCTACCCGGACCTGGGCTGGATTTCGATCGCCGATGCCTCGGGCGTGCTGCTCGCGGCGAACGGCGGCATGCCTCCGGGAAGCAGCGTGGCCGCCCGCACCTGGTTTCAGCAGGGCTCGAAGGGCCCCTGGATCGGCGTGATCGAAGAAGCTCGATCGGCGAATGGCTCGACATTGCTCGGCGACCTTGCAGCGCCGCTGCGCGACGCGTCGGGCCGCATCCTCGGGGTCATCGCGGCGCACTTGAACTGGCCGTGGGCGGCGACGGACGTGCAGCGCTTGAGCGACACGTTGGACCGGCGCGGCTCCGCGCAAACGCTGATCACAAATCGCGCCGGCATCGTCGCGGTCGGTCCGGAGCCACTGCGCAATCGACCCTGGAACGGAGTTCTGCTCGACGAGGCGCCGCCCATCGAATCCTCGCCCGTGCACTCCGCAGCGCCGCGCTTCGAGCGGCTGCCGAATGGCGACAGCGTTCTGGTAACGCGCGCGGCGGTGAGCGTCGAAGCGGCGCAACTCAAGGACGCGTGGACCGTGCAGCTCAGCGAGCCGAAGGATCTGGTGTATCGGCGCGCCGACGCGCTGGCCATACGCATATTGTGGATTTCGATCTGTCTTGGCGCCGCGATGGCGGTGGTCGGCACGCTGGCGGCACGGCATCTGACCAACCGGTTGAAAAATCTGACCCGTTCAGCCGCCGCCGTCGGACGCAACGAAGTGGCGCGCATCGAAGTGCCGCCGGGCCGCGACGAAGTTGCACAGTTGGCGGCGGCATTCGCCAAGGTTTTGGACGATCTGCGCCAGGAGCGCAGCGAGTTGCTCGCGCTGAGCAGCGATTTGGAGCGCCGCGTCGCGGTGCGGACGCGCGAAGTGGAGCGCCTGGCGCAAGAGTCGCGCTACGCCGCCATTGCACGCGAACGGCTGCAGATCGCCCGGGATCTGCACGATACGTTGGCGCACTCCATGATGGCGATGCTGAGCGAAGTGCGCTTGCTGCGCAAACTCCAAGGACACGATCCGGCCTCGGTGGCCGATGAGTTGGCGCGGGCCGAGGAAGTGGCGCAGGCCGGCCTCAACGAAGCGCGCTCGGCCATTGCGCAGATGCGCGTCAGCTCGGTGCGCGACCTCGGACTCGGGCCGGCGATCGCCAAGGCGGTCGAACGCTTCAAGGACCGCACCGGCCTGGCGCTGGAATTCTCGCTGGATGCGGATGCCGCGCGTTTTGGCGACGAGCGGGCGGAGGTGATTTTTCGCATGACCGAGGAGGCGCTGCGCAACATCGAGCGTCACGCGCGCGCGAGCCGCGTGTGCATCGCCCTGCGCTGCGCCGATGCCGCGCACCTGCGGCTCTCGATCAGCGACGACGGCGTGGGATTCGATACGGCGGCGGCGCACCCGGGGCACTTCGGTCTGATCGGTTTGCGCGAACAGGCGCAGCTGATCGGCGCCGAGTTGCAGATCGAGAGCAGCGCGGAGCGCGGTACGACCGTGCGCCTGTCCTTGCGCATCGCGCCGGAAGCGCTCTAACGGCCCGCATTCGTCACGCCAAGCGAATTGACGACCTTTCGTACCCCATGAGCCTGCAAAGCGAGGTCCTGCGCCTCCTGGCGCACCAGATCCGTATTGACCACGCCATCGAGATACACCACCCCGTCGAGCGTCTTGACGTTCAACAGTCCCGGAGCCCCCAGTTCGGGGTGCCGGTCGAACACAGCGCGCACCGCGGCGGTGATCTGCGCATCGCCCGGACAGCCGGCGAAGCCGCATTTTTCATAGGGCGCGCATGCCGCGAGCGCACACGCCATCGCCACCACAAGAGCCAGAGCACCGCACTGTTTCAACGCATTCATAAAGGCTGCGGATAATCGACTTCAGGACGCCAGCAGAAGTTCCAATGTGCGCCGGTAGATACGGTGCAGTCCGTCGATGTCCTCCACGCGGACGCATTCGTTCACCTTGTGGATGGATCGTTGATCACGCCCAGTTCGATCACCTGCGCTCCCATCGGCGCGATGAACCGTCCGTCGGAGGTTCCGCCTCCGGTGGTGAGCTTCGGGCGTGATCTGCAACTGCTCTTGCACGGCGCGCGCGGCAGCCTGCGACAAGGTGCCGGGTACGGTGAGGAACGGGTAGGCCGGAGATGAACCATTCCAAGCGTGTATTTGACGCGGTGGCGCTGCAAGATCTCTTCGACGATTTGCTTCAGACCCTCGACGGTTTGTTCGGTCGAGAAGCGCAGATTGAATCGCGCCTCGCAATTCACCGGGGATCACATTCGGCGCGCCGGTTCCCGCGGCAATATTCGACACCTGAAAACTGGTGGGCTGGAAATGCTCGTTGCCATGATCCCAGATGCGCGCCGCCAATTCCGCCAGCGCGGGCGCCAGGGCGTGCATCGGATTGTCGGCCAGTTGCGGATAGGCGATGTGTCCCTGAATGCCGTGCACCGTCAGACGCCCGCTCAAGCTGCCGCGGCGGCCGATTTTGATGGTGTCGCCCAGCCGGCTCTCGCTGGAGGGCTCCCCGACCAGGCACCAGTCGATGCTCTCGCCGCGCTCGCGCAGCACCTCGACCACTCGCCGCGTGCCGTCGACCGAGGGCCCCTCCTCGTCGCTGGTGATCAAGAAGGCGATGGTGCCGCGGTGTTGCGGGTGCTGTGCGATGAATTCCTCGCTGGCGGTCACCATGGCGGCCAGTCCGCTCTTCATGTCGGCCGCGCCGCGGCCATACAGCAGGCCGTCGCGGATGACCGGCTCGAAGGGATCGGAGCGCCATTCCTCCAGAGGACCCGGCGGCACCACGTCGGTGTGGCCGGCGAAACAAAACACCGGTCCGCCGTTGCCGCGCTTGGCCCAAAAATTATCCACCGGGCCGAAGCGCAGGCTTTCGACGTTGAATCCGACCGCCGCCAGCCGCTCGATCATCAGCGCCTGGCAGCCGCCGTCGGCGGGACTGACCGATTGCACGCGAGATCAGCTCCTGGGTCAATTGCAGAGTCTTGGACATCAGAAGCTGCAGCACCGGCGGCTGACGTCGCAAGTTGACCCACAGGGCCCACGCCCCCAGCAGCAGCGCGCTGATCAAGACCCACCCGGGCATGGCGAGTCCGAGGAAGCGCCAGGTGATCTTGGCGCACTCGCCCGAGCCGGTGAGCACCTTGACCAGCACGTCGGTCAAGAGAAAACACCTTGAGCATGAAATCGAGCGATGCGCCGCAGGCCGGCACGGCTGTCCGGGCGGCAGCGCTTTGGATATACAGGTGGCGGGCCGCCACGCCGACGGTCAGCGAGCGCGGCGAGCGTCGACCAGCACCGCATACACCCGCCGGCCCCAGGCTTGCCGGATCGTGCAGGGCCGCGATCAAGAAAACGACGCCCAGCGCGAAGATGCCGATGCCGTTGAAAAATGCACAGCGGGACAGGGCTCCAGGTGCAGCACGAACTTGCGCATAGTAGGCGTAGGCCAATAGGCCTACGCAAGCCAGGAAGCCGAGAAGGTTCCCGCGTCGCGCCGTCATCAGCGGCGCGTGAGCGCGTGCGCCGCGTCGATCTGCTTGGCGACGTCCTCGAGCGAGGAATGGCGAATATCCTTGCCGTGCACCATGTAGATCACATATTCGCAGATGTTCTTGGCGTGGTCGCCGATGCGCTCCAGGGCGCGCACGATCCACATGATTTCCAGCGCGCGGCGGATGGTGCGCGGATCTTCCATCATGAAGGTGATGCATTGCCGCTGGATGGACTCGTACTCCTCGTCCACCATCTTGTCTTCCTGGGCGGTCTTGAGGGCCGCCTGCGGAATCCATGCGCGCGAAGGCGTCCAAGCGCGTCGTGCACCATCTGCGCGACCTGCCGGCCGAGATGCTTCACCTCGCGGTACTTGTCCGCCGGCCGCTCCATGGTGGCGAGGCGCGAGGCGATGTAGCCGATTTTCTCGCCCTCATCGCCGATGCGCTCAAGATCGGTGATGGTCTTGATGATGGCGACGATGACCCGCAGGTCGCCGGCCGCGGGCGCGCGAATCGCCAGAATGCGGCTGCATTCCTCGTCGATCGACACCTCCATGCCGTTGACCTTGTAGTCGTCGGTGGCCACCGATTCGCCCAGGCGGCTGTCGCCCTCGACCAGGGCGGTGATCGCCTTGTGCAGCTGTTGCTCGACGAAGCCGCCCATCTGCAGCACCTGATTGCGCACCTTCTCCAGGTCTTCGTTGAAGCGGCGGGAAATGTGGTGCGTAAGATCGGCGGTTTCCATGACATTTACCTTGACAGCGACGTCGCTTAATCAATGCGTGCAGCGTTGCGTTTACATCCGATTACAGCGTACGTCAACCGTGTACATGATATTTGTGACGTTCATGCGCTCGCGCGTGTTCGCGCAGCTCCAGCTTCCAGATGCCGCTGTTGCGGAAAATGACAGGTGAAGGTGCTGCCCTTGCCCTCGATGCTCTGGACATCGAGCCAGCCGCCATGGCGCTGCAAGGCGTGCTTGACGATGGCCAGGCCCAGTCCTGAGCCGCCCTGGCCGCGGGAGCGGCCCGCATCGACGCGGTAGAAGCGCTCGGTCAGCCGCGGGATGTGTTCGGCGGGAATGCCGATGCCGCTGTCGATGACGGAGAAATGGCCGCCCTCCTCGTCCGTCCACCAACGCATGCGAACCGTGCCCTCCGGCAGGCGTGTATTTCACCGCATTGACCAGAAGGTTCGTAAACGCGGATTCGATCTCGTGGGCCGATCCGTACAGCCCGTCGCTGCTGTCCAGCTCGAGCAGCAATTGGCGCGGCCGGTCCGGGCTGATGCAGCGCGTCGCGGTGCAGCCGTTCGAGCATGCGCGGCACGTCGATCGGATCGCGCGCCGCCTCGCCGTCGGTGGACTCCAGTCGCGACAGCTCGAGCAGGTCGGCGATGATGGCATTCATGCGCTGCGCCTGCGCGCGCATGTCGCGGATCGGGCCGCGCCCAGGCCGGATCCATGGCCGGATCGTCGGCGAGCGTGTCAAGATATCCGGAAATCACGGTCAAGCGGGGTGCGCAACTCGTGCGAGGCATTCGCGACGAAATCCTTGCGCATCGCCTCCAGGCGCATTTGACGCGTCACGTCGCGCACCAGCAGCAGCGACTGGCCGGCCGCCGTAGGGCACCAGCTGCAGCGCCAGATACATGTCCGATCTGCACCGGCGGCCGAATCACCAGCGGCAGCGAGAAATCGTCGCCGTGCAGGTAATGCACGAATTCCGGCGAGCGGATCAGATTGTCGATGCGCAAGCCCGATGTCGACCGGCCGGCGCAGGCCCAAGAAGCCGCGCCGCCTGGCGATTGAACCAGACGATTTCGCGCTGCGTGCTCAAGATGATGACCCCGTCGGGAAGCGCGGCGGTGGAGCGGCGCAGTTCGCGGAACAGCTGCACCAGGCGCTGCTTGTGGAACTGCTTGCGCCGATGCAGGCGCACGACCTGCGCGATGATGTCGCCCCAGATGCCGCCGATGTTGGGGGGATCGATCTGCGAGCGCAGCCGCAGCCAGCGGTCGAGCCGGTACAGATTCAGCAGCTGCCAGGCAAGGTAGAAGCAGGCGGCGCCAAAATCCACAGCCAAATGGGCCCGATCAGCAGGCCCAGGCACAGGCCCGACAGCAACATGCCCGCGAGCCGCGCGAGCGCGAAAGTCCACATCGCTGCCATGATGGCCAGGCAGCCTGTCTCGCGCTCAGGCGTCCTACGTCGCGGGTCGAAAATCGATATCCGGCGCCGCGCACGGTTTGCACCAACCTCTCCAAGCAGAATGGTTCGAGCGCCTTGCGCAGTCGGCGGATGTGCACATCCACCGTGCGCTCTTCCACGTAAGTATTGCCGCCCCAGACCCGATCGAGCAACTGGCCGCGGCTGAATACCCGCTCCGGGTGGGTCATGAAGAAATGCAGCAAGCCGATATTCGGTGGGCCCCAACGCGATTTCCCGGTCGCCCGCGCTCACCCGGTGACTGGAGTCATCGAGCTTCAGGCCCTCGACCTCGATGATGTCGCCGGCGCCGGCCGGCGCCGCGCGGCGCAGCACCGCCTGGATGCGCGCCAGCAGCTCCCGCGGCGAGAACGGCTTGGTGATGTAGTCGTCGGCGCCGCCCTCGAGCCCGCTGACCTTGTCCTGCTCCTCGGCGCGCGCGGTGAGCATGATCACCGGGAATTTCCTCGGTGTCCTTGGCGCGCTTCAGCGAACGGGTCAGCTCCAGCCCGCTCATGTCGGGCAGCATCCAATCGATCAGCATCAGATCGGGCCGCACGTCCACGATCCGCGCGCGCGCCTCGCGGCAATCCTCGGCTTCTCCGACCTCGTAGCCGGCGCGCCGCAGCCCGAAGGCGATCAAGTCGCGAATGGCTTTTTCGTCTTCGACGATGAGGATGCGCTTGGCAGTCATCATGCTTAGTCCCTTGATTCCAAAGCCGAGTATTACAGGCCTCGATTGTGACAGTTCCGTTACAGCGGCGACTGCGCCGCCCTTTCCGCCGCCGTGAAAGCGACTTTGTCTCTCAAGTACAAGGGCTTGAGCTCGGCCGGATCGATGCCGTCGACCATTCAGGCGCAAAGCCCCGAGACGCGCGAACTCCCGGGCATTCGGCAGCGCGGCGCTGCGCGGCGCGTCGATCGTCACGCCGGGAAGCGCCGCGAGAGCCGGGTACGCGGCAAATCCCCGGCCAATCCCCAGGTATTGCCGGCTCGAGTTCAATGACACCTCGCCGGGCGGCCCCACCCGCAACGCACCGCTCGGCAGGACGCCCGAGGTTGGCATCCCGAGACGAAACATCCCCAATACACCTCTCCCATGCGCGCATCGAGGCAGGCCAGCGCACGCCCGTCGGGATCCTCGATCACTTGCCAGAGCCAATGCCTCCAGCGTGGTGAGCGGCACCACCCGGAGCTCTGCACCGAACGCCAAACCCTGCGCGACCGCCACGCTGATTCGCACGCCGGTGAAGGCGCCCGGACCGATGCTGGCGGCGATACCATCGAGCATCGACAGCGAGACTTGTGCTTCGGCGAGTACTTCCTCCGCCATGCTCAGCAGCTTCACCGCATGGCTCTTGCCTGATTCAATCGACCGGCTGATGAGTGCACCGTCCACCCACAGCGCCACCGAGCACGCCTCCGTTGCCGCATCGAGCGCGAGCAGTCGCATCAGGTCGCCTGCGCGGCCGGCAGCGGCGCGCGGCGCTGGCGCAACCGATCTTTGAGGAATTCGGACGCCGGCCGCAGCGTCGCTCAGCACCGGACTCGGCGGCATCGACTCGAGAAACACCCGCCCATACGCCTTGGTCTTGAGGCGCGGATCGCCGAGCACGATGACGCCGAAATCGTCGAAATCCCGGATCAGCCGCCCGACGCCCTGCTTCAATGCCAGCACGGCCTGCGGCAATTGATATTCAAAAAACGGGTTGCCGCCGCGGCGACGAATTCCTTCCAGCCGGGCTTTGAACAGCGGATCGTCGGGCGCGGCGAAAGGAAGCTTGTCGATCGCAACGATGGAGAGCGCATCGCCTTTCACGTCCACGCCTTCCCAGAAACTTCCCGTGGCGAGCAGTACCGCATTGCCAAGCTCGCGAAAGCGGTTGAGCAACGCTTCGCGCGGCGCTTCGCCCTGCACCAGCACCGGAAAAGGCGGATTGGGGAAGCGCGCCTTGAGCGCCCGCACCCCCTCGGCCAGGCCGCGATAGCTGGTGTAGAGCAGGAACGCGCGGCCGCCGCAGGCTTCGATGAGCGGGGCGCAGGCCTCGATGAAGCGTTCGCGCGAACGCCGGATCCTGCGGATCCGGCATGCGCGGCGGCAGAAAAATGCGCGCCTGATCGCGATAATCGAAGGGACTGTCGATGCACAGGGTGCGCGCGTCGCGCAGACCGATGCGCTCGGCAAAATGCGAAAAATCCGCAGCGATCGCCAGCGTCGCCGACGTGAAGATCCACGCGCAGGGCCGCGACTCGACATAGCTCGCGCAGCCGTTCGGCAACCTCGAACGGCGTGAATTGCAGCGTCAATCCATTGGCTCCGGCCTCGACCCATCGCAGGCCGGCCTCGTCCGAGAGTTCGCGCAGGCAGGCCAGCGCGTTGGCCAGATGCGCGGCGCGGCGCGCGCAGTTGGCGGTGCCGGCGCCGGCGCCCAGTCCCTCGAGCTCTGCGCTCAAGGTGCTCAAGGCGGTTTCGAATTTCCGGCAGACGCGTCCAAGAACGTATCCGGCAGATCCGTCCACTCATACCGGCCGGCGCCCCGGCTCAAGGCAGATCTCAGTCCGTCGAGTTGGCCATCGACCCCGAGCACCGTCTCGACCAACGAGGGGGCGCGGATCGCCGCGGCCGAAAGCTCCGCGGTGATGTCGCGCATCAGGACTTGAACCTGGCGCACCGACCAGGTCTGCCCAAAGAACTGTGCCGCGATATCCGGCACCTGATGCGCTTCATCCAGGATGACCGCCTCGGCGCCGGGCAGCAGGTCGCCGAAGCCCTCGTCTTTGAGCGCCAGGTCGGCCAGCAGCAGGTGATGATTCACGACGACGATATCGGCCGCCTGGGCGTTGCGGCGCGCTTCAATGACATGGCAGCGCGAATACTGCGGGCACTCCTGGCCCAGGCAGTTCTCGCGAGTCGAGGTAATGCTCGGCCAGATCGGCGACTGCTCGGGAAGATCGGTGAGTTCGGCCAGATCGCCGCTCTTGGTGGTCGCGGCCCAGCGCGACACGCGCGCGAGCAGGCGTGCCATGCCGCGCTCCGGACCCAACAATGAACCCTGCTGGGTGGCAAGTTCCAGCCGGTGGCGGCACAGATAATTCGAGCGTCCCTTGAGCAATGCGAGTTTCGCGGGCAGCCCCAACGCCTTAGCCAGCATCGGCACATCGCGGCGAAACAGTTGGTCCTGCAGCGTGCGGGTCCCGGTGGAAATGATCACGCTGCGTCCGGAGAGCAATGCGGGGACAAGATAAGCAAACGTCTTGCCGGTGCCGGTGCCTGCTTCGACGATCAGGGGTTCGAGCCGCGCGAGCGCCGCCCCGACCGCTTTGGCCATGGCCGCTTGCTCCGGTCGATAAGCGTAGTCGGGCAGCGCGCGCGCCAACGGGCCGCCCAGGGTAAAAACGTCTTGATAATCGGTATTCATCGGTTGATTGAAAACGGCGTTGGGCTACTTCACGCGCGCACGAAACCGCACGAACGCGACTGAATTGCCTTGCAACGCATTCTTCAGTTGCCAACGGATATGCGTATAGTCCGCCGCCGCCGCGGCTCGCACCCGGCCGCCCGGTTCCTGGACTTTGAGATTCTCGGGCACATCGAAACTCAGGCCCTCATCCACCGAATAAGTGACTGCGGTGCCGGGACCGACCGCTGAATCGGTCGTATACGTCATGTGCGTGGGGATGGCGTAAGTGACGACGGGATGCTGAACCGGGATGGGCGCGGTGTTGCGAACCTCGAGGGTATAAAAAACCGTGTCGCCCGAGACCACGCGGTCGGCCGGAATCAATCGAGTGCTCTCGCGGCCGTGGACCTGGCTCGATTGCTGCACCTCCGCGATTGCCTTGATGCTGATCGGATCCGAGTCTGCGAGGGTGTGAAGACTGAAGAGAAGACAGGTCGCGATGAGCCGTCCACGCGTTGGAAATCGCAGCACTCTGTACATATTGTCAGTGTACGTCATTCACCGTGCCTGTCGGTATAAAATATTTATAATCAATTAGTTATTGATCAATGTAGAGCTTGATTCTATCTAAAATCGCGGCTCCGTTGCGCACGGAAACCCAATCCCCTGTCGGAGTTATCTCACGCGTGGAGAGGAGTTGGCGGGTCCCCACCCATCTGTCATCCTTATCCATCTATCAAGCCTTCTTCTAGGGATAGCCAATGGCCACAGCAGCTCAGCACGTCACGCTCGCCTCGATGAATCATGAAGTCGCGGCTTGGGTGCACGAAGTCGCCCAGCTGACTCAACCCTCCAAGATTCACTGGTGCGACGGCAGCGACGCCGAGTTCGAGGCCCTGAAGCGAGAGCTGATTGCGGACGAGCAGTTGCTGCCGCTCAACCCGCAAACCTTCCCCGATTGCGTATTGGCGCGCTCGCATCCCTCGGACGTCGCCCGGGTCGAGCACCTCACCTTTGTCTGCACGGCGAACAAGGAGGATGCGGGTCCCAACAACAATTGGATGCCCCCGCACCAAGCTCACGCGCAAATGGACGCCTTGTTCGCCGGCTGCATGCGCGGACGGACGCTGTATGTGGTGCCCTACTGCATGGGTCCGCTCGAATCGCCCTTCTCTCGCTGCGGCGTCGAGATCACCGACAGCGCCTATGTCGTGCTGAACATGCGCCTCATGACGCGCATGGGCCGCGCGGCGCTCGAACGCATCGCGCGTGAAGGAAACTTCGTGCAAGGGCCTGCACTCCACCGGCGACTTGAATCCGCAGCGCCGCTTCATCATGCATTTTCCCGAGGAGCTCTCGATCAAAAGCTTCGGCTCCGGCTACGGCGGCAACGCCTTGCTCGGCAAAAAATGCCACGCATTGCGCATTGCGAGCTGGCAGGCGCGCACCGAAGGCTGGCTGGCGGAACACATGTTGATCGTCGGCATCGAGAATCCGCAGGGCGAGACCCATTATCTGGCGTGCGCTTTCCCCTCCGCTTGCGGCAAAACCAATCTGGCGATGTTGATCCCCCCGGCCAGCTATCCAGGCTGGAAGGTATGGACCATCGGCGATGACATCGCTTGGTTGCATCCCGGCAAGGACGGCCGGCTGTACGCCATCAATCCCGAGTCGGGTTACTTCGGCGTGGTTCCGGGAACGAACGCCAAGACCAATCGCAATGCCTACGAGATGATCCGCCGGAATACGATATTCACCAACGTCGGATTGACCGCCGATCAGCAGCCTTGGTGGGAGGGATTGCCCGAGGGCAGACCCGTCACCGATTGGCAGGGCCGGCCTTACGACCCCAACAATGGACCCGCCGCGCAGCCCAATTCGCGCTTCACGGTCGCCGCCAAGCAAAATCCCGGTTATTCGAAGCTGGCCGACGCCCCCGGCGGCGTGCCCATCTCTGCGATCGTGTTCGGCGGCCGGCGGCGCACGCTGGCGCCGCTGGTGTACCAGGCGCGCAATTGGCTGCATGGCGTCCTCGTCGGCGCGGGCGTGGCGTCCGAAACGACGGCGGCTGCCACCGATGCGGTGGGCGTGGTGCGGCGGGATCCCATGGCCATGAAGCCTTTCGCCGGCTACAACTTCGCCGATTACTGGGCGCATTGGATCAACGTGGGTTCCAAGCTGAAATCGCCGCCGCAAATCTTTCACGTCAACTGGTTCCGCCAGGACAGCGCCGGGAAATATCTATGGCCGGGTTTCGGCGACAACCTGCGCGTGCTGCGCTGGATCATCGATCGCTGCAAAGGCAAAACCGGCGCGCGCGAAACGGCCATCGGCCATCTACCGACCGCTGCCGATTTGGATCTGCAAGGACTGGATATCACGCCGGCCGCGATCGAAGAATTGCTGGCCGTCAATCCCACGCTTTGGCAAGAGGAATTCGCCGGGATCCATGAGTACTTGAGCGGCTTCGGCGAGCGCGTACCGCCCGCGCTCAAGGGCGAACTGCAAGGCGCGCTGCAGCGCGTTCACTCCTCGCAGGCGTAGCGGATCACCTGGGAAGAATTGCTGTCGGGCGCTTTGCCGAGCCCGATCAACCCCTCGCCGCGGATTTGCATCGAGTCGCGGCGGACAAACGCCTCCTCGCCGTCCTTGCCGACAACGAAGGTGCCGTTGGTGCTTTGATCGATCAGCATGAACTTGTTGCGATTGATCTCGACGCGCGCATGCAGCCGCGAAATCAGATTGCCCTTCACCACCAGATCGTTTTCCTCCGCACGGCCGATGGTGATGTTCGCGCGCGAATCATCGACCAGCACTTCCTGCCCCTGATAGCGCAGGCGCAACCGCTGCGACTTGGCACCCTTCTCCCGCTCGCGGGCGGCGATGGCGATCGAGGGCACCATGCTGGTGACATCCTCGGGCTGCCACAGCACCTCGAACAGGGCCACTTCGCTGCTGCGGCCCTTCAGGGTCGCCACATCGATCTGGCGCACCTGGGCGCGCCATTCGGCGGACAGCCGGTCGACCATCGTCGCCGTCGTCATGATCTGCCCGGCCTTGGCCTGGCTGGTCATGCGGTTCGCCGTGTGCACCGCCGAGCCGAAAATATCGCGATTCTCGAGCACCACCGGCCCAAAGTTGCAGCCGATGCGGATGGCGACGGTCTGTTCATCGACTTTGAGCTGCGGATGCGTGACGATCTGCTTCTGCATTTGCGCAGCCGCATTCAAGGCATCGTCCGCCGTCGGGAAGGTGGCCATGACCTCATCGCCCATCGTTTTGATCACGGTGCCGTGATTCTGGTCGGTCGCCGCACGCATCACGTCGATGCAAATGCCCACCATGTCGCGCGCCCGCAGATCGCCCAGCAACTCGTAGAGTTTGGTGCTGCCGACGACATCGGCAAATAGGATGGCTACTTCGATTTCTTTGCCCATTGCCCAGCCTATTATACTTAACGTAAGGTTGAGACGCTCAGGACGTTTAGGCGGCAATACCCTGTTTTATGATGGGTAGCGCCGAAAACAGCGTCTCGGGCGCCGCATCGGGGCGTGCGGCCACTTCCGAAAGAAAGCGGCGCCACGCTCGAGCACCTTCGCGCCCCGCCATTACACCGTGCATGTGGCGCGTGATCGAATGCAGCCGCATCCCGCGCTGCGCGCACGCTTTGGCGTAGGGCACCATGCGTTCGACGATTTGCCAGGGCTCGGGAACCGCCCAGTCAGGATCGATCAAACTTCGCTCGAGTTCGGCGAGCAGCGCCGGGCGATGATAGGCCGCGCGTCCGACCATGACGCCGTCGACGCCCTCGCGCAGGTGCGCGCCGATCGCGGCGCTCTCGCTCAGGCCGCCGTTCAATACCACGGTCAAGCCGGCGCAATCGCGCTTCAGCCGATGCACCAGCTCGGGTTTGAGCGGCGGAATCTCGCGATTTTGCTTGGGCGACAATCCGCCGAGGATCGCGACGCGCGCATGCACGATGAGCGCATCGATTCCCGCGGCGCGCACCGCATCGGCGAAAGCGCGGAAAAACTCGTAGTCGTCGCGCTCGTCGATGCCGATCCGGCATTTCACCGTGACGGGCAGATGAGTTGCGTCCCGCAAGCTGCGCACGCAATCGGCGACCAGCGCCGGCTTCAGCATGAGGCAGGCGCCGAACGAGCCGTTCTGCACCCGATCGCTGGGACAGCCGACGTTCAAGTTGATTTCGGCGTATCCGGCCGAGGTGCCGATGCGCGCCGCCTTCGCGAGTTCCGCCGGGTTGCAGCCGCCGAGTTGCAGCGCGACCGGATGCTCGCCCGTATCATGGTCCAGCAATTGGCGCACATCGCCGCGCACGATCGCGGCGGCAACGATCATTTCGGTGTACAGCAACGCGTGCGGCGCGTACAGGCGGTGCAGGAAGCGGCAGTGACGGTCGGTCCAATCCATCATCGGCGCGACGCACACCCGGCGATCGAGGGGTGGGACTGACTTTGGAAGAATTTCGTGTGAATTAGTCTGTTGCAAGGTCATCTCGCTTTGCGATCACCATATCAGCATGCGGGCGCGGCTGCCTAGGCGTGCTCGGCCTCCCCGGCTACTTTAATCGGCTTGATTTTGGCAATCTTGGCACCGGCCTCGTCCTCGGCGCATTGCACGTCGTAATTCGCCTGCAGATTCAGCCAGAATTGATGCGACGTGCCGAAAAAACGCGCGAGACGAAGCGCTGTGTCCGCACTAATACCGCGCCGACCGCGCACGATCTCATTGATACGTGCCGCCGTGACATCCAAGGCGCGCGCAACAGCATTGCTCGACAGTTCAAGAGGAACCATGAACTCTTGCAGCAGTTGCTCGCCTGGATGGATAGGCTTCAATTTCTTGGCCATAACCTAACTCCTCTAGTGGTAATCCACTATCTCTACTTCGATCGGACCTTGAGGCGTCCATACGAAACAGACGCGCCATTGGTCATTAATGCGGATGCTGTGCTGCCCTTTGCGATCCCTATCCAGCGCTTCAAGCCGATTACCCGGCGGCGATGCCAGATCTCGCGCGTTTCCTGAGCTTACCCTTCCATACGCAATTATGTGAGGCACTATCGTGTAATATTGTTTGTGGGAGTCTTAAGAGCACGCGGAGCAGGACCCCCGCATAATCACGCATTACATGGCACTGGCGACGACTGCGCGTTGCCGGCCGCGAGGTAGCCGGATGAATCGACGTCAATTCGTTTATGCCATGTCGGCCGCGGCGCTTGCCGCATCCAGCCACGCCGCCGCCAAGGAGAAACCAGGCCGGCCGCTGCGGATTCTGGTGCTCGGCGGCACCAAGTTCCTGGGAGTGCACATCGTCGAGCGCGCGCTTCAGCACGGACACACGGTCACGCTTTTCAACCGCGGCAAAACCAACGCCGGTATATTTCCGCAGCTCGTGCACCTCAAGGGCGATCGCGACGCCAAGCTCGACACTCTCAAGGGCAAGCACTGGGACGCGGTCATCGATGATTCCGGCTATGTCCCGCGCCACGTCAGATTGTCGGCCGAACTGCTCGCCCCCAACGTGAAGCGCTATGTCTTCATATCCACCATCTCGGTGTACGCCAGTTTCGCAAACCCCAACACCGAGGATTCGCCGGTCGGCAAGCTCGCCGACGAAACCACCGAGAAGGTCGACGGCGGCGCCTATGGACCTTTGAAGGCGCTGTGCGAAAAAGCGGCGGAAAAAGCCATGCCGGGCCGCGTTGCCGTGGTGCGTCCGGGCCTCATCGTGGGTCCGCGCGATCCCACCGACCGATTCACCTACTGGCCCGCCCGCGCGGCGCGCGGCGGCGAAATGGCGGCGCCCGACAAGCCCGTCGACCGCGTCCAGTTCATCGACGCCCGGGATCTGGCGGCATTCGTGCTGCGCCTGGTGGAGCGCGACACCGTCGGCACCTTCAACGCCACTTCGCCGCCGGGCATGTTCACGATCGGCGATGTGGTGGCGGCAAGCATCCGCGCGGCCGACGCCACCGTGAAGCCCAGTCCGGCGCCAAGTCCCGTGTGGGTGCCTGCCGATTTCCTGCAGCAACAAAAGGTGCAGCCCTGGTCGGACATGCCGGTGTGGATCCCCGCGGCGGGCGATTTCGCAGGGTTTGCCGACGCCAGCGTTACGCGTGCATTGCGCGAGGGTCTTTCCATCCGGCCGGTTCAGCCGACCGTCGACGACACGCTGGCGTGGCATCTGCAGCGTCCGGCGGAGGAGCGTGCAAAACTGGCTGCCGGCCTCACGCCTGAGCGCGAAAAAGCCCTGCTCGAGGCGTGGCGCGCGGCATCGGGCAACGCTCATTGAAGCGCGACTCCAGGATCGCGGTCCTGGTTCATCGATTGGTCGTGGTGCAGCCGGAAGAGCTGCCGGCGCTGCTGGCGGCATTCGCCACGTTGTTTTGCATGTTCTTCAGCTACACGATTCTGCGGCCCATCCGCGACACCATGGGCATCACCTCCGGAGTCGAAAAGCTGCCGTATCTGTTTTGGGGCACTTTCGTCAGCATGCTGGCGTTGCAGCCGGTGTACGGCTGGCTCACCTCGCGTTTCCGCAGGCCGGTATTTTTGCCCTGGGTGTACGCCTTCTTTACCGCCAATCTGCTGGGCTTTTATCTCTGGTTCAACCTGCAGCAAGATCACACCTGGATCGCGCGCACCTACTACGTCTGGGTCAGCGTCTTCAATTTCTTCATCGTCGCGGTGTTCTGGAGCCTGATGGCGGATGTGTTCACCCGCGAGCAGGCCGGACGCATGTTCGGATTCATCGCAGCCGGCGCCAGCAGCGGCGGGCTGCTGGGACCGCTGGTCGCGGGGCGCCTGGCGGTACCGCTGGGCACGATCAATCTGCTGCTGATCTCCGCGGCGCTGCTCGCGAGTTCGCTCATTTTCATGAGACGCGTCATCCGCTGGCACCAACATCACGGGTCCGGCGCGCGCGGAGTCGATGTGAACACGCCGCTCGGCGGCCACATCCTGGCGGCCTTTCATCAAGTGATCCGCTCGCGCTATCTGCTCGGCATCGCCGTATTCGTGATCCTGCTCTCCTGGGTGTCGACGTTTCTCTACCTCGAGCAGCAAGCCTTCGTCGCCAAGGTCTTCGCGACGCGCGATGAACGCACGCGCTTCTTTTCGGACGTGGATTTCTGGGTGCAGAGCTTCTCCCTGGTCACGCAGATGTTTTTGTTCGGCCGGCTTTTCAAATGGGTCGGGCTGCGCGCGCTGCTGGTGTCGGTGCCGCTGATCATGACGGCCGGCTACGCGCTGTTCGCGCTGCTGCCGAGCTTTGCGGTCCTGGTCGGGGTGCTTGCGCTGCGCCGGGTGGGCGAATACGCCATCACGCGCCCTTCCCGAGATTCGCTCTACACCGTGTGCACGCGCGAGGAGAAATACAAAGCCAAGAGCCTGATCGACACCTTCATCTATCGGGGCGGGGATGCCACCAGCGCATCGGTGTTCCAGTTGTTGACCAGCTCCGTTGGCTTGGGCCCCTCGGGAATCGGCTGGGTGGGGGCCGGCATATCGGCGGTTTGGATGGCGGTGGCGCTCGCCCTCGGCAAATCGCACGAGCGCGCCATGCCTGTACCGCTCGTGCCCGCAGCCGGTACGCTCAGTTCAAATCCCTCGATAAAATCAGTTTGAGGACCCAGTGATCCGTGCTGCCGGTGAGGCCCACACCCGCCCCGCCCTCGACGCTCCAGGCGCTGCCCTTGAAATCAAAGACTCCAAACAGCTGGTGCTGCTGGCGTGCGGCGGCATTGAACCCGCGCAGCTGACCGAAATCGTCGTACTCCTCGAGGCCCGCGGCCCAACGCTTGTTGAAATTGTAGGCGACCCGCGTCGCCGGCGCGAAATCGAGGCGTGAGAACCCATGGTAGGAATTGTCGAGAATGGGATTGACGATCACCTCGACCTCGCCGAGGTGCCAGCCGAGAATCGGGCGGATTTCCTGGGTGTTGCGCCGCTGATCCCAGTGCGTCGTGTTGCGGCTGAACTCGAAGTTCACGCCGTAGAAAAATTTCCGGTCCGCCGCATCCGGCACCACGAACAGCGTTCTGAGCTTGAAACCATTGTAGGTCAGGCTGCCGTTGCCGTTCAGGCTGTACAGGGGCAGGTACAACCCGACCTCCCACCAATGGGTGATGCCGTAAGCCCATTCCGGAACCCCGTTGAGCGTATGGTCAGGAACTATCCCGCCGGGGAATTCCGGCAGCGCGCGCCCATCTGGCGTGTAATTGTCATGCAGGGTCAAGTTGAACACGCCGGGCGCTGCGATCTCGGCGTTATAAACTTGGATCTCGTCGGTTTGGGCGCGTGCGGCGCTGAAGGCCGCCAGGCTCAAGATCGCAATCGCGAAGCATATCCGCCGAGTTGACACCGCTCACCCGGGCGCCGAGCCGGCTTTACCGCGTACGCACCGTGTAGGCAAGTTGCCACCCATCCTTCAAGGGCTGAAACTGAATCGAGGCGCGCGAGTCGCCGCCCCGTCGATCGAGGACGAATCGCGCGGTCGCTATGCCGAGCGCCGATCCGGCCACGGTGTCCGACAGCCAGTGGACGTTTTCATGGACGCGAAGATAGGCCGTTCCGGTGGCGACCCCGTAGCCGATGATGCGGCGGATCCAGCGATATTCATCGTTGCCTGACTCCGCGAAGACGGTGCCGATGGCAAAAGCCGCACTCACGTGCACCGAGGGAAAGGAATCCCCGCCGTGACGCCACATGTTGGGCGCGGTGGTTGCGTCGGGCCGTTCCCGCCCCGCCGCCAGAGTCAAGACTTCGCTGCTCGCAACGCTGAATATCCCCGCTTCGAGCAAGGACCCGGTTTCCCGATAACCATCGCGGTCGCCGATCATGCCCGCATACAGACCGGTGCCGACAATCAAAGCCGCCGCGGGCAGCGCATCGCGAGCCGAATTCTTGTCCAGGCCGGTCAACGGTTGCTTCGGATCGACGAAGTGCGTTCTTACGCGGCTGTCGAACTCATGCGCCGCGCCAATCGCGGCCAGCGCGCCGCCAAAGTACAGCCAGTCCTCGCTATCCCAGCGCAGCGGGGCGGTGACGTAAAGCTTGGCGTCCTCGAGGAAATCGCCGATTACAGTGGACTCAGCAAAACTGCCTGCCGGCCAGAGCAGAGCGGCGAGCAGCAAGACCACGGTGCGGCGCGCGGAATATTCGATAGCGGGTCCCGAGGGCTGTTTGCGCTTCAGCAGCACGTTCTCCAGATGGCGATGTGAAACGTGCGCAACGTTGTCTTGAAGCGCCGGTGCGCGAAACTCTGCCTCACAGAGCAATACGAGTCAAGACGCAGGGTCGGCGGGGAGCCAACGCCCTGCATCACAGCGAGAATCGATCGCGCAGCAGCTTGAGCGCTTGCGGGCTGTCCCACTCGCGCGCACCGTATATCTTGCCGAGAATGCGCCCATCGGGACCGACCAACACGGTCAGCGGAAGGCGCGAGGCGCCCAGCATGCGCTCGAACTGCAAGCGCCGGTCGAGAAAATGGCTGATGGTGGAATGGGACTGCGACAACCAGCGTTGCGCTTGTTCCGGGTCGTCGTCGGTCGATATGCCGATGATGTCGATGTGCCGCGCGATCTCGTTCCAAGCGAGCCTTTCCAGCGACGCCATCTCCAACTTGCAGGGCCCGCACCAACTCGCCCAGACGTTTATCAGCAGCGGCTTTCCGTGGAATTCCCGCAAATGCCGCGACGGACCATTGAGTCCTGAGAGCGGCGCATCCGGCAACAGCTGCCCGACCTGGTATTCGGTGAATTTCTGAGGCGCTTCGGCGGCGGCGGCGCTCATCATCAGGCAGCAGCCCAAGGCCATTCCTGCGAGATGAAAAGTTCGCGGCATGGTTCGCATGGCGGCCGCTCAAACGCCGCTGATGGTTCGCAGGAAATTCGCCAGCGCCTTGCGCCCGTCCTGCCAGAGCGTGAAGTTGGTTTTGAGGTCCTCTTCGGGCATTTGCAAAGTCAAACTGCGGGAGGCCGCCAGGTAATGCAGCAGCGCCGCGTCGACCGCATAGGCGCGCGAAATGGCATCGCCGTGCGGCGGCACATACAGCGCTCGGCTTTGGGTCAAACTGACGGGAATGCGATCCAGGGGCTTGAGCTCGATGACACGTCCGTCCGCGACGATCCGCAGCGCGCCCGCGCTTTGCGGCGGCGGCGGCGCCATGCGCCGGTCCACGGTCGACCAGCGATACAGCAGCAGAAAATCGCTGAAGTCGCCGGAGCGGTCAATTTCAGCCGCGACCAGCGTTGCGTAATCGCGCGCATGCGCGGCGACGTCGGAGCGATCGCGGGCGAAGACGAACGGCTGACTGACCACGCTCAAGGTCATGGCGGTTTGCTCGTCGAAAATCTCGTGCGACGGCGCGATGCGTTGCGAGGCACAGGACGCGAGCAGGCAAAACACCGGCAACAGGCTTGCGGTTCTATTCATGTCCGCTAGAAGCGTACCCGGTATGCCACCGACGCGTACAACGAGCGCTGCTGAATCGCCGTCGTCGAGGATTGACCGGTCAACGCCTGCTGCTGCAGCAAGGTCTGCTGGCTTTGCACCTGGTAGCCGGCAATGATTTCAAATACGGAAAAGCGGTTGGTCCAGTCGCCCCGGAGCTGCGGAAGATAAAGCATTTGCTTGCCGCCGACGGTCGGATCGTTCAATTGCTCGACGCTCAATCGGGGTCCGAGCCGCCAAGCTCCCGGCAGGGCAAAGCGCGCGTCCCATGACAACGTGACACTGCGCGAGATGGGAGAATCATCGAGCCGCACGCTGAAAATGTGCAGATCGCTGGCCTGCAGCAAACTGGCACCGGCCATCTGCAGCGAAGCGTTCTTATCGACGCCGGTCGAGGGGGTGGCGGGCACCGCGGCCACCAGCGTCCCCTGCGCCGCGGAAGCCGGCGTACCGCTGAGTTCGAGCGCGCCGATGTCGGCCATGAACTGCCAGCGCTCGCCCAGCGAGCGGTTCGCCGAGAGCACCACGGTGTTGCTCGTGGACGTCCGATCCAGTGCCAGCTGCCGCAGTTGCGAGGGCGTCAGCTGCGTCTCCAGCATTTGCAGATCCGTCACGCTTTGTCCAATGAGTGCGTTGCTGAGCTCGAGCAGCGGACTGCCGCGATGATCGGCGTCGAAGCCGATCACCCAGGAACCGATCTTGCCGTTGCCGATCAGGGTCGCGGAGTTCAACTGTTGAAACGCGACATCGTAGTCCACCAGCATCACCGCGGTGCGGCCCGGCGCCGAGTAACGGGTCTGAAAGCCCACCGAGCGGCGCTCGGTGGCATTGCCATTGGTTTCATCGAACAGATAGGCATCGAATACCCACTGGTGCTGAAAGGGATCGAACTCGGCGGTGAGGGTGCCGAATTTCTGCCGGCTCGACACTTGCGAATAGCCGGAGTACGAAGGCAGCCCCGCCGCGGCGGTGACCGACCAGACCGGATTGATTTGATAGCCGACGAAAACGCCGTCGAACAGCCCGACCACGCCTTGGGCCGCAAGGGATTGGCGCCCGAGCCGCGCGGTGACGCCGAGGAAGCGGTCGGTGAGTTCCACGTAGGCCGCCGTGGTGCGGTCCTGGCTGCCGCCGAATACCGTTTGCAAATTATGGGTATAGCCGGCATCGACACGCGCGGTGAAATCATAACGCTGACCGCGCTCGCGCAGCAGCAAGTCGCCGTACACCAGGGCGGAGTTCACGGAGTTGGTCGTGGTCGTCGTGCCCGAGGACACCGTTTGGTCCTTGCCGTATTGATAGCTGAGGGCCGCACTGCCCGCGAAGGTCAAATGATTGGGGCGGACCGTGCCGAAATCGCCCGCGGCGGTTGCTTCCAAAGACGCCTGCGCGAGCGCCTGTAAGCGCGCGCGGACGCGTTGCGCCCCGGCTCCTTGCGGGTACTGCTGCAGATATTCCCGATACTCTGCCTTGGCCTGCGCCAGTTGACCGGCGCGCTCGCGCGCCAGTCCCAAAAGCTCCTGCGCGTCGGCGCGGCCGGGATACTCGGGTTGGCGCAGCAGACGGGTCAGCAAGTCGACTGCTTCCGGAAAGCGATGCGCATCGATCGCGGCGCGCGCATTGTTCAACATCGCCGCGCGCTCCGCATCCGGCAGCGGAGGATCGGTGCGCCTCGCGAGCGGACTCGACTGCACGCCGGCTCTGTCGATCACCGAGAGGTCGTTCTGTTCATCGTCGACGGCGAGCCAGGCGCGCGGATACTGCGCTTGCGCGATTTTCAGGACGCGCTCCGCTTCGCCGCGCGAGCCAAACGGTCCGACGCGCAGTCGATACCAGTGCGCGCCATCGATGTCCGTCTCCGATACGTAGGCCTGCGCCTGCAGCCCGGCGGCTGCAGCCTCGACCGCATCGCGCGAGAACTTGACCTGCGAGGACTCAAGGTTCACCGCATACTTGGACTGTTGCGCGTTGTCGGCGACGGATGCGGTGCCTCTGCGCCGATTGATGTTGAGCAGCCTGATGCGCAAGCCGATACCCGAGGCGGTCGGTGCCATGACGAAATCCAAAGGACGCGACCAGGTCAATTCAAGGGTCATCTCGCCGGGAAGGGTCGAGTCGAGGCGGGCGCCGGTCACCAACTGGCCGCCACCGCCGACCAACGGCAGCTCCGGGCTCACCGAACTGTATTGGGGGCCGCAGTCGGGGCCGAGCCGCAGCGTGATTTTCGTGCTGTCGCCGTGACTCGCAGGCACATTCGTGACATACCTCACCGAGCAAGCGAACTCGATGGAAATATCGGCATGGTCTTCCAGTTCCTGGGTGTCGATGAATTTGACCATGGGGCCGGCGGACGCAATGACGGTCGGCACCGGCGCCGCGAGCGCGCCGACCATGCCCAGCAACGCGAAGCCTCCGGCAAGCGCCGCGAGTCTTCGAGCGTTTGCAGGCGAAGCGGCGGCGAGCTTCACTTGGTTTGACCGGTGGCTGCGCCCGGTGGCCTCTGAATCAAGGGACGCAGCTTCGGCGCAGGGGTCGACACCGTCCAACTCAAAGTATTGTGGCAAGAGCCGCAGTCGCGCGCCGTAATGGGATGCTGAGCGGTTTTGGCCAGCGCCGTGATGCCGTTATGACATCCTTGGCAGCTCGAGATGATACCGACATGGCTGAAGGTTGCGGGCGACCATGCAATCGTTCCGTGGCACGCAGCGCAGTCCTGCGAGGTCTGCACATGGGTGATGGGCTTGCCGGGCGCGGTCGTGCCGTTGTGACAGCCGGCGCAGCTGCCGAGCGGCTGACGATGCTCGAAACGCGCGGGGATCCAGCCGAACGTCGTGTGGCAATCGGCGCAGGCATTGTTGCTGGCGATGTGCCGCGGCGGTTTGCCCGGCGCCAGAACGCCGTTGTGGCAGCTCGCGCACGCCCCGGTGACCCCAGCGTGGCTGAGCGCAGCCTTGTTACCAGGCGCCGCGCCCGCAGTGAGCGCGGCACTGGCGTTCCGCGCAGCGCCGGCGCTGAGCGCAGCGCCGATGTTGCGCGCCGCGGCCATGCCGAGCGTTGCCGGCATGCCCCTGGGTGCGACAGCGGATGGATTGACGACGGTCGCAATCGTCGTGTGTGCGGCCGTGGGCGCCGGTGCGGCTTTCTTGACGGCCGCCCCGCCACCCCAACCGTTGGTGTTGTGGCAGCCGCTGCAGTCGTTGGTTTTCTTGCTGCCCGAATTGTGGTCCTTCGGGCGGGTGGTCAGATTGCTGACTCCATAGAAGCTCAAGGCCGGCGTGACGGCGTTGTGGCAGGCATCGCAGCGTCTTGCCGATGACGGCGAACATGGCGGTGTGTTTTGCCGACGTCATCGTGGTGCCGCTGAACGCCGTGAACACCGTCGCCGCGTGGCATGACTCGCATGCGGTGGTGCTGGTCGGGATGTGCACCGGTGAGAGCACCGCGGACTTCGGCGTGTAGTTCAAATAGAACACCGGCGCGCTTGCCGACGGGGCGCCGTGGCAGCTGATGCAGCCGCTGCTGATGCCGGTATGCAGCACCGCATTGCTCGCGAGCGTCGCGGTCGTATAGTCGGTGGGCGCCTTGGTGTGGCAGACAGTGCAGTCTTGGTTGCCCGGGTTCGGCATGTGCCCCGCGGGCAGCGCGGTGCTGTTCCAGTTCGCCGTGGTGTGGCAAATGCTGCAGTCGTTCGGCGCCAGCATCTGGCCCGAATTGTGATCCGCGGGACGGCCCTGCAGCGCGGGATTTGCCGCGCCCATGTAGAAGACTGAGGCCCGCCTCGTGGCAGGTATTGCAGGTGGTCGCCACGAACGCGTGCTTGGCCTGCGTCATGTTCATCGGTCCGAAGGTGCCGACCGCGTACGTGCTCGAGGAGTGGCAGGAGCCGCAATCGGTGCCCGCGAGATACGGGATGTGCGGCGGCGTCAGCACCGCATCCTTCGGGGTGAAATTGTTGTACCAGGTGAGCGCGCTGGTGCCGCCGTGGCACTGCGCGCAGCCGCTGCTGATCCCGGTGTGCAGCACCGAATTGGCCGCCAGGGTGGCGTCGAATAGTCCGCGGGCGCGGCCGTATGGCAAGCCGCGCACGCCTGATTGGCGGGGTTCGGCATGTGGCCGGCGGGCAGCGCCGTGCTGTTCCAGTTCGCCGTGGTGTGGCAAAGGCTGCAGTCGTTGGGCGCCAACATTTGACCGGAATTGTGATCGGCCGGACGGCCCTGCAGCGCCGGGGCTGGCCGCGCCCATGTAGAAACTGAGGCCCGCCTCGTGGCAGACGTTGCAGGTCGTGCCGACGCCGGCGTGCGTGGCCTGGGTCATGTTCATCGGGCCGAAGCCGCCCGCCACATAGTTGGCGGCGTGGCAGGCGCTGCAGTCGGTGCCGGTGAAGGCCGGGATATGCGGCGGCGTGAGCACCGCCGCCTTGGATTGTCAGATCGTTGTTGTAGAAGCTCAGCTGCGTCGTGCCGCCGTGGCATTGCGCGCACCCGGTGCTGATGCCGGTGTGCAGCACCGCGATGCTGGCGAAGCGTGCGCTTTGTAGTTCGCCGGCGCTCGCCGATATGGCACACGGTGCAGACCTGGTCGCCGGGATTCGGCATGTGGCCGGCAGGCAGCGCCGTGCTGTTCCAGTCCGTGGTCTCGTGGCATTGGCTGCAGTCATTCGGCGCGACCATGTTGCCGGTGGTGTGATCGGCCGGCCGCCCTTGCAGCGGCGGCGTGGAGGCGCCCAGGTAGAAGCTCAGACCCGCTTCGTGACAGGTATTGCAGGTCGTGGGCACGAACGCGTGCTTGGCCGCACTCATGTTGGTGGGCCCGAAGCCGCCGGCCACATAGTTGGCGGCATGGCAGGAACTGCAATCGGTGCCGACCGAGAACGGTATGTGCGAAGGCGTGAGTACGGCCGCCTTGGGATTGTCGTTGTTGTTGTAGAAGGTGAGCTGCACGCCCACGCCGCCATGACACTGCGCGCAACCGGCGCTGATGCCGGTATGCAGCACCGCGATGCTTGCCAGCGTGGCGTAGCTCGCGAGCGTGCTGCCGATGGCCGTGTGGCAGACGCTGCAGGCCTGGTTGCCGGGGTTCGGCATGTGGCCCGGCGGCATGATGTTCGATGATCCAGTCGGTGGTTTGATGGCAGGCGGAGCAGTCGCCGGAGACCTGTTGCGCGTTGCCGCTGGCGAGATGGTCCGCCGGGCGCCCTTGCAGCGCGGGGGTCGATGCGCCCATGTAGAAATTCAAGCCCGCTTCGTGGCAGGTATCGCAGGAGGTCGGGCACGAAGGCGTGCTTGGCCGCGCTCATGTTGGTGGGACCGAAGCCGCCGACCGCAAAGCTGCTCGCTTGATGGCAGGAGCTGCAATCGGTGCCCGTGAGGTAGGGGATATGCGCCGGCGTGAGCAAGGCATCCTTGGGCGTGAAGTTGTTGAACCAGGTGAGCGCCGTGACATTGTTGCCGTGGCACAGGCCGCAATTGCCGCTGATGCCGGTGTGCAAAATCGAATTGGCGGCGAGCGTCGCCGGCGTGTAGTCGCTCGGCGCGGCCGTGTGACATTGCAGGCAGCTCAAATTGGCCGGGTTCGGCATGTGTCCGGCCGGCAGCGCGGTGCTGACCCAGTCGGTGGTCTCATGACAGACCGAACAATCGCTCGCTGGCCATGCGCGGGTCGGTGCTGCTGAGGTGGTCGGCGGGCCGCAGCTGCAGCGGCGTGCCGCCGCCCACATAGAAGCCTTGCCGGTGTCATGACAGGTATCGCACGTCGTGGACACGAAGGCGTGCTTCGCCGGGCTCATGGCGGTGGCCGGCCCGAATCCGCCGGCCTGATAGGCCGCGCCGTGGCAGGCGCTGCAATCGGTACCGGCGAGGATCGGAATGTGCGGCGGCGCGAGCGGCGTCAGCTTGGTCGGCGACACGCCGGAAATCGACATCGGAATGTAGGGCGCCGGCACGCCCGCGAAGGTCTGGCCGGCATGGCACTGCAGGCAATTGCTGACCGTCAAGCCGGTATGCAGCGTCGGCGATGCTCGGCGGCGAGCACCGTCCAGGTCTCGGCGCTCGGGTTGTTGCCGTGGCAAACGCCGCAGTCGATCAATGAGGGAATCGGCGGCACGTGATTGACCGGCTGCCCGGACACGAAGCCGGTGCGAGATCTTGACGCTGCCGCTGTGACAGGTCTGGCAGGTCGTGACCGTCATCTGCGTGTGATCGAATCCCGAGGGCGCCCAGCTCGGCGTCTTGGTGCCGATGCCGGTGGTATGGCAGTTCTCGCACACGTTGGTGGTGGGCATGTGGTTGCCCTGCTTGCCCACCGCTTTGATGCCGTTGTGGCAGCTGGCGCAACCGGTGCGTGATGCCGGTATGATCGAAGGTCGCGCCGAGCCAGTTGCTGGTCGAGGTGGCAATCGCCGCACTCCAGGTTGGTGGCGATGTGTCCCGCGGGCTTGCCGGCGGCCTGCACGCCGTTGTGGCAGATGATGCAGAAGCCGGCCACCGCCAGCGGAATCTGGGTGTGATCGACGGTCTTGGGCGGATTCCAGCTCGACGACCGTATGGCAGGCCGCGCAGTCCTGGCTGGTGGCCGGATGGGTCGGTCCCTCGCCTTGCGCGATCGTGCCGTTGTGGCAGCTCACGCAGCTGCCCATCACCTCGGCGTGATCGAAATGCACGCTCGGGCGGAAGGACGATGGTGTCGTGGCAGGCGGCGCAATTGTTGGTGCTGGCGATATGGGTTCGGCGGCTTCGGCGTCGCGTTGAACGGCGAGCCGGTGATGTGGCAGATGCCGCAATCGCGCGGCGTGCCTTTGAATACCGCGTTGAGATGGCAGGACTCGCAGGGCAGATCGCGGTGCACGCCGTCGAGTTCGAAGCCGGTCGGTCAGATGATCGAACGGCACCGTGATCGGGCGGAACGGCCGCCCGGAGCGGCGCGACGGCGGCGCCAAGCAATCCCGCCAGCCGCAGCAGTGCGATCGGCGACACGCCGCAGCGTTGCGGCGCTGCGCAAACTTCGGTGTTGGCGGCTGGCATTCATCGATTTATTGCATCCGCGCGCCTTTCCAGGAATCGGTCGAGTGACAGCGCTCGCATTGCGCGCCGTACTGGCCGAGATGCCGGTCATCCTTGTGATGGCAACTGCCGCATGCTTGGACGAGGTCTTCGCCGTGCCGGGCGGCTGCGCGATGGCAGGCGGCGCACTGCAGTTTGGCGTGGCCGCCGAGCAGCGCGAAATGCGTCTGCCGCGCATGATCGAAGCTCCATAGCGGCCAGCCGTTCGGCGAGTGGCAGGTCTTCGCATTTCTCGCCCAGGCCGCCCTTGTGCACGTCATCGTGCGCATGACAGTCGATGCAGCCGGCGCGCGCGTCCTTGAAGGCCAGCTGGCATGGCATTGGGCGCAGCTCACGACGCCGATGCAGTCCGAGCAGCGGGAAGTCGGTCAGATCGTGATCGAACGTCGATGTCGCTCCGCCAGGTGCTCTGGCCGTGGCAGTCTCGCAGCCGCCCTTGAGCTTGCCGCCGTGCGGATCCTCGGCTGCGATGGCAATCCGACGCAGTCCTTGCCCAGCTTCTGGCCGTGGCCACGGCGCGGTGTGGCAGGCGTGGCAGTCGAGCTTGGCGTGCGCGCCCAGCAAGCGCGAAATGGTCGCGGGCCGCGTGATCGTAGACTCGACCGATTGCCAGCGTCGTTGTCGTGGCAGTCCGCGCATTTCGGCGCCGAAGCGCGCGGCATGCGCATCGTCGGCACGGTGACAGCCGTTGCAATCCTTCGGGATTTTTTCCTTGTAGTTGCCGCTGCGGTGGCAGGCGAGGCAGTCGATCTTGGCGTGCACGCCCAGCAGCTCGAAGCCGGTCTCCTTAAGATGATCGTATTTCGCGGTCTTCCACTCCTTGGTGGTGTGGCACTTCTCGCAGTCCGCGCCGCGTGTGCCGCGATGCTCGTCGTCGGTCGCATGACAGCCGACGCAGGTCTTCGGCGTCTGCTTGTAGACGGCCGCCGATATGGCAGGCATCGCAGCCAGGCTGGCGTGGGCGCCGGTGAGCTCGAAAGTGCGTCTTGTCGTGATCGAATTGGCCGCCGGTCCAGCTGGTGGAGCCATGGCAATCGCAGCAGGCCTGCGTGAACTGACCGCGGTGCACATCGTCGGCCTTGTGGCAGCCGGCGCAGGTCGGCGGCGGCTTTGCGCCAGGGCTCGCCCGGCTTATGGCAGGCGGCGCAATCGAGCGATGCATGCGCACCGTCGAGCTTGAAATCGGTCAGTCCATGATCGAACTGCAGGCGATCGAGCTGCACGATATCGGCATCGCGTCCCTTGTGCTCGGTGTGGCAGGCGCGGCACTCGCCCGCCCCGGCGTTGGCCATGCGGCCGTGATAGCCGCGGTGCGTCGCTTTACATCGGCGGCGATCTCCTTGTGGCAGTCCAGGCACAGAGCCGATTGCGTGCCGCGCGTTCGAGCGGTCATGGCAATTGGCGCAGTTGGACTCTTGCTTGACGTGCGCCTGGCTCACTTTGCCGGGCATCAGCAGAGTCTCCACGGACACCGCATATGCCGCTCCCGAACCCATCAAAAAAATCGCCGCCGCCAAGGACGCCAGCCGCCCGACTACGCCATCCCTGTGCGCTCATAAGGTGCGATCAGTACACGTTGATCGCGACGACATGCACGATTCCGGCGATCAGCAGCATGAAGAACAGCGGAATATGCAGCACGTGCCAAAATGAGAACAAGCGGGCGTACAGCTGAAATTCGCTCATGCGCCGACCCGCCTCGAGGCGGCGGTAGGCGTAGCTCTGGGCCAGCTCGCCGATGCGCGCGGCGTGGCGCGCGATGAGCGGCGAGTCGCCGCGGCGCGCAAGGTTCACCGCCTGTCTGATTTTCTCGCGCACCTGATGGCGTGCCCGCGCCACTCGTATGGCGCCGGTGAACAAGTGCAGCACGCGCCTGAGCGCACCGTTCGGGGGCACGATGAAACGCCGTTCCAGCCGGTCGAATTCTTCCACCAGGCCCGGCAGCACGGCGATCGAGGTGGACTGCTTGCGCAGGCGCTCGCCGACCGCCTTCAATTGCTCCAGCGTGTCCTCGTGGCCGTCCAAATTCGCATGCAGCCGGGTGTACATGTAGCGCCCGATCACCCCGCTGCCGGCCACCAACAGCATGGAGAACAGGGCCACATTGCTGTTCGTGGCGCCGAGCCGAAAGTTGGCGTGGAACAGAATCAAAACCGGGCCGACCACGCCGAGGACCATGTGAAATTGGAACCAGGCCGGAATTCCTCCCAGCCAATGCAGCCACTTGTAGCGTTTGCGCGCCGAATAAATGAGCAGCATCAGCATCATCGAGCCGCCGATGATGCCCAGCCAATAGCCGATTCCGCGTTGCGGGGTGATGTAGCGCTCCAGGTGCGCATGGCTGCCCCAATACAGAAGCACGCCGATCACCAGCGTCCAAACCAGCGGCCAATGCAGCCGCGGCCCGGCGCTGCTGCTTGCGATCTTGGTTTGAACCAGGGTGTTCACGGGATGATGCGATCGATGAGGATGTTGAGCGGTGCGTGGCCGGCCGGATCGAGCGGCCCCGCCGACCCCTGCAGATCGCCGCTTGCCGGCAAGGGCTGTCCGCGCCGCGAAATGCGCGCTTCGATCATCACCGGCCCGGCGCTCGAAAGATTTCGGCCGGGCAGCATGGCGAGCGAATCGTCCAAAGAGAACTTCAGCGGCCAATCAGCGACGCTGCCGCGAAGCACCGCCACCGGCGGTCCCGGCGAGTTGACCGATTTGGCAATGATGAACAGCGTTTCGCCGGCCGACACTTTGGCAGCCAACGCGGGCGCGAGTGCCACTTCGCCGCTCAAGGAGGTTCCGGCATTGCCCGCGGCGCCCGGCAGTTGATGCGCGCGCGCCTTGGCCGCATCGGCGGGGCGGCCGAGAAATTCGAAGGATTTCGCCAGCAGTTCCCAGTCATCCGCGGAGCCGCCGCCCTTGGCGAGACGAGACTGCAAACTCGCGACCGCGCTGTCCATGGAGCCGGCAGCGGGCTTCTGCGCGCCGCCGTCCGGCTTGTTCGACCCGTTCCCTGCCGCATCGAATGCCCGCACGGCATCTCCGAACCCACTTACGGCGTTCGGCGATGAAACGGCTCGAGGTGGTCGGAGCGACAGATAGGCGGCCAGTACGCACAACGCCAGCACGCACACTATTGGTGCGCCGATCCAGCGTCGCGCCAACAGCACATTGAAACGCGACCACGTTCGCAGCCACGGCAGGAGCAAGACTATAAGAGCCAGCGTCGTGCAGCTCCCGGTCAGCAGCCAAAATAATGGCATCGCAATCACCCGTCAAAAAAAGGCTTTCCGGCCGAAAAGTCGCCTGTTTCGATGTGCGAACTTTGTATTGGAAAGCATTGTAATGTTAGATCGTCCGGGCGTATTGATGTGCGCGAACCGCGACACTTTCCGCGCAACTCGAATGTGATGAAAATCACAGCCCGTGATGAAAAGCGCAGTATTCTCAGCGATTGATCATTAGCCTCCGAGGATTGCGGAGTCGACGGGCGCGAGTATGGACATATGGTGGTTGGTGATTTATGCGATCCCATTCGTGGGGATCACTGCGTACTATGTGCGCCGCCAACGCCGTATTCATGCCTATCACCAGCAGACGCTGCAGGAAGCGATCGCCGCCGGCATGACCGAGCCGGCATCGCTGCATCCGCTGATCGATCCCAGCAAGTGTCTGGGCTGCGGCGCCTGCGTCACCGCCTGCCCCGAGACGGCCCATCACGATGTGATCGGTCTCATCGACGGCAAGGCGGTGCTGGTCGGTCCCACCGAATGCATCGGTCACGGGGCCTGCAGAGTCGCGTGTCCTTTCGATGCGATCACCTTGGTGTTCGGCACGGAACGGCGCGGCTTGGATATTCCGCTGCTCAAGCCCAACTTCGAATCCAATGTGCCGGGAATCTACGTGGCCGGCGAACTCGGCGGCATGGGGTTGATCAAAAATGCGCTGACGCAAGGCCGGCAAGCGCTCGAGGCCATTGCCGCCTCGAAGGTGAAGCGTTCCGGCGCGCTCGATGTGCTGATCATCGGCGCGGGTCCGGCGGGTCTTGCGGCATCGCTCGCCGCCAAGAAACTGGGCATGAATTACCAGACCGTGGAGCAGGAGCGGCTCGGCGGCGCGGTGTTCCAATATCCCCGCGGCAAGCTGGTGATGACCGCGCCGGTGGAGCTGCCGATCATCGGCAAGGTGCATTTCCGCAATACCACCAAGGAAGAATTGCTGAAGTTTTGGACGCAGGCCTGCAAGGGATCTGAAGATCCGCTACCAAGAGCGCGTCGAGAGCATCGAACGCAAGGATGGCGTATTTCATGTCCGCACCGGTTCCGCCCAATATATGGCCGCCAATGTGCTGCTTGGCGATCGGCCGGCGCGGCACGCCGCGCAAACTCGGCGTGCCGGGCGAGGAGCTGCCCAAAGTGGTGTATCGGTTGATCGATCCGGAACAATACCGAGGGCAGAAGGTGATCGTGGTGGGCGGCGGCGACAGCGCGCTCGAGGCCGCCGCCAGCATCGCCGAATTGGGCGATACCGAGGTGACCTTGTCCTATCGCGGCGACGCCTTTCAGCGCGCCAAGACCGCGCAACCGTCAGCGTATCGATGCCGCGAAGAGCAAGGGGCAGCTCGAGGTAATGCTCAATTCGCAGGTCCGCGAAATCCAGCCGGCTGGAGATCCTGCTGGAGCGCGCGGGCAGCAAGCTCAAGGTGCGCCAACGACGCGTGATCGTCAGCGCCGGCGGCATCTTGCCCAATGAATTTTTGCGATCGATCGGCATCGACGTCGAAACCAAGTTCGGAACCGCATGAAAAGAAGCCTGCTCGCATGGTGGCTCGTTACCGGCCTGTGCTGCACAGGCGCAGCGGCCGCGCCCGACGGCGCCAAACCCGCCGCGCGCGCAGGATGCGTTGGAGCCGGCACGCGCGGCTTTGCGCACCTTGCAGTTCGAGAAGGCCACTGCGCTGCTGAGCGCGCTGGGCAAGGCGGGCAATCCGGACGCCGAATATCTGCTGGGGTTGATGTATCTGAACGGCGTTGGAGTCTCTCTCGATGAGACGCGCGGCAGCAGCTTGATTCGCTCGGCTGCGGAACAGGGATCCGCGCCGGCCGCCTATGTGTTGGCCGGATATTTGAGCCGCGCGCCGGGTGCAACCCCCGGAGAGGCGCGGCAATGGTTGGAGCGTTCCGCCAAAATGGGGTATTACCGCGCACTCGAGGCCCTGAAATCCGGCCGTCCGCTGCTGGCCGGCGAAACCGTGGGTGAGTCGGATCCGGCACTGATGAGCGCCTGGGTCATCGTTTGCGTGCGCAAGAACAATACCGCGGAACTGCGCCGCTTGGGGCAGCCCGCCGCCGCCATGCACGATGAATTTGGGCGCAGTGCGCTATCACTCGCCGCCGGCGCGGACAGCTTCGACGCGGCGGCGCTGCTGATCGAACTGGGCGCCGATGTTCGATCGGTCGACAGCGCCGGCACCAGCGCATTGATGATTGCCGCCGAGGGCGGCGATGCGAAGCTGATCGAATTGCTGTTGAGCCATGGCGCCGATGCGCAAGCGGCCGATCACGAAGGGCGAACCGCGCTGTTCTACGCTGCGCGCGGCAATCGCGCGACGGCGGTTCTGGCGCTCCAGCACGCCGGCGCGACTCTCGAGGCCCGCGATTCGCGCGGCTATGGAGCGCTCGACGCGGCGCTGGCTGTGAGAGCCGATGAAGCGGCAACGCAGTTGCGCGCATTGGGCTCGCATGCCACCCGAGCCGCCGATCCAGAGCGGCAGTCGGCACCCTTCGATCCGGCTCACCCGGGCGAGATTTATCGCGGCTGGCCTCCCCTCGCGATCGCCGTGTCCCGCGATGACAGCGCCGGCGTGCAGCAACTGCTCGCTGCGGGCGCAAGTCCCAATCTGCGGCTGCCGCAAGGCGCACCCTTGCTGCAAATTGCAGCCGATGCGCATGCCTTCAAAAGCTTGCCGTTGCTCCTGGCGCGGGGCGCCGATGCAAGCGCGGCCGACCGCAGCGGACATAGCGTTCTCTGGCTGGCGGCGGCGCGCAACGACGCGGCACTGGTCAAGGCGCTGCTCTCTGCCGGCGTACCCGCCGACACGCACGCGCCGGGCGAACAGACGCCGCTTCTGGTCGCGCTGGGCACGGCTCATCCGGCAGCGGCGCAACTACTGCTCGACGCGGGCGCGGACGCCAATGCCACCGAAGCGCAAGGCCGCACCCCGCTGATGCTGGCCTGTGCCGGCGGCTCGACGGCGCTGATCGCCGGTTTGCTGGCACATCATGCCGGCATCGATGCCGCCGATCGCGAGCACCGCACGCCGATTTTTTATGCGGCAGCCGCCGGCTCGCGCGAAGCGGTCGCGCTGTTATTGAGCGCCGGCGCCAATCCCAAGGCGCTGGATGCCGAGGGGGCGAGCCCGCTGCACGCCGCCGCGCGTCAATCCGCCGTCGCGGCGCTGGCGGCGCTGCTGGCAACCGACTTGCCGCTCAACCGACGCGACGATCGCGGCGACACGCCGTTGCTGCTCGCGGCGGCCGCGGGAAATGTCGAGATCGTGCAGGCGCTGCTCGCGCGCTCGCCGGACTTGAATGTGCAGAATCGTGCCGGCGACACGGCACTGATCGCCGCAAGCCGCGGCGGCTACCAGCAGATCTGTCATTTGTTGCTCGCGGCCGGCGCCAACACGAGCGTTGCGCAACGGCTCCGGCATATCGGCCGGCGACATCGCCGCCGCTCGAGGCTTCGCTTCGATCAGCGCCGAATTGACGAAAGGTTGAAGAGTTAAAGATCGACCGCCGCGCGGCGCCAGCCGCTGCGGCCGCAGCGGTTAATAGGCGTAATAGGGTCCGGTGAATCCGCCGCCCGAACGCTGCTCGATGCCGATATAGATCTTGCGGCCGTAGAAAAACGGCAGACCCCAGGTAAACGTGCTGGACCCGCCGCCGCCCCCCAAATTGACGAAGGCCGCGGCGCCGACCACGAAGGCGCTCGGATCGGCAATGGCGAATTGGACCGTGTTTACCGCGCCATTCGTGCCCGCGCCGGTGTTGACGGCGAACAGGCTCTGCGGACTGGTGACCGGGCAGTAGTAGCCGACGAAGGCGCCGGCCGCGCACACGGCGATGGTGGGATCGTCGAAGAAGAAAGAATCGGTGGCCGAGTCGATGAGCGCGGGAAGCGCCGTCGCGCCGCCGTTATAGGTGGCGGTGAATTCGCCGTTCGCATCGGCGGCCAGCAGCGTCAATCCCGTCAGCGGCAGCGCATTGTCGGTCTGCGTCGCTATGCCGAAGGTCATTTCCCCGGAGAGCGTGGCATCGCCATTGGCGTTTTGCGGATTCGGCAGATTGATAATGACGCCGTTATTGTCGACGGCGAACAGGGCGATGGGATTGGTCACCTGGGCATTCAATGCCACATTCTCGGCCGTGCACAGGCCGGCGGCGGTGCATCCAAAATAAATGGGCAGCGGCGCGGCAGCAGCCACGCAGGCTGATCCGCAGTCTTGGACGAAAACGCCGATGCCGAGCACGCCGTTTGCGCCGAATCCGGCCACCTCGTTGATCAAGGTGCCGTTCGCACCGCAGGTCGGCGGGGGCGGTGCAGACGTGCCGCCGTCGTCCATGATTTGCACCGGCACGCTGGGCGCGGCCTCTCCGGCCATGGAAATGTCCGCCAACACCACCGGTCCCCAGGTTTGGCCGCCGCCGAAGGTCATGCATTCCTCGATCGCTTGCCCCTGTGCATCGTGCTCGGCAGTCAGCATGATGTTATTGGCGGCCAGTACCGAGCCCACCAGCCGCAATCCCCAAGAGCCGGTATCGAGCAGCACATGGTCGATATTCGCGCATTGCGTCTTGCTACCGGGAGCGCATACCGAGACGGTCACATAGGCGTGATTGATCTGGCCACTCGCCGCGGCCGGCCCCGAATCGACGCTCACCGCCATGGTGTTGAGCACCGGCGGGGGCACCGTCGCGGTGGACGTGGCATTGTTGCTGCCGAAACAGGCACACAGCAGCACCGGACCGCAAAGACTCAGGATCGTGAGCTTGAAGCGAATTCGCATCCCTGCCTCGGCCTCCTATTTCAACGCGGCGATGGATGCGCCGGCGGGCACCAACGCCGGCAGATAAGCGCGGCCGCGAAAGGCGCGCATATGACCGCCTGATTCGATCACCAGATCGGGCAGAACCAGCCGCAGGTCGCCGCGCAGCGCCGACGGAGATTGCGTCATCCGGGCTTGATGATATTGAGCGAAATGCACACCGAGCAGTTGTTGCAAGTCCGGCTCCGCCGGACCGTTCCACGCGACCGCAAATACCACTCCGTCGCGATTGACGAATTCTCGTACGCGGATGCCATTCGGGTTGGTGATTTCCTGGATTTCATATTGCGGTGAGGAATAAACCTGCACGCTGCCTTGCATCTCGGTTGAATCCGCCACGATGCTGGCGCTGCCGGCGCCCAGCTCAGCCTGAGCGGTCCCCACGCGCAGCACGCTTGCAATGAAGGCCAGCAGCAAGAGATATCGACCCGGAAATTCCATGCGCATATTGTGCCGGAGCCGCAAAATCATTTGGAGCTGTCGTTGGGCGCAGACAGCGCCGGTTCGCCCCTTGATCGCCCGGAGCTCGGTTCGTCAAGGTAGCGCTTCTCACTCGAGGTCGAAAGCAAAGATCGGCTCGCGCTTGAATCGAAAGTATTGAAAAGCGGCCCCTTCGGTAGCGCACAAATCAAGCGCGGCTGCCCCGCTCGCAGCCAGGGATCGCAGGGTGTTCGGTTGATCCGAGACGAATTGCCACGGAGCCGCCGGCGCCTGCACCGCGCCGCTCGCGGCCGCGACGGCCAGAGCCGACAGCAGGACGTTCGCCGCCGGGGAATAGACCAGGACCGCTTCGTGCACCATGGCGAGGTGCGCAAAGTTCAAGGCGAGAAACAGCCGATGCTTGAGTTGCGCCTCGGATACATCGGCCGAGCGCGACATCTCAATGTCGCGCTGAATGGTCGCGTCCTTCAGCACGCATCCTTGCAGCAATACAGGTTGGTCCTCACTCCATGCCTCCGGCGGACAGGCCTTGTTGCGAGGCGTGAGTTCGACCTGCGGATTGATTTCGGCCGGATAGATGCGGCAAACCAAGGGACGATCCGCGTAAATCCCACAACGCAAATCGGAGCGCAGGTTGGGGCACGCTCCGACGATATTCGCGACCAGCGTGACGACGACTTGCGCCGGCGCCGATCCGCTCATGACCGCGAAGGACCGCCGTTTGAAATGAGCCGCTCTGGGTTCGGCATTCAGCGCTTCCGGCCATGGCGAGGCTTCGCAAAGCAGCTGCACCGCACCGCCGCGATTGAGCCACTTGATCGCTTCCGACACCGTCAGCGGGACCTTGGTGTCGTGGCAACACTTGCCGCACTGCGTGCAACCGAAATGCATTTCCATGCGATAACTTCCTCAATTCGCTCCATTGCAAGTTCCTAGGCGTTGCCGCTTTTGCCGCCGCCGTGCCAGGCCCGAAGCGTGTCGATTTCCTTTTGCGGATCGAGGCCCGCGCGCAACTTCCCCTGACGATCGGCCGGCAAGGAGTGAAACCATGCCAGCGTGTCGCGCACCGTCTCCCTCATCGGCCGCGTCTTGAGTCCGGCCCTTTGCGCACGTGCCGTCGATGTGAGCGAAGCGCCCGCGGTTTCGCCGCTCATCGGCGACCAGGGCGGCAAATCGAGTTCCTCCGGCTTCCAATGCTTCGCCAGGAAACCCTCCGGCACCCAGGTCGCCTGGGTGCCGGCGCTCGGGCTGGCATGCAGACTCGCCGTGACGAGATCTCCCATGGTGAATGCACGCGGCGGCGAGATGGCATTGAAATAGCCGGTGGTGCGATGCTCTGCGAGCTTCATCATCCAGTTTGCCAGGTCCCGTACGTCGATAATTTGAATCGGATCGTGCGGCGTGCCCGGCGCCAGCATCTCCCCGCCCTTCGAAGCCCGCACCGGCCAATAGGTAAATCGGTCCGAGCCGTCGAGAGGACCCACGATGTAGCCGGGACGAACGATACAGGCGCGTCCTTTGAAAGCCTGCGCCGAATACGTCTCGCACAATGCCTTCATGGGGCCGTAGGTTTCATCGGTGGTTTTATCGATGTCGGGATTTGCGAGTTTGCCGGTCGGCGAGTTCTCATCATTGGGCTTGGCAAAGCTTGCGTACGCGGAGATGCTGGAGATGAACAGACAATAGCCGACGTTCGGCGCCAGCATTTCCGCCGACATCTTGACGTACTTGGGGATCTGGCCCGTGTCGTCGATCACCACGTCCCAGCGGCGGCCGCGCAGCGCGTCGATCTGGCCGTTGCGATCGCCGATGAGCGTCTCGACCTCCGCAACACCCTGGGGGCTGCGTTTGCCGCGATTGAAGTGCGTTACACGCCAGCCCAGACGCAGCGCTTCCTGCGTCAAATGCGGCCCGATGAACCCGGTGCCGCCCAGAATCAGCAAAGTCTTGGGCGGCGTGCCGGCGGCAACCGCTTTGGGCAACAGACTGTTTGCGACGAGGCTCGCGCCTATTTGCAGAATGCGCCGTCGGCTGGTCATGCGAAGCTCCCCGGTATCGTTCTGAAACCCCAGGGCATCAGTATAGCCCGCGAAGCGATGCGGATGGCTTCAATGAACTATCATGCCCGCTTGCCGGATGGCCGCCGCCGAGGTTGCAAATCGCCGATGGAGGAAACCCGCGCCGAACTCGAGGCCGCCCAAGCACGCAAATTCCGGGCGCTGATTCAGTATGCCGCCAAGCGCGCGCCCTATTACGCCAACATCATCCGCGAACGCGGACTGGACGTGAACACGTGCACGCCCGGCGATTTTCCGGTGCTCACCAAAGCACTGCTGATGGAGAATTTCGACGGCATCGTGACCGACCGCCGGGTCACGAAACTCATCATCGCGGAGTTTCTGTCGCGCTCGACCGATCCCAAAGAACAGTTGTTCGATGACCTGACGGTCATGCACACCTCCGGAACCTCCGGCGAGGTCGGCTATTTCGTGTATTCGCCCGCCGATTTCGGCAGGCTGCGTGCAGCCGCCATGCGCAACCGCAAGGCGTTTCGCGCACAGTTCGGCGGGCTCGGATTCCGCTTGCGCCGCATCCGGGTGGCATTTTACGGTGCCACCGGCGGACACTTCGCCGGCGTCACGGGCATTGCCTCCATGCAGCGGGGGATTCGCAAGCTCTTCGTCGATGCCCGCGCCTTCGAGGTCAACACACCGCTCCCCGAGGTGACACGGGGAATCAATGCATTCGAACCCGACGCGCTTTGGGGCTACACGACCGCACTCAAGATGCTGGGCGAGGAGCAGCGCGCCGGGCGAATGCGCATCCGGCCCAGCGCCGTGATCGCCACGGGCGAAATGGTTACCGAGTCCGACCTTACGTTTCTATCGCAGGCATTCGGCGGCGCCCGGGCGCTCAGCCTGTATGCCTGCACCGAACACATGATGCTCGGCATTTCGAATCCCGGCGGCAACACCATGACGCTCATGGACGACAACTTGATTTTCGAGTTCTACGAAGATCATTCCGTCATAACCAACCTGTTCAATTACACCCTGCCGCTGATCCGCTACCGCATGTCCGACATCCTGCGTCCGGTGAGCGCGCCGCGCGCGCGGCGCATCGTGATTCAAAATCTGGTGGGGCGCACCGAGCAGATGGCGCTGTTCGTGAACGCCGCAGGCGCCACGGATTTCATCAGTCCGCACATCATCAACGAGATATTCGTCAAAGGCGTGACCCGGTTTCAAATGCAAATCACCGGCCCCAGTGCGTTTCGGTTTCTGATTTGCATCGAGCCGGGACTCGATGATGCCGGGCGGGCAAGCGCCGCCGCCGGCGTGCGAGCACGGCTGGCGGAAATTCTGGCGCAAAAGCGCTTGGGCAACGTGGCGTTCGAGGTGCAGATCGTCGCGGATATTCCGCTCAACGAGCGTACCCGCAAGTTTCAACTGATCGTCAATCAAAACCCAGCGTGAGCTGGGGCGTGGCCGACACCGGCGGCCGGAAAAGCCGGGTGTTCAATTCGCAGCGCTCTTCGGCGCCGGCAAAACCCAGTTTGCGCTTTGCCAGATCGAATCGGGTGCGCAGCAATTCGGCATAAGGCCCGGTGCCGCGCATCCGTGTGCCGAACTGCGAATCGTAGTCCTTGCCGCCGCGCGCTTGATTGATCAGCGACATCACATGCTTGGCGCGGCCCGGATAGTGCTGCGCGAGCCATTCGCGAAAAATGAGCTTCAATTCGTGCGGCAGGCGCAAGAGCACATACCCCGCGCGCGAAGCGCCGGCTTCTTTGGAGGCTGCCAGGATATCCTCGATCTCATGATCGGTGATGGCCGGAATCACCGGCGCCACCAGCACGCCGACCGGCACTCCCGCCTGCGTCAGTTGCTGAATCACGCGCAGGCGCGCTTGCGGCGAGGCCGTCCGCGGCTCCAGCGTGCGCTTGATGTCGTTGGTCAGCGAAGTAATGCTCACCATGACGGACACCAGCTGGTCCTTGGCGAGATCGGCGAGCAAATCCAAGTCGCGCACGATCAGGGCGCTCTTGGTGACGATGGTCACCGGGTGGCGGCAGCGTGTCAGCACCGCAAGAATGCCGCGCGTCACTTGCAGGCGCTTTTCCAGCGGCTGATAGCCGTCGGTATTGATTCCCAGCGCGATGGTCTTGCACACATACTTGGGTTTGGACAGCTCGGCTTCCAGAATGCGGACCGCATCGGCTTTGTAGAAGAGCTTGGTTTCAAAATCCAAACCCGGCGAGAGCCCCAGATAGGAGTGCGTCGGGCGCGCGAAGCAATAGACGCAGCCATGCGCGCAGCCGCGGTAGGGATTGATCGACACCTCGAAACCGACATCCGGCGAATCGTTCGAGGTGATCACGCTGCGCGCCCGATCCGGCAGCACCGTTTCGCTCGGGCTCTCGACGATCTCGTCCTGGTACCAGCCGTCGTCGGCCTTTTCCACAATCAACGCTTCGAATCGTCCCGCGACGTTGGACGAAGCGCCTCGGTCCTTGAAACTTTGGTGGCCGATGAAATGACGCGGCATGGCGCAAACTTTACGCGTCACGGCGGCGGGCGTAAATCCAGTAGTAGGAACCGCCGACTACTGTATAACCGCGGCGACGCGGCGACGCGGCGAGGCGAAGGACCGCCTCAACGGGCGACGAAGGCTCGCTCGATGAGGTAATCGCCGGGCTCGCCCACATGCGGGGAAATTTCAAAGCCTCTCGCGTCCAGCATGGCCGAGAGGTCGGTCAACATGGCCGGGCTGCCGCAAATCATCACGCGATCCTCCTTCGGATCGAGCGCCGGCACGTCGATGTCCTCGAAGAGCTTGCCGGTCTCGATCAACGCCGTCACGCGGCCCTGGTAGCGGAAGCGCTCGCGCGTCACGGTGGGAAAGTACACCAGCTTTTCCCGCACCTGTTCGCCAAGGTACTCGTGGTGCGTCAATTCCCATTCGATGTAGTCGCGATACGCCAGTTCACTTCGATAGCGCACGCCATGCACCAAGATGACCTTCTCGAAGCGTTCGTAAACCTCCGGATCCTTGATGAGACTCATAAAGGGCGCCAGCCCCGTCCCGGAGCTCAACAGGTAAAGGCGCTTCCCGGGCTTAAGATCGTGCAGCAGCAGCGTGCCGGTCGGCTTGCGGCTGATGAGCACTTCGTCGCCCGGTTTGACATGCTGCAGCCGCGAAGTCAGGGGACCGTCCGGCACCTTGATGCTCAAGAACTCCAGATGTTCCTCGTGGTTGGCGCTGGCGATGCTGTAGGCGCGCATGACCGGCTTATCGTCGATGCGCAGCCCCAGCATGATGAAATGCCCGTTCTCGAATCGCAGCGCCTGGTCGCGGGTGGTGGTAAAGCTGAAGACGGTCTCGTTCCAGTGATGCACCGTCAAGACCCGTTCCGTTCCGATGGTAGCCATGCCGCGTATTATCCGGGCATCGCGCGAAACCGCCTAGTCGCCGCAGGATATATGGCCATGCCGAAACGTTATTGCGACAGCGCATCGGTGTAGGACGCCGACGACAGCGGCGTGGGCGATCGACCCATGACGGCATGCGCCCTGCACTCCTCCCCGCCCCGCACACCGCTCAGCACACTTCGGGTGTGCATCGAAAACCGTGGAGGGAACAATGAAAATTCTATCAGCGCTGGTGGTGGCCTCGGCGATGCTGTGCGGCTGCATCAGCAGCGGCAGCCCGAATCCGCCGGCGAAAACGACGGTGGTCGTGCCGCCGGGCTCGACCACGACGGTGGTCTGCCAAGACGGCAGCCAGCCGCCCTGCAATTGAGGGAAGACATCCGTTAGTCGGATGTGCCGGAGAGCAGGGAAGCTTCCGGGCGGTCGGTTCGCTCCTGCAGGCGTTTCAAGCGCCGCGCCTGGGCCCAAAGTTGCCCGGCAAAAATCACTCCCGCCGTATGCACATGAAATCCTGCGGCGCGCAGCGCCTGCGCTCCCCAGGTATTGCAGGTGTGGATGGCCGAATACTTCTGCTTCGCCAAGAAATAGACGCTGTCCTCATAGGGTCCCGCGCGAAACACTTTGAGCACCTCGTCCTGGGTGCGCAGCGAGCGCCAGATGAATGCTTGCAGGTCCCGCATCTGATCCGCCGGCAACGTGAGGGTGATGACATGCGCCGCGCCGAATGCCTGCGCCGGAGAATTGGTGAGCCCGGTGGTCAGCACGATTCCGGCGCCCGGCCACAGCGCCGCCAATAACACCGGGGCGTGATGGTTCGCGGCCAGCAAATAGTGTTTGTCCGCAAATCCAAAGAAAACATAGCGCGAGCCTGAAAGCGGTGCGGCGGCTTGAGTCAGCGGCGGCAACAGATCCGCCGCCGCCATGCCGATATCGATGTGCCAGCCGCGGCGCGCGAGATAGATCGTCGCGGCATCGGCGGCCTGCGTCGCGGCGCTTGAGCCCAAAATCAATGCGGCGGCGAGCCAATGTCGGATGAGCAAAATCATCGGACTGAATCAAGACCCTGCGGCGGCGCTGTTAATATCAAGCGCTGACAGTCGTTTGCAACCGCCGGCTTCCTGCTCGAGGGCTCCACGATTCCGCCGATTTCGCTCATCTGCCGCTGGCATACGCATGCTGAGCATAGCGCGGTGTGCAACCATGCGCGAAAAGCGGGCGCGTCTCAGCTGCTCGGTGGCCTGTTGTGTGTTCTGATCGGCGTACCGGCTTGGTCGATCGAGCAAATTGTGGTCGTGGGAACCACGCCCGTGCCGGGCATGACGGTGAATGTGGACAAGGTGCCCGGCAACGTGCAGACCTTGAAGGCGGCCGATCTGAGCCAGGACGGCGGCCCCAGTCTCATCGGCGGTTTGAGCACCCAGCTGGGCAGCGTCAATATCAACGACGCGCTCGCGGATGCGTTCCAACCGGATGTTTTATACCGCGGTTTCGAGGCCTCGCCGGTCTTGGGCACCCCGCAGGGTCTGGCGGTTTACCAGAATGGCGTTCGCATCAACGAAGCGTTCGGCGACACGGTCAATTGGGATCTGTTCCCGGATATCGCCGTCGATCGCGTCGACATCGTGAGCGCCAATCCCCTATTCGGGCTGAATGCACTCGGCGGCGCGATCTCGGTGACGATGAAAAACGGATTCACCCACCAGGGACTCAACGGTCAGCTGTCCGGCGGTTCCTTCGCGCAGCGCCAAGGTGCGATGGAATTCGGCGCGAACGACGGCGTATTCGGATTCTATGCGGCGGCGCGCCTCCTGGATCAGAACGGCTGGCGGCGGTTCTCGCACGATTCGTTGCGCCAATATTATGCGGATTTGAGCTTTCGGAAAGACGGCGCGAGCTTCGACTTAAGCTATGCGGGTGCCGACAATGCGCTCTACGGCCAAGGTGCCGCGCCCGTTCAGTCCCTCGCGATCGATCCAGAGAACGTCTTTACCGGCCCGCAAAACAATTTCGACAGGTTGAACTTCGTGACCCTGAACACGGAGCTGAAATTTACCGAGGCCTTCGCTCTGCAGGGCGTGCTCTACGCGCGCAACTATCGGCAAACACTCACCAACGGCGACAGCTCCGGCTACACGGCGTGCGCCGACACCACGTCACCGGCGCTATGCCAAGCGGACGGCCTGACGCCGCTGACCGATACCGCGGGCGGTCAGATTCCCGATATCTCAAACGGCGGTGCCACCCTCATCGGCCAGCTCGACTTTGAGCGCGTCCGCTCGGACGGTTGGGGCGGCTCGCTGCAGCTGACCGACACCGCAGCGCTCTTCGGCCACGACAATGATTTTGCCGTCGGGTTGACGTGGGATACGGCCCAGTCGAATTTTCTCTCGCGCACCGAGGTGGGCGTTTTGAACGCCGCCTTGACCGTGCTGCCGTCCGGATTCTTCGTCGACACGCCCGAAGCAACGAGCTTCTCGGCGACGCCTGTTGATCTTAATTCCAACAACAAGTATTACGGCTTGTACCTGACCGACACCTTCGATTTGACCCCGCTCCTGTCCATGACCGCGAGCGGCCGCTACAACATCGCCAAGATCGACCTGTCCGATCAGATCGGCAGCGCTTTGAGCGGCGATAATCGCTTCACTCACTTCAATCCCGCGCTGGGCGCAACTTTAAAGCTGGCGGGCGGGGCGATCGCCTACGCAGGCTACTCCACCAACAACCGGGCACCGACGGCGAGCGAGATCGAGTGTTCGGATCCGCTGCGCCCCTGCCTGCTTCCCTCGGCCCTGGCCGGCGATCCACCCAATTTGCGGCAGGTCATCGCGCACACCCTGGAGTTGGGTGTGCGCAGCCGCTCATCCTCCGCGGGAGAACGCTTTTCTTGGAACGCCAGCCTTTTCCGGACAAATTCGGACGACGATATTTTTGGCGTCGCGACTTCCGTGAGCAGCGGCTTTTTCCAAAACGTCGGATCGACCCGGCGGCAGGGATTGGAAGCGAGCCTGAACTACCAGGGCCTGCGCTGGTCGGGATACGCACAATACAGCTATATCGAAGCGACCTTTCGCTCGCCGCTGCTGCTGAACTCAGCGTCGAACCCGTCGCGGGACGCCGGCGGCAACATCCAGGTGCTGCCCGGCGACCGCCTGCCGCTCATTCCCACGAGCCGGGTCAAGCTCGGGGCCAACTATTCGCTGTCGCACCGATGGTCGGTGGGCGGCTCCTTGGTGCTGGCAACCGCCTCATTCTATCGCGGCGATGAATCCAATCAGAATCCGCAGTTGCCGGGCTACCACTTGGTGAGCTTGCGCAGCTCCTATCGTCTCAACTCGCGGGTCGAGCTGTTCGCCAACGTGCAAAATCTGTTCGATGAGCGCTACTCGACCTTTGGCTTGTTCAGCGATCCGACCGGCGTGGGGGCCCCGGGGGTGCCGCCCAACGCGATGCCCAACGGCCCCGGCGTGGACAATCGATTCGTAAGCCCGGGCATGCCGCGCGCCTACTTTGGCGGCGTCAAAATCAGCTTCAACTGAGTATCTGCTACCATCGCCCCGGCAGGAGAATGCCCGGCGGTGCAGCATGAATGAACAACTAACCGAGCTTTTGCCGGCCACGGCCCCCACGGCGTCGCGCAGACCCCTCCCCGTCCAGAGATCCTCGGTGCTGGGCCAGATACTGGCCATGCGCAAGGATCTGGTCGGTCATCTCAAGGCGCTCGAGAAGACGCATGGATCGGCGTGGAAGATTGCGATCGGCCGCGGCGGCATGATCAGCCTGCTGGGACCGGACGCGCTGGAATTCGTGTGGAAGAACCGCGACGGCGCATTTTCCAGCGCGCGCGGCTGGGAGCCCTATATCGGCAAGGTTTTTCCCGGCGCCATCATGGCGATGGACGGCGATGAGCATCGCTACCAGCGGCGCATCATGCAGGTCGCCTTTCGCAAGTCCGCGCTGCGCACCTACCTCGAGCAGATGAGTCCGGCCATCGATCTTGGCCTCAGTGAGTGGCTGCCGGCGAACGAGCGTGGTGCGAATCGTCAGATGTTTCCGCTCCTGAAGCAGCTGACGCTGGACCTGGCCGCCTCCGTCTTCATGGGAGTGCAGCTCGGTCGCAGCGCCAAGGCCTTGAATCGCGCCTTCATGGCGACCGTGGCCGCTTCGCTCGCGATCGTGCGCGTGCCCATACCCGGACTTTCGATGTGGCGCGGGATACGCGGCCGCGAATTGTTGGTGAGCCGCTTCCGCGCCCTGCTGCCGGAAAAACGCGCCACCCATACCAGCGATTTCTTCAGCGAATTCTGTCACGCACAAAGCGAGCAAGGCGAGCGCTTCACCGACGATGAAATCATCGATCACATGATTTTCTTGATGATGGCGGCGCACGACACGACCACCAGCACGCTGACCACCCTGATGTACCTGCTGGCGCGGCACCCGGAATGGCAGGAACGTTTGCGCTCCCAGGCCGTTGCGATCGGGCGCCGACAACTGGAGTTCGATGATCTGGACAAGGTCGAGGAGTTGTCCTGGAGCATGCGCGAGGCGCTGCGGCTGACGCCGCCGCTCACCTCCATGCCGCGCATGTGCATCAAAGATACGGTCTTTCAGGGATTTGAGATCCCGGCCGGCATGCTGGTCGGCGTTTACCCGATCCATGTGCACTACATGGAGTCGCTGTGGACCGATCCGTTCAAGTTCGACCCGGAGCGATTCAGTCCCGCGCGCCAGGAAGACAAGCGCCATGCCTTCGCCTGGGTGCCTTTCGGCGGCGGCGCGCACATGTGCATCGGGCAGCACTTTGCGACCCTGCAGGTGAAAGCCATCATGCATCAACTGCTGCTGCGCTACCGATGGAGCATCGCTCCCGGCTATGTCATGCCCCAACAACTGGTGCCGATCGCCAAGCCCAAGGACGGCCTGAAGGTGACCCTGCAGCGCATCGCGTGACCGCGGGCGCAGCGTCTGGAAAGGCCGGTCAGCGCGCCCGGCAAGCCCAATCCTTGGCGTCGATCTTGAAAATCACATTGGGATGGCTCGGCTCACCGGAATAGCTCACCGATTCCTCGCCGATATACCGGCCGCCGAGCTTCTCCATCGCCTTGCGGGAGCGCCAATTGTTGATCCCCACCTTGAAGATCACGCGGTCCACATATTTGAAGGCATGATCGAGCATCAGGGTCTTCAGCGCGCGGTTGTAGTGCCGCGCCCAGCGGCTGCGCGCGATGAAGGTGTAGCCGATGTCGATTTGGCGTTTGGCCTCATCGTAATTGCAGTAGCGGGAGCTGCCGATGAGCTCGCCGTTGGTGTTGTCGATCACGCGAAACGCCCCGCCCGACTCCATCGCCCCCTTGAAGAAATTCTCGAACACCGGGCGCTGGTAACGGTCGCTGCTCGGATGCTGTTCCCAGATCAGAGGATCGCAGGCCACCGCGTACAGGTCCTCGAAGTCGCCCGCGCGCAAGGGCTCCAGTCTGATCAGCTCGTTCTGAAGAAGAGGTTGAAGCTCAAAACTCATGGGCCATCCTTAATAACCGAACTTGTAATGAATCTGCGCATAGATCTGGCGCGGGTCATTGTAATGCACACCGCCGAAGGTGAGGCTGTTGTCGACCAGCAAATGCCGATCGGCCAGATTCAGAATGGTCAGCGACGCCGAGAAACTCTCGCCGAAGGATTTACCGGCGCTCAAGTTGATTTCCGCATGGCCCGGCAGATGCTGGGCGGCGCCTCGCCATTGGCAAACCCGGAGCCGTAAGAGAGGCTCATCGAGGCGAACGCCTGGCGCGGCAGGGTCAGCATCGAGTCCGGCATTGGCGGTGTTGCGCTGATCGTGATCCAGGGCGAAGCTGCCCGCGGGCGGGCTGAAGTCGGTCAGTCCGCCGTTGATGGCGCCGATGCCGTCCGCGGTCTGGTTGGAATAGGTCAGGTGAAACTGCCCGACCTTCCAGAGCCGCGGCGAGCGGACGGTCAGTTCGTTGCCCTGGATCAGGGCGCCGTCGATGGTGAGCGGCAGGAAGGCATTCGAATTTCCGATGTTGTTGTGGTCGAAGAAGTTCTTGGCCTGGGTATGGAAATGATCCACATCGAGCGTCCAGCCGTCCACCGGAATGGTCAGGCCGAATTGATACTCCTCGTCGCGCTCGCCGTGCAGCGGGATGAAACCCAGAGCGTTGGTTCTGCGCGAATTGAAGCAGCGGACCGCTCAAGGTGGTCAGCGGCGGCGCCTGGTAGTACTTGCCCCAGAAGCCGCGCAAGATCCATTCCACCTTGGGCAAGCGCACGGTCAGCCCTAAGCGCGGGCTCGCGGCATTCTCGGTGACCGCGCCCGCGAAATGCGTCTGGCGCAGGCCGGCGGCGAAGCTGAGCCAATCGGTTGCGCTGGTAGGTGTCCTCGAGGTAGGCGGCGACCAGCGAGCCGGAAGGCTTCAGCGTCTGCGCGATGGGCGCATTGCTGCCGTCGTTGAAGAGCACATCGAAGATTCTCGCTGTCGTGCTGACCGAATCCGGTGATCCCGACCTCGAGGTCATGGCGGGTCACGTGCCAGCGCAGGGTTTCCTGGCCCCCCACATAGGTCGAGGAACGCTGGTCGGTGGTGCTGATGGGGAAATCGTTCGCCGCGCCGTCCAGATCCGCCTGGTTCTGGTGAAAAAATAGCGAACTGGTCAGGGCCGCGTCGGCAGCCGAGCTTGCGCACCCAGGAAAGGATGGCGAAGGCGTCGGTTTCGCGCTGCACGTCATCCGCCAGCTGCCCCGGCGTGTTCGGGATCTCGTAGCTGTCATGGCGCGCGGAGAAAACGAAGCGCAGCTGATCGTCCGGCGTCGCATTGAATATCAGCGTGCTGAACGCGCCATAGCCTTCCTGCGCGTCGTGAATGATCTGCGCCACCGGCGTCGGCGATGCCAAGATCGCTGCGATTGCCGTTCACGCTGGCGTAGTAAGCGAAGCGCTCCGTATGGCTGCCGACACTCAAGTAATCGTTGGTCTGGCCATAAGATGCCGCCGCTCGCGACCAGTTCGGCCTGGTTGTCGCGCTCGAAGCCGGTGCGCGGCACGACATTGAAGACGCCATAGGTGCGATCGCCCTGGTCCGCCTGGTAGCTGCCGCGTTGCACTTCCAGATAGTCGATGTCCTTCGGATCGATCTGCGGGCCTAGGTTGCTCGCGATATTGGTGTTCGGAATCTCGACGCCGTCGATCGCCCACGTCGTCTGATGGCCGCCGCGCACATGCAATTGGTCATGCACGACATAGGCGCCAGGAACGAAATCGGTGATCATCGCCAGGCTGTTGCTGCGATCCGCCCCGGGTGCGCGCGCAATGTCTTCGCGATTCACCACCGTGGTCGGGGTGGCGGTATCAAGGACGGTGGTGCCGGCAGCGGCCGTCACGGTCAAGGTGTCGAGCGCCGGCCCCTTGACGAGTTGCACATGGGCGACGGGCGCGGACCCCGAGGTCACGGTGACGGCCTGCGCCGCCGGCGCGTAGTCCGCGGCGCTGAACTTCAACACATAGTCGCCGAGCGGCACCGTCATGAAGGAGAACTCCCCGCGGGCATCGGTGACCGAGGACTGGATCCATTCAGAGGTGGCGGACTTCAGCTGCACTTGCACGGCGGCGAGCGGCCGATGCTGCTGGTCGTGAACGACGCCCCGCACACTGCCGACATCGGCGGCGCGCAGCGGCGCCGCGCCCAGCAGCAGCGCCAGCGCTACCAAGCTCAATCGATTGAACGAAATCATGGAATCTCCCACATCGTAATTGATATGCACGCGCGCCTCGTTGAAGCGCGCGCAGTCAGCCGGTATCAATCAGACGAGTGGGGGCGGTCCGCGCGGCGGGTGGGAGCGCTCGGCGCGCTGCGTGGGACGGGGAGCTTCGAAGGCAAGGATCCGCTGGCTGGGCGCCGGACCCACGGATTCAAAAGGCAGCTGGTGCGAAATCGGTCCCGCCCCGGGAACGCTGCCGAACGGACACAATTCAAACTGCGCATGCGTCCCGCCGTGATGATGCGTGTGGCCGGGCATCCCGGCCATGGCGGCGGGACACAGCTGCAGCGCGAACGGCACACCGTCCGCCGGCATGAAGCCGGCAGGGATATAGGAACGAAACAGAAGCAGGGCCAGCAGGAGTATGCCAACCCCGGAACTTCTCGGCCGAAATTTACAACCCTTGCGCATCGCTCAAGCCGCGGCCGGCACCTGCGTCAGGGGTCTAAATTTCCTGAAAGCCGCGATACCGAGCCCGACGAACAAAATCAAGAGAATCGCCTGGGCGACAGCGAACGGCGGCTCTTTTTGGGTCGGCGCGAGGGCATGGATAGGAGGAATTTTTTGGAAGGATTGCACCACCAGCACGAAGCAATTGAAGTAGAGGGCGACGATCGCGCTGACCACGTAGATGCCCCGCCAGGCGTCGGCCAGCTTGTAGCTGTACAGGGCGAGCATCGCGAGGAATAGAAAAATCAGAGAAATAACGCCGATGATCTTGGCCGGATCGAACGAGCCGATGACGCGCGGCGCATCGACCGGCGTGGCAAACAGAAACCCGGTGAAACTGGTGGCCACCGTGGTAAGCAAAAACAGCGCCGTCAAGCCGGGCATGCGCCTTGCGCTCAACATTCCGAAGACGACGATGATGCCGCTGATGATGGCGATCAGGCTGATGATCACGTGAAGCTGTGTAAACGCGGCGATCGACATTCCGAGAATCATGACGAACCCCCTCCCTTTTTCCGGTTGCTTCGACCCCCTGGGGCGCAAGCGTACGCCCTTTGCGGGAATTCGTCGAAGGCCCCGAAGGGTCAGCGGAGGTAGGGGAATTCGCGCGTGGAACGCGGCTTGGCGATGTAAAAGCCCTGCGCGAATCCGACCCCCAAGCGGCCGAGCTCGGCCAAGACTTCCGGCGATTCGACCCGCTCGGCGATGGTTTGAATCCCCATGGCGTTGCCGACCTGGCTGATGGCCGCGACCATGCTGCGGTCGACCGGGTCGCGGGTGACGTTTTCGACGAATTGTCCGTCGATTTTCAGGTAGTCGACCGGCAGTGTCTTCAGGTACATGAACGAGGACAGGCCGCTGCCGAAATCGTCCAATGCGAAATGGCAGCCGCGATTCTTGAGCTCGCGCATGAAATACACCACGCTGCTCAAATTTTCGATGGCCGCCGTTTCGGTGATTTCGAAGCACATGGCGCCGGCCGCCAATTCGCCGGCGTTGAGTTCGGCGATGAGGAACTCGAGAAACCGCTCATCGTTCAAGGAGGTTCCCGACAGGTTCACCGCGACGGTGAAGGGCTTGACGCCCGACTCGATGCGGTGCACGACCCGATCGAGCGCCTCGCGCACCACCCAGCGGTCGATCGAGGGCATGATGTTGTAGCGTTCCGCCGCGGGAATGAATTCGGCCGGCGCCACGATGGTGCCGTTCTCATCGCGCAACCTCAGCATCAGTTCGAAGTGCTCGCGCTCGTGACGCTGCGCCCCGATCGGCACGATCGGCTGATAGAACAATTCGAAGCGGCTCTCGTCGCGCGCGCGCGCCAGCTTGGAGACCCAATGCATTTCCCGATGCCGCTCCGGCATGTCGTCGGGCTTGTAGAGCTGCACGCGATTGCGGCCCGAATCCTTGGCGGAATAACAGGCGACGTCGGCGGCGCTCATGACGTTTGCGACGGTGGGTATTTCGCTGGTGATTTCCACGATGCCGATGCTGGCGCCGACCGCGAGCACCCCGCCTTGCCAGGTGAAACGATAATCGCGGATCCCTTGGCGCAGGTTCTCCGCGATGCGCAGCGCCTGATCGCGCGCGCAGTCCTGCAGCAGGATGCCGAACTCATCGCCGCCCAAGCGCGCGAGCGTGTCGCCGCCGCGCACCCGCGACTGTATGACGCCGGTAATTTGCTTCAGCAGCAGATCGCCCGCCGGATGCCCGCAGGTGTCGTTCACCAGCTTGAATTGGTCCAGATCCAGGTACAGGAGCACGTGGCGCGCTTGCGGGTTCTGGCGCACATCCTCGACGGCGACGGTCAGGCGGTTCTCGAATTCGCGCCGGTTGATGAGGCCGGTCAGCGCATCGTGGCTGGCCTGGTAATGCAGCGCGCGATGCAGCCGCCGCTCCTTGCTGACGTCGTGGAACACCATCACGGCGCCGATGAGATTGCCCGCCCGGTCGCGAATCGGCGCCGCCGAATCCTGGATGGCGATTTCCTGGCGGCGGCGATTGATCATCACGGTGTGTTCGGCGAGGCCCGAGCACCTGGCCTTCGCGCAGACAGCGCGCCACCGGGTTTTCGCCGCCTTCGCGCGTGATCTCATCCACCACGGTGAAAATGTTGCCGATCAGCTCGCCTTGCGCCTCGCGGTTTTCCCAGCCGGTGAGACTTTCGGCGACCGGATTCATATAGTCGATCCGCCCCTCCGCGTCGGTGGTAATCACCGCATCGCCGATCGACTGCAACGTTACCTGCGCGCGCTCCTTGGCTTGGAAGACGGCCGTCTCGGCTTTTTTGCGTTCGGTAATATCGGTCAGCGTGCCTTCGAAACCGCAGGTGCGCGCCCGCGCGCGTCGCGCACCACGCGGCAGTTGTCCACCACCACGAGCATGCGAGCCGTCCTTGCGGCGCATCACGTATTCTTCGTTGCGCAGCTCGCCCTCGGCTTCGGCACGCGCGCGCGAAGTTCTCGCGATCGTTGGGATACCAGTACAGCGGCGCCGGCCGGCACCTGGTAGAGTTCCTCGGCGGAGGAGTAGCCCAACAGATTCACGAAGGCAGGATTGGCGACCAGAATGCGGCCGTCGCGGGTGGTTTGATAAACCCCTTCCATGACGCTTTCGAACAGGCCGCGAAACTTCGACTCGCTGTTGCGCAGGGCATCTTCCGCGGCGCGCCGTTCGATGGCGATGCCGGCGATCTGCGCCATGCGCACCATGAGTTCGTGATCGCGGGATGAGGGTATTCCCGACCTGGCGGCGATACACGGCAAAGGTGCCCACCACCTGGCCGTCGGATGCCACGATGGGCGCGGACCAGGCGGCGCGGAAGCCCGCCTCGCGCGCCGCCTCGCGGCGATATTCCCAGAGCGCGTCGGTTTCGATGTCGGCGACCGTCACGAGGCGGCTCAAATAAACCGCCGCGGCACAGGAGCCGAAGCGGATGCCGATGGGCGCGTAGTCCATGGCCTGCCACGAATTCGCGCGGCGAGATTCGGCGCCACGCCGAAACTCAAGTGCCTGCTTGTCGCGATCCAACAGGTTGATCCCGCAGCAGCTCTCGGGCACGGCGCGCTCGATCAATTCGCAGATCGCCTCGAGCGCCGCGTTCAAGCGGCGCATTGGCGGCGATTTTTTCGAACACGCGGCGTTCGCCCGGCAGCGATCGCATCGGCGCGCTTGCGCTCTGTGATATCGATGATGCTCGCCCGCATCAGGCGCCGGTTGGAGCTCGGCAGGCGCACGTAGCGCACCTCGCAGGGGAAATTGTGACCGGTGCGAGTCGCAGTGCAGCCACTCGAACACCGGCACCTCGCCGGCCAGCGCGCTTTCGATGTAGCCGCGCGACACGCCGAAGGAGGGCGTGCCGTCCGCTTGCATCGGGGGGCTGATCTTGTCCGGCCCGCTGGCCAGCAGCGCCGCGCGGCTCATCTTGAAGAAGCGGCAGGCGTTGTCGTTGACGTCGACGATGCTGGCCGCCATCGACGTCGAACACCACGATCGCCTCCGGCGCATGCTCCACCAGCGTTCGATAACGGCCTCGCTTTCGCGCATGGACTTGCTCGGCGAGATGCCGCTCGGTGATGTCGCGGATGCAGACGATGTAGCCGTCCGCCAATTGAGCTTGGCCTTGCTGACGCGCGACCTCGATCGCGACGCGGCTGCCGTCCTTGGCCAGACCCCAGGTTTGATGTCGCGGCCAGGTCGACATGGGTGTCGTCGATCTTGGTGGCCAGCGCTCCAGATAGTCGCAGGGATGCGCCGCATCCACATCGGGCAGCAGACAATCCGAGCGTGCGGCCGAGGATCTCGGCCAGCGGATAGCCGAAGATGCGCTCGCCGGTGGGATTGAAGGACTCGATGTGGCCGCTGTCATCGACCGTGATGATGGCGTCTTTGACGTTGTCGAGGATGGTCTGCAGGTGCGTGGCGGTCTGCTCGCGGATTTCGCGAGTGAGCGCCTGCGCCTCATCGGACATCAGCTGCATCGAGCGCACGATGCCGCGCCGCTCGGCATCGATGCCGATCGTAATGCGCGCTGACGGTCTTCAAGAGCGCGTTCTAAGTCAGGCGCGCCGGCGCGGCCGCGCGCCTCCGCGATCTGGCGTTCGAGCAGAGCGGTTCAGGCTGTCTGCAGACTGCGCTGGCTCGCTGCGAATGGCAGCCGCGGTATCGCGTGACAAGGCCCTGAGATCTCCCGCACATGGACCGGTGTTTCCCGGCACCTGAATGCGCTGAGATGTTAGGGAGATCCCGCATAGGCGGCGTGACGGGCGTCTCGGTTCGCCCAATATTCCGTCAAATAATCAGCCCTGATCGGCGGTTTCGCGCTCGGAGCGCTTGCGGTCGTTGCCTTCAGATTGCGCTTGCGCAGCCGGACGGAGGTCGGCGTGATCTCGATCAGCTCGTCGTCGTCGATGAACTCCATCGCCTGCTCCAGCGTGAAGCGGATCGGCGGGGTCAGCACCACGTTCTCGTCCTTGCCGGCCGCGCGCATGTTGGTGAGCTTCTTGCCCTTCAGCGGGTTGACCACCAGGTCGTTGTCGCGGTTATTGAGGCCGATGATCATGCCCTCGTAGACCTCCTCGCCCGGGCCGATGCACAGCCGGCCGCGCTCCTGCAGGTTGAACAGCGAATAGGCCAGGGCCTTGCCCTGGCCGTTGGAGATGAGCACGCCGTTCGGCCGCTGGCCGAGTTCGCGCTGCACCACCGGCCCGTAGTGATCGAACACGTGATGCAAGAGCCCGGTGCCGCGCGTCATGGTGCGAAACTCGGTCTGGAATCCGATCAGGCCGCGCGAGGGGATCATGTAGTCCAGGCGCACCCGGCCGCGGCCGTCGGCCTGCATGTCCTTCAGCTCGCCGCCGCGGCTGCCGAGCGCCTCCATGATGTCGCCCTGCGCGTCGGAGTCCGCATCCACCGTGACCTGCTCGTAGGGCTCGTGCGCCACGCCGTCGATCTGCTTGATCACGACCTGCGGCCGCGACACCGCGATTTCATAGCCTTCGCGGCGCATGTTCTCCAGCAGCACGCCGAGATGCAGCTCGCCGCGGCCGAAGACCACGAACTTGTCCGGATCGGCGGTCGGCTCGACCCGCAGCGCCACGTTGTGGATGGCCTCGCGCTCGAGGCGCTCGCGAATCTGGCGGCTGGTGACGAACTTGCCCTCGCTGCCCGGGGAAGGGCGAGGTGTTGACCTCGAACGTCATGCTGATGGTGGGCTCGTCCACCGTCAGGCTCGGCAGCGGCTCGACGTTCGCCGGATCGCACAGGGTGTCGGAGACCTTCGGCTCCGGGATGCCGGCGAAGGCCACGATGTCGCCGGCCTCGGCGCATCTCGCACTTCGACGCGGTTCAGACCCATGAAAGCCGAACATCTGCGTGATTCGCTCCGGCGCTGCTTGCCCTCGCGCGTCGACCACCGTGACGGCCATGCCGCGCTTGATGCGGCCGCGCTTGATGCGGCCGATGCCGATGGCGCCCACGTAGCTGGAGTAATCCAGCAGCGTCACCTGCAGCTGCAACGGGCCGTCCACGTCCACGTCCGGCGGCGGGCAATGCTCGACGATGGTCTTGAACAGCGGCAGCATGTCGCCGTCGCGCACGGTCGAGTCCAGGCCGGCGAAGCCGCGCAGGGCCGAGGCATAGACGACCGGGAAATCCAGCTGCTCGTCGGTGGCGCCCGAGCCGGTCGAACAGATCGAAGGTCTGGTCCAGCACCCAGCCCGGACGCGCCTCGTCGCGGTCGATCTTGTTGATGACCACGATGGGCTTCAGGCCATGCTTGAAGGCCTTCTGGGTGACGAAGCGGGTCTGCGGCATGGGCCCGTCCACCGCATCGACCAGCAGCAGCACGCAATCCACCATGGCGAGCACGCGCTCCACCTCGCCGCCGAAATCGGCGTGGCCCGGCGTGTCGACGATGTTGATGCGATAGTCGCCCCAGGTGATGGCGGTGTTCTTGGCCAGAATGGTGATGCCGCGCTCCCGCTCCAGATCGTTGGAATCCATGACCCGCTCTTGCAGGTCCTTGCGCGCATCGAGCGTGCCGGATTGGCGCAGCAAGCTGTCCACGAGGGTGGTCTTGCCATGATCGACGTGGGCGATGATGGCGATGTTGCGAAGTTTCTGAGTCACGATGAGGCCTTTGAGGGAAACTCACCATTATACGATGTTTCACGGCGCGTCCGACGCCTTAAGTTTCAGCGGTCTGCGAGGATGGCCGAATCGAAAGCGGCCCGTTGACGATCGGCACCACAGTCGTCGTGTTTGAGCGAGACGGTCACGCCGAGCACCGCCACGCCTTCGGCGTTGGGCGTGACCTGGACGGTCTGGCGATAGACTTGCGCCGGTAGACCTGCACGGTCACCGGGAATATCGAACTTCCGCCGGCATCGGGCGCGACCCCGACGTCCTCGTCGCCGCTCGACCTGGATGGTGGCCGCACTGGCATCGATTTGCGCGCACGAGCGCAAGCGCGATATCGAGCGGCTGCCCCACTGCTCGGCCGCTGGGCAAGGTCGAATTTCAGCTCGACCGGCGCGGTCGATTTGCCCCGAGCTGGCCGCCTGCGACCATGCCCGCCGTTTGTTCCGCCGCCGTCGAGCCGGGCCTGGGGGCGACCGGCGCCTTGGGCTTGGCGCGCGCCGCCGCGCTCGCCGCCGGCGCGCTGCCGGAGTCTCTGTTGGCAGGCGGACAGCGCCAAGCCGCCGCCGCGCACAGCAGCACGACTTCGCGCGCGCCATCATCTTCATGCCAGCCATGCTCGTATCATTACCAAATACGGCCCCGACCACAACCTGACCCGCGTTCACAACTCCAGCGGCGGCTCGAGCACCGCGGCCAGTTGATCTTCAGCGCGCGGTAGTGCTCCTCCCAGTAGCGCGGTTCGGCAAACCACGGAAAAGCCTTGGGAAAAGCCGGATCGTGCCAGCGCCGCGCCAGCCACGCCGAATAATGGATCATGCGCAGCGCGCGCAGCGGCTCGATCAGCGCCGATCTCGCGCCGGTCGAACGGCAGGAACTGCTCGTATCCCTTGAGCAAGATCGATGAGCTCCACGGCGCATTTCCTGACGGCTGCCCGCGAGCAGCATCCACAGGTCCTGGATCGCGGGGCCGGTCACGCAATCGTCCAGATCGACGAAATGCGGGCCCGCGTCGGTCCACAGAATATTGCCGCGGTGGCAGTCCCCGAGAATGCGCCCGACGCTCGTGCGCCGCGCCAACCGCTGCGCGCGCGCCTCCACCTCCGTCGAGCAGTGTCGTCGGTGAGCTCGGCGTATTTGTCGGCCAGATAATCGGGCATCCAGTCGCCGTCCGAGCACGAAATCGCGCGCATCTGCGCCCGAGCTCCTCGCATGCTGAGCGGGGCGCGCTCGTGAAAGCGCGCCGCACGACCGACCGCGTGGATGCGGCCCAGAAACCGCCCCACCCATTCCCGCTCGTCGCTGTGCCGAGTTCCGGCCAGCGGCCGCCGCGGCGCGGGAACACGGCGTAGCGAAAGCCCTGGTGAAAATGCAGGGATTCGCCGCCGCTGCGACAGCGGCGCCACCACCGGTATCTCCTGGGCGGCCAGCTCGGCGGCGAAGGCGTGCTCCTCGCGGATGGCGGCATCGCTCCAGCGGCCGGGCCGGTAGAACTTGGCGACCAGCGGATCGCGCGTCCTCGATGCCGATCTGGTAGACCCGGTTCTCGTAGCTGTTGAGCGCCAGCACACGGCCGTCGCAGCGAAACCCCAGCGCCTCGATGGCGTCCAGAACGGCCTCGGGAGAAAGCTCGGAATAGGGTGCGTCGATGGCTCATGCGGTGAATTCTACAGATACGACGCCGGTCACTCCGTTCGGCCGCGCACGCTGCTAGAATGCCCGCCATGCGATTGCCCCGACCCAAGTCACTGAGCGGCCTGATGCTGATCGGCTTCACGATCGTGGCCGCGCCGCTGCTGTTCGCGATCGTGAATGCCGCCGTGCAGATGAACCGCATGTCGATCCGCAGCGAGCAGCTGGTGGTGCACGGCATGCAGGGCACCCGCAACAATCAGCGCATGTTCGACGAGATCGCCGCGCTCGAGCGCACCGCGCGCCTGTACCAGATACCGGCGAACGCGGATCTGCTCGAAGCCTATGCGCGCAACCATGCGGCTGCTCGAGCACCGCACCTCGACGAACTGCTCACCCTGCCGCTCGATGAGTCGCAGGAGGGGGTGCGCGCGCTCAAGGACCAAGGCGGAGCGGAACTGCTGCGAGGAGATCAAGGCACGCGCCGCCGAACTCCGGCGCGCATGGCGGACGGTGATCGCCTCCTTTCCGCAGATGTCGGACGGCCGCCTCGCTGATCTCGAACCGCGTCAGCGGCAGATCGACCAGGAACTCGACCGGCCTGCAGCGCACCGACCCAGCGCGCGCAGCAGAATCTGTTCTGGCAGACGCTGCTGCTGGTGCCGATGACGCTGGCCGTGGTCGGCCGTGTTCACCTACCTCTTCGGCCGGCCGATCCGCGCCATCGACCGCGCCATCAGCGAACTCGGGCGCGGCACGTTCTCGCGCCCGATCGCCATTCGCGGGCCCGCGGATCTGGAGCGCTTGGCGGCGCAGCTGGAATGGCTGCGGGCCGGCTTGCTGGAGCTTGGCGCAGGAAAAGAACCGATTCCTGCGACATATGTCGCATGAACTGAAGACGCCTCTGGCGAATATTCGCGAGGGAACCGAACTGTTGATGGACGGTGCGGTCGGTGAGCTGCAAAGCGGCCAGCGCGAAGTCACGGCGATATTGCGCGAGAACGGAATGAAGCTTCAGCGACTGATCGAAAATCTGCTGTCGTTCAGCGCCTGGCAGGCCAAGAGCGTCGGCTTGGAGGTCGTCGGAATTCAAGCTGCGGCCGTTGATCAAGAGCGTGCTGGAGAACCAGCAGCTCACGCTGGTGGCGCAGCGCGTGCGGCTCGACGTGCAGGTGGAAGATCTCACGCCCCTCGCCGACCGCGGCAAGGTGCGCCTCATTCTCGACAATCTGCTGTCGAATGCGATCAAGTTCACGCCGCGCGGCGGCACGATTTCGATCCATGCGCGCGGCGAGCGCGAACAGCTGATGCTCGGACGTCATGGACAGCGGCCCGGGCATCCCCGCCGAGGAGCGCAATCGAATCTTCGAGGCGTTCTATCAGGGAAAGACCCCGCAGGGCGGCCACGTCAAAGGCACCGGAATCGGACTGTCGGTGGTCACCGAATTCGTCAACGCGCACGGCGGCAGCATCGAGATCCTCGAGGCGCAAGGCGGCGGCGCGCACTTCCGCGTCCGTCTGCCCTTGCGCGCAGCCGGCCCGCCGCGGCGCGTGAAAAAGCCCATGCCGCATAAGCTGTGCACTCGCACTCGCCGCATGCTGCCCTGCTGCGCCCTGTGCGGCTGCGCGGCCTGCGGCGACTCGATCGGGCAGCCCCAAGGCGCCCCCGCCCGTCGGAGCCGGAGCGCCCAGCCCAGACCCGAGCCCGATCGCGCCCCTGCTCGAGATGATGAGCGCCCTGCCCCAGGGCGACCCGGCGCGGCAGGCGGAAATCTTCCAGTCAGCCAAGGATGCGGCCGCGCTGTCAGCCGACCACCAGCAACCGGCTGCGCTATGCGCTGGCCCTGGCGACCCCGGGCTACAGCGGCGCCGATCCCGTCGCCGCGCAGCGACAGTTGTCGGAACTGCTCGCCAGGCCTGAAACTCTGCTGCCTGATCGAGCGCTTGTTGGCCCTGGTGCGAGCTCAAGGAAGTCGAGCAGCGGCTGATCCTGCAGGCCGAGAACCAGCGGATGCGCGACGACGCGCTGCACGATGACACGCGCGACAAGCTGCAGGCGATCAACCGTCGGCTGGCAGCCGAATCGGATGAAAATGCGCAGTTGCGCAAGGCCTTGGACGAGGCTCGCGCTAAACTCGACGCGGTCACGCATATCGAGCGGTCGATCAACGATCGCGCGACCGAGCGAACCGGCTCACACGCCCGATGAAGCCGATGACGCCTAACCGGAGAGACTGCACTGAACGCCTATTCGATTGCCGCCACCACCCCCCTGTCGTTCGGCCTGCAGCCGAGCACCCGCGACTCGCAGACGCCGCAGAAGCGCAAGGCGCGCATTCTGGTGGTCGACGATGACCCGGGACTGCTGCGCCTGCTGACCATCCGTCTGCGCGCCGAGAACTACGAGGTCGAGGCGGTCGAAAGCGCCGCGGCGGCGCTGGCCGCCTGCATGCGGTTCCGGCCCGGACCTGGTGATCACGGACCTGCGCATGGACCAGATGGACGGCATCGGCTTGCTCAAGGAGCTGCAGAGCCGCTGGCCGGGACTGCGAGGTGATCATCCTCACCGCGCACGGCACCATTCCCGATGCGGTGCATGCCACGCAAAGCGGCGCCTTCGGCTTCCTCACCAAGCCGGTGGACAAGCAGGATCTGCTCGATCACGTGCAAAAGGCGCTCAAGGTATCCGGCTTCGCGCATGTCGACGAGGACTGGCGCGCGAACATCGTCACCCGCAATCAGCTGATGGAAGACAAGCTCGCCCAGGCCAACATGGTGGCCGGCACCGATGCGCGCGTGCTGTTCACCGGCGAGAGCGGCACCGGCAAGGAGTTGCTGGCGCGCGCCATCCACGAGGCGAGCCCGCGCCGCAACAAGCCGTTCGTCTGCCGTCAATTGCAGCGCCATGGCGGAGAATCTGCTGGAGTCCGAGCTCTTCGGCCACGAGAAAGGCGCCTTCGCCGGCGCGACGCGCTCGCAAAAGGGCCTGTTCGAGAACCGCCGATGGCGGCACCTTGCTGCTGGATGAGGTCGGCGACATGCCGATGCGCCTGCAGGTGAAGCTGCTGCGCGTGCTGCAGGAGAACCAGATCCGGCCGGTCGGCGGCGCCGATGCCGGTGCCGACCAATGTGCGCATCATCTCCGCCACGCATCGCGACCTGCACGAACTGATGGTCGCGCGGCCAATTTCGCGAGGATCTGTACTACCGGCTGAACGTGGTGCACATCGAGGTGCCGTCGCTCGGCCGGCGCCGCGAGGACATCCCGCTGCTGGTGGCGCACTTCCTCGAGCAGATCGCCAAGGAAAGCGGCCAGCGCAAGATCTACGCGCCCGAGGCGGTCGAACTCCTGGCCACGGCCGAATGGCCGGGCAACGTGCGGCAGCTCTACAACGTGGTGCGCCAGAACGTCGCGCTATCGCACGGCGCCGATCATCACCGCGGAACTGGTGCAGCAGTCGCTCGGCGGCAACCCCACGCGCCTGCCCTCCTTCGACGAGGCGCGCGACGAATTCACGCGCAATTATCTGTCGCAGATCCTGCAGATCACCACCGGCAACGTGAGCCAGGCGGCGCGCCTGGCGAAGCGCAACCGCACGGATTTCTACAAGCTGCTGTCGCGCCACCAGCTGCTGCCGGACGACTTCAAGAAAGCGCTAACGCGCGGCGCGGCGCTGCGCGGCGTCGTCGAGCGCCGGCAGCTGCCGATAGAATTCCGCGACGCTCGCGACCACATGGGCGAGCTGCGCCTGGGTGAGTTCCGGATAGACCGGCAGCGCCAGGGTCTCCTCGGCGGCGCGCTCGGAGTGCGGGAAATCGCCCGGCGCGGTGCTCAAGATAAGCGAAGCATGCCTGCAGATGCAGCGGCACCGGATAGTAAATCTCCGTGCCGATGCCGCGTTCGGTCGAGATGACTCTTGCAGCGCGTCGCGGTTCTTCGACGCGCACCACGTATTGATTGAAGATGTGGCGGCCCTCGACGGCGGCGCGCGGCGTCACCAGCTTCGCGGCGCAGTCCGCGCGCGCGGCGAATGCGGCGGTCGTAATAGGCGCGCATTGCGCTGCCGCGCCTCGGTCCAGCCGTCCAGGTATTTGAGCTTGACGCGCAGCACCGCGGCCTGCAATTCATCGATGCGGAAATTGCCGCCGATGACGCGCATGAAAATACTTCGGCTTGCCGCCGTGCACGCGCAGCACGCGCATGCTCTCGGCAAGCTCCGGATCGTTGGTGGTGCACAGTCCGGCATCGCCGAAGGCGCCTAAATTCTTGCTCGGAAAGAACGAGAAGCAGCCGATGTCGCCGATCGAGCCGACCCGCGCGCCTTCCGGTACTCGGTGCCGATGGCCTGCGCCGCATCCTCGATCACCTTCAAGACCGTGTCGCCGGGCCGCCGCCATCAGCGGATCCATGTCCGCCGACTGGCCGTACAGATGCACCGGCATGAGCGCCTTGATGCGGCCGCCGGTGGCGCGGTTGATCAGCTGGCCGTCCTTCACGACGCAATGCCGTCGATGAAGGCTTGTACCGCCGCGGGCGACAAATTGAAGGTGACGCGGGTCGATGTCGCAGAACACCGGCCGGGCGCCGGTGCGCGCGATGGTTCCCGCCGTGGCAAAAAAAGTGAAGGGCGAGGTGATGACCTCATCGCCCGGCGCCCGATCTTCAGCGCCATCAGCGCGAGCAGCAGCGCATCGGTGCCGGAGGAGACGCCGATGCCGGCGGATGCGCCGCAGTAGCGTGCCACCTCCGCCTCCAAGGCGCGTACATGCTCGCCCAGAATGAAATGTTGGCTCGCGCACACTTGCTCGATGACGGGCATCACCTCGGCGCGAATCTGCGCGAACTGTGCCTTAAGATCGAGTAATGGAACGTTTGTCATAGGCGCCTAGAATAGCATTGCGGGCCTATTTAACGATTTGACGGCGCGATGACAACAATCGACGAATCGATGGAATTGCCGATAATACAGCCTAGCTTTTCGCAGATCCATACGTTGCGAGGCGTGCGACGCTCGCGGCCATGAATTTGAGATGACCCAGCCGGTCCTGTTCAAACAAAGCTCTTGATCGCGTGTTGACCGGTCGTGCAGGCGGTCCTGCCGGCGCGTCGTCGCCGTCGGCTCGTCTGTATGCCACCATCGTGCTTTTCGGCACCGCTTCGATCCGCTCCTCCGCCGGCCATCGTCATCGTGGCGTGCTGTGCCTGGTGCTGGTGCAGCCGCCGCGCGAAGTCAGCGACGCAGCTCGACCTCGCGCCGCATGTCCGCGGTCGCGGATGTGATTTTCCGCTGGTTACTGCTGCTGGCCGTGCTGCTCGGCATCGGCTACGTGACCAAGTCGCCTTCAGCAGCTATCCGCGGCGCGTTTTTCTCACCTGGGCGGTGCGCTGACGCCGGTGCTGCTGATCGTGGTCGACGCTCGGCGATGCAGGAAGTAATGCGCCGCTTCCTGATGAACGCGTTCGAGACCCGCAGCGCCGTCATCGCCGGATTACAACAACAGCAGCCTGGAGCTCGCCCGGCGCCTGAAGAAGCAATCCCGGGCATGCGCCTGGAAGTGGCCGGGTTCTTCGACGATCGCAGCACCGACCGGCTCGGCATGGATTGCGACGTCAAGCTGATCGGCACCGCTTGAGCGACCTGTCGCAGCCTACGTGAAGGAACACCGCACGGACGTGATCTTCATCGCGCTGCCCATCCGCCACGTGAAGCGCGTGATGAACCTGCTCGGATGATCTGCGCGACACCACCGCCTCGATCTATTACGTGCCGGATATCTTCGTGTTCGACCTGATCCAGGCGCGCCCGGCCGAGATCCACGGCATCCCGGTGGTGGCGATGTGCGAAACCCCGTTCTACGGCTATCGCGGCGTCGCCAAGCGCGCTCACCGATGTCGGGCTGTCGATCGCTGATCCTGCTGCTGCTCCTCGCCGCTGCTGGCGCTCATCGCGCCTGGCGATCAGGCTGACCTCGCCCGGGCCCGTGATTTTCAAGCAGCGCCGCTACGGCCTGGACGGCCGGGAGATCGCGATCTACAAGTTCCGGACCATGACGGGTGACCGAGGACGGCGCCGCAGATCCGTCAGGCTTCCAAAACCGACAGCCGCATCACGCCGCATCGGCCGGGTGCTGCGCCGCTCCTCGCTGGACGAGCTGCCGCAGCTCATCAATGTGCTGCAGGGCCGCATGAGCCTGGTGGGCCCGCGGCCGCACGCGGTGGCCCACAACGAGGAATATCGCAAGCTCATCAAGGGCTACATGGTCCGGCACAAGGTGCTGCCCGGCATCACCGGCCTTGCGCAGGTCAACGGCTGCCGCGGCGAGACCTCGCAGCTCGAGGAGATGGAGGCGCGGGTCAACTACGATCTCGACTACCTGCGCCACTGGTCGCCGATGCTCGACATCAAGATCATCCTGCTCTTGACGGTCGTCAAGGTGTTCCGCGACGAGAAGGCGTACTGAGCGAGCGCAATTCTCGAGCGCACGAGCCGCTCATGCGCCGATCACAGCAACGGCCGCCGTGACGAATTGTTGGTGGAACAGATACTGACCGCGCAGCGGCAATGCGGCGTCGCGCTCGAGTTCGAGGCGCCGATTGGCACGCACTGCGAATGCGCCGCGCTGCCCTCCCCACGGCAATTCGATCGACACGTCATGAAATCCCAAGCGCTGTTGGGTCACGCCGAATTGGCATTTGTAGAACGCTTCCTTGGCCGAGAAAATCAACGTCGCAGCCAGGCCTTGCTCGGATTGCGGCAGAGAGCGCAGCCAATCGATTTCGGCGGGCGTGCAGATGCCGCGCCAAAGTTCGGTCTTGACGCTGCCGGCGACTTCCGTGTCGATCCCGACGGAACGCAAGGCTGATCGGCGCGCGGCCACGGCCGCGCAGAAGCCCGCCGTGTGGGTGATGCTGCCGACCAAGCCTTCGGGCCACAGCGGTTGTCGGTCGGCGCCGACTTCGATGGCGCAGTCCTCGATGCCGAATTCGCGCAGCAGCAGGCGGGCGCACTGCCTTCCCGCCGCGAACTCCTCGATGCGCTTGCGCACGGCTTTTTGCACCGAGCGGGCTTCTTCGGGATAGAGCGCGCGCGGATCGCCGGCGCCGCGCAGTTCCGCCGTCAATGCGCCCGGAGGGAACAGCTCGCCGAGAGCCGCGGACAAAATCGGGCGATGGGTTTCGCTGTGCACGGAGTCGCTCAAGAGCTCATTTTGACAGAATGACGCGAAGCGTTGTCGGGCCCTCGTCCGCCGCTGCTAGAATGAGTCCATGAGTTCGTTGTGGGAATCCATTGCATCGAGCGGGCCGGCCGGCGTATTTCACGGCCGCGCCAGCTCGGTGGCGTTGCAAGAGCTCGCTGCCGGCTCGATACTCGGCGGCAAGCTCGAGTCGTTGCGCGGCCGCTCCGTGCTCTTGGCGACGCACGAGCAGCTGGCCACCGCGCTCGCGCTCGTAGAGCTCGACGGCGTGGCGCGACGGGTGGTGCTGTGCACCCCGGACTTGACGCCCGAACAGCTCGCCTTCGTGCGCGCCACCGCCGAAGCGGATGCCGTGATCGACAGCGTCGCGGCGACGCCTCAACCCGAGAAACTGCGGCGCCACGCCAGCGAGGTCACCGAGTGGATCCTGCTCACCTCCGGCACCACGGGCGTGCCGAAATTGGTGGTGCACAGCTTTGAGAGTCTCGCCGGCGCCCTGCCGCGCCAGCCGCCATCGACCAAACCCATGGTGTGGAGCACGTTCTACGACATTCGCCGCTATGGGGGATTGCAGATCTATTTGCGCGCCGTGCTTTCCGGCTCGCCCTTGGTGCTCTCCAGTGCCGGGGAGCCGACGCGCGAGTTCCTGGCGCGCGCGGGGGCCTTGGGCGTCACGCACATCTCGGGAACCCCGTCGCATTGGCGCCGTGCGCTGATGAGCGGCGAGACGCGCGCTGATCTCGCCCGAGTACGTGCGCCTGTCGGGCGAGGTGGCCGACCAAACGGTGTTGGACAATCTGCGCGCCGCCTATCCGCATGCCCGTGTCGCGCACGCCTTTGCCTCCACGGAAGCGGGCGTCGCCTTCGATGTCAATGACGGGCTCGCCGGTTTCCCGGAGAACTTGATCGGCAATTCGCAGCAGCGGCATCGACTTGAAGGTTCAGGACGGAACGCTTGTGGATCCGCTCGAAGGCGCAACGCGACGCGCTACTTGGGCGATGCGCCTGCGCCCATCATCGGCGCCGATGGCTACGTCGACACCGGCGATCTGGTGGAACTTGCCAACGGGCGCTTTTATTTCCGCGGCCGCCGCGGCGGGGTCATCAATGTCGGCGGCCTGAAAGTGTTTCCCGAGGAGGTCGAGTCGGTGTTGAATGCCGACCCGCGGGTGCGCATGTCCCTGGTCAAGGCGCGGCGCAATCCCTTGACCGGCTCGCTGGTGGTGGCGGAGGTCGTGCTCACCGACGGCGCCAGTTGCGCCGATGCCGGGTCGGCGGACCAGATCAAGAGCGAGCTGCTGAACGCCTGCCGGCGCACGCTGGCCGCCCACAAGGTGCCCGCCCAGCTGCGCTTCGTGCCCGCCTTGGAGTTGAGCGTCGCCGGCAAGCTGGTGCGCCCCGGGAGCATCGTCCCGGGTGCGTAACGTCATCGTCACCGGCGGCAGCCGCGGGCTTGGGACTCGCCATGAGCGTCGCCTTGGCCCACGCGGGCTATCGGGTCATCGCCGTTGCCCGCAAGCCGAGCGCCGAACTGACGGCCGCAGCTGCCGACGCAGCCCAGGCAGGACATGGCGCCATCGAATTTCGGGCCTGCGATCTGTCGGACTTGGAGGCACTGGCGCCGTTGGTGCGCGCCTTGCGCGCCGATTTCGGCGCGTTGTACGGGCTGATCAATAACGCCGGGCTTGGGCACCAGCGGCATCTTGTCCAGCATGCGCGATGCGGAGATTCAGCGGCTGATCCAGCTGAACACGGTCTCGCCCATCGTGCTCTCGAAGTATGTGCTGCAGGTCCATGATGACGCAGCGTGAAGCGGCCGGATCGTCAATGTCGCCTCCATCGTCGCCTCGACCGGCTACAGCGGGCTATCGGTTTACAGCGCGACCAAGGCGTCGTTGATCGGCTTTACCCGCTCGCTGGCGCGCGAGGTGGGCCAGCTCGGCATCACCGTGAATGCGCTCGCGCCCGGTTTCGTCGCCACCGAAATGACACACGACCTCAACGACTCGCAACGCCAGAAGATCGCGCGGCGCAGCGCCCTGCATCGCATGCCCGAGCCGATCGACGTCGCGCAGAGCGCGCTGTTTCTGTTGGGAGAGTCGGGCCGCAACATCACCGGCACGGTGATCACCATCGATGCGGGGAATACGGCTTAAGGCTCGCTAACCCTTGACGGCGCTCTTGCGCCTCGATGATTTTTTGACCGCCGCACGCCGACGGCCCTGCTTCGCCGGCGCGCCGAGGTGGGACTCCAGTCGCGCCTTGGCGCGCGCATCCGCGAGCGTCCAATCGTCCAGGATGGCCGCCGTGCTGTGGCGCACGGTGCGAAAAATCCGGTTCAACTCGCAGGCACGCTCGTCGGGACAGTCCGCGCAGCGACGGTATTGCGTCTGGCTGACGCAGGGTAGCAAGGCGAGCGGACCCTCCATCAGCCGCACCACGGCGCCGAAGGAAATCTCGTCGGCGCTGCGTGCCAGCTGGTATCCACCGCTTCGCCCGCGTTGTCCGCGAACCAAGCCGCCGCGATTCAATTCGACCAGAATGGCCTCCAGGAACTTGACCGGAATCGTGCGCCGCGCGGAGATGGCCGCCGACGACAAGGTGGCGCCGGCGGGCAGCGCGGCAAGTTCCAGCAAGGCCTTCAACGCGTAACGGGTCTTTTGCGACAGCATTCGATGCGATCCTCTTGCCAGCCGCCCTTATGTTACTGCAAAGATTGACAGATCTTCGTTAATTCATATAATTCCTATCGTATTAATAGGTATTTAGGTCCGGATAGGGAGAAGCCGATGAATTGTGCGCGCGCCGAGCGAGCGGAGGTGAAGTTCGGCTGCTGGGCGCTGACGCTGCTGGGTGCCATGGCCGCGTCGGCGCCGGCACTCGCCCAGCAGAAGACCGGTCCCGGGATCAGCGGCGATGACAGCCTGACCTGGCAAGGCATCACGCTGTATGGCGTCATCGACGTCGGGCTGCAGTACGACACGCATAGCGCACCCTTCTCCCCCTACCGTCCGGCGGCCAGCGGCAACATCGTGCGGCAAAACAGCCTGGGGTCGGTGGTCGGACTGACGCCGAGCAACATGGGCCAATCGCGCGTCGGCCTGCATGGCAGCGAGCCTCTCGTTCGGCGACTGGTCGGCGGTATTTCAGATCGAGAGCTTTTTCAATCCGCAATCGGGCCAAATCGCGGATTCCCTGAGGTCGCTGGCCGTGAACAATGGCCGGGGCCTTGCCTCCCAAAGCGTCGGGGTCGACGGCAGTTCCGCGGGGCAGGCCTTTCAGACCGCCTATGTCGGCCTGAAATCGCAGCGCTTCGGCAGCCTGACCTTCGGCCGTCAGGTCACGTTGCTGGCGGAAGGCACCATCAGGTACGACCCCAATTACAACGCGACGGCGTTTGGCCTGCTCGGTGCATCCAACACGTATTCCGGGCGGCGGCAGCAGCGAGGACAACCGGCTCGACTCGACCGTGAAATACGAGGTGAGATTCAACGATCGGGTGCACGTCGCGGCGTTGTACAAGTTCAGCGGATCCAATGGGACGGCCAACACCGCCTTTCAAGCCAGATCTCGGCGGTGAATATGCGGGTGCTTCGGTCGATGCGTACTACTCGAAGGTCAACAGCGCCATTTCGGCGACTTCGCTGAGCGCCGCCCAGGTCGCCGGATTGCCGGCGCTGGGATTTTCGCCGTCGAACTCTCTCGCGGCGACAATCTCGGACAATACGGCCTATTCGCTCATGGCGCTGTATCGCATCGATCCGCTTAAATTCTTCGCCGGTTACTTGCACATCCAGTATGCAAATCCCGCGAACCCCTTGAGCGCGGGCTTCAGCGACATTGGCGGATACGTTCTGGCATTCGTCAACAACAACGCCTACAACGATTCGAAAGCCGTGCAGGTCTATTGGAGCGGCCTGCGCTACACCGTCGTTCCCAACCTCGAATTGACGGCGGCTTATTACGGCTACCGCCAGAACGCCTACGGCACCGGCGCACTGGCGGGCTGCTCAACCTCCGCACACAGTGTCTGCAGCGGCCGCTCCGAGGCGTTTTCGTTCGACGCCGACTATCATTTCAACCCGCATTTCGACATTTACGCGGGCGCGATGTACAGCGGCGTGCACGACGGCGTGGCGAGCGGCTACCTGCACACGACCAACATCAATCCCACCGTTGGCGTGCGCTACAAGTTTTAATATGACCCCCTCGTGTCAAGTGGCGCGAGGTTCATGTTCGTAGGCGTGCCGCGGGTGACCGCCGCGAATCCGTGGTCAGAGCCTCGATTTGCTCCGCGCCACCACTTGGTCGAAATCGTCCAGCATGTCGGACATGGTCATGGCAGTAGCGAACTCGCGCACCCACTGCCGAACCTCAGCTACGTCTGCTTCAGGGTGCGCAGCCAGCAGGCCTTCGATGTCCTGCAGGTCTTTGGGCCGGCGAGCAATGGCCTTCATGACGAGCAGGTCCTCCACCCGCGGCAAACGTACGCGCAGACCGCCGATATCGTGAATCTCGCAGCGCTCGATGGCAGCCTGCTCGAACGCTAAACGGCCAAATGTGAGGTCGATGTCGATTCCGGATTCCATGTGTCTCATCAGGAGTACACGACTTCGGCGCGCGAAATCGAGCGGATTCTCAATGCGGGGAAGGATTCCGAGACCGGCGGCGGCGGATACTGCATTTGCCCACTCTGCTTCAGGGAGGATCGCGAGCGCATCGACGTCTTGCGTCAGTCGGGGCCGACCCAGCACCGAAGCCGCGACCCCGCCGATAATCATCGACGGCATCTTGGTAACGTCCATCCACTTCACCAGGCCGGTGAGTGCGGTAAGCAGTGTGGCGGGGATGCGCTCAACCACCCAATGCCTGCCAGAGGCGAGCCCACCGATCACGAACGAGCTGCGTGCCGCTCTCGCGTTCCGGATCGACCGCTAATAGACCGCGCGATGCCATCAGGGCCGACAACTGGCGCAGCTTGGTGTCCATGGAGGTGCGGCGCAGCTCAGCGAGCTCGACCTCTTTGACCAGCTCCCAACGCTTGAAATAAGCCTCGGCTTCGGCGGGGGTAATGGGAGCCATAAGTCGATGATACTACGAAGAGTTTCTTCCAGACGCCCAAGATCGAGACTGGACGGTTGATGCGTGATGCGCTAGCATCTGATGCATGAGAACCACACTCGACATTGCCGACGATGTGCTACAGGCCGCCAAGGAGCGAGCCAAGCGGGAACGGAAAACCACCGGCGAGATGATCTCGGAGTTGGCTCGGCGCGCGCTGACGACTCCGCAAGAGCCGCTGTCCGTGAGGGAACCGAAGGCAATTTATGGACTGAAACCGTTCGCGCGACGGGGTGGCATCGTCACCAATGAGCTTATCGACGAGCTTCGTGACGAAGATGCGTACTAGCGGCGCGCACCCGGGCTGCCCGCACGCGCGTCATGCTGCCAGCAGCAGGCTTCGGATCCGCGGACGTTAGCCAGTGCGCGCACTGTTGGATGTCAATGTTCTGATCGCGTTGCTCGATTCCGATCATGCATCCCACGATTCGGCGCTGGGTTGGTTCTCGAAGCATGCACGGCAGGGTTGGGCATCATGTCCAATAACGCAAAACGGTTGTATCCGTATCATGTCGAATCCCGGCTATCCAAACCCCTTACCCGTTCGAGCCGTCATCGAGCGTCTAGCCGAGGCCTGCCAGCAAGACATCCATGAATTCTGGCCGGACGAAGTCAGTTTGCTGGATTCAGATGTGGTGGATTCGACCCGAATTCATGGACCGCGCCAACTGACGGACATATACCTGCTGGCTCTCGCGGTTCGGCATGAAGGACGGCTCGTTACTTTCGATGCCGGCGTCCCGCTTACCGCGGTCAGGCAAGCTACCAAGCAGAAACTCTTGATTCTTTGAGCGGCACAACCAACGCAATCGCGCAGGGGCGGTTCTTGCGCTCGCGCTCGGGTGCCGCTGACACGGCACGGCATCGTTCACTTGGCGTGGTGTCGGATGTCGTAGCTGACGATCTGGGTCAGGCCGGGGCCTACCGAAGCCGTGACGCTGCCCACATAGTGATTCGCATCGTTCGGATCGGGCTGGAGGCCCGCCGGAAGATACTGGATTGCCAAGCCGAGCTGATTGGAAATCGTGCGTGAAGCTCCGTCGCTCGTGATCTCCGAGCCGTCGCAGGCGATCTGGTCATACACGGGCGTCCAAGTCTTCGTTGGATCGGGAGTAATCGTAGTGCTGGGGGGGTTACCAGGGAACCAGGCCCCGTTGATGCCTGGAGTGATGTCGTAGAGCAGAGATCCCGTCAGCGAAGCGGATCCCGAGGTACTGGTGTGGCGCGTCGACTGATCGCAAGCCCCGTACAGATCGTAGGTATCATCGACAATGTCGGTCGCGACCCAATTGAACCGGAGCTGCTCATAGAGGGAAAGTCCGGGTCAGGCTGAGCTCCGGAGATCGTCCAGGTCTGAGTCGTGATCTCGTAAGACTGGGAGACTGCCGCGCCCTCCGTGGTCGTCATCAGGTTCTTGAACACGGACGTGATGCTGCCGGACCACGCCCCGCAATCGCCGTCCGCGGTGATCGTCAGCGTCCCCTTCACCGTCGGGGTGCTGAGATCGCTGTCGGACTGGTCATAGCGATGATTGCCGATCATCACAATCAGATCATCGACGTTCTGTTGCGGGTCAGCCAGGCAGAATTCGAGAGACGCATTGTCGGGTGAGGTGAATCGCTTCCAGGTCGCAGGGCCTCCATTCGCGTCCAGCACTTCGGCGATGGACTCGAGGTTCATTGATGCGGGGTCGGTGTCGAGCGAGAACACCAGATGCTGTACGCCGACGCCGGGTTGCACGCGCACGTTGATGTAGTTGGCAGCGAGGTTCTCGATTTCGAAGTCGAGCGGCATCTTGTAGGCCGGTACGCCGATCCCGACATCGGGGAAGTTGCCCGGATCGGTAATGACGGGGTGGGCAGTCCTTTTGAACAGTGGATCCATGTCCCAGAAGTGTGTCTTCAGCGGATCGCCCGGAAACACGTAGTTGAGATTGCGAACCATGAACTCGCCGAAATTGGAGTCGAAGTGCAGCTGCGCATTGATCGCGTTGTTGATCTGCGCGGCATTGCTGGCGAATTCGGCCGCCTTCCAGGCGTTGCCGACGACTTCGGGGCCGCCGGATTGCTGTTGCATGAAGAACGGCCAGATGTACGAGGCGTACGGATGTTGGCTCGACCCTTGACGCAGCAAGGACACCATGCCGGGCTGGTAGACGTCGTCCGCGTACTCCTCCACATTCGAGGCGGCCGGGTACCAGGGCTCCACCTCAGTGGGGGTCGCGGCCGGGACGTAGGCCCATTCGGCCCATTTGGCAGATGCTTCGACGAACCAGCTGTGATCGAAGGCCGTGGTGCCATCGGGAGAGTGCACGA
>CAWCDZ010000006.1:0-124301 GCA_963794445.1 uncultured Gammaproteobacteria bacterium
CCAGGAACCCAGTTGATCTGAGCTTCCATGAAAATGACCTGAAGCTTCGGATGCCGATCGAAAATCCCGCCGAAAATGAGCTCGCGCCCAAGTTCTTGCGATAGGGTCCGAGCTCACCATGGCAGTAGTCCCGTGGCCGCCCAATCACATATCCTTGAAGACTCGCCCACATGGAAGCAAACGGGCAGACCAGCGTCCTCTAGCGCCTGCCAGAGCGGGTCCATTTCCGGCAGACAGTAGTTCAGTACCTCTCCATTAGCACCCTTGGGGTTTTGGGGAAGGATTACCGTTCTGCGTCCCAAAGCCATGAGTTCCGCCACCGACTCGCGGACCCGCTCCATGTCCCAATACAGGACCAGGCCCGTGCCATAAAAGCGGCCCGGCGCCGCGGCTTGCGTCTCAGCCATGTGCTGGTTGTGAATGCGGAAATCCACTCGCGTACTTCCGAATCCGGGTACGCGTAGAACTCCGCAATGCCGTTAGGGAAGGCGATCTCCTTGTTGATTCCCTCCACGTCGAGGTCCCGCAGACGCGGTTCGAGAGCGGAGCAACCGGGACACATTCGAAACTCGCCATCGTACGCTTCACGCCTTCCGGAAGGGCGGTCTTTCCGTTGACCAACCAGATGTGATTACCGTCCGCCGGGACGAGCCAGCGCGGCGCCCGACCCTTGAGATGGGCAGGGAAACGCTCGTAGAAAATGTCGGTGGCTACCGACCAGTCTAGATGCTGTAGACCGATACGACAGTCGTGTTCGAAGGGAGCCTGACGCTCCCGCGCGCTTGAGGTTGCCGATCCTTCGGAAGGGCAATTCCCCGTACTCGGCCATCGTACGCTTCCGCCGTATCACTCAAGCGCATCGAACGACCCTCTCACTGCGCGAATCTCACGGGTATACCGCGGATTCCCGATGGATCCGCTCTTAAAAGGATGCCGCTAGCCGAACGACTTGTCAAACGCGCCACATTATTGTCTAAGGACAATCCACATTTGACACATCACGCCATCGTGCGCACCATTGTCTCGCGGTAGCTCGCCGCGAGGAGCATGACGGATGTCGGTTGATACTCTCAGCGTCGTTGTCGCCAAAGAGGAGATCCGCAGCTTCGTCTTGCTTTACGCTCGCGGCATCAATCGGAAGGAGCTTCGACCTGCTCCGGTCACTCTACACGGCCGATGCCACCGACCATCATGGCCGGTCCTTCTATTCTTCCGTGGACGCTTTCGTTTCCCGTTTGCGCGAAGCGGTACTACCGCCCAGAGATGTAGTAGCCTTTTCGTTTGCAATCACCTGATCACGGTGTACGACGCGGCGGGCGAAGGTGAGGTCTATGCTCTCTCCTACCACTTCTTGCCGAGGACGGTTCCGGAGGCTGGACGGAAACACCAGATGCGCCTGCGATACCTGGATACCTATCGGAAGGAAGGAGGCCGCTGGCTCTTTGCGAGCCGCACGCTGGTAATCGACCATCACGTCACTCAGCCAGTTCCCGCGCCGGAAGGAGAGCAAGCCATCGACCCGAGCTATACCATCCTCGAAGGTCGCGTATTCCAGGCGGGACCGCGCGCCTGAGCCCGAGCCGGCGGAACCCCTCTAGCTCACCTCTCTAGCTCCCAACATCGCGCAGCCTGCGGGTTTCCTCGATACCCGGAGACACGATAGCCACTACTCACCACGCCCGCGGCATCAAGTCGACTGAAGTGAATGACGTGTTCGCCATCGCGGCGCTCGCGGAAGTAGGTGCGCAGATATTCACCGATATCGGCGTAGGCGAGATCGCGCGACGGTATGTCGGCTTCCGCGAGGAAGCGCACGTCGATACACTCATGCCCGCAGACCGGCTGCGTATGTTCCGGTACCGTGGCGATGAATCCGATATATACCTCGCTTATTTCCGGCAACGTCGACACGGCGTGCAGACGCAGGCGCCGCCCGGGATCGATACGAACACCCGTCTCCTCGAAGGTCTCGCGCGCAGCCGCTTCTTCGAGCGTCTCGCCACATTCCACAAAGCCGCCCGGTGGCGCCCAGCGACCCGAAGCCGGCGGCACTGCGCGCCGCCGGCATAACAGTACGCGCTCTCCCGTCGCCACGATCGCGCTGACGAGCACCCGCGGGCTGCGGTACGCGATTGACCCGCAGCCGACACAACCAGGCGTAAGCGCGCTTCGGCCTCGATATGGTGCTCTTCCAAAGCCCCACCGCAGTCCGCACAGAAACGTGGAGGTCGCGCGCTCGCTTCGGACAAGCGGGCGCTCCCAGAATGTTCGACTCCGAGGACCTCGAGAGAAGGGTCTTCCCTTGACCGCATGCCTTGCACATACGCGTTCTTGCCCAACCAGTCACCGTGATACCACGTGGTGTTGGACCAGTCATGCACACAGACTCGCCGTTTCACCTTCCAGCGGCCATCTTCTCGCACCAGAAAATCGACATACCGGCCGCCCATTTGATTCAGGACCTCCCCGCCCTCCTCTGCCGGTCGGCAGCTGGACGCGATGAAGTACGTATCGGCCCCGGCTTCATCGCCATTCACCTTGATAAGGGACTGCCCCAACATGTGGCTTCCACGAGTAGAGGCGCCCGTCATCATGAGCCGCATAATGCGTTCTACGAATTCGGGGGCCAGGGCATTGATTTGGGCCATGGTAGTCCCAGCTCTCCCTGGCATAAATGCTCCCCATCCGGAATCTGATCCATCCGATCCAGACCGTGACAATATTCGCTCAACACCTTCGTAATCTCGTAGTGATCCAGCATCTCTTGCAGGCGCTTATCCATGGATTACCTCTCAGATGATGATGCCGCTCGCCGACTTTCCTTGTCAATCGCAATATATATTTGTATTTGTACAACAACGAAAATGGGCTATGCATTAAGGTAGAATCTGGAGTAGCGAGTCGCACGTTGCGATGGAAGTTCTGGACGCATATTCTCTTGCCGTCCAATGGGAAACAGGGTCGTGGCCGGGAAGGGCCGAGAAGCCGCCATAGCTCTCGCCGGTGACGGAATAATCCTCGTCCCTGACGCCCTTCTTGAGGGCCTCGAAGTTCCTTTGGATCTCCGCCAGTCGATCCGGCGACGGCTCTCCGTAGGGAGCGCAGATCGACACTTTCGTGGATAGTTTGCCTACCGATCGGGGAAACAACCGGTGGATGGAGACAAGACCTCCGGTGGGGGAAGCCGAGCCTATGGCGATGCTCGTGTTGGGAAACAGGAAATACGTGATGGGCACGGCTATATCGACCGGCCATTCGGACTCGGGCCGGTCTCATCCAGTCACGAATCGTCGAATGTGCAAAGGCAAAACGATGATGCGCTCCCCACGTACTCGAAGAGAGCCAGGTCGTGCATGAAGATCGGCGCAAAGGAGTCACGATGAAGCACCGGAAGGTGGTTGTCGCGCTTCATGTCAAGCCGGACAAAATGCCTGAGCTAAGAAAGAGAGACTTTCACTGCTTAGGCTGCCTCGGTAAATCGCTGCTGGTTGGTGATTTTACGATGCGCACGGGCCGCAGCTATTCGCCGCGCACGCTCGTCTCGAACTTCATCCGGTTGCCCACGATGCCAGGTCGCCGGCGTCATGTAACCTAAGGTCGCATGTAATCGCTCCTCGTTGTAGTGGTGCATGAGCTTGGCGATGATCGCCTCGGCCTGCAGGTAGTTGTCGCCGTAATCGTTGTCGGTTTCGTCGCGCACAGTGCCATTGAAGCGCTCGACGATGCCGTTCGATTCCGGGTGCCGCGGTTTGGTCTTAATATCGATCAGATTGTGCGTCTTGATCACCGCCGCGACGTCCCGATTGACGAATTCACTGCCATGATCGTGCACAACGCGGGGTTTGACGTCCTTCGCCGCCTCGAGCGCCGCCTGCAGCTCGATCGCCACCGATTTGCCGTCCAGGCTCATCAGCAGCTTGTGGTGCACGATATAGCGGCTGTAGGCATCGACAAAACTCACCAGGAAATAGAATCGTGCGGCGACCCACACGTACATCACGTCGGTATGCCATTGTTGATTCGGGCCGTTCGGGCCGGAAGTTGTATTCGCCGCTCGAGGCTGTCGATCGTTTCCAGCGCGACAATAGGTCCGCATCGCTCAAAACCCGGTAAACTGTGCTCTCCCCGACGCAGGCCGTGCCCGCATCGACCATCATCCAGGTCAGCTTGCGATAGCCGATCTTCGGGTACTGCAGGGCAAACTCACAGATCGCCGCGCGCTCCTCGGGCAGTACTTCGTACACCCGGCAGGGCTTTGCCGCTCGATCCTGAAGGTCTTCGCGGCTCTTCCAGGCATAATAGACGCTGCGCGGCAGCCCCAAGGCGGCGAGTGTCCGATACACCCGCCACCCGGAGCGTCGTTTCGTTTGTTCCACAATCTGCATCACGGCCGCTTTCGTCTCCGCCGGTACTCGGTATAAATCTTCCAACCTCAGATCTTTTTTTTCAGCTCCAAGTTCTCCGCCGTGATCTCGGCGATCACCGCGCGCATGCGCTCGATCTCGGCCTTGTGCCGAGCTTCCGGATCGTCTTTACGCGGCTTACGCTGCGCATCGCGCTTCAGCGCCACCGCCGAGCCGCCCTGGGCGACCGCCCGCCAGCGATAAAATACCGATGGCAGCCAAGCCGTGCCGCCGGCACACCTCGCTCACGGTCACGCCCGGCTGATCCGCCTCCTTCAAAATCTCCAGTTTCTGTTCCGCCGTAAATCGTCGATGTTCGCGTTTGCTCATCCACTTCGCTCCGTCTGCGGGGCACCCGCAGCAGCTCGAAGTCTCTCATTTTCCAGCTAGCATTTTGTCCAGAAGTCGCTGAAGCTACACAACATATATCCAAAAAATCTACAACCGCCTGCTCATCGATTTGAGCTACAACTCTGCTCGGCTGGAGGGCAACACCTACACGCTCGCCGATACCGAACATCTCGTAATTCAAGGGGTGTCCGCTCAAGGAAAGCTCGACGCGGAGCGCATTATGATCCTGAACCACAGAGAGGCGATCCGGTACCTGGCGCAGAACGTTCGCTCCCTGACGCCCAGCGAAGAAACGATTCGGACGCTGCACTATCTGCTGTCGGATAGCCTCGTGGCTCCAGGAATGGCCGGCCAGATCCGCAGCGACAGCATTGGCGTGACCGGCACGACATACGCGCCGCTCGAGGGAAAAGAACGCCTGACACAGCTCTTGAATCAGCTGCTCGACACCGCGCGCCGCATCGACGATCCCTTCGAGCAAAGCGTATTTCTCCTCGGCCACATCTCCTATCTCCAGGCGTTTGTCGACGTGAACAAACGCACGGCGCGGCTGGCATCGATCATTCCACTTATCACCCAGGACTACGTGCCGCAGTCCTTCGTCGACGTCAATAAGGAGGACTATCTAAAGGCGACAATTGTTTTCTATGAGCTCAACGACGCCCGACCATTGGCGGAGCTATATTGCTGGGCTTACCGGCGTTCGTGTCTGCACTTTGACACGACCGTTCATGTTGTCGGGTTCGATGAGATCGCCGCACTTTACCGGCCTTTGCGTCGCGCAGTCGTTGCCGAGCTAGTGCGCTCGCTCGTGCCACCTGAGGATGTCTTGGGTTTTATTGAGGCTCGTATCACCGATCAAGTCCAACCGCAGCACCGGGACAAGTTCAAGCAAGACGTGCTGGCGGAGCTCGATCATTTGGATATCTCGCGCATGGGCGGCCTCGGGATCACCCGGGAGCAACTGGAAGCTTGGTTGAATCTTCGATCTCGATAGATCGGATCTCGCACGATCGCGACGTGATGAAGTCACTGTGCCCCAAGAAGAAGTAGTGTTGATTCTCGACTCGACGGTTGCTGGTTGCTGGTTAGCGAATACGTAGAGAATACGTGCGGAATTTCGAATGGACCGTCGAGCAATTTGAGCGCGTGTGCATCGCAAGCCAGCTCTACAGCAGGTAAATTGTCGACGTGCTGATGCGTCTGTACGTATATGGTAGGAAGTTCCGGTACCAATCCTGAAATCCTGAAAGGCGTATTGCAGTTTTCTTATTTGTTAGGCAGTTAGCGTGTACCGGCGTAGGTTCGATTCGAGTTCACTTTGCGTCACCGCGCCGAACTTGTTGATTCACAAAATAAATTTCGGGTAGATGGTGGGCCGTGTAGCCACCAAATTTACACCGTAACCATTTGATTTTGATAAAAAGAAATTGCGACAGGTTCATCGATGCCCCCTATCGTGCCCCCATCTAACGGTGGCTGCATCCGGCGGTCAGTGGACGAAACCCTAACTGCCAACCTCCCGACCATGCAGTGCTTGAGCTAAGCTCAAATGTCCGCCTCCTGGCTTTGTTGAAATTTCCGCTTCCACGTTCCTTCAGCTCTGAGCTTTCAATGCTCGCTCCACATCCTTTTCGTTCAATTCACGTTGCGTCTAAGTCCTTGCACGCTTCTTTCGAAGGACTTTGAAGCCATCAACCCGATGCGCCTTGTGGCACTTTTGGGCGGCCCGATTTCGATTTCATTTATGTAGGCGAGATTTCGTCGTCTACGGGTTCAGCTCTTAAGTGACTTAAACAAGGAGACATCATGAACGTCAAGACACACGTGAAAGCAGGATGGGACAAGCAGAAGCGTACGTTCCCGTAAATCTCAATGTGACGGTTCATCGAACCGCTAATCATTAGATTGGGCACGGTGCTCGGCGAAAGCCGAGTGCTGTGCTTTGCATTCCGAGGCCCTTCTATTCTTCTGATTGCTGGAGCGATGACACTTTCTCCCGGTTTGATTTCGATGTGAATAGATGTATGAGCGATTTCGCCCGCACCTTCTCTCGACTCCGCATGGATCGCATGAATGCGACGGTCTGGATGCTCGCGGGTGCCGTGGTTGTTCTCATCGCCTGGTTTTGTTGGGCAGTCTTCGTTGAGGTGTCCCTATACGAGGTTTCCTCGGAGGCGCGCGTTGAGCTGGATGGCGCCACCTATCCGGTGGCTTCACCGTTCCTCGGCCGCATCGTTGCAACGAATCTACGAGTCGGACAGCCGGTTCGACGCGACGAGTTGCTGGTGGAACTGGATTCGATGCCGCAGCAGCTCCAACTCAGCGAAGCTCAAGTACAAGAGCAGGGACTCGAACCCCAATTGTCGCGGCTGCGTACCCAGATCGAGGCTGAGCAAGGCGCACGAGGCGAGGACGGACAAAGCGCCCGCCTGAGCGCGCGGGAAGCTCAGAATCGAGTGAGCGAAGAGGAAATGTCCGCGCGCTTCGCCGAGCAGGATTTGGAGCGCGCCCGCAAACTGGCCGCGCAACACGTGATTTCCATCCACGATCTCGACAAGGCCGAGAGCGAGGCCGGTCGTCTGCGGGCGGCTGTCTCGGCATTGGAAGTGGCTGCGAGCCGCGTGCCCCAGGATCACGCGGCGCGTGATCGCGAACGAGAAGTACGCATCGCACGCCTACAAGGAGAGATAGCGACGTTGGATGCACAGCGAGCAACGCTGCACGCGGAGACGTCCCGCTTGACTTATGAGATCGAGCGGCGGCGCATACGCGCACCGGTCGATGGACGGATCGGCGAAGCCGCCAACTTGAGAGTGGGAACCGTGGTCACTGAGGGCGAGCAGCTGGGTTCGGTGGTCCCTTCCGGTCATCTCTTGGTCGTCGCGCAGTATTCGCCATCGGCCGCATTCGGCCGCATACACGTCGGCGAACGCGCCATCTTGAGGCTCGAAGGATTTCCCTGGCCGGAATTCGGTACTGTGTCCGCGACGGTCGAGCGCGTCGCGCAAGATGTCCGGGATGGCAAGGTCAGGGTGGAACTAGCCTTATCTGATAAGTCGAGCTTTCGCGGCACCTTGCAGCACGGCATGCCAGGAACGCTGGAAGTGACTGTCGAGCGATTATCGCCGTTGGGCTTGACGCTGCGCACGGCCGGCCAATGGCTGACGCACCCGCTGTGAAGCGCCGTTACCTGATACCGGAGGTCGTCCAAACATCCGCCATGGATTGCGGGCCCGCGGCACTGAAGGCCCTGTTCGGAGGCTTCAATACGTATTTGTCGTACGGACGGCTTCGAGAAGCGTGCCAGACCGACGTGGATGGAACTTCCATTGACACGATCGAGATCATTGCTGGCCAGCTGGGTATGGCAAGCACGCAGTCGATGCTGCCCGCCGACCTCCTATTGTTGGAGCGTTCGGCTTGTCTGCCCGCGATCGTGGTGACTTTAAGCAGTGAAGCGACCCACTTTGTCGTGCTGTGGCGAGTTCATGGACCGTGGGTACAAATCATGGACCCGGCCGCGGGGCGAATGTGGATGTCGCGCCGGCGCTTTTTGAATTCGCTTTACATTCACGAACAGGCGGTGCCGGCCGCCGCTTGGCACGACTGGTCGCAGTCTGAGGTCTTCATCGCCGGACTTGAGGATCGAACGCGCGCGTTGGGCATCCCCGTAACGATCTGGCCGGATCGCGCGCAGCAGGACGCGGCGTTGCGTCTGGCGGGAACGCTGCGAGAGAGCGGAAAGTTGCGCAGCGGCGTGGAAACGCGGCAGCTGCTCGACCTGTGCAAAGATGATGCGGCGGGTATTCCACGAGAGTTTTGGACCGTGCGCCCGCACCCGCAGGACTCTGAGCAAATGATCATGCGAGGCGCCGTGTTGCTGAGCGCCGGTGATACTGTGGTTGAACCCGACCATGCTGCGATTCTACCGTCGCTTCAGCGCGTGCGCACCGAACCTGAACCTAAGATATGGGGCGTCGCCTGGACCGCATTAAGAGAGTCAGGATGGCTGCTGCCGGCGATGACCGCCATCGGCGTATGCGCGGCTGCATTCGGCACGGTGATCGAAGCGCTGCTGTTTCGCGGACTCTTCGATATGGGGCGTCACTTACAGTCCACCGCCGAACGATTTGCCGCCATGGGCGCACTGCTGATTTTCTTGTCAACCGTGTTGGCGCTGGATTGGCCGGCCTCGTTAGGTTTGAGCCGCATTGGGCGGCAGTTTGAACTTGGACTTCGAGCGCGTTTTTTGATGAAGGTGCCGCTATTGAGCGACCGATATTTTCAATCACGCCTGATCTCGGATATGGCTTTCCGCGCTCATTGTCTACAGCTGCTGCGTCAACTGCCCGACACCATGGGACATATCTTGAGTTTGGTGACCAGCATTGTTGTCACCGGCGTGGCCATCGCTTGGATCTACCCCGGTACCGCGTTCCTGGTTGGCGTGGCCGCGCTCGCGGCGTGCGTGATCCCTTTGTTGATTTTGCCGGCCATGGGGGAAAGGGATCTGCGTTTTCGCGAGATCAGCGCCTCGCTTGGCACCTTCTATCTTGATTCGCTCCTCGGGTCGCGCGCGGTTCAGGCGCACAGCGCGGAACGGTCTATGCGCGCGGCGCACGCCGGACAATTGCGCCAATGGGCCGCGGCTGGATTGCACCAGCAAGCCTTGTTCGTGCGCGCCGAGACACTGCAAATGGCGCTGACCTTTGGATTCGCAATCACCATGGTCTACCGCCAAGCGTCCGCCTCGCAAAGCCCGGCCGGTCTCTTGCTCCTGATCTATTGGTCGATAGCCATTCCATCCCTGGGCCAAAAAGTCGCCGCGGTGGCGCGCAGCTTGCCCGCCAAGCGCAATACACTGCTCCGGTTTTTGGAGCTTATTGGGTCGCCCGAGGAGGAGACGGGAGACACTCTCGGTTCGACGAACCTGGGCGGTGTCCAGATCGACATGCACGCCGTGAGTGTAGTGATGGCGGGACGCAAGGTGCTTGAAGATGTCACTCTTCATATCGCGCCGGGCGAGCACGTCGGCATCGTTGGCGTGTCCGGCGCAGGGAAATCGTCTTTGGTGGGATGCCTATTGGGCTGGCATCCGCCCTCGAATGGGAGAGTGCAGATTGACGGCGCGCTGCTCGACGCCGCGCGCCTCAACGGATTGCGCCGCAGTACCGCCTGGATCGATCCCCAAGTCCATCTGTTTCGCTCGAGCCTGTACGAGAATCTGCGGTACGGGAACGGGCTGGAACCGGCGATCTCGATCGAAGATGCGATCGAGGTCGCCGATCTTGATCAAGTGCTGCGGCGCTCCTCAGACGGCTTGCAAACCGCCGTCGCCGAAGGCGGCGCCTCGCTGTCCGGTGGCGAGGGACAGCGGCTGCGTGCCGCCCGCGCCATTGGGCGCCCCAGGGTACGCCTCGCCATTCTCGATGAGCCTGCCCGCGGTCTTGGGCGCGAGCAACGCAGGCGCCTCTTGATCAACGCGCGTCAGCGTTTCGCCCGAGCCACGCTGCTATGCATTACGCACGATGTCTCGGACACACTGGATTTTGATCGCGTATTGGTGATCGAGAATGGGCGCATCGTCGAACAAGGTTCCCCGCAATTGCTGCGCGCCATTCCCGGATCACGCTACAAACAACTGCTGGCCGAAGAGGACGCGGTCGGCCGCGAGTTGTGGGGTCACTCCAAGTGGCGTCGTTGGCGTCTGTCGCGCGGCGCGCTGAGCGAATCCAAGAGAGCCTGCGCATGAGCACGGCGCTGGCGGCCTATCTCGATCGCCTCGAGCCCGCGGCTGAACCCGCACGCGCTGCGGTTGGGGATCTTGCTGACGCGCCAATAACGTTGGCCTCGCAAATGCGCGCCTCTGGCCTGTGGCTGCGGGCATCGGCATTGATCGCGGTCCATCTGCTGGAAACCCTGGTGTTGCTGGCCAGTTGGGCGTGCATTGGATACGGCGCCTTGAGCGGACGCCTCGATGCAGGGTGGTTGGCGGCATGGGCACTCGCGCTTGGCACATCCGTACCCCTTCGCGCAGCGGCGACCTGGTTGCAAGGCGTGGTGGCAATCGGATTTGGCGGTGTCTTGAAACAGCAGTTACTGATCGGTGCCATGGCCATGGACAGCGACCTCATTCGGGCCAAGGGTACAGGCGAACTCATGAGCGAAGTCTTCGAGGCGGAATCGATCGACAGTCTGGGCGCAAGCGGCGGCATCGCCACGGTGTTGGCGCTGCTCGAATTATTGGTGGCGCCGTTCCTATTTCTGTGGGGAGCGGGCGCCGCGGCGGAAATCGGCGTCATCATCGCCTGGGGTCTTCTCGCGGGCACGCTGTTTGTCCGCGATCTTCGCGTGCGCACCGACTGGACTCGACAGCGCGCCTCTCTGACCGATCGGCTGGTCGAGAACATGACCGCGCATCGCACCCGCGCCGTGCAGCAGTCCGCCGCAAATTGGCATGATGCGGACGACGCGGCGCTGGAACGATACCTCGGCACATCGCGGCAACTGGACCAAGGCGTCGCGAGGATCAAGGCACTCATTCCCGCCGGCTATGTGATTGTATCGATAGCGGCGCTCGCTTCGGCCTTCTTAACCGGCCGCGCGACGCTCGCGCAACTGGCGATTACTTTCGGGACAATCTTGTTCGCGGCAAGCTCTTTTGAGCGCCTGTGCTTTGGATATTCGCAGGGCGCCGCTGCATGGATCGGCTGGAAGATCTGCGAGCCCATATTGAAAGCCGCAACGCGTGCGCCTCTGCCGGCAGTAATCGACGCTCGGGATAAACTTAGCAGGGTTGTGGTGCAGGCGCGACGCGTGAGTTTCTGCCATGAACATCGACGCGAGTCGGTGCTCGCCGATTGCAGCTTTACGATTAAACGCGGCGATCAGATTTTATTGGAAGGAGCTTCCGGCAGCGGCAAGTCGACGCTGGCAACCATTCTGGCGGGATCGCGCGCGCCGTCAGAAGGATATGTGCTTGCGGGCGGCCTCGATCGACATACCCTGGGCGATGCGGCCTGGCGGCGCCGTATCGCGCTGGCGCCGCAGTACCATGAGAACCATATCGTGTGCGGCACGCTCATTTTCAATTTATTGATGGCCCGTGCATTCCCCCATTCGCCAGAGGATGTCGAGGAAGCGCTGGCCGTTTGCCGCGAATTGGGCTTGGGTGAGCTGATCGACCGCATGCCTGCGGGGCTTCACCAGATCGTTGGGGATACGGGATGGCGTCTATCGCAAGGCGAGCGCAGCCGGATCTATTTGGCGCGGGCGCTTTTACAAAAGGCCGAGATGGTGGTGCTCGATGAAAGTCTTGCCGCATTGGATCCAGAAAATCTGCGGCAATCGCTCGGGTGCATCATGCGCCGCTCGCCCACCTTGATCGTCATCGCGCACCCATAGATGACGCCTCTTGCCGGTGCATGACTTCGCGTTCGAAATCCGTCGATTTGTGGAGCGGCCGAGTTTTCGGCATGCTACGCCAAAGAATGGCAAGCCATGGATGTCGAGCCATGTCGGACAGCGAGATCAGCCGGTTAATTCAATCCTCCGAGGGCGGCAACGCTGCGGCGCGACAGGAGCTGTTCACCGTGATGTATCACGAGCTGCATCGAATCGCGCAGCGCGAGCTGCGGCGCAACGGATCGCTGACGCTGAGCCCGACCACGCTGCTGCACGAGGCATATCTGAGCATGTCGGCGGGCGCCTCGCCGGAATTTCCCGACCGGGCGCGATTTCTCGCATACGCGTGCCGGGCCATGCGCGGGCTGGTGATCGACTACATTCGCAGCCGCTCGGCGCAGAAGCGCGGCGGCGAGTTCGAATTCACCGCATTGCCAACCGTGGTGCCGGTGGGAGTGAATGAGGATTGGGAGCTCGAGCGGCTAAGCGAGGCCGTTGACGCACTGGCAGCGCTGGATCCCCGACTGGCTCGGGTGGTGGATCTGAAATTCTTCTGCGGCTTTTCGTTCGAGGAAGTGGCGGGACTGGTGGGAATTTCGGTTCGAACCGCCAAGCGCGATTGGGACAAGGCACGGATGTTCTTGCAAAGCGAACTGCGTGCTCGGGTACCGGGCTGCCGGCATTTCGAATGACTCCGACGACGGGACAAGGGGGCGGGGTGGCACAGTGGACCGCAAAACAATGGGAGCGAATATCCGCGCACCTGGATCACGCCCTGGAGTTGGAGGGGCGGGCGCGCGAGGGCTGGATTACGGAACTCGAGAGAAATGATGCCGAGCTCGGCCGGCAACTGCGCGATCTTCTCGAGGCGCATGATGCCAATAGCGCCGCGGCTTTCCTTGAACGATCGCCGCTAAACCGCACCGCCGGTGCGGCGCTGGAGGGAGAAGTCGCCGATAACCGATCGCAGATGATCGGCAGGCAATTCGGATCCTATCGCGTATTGTCGCTGCTCGGGCACGGCGGGATGGGCAGCGTCTGGCTGGCTGAACGCGTCGACGGTCTGTTCACCCGTCGGGTCGCACTGAAACTCATTCACCCTGCGCTCGTCAGCCAGCTGATGACCGAGCGCTTCAGCCGGGAGCGCGAGATTCTCGCGAGTCTCAATCATCCGAACATTACGCGGCTGATCGACGCGGGCTTTGCGGCGGACGATCAACCCTACCTCGCGCTTGAGTATGTCGACGGGACGCCGATCACCGAATACTGCGACGAGCATCGCCTCTCGGTTCGCGAACGTCTCGAACTCCTGCGGCAGGTGTTGAGCGCGGTGCAGTTCGCCCATGCTCACTTGGTGATTCACCGCGATTTGAAGCCGTCCAATATTTTGGTGACGCAAGACGGGCAGGCTCATTTGCTCGACTTCGGGATCGCAAAGCTTCTAACGGAAGGCGAAGCGAAGGAAACGGAGCTCACCCTACTGGGTGGCCGGGCGTTGACGCCTGACTATGCGGCCCCCGAACAGATTGCGGGTGCGCCGATCACGACGGCTGCGGATGTGTACGCGCTCGGCGTAATGCTCTATGAGCTTCTGACCGGCGAGCGGCCATATAAGCTCAAGCGTGATTCGCGCGGCGCGCTCGAGGAGGCGATTCTGCAAGCGGACCCGGTGGCGCCGAGCCGCGTCGACACTGAGCGAAGCGGCCGCAGCAGCGCGGGCGACGACGCCAAAGAAGATCGTCGAGATCCTTACGGGGCGACCTCGACACCATCGCCATAAAGGCGCTGAGGAAGTCCCCGGCCGAGCGGTACGCGACGGCAAACGCGTTCGGCGAGGATATCGCGCGCTATCTGCGTGGCGATGTGGTGCTGGCTCAGCGCGACAGCGTTGCATACCGCGTGCTCAAATTTGCGCGCCGCTACCGAGTCGCGATTGCCGCAGCGGGTGTGCTGATACTGACCCTCGCCGGCGGCCTTGCCGCGACGACCTACGAAGCAAAGGTCGCATCGGATGCAGCGAGATGCGGCGCTCAGGCCAGTTGCGTTCGCTCACGCAAACGGCTGCCGCACGCCTCAAGGATGGGGATTCCCGGGCGCATTGGGCATTATTCTCGAGGTATTGCCGCATCCGAGGCAGCGAGCGCCTACTACACACCGGAAGCCCTCAGCGTGTTCCAGGAAGCGCGTGCGACGGACGCGCAGATCCTGGCGATCACCGGTCACACGGATCGGGTGAGATCCGCCGCGTTCTCACCTGACGGCCGGCGCGTCGTCACAGCCTCGTACGACAAGACCGCGCGCATTTGGGATGCCACGACCGGTCGGCAAGTCATGTGCTGAGTGGGCACACCGACCAGCGTGAGTTCCGCCGCGTTCTCGCCGGACGGCCGGCGCGTTGTCACTGCTTCGGACGACAAGACGGCACGCATCTGGGATGCCGCGACCGGCCAGCAGATGCTGCTGCTGAGCGGGCACACGCGGCCGGGTGCGATCTGCCGCATTCTCGCCCGATGGCCGACTGATCGTCACGGCATCGATCGACAAGACGGCACGCGATCTGGGACGCCGCGACGGGCCGCGAGGTCTCTGCTGCTTGAGTGGGCACACCGATCACGGTGAACTCGCCGCGTTCTCGCCTGACGGCCGCCGCATCGTTACAGCCTCGATCGACAAGTACCGCACGGATCTGGGATGCCGCGACGGGCCGGCAGGTCCTGGCGCTGAGCGGGCACGACCGATTGGCGTGATCTGGCGGCGTTCTCGCCGGACGGCAGGCGCATCGTCACGGCCTCAGCTCGACAAGACCGCGCGGATCTGGGATGCCGCAACCGGCCGGCAAATGCTGATGCTGAGGGGCACACCGACCATCGTGTACGTCCGCCGCGTTCTCGCCCGATGGCCGGCGCATCGTCACGGCATCCGAACGATGAGACCGCTCGGCTCTGGGACGCCGCTACCGGTCGCAGACTGCTGCTGCTGAGCTGGCACAACGGACGTGGTCGAGTCCGCCGCGTTCTCGCCCGACGGTCGGCGAGGTCTCGACGGTCGTTCGACAAGACGGCACGGCTCTGGGATGCCGTGGCCGGCCGGCAGATTGGGCTGCTGAGCGGGCACACCAATCGGTGTTGTCGGCCGCGTTCTCGCCGGATGGCCGGCGGATCGTGACGGCGTCGTTGGAGACAAGACCGCGCGCATCTGGGATGCCGCGACGGGCCGGCGGCTCACAGGTACTGAGCGGGCACTACGGATCGCGTGGCCTCCGCCATGTTCTCTCCGGATGGTCGACGCGTCGTCATACGGCCTCGGATACAAGACCGCCCGCATCTGGGATGCGGCGACGGGGCGAGAGTCCAGCGGCTGAGCGGGCCATACGGTCTCGGTCTGGTCCGCCGCATTCTCGCCCGACGGCCGGCGCATCGTCACGGCCTCGCTGGATAAGACCGCGCGCATCTGGGACGCCGCGACGGGCCGCGAGATCGTGCAGCTGCTGATCCGGGCACAACGATTGGGAACTCACGCGGCGTTCTCACCCGATGGTAAGCGGTCGTCACGGCCTCGACATGACACAGACCGCTCGGATCTGGGATGCTGCGACGGGTCGGCAGCTCGTTGTGCTGAGCGGGCACGCGGACGTCAGGTGAGATATGCAGCATTCTCGGCGGACGGCCGGCAGCGTCGTCACCGCCTCGGCGACAGGACCGCACGCATCTGGGATGCCGCGACGGGCCGCGAGGTCGTGCGTCTGATCGGGCACAGCGAAAGTGGTCAATTCGGCCGCTTTCTCGCCCGATGGCCGGCAGCGTCGTCACGGCGTCGCCCGACAAGACGTGCACGGATCTGGGATGCCGTGACGGGCACGCCAAGTGCTGCTGCTGAGCGGGCATACCGATCAGTGCACTCCGCCGCCTTCTCGCCCGACGGCAAGCAGCATCGTCACAGCGTCGGTCGATAAGACCGCCCGGATCTGGGATGCGCGCGTCCCCACGCTAGAGACCAGATCGAATGGGTGCGAGCAGCGCAGTTCGATCCGCTGCCTGGCACTGCGGACAGATTTCAGCTCGGGCTTCCCGCGGCGGCCGACGTGCGCCAGTGGCCGGCTGACCGATCGCAAGTGCGATGAATCGGCGGCAGCGCCCTATGATCCGGATCGGCGCGCCGCGGGTTCCATGCTCGAGCAAATCGTCGCCGACATTGCAGTCGGGGCGTGCGCCAACCAAGATGGCCACGCTGTCGGTCAAGTTCGATCGGTGTACGAGCGTGGTCGAGCCCTAATGGCAAGCGGCATGCTCGGAGAAGCAAAACGAGATTTCGAGGCGGCCGTCGCTCAAAACTACCCGGCCGCACGGGTCGATTTGGGAATGCTGCTCTCGCAGCCGTCCGCTGGCATGCATGACCTGGGGCGAGCAATAGCGCTGCTGGAGAAAGCCTGGAGCGACGGTGTAGCCATTGCTGCGTTCGAGTTGGGCAACCTCTACGAGCATGGGGTGAAGCGCGCCGATGGCGGGAATGACGAATTAGCCAGCGACGAAACCCGTGCGTGGCGCTGGTATCAGAAGGCCGCGGATGCCCATGAGCCGAACGCGCTCGCGCGATTTGCCGAGAGGGCTGATAACGCCGCCTTCCCCGAGCAGATTGCCGCAAGAAGAAACACCTATTGGCTCGATTCATTCAAGTACTACGCCGCCGCCACAGAGAGCGCGCGTCGCGAAGATTGGCCGAATGACGCATGGAGAGATTGGCGCTATCGTCGCGCGACGCTGGCGCGACTCCTCGCACGCGACGGAATGATGCAGGAAGTGGCGACGGCATATGACGATGTCCGCCGAGCCTATGCGTCATCACCGCCTGCTTGGAGGGAGAGGTTCCTTTCTCAATGGTAAGGCTGCGAGACTACCGGAGCGGGGTGCGACAGCGAAAAATACCGAAAGAAATGGATATTTGCCAAAAACATAGCGGTGGCGAAAAGGGATTTGCTAATGGAAAGGGGCTTCAACGCCAAGAAATTTCGACGAAGCCCCCAACAAGAATTCCCACTCAGAGGTGGCTGTACTCGGAAGACGCTGGACGTCTGTAAACGACAAGTTGACTAAATTCTAGTGCGATATCCGCCATTTACTCGAGGTTGTTTCGAGTCATTGGAAGTTCTCGGACATCCTAGAACGCTATTGGATGGTGGGCCGTGTAGGGATCGAACCTACGACCAATTGATTAAGAGTCAACTGCTCTACCAGCTGAGCTAACGGCCCATGAAACCTTTTCCAACCGACGCACTGCTCGACTCGCACCCTCATGGAAGGTGGGGTGGACGACGGGACTCGAACCCGCGACGGCCGGAATCACAATCCGGGGCTCTACCAACTGAGCTACGTCCACCATCGTCGAACGCCCGACATTCAGATGGCGCGCCCGGCAGGAATCGAACCTGCAACCGCCGGCTTAGAAGGCCGGTGCTCTATCCGGTTGAGCTACGGGCGCTTGAAAATCAACAAGTTACAGCGCCAAACGTAATCTTTCAGGCCGATGCTCGGGTACTTAGCAAACCGAATCGGAAGTGCGCGCGGATTATATAGGAGTTTGCCCGGTTTTGAAGCGCCCATAAAGGCGATTAAAGAGGATTGCTTTCCACGGCGAGCTTCAGCTTCGCCAGGGCATGATCCCATTGCTGGCCGATGATTTCCAAGGTGCGCCGCGCCTCATCCAATTGCGCGGGCTCGAATTCCCACAGCCGTTCGCGACCGACCTTGAGGTCGCGAACCAACCCGGCCGCCGCCAGAACTCCCAAGTGTTTCGTAACCGCCTGGCGCGATATCTCGGTACCAGAGGTCAGCTGCGCAATCGACATGGCGCCGCCGACACAGAGGGCCGCGAGCAGCGAGAGCCGGATCTCATCCCCCAAAGCCGCGAATACGGGCGCGTAATTTTGCAGCGGCTTCGGTTTAGCCGGCGCCTTACGTTTGGGCGACATGCTTTTTGATGTTCTCCATTTGTTCGTCCCAGCCCGAGCTATTCAGGCGAAAGACCTCGGCGCGGCGCGCCAGCGGTATCTTATCCAGTCCGGACTCGACCACAGTGAGCAGGGTGCCGCCGTCGGCGTCCTTGAGCTCGAATACGACCAGCGTGGTCGGTTCATTCGAATAATCGACTTTTGGGTCGATGGCCGCGGGGTGCCAGCGCCAGGAAAGTAATTGCTCCGGCACGATGCGCTCGATGAGCACCTCCATGGTCAAATGCTCAAAACCCGGATAGGTGATTCTTCCCTGAATAGGCTTTCCGGCCACGAACGTCTTGCCTTTGAAATCGACGCCGAACCAGGCGCCGAACTCTCCCGCGTCGGACACGGCCCGCCACACGCGGGCGCGCGGCGCGTTGATGTGCACCTTTCTTTCGATGCGATCGGTCAATGGCTTCATATGCAACCTCCTGGATGCATATTGAACCGGTCCTCGTCGATACGCAACCATTGAGTTGCTTGATCTCCAAAAGCGATTTTGCATATTGGCGCGTGGCTTGACGGCTGCGCACCTGCCCCGTACTTTGTGCGGGATGAACAAGCACCCGGTGCGGGATGACCTTCGCACCCTCACGCATCTGCAACGCCTCGAATCCGAAAGCATGCACATCATGCGTGAAGTGATTTCGGAAAACGAAAAACCCGTGATGCTCTATTCGGCCGGCAAGGACAGCGCCGTCATGCTGCACCTGGCCCTCAAGGCGTTCTATCCGGGTGTTCCGCCCTTTCCGCTGCTGCACGTGGACACCCGCTGGAAGTTTCGCGCCATGTACGAAATGCGCGACGCGGTCGCCGCGCGCAGCGGTATGCAGCTCATCGTGCACCAAAACCCGGACGCCGTGGCGCGGGGGATAAACCCCTTCGATCATGGCGGCCTGCATACCGACTTGTGGAAGACGGAAGGATTGAAGCAGGCCTTGACGCGATACGGTTTCGACGTGGCATTCGGCGGCGCGCGCCGCGACGAGGAGAAATCCCGCGCCAAAGAGCGCATTTTTTCATTCCGCTCCGCCAATCACCGCTGGGATCCGAAGAATCAGCGCCCGGAGCTCTGGAATATCTATAATTCCCGCAAGAACAAGGGCGAAAGCATCCGGGTATTTCCACTCTCCAATTGGACCGAACTCGATATTTGGCAGTACATCTACCTCGAGAACATCGCGATCGTGCCCTTGTATTTTGCCGCACCACGCCCGACGGTCGAGCGCGACGGTCTGCTGCTCATGGTCGATGATGAGCGCTTTCGCCTACATCCCGGCGAGATTCCGGTGCAACGCTCCATCCGCTTTCGCACCCTCGGCTGTTATCCCCTCACCGGAGCGGTCGAGAGCAGCGCCGCCACCGTGCCAGAAATCATTCAGGAAATGCTTTTGACGACGACCTCGGAGCGGCAAGGCCGCGCGATCGACCACGATCAAGGCGCCTCGATGGAGCTGAAGAAGCAGGCGGGATACTTTTGATGACCGGCGTTCCCGCACAATCCTCGTATCAAGCGCATGACCTGATTGCGCGCGACATCGAAGCCTACTTGCGCAAGCATCAGCATAAATCACTGTTGCGGTTCATCACCTGCGGTTCGGTGGATGACGGCAAATCGACGCTCATCGGGCGGCTTCTTTATGACAGCAAGATGATCTTCGAAGATCAGCTGGCGGCGCTGACCGCCGACAGCCAACGGATCGGCACGCAGGGGCGCAATATCGACTTTGCCTTGCTGGTCGATGGCCTGGCCGCGGAACGCGAACAGGGAATCACCATCGACGTTGCCTATCGTTACTTTGCCACCGAGAAACGCAAATTCATCGTGGCTGACACGCCGGGGCACGAGCAATACACCCGCAACATGGTCACCGGAGCTTCGACCGCGAGCTTGGCGATCATTCTGGTGGACGCGCGCAAGGGCATATTGACCCAAACCCGGCGGCACAGCTATCTGACTCATCTGCTTGGGATCCACAGCATCGTGCTGGCGGTCAACAAAATGGACCTGGTGGACTACGCGCAGGCGACATTCGATGCCATTGTTGCCGATTATCGCGCCTTCGCCGGCAGCATCGGCATCCGCGACTTCGTGGCCATCCCGATTTCAAGTCTTGTCGGCGACAACATCACTTCGATGTCCGCCAACACGCGTTGGTATTCAGGCCCGTCGCTGATATCGCATCTCGAGAGTGTCGAAATCGACTCCGCGGCGGCGCAGCGGCGCCCGTTCCGCATGCCGGTTCAATGGGTCAACCGCCCCAACCTGGATTTCCGTGGATTTGCGGGCCTCATTTCCCAGGGCAGCGTACGGCCTGGAGATTCAGTACGCGTTTTGCCCTCGGGCAGGACTTCGACGGTCGCGCGCGTGGTCACCCTGGGCGCGGATCTTGAGGAAGCGGTCGCGGGACAGTCCGTCACGCTGGTATTGGCCGACGCCGTCGATTGCAGCCGCGGCGACGTGCTGGCCGCCGCGGACGACGCCGCCCGAGATCGCGGATCAGTTCGAAGCGACGCTGGTGTGGATGGCTGACGAGGAGTTGCTGCCCGGCCGGCCTTATTGGCTGAAGCTCGCGACGCAGCTCGTGACCGCGACCATCCACAGCCCAAAGTATCAGATAAACGTCAACTCGATGGAGCGCCTCGCCGCCAAGACCTTGAGCCTCAATGCCATCGGCGTCGCGAATCTATCCACGGACAAGGCGCTGGTGTTCGAAGCGTACGAAAAAAGCCGCGAGCTCGGCGGTTTCATTCTGATCGACAAAATCAGCAATGCCACGGTTGCCGCCGGGATACTGCATTTTGCGTTGCGCCGCTCGAGCAATGTGCATTGGCAGGCGCTCGACGTCGATCGCGACGCGCACGCCCGGTTGAAACACCAGCGTCCGCGGCTGCTGTGGTTCACCGGCTTGAGCGGAGCGGGCAAGTCCAGCATCGCCAACCTGGTGCAGAAAAAACTCCACGCGCTCGGCAAGCACAGCTTCTTGCTGGACGGCGACAATATCCGCCACGGGCTGAACAAGGATCTGGGATTCACCGACGCGGACCGCGTCGAGAACATCCGGCGCATCGGCGAAGTCGCCAAACTGATGACGGACGCGGGACTGATCGTGTTGACGGCATTTATTTCACCCTTCCGCGCCGAGCGGCGCATGGTGCGCGAGATGACGTTGCCCGGCGAGTTCGTCGAAATTTACATCGAAACGCCGCTCGAGGTGGCCGAACAGCGCGACGTGAAAGGTCTCTACAAAAAAGCACGCGCGGGTCAACTCACGAACTTTACCGGAATCGACTCGCCTTACGAGCCGCCCGAGCATGCGGAAATCCGCATCAATACCCTGCAAACCTCGGCCGAGACGGCTGCGGATGAAATTGTCGCGTATGTCATGCAAATGTGAAGTGGTCGGGGTGACAGGATTCGAACCTGCGACATCTACGTCCCAAAACACTGAACTCAGCTCCCTCTGATAGTCGGTTATTCGTCGATCTGCGATAAAAAGAGAGGCGCCCCCGTCCCGCAAGGTCGTAGGCGCCTCCGCTACCCAGGCAAGAGTTCCGTTCGTTCGGCCAGGATGAACCTCTTAGCTCTTGGCTTTGGGCGCCACCGAGGCTTGATATAGCTTGGTAACGGCAATCTTGTTGACTTGGCCGACGGCGGCGGAGCATCGCAGAGTCGAAGCATCTCAGCCATTTGGCCCTCACCAGCAACTCCCGGCTTTCGAGCGTCGCACAAACGTCTTGGGCAGCTTGCCGAATGCGGGCGTAGAGCACTTTTGCGCCCTGTTCCGTGTCCACATTCAGATCGGCATAGCTGACGATCATGGTCTTTCGCGGTTCATCGTCCCCGGCACGCGCAGTTGAAACCGTCGAAATCCCGGCCACCATGGCGAAGGTGCTTATGATGATGGAAGCAACTGAATTCGTTGAGCTTTTATTCGAAATCTTCATGACTATCTCCTAAGGTAACTTGTGAATACAGGCATCAAACACGCGATTCACAAGGTATGTGCCGAAGACTGCGGCGACTTGAAGGATGGTCCAAGAGTTGCCCAAGCTTCATCAAAGATTGGTCAAAGGTGGTCACTGCTTAGCTGCGGGTGGCGCATGTGGCTGGGCGCGCGGAGAAAACTAGCCGACCGCCGCTCAACAGTTATGCGATTTGTGGGGCCATGCGTTTCCGCGGAAATCACTAGGTATTCCGCTACACTTCGAAGGACAATTTCCACTCAGGATTCCCATGCAGGGACGGTGTGATGCGATGGCTGAGCCTGCGTGAGCGATTCAACCGCACCGCGTGGTGCAGGACACCCAGCAGCATTGCTGCCAGATCAGTTTTGCCTTGCCGATCTGCACGTCGATCTCGGATTGCAATCCGTACGTCGCGATACGATGGACATCCCCTTGCCCAAACTATCCTTCGACGTATTGCTCGCGCTGGCGCGAGTCCGCGCCAAATATCGTGTCCATCGATGATCTGATGTCGCAAGTCTGGCAGGGATTGGTGGTCAATCCGGAAACGGTCAGCCAACGCATAAAACTGCTGCGCGATGCGCTCGGCGATGATCCGCAGGCACCTCGATACATCGCGAGTATGCGTGGGCGCGGCTACCGGCTCCTGCCAGCCGTGATTCCAGTCATTCCGCCGGAGAATGCGGCTGCGTCAGTTCTTGAGAGCCACCGCCAGCCACCGCGTCAAACGGCCCGTCAGCATCCTGATCACTCTGTTTCCCCGCGCCGGCCTTCCTGCAAAGGCATTGTTATCGCGATCGCCGCTGTTGTTGCAGTCGCCGGGACGGTCATTCTTTGGCGTCAATTCGTCGCGGGCCAGACATCGCGGCCTCCGATACGAAACGTACCGAAGTCACCGTATCAGGGATTCAGCCGCGAACGGTCGCGGTGCTGCCCTTCGCCGATCTGAGCATTCAAGGCGACAACGGCCGGCTGGCGCAGGCGGTACCCGAAATGGTCTTGCAGCGCCTCGGCACCGTCAAGGAGTTGATCGTCATCGCCCGTAGTTCCTCATTCTCGTTCATTGGGCAACAGATCAATGCCCGTGAGATCGGCCGGCGCTTGGACGCCCGCTATCTGGTGGAAGGCACCTTGCAACGCGTGGACGATCGCCTACGAGTCACGGCGCAATTGGTCGATACCCAGACCGGCCTGCAGTTGCGGTCCCTACGTTTTGACCGGCGCATTGGCGACATCTTCGAATTGCAGGACGACATCGCCGCGCAATTGGCGGCGACTCTTCAAGTTCAACTCCTGAATGCCGACATGCACCGGGTCGACCGCTCCCGCAACACCAGCCTGGACGCGTACTTGAGCTACTTGGATGCGCAGTCACTACTCAATCGTTGGACCGTGAAAGATGCCGAACAGGCAATAGTTGATCTCGAGAACGCCATCAAGATTGACCCAACCTTTGCACTGGCATATGTGGAACTGGCCCGAGCGCGCCATCTCTATGCTTGGCTGCGCACCGGCGATGAGGGTACCCGATCGCTCCGATCTACTTCCGCTGCTGGACAAGGCCCTCGCGCTCGATCCGCGCCTCGGTGAAGCTTACGCCATGCGCGGTTCCCTGCAGACCGACTTCAGGGCGGCGGATGCCGGACTTTCGAAAAGGGGATTGAACTTGGCGCCCAACGACGGTCCCGGCTATCAAATGTATGCGGAAGCGTTGTGGGAAGAACCCGGGCGCACACAAGACGCGAAGGCGATGATCGAACAGGCAATCGCGATCGATCCGATTGCCCCGCGAAACTATTACTTCAAAGCTAGAATTCTAGGGGAGGCTGAACACTGGGATCAGGCTGAAGAGTATTACGCGAAAGCTCTTGCCCTTGGCCCGGAGTTTCCACCGGCTATTGCTCGTTTGGCTGAATTGACATGGAGTAGAGGACAGGCTGCGGAGGGAATCAAGCTCATCGAGCGCGCGCTGCGAGCCGATTCCGACGCCCCTTGGCTGCGGATTCTTGCCTGCGCCATGTATCTCGATGCGGATGACCGGCAAGCCGCAGGAAGTGTGGCCGAGGGAATGCCGGCTAACTCGGATGCCTCGGTCATGCTGGCGGCATACGACGGTGATTATCGATCTGCCGCCGCTCATCAAGGTGAGTGGATGTATCCGATGGGTCCGTCGGTATATTCCTACTGGATGGCCGTCGACAGCTTAGCCATCGAGAGCGGCACCATCGATCAAACGATCGCTTTGCTGCGCGAGAAGCTGTCCCTGCATGAGCGAGCCACCAGCGTCACGCTTCCGGGAGGCTGGGATAGTATTATCGGCGCCGTGGTGTTGGCACACTTACTGAAAGTCAAAGGAGATCGCGCAGCGCTGGCGCCTTTGTTGCTGTCGCTCAAGGTGTTTGCGGATCGTGACGAGAATCCGCCGGGGGTCTTTCACGGCACGGTGCAAGCGCTTTCCGGAGATCGGGAGGCGGCGATCGATTCATTCACGGCGGCGTATCGCAAAGACCATTACTACACGTGGTGGATCAGGCTGCGCGACCCGCTGTTGGCGGAACTGCGCAAGGATCCCCGCTATCTTGCCGCCTTTCAGATTGAACTGGACCGAGTGGCGACGCAGCAGAAAATCCTGAAGGAGATGCGCGACAAAGGCGAGGTGCCTAGGCGATCTGCCCTCAGTGCCGCGGCGTCAGGCCGCTAATTCAATTTGTAACGGACCGCAATAAAAAAGGTTCGTCCCAGCAGTCGATACGTCGAGGTGTCGGTATTGGCGTCGGTGCCGAAATTCAAGAACGGCGGCTGCTGATTGGTGAGATTGTTGACCCCGAGGCGCAGCGTCAAGGAAGTTCGTATGGTCAGCGCAGCTTCCACATCTTGATAGAAGACATCATCCACACGGCGGCAGTACTCGCCGTTCTGGAAGCCCACGAAGCCGCACTCGGTATATCCGCCGATCCATTGATTGCTGTAGCTGAAATGCCAGGATCCTCGATCAAAATCGACATGCGCCAGCGAACGCCAGCGAGGCAGCGCGGCGGCGGACGTAGAGTACGTTCCGGCTTCGGGGGTCGTGTCGCCGCCGGGAAAAAGCTGGGTGTCGTGGTGCGCCAGATAGCTGACCTGGATGGATAGTTTGAATCGACCGAAACTAGGATTCGCAATCGCCGTCGCCGCCATATCGATGCCGCTGACGACCACGCTGCCGAAGTTGCGTGGAATCGCTGACACCGAAACAATGCTGCCGTCGGCGGCTCGTCGTATCAGGCCGCAAATATCCGCGCGACCGCCGTCGGCGCATTGCTGCAGGATATCGGCGATACCTGGATCGCTGATGTAGCTGTTCAAATTGATCTTGTAGTAATCTACTGACGCGCGAAAATTCGGCACATCCGCCGGCCGCCAATCAACGCCGGTGTCGAACGAATAGCCGCTCTCGGGCCCAAGGTTCGGGTTGCCACCCTGAAATACGCTGAATGCCCCCGCGAGACTATTCAAGTCCTGAATATATTGGCCTCCGGGCACGCCGTTGGCGGCGCAGTGCGCGCGCTGAATCGGGGTGGGATCATTGCCACAGGGATCAAATACGAGCTCGGTCCCGACACCTCCGGACAGGTAAAGCTCCTGCAAACTCGGTGCGCGAAAAACGCGCGCGTAGTTGGTGCGCAACGCCCAGGAGTCGAAAGGTTGCCAGCGCAGGCCCGCTTGCCAGGTGAAATGGCCGCCAAAGGTCGAAAAATCCGAGTACCGTGCACCCGTGGATAAATCCAACGCTTCGACCAAGGGGTGCTGCCGCACGAGCGGCGCGCGCATCTCCAGGTATACCTCGCGGGCGGACATGCTTTTTTCAGGGATATCTTCCTGGCCTCCGGTACCGACGGCGCCGCCGCCCCGACTGGGATCGAATATGTAGCTGCCTTCATCGCGCCGGTATTCGGCACCCGTTGCCCATTCAATCGGGCCGCCTGAAACTGCGCCCCAGGGCCCCCGCGCGTCGATGCTCGCAATCCACTCCGAGTCGGTGCCATGATCCACCAGAGTTTTGCTTAAACTTGCGAGCTGCGCTTGAGTCAACGAACCAACACCGCCAAACAAATCGATCGGCACGCACCCTGGAATGATCGCGCTTGCGGGCACGATGCCAGAGGCATCCGGCAAACCACAGACGATTTGACCCTGAGCGTTAGGACCTGAGGGTCCGACCGCGGTCGCGAGCAGTTGTCCGGGAATCGCACCGATGTCGGTTTCGGTCCCGTTCGAGTGGGAATATGAAACCGCCGGCGAAATTTTCCATGATCCCTCCTGAATGCTGAGCGATGCGAGCTCGCGATTCATGTCGACTCTTTGTTGTTGAATGCGATCGCCGAGTTCTACAAAACGGCGGCGCAAACTGATGTCCTCACCGAAAGGATTGTAGTAGTTGCTGGCCGGAATACCCGGATTGCCGTCGGCGAGAATCGGCGCCGGATCGAGATCCGTATTGAACGGCGTCGGCGCGAGGACCTGTGAAGAGTAACGATGATTGTAGAGTCCCTCCACATGGAGCGACATATTGGATGTCAGCGGTTGTGTTCCAAGCAACCACACGCTGCTGCGTTGATTCGGAGTTTGTAAATAATTGTAAGGAGCGTAGTTGTACCAATCCGCGTCGACGGCGGGCCGATAATTGGCTGCGGTGCGTCCCACTGACCCACTGACTCGGGTGTATACGCCCTCCGCCAGCCCAAGCGCGTTGCCCGGCGGCACACCAAATAGGCCTTCCGGAGTGCTACTGCTGCCGCTAAATTCCTTATCGCCGTTGACGTCGTCAATCGTCACCGGCACGGCGGAAAACGCCCTGGCCGAATCGGAGACGGGTCGCTGATCGACATACTCGCCGCCCAGCATCCACTGACCGCCGAATACTTCGTGCCCCGCGTTCAAGGTCAGGGTGCTGATGGCGCCATCGTCGCGATAGCTCCGGGACTGCTCGGCGGCCATATCGATGCCGTTAAAATCTGTTTTGGTTTTGAGGTTCACGACGCCGGCCACTGCATCGGCGCCATAAATGGCGGAGGCGCCGGTCGTCAGGACTTCGACGCGATCGATCATGGCTGCTGGAATGGAGTTCAGATCAACCGAGTTGTCACCGCCGATCCCCCCGTTTGGCAAACGATTTCCATTGAGTAGGACCAGCGTGCGCTTGGGTTGCAGTGCACGTAAGTCGACCCGGGCGGAACCGTCGCCGCCATTGTTGACGTTGGTATTCAGCACCGACGAGGCGCTCATCGGCAAAGTCTGCAGGATCTTGCTGAGAGAATCGAAGCCGCCGCGCGCGAGGTCGGTTGAATCAAGCACGGTAACTGGCATGATTTCATCGTTGATGTTACTCGGGATGCGGGACCCGGTTACCACCACTTCATCGATCGATTGATTATCGCCCGGGATTGCTGCGGGGGACGGCGGATCTGCGGCGTGCGCGGTCACGCTTGCGATTAGCGCCACCCAGACTAGCTGCAAGTGAGGTATCGGCGCGCGACGCGTAGTATTTGTGGCCAATCCGTTGCCGTCCCGATGTTTTTTGAAGATCAAAAATCTAGGTCCAATACGGACTCGAGCCCGGCCTGTGAAGACCTTGAGGTAATGCCCCGCAACTATTCTTGTGCCTAGAGCAATTCGAGCCAGTGACGGCGAGTCACTTCTTGCACTGACAGCTTACCAAGCTTGGGAAATACATACAGCTCAAACATCCGCAGGATTTCGTGAGCTCCAGTTTCCCGCTCAGTGGGACGGAATCTCGCCGCAGCGGGCGACCAACTATTCATGTCGTCACTTTGGCATCCAATGACAACCGAAATTTCGCGAGCTTTTCAGGCGCTGAAACCGGAACCGTTTCTGGAACCGTGAGCTTTTTGGACCTAGAACCGTAGGCGAGGACCGCGGAAAAAACTCTTGTCCTACCGGGCACATAGGTAAGGTGATCTCAATGGGTCGGCGAAACACTCCAGCTAATCTAAGGCTAGGAGGTGTGTGGTATGGGACGCCGATCGACGATCACGCCCGCGCAGCGGGCAGAGTTTTGGCGGCGATATAAGACCGGCGAGTCTGTGCTCGGGATAGTCGGCGAACTCGGGCAGCGACCGGGCAATATCAATCGACTGCTGGGAGCTTCAGGCGGGATAGCGCCAGTGCCAAGGAGGCGTTCCCCGAGAGTATTGAGGTTCGGAGAGCGCGAGGAGATTTCTCGGGGACTTGCTGCAGGAAATTCGTTTCGCGCCATCGCCAGGCGACTGGATCGGGCTGTTTCCACGATCAGCCAAGAAGTGGCTCGGCACGGAGGACGAAGGCGGTATCGGGCTGCCGATGCGGACTCGGAGGCTTGGGAGTCGGCCCGTCGGCCGAAGCCCTGTCTGCTCAGCCAAAACCCACAATTGCGGCGGATCGTTGCGGCTAAACTGGAGCAGGACTGGTCTCCGCAGCAGATTGCTGGCTGGCTCAGAGACGACTATCCCGGTCATCCGGAGATGTGGGTGTCACACGAGACGATCTATCGAAGCCTGTTTGTGCAGGCGCGCGGCGCCTTAAAAAGAGAGCTCGTCGGCCACCTGCGTACAAAACGCCGCTTTCGCCGATCTCGCCACGCCACCGATCGAGGGCAGGGTCGAGGCGCAATTATTGACGCCGTCTCCATACGCGAGAGACCGGCAGAGGTGGAAGACCGTGCGGTCCCAGGACACTGGGAGGGTGATCTGGTGGAAGGATCCCGCGGAACCTACATCGCCACCTTGGTGGAGCGGAAGTCGCGGTTTGTCGTGCTGGTCAAACTCTCGGAAAAGGGCACCGAGGCGGTCGTTGCTGCCCTCATCAAGGCAGTGCGCAAGCTTCCGATCGCCTTGCGTAAATCACTGACCTGGGACCGTGGCGTAGAACTCGCCAGCCATGCCGCATTCACCGTGGCAACCGACGTCCAAGTCTATTTCTGCGATCCATCAAGTCCGTGGCAACGCGGAAGCAACGAGAATACGAATGGGTTGCTGCGGCAATACTATCCAAAAGGGGCTGATCTTTCAGCGGTCACTCAAGCCCAGCTCGATGCCGTGGCCAAGAAGTTGAACACCCGTCCCAGAGAGACACTTAACTGGAAAACACCAGCGCATATTCTCGGCTCAAGTGTTTCGCTGATCCATTGAGGCCAGGGCGCCTTATCATTCGCAATAAGTGCTGGGATCCATCCAGTACAGCGGACAGCATCGACATTGGATCAAACAATCACACAACCGGTGGCCAACGAATCATCTCGTCCGTTGGCATCCAAGGACAGCCGAAATCTCGCGAGATTTTCCGGCCTTGAAACTGGAAATGGTATGGACGCCTCCCATCTCAAAGGTGAGGTTAGTGGGTAAGTCTGGAAGGAAGTGGACCCTCCGGGCCGACGGCATCAAAGTGCCTAAGGTGGAAGGTGTTCAGTCTTCACAGGCAACCGGAGGGTCCGACATGAATCGTATCGTGGTTGGAGTGGATATCGCAAAGCGGGTGTTTCAGCTGCATTGGGTGGAGCCGGCGACGGGCGAGATTGTGACATTGCAGCTAAGGCGGGAGAAGTTTTTGGAGCATTTTGTTAATCGTTCGAGCTGTTTGATCGGCATGGAGGCATGCGGCGGATCCCAACACTGGGCGCGATCACTGCGCAAGCTTGGTCACCAGGTCAGATTGTTGTCTGGGCGGATGGTGAAGCCCTTTGTGGGCGGCAACAAGAACGATGCGGCAGATGCGCGCGCGATCTGGACGGCGGTACAGCAGCCTGGAATTAAGGTGGTGTCGGTCAAGAGCGAGGAGCAGCAAGCGGTGTTGGCGCTGCATCGGATTCGCGAACAGTTAGTGAAGTTTCGTACCGCGCAGAGCAACGGCCTGAGGGGATTACTGACAGAGTACGGCGAGGTGATGCCGCAGGGCCGAGCCGGGATCAAGCGAGACGTCCCGGGCGTGCTGGGGCGGCTATCCGATCGGCTACCGGCGATGGTAATCGAGACCTTGCGCGAACAGTACGCGCGGCTGGGCGAGCTCGATGAGCAAATCGGCCAGATCGAGCGACGATTGCGCCAATGGCAGAGTCAGGACTCAGCGACACAGCGCATCGCGGCGATCCCTGGTGTGGGTCTGCTGAGTGCGACGGCGGCGGTAGCGACGATGGGCGATGCGAAAGCCTTCAAGTCGGGCCGCGAGTTTGCGGCGTGGCTCGGGTTAGTGCCGCGGCAAACCGGCAGCGGCGGACGAGTCCGATTACTTGGCATCAGCAAGCGTGGCGATAGATATCTTCGCACGCTGCTGATCCACGGCGCTCGCGCAGTGACGCACAGCAAAGCGCCGCCGGAGTGGTTAACTGAATTAGCGAAGCGGCGGCCAAAGAATGTGGCCGTCGTCGCGATGGCGAACAAGATGGCACGCACGATTTGGGCGCTGATGGCCCATGGACGAGCGTATCAATCTGGGTATGTGAGTCGATCCGTCTAGGGTTGCACACACGGTCGATCAACCGTTAACAAAAGGAAGGCACGCTAAAAGGTTGCGCGAGGACTACTACGTGTGATGGTAGACAGGTCAGACCGTGATCCGCCAAACCTGAAGAAACGGACAGGGCTTCGAGCTCTCACTGGAACTGAGGTACGGATCAGCGGAATCCATCAGGGCCCGCAGGCTACGGCTTGCAAAACAGGCCGGATATAAACCTGCAGCCTAATCTGTCGGTCATCACACTGACGAGACCTTGCACATCGGGAGGCGTCCATATAAACCGTTTCTGGAACCGTGACCTTTTTTGACCTGGAACCGTGGGCAGGTGAGGATGCGGAAACCCTATAAAATCAGTGGTCGGGGTGACAGGATTCGAACCTGCGACATCTACGTCCCAAATCGTGTGTTCCCCTTGGTTCTCGAATTGAATATCGCCGCCGCTGCTATCGCTCTTCACTTCTTCTTTGCCGGTTTCCGTCGCCTAAAGGAATGGTCAAGCTTGTCGAGCAGGGCTAAGCCGGCTTCGGGCCGACCACGCGCGGCCCGCAACAGATAACGATTTTCAGCATCAATCTGAGCAAGAGCGACGGTTGCCCATTCTTCCACAAGCTTGTTGAGACTGATGCCCCGCGCACGCGCAAAGGCCTTGAGCCGTTGATGTTTGGGATCGGGCAAACGAATAGTGAGTGTTGACATGAGCCTACTCCTTTCTAAATTCCTTGAGACTTCAACCAGGCATCCGGCGTCTGCACGATAATTAAGGGAAATCGCAGCTCACCACCCCGAAAATCACGCCGATTGAAAGTCACGATTGGCGCATCACCGGCAGCGACCGCCAGTTCCAGTACATGATTGTCGCCCTCGTCTGGCAGGTTAGGCCGCCAGCGGTAATACACCTCGATTAACCGCGTCCGCGCAAGAAACGCGTCGAATAGCCGGCCTTGTTCCGCCACACTCAATGGACAACGCCGCTGAGTCTCTGGCCGGCCAAGAACCGACTCGTACTCTGCAAAAAGTGGCACCGAAATCAGCGCCTCCGCGGCGCCGTTCAACACCGACCGCAAAACTTGGCGTGAAGCGCCCTCTGCACTCGTGAATGCCGATACGAGCACGTTGCTATCCAATATGACGCGGCTCATGGCCATTTATGGATGATAGCATATATGCTGTCACGATTAATCAGCGACGAATCACACGCGGATTTGGAGGCCGGCGCAAGGAACCGCCTGCTCCACTTCCCAATGATCCGGCACAGCTCGGTCCTCCGCTTCGAAGAGTGATCCTCAGCTCTGACCTGTCAGTCGCCACTGGCAGCTATCGGGTGGGGCCACCGCTTGCAGCGGCTCGGCTGCCGTCACTAGTTCAGAGTCTTTTTCGCCAGATCATTTCTGGAATGAACGACAGCAAGGCGACGGTTAGCGTAATCCCGACGATGTTGTTGAGGGAATGCGGCCCCGCGAACGCCACACCCGCTACGAACAAGGTGAGTGCAGCGGCGCCAAGAAAAAATGCAGGCCCCGATATATAGCAATGCAGCCGGTGGCAGCGACGCGCATTTAAAATACAGCCGGTTCCCATCCAGATAAATGAAACTATCCAGACAAGCACAGTGGCAAGTGGTGACGAAGCAAAGTAGCTCGCGGCGACTCCGACGGCGAGCGGTAGACACCACCAAACGAAGCCCATACCAGGCCTGTTAACCCAGTCGTTGGAACTTCAAATTGCTGGTCGCTCACGGTCGATCTGATTCTAAACCCTGTAGCGACTGCGGACTCATTCTTTATTGTGAATGCCCAACAGCGACCGATGCGATTTGAATCGCGGCGAACTCACCCTTTCGACCTAAACCGCTCGCGCGGTAGGGGTAGCTCCGATTCGGGTTGGAGGATGGCTGATGTTTGAGGCTCTGTTTTGTAATTTGCAAGGTGAGGCAATCCGCCTCGTTTTGCGACCGGAGCAGAGCCATGAACGATTCACCACGCAAGGATTTCACCGCTGCGTCAACGCATGCTCGAGGAGATGCGGATGCGCCAGCTCGCGCCGAAGACTCGGGACGCCTACATTCGCGCAGTCCTTCATTTCACCCGGTTTCTGGGCCGCTCACCTGATACGGCCACGGCGGAGGATCTGCGCCGTTACCAACTGCACTGCGTCGATCAGGGGATCTCTGCGATCACGCTGAACGCCACGATCACGGGACTGAAGTTCTTATTCGAGGCAACCTTGGGGCAGCCCGAGCTGATGGCCAAGATGCACCCCGTGCGCATGTCGCGCACCTTGCCGATCATTTTGAGTCGCGAGGAAGTGAGTGCGCCTGCTGGAGGCTGCGAAGAACCTCAAGCATCAGACCGCGTTGTCGGTCGCGTATGGGGCAGGACTTCGCGTCAGCGAGGTCACGGCTTTGAAGGTCGGTGATATCGATAGCAAGCGGATGCTCTTGCGCGTCGAGCAAGGCAAGGGCCAGAAGGATCGCCAGGCGCTGCTGCCACCACTGCTGCTCGAGCGGCTGCGCACCTGGTGGCGCTTCGCGCGGGCCCAGGGCAAGGTGCTGCCGGGTGGATATTTATTCCCGGGCCTCGATCCGGTGGACTCGATGAGTACACGGCAGCTGAACCGCGCCGTGCACGAAGCGGCCCTCGCCGCACGCATCGACAAGCGCGTCACAATGCATTCGCTGCGTCACGCCTTCGCCACTCATCTGCTCGAACAGGGAGAGAACATCCGCACCATCCAGGTGCTGCTGGGACATAAAAAATTGGAGACCACTGCGCTCTATACCCATGTCGCCACCGAGACGTTGCGCAAAGTCTTAAGTCCCTTGGAGAGTTCCCGACCGACGTAGCGCTGGCTCGTGCCACGCAACGCGCTGGAGGTCGCGGATATCTTCCGCGCCCACGGGCCGACTTGGCGAGAGCATGAGCGGGGGCACTTCAGCCTCGGACAGTTGAAGGTCATGTCGGCCATCGAGCAGTGCCGCAGCCTCGCCCTCGGCGGCCATGCGCTGCGCTGTTCAGCGTGCGCGCAAGCGCAGATCGCCTACAACTCGTGCCGTAACCGGCACTGCCCGAAGTGCCAGGGGAGCGCCGCGCAGCGCTGGCTCGAAGCACGCCAGGCGGATCTTTTGCCGGTCGCGTATTACCACGTGGTGTTCACCTTGCCAGCGCCGCATCAGCGCCATCGCCTATACCAACAAGGAGATCATTTATGGACTTGCTGTTCGACGTCGCTGCCGAGACGCTGCGCACGATCGCCGCCGATCCGAAGCACTTGGGTGCCCGGATCGGCACGACCCTGGTGCTGCACACCTGGGGCTCGGCGCTGACTCATCATCCGCATGTGCACGGCATCGTACCCGGCGGCGGCTTTGCACCCGATGCCGATCGCTGGGTGCCGTGCAAGCCGGGCTTCTTCCTCTCGGTACGGGTACTCTCGCGCCTCTTCCGGCGCCGCTTCCTCGAAGAGCTCCAGTACCTGCATCGTGACGGTCAGCTCAAGTTCTTCGGCGAGCACGTCGATTTGGCCGACGCCGAGGCCTTTGCCGACTGGCTCATGCCACTGCGCCAGTGCGAGTGGGTCGTCTACGCCAAGCGCCCCTTCGCCGGACCTGAACAGGTTCTCGCCTATCTGTCCCGCTACACCCATCGAGTGGCGATCGCAAACTCTCGGCTCGTGGCATTGGACGATCGCGGCGTCACGTTCCGCTGGAAGGACTATCGCGAACACGGACACACGCGCTTCAAAACGATGAGCTTGGCGACCGAGGAGTTCATGCGCCGTTTCCTGCTGCACGTGCTGCCCTCGGGCTTTCATCGCATCCGCCACTATGGATTGCTCGCCAACGCCAACCGTCAGCGCGACATCGCCACCGCTCGCGATCTTCTGCATCAGCCCGCGCCAACGCCTCCCGCTGACCCTGGCGACGCCCGCGCCGATCACGACTGCCCCAGGCCCACCTTCGTGTGCCGACACTGCGGCGCGCCGATGATCGTCATCGAGACCTTCGCGCGCGCTCAGCACATCCGTGGCCCGCCTTAGTTCATCGACCCAACCATGATCGGCATCGCTTTAATCAACAAAACCTTTACGGCGGCATTTTGCAAAATCATGCCGCCACGAACGCCCGTGGCCTCGTTCCGCAAAACGCTCCATTCTCAGTACGATAATCGCCCCTTGAACTCATCTCGCCGCTGCATCTTTGGCTCGTCACCGACACACATCGATCACGCAGCCCCGACGATCTTCGCCTCACTGGCTTCTGCCGACGTTCAAATCCCCATTTAACCTGAGCCGACTTCGGTGACCGTCGGTTATCGGGAACTCAAGAAGTAGGAACTTTCCCGTTAGCTTTCGGAATGTTTCTCTGCTTATTTGACACTACGTTGCCTGTCACCAGCGTCCACTATGCAGAGCGCCAAAGATAAATCGCTCGCCTTATGCTACAGCCCGGTCCCATGGGGCGTTAGCAAGTCCGCAATCCTTGCTTCCACGAATCGCACCATGTCCTTTTCCGGGATCTTGGCAAGGGCCGGATAAGAATAACCATGCTCAAGTAAGTCCCCGATGAGCACCCATCCTGCGCAGTACGCTTCGCTTTCGAGTCCGGTGGTACCGCTTCCATAGGTGAAACGGGTCGTGTTGTCCGACCCTGACGTCGAAAGGAATGGCTGGATTCCTTTGAGCACGGCTGTTGACGCGGCCAGGCACTTTGGCAGCCACTCCCGGTGCGCGCCAGGTATAAAAATTTGCAGGATGACCGGGCAAGACTCGTTCTGGTTGCGTGCATCGCGAGTCCTACGGTAAGGACGGTCTCTGCGAGCGGCGCGTCGAACCCGTTATGCAGATGGTCAATGTCTATCTGAACAGCGTGCACGAATTCCTGAGCTAGTGCGAAGCGGATATTGCGGGTTTCAATCGGCATCATCACGATAGCGGGCCCGCCGGGTGTTTCTGGAGGGGCCGTGAACTCATTGCCGTCGAACTGCCCGACGAACAGGATCAGCTTGACCGGTGTCGGCTTGCCGCCGGGATCAAGAAGTGATTCGACCTTCGGGAGGATCTCTTTCGCCGACAATTCAGCTCGAGCTTCCTGCGCATGCAGGGTCGGCACCAGTGCGGCGTACCTGTTCCAAACAGCGTCGAGTTGTTTGCGAGCCAATGTTTGCCCCTCTGGAGTAGGCGGCACCGCGGCAATACCGTATTCCTTCACCCACATATCCCAGCGCTGATCCGGCATCACACCCGCGGCGGCAGCGTTTTTGTAGAACGCCTCGAACTTCGGCACAAGATTTCTGACCTGAAGTCCCGCGATGGGGGAGAGGTCGACAACCGCGGCTGCGCACATGGGCATCAGAAGCAACAAGCGGATTTTTGACACAGTCGACTTGCTCCATGATATTGAAGGTCAGAAAGCATAGTGTGCGCCCTGAAACTACCTATTAGTGCAATACGCCTACTGCAAGGCACCAGCGGCCGCTTACTGGCGGTGCTTCTGGCTCGTCAACTGACCGGAGGCCGCATCCGGTCCAAATCGCCGCGAATGACAACGCCGCGCTTAATATTCGCAATAAGTCCTGGGATCCATCCAGTACGGCGGACCCTATCGGCACTTGCTTGCTAGATGAAACAGCCCACAACCGGTGGCCAACGAATCATGTCGTCCGTTGGCATCCAAAGACAGCCGAAATTTCGCGAGATTTTTCGGCCTTGAAACTGGAACCGTTTTTGGAACCGTGACCTTTTTGGACCTGGAACCGTGGGCAGGTGATGATGCGGAAACCCTATAAAATTAGTGGTCGGGGTGACAGGATTCGAACCTGCGACATCTACGTCCCAAACGTAGCGCTCTACCAGTCTGAGCTACACCCCGAGAAGGGTTGCGCCTCGGCGGGGCGGCAATCCTATCAGGTCGGCGGCCGGCTTTATACTATACTTGGACAACCACGCATGAGTCATTGAGTTGGACGCGCCGCTTCTAGGACCTGAACTTTCCATCATCGTTCCCACCTTCAATGAGCGTGAAAACGTGGTTGAATTGGCGCAACGAATCGATGCCTGCCTGCGCGATTGTTCGTGGGAGCTGGTCTACGTGGACGATGATTCGCCGGACGGGACCGCGGATCTGGTACGGCAACTCGCGCACAAGGACTCCCGCATCCGCTGCGTGCAAAGACTCGGGCGCCGCGGCCTGTCATCGGCCTGTGTCGAGGGCATGCTGGCGAGCTCGGCGCCGTATCTTGCGGTCATCGACGGCGACCTGCAGCACGATGAACGCCTGCTTCCGGACATGCTGGCGGAACTGAAACACGGCGATGCCGATATGGTGGTGGGCACCCGCTATGCGCCCGGCGGCGGCACCGGCGATTGGGGCGCGGCGCGCCTGCAGTTGAGCAAGTTCGGCATGCGTCTCAGCCGCATGCTGGTGCCCGACACGCTGACCGACCCGATGAGCGGCTTCTTCATGCTGCGCCGTCCGGTTTTCGAACGCGCGGTGCGCAAATTGTCGAACATCGGCACGAAGATACTCATGGATCTTTTCGCCTCGTCCCCCGAACCGCTGCGGTTCAAGGAGCTGCCCTACAGCTTTCGCCTGCGGCAGGCCGGCACCAGCAAGCTCGATTCGCTCACCGCATGGGAATACGTCATGCTGCTGCTCGACAAACTGTTCGGGCACATCGTGCCGGTGCGGTTCGTCGCGTTTTGCATCGTGGGCGCGCTGGGCGTCGCGGTTCACCTCAGCATTTTGAGTTTGCTGCGCAATCTTGCGGACAGCAGTTTTTTGATGGAGCAGACCATTGCAACGCTCTGTACCATGACGTTCAATTTTGCCGTCAACAATGTGCTTACCTACCGAGACAAGCGTCTGCGTGGCCTGCGTTGGCTGCGCGGCTGGCTGTCCTTCAATCTCGCCTGCGGTTTGGGCGCCTGCATGAACGTCGGCCTGGCGTCCTATCTCAATCAGGTCACCGGCGTCTGGTACGTTGCCGCACTGGGCGGCATTGCCGTCGGGGCGGTGTGGAATTACGCCGTGACCAAGCGGCTTACCTGGAGCCGCTCGCAGGTCTGAGCGCTGCTTGCGCGCCGCACTCCTGCCGTGCATTTCCTCGATCACCCGCCGTTGACCTCCTTGAGAATCGCCTCGGTATCTGCGCCGAGAAGCGGCGCGGCGCTGCCGATGCGCCCCGGTGTTTCCGACAATTGCACCGGTACGCCGATGACCCGGATGGGACCCGCGACGGCATGCTGAACGACCGGCGTCATGTTGCGCGCCGCGGTTTGCTCGTCGTCGATCACTTCTTTGAGATTGCGTACCACGGTGGCGGGAACCCCGTGCTTCGCCAGCAACTCGACCCAATGAGCGGCCGGACGCGAGCGAAACATCGCTTCCAGCATCGGCTCGAGCACGCCGCGGTTCTTCACTCGCAACGGATTGGTGGCGTAGTCGGCATGGGTGCCGAACTCGGGACGGCCGATCGCCTCGCAAAAGCTCTTCCAAAGCTTGTCGCTCGCCACCGCCAGCGTCATTTCCCGGTCCGCGCACACGAAATTTCGGTAAGGGACGATGCCGTCGAACAATGTGCCCATGGGTTTGGGAATGACCCCGGAGGCCAGGAATCGGGCGAAGCTTGGCAGCATGGTCGACATCACCGTGTCCATCATGGAGACATCGACGAACTGTCCACGGCCGGTGCGATGGCGCGCCTCGAGAGCCATCATTGCGCCGATCAGGGAGAAGAGTCCCGCAGTGATATCGGCAATCGAATGTCCGGTCTTGACGGTTTCGCCCGCCGCGGTTCCCGTAATGCTCATCAACCCGGAAGCGGATTGGATGATCAAATCCATCGCCGGCTCGAGCCGCCGGGGACCGGTCTGCCCATACCCGGATATCGACACATAAATCAGCCGCGGATTCGTTACCGAGAGCGATGCGTAATCGAGCCCGAGCCGGTTCATGGTTCCGGGCCTGAAATTCTCGATGAGGATATCGGCCTGGGCGATGAGCTTGCGGCACACGTCCAACCCCTCCGCTGTCTTCAGGTCGATCGCGAGACTCTGTTTGCCGCTGTTCAGACCGACGAAGTACGAGGCATCGACGCCGTTGAACGGCGGCCCCCAGGTGCGGCCGATGTCTCCCTCGGGACCTTCGACCTTGATCACTTTGGCGCCGTAGGCCGCCATCAGCATGGTGCAGTAGGGACCGGCGAGGGCATGGGAAAAATCGAGGACGGTCAAGCCGTCCAATGGCGCGCTCGGAATTGTCATGGCGAAGAATCTTAGTCCATCGACTTCGGCTTGTCCCGCAGTGCCGCGATCCTCGTGTATCGTCGCTACCGGAGGTACCTCATGAAGCCATCGCTGTTCGCACACCCGTTTGCATCCTATTGCCAGAAAGTACTGATCGCGCTCTACGAAAACGGCACGGATTTCATTTACCGCAAGCTCGGCCCCGAAGACCCCGACGCCATGAGCGAGCTCACCGCGCTTTGGCCTCTGAAGAAATTTCCGGTGCTGCTCGATGCCGGGCAAACTTATGTCGAATCGAGCATTATCATCGAGCATCTCGCCAACCGTCATCCCGGACCGGTTCAACTGATTCCCAAGGATCCCGCCGGCGCACTCGAAGTGCGCATGCTCGATCGCTTCTTCGACAATTACGTCATGACGCCGATGCAGAGAATTGTCGCCGACTTTATGCGCGCGAGCAGCGATCGCGATCCGCTCGGCGTCCGGGAAGCGCGTGCGATGCTCGATACGGCTTATGGCTGGCTGAATGGCGTGATGGCAAGGCGTAGCTGGTCGAGCGGCGGCAATTTCAGCCTGGCCGATTGCGCCGCCGCGCCGTCGCTGTTCTACGCGGACTGGGTTCACGAGATCGGCGCCGGGTTCCCGCATGTGCGCGCCTATCGCGCGCGGTTGCTGGCGCGGCCTTCAGTGGCCCGCACCGTCGATGAGGGGCGCCCCTATCGGGATTTTTTCCCGCCGGGAGCGCCGAATCGAGATTGAGGCGTGATCAATCCGGATGTACGCCGGCACGCGGCGAACTTCACTCGCTCTAAGCGGCGGCACCGGCGCCATGTTGACTGCCGCGCCGTCGATGATGGAGCGATCGTTTGGTGGCGCGGGTGGCAAGAATTCCAATGCTGGAGGCGACCAAAACCCCCGTCGCCAGCGCCAGCCAGGGATAGTTCTGCACGTAGTCGTTGAGCGAGGCCGCGACGTCGCGAACCTTGACGTGTTCCCGCACAGGCCCGCCGTTCTGCAGGGCGACTCGGGTCTGTCCCATGGAGCGATGCAATTTTTCGCGCAGTTCCTGGATTTCCGGGCCACGCTGATCGGCCAGCTTGGCCAGCAATTTCTCGGTTTGGTCGAACAAATCGTTGAGCTTGTGCGTTGAATCCATCGGTCACTCCTCGAGGCTGTTAGATGTGCTCGTCTCGAACACGGCCGCCCAACGCTGCGGCGACGCTTGCTATGAAGGCGCCGATCAACATCGATAACGCCAGATAAATGGATGCTTCAGCCGCAGCCTTCCTCGCCGAGTCTGCTTCCGACTTCAACTTCTGCTGCGCTTGCGTCACGGCCGCGACGAAGTTGTCCACGCGAGTCTGCGCATCGGCCTGTGAGACACCGGTGCGCGCAGCGACCTGCTCGACCAGGTAGCTGCGATCGGCATTGGAGATGCTGCCGTTGACGAAGGCGTTGGCTTCGATATGCGCCGCCTCCAGGCGCGCGTCGCCCAACAATGCGTTGCCGCCGAAATTCGATGATCTGAAAAGCTTGTCGATCTCGTAGGCCGAAACCGGCGAATTGCCGTTCGGCAGCGACGCGTTCGCGCCCATTCCGGCGCCTGCGCCGCCCGATACGGCAGCCACGGCGCCCGCTCCGGCAATGTGCGCGGCGCCGCCGGCCGCCGACCTGAACGCTCCGGCGCCGACCGCGACCACGAGAATCGTCGCCACCGCCCACGTGATGAGACCATGCGCCGTATCTCGGAAGAACACCTCGTGCGGATGCGTACCGATCCAGCGCGTGCGCAGTCTGCCGGCGATGTAGCCTCCGAGTGCCGCCGATATCCATTGCGTAACGATCAGCCAGATGGCCGTCGTCACGGCAAAGCTCGTCATCGAGGCGCCGCGATCCGGCCACGGTGAAATGCTTGCGAACCCGATGCCGGATCCCAACGCCACCAGAATGACCGTGCTCGCGGCCGCCACGAAGGCGCCGGCAATGACCGACGGCCAGGATGCCGCGGATTTTGCGCCGCCCGATCCCGCATCCATCGCGACAGCGGTTCCGGCGATGATTGTTTCTGCCACGCTATTCCCCTTCAGCGATGCGAACACATCGCCAGCAGCAGAATGACCGGGAGAGGAACGCCCAACAGCCAAAGCAATATTCCGCGACCCATGCTAAGCCCCTTGAATTGTGACGTGAGCGCTGCCGCCCTGAAACTTGTTGCGGGAATATTGCAGCGAACTAATTGGCCGCGCTATCCCTGCAATGACAGAAGCGTTGTAAGGGGTTTCTTACGGATTGCGGTACTTTTCAATGTTGCGGAGCAGCCTTGCTGTCCTGGTTCGCCCGATGAATGATGAAGTTGCGAATGGCGGCGGCATCGTCGCGGCTCAGAGCGCTCTTGAAGGAAGCCATTCCGGCATCTTTCAGCGCGCCATCGAGGACGATGTTGTAATAGAAATCCATGCTCAAAAAGTTCGAAGCGCGCAGATCCGGCACCACGCCGCCGCCGATCGCGTGCTCGCCATGGCAGGCGCTGCAATACTGGTCGAACAGAGGTTCCCCGCGCGCGACCGAGGCCGCATCCGCCGGCTCGGGCGGAGGATTGATGACAATGGCGCGCGGTTCGAGCGCCGGCAGTGCGACGCTGCCGCCGAGTTTGAACACCAGCAGGCGGCTGACGTTGCGTAAATTGCCCGACATCGCCGCCGCCTTGCCGCCGCTCAAGGCATAACTGCCGCCCCAGCCGCTCAAGACCGCGATGTATTGATCGCCCGCCACTTCGAAAGTGCTGGGCGCGGCGATGATTCCGGACTGCGCGAACATCGACCACAATTTCTGGCCGGTATCCGCACGGTACACGTTGAAGTTTCCCGCCGCATCGCCCTGCGCCACGAGGTTGCCCGCGGTCGTGAGCACGCCGCCATTCCACGGTCCGCGGTATGCGACGCGCCACGCTTCGCGTTGATGCACCGGGTCCCAGGCGAGCAGGAAGCCTTCGTTCTGCGCGCTCAGCGCCGAGGGTGCGACGCCCAAATTCCAGCCGACGGGGGCAATGGGCAGGACCGGCAGCGGCGTGTAGTGCATGGGAACCTGTTGCGCAGGGATGTACACCAGTCCGGTTTTTGGATTGAACGCCATCGGCTGCCAATTGTGCGCGCCCAACGGGCCGGGCTTGATGTCCACCGGCTTGCCCGTTTCGCTGTAGCGGGCTTCCTTGTTTTCGATCGGGCGGCCGCTCTTGAGATCGACGCCGCTGGCCCAGGTAGTCGGCACAATGGCCTTGGCGGAGATCAAAGCGCCGCTCTTTCGATCCAGCACGTAGAAGAACCCATTCTTGTTCGCCTGCATGAGCACTTGGCGAAGCTTGCCGTCGACTTTCAGGTCGGCCAACACCAATTGTTGAACGGCGTCGAAGTCCCACTCCTCGCCGGGCGTCGCCTGGTAGTGCCAAACGTACTCGCCGGTGTCGGCGCGTACCGCAATGATCGAGGCCAGATACAAATTGTCGCCTTTCCCGGCGCTGCGTGCGGAGCGCGCCCATTGCACGCCGTTGCCCGTCCCGAAATAAAGCAAATTGAGTTTCGGATCGTAGGAAATGGCGTCCCACACCGGGCCGCCGCCGCCCAATTTCCACCATTCCCCGGACCAAGTCTTGGCGGCGCGCGCCATCGCCTCGTTCTCAAACGGCTTGGATGGATCGCCGGGAACGGTGAAGAAGCGCCACGCCAGCTTTCCGGTTTCCGCATCGTAGGCGGAGATGTAACCGCGCGTGCCGTATTCGCCACCGCTGTTGCCGATGATCACGCGCCCACGGATGACCCGGGGAGCCTGCGTGATGGTGTAGGGCCTTGTGGTGTCGACCGTGAGCGTGCTCCAAACCGGCTGGCCCGTCGCGGCATCGAGCGCCACCAAGCGCCCGTCGTAGGCCCCCACGTAGACCTTATGATTCCACACGGCGACGCCGCGATTACCCACATCGCAGCAGGCATTCATGCCGAGTTCCCGATGCACCTGCGGATCATAGGCCCAGAGCAATCTGCCGCTGCGCGCATCGTAGGCTTTCACCAGACTCCACGCGGTCGACACATACAAGACACCGTCGACGATGAGCGGCGTCGCTTCCTGCGCACGGTTGGTGTCGAGGTCCGCGAACCAGGCCAGACCCAGATTCTTTGCGTTTGCGTCGTTGATCAGAGTCAGCGGGCTGTAGCGCTGTTCGCTGTAGGTGCGGCCGTAGGAGAGCCAATTGCCGGGCTCGGCATCCGCATTGGCGATCCGCGCGCCGTCCACCGGTTTGCCGCCGGAATCCGCCGCGCGCGCGGCACAGCAGATAAATCCACTTAACAACGCGACACATATCAGCGACGCACCGTGTCGTGCGGATCGGTGGCTGCTCATCCTTCCCCCTTATTCAGTCTGAATTTGCTTAGCCCGTACCGCGGGCCTTATAGGTGAACTTCTGGCCCGCGAGCGTCGCGGCGTACATCAAGCCGCCTTTGGCGATCGTGAAGACCGCCATGCCGTCGTTGTAGTTGCCGTCGGTATTGGCGTCCTTTTTACCGGTGCTCACACCCGAGGTGACCCCGCTGGTTCCCACGCTGGCGTTGGCCCCCGCGGTGATGGCGATGGCGCTCGCCCCGGCCGAAAACTCAAAGCTGCCGGACTCGAATTGGTCCAGGGAGCGTTTGTCCTGGAAAAAGATGATTTGACTGTAATCCTTGCCGCCGGCCTGAAACCCCACGCTGAGCTGCTTCATGGTCGTATCGCCGACGAGCTTGCCGTGCACATACACTCGGCCTCTGCCGAACGCACCGCCCACGACGAAGCCCCCCTCGCCGATGTTGGGGAATACCGCATAGGCATAGCTGTTCTTAAAAAATACCGCGCTCTCGCCCGCATTCTTGAACAAGGATATCGTCTCCGCATACTTTTCCGCGTCGGCGTTGGCGATCCCGACGGCCGTGAATAGCGCGGCGAACAACACCGCCAGCTGACTGATTCGTTTCATAATCTTTCTCCTCGACACAGTGGGGCCCTTGATTTCGATGTCACCAGGCCGGCAGGCTCACTTCAAACTCGTCGATGAAACACCAGCTCCAATCTTCCCCCGGTTCGCGCTTGACGCTGCTCAAATGAGTACAGCCTGGATGACCCCTGCGCATTGTCGCCTCGCCCGCAAATGAATAGTATGTGGTTCGAGTTATAGCAGAGCGCGCAGAAAAATGGACCTGTCCCAGCTTCCCGACCTTCGGGCCGGCGTTGAAATCGGCGATTTTTCGGATGGCGCCATCATGTCGGGCCGCGTCGACTCCGAACAGGCCGTTCTGGTGAGGCGGGGCGAGGAATTCTTCGCGGTGGGCGCGGAGTGCACCCATTATCACGGCGCGCTGTCTTCGGGTCTGGCGGTCGGCGACACCATCCGATGCCCCCTGCACCATGCCTGCTTCAGTCTTCGCTCGGGCGCCGCGCTGCGCGCGCCGGCCCTCGATCCGCTTGCCTGCTGGCGCGTGGAACGCATCGGCAGCCAGGCGTTCGTTCGCGAACGAAAGCCCGCACCCCAGCCTGCCGCGCCCACCGGCGGCCGGGCGCCCGCTTCGGTGACCATCATCGGCGGCGGTGGCGCCGGCCTGGCGGCCGCGGACCGCCTGCGCCGCGAAGGCTATCCGGGACGCATCACCCTGATCAGCGCGGATGCCGCGGCGCCCTACGATCGCCCCAATCTATCCAAGGACTTTTTGATGGGCACCGCGCCCGCGGAATGGATGCCGTTGCGCAGCGCCGACGACTATGCCGAGCGCAACATAGAGCTGCTTCTCGGCTCGCGCGTGCAAGGGCTTGATCTGAAGCAGCGGACCGTCGCGCTCGAGGGCGGACGGAAAATCGATTTTGACGCCGTGCTGCTGGCGACCGGGGCCGACCCGGTGCGGCTGAACATTCCGGCCGCCGGCGGCGGACGGTTGCTGTACTTGCGCAGTTTCGCCGACGCGCAAGCCATTATCGCCGCGGCCGCCACGGCGCGCCGGGTGGCCGTGCTGGGCGCGAGTTTCATCGGACTGGAGGTCGCCGCTTCGCTGCGGCATCGTGGCATCGAGGTGCATGTCGTCGGGCTGGAGCGGGTTCTTTTCGAACGGGTGCTCGGAGCGGAGCTCGGCACGCTGGTGCGCGAAGTGCATGAATCCAACGGCGTGGTGTTTCACCTGGGTACATCCATCGCGAAGCTCGACGGCACGCGCGCAACACTCACCGACGGCTCGAGCATCGAGGCGGACTTTGTCGTGGTGGGCGTGGGCGTACGTCCCGCCGTCGCACTCGCCGAGCAATCCGGCCTCGCCGTCGATCGGGGCGTGCAAGTGAATGAGTACCTCGAAACCAGCGCAAGCGGCGTCTTCGCGGCCGGCGACATTGCGCGCTGGCCCGATCCTCATTCCGGAGAGCGCATCCGAGTCGAGCATTGGGTGGTCGCCGAGCGCCAGGGACAGGTGGCGGCGCTCAACATTCTAGGGGCCCGCCAGCCTTTCGACGCGGTCCCTTTTTTCTGGAGCCAACACTACGACATGACCATCAACTACGTCGGCCATGCGGAATCCTGGGACGCCATCGACGTCGAAGGTTCGCTGAAATCGCGCGATTGTGCCGTAACCTATCGGCGCGGCGGGCGCATTCTGGCCGTCGCCACCATCTCCCGGGATCTGAAGAGCCTCGCGGCCGAGCGCGATCTCGAACGAACCCAAGCGGACACCCGCCATGGATAGGCGCGAGTTTCTGATCGGCGCTGCTGTCGCCGCAAGCGCGGCGGGCGATAAGGCCGCGGCCGCCCCTTCGACCGCCTCTGTGAGCGCCGCTGCGTCGCCGGATGCGGTCGCGGAACTGTCGCTCGCGGACATTGCCGCCGCCTTCGCCGACGGGCGCATGAGCTCGCAGCAGCTGACCCAGCGCTACCTCGCGCGCATCGACCAGCTCGACCGGCGCGGTCCCCGCTTGGGAGCGGTGATCGAAACCAATCCGCGCGCGCTCGAAATCGCCTCCGCTCTGGATGCCGAGCGCAAGACGCGCGGGGCCCGCGGACCGCTGCATGGCGTGCCGGTTCTGATCAAGGACAATGTCGAAACCTCGGATCATATGATGTCGACCGCAGGCTCGTTGGCGTTGGCGGGCTGGTACGCACCGAAGGATGCGCCGCTGGTGGAGCGGCTGCGGGCCGCCGGCGCCGTGATTTTGGGCAAGAGCAACTTGAGCGAGTGGGCCAATTTTCGCTCGACGCACTCATTGAGCGGCTGGAGCGGCCGCGGGGGCCAGTGCCGCAATCCTTACGCGACCGATCGTTCGCCCTCGGGATCGAGTTCCGGCTCGGCCGTGGCGGTTTCGGCGAATCTGTGCGCGGTCGCGGTGGGCACCGAGACCGACGGTTCCATCGTGAGTCCCGCCTCGATCAATGGCATCGTCGGCTTGAAGCCGACGGTCGGTCTGGTCAGCCGGCGCGGCATCGTGCCGATTTCCCACAGCCAGGACACCGCCGGACCCTTGACGCGCAACGTGCGCGACGCCGCGCTGATGCTGTCGATCATGGCCGGTCTGGATGCCGCCGATGCGGCGAGCGTTGCGGTCGGCCATCGGTTTCAAACCGACTACGCTCGGTACGTCGATCCCAAGGGATTATCGGGTGCACGCTTGGGAATCGCCCGCAAGTTCTTTGCCGACAATGCCCCGCTCAACGCCTTTCTCGACAGCTGTATTGGCACGCTGAAAGCCGCCGGCGCCGTCATTGTCGATCCGGCGGACTTACCGCTGCTCGGTACAACCGCCGGACCCGAACAGGAAGTCATGCTGTACGAATTCAAGGCGGACTTGAATGCCTACTTCAAGCGCCTGCCGCCCGGCTTGCCGGTGCGCTCGCTCGCCGCATTGATCCGATTCAACGAGGCCCACAAAGATGCGGAGATGCCGCTATTCGATCAAGAGTTGTTGCACCAGGCGGAAGCGAAGGGCCCCTTGACCGAGAAGGCCTATCAGGATGCCCGCGCCGCCTGCCTGAAAGCGACCCGCAGCCATGGCATCGATGCCGTCTTGGCGGAGCATAAACTCGACGCCATGGTGGCCTTGACCTCGGGTCCTGCGTGGTTGATCGACACGGTCAATGGCGACTCCGATACGGGCGGCTGTTCCTCGCCTGCGGCGATCGCCGGCTATCCGCACATTACCGTTCCGGCGGGCCTGTTCCGCGGATTGCCCGTGGGCCTGTCTTTTTTCGGCGCGGCCTTCAGCGAACCGACTCTCATCAAGTTGGCTTCCGGATTCGAGGCCGTGGCACACGCACGCTCGCCGCCGCGCGTTTAGAGGTCCTTGTTGGGATTGATCAGATATTTCTTTCCCGTGGCGCGCTGAGAGTAGGCGGCGACCACCGCCGGTTGCAGCGCCTCCGCCAGGGAGATTTCCTGGGAATAGTGGCTCGCAAAGGTGGTTTTCAGTTCCCTCGCCACCCGCTCCTTGAGCTCCTGAAATGCCAGCGGACCGATCCTTTCGATGTACGGGGTGAGCAGCCAGCCGCCAACGCCCCAAGCCATGCCGTAATTTCGATTGAACACGGCGGGGCTCATGTCGAGCGAGCCATACAGGTACACCTGCTTGTGGGTTGTCGATCCATAGCGGGTGTACACCGTGACGCCGCGGTTCAGAGCCGCTTCCATACAGGCCAAAATTTGCCCCGCCAGCGGGCCGCCGCCGATGGCATCGAAGGCAATCGTGGCGCCGGTCGCCGCCAGGGCGTCGGTGAGGTCCTTCAAAAACGTGGGTGAGTCGGTCCGGCACACATAGCTTGCGCCGGCCCCCTTCAACAGATCCTCCTGCTCCTGCCGCCGCACGATATTCACCAACCCAATGCCATCCTTGCGGCAGAGCCGGTTGAGCATCTGCCCAAGATTGGAAGCGGCGGCCGTGTGTACCAAGGCCTTGTGCCCTTCCAGGCGCATGGTGCCGATCATGCCGAGCGCCGTGAGCGGATTGACGAAACATGAGGCGCCGTCGGCCGCACGCGTGCCGGGCGGCAAGGCCAGGCACTGATTGACCTTGACGCATCGGTATTGCGCGTACATGGCGCCGCCGAGCACGGCGACGGTCTTGCCCAGCAAGGCTTGTGCCTCGGGGAAGCGCCCGCCTCGGTCACCACACCCGCGCCCTCGTTGCCGACGGGCATGGAGATGTCGATGCGCGGCGCCATGGCTTGAACGGCATTGGCGCTCAGGGCCGCCGTCAGCACCGGCAGCTGGGGCGTGCCCGACGCCTTGGCCTTGCTCCAATCGGCGTTGGCGAGCAAGAGCCCCAGGTCCGAGGGATTGATGGGCGCCGCTTCGATGCGAACGATGATCTCATCCGCCGCGGGAGCCGGGATCGAGGTGGTTTGCAAGGAGAGTTCCATCTCGCCGGTTTTCTTGGCGAGGGAACGGAGCTGCAGAAAGGACAGATGCGTGGATGCGTTCATGGGGCCGTAGCATACGGCGGGAAGGCTTCCCGCGCACGCCCACGGCCTTAGGAGAGGCCGGATCGTTGACCCTATCCTTAGGCCGCCTTCTTCTTGGGGACTTTTTTGCCCTCGCGCCGTGCCTCCGATAAGCCGATGGCGATCGCTTGCTTGCGGCTGGTCACCTTCTTGCCCGAACGGCCGCTGCGCAGCGTGCCGGCATTGCGTTCGCGCATGACTTTCTCCACCTTTTTTTGGCTGCCTTTGCTGTATTTTCGCGCCATTGCAAATCTCCGATGATGAGGGTGTGTGCAACCATCGAGGATGGCGCCGCAATTCAGAAGCGGACATCCTCTGAAGAGCGCGTCAGAAGATTCCCAGTGCGAGGCCGCTCGCCATGGTTCTGCCGAGTTCAGCGCTGCGGCTCAAGGACGCGGCGTCGATTCTCTTCGGCTTGAGAATCTCCTCCGGCGTCTGCGCGTGCGTGCAAACGATGAAAGGATCGGCGATCGCCTTGAGGCGCCAACCGGCCGCGATGCGCTCTATTTGCTGCGCGGCGTTGCGGCCATCGCTGCCGGCGCAGATCAGCGCGGCGAACGCCCGGCCGTTGATGCGTTCCAGAGCCGCATAGTAGGTGCGATCGAAGAAGTCCTTCATCATGCCGGACATCGCGGCAAGATTTTCCGGGGTCGCGAAGATATAGCCGTCCGCCGCGAGCACATCCTGCGCGCGCGCCTCGTCGGCTCGCAGCAGCGACACCGCGATGCCCGGCTCGCCGCGTGCCCCATCGGCCGCGGCCTGCGCCATCTGACGGGTGCCGCCCGTCATCGAGTGATAAACGATCAAGAGCGCCTTCATGCTTTTCGCTCCGTGGGGTATGTCCTACGCCTATGGCAGCCGCTCACCGACTGCAATAAAAACGTTCATTCCAGATACTTCCGCCACCCGCAGGTTGCTGCTTAAAAATTCATTCAAGGTGCGCACATGCTTCACTATGCCATCGTTTTCTTTGTGATCGCGCTGATTGCCGCGTTTTTCGGCTTCGGTGGGGTCGCTGCCGGCGCGGCCGGCATCGCCAAAATCCTTTTCATCGTGTTTCTGATCGGCGCCGTGGTTACATTCTTGATGAGCCTGGGCCGTCGGGTCTAATCCTAAGGAGAGCGCGATGCAAACAGTTTCGGATACCGCCAAGGGCGTCAACGACTTCGCCAACGGCCAAGTGAAGAGTTTCCTCGACAATGTCGAGGACTTGACCAAGGCCTTGAAGGATGTCGACTCGCCTGACATTGCCAAGGTTCGCGCCAAGGTCAAGATCGCGCTGGCCGCGGCGAAAAGCGCGGTGGCCGATACGGCCACGCAGCTGCGCGGTCAGGCCCAGCAGGTGGGCAAGCAAACCGACACGTTCGTGCGCGACAACCCCTGGCAAGTGATCGGAATCGCTGCACTGGTGGGTCTGGCGGTCGGGATCTTCGCGTCCCGCCGCTACTAACAACCCAAGCAGCGCTGGAATGGCGGCGCCCTAAGCGCGCCGCCATTCCGTTCGGCCCGCCGGCTTGTCCTCGAGCAAGATTCCCGCGGTGCTCAAGAGATCACGAATTCGATCCGATTCCGCAAAATCCTTGACCGCACGCGCTTCACGGCGCGCTGCCAGCAGCGCCTCGACATCCGCATCGCTCAAGCTGTGGTTGCCGGCGCTGCGTTTCAAATAGGCGGCCGGGTCTTGCTGCAAAACCCCCAAAATCGCGCCCAACGCGCGCAGCGTCGCGGCGCCGTTGGCTGCGGCCGGCGCATTCCCCGCCGCCTTCGCCAGGTTCAAATTACGCGCCACGCCCTGCATCACCGCCAGCGCCTCGGGTGTATTGAAGTCATCATCCATGGCGGCGCGAAATCGCCCGACCTCGCCGGCATCGACCGCCGCCCCTGGCGCGCCCGCATCCTTCAGCGCCCGATACAAGCCCAATAGGGTCTCGTCCGCTTGCGCCAGCTGCGCCGCGGAATAGTTGATGGGTCCGCGATAGTGGCTGCTCAGCAGAAAGAAGCGCAGAACCTCAGGATCGCGCAGTGTCTTCAGCACTTCGCGCACGGTGAAGAAATTGCCGAGCGATTTCGACATCTTCTCTTCATTGACGCGCACGAAGCCGTTGTGCATCCACAGGCGCACGAAGGGCGCGTCGCAGGCCGCGCATGACTGAGCAATCTCATTCTCATGGTGCGGGAATTTCAAATCCTCGCCGCCGCCGTGCAGGTCGAAGTAGTCCCCCAATAGGCTGGTGGACATGGCAGAGCACTCGATGTGCCAGCCCGGCCTGCCCGGCCCCCAGGGCGAGGGCCAGGAGGGCTCGCCCGCCTTGGCATGCTTCCACATCACGAAGTCGAGCGGATCGTGCTTGGCCTCGTCGACCTGCACGCGCGAACCGGCGCGCAAATCATCGATCTTCTTGCGGGAAAGGCGCCCGTAGTTCGCAAACTTGCGCACCGAGTACATCACATCGCCGTTGTCGGCGGCATAGGCGAAGCCTTTGCCGATCAACGTCTGGATCATGGCTATGATGGGCTCGATGAACTCCGTGGCGCGCGGCTCGAGATCGGGCTTTTGCAGGCCGAGCGTGGCGCAGTCCTCATGCATCGCCGCGGTGAAGCGCCGCGCCAGGTCGGCCCAGTTCTCGCCGTTCGCCGCGGCGCGTTCGATGATTTTGTCGTCGATATCGGTGATGTTGCGCACGTAGGTGACCTGGTAGCCGAGCGAACGCAGGTAGCGCTGCACCAGATCGAATGCCACCAGCATGCGCGCATGGCCCACGTGGATGTAGTCGTAATTCGTCATGCCGCACACATACATGCGCACTTCATTGCCGCGAAGAGGTTTGAACTCCTCTTTTTCGCCGCTCAAGCTGTTATGGATTTTGAGCATGGATTTCCAGCCGCCGCCGCACCGTCTGCGGCGTCATGAGCTTTAAAAGCAGCGCGAGTTCGGGCCCGTGCGCGCGGCCGGTGAGGGCCACGCGCAGCGGCATGAACAGCTCCGGTCCCTTGCGCCCGGTCTGCTCCTTCAAGCGCTGCGTGAGCAATTTCAAGTCGCCGTTCGACTGCTCGCTGGCCTTGACCGCCGCCGAAAAAAATTCCGCGCCCGCGGCGGCCACGATGTGCCGCTCCTCGTCTCCCAGCGGCGCAAGCTCGCCGTTCACCACCGCGCGCCAAGCGGCCGCATCAGCCGGCAAAATCACATTGTGGCGCACCAACTCGATGAACTCGTTGGAATCGTCCGCCCCCAGCCACGCGCGGATCTGCACCGCCGAGAGGCGCTCCAGGGATTCCTTCTGCCAATGCATCAACTGGGATACCTCGAAGCGCGCCGGCGCGCGCCCCAGATGCTGCGGCCGGAAATGCTGCGGCATCTCGGCGGCAGGCAACCATCCATCGATGTCGCTGGCATGACCCAGCCGGAACAGATGATTGCACACGGCAATGCTCAAGAATCCGCGTTCGCGAAACTCGTGCACGCTGGTGCTGCCATGCCGCTTCGAGAGCGGTGCGCCGTCCTCGCCCACCAGCAGTCCCAGGTGTCCATAGGCTGGAGTGCGCATGCCGAGCGCATCCAGCAGCATGATTTGCCGCGGGGTGTTGGTCAGATGATCATCGCCGCGCAGGACCTGCGTCACGCCCATGGCCGAATCGTCGACCGCGTTGCAGAAAAAGAACGCCGGCGTGCCGTCTTCGCGGCGGATGATGAAATCACCGATGTCGTTGGTCGCGAATCGCTGCGGTCCATGCACCGCATCGATGAATTCGATCAGCCTGTCCATCGGCACGGCAAAGCGCAGCGTCGGTCTTAAGCCCCGCGCCTCTCGCTCGGCGCGCTGCGCCGCCGTCAGTTCCCGACACGTGCCCGCGTAGCGCGGCGGCTTGCCCGACATCCGCTGCAGCTTTCGCGACAGTTCCAGATCCGCAGCGCTGCAGTAGCAGGGATAGGCCAGGCCTTGCGCGGACAAGTGCGCGTACAAGCCGCGGTAGAACTCGCCCCGCTCCGCTTGCCGGTAAGGACCCGCTGGCCCTCCCACATCCGGCCCCTCGTCCCAGTCCAGCCCCAGCCAGCGCAGATCGTGCAGCTGCTGCTCGCGAAAGCGATCCTCGCTGCGCTCCAAATCGGTGTCCTCGATACGTAAAATGAACTTTCCGCCGGTTTTGCGGGCCCAAAGATGGCTGAAAAGAGCCGTGCGAGCGTTGCCCAGGTGCAAAGCTCCCGTGGGGACTGGGCGCAAAGCGAGTGGTGACCGGCGACTCATTGATTGCGGACATATCTCAAGATTGTACCTATTCGAGTAGAATCGCGGCGTATGAAACAACTTTTACTCACTCTTGCATTCTTCGGGCTGGTCTGCGGCCAAGCGTCGTTCGCGGCGGAAAAGACGGCCGATCCCAAGGTACAGCCAAAGCCGGCCTCCGCGGCGTATTCACCGCAGATTGAAGTGTTCACCTCGATGGGAAACTTTACGATCGAACTGAACGCGGAGCGCGCGCCGCTGACCGTGGCCAACATATTGAAGCTTATGTCGATTCCGGCCACTACACCAATACGCTGATTCACCGCGTGGTCGCCAACTTCATCATTCAAGGCGGCGGCTTCAATGTCGATTACACGCCCAAAGCCGCGCCGCTGCGGGTCGTCAACGAATCGGGCAACGGCTTGAGCAACGTGCGGGGCACGGTGGGGTTTGGCCCGCTCTTCCGATCCTCACGGGGGCAATTGCCAGTTCTACGTGAATCTCAATGACAATGCCGCGCTCGATCCCAATGCCACGCGCTGGGGGTATGCGGTCTTCGGCAGCGTCATGCAGCGGCATGGACGTGGTCGACAAGATCGGCGATGTTCCCACCGGCGCCACATGGCCCGATCAAGGAGGAAACGCCGATCAAGCCCGTGGTGATCCTGAAAATCGAGCGCGTTCGCCACGGCGGCGGCGCTCCGAAGTCCTAGCCGCCCACCGGCAATCCGCGGTGACCACGCTCTTCATCTCGGATCTGCATATCGACGCGGCGCAACCGGCGATCGTCGAGCAATTCCTGGCGTTCCTGCGCACCGAGGCAAGGAGCGCCGCCGCCTTGTACATCTTGGGCGATCTGTTCGAATCCTGGGTCGGCGATGACGCGGCCGACCCGGCGCAAACGGCGGCCATTGCCGGGCTGCGCGAACTCACCGCCGGCGGCGTGCCCTGCTTCGTGATGCACGGCAATCGCGATTTTTTGCTGTCGCGCCGCTTCTGCGACATGAGCGGCGCGCAATTGCTGCCCGACCCCCTGATCATCACCCTGCACGGGGAAGCGGTCTTGGTGATGCACGGCGATGCGCTGTGCACCGACGATCGTGCCTACCAGCGGCTGCGCGCCACGGTCAGAGACGCCGACTGGCAGCGCCAGTTCCTGGCGCTCTCGATCGAAGCGCGCCGAGCCCTTGCCGGCGCCGCCCGCGCCGGCAGCCAAGCGCACACCGCCGCAATGGCGCACGCCATCACGGACGTCAATGCCGGCAGCGTTGCGATGGCGTTGCGCGGCGCCGGAACTTCGACGCTGCTGCACGGCCACACGCATCGGCCGGGCATTCATGCCTTCGAGCGTGGACGGACGCGCCGCGCACCCGCATCGTTCTCGGCGATTGGTACGACCAGGGCAGCGTGCTGCGCTGGGATCGGCACGGCCCCGAGCTTCAGTCGCTGGCGCGCGGTTGAGGCACGGCGCGGGCCGCCGCCGGCGGGGGCCCCGAGTGAAACCTGAACAGCGGATCCGGCTCCGTGATGAGCTCGGCCTCGCAGGCCGCGAATGCCGCGATGCGCGCATCGACATCCAAGCCCGCTCGCGCCGCGGCGCGCCGGCCTAGGTCCAGGTAGAGTTGATAGTGCCGCGCTTCCGCTTCGTGCAGGCCGCGGAACAAATCATCCAGCGGCGCCCCGATGACCCCTGCCAAGGCTGCGAAGCGCTCGCATGAACGTGCCTCGATGAAAGCGCCGCACACCATGAGGTCGACTTCGCGCCGTGGTTCGCCGCTCGCGACCAGGCGCCGCAAGCGCGCCGCATAGCGCCCGGGCGCGAGGCGCTGCGGCACTATTTTCAGCGCCAGAAGCAGCCTGGCCACCTGGCTATAGTGGCGCAGCTCCTCGCGTGCAAGGCGCGACATCTTGTCGGTGAGCTCCAGGTCCTCCGCGTAGGCGAACATCAATGCCAGCGCCGTCGATGCCGCCTTTTTCTCGCAATTGGCGTGATCGATCAGCAACACCTCGGGGAGCGCGCAGGCCTCTGCGATCCAGGCAGCCGGGGTCGCCGCGCGCAGCAGCGGATGGGCGAACGCCGCTGCGCCGCTCATGCCGGGATTTTCAGGGCGGAGATGGCGGCCAACAGTTCGCCGGCGGACTGGTAGCGATCGCCGGGAGCCTTGGCAAGCAGCCGGCGCAGCACCGCTTCGTACGGCGCGAACTGCGGCGCAATTTCCGGCAATTCAGCGCGCTTGTGCTTGTAGATGACTTCCATCGCCGTGGCGCCGTTGTAGGGCTTGCGGCCGATCAGCATTTCGTAGAACACCACGCCGAGGCTGTACAGATCGCTGCGCGCGTCGATGATCTCCGCGTGGCCCTGCTCCGGGCTCATGTAGTAGGGCGTGCCGAAAATCTCGCGCGTGCCGGTGAGCGAGATGTCATTCTCGTTCGCCTTGGCCAAGCCGAAATCGATCAGGCTGACGCTGTCGTCGGCACGCAGCATCACATTGGCGGGCTTCAAGTCCCTGTGCAGCACGCCAACCGAATGGATGGCATCGAGCGCGCTGGCGATTTGCCGCAGAAACATCAGCGCCGTGAGCGGCGCGAGCGGTTCTTTGAGCATGCGCTGGCGCAGGTCTCCCGCCGGGAAATGCTCCATCGCGATGTAGGCGTGATCGTCGGCGACGCCGAGATCGTAGATGCGCACGATGTTCTTGTGGTTCAGACCCGCGACGATTTCATATTCCTGCAGGAACCGATCGAAGCTGACGAAGCGTTCCGACACGTCGGGAACCTGGCTGAACACTTTCAGCACCACCAGGGTCCCGGCCCGTTCGCTCTCCGCCAGATAGATTTTGCACATTCCGCCGCTGCCGACCTGGCGGATGCAGCGATGGCCGCGGATGATCACGGTGCCGAACCGATATCGATTTTCGTAGTCCGGATTGGCGCGCAGCAGCGCGAGCGCCTTGCGGTGCTCGTTCGAGGCGGTCACGATCATTTTCAGCAGCCGGGTGCGGTCGAGCTTGCGGCCGTAGAGGCGCGTGACGCCGGCCGTCTCGGGCAGCGGAAATTCCGGGGTATCCTCGAGCAGCAGCAGGATGATCGGCGCGAACTCCGGCTTGGCCGCCTGCGCCGCCGCGAAATCGATGACGGCATCGGTCGGTGCGGCGCTGACGATGATGACCGCGTCGAATCCGGCCGCCGCGAAATTGCCGTCCAGATCGGGTTCCTTGCCCAAGGCATGCTCGACGATGGCCGCGTCCGGCCACTGGATTTCCACGTGCTTTCGGACCAGCAGTCGGTATTCGTCGCGGGCTGCAATCACCAATAGGCGCATATTCTTTGCCGAAAACCGGCGCCGGCCAGGAGCCTACGACAGCGCGGGTTCTACAATATTCGGACGGATTTGAGGCCGCGGCCGGCGCCCTGCCGGCGCTGCTGCTTGGCCTCGTCGGAGCGTTCTTCCTGCAAGCGCGCCAGATACTCCGGCGTTACATCCCCGGTCACGTACTCGCCCGAGAAGCATGAAGTATCGAAGCTCTCGATCTTTGCGTTGTCGTGGCGCACCGCGTGTTCCAGATCGTCCAAGTCCTGATAAATGAGCCAATCGGCGCCGATGATGTCGCGCACCTCTTCGTCCGTGTGTCCGGCCGCCACGAGCTCGGACGCGTCCGGCATGTCGATGCCGTAGACGTTCGGGTAGCGCACAGGAGGGGCCGCCGATGCGAAAAAAACCTTCCGGGCGCCGGCTTCGCGCGCCATGTCGATGATTTGCGCCGAGGTGGTGCCGCGCACGATGGAGTCGTCGACCAGCAGCACGTTCTTGCCGCGGAATTCCAGATCGATGGCGTTGAGTTTGCTGCGCACCGACTTGGCGCGCTGTTCCTGGCCCGGCATGATGAAGGTGCGGCCGATGTAGCGATTCTTGATGAACCCCTCGCGATACTTGACGCCGAGCAATTGCGCAACCTGCACGGCGCTGGTGCGGCTGGTGTCCGGAATCGGAATGACCACGTCGATGCCGTGCTCCGGCCGCTCGCGTTTTATCTTCTCGGCCAGACGTTCGCCCATGCGCAGGCGCGCCTTGTACACCGAGATGTTGTCGATGATCGAATCGGGCCGGGCGAAATACACGTATTCAAAAATGCAGGGCGTGTGCCGCGCCATCGCCACGCATTGCTGCGCGTAGAATCGTCCCTGTTCATCGATGAACACGGCCTCGCCGGGCGCCACGTCGCGCAGCATTTCGAAACCCAGCATATCGAGCGCCACGCTCTCGGACGCCAGCATCCATTCGGTGCCTTTCTTGGTGTCGCGCTTGCCGATCACCAGCGGCCGGATGCCGTTGGGGTCGCGAAACCCCAAAATGCCGTGGCCGATCACCATGGCCGTGACCGCATAGCCGCCGCGGCAGCGGCGGTACACCGCATTGGCCGCGGCGAACACGTCCGCCGGCGTCACGCGCGGCGTTCCGACCCGCTCGAGCTCGGAGGCCAGTACATTGAGAAGCACTTCGGAATCGGAGCTGGTATTCAAATGCCGGCGATCCTCGCGCACCAGAACTTCGGTGAGTTCGCGCGCGTTGGTCAGGTTGCCGTTGTGCCCCAGGCAGATGCCGTAAGGAGAGTTGACGTAAAACGGCTGCGCATCGTGCGCGCTGTCGCACCCGGCCGTGGGATAGCGCACGTGGCCGATGCCGATATTGCCCTTGAGCTTGAGCATGTGCTTCTGTTGGAACACATCGCGCACCAGGCCCGAGTCCTTGCGCATGAACAGCTCGCCGTCCTGCGCGGTCATGATGCCGGCGGCATCCTGGCCGCGATGCTGCAGCACCGTCAGCGCATCGTAGATGCGTTGGTTCACCGCGCTGGTTCCGACCATTCCGACAATTCCGCACATGAGGAATCTCCGCTACTTCGGTCTGACTTTCACTCCGGTCAGGCGCTCGAGCTTTGCCCAGGGCTCGCCTTTCTCTCCGACCATCGCCCGCAACCAATCACCGACGGTCTCACCGTACGGCACCAGCTTCGAGCGGTCCCACCAATCCTCGCCGTTCATATGCAGCAATTCGCCGCCGATCACCACGAGACCGACCAGCACCATGCCGCGCACGATGCCGAAGAAAAGGCCTATCACCCGATCCAGAGGCCCCAGCCCCAAGGTACGCGTGAAATAGCTCAAAATCATGCCGACGACCCAGCCGATCAGCAGCACCAGCACTAGAATCACCAACCGCCCGACCCAGGGGGCGATCTTCGGATCCGCGAGCAGACCGCCGAGATGCGGTTCGACGATGGGGCCGAATTGCCAGGCGGCCCAGATGGCGAGGACCCAGAAGGCGACCGAGACCGCCTCTCGAATAAAACCGCGCAGCGCACCAATCAGTGTTGATCCCAACAGAATCAACAGAATTAGAACGTCGGCACCGGTCAATATTTCGCCTCCTCCTGTCTGCGGCGTATTCTACCGGAGCCACGCCAACGCCGCGCTGAATCGATGACAAAATGAGAAATCAAGCCGTCGGCGCCACCAGGCTTCCCACGTGCCCCAGCGATTTGAGCTTCGCAGCCATCCGCTCAGCCGATTCACGGTCGGCCAGCGGTCCCACGCGCACCCGATAGCGCGGCGAGGCTCCCGAGCCGCCCGACAAAACATACACCGCAAACCCTTGGCCCTTGACCTGGCGGGTCAAGTTCTCGGCGTTCGCGCGGCTGGCGAAGCTGCCGAGTTGCACGGACCATGAACCATGCCCTTTGGATGTGGGGGAAGAAGCGGCGGATTCAACCGGCGGGGCGCGCGGGGCCCCCGCCGCTGGGCGCGCGGCCGCAGGCGCGGCGCGCAACGGGGCGGCAGCCGGTGCCGCGGGGGTCCGCGCGCTCGGCGTTTGCACCGGGGGCAACTCGGCGGCCGACGCTGCCGATGCGGCGGCGGCCTGCGGCGAGGCCGGTTCGGCGTCCGCATTGGCCGGCGCCTTGTTGGTCGTCAAGTCCACGGTGACGTTGCGCAGCGGTTCGGGCGCTGCGGCAGGCAGAGCCGGCGCAGTCGCGACCGGCGGCTTGGGACCCGACAACAATTCCGGTACCACCAGCACGACCAGCACAACCAGGATCGATGCGCCGATCAGCCGTTCTTTGACGCGACGATCCATCACGGCGAAGTATATTCGGGACGCGCCGCCGGCGGCAGCAGTCCTTGCGATTCGAGCCAGTCCATCGCCGGCCCGACGGTGTGAAAAGATCCGAATACGACGATCCGGTCGTCGCGGCGCGCGGCACTCGCCGCGGCGGCACAAGCGCTCGCGACGCCGTCGGCGGCAAGGACAGCTCCACGCACCTCCATTTCGCACCAGCTCCGCCAATGCCGCTCCGCTGCGCCCGCGCGCGCCGTCGGCGGACGCGCACCACCACGCGTCGATGCAGGGGTCGAGCGTCGCGACAATACCCGCCGCATCCTTGTCCGCCAGAATTCCGCAGATCGCCAGGGTGCGGCCCGCGACCGGGCTCTCACTCAAGTTGCGCGCCAGCACCCGGGCCGCGTCCGGATTGTGCGCGACATCCAAGATCCAGGTCGGCGAGTGCGCGCGGCCGTCCAGCGATTGGAAACGCCCTACCAGGCGCACCTCGGCGAGTCCCCGCGCAATGGCGGCGGCGGGTATATCCAGGCGACAATTTCCTCGAGCGCCGCCAGTGCCGTTGCGGCATTGGTGAATTGAATAATCCCCTTCAGGCCCGGTACGGGCAGGCGCGGCAGGTCCCAGCGCGTTCCCCGATAGCGCCAGCCCGCGCCTTCGAGAATGAAGTTGTATTCGATGCGCCAGCCGCTTCAGCGGCGCATTCACGCTGCGCGCGATTTCCTCGAGCACCAGGGACGGCTCGCGGCTGCCGATCACCGCGGTCTTTCCGGGCCGGAAAATTCCCGCCTTCTCGCGCGCGATGGCCTCGAGTGTGTCGCCCAGATATTCTTGATGGTCGAAACCAATGCTGGTCACGACGGCAACCGACGGATCGACCACATTGACGGCATCCAAGCGGCCGCCCATGCCGACCTCCAGCACCCACGCGTCGAGCCGGGCCGCCTCGAAAATCAACAATGCCGCCAGCGCGTTGAACTCGAAAAATGTCAACCCCACCGAAGCGCGCGCGGCTTCGATTTTTTCGAAGGCGGCCACCAGCTCTGCGGCGCTCGCCAAGCGATCGTGGACGCGGATGCGCTCGCGGTAATCGCGCAGATGCGGAGAGGTGAAGGTGCCGGTCTTGAAGCCGGCGGCGTTCAAGATGGCCGCACAAAAAGCGCTGACCGAGCCCTTGCCGTTGGTGCCGGCGACGGTGATGACCGGGACGCTCGGCTGCCGCCATTTGAGCCGTTCGAGCACCACGCGCAGCCGCTCCAGCCCCAGATCGATCGCTTGCGGGTGCACCTGTGCTTGGTAGGCCAGCCACTGCTCGAGACTCCGCATGAGGTCTCGGTGGGCTTAAGCTGCGGCCGGTTCTTTGCCGCTCAACAGCCGCAGCATGGCGCCGATGCGGTCGCGCAATTCGCGCCGGTCGACGATCATGTCGAGCGCGCCATGCTCGAGCAGGAACTCGCTGCGCTGAAAGCCCTCCGGCAAGGTTTCGCGCACGGTCTGTTGAATGACCCGCGGGCCCGCGAAACCGATCAGCGCTTTCGGCTCGCCGATATTGATGTCGCCGAGCATCGCAAGACTGGCCGACACGCCGCCCATGGTCGGATCGGTCATGACGGAAATGAAAGGCAGCCGCGCTTCCGACAGACGCTTGAGCGCCGCGCTGGTTTTCGCCATTTGCAGCAGCGAATACAGCGCCTCCTGCATGCGCGCGCCGCCGCTCGCCGAGAAACACACCAGCGGCATGCGGTGCTCCAGGCAGTGTTCGACCGCGCGCACGAATTTCTCGCCCACCACCGAGCCCATGGAGCCGCCGAGAAAGCGGAACTCGAACGCGCAGGCCACGACGTCGAGGCCCGCCAGCTTTCCCGGCCATGACGATCAGCGCGTCGCGCTCGCCGGTCTGCTTCTGCGCCTGCACGAGCCGCTCCTTGTAGCGCTTGGAGTCCTTGAATTTGAGCGGATCCTCCGGCTCGACCTTGGCGGCGATTTCGGTGGTCGATCCGGTGTCGAGAAATTTCAGCATGCCGCTCGCGGCCGTTGATGCGCATGTGATGGCTGCATTTCGGGCAGACATGCAAGATTGCGCTCGATCTCGGCTTTGTAGAGCACGGCATCGCAGGCGGGACATTTGGTCCACAGGCCTTCCGGCACCGAGCGGGTGCGGCGCTCGGTTTTGATCCGCGACGGGACGATTCGCTCGAACCAGGACATGCTTGCAGCCTATCGGGATTGCTCAGACAAGCGCGGCAGTTTACAACCAATTTCGCCGCCCGGCGCGGGGATCGCCGAAATCGCGGAGGGTACTCGACTCGCCACAGGTACAGCCCTGCGGCGGGCGCGGTCATTCCGGCGTAGCGCCGATCGCGCGCCGGCCAGCACCTTGGCCATGGCGGCCCGCGGGTCCGCCTCGCGCTGCACGTCGAGCAGCGTGCCGACGATGTTGCGCACCATGTGGTGCAGGTAGGCATTGGCGGTGATCTGCAGCCATACCAAGTCGCCGGCGCGGCGCACCTCGATCCGCATCGACCCGCCGGATCGGGGTCTTCGACTGGCATTCAACGGATCGGAACGCCGAGAAATCGTGTTCGCCGATGAGCGCCTGCGCGGCCGCGTGCATGGCAGCAGCATCCAGCGGCCGGTGAATCCAAGCGGTGCGCGCGCGCTGCAGGGCCGAGCGGGCGCTGCGGTTCAAGATGAAATAGCGGTAGATGCGCCGGACGGCCTTGTGCCGCGCGTGAAATCCCCTGCTGACCTCGCCGGCCCATTGCAGCGCGATGCGTCGGCGGCAGCCGGGTGTTCGCGCCCAGCACCCAGGCGCGCGCGGTCCGCTCGGCCTGGGTGTCGAAGTGGATGACTTGGCCGATCGGCATGGACGCCGCGCGTCGGTGCGGCCGGCGCAGATGGCGATCACCGGATGCCCCGCGACGAAGGACAGCGCCTGCTTGGACCGCATCTTGGATCGAGGTCGAGTGCGCTTGCGACTGCCAGCCGGCATAGTCGGTGCCGTCATACTCCACGATGGCGGCAACGCGGCGCGCCGAAATCGCTCGGCGAGCCTCAGCCGGGCAGATTCTCGATCAGGCGCTGCGCTTCCTGTTTCTGGCTGGCAGAACCTTCCTGCACGACTTCCTCGAGAATGCTGCGCGCGCCTTCCGGATCGCCCATATCCATGTAGGCCCGCGCCAGATCCAGCTTGGTGCCCACTTCGCTCATGGTCACCGGCTCGAGTTCCGGCAGCGCGCAGTTCTTCGGCCTTGATCTTGGTGGTGCGCTGCGTGCTGATCGTCTTGAGCTTGTTGGTTGCGGCCGCTTCCGATCCATTGATCGCCTCGCCGACGTCCAGATCGACGCTTGCGGTTGCGCTGGCTGGCCTCGAACACCTCGGTGGAGAAGACCTCGTCTTCGGCGCGCGGCTGCTCGACGGTATCGCCCGTCCCCAAGGCATTCGCCAGCCGATCGAGATCCAGGTCGATGCTGTCGGCATTGATGCCCCGCAGCTTGCGAGGTGGAATCGACATCCGACCTTGTCCGCGTTCATGAACGTCCGAGAACTCGGGCGCCTTGAAGCGCGAGGTCGCGCCGGGATCTTGAGTCGTGCCGCGCGGCATCTGCACCGTGGGCGCCGATTCGGGCCCGAGCACCGCCGTCTTGATCTCCTCGTGGTCGGATGCCGAGATCCGCGACGAACGAGGCCTCCAATTCGCGCTCGAGTTCGGTCAGATCCCGGTCGCGCGCGCGGTTCTCCGCCTCCGCCATCATGCGCCGCGACTTCTCGTCGAGTCCGGCGACCATGGTCGGCGCATCCGCCGGATGATCGGTTTCCTCGAGCGGCGGGATGGCTGATCGAGGGCGGACGCCGCGTCTCCTCCAGATGATCGAGGTTCAGCCCCAGATCATCGATCGACACTTCGGCGGTCTGATCGGCTTTGTTGACCGTTTGCAGCTTGCGACGAAATGCGGTCGCGCAAATCGTTGGATCTTCAGCGCCGGCGACTCCGCGGTCGGCGCGTCGGAGAAATTCATCAACTCCGATTCGACCGTCGGCTCATCGCGCGGCGGCATCTCGCGGGTCGGCGAATCGTCCGCGCCGCGTTCCGGCGTGATCGAGGGTGAAGTCAAGGTCCGAGCCGGCGTGCAAGCCCGGGCGATTCGCCGGTTGCCGCCGTGTCGTCGATATCCTTGGCAATGGCTTGGTCGATGCTGCGCTCGCCCTCCGGATCGCCGAACAGGTCGATGTCGACGCGGTTCTCGCCGCCCTCGAGATTCAGATCGACCAGGGCGCCGGCGCCGCGGCCGCTGCCGGCGGCTGCTGCGCGAATATCGGCTCGTCCGGGCAAATCTGCTTGCCCATGATGACGATCTTGTCCCACTCTCCGGCCGGCGCGCGGTCGCGGGTGGCCTCGAGCTGTCTTCGCGGTCTGCAGGAACGCATCCTTGTTGCCCCAGACGAAATAAATCTCCAGCAGCTTCAGCCGCAGGTCGCGCCGGTCGGGCTCGCGCTCGAGCGCAATGCGCACCAGATCGGCCGCCTGATCATAAAGGCCGTACGCCATGTGGAAATCGGCTTCGGCCAGAGGATCGCCTTGATCGAGGTTGACCGCACTCTCGCTCGACATCGTGTCGTCGGGGGACTTCAGGTCCGCGGTGGCTCGCCGAAGCGGTCCGCGGGCTCGTCGTGAAATCGGGCATGCGATGCTCGCCCGATTCCTCGACGACGAAGGAGTCGTCGCGCGGCGGCGGCGGCAGCTTGGACGCCGATGCGTCGGATCGCGATATTCAGAGATGTCGGTCGAATCCAGTCCCGGGAAATCCCCTCCGCCGCCGCTGCTGGCCTGTCGGCGGCGCCACGAGGTAAAGGCCAGTCCGGCGAGCAACGCAACGATCACCGCGAGCCGGCATCCACCAATTCTGCGTGCAGCCAGTCGATCCACGATCCGCTCTCGGCGGCACGGCGCCGGCTTCTTCGAATGACCGGCTTCGGTTTGCGGCAGCGGTGCCGGAGCGGAGTCGGCGTCGTGGAATTCTGCGCGGCCGGAGCGCGGCAACGGCGTCGGCGTGGGCGCCGTCGCTTCGGGCGTGCTCGGCTTCGTTTCCGCGGGAGCCGGCGCCGGCGCGGGCTTGGGCGGCATCGCGGTTTGCGGCGGCGGCGCTGCGGCGGCAGCGGCCGCTTGCGTACCCAGCTTGCGCTGCAGCTCGCTCAATTCTTGTTTTCGATATCGATCAGTCGATGCGAATCCGCAAGCTGGCTGTTCCAGATCCTTGACGCGATCCTTGAGCGCCTGGGCTTCACCGCTGGACGCGGACTCGCTGCCGCTCTTGTTGGTACCGCTGCCGGCACCCGGGGTGACCAGACGCAGATGGCCGCTCGAGGCGGTGCGCGCCGCTGCCCCGCCAGGCATCCATCTGACGATGCACTTCGCTCATCGCCTCGCTTTGATTCAGCGCCGCGATTTCATCGGCGCCCGGTACGCGCAGCACGGCACCGCGCCGCAAGATATTGATGTTGCCGCCGAACGCTTCGGGATTCGCGCGGTACATCGCGATCATGGCCTGATCGATGTCGCCGCGCGACGTCGGCATGCAAGCTGCGCGCGATCTTGGTCAGCGTGTCGCCCTGAGCGACACGATAGGTGCCCTCGGCGGCCGCAGGCGCGGTTTCGGCGCTGCGGGCGTTGTGCTAGGCGTTGAGGTGCTCTCGGACGGCGGACTCGGTGCCGCGCTGCTCGCCGCCGCGCTTGCTGCGCGCTTCGCGGAGCGGCCACCGTGGCCCGCACGCTTCGGAGCCGCGGCAGGCGGATTGGCCTGCGCAGTGGTCGCGGTTTCACCGGCGGGAAGCGGCGAGGTCTTGACTCGGGGCGTCGGCGCGGCCGCCGGTGCGGTCGGCGCGGTCGTGGCCGCCGCCACCGGCGCGGCACTGCTGGCGCGCTCGCCCGGGGTGTAGACCGGCGGGTCGAGCAGCACGGTGTATTCGCGCATCAGGCGCCCGCGGGCCCAGTTCACCTCGACGAGGAAGGTCACGAAGGGCTCGGGAATGGAGTCGGTGGAGCGCACCAACAATACGTCGCGGCCATCCTTGCTCTTGCCGACTTTGAAGGTCAGCGTCGACAGGAAAGGGGGGCGATCGATGCCGTAACGGGTGAAGGCGTCCCTGCGGCGCGAGATCGGCGCGCAGGGCGGCCAATTCATCGGGACGCGGCCGCAATCAGGTCGATTTCGGCGTTCATCGGCTCGTTCAGCGCCGACTTCAGGTGGATCTCACCCAGGCCCAACGCCCAGACGAGTGACCAACAAAGGATGGGATCAGCAGGCACGCCATCAGCATGAGGCGAGGCATCGTCACAGACATTTCTACTCCCAGAATTCTGGTGGGCAAGCAGGCTAAAGTTCATTGTGCTATAGGAGCTTGGAAGCGAATTCTCACTTGCCTTTTACATAAGCCAACAACTATATCTCACTGGCATCTATTTACCAAAATCTGGGCGACTGAAACTGCGTTATGTGCCGCACATTTCCGAACATTATCGGCCACCACCCAAAAATTTAGAGCCTCGATCACGCGTCGGATCAGCCCGCACACGGCCTACATATACCCTATCCGGCGCGGTCGCCAATGTGGCGGGCGTCGGAAATTCGCGCAAGCGATTCCGGATCGACCAGCTCCAATCCGCTGCCGCGCTGCAGCACGCTCAGGGCCTCCCCGAGGGCCAAAGGGCCTCGTGAACAGGGCATGCACCGCCAAGCTATGGCCAAAGAAAACCGGCACGCGGACCGCCGTGGCGTTGATCTGCGAGCTGCGGCAAATCCAGCACGCGGCGTGTCTCCTCCCACAGGCGACGCTCTTCGCGCGACGCGCCGTCCGCATCCAAGGCATCCACCTGCGGAATGACGTTGAAGGCGATTTGCCGGCCAAAGGCTCTGCCTTTGGCTTTCTTGCCGCTGAGCATCGCGACCGTTTCGCCGGCGAGCTCCTCCATGGCACCGCGCCCGCTGCCCGACACCGCTTGATAAGTCGCCACCTCGACGCGCTCAAGACCGGCCAGCCGGTGCAGCGGCGCCAGCGCGGTCGCCAGCGCCACGCTCGCGCTCCCCGGCAAGAGCGATCAGACCCTTGGGCCCCACCGCCTCGAGCACCGCGGCATTCACATCGGCCACCACCAAGGGAATCTGTGCTCGCATGCGAAACGCGGCCGAGCCGTCGATCACCCAGGCATGCGCGGCCGCGGCCTCTGCATAGCGTTCCGAGAGTGCCGCCCGGCCGCAAAAAAACACCAGATTCACGCGCGCGAAATCGAATGCGGCGACATCGCCCACCGTCAAGGTGTCGTCTTCGGGGACCGGGCCGGCCGGCGCTGCGTACATCGTCGAGCGCATGCAGTTCGGCGAGCGCGAATTTTCGCGCTTGAGCTCATCGATCACCGCCTCGCCGATCAAGCTCGACACGCCGACGACGGCAACCCGCGGCAAGGCAGCGGCGCTGCTCATCGAGTGATCACGGGCGTGGGCGACACCACATCCGCGCATTGCGCCCGGAAGCGCAGGTAATGATCCATCAGCACCAGCGCCAGCATCGCCTCGGCGATCGGCGTGGCGCGAATTCCGACGCAGGGGTCGTGGCGCCCGGTGGTGCTCACCTCGACCGGTTCGCCTTGAAGATTGATGGTTTGACCCGGCAGCGTGATGCTCGAGGTCGGTTTCAACGCGAGACTCACGATGATGTCCTGGCCGGACGAGATGCCGCCCAGGACGCCGCCCGCGTGATTGCTTTTGAAGCCTTGCGGCGTCATTTCGTCGCGATGCTCCGAGCCGCGCTGCTCGACCGACTTGAAGCCCGCGCCGATTTCCACGCCTTTCACCGCGTTGATGCCCATCATCGCGCTCGCCAGGTCGGCATCCAGCCGTTCGAACACCGGTTCGCCCCAGCCGGGAGGCACCCCTTTGGCGATGACGGTGACGCGCGCGCCGATCGAATCTCCCGCTTCGCGCATGCGCCAGATGAATTCTTCGAGTTCCGGCACGCGCTGCGGATCGGGACAGAAGAATGGGTTCTCGTAGGCGGCCTGACAGTCGACCGGCTGCAGCACGATGGGTCCGAGCTGCGCCAGGTATCCGTGGATGCCGATGCGGTGGTGCTCGCGCAGGTACTTGCGCGCGATGGCCCCCGCGGCGACGCGCACCACGGTTTCGCGCGCCGAGGAACGGCCGCCGCCGCGATAGTCGCGAAAGCCGTATTTTTGCTGATAGGTGTAGTCGGCATGCCCGGGGCGAAAACGATCCTTGATTTTTTCGTAGTCGCGCGAGCGTTGATCTTCGTTGGCGATGAGCAGCCCAATCGGCGTGCCCGTGGTCTTGCCCTCGAATACCCCCGAGAGAATGCGCACCGTGTCGGGCTCGTGACGCTGACTGGTGAATTTGGAGGTTCCGGGGCGGCGGCGATCGACATCGGCCTGCAGCTCCGCTTCCGTGATCTGAAGTCCCGGCGGGCAGCCGTCGACCACGCAGCCCAGCGCGGGCCCGTGGCTCTCCCCGAAACTGGTCACCGTGAAAATCCGGCCGAAAGTATTACCCGCCACGCCTCAACTCTCCCGCCGCGCTATAGATCGCGCGCATGCAGCAAAAACACGCCCCCGCCGCCCATCGCGATCCGCGGCCAGACGAACGGCAGGCGCGGAAAGGCCTCGAGCAGCGCCGTCTCGGTATTGCCGACTTCCACCACCAAGATGCCGTCATCCTCGAGGTGAGAGCGTGCATCGGCCAGAATTACCCGAACCGAATCCAGCCCATCCGCACCCGAGGCCAAGCCGAGTCCGCGGCTCACGCCGATACTCCGGCGGCAGCGCCCGCATCTCCTCGCGCGCCACGTAGGGCGGATTGCTCACGATGATATCGTAACGACGGCCCGCGACACCGCTGAAATAGTCGGATCGCACCGCCGTGACGCGTCCTTGCAGGGAAAGCCGGCGTACATTGCGCCGGCACACTTGCAGCGCCGCCTCGGAAATGTCGGCGGCATCGACCTGCGCGCGCGGAAAAGCCTTGGCACAGGCCAGCGCAATCGCACCGGACCCGGTGCCGATGTCCAGAATGCGGCGTACGCGCCGTGCATCGATCCAAGGCCCGAAGCGACCCATCGCAAGCTCGGCGATGGGCGAGCGCGGCACCAGCACACGCTCATCGACATACAGCTCAAGACCGGCAAAAAACGCCCGCCGCGTCAGATAGGCCAGCGGGATGCGCTCGGCGATGCGACGCCGCAGCAACTGCTCGATGCGCGCAATTTGGCGCGGCTTGAGCGGCGAGGAGTAGGCGGCGGCGCCGCGCGAGTGCGCAAGTCCGGCGGCAAAAAACACCAGCTCCGCCGCTTCGTCGCGCGCATTGTCGGTGCCGTGGCCGAAATGGACGCGCGCGGCACGCAGGGCCCGCGCGCAGCGTAGATCGCGGCGCCGACATTCTCGGGCGTCCTCTGCTTTTCGCCCGCGCGAATTCTCGGCGCTGTGCGAACCGGTTTCGCGCCCGTGTGGGATAATCTCGGCATGACCTCTCGAAGTAAACTCTTGTCCTTGGCGTTGCTATGCATTCTCGCCGCCGCCGGCGTCGCTGCGGCGATCCTCTGGCGGCCGCACCCGCCGCTGGTTCTGGCGAGCGGTACCATACTCGCACCCGCCCGGGAGCTGGCGGATTTTAGCTTGATCGACAACCAGGGCCGCAGCTTTGGACCGGCGAATCTGCGCGGCCATTGGTCCTTGATGATGTTCGGATATACCAACTGCCCGGACTATTGCCCGACGACGCTGGCGACGCTTGCGGCCCTCGAAAAGCGGCTGCGGTCCGCCAAAACCGTGGCGCCCCCCCAGGTGCTTTTCGTCTCGCTCGATGCCAAGCGCGACACGCCTGCGCTTCTGAATCGTTTCGTGCCGAATTTCGACCCCGAGTTCGTCGGCCTCACGGCCGCCAGCCAGCCGGCCATCGAAGCGCTCGCCAAACAATGGGGCATCTCGGTGCACCTCGTGTACGCCGCGAACGGCAACTACATCGTGGATCACTCCGCGGTGATCTTCGTGATCGATCCGGCGGGGCGCCTCGCCGCGCTGCTGACGGGCCCATTCACCGTCGATGCCCTGCAGGGCGATTTTCAGCGCATCGCGACCGCCGGCGCATGAAGTCCGGGCGGCTGTTCGTATGGTTTCAACACGTGATCCCGCAACATGCGCTCTCGCGGCTCGTGCTGCACGCGACGCGGGTGCGTGCGCGCTGGTTCAAAAATGCGCTGATCCGCGGTTTTCTCAGGCTCTACGCGATCGACATGAGCGAGGCGGCGCAACCCGAACCGCTGCACTATGGCAGCTTCAATGAGTTCTTCACCCGGGCGCTGAAACCCGGCGCGCGCGCCGTGGCGAGCGGGCCGGGCGAGATTGCCTGTCCGGTGGACGGCACAGTCAGCGAAGCGGGCAACATTGACGGGCCGCGCCTGCTGCAAGCCAAGGGCCGGTATTTCACCCTGCAAGACCTTCTCGCCTCGCGCGACTGGGCCGCGCACTTCGAAGGCGGCTCTTTTGCCACCATTTACCTGGCGCCGTTCAACTACCACCGGGTGCACATGCCGCTCAGCGGGCGGCTGCGCGAGACCGTGTATGTTCCCGGCCGCCTGTTCAGCGTCAATGCCGTCACCGCTTCCCGGGTGCCGCGCCTGTTTGCCCGCAATGAACGGGTGTTGACCTGGTTCGACTGCGCATTTGGTGAATTCGCCCTGATCCTGGTCGGCGCGCTCAACGTGGGCAGCATCGCCACGGTTTGGGCGGGCGATATCACACCGGCGCGGCGGCGCGTGGCGAGCGCGCTGCCGCCGCAGGAGGTCTGCCTCGAAAAGGGCGCGGAGCTCGGCCGCTTCAACATGGGCTCGACGGTCATTTTGCTGTTTCGAAAGGATCGCGCTCGCTGGCATGACGAGCTGCGCGCCGGGTACGAGCGTCAAACTGGGCCAATCGCTGGGAACTCTTCGGTGAGCTGGCGTCCGACCGCGACGCTGGGCGCCTTGCGCCAGCGTGCCGCCATGCTGAAGATCGCGCGCGCGTTCTTCGCAACGCGCGGCGTCCTGGAAGTGGAGACCCCGGCGTTGAGCGCCGCCGCGGTGAGCGATCCGCAGATCGAATCATTGTCGACCCACATCGCGGGACTTTCGCGCCGCCACTATCTGGCTCCTTCTCCTGAATACGCCATGAAGCGCCTGCTCGCCGCCGGCAGCGGCGACATCTACCAGATCTGCAAGGTGTTTCGGGATGCGGAGCGCGGCCGCTGGCACAACCCGGAATTCACCATGATCGAGTGGTATCGAGTCGGACTCGACGATTCGGCCTTGATGGATGAAGTCGAGGCGCTGATCCGCGCGCTGCTCGCGCCCGTACGGGCGCTCGGCGCCGCCGAACGATTGAGCTACGCGGAGGCGTTGCGGCGTCACGCCGGTGTCGATGCGTTCGGTTCGAGCGACGATGAGCTGCTGGCGGCGGCGCGCAGCCATGGTATTCACTGCGAGGCGCAGCTGGACCGCGATGCGAAGTTCGACCTGCTGATGGGCCTCGATCGTCGGCCCGCGCCTCGGCCGCGGCGATCCTTGCTTCGTGTGCGACTATCCGGCCAGTCAGGCGGCGCTGGCGCGCTTGAAACCGGGGCTGCCGCGCGTCGCGGCGCGCTTCGAGCTGTACTTGGATGGATTGGAACTGGCGAACGGGTTTCATGAGCTGGCGCAGGCGGCAGAACAGCGCGCACGCTTCGCGCACGACCTTGAGCTGCGCCGCGCCCGCGGGCAGGCTCGAGCGCCGTTGGACGAAAATTTCCTTGCAGCGCTCGACGGCGGATTGCCCGACTGTGCCGGCGTCGCGCTGGGATTCGACCGGCTGGTGGCGATCGCCCTGGGCGCGGACGCATTGGCCGGCGCGATGGCCTTTTCGATCGAGAATGCCTGATCGAGCGACAATGCCTGATCGAGGCGAAGCGGCCGGGGCCCTCGGGTGGGCCGGCGGGCCCGCTCCTCGCTAGCCCTTGCCCCTCGACAAATACTCGCCCGTACGGGTGTCGATGCGCAGCACCTCACCCTCGTTGATGAACAGCGGCACACGCACCATGGCGCCGGTCTCGAGCTTCGCGGGCTTCGAGCCGCCGGTCGCGGTGTCGCCGCGCACGCCCGGGTCGGTCTCGATGACTTTCAGCTCCATGTGCGCCGGCGGCGTGACCTGCAGCGGCACGCCGTTCCACAGCGTCACGACGCAGACGGTGCCGTCCTTGAGCCACTGAGCGCCCTCGCCCACCGCCTGTCTTGGAGGCCGTGAGCTGTTCGAAGGTGTCGGGCACCATGAAGTGGAAGAAATCACCGTCGCTGTACAGATACTGCATGTCGGTGTCGACCACGTCGGCCGCTTCCACCGTGTCGCCCGATTTCCAGGTGCGCTCGATGGTGCGGCCGGTCTTCAGGTTGCGGACCCGCACCCGATTGAACGCCTGGCCTTTGCCGGGCTTGACCATCTCGTTCTCGACGATGGCGTAGGGGTCGCCGTCGATCAGGATTTTCAGACCGGACTTTGAATTCGTTCGTGCTGTAGTTAGCCATCGAAGGCCTCGCGAATTGAAGGGCGCGTATCATAGCCGCAACTCCCGGACTTGATGGCCAATTGCGCCGCAAATCCGGCGCATGGCGTTTGACGCCGTGTCCCAGAAACGGCAAAAACTAGGTGCTACACTTTGCGCCAATTTACGAGGATTTATCCAGTGACCGAACAGGGTGCCGTTCCAATGATCGTCATGACGAGGTCGCAAGACCACGTCGAGGCGATCAACAGCACGCTGCGCAAGGCCGGTCATCCGGTGCATTGCACCTGGCTGCCCGACGCCCGCGATCTGGCGCGACGCCCTGACGCAGCTCAATCCGGAGATGCTGATCGTCGTTCATCGAGGAGCTCGGCATCGACCTGGCCTCCATCATGAAGATCAAGCAGCAGAACGCGCCGGGAATGCCGGTGCTGATCGTGCGCGCCGCAGGTCGATGAGGCCGCCATCGCCGAGGCGATGCGCCTGGGCGCGCAGGATGTGGTGACGCTGGCCAACCGCAGCCGCCTGCAGGCGGTCGCCATCGCGCGAGCTGCGCGCCCATCGCCTGGAGCGCGCACTGTCCACCACGCTCTCATCGGCGCGCGAATACCGCGAGCAGCTGCAGAATTTTCTCGAAGGCTCCGCCGATGCCATCACGCACGTGCAGGAAGGCATCATCGTGGATGCCAACCGCGCCTGGCTCGAGCTGTTCGGCTACTCCGGCGAGCGACGCGCTCACCGGTTCGCCGCTCATGGACTTGTTCGAACAGGAGACGCATCCCGCGCTCAAAGGCGCGCTGGTCGCATGCCTGCAGGGCAAATGGTCGCGATCACGGACTGAAGGTGCAGGCGCTGCTCTCGGACGGCTCCACGCTCGCGCTCGAATTGACGCTGACGCGCGCGGACTACGAGAACGAGCCCGCCATGCGCATCGCCATCGCGGCGCTGCAGAAGAAGGACCACGATCTGGAGGTACAGCTCGCCGAGGCGGTCAAGAACGACGCCACCACGCGGTTCCTGCAGCAGCGCTACCTCGTTGCGGCGATGCGCGAGCGCGCGGCGCAGAACATGAAGGGCGGCGTGCGCCAGTTCGCCCACTTGAAGCCCGACCGGTTCATCGACATCCAGCACGCCATCGGCGTGGTCGCCAGCGAGGATTTCATGGCGCAGCTGGCCGAGCTGCTGCGCTCGCAGCTGACGGCCACCGATCTGTGCGGCCGCTTCGGCGGCAACGGCATCCTGGTGATGCTGGAGCGCGGCACCGCCAAGCGACGTCGAGACCTGGGCCGAGAACGTCGTCAAGCGCGTGCACGATCACACTGTTCGTGCTCGAGGACAAGACCCTGTCCGCCACGGTCACGGTCGGTTTGGGACTTTTGCCGCCCACCAATCCCGACATCGCGGCGGCCATCACCGATGCGGTCAGCGCCACGCGACGCGGACGCGAACTCGGCGGCAATCAGATGTATGCGGTCGACAAGGCCGACACGGATACGCGCGTGCAGGCCTACGACAAGATCTGGGTGAAGCACATCAAGAGCGCCTTGATGGAGAATCGCTTCCGTCTGGTGCAGCAGCCGATCGCGAGCCTGCTCGGCGAGGACAAGGGCATGTTCGACGTGCTGGTGCGCATGCTGGACGAACAGGGCAACGAGGTATTGCCCGCCGAGTTCATCGCCGCCGCGGAACGCAACGACCTGATGAAGAACATCGATCGCTGGGTGATCGGCGCATCCATGTCTTTCGCCGCCAACCGCAAGGCCGCCTGCATTTTCGTGCGCGTGTCGAAGGACACCGTGCTCGACAAGAGCCTGCTCGGCGTGGCTCGACAGCAGTTGAAGTCGCTGAAGATCGAGCCCAAGCGCCTGTGCATGCAGGTGACCGAGGAACTCGCGAATCAGTACGTGCGGCAGACCAAGGAGCTGGCGGAGAGCTTGCGCAAGCTCGGCTTCCGCTTCGCGCTGGAACACTTCGGCACCGGCCGCGATCCGCTTGAAGTTGCTCGAATGATATCGAGCATGAATTTCATCAAGATCGACGGCTCCCTGATGCAGGGCCTCTCGACCAATCAGATCCAGCAACAGCGCGTGAAGGGTTTGGTCGAAGCCGCCAAGCGCAAGGGCATCGAAACGGTGGCCGAGCGGGTCGAAGACGCGAATACCATGGCGGTGCTGTGGCAGCTCGGCATCGAATTCATCCAGGGCTACTTCGTGAACGCCCCCGAAGATGTCACCATGTCGGGCGAGCGCTAGCGCGGCAACGGCGGCCGCGGCCGCGGCTGCGAGCGCGCCGGGCAGCCGGCGGCCGATCAGGCCGGCGCCACTTCCAAGCGGTCGACCTGTTTGTAGGCGCGCGAGAATCTCTGCCGCCGCTGACCTTTTTTGTCCTGGAACTGCTTGAGTTCCTCGTATTTGAGCTTCATCGGCGCGCTGTTGCCGCTGTAGACGGTCAAGACTTCCCCGGGGGCGACCACCGCCATGGCCACCAGGTATTCGTCGCGCTCCGCGGACTTCTTGCCGGGGATGCCATAGAGATTCTGACCCTTGCCCGCTGTCATCTCTTCGATTTGATTCACCGGCAATGCCAGCACCTCGCCGTCGTTGTTGACGAAAATCGCGAGCGCATCGGCCGCCCCCAGAGGCTGCGCCGGCAGCACCAGCGCATTTTCCGGCACCTTGAGCACCGATTTGCCCTTCTTGTTGCGGGCGTAGATTTCGCGCAAGCGCACCGCGAAGCCGTAGCCCGCATCGCTCGCCAGCAGCCATCGATCGTCCGGTTCACCGATCAGTACCGCCGCGAAGGTCGCGCCGTCCGGCGGATCCACCGTGCCGGAAAGCGGCTCGCCGTAACCGCGGGCGGCGGGCAGCTGGTGCGCATCCAAGCTGTAGGCGCGGCCGGTGGAATCGATGAATACCGCCTGCTGTAGGTTGCGGCCCTTCGCGGAAGCCTGGTATTCATCCCCGCTCTTGTAGCTGAGCGCGCGCACGTCGATGTCGTGGCCCTTGGCGGCGCGCACCCAGCCCAGGCGCGACAGGACCACCGTGGTCGGCTCGCTGGTCAGCAATTCCGTCTCGGAAATCGCCTGTGCCGCCTCGCGCTCCACCAGCGCGCGTGCGCCGCTCATCGCCGAACTCTTCCGCGTCGCTGCATCAGCTCCTCGCGCACCAGCTTGGTGAGCCGCGCCTTGCTCTTCAAGATCTTCTCGATCTCATCGCGCTCTTCCGCCAGCTTCTTCTGCTCGTCGCGGATTTTCATCTCCTCGAGGCGTGCAAGCTGGCGCAGCTTGGTGTCGAGGATGTACTCCGCCTGTTCGTCGGTGAGCTTGAAGCGCTTGATCAGTTTGGGCTTGGGCTCCTCCTCGCTGCGCACGATGCGGATGACTTCATCGAGGTTCAGGAAGGCAATCAGCATGCCGTCGAGAATGTGCAAACGTGCGTTGAGCTTTGCCAGGCGATGGTTCAGGCGGCGGGTCACCGTCGATTTGCGGAAGCTCAGCCACTCCAGCAGCAATTCCTTCAGACCCATGACACGCGGACGGCCGTCGAGCGCGATGACATTGAGGTTCACGCGGTAATTGCGCTCCAGATCCGTGGTGGCGAACAAATGCGCCATCAGCGCCGGAATATCCACGCGGTTGGACTTCGGCACCAGCACCAGCCGCGTGGGATTCTCGTGATCCGATTCGTCGCGCAAATCCTCCACCATGGGCAGCTTCTTCTGCTGCATTTGCGCGGCAATCTGTTCCAGAACCTTGCTGCCGGACACCTGGAACGGCAGGGCGTCGATCACGATCTCGCCCTCCTCGATTTCATAGGTGGCGCGCGCCTTGAAGCTGCCCGAACCGGTGTTGTACATCTGCACCAGCTCGTCGCGCGGCGAGACGATTTCAGCGCCGGTCGGCAGGTCCGGACCCTTGATGTGCGCCATGATCTTGCGGGTGCTCAATTCCGGATCGTCGAGCAGCGCCACGCAGGCGTTGACCACCTCGCGCAGGTTGTGCGGCGGAATGTCGGTCGCCATGCCCACCGCGATGCCGGATCCGCCGTTGAGCAACAGATTCGGCACCCGCGCCGGCAGCATGGTCGGCTCCTCGAGCGAACCGTCGAAGTTCGGCGCCCAGTCCACGGTGTCCGCGCCCAGCTCCTGCAGCAAAAGGTCCGCATAGCGGGTGAGCCGCGATTCGGTGTAGCGCATGGCGGCGAAGGATTTCGGGTCGTCGGTCGAGCCCCAGTTGCCCTGCCCGTCGACGATCGGGTAGCGATAGGCGAAATCCTGCGCCATGTGCACCATGGCTTCGTAACAGGCGGCATCCCCGTGCGGATGGAACTTGCCGATGACATCGCCGACGGTGCGCGCGGATTTCTTGTGCTTGGCGCCGGCCGCGAGCCCCAGCTCGCTCATGGCGTAGACGATGCGTCTTTGCACCGGCTTCAGGCCATCGCCCAGATGCGGCAGCGCACGATCCAGGATCACGTACATGGAATAGTCGAGATAGGCGCGCTCGGCGAAACTCTTCAGCGGTTCCTGCTCGACGCCGTCGAAATTCAGCTCTTGCTCTTTCATGGCCGCGGCCGCGCTAAACCTGCGCGAGGTTGCCCTTGCTCTCGAGCCACTCGCGCCGGTCGCCGGCGCGCTTCTTGGCGAGCAGCATGTCCATCATCTGATCCGGACTGTCTTTGGCATCGATGGTCATTTGCACCAGGCGGCGGGTCTGCGGCGCCATGGTGGTCTCGCGCAGCTGCAGCGGGCTCATTTCGCCCAAGCCCTTGAAGCGCGTCACCACCGGTTTGCTGCGCGGATTCTCCGCGGCAATGCGCTTCAAGGCTTTCTCACGCTCCGCCTCGTCGAGTGCGTAGATCACTTCCTTGCCGGCATCGATGCGAAACAGCGGCGGCATGCAGATGTAGACGTGTCCGGCGACCACCAGCGGACGGTAATGCCGCAGAAACAGCGCGCACAACAGCGTTGCGATGTGCTGTCCGTCGCTGTCGGCGTCGGCGAGGATGCAGATCTTGTGGTAGCGCAGTCCCGACAGGTCGCTGGCGGCCGGATCGACGCCGATCGCGACGCTGATGTTGTGCACCTCTTGAGACTGCAGCACTTCGCCGATGTCCGCCTCCCAGGTGTTCAAAATCTTGCCGCGCAACGGCATGATGGCCTGGGTCACGCGGTCGCGCGCCTGCTTGGCCGAGCCGCCGGCCGAATCGCCCTCGACCAAGAAGAGCTCGCCGCGGGCCGGGTCCTGGCTGACGCAATCGGCCAGTTTGCCGGGCAGCGCGGGCCCCGCGACGACGCGCTTGCGCGCCACCTTCTGACTGTCCTTGAAGCGCTGCTGGGCATTGGCGATCGCGAGCATCGCGATTTTCTCGCCCTGATCGGAATGTTGATTGAGCCACAGCGCGAACGCATCCTTGATCACCCCTTGGACGATGCCGGCCGACTCGCGCGAGGAGAGCTTTTCCTTGGTTTGACCTGCGAACTGCGGCTCGCGCATCTTCATGGAGAGCACGAAACTCACGCCGTCCCAGACATCCTCCGGGGTGAGTTTCAATCCGCGCGGCACCAGATTGCGAAATTCACAGAACTCGCGCACCGCATCGGCCGCACCGCTGCGCAGACCGTTGACATGCGTGCCGCCTTCGACCGTGGGGATCAAATTCACATAGCTTTCGGCGACGTGGTGCTCGGACTCGAGCACCCAGGCAAACGCCCAGTCGAGCGAACCGCCCTCGATGTCGCGCTTGCCGTAGAAGGTTTCCGCCGGCAGCCATTCGCCCTTGCCCAGCTCCTCCGCCAAATACTCGTGCAAGCCGCCGGTGTAGAACCATTCGTCCTTCTCGCCGGTGATCTCGTTCTTCAGCGTGACGCGCAAATTCGGGCACAGCACCGCCTTGGCGCGCAGCACCTGCTTGAGTTTCGGAACCGCGAATTTGTCGGTGTCGAAATATTTCGGATCGGGCCAGAAGCGGATGGTCGTGCCGGTCTTGGACTTCGCCACCTCGCCCACCACTTCGAGCTTGGAGGTGGCCTTGCCGGCCGCAAAGCTGATGTTGTATTCCTTGCCGCCGCGCCGCACCCAGCATTCCAGATTCTTCGACAGCGCATTCACCACCGAGACGCCCACGCCGTGCAAGCCGCCCGCATGCTGATAGGACTTGTCGTTGAATTTCCCGCCGGCATGCAGGCGGGTCAGAATGGTTTCGACGCCGCTGATCTTTTCCTTCGGATGGATATCCACCGGCATGCCGCGGCCGTTGTCCTCCACCTCGCAGGAGCCATCCTTGTGCAGCGTGACCGCGATAATGTCGCAGTAGCCGTTGATCGCCTCGTCGACGCTGTTGTCGATCACCTCGTGCGCCAGATGGTTGGGCCGCGTGGTGTCGGTGTACATGCCGGGCCGCCGCCGCACCGGATCCAGACCGCTCAATACCTCGATGTCGGAGGCTGTGTAAGACGATGCCATCAGTTACCTCGTTGAACGCGGCGGAGTTTAGCATGCTGTATCACGACGCAATGGCTGGCACGCCCGGCGCGATTCCGCTATCGTCGCGGCATGGGAATCGCCAACCAGCAAAATATGACTCGCACCATTCCGGTCCTGCCGCAGCCCTACGGGATTCGCGTGCGGCTGCGTCCCGGCGATCCATTCGCCAAACTGGTCGGCGCCGATTGGCAGAAAACGCATTGGTTCTTTACCGCCGCCGAGCGCGATCGCACCCTCGAGGACATGTCGCGCAAGCACGAGTATTCGCGCATCGGCGATCAACCGGCGCTGGTTTTTGAAAAGGTGGAGAATCTCGGCGAGAGCCGCAGCTTCTAGCGCGGCAGCGCGCACGCCCCGCGAATCCGGCGCGTAGCGCCCGGAAAGGCCTCCCCCAAGAAAAGCCTTCCCTAGAAAGTCCTTCCCAGGAACAGGTAATAGGCGCTGTGGCCGGCGGTGTCGTAGCCCGAACCGAGGTACACCGGACCCAAGAACGTATCGAACGCGAGGAACAGCGCCGCGTCCTTGTGCGTCGAGCCGAAACTCATATCGCCGCGCGTCTGCCAGGTGTTGCCCATTTCCAGCGACATGCCGATATAGGCGGGAAATTCGAAGAATCCCTCGCCGCCGCGGCCAATCTTGCGAAAATAGACGGCCCGCGCAATGGCATAGTCCGGTCCATACAGGGACATGGGCGCCAATCCCGACAGGTTGAAGAATCCGCCCAGCGAAAAGAAGTCCGGAACGGCGGTGGCTGGGATGGTGCCGCTCACGACGCTGCCCGCCGACGCCCAGAGCAGCAGGGTGTTGCGGCCGCGCGAACGGGCCATGAGCCAGTCCGCCTGTACTTTGTCGTAGGCGCTGTCCGCGCCCAGGTCGGTGCGATTGCCGTCCCACTGCAGGGTGAATTGCGAACCTTCGCGCGGAAAGTGCAGATTGTCGAGCTGGTCGTAGCTGAACTTCATGAACAGCCCGCCGTTGTTGTATTGCGGCTCCACCAACGTCGGGTCGCCCAAGCGCACCGTCGCCGCGCCGTTGATGCGGTGGTAGCCGACGCGGATCTCGCCCCAATTGCCCAGGGTTCGCCCGACGTCGAAGGCGGCTTCCGCCTCGCGGGCGCGAAAATCGGCGACCTCCACGTCGTTGGCGTAGAGCTGCAGATCGCGTGCTTCGATGCGCAGTCTCGGCGCGATGAACCAGGTGCGCGTCTCATCCAAGCGGCTGATAGAACTCGCTCTGCACCTTCGGATCGCTGCCTATTTGCACATCGGTCACCAACTCGCCGCCCAGCTTGTCGAGTTCGGTCAAAATGAAGCGCGCCGCCGCGTTGTAGCGGCTGTTGCCCTGAAAGTTGTCCTCCAAATCCAATCCAAAGCGCACATAGGTCGGGCCCCAGGACTTGCGCCGCGCCCGGATTTCGATTCCGGACTCCTCGTCGGCGCCTTGCCCTCCTTCACCAGCGCGTAATCCAGGGTCTCGAAATTGCCGAGGCCGTAAAGCTCGGTGATGCGCGCGCCGACCGCGTCCACGTCCAATGGCTTGCCCACCAGCGGCTGCATCTCCGCCATGATGGTCTTTTCATAGCGCTTGGATTTTTCATCGACGCGCACGAACTTGATGGCCGGCAGTCCGGGTTCGCGCGCGGCGCGACGCACCAAATAATCGTTGTATGCGCCATCGCCGACGCGCAAGGCTTCGAGCTTTTCGAGCATGCTGCGCGCGGCGTTTTCGCCGGCGCCGATGGTCGGAATCGCCGCCGTGAAGTCGGTGGAACTGGTGGTTCCCAGGTTGGGCTCGATCAATACGTCCGAGGCGCCCAGGCTGGCGCGCTGCCGATCCGTGTCCTTGCGCACCAGAATCGCCAGCATCTGATTGGAAATCGACAGCGCGGAGTCGAGTGCCGCGCGCGGCTGCAGTGGAAAACTGACATCGGAGACGATCAGGATGTCGGCGTGCATCTGCCGGGCCACTTCGATGGGCAGGTTCTCCGCCAGGCCGCCGTCGACCAACAACAGGCCCTGGGTCTCGACCGGCGCAAACAGTCCCGGCGCGGAAATGCTCGCGCGCATGGCAATGGACAGGTCGCCCTTGTCCAGCACCACCGCTTTCCCGGTGACCAGGTCGGTGGCAACGGCGCGAAACGGCGTCGGCAGCAGGTCGAAGTCGGTGCTGTTGCTGAACGGCAGCGTGAGCTGGCGCAGCGTCTCCTGAAGTTTCTGCCCTTGGATGAATCCTTTCGGCAGGAGGATCTTGCCGTGCTTCAAACCGAGCGGCAGGCGCACCAGAAAATTTCGGTCATCCTGCTTGCGCCGGAAGGCGAGGTCGCGGCGCGGCGGCGCATCGCGGAACGCTTCCTGCCAATCGACGGTGCGCATGGTGGCATCGATCTGTGCGGCGGTCATGCCGCTGGCGTACAAACCACCGACGACGGCACCCATGCTGGTGCCGGCGATACAGTCGATGGGTATCTTCAGCTCCTCGAGAACCTTGAGGACGCCGATGTGCGCTATGCCGCGCGCGCCGCCGCCGGAGAGCACCAGGCAAATGCGCGGCCGTACCCGGGCGGCGTCCGGCCGGACGGGAGCCGCGGCAGCGGCTGGCGCCTCGCCGGCGACTGCATCGACCCAGGGACAATTCGCCGCCAGCAAACAGGCCAAACCGAGACGTATGGCGAATTTCCCATCTATGGCGCGTTTCCCCATTTAGGGGCAATAGTTTAGAGCACTACGTCGATACTGGAAGCGGTAAAGATGTTGCTGGCGCGATCGTACATCCCTCGAGCAACGAACTTGGTCGCCGGCGTCGGCGTGGCAAAGGTCGTGTTGAGGTGGGTGACGAAGTCGGTGAATGCGTTGAACGATGAGACCGGGGTGGGCGTGGACTCGCTGATCGCCCCCGCCCCCACGCTGAAGCGCGGAGTGAACAAGGGCAGACTCGACGTGGGATCCACCGCGGCTACGGCCGGAACGATGTTGGGCGTTGCGCTCAAAGTCGTCACGTCGACGGTTTCGGCGCCGATGCGCAGCTGTCCGGAACCGAACGCGGCATTGGTGAGGTCGATCGTCAAGCCGGTGTCGGTGAGCGTGGCGAAGGGCGCCGCGGTCCCGGTACCCGTCCAAACCACCGCCAACGTGGCGGGAACGCTCGGTTCGGCCAGCACGCTCAACGCGTTGAAATCCGGCGGGGCGCTGCCGTAAGGGGCGAGGTAACCATCGATCCACAAGGGATCGCCCGGTGCCGCGGCGGGGAGGGTCAGTGCGCCGGTATTGACCGCAAAATTTGCCGCAACCGGATCCTGCGCGGCGCTCACGCCGTTGCCCGCAAAGTTATAGACGCTCGCCGGATAATTTTCGATCGCCTGCAGGTTCAGCTGCAGGCTTCCCGAAGCCGCGGAGATCAATGAACCATACAGCTCGGTCGATTGCAGGCGTATCGAGCCGGTGTTGGTCGCGGATCCAGTGGCGTCGAGAGTCACCACATTCGAGGCCGAAATGGAATAAATCCCGCGCGCCGTGATGTGCTGGCCAACCGCAATCGAATTGTAATCCAGGGGGCCCAGCGTCGAGACGCCATCGGCGGTCACCAGCGTGCTGGGCCCGATGAGCACCAAGGAATCCACGTCCGCGTACTGAATCACCTGGGCTGCATTGGCGGTCACCAACCCGCCGCGCAAGGTGAGCGTGTTGCCGCTGCGTGCGATCACGTCGCCTTCAATGCCCTCGGTATAAAAGTCTTCCAGGGTGCTTCCGGCGACGACATACACGGGATGAAAGATGCCGGCGTTCACGCCGGGCGCCGGGGTCGTGGTCGGTTCGAACGTGCAGAACGCCGCGGTTTCCGTCGATCCTGCCGACGCTTGCGACAAGGCGGTGAGTCCAGCCGCCCCCACGTAGCTATTACCCCCGTAGGTATAAACCGTGTTCGGGCCGCTGAACAGAGTGTCGATGCCCAGACTGTTCACTTCATCGAAGAACGGCCGCACGACCACGGTGTAAGTACCTAGATTCACGCTCGAATTGATCAGCGGACCGCGCACGCGGATCAGCTTGCTGTCGGCGGCCGTGGTGGCAGCCGATATGAAGGGAGCGACCGTCACCTTCGGCGGGCTGGTCGTCAGATCGACCTTGTTCGACGCCGTCATGTCGTAATTGAAGGCCAGACGCAGCGCGTTGCTGGTCGCGAAGGTCGGCTGCAGAATAAGCTGGTTGGCAGGATCGAGATTCACGGTCACCGCAACCGTGGTCGGGGTGTTGCCCGCGGGATCGACCACGGTGACCTTGACCGGCGCCCCGTTCACCATCACGGAAATTTGCGCATTCGTATAGTCGAACGTGATGATGGCCTGGGTGTAGGTATCGACCGGCACGCTGGCGGTCGCCCAGAGTTCGGACAGATTCGTGAGCTTGGTAAAATCGACCGTCTCGGGAACGGCGACGGCCGAAATGGTGCCATTGAGCTTGCCGACCAGAACCACCGAGTCGATCGTCACCAGATAACTGGTGAATTGCCCCGCATCATCGGTGGTGGTCAACGTGGTCCATGCCACGCCGAAGCCGCTGTTCAAATTGTTGTGATGACAGCCCGAGGCGATCAAACCGAAGGCGCCCGCGCAGAGCAGCGCCACCCACCGATTGGCGGTCTTATTCTTGAACGATGAATGCACAACAGATTCCAATGATTGAGGGGGACTAACGATTGAGGCTGCGTAGAATAAAGGCTTTCGAGACGTTACGCGCAGCAAAGTTCCATTTTGCGGCCCCTAGGGGCCTGTCGCCCGAGGCACTTGCTGCGTGATGCAGTGGATATTGCCCCCTCCCAGCAGTACTTCGCGAGTCGGCACTCCGACCACGGCGCGGGACGGAAACAAGCGCTTGAGGGTGCGCATTGCCGCCGCATCGCGGCGCTTTTCGTAAAGCGGCATGATCACGCGCTTATTCGCGATGTAGAAGTTGATATAGGAGGCGGCCAGCCGGTCGCCGGCGCGGCGCGGATGACTGCCGGCATGAGGATCGATGCCTGCGGCTTCCTCGGCCGTCATGAACAAGGGCCCGGGCTGATGAATTCGATGAATCTCCAGGCGGCGGCCGCGCGCGTCCTTGGCATGACGCAGGCGCTGATAGGCATCCTGGGAAATTTCGAACTGCGGATCGGAGCGATCATCCGTCCAGGTGAGGACCACGTGTCCCGGCCTCATAAAGCAGGCGAGTTCATCGATGTGACCGCCGGTCTCGTCCCGATAGACGCCCTTGTCCAGCCATATCACCTTGCTCACCGCGAGATAGCGGCGCAACTGCTCCTCGATGTCGTCGCGCGTCAAGTGCGGGATTGCGATTCGGATTGAGCAGGCATTCTTCGGTGGTCAGGCACGTGCCCTGTCCATCGACGTGAATTGCACCGCCCTTCCATGACCAGGGGCGCGCGGTAGCGATCCGCGCCCTCCAGTTCCAAGACCTTCTGTGCGACCTGATCGTCCCGGTCCCACGGAAAGTACAATCCGCCCTGCAGCCCTCCCCAGGCATTGAAGGTCCAATCGACGCCGCGGCGGCGGCCCTTGGCATCGATGACGAAAGTCGGGCCGCAGTCGCGCATCCACGCATCGTTGCTGCTGATTTCGACGACGCGCACGTTGCGCGGCAGGCGCGCACGCGCATTTTGAAACTGCGCCGCCGAAGCGCCGACCGTCACCGGCTCGGCGGCGCCGATCGCGGCGGCGACGGCGGCGAAAGCCGCCTGCGCCGGCTTGGCGCCCAGGCGCCAGTTATCCGCACGCTCGGGCCACAGCATCCAGCATCCCGAATGCCGCTCGAATTCCGCCGGCATTCGAAAACCGTCTTTTGCAGGTGTTGATTTGAGGTTGCGCAAGCTCGTCTCCGGTCGCGCATGCTAGCATTGCGGCTGAATTTACAGGAGCTCACGCAATGTCAGACGCCAAGCCGGTCACCCTCGCGATTCCCGCGGGGGGCGAAAAAATCAGCATCGCGAACGGCAAATTGCACGTTCCCGAGCAGCCCATCATTCCTTTCATCGAGGGCGACGGCACCGGCCGCGACATCTGGCGGGCGAGCGTGCGGGTGTTCGATGCGGCGGTGAAAAAGGCCTACGGCGGCAAGCGCAAAATACACTGGATGGAGGTTTTCGCCGGCGAAAAGGCCAACAAGGCCTACAACACCTGGCTGCCGGAGGAAACCGTCGCGGCCTGCCGCGACTACCTGGTCTCGATCAAAGGACCGCTCACCACGCCGGTCGGCGGCGGAATTCGCTCGCTGAATGTGGCGCTGCGCCAGCTGCTGGATCTTTACGTGTGCCTGCGGCCGGTGCGCTGGTTCAAGGGCGTGCCCTCGCCGGTGAAGACGCCGGAAAAAGTCGACATGGTGATTTTCCGCGAAAACACCGAGGACATTTACGCGGGCATCGAGTTCGAGGAAGGCTCGGCGGAGTGCCGAAAATTTCTCGACCTGTTCAAGCAGAATTTTCCCAAGCAGTTCGCCAAGATTCGCTTTCCCGACACCTCGGGCATCGGTTTGAAACCCGCCTCCAAGGAAGGCACGGAACGGCTGTTCCGCGCGGCCGTGAAGTACGCGATCGACAACAAACGCAAGAGCGTGACGATCGTGCACAAGGGCAACATCATGAAATTCACCGAGGGTGCGTTTCGCGGCTGGTCGTATCAGTTGGCGGAAAGAGAATTTCCCGATCAGGTGTTCACCTGGGAGCAATGGGAGCGCATCAAATCGGCCAATGGCGAGAAAGAGGCCAACGCGCAGATGGATGCGGCCAAAAAAGCCGGCAAAGTCATCATCAAGGACGCGATCGCGGACATCACCTTGCAGCAGGTGCTCACCCGTCCGGACGAGTTCGACGTCGTCGCCACCATGAACCTCAACGGCGATTATCTATCCGACGCGCTGGCGGCTCAGGTCGGCGGCATCGGCATTGCGCCGGGCGGCAACATCAATTACTTGACCGGTCACGCGGTGTTCGAGGCCACGCACGGCACGGCGCCGAAGTATGCGGATCTCGACAAGGTCAACCCCGGCTCGGTTATTTTGTCCGGAGAAATGATGTTCAGATACATGGGGTGGCTCGAGGCCGCGGACGCCATCATCAACGCCATGGACAGATCCATTGCGCAAAAAACCGTGACCTACGATTTCGCGCGGCTGATGCCCGGCGCGACGGAGGTCAAGTGCAGTGAATTCGGCGATATTCTGATTCGAAATCTGTAGCCATCAACCCATGGCGCCCGCGAGCCGCCGCGGCGCCGTTGCCGCCTGCGAGCGCTGCTTCATGATGTCGAAAGCCGCGATCCGGTAAGCTTCGGTCATGGTCGGGAAATTGAAAATCTGTTCGATGAAAAAATCCGCGGTGGCGCCGTTGGCGATGGCCGCTTGGCCGAAATGCACCAGTTCCGTGGCGCTCTCGCCCAGCACCTGAACGCCCAGAACTTTCGCGCTGCCGGGCTCGCATAGCAACGTGAGGAACCCCGCGGGCGCGCCCACGATATGCGCGCGCGCGACTTCGCTGAAATCGGCGCGGCCGACGATGCAATCGATTTTTTTCGCCGCCGCCTCGGTCTGCGACAGGCCGACGCAGGCGATCTCGGGAATGGTGTACACGCCGCTCGGCACCAAGCTCGTCAACGCGGGCGGCGGCAACCCCAGGGCGGCCAGCGCGGCACGCCGGCCCTGATCGGCGGCGGCGCAGGCCAGCGCCGGCGGTCCGATGGCATCGCCCGCGGCGAATATTCCGGGAATGTTGGTTTCGAAGCGCTCGTTCACCTGCACCGTGCCGCGCGAACTGACCGTCACGCCGAGGCGCTCGAGACCGATGCCGTCGAGATTGGCCACGCGGCCGAAGGCCGCGAACACGATGTCCGAGGTCAGGGTTGCGCCGCCGCGCAGCTGCACTTCGACCTGCGAGAATCCGTCGAAGCGCGCGCCGGCGACCTCGGAGCCGCCGCAGTACTCGCCGCCCATCGCGCGAAATGCCGTGAGAAATCCGCTGCGCAGCGCGGGATCGAGAAATCCCAAAGGCTCCGCGGCCTTGTCGAGCATCGTCACCGTGCAACCCAAGGCGGCGAAGATCGAGGCATACTCGCAGGCGATGACTCCGCTGCCCAGCACCAGCATGGAGCGCGGAATGTACGGCAGACTCAAAATGGAGTCGCTGTCGACGATGTGTTCGTGGTCCACCTCGATCGCCGGCACGTGACGCGGCCGCGAGCCGGTGGCGAGCACCACGCGCGGCGCCTGCAGAACGCGGCGCGAGCCGTCCAGATGCTGCACCTCGATGCGCTGCGCGTCCAAAAAGCCGCCCTTGCCGCGAACCAATTCGACCTCGTTGCGCGTGAGCTGCGCCAGCAGATACTTGTCCTGCGCGGCTATCACGGCATCGACACCGTGCAGCAGGGCCGACAACGGCGCATCGCCGCGCAGTTCGACCGCCAGCGACGAGGCGCTGCCTTGCATGCGCCGATAGCGCAACGCTTGTTCGCGCAGCGCCTTGCTCGGGATGGTTCCCGAAAGCAGACAGGAACCGCCCACCTGCGGTTCGCGCTCGATGATGCAGGCGCGAAAACCCGCCTTCGCCGCCTGAATGGCCGCCTTTTGTCCCGCGGGACCCGACCCGAGGCAGATGAGGTCGAAATCCGCGCGTTGCATCTTAAATGCCTGCCAGCGCGCGCACTTGCTCGCGTTTCGCCAGCATCGAGCGGCGATCGTCGGGGAATACACTCAGCCGCTCGAACACCGGGCTCTCCAGCACCACCGCCTCATCCAACAGCTGCGGGTACATGGTGTGAGTGGCCAGCAGATGCGCCGCGTGCACGGTGCCCGCCAGGTCGCTGTGACTGGATTTGCCGTAGTCGCGCCAATCGCTGGCCGCGTCCTGTACATCGTCCGGCAACCGCCAGCTGCTCATCAGCAGCCGGCCGAAGCGCGGCTCGAATTCCACCACCAGGTCGGTGAAGGTCTTGGCGTCGATCACGGTGCGTTCCCGGCTCTCGAATCCGGACAAGATCTTGAGCGCCAAGGCGGCTCCGGTGCGGTGCATGAGGGCGGCGAGGAACGCGCTTTCCACGTGCTTGCGCCGCTCGCGCGCGATTTCCTTGGCCCACAACCCCGCCAGCCACGCCTCGCGCCACAACTCCTCGGACTCCGGTTCGTGACCGGGTGCGGTGAAGATTTCACCGCGCAGCATCACCGCCATCGCGATGTTGCGCACTTCGGCGACCCCAAGCCAGGACACCGCCTGCTGCAGCGACACGATGGGAGCGCGCGGCCGCAGTGCCGGAGAATTCGCGACGCGCATGATTTCCCCGGCCAATGCCGGGTCCGACTGAATCAGCCGCGCGAGCTGCGCGGCGTCCGTCGCGTGCTGGGCCGTCAACTCGGCGAGCTGCGCGCAAACGCGGGGCATCGGGGCGATGTGCTGCGGGCTGCTGAGCGCGTCGCTGAGATAGGCGTGCGCCGCTTGCGAATGCAGGGCGCTGACCGCAACCGGAGATTGAAGACTCACTTCTGGGGCACCTGTTACGACGTTCTTGCCGACCTCCATAGATCGGCATGCGCGCAGGATGCTTGAGCCAGCTTCAGATTATGTTAATTATTTATGTCAAATCAATATGTTAAGTAAACGCCCGATCCAGGGCCTGGGCCAGGTCGGCCTGCAGGTCGCCCTCATCCTCGAGCCCGATCGACAGGCGCACGGTGCCCTTCCCCACCAAGGAGCTGGCCCGCTGCGCCGGGGTGTATTCGCCGCCGTACAAAAGCTGCGGCGGCATCACCAACGATTCGGTGGAACCGACGCTCGCCGCGATTGAAAACAATTCCAAGGATTCGGCAAAGCGCGCGCCTTCGGCGAAGCCGCCGTCCAACTCAATGCTCACCACGGTGCCGAAGTCCTGCATTTGCCGCCGCGCCAGCGCGTGCTGCGGGTGGCTCTTCAGGCCCGGGTAGTGCACACGCTTCACGCGCGGGTGGCGCTCCAGATATTCGGCCAGCAGCATCGAGCTGGCGCATTGACGCTCGTAGCGCAACACATAGGTGCGCATGCCGCGCTGGATCAAGAAGGCGGCGTGCGGATCGAGCGCCGGGCCCATCGCCAAGATCTCCTTGCGCATGGCGGCGATGAGTTCGCGGCGCGCGATGATCGCGCCGCCCATGACATCGCCGTGGCCGGAAGCGTACTTGGTGAGGCTGTGCAGATAGACATCGACGTCGTAAGCGCCATGGTTGTGAAAGCCGGCGAAAGTGTTGTCGAGCACCGTCAGGGCGCCGGCCGCTTTTGCATGCCGGGTGAGGTGCTCGATGTCCGCGATTTTGGTGACCGGATTCGTGGGACTTTCGAAGATCACTGCGCGCGTCGGCTTCTCCTTGAGCAGCTGCTCGATGCCGGCCAGGTCTTCGATGGACAGCATGGTGTGGGACACGGCGAACTTGGCGAGCAAATGCTGCACGATGTAGCGCGTCGGCCCGTAGGACTCGACGAACAACAGCACGTGATCGCCCGCCTTGCACAGCGCCAGGAGGCTCGCGGCGATCGTCGAGACGCCCGAGCCGGTCAGCAGGCAATCGTCCCTGCCTTGCAGCTCGCTCAACAACCGCTGCAGCTGCAGGAGGGTCGGATTGGAGTTGCGGGAATAGAAGAATCCTTCGCGCTCGCCGCGCTGATAGCGCAGCGTTTCATTCGCATCATCGAAGGAAAACTTCACCGACTGATAAATGGGCGCCACCAGCGGCCGATTGTCGTCCGGAACTTTGACGTCCGGCGGATGATTCACCAGGGTGGTATTTTTCATGGCGCCCACGATAGTCGATCCATCCGGTTTAGGAAACGGCAGCGCAAAAGCATGGCGCCGCGGCAACCTCTTAGGGCGACAGATAGCGGTCCAGCTCGGCGTTGATCAGGACCGCCGAGTCGAACAGCGGGTCGGCATGCTGCGCGCCGAGTCCCAGATCGCGATAGCCCGCATCCTTGAGCAGCAGATCCCGCGTCAGCATGCAGGGCTCGAGCAGGGTGAAATCCGCGAGCTTGTGGGCCACATTGATCACGTTGCTCTCCCAGGCGACCGCACCGCCCGCGGCATAACTATCCCAGTGTGCGATCACGACGGGCACGGGCGGCGGCAAGCCCCAGGCGCCGATGACCCGCGTGCCGACCTCGCGCTGAAAAATGCCGATCAGGCAATCGTATTCGTTGCCGTCGAGATGCAGACCGGCGCGCTGCACAACCTCGTGGATCGCGCCCAGCGCGACCGCTCTGCCGATGTCGTGCAGCAGCCCACAGAGATAACAGAGCCCGGTTTCCCTTCCCAGCATGCCGCTGAGCTGCCGCGCCCACAGAGCGCTTGCCAACGAATGGCGCCAAAGCCGGCGCGCCTTGCGGTGTTGGCCCTCGACGTGCAGCATTTTCCCTTGCAGCGCCAGGGTAAAGGCGATGTTGGCCACATCATCGAGCCCGAGCCACGCGATGGCATGTTGCAGCGAGGTAATGGGCATGGACGGCCGTTTGGCGGCCGAGGACGCGATGCTGAGCACATACTTGGCCAGCTTCGGATCCGTGTGGATGATCTCCGCCAGCAGGTGCGCATTGCCCGACTTTCGGGTACCGCCGCGTACAACCTTTACGGCGACGTTGGGCAGCGTTGGAATCGCCAATTGCTGGCGCGCGAGATGCTCCTCGACCAAGCCGCGCACGGCTTCGAGGTTCTCGAGTTCTTGCTGCGATGGATTTAATAACTGCAACACTCTTGCGGTAACGGCTGGGGAAACAACGACTTGAGAGTTCGCCGGCGTGTCCGAATGCACATCTTCGGCGGAAAAATGCGTAAACTCGGGCGACCATGAATGCCGTCGCCGAATTTTCCGACGCCGCGCCAAACCTTTCGGAAAAAGAGCCGGAATCGCGTTTGCGCGAGATTCCGTACAACTACACCTCGTTGGCGGACCGCGAGATCGTGATCCGTCTGCTGGGCGAAGCCGCGTGGGAGGTGCTCGACAGCCTGCGCGGCGAGCGGCGCACCGGCCGCTCGGCACGCATGCTGTACGAGGTTTTGGGCGACATGTGGGTGGTGGAGCGCAACCCCTACCTGCAGGACGACCTGCTCGACAATCCCAAGCGCCGCGCGCAACTCATCGCAGCGATGCAGCATCGTTTGGGCGAAGTGGAAAAGCGGCGCGATGGCGCCGATGCGGCACGCGATGCCAAGGTCGGAGAGTTGCTGCGGGCTGCGCGCGCAGGCGGTGCAGCGTTTCGAGCGGCAGTTCGCCGACTTCGCGGCCAAGCGCAAACGCGCCCAGCGGCTCTTGGCCAGGCACACGCGCGCCGACAACGTGCGCTTCGATGCGTTCTCCCGGGTATCGCATGTCACCGACGCGACCGACTGGCGCGTGGAGTTGCCGTTCGTCGTACTGATGCCGGACAGCGAAGCGGAAATTCCCGCCCTGGTGCGCGATTGCATCGAATTGGGGCTGAGCATCATTCCGCGCGGCGGCGGCACCGGCTATACGGGCGGAGCGGTGCCCCTGACGCCCTGGTCCGCGGTCATCAACACCGAAAAGCTCGAGACCTTGGGAGCGGTGGAAACCTTCGCGCTGCCGGGGAATAGCGCGCCCAGCGCCAGCATTTATTGCGCCGCCGGCGTGGTCACCAAGCGCGTGAGCGAGACGGCGGAGCGCGCCGGCTACGTGTTCGCCGTCGATCCGACCTCCGCGGATGCCTCGTGCATCGGCGGCAATATCGCCATGAACGCGGGCGGCAAGAAAGCGGTGCTGTGGGGAACCGCGGTCGACAATCTGGCGTGGTGGCGCATGGTCGATGCGCAAGGCAACTGGCTGGAGATCACGCGCCTCAATCACAATCTGGGCAAGATTCACGACGTCGCGGTCGCCAGCTTCGAATTGCTGTGGAAGGACGGCACGCAGGCGGCCGACCAGGCGCAGATACTGCGCCGCGAGCACCTCGACATCGCGGGCGCGAAATTTCGCAAGCTGGGGCTCGGCAAGGACGTCACCGACAAATTCCTGGGCGGGCTGCCGGGCGTACAGAAAGAGGGCTGCGACGGCTTGATCACCGCAGCGCGCTTCATTTTGCATCGAATGCCGAAACACACACGTACGGTGTGCCTGGAATTCTTTGGCCAGGCGCGCGAGGCGATCCCGAGCATCATGGAGATCGGCGGCTACCTGGAAGCGAGCGCCAAATCCACCGGCACGCTGCTTGCCGGGCTCGAGCATTTGGACGAACGCTACCTGCGCGCGGTCGGCTACAGCACCAAGTCCAAGCGCGGCGCGCTGCCCAAAATGGTGTTGTTGGGCGATATCGTCGGCGAGGATGCCGATGCCGTGGCGGCGGCCGCCTCGCATGTGGTGCGCCTGGCCAATGCGCGCTCCGGAGAAGGATTCATCGCGGTGAGCCCGGAAGCGCGCCGCAAATTCTGGCTGGACCGCGCCAAGACCGCGGCCATCGCCAAGCACACCAACGCCTTCAAGATCAATGAGGATGTGGTGATTCCCCTCGAGCGCCTGGGCGAGTACACGGATGCCATCGAGCGCATCAACATCGAGCTGTCCATCCGCAACAAGCTGGAGCTGTTGACGGCGCTGGATGCTTATCTGTCCGCCGGCCCGAGCCTCGGGGACGCGGCCGATGCCGAATCCACGCGCCGCGGCGAGGCGCTCGAATTGCTGGCGCGCGTGCGGCTGCGTTGGCAGTACCTGCTGGAGAACATGGACGGCGCCGGCGGCGATTCGGCCAAAGTCTTCGAGACGCTGCAGGATCGCAGCGTGCGGGTCAGCTGGAAAGCCGAGGTTCGAAGCGCCCTTGCGCGGATCTTCGTCGGCAGCGCCTTCGCGCCGCTGCTCGCCGAGTGCGATGCCATCCACAAGCGCATCCTGCAGGGCCGGGTGTTCGTCGCGCTGCACATGCACGCGGGCGACGGCAATGTGCACACCAATATTCCGGTCAATTCGGACAATTACGCCATGCTGCACACCGCCAATCGTGCGGTGGCGAAGATCATGCGCATTGCGCGCGGGCTCAACGGCGTGATTTCCGGCGAACACGGCATCGGCATCACCAAGCTCGAATATTTGACCGAAGCGGAGCTCGCGCCGTTTCGCAGCTATAAGCAGCGCGTCGATCCGCAGGGTCATTTCAACCAGCACAAATTGATGCCGCAGGGCGATTTACGGCGCGCCTATACACCGAGCTTCGGCTTGCTGGGGCATGAATCCTTGATCATGCAGCAATCCGACATAGGCAGCATTTCGGATGCCATCAAGGATTGTCTGCGCTGCGGTAAGTGCAAGCCGGTTTGCGCCACGCACGTACCGCGCGCGAATCTGCTGTACTCGCCGCGCGACAAGATTCTGGCGACCTCGCTGCTGATCGAAGCCTTTCTTTACGAGGAGCAGACCCGCCGCGGCGTGTCGATTCAGCATTGGGACGAATTGTCGGACGTCGCCGATCACTGCACGGTCTGCCACAAGTGCGAAACACCCTGCCCGGTCGGCATCGACTTCGGCGAGGTTTCCATGGGCATGCGCGATCTGTTGCGCCGCATGAACAAGAAGCGCTTCAATGTGGGCACCGCCGCCTCGATGTTTTTCCTGAGCGCGACCAATCCCCAGACGATCAAGGTGACCCGCAAAATCCTCATCGACTGGGGCTATCAGCTGCAGCGGCTGGCCAACCAGGCCCTCAACACTTTCGCAAAAGCCCAGACCCGCCGTCCGCCGGCCACCACCGGCAAGGTCGCGATCAAAGAGCAGGTCATTCACTTCGTCAACAAGCGCATGCCGGGCGGCCTGCCGAAACGCACCGCGCGCGCGCTTCTCGATATCGAAGATCGCAACTACGTACCCATCATCCGCGACCCGGCCAAGGTCAGCGGCGAATCCGAAGCGGTGTTTTACTTCCCCGGCTGCGGCTCGGAACGGCTGTTCTCGCAGGTGGGCCTCGCGACCCAGGCCATGCTGTGGCATGTGGGGGTGCAAACCGTGCTGCCTCCCGGGTATCTGTGCTGCGGCTATCCGCAGCGCGGCGCCGGCGAATTCGACAAGGCCGAAAAAATCATCACCGACAACCGCGTGCTGTTTCACCGGGTCGCCAACACCCTCAATTATCTGGACATCAAGACCGTGGTGGTCAGCTGCGGGACTTGTTTCGATCAGCTGCAGGGATATGACTTCGACAGCATCTTCCCCGGCTCGAAAATCATGGACATCCACGAATATCTGCTGGAAAAAGGCGTGCGCCTGGAAAACCTCACCGGCGCCCGCTACATGTATCATGACCCCTGCCACTCGCCGATGAAGAAATACGATCCCCTGACCGTGGTGAACTCCCTCATGAACAGCGAGCGCAACGGTACGATCGCCAAGAACGAGCGCTGCTGCGGCGAATCCGGAACACTCGCGGTCACGCGGCCGGATATTTCCACGCAGGTGCGGTTCCGCAAGGAACAGGAAGTGCGCAGCGGCGTGGATGAGATTCGCGCCGGCGGCCATCGCGGCGAGGTGAAAATTTTGACCTCCTGCCCCTCCTGCCTGCAGGGGCTGAAGCGCTTCAACGACGATGCGGAGATGGATGCCGATTACATCGTGGTCGAAATTGCCAAGCACCTGCTGGGCGCCGATTGGCTGCCGCAGTACGTGCAGCGCGCGAATGCCGGCGGCATCGAACGGGTGCTGGTCTGATGGCGGGGACGCCCGAGGTTTGCGACGTAGCGGTCATCGGCGGCGGCCCGGCGGGTAGCACGGCGGCCATCTTGCTGGCGCGGCGCGGCCACAAGGTCATCGCGCTGGAAAAGGCCCGCCATCCGCGCTTTCACACCGGCGAATCGCTGCTGCCGATGAATCTGCCGATCTTCGAGCGCTTAGGGGTGCTCGACAAGGTGCGCGCGCTCGGCGTAACCAAGCTCGGCGCGGATTTCCAGGCGGACAACGAACGCGGCTACAGCACCTTCGCGTTTTCCCGCGCCATCGGCAACAGTCCGCCGCACGCCTATCAGGTTTGGCGCCAGGACTTCGACAAGATGCTCTACGACCACGCGCGCGACAGCGGCGCCGACGCCCGCGACGGACAGGAAGTACTGCAGGTCGAGCAGAGAAATCCGCGCGCATTTTCACTCGAGGTGCAAGCGGACGACGGCCGCCGCTACCGCATCGAGGCGCGCTATGTCGTGGACGCCAGCGGGCGCGATGCGTTTTTCGCGGCGAAAAAACGCCTGCGCCGCAAGAACCGCCAACACCAGAGCGCCGCCATATTCAGTCATTTTCGCGGCGCCGAGACCCGTCCGGGCGAGGACGCCGGCAATATCAGCATTTACCGCTTCGAGCACGGCTGGATATGGATGATCCCGCTGCCCGAGGGCATGATGAGCATCGGCGCGGTGTGCCGGCCCGAGTATCTGAAGCGCCGTCAGGGGAATACCACGGAATTCCTGCTCGAAACGCTCAACCAGAATCCGGATCTCAAGCGCCGCATCGCCAACGCCGAACTGGCGGGCGAGGTGCGCGTCACCGGCAACTATTCGTACGACTCGACGCGAATGGGAGGACCTGGCTGGATCCTGGTGGGCGATGCGTTCGCGTTCCTCGATCCTGTGTTCTCATCCGGTGTTTTCCTCGCCATGAGCGGCGCGGAACAGGCGGTGGCGGTGATCGATGAGGCGCTGCGCCGGCCCGCGCGCGAACGCGCGCTGCTGCGCAAGCTCGAAAAGCGGCTGCGCGCCGGCATGGCGCGCTTTTCATTCTTCATTTATCGCTTCAACGGGCCGGTGATGTCGCAGATGTTCAGCCAGCCGCGCAACGCCCTGCAGCTCGAGCAAGGCGTGATCTCGATGCTCGCAGGCGATCTGTTCGATACGCCCAAGGTATTGTGGCGCCTGCGGCTGTTCAAACTGGTGTATGCCATCGCCATCCTGCGCAACATCAAGGGCTGGCGGGCCGAGACCAAATACCGCCTGGCGCAGGCGCGCGCGGAATTCACCGGCGGCGACACGCCGCAGGATACGGCCTGAGCGGCCGCCGGGTTCAGGCCCTCAGGCAGCGGCCTTGTCGAGCCGCGCGCGGCGTGCCATCCACAGACTCACCGCAACGATCATCGCGCTGACCACGCACAAGGTGAGCGTTGCCAGCACGTTGATTTCAGGGCTGACGCCGAGGCGGACCTTGGAAAAGACCACCATCGGCAAGCGTGCTGCTTCCGGGACCGGAGGTGAAGCTCGAGATCACCAAATCGTCCCACGACAGCGTGAAGGCAAGCAGCCAGCCGGACAAGATGGCCGGAAAGATGATCGGCAGCGTGATGACGAAGAACACCTTCACGGGCCGCGCTCCCAAGTCCATGGCCGCCTCCTCGAGCGCGGTATCGAAGGTCGCGAGACGCGAGTTGACGATGACCGTCACATACGCCATGGAGAAGGTCATGTGCGCGATGGTCATGGTGGTGATGCCGCGTCCGGCCGGCCAGCCGATGAGCTGTTCCAGGGCGACGAACAGCAGCAGCAAGCGACAGTCCGGTGATGACCTCGGGCATGACCAGAGGCGCGGTGGTCATCGCGTTCAAGGTGAAACGGCCGCGAAATTGGCGGAACCGAGCCAAGCCGAATCCGGCGAGCGTTCCCAGGATCACGGATCCCGAGGCGTTGATCACCGCGACTTTCAACGAGATCCATGCCGCGTCGAGGATTTCCTCGTTGTTCAGCAACGAGTGGTACCACTTGAGGGTCGGCGAGTTCGCGCTGTCCCAGACGGTCACGAGCTTGGAGGCGTTGAAGGAGAACACCACCATCGACAGGATCGGGATGTAGAGAAACGCGAAGCCGATGCCGATGCACGTCAGGACGAAATACGAGCTGCGCTGCGTCATCGGGCGCCTGCCGTCTCGCGCGCCTGCACGCTTTGATACCACATCATGAAGGGCACCAAGAGAATCAGCAGCAGGATTGCCACTGCGCTCGCCACGGGCCACGCGCGGTTCGAGAAGAACTCGTCCCATAGAACGCGCCCGATCATCAGCGCATTGGGTCCGCCGAGCAGGGCCGGGATGACGAACTCGCCCACCGCGGGTATGAACACCAGCATGGAGCCGGCCAAGATGCCGTTGCGCGACAGGGGCAGCGTGATCTTGTAAAACGCCTGCCAGGGGCGGCAGCCCAGATCCTCCGCCGCCTCGAGCAGCTGCCAATCCATTTTTTCCAGGTTGGCGTAGAGCGGCAGAATCAGGAATGGCAGATAGGAGTAGACGATGCCGACGTACATCGCGAACGGCGTGTACAACATCGTCAGCGGCTCATGAATGATCCCCAACGACATCAGCACGTTGTTGATGACGCCGTTGGCTTTGAGCAGCCCGATCCAGGCATACACCCGCAGCAGCAGCGAGGTCCAAAAGGGCAGGATCACCAGCAACAGCAGCACGTTGCGCACCGAGGGTTTGGCGCGTGCGATGCCGTAGGCCATGGGGTAGCCTATCGCCAAACACATGAGCGTCGAGAGGAACGCCACCTTGAGCGAGTTCGCAAAGGCATGCAGATACAAGGGATCGGTGAACAAAAAGGCGTAATTGTTGAAGTTGAGCCTGATGGCCAGCGAGTTCTTGCCCACCCACTCGAGCAGCGGCTTGTAGGGCGGGATCGCCAGTTGCACATCCGAAAAGGATATCTTCAGGACGATGACGAACGGCACCACGAAGAACAGCAGCAGCCACACGTAAGGCAGTGCAACCACCAGGCCGCGGCCGGTGATGCCGATGGTCCTGAGGCGTCCGCGTAGCGGGGTCGAGCTAACGGGTCACCACCACCGGGCTGGTCGCATCCCAGGATAGATACACTTGTTGATCCCAGCTGATGGCTTCGGCATGCCGCGAGGTGTTGGGCTGCGTCACGCGCACGATCTTGCCGGTCGGCAGCTTGACCAGATAGATCGACAAGTCGCCGAGATAGGCGATGTCTTGCACCGTGCCGCGCACCAGGTTCTCCGCGCTCCCCTCGGGCGCCGCGGTCGACATGAATATCTTTTCCGGCCGCACGGCCGCCCACACGACCGCGGCCGGCGGCGCGCTGATCCCATGGCTGACATAAATGGTGCCGCCGAGCTCGGGCGAGTCGAATCCGCACGTAGTCCGGCTCGTCCTCGATGAGCTTGCCCTCGAACATGTTCACCGAGCCGATGAAATCGGCCACGAACTTCGAATTGGGGAATTCGTAGATTTCCGAGGGCGTGCCCGCCTGGACGATTTCGCCGTGATTCATCACGCCGATGCGGCTCGCCAAGGTCATCGCCTCTTCCTGATCGTGCGTCACGACGATGAAGGTCACGCCCAGCTTGTCCTGCAAACCGATCAATTCGAATTGCGTGTGTTCGCGCAATTTCTTGTCGAGCGCGCCCAGAGGTTCGTCCAGCAGCAGCAACTTCGGGCGCTTCACCAGCGAGCGTGCCAGCGCCACGCGCTGGCGCTGGCCACCGGAGAGCTGATGGGGCTTGCGCTCGGCAAACTCGCTCATTTTCACCAGGTCGAGCATGGTGGCGACGCGCTCTTTGATCTCGTGCCGGGGCAAGCGGTCCTGTTTGAGGCCGAAGGCGACGTTTTGCTCGACGCTCATGTGCGGGAACAGCGCGTACGATTGAAACATCATGTTCACCGGACGCTCGTACGGCGGTATGCCGGTCATGTCCTCGCCGTCGATGAGAATCCTCCCCGAGCTGGGCGTTTCAAATCCGCCCAGCATGCGCAGCAAGCGTGGTCTTGCCGCAGCCCGACGCGCCCAGCAGGCAAAAGATCTCCCGCTGATAGATTTTCAAGGAGACGTCGTTGACCGCCTTGAAATCGCCGAAAGATTTGCTGATGCGCTCGACTTCGACGTAGGGCCGCGCGGATGGATCGTTCCAGGGCTGCGGCTTTGACCACGCCTCCTGCGGATGCGGTCATCTATTGTCCTGTCTTGAATTTTTGCCAGACCCGGGTGATCGCGCGGGTCTGCTCGGGCGAATCGGCGAGTTTGCAATGCCAGTTTCTTGCGCTGCTCGGGCGGTGGGATAAATTCCCGGATCCTCTTTCACCAGCGGCAGCACGAAAGACTGCGATGCGAGGTTGGCGTTGGCGTAGCGCTTGAAATTCGAAACATCGGCGATGACTTGCGGGGTCATCATGTAGTTCATGAAGGTATAGGCGCTGTCCTGGTCCGGCGCATCCTTGGGGATCGCCAGCATGTCGAACCACAGTATCGAGCCCTCCTTGGGCACCACATATTTGATCTCGATGCCCTTGTTGGCGTCGCGCGCCCGGTCGCGCGCCTGCATCACATCGCCGTTATATCCCACGGAAATGCACAGATCGCCGTTCGCGAGCGCTTCGATGTATTCGGAGGAGTTGAAGTTGCGGATGTACGGCCGGATCTTCAGCAGCACCGCCTCCGCCTGCGCCAGGTCATGCGGCGCTCTGCGAATTCGGATCCTTGCCAATGTAGCTGTAAACGGCGCGCAGCATTTCCGCCGGCGAGTCCAGCATGCTGATGCCGCACTTCGCGACTTTTGCGGCAACGGCAGGATCGAACACCAGCCGCCAGCTGTCGAGCGGCGCATCCGGCATCAGTTCCCGGACCATCTTTTCGTTGTAGCCGATGCCGTTGCTGCCCCACAAATAGATCACGGCGTGCGCATTGCCCGGATCGTTGACGGCGACCCGCGCCATCAGCTGCGGGTCCATGTTCTGCAGGTTCGGCAACTTGGATTTGTCCAGCGTCAGGTAGACACCGGCTTTGATTTGCCTCTCCAGGTAGGAAGCCGTCGGCACCACGATATCGAAGCCGCTGTTGCCCGCCAGCAGCTTGGTTTCCAGCGTTTCATTGGTATCGTAATAAGCCGGATGGACCTTGATGCCGAATTCCTTCTCGAAATTCGACAGCGTGTTCGGCGCCAGATAGTCCGACCAAATGTAGAGGTTGAGGACCTTCGCGCCGCCCTTCGCCGCGGCATCGCCGGCGGATTTCCCGCCGCAGCCGCTCAAGGCCGCCGCGCACGCAAGCGCCAGAATCGCCGTCCGACGAACGCTCAACATCCGACGCTTCCTTCAGTTTTAAAAGTCTAGTTATAGCGCAGCGGCCCCATCGCCGCCAGACTCCGGCCGCCATCGAGTGCTACACGTTCAGCAGCAGATGCTCGCGTTCCCAGGAACTGATCACCTGGGCGAAGGTTTCGTACTCGGCCTCCTTGACCGCGGTATAGGCGAGGACGAAGCGATCGCCGAACAGGTCCACCAGGGGTTTGGACTCGCGCAGCAGCCGCAAGGCCTCGGCCAAGGTGCGCGGCAGGGCAATCGCCAGGTCGTAAGCACTGCCGCCGATCGGCTCGGACGGCTTGAGCTTCTCGATCATCCCGAGATAGCCGCAGGCGAGCGACGCCGCGATCGCGAGGTAGGGATTCGCATCCGCGCCGCCGACCCGGTTCTCCACGCGCCGGGCGTCCGGCCCCGACATGGGCACGCGCAAACCCGCGGTTCGATTGTCGTAGCCCCAGTGCACATTGATGGGGGCCGACGAATAGCGGCTGATGCGCCGGTAGCTGTTCACGTTCGGGCAGAACAGCGACATCGCGCCGGGCAGGTATTTTTGCAGGCCGGCGATATGGCCGAAGAACAGCTCCGAGGGCGTCCCGTCGGGGTTGCTGAATATATTCTTGCGGCTCTTCGAATCGATGATGCTTTGATGCAGGTGCATGGCGCTGCCGGGCTCCTTGGCCATCGGCTTCGCCATGAAGGTTGCATACATCTTGTGGCGCATCGCCGCCTCGCGCGCCGTGCGTTTGAACAGGAAGGCCTGATCGGCCAGGCTCATGGGATAGCCGTGCAGCAGGTTGATTTCCATCTGCGCCGCGCCGGATTCGTGGATGAGCGTGTCGATCTCGATGTCCTGCGCTTCGCAGAACGAATACATGTCGTCGAACAGCGGGTCGAATTCGTTGACGGCCGCGATGCTGTAGGCCTGCCGCCCGATTTCCGGACGGCCGGAGCGGCCCACCGGCGGCTTCAGCGGATAGTCCGAATCGATGTTCGGTTCGACCAGGAAGAATTCCAGCTCCGGCGCGACCACCGGCTCCCAGCCCTGCGCCTGATACAGCTCGAGAATCCGGCGCAGCACATAGCGCGGCGCCATCGTGACCGGGGTGCCGTCGCCATAGAAACAATCGTGAATCACCTGCGCGGTCGGCTCGGCCGCCCAGGGTACGACGCGTACCGTCTTGGGATCCGCCTTCAAGACGATATCGATATCCGAAGGGTTCATCGCGCTTTGATCTTCGGGATAATCTCCGGTCACCGTCTGCAGGAAGATCGCTTCCGGGAGGCGCATGCCTTCTTCTTCAGCGAATTTTTCGGCCGGCATCAGCTTGCCGCGCGCCACGCCGGCCATGTCCGGAATGATCGCCTCGACCTCTGAAATGCCGTGTTCTCTCAAGAATTGTTGAATCGTGCTCGCCATATCTCACCTTGCAGCGTTGGCGCGTTGGCGGCTCGCCGCGCCAAAGGCCGCAAACAACGCGCTCGAAAATGAATCCTGTGCAAATTTCCATTCCGGATGCCATTGCAGCGCCAATGCGAAAGCCGGCGAACGCTCGACGCGAAAAGCCTCGATGACGCCGTCCGGCGCACGCGCTTCGATGGCCAAGCCCGCACCCAGTTTTTCAACTCCCTGCGAATGCAGGGAATTCACCATGAGGCGGTTGCGGCCTGCGATTTTTTGCAGTTCTCCTCCAGGCTCGAGCAGCACCTCGTGCACCGGCGCGTATTGCGCGTCCAGAGGCAGGGATTCATCGTCGCGGTGATCGAGGTTGCCCGGCACCTCGTGCAAACGCGGGTTGAGCGTGCCGCCATAGGCGACATTCATCTCTTGAAATCCGCGGCAGATCGCCAGCAGCGGCAAGCCGGCGGCGACCGCACGCGGAATCAGCGGAAGCGTCGTAGCATCCCGATTTGGGTCATGTAATGTTCCCGGCCTGGCAGCCGGTCCTCCGTAATGTTGCGGTTCCACATTCGACGGACTGCCCGTGAGCAGCAGGCCATCGCATGCATCCAAGAGCGCCGGCAGATCAATCTCGGACCCCAGAGCAGGTACGAGCACCGGCACCGCCTGCGCGCCACTGCGCGACGGCTTCGATGTACTTCTCGCCGACCATGTGGAAGTAGTGCTTTCCATACAGCCGGCGATCGGCCGGAATTCCAATGAGCGGCAGGCGCGGCATGTTTAATATATTAAACGTCCGGATGGACAATCGAACTTGCGAGACGCGACTATTACACCACACCGGCCATACCGCGTCTTAGCTGAGCGCGCAGAAAGGGCTAAGATTTAGGCATTTCCAACACTTAGGCACGATTGCTGCGCTGCGGTAAGGTTGCAATCGGGTCGAAAACCTAGGTAGGCTCACAGGCTCTAAAATCTGTCAATAGCCCTAAAATTTTAAACACTTTCGTCTTACCCATGCGCCTGTCCCTGCCGCCCGCCCCCTCCTACTACGCCCTCAACGATGCCTGGGCCTCCCGAGCGCCGCTGCGCGGCGAGATCGCCTGCGACGTGGCGGTGCTCGGCGGAGGCATCGCCGGCTGTTCGGCCGCGCTGCATTTGGCGAAACGCGGCTACAAGGTGGCGCTGCTCGAGGCAAGGCACGTCGGCTATGGGGCGTCGGGCCGCAGCGGCGGCCAGACGATTTTTGGCCTGGCGGTCGGTCAGCAAAAGCTCGAGCGTGAAGTCGGCCGCGAGGATGCGCGGCGTTTGTTCGACTTGTCGATCGACGCGTTGGAGCTGACGCAATCCCTGATTCGGCAATACGCCATCGATTGCGACTACCTCCCCAATCACGTGCATGTCGCTGTCAAATCACGCCACGTGTCGGAACTCGCAGGGTGGGCTCGGGAACTGCACGAAGATTACGGCTATTCGTCGGTCCGGTTGCTGAGCCGCGACGAGCTGCAGGGGCACGTGCGCAGCGAGCGCTACTTGGCGGGACTGCTCGATCCGCGCAGCGGGCATCTGCAGCCGCTCAAGTACACGCAGGGCCTGGCGCGCGCCGCCGAAACGGCCGGCGCGGTCATTTACGAAAATTCCGAGGTGCTGCGCTACGAAAACGGCCGCGAGGTGCGCGTGCACACGGCAGGAGGCTCGCTACGTTGCAGCCACCTGGTTTTATGCGGCAACGCCTACATCGGCGCCGTCGCTCCCTCATTGTCGCGGCGCATCCTTGGAGTGGGCACCTACATCATCGCCACCGAACCTTTGGGCGAAGAACGCGTTCGAAGTCTGCTGCCGAGCGATGCGGCGGTCGCCGACATCAATTGGATTCTGGATTATTTCCGGCGCTCGCGCGATCACCGGCTGCTGTTCGGCGGACGCGTCAGCTACAGCTCGGTGCAGCCCCCGCGCCTCGCGGAATCCATGCGCCAGCGCATGGTGCGGGTTTTTCCCTCGCTGGCGGACAGCAAAGTCGCCTATGCCTGGGGCGGCTATCTCGACATCACCATGAGCCGCGCGCCGGACTTCGGGCGCCTCGCGCCGAACGTTTATTATTTGCAGGGGTTCTCGGGTCACGGCGTGGCGCTCGCGGGTTTGGGGGGCCAGCTCGCGGCGGAAGCCATCGCCGGCACCGCGGAACGCTTCGACGTGTTTGCGCGCATACCGCATCGAGATTTCCCCGGCGGCCGCTTGCTGCGCCGGCCGTCGCTGATGCTGGCGATGCTTTACTACCGATTGCGGGACGTACTGTAAGCGCCCCGATCCAAGGCTGCCCCGCCGCTGCGCTATTTCAACTCGGCTTTTTCGCCGAAGCTCGCCGTAAGTTTCTGGCCGGTGTCGACCAGCGTGACGGCGCTCAAACCGCCGCCGTGAGAGCCGTCGCGCAGCGGGTAGAAATCCACCGCGACCCGGTCGCCGGGCTTCACGGAATTGCGGGTCCAGCCACCGCGCGTCAGCACGCCCGGGCTCGTGGTCTCGAAGCTCCACTCCTGCGGCTCGCCGCCGCCCTCCGGCTGCACCAGCACCCAGATGACGCAATGGGGATTGGTCCATTGAAAGCTCTTGACGTTGCCCTTCAGCGTCAAAAGCTTGCTGCGGTCATAGATCGCGAACGAATGATGTGCGTACGCCGCCCAAGGAGCCGCCGCCGCGGCGGCGAGGATGATTGCGGCAAGCGTCAATTTCAGCCGGGATGAGTTCATAGGTGCGTGCATCACTTGGAGTCGGAGCCGACGGGTACGCCGTTGTGGAATTTGATGGGCACAAAGATCGAATTACCGTCCTTGTCGACGCCCTCGTTGTAGCTTCCCTGCTCGCAGACGCCTTCCTCGATGTCGTACTTCTGCGATCTTTGCCGTAGATATTTGCGCGTGGTTTTCCAGGTGGCGGACAGCAGCTTGTGCGCCGTGATTTCCAAATCATCCGCGAGCGTCTCAGCATCCAGCAAATGGATGCGCTCGACGATGTGCATGTCGCCATTGTTCGGGATGCCCACCGCTTCGTTCACGGCAAGATAGACCTCGGGCAGCAGCGCGATGGTATCCACCACCAGCGTCTGTCCCTCCCAATGTCCGATCGAATGCCCATGAAAGCTGGGATCAGGATCGTCCGGATGCGGGCGGCCGTCGGTGTAAATCCGGCGCAGTCGGTTGCCGTCGCCCTCGCCCAGCAAGGTCACCCGGCCCGGCGTCACCAGCAGCTCGAACGCATTGTGGGTGATGAGCATGTAGCTCGGCATGCCGGTCGGAAAGCAATGATCAATCACGGGGAACGGCCGCCCCGCCTTTTCTTCCGCGTACATGTGCTCGATTTGCTTGGCGGCCTGCGCATTCCACGGCGGAGGATTGGTGTGCTCCTGGGCGACTTGGTCGCTGATGACCGGCGTCCAAACGCCGCTGAAGTCCGGCAGTTTGGCGAGTGCCTGCCAATCGCGCAGCGTCGGAGGCGCGTTGATCGCATCCTTCGCGGCCGCAGCCGCCGCGTCGGAAGTCGGGAGCGTGGCGCCGGCTGCGGCGGCGAGAAGCAGCGCCGGCAGCGCGCGCCAGATGAGGTTTTTCATGCCGGGCAGATTACCCTATTTGAATCGCACAACGAAGCACTTGTGAATCCGCGCATGCCGCTCAAAGTCCTTCGGCACGGTCGCGGCGCTGATATCCTCGATCTCGAGATCGCCGAGCGCCGCCTCGTCCAATTTGAAACGGGTGTAGTTGGTGGAAAACACCAGGCGGCCCGCGGGCCGCAGCAGCTTCAGCGACCGGCGGATCATGCCGGCATGATCGCGCTGCACATCGAGCACGCCGTCCATGCGCTTGGAATTCGAAAATGTCGGCGGATCCAGGAAGATCAAATCGAATCGCGCACCGCGCGGCTCCTCCTGCTCGAGCCACGCCAGGCAATCGGCGCGGTACAGTTCGTGGTTGTCGCCGCGAAAGCCGTTGAGCAGCAGGTTTTCATGCGCCCAGTCAAGATAGGTGTTCGACAGATCGACGCCCACGGTGCTGCGCGCACCGCCCGCCGCCGCATACACCGTCGCGCTGCCGGTGTAGCAAAACAGATTCAGGAAATCCGCGTCCTTGGCCCAAGCGCGCAGCATTGCGCGCACGATCCGATGGTCGAGAAACAGGCCGGTGTCCAGGTAGTCGCGAAAATTGACCCAGAATTTCAGTCCGCCCTCGCTCACCGCGTGGCGCTCGGCCGCGCTGTCGCGCTTCTCGTATTGATCGGCGCCCTTCTGCGGTTTGCGCACGCGCGTATGCACCTGCGCGAGCGGCACCCCCAACACCTCGGGCAGCACCGCCAGCGCTTCGCGGCGCCGTTCGCGCGCGCTCTCCTGATTCACCGATTTGGGGGCCGCATATTCCTGCACATACACATGCCGGGATTCGCGGCCGTACAAATCGATGGCGAAAGCGTATTCGGGCATGTCCGCGTCGTACACCCGAAAGCAATCGATATGCTCTTTGACGGCCCAAGGATCCAGGCGCTGCAGATTCTTGCGCAAACGATTGGCGAACATCTGCGCGCCGGGCCGGCTCGACCAGTCGGCGCGCACCTCCTCGGCAGGGCGTTGCGCGCTCGCCTCGTTGAGATCGAAGCGCAGCAGACGGCACTCGATGGTGCCGTTGAATACGCGGTGCGTGCGCTTGGCGTAAATGCCCAAATTGCGCGCGAGCGGCGGATTGCCGGTGAGAATGGCGGCCTGCCAACCCTGGAAGCGCTCGCGCAGCACGCTGCCGAGCTCCGAGTACAGCGCGGGCAAGCCCGACTCCGCGCCGATTCGGACCCCATAGGGCGGATTCGCGACGATCAGCCCGGTCTCGCCCGTCGGCCGCTCAAGATCGCTCGAGCGCGCGCTTCTCCACGTGCACCCAGTCCGCGACGCCCGGCCTGGGCCGCGTTGGCGATGGCCATCCGCACCGCTTCGGGGTCGATGTCCGAACCCAAGACGCAGCGCCTCGCCACGCGCGCGCTGCGCCGCGCCAGCGCCTGCGCACGCAGGCGCTCCCACAGCGGCGCATCGTGGCCACGCCACTCAGGAACCCGAAATATTCGCGATCCATCGCCGGCGCCGCATCCGCGGCGATCAAGGCGCCTTCGGTGAGGAAAGTGCCCGAGCCGCACATCGGGTCGAGCAGCGTGCCGCCCGACTCGGCAATCTGCGGCCACCCCGCGCGCAACAGCACGGCGGCGGCCACGTTCTCCTTGAGCGGCGCGCGGCCGCCTTCGGCTGCGGTAACCGCGCCGGTGCAGGCTCTCGCCGGAGAAATCCAGCGACACCAGGGCCGTCGGCCCTTCGACGTGCAGATGCAGCAGCACGTCGGGACGCTCCGGCTGTATATTCGGCCGCTCGCCGGTGGACTCGCGCAGATTGTCGCAGACCGCGTCCTTGAGCAGCTGCGAGCCGTAGATCGTATGGCGGATGGACTCATTGCCGCCGCTGCAATCGCACGCCAGCGTCGCGCCGGGGGCCAGGTGTTCGCGCCAATCGATGCGCTTGACGGCCTCGTAGACGCTCTTGGAGCTCGCCGCATCGATCGATCCCAAGCTCAGCAGCACCCGGGTGGCGGTGCGCGACCAGAGGCAGGCGCGGTAGCCGACTTCGAGCGTGCCTTGGAATTTAACATCGTGGCTGCGCTCGCGAATGTCCTCGGCGCCGAACTGCGGCAAGTTCCTCGGCCAGCACCGAAGCGGCGCCCACCGGCGCGGTCGCCATCCAATAGCGCACGTTGTCGTTCACGCGTGCCGTCAATGCACGGCGCTGCGGAGTTGGCGGCGCGCAAGTCATGCCATTCGAGCTGCGGATGATTCGCGAAATAGCGCATGCAGGATCCTGTACACATCGACATCGAATGCGGGCGTGCCGCACGCGAGCCCAGGCACGCGAGTTCCTCCTCGCTGCGCGCCGATCCCAGATACATCCAGTCGATCGAGCACATGCAAATTCGCCGCCGCGCGTGCCATCCGCCAAAAAAGCGCCGCTCGCGCGCTCGCGCAGCGCGATTCGGCCGGGAAACGGCCAGCTTTGATCTTCAGCGACGGAGAGCGCCAGCTTCAGGCGCATCGCGTGCAGAATCAGCGGCTCCTTGCCGGCGCACGCACCGCGGCACTTGCCCAGCTGCAGGGCGAAGCACGAACCTGCGCTTTCCTCCAGCCGAGCACCTTGAGGCAGAGCTGCGTGGCCCGCGCGATGTCGGTCAGCGCCTTGCGCGCGTCCTTTCCGAATGAAACACGCCGAAGACTGCTCGGCCAGATCCTCGGGCTCCAGCATGTCGAGGCGCTGGATGGCGCACGCGGCCCGACGCATCCAAGGGCCTCAGGGTCACGGAGTCCGCGCTGCTGCGCGGGTGGCGGTTGTAGCGCGGCAGTTGCGAGCTTGATCCAATCCGACTCGCGCAGCATCGCGCCGAGTTCGCCGGCGGTCTGCCGCCAATCGATGCGCCGCACCTGCGCCGCGAACATCTGCTCGCGCGAGCCCCGGCGCTGCTCGCCGAAGCTGCGACGAGAATCTTGGCGCGCAGCGAGTTGCTGCGTGCCGACGTACAGCAGACTCGTCGGCTTCGCCATAGAAGCGATAGACGCCGGGGCCTTCCGGCAGCTCGTCCGCAAGACCCGCCGGCAGCTGCGCCGGCAGCTTCAGGCCGGTTCAATGCGCGCGTGCGCCGCCGCCGCGGCAAACGCATCCGCAGGGAGTTCGCGCTGCAACTTGCACCAAAAGTCGCCGGAGCACCCGCGCATCGCCGAGCGCCCGGTGGCGGGCGCTGCAGTCAGGTTATGGCGCTCCATGACCGCATCCAGATTGTGCCGCACATGCTCGGGAAATAGGCGCCGCGACAGTTTGACCGTGCACAGCACCGTGCGCGGAGAAAGGCGACGCCCGCGCTGCCGGAATTCGCTGCGCAGGAAGGATAGATCGAAGCGCGCGTTGTGCGCGCGAACGAACGGCCGGAGCAGCCGCGCGAGCTTCGCGAACACGTCGGCGCGCGATATCGGCGAAACGCGGCGCAGCGGCGACCATCTCGTTGCTGATGCCGGTGAAAGCTCTCGATGTAGGGCGGAATCGGGCATTCGGGATTGACCAGCGAACTCCACTCCTCGAGCAGCCGCCGTTCGCGCACGCGGACGATGCCGATCTCGGTGATGCGGTCGATGGGCCGCATTGCCGCCGGTCGTCTCCAGATCGACAAATACCAGGTCGTGCGGAAGCGCGTCGCTCAGCCGCGTCCATCAAGCGACAGCAGCGGGATAGTACAGATCGGGCCGCCGGTCGCGGAAAACGCCCCACGCCTGCCGATAGCGGCGCACTTCGTCCAGGTCGAACGAGGCGGTGAGCACGCTTTCGCTCGTGCGGTCCGCCTCCGCCACTTTCTCCCCGGTGTGCGAGGCGATGAACGAGGAGCCGTAGAAGGTCATCGTGTATTTCTCGCCCTTCTCGGTGCCGATGCGATTGGACGCCACCAGCGGCATGACATTCGCCGCCGCATGACCCTGCATGGTCCGCTGCCAGTGGCGCGCTCGAATCGATGCTCGGATCCTGCGGTTCCGAGCCGATGGCGGTGGGATAGAGCAGCAGCTCGGCGCCCATCAAGCGCCATGGCGCGCGCCGCCTCCGGAAACCATTGGTCCCAGCAGATCGCGACGCCGAGCTTCGCGAAGCGCGTGTCGAACACCTTGAAGCCGGTGTCGCCCGGCGAGAAATAGAATTTCTCGTGATAGCCCGTGCCCTTCCGGAATGTGCGATTTGCGGTAGCTGCCGAGCACCGCGCCGCCCGCATCGACCATCGACCATCGAATTGTAGAACGCGTTGTTGGCGCGCTCGAACACGCTCACGGGCAGCACCACGTCGAGCTCGCGCGCGAGCGCCGCGGAAATGCTCGACCGCCGGATGGCCCTCGAGCGGCTTGGCCAGATCGAAGTGGCGCGCAATCGTGGTCCTTGCAGAAGTACGGCGTCTCGAACAGCTCCTGGATCAGGATCACGTTCGCGCCCCGGCCGCGGCCTCGCGGATCAAGTTTCTCGGCGCGCGCCATGTTGGCGTCGCGATCCCAACTGCAGGCCATTTGCGTGGCGGCCACCGTAACCTTGCTCATAGGACCGTATGCTACACTGAATTTCAGTCTGGGGGCTGAAATCGCCCGAACTCGGATCGCCAGCGCCTAAAAAGTGGGCGGCGAGCTCGCGCTCACGATCTCGCATTCCTCGCGGCCGGGATTGCGAGAAGCGATGCGGCACGGAGCTCTTGAAGTAGTAGGCATCGCCGGCGCCCAGGATCGCGCGATTCGCCGCCCACCGTCAGCTCGATCTTGCCGCTTGACGATCACGCCGCCCTCTTCGCCCGCGTGCGTCAGCATTTCCTCGCCGGTGTCCGCATCGGCCGCATAGCGTTCGTGCAGGATCGACATGCTGCGCTTGGCGAGGCGGCCCCCGACCAGGCGCAGCTCCACGTCGGCGGTGCCGATGTCGGCGAGCTCTGCGCGCGGGAAAAAAACCTGCGGCTTGCCAGCCAGATCCAGCGTGAAAAATTCCGCGAGCGCCATGGGAATGCCGTCGAGCACCTTTTTGAGGGAGCTGACCGAGGGGCTGACGCGATTTTGCTCGATCAAGGAGATCAAGCCATTGGTCACGCCCGGCGCGCTTCGCCAGTTCACGCTGCGACAGACCGTACATCTGTCTCACGGCCTTGAGATGGCTGCCGACATCCATGCTCATAGTGTCTATTATATTAGACGGATTTAGGCTCGAATGGCAGCCAAAATTGAGCTTAGTGTCGATTTTCTTTATCATCGACGCGCTCGCGCTTCTTCCGCCCGCTCAAGGATCCCATGCCATGAACGCCCGTCTCACCCCCGCCTCTGCGACAGATCCGAACTCGACGCCTTTTGGATGCCGTTCACCGCGAACCGGCAATTCAAGGCGAATCCGCGCCTGCTGGCGCGCGCCGAAGGGCATGTACTACTGGACCGCGGATGGCCGCGAGGTCCTCGACGGCGTCGCCGGGTTGTGGTGCGTGAATGCGGGGCACGGCCGCCGCGAAATCACCGAGGCGGTCACGCAGCAGCTCGACACCATGGAGTTTGCGCCCACCTTTCAAATGGGTCATCCGATCGCATTCGAACTGGCGAATCGGCTGGCAAAAATCGCGCCGCCCGGGCCTGGACCGGATCTTCTTCACCAATTCCGGTTCCGAGTCCGTCGATACCGCGCTGAAAATTGCCATCGGCTACCATCGCGCGCGCGGTGCGGGCCAACGCACGCGCTTGATCGGCCGCGAGAAGGGCTATCACGGCGTGGGCTTCGGCGGCATGTCGGTCGGCGGCATGGTGAACAATCGCAAGTTCTTCGGCGTCCTCGATGCTGCCGGGCGTCGATCACCTGCCGCACACCCTGGATCATCGGGCACAACGCCTTCTCGCGCGGCACTGCCGCAGTGGGGCGCGCATCTGGCCAATGAACTCGAGCGCCTGATCGCCTTGCACGATGCCTCGACCATCGCGGCGGTCATCGTCGAGCCCATCTCCGGCTCCGCCGGCGTGATGCTGCCGCCCGGCGGGCTATTTGAAGCGCCTGCGGGAAATCTGCGACAAGCACGACATTCTGCTGATATTCGACGAGGTGATCACCGGCTTCGGCCGCGTCGGCAAACCCTTTGCCGCGCAGGCCTTCGAAGTGACGCCCGACTTCATGACCACCGCCAAGGGACTGACCAACGGCGCCGATCCCGATGGGCGCGGTGTTCGCGCAGCGCAAGATCTACGACGCATTCATGCAGGGTCCGGAGAATTCGATCGAGCTGTTTCACGGCTACACCTACTCCGCGCACCCCGTCGCCTGCGCCGCGGCGCTGGCGACCCTCGACGTCTATGCGCAAGAGGGCCTGCTGACCCGCGCCGCCGCACTCGAGCGCACCCGAATGGGAGAACGCCGTGCATTCGCTGCGCGGACTGCCGCATGTCATCGACATGCGCAATTACGGCCTGATCGGCGCGGTCGAACTGGAGCCGCGCGCCGGGCAAACCCGGGGCGCGCGCGCTTCGAAGTGTTCCTCAAGTGCTTCGAGCGGGGCGTCATGGTGCGTCAGACCGGCGATACCATCGCCATGTCGCCGCCGCTGATCATCGAGCTCAAACAGATCGCACGCATCGTCGAGACCTTGGGTACGGTGATTCGCGAGGTCGAGCTGATCCGCGGGCAAGTTCTGCGTCGCCCGTCAGGACTTCGGCCTCGAAGATCGCGTACCACTTCTTGCAGGGCTCGCTGACTTCCCACACGCCTTCGAAGCCGGCGGGAACCACGAACGCATCGCCCGCTCTCAGTTCGTGCTTCTCGCCGCTCGACCGATTCGATGCGAACGCGGCCCTCGATGATCACGCAGAATTCGTGTTCGGTGTAGCGCACGCGCCATTTGCCGGCGGTGCTGGTCCAAATGCCGCAAAAGAATTCGCTGCCGGCATCGGTGTATTGATTCGACACCCGCGTGCGCGGAATGCCGGCGAGAATATTTTCGTGCGAGGGATTCGCCGACTCTCCGGTCTGAAATCGATCAAGAACCACGATCTTGGGCGGCACGCTCATGCGCTATCGTAGGCTGAGGGCGCGCGCGGAAACAAGTGCGGCCCGGAGCATCGATCTCCGGGCCGCCGCCTGCTCGATCCAATTTTCACCCGTTACTCGTTCTTGCCGACCTGGGCGACCGCGGCACCGGATTCCATCTGCAGCGTCAGCCGGACACGCCGCTCCAGTGCATAGCCATCGCTGTCTTCCGCGGTGCTCTGGCTCTTGCCATAGGCATTGACTTCGAGCGCTTCATCGCTGACCCCGGAGGCCAGTAACAGGTCGCGCACCGCGTTGGCCCGCTCCTGCGAGAGCTTCATATTGGTGTCGATGGTGCCGCGCGGATCGGCATATCCATCGACTCGAATTTTCAGCTCCGGGGACTTCGACACGGCCTGCGCCAGCACTTGGATCTGATGGGCGATATCCGGCGTAATCTCCGCGCTGCCGGTGCGGAACAGGACATCGCCCTGCAAGCCGTCGAGTACTTCGGAGGCATCCTGCTTGGCGGTCTGGGCCGTTTGCACCTTCTGCGACAGATCATCGAGCTTGGCGCTCAAGGCTTGGTTGGTTTCCGCCAGCTGGCTCTTTTCGCTTAGCCAGCGCGGATTTCTCGCTTTGCAACTGCGATTTGTCGCTTTCCAGCACGGCCACTTGCGCTTCGGCCTTTTTGGCCTCGCCGGCCCGATGAACTCGATTGCCGAGCCAGGTCCCCAGTCCCGCGCCGACGACCGCGCCGATCGGGCCGGCCGCAAATGCGCCGATCACGCCGCCGGCGATGAATCCGACGGGCTCTTGCGGGGGTCGCGGTTTTGGGTCGTCAGCCAGTGCCGCGCCGCTGAGGCCCATCAACCCTATCGTGCACAGCCACTTGGAATACCTCGAATATCTGCTCATGACAAACTCCTCGCTGCTCGCCATTCGAGACGGCGACCGCCGCCTCATGGGAGCCATTACGAGGCCCGCAATCTGGCGCCGAGCCGATGGCACTGGTGGCAAATCGTGGCGAGGCGCGGACGAATTGCGGGCGGCGGCGCCTGCGGTCAAGCCTTCAGCGAGAACGGGCGTGAAATTGGTGCCGATGTCGTAGTAGTCCTCTTTTTCTGCTCTTTTGAGGAATGCGACCACCCGATAGGTGAAGGGCGTGGCGAGGAATTCCCAGGCGCTTTTCAGCCCGTATTGAGTGAACATGATCAGCATCAAATGAGACAACGGACATGCGGCCATAGAACGCCAGAGAAGTGAAGAGCACCGAGTCGACCAGTTCGCCGCACAAGGTCGAGCCGACGAGCCGCGTCCACAGCCAACGACCTTGGGTCCAGATTTTCATCTTGGCGAGCACGTAACTGTTGACGAAAGTGCCGCAAAGAAACGCCAGAATCGATGCGACGACGATGCGCGGCGTGTTGCCGAATATCGCTTCCACCGCCGGCTGATCGGCGAGCGAGCGCGCCGAGGGCGGCAGATGCACGACCATGGCCGCCATCAAGGATGCAAAGATCAGCGCCCCGAAGCCCGCCCAGACCACGCGCCGGTCGCGGCCGTAGCCATAAACTTCCGTCAAGATATCGCCGAAAATGTACGAGATCGGGAAGAACAAAACGCCGGCAAGAAAGGTCAGGCTGCCGCCGAAGGGCAAGGGAATGGTGGTCTCCTTCGCGGGCCCGATCAGGTTCGAACACAACAAGACGCAGACATAGGCGGCCATCACAAAGTCGTAATACTTGAATTGCCGGTGATGCGATTGAGTGGTCATAGCGGGCCAGTGTAGCCCGCCGCCAGCCGGATTTGCCGACGATATGTAAACCCGGTTGCACTGCGGGGCCCTACTGTCGTGTTTTGGCGAAGACATCACATCAAGGACGGGGCCGGTACGGTAGATATAGGGTATTCACCTCAAGTAGCGGATCTATGGAGCAGGGCAAACCCTTGATGCAATCGGAGAGTCCGCTTGTCGATTTTGATGCCGTTTGTCAAAAAGTGCGCGCGGCAGTCGAACCCAATCGTACCCATGCCGTCTCGTTGCATGACGAAACAGGCGATGTGCTGTGGCTGAGCGAAAGCTCGATGGGCCCCGACGAGCACAATGCGGTTCGCGAAGCTGCGGAAGCGTTCGCCAATCCCGCCGCGGCCCCGATCCTCTCATTCGATCTGGGCGATTCGAAGTCGGCCGTGATGGTTCGAGCGGTCAACGCACGACGCGCCATCGTCGGATTGATCATGATCGTCATGGACAGCCGCATCGTCGCGCAAGGCGCGCCGAAACTCATGACGCCGAAGTTGCAGCGCGCGTTGGTCCAGTTCGCCGCGATGCGTCCGGATCGAGCGCCTGCGGCCCCCGTTGAACCGCCGCCGAGCCCCGCTCGCGCGCCCACGCCCGCGTCAGCGCCGCGCCCGCGGCAGCCGCCGCTCGCAGCGCACCGGCGACGGCTGCGCGCACCGCCAGTGCGCCCGCCGTGCCTCCGCCGCTCTCGGCGGCCCCAAAACCATTGCCGCCCAGCTCGAGCAGATCGTCTCGCGCGGAAGCGTGCGAACGCCCACGCTCGACGCGTCGACCGTCTCGCGTCCGGCCAGCTATGTCAGTCATGTGGGCGCCTCCCGCGCCGCGGCTGCGGGCTCTGCGGCGGGAACTCCGCCGTCGGCAAGTCCCCCTGCCGGCACGAGTGCCTCGCATGCCGCGAATTCGAGTCAGGCGGCGAACAGTGCGCGCGCCGCCAAACCCGCGGTCAGGCCCTCGGCGCCGCCCGCGCGCGCCGCGCCCGCCCCCGTCGCTCCCATGGAAGACGCGCTGGAAAAGCAGCCGTCCCACAAGGGCGTCCCGCCGGAAATCGATCGCCTCAACGCGGCGATGCGCAAGAGTCCCATCGCGCTGCACGTGCAGCGCCTCGTGCCGCTGAGCAAGGGCAGTCACCTGAAGCGCTACGAAGTGCTGCTGCGCTCGGCATCCGAGGAGGCGCCCAATTCAGCGCCGCACGCGATGCTGAAAGCCGCCGTCGAGAACGGTTTGGGATCCATGATCGACCGCCGCGTCGTCACCGAACTCATCGGTTGGCTGGTGCGCCATCCGGATGCGTGGCACGCGAACGAAGTCATGTTTTCGGTGAATCTGACCATCACGGCGCTTCACGATGAACACTTCATCAAATTCGTCGAGCTGTGTCTGGCGAAGTCCGCGCTGCCCAAGGGAATGATCGCATTCGAGGTCGACGCGCCCACGGCACTGACCCTGGCGGACAAAATCAGCGATGTCGCGGCGGCGCTGCACCGCCTGGGATGCCCGCTGGTGCTGGATGATTTCGCGCTGCGCACCGAGTGCTTTGAGCTGTTGCGCCTGCCCGGCGTCCGCTACGTGAAGCTGGCATCCGACCTGACCTCCAAGATGCGCAGCGACAAGGTATCGCAGGCCGCGATTACCGCGGTCGTGCAGATGGCCCGGGTCCTCGGCATGCACACCGTCGCCAAACGCACCGACACGGCCGCCGAACAGGAGTGGCTGACCGCGTTGGGCGTCGACTTCCTGCAGTCGAACGCCATCTCGCCCGCAGTTTCCATCGACAGCTTGCACCAGCCGGCGCGAACCAAGATCTAGGGCGTCAGCAGCGATTGCTCCGCCGTGATGACGTCCAGGCAGGTGTCCACGCCGCCCTTGTAGCGGTCGCTGGCAATATCAAAGGCGCGCTGTGCATGCGGACGCGCCGATAATCCGCCATAGGTCCAAATGATGCTGACCACCGGAATGTGGATTTCCGGAAAGATGTCGGTCGACGGTGCGCGGCGCATCGACGGCACTTGCAAATCATTGCAAACAAAGCAAACTACACCGGTCTGCAACGAGACACCGGAACCGGGCTAAGTGTTTTTTGTTAGTCCCATGAGGTTCGGTTCCGGTTCCCGTTAAGATCCACGCCATGACATTCACCGCACTCATAGCCGTCTGCGCGCTCGCCGGTCTGCTATTTTTCGTCGCTGCAATCCGCCGCCTGCGCCGGCGGCGGGTTCTGGGCGGAATGGCACACGGGGCCGCCGCGCTCATCTTCTTCCTCGCGGCCGCCGGCGCGCTCCTCATCGGCACCAATCTGCGCACCTATCAACGCTTGGCGTACGAACAACCCGCCGGCGAGCTGCAACTGACGAAGGATGGGGAGCGGCAATTCAACGCCGTTTTGACCTACCCCGACGGCGAACGCGCGAGTTTTCTGCTGCGCGGTGATGAGTGGCAGGTCGATGCGCGAGTCCTGAAATGGCATGCCTTCGCCAATCTGCTCGGTTTCGACGCGGCATACCGCTTGGAGCGCATCAGCGGCCGCTATACGCGCGTGGAGGATGAGCGCGTCCAGCCGCGTACCGTGTACGATTTGCATGAGGCCAGCCGCATCGATCCCTGGGAATTGGTGCACCGTTATCGTTCATGGGTGCCGTGGGTGGATGCGCTGTACGGAAGCGCCACCTATCTGCCCATGGCGGACGGCGCACTCTATGAAATCAAGGTGTCGCAGAGCGGATTGATCGCACGGCCCCTCAATCAGGCGGCACGGGACGCGGTCGGCAGCTGGCATTAGTAATTCGCATGAAACGCCTGACGCTCACTGAAAAAATCGTGGCCGCCGCGCTCGCGCTATCGTTGATCGCGATCGGCTTCGCCTGGTGGAAGACCGCTCCGCCCGCGCTGCAGGCCAGACTGCCCAATGCCGCGATTACATCCGCCGACCTCGTGGATCAGAGTACCTACACAACGGCAGAACGTTTGGCGCAACTGGCGGTGGCACCCGAGGAACAGGCGCTCGGCCAATCGGCAGTGCGGATCGCCGACCATGAACTGGATCTCGCCTTCAGCGAGGCACTTCGCGACGTCGAAGCGCACCCGCCTGCGTTGAGTGCCGATGCCGCGGCGATTCAAGGGCGAATCGCCAAATCTCAGGCCCTGTTCAGCGCCGACCAGCAGCGGGTCAATGAGCTCGCCGCCGCGCTCGCGCAAGCCAAGGCCGACCAGAAGGACAGGATCCAAGACCAATTGGAGCTGGCGCAGTCGCAATTGGAACTGGACAAGGACGAATTGGATGAGTCCAACCAGAACCTGGTCGAGGCCGGAGGCAATCCGCGGCAGCAAATCGAGTCTATGGTGCAGGAACACAATGCACAGACCAAGGCCCATCCGAATACGCCGGCCGCGATTGTGCAAGCGAGCGGGCAAGGCGGTTCAATCGGTAAGTTTCGCGATTGGCGGCAGATCCGACAGAAGGAGCTGGCGCTGCAAGCGGCGGCATACGCCGCTGCGCAAAAGGCGCAGGCGCTCAGCGCCAGACACGCGGCGCTGGCGGGCGGACTCGATGCCACCAAGGGGAGCATTCCCGAACTTGCTTTGCATACCAAGGCCGCAAAAGACGGCACGCTGTCGCCGCCGCCGACGCCACAACTGCAACACTCGCACGCGGATGCGGCCTCTTTGGTCGGACGCACCAAGGCCATTGCGGCCGATCAGGCGATACTGACCCTGGTCAACCGACGCATCGCCGATCAAAACCAACTCGCAAGGGTCTACGGCCAGTGGGCCGCCGTCGTTGCGCTGCAGTCGCAACGGCTCTCGCACGCGCTGTTGCTGGATGTGTTGATCGTGATCGGCGTGTTGATTCTATTGCTGTTGCTCGACGGCTGGCTGCAGCATCTGCTGGACCGGCCGAAATTGGATCGCAGGCAGGTGGAGACGCTGCGCAGCATTACGCGCATGAGCCTGCGCGTCGTCGCAGTGCTGATCATATTGTTGGTGGTGGTCGGGATGCCCAGCCAGTTCGCCACCACGATCGGCATCGTCGGCGCGGGCCTGACGGTGGCGCTCAAGGATTTCATCGTGGCTTTCTTCGGCTGGCTGGTGCTTATGGGCCGCAATGGCATCCGCCTCGGCGACTGGGTGGAAATCAACGGCGTCAGCGGCGAAGTCACGGAACTCGGCATGTTTCACACCGTGCTGCTGGAAACCGGCAATTGGAGCGACTCAGGACACCCGACGGGCAGACGCGTGACCTTCACGAACAGCTTTGCAATCGAAGGACACTACTTCAATTTTTCGACCTCCGGTCAATGGCTCTGGGACGAACTGCAGGTGGTTGTGCCGATCGGACGCGATCCTTATCCCATCGTCGATGCAATTACCCAGCAAGTGGTGCAGGCCACCGCGGACAGCTCGCACCAGGCCGAACAAGAGTGGCAGCGCGCCGTGCCGGCGCAACGCGGCAAGAGCTTCTCGGGTACGCCCGGAGTCAATGTGAAGCCCGTCGTAGGCGGGGTGGAAATCTCGGTTCGCTATATCACACGCGCCAACGAGCGCTATCTGGTTCGCGCAAAGCTTTATCAGCAAGCCGTGGATCTTCTGGGTGCCAAGCCAGCGTCACCGGCGTAGCTGTTATGTTTCGGTCTCAGCTCCGGTCTCATCCTAAAGAACTCAACCCAGGGAGATTAAGACATGCGGTTATTGATCGATTGGCTGATTGCGTGGCCGGAACGCGTTGCCAAGCATTTGATGTGGCTCGCTCCGCTGTTCGCGCGCATCACGGTGGGCTGGGTATTTTTGTTGAGCGGCTGGGGCAAGCTTCACAATTTGCCGCAGGTGACCGAGAACTTCATCGGTTGGGGAATACCTTTTCCTCACTTCTTTACGCCGTTGACTTCCGGCATCGAATTCTTTGGTGGACTTTTCCTGCTGCTCGGACTGTTGACGCGCATATCGGCCGGAGCGCTCGGCGTGACCATGATCGTGGCGATCAAAGCGGCCAAGTGGGGCGACGTCGATTCACTCGAAACATTGCTCGGATTTGACGAATTCGAGTACCTCGCGCTGTTCCTCTGGCTCGCCATCGCGGGCGCCGGCGCCGTTTCATTGGACTATTTCTTGGAGAAAATAGCGCGGCGGCCGGCGCCGGCCTGAAGCGCAACTACCGGGGAGGGGGGTCTTCGCTATAATGGGGACCTGCTCTCCCGGGCCGGCTTAGCACAGTGGTAGTGCAACGGTTTTGTAAACCGTAGGTCGGGGGTTCGAATCCCTCAGCCGGCACCAAAATATTAACAAATTCATATAATTATAACTCTTTACTGATCTTCTTTCGAGTCACTATTTACCGCCTACGGCCGAGATCGGACCCTATACCGCCAGCCACGAGCGGCCGCTATCGAGCATCAGAGTGCCTCTGAGGGACTTGATCTGCGCTCAGCATCGACATGACGCAAGATTAGAAATTTCGCCCTGGCGAGTGTCGATGATACCCAACGAAACCATCGCAGCGCAGGACGCTCATGACGGACACGATTTCTCAAAGGGTCGCGCTCGATTGATAACTGCTGGTGTATAACTAAAATGTCTTGCTGACCGTGAGGCGGAAGCTGATCGGCTCGAGCGGATGGACGTGCAAATCTGCCGTCCCATAGGTCGGCTCGCCCTGCAGGCGATCGACATACCAATACTCCATGGCGTTGGTTTTCTTGTTCAGCAGGTTGTAAACCCCAAGTGCGAGGTTCCATCCGCGAGCGAGTTCGTAGTGCACATCTCCATTCAACTCCCCATAACCTGAACCGTTGACCTGACCACGCGATGTGGGGGCATTGGCGCAAGATGTCAGGCCCGGGAAATCCTTTGCCACTGCAGAATCCACGCAGGGCCCGGAGGATAGCGGAAAGGCGCCCAGATACCGGTACTGCAAACCGGCGCTCCAAGGCCCGAGATCTTTGACGTAGACATTGAAGGATCCCGTCGCGAATGGAGCATTCGGCAGGTACTCGCCCAAATGTCCGGTGCCATCATCAAAGGGTGTTTTGAACCGGGCGTGGTCTTGCGAGATGCTGGCATAGAACTCCAGCCACCGCAGCGCCTGGTAAGTGATATTGATTTCATAGCCAGTCCGACGGCTCGCAGGTCCAGCGGTGTCCTGCCCGACGTCCGGGTTATAGGTAGTCTGCGATGTGGCGTCGAGATTGAACACCGCCAGTGTCACCGCAACCTTTTGCCCGAGGAGTTGCTGGCGCATGCCGACCTCCTCTCCCATCTCGCTCGCAATCAGAGCCGCGCCGGGGACGCCCTGAATCGCCGCCTGGTTGATGCCCCGCAGATCATTGCTGTGAAAGCCTCGGCCGGCGCTTACGTAGAACTCAGTGGTGTCCACGGGCGTAAAGATGAGGCTTCCCTTGGGTTGGAACAAGGCCGAGCTCGCAGTCCCATGGTTGGTTCCCGAATCGCTTCCGTGCTGATAGTCCTGGCGCAAGCCCAGCACGGTACGAAACCAATAGTTCCAGTGGGTCATGATCTGCGCATACACCGCGTTGCTGGCAAGATGGATTTGATCACTCTCGCTGTAGCCCAACGGATCATCGGCGGGGGATAGCGGCTCGGCGTTCTTGCTCGGCAGACGCGACACGACGTTGTCGTCGTAGCGCGATTGAATACCGAACGCTAACGCGCTTGGGAATCCGAATACCTCGGCATCGTGGAAATAACTCACTGCACCGCCTGCCGTCCAGCGGTTTTCATGCTGCTCTTCCTGATCGCCGTTTACGGGATCGACGAGAAAATGAGTGAAGTTATTGAATAGGGTCAACTGGTTGTTGAATCCATACAAGTTCGCAGTCAATTGCCCGCCGCCAATCGTGGAGAAATATTGCCAGGACAGATTGGCTCGTTGTGCTACACCTTGATCCGATGGATCGAGTTCGCCGAAGCGGCTGATGAGACCTTGAGTGATCGCACGCTCAGGCTGATCGGTCTGGGCGTTCCACAGGCCGCGATAGAACGATGTGGTCAGCGAGTAACCGTCGAGCTGATCACCCTCACTGTAGCGGAGGACGGCATTGATCTTGCGCTGATCGCCCGGGGTGACCCAAGGCCCATCGTAGTGCTGTAGTTCCAGAGCCCCGAGCAGGTTACCCCCGGCGAGCGCGGTTGATCCTGCGCTAAACAGTCGCTCGTAGTCCCAGGTTCCGCCGCTCACCGTCACCTCATCCGGAATGGTGTTGAGGTAGGCGATATGTACTGAGCCGACCCCCGCAAAGTCGCCTTGGGCTGCGTAATACGTGCCTTTGGTGTACGTGAGACCGCCTGCGAGCTCTGGGATCAGGAAATTCAGATCCGTGTACCCTTGACCGTGGGCGTGGCTCGGCTCATTGACCGGAATCCCATCGATGAAGGTTGCGAGATCCGTACCGTGATCCAGATTGTAACCACGCATCAGGTACTGGTTCGCCTTGCCCTCGCCGCTGTGCACGGTCACGACGAGACCCGGGACCGTCTCCAGCAACTGTCCCGGACGGTAGGCGGGGGTGAGCGCCAGTTCGTCGGCGTCGATAACGCCTTCACTCGCAGTAGTGGCTGAACCGATTAGGTTCAGGCGCGCGGAGGTAACCGTGATTTCCTCAAGAGAGGCCGTTTTGGTCGATGCGGCAACTGATCCGGCGAGGCGGAGGGCGGCGTTTGCGAGGGAGGCGCCTCTTGGGCCAAAACCTGCGAAGCGCCAAAGGCCAGAACACCCAAAACAATCACAGCTGACGCTTTCAAGACCACTGCACTCTGGACCGCCCTCATAGAATTGCGCGGCAAGCCTGCCAGCCTGCGTGTGGGATCACAAGCCCTTCGCAGCTGCTACTCAGATACCGTTGAGGCAAAACAAAAGTTGTAGGCGCGGATGCGTTGGTTTTCATCCGCGAGGAGTTCGTCTGACTTGCCGTGACCGTCGGCTTCCGGGGTCGAATCTCTAATGTCGAACGTCTCGAAGTAGGGCCGGGTGCAGACGAAACCGTCAGCAGATTTTTACCCTGAGCAACTAACTTCACGCTGCCTTGCGCAGCGCGATCGACACCTTGAGCCCCACCCGTCCCGCGAGATCGAATAGCGCATCCAAGCTGAACTTGTCGATTTTGCCGCGCAGTAGATCATTCAGGCGCGGTTGCGTCACACCCAGTCGATCGGCAGCTGCCTTCTGCGAGATGTTCCAGCCCCGGACTGTCTTTTGCAGCACCCGCATGAGTTGCGCCCTCGCTTTCATGCTAGCGGCCTCGCTCTGAGAGTCTTCGATGGCATCCCAACACTCGCGAAGGTCTTCATAATGACTTTCTCCTCATCAGAACTTCTTGATACCGATCCTGGCTAGCGCCAGATCTTTGCGGCCGTCGTCCGAGTCTTTTTCTGAAACGCGTGCAGCACTAGACCGCTTCAGGGAATTTCGCCACATACATCAGCCGAAAAGCACCGGCCTCATCTCGCACGCGGATCTCATGCACACCATTACCGACGGTGGGCATCGGTTTCCAGTCATCCGCATCCTCACCGTTCTGTACCTTGTCCAACTGAAAGCCTGTCTCGCGCCGAGCGCTTTTTGGAAAGTCTCGCAAATCATCTAAAGAAGAACCCACAAATGTCGCCGGCTTTGGAACAGGTCTATCCACTAAACAATTATATCAATATCGATATAAACTGCAAAAGACTGTATTTTGGCATCAGCACGATCCCCGGGGGCCACTCGCAGGTCCACTCAGGCTTTTGATCGTCTATCAATCTCGACTGTTCCCATTGGCGTCGCCGCTGCATGCGATAAGGCGCATTGCCTCGGCGTCCACGGGCATCCATCGTCGTCGAACAATATCTGGCCTTCGCGCGGGTAACTTTTCGGGTAACTCGCCTCAACGATCTTGATAAGCACTTACAAAACAGTACCTTACCGCGCCAATTCGAATCCCTCAGCCCGGCAAACCCCCTGAAAATTTTCAACAACGTCGCGAGATCTTTACCGCGCGGCGGCGGCTATTCGAACCCCCGACAGACAACAAGATGGGTTCGACAACTTCGCCGCCAGGCGAAGTTGAACGCCGGAGCGCAGCGACGGCGGCCCCGAGCGAAGCGAAGGGGCGAGGCGCGCCAGCGCCGAGTAATCCCTCAGCCGGCAAATCCAACACCTGCCGAGAACCTCCATCGACGTCCGCCAAAATGAACTCTGGGTCGGCGAAATGTGCCATTTCGTCGATACTTTTCATCCAGTAGCGTCCATTGTGAGGCCCGGACTACGGGGCGCAAAAAAGGGGCTTCGAGAACACCTACTGGCACTTCGACCGCGACCGCGACACCGTCCCGGGTGCGCAAGCCGATGCCGCGCCAGCGGATACCGTTCGACCGGTAACTCTCGAATCCCTTTGCCTTCATCGCGTTACCGAACGCCGTCGGCGTGCCGGCGTTTGCGCTCCGCTGCGCACCATTTCTCGTAGGCGGTGAAAAGCTCGGTGCTGCCGACGTGCATGCCGGACATCTGGAGGCACCGCTCTTCGAGGAACCGGCCGAGCGGGTCGCTTTCGGCGCGGTAGGCCTCGGTCGCCTCGGTTACCTGCCGCGGCTCGGCGATCCCGCTCGCGCCAGTCGCGGTATCCGGCGACGAGCCAGGTGAGTACCGCGTCGGCCTCGACGGCGAGCTTGCCGCCGAGGTCTTCGTCGCGTTCCTCCGGCGGGATGACGACCTCGAACGGGACCAGGCGCAGGCGCCGCCAGATCCCCTCATCGGTGCCGCTGACGACCGGCTTGTGGTTGGTCAGCATCACGAATGTGTGGGAGAGGCTCGAATGACCAGAAGTCCTCTCGCATCCGCCGGGCCTTGAGCCGGTCGCCGCCGGTCAGCCGCTTGACGGTGCCTTCGGCCAGGCGGTGCCCGGCGTCGCTTTCGTGCAGGAGCGCCAGGCGCAGGCCGAACAGGTCGGCGACGCCGGTCGGGTGGGCGTCGAATGTCCTGGCCCCTCAGCAGGTCGGGGTCGGCCGCATCGGCGTAGTCGCCGAGCGCGCTCATGACGGCCTCGATGAGGGTGCTCTTCCCGTTGGCCCCGTCACCGTAGAAGATCGGCAGGATGTGGTCGGTCACCGTGCCCTCCAGGGCGTGGCCGAGGAGCCGGGCCAGGAAACTCCCGCATGCCCTCGTCCGGCTGGATGCGCTCCAGGAACTTCGCGAACTCCGGCGCCGTTCGGCCCCGGGTCGTAGGCGGCCCCGGCCATCTTGGTGAGCAGCCCAGGGCCGGGTCGTGCCCGCCAGCTCGCCGGTCCGCAGGTCGATAGTGCCGTTGCGGCAGTTGAGCAGGTAGGGTCGGCATCGAGTCATCCGGGCTGATCGGCGATCCTCCGGCTCGGTCCGGGCCAGCGCGAGCGCGCCTCTTGACACCCGTAATTGCGACTCGGCGCGCTCTGGCCTGCCCGGAGCATGTCCGGGTCGCCCTTGGCCGGCAGGAGGCGCTGTTGACTCCCGGGCGATCACCTTCATCCACCGCTGCAACCCGACCGTCCGTGTCGGGCCCCCATCGCTTCCCGTCCCGATCAGCCAGCGATTCCACGCCACCACGAACCGGAGCCTGGCTGCTGTAGACCCCGAGGAGCCGGCTTGGGCGTCGCCGCAGTTCCGCCATCTGATTCATCGGGCCAGCGGCTCCGTCGGCTGCGGCCGGCGGTCAAGCTCGGGTCGTCCAGGCTCGGCGGGGATGTCGGTCATCGCCGCCACGACCGCCCTAGGCGGCGCGGGCGACCTCGCGTGCGCCGGGCGCCCGTCCTCATCGAGCCAGGCGGTTACCCCGCGGCAACTCCTCGAATGACCGCTACGCCCGGCCCGGCGGCCCGCATGCGCCGACAGCCGGTTCGGCGGCGGCCCTGTCATGCGCCGGGGCCTCAGGCGCGGCGTACTGCATCCTGAGATCCCCGCGTCGCCCCCCCGCGGCCTACCGCGACACAACGTGGTGCGCCGGGGCGGGACGAGCACCGGGTAGCCGCCCGCCAGTCGAGCGCGGCGTCCCGCCCGGTGGTCGATCAGCTCGTAGGGCCGCCCGCCCACCGGCTCGGCGGGGCCAGCACGTAGCCGCCCGACGGCGGAAATCGATGTGATGGCGGGGCAGTGCCCGTTGCACCCTGCGCCGGTGCCCTGCGAAGTAGACTGTGCAGGCCGCCCCAGCGCGTCCGACCAGTGCTTCGGCGCCGGCCACCACCCCGGCGCGCCTGAGCCGGCCGAATGCCGCCAAGCCGTTGCCGTCCGGCTTCACGTCCACGTCGAGCACATCGGGCCCGGGCTCGCCGGCGGCTATGGAAACGTTGCCCGCCCGGGGACCGCCGCCACCATGACGCGGATCGACCCCTGATCGGTTGTGGCGTCCTTGAACCCGCGTGGGCTTGTCCGGTTCCTTGCTGCCGGGCTTGCAAGGGTGAACTCGGCCATCCCTGCGCGGGCATAGGCGAGCGCGGCACAGAGCATCTCCTGACCGGTCATGCGATCGCTCCCTGGTCTCCATGGGGCTGAGGGAAGATCAAGCGGCGGGTACGCCGGGACTGGGATCCTGCGCCGAGACGAGCTGATCCACGTACGCCTTCAGCGAGTCATAGGGGATCCGGCGGCTGCCGCCGACCTTCACCGACAAGGCCCGCACGTCACCGCGCCGGATCAGGTCGAACATGCGGCTCCGGCCGATCCTCAGCTGGGCGGCAGCTTCCTCGACGGACAGAAGCAAAGGGGTGGGGGGCATCGGGGACCTC
>CAWCDZ010000007.1:0-212521 GCA_963794445.1 uncultured Gammaproteobacteria bacterium
AAGCACGCATCGCTTGCTGCGCGCCGCAATTCCGCCGCAGCTATTCGCCACGCCGGACGAGCTGCCGGCGGGCGTGCACGCAGCTGATAAAGGCGGCGTAGCTCCATGCCAGCTGCTGTGCGGAGCGCTGCACACCGGTATGCTGATCGAATTGCTCGGAGAGCTCGCCGTTTTGCGGGGTGTAGGTGCGTACCGTCTCCAAATACGCATTTCCGCGCTCCATCCAGTCCTGCGTCGCGGGGGAGGGCGCCGCCGCGGCTCGAAAACAAAACTCCGCGGCCGCCAGGGTCGAAAAATAATAGGCGCCGCCTGAGTAATAAACATCCCCCGCGTAGCGGCCCATCGCCGGGCCGCGCGCAGCGCCGCGATTCCTGTTGATGGCGTACTCCGCGTCGAACAAGGCCTCCAATCTGGCGAGCGTCGCGTGCATGCGCGGATCCCGCACCGAGTGGCGCGCGCAGTTTCCACCCGCATGTATCGCGGCGAAAATAACCGAGATATCCAGCTCTTTGGTGGACGGCGCGTGCGATTCCAGGATGCGCGACTTGTAGAACCGCAAATCCTCGCGCCAAAAGCCGTCCAAGGCGCTCAAGATTGCGCGCGCCGCGTCGCGGCAAGCCGCCGCATCCTGCTGTTCGTGCCGCAGTTCGAACCATTCCGCGCCGCTTTCCATGGCCCGCGCCGACGCCCGCAGCGTGTAGTAATGCAATCCCTTCTCTTCCTCCCAAATATCGAAACAGGCCTCGCGCCAGCGATGCTGTGTATAGCGCAGGTCCGCCCGGATCAGCGCATCGACCAGCGCAGCAAGTTCATTGTCCATGCGTGCCGTGCTGCGCCAACGCAGCAGCGCAATCGCGCGCATTGCCGGGCCGTCGTTTTGGGGACGCGGCCACTTGGAAATGTCCAGCGTGCCGTCGGGATTGACCCGAGTCTCGCCCAACAGTGCCTCGCCGTGAGCCGCGGACAGATCGTCCTGCGCGCGCAGGTATTTGCGAAAGCCGGGGGCGACGGCAGCGCGCCAACCCGGCTCGTCCAAGCTTCGCCCGTCCAAATTTTGCAGCGATGTGCTGAAGCGCACAAAGTCGGCGAAGTGCGTGAAGAAATCGCCGTCCAGCGCATCGTCTGCGAACAACATGCGCAGCGCGTCGATCACCACGGCGGAATCGCGAAACCAATGGAAGAAGTAATCCGGCTCCGGATCATAGGCGCCGAGCACCGGCGAGGCGACGATGGAGCCTTTCTGCGGCCGAACCGCTTGCGCGAAGCCCGGGCGGTTCTTGACGATGCCCACGGCCGACACGCTGCGCAGCATGGCGACGGCGCTGTGCCGATATTGACCCTCAACCCAGCGCTCGAGCGGCTCCATCAGCGGCTGAAGCTCAATGCCCGCAGCCCCGCCTGGATCTCCGGCGCCTTCATGAACAGATCCCACAACAGCCCGGTGCGGTGATTTTCAATCATCGCCACTATCGGTCCTTGATCGATGGCAAGGTATGTCTCGGCGTACCAGTCCTTGGCCTTGCAGAATGCGTCAACGAACCCAAAGCGGCCCCAGATCTTCTCGCCGTAAACGGTGAGGAAGTGACGCAACGCCTGCATCGATTCCTTGGGAGAGTAGGGCATGCTGGCCAGCGCCGCGGTCGGCGCAATGGTGCCATCGTCCTCTTCCGGCGAGTGGACGGCATAACCGCCCGGGCCGTCGCTCGAAGTCAAACCCCAGCAGGAGGCGCCGTAGCCTTGGTGACGCAACGGGTTCGCCGCACAATGCGCATGGTTGATGCGCACATGGTTGACGTTTTGTTGCCAATAGTCCGCGTATTGGTCCCTGAGGCCGCGCGGATCGATGCCGCAGAAGGAATACTGCGAGAGGAACAGGGGCCCCCCGAACGGCGGCCCCAACGGCAGTGTGATGCCGTAATAAGGCTTGCCGTTCAGGAAATGGCGTCCCACCGCGAAGCCGTTGTGATAAACACGCGGGTCGATGGCGTAGCGGGTCGCGGAGGCCGCCAGCAGATAAGTGATGAGGCATTCGTTCCAGCCGCGGATGTCCAATTCCTGCGACCAACCGTTGTTGGGACTCCAATGCCACTGCAGCACCGACGTGCCTCGGGTATACCAGCTCCACTCCACGTCGTTCCAAATGTAATTCACCAGGCCTCTGATCTTCGCTTCCTCGGCGCTGTCGCGGTTGAAATACTCCCGCGCGCACAGCAGTCCCATGATCAAGAAAGAGGTCTCGACCAGATCGCCGCCGTCGTCCTTGCGCGTGAACGGAATGGTCGCGCCGGTGCGGCCATTCATGAAATGCGGAAAGGCGCCGTGATAGCAGGTCGCGCGGGCCAGCAACTTGAGCATCTGTCCGAGACGTTCCACCGCCGCAGCGCGCGTGACCCAGTCGCGCTCGGCGGCCACGATCAGCGCCATCACGCCGAATCCTGAACCGCCCGTCGCCACCAGATCGTCGGTGGGCACCGTCGTGGTCGTGCAGCGATCCGGCGCAAGCCCGCTCTGCGGGTGCGCGGCCTCCCAAAAGAAGCGAAAGGTCTGCCGTTGCACGGCTTCGAGCAACTCCTCGTCCGGCAGCGCCGCCAGCTCGCGCGGCCCGTGACTGCGCTTCTTCATGAGGCTTTACCCGCCGCGGCCAGTGCGGTGGGGGCGGCCGGCCGCGCCGCGAGCGTCCGTAGCTTCTTGGCGGTGGGATCCATGATCAGGTGCAGAACCCGGGTAAAGACATGGTGAGCGTCGCTCCGGCCGATGTAAATAATCGCCGATTGTGCAAGATCCTTGGCGAAAATGTCGACGGTGCGTTCCAGCCAGCTATCGTCCAGCGAATCGAGCACTTCGTCGATCAGAACCCATGCTGCCCTGTGAGTAATCACCCGTGCCAATGCCAGCGCATGCAACTCGTCCTCGTTCAGATCCCGGTCCCATCGTTCGGGCGAGTCAAGATGCGCAATCATGCGCTCCAAGCCTACGCGTGCCAGAGCGTCGCTGCACGCTTGCGATGTAAACGCGCTCGTTGGCTTGGGGTAGGCGAGTACTTCGCGCAGCGTGCCGGGAGGGAAATACGGCGTGCGCGGCATGTAGAGTATTTCTTCCTCGCCGGGACGAGTGATCGAGCCCGAGCCCCAGGGCCAGAGCCCCGCCAGAGCGCGAAACAGCAGGGTTTTGCCGGTTCCGGATTCTCCCACGATGAGCACACGCTCGCCGCGTTTGATCTGCACCTTTTTTTCCTTGAGCATCGTGCTGCCGCTTGGCGAAGAAATCTGCAGATCGCTCACGTCGAGTTCGCCGGCCGGGCCGGTCGAATACGCAATGCGGTCTTCCACATCATGCATGATGTCGGTATCGATCACGGCGCGTCTGAAGCCCGCCACGCGCAGCAACGTCGCACGCCAGTCCGCAATGGTGCTGAAATTGTCCACGAACCAGCGCAAGGAGGATTGGACCTGCATGAAGGCGCCGGAGGCGAGCATCAGGCCGCCGAAGGTAAGATAGCCTGCGAAATACAAAGGAGCGGCCACCAGAATAGGGGCGACCAAGGTGAACCATCCGGAGCCGGCGGTGACCCAGGTCAGGTTGGTCAGGCCGGTCACCAATCGGGCCGTTGCGCTGAGCACGCCTTTCAGGTCCATTTCAATGCGCCGCTCCTCGTCGGGCTCGCCGGCGCTCAGGGCAATGGCATCGATGTGTTCATTGACCCGCACCAGCGAGAAACGCAGATCCGCCTCGCGCGCATAGCGCTCCGCGTTGCGATCGACGAGGCTGCGTCCGACCCAATAGCTGAGCAGCGACGCGGAACCCGAATACACGACCGCCGCCCAGACCATGTATCCCGGTATCACAATTTGCCGCCCGTCGAAGTGGAAGGCGAAATTATTGGACAGGCCCCACAGCACTTTCACGAAGCTCGCCAGCAGAATCGAGGATTGCAGCAGGCCGATGCCAAGATCCGTGGAGAGCTCGGTGAGATGGCGCGCATCTTCGTGCATGCGCTGGTCCGGATTCACGCCCATGGGCCCGGCGTTGGTCAGCCGAAAGGCGCGGCCGGGCACCAGCCAGTTTTGTATCAAGTCTTGCACCAGGCCTAGACGCAGCTTGATCTTCAGAGTCTCGCCGAGCCAGCGCTGACCCACATTGAGGATGAGCAGGGTTCCCGCGATCAATCCAAATACACCCAGTTGCTGCAGGAATTGCGCAAAATCCTTGTGCGACAGCGCATCATAGAAAGGCTTGTTCCAGTCATTGAGGCGAATTTGGCCATAGGCGGTCGCCGCGACGACGAAAAATATGGAACCGGAAAATACAAAGAGCGTGTTTCGCACGGGCGAGGCCCACAGGGCCCGGGCCATCATGTCGAGTTGCGGCAGCAGACGCGAGTTGGCGCGCTCTTCCGCTTCTGCGTTCGGTGCCGGCGCCGGCCTACGTTTGTTCATGCACTTCTCTTAAGGCTGGATGATTCCTCCATTATCATTGATCACAGCAGCCGCCAGGGAGTTAAAGTTAGTGAGCCGAATCGAAAGTTTGATAAGCCGCATGACATTGGCCGAAAAGCTTGGCCAACTCACCATGACGGCCTGCGGCCAAGCCGTAACCGGGCCCACGATCGCCGGCGATTCCACCGCGGCGATCAAAAGCGGCGAAATCGGCAACCTGCTGAATCTGGTCGGCGCGGAAAACGTGCGTGCCATGCAAGATCTGGCGGTCAAGGAATCGCGGCTCGGGATTCCGCTGCTCATCGGCTACGACGTCATTCACGGACATCGCATTCTGTTTCCGATCCCCTTGGGCGAGGCTGCGTCATTCGATCCTGAAGTCTGGGCTTCGAGCGCACGCGAATCGGCGAAGGAGGCCGCCGCCGATGGCTTGGCCATGACGTTCGCGCCCATGCTCGACGTGGCGAGAGATCCGCGCTGGGGCCGCATCGCCGAAGGGCCGGGCGAAGATCCGCTGGTGGGGGTACGCATGGCCGAGGCCAAGGTCAGGGGGTTCCAAGGCGCGGATCTTGGGAGCTCGGACGCGCTGGCCGCATGCGCGAAACACTACTGCGCCTATGGAAGCGTGACGGCAGGCCGCGATTACGCGCCGGTCGACATCTCCGACAGAACGCTGCACGAGGTGCATATGCCGCCGTTTGCCGCCGCGGTCTCGGCGGGCGTTGCCGCGATCATGCCGGCTTTCACCGATCTTAACGGCATCCCGATGACGGCGAACCGGCAGTTGCTGCGCGATTGGCTGCGCGGCCGTTGCGGATTCGACGGCGTCGTCATCAGCGACTACAACGCCATCGCCGAACTGATCCGCCACGGTATCGCGGCGGACCTGGCCGAGGCGGCGGCGCTCGCGCTGAAAGCGGGGGTGGATATCGACATGATGGCCGACGCGTATCGGCGCGGATTGCCGGTCGCATTGAGCCGGGGCGCAGTCCGCGTCGAAGAAATCGACCGGTCGGTGCGCCGCGTATTGCTCCTCAAAGAGCGGCTCGGATTGTTCGAAGACCCCTATCGGCGCGGCAAGAGTCCGGAATCCCCGGCCGCGCTCACGCAACGTCGGCAACTTGCGCGGCAAATCGCCACGCGCTCGATTGTGATGCTGAAAAATGCGGAGGGTGCACTGCCAATTTCGCGCGCCGCGAAACGCCTGGCGCTGCTCGGGCCGTTGGCCAACGCCTCGGCCGAAATGCGCGGCGTATGGTGGGGTGCCGCTGCGCCGCAGGGTCACGTCACGGTGCTCGAGGGCCTGCGCAGCGCCTTCCCGCAGGCGCAGATTCTGCATTCAGACGGGGTGGACATCGAGAGCGCGGAATTCAGCGCGATTGCCGCCGGCGTTGACAGCTGCGCCGGTGCGGACGCCATCATCCTTTGCCTGGGCGAAGCGGCCGCGATGAGCGGCGAAGCCTCCAGCCGCGCGCATCTGGGATTGCCCGGCATGCAGCGGCGCCTGGCGGAAGCGGTATTCGAGCGTGCGCAGCGCTCGGCGACGCCGGTGATTGTGATTTTGTTTTCCGGGCGGCCGCTGGTGGTGCCATGGTTGGTGCAGCACGCCAGCGCGGTGCTTGCGGCTTGGTTTCTCGGCAGCGAGGCAGGCAATGCCATCGCCGATGTGCTCGCGGGGCGCACCAGTCCCAGCGGGCGAACGCCCGTGACCTGGCCGCGTGCGGCCGGACAGGTGCCGATCTTTTTCAGCGAGCGACCCAGCGGCAGGCCCTTTGAGGCTCAGGACAGATTCACCAGCAAATATCTGGACGTCGCGAATGAGCCGCTGTTCCCATTTGGCTTCGGTCTTTCCTACGGCCGCTTCGAGCTTTCGAATCTGCGCCTCTCGTCAAGCGCGATCGGCATGAACGATGCGCTCACGATCCAGGTGGATGTGATCAATCGCGGGGCGTGCGAGGCGCAGGAAACCGTATTCTTATTCACTCATGACAAGGTCGCGAGCGTCTCGCGGCCCAAACTGGAATTGAAAGGGTTCGGCAAAATCAGCTTGCCGCCCGGCGCTGCCGGGACGGTGACGCTGTCGTTGCGCGCTTCTGACTTGAGCTTCCTCGGCTTGGACTTGGAGCCGGTGTTCGAGCCGGGCGAGATCGAGATACTGGTCGGTCCCTATGCCGACCGAACGCAGCTTCTGTCGGCGTCCATCCGCATGCTCCCAAGCGGTTCCCCGCAAAAAACCAGCGGCTCCGAGAAATAAAAAACTTATAAATCAATATATTACAAAGCGTAGTGGATGTTGAATCGAGCTTGTGGCGGGCTATGAATGCGCCTTGGCATTGCCGGCCGCGCATGCCCACTGATAAATAGTTTCGCCGGGTGTCCCCGGCACGATCGGCACCCACACCGCCTGCTTCGCGTCCGTGGCGTCGCTTTCCTCGCTGCCGGTAATGTTGTTGTCCGAGTAATAAATGATCAGCAGGGCGCGGGCCCGCTCATTCGCACAATCATATTGAATCTTTTCCACATAGCTCAGATAAACGCCGCCGCTGTTGCTTCGCTGCGGTTCGGGGTACTCCTCGCGCAACCAGGCGGTCACCAGATGTCCCGAGCGCTTCAACTGGTGATCGGTACTGAAGGAGGCCCAAGAACCGTCGGGCGCGACGGACCTGAATTGCCATCCGCCCGCGCTGAGGGGATTCAAGGTGCGAACCCAGGCCATCGGATCTGCCTTGCGTGCGGCGCGCTGCGCCGCCAGCTTTTCTGCTTTTGCCTTCGCATCGGCCTGGGCTTGTGCGCGCTGTGCGTCCCACATTTTCTGCTGCTCAGGGGTTTGCGCGGCGCAGAGCCCCGATTGCAGCAGGCCAACAGCGGCACAGAGCTATCGCGCCAAAACAAAGGTGCTTCAGGTTCATGTCGGTCCATCTCAGGCTCATAGAGTCATTTTAGGTCATCGTCATCATTGCGCGAATGGTAGTTATAGGCCATACGGTGATAGTAGTGGCGCACGAGGATGCCATCGTGCATCAGCGCATCTTCCTCGATCGGTCCCAACCTCCCGGCGCCGGCACGGACGAACTTATCGTCCAACTCGCCCGGACTCCAGGCGACCAGCAGCAGGTTTCGGCCCTCCAGCGACTTCGGCGGCAGCCACATACCGTACATCAGCCCCATGCCGCCGAAGAGATGGCTGTTGGCTGTCTGCAGTCCCCCGCTGCCGGCGCCGCCGTAGAACGCGAGCTCACTGGCGATGGCATACCGGTCCATGCCGACCAGGAGCGGCTCTGTGCCCGTCTGTTTGCCGACCTCTCTCGCCGTCTCGACCATGTGCGCGCTCAGGTCGCGCCATCCGACCGGGATTGCTTCGATATGTTTGTCGTAACCCACGCCCGGCAAACCGAGCACCAAGTAATGCAATCCGGCGCCGTAGATCAACAGCATGACGACGACGGTCGGCATCCACGCGGCGCGAACCCGGGTCGCGAACCGGCCTAGATCCTGGTTCACCATGACCCAGGCCATCACAGGCAGCGCCGCTGTCCAGGGTGCGCCGGTCCAATCCAGCTTCACTTCGTGGCGCAAACTGAATGCAGCGAACACCGCGATGGGTACCAGGATGGCGAGATTGAGCAGCCGGCGCCGGCGTGCGGCATCGGCTGGCGCATTGCCCCCGTATCGGCCCAACAGTGCCGCAATCACCGCCAGCAGTCCGGTGGGCGTAATCAAGACAATGACGGAGCCGATCAGCTTGTGCAGCGCGAATTGCGGGGTTTCCGCGAGGCGCCGCGCGGTTTGAAAAGCGAACGAGGCCCACTCGTGCTGCGCATTCCAGATGATCACGGGGGAAAAGATGATCAATGCCAGCAGAGCACCGACATAAGGCTCTGAGCGCGCCCACCAGCGGCGCGATTGCGGATCCCACAGCATGAACGCCGCCGCCACCGGCCCCAGCAGCGCGATGCTGTATTTTGAGATCATTCCCAGGCCCAGGCAGATGCCGGCATACCACCACGCGCGGGATTGGTTGCCGAGCAACGCGCGCTCCAGAAAATAAAGCGACGCCGCCCACGCCGCGGCCAGCGGAGCATCCGGCGTCATCAGCAGCCCGGAAAGAAAGAAGTATGGCAGCGACTGCACCAGCAGCAGAGCCGCCAGCGCCGCGGCGGCGCCGAACAGATTGCGCGTCAGCCTGTATACGAAGATCGACGTGAGCGCTCCGCATAGCAGCGCGCCTGCGCGCACACCAAACTCGTTCTGACCGAACACGGCGGTGGCGGCACGGATCAGCCACGCCACCATGGGAGGATGATCCAAGTAGCCAATGCTCAAATGCCGTGAATAATTCCAGTAATAGGTCTCCTCCGGCATCATCTCGACCGAACCCGCGAAGACCAGCCGCAGCACGCAGGCATAGACGATCAGTGCGACAGCGGGGTTGCGCCAGCGCGGCGCGGTGACGGCGAGGCCGAGCGCGGCGGCGAAAAAAATGCCTATCTGCGGTGCCCATCCGCAGCGCTGTACCAGCAGAGCCAGCACGCCGGCGCGCAGGAACAGCGCCATGAAACCCACGAGCGCACTGCGCAATGCGGTCGGCCAAGCCGCATCCTCAGCGGCGCGCAGCGCGGGCCAGCGCAGCGCCAAACTGAGCGCGTAGCCGAGCGCAAACGCGTAGGCGTTGCTGGCGCGCAGCGTCAGCCCGGCGCTCACGAAAATACAGAAAGCCAGAATGTCCAGCGAAGGCGCCAGCGCGGCTGCAAGACGTCGAGAGTGGAGCGAGATTACAGCCACTTGGCCTTTTTGAAGCGAAAATAAAGCAGCACGTCGATTGCGCCCATGAAGATCAGGGAAGCGGCGTAGCCGTAACGCCATTTCAATTCCGGCATGTGCTCGAAATTCATGCCGTAGATGCCCGCGATCATCGTGGGGATTGCCAGCAACGCAGCGTAGGCCGCGAGGCGCTTCATGGTTTCATTCTCTTGCAGCGTGATGAAGGACAAGTTCACGGATATGGCGGTCGCGATGGTGTCGCGGACCGAATCGGCGGTCTGGTTCAGCCGCAGTAAATGATCGTAGATATCGCGGAAATATTCCGTGATGCCGACGCACAGCGCGGGCACCCGGCCGCCGGTCAGATTCGATACACCCTCCAGCAGGGGCGCCACCGCATGCTTCATGATCATCAGGCGCTGTTTGAGGGCGTAGAGCGCTTCGATATTGTCGCGCGGTGCGCTTGGCGGCGCGAAAATGCGCTGCTCAACGCCGTCCAGTTCATCTTCCAGCCCGTCGAGAATGGGAAAGTAGCGATCGACCACGGCATCGATGATTGCGTACAAGACAAAGCCCGGACCCTGCCGCAACTGCTGCGGCTCCTGCTCGCAGCGTGCGCGAACCTCGGCCAAACCCTTGTGCGCGCCCCGGCGCACCGTGACCACATAGGCGGGTCCGGCAAAGATGGCGAGCTCGCCGATGCGGTAATCGCCGTCGTCCGGTTCCACCAGATGAAGCACGGCGAATAGCGAATCGCCGTATTCCTCGACCTTGGGCCGCTGGTGTCCCACGAGCGCGTCCTCGACCGCGAGCGGGTGCAAATCGAATGCTTTTTGCAGTTCCGCGAGCGCCGCCGCGACCGGGTCTTGCAGCGCCACCCATACGAAGCAATGCGGTTTATGCAGGAATTGCGCAATTTGCGCGGTCGAAATATCGCCGACCTTGGCGCCGTCCTGATATGCGACGCAGCTGATGAGCCCTCCGGGACCGGGCATGTTTCGCCTCATGCTTGGTTGTCGCCGCTAGTCTACGGCAACGAGACCAGAGTCGGGGGCGCAACCGCCTCGCCCGACGGCGGGGCGCTCGCCGATGCCTCCCGCGCGACGGCACCCGCAGCGTCGATCGGCACGCTCATCACAACCCGCAGTCCCGGCTTGTTGTCGTGCAGCTCGAGCGCGCTGCCATGCAATTTGGCCACCGCCTGTACCAGGCTCAGGCCAAGGCCCACGCCCGGCGTACCGCGGCTGGCATCGCCACGGTAGAAACGCTGCATCACTTTGGTCTTCTCCGCGTCATCGATACCGGGACCGTTGTCGGAAACGGAAATCTCGGCGCGCAGATCATCGCGTCTGACCGCGACTTCGATCGAACCGCCCTGCGGCGCGTATTTGAGCGCATTGTCGATGAGGTTGCTCAAAGCCTGGGCGAGCAATACCGGGTCGCCGGAAACGGCTAAGGGACCGTCCGCACGTACTTTGAGATCGATGGATTTCAATTCAGCCGCCGGTTCGTAGAACTCGACGGCGTTGGCCGCGAGGTCGGACACATCGAGCGATACGAAACCGGAGCGGCGCATGCCGGCGTCGATCTCCGCCAGCCTCAGCAACGCGTCGAAAATGCGGATGACCCGATCGACATCGGCCACCGCGCCGTCGATTTCCGCGTAGGTCTCCTCGGTGGAAGGCCGTATCAGCGACAACTCCTCGAGCCGCGAGCGCAATTCGGCGAGCGGTGTGCGCAGATCATGCGCGATCGAGTTCGAAACGTTGCGCACGCCGTGCACCAATAACTCGATCTGATCGAGCATGCCGTTGATGGTGCGCGACAAGGTGTTGAGTTCGTCGTCGCTCAAATGGGTCGGCAGTCGATGCTTCAAATCACCGTGAATGATGGCCGAAACGGTCTGGCGGATGCTGTGCACGCGCGACATCAATGCGCGGCGCGTGATGAAGCCGACCAACAGCCCGGCGATGCACAAGACCGCGACCGCCGCGGTCAATCCATACCAAAATCGAGTCTGCAACGGCTTGAACAAGGCGTTGTCCCGGCCGACCAGCAGGTAGTAATTGCCCACGGTGGCGACGTGCACCAGCGTTTGTTGATCGCCGCGTTTGCCCACGTTGATGGTAATCGTGTAGTTGCCGGGCGTCTGCGGCACGGTGTCCGGCCAGCCGTGCAAATTGCCGGCGAGCGGATGCATCGACGCATCGGTGAGCAGCAGGATTCTTTCGCCCGCGATCTGCATGCTGACGCGCATGTCGATGTAGGCCTTCAGGGCATCGGCGCCGTCCCGTCTGTAGATATCGGTGAGCCGTTGCGCGTCGGCCTGGAGGATTTCGGCGCGGCCGTCTTGAATCGTCACCTGCCACGCATACCAGAGCGGTGCCGCAAACAACACCAGGGCCGTCAAGCCCAAGGCCACATAGCCCAGCGCGAGGGACAGCGCCGAGGAGCGGATCACGCTAGTCACCCGCGGTCACCGTGTAGCCGGCATTGCGCACGGTCTTGAGCAGAGGGCGTTCGAACTCAGCGTCGATTTTCTGGCGCAGCTTGCTGATATGCACGTCGACCACGTTGGTTTGTGGGTCGAAATGGTAATCCCAGACATTTTCCAACAACATGGTGCGTGTCACGACCTGGCCGGCATGCCGCATGAGGTACTCGAGCAGCTTGAATTCGCGCGGCTGAAGTGTAATCGGCCTGTCGCCGCGGGTCACCTTGCGTGTCAGCGGGTCCATGTGCAAATCGCCGACGGTGAGCGGAATCTCGTGATCGACGCCCTGTGCCCGCCGATGCAGCGCATCAATGCGCGCCAAGAGTTCGCCGAAGGCAAAGGGCTTGGTCAGATAATCATCGCCGCCGCTGCGCAGGCCCCGAATCCGGTCATCCACCTCCGACAGTGCGCTCAGAATGAGGATCGGGGTGCGTTTTCCGGCCTTGCGCAGTACCTCAATGATGGCCAGACCATCGATATCGCCCGGCAGCATGCGGTCCATGATGATGACGTCATACGGTTCGCTGGCCGCCAGAAACATGCCGTCGCGCCCATTGGCGGCATGATCCGTGGTGTGTCCGGCCTCCTGCAGGCCTTTGACGACGAATTGCGTGACGCGCTCGTTGTCCTCGACCAGCAAAATTTTCATGGATGGTCCCCGAGCGGCGCGTGCGCATCCGCCGCTTGGTCCGCCAATTCGGCTTCAGCATGCCTTTTGCGGCGCCGCCCGCGCATCTTGGCGCTGAACTCGTCCAGGTAAAGGTAGATAACGGGCGTGGTGAACAATGTCAGCGCCTGGCTCAGGATCAAGCCGCCCACCATGGTGTAGCCCAAAGGCCGGCGCAACTCGGAACCGGTGCCGTGCCCGAGAGCCAGCGGCACGGCGCCGAGCAACGCCGCCATCGTGGTCATCATGATGGGCCTGAAACGCAGCAGACACGCCGTGCGGATCGAGTCGTGCGGCGAGAGATGGTGCTCGCGCTCCGCCTGCAGCGCGAAATCCACCATCATGATGCCGTTCTTCTTGACCAGCCCGATCAAGAGGATGATGCCGATGAGCGCAATGACGGACAGTTCGATGTGGAACAGCAGCAGCACGAGCAAGGCGCCCACGCCTGCCGACGGCAGCGTCGAGAGAATCGTCAAGGGATGAATATAGCTCTCGTAAAGCATGCCGAGAATGATGTATACGGCGACCAAGGCGGCCAAGATCAGATAAGGCTGACTCTTCAGCGAGCTTTGAAAGGCCTGCGCGGTGCCTTGAAAGTTGCCGGTGATGGTCGCCGGCAGGTGCATCTGCCGGGAGGCGCGGTTGATGGCGTCGACCGCATCGCCGAGTGCCGCCCCGGCCGCGAGATTGAACGACAGCGTCACCGCCGGAAATTGTCCCTGGTGATTGATCGACAGGTAGGTCACGTGCTGCGTGTCGAATTTCGTCATGGCGGACAACGGCACCATTTCGCCCGTGAGCGGAGACTTGAGGTACAGCTTCTTGAGCGAGTCCGGATCGGTTTGCAGCGACGGGGTAATCTCCAAAACCACGTGGTAGCTGTTGGCCTGCGTGAAGTATTGTGCCGCCTGCCGCTGGCCGAATGCGTCGTAGAGGGTTTGATCGATGGCCGCCGGCTGAATGCCGAAGCGCGCCGCTTGATCGCGGTCGATGGTCACGGACAGCATGCCGCTGCTGGTTTGCTGATCGGAGGCGACATCGCGCAGCATGGGCAGCTTCCGCAAGGATTCGAGCAGCTTCGGCGCCCATTCGTTCAGCTCATCGATATCCGAATCCTGGACGGTGTATTGATACTGCGTACGCGAGGTTCGGCCGCCCACGTTGAGGTCTTGCGAGGCCTGCAGAAACAGCGTGATGCCGGGCACTTTTGCGAGTTGCGGGCGCAGCCGGTCGATGATCTGGTCGGCGCTGGCACTGCGTTGGCTGCGGGGTTTGAGGCCCAGAATCACGAAGCCGACGTTCAGCGGGCGGCTGCCGCCGATGCCGGTGCCGAAGCTGGCGACATCCGGATCCTTCGAGACGACATCCGTGATGGCATGTTGCCGCCGCACCATCTCGTCGAAGGAAATGTCCTGCGGCGCGTCGGTCAGGCCGGCGATGATGCCGGTGTCCTGCTGCGGAAAGAAGCCTTTGGGTATGTAGATATACAGCAATACCGTCGCGGCCAGGGTGATGAGAAAAGTCGCGAGGGTCGCGCGCTTGTGATCCAGCACGAAGTCGAGCCCGCGGGTGTAGCCGGCCAGGATTTTATCGAAGCCGCGTTCGATGAACATGTAGAACCTGCCGTGCCGGGCGTGCTTCTCGTCGCGCAAATACAAGGCGCACATGGTCGGCGACAGCGTCAGCGCGACAAACGCGGACACCGCGATGGTCATGGTCATGGTGATGGCGAATTCACGGAACAGCCGGCCGATGATGCCGCCCATGAGCAGCAGCGGGATGAACACCGCGACCAGCGAAATACTCATCGACAGAATGGTGAAGCCGATTTCACCGGCGCCCTTGAGCGTCGCAGCGAGGGGCGATAATCCCGCCTCAATATGCCGATAGACGTTCTCCAGCATGACAATGGCGTCGTCGACGACGAAGCCGACGGCAACGGTCAGCGCCATCAACGACAAATTGTCCAGGCTGAAGTTGAGCACGTACATCATGGCCACGGTGCCGAACAGCGCGAGCGGCACGGTCAGGCCCGGAATGATGGTCGCCCAGGCATTGCGCAGGAACAGGAAAATCACCAGCACGACCAGCACGATGGTGATTCCCAGCGTGATTTCCACATCCTCGACCGATGCCTTGATGGTGGTGGTGCGGTTCGCCACGGTATCGACCTTGATCGAAGGCGGCACGGAGGCGAGGGCGTGGGGCAGCAGCGCTTGCACGCGTTCGACGGCATCGATGACATTGGCGCCCGGCTGCTTGTAGATCAGCAGAAGAATCCCGCGGCGGCCGTTTTGCCAGGCGGTGAGCAGGCGATTCTCAGGGCCGTCGACCGCAACGCCGATGTCGCGGATGCGCACCGCACCGCCGTTTTTGTAGGCCACGACCACATCGTTCCACGGCGCCGCTTTCAACAATTGGTCGTTGTCGTAGATCGTCATGCTGCGCGTCGGGCCGTTGATCGAGCCCTTGGGCGCGTCCACCGTCGCTTGTGAAATGACATTTGCAACATCTTCCATCTGCAATCCGAGCGCGGCGAGCTTGGTGGGATCGACCTGCACGCGCACCGCCGGCTTTTGCTGTCCGCCGATGCTGACCTGCGCGATGCCCGGGATCTGCGAGATCTGCTGCGCGAGAATATTTTCCGCGTAGTCGTCCACCGTCGTCACCGGCAGCACGTCCGAGTACACGGAGAGAATCAAAATGGAGGAATCGGCCGGATTGACCTTTCTATAATTGGGCGGCGTGGGCAAATTTCTCGGCAACTGTCCGCCGGCCGCGTCGATGCCGGATTGCACGTCTTGCGCCGCGGCGTCGATGTTGCGGTTGAGGTCGAATTGCAGCGTGATTTGCGTGGTGCCCAATGCATTGGTCGAGGTCATCTGCGAGAGGCCCGAGATCTGGGCAAACTGCGTCTCGAGCGGCGTAGCCACGGATGAGGCCATGGTCTCCGGACTGGCTCCCGGCAGCGATGCATAGACCTGGATGGTCGGAAAGTCGACTTGCGGCAGCGGCGCAACCGGCAACAGCGGAAAGACCACCACGCCCACGAGGAAAATCCCGCCCATCAGCAAAGAAGTGGCGATCGGCCTGCGGACGAATCGCTCCGAGATGCTCATGACACTTTCGGCCCCGCCGTGTTGGCGCGCACGCGCACGCCGGCCTGCAGCCGATATTGATTGCTGGTTACGACGCGCTCATTCAATGCGATGCCCTTGGTGATGACCGTCAAGCCGCGGCTTTCCGCGCCGAGTTCCAAGGGCCGCACTTCCACCGTTGAATCGCTCTTGACCACATAGGTGAAGGGGCCGTTGGGGCCCAGCTGCACGGCGGACGATGGCACGGTGAGCACATTGCGCTCCATCCGCACCAGCACGCGTGCATTGACGTACTGGCCGGGCCAGAGCGTGTTGCGCTTGTTGCTGAAGGTGGCCTTGAGCCGAGCGGTACCCGTGCCTTGGTCGATTTCATTGTCGATCAGCGCGAGCGTGCCTTCGTCCAGCACGGTATTGCCGTCGCGCGACAGCGTCGTGACCGGTACCGGGCCCGCTGCGAGCGCCGCGCCGACGGCGGCCAGATCTTCTTCGGGCAAGGTGAACACGACCGATATGGGTTGCACCTGGGTGACTACGACGATGCCGGACGTGCCCGCGGCCCGCACGATGTTGCCGGGATCGATGAGACGAATTCCCGTGCGCCCATCGATGGGCGAGGTGATGCGGGTGTAATCGAGTTGCGTGCGCGCGTTGTCGACTGCGGCCTGATCGACCTGCACCTGGGCGGTGAGCTGATCGACATTCGCGCGCGCCGTATCGACGGTCTGCTTGCTGGCGAGATCCTGAGGCTGCAGCAGGATGTAGCGGTCGAGATCGAGTTTGGCATTCGCCAGCATTGCCGCATCTTTCGCCCTGGTGGCAAGCGCCTGGTTGTAGGCCGCCTGATTGGGCCGCGGATCGATCTGCGCCAGCAGATCGCCCTTGTGCACCGTTTGTCCCTCGGTGAAGCCGATTTTCTGTATCTCACCATCGACCCGCGCGGTCACCGTCACGGTGTAGAAGGCTTGGACGGTGCCCAGTCCGTCAAGATAGATCGGCACGTCGGAGTGACTAACCGCGGCGGTGTCCACGGCGATGGCGGGCGGCGGGTTGCGCGATGCGGCGTCGGCTTCCTTGTGCTCGATCACTCGCCACGCAATCAGCAGGATGACCGCCAGCCCGATGCAGCCCAGCAGGGCGCGTTTTAGTCCTGTCGAGATTCGCCTCATCTACCTCATCCTTCTTGCCATCCGCCGCCGAGCGCGGTGTACAAATTCACCATCGATTGCAGGTGCAGGTATTGAATCTGCACCAATTCGTCCTGCGCGCTGAACAAGGCGTTTTCCGTGTTGAGCACGGTCAGAATGTTCACGGTGCCGGCCGACATCTGCGTTTGCGCGAATTGGAAGGCGCGGCGCGCTTTGTTCACCGCATCCTGCTGGCGCGTTTTCTGTTCCTGGGTTTGTTGAGCCGCCACCAAGGCGCTTTCCACATTGCCGAACGCCGATATCACGGTCTTGTGGTAGTCGCTCAGCAGCTCGCGATAGCGGGCATTGCTGTAGACGACTTGTCCCCGCAGCGCGCCGCCGTGAAAGATCGGCTGCGTCAGGCCCGCGGACACGTCCCAAACTCGGCTGACCGGATTGATGAGGGAGGCGAGGGCCGAACTCGCGTAGCCGCCGCTCGCCGTCAACTGAATGCTGGGAAACAGGGCCGCGCGCGCGACCGTGATGTCGGCGTTGGCGGAAATCAGCTGCTGCTCCGATTCCGCGATATCGGGCCGGCGCGCCAGCAGCAATGAAGGCAGTCCTTCCAAGACCGGCGGACTCGTGAGGGCATTGAGCGTGCCGGTATCGACATCGATCGACTCGGGAGATTTGCCGAGCAGCACTGCCAAAGCACTCACCGCTTGCCGGTACTGCTGCTGCAGCGGCGGAATCGCGGCCCGCAGCAGCGCAACCGCGGTCTCCTGCTGCGCAACGTCCAGCCCCGTGGCGATGCCGGCTGCCTGCTGCTGCTGCAGGCCGTGCAGGATTTTCTCGCCGTTGGCCAGATTCTCGCGCGCCACCTGCAGCCGGTCGCGAAATTCGAGCGCTTGAAAATAGGTGGATGCGACGCTGCTGATCACCGTTAGGGCGACGGTTTCCTTGTCGTAGTGGCTGGCGAGGGCGGTGGCGCGCGCCGCGGCTTTCAGCGCACGGTTTTTGCCCCAAAAATCCAGCTCATAGCCGGCACTGAGTACCGGACTGAAGCTGTTGAAGGTCTCTGGACCCAGGCCGCCCACCTGGGCACGTTGACGCGAGGCAGCGGCGCCGAGATCCACCGACGGCAGCAAGGCAGCGCCGGCAATGCGCGCCTGAGCGTCGGCTTCTTCGATGCGCGCGATGGCGGCGGCCAGATCGTCGTTGCTGCGCTGTGCCTCCGCGATCAAATCGTCGAGCGTTTGGGAGCCGAATCCGTGCCACCACGCGGCGCTCGGCCACACCGGCGCGGCCTCATTGGGAAGCGCCTCCCGCCACTGCGCCGGGGGAGGAATATCGGGCCGTTTGTAGGCCGGGCCCACGCTGCAGGCGGCAAGTGCGAGAAGCGCGCAGGCGCACCCCCCCCTCGCGGATTGACGGCTATTCATGGAGCGCCACGCTGAACCCGGCGCCGTTAAACCCGAATGGGTGGAATGTTAAGAAAAGTTAATAAGCCCGGGGCGATAGCCCTCGGCTGCGATTCAACCCGGTCCCAGGCTCTGCGCGGCAAGCAGGCTCTTCAGCACATCGCGCCAACTGAGGATACCCAACGGCTTGAGCGTCTCGTCCACGATGGGAAGACAGGAGATCCGATGTTCCAGGAATAGCTTGACCGCATCGGGTATGGAGGCGCGCGGGTGCAGTGTAATGAGGTTTCGGCTCATAATCTGGTGCACTCGCTTGTTCAGGGTGGCAAGGTCGCGGGCGTTTTCCGCCGCGCTGCCGACATAAGGGCTCAGCGCCTTCAGCAAATCACGATCAGAAACGACGCCCTTGAGTACTCCGCGATCGCCGACCACGAGAAGATGATGAAATTTGAGCGTGTCGAAGATTTTCTTGACGACATCGAGCCGATCATCCATTTCGACCGAGACGACGCGCTTCGTCATGATGCTGCCCACATCCATGGCGCGAAACTATACGCCTTCGCAAGCCGAGCGGGCCTTGTCGATCGTGAGGTACGGTTTCGCGCTGTTCGCGTTGCGGTAGGTCCGCCTATACGGTGTCGTCCCTGCCGTCCTTGCCGGTCAAAGGCCCGGAGGAGTCGTCTTCGAGTTCCAGCCCATCGTCGTACAGCGTGTCTTCCTCACCGTCCAGATGCAAGGTTGCGTCGGGGTTGCGGGTTTTCTCAAAGGCGGTATGCGCCACGGATTTCTTCCGTTCGGATCCGTCGAGCGCCGAGCCGCGAATAGTCGACTCGCCGGTCTTGTCGACGGGTACATTGTCCCCGTCGGATTCATCGTTGCCCATGGATGCACTCCTTTGTTGTGATCGCCGCGAGCACAGAGTATGCCTGCGTTGAGGCTTCCCCCATTCCGGGGGCGCAGCAGTTCTTGTAGGTGCAGGCTGACAGGCGGATCGGGAAGGCGCGTGAACCTGCTAGCCTTGCAGCTCGAATGAAATCGATTATCTTCACCTGCTGGTGCATGGTCGCGTTGGTTTGGGCCGGCGGTGCTCGGGCCGCCGATCCGCAAGCCTATCAGGTCGATCTCGCTTCGGTTGGAGACGACAATATCAACCAAACTCTCAAAGCGACATCCGATCTGCTCAGCTTGCGCACCTCGGCGCCGGTCAGTCCATTCGGCTTGATTGCGCGGGCACGCAGCGATACGGACCGGCTGAAAACCGCGTTGGAGAGTTTCGGGTATTACCAGTCTCGCGTCACCATCACCATCAACGGATTGCCGCTGACCGATCCGAGCCTGGGGGATGCGTTGACCGCGTTGCCCAAAGGCAGCAGCGCGCGCGTGACGGTCGGCTTCACGTTGGGCACGTTGTACCACCTGCGTCGCATCGATATCGACGGGCAGGTGCCGCCGCCCCTCAATGCGCTCGAAACCTTGGAACTGCACAGCGGCCAGCCCGCGGTTGCAGCCAACGTCCTCGCCGGGGGCGCCCGGTTGCTTTCGGCGCTGCAGGAACAGGGCTATGCCTTCGCCCGGGTCGATCCGCCGATTGCCTACGAGGCACCCGATGCCCCGGTACTCGACTTGAGCTTTCATGTGGATGCGGGCCGCAAGGTCAAGATCGGCGATATTCATATCGATGGGCTCAAACGGGTGCATGCGTCGCTGGTGCGCAGAAGACTGCTGCTTCACAGCGGCGATCCTTACAAGCCTTCGGCCATTGAAGCCGCGCGCCGCGATCTTCTGGGAATAAATGTATTCGGGCAGGTCAGCGTGCAGGTCGGCACCAAGCCGGACGAATCGGGCGGTGTGCCCATCACGTTCATGCTGCGAGAACGATTGCGTCATGCCATCACGGTCAACGCCGCGTATTCGAGCGATCTGGGCGGCAGCGGCGGGGCGACCTGGACCGACCGCAATGTCTTTGGGAATGCCGAACAGCTGACGGTCGCCGCGAGCCTGACCAACCTCGGTGGCAGCGACACCACCGGAACGGGCTACGACAGCAGCGTGAAGTATTTGATTCCCGATTTCCTGCATCGCGACCAATCCCTGCAGTTCGCGCTCAGCGCCATCAAGCAGCAGCTGCAGGCATACGATCAAAAAGCGCAGACGGCCAGCGTCACTTTGAGCCGCAAGCTCTCCAGTATCTGGACCGTGAGTACGGGGCTGTCCACCACGGATGAGACCATCATGCAGGTGATCAACGCCACCGAGACGCCCCGCGGCAGCGGCATCTATGTCCCGGACGCGCCGACGACCTTCAACTACACCTTGATCGCATTACCCTTCAAGGTGATTTACGATTCCACCGATCTGCCCACGCCGCTGGAAGATCCACGTCATGGCTTCCGGGGACGCTTGAACCTCACCCCCACTCTCGCCATCGGTCATCCCAACGCGACCTTCCTGATTTCGACCCTCACGCTGGCGACTTATTTCGACCTCGACAATCTGTTGCCGCTCGCCCCGGGACGCAGCGTGCTCGCCGCCCGCGCCCTGGCAGGGGTCGCCCAAGGCGCCGGTGAGCTGAGCTTGCCGCCGGATCAACGCTTCTACGCCGGCGGCACCAGCACGATTCGCGGCTACGCCTATCAGCTGGTGGGGCCCATGTTCCCGCACACCGATAATCCGACCGGCGGCACGGCCATCACCGCGGCCGGCGTGGAGTTTCGTCAGCGCCTGTACACCAATTGGGGCGCGGTTGCGTTTGTGGATGCGGGGCAGGTGAGCGCGAACATCAAGCCTTTGCCCCACGATATTCGGGTCGGCGCGGGAGCCGGAGTGCGGTATTACACACCGATTGGGCCCATTCGATTCGACCTTGCGGTGCCCGTCGGCCGCCGCCCCGGCGAGGACTCCTTCGAGGTGTATGTGGGGTTGGGCCAGGCATTCTGATGCGGCGTTCCTTGAAAAGACTGGGTTGGATAGCGGGCGCACCGGTATTGCTGCTGCTGCTGGTGCTGGGGGCGGTATTGATCGCCGGCAACACCGGTGGGGGACGCGTTCAAATCGAGAAGCTCGTGGCGCGGCTGACGGGCGGCAACGTGCAGCTGTCGGGATTGGCCGGCTCGTTTCCGCAGCATTTGACGCTTGAGAAACTTGAACTTCGGGATGCCGCCGGCATTTGGCTCACCGCCAAAAAAATTGAGCTGGATTGGACGCCGTGGGCCTACCTTGAAGGACGGCTGCAAATCGATCGACTGCAAGTGGCAAGCGTCGACATGGAGCGCTTGCCGCAGAGCTCTTCCGCTTCAGCGAGCCACGGCCAGCCATCCATTCCCCGGATCGATGTCGCACAGGCATCGTTCAATTGGGTGCATCTGGGCCCGGCGTTGGCGGGTGCGCCCGCCTCGCTGACCGCGAGCGGCAGCGCCCATTTGCGTTCGGTGCGCGACATGCAATTCGACGCTTCCGCGCGGCGCATCGACGGCGACGGTCAGTATGAATTGCATCTGCACTTTGACTCCCAGCGCATGGATGCTGCGCTCAAGTTGCATGAACCTGCCGATGGGCCCCTGGAGAATATTCTGTCGCTGCCCGGCTTGGGGGCACTCGATGCGACCTTGAATTTGAACGGGCCGCGCGCCGCTGAGCATCTCGAGCTCGCGCTGCAGGCAGGAGAGCTCAAGGGACAGGCGCAGGGCAGCTTCGATTTGAACCAGCTGTCGGCCGACCTGGCGTTTGCGTTCGAGTCGGCGGCCATGTCGCCGCGGCCCGATTTGGGATGGGAGCGGGGTGTGCTGCGCGGGCGCTGGCTCGGCAGCGTCCGCTCGCTCAATGCACAGGGGCATCTGGAAGTTGCCGGCCTGCGCCTGCCCGGGCAGTTGCAAGCCACGGCGCTGACAGCCGATCTCGCCGCGGATCATGGCAAAGCGGATCTGCACGCGTTGATTCAAGGCCTGAGGATTCCCGGAACGCAACCGAGTCTGCTCGAGGCGGATCCCGTAAAAATCGATGCCTCGGCGAGGCTTGATGAGCCCTCGCGCCCGGTGCAGCTGACCGCTTCGCATCGATTGTTCAGTTTGAAAGGGCAGGCCGTCACGGCCGGAGAACAGAGCGCGGCCCTGGAAGTGCGGCTGCCGAACTTGACCCCGCTTGCCGCCTATGCGGCACTGAATTTGCGCGGCAGCGCCGTGATCAATGCGCAAGTGGCAGGCTACCCGGCTGCGGCCCGCATCAAGCTCGACGCCAATGCCGCACTCACGCCGGGAGCCCAAATTTGGGCTAAAGCCTTGGGGGAGCGTGCGCACCTGGAATTGTCGGGCACGTTCAAGAACGGTTCGCTGGCCATGGACAACGCGAAACTTACCGGCCGCGCGCTCGTCGTGTCCGCCCGCGGCACGGTCGGCAGCCGAGCCATCGACGCCCGATGGGATTTGTCGTTGCCCGACCTGAGCGGCGTTTCCGCCGCGCTGGCAGGAAGCTTAAGAGGTACCGGTTCGGTGCGCGGCGCGCTGACGGATATGGAGGCTGATGCCAGGATCAGCTCGACGCTCTCGGTGCGTGGATCGCCGAGCGGAGATTTGTCCGCGGATCTGAAAGTGCGCGGGCTGCCATCCGCGCCGAACGGCACACTCGCCGTCAACGGAACCTTGGATGACGCGCCATTGAATGTCGCCGTCGCGATGGAGCGCCGCGAACACGCCGTACACGCCGTCATTCGCCACGCGGCTTGGAAGAGCGCGCAGGCCGAAGGCGATCTGAATTTGACGGCCGACAAACAGCAACTCCGCGGTCAAATGACCGTGTCCGTGGCGCGCCTGCAGGACCTGCAGCGCCTGCTGGGCACGGACATCGCGGGAAGCCTCGCGGCCAATTTGAGCTTGCAACCCGATGGCCGGCGGACCCGCGCGCGGCTGCAGGTGGACGCAAAGGATTTGACGGTATCGGGTCTCGCCGGCAGCGTTCATGTCGGCGGCGAGGGGTTTACCGATTCCTTTGCATTCAAAACGGACCTCGATCTGCCGAAGCTCAATGGCGTCGCGTTCAGTTTGGGGGCGAGCGGCAGTTTGAATCTCGATGCGCAAGAAATTTCGGTGGCGAGCGCGCGGGGCTCGTACGGCAGCCAGGAAATGCGCCTGCTGCAACCGGTGCGGATATATTTTGGCAACGGCATCGCACTTGATCTGCTCAAGATAGGCGCCCAAAAGGCTGAGCTGGACGTGCAAGGACAGATTTCTCCGGCGTTGGCGCTGCGCGCTTCGCTGCGGCAAGTGCAACCCGAGCTGGTGAACGCTTTTCTGCCGAATCTGTTGGCGGCCGGCGTCATCGATGCGCATGCCGACCTGCGTGGGACGGCCTCAGCGCCCCAGGGCGAGATCACGGTGACTGCCCTGGGGGTTCAATCCGCCGACGACGCCGCGCTCGGATTGCCCCCGGCCAACATCCGCGTGACCGCCGGATTGCGCGGACACACCGCGGATATCGATGCGCGGATCGAGGCCGGTTCAGCGTCGCAATTGACCGCGCTTGGCTGGGTGCCTCTCGCCAACGACGCCGTGTTTGCCCTGAAAATCAACGGCAGGACCGATCTGGGGTTGATGAACGCGCTCCTCGAAGCGCGCGGCCAACATGCCTCCGGGCAGCTCGACATCGCCGCGACGGTCACCGGTAATATTGCGGCACCTCAGATCGGCGGCACGCTGGATGTCAAAAACGGCAAATTCAACGACTATGGTCGGGGCATCAGCCTGACGGACATTGCTGCGCAAATCGTCGGCAACGAAGGCGCGCTGCAAATCAAGAGCTTCACGGCAACCGCGGCGCCCGGCACCGTGTCGATGAGCGGCAGCGTGGGAGTGTTGCAGAAAGGCATTCCGCTCGATCTGCAGATCACCGCCCGCAATGCTCAGCCGCTGGTCAGCAAGCTCATTACCGCGAATCTCAACGCGGATCTGACGATCAAGGGCACGGCGCGCGAGCGTGTCGATGTCGCCGGATCCATTCATCTCAATCATACGTTGATCGGCATTCCGAATGGTCTGCCGCTCAACGTCGCAGTGCTGGACGTGCGGCGCCGCGGCTCGAACAAGCCCGTGGTTGTACAAAAGCCGCTCACCATCGGATTGAATGTGGCGGTGCAGGCGCCGGATGAGTTTCTGGTGCAGGGACGCGGGCTGGATGCCCGGATGCGCGGCGATTTGCAGATCCGGGGCACCACCGAAGCGCCGCTGGTGAGCGGCGGATTCGATCTCGAGCGCGGCACGTTTTCGCTGGCCACCGGGCGGTTGAACTTTACCGAGGGCCGCGTGAGCTTCAACGGCGCGGGTTTGCAAAACAAGATCGACCCGACCTTGGATTTCACGGCGCAGGCGACCATCGGGGACACCACCGCGATCATGCACATCACCGGCCTGGCGGACGCGCCGGTGTTCGATTTCAGCAGTACACCGCCAAAGCAGCCCGACGATATCATGGCGCTGCTGCTGTTCGGCGCACCGACGCAGCAACTGACGCCCTTGCAGCTCGCCCAAGTGGGAGCGGCGCTCGCTTCGATGAGCGGAGTCGGGGGCAGCAACAGCCTGAATCCCTTGGTCAAGATCCAGAAAAGCCTGGGGCTCGACCGCTTGAGCATCGGTGCCGGCACGACGAACCCGCAAACCGGACAAGACACCGGCGCCAGCATCGAGGCGGGCCGCTACGTCTCGAAGCGAATCTATATCGAGGGCAAGCAGACCACCACGGGCACCAGCCAACTCGAGGCGGATGTCGACCTGACCAAGCATTTGAGGCTGCAAACCCGACTGGGAAACGGCACTGCGGTTCAAGGCACGACGCCCGAGAACGATCCGGGCACCAGTATTGGACTGATATATCGCTTCGAATATTAGAAGCTGCAATCGCGCGCTCGGCGCTACAATGCCGGCTTATTGATCCTCAGGGAGATTCAACAGAATGCACTTGATTATCCGCCGGTCGGCTTGCGCCGCTCTATTCAGCGTCGCGCTCGGAGCGTCGTCTTCCTTTGCCGCCGAGCGAACGCCGAATGACGCTCCGGACACCAAGATCGCCGTGGTGCCCGAGCCGACCGAGTCGCCGCGCTATTTGAAAGACGAGCAGCAAGTCACCTCCGGTTCCGTGACGGTTGCCGGGCGGTCGCTCGCTTACCAAGCCGAGGCGGGTATTTTGGTGGTGCATGTCAAGGATCCTTTGGATGACGATCCGCCGCTGCCGAAAGAGGATCGTCAAGGACCGCCGCCGCCGCAGCCGCCGGAAGTGGGCATGTCGTATGTCGCGTATTTTCGCGGCGACAAGGAAGATGGCCATCGCCCGATCACCTTCATCTACAACGGCGGACCGGGTTCATCGACGGTTTGGCTGCACATGGGCGCGTTCGGTCCAAAGCGTGTGGTCACCGCCGACGACACGCACAGCCCGGCGGCGCCGTATCGGCTGATCGACAATGAATTTACAGCCTGCTCGATGCCAGCGACCTGGTATTCATCGATGCGCCCGGCACCGGATTCGGCGCATCTGCGCGGCGCGGACAAGGAGAAGGCGTTCTTCGGCGTCGATCAGGATGCTCATGCTTTCGCGAATTTCATCGTCGAGTTTCTTTCCAAGCACAACCGCTGGAATTCGCCGAAATACCTGTTCGGCGAAAGCTACGGCACGACCCGTTCGGCGGCCTTGGCGTACATTCTCGAGAACGAGAAGTCCTTGGATCTGAACGGCGTGATCCTGCTGTCGCAGATACTGAATTTCGACGACAGCGTCGATGCGCCGCAATTCAATCCCGGCGTGGATCTGCCTTATCAGCTGGCGCTGCCCACCTATACCGCGACGGCGTGGTATCACCACAAGCTGCCCGAATCAGCCGGCTGACGCTCGAACCCTTGCTGCATGAAGGTCGAGCGTTTCGCGATGGGCGATTATCTGCAGGCGCTGGCGGCGGGCTCGACCTTGAGTCGCCGAGCGCAAGACGGCGATCGCGACCAAGCTGCACGACTACACCGGACTGCCGGTCGACTACATCGAGCGCGCGAATTTACGCGTCAATGGCGGCGAGTTCGAGAAGAACCTTGCTGGGTGCCGAGATCACGACCGGCCGATTGGACACCCGGTTCTCCGGACCTACGATCGATCCGATGAGCAAGGAGGCCGACTACGATCCGCAATCGGCGGCAATCTCCTCGGCTTACGTCTCGGCATTCAACGATTACGTGCGCAACGACGCTCAAGTTCGGCCAGAAGAAGATCTACAAGGCGGAGTATTACGACGTCGACAAGAATTGGGACTTCCCGCACCAACCTCCGGGCTCACCGAGCAAGATTCCGGCCCGTGAATGTCATGCCGGACCTGGCCGCGGCCATGAAGCAGAATCCCAATCTGAAGGTTCAGCTCAACGGCGGTTACTATGACCTCGCCACGCCGTATTTCGCGGCGGAGTACGAGATTGCGGCAGCTGCCGATCCAGAGCACCCTGGCAGGGAATATCGAGATGCATTTCTATACCTCCGGCCACATGGTGTACGCGCATGAGCCGGACTTGAAGGCGCTGCACGCCAATGTGGCCGAGTTTATCGATCGGACAAAAAACGGGTCGGGCAAGTAGCGCGGCCTGAAGTGAAAGTTTTGGGGTAAATATGTAATAAATTCAGTGCGAATGGCCGCAGCCATGGGGTTTTGCGGCCCATTTCGCACTGGTACATAAATTGCTGTTCTCGTATATTCACCTTGGGAGTGTCTATATGAATAATCAAATGCACACCGAATCCGCACTCAGCGGCGGATCGCCCACAGCCACCCAAGCCCCTGAGGCCGCCAGGCCCCAGAGTGCCGGCTACCGCGGCAGCGAAAAAGCCGCGCTGCTGTTGCAGCGGTTGTTTCGCCGCTATCCCGGTGTGCTCGTTTTGAGATTGTGGGATGGCACCTGCATTCGCGCCGGGACCCAGGCGGCCGCGGCTCCGGACTCGCCGTTTGCACTGGTCTTCCGCAGTCCCGAGGCAGTTTGGTCGGCCGTGCTCGGAAATGATCCGTTGGCATTGGCCGATGCCTACTTCCGGGGGGAGCTGGAAATCGAGGGAGACTTCTTCGCCGCCCTGAGCATCAAGGATCACTTGGATGCGTTGCAAATGCCGCGTGCCGAGAAACTCCTCGCCGCTCTCGCCGCGTGGCGCCTGCGCCTGTTGAATGCGGCCGCCAAGCATTCCGACCGGCTGTTCGCGCCCTCCGATGCGCCGCGCATCAGAGCGCATTCGAAAGCGGAAAATCGCGATGCCATCCATTTTCACTACGACGTATCCAACGAATTCTATGCACTGTGGCTGGACCGGGCCATGGTGTATTCCTGCGCCTATTTCGAGGAGCCCGCGGTCGAGCCTGGACAGCGCACAGCAGGCCAAGCTCGATCATATCTGCCGCAAACTTTCGCTGCGGCCGGGCGAGAGATTCCTGGACATCGGCTGCGGCTGGGGCGCGTTGGTCATCCACGCGGCCGCGCCATTACGGCGTGCAGGCGCATGGCGTCACCCTGAGCGAGAAGCAGCTCGAGCGTTGCGCGGCGAGCGCATCGCAGCAGGCCGGCCTCGACGACCGGGTGAGCGTGCGAGTTGCATGGATTATCGCGATCTGCGCGGGCGGCGCTCTACGACAAGGTCGCGAGCGTCGGCATGTTCGAGCACGTGGGCCTGAAGAATCTGCCGGTGTACTTCTCCACCGTTCACCGCTTGCTCAAGCCGCGCGGCCTGTTTCTGAACCATGGCATCACGCACGATTCGGAGGGCTGGCAGCCAAACATGTCCACCGAATTCATCAACCGCTATGTGTTTCCGGATGGCCAGCTTGACACCATCAGCAATGTGCAGCGCGTAATGGAGCACACGAAGTTTGAAATCGCCGACGTCGAGGGACTGCGCCCGCACTATGCATTGACTTTGCGGCACTGGGTCGCGCGGCTCGAAGCGCATCGCGCGCGCGCCTTGCAGTACGTCAACGAAGCGACCTATCGAGTGTGGCGCCTGTACATGGCCGCATGCGCGCTGCAGTTCGAATCCGGGGAGATCGGCATCTATCAGATATTGGCGAGCAAGCGTTCGGCCGGGGTTCCCGACCTGCCGTTGACGCGACGGCACCTATACCACTGAGCAGCCGCTAGGGATCGTCTTGCTTTTCCTTGATGGCGTGCATCAGGGCGTGGGCATCGGCGGGTTTGGTCATTTCGTGCGCCTCGTCGTCCCGGCCCCCGTGCAATGCCGACAAGTCGCGCCGCGGCGCATCGAGGATCTGCAGCAGCTTGGTAACCTTCCGCTCGGTCATCAGGTTGATCTGCAGATCGAGATGGGCGCGGTGCTCCGCGACCTGAGCCATGCGGTTTTGCCGGATGAGCACCGCGACCATCAGCAGCAGGGCATTGCAGCTGACCAGCCCCTGCAGCCAGAAAAACGGCGGCGGGTCGACGTGACGCCAACCGTGACGCACACCCCAGAGATTCGCGCCAATCCAGATCGCGATGAACAACAGCGCGAATGCGAAAAAAGCCGGACTGCCGAAGACCCGGCTGATGCGCTCGATGGCGAGCTGCAATCCGGAGATCTGCGCTTCCTCGCGGTCCTTGAACTGGGACAGAAGCTCGAGACTCTCCTTCGCCGACGAAGGCAGACTTGCGGACGGAGGCTGAACGTCTTCGATGCCGGGCATGCGCTCAAGATACCCGCAAGCGCGCCCCAGTTCGCCGCTCTAAAAGGTTGCAATAGCGATCATTCCGTGTAGGCAAGCGCTGACAGCGGGCGCGCTCCCTGCACGCTAGACGGCGTGCGCGCCATGCTCCACATTAGCGCCTGGGACGGGCTTACAAGGGAAATCCTATGCTTTTCAACAGAGCCGTGGCGGTCGCGATCGCAGTTCTCGGCACCGCCTCGCTGGCGCGAGCCGCCAATGATTGGCCCAGCTACAACCGCACGCTGACCTCCGACCGTTACGCGACCCTGGAGAAGATCGACAACAAAAACGTCGCCGGTCTGAAAGTCATTTGCAGTTTCGATACCGGCGAGCAGGTTTCGTTTGAAACGGGATTGGTGCAGGTGGACGGCGCCTTGTTCGGCACCACCGAGCGCGACACGTTCTCCATCGATCCGAATACCTGCAAGTTGAATTGGCGCAGCCACGAGGACTCCGCCGCCGGCGAACTGAAGGTCAATCGCGGGATTGCGTGGCTCGATCATCGCGTGTTTCGCGGAACCGCCGACGGCAAGGTAATCGCTTACGACGCCAAGAACGGCAAGCGTCTGTGGGCCACGGCGATTGCGGACCCTGCGAAGGGGGAGTCGGTCCCGGCCGCACCGATTGCTTGGAACGGCATGGTCTTCATCGGCAACGCCGGTGGCGACAACAAGGGCGTCAAAGGACGGATGTACGCCTTGGATGACAAGGACGGCCACATTCTGTGGGAATTCTATATCGTGCCGAAGGGTGCGGGAGACGTGGCCCGCGGACCCGCGGCGCCCGATCCCAAGTCGGCCAATGCGGCGAGTTGGAAGGAAGCGAAGGGCTTTCCCATCACAGGCGGGGCTACCTGGACGTCTTATTCTCTGGATCCGGTGACCGGGCTCTTGTACGTTCCTGCGGGAAATCCGGCACCGGACTTCATCAAGGAACCCCGCCAGGGCGAGAATCTATTCGCCAGTTCGATTGTGATCCTCGATGCCAAAACCGGCGCATACCAGCGGCATTTTCAGCTGATCAAGCGCGACTTCCACGACTGGGACGTGTCCGCGCCACCCGCACTGTTTCTGAGCAATAAGGGCCATCGCATGTTGGCCGAAGCGCCCAAGGACGGGCACCTGTACTTGATCGATTTGAACACCGGCCACCTGATTTATCGTAAACCGGTCACCACCATCACCAATGCCGAGTCGCCGATGAGCGCGCAGGGAACACGATTTTGTCCCGGATCGCAGGGCGGCGCGGAGTGGAACGGGGCGGCCTTCGATCCGGCGGACAACCTCATTTTCACCGGCGAAGTGGACTGGTGCACCACCGTGCACCCGGTGCCTTTGAGCGCGCTGGCAAGATCGCCGGCGGGCAAGCCCTGGAGCGGGGCGACTCAAGGATTCGGCCAACAAGACGATCCGAAGATGTGGTCGGGCTGGTTGACGGCGAGCAACGCGGATAGCGGCGAGCGCAAATGGCAATTTCACGCGCCATTCCCGCTCATGGGAGGCGTGACGCCGACCACCGGCCGCTTGGTTCTGTTCGGCGACATGGGCGGCAATTTCTATGCGCTCGACGCCGCCAGCGGCAAGAAGCTTTGGTCAAAGGATCTCGGCGGTGCGATCGGCGGCGGGGTCATCACCTACGACACGGGAGTGGGGCAGAAAATCGCGGTGGCGGCCGGAATGAGCTCGCCGATCTGGCCCACCCGCAAAGTCAGCGGCAAAGTAATCATTCTGGGTCTCTGAGATCCGCGCCGTTTAAGATCGCTCGTTTCGCGCCGGGACGCTCGGATGTGCGCGCCTTATCGGGGCACGCAATCGATCGCGGCGCACCTTCTCAACCCATGCGATCGCGCCTGCATCGCGCCCATCTTGCACAAATCCAATTTCGCGCACGGCCCGCTGCCGCCCGGATCTCTAATTCTTGAGTCGATAGCCGGTCTTGAAAATCCACCACACCAGCGCCAGGCAGACCACGAAAAATCCCGCCGTCACGGCGAAGCTGATGCCGACGCTGACATCGGCCGCGCCGTAGAAGCTCCAGCGAAAGCCGCTGATCAGATAGACAATCGGATTGAACAGACTGAACGTGCGCCACGCAGGCGGCAGCACGTCGATGGAATAAAAGGCGCCCCCCAGGAACGTCAGAGGCGTAATGACCAGCATCGGGATGAACTGCAGATGCTCGAATCCCTTGGCCCAAATGCCGATGATGAAGCCGAACAGGCTGAAGGTGGCCGCCGTCATCAGCAGGAAGGCAATCATCCACACCGGATGCAGGATCTTGATCGGTACGAACAGCGATGCCGTGGCCAAGATGATCACCCCCAGCACCACCGATTTGGATGCCGCCGCGCCGACGTAAGCGATGACGATTTCCACATAAGAGACCGGCGCGGACAGCAACTCGTAGATCGTGCCGGTAAACTTCGGAAAATAAATGCCGAACGAGGCATTCGACAGGCTCTCCGTGAACAGCGCCAGCATGATGAGTCCGGGCACGATGAAGGCGCCGTAACTCACGCCATTGCTGGTGGTCAGGCGCGATCCGATCGCGGCGCCAAATACCACGAAGTACAGCGAGGTGGTGATGACCGGGGTGACCAGGCTCTGTACCAGCGTGCGCAGAGCGCGGGCAATCTCGAATTTGTAGATGGCCCAAACGCCATGACGGTTGAATGCGGGAACCGGCGCGGGGTTGCTCATGCGCGTTCGCTCACCAGGTTGACGAAAATATCCTCAAGCGAACTCTGATGAGTCTGCAGGTCCTTGATGACGATTCCCAGATCGCTCAGGCGCTTGAGCAGCATGGAGATATCGACGCCATCGGCGCTGTTGGCGGTATACACCAGGTCGTGACCTTCCGCCCGCAGGTCCAGATCCCAGGATTGCAGCTCGCTGGGAATGCGTTGCAGGGCCATGGCAAGGTGCAGCGTCAGTTGCTTCTTGCCGAGCTTCTTCATCAATTCCTTCTTGTCTTCGACCAGCATCAAGGTGCCCTTGTTGATGACCCCGACCCGGTCGGCCATTTCCTCAGCCTCTTCGATGTAGTGGGTCGTCAATATGACCGTGACGCCCGTCTGCCGCAGTCCGCGCACCAGGGCCCACATATCGCGGCGCAATTCCACATCGACGCCCGCGGTCGGCTCATCGAGGAAGAGAATCTGCGGTTCATGGGACAGAGCCTTGGCGATCATGACACGGCGCTTCATGCCGCCCGACAGGGTCATGATCTTGCTGTTGCGCTTGTCCAGCAGCGACAGGTCGCGCAGCAGCCCTTCGATGAACGCGGGATTCGGCGCCCGGCCGAACAGGCCGCGGCTGAAGCTGACGGTGGCCCACACCGTCTCAAACGCATCGGTGCTGAGTTCCTGCGGCACCAGCCCGATCATGGAGCGCGCGGCACGATAATCCCGCACGATATCGTAGCCGCCGGCGGTCACGGTGCCGGAACTTGCGGTGACGATTCCGCAAACGATGTTGATGAGCGTGGTCTTGCCTGCGCCGTTCGGCCCGAGCAGCGCGAAGATCTCACCCCGTTCGATGTCCAGATTGATGAGCTCCAGCGCTTGAAAGCCGGTGGCGTAGGCTTTGGTGACCCCTTGGATCGAAATGATGGGCGGCATCGTCGATCAGGAGCCGCGGCCGATTCGCGCGATGAGCGCCCGCGAGAATTCCGCGGTGCTCGCCGTGCCTCCGAGATCACCGGTGCGCACCTTGTCGGTATTCAGGGTCTGCTCAATCGCGGTGCGCAGTCGCGCGGCCATGTGCGGCAGGTGGCAGTGTTCGAGCATCATCGCGGCGGCGAGCAGCAACGCAATCGGATTGGCGATGCCCTTGCCGGCGATGTCAGGCGCTGAGCCGTGCACCGCTTCGAAGATGGCGGCGTCCGCGCCGATATTCGCGCCCGGCGTCATCCCCAAGCCTCCCACCAATCCGGCAACCAGATCCGACAAGATGTCGCCGAATAGATTGGTGGTCACGAGCACGTCGAATTGCCACGGATTCAATACCAGCTTCATGGCGCAGGCGTCGATGATGATGGTTTCCAGAATGAACTTGCCCTTGTATTTGCGCTCGTACAACTCGAGGCCGGTTTCGAGGAAGATTCCGGTAAGGGCTTTCATGATGTTCGCTTTGTGAACGATCGCGACTTTCTTGCGGCCCGTCGCAATGGCGTGCTCGAACGCGAATTGCAACAGACGGCGGCTGCCCTGGCGCGTGTTGACGCCGGTGGCCATGGCCAACGCATGCGGATCATCGTCGATCGGGATGTAGACCTCATGCCCGATATACAGGCCCTCGAGATTCTCCCGCACCACCACCAGGTCGATATTGTCGAATCGGCCTCCCGGAATCAGCGTGCGCGCCGGGCGCAGATTCGCATACAGCTTGAACTCCTCCCGCAGTCGAACATTCGAAGAGCGATAACCGCCGCCCGAGGGGGTTTCCAGCGGACCTTTGAGGGCGAGCCTGTTGCGACGGATGCTGTCCAGGGTCTTGGACGGCAGGGGATCGCCCGCCATTTTCACGCCCTCCAGCCCCGCAATTTGCCGGTCCCACTCGAATGGCGCGCCGAGTGCCGCCAGTACCTTGAGGACCGCATCGGTGATTTCGGGGCCGATCCCATCTCCGGGGATCAGGGTGGCAGGAATCGTTTGCGGCATCGGAAGGTCTCAAAAAGTCCCAGGGCGCATTAGGATACTCGAACTCTCCGAACCGGGAGATTGTTTACGGCGTCCAATATTCCTTGGGAGAATCGAGGAGAACCGCGAATTCGTAGCGAAGCAATTATTTCCGTGACCCGGCGCTGGATCGAAAAATCCGTGATCGGCCTGAATCTGTGCCCGTTCGCCGAAAATCCCTACCGAGGCAATCGCGTGCACTTCACGGTCAGCGCGCAGCGCAGCGCCGCCGGACTGCTGCAGGATCTGCGCGCAGAACTACAAGCGCTGGCCGCCGCGGACCCACAGGAGCGCGAGACGACGCTGTTGATCCACCCGCTGGTGCTGGCCGATTTCCTGGAATACAACGAATTCCTGGAAGTCTGCGAATCCGCCGTTGCCGAGCTTGATCTGGAGGGGGAGCTGCAGGTGGCGAGCTTCCACCCTCAGTATCAGTTCGCCGACTCGCAGCCGGACGATATTGAGAACTTCACCAATCGTTCTCCCTATCCCATGCTGCATTTGCTGCGCGAGGCCAGCGTGGAGCGCGCAGTCGCGGCGGTCGGCGACGCGGAGGAAATTTACCGCCGCAACATCCGCACCTTGCGTTCGCTGGGGCATGCCGGTTGGCAGCGCCTATGGCGCGACTAGCGATTTGCGCATCGGGATGAATTCGATGCACTCACCGGATCCGACATCGAAACGCACCAGGGGCGCGGCCGTATAACCGCGAGCCGCATATAACTTGGCGCCCGGCAGGGTTGCCATGAGTTCGACTTCCAGATATCCGCCGGCGCGCGCTTGGTTCTCGCAGTGATCGAGCAGCAGCGAGCCGATGCCGCGGCGGGCGTGCCCGGGATCGACGAAAAAGGCGCGGATTTTTGCCGGTTGGGTTTTAGGATGAAGGATGGATGAATCGCGGCCGGCGCGGGCATCGCCGCCGAACAGCGTCGAGCGGAAGCTCCAGCCGCCGCACCCTACGATCTGACCGCCGTCTTCGACGACGAAATAAGTCTCATCCGCCAACAGTTGGCTGTCGACGCCGAATGCGCCGCGCAATGCGCCTTCGATTTGCCGCGGGCTGTAGTCCGCGGTGCTCAAGCCGCGCGCCGATCGGGCGATCAGCGCATTGAGGGCGGGTACGTCGGCGATCGCGGCTTTGCGCAGGGTGGGCATTTCAGCTGCCGGTGGGATTGCGCGAGTCGCGGCCATAGTAATCGGGATAGTCGCTGCTCAAGCCTTTGAAGCGCCGATGAACCCAGAGGTACTGGTCAGGCACCAGGCGAACCTGCGCCTCGAGCAGCCGATTGTAGCGTTCTATGTCCTCCACCGGATCGGGGCCGGGGAAATTCTCGAAGGGAGGTCCGATCACCACCCGATACCCGGCATTGCCGGGCAGCCGTTCGCCAAAATAGGTCATGACGGCCGCGCCCGAAATGCGCGCCAAACGCGAGGTTGCCGGATTGCTGGCCGCCGGGATGCCGAAGAACTTGACCATCGTCGCGCCCTTGTTGCGGTAGCTCTGGTCGGGTGCGAACCACACGGCTTCATTTCTTTTAAGGGCCCGCACCATGCTGCGGATGTCATCCTTGGGAATGGGATTTCCATGGCGGCAAAAGCTTTCGAACATAATGTGCGATAGCAGCGCGTTTTTCAGAGGGCGATAAATGACATTCAGGGGTACCACCGTTCCCAAGATGCGCGTCGAGATTTCGATGGTCGTGAAGTGGCCACCGACCAAGATGGCGCCTCGGCCCTTGGCGAGGGCGGCGTCGAGGTGATGCAGACCCTGCACCTGCGCGAGCCGGTTGAGGCGCTTGTCGCTGCTCCACCAAGTATCGGCGGTTTCGCACAAGGCCATGCCTAAGCTGCGGCAATGCCGGTCGAGCAGCGCTTCGCGCTCAGCCGGCGACAATTCGGGCAGGCACAGAGCAATATTGCGGCGCGCGATCCGCAGATAGCTCAAGGGAAGATGCCGCAGCAGCCGGCCGATCGCGCTGCCCACATGGGTCTGGGCGGAGAAGGGCAGCAATTCTACCGCTCGCATCACCCCCAACCCTACCCAGGTGATCCAATATTTAGGAAGAAGGTACGCTGATGTCATCCGAATACGGTCATTGGAATAGTAATTTCGGCTGATGCGACAGCCGCTGAGAATAGCCGCCTTAAAGTCTGGTTGCCAGGATTGGTGCGTCGCAGCATATCTGTCCGTGCACCAGAATATTCGTGCTTATCAGTAAATTGCTGTACCATTCGCGCCGGTTCGTGATTTCTACTTGGTCCGTTTTTGGTCAGCGCGCCGCTCCGGCGTCACCTTGACCACAACCCACAAAGCAGGTTTCTTCGATCCAGGTGGCTGGCATTCCGCTGAAGGGTAGGTACTCGAGGCACGCGTGACCGGCCGATAGTTTATTTTGTAGTAGGTATTCTTCACATGACGAAAATGTATGTTGGCAATCTCCCGTTCTCAATGGACGAGTCCGCAGTGCGCGCACTGTTCGAAAAGCATGGCGCGGTACAGTCGGTGGCGCTGATCAATGATCGCGATACCGGTCGGCCCCGCGGTTTCGGCTTCGTTGAAATGGCCAGCGCAGATGCTGCGCGCGCCATGCAGGCCTTGAATGGCCACGATGTCGACGGGCGAGCGCTGAAGGTGAATGAGGCTCAGGAGCGCACCGGTGGCGGTGGCGGTGGCGGCGGCGGCGGATCTCGCGGTCCGAAGCGCTGGTAACAGCGGCTTTAGATTCAAGCGATAACGGGGGCCGCAGCGATGCGGCCCTTGTCATTTTGAGTTAGGGCGATTGCTCGATCAGGGTTTACGCCCGCGGAGCCTTTGCCTATAATCGCGGCCCTCGGCGGGGCTTGAACTGGCGTATTGGCTCGGGTTTCGACCCAAGCCCATCGGCGCGGCACGCGGTGTTGTTAGGTTTGGCCCCTTTTAGGGGCTTTTTCTTAAGCGAATGGAAGGGGGCCGATGGTCCCCTTTTTGTTTTTAGAGTGGCCTTCAACGATGCGCGACGCCTTGATCCGTCTGCTGGAGCCGCCGATCGAGGCGCTTGGTTTTGAGTTGGTCGACATTGAGGTTGCGCGGGAAGGGCGCGGCGGCGTGTTGCGGATTTTCATCGACCGGCGGGCGGAGGATCCAGCGGCCGGCGTCACGGTGGAGGACTGCGCGCGCGTCAGCCACGCGGTGAGCGAAGTGCTCGAGATCCATGATCCGATCAAGGGGCATTACACGCTGGAGGTTTCCTCGCCGGGCTTCGATCGGATTTTGCGCACGCACGCGCATTTTGAGCGATTTGTCGGCGCGAGGATCATTGCCGAGTTGAAGCTGCCGCAGGACGGGCGGCGGCGCTTTATCGGGCTATTGAAGTCCGCGTCAAGCGACACGATTGTAGTGGAAGTCGACGGCAAGGCCTACGAGCTGCCGCTCGATCGAATTCAGAAGGCGAGATTGCGGCCGGAGTGAGCGAGGAGTCTTAAAGGTCTATGAACAAAGAAATACTGATGGCCGTCGACGCGGTATCGAACGAGAAAGGCGTCGATAAGGAAATTATATTCGACGCGCTCGAAGCCGCGCTGGCATCCGCGACTCGCAAGAAACATGGCGAGGAACTCGACGTGCGCGTCTCGATCAACCGCAAGACCGGCGGCTACGACACCTTTCGCCGCTGGAAGGTGTTCGCGGACGACTCGACGGAACTCGAAGTGCCGGAGCGCGAGTTGCGCCTGGACGATGCCCGCGATATCGACAAGGACGTCGAGCCAGGCGGCTTTGTCGAAGAGCCGATGGAATCGGTTCCCTTCGGGCGCATCCTGGCGCAAACCGCCAAGCAGGTGATCGTGCAAAAGGTTCGCGAAGCCGAGCGCGCACAAGTGGTCGACGCCTACAAGGATCGGGCCGGCACGCTGGTCAGCGGCATCGTCAAGCGCGTCGACCGCAACGGCGTGTACGTCGATCTCGGCGCCAACGCCGAGGGTTTCATCGCGCGCGAGGAGATGATTCCGCGCGAGCCGGTGCGCTCTCAAGACCGCATCAAGGCCTATCTCAAAGAGGTGCGCACCGAGCCGCGCGGCCCGCAATTGTTCCTGTCGCGCACGGCGCCGGAATTCCTGATCGAATTGTTCAAGTTGGAGGTCCCCGAAGTCGGGCAGGGCCTGATCAACATTCTGGCGGCCGCGCGCGATGCCGGCGTGCGCGCCAAGATCGCCGTGCGCAGCAACGATCCGCGCGTCGATCCGGTCGGCGCCTGCGTCGGCATGCGCGGCTCGCGCGTGCAAGCGGTTTCCAACGAGATTGCGGGCGAGCGCGTCGACATCATTCCGTTCGACGAGAACAATGCGCAGTTCGTCATCAACGCCATGGCGCCCGCCGAAGTGACCTCCATCGTGGTGGATGAAGATTCGCATTCGATGGATATCGCGGTCTCCGAGGACAAACTCTCGCAGGCGATCGGCCGCGGCGGCCAAAACATCCGGCTGGCGAGCGAGCTGACCGGGTGGGAACTGAATGTGATGAGCGAATCGCAGGCGGAAGCCAAGAGCGAGACCGAGTCGCTGGCGCTGCGCGAAACGTTCATGAAGCAGCTCGACGTCGATGCGGACGTCGCGAGCATTCTGGTGCAGGAGGGCTTCTCGACCATCGAGGAGATCGCCTACGTGCCGGCCAGCGAGTTGAACGGCATCGAAGAATTCGACGAAGAAATCGTCAAGGAGCTGCGCACCCGGGCGCGCGATGTGCTGTTGACCCAGGCGATCGCCAGCGAAGAATCGATGGACGGCGCCGAACCGGGCGCGGATCTGCTTGAAATCACCGGCGAGGCCTTGGGCAAGGCGTTGGCGCGCAAGGGCGTACGCACGCGCGATGATTTGGCGGACCTGGCGGTCGATGAACTGGTCGAGATGGGCGGCATCGACGAGAAGAAGGCCGGCGAACTGATCATGAATGCCCGCAAGCACTGGTTCGCGGAAGAAGCTAAGGTCTAGGAGTCAAGCATGGCAGACGTAACCGTCGCTCAATTCGCGGAAGTCTTGAAGGTTCCGGTCGACCGGCTGCTGCAGCAGCTCGATCAGGCCGGCATCAAGGTCGACGGCGCCGAAGACATGATCAGCGAGGATGCGAAGCATGAGCTGCTGACGCATCTGCGCCGCAGCCACGGACATGATGAACCGCAGGGTGATGCCGCGCCGCGCAAAATCACGCTGCGCCGCAAGTCGCAGTCGGAGCTGAAGCTCGCGAGTCCCCAGGGCCGCGCGCGCACCGTGAATGTCGAAGTGCGCAGCAAGCGCACCTATGTCAAGCGCGAGGTGCTCGAGGACCAGGCGCGCCACCAGCAGGAAGAGATCGACAAGCAGCGCGAGACCGAGGAGCAGGCCAAGGCCGCCCTGGAACGCGCGGAAAACGAGCGCCTCGAGAAGGAGCGCATGGACCGTGAGCGCCAGGAGGAAGAAAGCCGGCGCCGCAGCGATGAGGAAAACCGTAAGCGCAGCGCCGAAGAAGAGGCACGGCGCGTCGCCGAACTGCAGGCGCGCGAAGTGGCGGAGCGCGAGCGCAAGGCCGCGGCGGCGAAACCCGGCAAGGCGTCGCGCGAGGTGGTTGACGACAAGTCGACGCGTTACGGCCGGCAGGAGTTGCACATCGTCGGCGACGTGAGCTCGCGCCACAAAAAGAAGAAGTCGCGCGACGGGCGGCGGCGCTCGGTGGGCGAAAGCGACACCAAGCACGGCTTTGAGATGCCGACGGCGCGCGTGGTGCGCGAAGTCGCGATTGGCGAGGCGATGACCGTGGGCGAGTTGGCGCAAAAGATGGCCGTCAAAGCCACCGAAGTCATCAAAGTGATGATGAACATGGGCGTGATGGCGACGATCAATCAAATGATCGAGCAGGACACGGCCGTGCTGGTGGTGGAGGAAATGGGCCACACAGCCGTGCTGCGCAAGGAAAATGTCATCGAGGACGACTTGCAGGGCGAAGCGGATGCCTCTCTCGAGGTGTTGCCGCGCCCGCCGGTCGTGACCGTGATGGGACATGTCGATCACGGCAAGACCTCGTTGCTCGATTATATCCGGCGCAGCAAGGTGGCGGCCGGCGAGGCCGGCGGAATCACGCAGCACATCGGCGCATACCACGTCGAAACCGCCAAGGGCATGGTGACCTTCCTGGATACACCGGGCCACGCGGCGTTCACCTCGATGCGCGCGCGCGGCGCGCAGGTCACGGACATCGTCATCCTCGTCGTCGGCGCCGATGACGGGGTGATGCCGCAGACTGTCGAAGCCATTCAGCATGCACAGGCGGCGAAAGTGCCCATCGTCGTGGCGCTCAATAAAATGGACAAGCCGGAAGCCGACGCCGAGAAGGTCAAACAGGAGCTGACCAAGTACGGCGTGATACCCGAAGAGTGGGGCGGCGAAAATATTTTCGTACCGGTATCGGCGCGCACCGGGCAAGGCGTCGATCAGCTGCTCGACAGCATATTGTTGCAGGCGGAAGTGCTCGAACTCAAAGCGCCCACCGCAGGCCTCGCCGCCGGCTACGTGATCGAATCGAGCCTGGAAAAGGGTCGCGGCGCGGTCGCGACGGTTTTGGTTCTACGCGGCACCCTGAAGTTGGGCGATCCGCTGCTGATCGGTCAGGAATTCGGGCGCGTGCGCGCGTTGTTCGATGAAGCCGGACATCCGGTCGATGCGGCCGGCCCCTCCATCCCGGTGGTGGTGCTCGGACTTTCCGGCGCGCCGAACGCGGGCGATGAACTGCTGGTGGTGGAGAGCGAGCGCAAGGCGCGTGAAGTGGCGACGCATCGTCAGTCGAAATCGCGCGACGTCAAGCTGGCGCAGAAAGCCACCAACATGCAGGACGTGTTCTCGACCATGGGCGAGAGCAAAGCGGACCTGGTGCAGATCCTGGTGAAAGCCGACGTGCAGGGCAGCGCGGAGGCCTTGCGCGATTCTTTGAATGCCTTGTCGACGCCCGAGGTCGCGGTGAACATCGTCGCCTCCGGCGTAGGCGGACTGACCGAATCGGACGTCACACTGGCGGCCGCCTCCAAGGCCCGCATCATCGCATTCAACGTGCGCGGCGATGCGGCTGCGCGCGCGGCCATCAAGGAGCACGGCGTGGATGTGCGCTACTACAGCATCATCTACGAAGCCATCGACGACATCAAAGCCGTGCTGACGGGCATGTTGTCGCCGGAGGTCAAGGAACAGATCGTCGGATTGGCAGAGGTCAGAAGCGTCTTCCGCTCGAGCAAATTCGGAACCGTGGCAGGCTGCATGGTCATCGACGGCTATGTCCGGCGCAATTTCCCGATCCGGGTGCTGCGCAACAATGTCGTTATATTCGAGGGCGCCTTGGAGTCTTTGAAGCGCTTCAAGGACGATGTCACCGAGGTGCGCGCAGGCACCGAATGCGGCATCGGCGTGAAGAACTACAATGACGTGCAGGAAAAGGACCAGATCGAGTGCTACTCACGGGTCGAAATTGCTCGTACCCTTTAAAGGCGCTGCGCGGGCAAAGGACTGAATGTCTAACAAATCCAACCCGCGAGCCAAGCGCCTCGGCGAACAGATCCAGCGCGAACTCACCGACCTGCTGCGGCGCGACGTCAAGGATGAGCGCATCGGCAATGTAACGATCACCGCCGTCAATGTCAGCGGGGATTTACGCACCGCGCGGGTTTACTACCTGGTGTTTGGTAAAGAGGGCCCTGATCCGAAAGTGCAGCAGGGCTTGACCAGCGCCGCGGGGTTTCTGCGCAACGCCTTGTCCAAGGCGCTGATGATCCGCTATACGCCGACCTTGACGTTCGAGCTCGACACCACGATCGAGCACGGCGTGCGCTTGACTCAGTTGATCGACTCCTTGAAGAAACCAGCCGGTCCCGCTCAGGCGAGCGATGCGGCCCCGGACGAGCACGACCATATTATCGACGAGGGCTAGGATGCCCGTCGATATTCACGGCATTCTCTTGCTGGACAAGCCTTTGGGCTTGAGTTCGGCGGGGGCGGTGGCGCGAGTGAAGCGCCTGTTCGATGCGCGCAAAGCCGGGCACACCGGATCGCTCGACCCGCTTGCCTCCGGGCTCCTGCCGATTTGCTTCGGCGAAGCCACCAAGTTCGGCACGCAGCTGTTGGAGGCGGACAAAACCTACCGTGTGACGGTGCGACTCGGCGAGCGCACCGCGAGTGCGGATCGCGAGTCCGAAGTGATCGAAACCCGCGTGCTTCCGGCGTTCGCGCGCGAGCAGCTGGAGCGCGCTTTGGCCGCCTTTCCACGCGACTACCGCCAGATTCCTCCGATGCACTCGGCGCTCAAGCAGGACGGCAAGCCGCTGTATGAATATGCGCGCGCCGGCATCACCCGGGAGCGGGCGGCGCGCGCCGTCACCATTCACGAGCTGCGGCTGCTCGATTGGCAGATGCCTGAACTGTCATTCGAGGTGCGTTGCACGAAAGGCGCTTACATCCGTGTGCTGGCCGAAGACCTGGCGAGCCAGCTTCAAACCATTGGACATTTGGCGGCCCTGCGCCGGGTCGCCGTGGCCCCATTCGTCGCGGAACCGCAATGGCCGTTCGAGGCGTTGGAGGCTTTGAGCCCCGAAGAGCGCCGCCGGCTGCTGCTGCCGGTGGACGCGGCCTTGAGCGCCTGGCGGCGTTTTGACCTGCCCGTGGGGGAAATCAGGGCCCTGCGCCAGGGGCAATCCCTGCCTGTGGCAGTCGAACTCCCCGGAATGGTGCGTATCTACGCGGCCGACCTGGGTTTTTTGGGCTTGGGTGAAATCGAGGCGACAGGCCGCCTGAGGCCCCTACGGCTGATTTCATCCCACACGAATCGTGCTTGAGAGCAGGTGCCGCGACGCGTACAATGCGCGGCTTCTTAAAAGGTCCTAAGTTATTGATTGAGGGTTCGATTTCAATGCCACTTACTCGTGAAGAAAAGACGGGCGTCGTCGGTAAATTTCAGCGCAGCGCGCAAGATACCGGATCTCCCGAAGTTCAGATTGCCTTGTTGTCCGAGCGCATTAACGGCTTGAGCCAGCATTTCACCACGCACAAAGCCGACCACGCATCGCGCCGCGGACTGCTCAAGATGGTCAATCAGCGTCGCAAGCTGCTCGATTACTTGAAGAGCAGAACTCCGGACAAGTACACGCAATTGGTCGAACGCTTAGGGTTACGCCGCTAACAGGCGCCGCTGCAGGCGCTTGCGCCTGCGTCTTTCACGTCGGATTACGCAAAGGGGCTCTAAGTGAGCGCTATCAAAAAGAGTTTTAAATACGGGGATCACACGGTAACCCTCGAGACGGGCGAACTCGCCCGCCAGGCCGATGGTGCAGTTCTAGTGTCGATGAGCGAGACCGTGGTCCTGGTGACCGCAGTCGGCTTGAAGAAGGCCACGCCGGGCCGCGACTTTTTCCCGCTGACGGTCAACTATCAAGAAAAAACCTATGCCGCGGGCCGCATTCCCGGCGGGTTCTTCAAGCGTGAGGGCCGCCCCACGGAGAAGGAAACTCTCACCTCACGTCTCATCGACCGGCCCATCCGGCCGCTGTTCCCGGAAGGGTTCATCAACGATGTGCAGGTCGTCGCCTCGGTGATTTCCGTGAACTCTGAAGTGGATCCGGATATTGCCTCCCTGATCGGCGCCTCCGCCGCCTTGGCGATTTCAGGCATGCCGTTCATGGGTCCCATCGGCGCCGCCCGCGTCGGATACATCGATGGCAAATACGTCTTGAACCCGACCGCCACGCAATTGGCGGCTTCGAAGCTGGATCTGGTTGTGGCCGGCACCAACGAAGGGGTGTTGATGGTGGAATCGGAGGCCGACGGGCTCAACGAAGAAGTCATGCTCGGCGCGGTCACTTTTGGCCACGAGCAGATGCAGACCGCCATCAACGCCATCAACGAACTCGCGGCGGAGGCGGGCAAGCCAAAGTGGAGTTGGGTCGCGCCGGAACCGAACAAGGAGCTGCAGTCGGCGGTCAGCGTATTCGCCGAGGCGGCCGTCGCCGCCGCGTACACGCTCACCGAGAAGATGCAGCGCTACGCCAAGATCAAGGAGATCAAGGCCGCCGCGGTCGAGGCCTTGACCAAGGGCGAAACACCCAAGTTTACGGCCGAGCAGGTCGGCGCCGAATTTTCCAACCTGGAATACCGCCTGGTGCGTGCGAAAATTCTCGACGGACAGCCGCGAATCGACGGGCGCGATACCAAGACGGTGCGCGCAATCAATATTCGAACCGGCGTGCTGGCGCGAACCCACGGATCGGCACTGTTCACGCGCGGGGAAACCCAGGCGCTGGTGGTGACCACGCTGGGCACGGGACGCGATGCGCAGATCATCGATGGCTTGACCGGCGAACGCAAAGAGCCGTTCATGCTGCACTACAATTTCCCTCCCTTCAGCGTCGGTGAGACCGGCATGATGGGCTCGCCCAAGCGCCGTGAAATCGGCCACGGCAATCTGGCTAAGCGCGGCGTGAAAGCGGTCATGCCGGGCGTCGATAAATTTCCCTATGTCATCCGCGTCGTCTCGGAAATTCTAGAGTCGAATGGTTCGAGTTCCATGGCTTCGGTGTGCGGCACGAGCCTCGCACTCATGGATGCGGGCGTGCCGATCAAAGCCCCGGTTGCCGGCGTCGCGATGGGCTTGGTCAAGGAGGGCTCGCGCTTTCAGGTGCTCACCGACATTTTGGGCGACGAGGATCATCTGGGCGACATGGATTTCAAGGTGGCCGGAACCAAGGATGGCGTCACGGCGCTGCAGATGGACATCAAGATCACCAGCATCACCCGCGAGATCATGAAGGTCGCGCTGGATCAGGCTCGCGACGGCCGCCTGCACATCCTGGCGGAAATGAACAAAGTCCTTTCCAAGCCGCGCGAGAACATGTCGGAGTGGGCGCCGACCATCATCACCTTGAAGATCGATCCGGAGAAGATCCGCGATGTGATCGGCAAGGGCGGTGCGGTCATCCGTCAGATCACCGAAGAGACCGGGACCTCCATCGATATCGAGAATGACGGCACCGTGAAGATCGCCTCGGTGCAAGGCGCGGCAGGCCGCGAGGCGCAGCGCCGCATCGAATTGATCACGGCGGATGTCGAAGTCGGCCGCGTGTATGAAGGCAAGGTCGCGCGGCTGATGGACTTTGGCGCTTTCGTGACCATATTGCCCGGGCGCGACGGCCTGGTGCATATTTCGCAGATCTCCGAGGAGCGCGTGGAACGCGTCGGAGACAAGCTGAAGGAAGGCGACGTGGTGCGCGTCAAGGTGCTCGAGGTCGACCGCCAGGGCCGCGTGCGGCTGTCCATGCGCAACGTGGACGCAGCGTAACGGGCAGCGCGGCAGTTGCTGCTGCCGCGCGTTGCGTTGCGGAGCCGGGCTTTGCCCTAGCCCTCTCGCACTCCATTCGACGCGACTCGCGGTCGCGGCGCTTCTCCGCCGGCCACGGTCTTTACGCGATCCCGAAGTTGCGGTGTTGGCTGCTGGTTCAGGAGCTGCTTCATGCTCTGTTCCAAATGCGCACTCACCTGGCCTTGCGAACCGGTGCCGTAAGAGCGGATCACGCTGACCATGAAATCCTGGCTCAGGATGGGCTCCGCCAAATGTTCCTGTTCGGCAATGACTTGCAGCAATATGCTGCGCGTAATGTCTGCACTGTTTTTCTTGTCGACAACGACGAATTCTATCCTCTCGACCACCAGACGCCTGACGTCCGCCAGCGTGATGTACCGGCTTTCGACCGTGTCGTAGAGGCGTCGATTCGGATATTTTTTAATCACTCGCGGTTCGCTCATGGGGCTCCTCGCTCGTGTTGGCCGGCCCACCGGAGGATGCCGGTTCGGTGCCAGTCCACGTCTGATCTATCATTAAGGACTACGGCTCAAAGAATAGCGCAATGCAGCGCTAAGGCAAATCGGCATTTTTTCCTAAGATAATTAGCCCCTTACGGGCAAATCGAGACGTTTCGGCACCCTGTCCAGGTCCCATTGTTGGATGGCCCAGCGCCAGAAATCAGCGAGGGTACCGGCGGCCAGCGATGGCGGAGGCGCCAGTCCCAGAAGCGAAAGCACGGAGCACAGCTGCGGCAGGGGAGAATCGGCGCTCAGGCGCACGCTGCGCCGGGACTTGGCCAGTTTGCAGCCGTCCGGTTCCGTGAGCACCGGCACATGTGCATAACGGGGTTTGGCCAATCCCAACAGCTGCTGTAGATAGATTTGACGGGGCGTGTTGTCCAGAAGATCGGCGCCGCGGACGACATGGGTGATGCCTTGCGCGCCGTCGTCAACGGTCACGCCCAGCACATAGGCATGGATCTGATCGCGGCGCTTGAGGATGAAGTCGCCGACCGCCTCCGCCACATTCTGCCGATAGCTACCCTGGATGCGATCGGTGAACTGCACGTATCCGGCATCGACCCGCACGCGGATTGCCGCCGGCGGGAGGGGAAGATCACGCGTGCGGCAGGTCCCCGGATAGCGCGGCTCATCGTCCAATTGCGCCCGGCTGCACATGCAGGCGAAGGTTTTTCGCCGCGCCTGCAAGTCGGAAAGCGCCGCTTCATAGTGCTCGATGCGATCCCGTTGGCGCGCCACTGCGCCATCCCATTCGAAGCCGAATTGCTCCAAGGTGCGCAGAATTCCATCCGCGGCGCCTTGGATTTCTCTGGGACGATCGAGATCCTCGATGCGCAGCAGCCAACGGCCGCCATGGGCGCGAGCATCCAGATAGCTCGCGACCGCCGTATAGAGCGAACCTAAGTGCAGGTCGCCCGATGGGGTCGGGGCAAACCGGCCGATATAAGGCGGCGCCGCGGGCTTTAGTCCCCTGCTCAGCGGTAGCGGTCGTCGCGGTCGCCGTATTGCTTTTCGCGGCGCTCGCGCCGCTCCTGGGCCTCGACCGAGAGCGTGGCGACCGGGCGGGCTTCCAGGCGTTTGATTCCTATCTCTTCCCCGGTTTCCAAGCAATATCCGTATGAGCCGTCTTCGATCCGTTTGAGCGCTTCGTCGATTTTACGGATCAACTTGCGCTCGCGGTCGCGCGTCCGAAGCTCGAGGCTGAACTCTTCCTCCTGGGTGGCGCGGTCGTTGGGATCGGGAAAGTTGGCAGCCTCGTCCTTCATGTGCAGCACCGTTCGATCAACCTCCACCATGAGGTCTCGTTTCCAGGTCTGCAGAATGCGGGCGAAGTGCTCCAACTGCTCCTTGTTCATGTACTGCTCGCCGCGGCGGGCAATATACGGCTTCACATTGCGCGGGCCCGCCAACAAACTGGCGGATGCGGCGCCCTCTGCATCGCCGTCTTCGTCGAGCGGCTGCGCGCGGGGCGGCAGCACCAACGGGCGAGGATCGAACTTCACGGGCGCAATTCTTTCGGCTGAAACTTTCGGTGCCGGCGTCGGCACGGGCTTGAGCAGCGCAGGTTTCGCGTGCGGTGCTTTTGTGGTCGCAGGCTTTGCGCTCACGGGTTTAGGTGCGGGTTTGGTCGGTTTCACTGTTACCTTTGATGTGGCGATTGGCTTTGCTTTCGTCGGCGGCCGTGCCGCCTTCTTCGGAGCGGCTGCTTTATGAGTCGCTTTTTTGGGTGTCGCCTTACCTGGCCGCTTAGCCGCTTTATTGGGTTTCTTCGAGGGCATTTGGATTTTCCGCCTCCTAACGAAAGAGCGCGCGATTATACCGACGCATTCAGGCGTGTACAGGGCGCCGACGAAACATATTTCTACGAGTTAAGTCTATGATTTAACGTTAAAAAAGGCAGACCGCTGTGTGCCTCGAGAACCGGCGGGGCGCCCCGTTGGCCTTAACGGGCTCCGATTGAGTATTCCCGGAGGCCGCTAAGGCAGTTGGACCGGCGCGGCGGCAACCCAATCGGCGTCGCGATGTTCCGCCACCACGGTGGTGTAAATGCCGCCGCGCACGTTGAATTTGGCCACAATCCGCATGAATCGGGGAGCGGTCGCCGCCGCCAGATCCCGCAAGATGTCGTTGGTCACCGCTTCATGGAAGGCGCCGCGGCTGCGGAAGGACCAAATGTACAGTTTCAAGGACTTCAGTTCGACGCAGCGCCGGTTCGGCACGTACTCGAGTTCCAGAGTGGCAAAGTCGGGCTGGCCGGTTTTTGGACACAGGCAGCTGAACTCCGGAATGCTCATCCGGATGGTGTAGTCCCGCTCCGGCGCGGGATTGTCGAAGACTTCAAGACGCGAGGCGGGTTCTGTCATCACAGCTCGAGCGCTCTTAAGGGGTTTACCTACGTGACGTTTACTTTACACTACGCGCCACAAGTGGCCCACGACACCGCGTGAACAATGCGCCTGACGAAACTCAAAATTGCCGGCTTCAAGTCGTTCGTTGATCCGACGACCGTCACCTTTCCCAGCAGCCTCACCGGCGTGGTGGGTCCGAACGGTTGCGGCAAATCCAACATCATCGATGCCGTGCGCTGGGTGATGGGAGAGATCTCCGCGAAGCATTTGCGCGGCGAGTCGATGGCCGACGTGATTTTCAACGGCTCCGCGTCGCGCAAGCCCCTGGGGCATGCGTCGGTGGAATTGGTATTCGACAATTCCGACGGCAAGATCGCCGGTCCGTATGCGAGCTACAACGAGGTCGCGCTGAAGCGTGCGGTGAGCCGCGACGGCACCTCCGATTATTTCATCAACGGCCTCAAAGTGCGCCGCAAGGACATCACCCAGCTGTTTCTCGGTACCGGGTTGGGCACGCGCAGCTACGCCATCATCGAGCAAGGCATGATCTCGCGGGTGATCGAGGCGCGTCCCGACGACTTGCGGGCTTTCCTCGAGGAGGCGGCGGGCATCTCCCGCTACAAGGAGCGGCGCCGCGAGACGGAAAGCCGCATCGGCCACACGCGCGAAAATCTGGATCGGCTGAACGACTTGCGCGAGGAGGTGGAGAAGCAAATCCGCCACCTGCAGCGTCAGGCCGCGACGGCACGCCGCTATCAGACCCTCAAAGAAGAGGAGCGCAAGCTGTCCGCGGAACTCCTGGCATTGCGGCTGCAGAGTCTCGATTTGGAGGCAGGAGTTCGCGACGCAGCCACCTCGGCCAGCGAGACCGCGATGCAAGCGGTACTCGCGGATCTGCGCGAGGCCGAAGCGCAGATCGAGCGCATTCGCGCCGATCAGTCCGCGAGCGCGGATGCGTTGAACTCCATTCAGGGCCGTTTCTACGAGGCCGGTGCCGAGGTGACGCGCATCGAGCAAGGCATCGAGTACGCGCGCGAGTTGCGCTCGCGCCAACGCGCCGATTTGGAACAGATTGATTCGCAAACCGCGGAACTCGACCGTGTGGTGCAGCTCGACCGCGTGCAGCTGGAGGCGTTGTCCATGGAGCTCTCGACCATGGTGCCCGGCTTGGACCAGGCGCACGAACGGGAACGAGTGGCGTCCCAAGGGCTCGCGCGCTGCGAGCAGGCGCTGACCTCGTGGCAGTTCTCCTGGGATAACCACGCGCAAGCGGTCGCGCTGGGGCAGCGCGAGACGCAGGTGGAGCGGGCCCGCATCGAGCAATTGGAAGGTCAGCAGCGGCGCCTGCTGCAGCAGTTGGAGCGCCAGGAATCGGAACGCGAGTCGTTTGCGCAGCTGCAACCGCCGCTGGCTTTGGACGCCCTGGCGCAGCGCGCGGACGCCGCGCGCACGGCCGGCGAGAAGGCCGCGGCGGAGCTGCAAGAGCTTCTCGCGGAGAGCTCCGCAACCCGGGAGCGCGAGCGGGAACAGAGCCAATCGCTCAATGCGTTGCGCGCCCGCTTGCAACAGTTGCAGGGAGAGCAGGTCTCGACCGAAGCGCTGCAGCAGGCCGCACTCGGCAAGGCTTCCGGCCGGGTGACGCAATGGCTGAAGTCGCAGTCGCTCGATCGCCTGCCAAGGCTGGCGCAGCAGCTGCGGGTCGACAAAGGTTGGGAGCGCGCGGTGGAGACGGTGCTGGGTTCCTACCTCGAAGCCGTATGCGTCGACGGGTTGGACAGCGTCACGGACCTGTTGGGGAGTTTCGAGGGCGGCTACTTGGCGGTGGTGAGCACCCGCGAGGGCGCAGGCGGCGCGCAAGCCGCGGCTTCGCTGCAATCCAAGGTGCAGGGCGCCACGGTACTCGCCTCCGTGCTGTCATCGGTATTGACCGCCGACACGCTGGGCGAGGCGCTCGAGTTGCGGCGCAGGCTCAAGGGCGGCGAGTCCGTGGTGACCCGCGATGGTATCTGGCTCGGCAACGACTGGCTGCGCGTGTCGCGCGACGCGGATGCGCATGCCGGAGTCATCGAGCGCGAAGAGATCCTGCGCGGCATCGGAGTGCAGGTCGATTCGCTCGGCGCGGAAGTCAAAGAGCTGGAAAATCGCCTGGAAGGCAGCCGTGAACGAATCCGTGAGCACGAAGACCGCCGCGAGCGCTGCCAGACGGAGGTGAATCGGCTGCATCGCGAGCATGTCGACCGCCGCGCCGAGCTGAACTCGGCAAAAGTGCGCACCGACGATGCGGCGCGCCGCGTTGAACAGCTCGAATCCGAGCTGGCCGACATACGCGCGGAGCTGGCGCGCAGCGAGACGGAGCTGCGTGCCTCGCGCGCGCGGATGGAGAGCGCGATCGACGCCCTGGCGGCGCTCGAGCCGCAGCGCATGGAACTCGAGCAGGAGCGCGAGCGGATGCGGGCGGAATTGGGCGAAGCGCGAAATGCGGCCACGGCGGCCCAGCAGCATGCGCGCGAACTGGCGGTGCAAGTGGAATCGCGGCGCTCATCGCACACGGCGCTGATCACCACGGTGGGCAGATTGGAAAAGCAGCTCGAGGATCTGCATGTGCGCCGGCTCGAGTTGCTCGGGCAGATCGCCGAGGGCGAGGCGCCGATCGCCGCGGCCCAGGCACAGTTGGAACGCGAGTTGCGGCAGCGCGCGGAAATCGAGGAGCAGCTGCGGGCCGCGCGTATCGCCAGCGATGAGTTGGACGGCTTGCTGCGCGAGCACGATGCCGCGCGCTATGCGATCGATCAGCGCCTGGACGCGGCGCGCGCCAGTCTTGACGAAGCGCGGCTGGCGGCGCAGCAGGTGCGGATACGCCGCGAAGGCGTGGCGGAACAGCTCGCCGCCACGAACTTCGAGTTCGCGGCGCTGGTCGCGCAAATCGCCGCCGATGCCACCGTGGGCGCATGGGAGTCGCAGCTCGAGGACACCAAGGGCAAGATCGAGCGGCTGGGCCAGGTCAATCTCGCGGCCATCGGCGAATTCAAGGAGCAATCGGAACGCAAGGAGTACCTGGACCGGCAGTGCAAGGACCTGACCGACGCGTTGGAAACGCTGGAGTCGGCGATGCGCAAGATCGATCGCGAGACCCGCACCCGTTTCAAGGACACCTTCGACAGCGTCAACGCCGGCCTGAAGGAGAAATTCCCGCGCCTGTTCGGCGGCGGCCATGCGTATCTGGAATTGACCGGCGAGGAGTCGAACTCCGCGGGCGTGTCGGTCATGGCGCGCCCACCGGGCAAGCGCAACAGCACCATCAGTCAACTGTCGGGCGGCGAGAAGGCGTTGACCGCCGTTGCGCTGGTGTTCGCCATTTTCGACTTGAACCCCGCGCCGTTCTGCCTGCTGGACGAGGTTGACGCGCCCTTGGATGAGAACAATGTCGGACGCTTCTGCGACATCGTGCGCGACATGTCGCGCAGCGTGCAGTTCATTTTCATCACCCACAACAAGAGCACCATGGAGATGGCCTCGCAACTGGTCGGCGTCACCATGAACGAGCCCGGCGTTTCGCGTCTGGTGTCGGTGGACGTCGATGAGGCTGTGCGCATGGCGGCGATGTAGCGCGCGAGTTTCCATGGCCGCCGAGCTGCGTTGGATTTTGTTGGCCTTGAGTCTGGTGTTGCTCGCCGGCATTTGGTGGTGGGGCAGGCGGCGCTCATCGCAGGCGCCCGGCGATGCGCAGATGCGCGAGACGTCGCCGAGCATCGAGCCGCACCGCGCCGCGGCGGTGCCGCCGGTGCAGATATCGTCCGACGCTGAGCGCGAAGCGCAAGCGGACGCTGAAGCCGAGGCCGAGACTGAGGCTGAGGCAGAGTGGGGCGTGCCGCCTTTCGAGCCGCTCAGCATCCGCACCGAGGAATATGAGCGCGTTCCGGTGCTCGATGGGCCCATGATGGTGAGCGCGGATCCCCCGCCAAGCTTCATGCCGGGCGCGGCGGTGCCGTCCATGAGCGCGATACCCGCGGCGGCTGCGGCCCCCGCGGCGCCCGCGGCAGCCACCGGACGCGTTCCGACCCTGCTACCCGAGAGCGTCGACCGAGCCAGCGCCGCGCCGGCGCAGACGCCCAATGCCAGCGAGCAGCAGAAGATCGTGACGGTACGTGTTTGCGCACCCGGCGAGGTGCGCTGGTCGGGGGCCCAGCTGCTGTCGGCCCTGGAACTGCACGGCCTTGCCTACGGACGCTACCAAGTGTTCCATCGCCGTCACGTCGACGGACGCAGCTTGTTTTGCGTCGCCAGCCTGGTCGAACCGGGCACCTTCGATGTGGCACGCATGTCCACGGAAGAGTTTCGCGGCGTGACGCTGTTCGCGGTGTTGCCGGGACCGGTCGAGCCGCTTCTGACGGTGGACGAACTGCTGGGCGCGGCGCGCGGCCTGGCGCAGGAGCTGTCCGGGATGGTGCAGGACAACAAGGGCATGCCGCTCTCGCCGCAGCGCGCGGCGGCGTTGCGCGACGACGTGGCGCGCTTCCAGGCCTCGCTGCCGCGAGGCTGAATTTCGCGTGTGCGCCGAGAAGTCAAACGAGCCGCCCAAGAAGGCGGCCGCGCGTGCGGCAGAGTTGCGCGAGTTGTTGGAGCGCTACAACTATCGCTATCACGCCCTCGATGATCCGGAAGTTCCGGACGCCGAGTACGACAAGCTCATGCTCGAACTGCGCGCGCTGGAGAGCGAATTTCCACAGCTGCTGACCTCTGATTCGCCGACCATGCGCGTCGGCGCCGCGCCGCTGTCGGCTTTCGGCGAGGTGAAGCACCGCGTGGCCATGCTGTCCTTGGACAATGCCTTCAGCGACGATGAGGTGCGTGATTTCGACCGCCGCATTCAGGAACGGCTGGGGGCGAGCGGTCCCATCCGCTATTCGGCGGAGCCCAAGCTCGACGGCTTGGCGGTCAGCGCGCGCTACGAAGACGGCAGTTTCGTGCAGGGCGCGACCCGCGGCGACGGCGAGACGGGCGAGGACATTACGCAGAACTTGAGAACCATCAAGGCACTGCCTTTGAGGCTGCGCGGCGCGAAATTTCCCAAAGTGCTCGAGGTGCGCGGTGAAGTGTTCATGCCATTCGCCGGATTCCGCCGCTTCAATGAAGAGGCCGCGGCGCGCGGCGAAAAGAGCTTCATCAATCCGCGCAACGCGGCCGCCGGCAGCCTGCGTCAGCTCGACCCGCGCATGACCGCGGCGCGGCCGCTCGATCTCTTCATCTACGGCGTGGGCCTGATCGAGGGCGCCGAATTGCCCGCGCATCACAGCGAGATCTTGAAGCACCTGCGCTCGCTGGGTTTCAAGATTTGTCCTCAGTCGACCGTGGTGGAGTCGATCGAGGGGTGTCTTGCGTACTATCGCGAAATGGGTGCGGCACGCGCGGCGCTGCCATATCAAATCGACGGCGTGGTTTACAAAGTGGACGATGTGGACCTGCAGCGCAAACTCGGTTTCATATCGAGAGCGCCGCGTTGGGCCATCGCGCATAAATTCCCCGCCGAAGAGGCGTTGAGCGTGATACGCGGAATTGAATTTCAGGTGGGCCGCACCGGTGCGCTGACGCCCGTCGCGCGCCTCGAACCGACCTTCGTCGGCGGCGTGACGGTAAGCAATGCGACGCTGCACAACATGGACGAGTTGACGCGCAAAGACGTGCGCATCGGCGACACCGTCGTCATCCGCCGCGCCGGCGATGTGATTCCCGAGGTCGCGCGCGTTCTGCCCGAACGGCGCGTGGCCGGCGCACCGCTCCTGCAGCTGCCGAGCGCCTGTCCGGTGTGCGGCAATCCGGTGGTGCGCGAGGCCGATCAAGCGGTGGCCCGCTGCAGCGGGGGGCGCCGCTGCGCGGCGCAGCGCAAAGGGGAAATACAGCACTTCGCCTCGCGCCGCGCGATGGACATCCAGGGCCTCGGCGACAAGTTGGTGGAGCAGCTCGTCGACGGCAATTGGGTCAAGACGCCGGCGGATCTGTTTTCTCTGCGGGCCGACCGGCTCGCGGAACTCGAACGCATGGGCGAGAAATCGGCGCTGAAACTGCAGTCGGCGATCGAGTCGGCCAAGCACACCACCCTGCCGCGATTTCTGTACGCGCTCGGCATTCGCGATGTGGGCGAAGCCACCGCCCTGGCGCTGGCGCAATACTTCCCTGAAATCGCCGATTTGCGCCGCGCCGGCGAACAGGAAATACAACGCGTGCCCGACGTCGGGCCGGTGGTTGCGAGGCAGGTTGCGGCCTATTTTCGCGACCCGGACAACGCCGCCGCCGTCGATCGCCTGCTCGCGGCCGGAATCAGCTGGCCGCGCATCGCTGCGCCGAGCCGCGGCGGAGCCTTGAGCGGCAGGACCTTGGTTCTGACCGGCACGTTGAGCTCGCTCACGCGCGAGCAAGCGGCGGAGGCGATCCAGCGATCGGGCGGAAAGGTGAGCGGCAGCGTTTCGAAAAAAACCGACTTCGTAGTGGCTGGTGCGGAGGCGGGTTCCAAGCTCAAGAAGGCCCAGCAGCTCGGCGTTCAGATACTCGACGAGGAGGCCTTCTTGAAGCTGCTCGAAACGTAGCGGACCTTTCAAGTCCGCTACGTTTTTTCAAGGCCCGAGGACTACAGCGATTTCTCGATCTTGGCGTTCTTCTTCAGGCTGTCCACATAGGCCTGAAGCTTCTTCTGCATCACGCCATTGCTGACCTGCTGCTTGACCTGCTCGAACGGCGGCGGCGTCGTTTCGCGCGTGTCTTCCAGCTTGATCACATGCCAGCCAAATTGAGTCTGCACAGGCGTTGCGGTCATCTCGCCCTTCTTCAGGCCCTTCACGGCGTCGCCGAACGGCTTGGCCATGCGCGCCAGAGTGAACCAGCCGAGATCGCCGCCGTTCGCTTTGGAACTGTCGGTGGATACCGCCTTGGCCACGTCTTCAAACTTCGCGCCGCCTTTGATCTTCTTGATGGCGGCCTCGGCCGCTTCCTTGCTGCTCACCAGGATATGGCGCGCGTGGTATTCCGTCTTGTCCATGGCGGCGACGGCCGAATCATACTCGGCGTGCGATTCCGCATCCGTCGGTTCCTTGTCCTTCAAATACTTCGCAGATTCCGCATCCGCCATGACGCGCATGCGCACCACTTCGAGCTGCGCGGCGACATCGGGGTCTTTTTCCACGCCTTCCTTCGCGCCCTGCGAGGCAAGCAACTGCATGTTGATCAATTCGTCGAGAACCTGATTTTTCTGCTCGGTCGTCAGGTCATTCGCCGGCCGGCCGCGCAGCAGGCTCTTCAAATACGTGTCGTATTCCACCCGCGAGATCGGGCTGCCATCGACCGTGGCGACCGGCGGGGTGGCGGGTGCCGCAGCCTTCTCGGGCGCAGCGGGTGTCTGTTGGCCTTTTCCGCACGCCGTCATGACCAGTGCGAATGCCGTCACGGTGGCGATGCGGACCCACGCTGTACTCAAAAGTTGACTCATTTGTTCCTCTACGCAAAAAAAAAGCGACTACGGCCATAACTTGGCCAGCGCGCCCGGGGGCGGCAGTTTAGCCTCAACAGAGCGATCTCACCAATTATTGATGCATTTCCGGCCGGCAAAGCAGCAATTGCCGCGCCGCAACATGCGCCTCTGTCAAGATTTGTCGGGCGGCAGCGCCTCGATCGCCAGGGCGTGGATGTCGGTTTTCATCAGATCGTCGACCGCTGCGTAAATCAACCGGTGCCGCGCAACCGAGGAGATCCCGCGAAACGCCTCGGCGACGATACGAATTCGAAAGTGACTCAAGCCCAGGGCCGCGCCGGCGTGGCCCTCATGCAAGTGACTCTCATCCTCCACGGTCAGCTGCGCCGGCGCAAAGCGGCTCTGCAATCGCTCGCGCAAACGCTGCGCACGCGAGTCTGCCGGGGGTGAAATCTTGCCCGCAAGCCAGAATACTTGCGGCAGGATGAAGAGCATGGTCGCCGCGGGAAACCCAAAGACTTTGAACTTGACCCAGAGGCCGACCGCGAAATGCTGCGCAACATACAGGTTGAGGATGGCGAATGCTGCGAACCATGCGGCCCATAGAAGGTTGATCGTCACCCAGGCGCGCGCGGAAACCGCCAACGGCTCGGGAAACGCCGCCTCGAGCAAACGGCGCACCAGCGGTTGTTTGCCGACCGCCAGGCTGCCGAGGAAGACCGCCGAAGTCAACGCAAGCAGTACGGTCAGTTTCCACTGAATGAAGCGCTGATCGTGCAGCAGCAGCGTCGCGCTGCCCAACACCAGCACGACGCACGTGGCAACGATGTGCATGGTTTTGAAGCTGCCGGTTGCGACGCGATGGATCACCAGCTGCAGCACGCAGGCAATCATCAAGGCAGCGGTGGCCCAGTAAATGTCGCGGATTTCAAAGACCGCAAAGAATGCGATCAGCGGCAACCATTCGAGGAGTTGATTCATGCGGGTATCATAACCGAGGCCATGAGCATCTATCTGCAACTGCATCCGGTCACGCCGCAACGCCGCTATATACGCCAGGCGGTCGAAGCGCTGCGGCGCGGCGCGGTAATCGTCTATCCGACCGATTCCTGCTATGCGCTCGGCTGTCACATCGGCGACAAAGCCGCGCTCGAACGCATCCGCGAGATACGTCAAACGGATCGCAACCATCATTTCACCCTGGTGTGCCGCGATCTTGCGGACGTCGGCAAATACGCTCTGGTCGACAACTGGCAGTATCGATTGCTGCGTGCGCATACGCCGGGGCCGTATACATTTTTGCTCAAGGCCTCGCGTGAAACGCCGCGGCGCTTGAAACATGAACGGCGCGGCACCATCGGCCTGCGGGTTCCCGATCATCCGGTCACGGCGCTGTTGCTGAGCGAACTCAATGAGCCGGTGATGAGTTCAACGCTGCTGCTGCCCGGCGAAGAGCATCCGCGCACCGACGCGAGGGAGATCTACGAGCGCCTCGAACGCAGCGTCGATCTGGTCCTGGATGGCGGCAATTGCGGCATGATACCGACCTCGGTCATCGACCTGTCGACCGACCGGGCCCTCGTGGTGCGCGAAGGACGCGGCGATGTCAGCCCCTTTGCACCGACGGCCACCGTATAATGCGGCTGAGCGCGGGCAATGATTCTCGCAATTAATTTAAATAATGAGTGCAAGCATTGGATTTATCTGCATTTCTTGACACCGTTTCAATTGCGCTTGCCGCCGTTTCGGTCTGGGCCATTCCAGTTTTACTGGGCATTACGCTGCATGAGGTCGCACACGGCTGGACCGCGCGTTACTTCGGCGATCATACGGCGCAGTTGCTCGGGCGCCTGAGCCTCAATCCGCTGCGCCACATCGATCCGCTCGGCACCGTGATGGTTCCAGGAGCGCTTCTTCTGGCGTTCGGGTTTCCGCTGTTCGGCTGGGCGAAGCCGGTGCCGGTGGAAACGAGCGGCCTGCGCCATCCCCGCCGCATGTCGATCATGGTCGCCCTGGCGGGTCCCGCGGCGAATATATTGATGGCGGCCCTGTGGGGCGGTGTGTTGGCGGCGGTGCTGCAGATCAGGCGGGGTCAAACTTTGGACAGCTGGGTGCTGCTCATGGCCCAGGCCGGCATCAAACTCAACGCGGTGCTGGCCGTCTTCAATCTGTTGCCGATACCGCCCTTGGACGGAGGCCGGGTGTTGGTCGGGCTGCTGCCGGCGCGCTTGGCGGCCGGGCTCGAAAAGATCGCGCCCGCCGGCATGTTCATCGTGGTGGGCTTGTCGGTGTTGGGGCTGCTCGGATGGCTTTTCCGTCCTGCGTACCGCGCCGCCGGCCAGCTGATCCACCTCCTGGGCGTCGGCCTTTCGGCATGAGCGTCCCCGCACAAAACCGGCGCGTATTGTCGGGCATGCGTCCCACCGGACAATTGCATCTGGGCAATTATCACGGGGCGCTGAAGAATTGGATCGAGCTGCAATACCAATATGAATGCTATTTCTTCGTGGCCGACTGGCACGCGCTGACCACCGGCTACGAGGACACCTCGAAACTCGAGGAAAACACCTGGAGCATGGCGATCGACTGGTTGGCGGCGGGCTTGAACCCCGGAGTGGCCACGCTGTTCATCCAATCGAAAGTGCCGGAACATGCGGAGCTGCATCTGTTGCTGTCGATGATCACGCCCTTGGGCTGGCTGGAGCGGGTTCCCTCTTACAAAGATCAGCAGGCACAGCTCGCCGATCATGACCTGAGCACTTACGGTTTTCTCGGCTATCCGTTGCTGCAGAGCGCGGACATCTTGCTGTATCGCTCGCAATACGTGCCGGTGGGCGAAGATCAGGTGGCCCACGTGGAGATTACCCGTGAGGTGGCGCGGCGCTTCAATCATGTCTACGGCCGCGAGCCGGAGTTTGAGCAGAAGGTGGAGAAGGCCATCAAGAGCCTGGGGTCGCGCAATTCCGCCATGTATCGCTCGCTGCGCAAGGCGTTTCAAGAAAAAGGCGATGCCGATGCGCTGGCCAAAGCGCAGGCGTTGGTGGAGGCGAATGCGCGGCTCACCGTGGCGGACCGCGACCGCTTGCTCGGCTTTCTGGAAGGCGCGGGAATCGCGATATTGCCGGAACCGGACGTGTTGCTGACCGCTACGCCAAAGGTGCCGGGCCTCGATGGACGCAAGATGTCCAAGTCCTACGGCAACACCATCGGTCTGCGCGAGGACACGGACTCGATCGTCAAGAAGCTCAAGGCCATGCAGACCGACCCGGCGCGCGTGCGCCGTACCGATCCCGGCGATCCTGACAAGTGTCCGGTTTGGGACCTGCACAAAATATATTCGACGCCCGAGACGCAGGAGTGGGTGCAGAAGGGCTGCCGTACGGCTGGCATCGGTTGTTTGGAATGCAAGGCGCCGCTCATCGAGAAAATCGTCGAGGAGGTGTCGGGCATCGCCAAGCGGGCGCAGGAGTTCGAGGAGAATCCCGAGCTGGTACGCGGTATCATCGCGGAAGGGTGCGAGCGGGCGCGGACCGTGGCGCGCGACACCATGGATGCTGTCCGACAAGCTATGGCCATGAACTACCGATGAAGCCTGAATTGACGCTGGTTCAAAGCGCGGCACCGCCCCCACCGCCGGTCGGCGAGAGCGCGCCGGCGCAAGAGGAAATGCCGTTTGCGGTCGTGGAGGGCCAGCCCATCATCGAGATGCCGAGAGATCTCTATATTCCGCCACAGGCGCTCGAGGTGTTTCTCGAAGCGTTCGAGGGGCCGCTCGACATGCTGCTCTATCTCATTCGGCGGCAGAACCTGGACATCCTCGACATTCCGATCGCTGAAATCACGCGCCAATACATGCGCTATATCGAGTTGATGCAAGTGCTGCAGCTGGAACTGGCCGGCGAATATCTGCTGATGGCGGCGACGCTCGCCGAAGTGAAGTCGCGCATGCTTCTGCCGCGCGTCGCAACGGATGATGCCGCCGAGGAAGCCGACCCGCGCGCGGAACTGGTGCGCCGCCTGCAGGAATACGAACGCTTCAAGCGGGCGGCGGAGGGGATCGATCGCATGCCGCGGCTGGAACGCGACACCTGGGTCGCTTCGGCCGACTTGGCGGATCGCAAGGTGGTGCGCATTCCCCCGCAGGTGACATTGCAAGAGATGTTGCTCGCGTTTCAAGACGTATTGTCGCGCAGCGACATGTTCGCGCATCATCACGTGCAGCGTGAACCCTTGTCGGTGCGCCAGCGCATGGCGGATGTCCTGACCTCGCTGCAAACCAACGCCTTCGTCGATTTCGTGCGTTTGTTCACGCCGGAAGAGGGCCGTCGCGGCGTCACCGTGACCTTCGTGGCCATCCTGGAACTATTGCGTGAAGGGTTGATCGAAATAGTGCAATCCGAAGCTTACGCCCCCCTGCACGTGCGCCTGGGCAATCCGGCCCGGAACCTGTCGCTGGTCGCCGACGACGGCGCCGCCAACGATGACCTTGCGAGAATCCAATGAACCCTCAATACGTGAAAAATGTGGTCGAAGCGGCACTGCTCGCGGCGGGCCGTCCTCTGACGCTCGATGAGTTGATGAGCGTGTTCGACGAGCGCGATGGCTCGAGCACCGAGGAGGTGAAAGGCGCGATTGCCACGCTCGGCGAAGAGTACGCAACGCGCGGCTTGGAGCTGTTGGAAGTGGCGAGCGGATTTCGCATTCAAATCAAGGCCGCGGTGGCCCAGCCGGTGGCGCGTCTCTGGCAGGAGCGGCCGGCCAAATATTCGCGCGCGCTGCTCGAGACCTTGGCGTTGATAGCCTATCGTCAGCCGATCACGCGCGGCGAAATCGAACAAATTCGCGGCGTCGCCGTGAACCCGAACATCATCAAGACCTTGCATGAGCGAAACTGGATTCGAGTGGTCGGTCACCGGGATGTGCCCGGCAAGCCTGAACTGCTCGGCACCACGCGCGAGTTTCTCGACTACTTCGGCTTGAAGAAGCTGGACGATCTGCCCACCCTGGCGCAGCTCAAGGAACTCGAGGATTTGCGCGTCCAGTTGACGCTGCCGGGGGCCGAGGCACCGGTATTGACCGACCCGCAAGAGCCGCTCGGCGGCGCGGCGGATATCGACCCGGGGGCGTATACGGACCCGGGTGCGGACATCGACGCGCAGGCGGACGACGATGAAGAACCGGGCGCGCAGAGCGCCCCATCGCAAACGCATGGGTTGGTTGCACGCGGTGTACGCGACGATGCCATTTGATGGCCGCGCGACCCAAGCACGCGCGGGCACGCAGAGGCGCAAATCCCCGTAATCCGGCCGCGTCAAATGGCGCTGCGGCGGGCGGCGAACGCGTGCAGAAGCTCTTGTCGGCGGCGGGCATCGGCTCACGCCGTGAAGTGGAGCGCTGGATCCGTGAATCGCGGTTGAAGGTCAACGGCGAGGTTCCCGAGCTGGGCGCGAAGCTGACCGCGAGAGATCGTATTACCTTGGACGGCCGGCCGGTTCGGCTGCATACGCCGGCGGTGAAACAATCGAGGGTGCTGCTGTTTCACCGCTCGCCCGGCGAGAACCTCGATCTTAAGGCCGCCACCTCGCGCGCCGCCGAGCACTTGAACCTGCCGCGCTCTGCGGGCCGATGGCTCGCCATCCAACCGATGCCGCCGGTCGATGGGGGTCTGGAAATTCTTACCGATGATGGATCGTGGGCAAATCGGGTGTCACGAGGCGCGCACGCGCTGACCATCGACTATGTCCTGAGAATGCGCGGCCCATTGAACGAAACGCTGGTGAACGAATTCCGTGCCGCCACGGATTGCGAAGGCGAGGCGATGAGCATTCTCGAGGCGCAAGCAAAATATGGAGAGGGCTTCAATCATTGGCTCAACGTCACGGTGCGCGCGACCCGTTCGGCGCTCGTACGGCACTGGTTTGCCGCTCGCGGCATCATCGTCAGCCGTCTGATGCGGGTGCGCTTCGGTCCGGTGCACCTGTCGCACGACTTGCCGCGCGGCCATTCGCGCGCCATGCTGATGAGCGAACGCAACGCGCTGGTCAACGAAATCGATGCAGCCAATGCGCCCGGCGCGGCTGCGGCGCCCGCGGCCGCCGAGCTTCCTACTGATTAGCCGGCGGGCTCTTCGAAGCCTCGAGCAATTGCGCCAGGTATTGCTGCCAAACCGCGGCCCAGGTGTGGGTGCCATGGCCATGCGTTTGATCCGACGCGGGCAGCAATATGAAGCGCCCGTTCTTGACGTGTTTGATCTCCCGCTCCGCGATGCCCAGTTCCGGCGGATTGACGAAATCATCGGCTGAATTGATCTGCAGCAGTGGTGCCTTGATCTTCTCCAGACCCGCAGAAGGGTCATAGTCGCGCGAGGCGTTGACCTGGTACAGAAAATCGTTCGCGTCCAGATTCTCCATTTCCCGCGGCATGAATTTCGCCAGGAATTCGTCCGCCGCATCCCGGGTCGGCAAGGTGATTTGCATCTGAATGGGAGCGCTGCCGGCGATCAACAGCAGTCCCGCCACGGTGCGCAGTGCGCTCATGGGCTCGTTAGTGTAGTCGCCCTTCAACCACGCCGGATCGTTGCGGATGGCATCCATCGCCAGATCGCGCCACAGGCGGTTGCGGCCGGCGATCTGCACCGGCAAACAGGCCAGCGGCATGAGCGCATCCATGAAGTCCGGATAGGCTTCGCCCCACATGAAAGTCTGCATGCAACCCATGGAGGTGCCCATGACCAGGCGCAAATGGTTTACGTCCAGGCCCTTGGTGACCAAGAGGTATTGTGCAAGCACCATGTCCTGATAGGAATATTGCGGGAAACGCATCCGCAAGCCGTCGCTCGGCTTGCTCGAATCTCCGTGACCGATGCCGTCGGGAAGAATGATGTAGTACTTGGAGGCGTCCAAAAGGCCGCCTTTCTTGAACAGCACGCCCGAGAACCTGTCGTTGATGAGACTGCGGCCCGATCCTCCGGTGCCGTGCATGATGAGAACGGCATTGGTGACGCGGCCCGCCAAATCCCTTTTTGGCTTGCCGAAATAGGTGTAGTGGATGCGCAGCTCGGGCAGGGTCTCTCCCGAGGCAAAATGGAAATCGTGAATGACGAAGTCGGCCTCGAGCGGCCGCGAATCCAGGTCGGCAGCGTGGCTGGCGGCGCCGGCGCCGAGGCTGAAAGCTGCCAGCAACGCAGCCGAGCGAAGTTTGCGTAAGTCCATCCGTGTGTTCCTCATTGCTTTTGCGCTTCAATGAACTGACCATCAATACCGCGACCGCGTTCGCTCAGCAAGTACAAAAAAGGCCCTGTCACGGATTTGGGCGTGGGCACCGAGTTGGGGTCCTCCGCCGGATAGGCCGCCGCGCGCATTGCGGTGCGCATTCGGCCGGGATTGACGCTGTTGATGCGGATGTTTGCTTCGCCTTCCAGCTCCTCGAACAGCATGGCGCGGACGGATTCCAGTCCGGCCTTCGATACCGCATAGGCGCCCCAAAACGGCCGTGCCTGCTTCACCACGCCGCTGCTCACGAAGATGATCGAGGCGTCGGCGGATTTGCGCAGATCCGGGAGCAAGACCTGCGTCAAAATGAACGGCGCGGTGAGATTCACATGCAAAACCTTGCACCAGGTCGGCACGTCGTATTGCTCCAGGGGAGAGCGATCGCCCAACAGCCCCGCGGCATGGACCAACCCGTCGAGCCGGCCGAATTCCGTCCCGATGGTGCGCGCCAATGCGTCGTACTCCACAGCGGTTGCGAGCGCCAGATCCAATAGCGCGATGGCCGGCCGCGGTGCGCCGAGCGCCTCGATCTCGTCATAGACGCGGTCCAGTTTGCCGCTATTTCGGCCGCACAGAATGACGGTCGCGCCGGCGCGCGCGCATTCGATCGAGAGCGCCCGTCCCAGTCCGCTGCTGGCGCCCGTGACGAGGATTATGCGTCCCTGCAGCAGTGCGCCGTCGGGAAGAAAGTCTTTCGGGATCAAATGCTGCATCGAAGTTTTATCCATGGGCGCGGCGCGCCGTCGACCACGCGAGCAGCATATCCTGCAATCGCACCGACTCAAGCTCGGAAGCGGGCCGCTGCAGGTGTTTCAGGCCGAGCGCCGCCAACACCAGCAAATGACGCTGTCGCGCCCGGCACGCCTCGGGCAGCGCCAACCGGGCGCTCTCATAGCTGCGCGCGGCAAGGGCGCGCTGCTGCCGCAGATACTCTTGCAGTTGCGGCGGCGGCTCGGCGGCGCAAAGATTGGCGTTATCCACGCCCGCCGCCAGCAACTCGTCCACCGCGAACGGCACGCGTCCGTGGCGCGCCAGGCGCCGGTAGCCGCGGGTCGCGCGAGCCAGATAATCCGCCACCGCCAAGGGGCGCAGACAGTTGTCCAAGGCCGCCTCATCGGGAAGCTCCGCGGCGAGCCGCGATGCGAGGCCCAACGGGCCCGCCCGCAGCGCCCAGGCATGCGCTTCCAGCTCCGCGCCGAGTTCGAGCGGCACCCCGCTCAGCTCCGCAATCGAGGCATCGACGGCGTGGCTCAAAGGAATGAAATCCACCTCGCCGGCCCGGGGCATCGCGCCGAGAAAGCGGCATATTGGGTGAACGGGCGCATGGGCGATGAGGCGCTGAATTTCCTCCTGCCACCAGGCCAGTTTGATGCGCGCGGCGCTCGCTTCGGTGCCAGGATCGGTCAGCGCTTTCCACTCCGCAAGCAGTGCGTACACTCCGAGCAGCGGCGCGCGCATCGGTGCGGCGGCGAACAGCCAGCTCCAATAGCGCACCGATCCTAAGGGGATGGCGCGAGTTCGATAGGCGGCATCAAGTGTCTTCAGAGCCGCGGTCACCGGAGCTCTCGCGCTCGCCGGATTCGACGCGCGGCGTGCGCGTCAGGCTTTGGACCGGCTCGATGGGATCGATCTGGCGCGTCACGCGCAATCCCAAGGATTCGAAGCGGCGGGCGGCGGGGAATACTTGTTGTTCCAGCGAGCCCACGGCCTTGTTGAAGGACTCGACGCTGCTGCCCAGGGATTTACCCAGCTTGCCCAGGTGCTCGCCGAATACCGCCAGGCGCTTGTACAGATCCTCGCCCAATTGCCGCACCTCCCTGGCATTGTCGGCCAAGACGGTCTGCTTCCATCCGTAGGAGATCACCTTCAGCAGCGCGATCAAACTGGTGGGCGTCGCCAGCATGATGTTCTGGCGCATCGAGTCGTCGATCAGGCCCGGATTCTCCTGCAGCGCCGCCGACAGAAACTGATCACCCGGAAGAAAGAGCACGACGAAATCAGGACTGCGCTCGAATTGCGCCCAGTACTGCTTGGAGGCCAGCTCGCGTACCCGCGCGCCGACGATTTGCGCATGGCGGCGCAGCTGCGTGTTTCGATCCTCGTCGGTTTGGGCTTCGACCGCCGCCAGATAGGCGTCCAGCGGTGTCTTGACGTCGACCACGATGTCGCGCTGTTCCGGCATGTGCACGACCATATCAGGCCGGATGGCGCCGGATTCCGTGTTGAGATGCTGCTGCTCGGTGAAGTCGACGTGCAAAGTCATGCCGGACAGTTCGACCACCCGGCGCAGGGTGATTTCACCCCATTGGCCGCGCACTCCGGGACGGCGCAACGCGGTCACCAGATTGCGCGTCTCGCGCGACAGCAGATTCTGACCGGTCGCCAGCAGGTCCATTTGGGTTTTCATCGTGGCGAAGGAATCGATGCGGTCGCGCTCGATCGCCTGAATCTGCGCCTCGGTCTTGGCCAAGGCTTCGCGGATCGGCTTTACCAGCGATTCGATGGCAGATTCCCGTTCTTTCAATGCCTGCCAGGCATCCTGCTGCTGACGGGTCAGGCGTTCGCGCGCGAGATCCAGGAACACTTCGTTGTTGCCTTGCAGGCTCTCGCGCGCCAGCTCGCCGAACACGCCCTGCAATTGCTCGCGGGCGTGCGCCGCGGCCTGCGCGCGTTCCGCGCTCAAAATTTCCTCGCCCTTGAAACGGGCGCGCAGCACTTCCAACTCGACGCGCAGCGACTGCTCGCGGCGGGCACGCCAAATGAGCGCCGCCATGATGCCCAGCACCACACCCACGGCCAGCGCCAGCCACAGCTTGAGATCGGTCATAGCCGCCCGCTCGCCTTCAGCCAGTGCAAAAGGTCGAGCGGCTGCGCCAGGTAGCCGTCGCCGCCCCACTGCGTGGAATCCTCGTCGGGCCGCAAATACCCGTAGGTGGCCACCAATGCGGGCATCTGTGCCGCGTGAGCGGCCTGCACGTCGCGCTGCGCATCGCCCACGTAGATGCACTCGCCCGGGGAGGCTTCGGCAAGCGCCGCGGCGTGCAGCAGGGGTTTGGGATCGGGCTTGCGCTCGGGCAGCGTATCGCCGCTGACCACACAAGCGAAGCGTGCACGCAGGCCCAATTCAGCGAGCAGAGGCTCGGTCAGCCACGCCGGCTTGTTGGTGACGATGCCGCTCTTGATGCGCGAGCCGGCCAGTGCATCCAGTACTTCGTTCATGCCGGGAAACAGCCGGGTCTCGCGGCTGAGCGCGCCGCGGTAAATCTCCAGGAAGCGCCGCTGCAGGCGCAGAGCGGATTCTGGATTCGCATCCGGGAAGCCTGCCTGCACGACCCGTGCGCTGCCGTGGCTCACCGCGCTGCGAACCGAGTCGTAGGGCAGAGGAGGCAGCAGTTCCTCCCGCCGCAGTGCATTGAGCGCGCCGACCATATCGGGCGCCGTATCGAGCAAGGTGCCGTCCAGATCGAATAACACCGCCGCGAGTGCCATATCAGGCGCTGCGTTTGAAGTGCGCAAGGTAATTGACGTCGGTGTTCGATGAAAGGCGAAAAGCGCGGGTCAAGGGGTTGTAGGTGATACCCGTCAGATCAACCAGGCTCAGGCCGGCGCCGCGGCCCCAACGCGCCAGCTCCGAGGGACGGATGAATTTCAAATATTCGTGCGTGCCCCGCGGCAAGGTGCGCGTGATGTACTCCGCTCCGAGAATCGCCACCGCAAATGCCAGCGGCCTGCGGTTGAGCGTCGAGACGATGACATCGCCGCCGGGGCGCACCAGTTGCGCCAAAGCGCTCAAGATCGCGGCGGGATCGGGCACATGCTCGAGCATTTCCATGCACGTGACCAAATCGAAGCACGCAGGCTGCGCGGCCGCCAACTCCTCGGCCGCGATGGCTTCATAATCGATCCGCACCTTGCCTTCCAACGCGTGCAGCTCCGCCACATCGAGCACCGCCTGCGAAAGATCGATCCCGAGCACTTCGGCGCCGCGGTTCGCCATCGCCTCGCTCAGAATGCCTCCGCCGCAGCCGACGTCGAGCACGCGCGCGCCTTGCAAGGGCGCCGCCTTTTCGATGTAGCGCAGGCGCAATGGATTGAGTTCGTGCAGCGGCTTCGACGGGCCGGCCGGATCCCACCAGCTCATGGCAAGCGCACTGAACTTGGCGAGTTCGGCGGGATCGGCGTTCTGTGCAGGATTCATCGATCAACCCCGCGCGGCCAATCGCGCGGCCCAGGTTCGCGAGCGGGCGGCGACGTCCGGCCAGTCGAGACGCGTCAATTCCCCGCCCGAGAGCAGTTGCCGTCCCGCGACCCAGACGTCGCTCACGATGTCGCGAGCGCCGCCGAAAACCAATTGCGCGAGCGGATCGCCGAGTGGTTGTGTCGCGGGGCCCGATAGATCGGCGCAGCACAGGTCGGCCCATTTTCCGGCTTCCAGGCTGCCGACCTCGCCCTCGAGCCCCAACACCGCGGCGCCCCCATACGTCGCGGCGCGCAGCGCATCGGCGGCGCTGCTCAAAAGCGCGACGATTTTCATATTGCCCCAAATGTCGCGGCTCAATGCCGCAGCGCCCGCGCTGCCGATTCCGAGTCGGACACCGGCGGCCAAAAATGCCGCGATGGGAGCCAACCCATCACCGCGCTTCATGTCGCCTTCGGGGGATACCGTCACCGAAATGCCGGTGCGCAGCAAGAGACTCATGTCCGCCGGGCTGAGCATCACCATGTGCGAGGCATTGAGCGCCGGGGTCAGCAATCCCAGATTCCATAGCCGTTCGAGGGGCCGCATGCCATGCGCCGCGACGCACTGGTCGATTTCGCGCGTCGAGCGATGCAGGTCGATCATGATTACGGCATCCAGTTCATCGGCGAGGGTCGCGAGACGCGAGAAGGTCGCATCGCTCAGCGAGTTCGCCCCGAGCGGCGCAAAAGCGGTCGAAATCAGCGCATCGCCCTTGTGCCGGTCGCGCAGCTCGAGCGCGCGCGTCAACGATTGGGCGCCATCCTTGGCCCAGGGCGTGCAACCGTCCGCGACCGGCATGCCGATCGATGCGCGCATGCCTTGCTCGATTGCCGCCCGAGCCGTTTCCTCCGGAAAATAATAGCGATCGCAGAAACAGGTGATGCCGGACTTGAGCATCGCAGCGATGGCCGCCAGGGTTCCATCGCGCGCAAATTCGGCATTGGCTTCGACCCGCGCCGCCAGGCCATTCGCGCCGCGCGACAGGAGGGTGGCGGCGTCGGATTGCACATTGATCATCCCGGGCATCAAAAGATGCGAATTTCGCGCAAGGACCGCCGTGGCCGAATAGCGTTCGGCCGCCGCCGCGCTCGGCAAAATATCCAGAATCCGTCCGTCTCGAACCAGCAAGGAGTGATCCTCGAGGAGCAAGTTGCGCGCGCTCATCGGGGCCATCCAGCGGCTGTCGATGCGTAAATCTGCGGGGGCAGTCGGCATGCCGCAAGTATATCGGCAAATGCCGCGCGGTAGTCTTAAGACCCGCATGGATATGTGCTAGAATTACGCCATGTTTCAGACCTGCCTTGCCTCCTTTAAACCCACTAAATAAAGTCCGATAACTCACCGGACTCGCGCAAATGGCCGAGATCGCACGCGAAATATTGCCCGTAAATCTCGAAGACGAGATGCGCAAATCCTATCTCGATTACGCGATGAGCGTCATCGTCGGCCGCGCCCTGCCCGACGTGCGCGATGGTCTGAAGCCGGTGCACCGGCGCGTGCTGTACGCCATGCGCGAGCTCAGCAACGACTGGAACAAGGCCTACAAAAAATCGGCGCGCGTGGTCGGCGATGTCATCGGCAAATATCATCCGCACGGCGATGCATCGGTGTATGACGCCATCGTGCGCATGGCGCAAGAATTTTCGATGCGCTATTTGTTGGTCGACGGGCAGGGCAATTTCGGGTCGGTGGACGGCGATCCGCCCGCGGCCATGCGCTACACCGAAGTGCGCATGTCGCGACTGGCCGGCGAACTGCTGGCCGATATCGACAAAGAGACGGTCGATTTCAACCCCAACTACGATGAATCCGAGAACGAACCGGCGGTCCTGCCGGCGCGCATCCCGAACCTGCTGATCAACGGATCCTCGGGCATCGCGGTGGGCATGGCGACCAACATTCCGCCGCACAATCTGACCGAGATCGTCACGGCCTGCATCGCGCTCATCGAAAATCCGGATATCACGCTGGGCCAGCTGATGCAGATCGTCCCGGGTCCGGATTTTCCGACAGCGGGATTCATCAATGGCGCCATGGAGATCGTCTCGGCCTACAAGACAGGCCGCGGCCGCTTGCATCTGCGCGCGCGCACCCACTTCGAGGATGTCGGCAAGGGCGAACGCCAGGCGATCGTCATCACCGAACTTCCCTACCAGGTCAACAAGGCGCGCCTGATCGAACGCATCGCCGACCTGGTGCGCGACAAGCTGATCGAAGGCATCGCCTCCGACGGGTTGCGCGACGAATCGGACAAGGACGGCATGCGCGTGGTGATCGAGTTGAAGCGCGGCGAGGTGCCGGAGATTTTGCTCAACAATCTCTACGCGCAAACGCCCATGGAGCAGGTGTTCGGCATCAACATGGTCGCGCTCGTCGATGGCCAGCCGCGCCTGCTCAGCCTCAAAGAGATGCTGGATGCCTTCCTGCGTCATCGCCGCGAAGTCGTTACCCGCCGGACGGTGTACGAGCTGCGCAAGGCGCGTGAACGCGGGCATGTCCTGGAAGGTCTGGCCATTGCGCTGGCGAACATCGACGAGATCATCGCCGCCATCAAGGCATCTCCCTCGCCCGCGGAGGCCAAGATCGCCCTGATGGGGCGAACCTGGAGGTCCGGCGCGGTGCCCGAAATGCTGGCGCGCGCCGGCGCCATCAGCACCCGGCCCGACGGCGAAATTGCCGCCCTCGGCATCGTCGAGGGCGGCTATCGGCTCACCGACACGCAGGCGCAGGCGATTCTGGAGATGCGCCTCAATCGGCTCACCGGGCTCGAACAAGACAAGATCATCGGCGAATACCAGCAACTGTTGGAACAGATCCGTGATCTGGCGGACATCCTCGCGCGCCCTGAGCGCCTGCTTCAGGTGATACGCCAGGAATTGGAATTCATCCGCGATACCTTCGGCGACAAGCGCCGCACCGAGATCCTCGTCAATCACGAGGATCTCACCACCGAAGATCTCATTTCCCCCGAAGACGTCGTGGTGACGCTGTCGCATGGCGGCTACGCCAAGGCGCAGCCGGTCTCCGACTATCAGGCGCAGCGCCGCGGCGGCCGCGGCAAGGCTGCCACCAGCGTGAAGGATGAAGATTTCGTCGACAAGCTGTTCGTGGCCAATACTCACGACACGCTGCTGTGCTTCTCGGACCGCGGCAAGCTTTATTGGCTCAAGGTCTATCAATTGCCCCAGGCCAGCCGCGGATCGCGTGGCAAGCCCATCGTGAATCTGCTGCCGCTTCAGGAAGGCGAGCGCATCAGCGCCATGCTTTCGATCAAGGAGTTCGAAGAGGGCAAGTACGTCTTCATGGCAACCAGTCTCGGGACGGTGAAAAAGACCTCGCTCGCCTTGTTCTCGCGGCCGCGCGCCAGCGGCATCATCGCCGTGGCGCTGGATCCGGGCGACAAGCTGGTCGGTGTCGCCATCACCGACGGCACCAAGGACATTCTGCTGTTCACCACGGGCGGCAAGGCGATACGCTTCGTCGAAGATGAAGTGCGCCCGATGGGGCGGGAGGCCGCCGGCGTGCGCGGCGTGAAGCTGAGCGAGGAGCAGCGCGTCAATGCCTTGATCGTCGCGCAGGACGGCTTCATTCTCACCGCATCGCAGAACGGCTTCGGCAAGCTGACCCCGCTCGAGGATTTCCCCAAGCACGGACGAGGCGGGCAAGGGGTGATCGCTTTGCAAATCACCGACCGCAACGGAATCATGGTCGGAGCCCTGCAGGTGAGCCTCGACGATGAAATCATGCTCATGAGTCAAAATGGCGTGCTGGTGCGCACTCCCGTGAAGGATATCTCCGTGGTTGGGCGCAACACCCAGGGCGTGCGGCTGATTCGCCTGGAAGAAGGCGATCAGCTGTCGGGGCTCGAGCGCATCGAAGGCTTGGCGGGCGAGGGCGATGACGCCGAGTCCACCGATCCGGTTGTCGGCGACTCATAAGGCAGCCGTGCGCGCCTTCAATTTCTCGCCAGGACCCGCGGTTTTACCGCTCGAGGTTCTGGAGCAAGCCCGCGCCGAGCTGCTCGACTGGAACGGCAGCGGCATGTCCGTGATGGAAATCAGCCATCGCAGCGCGAGCTTCATGGACGTGGCTGCGCAAGCCGAGGCGGATCTGCGCGAGCTCATGTCGATACCGGCCAACTACAAGGTCCTGTTCATGCAAGGCGGGGCGTCGGCGCAGTTTTCCTTGGTGCCTTTGAACCTGTCCGCGCCCAGCTCCACCGCGGACTACATCAACACCGGTCACTGGTCCCAGAGGGGCATCACCGAGGCGGCGCGATACTGCGCGGTTCACGTGGCGGCGGATGCCGGTGCGGACTACCGCCGCGTGCCGCCGCAGCAGGAACTGCGCTTCAGCGACCGCGCGGCGTATGCGCACTACACGCCGAATGAAACCATCAGCGGCGTCGAGTTCGGCTACGTGCCGCAGAGCGGCGCCGTACCGCTGGTGGCGGATATGTCATCGAGCATTCTGTCCCGGCCGATCGAGGTGGCCAAGTTCGGCATGATTTATGCGGGCGCTCAGAAAAACATCGGGCCTTCCGGTCTGACGGTCGTCATCGTGCGCGAGGACTTGCTCGGGCGCGCCCGCCCCGAAACGCCCCACGTGTTTGACTACACGGCGATCGCGGACAATCAATCGATGTTGAATACGCCGCCGACCTTTGCCTGGTACATGGCCGGATTGGTCTTTAAATGGCTCAAGGCCGCGGGCGGCGTGGCCGAGATCGGCAGGCGCAACCAGGCGAAGGCCGCGAAGCTGTACGCCTGCATCGATGAGTCGCGCCTATACGTGAATTCGGTCGCCAGCGATGCCCGCTCGTGGATGAACGTGACTTTCAGCTTGAGCAATCCGGCCCTCGATGCCGAGTTCCTGAGCGCGGCGGCCGCAGCGGGCTTGAAAGGACTGAAAGGCCACCGGCTCGTGGGCGGCATGCGCGCCAGCATCTATAACGCCATGCCGATCGAGGGCGTCGAAAGCCTGTGCGGATTCATGCGTGAATTCGAGCGCCGCCACGCATGAAGCGCTCCAAAGGCAAAGGAAAGCCGCCCCTCAAGATTGCGCCGGCGACGCCGGCGGGAGCCGGCTTGGGCAACATTCGCGACAGCATCGACGCGATCGATGCGCGCATTCATGCCCTGCTCAACGAGCGCGCGCGTTTCGCGCAATTGGTCGGAATCTCCAAGTCGGCATCCGGCAAGGCGGTGGACTACTACCGGCCGGAGCGCGAGGCCGAGGTGCTGCGCATGGCGCTCAAGCGCAACCAGGGACCGCTGCGCGACGAGGAAATTTTGCGCTTGTTTCGCGAAATCATGTCGGCCTGCCTGGCCCAGCAGGAGCCGCTGAAGGTGGCCTACCTGGGCCCGGAAGGCACGTTCACCCAGGCGGCGGTCCTGAAGCATTTCGGTTCCTCGGTGCGTTCGCTGCCGTTGACGGCGATCGACGAGATATTCCACGAAGTGGAAGTCGGCGTCGCCGACTTCGGCGTCGTGCCCATCGAAAATTCCAGCGAGGGGACCGTGAATCACACGCTGGATATGTTCCTGAGCTCGGGCTTGAAAATCTGCGGCGAAGTCGAGCTGCGCATCAGTCATTGTTTGATGGGCAAGATGAGCGGTTTCGAGTCCATCAAACGTGTCTGTGCTCATCCGCAGGCCTTGGCGCAGTGCCGCGGTTGGCTGGACGATCAGCTGCCGGACATCGAACGGGTGGCCGTTTCCAGCAATGCGGAAGGCGCGCGGCGCGCGCGCGATGAGCGCGGCACCGCGGCCATTGCCGGGCGCGCCGCGGCCGAAATCTACGCGCTTACGATGCTCGCCGAGGAAATCGAGGATCGGCCGGATAACACCACGCGATTTCTGGTGATCGGGCGAAAACTCTTCGGCGCCAGCGGCGCGGACCGCACGACATTGCTGGTTTCGGCCAGCGACACCGACGATTCCGGGGCGCTGTTCCAACTGCTCCAGCCCCTGGCGCAGCACAAGGTCAACATGACCCGAATCGAGTCGCGGCCCTCCCGTCGCCGCAAATGGGACTATGTATTCTTCATCGACATTGAAGGCCACGTGACTGATCCGGCCGTCGCGAAGGCCTTGGCGGCGCTGGAAGCGCGCGCCTCGCTGTTCAAGATTCTGGGTTCCTATCCACGGGCCGTGCTTTGATGCCGGGGTTCCATGCGCATCCGGCGATGCGTGTTTTCGGCTCAGTGTGCGTGCCCGGCGACAAATCGATATCGCATCGCGCGCTGATGCTCTCCGGCATCGCCGAGGGCGTCAGCGAAGTCGACGGGTTTCTTGCCAGCGAGGATTGCCTGGCGAGCCTCGCGGCCATGCGCGCCCTGGGGGTAGTCATCGAACAGCCCGGCGCGACCCGGGTGCTGATTCACGGCGTGGGCTTGCACGGACTGAAGAGCGCCGGCCGGGCTCTCGACATGGGAAACGCGGGCACGGCGATGCGCCTGTTCACCGGCTTGCTGTCTGCGCAGAAATTCAACTCGCGGCTGGTTGGAGATGCGTCTCTGATGAAGCGGCCGATGGAACGCGTCGCCAAACCGTTGCGCGCCATGGGGGCGGACGTGCGCACACATCATGGAACGCCGCCGGTGGAAATCGGCGCCGTTCAGGCTCTGCGCGCAATTGACTATCAAATGCCGGTCGCCAGCGCCCAGGTCAAGTCGGCGATTCTGTTGGCGGCCTTGTATGCGCCTGAGCCGACCACGGTCACGGCTCCCGGCGTGAGCCGCGATCACAGCGAGCGGATGCTGAGGAGCTGCGGGGTACGGTTGGAGGTCGACGGCTTGCGCGTCACCCTGCATCCGCCGCGGCGGCTGCAGGCCCAAAAAATCAACGTGCCCGGCGATTTTTCATCCGCCGCCTTCTTCATCGTCGCCGGCTTGCTGGCGGCGCCGCCGGAGGGGCTGCTGATCCAAAACGTGGGGTTGAATCCCACGCGCACCGGGCTGCTCACCATTCTGCGGCGCATGGGTGCGAACATCGAGGTTTCGGGGGCTCGCGAGAGCGGCGCCGAACCGGTGGCCGACTTGCGCGTTTTTGCCTCGCCCTTGCAGGGGATCGAAGTGCCTCAGGAGCTGGTATCGCTGGCGATCGACGAACTGCCGGTGCTGTTCATCGCCGCTGCCTGCGCGCGGGGAGAGACCCGGGTAACCGGTGCGGAGGAATTGCGCGTCAAGGAGAGCGATCGGATTGCTGCGATGAGCGCCGGCCTGACGGCCCTTGGCGTCGCCCATACGGCGTTGCCCGACGGCATGCAGATAACGGGCCGCGGGCAGGGCAGCGCCTTTTCGAGCGGTGAGATCGACAGCTTTGGCGATCATCGCATTGCAATGTCATTCGCCATTGCGAGCCTGCGCGCCGGCGGCGTTATTGGCATTCGCAATGTGGCCAACGTCGCCACCTCCTTTCCCGGGTTCGTGCCGCTGGCGCAATCGGTCGGACTGGCCATCGGCGAGAGCGCGGATTAGGGCCGCCATGAGCGATGTGCCGGTCATAGCCATTGACGGCCCCTCCGGCTCCGGCAAGGGGACGATCAGCCGCGCGGTGGCCGGGTCCTTGGGTTGGGCGCTGCTGGACAGCGGGGCCCTGTATCGGCTGGTTGCCCTGGGAGCCCGGCGAGCCGGCATCGCTTTGGACGACGCGGGCGCCCTGGCACGCTTGGCTGCGGGATTTAACATACGCTTCGGTGCCAATGAGTCCGGCGAGGAACGGGTTTGGCTGGACGATGAGGACGTCACCCGGGCGATTCGGACCGAGCAGGCGGGCAACGATGCCTCCAAAGTCGCGGCATTGGTCCCGGTGCGGGCGGCGCTCCTGGAGCGCCAACGGCGCTTCGCGGTTCCTCCGGGTTTGGTGGCCGATGGGCGCGATATGGGCACCGTGGTATTCCCCCGGGCCAAAGTTAAGATTTTTCTCACCGCCAGCCCGGCCGAACGTGCCCTGAGACGCTATAAGCAGTTGAAAGAAAAGGGGGTTACTGCTAACCTTGCCGCCCTTTCGCTGGAGATAGCGGAGCGTGATGAGCGCGATTCCAAGCGTTCCGCTTCGCCTCTTGTGGCAAGTGCCGACGCCACCATGTTGGATACAACGGGTATGTCCGTCGATGACGTGATTGGGCGCGTGCTGGGCATCGCTCGTGCATTGATTTAGGTCGCGGCTTTCAAGGATCGATCGCCGTTTTAATGGTAACCCTGGGGACTTAAGGATCGTGCCCAAGGATTCAGCAAGAGAGAACATGACAGAAAGTTTCGCCGAACTGTTTGAACAAAGCATAGCGAGCCAGCGCATTCGTCCTGGCACCATCCTCAATGGATTGATCGTCGAAGTTGGCCAGGACTACGTGATCGTCAATGTCGGACTGAAGTCCGAAGCGGTCATCCCCTCGGACCAGTTCAAGAACGAAAAAGGCGAAATCGAGGTCGCGGTCGGCGAGACCGTCGAAGTTGCCCTCGACAGCGTCGAGGACGGCTCGGGCGAGACGCGGCTGTCGCGCGAGAAAGCGAAGCGCGCGCGGACCTGGACCCGCTTGGAGACGGCTTTTGAGAAGCAAGAGGTCGTCATCGGCATCATCACCGGCCGCGTGAAAGGCGGCTTTACGGTTGAAATCGACAATGTGCGCGCCTTTCTGCCGGGCTCGTTGGTCGATGTACGTCCGGTGCGCGATCCGTCGTATTTGGAGAACAAACCGCTCGAATTCAAAGTCATCAAGCTCGACCAGAAGCGCAACAACGTGGTGGTCTCGCGCCGCGCGGTGGTCGAGCAGGAATACAGCGCGGAACGTTCTGCGCTGTTGGACAACCTGCAAGAGGGCGCGGCGGTCAAGGGCGTGGTCAAGAACCTGACCGATTACGGCGCGTTCGTCGATCTCGGCGGCATCGATGGCTTGCTGCACATCACGGACATGGCTTGGAAGCGCGTGAAGCATCCTTCCGAAGTGGTGAAGGTCGGCGAGGAAATCGACGTGCGCATCCTGAAATTCGACCGCGAACGCCAGCGCGTATCGTTGGGATTGAAGCAGCTCGGCGCCGACCCTTGGCAGAATATTGCGCGCCGCTACCCGGCCAATACGCGCCTGTTCGGCAAGGTCACCAACATCGCGGACTACGGCTGCTTCGTCGAGATCGAAGAAGGCGTCGAAGGCCTGGTGCATGTTTCGGAAATGGATTGGACCAACAAGAACGTCAATCCCGCCAAGGTCGTGCATGTCGGACAGGAAGTCGAAGTCATGGTGCTGGACATCGACGAGGAGCGTCGACGCATCAGCCTGGGCGTCAAGCAGTGCAAGGCCAATCCCTGGAAGGAATTCGCGGACAACTACAACCGCGGCGACAAGGTCAGCGGACAGATCAAATCGATCACCGATTTCGGTATTTTCATCGGTCTGGCCGGCGGCATCGACGGCTTGGTGCATCTGTCGGATATTTCCTGGGACTTGCCGGGCGAAGAGGCCGTGCGCAGCTATCAAAAGGCGCAGCAGGTCGACGCCATGGTGTTGTCGATCGACCCGGAGCGCGAACGCATCAGCTTGGGGATCAAGCAGCTCGCCAAGGATCCTTTCTCGGCCTATATCGCCGAGCATCCGAAAAACAGCGTCGTCAAAGGCGTGGTGCGCGAAGTCGACGCGAAGGGCGCGATCATCGATCTCGGCAACGGCGTGGATGGCCAGTTGCGTGCCTCCGATATTTCGCGCGATCGCGTGGAAGACGCGCGGTTGGTGCTGAAGGTCGGCGACGAAGTCGAGGCTAGATTTACCGGCGTGGACCGCAAGGGCCGCAGCATTTCGCTGTCGATCAAGGCGAAGGATATCCACGAAGAGCAGGAGGCTATGCAGAATTATCGGACCGATTCGCCGACCGGAACGAGCCTGGGAGATCTCCTGAAGGAGCAAATCTCCGGCCAAGATTGAGAGGGGCTAGAGCCGGTTGCTGCGCGGCCGCAGCAACCGCACTCTAGTTGAGTATGTCTGCTGCCCACGGATCGATAATGACGAAATCGGAACTCATTGAGATCATATCGGCGAAGCAAAAGCATTTGCCGGCGAAGGACGTCGAGCTGGCCGTCAAGCAGCTTCTGGAAATCATGAGCGACGCGTTGGCGACGGGCGAGCGCATCGAGATTCGCGGTTTCGGAAGTTTCTCGCTGCATTTTCGCCCGCCCCGGCAGGGACGCAATCCGAAGACCGGTGAAGCCGTTGCGCTTGCCGGCAAACATGTGCCGCATTTCAAGCCGGGCAAAGACCTGCGCGAACGCGTCAACGACGGTGCGGATCAACCGATCCGCGACTAAGTTTCCAAGGGCGGCCGCGGGCACGTGTCCGATTTTCCGCTGCTGAGTTGGGGATTCGTGCTGGCCGCGCTGGTGATCGGGATACTGGCCGGTCACTTCGGCTGGGGCAAACGCTGGCCGGCCTCCTTGAGCAAGCTGCACCCCGATTACCTGACGGGACTCGATTACTTGGTGACCGAGCAGCCCGATCGGGCGCTCGACATGTTCCTCAAGTTGATGGATGCCAACGCGGAGACCATAGAGACGCATTTTGCGCTGGGGTCGCTGTATCGCCGGCGCGGCGAGGTCGAGCGGGCGATCCGAATACATCAGAATCTTTTGGCTCGCAAGGACTTGGCCTCCGAGCATCGCGAGCAAGCGCTGCTGGCGCTGGCGCAGGACTATCTGCGCGCCGGCGTCCTGGACCGCGCGGAAGGTTTGTTTCAGCAGGTCAGCGAGGTGCCGCGGCTGCGCGCGAGCGCGCTCGACGCCTTGCGCGGGGTCTACGAGCGTCAACATGATTGGCAGCAGGCGCTCGGCACGTACCGGCAATTGGCGCGCATCAAGGCGGCGCCGGCGCGCACCGTCGCCGCGCACTACCTGTGCGAACTCGCGAGCGTTTCGATCGAGCGAGGCGACTTCGAAAGCGCCCGTCACTGGCTGCGCGACGCGCAGACCGAGGCGGCGCCGTTCCCGCGCGCCGCGCTCTTGAGCGCGCAAATCGCGGAACGGGAACAGCACCCCGACCTTGCGGTGCGGCTCATCAGGCAGGCTCTCGCGGAATCGCCGACGTTGCTGCAGGAGGAACTGCCGCACCTGCTCAAGCTGGTCGGACTCGCCGAGCGGGATGCCATCCTTGCAGAGCTGGTCGCGCAAACCGAATTGCGCGACTTCGATGAACTCAAGCGCCTGGTGTTTGCCGCCATCGCCGCCGACCTGGGCGCCGCCGCGCCGCTGCGCAGCTCGATCGAAAAAGTCTTCTCGCAGGACCCCACGCTGCAGGCGGTGTGGCGCGAAGGTCCGACGCAATCGGCGCGCATCGCGCAGGAAATCGGCGCGTTGCTGGCGCAGGCGGAGAAGTATCGCTGCAATGAGTGCGGCTTTTCCGGGCGTAATTTTTACTGGCACTGTCCCGCGTGCCATTCGTGGGACAGTTTCGAGGCGTACGCGATCGTCAAGCTGCGCTAGAGCTCGGTGTGAGAAATGTCCGACGGCGGCTTCAAGGGAAATCCGTTATGCTTTCGCCATGACAAATCCAGTAAAAGCAGCCGTTTTCCCGGTTGCCGGACGCGGCACCCGGTTTTTACCCGTCACCAAGGCAAGTCCCAAGGAAATGCTTCCCATCGTGGACAAGCCGCTGATCCAGTACGCGGTCGATGAGGCACTTTCCGCCGGCGCCGATACCCTGATATTCATCACCGGCAGTTCGAAGCGCGCCATCGAAGATCATTTCGATTCGAATCCCGAGCTCGAAGCGGTTTTGCAGGCGCAAGGCAAACAGGAGCTGCTCGACACCTTACGCGGCATTCTGCCCAGCTGGGCTTCCTGCGTGTATATCCGCCAGCCCGCGCCCTTGGGACTCGGTCACGCCGTGCTGTGCGCGCGGCCGGTCGTTCGCGACGCGCCTTTCATGGTGCATCTCGCGGACGACCTGATCGATGCGAAAACTCCCTGCCTCAAGCAAATGGCCGAGGTCTTTGCAAAACATCAAGGCAGCGTGCTGGGCGTGCAAAATGTGCCCAAGCAGGATACCGACAAATATGGAATCGTGACGTTGGAGAAGACGATTGCCCCGCGCGTCGGCAAGATGTCGCACATCGTCGAGAAACCGAAGCCGGACAAGGCTCCTTCGACCCTGGCCGTGGTGGGGCGCTACTTGCTCACCGGCGCAATCTTCGAGGATCTAGCCAAAATCGGCAAAGGCGCCGGCGGCGAGATTCAACTCACCGACGGCATTGCGCGTCTCATGCAGCGCGAAGCGGTCTATTCCTTCGAATTCGAAGGCAAGCGCTACGACTGCGGCAGCAAACTCGGCTACTTGCAGGCGACCGTGGAATACGGCTTGAAGCACCCGAGCCTCGGTCCCGAGTTCCTCGCTTATCTGCGCGGCCTGGTTCCCAAGCTGTCCTAGAACGGCCGGCGCGTCAGCGGAACCGGCCGCGTTGCGGCTGACCGAAACTTCTGGTTCCACCACCCGACCCGCTGCCTGAGTTCGCGCGTGAGACTTGCGGCCGGCGCGAGTCGCGGCGCTCGGTATTATTGCCGTCCCGCCGGGCGCCGCCGCCATGGTGATTTTGACCGGCATGCCGATGGGCGGAATGCGATGGGCGGCCTTCGCGCGCCGGCGCCGGCGCAGCGGACTCGAGCATTTTGAAGGCGGGCGTCGGCAGCGTCGGAATGCTGCGGCGTAGAACGCGCTCGATGTCGCGCAACAATCCGGACTCGTCGGAGGATACCAGCGAAATCGCCTCTCCCGCCGAGCCTGCCCGACCGGTGCGGCCGATGCGATGCACGTAGTCTTCCGGCACGTTGGGCAGTTCGTAATTGACGACTTGCGGAAGCTCCTTGATGTCGAGGCCGCGCGCCGCAACTTCGGTGGCGACCAGGCAGGTGACCTGGCCTCGCTTGAACATATCGAGAGCTTTCACGCGCGCGGCCTGGCTCTTGTTGCCGTGAATGGCGGCGGCTTGGATGCCGGCGCCTTCCAATTGTTGCGCGAGACGGTTGGCGCCGTGCTTGGTGCGCGTGAAGATCAGAACCTGGCGCCACTGGCCTTCCTGAATCAGGTGCACCAACAGGTGCCGTTTCTGTTCCTTTTGCACCCGGTAAGCGCGCTGTTCGACCAGCTCGATGGGCGCATTGCGCGCGGCAACCTGCACCGACAGCGGATCGTGCAGCAAGCGTTCAGCCAAGGCGCGAATATCGTCCGAATAGGTCGCGGAGAACAACAGATTCTGGCGCTTCTGCGGCAGCAATTTGATGATGCGGCGGATGTCATGGATGAAACCCATGTCGAGCATCCGGTCGGCCTCATCGAGGACCAACACCTGAACTTTGCTCAGATCCAAGGCGCGCTGCTGCGCAAGGTCGAGCAATCGGCCCGGGGTCGCGACCAAGATGTCGCAGCCGCTGCGCAAGGCGCTGATCTGCGGATTGATGCTGACGCCGCCGAATACCTGATAGGTTCGCAGCGGCAGATGCTTGCCGTAATCGCGCGCGCTTTGCGCTACCTGGGCGGCGAGTTCGCGCGTCGGTGTAAGCACCAGCGCGCGCGGCGCGCGGCCGGCGGCGTTGGCCGCATCCGCCGTGAGCCGCTGCAATATGGGCAGCACGAAACCGGCGGTCTTACCGGTGCCGGTTTGCGCGCCGGCGAGAACATCGCGGCCCGCGAGCACCGCGGGGATGGCTTGGATCTGTATGGGAGAGGGTGTGTCGTAGCCTTTATCGGCAACAGCACGCAGCAATTCGGGCAATAGCCCGAGATCTGAAAATGACATTATTGAACCTTATGAAAATAGACTCGCACGACGGCGCCTTCAAGCGTCCGCAGCGGTCAGCAGCGAGGAGGGTGAAAAAACGAAGTGCGTCGAAGACGGACCGCGAGCCGAAGGCGGCACTGACCGAGCACCAGCCCTATAAAGCTGCGCACAGTATACACCGCTTCGCGGGGCGCGTCGAATGCGCCCCGCGAAGCCTTAGGCCGGCGCCTTTTGCGCAGGCGGCCCTCAGCCGGCAGTCACGATGCTCTGAACCTTCGGTGCCAGCCAGTTCGCCAGAAACTGCGCGCCGGCGCCGGTCGGATGCCCCGCGAGCACGGCGCTCTTCAGATTTGAATTGGTGCCCGGCGCTGGATTTGCCACCGTGCCCATGCCGTTGATGATCTTGGGTTGGCCGACCCCGGCCGCGTAGGTGTCGATAAAGGGTACCTTCCCGTTGATCATCGGCAGCAGCGCCGCGCCGGCCGCGATGGCGGCATTGCGCGAAACGTCGGCGGCGCTGATCAAATTCGAACCCGCATTGCAATCGCCCAGCACGCCGACATAAATGGTGCTGGCGGTGGGAAAGCGCGCCACGATTTGCTGCGCGACGTAGGTCGCCGCCGTTTGCACTTGCGCATCCGTGTAGGGCGCGTCGTTGCCGGATCCGGAGACCAACAGGTAGAACGGCATCGCGTTGCCCGCCGAGTCCGTCGGCAGGTTTTCCGCCACATCTCCCAGATAGGTGCCCAATACGCTGATGCTGCCGCCGGTGAGTTGGCTGCTGTCGACGCTCAGCGTGGCGCCCGCCATTGCGTGAGCGACGAAAATGAGCGGCGCCCCGAGATCGCCGCGTGCCACGACGAACGAACCGCCGGCGGAGACGACGTTGGCGAGGGCATTCAGCGCCGTCTGGATGTCCGATTGAGCCGCACTCGAGGCGAGGGGTGCGGTGGTGCTGGTGACACCGTTATAAGCGACGCTGATTGTGAAGGTGCCGCCGGTGCCGGTGAGCATTACGCGCCAGGCCTCGGCTGGAGGCGCGATCCGATCCTGAAAATTCAGGCGCGCGGGAACGGTACCGATAAAGCCCGTTCCACCGTCGCCGAGATTGGTCGTCTGCCATTTGAGTGCCGCGGCAAAGATGTCGACCAGATTCGGAACGTTGTTCGGCGCCGCATCGCCCTCCCAGAAGCTATCGCCGATTGCGATGAACGGCGTCGTCGCCGCGAGCGGCGCGGCGGCGATGGTTCCATCCGAGCTCACTCCGGCAAAGAGGCCCTGCTCAATGGTGATCTTGCGCTGGCCGGAAACATTCCATCTCAGGTGCAGATATTTGACCGCACCGGTGGCGCCATCGAGCACGAAAGGTTGCGTGCCTTCTTGGATGACGTACTGCGTGGTGCTGTCGGGGGGCGTGGTCCATGCGGAATCGACCGTGGCGATGAAGGTCGTGCCATCGTAGGCGGTGACTTGCTTTGTCTCGTTCAGCACGCCCGTGCCGCCGGCAATGCGCACGTAGTATTCATTGTAGTAGCCCGAAGTGGTCGATGAGGTGGCCGCCAGCGTGATGCTGCTGGCAGCGCCGCCCTGCGCGGTTCCGGCGCTCAGCGCCAGACCATAGCGCGCGACGAAGGTGTCGTTGACATACAGCATCACGTTGTCGCTGAAACCGTATTGCATGACATCGAGCATCGTGCCGGTGTGGTAGAAGGTCGCGTACAGCGTGCCCGGCGCAAAGGTATCCGCGTTTGAATCGGCCACACTGACCATGTTTTGGCGCGGAGAGGTGGAACCGAACTGCGAAATCAACGAAGGGGCGGCGCCGGTGAAGGTAAACGCGGGATTGGCCCCCGAGGAAGCAGTCAAGTAAGCGTAATTGGCAGTCAAGCCGGCAGTGGCGTTGGCGTCAAAGGTGACCGTTGGCGTGATGTCCAGCGTCGGTGGGGGCGGGGGCGTCGGATCCGACGGGGGCGTCATCGATGCGCCGCCGCCGCCGCCGCCGCAGCCGAACAGCGGCGCGGTCATGCCGATCCCCAATGCGATCAGCACCTCGCGTCGATTGGTTTTGCCGGCCGCGTGCGAGGACTCAACCTCAGTCGGTACATCATTCGCGCTCATGGGTTGCATCCTTACGATTATGTGTTCGCGTAAAAATTGTTCTTCTGTTGCGGAGAAGAGTTTGTGGTCGAGCGGATTTTAGCGAACGCGCGAAATCTTTTTCGCTACGCTCGCTGACGGATTTTTCCTACGAAACGCTGAATTTTTTACAATTGCCGCGCCAAGCAAATCACGCGCGAAGCAAATCACGCGCGAAGCGCGTCACCGCACCGCACGGCACGCGACGCGTGCGACATAATGCCGCGGAGGGTCACACACGAAGGAAATGCATGACCGCCGAGCGCACCGACTGACGGCGCCGCTCAAGCTGCCTGCATGCGAATGCTTAGGGCAGATCCTGCAGTGCGCCGAACGTTCCCGGCATGGTCGTGCTTTGCAGCAGCACGCCAGGATGCGTTGTCGTCACGCCGCCTTGCATGGGGAAGGTGACGCCGTTGCTCACCACGATGTCGAGCTTGCCGTCGCCGTTGATGTCGGCGATCGCGATTTCGTTGGCACCGGGAGCCGGATAAATGCTCGCCGGCAGGAATTTGCCGGGATTCGCCGGATCGTGCAGCAGTACCGTAACGAACTGCTCGCCGCCGATGACGATGTCGAGCTTGCCGGTTCCCTGCAGATCGCGCAGTTGGATGGACTGCGGCCGATCCTGGGTCGCAATGGCATAACCCACCGGCGCGAGGAAGGTGCCCTGACTGGCGGGATTCTGGATCAGCACGTAGACCGCGGTGGACATGCCGCCCGTCGGGCCCGGATCGGTGATGACGAGGTCGTTGAGACCGTCGCCGTCGACGTCGCCGATGGCAATGATGTTGCCGCCGCCGACGTTCGCATTGGCTGTTTGGGTGAAGACCGACAACGGTGCGGCAAAAGTGGTACTGGAAGGCGCGCCGGTGTGCATCAGGACTTTGACGCCGACATTGTCGGTAAGCGCCACGTCGGCAGCTCCGTCGCCATTGAGATCGCCCACTGCAACCCAATTGGCGCCGCCCGCGTAGAGACTGACCGGTGCTGCGAATGTGCCCGGCGATGTTTGTACGAACAGCGATACGTTGAAATCCGCAGAGACCAAATCCGGCAAGCCATCGCCGTTCAAATCCGCGATGGCGAGCTGCGAGGCGCCCGGAGAGTTCAGGACGAGGGCGGGGTTGAAGCTGCCCGGGCTGTTCTTGTTGTTGAAGAAGACACCGAGCGCGCCGTCATCGAAGCTGGCCGTCACCACATCCATCGCGCCGTCGCCATTCAGGTCAGCGCTGGCCAGATACAGCGGGTTGAAGCCGTCGGCGTTCGTGACCGGATCGGCAAAAGCGCCGGCCGCGGTCGATAGGTAGGCTTTGATGTTGGAGGGCGCCGCCGAGGCCGGTGGTTGCACGGTACTCAGGGCAACGACATCGGCGAATCCGTCCCCGTTGAAATCGGCGCTGACGACGCCGTTGGAAAATTCCGTCGGTGTAAAATTTCCACAGCCGTAACAGCCGTGATGATAGTCGTTGCAGCTCGCGAGCAGCGCGCACAAGGCAATCAGCGGCACGCGAATGGAATTAACATTAAGTAGTTTGTATAACATGCTGATATTTCACCCCTTTAGATCTCAAAAAGCATGTTGAGCAGGCTGAAACGCCGTCCTCGCCTCACACGGCGGCTATCCTTTCAACTTAAGACAGAGCACGCCGTGTCCTAGTTCAACGTTTGAGCGCCGGTTCCGATGACAGCTGCCTCGCGGGGCGTAACGCTATACTCCGACATCCTCGACAAGAGCTGCCGGCTAAGGGCCTATGACAAGTTCCCGCCTATCCCTCGCTCTGAGCTGCGCCGCGCTGCTGACGATCCCGGCTCATGCCGCGCGCGTGAACGTCACGGAAATCACGATTGCCGAAACGCAGCGCGCCATCAGCGAACATCGGATCAGCTGTCATCAAGTCATCGAGCAATACCTGCAGCGCATTCGAAGCTACGATCAAAGCACGCGCTTGAATTCGCTGGTTCTGGTCAATTCCAATGCCTTGGCCGAGGCGGATCGGTTCGACGCCGAATTCAAGCTCACGCAAAAAATTCATGGACTGCAATGCATCGGCGTCATCGTCAAGGACAATTACGACACCAAGGACTTGCAGACGACCGGCGGCTCGCTCGCCATGAAATGGTTCGTTCCCGCCACCGATGCGTTCATGGTGCAGCGGCTGCGCGCGGCCGGCGCCATCATCTTGGGAAAATCGAACATGGCGGAGTGGGCTTTCAGCCCCTATGAAACCGTGAGTTCGATCGCGGGCATCACGCGCAACCCCTACAATCTGGATTACGTGCCCGCCGGATCCAGCGGCGGAACGGCGGCGGCGATTGCGGCAAATTTCGGGGCCGTGGGTCTGGGCACGGACACCGGCAATTCGATTCGCGGGCCCTCCTCGCACAACGCTCTGGTGGGAATCCGCCCGACCATCGGCCTGACCAGCCGCGATGGCATCATCCCCTTATTTCTCGGCGCCGATGTGGGCGGCCCGATCGTGCGCACCGTGGAGGATGCGGCCGCGCTGCTCGATGTGGTGGCAGGATACGACCCGCAGGATCCCGTTACGCAGAATTCCGAGGGGCATATCCCGAAATCCTATCGAGCATTTCTCGATCGGCGAGGTCTGCGCGGAGCTCGCATCGGCGTGTTTCGCGCCTATGTGGACGCGCCGACGGGCGACCCGCAAATCAAGGAGCTTACCGAAACCGCGATACGGGACTTGAAGGCGCAAGGCGCCACGATCGTGGACCCGTTCGAGATCGCCAATTTCGAGGCGCTGACGCACAATATTTTTTGCGGCGACTTTCAATCTGACTTGAACGGCTATTTGGCGAAGCACGGCCAGGGCGCCACATATAGGACTCTTGCGGCGATCATCGAGTCCGGACTGTACCTGCCTTACATCGAGGGGCGGTTGAAAAGCACCGCGGCGGCAAAGCCGGACAGCGAGGCCGACCGCACCGTGTGCCCGGATGTGTATCACAACGAGAAAAAAATGGCGTTTCGCGCCGCGGTTCGGGCAGCCATGGCCGCACAGAAAGTGCAGGCGGTGATTTATCCGACCTGGAGCAATGCGCCCCGCATAGTGGGCGACGACAAGAGTCCCGCAGGCGACAACAGTCAGGTATTGTCGCCGCAGACCGGGTTTCCGGCCATTACGGTGCCGATGGGCTACACGCATGGCGAGCTTCCGGCGGGCCTGACCTTTCTGGGTGATGCCTTCGATGAAGGTACGCTGATCAAATTCGCCTACGCCTATGAACAGGCGACCAAGCACCGGCACCCGCCGGCGCTGTTCCCGCCCCTCAATTGACTAAAACCGCCCACTTGCGTCCAGCGCCACTGTATCTATTGAGCGTGAGCTTGCTGGTCGCGACTTGCGTCAGATCGGCACCGGCAGCGGCATTTCCCGACTGGGCCTATCCGCCCTGCGAAAGAACGGCGTCGTCGACGGCACCCGACAGCCGCCGCTCTTTGAGCGTCGCAGGTTCCAAAGTGCGCCTCAGCGCAGCGGATTTGGCGCGCGCCTCGGTCACACCCGACTGGTTTCCGCTGGAGCATGCAAAAATGCCCCCGGTCGTGGCGGCGACCGGCTCCGAGAAGAAAATCGCCTGCGGTTATTGCCATCTGCCGGACGGCGGCGGCCGTCCGGAAAATGCCAAGATTGCCGGTCTGCCCCTCGGTTACATCATGGCTCAGGTAAGAAGCATCCACAGCGGGGAAAGGCGGCCGGTGAAACCAGGCTGGCCGCCCAGCGCGCTGATGAAGGAGGCCATCGCGGATCTTTCGGACCAGGAGATTGCCGCGGCCGCCGCGTATTTTTCGCAGCAAAAAGCCATCTCCTATCTGCAGGTGACGGAGCGCGAATTCGTGCCGCGGCATGGCGCCGCGTGCGGCATATTCGTCCCGGCCAGCGGCCATCCCACGCGCCTGAATGAGGCAATTTTGGAGATGCCGATCGATGCCGAACGCTTCGAGCGGCGCGATCCGCATACCCGCTACATCGCTTATGTGCCGAGAGGCAGCGTGGATCGCGGCCGTCGTTTGGCCGGCAGCGGCGGCGATGGCCGCACACAGCCTTGCGCGGTCTGTCATGGCGCGGACCTGCGCAGCGGTCGTGAGCTCGAGGGACCGCCATTGGCAGGCAGATTCGCCAGCTATTTGTTCCGACAGCTTTACGGCTTCAAGTCCGGTGCGCGCGCCGGCGATGCCGCGCAACCCATGCAGTCGGTGGTTGCAAATCTAACGCAAGCGGACATGATTGACCTCGCGGCTTATGCCGCGTCTCTCGAACCGTAGATGTCATCCGGAGACCTTGAAATGCTGCACCGAATTTCCATTGTCGCAACTTCTGCGACGCGACACGGGATCACGGGGATTGCGGCGCTTATGCTGACAGCGGCGCTCTCGCTATCGGCGGGCGCCCAGACGGCCGCCCAGGCGGACGCGGGCCATCCGATCGTGCTGCACGCCGCGCGGCTGCTGGAGATCGACACCGGGCGGGTGGTTTCGCCGGCCGAAATCCTGGTCGAGGGTGAACGCATTGCCGCGGTGGGAACCGCGGTCTCGCATCCGCCGGGCGTTCAAGTCGTCGACTTGGGCGACACCACGCTGCTGCCGGGCCTGATCGATGCCCATGTGCATCTGTTTCTGCATCCCGGCGCCGAGGATCTGCAGACGGTGCAAGAGTCCGTGCCGCAGCGGACCATCCTCGCGACGCTGGCGGCCAAAGATGACCTGATGGCCGGTTTTACCGCCGAACGGGACATGGGTACCGAGGGGGCGGGCTCCGCCGACAGCGCTGTGCGCGATGCAATCAACAAGGGCTTGATCTTGGGTCCGCGGCTGCGCATTTCGGGAAATGCGATCGATATTCTCGGCGGCCACGAAGATGCCAATCACTTCAATCCCGAACAGCACGTCCTGTCAAACGCAACGTATGCCAACAACGAAGATGAAATTGTTGCCGCCATCCGCCAACAGCACAAGGAAGGATCCGACTTCGTAAAGATATACGAAACCGGACCCGACTCGATGCAGGCCGGTGTGCTGCGCACGCCTTATCAATATACGGTCGCGCAGCTCAAGGCGGCGATCGATGAAGCGGCACGCTTGGGCGCTACCGTCGCGGTCCATGCGACCGGCGAGCCCGGGACCTTGTACGCAGCGCAGGCAGGCGTGGCCTCGATCGATCACGGCACGCAACTGAGCGATGAAACCATGCGGATCATGAAGGCAAAGGGCATCCCTGCGGTGCCGACCTTCACGATTTTCGAGTACTTCATGAACGAGTCTGAAGCGGCAGCAAAACGTGAGCGGCCGATGTTCGACTACAAGGTCAAGGAATTCAAAAGGCAAATTGCGGCCGGAGTTCCCTTTGCGGTGGGCTCGGATGTAGGCCCTTTCCCGCACGGCACCCAAGCCCGGGAATTGGAGCTGATGGTGAAGTACGGAATGAGGCCTCTGGCGGTGCTGCAAGCGGACATGATCAATGGCGCAAAGCTGCTCGGCTGGGGCGGTCAAATCGGTGAACTGAAGCCGGGTTACTTCGCCGACATCATCGCGGTACCGGGTTCGCCGCTCGAGGATATCACCACGGTCGAGCACGTTGCCTTCGTGATGAAGGCCGGCGCCATCGTAAGAATGCCGGCTGCAGCCCGCTAGAAGGCATGCATGCGCCGCGCGTGAAGGCACTGTTCTTCGATGTCTTCGGCACCTTGGTCGATTGGCGATCGGGTGTCGCGCACGCGGCGCAAGCATTGCTTCAGCCTCGCGGACACGCATTGGACTGGATGGCCTTTGCCGACGCCTGGCGCGATCAATATCAACCGGCGATGGAAGAGGTGCGATCGGGGAGAATTCCGTATACCAAACTGGATGTGCTGCATCGCATGACGCTGCAAAAGGTGCTGCCGCAATTTGGCGTGCTGGATCTCGGGGACGGTGAACTGGACCGACTCACCTTGGCGTGGCACCAGCTCGAGGCATGGCCGGACGTGCGGGCCGGTCTTGCCAGACTCCGCTTGAGGTACTTGACCGCTCCGGTGTCCAACGGCAATACCGCTTTGCTGTGCGATCTTTCGCGGCGCAATGACCTGCGTTGGGATGCGATCTTGGGGGCCGATCATGCCAGAGCTTTCAAGCCAATGAACGCTGTTTATCTGGCGGCGGCAGAGGCCTTCAATTTGCTTCCGGGGGAATGCCTGATGTGCGCCGCGCACGGCAGCGATCTTAAGGCCGCGGCGGCCAATGGGTTGCGCACAGCTTATATCGCACGACCGCAGGAGCGCCCCGGATCTGCGGACGGCGCGGCGAATTTCTCAGCCGATATTTCTGCCGCTTCCCTCTTGGATCTTGCGCTTCGGTTGGGCGCCTAGCTCTGCGCCTTGCGCTCGAGTCTGCGCGCCGTGAGGATGCCTTCGGTGTAGCCGTTCGGCTGCTCGCGCCCTTTGAAGATCAAATCGCACGCGGCTTGAAATGCAACGTTGCGATCCGGATCATCCTCGAGGCGGCAGTACCCGGCGTCGCCGGCGTTTTGTTGATCCACGACGCGAGCCATGCTCAGCAACGCCTTCATCACCTGTTCTGCGGAACAAACACCGTGCAACAGCCAATTCGCCACGTGCTGGCTGGAGATGCGCAAGGTCGCGCGATCTTCCATGAGGGCGACATCGTAGTAGTCGGGCACTTTGGAGCAGCCGATACCCGAGTCAATCCAGCGCACGACATATCCTAAGATGCTCTGGGCGTTGTTGTTGATTTCCTCCTCGATCTCCGCACGGCTCCATTGGGGTGCAGCGACCAGCGGAGGTGTGAGAATTTCGTCCAGAGACGCCCGTGTCCGGTGCGCGAGGCGGGTTTGCACCTCGTCAACATCCACCGCGTGATAATGCAGCGCGTGCAGAGTCGCGGCCGTCGGGGAGGGCACCCACGCCGTGTTGGCGCCCGCCAGCGGGTGCGCGATTTTGGCTTTGAGCATGTCGGCCATGAGATCGGGCATGGCCCACATGCCTTTGCCGATTTGAGCGTGTCCGCGAAGCCCGCAGGCGAGGCCGATGTCGACGTTTTGACGCTCGTAGGCATCGAGCCACAGCGCCTTCTTGAGTTCGCTCTTGCGCGCCACCACACCCGCCTCCATGGAGGTATGGATTTCATCGCCGGTGCGATCCAGGAAACCGGTATTGATGAACGCCACCCGCTGCCGGGCGCCGCGGATGCATTCCATGAGATTTACGCTGGTGCGGCGCTCTTCATCCATGATGCCGACTTTCACCGTGTTTCTCGCAAGGCCCAGCAAGTCCTCCACCGCACTGAAGAGTTGGTCCGCGAAAACAACCTCGTCGGGCCCGTGCATCTTGGGTTTGACGACGTACACCGAGCCGGTGCGCGAATTGCGATGCGCGCCCTGGCCGTGCAGATCATGCAGGGCGATGAGCACCGTCACCGCCGCATCGATAAAGGTCTCGGGGATCGGCGCCGACCGCCAGGACACGACGTTGCTCAACATGTGATGGCCCACATTGCGGATCAGCATGAGGCTGCGCCCCGGTAGAACCAATTCCGCTCCTTCGAGCGTGAGATAGCGCCGATCGGCATTGAGACGGCGAACGTGGCGGCTGTTGGCCTTGTCGACGCGCGCCTGCAAGCCGCCCTGCATCAATCCCAGCCAGTTGCGATAGAGGTGAACTTTATCGGCGGCATCGACCGCAGCGACCGAGTCTTCGCAATCCTGGATGGTCGTGATCGCCGATTCGAGCACGACATCGCTGATTCCAGCCGGATCATCGCGGCCGATATGGTGGGTGCGATCGATGTGCAGTTCCACATGCAAGCCGTGATGCTCGAGCAGCAGCAGGCTGGGCGTGCCGCGTTCGCCCTGAAACCCGCGCAACGCCTTGGGTTGCCTGAGGCGGACGGTCTGGTTGTTCAGATCGGCCTCGAGCCCTTGCTCTGTCACGCGGTAGCGCACAGCATCGTGGTGAGAACCGCCCGCAAGCGCGAAGTTCTGGTCCAAAAAGTCGCGCGCAAACGCAATGACCTTTGCACCCCGCAGCGGGTTGTACTTGCTGCCCCGCGCCGCGCCTTCATCCGGGATGGCGTCGGTGCCGTAGAGTGCGTCGTACAGACTGCCCCACCGAGCATTGGCCGCATTGAGCGCATAGCGCGCATTGCTGAGCGGCACCACCAGTTGCGGACCCGCTATCCGGGCGATTTCGGCGTCGACGTTTGCGGTGCTGACGGAAAAGGGGGCTCCCTCCGCCACCAGATAGCCGATCTCGCGCAGAAAGCTCTTGTAGTTCGCGCCATCGAACCCAGGACCCGGATTCTCTCGATGCCAGGCGTCGATTTTCAGCTGCAACGCCTCGCGTTTGCGCAGCAATTCGGCGTTTCGCGGCGCCAGGGTACGCACCAGCGACGCAAATCCTTTCCAAAAGGCCTGAACTTGAATGCCGCTGCCGGGAATGGCCTCGTTGTTGACGAAGTCGTACAAGGCCTGATCGATCTGGAGGTCATCTACGCTGACTGTCGCTGGCATTGCGCTTAAATCCTATCATTCGTCAGAGCGAACTATATCGATTTCAGCACCCTGCGGCGATCAGCCCGTCGACTGCGGTATCCTTGGCATTCACAGCGGCCATTTGAGACCGATGAGCATCAATCCGGGTGTACTCGCCGCCCTATCGGCCGGCGTGCTGTTCGGCGCGAGCACGCCGCTGGCAAAAAGCCTAATTCACGGCGTCGACCCGTGGATGCTGGCCGGATTGCTCTATCTGGGTTCAGGCATCGGCCTGGCAGGATACCAAGCGCTGCGCTACGCACGCGCCGTTGCGCCACGCGCATCCGCACTTTCCGGACGAACATCATCGGCATGAACATTGAAAAAAGGAACCATATGATGAGGCCCAAAATCGTTCTCGCCGCGTGCGCGCTGGCGCAATTGGCGTCCCTGTCGGCGCGCGCCGATAACTGGGTGATCGAACACGTCACGCTGATGGACGGCGTCCATGCAGCGCAGCCCGACATGACGGTGGCGATCGAGGGCGAGCGCATTACCGCGGTCGCACCGAGCGCGATCGCGCGCGGACTGAAGGGGCGCCGCATCGCCGGTGCCGGCAGATATTTGATCCCGGGTCTGATCGACGTGCACATTCACCTGCGCGGCGGCTTCGACGATGGCGGCAAAGTCGATGCGCCGCCGGGGCCGCCGAATCGGGCGGAAGGCGAGGCGGCGCTTGCTAGTTTCCTGTATGCCGGCGTCACCACGGTGTTCGACGCCGGTAACCGCGCCGAGCACATTCTGCCGCTGCGGGCCGACGAGCGCGCCGGCAAGATCCTGTCGCCGCGCATCTTCGCGACCGGAAACCTGATCACCTACCCCGGAAGCCATGGTGATCGGATCGCGGTGCGGATCAGCGATTTCGAGAAGGACAAGGCATTGCTCGACCGGCATATCGCGGAGCAGCAACCTGACATCCTGAAACTCACCCTCGAGGAGGAGGGTTGGGGCTCGAGGCCGATGATCCCTTTGATGCCCGTGCCGCTGCTGCAGCAGATCACACGCTATTACAATCAACACGGCATTCGCACCACCGTGCATGTTTCGAGCGAGCTGCGCTCGCTCGAGGCAATCTACGCAGGCGCCGATACGCTGGCGCATCCTGTCATCCAAGGACCGGTCAGCGACTCATTCGTGAAGCTGATGGGCGCCAAGAAAATACCTTTCGCAAGCACGCTGACCATCGGCGAGAATTACAGCCGGTTGGTCGAGCACCCGGAATATCTTGACCAGCCGCTGTACGCCGCTTCGTTGACGGCAGCGGAGCGCGAGCAGTTGCGGACCAAGACGCGAGCCGAGTGGCAGGCACGTCCCTGGACCTGGTGGATGAAAATCATGACGCCGATTGCCGAGGAAAACGTGCGCAAGATTCACGCGGCCGGCGGGGTGGTGGCCTGCGGCACGGACCAAAGCAGCGGGCCGGCAACGCAGCGCGAATTGGAACTATTGGTCGCAGCCGGAATTTCGCCGCTCGATACCCTGCGCATCGCAACGTACAATGGCGCGGTGTTTCTCGGCAAGGCAGACCAATTGGGTTCTGTGGAGCGGGGAAAGCTCGCCGACCTGGTGCTGCTCAGCAAGGATCCCACGTTGGATATCAACAACACCAAATCCATCGTGTTCGTCATGAAGGGCGGCCAGATGATCGATGAAAGCCGGCTGCCCTTGGCGGGGGGCCGGCAGCAGCGGCGTTTCGCGGGAAGCTGACATGGATATCTACGATTCGAAGCCATTCGACCCCGCCGACATCGATGAGACCCTGACGCGGGTCGTCACGCACGAAGGTAAGACGCATCTTCTGTTTCCGTACATCAACGGCACCGCTGCCGAGCCCAGATACAATTCGATCGGTGTGGTGATCGCAGGGTCCGCCGCGACCGTCAGGGATTTTCAAGCCTTGACGCTTTTGGCAAAAAGAGCGGGGGACGGCGTTGTGTGGCGCATCCTCTTCAACACGCCTTGGCTGATTTCTCTCGCGGAAGTTGGCGGCAGCCCGGAACGCAAGCGGCGCCTCTGAGATCAAGTTGCGAAAAGCGCCTCGAGTTGACCGGGATCGACCGGTTTTGTGAGGTGATGATTGAAGCCCGCGGTCAGAGCGCGACGCTTGTCTTCCGCCTGCCCCCAGCCGGTCACCGCAATCAATTTGATACGCTCGCCCCAGGCCTCATTGCGGATCCTCTCGGCCATCGGAAAGGCGGACTCATTCATTTACGTGGTCCCGTCGCACGGATTCGCTCAAGAACTGTTTGGTCGCGCAATCAACCATTAAACCACGACGAATTGTAGTCCGCTGTAGGACGAAACTCGGGCGCCGGCAGGTTCTTAGTCAGTGTCGCCAGGTTTCAAAGCGTGGAGCGTCTCAAAATCATAGACGCCCTGGCGCTGGAAAATGCAGTCAGTATCGTCTGTAATTATAGGAAATATAACAAATAACTACTGCGACGGCAGCAGGGCTTTGACACGATTCGCAAGCGCCTCCATAGCAAAGGGCTTCGTCAGCACCGACATGCCGGCCTCAAGATGTCCATGGCTGAGAACGGCTTTCTCGGCAAACCCGGTAATGAACAGTACTTTCACTGCGGGGCGTACTCTGCGCGCTGCCTCGGCAACCTGCCCACCATCCATCCCGCCGGGCAGTCCGATATCCGTGATCAACAGGTCGACGCGCACGGCGGAGCGAAGTATTTTAAGTCCCGCAGGGCCGTCCACGGCTTCGATCGCAACGTATCCCAGATCTCTGAGAACGTCGGTGACCAGCGTGCGCACGAGCGGTTCGTCATCGATGACCAAAACTGTTTCGCCTGGTATCGCATGGGCCATATCCGCCAATTCAGGCGGCGCTTCGATGGTTTCTGCCGACCCGATATGCCGCGGCAAATACAAGCAAACGGTCGCACCGCGGCCCACCTGTGAGTAGATGCGAACTTGACCACCCGATTGGCGCGCGAACCCGTAGGTCATCGAGAGCCCAAGCCCCGTCCCCGCACCCAAGGGCTTGGTCGTGAAAAAAGGATCGAAAGCGCGCGCGATCACCGCGGGCGTCATACCGACGCCGGTATCGGTAACGGACATTGTCACGTACTGCCCCGCCGGCAGTTCCCGCTCGCGGGCACTACGCTCTTCAAGCAGCTGGTTGTTCGTTTCGATCATCAATGACCCGCCGTCGGGCATTGCGTCGCGGGCGTTGATACACAAGTTAAGCAGGGCGTTTTCCAGTTGATTCGTATCGACTTCGGTTGTCCAGAGGTCGCCGGCGCCGACGACTTCCACCCTGATCGACGGACCGACTGTGCGCCGAATCAACTCCTCCATGTTGCGCACCAGTCGATTTAGGTCGGTCGGCTTCGGCTCCAGCGATTGGCGCCGGGCAAAAGCCAGCAAGCGGTGAGTCAATGAGGCGGCGCGCTTGGTGGCACTCTGAGCGGTCACAATGTAGCGTTCCGCCTCATTGTACCGTCCTTGCAGGAGGCGGCCGCTCAGGAGCTCGAGACTCCCCGAAATCGCCATCAGCAGATTGTTGAAGTCATGAGCAATGCCGCCGGTCAGTTGTCCGACGGCTTCCATTTTTTGCGACTGCCGCAGCTCGTCAAGTGCCGCCGATAACTCGGTTTGCACCTCCCGTTCTTGCGTGATGTCGCGTCCGCTGCAATAGAACTTGCCCGCCTCCGGCACCGCGGCCCACGAGAACCAGAGATATGCGCCGTCGGACCGCCGGTACCTGTTCTCGAAACGCAGCACTGGTTCAGTTCCGGCCGCCGCCTCTTGGAGGCTGCCACGGGTCTTGTCCACATCATCCGGATGAATCAAATCAAAGATCGAGGTGTTGAGAATCGTCTCGGACGTCAGGCCCAGCGCGAGCTCCCAAGCGGGATTGGTGACCTCGAAATAGCCCTCTGCGTTGAGAATACCGAGCAGGTCACTACTCACTTCCCACAGGCGACCGCGATCGATCGATAGATCACGCATCAATAAATCAAAGGCGACTTTTGGTCTTGGCACGCGCGCCTTCCTTCGATGAGCAGCTGCGATCGAGATTTGACTTGGCAACGAAAGGAGCGCCAAGGCGTTTTTTCAGAGCGATTATGCTGCTGGCTTTGACAAGGCTATTATAGGTCTCACAGCGCGAGCGTCTGTGCGTTACCGTACACAGCGAGACCGCTATGACATGAAGCGCGCGTAGGTTTTTCGTGTGGTTTCATAGCAGTCGCAGGATTCCGGTTCGAGCGCTTTGCGATCGACGATGGTCAGGACGCCACGCATGTACCGGATCATGCCCCTGCGCTGCAGGGTTCCGGCTGCCTTGGCGATCCCAACCCGGCGCACCCCCAACAGGTGAGCGATAAGTGCTTGAGTTACGCTGAAGGAATCGCCATGGGTACGATCGTGAGTCATCAGCAGCCAGCGTGCCAGCCGTTGGTCAATCTGATGAAAACGCACACAGCGCGCTTCCAATGTGAACTGCAAAAGGGTGACTTGCAGATAGCCATTGAGGCTTCGCCTTAGGGCGCGGCTGGCGGCCAGCTCGCGATTGAACGGCTCGGTGGCGATGCGCCAAGCCGTTCCAGGACTGCGGACGCTCGCCTGCAGCGGCACGCTGTCTACTGCGAGAACAACCTGCAGGCCCAACATGCCTTCGCTACCCACCATGCCGACCTCGAGCACGGGCGAATCTTTGCTGGAGGTTGTCAATGATAGGATGCTGCCGGTCGGAAAATAGACATGCCGGGTGGATGAGTCGCTTCCCGACACGATGTGGCCGGACACCAGATCCACCCGCTCGCAAATCGACAGCAAACGGTTTCGGGCGGTACGCGGAAGCGCATCGATCAAGGTGTTCGTGACCAAGGGCAACGGCACTCTCCCCACTCGCTACCGAGCCTAACTGAACGAGCGCGGCGCCTCTGTCTGCCAACGCACCAAGGGCGCTGCTAAGTCGCGACTCCTCGTGGAAGCAATCGGTCATACTCGCGCTTGACAACGGCGTAACACTCGCAGGTACGCTTCTCGAGTCCGGGCCGGTCCAATACCGTGATACGCCCGCGCGCATACTTGATCAGGCCCAATTTCTGCAAGGCGAGCGCGCCTTCCGTGACGCCTTCGCGCCTCACCCCGAGCATGTTGGCGATCAGTTCCTGCGTCATCACAAGTTCGTCGCTTTCGAGGCGATCCAGGCTCAGCAGCAACCATCGACACAGCTGTTGATCGAGGGAGTGATGGCGATTGCATACAGCGGTCTGCGACATTTGCGTAATCAAGGCTTGTGTATAGCGCAGCAGCAAATGTAGTACCGGGCCGGCTTTGTTGAACTCATCCTTCATGATCGGCGCCTTCAGCCGGCAGCCTGAACCTGCACTCTGCACCACGGCGCGGCTGGGGGTCGATTCCCCGCCCATAAAGAGAGAAACTCCGACGATCCCTTCATTGCCAACCACCGCAATCTCAGCCGACGCCCCGTTTTCCATGACGTACAGGAGCGATACGATCGAAGTGAGCGGGAAGTATACATAGTTGAGCGCGATGCCGGGCTCGTATAGCACCTGTCCGAGCGGCATCTCAACCGCTTCGAGAGAAGCAGACCAACGCTGCCATTCGTTTGCCGGCAAGGATGCGAGGAGTTGGTTTTTCTTGAACTGGTTGAGCGGCACGTTGGAATCGGCTGTGAAGTTGGAAACTACGGAGGAACGGAAAAAAACTCTTGCTCTGAGGTTAGCGAATTTGTTGGCGGACGTATGTTCGCTATCGCACACTGTACCACTTCGTGCATTCAACGACCCGAGTATCGCGCCGCAGTCCTACGAGCGATGATCCCCGCGGACTACGCCGGATTCGTCCGCTGGCCCCACACTGACTGCGCTAGGCGGTCTCCGATTACGTTGCTAGCCTCAGTCACTTCGGTATCGGTTCAGCAAGGGCACCCACGCACCTTATTCAGGCTGGGGACCGCCACACCTCGTTTGAGAATGGGACGCGACCTTTACGCAGCATTTTGCTGCCTGCCTTCGAGCAAGCAACAAGACGGTTGCGGCGCGGGGCCGCTATCGATCAGTCGAATCACCAAAGGTACCTTCAGTATGGATACACGATATTTGAAATCAACGGGGGCCGCGATCGCCCTCGGCTTCATCGCAACGGCGGTTTATGCGAGCAGCCCGGTGCCGGATGAAACCATCGCGGTCGCCAAAGCCGCCGTGCAGCGCGCGGAGCAATCCGGCGCGCCCCAGGCGGCGCCGGTCGAACTTGCGACTGCGCGCGACAAGCTCGAACGGGCGCAGAAAGAGAATGCGAAGCACCATGACAAGCCGGCGATCGCACTTGCGAATCAAGCCACCGTGGACGCGCAAGTTGCTGAAGCATTGGCTCAGAAGGAGCGCGCGGCGAAAGCGGCGGCCGAGTTCGATGCCAGCATGAGGACGCTGCGCCAGGAATCAAACCGCAACTCGTCAGCCAACCAATAAGGACATTTATGAAACACAAAATCTTGATCGGAGCGGGAATCGCGCTGGCCATGGCCGGCTGCGCATCGACGCCACAGCCCAATGAAGCCCTCGAGAGCGCACGCAGCGTCGTACAGGCGGCGGAAGCCGATCCCAACGCGGCTCAGTATGCGGCGGTTGACTTACAGACGGCCAAATCGGATCTGGCGGTCGCGGACGCTGCATTCCAGAGGCGCGATGAGCCGGGCATCGACCAGCCTGCCTATTTGGCGGCGCAGAATGCACGCCTCGCGCAGATCCGGGGAGCGGCGAAAGCGGACGATGCACGTGTCGCCGCCGGACAGGCGGAGCGCGACAGCATCGTGCTCGCGGCCCGTACCAACCAGGTCGACAGCGCCAATCGCGCGAAGGATGCCGCGAATAGAGCGGCGAGCGAGGCGAATCGCGCCACGGACGATGCAAAAGTTGCCCGAGATCAAGCGACAGAAAACGCCGCACGGCTGCAAGCGGAAGTCGATGCTCTGAAGGCCAAGCCGACCGACCGGGGATTGGTGCTGACTCTCGGCGATGTGCTCTTCGAAACCGGCAGCTCCACTTTGAGTTCCGGCGCGGGGCGCAACATGGACCGCTTGGTTCAATTCCTTACCGATCACCCCGAGCGCATGGTGCAGATCGACGGCTTTACCGACAGCATCGGTACGGACTCATACAATCAGGATCTCTCCCAGCATCGTGCGGATGCGGTCAGATATCAACTGGTGTCGCGCGGCATCAGTTCAGCGCGCATTGGGACCCAAGGCTACGGCAAAGCTTACCCGGTCGCCAGCAACTCAGAATCGAGCGGACGGCAGCTGAACCGGCGGGTCGAGGTGGTCATCGGTGCCGATAACGGCTCAGCCATAGCGGCACGGGGCATCTGAACGACGCGGGCAGCGCGTGCGGGGCACTCGAACCCGAGTACCCCGCACGCGCATGTGAAGTACATGTTCACAATTCATTTTCTTGCGCATAATGGCGGCGCGAAATACGGCGCCGGCGCGGGTAAATGCAGTTCGAATGAAAATAGAGGCGATGCTATGGATTGCGGTCTTTGCCCTGGTGGCGCTGGCGTTGCTTTTTCCCAAGACCCGCGCCTTTAGCCTCTCCGCCATCGGTATCGCCATTGTGGCGATCGTCGCCATCGTCGTCATTGCCAAGCGGGGAGACCCTCTGCCGTTGGCGATTCAAGAGCCACGAACGGTGCAACAAACGCCGGTCGACTTCGAGCGCTTTCATGTCGAGAATCTCGACAAGGCAGACCCGCAGGCAAAAAGCCGCATTCCGCTGGCGGATATTCGTTTCGATCAGATACGCGCCGAGGCGGGAGCGGAACGCGGCAGCGTCGTCAAGATCGTGGCGCGACTCTACAACGACTCCGCGGCTTACGCCTTGACCGACTACGGCTACTATTTGCTGGTGCAAGATTGCATCAAAGGCGTTTGCACGACCGTGTTCGACCAACATGGATTGTCCGCAACATCGGTGCCGCCCAAGCAAGCGCGCGACGTAGAGATCGCAATCCGCGACACTGGTGTGCGCGGTCAGCCGGCGGTGAAAATACTCGGCGCGGTGAATATCCTGCTTACCCCCGTTGCGACGCGCGGCCAACCCGCAGAAAGCCCAACCCCCTAAAGCGAACGCGCTATTGCGTGAGCCCGTAAATCTCCAGCTCTCCCGGAGTGCTCGTTGAACCATCCGCACCGCCCGTGTTGTTGCCGCGCGTGGCCACATACACGCGGCCATTCGCCACGGTGGGCACGGAAAATTTGACCGCATTGCCGGCCGTATCCGCCGCATTCAGGCCGCTGTTCCACAATTCGGACGATAAATTGGTTGCATCGTAGGCATGCAGCACGGCCGGCCCGCAGGCCGCGGATTGCCGGGTGCAATAGCTGTGCGTGTCCAGAGCCCATACCACGCCGTTTTGCGCGCCGGCTGCGGAGACCACGGGAGTGGCTCCGGGAAAACCATAGGCATGGCTGGACGAGGTGGCGGGCGTGAATTGCGCGGTGGAGGTATTCAATTGATAAGAGGTCAAAGGTCCGCCGCTGCCGGCTGCAAACAAGCGATTGTTCCAGATCGCAGCGGTGGAGAATAAGCCATGACCCAAGGCAAGGGTCTGCACAGCGGCGCTGTCGCCGAATCCGCCGAGCAAGTCGCGATTGAGCACATACAGCGTTCCATCCTTGCCGCCGCACACCAGAGCGTGAGTCACCGTGTTGCCCGCCGGCAGATCGGCGAGCACCGCAGCGCCGCCGGAGCCGAAGTCGCGGTCGCTCTGATCATCGGCCAGCTCATCCGAAGGCGTGAAATACGAGGTGATGTTGAGCGAAGTGTCCGCTTGCAGGAGCGAATCGCCGTAGTCGTTGTTCGGTGCGCTGACATTGATGGCGTCGAAATCGCCGTTGCCGGTCAAGAAGTACAAATGATTCGACGCATCGACGGCCGGTGCGCCGCCGCCCATCCAGATTCCGCCGCCGCGAACGTTGGGCGTACTGTTGAACACAGCGGTCTGGGTCCAACCGCCGCCCGCATAAAGATAGCCCATGATCCACCCGTACCAAGGGCTCGAATCCTCGTGCGATCCCCAAGCGATGAACACGGTGCCGTTGACCAATGCCAATCCGGCGCGCTGGTTCTGCTGTTTGGCGCTGAATGCGACGGTGCTGCCGCCGCTTCCGGTGCCAGGGAAGGAGCCGGCGATGAGCACGGGCGACCCCGCTCTTTCCACGCCGCCGGTGATGTCGATCGCGTGCAGACGTTGATAAAACGTGCTGAGCGTCGAGTCGATGGACTTCGAGAGGACGTAGAGAGTACCGCTCGAGGCGTCGATCACCGGAGTGCCGTTGACGCCGATCTCGGGTTGTATGTCGCCGAAGCCGTTGCCGACCGAGGTGCTCGGTACCGGAACCTCGCCGCTGGTTCCCCCGTGTCCGGCGTCGATCAGACTGATCGACCAGAGGGTTACGCAGGTGTTGGATTCGGCGTCGAAGGCGAACAAGGTGTCATGCTGGGTCGTGACGAAAACCACGTTGTGCTTCGCGCCCCTGACGCTAACGTTCGCGACCCACAGAGGTTGCCCGTAGATGGCGCCATCGACCGGGCACGAGGCGAGCTTGCCGAAACTCGCGGCATTGACATTGGCGGGAGTGAGCGCGTACTCCTGGGTGTTGGCACCATCGCGCGCAGCATCGTTGTGATAGGTGTAGATGCCGGATAAATCGGTGACCGCGGCGACCGCGCTCGCGGATTGCGTCGAATTGGCAACGCTGGTGGCCACGATCGTATGAACTCCCGCCGCACCCGCGGTATAAAAGCCGGCGGCGCTGATGGTGCCCACCGTGGTATTGCCATTCGGGATGCCGTCCACGGACCAGGTGGCCGCGCCGCCGCCCGGAACCGTCGCGGCAAATTGCTGCGTTCGGCCCAGCGTCAACGCGGCGTTCTGCGGGGCAAGTCCCATGCTGACGCTCGATACCGTGAGCGTGGCCGATGCGACCAGGCTGGTGCCGCCGGCGCCCGTACAGCTCAACGAGTAAGAGGTCGTGGTGCTCACGGCGCCAGTCGGTTGCGTGCCGCTGCCGGGCAGGGTTCCGCTCCAGCCATCCGCGGCCGCACAGGATGCGGCGTTGGTCGAACTCCAGGTCAAAGTTGCAGCATCCCCGGGGGCGACGACCGATGGATAAACGCTCAAGCTCGCCGTGGGAATCACATTGACGGTCGTGCTCGCGCTCGAGCTGCCCCCGGGGCCCGTGCAGCTCAGTGAATAGGTCGCGGCCGAGACTAATGGACCCGTGCTCTGCGTTCCACTGGCCGCCTGCGTGCCGCTCCAAGCGCCGGAGGCCGTGCAGGAATCGGCACCCGCGGAACTCCACGACAGCAGCGCTGCCTGCCCGGAAACCACGGCGGAGGGCGCGGCGGAGAGCACGACGCTAGGCACGGGAATCAACGTCACCGTGGTCGAGGTCGGCGCGCTGATGCCTCCCGCGCCGCTGCACGTCAGGGAATAGACAGTCGTAGCGGTGATCGGAGCAGTCATCTGCGTTCCACCGGGCGCGAGTGTTCCGCTCCAGCCGCCGGAGGCAGTACATGAAGTTGCGTGCGCGGAACTCCACGTGAGCGAGGATTCGCCGCCCGCTGCGATGACATTGGGGTTTGCCATCAACTGCGCGGTGGGCAGCGCGTTGACGGTGACGGTGAGCGTTGCGGTTTCGCTTGTGCCCCCGGCACCGGTGCACGCGAGCGCATAGGTGCTGTCGGTGCCAAGCGCGCCGGTGTCATGCGAGCCGCTGACTGCAAGCGTCCCAGTCCAAGCACCGCTCGCGCTGCAGGAGGTCGCGTTTGTGGAGTTCCACGTCAGCGTGACGGACTGGCCGGCATCAATCGTGGTGGACGCCGCCGTGAGCGAGACGGTTGGCACCGGAGTCGGCGTGACTGTACCGCCGCCGCAGGCAGACAGGAGCATCACGGGCCCGATGATCAGGAGACAATATAAGGAGCGCACGCCATCCCAAATTGGTTTTCACCATGTTAAGTGATTGGATGAAACTTGGGCGTGCTTTCGCTCTCATTGCGCAGATTACATAATGAACTACATGGCTTTCGTGGAATTGGCCAATCCCAGCGCTTCGCGAGCCAAGGGATGATCCGCGCCCAGGCCATTGCTTAAACTGCGCGCCGCCCGCGCCAGCAGAGTTTGCGCCTCCGCTGCGCGGCCTTGCGCCATTTCTGCCTTGGCGAGGATCAGAAGCGCTTCGCCGACATCGGCGCTGGTGTCAGGTCCGCGGGCAACCGCTTCGGCCAGATGCAGTTCCTCGCGAGCGAAGTTCTCCGCATCGGCGGATCGGCCGACTGCCAGCGCTGCGTTCGCGGCCAGATCGAACGACGGGCGTGCCTCGCGGCCTTTGCCTTCCGTCGGTGGCCCGATGGCGGCCAGCGCCGCGGTCGCGCTCTGCAGAGCGGCCGCGGGGTCGCCGCGACGCAGTTGCAGAAGCCCGCGAAGCGTATCCGATAGCCCTCGATAGCGTGGATCGGTTGATTCGTCCTTGCCCATGGCGGTGGTCATTTCCTGCAACGCGGATCCAGCTTCGGGCAGCTGTCCCAAATGCACATAGCCTATGCACGCGGTGCGCAGCGCGAAGATCAGCCACTTCGAGTTGCCGGCGCTGCGCGCCCGTACGCTTGCGGCCCGCGCCAGGTCGACCCCTTCTTGATCTTTTCCAAGCCTTTCGAGCCGCATTGCGGCATTCACCGTCATTGACAGAGGCTCTGTGCCGTCACCCTCGATGGCACGCCGCCGCTGGCGGACGTCCTCGGAGATCGCGAACGATGAGCGTATTTCGCCCATGTTGAAAAGTACCGCCGCTTCGTTTTGCAGGGCGATCACCCGCGCGCCGGTGCCGCCGCGACCGTATTTTTCATGAGTGGCGCCGATGAGCCTTGCCATGGCCAGAGCCTCGCCGAGCCGGGCCGTATCGTTGTAAACGCTGCCAAGACCGTTGAGCACCGAGGTATACGCCAACCGATAGGTCTGCCCGGCGTCTTCGAGCAAGCGTCGCGCACCACCGAGGATTTGCTCGGCTGCCGCCAAATTTCCCATTGCGACTGCGAGTTCTGCCTCTGCTCGGCGGCAGTGGACCTGCAACTCCACGGATGGTCGGTCAATCCGGGCAAGCAGCTGCTTCGCTTCGGCCAGACGCCGCGGCGCGTTCGCGGTCACGCCGGCGCTGCCCTCGGCGAACGCGGCCTCGCACTGCGCCAGCGCCATCAGTTCCGGGTCCTCGGCATCTTTGCCCAGCGCATATGCGCGGTCGTCCAATGCAACCGCCTGGCGTGTAAAGGTCTGGCCGCGATACTGGTCGCTGAGCTCGACCAGCATGCGCCCGGCAAATCGCGGATCGCCGCGATACTGAAGTTCGAGCATGCGGGCGCCCAGTTCGATGCGCGCCGCGGGCGAGAGCGACGACTGACTATTGCCGCCATCGGACTGCAGCAGAAAGTCCAGAAACTCATTGGCGGATTCCGCGCGGCGCGCTTCAAATTGCGCAGCGTCCCTTTGGCGGTTCGCCTCGATCTTCTGCAGGAAGGTCGTGACGGTGGCCGCACAAAGGACCACCGCGGTCAACAGGCCCGACAACACGCCGCCGCGATGGCGCCGCACGAACTTCGTCAATCGATAGGTTGCCGTATCGGCACAGGCTTTGACCGGCTCGTGACTCAGGTAGTGCTTCAGATCGTCCGCGAAGGCGCCCACCGATGCATAGCGCTCGGCCGGCAATTTCTTCAGGGCCTTGCCCAGGATATTGTCGAGGTCGCCTTGCAAAGACCGGCGCCAGGCGGTCGGCATGCGGGCGACGATGGAGGCCTGCGGCGCGTCCTTGGTGAGCACAGCCTGCATGAGGTGCGCATTCGACTCCGATTCATTGAGCAGCGGATGCCGGCCGGTGAGCAGAACGTAAAGCACCAAGCCAAGGGAGTACACGTCCGTTGCGGTGGTGACCGCCTTGCCCAGCACCTGTTCCGGAGCGGCGTATTGCGGCGTCAAGGCGCTGCCGCCAGATTTTGTCAGCGCGGCGGCACCGGTTGCGTCATCGAGCAACTTGGCGATACCGAAGTCCAGAAGCTTGACCGCGCCGCTGTCCGTAACAAAAATGTTGGACGGTTTGATGTCCCGGTGCACGATCAAGTGACTATGAGCGTGCGCCACGGCCGCTAAAACGCCGAGAAACAGAGTGACGCGCGCCTCGATGCTGAGATGCTTGGCGTCACAGTAGTCATCGATCGTCTTGCCCTCGACGTATTCCAGGACCAGATAGGGGTGTGTTGCATCGAGGAGCCCCGCGTCGATGAGGCGGGCGATGTTCGGATGGTCGAGCCGGCCAAGCATCTGACCTTCACTGCGAAAGCGCTGCTCGCCCTGCTGCCCAATCCAACTCGCATGCAGGAACTTGACGGCCACGGTGGTCTCGAATCGATCGTCCGCCCGCCGGGCACGCCAAACACTGCCCATGCCGCCTCGTCCAACTTCCGCCTCGATGACATACGGACCGACGTGGCGACCGATCAGGGTTGAGCGGGCGATGTGCTCGCGCGAGAGCAGCGGCTCCGATAGGAACTCGGCATAACCTAACCGCTCGCGCTGCGAAAGCGCCTCTGCAACCGCGGCGGCGAGTTGCGGATTGCCCTGCGCGAGCGTTGCCAGCCACGCCGCGCGCTCCGCATCGGGGAGGTCGAGCGCTTGATCGAGGTATTCGCTAAACGGGCGCCATTGTTCCGGCGGCACGGTTGCCATCTTGATTCCTCTGAAACTCGCTGGCCGATGCCACCTGCATCAACAAAGAATCGGATTCGCATTATGGACCAGGACATTAGTCTGCAGCGCGGCGCTCAAGCCCGCGGTCCAGAGATTGAGGGATTGGGAGCGCCGGGGGGAGTGCGATAAAGTGACGAGCGCGGATCAGAGCAGATCGATGTTTTTAAACAAGGTAAATAATAGCTTATAAGTAATTGATTATCATGTTAATATATAGCGCAAGAGATCGAGCCGGTATTGTGGGCAACCCCAAGAGTCGAATCCCATGACACTTGCGCGACGCGATTTTCTCAAACTCTCCGGCCTCGCTGCGATCGGCTCCGGCATTGAGACAATCTCCCGAAGCGTCGCCCAAAATTCCGCGGCACCCGAGGCCAAGGCGGACTACACGCTGCGCATCGCGAACGGTTTGATCGAACTCGCGCCCGACCACATCATCTCGACCACCCTCTACAATGATAGCTTCCCCGGGCCATTGCTGAGATTCAAAGAAGGTCGGCGCGTTACGGTCGATCTTTACAACGATACGGACACGCCGGAGCTGGTTCACTGGCATGGTCAGATGATTCCCAGCGACGTCGACGGCGCCTCCGAGGAAGGCACGCCTTTCGTGCCGCCTCATGGCATGCGCCGTGTTTCCTTTGTTCCTCACCCTTCGGGCTTTCGCTTCTACCACACGCATGTGGCCGCGGGCGGCGATTTGAACCGGGGTACCTACACCGGTCAAGCGGGGCCGCTTTACATCGAGCCGAAGTCCAATCCCGGTGCCTATGACCGCGAAATTTTTTTGGTGATGAAGGAATTCGAACCGTCTCTGAGCCGCGGGGGCGACATGGCGATGGACTTTCTGGACGGAGAACCGATCAAGGAATTGCAGCAGATCGGGAAACGGGCCGATGAGCGGGCCAAGCGAAAGACCAAAGGCTTTGAAGTGGGATACCAACGCTTCGCCATCAACGGCAAGATGCTGGGGGCCGGCGAGCCTATACGCGTCAAGCAAGGCGAACGGTTGCTCTTCCATGTACTGAATGCGAGTGCCGGGGAGATCCGCAGCCTCGCCTTGCCGGGACATTCATTCAAGGTCCTGGCGCTCGACGGTAATCCGGTGCCGCTGCCCAAGGAGGTACCGATGCTATGGCTGGGAACCGCGGAGCGCATCAGCGCGATGGTCGACATGAATCATCCCGGCGTGTGGATCATGGGCGATTCGGACGATGACGATCGCCGCCGCGGCATGGGCGTGGTTCTCGAGTACGCGGGCCACGAGGGCAAAGCCCAGTGGTTGAAACCCAGGCCCTTTCATTGGGATTACACGCGATTCGGCAAAAGCGACGCCCGGCCTGCACCACCGGACGAAACGATCGAAATTCTGGTGGAGAAGAACAATGCGGCCCTCAATGGATTCAATCAATGGACCCTCAATGGAGAGGCATTCTCCATGGAGTCGATGAAGCCTGGCTACACTTTGCATCAGGGACGCCGCTATCGCCTCAAGTTTCGCAATGCGAGCGACGATATCCACCCGTTGCATTTGCACCGGCACAGCTTTGAATTGACGCGGGTCGCCGGCAGACAAACCTCGGGTGTGCTCAAGGACGTCGCAATGCTGGGAGGTTTTCAAGAGTTGGAATTCGATTTTGTCGCCGATAACCCGGGGCCAACCTTGTTTCACTGTCACCAACAGCTGCACATGGATTTCGGGTTCATGGCGCTGTTCAAATATGCGTGAGACGGAAAGCTCGACGATCGCCGATGTCGACGACGGCTAGCGATTCGCAGCCTCTCCCGCGGCAGCTTGGCCTTCGCGATCTCGTACTGTCGCAGGTGCTCACGGTGGTGGGCAGCTCATGGGTGGGCATCGCCGCGGGTCTCGGCCGTGCGCAAACCGTCGTATGGCTGCTGGCATTCGGCACGTTCTACCTGCCCATGGCCGCCGCGGTCTATCACTTGAATCGCGAGATGCCGCTGGAAGGCGGCCTCTATGTGTGGACCCGCCGCGCGTTCGGCGATGCAGCCGGCTTTCTGGTCGCCTGGAACATTTGGGCCTACGCACTTTCCACCATCGCCACGATCTTGTTTCAGATTCCCAGCGAGTTCGCTTATATGGTCGGCCCGCGCGCCGCTTGGATTCCGGAAAGTCACCTGGTCGTTTTCTGTTTTCTTGCAGGGGTGCTGGTTTTGTTGGCGCTCTCGGCCGTGCGAGGGCTCGCCATCGGCAAATGGATTCATAATGTGTCGGGCCTAGCAATGATCGCGGCGTTCGCGCTGCTGATCCTGGCGCCGCTTTGGGCGCTCCGACATCACACGCCCATCCATTTCGCACCCTTCGATCTCGAATTCCCAGAATCCAACGCGACCTCGCTCGCCCTCATCGGCCAGACGTTGTTCGCGGCAGCCGGCATCGAGTACATCGCCATCATGGCCGGCGAATCGAAGGCGCCCAGCCGCGATATCGGCCGCTCCATTCTCATTGCCTCGCCCATTATCTTTTTCATGTTCACGCTCGGAACGGCGTCCGTGCTTGCCTTCCACGAGCTTACCGGCACGGCGATCAATTACATCGCCCCCATTCCGCAGACCCTGCGCCTGGCGTTCGGAGATTCCGGCTTCGCCACCTTCGTAGCCCGGCTCGTGATCATGCTATTGCAGATCCGCATTCTCGGTGCCGCCAGTCTCATCTTCACAGGAGTCACCCGGCTGCCGATGGTTGCCGGTTGGGACCACCTGATTCCACCCTGGTTCTCACGCCTTCATCCGCGCTATCGCACGCCGACCAACTCGATCCTGATCGCTGCCGTTCTCATCGCTTTGCTGCTGGTTCTTGCCTCCGCGGGTGTCCGCGCTGCTGAGGCCTTCGCGGTCCTCAACAATGCCTCCAATATCCTCTACGGTCTGGCTTATTTGGCCATGTTTGCGATACCCCTCGTCGGCGCAAGGCCGCTACGGATGCGCATCCCGACGTGGGTCGCCGTGCTCTGCGTCATTGGTTTTTGCGCAACGCTCTTTGCCTGCGCGACCGGGGTCTATCCGTTTGTCGACGTCCCCAATCCCATTCACTTCGCCATCAAGATCACGGTCACCATTGTCTTGACCAATCTCCTCGGCTACGGCTTCTATCGTGTCCGCGGATTGATGGCCGCTGCATCGAGAGGGTGAGCGATGCCGCCAATTTCATGCTACTTTGTAGTACCGCTGCGGGATGCCGGCAACATGTTGTTTCGAGTGGATTGCAGGTGCGACATAGTCATAGTAATTGCCATTGATACACGGTTTCGCTGATGGATGACGATGATGGCCGCCAACTGCCGGTGGCGCAGCTCGCTTTGTTGGCTCTTGGACTCGGCGTGGTCACCGGACTCGGAGCGGTGCTGTTCCGTGATCTGATCGGCCTCATTCATAATCTATTTTTTACCGGCCACTTGTTTCTTCACTACGATGCGAATGTCTTCACGGCTCCCGCGCCGTGGGGCGTGTTCGTGATCCTCGTGCCGGTGCTGGGCGCCGTCGGCGTGACTTTTCTGGTATCCAACTTTGCCCCGGAGGCCAAGGGCCACGGCGTCCCCGAGGTCATGGACGCGATTTATCACAAGGGCGGGGTGATCCGACCGGTCGTGGCACTGGTCAAATCCTTGGCATCAGCCCTGGCGATCGGCAGCGGCTCATCGGTCGGGCGCGAAGGTCCGATCATCCAGATCGGTTCGGCGCTCGGTTCAACGTTGGGACAGATCATTCGCATGCCCGCGGGTCAGCGAATTGCGCTGGTCGCCGCGGGCGCGGGCGCCGGGATCGCCGCCACCTTCAATACGCCGATCGGCGGCGTGATGTTCGCCATCGAACTGATGATGCCGGAGGTGAGCGTCGAGACCTTCCTTCCGGTCGCCATCGCAACCGGAACGGCCACCTTCGTGGGCCGGTGGTTCTTCGGCGATGCGCCGGCTTTCCATGTGCCGCCGCTTCAGACCATGGCGGTCGACTCGAACGCCCTGATCGTGCTGATCCTATTTGCCGTGCTCGGTGCGCTGAGCGGAGTGGCCGCAGCGGGTTTCATCCAGGGCCTGCATCTGGCCGAGGACCTGTTCGACAAGATCAAGTCGCGCTATTTCCGTCACATGCTGGGCATGCTCATGGTGGGCGTGCTGATGTACGCGCTATTGCGCATCTTCGGCCAGTACTACGTCGACGGAGTCGGTTACGCGACGGTGCAGGCCGTGCTGTCGGGACAGATCTCGACCTTCTGGCTGCTCGTGCTGCTGGGTCTCTGCAAAGCGCTGGCAACATCGCATAAGTCTCGGATCCGGATCCTCGGGAGGAATCTTTTCGCCATCGTTGTTCATGGGTGCCGCCCTCGGCGGCGCATTTGCCGCATTGTTGAACGCGGCTGGCCTTCCCATTCACCTGAGCGTTCCGGCGTTCGCAATGGTCGGCATGGGTGCGATGGTGGGCGGCGGCACCGGGGCGGTGATGACCGCGGTGACGATGATTTTCGAGATGACGCTCGACTACAGCATCGTGATGCCGATGATCGTGGCCGTGGCCATGAGCATCGGCGCGCGCCGCGTGCTGTCGCGCGAGACGATTTACACCCTGAAGCTGGTACGCCGCGGACGCGCGATTCCGAAGGCGCGCCATGCGAACATGTTTCTGGTGCGCGCGGCGCGCGAAGTGATGGACACGGATATCCAGGTTCTGCCGGCGGAGGCGAGTTTCGACGAGTATCTGCGGCAACCCGAGCACGCCGGCCGGCTGCGCTACGTGGTGGTCACCGACAAAGGGCGGCTATTCGGCGTGATCCGCGTCAACACGGGGCTGCGGCGAGGTTTGGAAAGCACCAATACCGGGGTCAAGTTGGGCGATGTCGCCAATCGAAACTTCACCGTGGTGCGCGAGGACGAAACTGCCTTCGACGTCATACGACGAATGTGGCGCCGCAAAGCCATCATGGCGGTGGTCGTGCGCGGCCGGGGCGTTCCCCGCGGCAGCGATGTCGCCGGGGTGATCACCAAGGAGCACGTGGCCGACTCCGTTGCGGACAGCGTAAAGGCTTATCCGCAATAAAGAGCCGTGCGCGGCGACCGCCGACGGAGTTTTGAACAATAACGGGCAGTGGGGTGCGGGATGGGCAAAAGAACGCTCGGAGCGTGGTGCGCGGCGGCGGCGATTCTGGCCGGCGCGGCGTGGGCGGATCAACCGGCGAGCGATGCCGAACATGAAAGCGAGTTTCGCTTCCGTTTCGTGGGACCGAAAGTCGGCAATCGGATCGCTGCGGTTGCCGGGGTCCCCGGCGATCCGAGTGTCTATTATGCCGGCGCGGCCTCGGGCGGGATCTGGAAGTCGGCGGACGGAGGGAATCGCTGGGCGCCAATCTTCGACAAGCAGCCGGTCGCGGCCATCGGCGCTCTCGCAGTCGCGCCCTCGGAGCCGGACACGGTTTGGGCGGGGACGGGCGAGGCGTGGGTGATTCGCGACAGCGACGTCATGGGCAACGGGATCTACAAGTCCACCGATGCGGGTAAGAGCTGGCGCAATGTCGGACTGCAAGATTCCGGCCGAATAGGCCGGATCGTGATCCACCCGACGAACCCCGATATCGTCTTCGCCTGCGTGTTGGGACGGGCGACCGGGCCACAGCAAGAGCGCGGCGTCTACCGCACCACCGACGGCGGGCAGCATTGGGAGCGCGTGTTGTTCGCCGGCGAGAACGTCGGATGCTCGGGATTGTCCTTGGATGCGCACGACCCACACACGCTGATTGCCGGCATGTGGCAGTTGGAAATGCACACCTGGGGCGAATTCAGCGGCGGCCCAGGAAGCGGAATGTATATCTCGCATGATGGCGGGACGAAGTGGACGCGACTCGATGAAAATGGGCTTCCGCATGCGCCGGTGGGGAAGATCGACGTTGCGATTGCACCCACCAATTCGAATCGCATCTATGCCCTCATGCAAACCAAAGACCAGGGATCGCTGTGGCGATCCGATGATGCGGGCGAGCATTGGAAATCCGTCAATTCTCAGCGTGCATTGATCGGCCGCGCCGGCTACTACATCCGGCTTGCGGTATCGACCGGCGTGGACAATGAGGTCTATGTCGCCAACAGCTCCTTTCATCAGTCACTGGATTCGGGCGAGAGTTTTCACGAAGTCCGCTGGGGAGGCGATACTCACGACATCTGGGTCGACCCGAAGAATCCGGATCGCTTCGTGATCACGGATGACGCCGGGATGATCATCACCAGCGTGCACGGGCGCGGTTTCCATCGGGTCACACTGCCCATCGGCCAGATGTACCACGTGGCCGTGGACGATCAAATTCCCTACTATTTTTACAGCAATATGCAAGACGACGGGAACATGCGCGGCCCGAGCGTGCCCTTCGATTCGCAGGAAACCGGCTGGGACCGCCACATGGGGGGATGCGAATCGGGGTTCACGGTTCCCGATATCGCCGATCCCAACATCGTGTGGGCCACCTGCTACGGCGACACGGTGACGCGCTGGGACGCCCGCTACAAGGAGGCGCACTCCGTCAGTCCTTGGAAACATACCCTCGACTCGCCGCCGAACGACCTCAAATACCGCTGCCATTGGACTCCGCCCTTGGCGCTCGATCCCTTCGATCACGATACGGCGTATTACGGCTGCCAGGTCATTTTCAAGACCACGGATAAGGGTAGAACTTGGGCGGTGGCCAGCCCCGATCTCACGACCCAAGATCCGGCGCATATCGTGCCCTCGGGAGGAATCGTCGGCGACAACCTCGGTCAATTCTATGGTGAGGTGGTGTTTGCAATTGCCCCCTCCAAGATTCAGAAGGGGCTTATCTGGGCGGGAACCAACGACGGTCAACTTTGGTACACGCAAGATGCGGCGGCACACTGGACCCATGTCACGAGTCATCTGACCGGATTGCCGGCGGGCGGGACCATAACCAGCATCGCGCCCTCGAGCTTCGATGCGGCGACGGCCTATGTCAGCGTGGACCTTCATCTGGAGGATAATCGCGAGCCATTCATCTACAAGACCGCGGATTTCGGCAAAAGCTGGAAGCTCATCAATGGAGATTTGCCAAAGCACCCGCTGTCGTATGTGCGCAGCGTCACCGACGATCCCAACTGCGCCGGGCTGCTGTTTGCCGGCACCGGCAACGGACTGTATTACTCGCTGGATGAGGGCAGCCATTGGACGCACTTGCAGGCCGGACTGCCCGCCGCGCCGGTGACCTGGGTGGTGGTGCAGCCGAGGTTTCGCGATCTGGTGGTCTCGACCTACGGCCGAGGGCTGTTCATCCTGGATGACATCACACCCCTCGAGCAGATGGTCAAGCATCGTTCAGATGCGCCGATTGTTTTGTTCGAGCCCCGGCCGTCATATCGATTCGTGCGCGGCGCGCAAGCAATGCTGAATTTTTCGTTGAAGACGGCACCGAAGAACCCCGTGGAGCTGCAGATTCTCGATTCGCACGGCGGCGTGGTTCGCCAGCTTGAAAAGAAAGAAACCAAGGATCTTGTGCTTGGCCTCAACCGCGTGAAATGGGATATGCGGTATGACTCCCCGCGCGTCATAGCACTGCGCACGGTGGCACCCGACAATGCCCACATTTGGGAAGAGCCGCGCTTTCGCGATGCCGACGCGCGACCCATTACGCACTGGGGCTCCAAACCGGGCGAGGTGGGTCCGATCGTGGCCCCGGGCGCTTACTCGGTGCGTCTGACGGTGGACGGGCAAACGTACACGCAGCCATTCAACGTGCTGAGCGATCCCAATGCACCCGGCTCGCCTGCGGACATCGACCTTTCAGTTAAGACGCTGCTGCAGATACGCGACGATATCAGCCGCGTGTCGGATTCGGTCAATCGGATCGAATGGCAGCGCAAGCAGATCGAGGTGGTGGAGACGATGCTTCGACCGGCGAAAAAGCAGAACAATCCGGCATCCCCGGTCGCGGAGGAGGGTGATGAACCGGATGCCGAACCCGCGCCGGCGCCTCCCGCCGCGTTGAGCGATGAGCAACAGCAAAAGAACCGGCAATTGCTCGCAGCTGCGGAAGATCTCGATAAGAAGTTGCAGGCGGTCGAGTCGCGGCTGGTGTCGCGGGCTTTGCGCGACAGCGACGACAAGTATTTCGTAGAGCCTTATGGCGTTTATCTCGATCTCATCTGGCTCAATGCCGAGGTCGGAACCGGCGGGGGCGACGTCGCGGGAAGCGCCGATTTCGCCCCCACGCAAACTCAATTGACGCTGTTAGAGGGCTACGAGTCCGAGGTGGCGAACATCGATTCGGACTATCAGAAAATCCTGCAGAACGATTTTCCGCCCCTTGCGCAAGCACTGCTGCGAGCGAACTTGATGCCGTTGACGGGCGGAAAGAATCGATGAGCGTTTCATGCGGAAGGCTTCTGCGCTTGCAGATACAGCGCGCGGTCGGTGGTGACATTCCTGCCGGACTCCACGGTCGGCCGGACCATGCGTTCGAAGAGCTGACGTTCCTCCAAGCTGAAGCGTTCGCTGAGAATCTGCTTCAGCGAGGGGGCCCAAGGATGCGGCGAACTCCCAAGAAAGACCTCCCAGGACTTGACCGGCGATGACATGACGTCGATATGCAGCTGAAGGTGAATTTCTGCAAAGCCGGCTCCACGAACCATATTGAGCAGATCTCGTTCGGAATAATTGGCGATCGGGCTCTTGGCGCAGGCCTCTTCCGTGTCCGGAAACTGGGCCGACTTCCAGCGATGCAGAAGCGTCAAAAACCGATCCGGAGGCTGGGATCGATCCTCGACTCGTCTTCGCAAGGCTCGGGCGTAGAAAGCCTCGTCTTGAAGAATGGGCTCCGCGATCGATAGGCGGCCGCCGGGTTTGAGCACACGGAAAAACTCACCCAAAGCGGCGGACTTGTCGGCCACGTAGGCCAGAACCGCCCGAGTCGTGACGACGTCGACCGATGCATCGGCCACTCCCTCAAGATTCTCGGCCGAGCACTCAAGGAATGTGCACTGCCCCCGCACGTTGCGCTCCACGGCGGCCGATTCTGCGTGCCGCAGCATGGGACCGGACAGGTCGGTCAGAATGACGCGAAGCGACGCTCCATAACGCTCAAGTGCACGAAATGCCACCAAGCCTTCGCCGGCACCGACATCGACAAGCGTCATGCCTGCTTGGAGTTGCGCGCCGTCCAGCACCCGATCCGCATACCCCGCAACGGCGGCCTGGACCACGCGCCCATACGCGTAATCGTCGGCGTGGCGTCGATGCAGAAGCCATTCGGACCAGACGTCCGAGTCGAGAGCGCCGCTTTCCGTTATATCTTTCGAGCTCAAGATGCAGATCCCGCATTTTGCAACAATACTGCGCCGCTCAAGCTCTGTATTTGCTCGCGCATCGCCTTCGGCAGCGCCCGCATGATCAGCCCGAACGGAAAATCGCGCGGATAGGGCCGGTTGATTCGTTGCGACTCCTCCAAGCTCGTAACGACATGTGCACAACTCCATCCATATTTTGAGAAAAACTGAAACCAATCATTGACCTTGAACAGCAGTGGCGCCGCCTCGAGCTTGGCCTCCCATCCCCGCGCTGAGCTGCGCTGCGCGGCGTTGTCGAAATCCTGGATCCAATAACGAATCCAGGGGGCGGCGTGCAGGTCGTCCGCGAGGGTTGCGGCATCGGCAACGGAAAAATAGGGCAGAACCCCCTCGGTGATCACCAACGCGCTCGTGGCGCTCAAAGCATATTCAGCGAGAAGTTCGCGACGCGACGCTAGATCCAAGAGATCGATGCCGACACGCTCGAGCTTGCAAACCGCCTGGTGCTCCCCGAGCGTGGAATTTTTCAATTCGACGATTCCGGGGAAATCCGCCTCGATCCAGCGCAGAGCAGCCGGCAGTTTCATCCGATACGGCCGAGTGTCAAGCCCGGCGCCCAAGTTCAATACCGTATCGACGCCGGCAGCGAGCGCCTCATGGATCAGCCGGTCGATGGCGGAGGTGCGAACTATCATGCCCCACCCGACCAGGGCCGCGCGCGGCATGGCGCGCGCAATCGCACGCCCGCGTTCACCTGACAATATTCCGGCCAAAGGCTCCTCAAACGCGGCGTCCTGACGGTTGCCTTCTTCCGCCCTGAAGGCCGCGACCCAAAATGCCGTGTCGCTTACATGCTTGATCTCGGCCGCCTCCGATCGCGATGCGCGGCTGGCGGACAGACGGGGCGCCTGCCGCCGGCCGATTTGGAAGCGATCGCTGTCGCCGTTCTTCGCTCATACGCGTCCTGGGGATGCCCGGATTGATATATTCAGTAACTTTGCATTGCAAAGTACGCTGGTGTTCTACACTATTTGCGCTGCCCAATACAAATTGTTCGATTGAATAATAAGAACCATTCGCGTCCGCACGCGAATGCTGCCCGGCGAGAAATCGCGGTGAGAACATGCTTCAACATGAGCTTCGTCTGCTGCCAATGGTAACTCTGAATCCGCGCGGCGCGCTGAGTTCTGTTTGTCGAGCGAAATTTCACCTGTATTCGCTGCGCGAGGCCGCGGAGTATATGAGGGAGTGCGACGGTGCCGCCGGAAAAGCGCCGGATGCGATCGAGAACCTGCTCTCGCACAGCTCGGGCACCATCGGCGCAAAACAGGCGCTGTTGGCGGCCCTTGCGGCGGAAGCCGGCCGTTCCGATGTTCGATTGGTGGTGGGCTGCTGCGAATTGCGAACCGCACAAGAGTTGATCTCCGGACACGAAACAGCAAGCCTCAATACCTTGCCCTTGGCGGCTTGCTGGCTGACCTATAAAGGAAGGCGTCTGCAAATCATCGAGCCGCGCCAGGCATCGCTGCACTCGGCCAAGCTGGTCACCGAAATTGAGGTGGACGCGAAGCAGCTGCCCTCGGAACGAAGGCGGCTTTTCGAAGGGTTTGCGGCCGACTGGTGCCGCGCATTCGATGTGTCGGCGCTTGAATTCGCCCGTTTAAGAGCATCTCAGCTGATCAAGTTCGCCGGCACGAGCGTTTTCGAGGACCTGCTCGGATATGTTTTGCCGCCCGACTACACCCCGACAGTTTAGCGACGTCCCTTCAAGTTCGTCGGCTTCAAATCCATTTCAGGGCCGCCGCGATGATTTCATCCGCTCCGCTGTCCGCGCACTCGCCGTGCGCGATGACCAAGCGTTGCGGCTTCCATGCGAGTACGGTTTGTTTGGCCGCGCGCGCGGCGGCGTGTGAGAGGAAGGAGAGACGCCAATCGCGCGGCGTGCTGCCATGCTCTCCTACAATGCCGCCGAGGCGCATCAGGAGGCCAACCCAGCCCTTGGCCGCCGCTTCAGGAAATCGCTGTATCAGATCAGCGAAGATCGCCGTGCGGGACGCGCGATGCAGGAAAACCACTTCGTTCAAGGCAAATGATCCGCGAAACACCGCTTGATCGATATCCGAGCTCCAGGGGCTATCCGGAAGATCGCCAAGTTCGGCATCGAAGCGAACCTCGGGCTTTTTTGCGGCAAGTCCCGGAGGGGCGTAGAAGCGCGCTTCGGGCCAGCGTTTTCGCCACTGCGGCAAAAAAAGGTGGTGTAACTTATTGGGTGAGACGATGTAGCCGACCGGTCCGATGGCCTCCATTGCGTCGGCCAGTTCCTTCGTCAAGGCAATCGGGGACCACACCCAGAGTTTACCGCTCGAAAGCCGCACCAGCGCCATGCGCGTGGGGTAAGGGCATCCGAAGAAAGACACCGTCGGTCCATCCGCCAAATAGAGATCCTGACCAAATGGCAAGAGCATGGGGCAAGCATAGCTGCTGTCGCGCGCCCAGTCAGCCCTGAACACAGGACCCGCCAACGGCTTTAGCGCAGCGACAAGGGTTAGTTGCCGACTCCCGCCAGCCGCAGACCTGCATACAGGGGTTCGAAATCCGCAAGGTCCGCGGCCGGATGCAGCCATTTTTTGATGTCTGTGATCGTCTTGACGTTCGGCACCGTCGTTGTGAAATCGTCCAGAGCGGCCTTGGCCCTGTCGCCGTGGCCGAGGTGCGCCTCCGAGGCAATGCGCGTGAGCTGTATCCCGCCTGAGACTCGGTCCCGCAAGTCCGGTTCATTCATTTGCGCAATCGCTTTTTGCGCCATCGGCGCAGCGCGGGAATAATCGCCTTGCGCGAAATAGATGTCGGCCAAGGTGGACAGGGTGGTCCAGTCATTCGGATTGCGTGCCAACAATCCTTCCTCCAGCATCTGGGCCTCCTTGAGTTGTCTCAAGCGCAGCAGCGCGGTCGCCTTGAGGCCAATCGCATCGGGATTGGTCGGGGCCCGTGCCAGCATGGCATCGGTAATTGCCAGCGACTCCTCCCAGCGGAGGCGCAACTGGTACAAGTCGGCCTTCTTCCCCAGCATGTAGATCGAGTTTGGGTCCAGGGCCAGATACTTTTCCATGGCGGCCGCGCCGATCGCCTTCTGTTCGTCCGGGTTTTTCGACCAGGCATTGACGCAGTCGCACAGGTTGACGGTTGCCCGGGTGCGCAGCGCATACAGATCATCCGGTGCCATGGCCAGTGCTTTGTCGAGCAGCTCGTTTGCGCGCGCATTGGCCGCCTTGCCGTCGGCATCGCGCTGCGCGTGCCAGTCTTCACTTGCACGAAAGGTGAGATCGCGGACATCCAAGGCATCGTCCGGTTCGTCTCGGACGCGTCTGACTTCGGTCTGAATGCCGGAGCTCAGGAGTGCTTGGGTAACCTGGAGCGCCTCGTCGCGCCAGTGCGGCGTCAATTCGTCTTTGGCGACCTTCAAGGATTGGGTCGTGAGCACGCGCTCGCTCTCGCCGTCGATGCCCAATACGGTGACGCTATAGCCCTCGCCGCTGCGCACCACGCTGCCGCGTACCAAGAAATGCACGTCCAGGTCCTTGGCCAGCTTCTTCATGCTGCTCTCGCGCGCGCTGGCTTGCTCGGCGCTGGCGCGGGGCACGACGCTGATCAGCTCCTTCCTGTTCTCGAGCAGGGTGTTGATCTCATCGCCCGTCGCCTTGGCAATTTGCGCGGCGTGGTTGTCGTCGGCGGCCGATTGAAATGGCAGAACCGCGTAGGTCATGCGCCGATCTTCGTGGGAGTAGGCAACAACCTTTGCCGGATGCAACCACAGATGTCGGCTGGCCCATGCGCCAATTCCGGCGAGCAGCAATACGGCCAGAGCCGCCAGCCACGGCGCCGATGAACGACGTTTCCCAACCGCGCCAGCGGAGGCCGCCGCGGGAGAAACCGCCGCAGCAGATGCCGGGACTGTGTCGGGAACGGGAGCCGCGAACCTTGCCGCCTGCGCCGGGGCTGTATCGGCAACGCCGGCTTGCTGATCGAGCAAATTTGCCATTCGCGCCACGAAGTCGGGAGTCGTTACTCCATTCGGCAGCCGGCTCCATTGAAGCTCCCGAAACTTGTCGGGAATGCGCTCCTCGGACTCCTGCGTATCATCGATCACCACGGGGATCAAAAACGCGCGATCCTGCGCCATCAGGTGCGAGCGGTCTATTGCGAGCTTCCATTCCAGACGGAAATAGCCCTCCGCGCGTCCTTGGGTATTTGCCGAAATGATGGGGATGACCAGCGCACAGGTCTTTATTTGCCGGCGGATGGCCGAATCCCAAGCGTCGCCCCCGCGCAGCTCGCTTTGATCGAACCAAACTTCAATGCCGGCGCTGCGTAAGGCGTTGCAGATTCTAGCCGCGGCCGCGGCGTCCTGTTTGGCGTAGCTTAGGAAAATTGCTTTATTTGCTTCGCTCACACCAAGATCCGCAGCCTTCGTTCATTCATTATGGCACGGCAAGTTGCTTTGCGCCCGCAAGGGATGCAGGACCTCGAACGCGGGACCGCAGCCAACAGAGAGCGAGTTTGCCTGTAGGCGCGCGCAATCATGATCCGCAGACAAAAGGGCCCATGGCAGAGCGCCATGAGCCCTTGGCCGCTAACTACCTATCTGAATTCGGCGCGGCATTGCCTTGGGTTGTTTCGGAATTGTCACGGTCAGCACGCCATGACTGCCCGTCGCGTTGACTTTTTCGCTGTCCACCGTGTCAGGAAGGACAAAGCGACGGTAAAATTGGCCGTGTCCCCGCTCTACGCGCCGGCCTTGGGCCTCCTCGTCCTGCTTTGCGCATCGGCTGCGCACGTTCGCCCGACAAGGTCAAAATCCCGCCATCGAGGGTCAAGTCGACTTGGCGCGGATCCACGCCGGGCAGATCCACATAGAGCTCAAATCGGTCTGCGTATTCGTGGATGTCCACCAGCGGAATCCACATGGCGGTCGCCGAACTGCTGTCATTTTCGCGCGCATTGCCAAAAAAACGGTTGATCTCTTCCTGCAGGCGCGGCATCACGCCCCATGGATCTTGTCGCATCACAGTACTCATGGCACCACTCCTTATTTTTTAAATAGACGGTTCATCCAAATCTTTCACCTTGGGCGCGGGCCCGGCGGTCCCGGCGAAAGCTAGGGTCGGCGCACTATTTTTCAAGAGCCATGCGTGAAGTTTTCTGTTTGAACGCCAGCCTGTCAGCACTATCTCACAAATATGGGGGGGCCAAGCCGCCTAGTCCTAAGCAGCCCGGCCTACCTACAATGCCCTTACCCATGATGCCCCAGGGAACGCCGACCAAGGGACTGAGTTTATATGCCAAGTAAACTACAGGGCGAGCTCGCCGCAGCGCAGGCACTGATTCAGCATCTCATCGAAGGCGGTGAACGCGGCAAAGCGGTCCTCGCCCGGCAACTGCATGACGATATTGTGGAGCTTATTGTCGCGGCACTCATGGACCTTACCGCGGCGACTCCACACCTTCCCGGTTTGGATGCTCAAGCCGAGCGGCGCCTGGCCCGCGCCAAAGCCACGCTTCGCGCCGCTATCGACCAAAGTCGACGGCTGATCGAGGAGCTGCGGCCCAGCTTGGTCGAGGAGGTCGGGTTGTTTACCGCCCTTAAATGGCAGGTACAAAAAGCGACACACGGCACCAACGTCATCTACACCGAGTGGTATCCGGAGGTTGAACCGCCGCTGCCCCCCAGTGCTTCCATTGCGCTATTTCGCGTCGCAGAAGAAGCGCTGGCTATGACATTCAAACGCGGCTCGGTGGAGGTCGCGGATCTGCAGGTATGGGTGGAGGAAAACGTTCTGCATATGAAGTTCGCCGATAATGGAATTCCCGTCGTGCGGGATGGCGCCGAGCAGGGTGCGGATATCGCGCTGGCGGCGATGCGTTACCGCCTGCGGCTGCTCGGCGGCAGCATAGATATCGAGCGGGCCGAGGGCGGCGGGACGGTTCTAACGGCGCAATTGCCGATCTGACCCGCCAGCAACCGCCCGGCGTCGCGACCATTTAGCTCAATAAAATCAACGGTTGTCACCGCAAATTTTCAGGCCCGAGGTGAGGGCGGGCATTCGGTGGCAAAATGAACCTAATGACAAGCAAAAGCAATGGGAATAATTCCGTGCAAACCCGGCTCACGCATCCAAACAGACTGCGGGATTTTTAGATGAACGACTTGGCGGATTATCTTTCCGCACGCCAAGAAGTCATGCTTCGCGAATGGCGCGACGCGATCAAACGCGATCCCACATTGGCTACCGGCGACTCGCTTCCAAAGGTTCAGCTGCTGGATCACATCCCCGCGATCCTGTTGGCTTTCGAAAACCAACTTCGTGCCCTGACCTCATCCGTGAGCACCCGGCCCAGTACCGCCCTGCACGAATCTGCCGCGGCGCATGGTTTGCTGCGCTGGCAGCAAGGTTACGATCTGAAAGAGGTCACCCGTGAATTGGGAAAACTCAATGAGTGCGTCGTTGCGGAACTCGAACGCTTCACAACAGCACACCCGGCGGTTTCCCATGCTGAGATGGGCCGCGCTTACGCGCTCTGGGCGAAGTTGTGCGCTTGGACCGTGGAAGAAAGCGTCAACCAATACTTCCAGCTGCAGCAACAAGAAGCGGCCGGCCAGGTGAAGGATCTCGAGAGTGCGCTGGCGGAAATAAGAGGCTTGGAGGAGCAGCAGGCGGACTTATGGCATCAGGCCGCCCATGATCTTCGCGGCAACTTGAGCGTGGTCGCGAACGCCACCGTGGGATTGACCAATCGAGATCTTCCGGAAAGCACCCGCGATCGATTCACGCGGATGCTGATGCGCAATGTCACTTCGCTCCATCAATTGCTTGATGACGTAACCAACCTTGCGCGTTTGCAGGCAGGCCGCGAGTTGCGGCGCATTCAACCGGTGGACGTCGCGCAGATTCTGCAGCACCTCTGCGACGGAATCGCCGAGGGGGCGCAGCAACGCGACCTTTACCTGAAAGCCGAAGGGCCGGCCGGTTTTAGCGTCGAGGGCGATCCGATCAAGATATCCAGAATCGCCCAAAATCTCATACTGAATGCAGTCAAGTACACGCACCAAGGCGGCGTCGAGGTGCGTTGGGGAGACAGCGCCGCCGGCGATCCAAAACGTTGGATGCTTGTGGTCAAGGACACCGGTCCGGGCCTTCACACCGCGTCCGGCAAGCCGATGGCGCTGGCGTTGGGGGATGCGAAGCAAGTAGCGCCGAAAACAGCCGCAGATCCGGCGCCCGCCTCGCGCCCGGCGGCAGCCAGCGTGTCATTTTCGCTGAGTCACATGGCTGCGCCCAGGCAGGAACCGGGCGAGGGGATTGGCCTATCGATCGTCAAACGCCTTTGCGAATTGCTCGATGCCACAATTGAGATGGAATCGACGCCCGGCGTGGGAACGGTTTTTAGAATTCTGTTTCCGCGCAGCTACGCGCAATGAGGATTTCCAAGGCCGGTTTGGCCCGAGGTGTGCCGTCGATGGCTGCGCCCATGGCCGGCCAGCCTCAACTTCGCGGCACCCCATAGCTCTGTAATATGACATCAATTGCCGCTTGTTCCCGGCTGAGCGCTGCGTTTATTTGCGCCAACAGTGCCTTGTCATTCGCCTGCACTCCCATGGAGATGGCGAAAGTCATTGGCCAGCCTGAACTGAGCGGCGGCGTCACCGGGTAGAGCGACAAGGGAATGCTCGATCGCCGCGCGAAATAGCCGGCGAGCGGCCCCCAGACCAGCGCCACGTCCACCTCGCGGTTTTCAACCGCGGTCATGATATTGGCGGCGGGGTTCGCTTTCGCGTAGTTTCCGTACAGCATGTAACCGTGCACATTGTTGACGATGCCCCGGCTCGCGATGGCATGCGCCGGCGGTGTGTTGTTGGCATCGTTGCCCACCATCTGCACGCCGATCGACAGCGTGCGCAAGCGCGGATCATCGAGTGTCAGCCCCGTGAGATGCGAGGCGGCGCGGGTCACGAATACGTAGGTCGATCGGTAGTAAGGACGCGTAGTGGCCAAGCGATCGACGCCGGTGGCGACCCCGGGCCACAAGTCGCATTTCGCCGCGTCGAGCGTGTTGCGCACATAGCCGCGGCGTTGCGCCCACCAGGTGTAGCGAATCTGCTTTTGCAGATCCTTGGCCAGAAGTTCGACAATTTTGTTTTCAAAGCCCTGTTGAGCTTGATCGGAAAACGGCAGGTTATTCGGATCGGCGCAGACGCTGAGGACCTGCCGGGACGCGGCACTCGAGACCCAGCCGATGCTGAGGCAGAGCAGCAAGGAGACGAATCGCTTCATTCGGGTCCCTTGGTGGTGGTGGTGTAGTCATTGGTGGTCTGCGGGGGCAGCGACCAGCCGTTGTCCTGATCGGCCGCCGGCGGCACCGGCGCCGGGAGTTGCGAAGGTGTCGGACCGTTTTGCGCGGCCAAGGTTTGCGGCAGCGACATGGAGCGCACATAAGCGGCCAGCTGCCAAATCTGTTGATCGGGAATCCTGGCCCCCCAGGCGGGCATGCCATTTGGTCGTCCCTCAACGATGCGTCTGATGAATCTGTTCGAGTCTGCCGCCATAGATCCACTGATCGTCCATGAGCGAGGGGCCCATGCCGCCGCCGCCGTTGGAATGACAACCCGAGCAATTGAACTGCGTCGAAGAGGACGTTTTCCGGAATTCACCGCCTCGGCATTGTCGTAGTACGCCGCCGCACGCGGATCGTTGTAGACGGCGCTGTGATTGCTGCCGGGGGCGAGGGCGGACGACGATCGGCCCCGCTCCGGGGAATTCTTCGGACGGCGTGGGCGGCGGCGGCGCCCGATGGCAGGCGGCAGATCAGCACGCTCGCCAGACAACAATTCAATGCGGCAGCGAAAACACATATAGCGTGCCTCCGGCGGTGGTGTACTTGGGTAGATCCGACATGACATTCACCATTCCTAATGCGGCCGAACCGTCGCGCGGATCGATCGGGTCCGGAAACCACCGCGCCCGACCAGCCGCCGACTCCGCACAGCACGGCGATGTATTGATGGCCGTCAGGACCACGATAGCTGACCGGCTGGCTGATGATTCCGCTGTCGACTTTGTAGCGCCACGCGAGCTCGCCGGTTTTGGCGTTCACGGCCTTGAACCAGCCATCCATGCTGCCGTAGAAGACCAGATCGCCGCCGGTCGCGACCGTACCCGACCACACCGGAAAGTTTTCCTTCACTTCCCACACCGGCTTGCGCTCAACCGGATCCCATGCCGTCAGCACGCCGCGGTTACCTCCCGGTCCCGGCTTCATGTGAACCTCCGCGCCGACGTAAGGGGTGCCCTCGATGTAGCTGACCTGCATGCTCATCCAATCCATGCACATGTTTTCGTGCGGAATGTAGAGCAAGCCAGTCTGCGGGCTGAAACTCGAGGGGTTCCAGTCTTTGGCGCCCGACGCGGTCGGACAGATGTTGCGCACGGTTTGCCCCAGCTTGGTTTCCTTGTCGGGATTGAGTATCGGGCGGCCGGTGGCAAGATCAATGCCCTTCGTGGAATTCACCGGGCCGAATGGATCGGCCGAAAGCACCTCGCCGTTAGTGCGATCGATCACATAAACATAGCCGTCGCGATCGAGATGGACGAGTACTTTGCGCATTTTGCCGCCGAAGGGCATGTCCAGGAGGATTTGCTCGTTGATGCCGTCGTAGTCGTGCTCGTCGTGCGGGGAATATCTATAGAACCAGTGGGCGTCGCCGGTGTTCGGATCCCGCGCAAAAATGCCGGCGGTCCATTTGTTGTCGCCCGGTCGTTGATCGGCGTTCCATGGACCGGGATTGGCGGTGCCGTGATAAAGCATGCCGAGCTCCGCGTCGTAGGTGATCCAGCCCCACATGCCGCCGCCGCCGATCTTCCACGCCTGCGCCGGCCAGCTGCTGACTCCCAGATCCTTGCCGTGGGCATCCGCGTAAAAAGGCTTGAACTGAGGGCCGATGAGCACATCCGCGTCCGGCCCGGTGGCATAGGCGCGCCACAGCAATTTTCCGCTGCCCTCATCCAGCGCGGTCACCCACCCGCGCACGCCGAGTTCGCCGCCGGAGTTGCCGACATACACCTTGCCGTCGGCGACCAGTTGGCGCCATGGTGATGGTTTCGCCCATATTGATGTTGCCGAGCTGCGTGCGCCACGCGGCCGTACCGCTCTTCACGTCGATGGCGATGGTCTGTCCGTCCAGCGTGGTGAAGATGTACTTGCCGGCGTCGACCGTACCGCCGCGATTCACCACATCGCAGCACGCGACGCCTTGGCTGGCGGGCGCGGGTTTGGGGGCAAATTTCCATTTCAAAGGAGCGCCGGGTTTGGTCAGATCCAGCGCGTACACGATGTTGGGATACGCGGTTACGATATACATCGTGTTGTCGGCCACGATGGGCGCCGCTTCCTGACCCTTGTTGACCGCCAGGGAAAAACTGAACACCGGCTGCAGCAAATGCGCGTTGGCCGGCGTGATTTCATTGAGCGATGAAAAGCGCGTCGAGGCGTAATTCTTCGAGGGCATGGTCCATTGCCCATCATCCTTGGGGGCATTTGCTGCGCTTGGCGCCGTGCGTCCCGCCTCGGGAGTCGGCGCGGACAGCGCGTGTCCGATATCCTCGCGTTTGAATACTTCGTTCTCGGGTACCGGGGCGGGAACGGTTTGTGCGACCGCGGCGCAGGGGATGAAACTCAGAATCCAATATCGAAGCGACATGCTCATGGTGTTAGTCCACCGTATATAGATAATCGACAATTTTTCGCGCCTGCTCCCGCGAGAGCCCCATCTCGGGCATCGCATCGCCGGGCAACATCGCTTGGGGATGTTCGATCCAGCGCATCATTTCATCCGGTGTATTGGCGAAGTGACCGGCGATGATTTGCTGACGCGAGATCTGTGCAAGCGAGGGGCCGACGCGGCCGGTGGCGCGTGCGACGCCGGGCACGCGATGACACGCAGCGCAATTCGCCGCGATCAGAGCCTTGCCTTCATGAATTTCGGCGCGACTGATCGATGCGCGCCCGCGGGGTGCGTGGTCGCAGGCGGCACTCAGCAGCGCTGCGGCGGCAAGACCGGTGAGCATCAACCCGCGCATCGTGGCAGCAGGAAAAAAGCGAGCGCGGTGACGGCAATGAGCAGCGCCGAACCGGCGCTAAAGCAAATCCCCCACAGCGCAAGAAAGCGGCTGCGCCCGGCGCCGATCTCCAGCGGCGCTCGGCGATCGTGCGAACTGTCTCGCTCGCTCAGGCGATAGGCGCGCCGGGCGGTCAGCAAAGCGGCGAGCGCCACCGCGCAGGCCGCCACGGCGACGATCACGATGAGCGATGAACTCGCATGATTGGCAAGACCGGCCGCGATGCGTACGTTGTCGATGAAGCAGGGCGCGCTGGCGAGCGCAAAACAGGCATTGAGCTGTAAAAACCATGCCACCGGGCCGCCGAACACGGCAAAGAAAATCAGCGGGGGCGGCCATGTGCGGCGTCGAGGGATGAGAGCCGACGAGAGGTGCGGATCGGCGCTCATGTGAAACCCAGGTAGGGCGTCAAATAGTAGGTGGCGAAGACGAACAGCCACACGACATCGACAAAATGCCAGTACAGCACTCCGGCCGAGACCACCAGTCGGCGCCGTGGACTGAAGTAGTCGAGCGCCGTCCAGAGAAACAGCGCGGCGAGCACCAAGATGCCCACCGCCACGTGGGCCATGTGAAAGCCGGTGGTCACGAAATACAGGGAGGAATAGCTCGACGACCCCAAGCCATAGCTCTTGCCATGCCATTCGAGCAATTGCACCAGCGCGAAAACGCTTCCCATCAGAAAGGCGGCGCCGAAGCCGGCCAGTGCCCGCGCGCGATTCATTGTGAGAATGCCTCGTTCGCCGAACCATGCCGCGCCGCTCGAAGCGAGCAGCAGAATCGTGTTGGGAAGCGCAAGTTTCAGAGAAGGCGCGCGTTCCAATACCCAGCCGCTGGGATTGGTGGCTCCCAGGTAATAGTAGGAGAACAGCAGATACGCAAAGAGCGCCGCCTCGGTGGCAATCAAGGTTCCGGCGCCCCACCAACCGATACCATGGCGCCGAACCGGCCCGACCGGCAATTGCCCGGGTTGCGATAGAGCCGCTTCAACCATGGGCCACCCCGGCGGCCGGCTCGCGTTCGCGCAACGCGGGCCGCGGCCAGAGCCATATCAGCACACCAGCCGCCGCGAGCAGCGCGCCGAGCGAGACGGCGATCCAGCCCTTGAGCAGCAGTCCGACGAACAGCACGCTCAAACCCGCGGCCAATACCAGCGGAGCGACACTGTCCTCGGGCATCTCCAGAATGATGTCCGGCGCTGCATCGAGCGCCGATGTTGCGATCGTCTCCTTGCCGACATCCAGCAGCATGCCGCGCTCGGTCGTGGACAACACCGGTTCGCCGAGGCGTGACTCCCAGAGAGGGTGACGCGACACTACCGTGGGTATCACGGCAAAGTTATACGGGGGAGGCGGCGAGGGTACGGACCACTCGAGCGTGGGCGCGTCCCAGGGGTTTTCGCTGGCCCGCGCCCCAAGCCGCAGGCTCCTCAAGACATTGACGAACAGGAGGAGCACGCCGAATGCGAAAACCACACTGCCGACGGAGGTGATCAGATTCAGCGCGCCCCAGCCGGGATAGGCGTTGTAGGTGTAGACGCGACGCGGCATGCCGAGCAATCCGGTCAGATGCATCGGCAAGAATGCGAGGTTGAATCCGACAAACATGGTCCAAAAATTCCAGCGCCCGAGCCGCTCATCCAGCAGGCGGCCGGTCATCTTCGGAAACCAAAAATAGACCGCGCCCACCACCGGAAACACGTTGATGCCGATCAGTACGTAATGCAGGTGCGCGACCACGAAGTAGGTATCGGTGAGTTGCCAGTCGACCGGGACGCTCGCCGTCATGAATCCGGAGACCCCGCCGATCACGAACAGGAGAATCATGGAGGCGAAGAATAGAAACGCCGTCGTCACCACCGGGCGGCCCAGCCAAATGGTTGCGAGCCACGCGTACACTGCGACCGCCGACGGAATCGTGATGGCAATCGAAGCGGCGGAAAAGAACGACAGTCCGAGGCCGGGCAAGCCGGTCGCAAACATGTGATGTACCCACACGCCGAATCCCAATATCATCGTGGCAACGGTAGCAAGCGCCACCAGCGAATAGCCCACCAGGGGCCGGCGGCAGAACACCGGCAGACCGTCGGACACCATGCCCATGGCGGGCAGCACGATGGCGTAGACCCACGGATGCCCAAATATCCAGAACAGGTGCTGCCACAGCAGCGCTTGGCCGCCCAAGCCGGGATCAAAAAAATGCGTGCCGAACTGCCGATCCATCCACAACAGGAAGAAAGCCAGGCTCACCGCCGGCACCACGACCAGGTTGGCCACGCTGGCGGTCAGCGTGCCCCACACCATGATGGGCAGCCGATTGAGCGACATGCCGGGCGCGCGCGTGCGAAATGCCGTGACGATGAAGTTAGCGGCGCCGACGGTGATCGAGATCCCTAAAAACACCATGCCGAGCGCATAGAAATCTTCGTTAAGTCCAGGATTGAAGGGCTTCGAGGCGTACGGTACGTAGTTGAACCAGCCGTCGTTCGGCCCGTTGCCGGTCAGGAATCCGACGTACAGAAAAATTCCGCTGGCGAGATAGATCCAGTAGCTCAAGGCGTTCAGGCGCGGAAATGCCATGTCGCGGCTGCCGAGCAAGCAGCGGCCATAAATAATTCGAGAAGCCGGACAGAATCGGCGACGCGTACAGGAAAATCATCGTCATGCCGTGCGTGGAGAAAAGCTGGTTGTATTGAGCCGGTGTGAGCAGCGACAAGTTCGGGCCGGCCAGCTGCATGCGCATGATGAGCGCTTCGATGCCGCCAACAGCCAAAAAAATGAAGGCCGTCACGATGTAGCGGATGCCGATCTTCTTGTGATCCACGGTGGTGAGGAACCCTTTGATCCCGCCAGCGCCTTCCCAAACGTGCAGCAGCTTGGCCTGATGCTCGATGCCGTCGATGCCGATACGCGGCGTTCGATAATCCGGTGCCCTCATTGCAGTGTCTCCAGGTAAGCGAGAACATCGGTCAATTGTCGGGCGGACAAATACTGGTTGGGCATCAAGGATCCTGGTTTCGCATCCTGTGGGTCCTGAATCCAGCCGCCGAGATTCCCCGGGGTGTTGGCCAAGGTTCCCGCCCCGATCGTGCGGCGGCTCATCAGATGCGTGAGGTCCGGCGCGCTCACGGCGCCGGCACTCGTGCCGCGGATCGCATGACACATGGCGCAGCGAAATTGCACCACTTCCAGGCCCCGTGCTGCCTCTGCGCTGACGGGGGCGGCCGCCGGTTGCCGCTGCGCAGCCCGCCAGGCCGCAAAGTCAGAGGGGCTTTGCGCGATGACTTCGAACTGCATGTGCGCGTGCTGAAAACCGCAGAACTCGCTGCACTGTCCGAGATAGCGGCCGGGCGCGTCGGCCTGCATCCAGCTCTGATTAACTTGTCCGGGAATCACATCGGTCTTGCCGGTGAGTTTCGGGACCCAAAAGCTGTGGATGACATCCGCCGCGTGCAGGCGCACCAGCACCGGGGCCCCCACCGGAATATGGATCTCATTGGCCGTTTCGAATTCGTCCTCAGGCCGCCGCCCGTTGTATTGCACTTGCCACCACCACTGGTGCGCGGTGACATCGAGCACCAGGGCAGGGTCGGCGGGCGGACCGACCACTTCCGCCAGCGCCATCATGGTCCAGACGAGAGTCACGATGAGCGGAACTGCCGCGAGAAGCAAACCTACGCGGATCCAGCGCAAGCCGTCGGCACCGCGCTCGATCGCCACGCTGGCAACCTCGGCACCGCCCGCTGCCCGCCGGCGTTGCACCGCCATCCAGACAAGCGTCCCGATCACGACGCACACCGTGATCGAAACACAGAGCATGAACCACGTCAGGGGAAGAATGTGCTGGGCACGCACGCCGGCGGCATCGAGATAGCCGAGCGGCGAAGTTCTCATGCGATGCGCGCTCCGTCCATTTCGGTCCAGACTCGCGCCAACGCGCGCAGGGTCACCCACAAAAAGATGGCGATTCCCGGGACCCACATCAGCACACCGCCGAGCTGTTGATCCTGCAGCGGCGTCAGGTGCCAGGCTTGGGTGGTCAATAGATGCCACCGAAACATCGCATGGTCGGCGAGTGAGAGAAACGCGCCCAGCAATCCCATCTGCACCGAGGTGAGCGTGCCGGCGACAAACGCGTCCAAGGCGTGAGCACGCGAGTGGTGCAGAAACGTGTGCCAAAATGCAATGGCGCTGCCGAACAAAGACAAATGCATACACCAGTAAACGGTCGTTGACTGGAAGGTCGCCTCGTAGGGCAGGGGCATGTGCCAAAACCACAGAGCGCCGAAGAAAGCCAGGGCGCTGAGCCAAAGCGGCCAGGCTGTGCGCGGCGCCTGCGCGGGAAGAGCGACGGCGATGAGCGGTGCCGCAATCAATGCAAGAATCATGTGTTGCCCTATGCGGGCAGCGAACAGCGCCACGGACAAGGCACAGAGCGGCGAGATCAGAGCGGCTGCGGCAATGATCCAGCCAAGCAGTCCGCACAGCCGCTGTCGACCCGGCAAGCGCCGTGCAGCCCAGCAGTGCAGGCCGGCGATGGCTATCAGCGCCGCGATCAATACAGGATCGGTATTGAAGCGTGCGAGGAGCTCGCCCGGCAGCGGTGGGGCTCCGCAGTAAGGCAACTCCGTCATCATGGCGCTCCGCGAAACCTAGTGCGAGTGTTGAAAGGCCGACACGGCGGCTTTGGCCACCTTCAGGTCCTGATCCACCGTTCCGCCGCTCGCCCCCACGGCACCGATGACGACATCACCGAATTTAATGGGCGCGCCGCCGCCAAATATGACGACTTTTTCATGATTGGTGTTCTGAATGCCGAACAGCGGCTTGCCGCTTTGCGCCATGGTGCCCAAATCCTCGGTCGCCATGTCGAAAGCGCGCGCGGTCCACGCCTTGTGTATCGAGATGTCGACGCTGCCCAGCCACGCGCCGTCCATGCGCGCGTGAGCGATCAATCCGCCGCCCGCATCGACCACCGCTATGTTGTAGGGAATGCCGAGTTCCTGCGCCTTTTTCTCGCCCGCCGCGATCAATCCACGTGCCTCGGCGAGAGTCAATGAGGGAACTTGGCGCGGCATGGCTGGCTCCTTTATTGTTGGGATTGCGACGATACGCAGCTCTGACTCGGGATTCTGTCGGACGATGCTCGGAACATGAAGTAAGAAATAATCCGACACCAGTGCAAACAATTCTCACGCCGCAATCGAGACGCAGACGGTGCCCATGGCGGTTTTAAACTGACTCTTTCTCGAGCCGTTCAGTAGATTGGCAGGGTGCGCTTCAGCGCTGCATCGTGAGCGCCTCAGCAGCATTGCTGCTCACCCACGACATCGAGCACCAGGCCCCGCATGAAGGTCACCGTATGCAGCTGCATGGCGGCGGATTGGAGAATCGAAGACGGAGGGGCGGACGGCGCTGGATGGATCATTGATCGGGAGGGTGATGTCGTTGCGACCGACGCGTCGCAGCCCTTGACGGTCGATTTCGAGCTTCTGGATCGATGCAGTGGGCAGCGATCGCATCCGCTTGTCCGACGGACACAACTGACAAAACGTCGCGTTGTGAGCGTATGGCGTCGAGCCTGCCGGCATGCTCTGCTGGGTCTTTCCTATGACCGGAGATTTGCATGCTAATCAGGGACATCATGACCACGAATGTTTGCACCGTCGGACGCGATGCGACTCTGCGGGAAGCGGCCCGCCTGATGGCGGATCAGGATTGTGGAATATTGCCCGTGGCGGACGAGGAGCGATTGGTCGGCATGATCACGGACCGGGATATCGCGCTGCGTGGCGTTGCCAAGAGCAAGAATCCGGACCGATGTACGGTGGCGGAGATCATGACGAGCGGCGTCAAGTATCTTTTCGATGATGAGACGACCCAGGATTTAGCGCGCAACGTGAGCGATCTGCAAATTCGGCGGTTGCCGGTCGTCAATCGCGAAAAGCGGCTGGTTGGAATCGTATCGATTGGGGATTTTGCCGCGAAGACTGACGATGAGGGAGCGGGCGCCGCCCTTCGCTCCGTTTCACGACCCGCTTCCGATGAGGCGCCCTTGGCGGGATGAATCGATTCGACGCGAAAGGTCACCAAAACAGCAAGGGATCTGCCACTTGCCGGCGTGATGGCGAAGTCACTGAGGCAAGCTGTGCACGAAAAAGTGTGATCAGCCTCCCGGCGGATCAGCGACGAAGCGCGGATATCCTGCCTGGGTGGCAAAATCCCACGCTGCCAGGTAGGAGAGCTGCAGGATCTTCAGCATTTTGGGATAGTCGATTCTGTCCGCGGTATCGGTGGTGTGGTGATAGTCCGGGTGAAACCCGGTAAAGAACCAAAATGCGGGAATGTCGTGCAGCACGAACGGAAACTGATCGCTGCGAAAGAAGGTGTTCAACGCGTTCTCGTGATCAAAGCGGTCGTCCAAATCCAAGCCGACCAGGCGATTGGCCGCGACCACGGTGTTCTTGAAATCCGGACTGTAGGCCGCGCCGATGAGGTTCAACCGATTGCCGGTGTTCGCCGGTATGTCAATCAGTCCGTCGGTCTGGTCGCTTTTGGCTTCATCGCGTCCGATCATGTCGAAATTAATCATCGCTCGGGTCGTGGCCAGCGGCCTCAAGGGATGCGCAGCCATGTAGTAGGACCCGAGGAGGCCGCGCTCCTCGGCGGCAAACACCACAAACAGAATCGACCGCTTCGGTCGCTGTGGGTTTGCAGCGAAGGCGTGCGCCAGCTCCACCACGCCGACGGTTCCCGAGCCGTTGTCATCGGCACCGTGCCATATCTCGAGTTTGCCGCCGGGGCCGGGCGCGGCGCCGTCGTGGTCGTGATGCGCCGATATCACGATGGTCTCGGCCGCAAGCCGCGCATCGGCGCCGGGCAGCAGTGCCGCCACGTTATAGGTCAGGCCGGAAATGCGGGACTTGTTTTCGAAGTGAAGCGTCACCTCGCTGGCGGGCAACGCGATGGAGTGATTCGACAGATCTCGATCAATCGCCGCTTGCAGCGCCTGCGGCGTGGCGCCGGCGGTGGCCAGCAGCTGCGCCGCCACCGCATCGCTCACGGTGGCGACTGGAATATGAAGATCGTCATGGACGATCACTTGCGAGGGCAGCGGAATCATCCGGCTCAGGCTGCCGCCGATTCGATTCACCCGTTCCAAATTCGAAGGATGCTTGCGATTCGGCTCCGCCATCACGATGACGGCAACGGCGCCGTGCGCCTGCGCGATCATGGCCTTGACGCGGTTGGTGGCGTATCGGGTATTGCCGGTGCCGTTGAAGGGCGAGTGCGGATCGTTTTCCTGCGGTTCGTGCTCGAATACGGCGACGACTTTGCCCTGCGCGTCGATGCCGCGATAATCATCGTAGTGCAAGCCGGGTGCGGTGATGCCGAAACCGGCGAATACCAAAGGAGCGGTGATTTCAAGATCGTCATGGAAGCCGCCGATGACTTCGGGAGCGTGCCACTGTGTGACTTTGCCGCCGCGCCTCAAACTGACGAAGCTCGCGTCGCGATCACTGCGATATTCGATCAGGGGCACCGCCTGGAGATACGAGGAATTTCCCGCCGCGGGCTCGAGTCCCGCCTTGGCAAATTCCGCCGCGATCCACTGCGTCGCCGCGTCATCGCCGGGTTGCAGGGACATGCGGCCTTGCAGCGCATCCGATGCCAAGAAATAAAGATCCGCCTTGAGATCTGCGGCGCGAAGATGCTGGAATCCCGCGCGTTCAGATGATGGGACCCCGGGGAGTGCCGCGGCGCTCGCCGCGAGAGCAAAGCTGAGCGCAGCGCCGAGTGCCGCGAAAACCTTTGATAGGGATAGTTTATGCATCGCCCGCCCTCGGATTCGAATCTCGGCATTTTACGCAAAAAAATGCAGCGTTGGCTGGACGATTGCCGCGGCGGAGGCCCAAGGTTCGGTAAATTTTTGCCATCGTGTTGGGCTTCGGTCATAGTTGGACCTGAGGGGAAGAAAAATTGAAACAACCATGCGGGGCCGACCCTGCCGGCCTCGCGCATAGGGGCAATCGTGATCGTTAATCGCTTGTTGTCGGCTGTTCTTCTGGTGATGGTGCCGATGATGGCCGCCCACGCGGCACTGCCGCGATTTCCGCAGCCCTTCGGGCAGCGGATCGTGTTCGTCGCCAACGGCAATATGTGGTCGGTGCCGAGAAGCGGCGGCACTGCCGTACGGCTGACGAGTGCACCGGGCCAGGACATGTTCCCAAGGGTCTCGCCGGACGGCAAGTGGATTGCGTATACCGAGGCGAGCAAAGCTGGCACGGACATTTGGGTGATTCCGGCCATTGGCGGCACCGCGCGGCGGCTTACCTTCCATCCCACGACGGAAGCGGGCACCGGCGGGCGTCATGGCCCGGACAATATGGTGGTTACCTGGACGCCGGACTCGCGCAGCGTCGTCTATCTGACAAAGGCCGATCAGTGGAACGGCTGGATCCAGAATCTCTATGAAGTCCCCGTCGCGGGCGGACTGCCGACACCACTGGCAATCGATAGCGAGGTCGGCTTGGCGAGCTTTGGTCCGGATGGGCATAGCATCGCCTATAACCGCATCTTTCGAAACTTTCGAACCTGGAAGCGCTACAACGGCGGCCTGGCACAGCAGCTGTTCACCTACGACTTCAATACGCGTGAACTTAAGCAACTGACGCATTGGTCCGGCACGAACACCTCGCCGATGTGGTACGGCAATCGCATTTATTATCTCTCCGATCAAGACGCGAATCGCCGAGCGAACATCTGGGTCATGGATATGAATACCCACGAGGCGCGGCAGGTCACGCACTTCGCAGACTACGATATCGATTTTCCCGCCCTGGGCGCCGACGCGATCGCCTTTCAGCAGGGAGGCAAGCTCTATCGGCTGGATTTGCCCAGCGAGCACCTCGAGGAGGTGCCCTTAAGCATACCGGACGACGGTTTGCGCATTCGCCCCCATGTGGCCGACGTCAAAGGTGAAATCCGCTCGGTCGATCCGGCGGGCCAGGTGGATTTTGCACTGGCGCCAAATGGGAACCGCACTCTGTTCTCGGCGCGGGGAGATATTTTCAGCGTACCGACCGAATATGGCGCGACGCGCAATCTCACCAGCACGCAAGGAGCGGACGAAGACCATCCAGCGTGGTCGCCCGACGGGCGGACCATCGCTTACACCACCGATGCCGGCGGCGCACAGCAGATCGCCGTTCGCCCGGCAGAAGGGGGGAGCGAAAAGATCCTCACCTCCTTCACGGAAGGCTACTTTTATCAGCCGATATTTTCCCCGGATGGAAAAACCTTGGCCTTTTCGGATGGCGCCCATCGGCTGTGGATCGTGGGCACGGATGCGGGAAAGCCGAAACAGGTGGCGCAGGACAAGCTCAATGAAATTCACGATCAGGCGTTCTCGCCAGACGGGCGCTGGTTGGCCTTCAGCATGTCTGCGGTGGGCCGCAGACGCGATCTGGTCTTATATGAACTCGCGACCGATAAACTGACGCGCCTCGGAGACGGCAGCGAGATCGATTCGAATCCCGCGTGGTCATCCGATGGCAAGTATCTGTATTTCACGTCGAGCCGCCATGAGAATCCAGTCGGGTCGGACGTGGAATTTGATTTTGCCATTGTAAAGTCCGGGGGAATTTACGTGCTGCCGCTGGCGCAGGACACCCCTTCGCCGGTCGCGCCGAAGTCAGACGAGGGGAGCGGCGCCTCCTCGGGCAGTTCACCCGCGCGGGCGGTTGACGCGAAGCATGGGCAAGCGGCCAAGCCCGACAAGGAGGATGACGCCAAAAAGACCGATGACGGAGACGAAATCCCAACCTGTTGGTCCGATCAAGCCGATCCGGATCGACTTGGACGGTCTAATGGCACGTGCGGTGGCGCTGCCGGTCGATGCAGCCAACATCAACCAACTCGACGTGCGCGGCGATCGCATTTTTTACCTGACGCAACCGCTGGGACTCATCGAGGGAACACTCAGCGGAGAGAAGACGGCGTTGCGCTTTTTCGATCTCAAGACACGCAAATCCTCTGTGGTTACCGAGGACGTGGACAGCTATTCGCTGTCGCTCGATGGTAAGCGTGTGCTGATTCGGCACGAAAAGGATTACACCGTGCTCGCCGCCAAGGCGGACGCGGCCAAGGATGCCGAGACCAAGAAGGAACTGAAGCTCGATCATTTGCGCGAAGAAGTAGACCCGCCCCAGGAATGGGCGGAGATGTTCGAGAACGCATGGCGGCTCGAGCGCGACCTGTTTTACTCGCCGCTCATGAACGGCGAGAACTGGAAAGTCGTGCATGACAATTACCGCAAGCTTCTGCCGTTCGCGGGCTCGCGCGAGGACGTGAATTATCTGATCGGCCAGATGCTGGGAGAAATCGGCAATTCCCACACTTATGTCGGCGGCGGCGACGACGGCGACACCACGCCGCCGGCACACAGCGCTCTGCTGGGCGTGGATTGGGCGCTCGACGCCGCGTCCGGCCGCTACCGCATCGCCAAGATTTACCCCGGCGACAATACGCGCAGCGATTATCGCAGTCCGCTTGCGCAGCCGGGTCTGAACGTGAAGGCCGGAAATTATGTGTTGGCGATCAATGGCGCGGAACTGAAAGCGCCGGCCGATCCGGACAGCTTGCTGCAGCTCGCCGATGAGAATACGACGGTGGATCTCACCGTTGCCGACAGCCCAGGCGGCGCGCGTCGTCATATCGTGGCGACGCCGGTTGCCAAGGAGCTGAGTCTGCGCGAATCGGCTTGGATCGCGCACAATCGCGCGGTCGTCGACAAGTTGTCCGCAGGCCGCGTCGGCTACGTCTATATGTCCGATATGGGACAATTGGGCTTGCAGCAGTTCGTACGCCAATTTTTTGCCCAATTGGGAAAACAGGCAATGATCATGGACGATCGCTGGAACGGCGGCGGCTTCATCGCGCCGTACGCTCTGGAGCGCTTGCGGCGCATGCTCGTGTCGCTCGCAACCAATCGCGAGTCGGGGATCGCGACCGAACCTAACGAAGTTTTGAATGGCCCCAAGGTGGCGCTGATCAATCATTGGTCGGCGTCCGACGGCGACATTTTTCCGTACTTGTTCCGTTTATACGGACTCGGCAAACTCGTGGGGACGCGCACCTGGGGCGGAGTGCGCGGAATCCGCGGCGACTGGCAGTTGATGGACGGCGGATACATCACGATTCCCGAGGAGGCGGTCTACACCCTTGATAGTCAATGGGCCGTCGAAAACCATGGCGTCGACCCCGACCTTGACATCGAGAACCAGCCCGCCGATTCGCTCGCCGGCCACGATGCACAATTGGAGGCGGCCGTCGACCTGATGCTCAAGGCGATTGCCGGCAAACCGCCCGGACTGCCGCCGCCACCGCCGCCGCTGCCGCCCTACCCGCCGAGCGGGGTCGTTCAGCCGCAGCCCTAGCAAAGACGATTTGGCGAAGCGCCTACTGGAACGAGGGTGGTGTTTCGCGGAATTCTTATTGCACCGATACCACGCGATCGTCCCGGGATCGCGACGTGGGCCGCAGCATCGTGAACGCCGCAATTTTCGCAAGGCCGTGCAGGAGCAAGGGCAGTAGAAAAACATCGTCAACCACGCCCAAAACCGGAACGGCGAAATTGAAGGGTTCCAACGCAAAGAACCCTAACGCAAGTATCGCCGGCAGAAGCCAAGCCGGTCTTCCAGGCTGTCTCAGTGCCAGCCACAGCAGCTTTAGGTCATTGCCGCTCATCCGCCACAGTCTGAAGATCCTACGCATCGTGTTCTCACTTGGATTCGCCTGTTCCTTTTACGACCTCGCGCGTGGCAAGTCGTTCAGTCCTACAAACACGGCCACACGAGGGAGACGCTGACGCTGTCAGCCGAAGCGACCCTCGAGAACGGCGGCAAGCGACAGTTCCGGCCTTTCGCTGAAATTCGGGGCCGGTTTTCTGACGCGCGTCGCATTCTTCGACGGCCTTCGCGCATTAAGTTACGCAGGATAACGCCGTCATGATGATGGCGAAGAACCTCTCGTTACGTGCACGGCAGGCAAGACTCATTATGGGAATCGTGTATCCAAGCAAAGCGGTGGCCCGCCGTTGGGACGGTGCTCTGCAAGCCAGACTTCGTCGAGCGCCGCTGGAAAACTTCTTAAAAGCACGAGGAATAGCTCCTGCGCCCCGAGGCGTTTCGCAAAACTGCGACGATCTGGTGCGCGCAACCGTGTGCATCGTCGAAACGGGGCTGGCGCTTTACTTCGCCGACCGCGCAGACGGGCTGGCTTCTGGCCAGCGCGCGATCGTGGGGCATGTGGCCTGCCTGGTCAGCCGTGCGTTAGCGGAACAAATCGAGCAGCCGGATGCGTGGCGAATCGCCGCGCTCGTCAGCACCGCGCGATTGCTGAGCCCATGGGTCGGCGTGAACGCGGCAGCCATGGCATCGGCCTGCGCCGTAAGGCAATTCCAGAAAGAGGCGGTGAAAGGAATTTCGCCCTTGGATTGGCGAATCATGAACAGCGCCATCGATGTGATCAACGGCAACGGCGCGGGCGTGATGCCCAAGGCATCCACGAATATCGCGGCGCTGTTGAGTGCGGGGACTTCGACCGAGGCTGAAGGCCTGGAAGGGCGACGTAAATCAAATAAGGGTTTTTAGCCCAACGCCTCAATTTCCCGCGGCGGCGCTGACACCGGTGCGCGCTTAATTCTCAGTCATTTTTGGTCCGTTGTCCTACTCCAGCTGCTTCTGGCCGCGCGTAAGGTCTTGCGCACACAGGCGGGAGTCCGTCGCTTCCATAACCTTCTGGAGACACTCATGAGCAGCAAAAATACAGCTGTGTTCGGCATTTACAAGTCAGCCGAGCACGCAGAACGTGCCGTCGATAGCTTGATCGCGGCCGGTTATGCGAGCACCGCCATTTCCGTTCTGTTGCCGGACACTGCCAGCACCCGGGAATTCGCGCATGAAAAGGACACCAAAGCCCCGGAAGGAACCACCGCGGGGGTAACCGCGGGTGGCGTGATCGGCGGCACTCTCGGAGTGCTGGCGGGAGTTGGCGCCCTGGCCATCCCGGGCGTCGGACCATTGATCGCAGCGGGTCCGATCATGGCCGGACTGGCTGGCTTGGGCGTGGGTGGCGCAGTCGGCGGATTGGTGGGCGCCCTGGTGGGAATGGGCATTCCCGAATACGAAGCGAAACGCTACGAGGGCCAAGTCAAAGGCGGCGGTACGCTGCTCTCGGTCCATTGCGACACCGCGGAGCAAATTTCTCGGGCGAAGGACCTGCTGAAAGGCACAGGCGCGACCGATATCGCTTCCACCGGCGAGGCGGCCGCCGACAAGGCGGCCCCTCGTGTCGCCTAGTGAGGGAAAGTATCGGCCAGCGGACCCCAACAGGGGGGGCGTCCCAATTAAAAGCGAGATCATCATGAACAAGCCAATTACCGCCGCCCTGCTGCTGTCGGGCCTGATTTCAGGCCCCCAGGCCATGTCGCAGAGCGTCGCTCCCGACAATGCCAAGAGCAATAAAACCAATTCATCGAACGTCGCGGCCACCGCCGATGCCCAGAGCAATGATGCTGCGGATCTTGATCTGACCAAGCGCATACGTCGAAGCATCATCGCGGACAAATCGCTCTCAACGTACGCTCATAACGTCAAAATCGTGACGGTGAACGGCAGCGTGACTTTGAACGGCGTCGTGCGCTCCGAAAAGGAGAAGAGCGCAATCGAGACGAAGGCGGTAGAGGTTGCGGGCCAAAACAAAGTCGCCGATGACTTGAAGGTTGCGCCGAGCAACCAGTGACCTGCGCGCCTCGCCGGCCGTAATCCATTTTCAACTTTTCACAGAGGACCATTTATGCCTACACACACCGAGAAGAACGCCAAAAGCCCTGAAGCGCAGGATGCTATTGCGATGCTTACGGCAGATCACAAAAAGGTCAAGAAGCTGTTTGCGGAATTCGACCGACTCAAGGAGCAGGGCAGCGATGCGGACAAATCCGCCATCGTCGATCAAATTTGCCAGGAGCTAAAGATCCATACCGAGCTCGAGGAACAGATCTTCTATCCCGCCGTACGCAAGGCCATCGACGACTCGGATCTGATGGACGAAGCTCTCGTGGAGCATGCAGGAGCCAAAGAGTTGATCAGCCAACTCGAAGATGCGAGTCCCGATGACGACTTGTATGACGCCAAGGTGACCGTGCTGGGTGAACAGATCAACCATCATGTCAAAGAAGAGGAAGGCAACATGTTTCCTCAGGCCAAGAAAGCAAAGGTCGATACTCAAGGGCTAGGCGTCACGATGCTCAAGCGCAAAATGGCGCTGATGGGCGCAATGGGCATCGGTGGCGAAGACGGCGGCAAAGAAGAGGGTGTCAAGAGGAATCGCGTCGCAAAACGTTGAGCGGCGATGGACGGCTCAGAGAGGCCGGAATTTGTCGCCACTGTGGTCACCCGTTGATGCCGAACCACCGCACTGCACTTGAGATAGAAAGAACCACTGCCGCTTCTCAGCGAGCAGCCCGGTGGACGACTGGCAATGGCGGGGTTGGCGGCAGAACTTGGTTAATGTATGCACTAGACCACTAAACTGCAAAACGGAGTTCGCTCATGGACCGAAAATTTAAAATCAATCGGGCCTGCGACGCGCTGTTTTAAGGGGTGAGCGCGATGAGCACATCAGCCCGTGGGCAACGGGAGGTTGACCGCCGGCTATGCGCAGGTGCCAGCATTTTCTTCGCTGCACTGGTCTTCTGGACTTTTGCGCGCACTTTCTATTTGAAAGGCTTCTTCGGTACGCCTCCCTTGTCGGCACTGCTTCGCGTTCACGGCGCGGTGATGACCGGCTGGGTCGTCTTGCTCGTTGTTCAAACGAGTCTGATCGCCGCTCATCGAGTTAAGTGGCATCGACGGCTTGGTGTCTTCGGCGCCGTTTGGGCGGCTCTGCTGGTGATTGTCGGGTCAATTACCACGCTGCATGCTGCGGCGCGCGAAGTGCGCGGCCATACGGACTTCGCTGCGAGCCAAGTCGTCATTACCAGCTTGGATTTGCTGCAGATGATGTTTTTCGCAGTGTTCGTCGTCCTTGCGATCTGGCGGCGTCATCGGCCCGACTATCACAAACGGCTGATGCTGTTGACCATTGCCTGCATGCTTCCGGATGCCCTCGCACGGCTGCCGGTCAGCTTTATGGCCGGAGCGGCCGAGGTCGATCTTAACTTTCGGATCATGATGGGACTGGATTTGTTCATCGTCATGTGTGTCGGGCTCGACACGTTTTGGCATCGTCGGCTGCATCCGGCCTTTGGTTGGGGGGCGTTGCTGTTTGTCGGTGCATTCCATTTGGCGCTTTACGCCACGCAATCGCCAAGCTGGATCGCGTTTGGCGAATCGCTGGTTTCGTGACGCTTGCAGTGAGACTGCCTGATCGGCCGCAATTCTCTGCCGGTGCGCAATGAGCGCGGTCTTGAATGGGCCCGACCGCCTGTGCGCTCGGCGTCGGGAAAGGCGGTCACCAATTGACAATCAGATCGCGCGGCGGGTTCTAAGAGGACTTTTCGAAAGCGTATATCACTCACGACGCCCATGGAAATAACATCTCTGTCGGACGGGTACCGGTAAACCTCCGCGGTCGAGTGGAAGTGAGGCCGAGAAACAAGGCACATTCGGTTCTGGAGGTCGAACTGAGCGCAGAACAAGACTCGCTGTCAGTGCTGGTTTTGCACAAAACGCACAAGGTGCATGTCGAACGGATGAAGCTGGTCAAGAAGTGAGCGGCGGAGCGCTGGAAAGTTCCAGCGCTCCACCGACCGTCGCCGCATCCGAGTCGCCTTTTCCTCGGATATGGTGACTGCTACGATGATTTATTCGCGCCAATATCCCAACCGGGAGGCGTGCTGGTTCCACCGTCATCAATCGTGTTGCCGGCTTGCGTTACCGCGACGGCAGAGAATAGCAGCGTCGCGTCGACATACGCGGTCCGCGCCGACGGAGAATTTGCCGATGTCGCGACAGCCGTCACGGTACTGACGTATACCGTGTTGAATGTGAATTGGATCGCTCCGCCATTGGAACCCAAAGTATTCAGAGTGCAGCTGGAGAAGGGAACGCCGGACGCAACAGCTTGAAATAGCGTCGAGTAGGAACCCAGCGCTGCGTGCAAACTGAGCGGCATCACGTTATTTTGCACCGGATTAGAGTTGGCGGGCGGCGATGTCAAGGTTGCGCCAACGGCGAAGTAGCTTAGATTGATGCTGACAATGCCTTGATTGCCCGTACAGTTGAGATTGGCGACGCTGGCCGCGCAACCCCAAGACGCTGTTAGAAGCCCAATAAGTAGCAAAACTGCCTGCCGCGATTTCATGTGTTGTCTCCGGTAACGGTGCGATTGATGGATCTCCCTAGTTACAAACCGGAAGGGCTTTCCAAACCCGCCACTCAACCACTCTGCGGCGCGTTTCCTGCTTGACGCGGATGTGGTGGAGGGCACCATTGTGGCGCGGCAAAAAGGGCCCGGCATCGGCGCGTTGACCGTTCCGGCCATGCCGAACGTCAGCGACGAGGTGATCGCGACCTCCCACGCCTTCGGTCTGGAATCTCTGCCGAGCCTCCTTACCGCCTCCGAGGCCTTCGCCGCGGCAGCCGCGGGCGCACTGCACTTGAAGCACGGCCTCTGGCACTGGCTTCAGCTCAGCGCACGCGGCATCGGCGTCGGCGGCTCCCTTTACAAGGCCGGAGACGCGCGGCAGTGGTCGAGCAGCGCGCCCATGCGTTGGTTCAAGGGTGGCAACAACCAGGTTGATTTAGGCAACGCGGTAGAGCGATTCCTTACATCCAGCCACATCGATGCGGTAGATGAACAGATCGCCGGCGTAAGGTTGGCTTGCCAATGTCGCCGCATCGAAACCTTCTTTTGCACTCGTGATGAACAGCAGATCGAGTGCATCTCCGCCGAAGGCGACACAAGTTGGCTGCGAGACTGGCAGTTCGACGCGGCCGCTGACGGTGCCATCGGGTGCGTAACGCACCACGCAGCCGGCGCCCCATTGCGCGTTCCAGAGATGTCCGCTTGCGTCGACGGTCGAGCCGTCGGGGAATGCGCGCGGCGGCGTTCGCGCGAAAACCTGCCGATTGGAAAGCCTGCCCGTGTCCGGATCAGAATCGAACCTGAGAATCGTGCGCAGCGGCGAATCCGCAAAGTACAGGTGCCGCCCATCCGGACTGAAGCAGAGGCTGTTGGTGATGTTGATGCCGGTCAGGTGGACTTCGCTGACGCCCTTGCTGAGGCAGTAGAGTTTTCCGGTCGGATCGCCCGCACCCTCCACCATGGAGCCGGCCCAAAACCGGCCGTGTCTGTCGACACGACCATCGTTGAATCGCACATTGCTTGCGGCGTGCTTGGGGCGCGAAATCCATTCGAGCGCGGCCGACTCCGGATGGTAGTAGGCGAAACCGGATTCGAATGCAGCGATGATCCGCTCGCTGCCCTCTATGAAGCCGAAGGAACCGAGCCGCTCCGGCAAATTGAAATGCTCCAACGAACGTGAGATCGGCTCGTAACGGTACAGCTGCCGTTCCTGTATGTCCGTCCACCAAATGCGCTTGCCGACACGGTCCCAAAGCACGCCTTCGCCGAGCGTGTTGCCGACGCTGACTCTATCGATCAATGTGGTTCGCATATCGATCCGGGCTGCCCGAGCGCGGGCGGTTCATGGCGCGGCATCCGCAAACGCATCAACCATGACGTGTTTGCCGAGCAGAAAGATGTCGGCCACCAACTGCATGGGACGCGCATCGACCTCGCTGCGCCCGAGTGCGATCAGACCAGCGAAACGCTCGTAGATTGACGCGTACTCGCTGCGCAATTTCACCGTGTCCAGGCGCAGCGGCGTACGATCCACCGTCAGATCGCTGCCGCCGGCCGACAGCGTGATGGGTCCATCGTCTGTGGCGAAATCTATATCCCAGGTTTGCGCGCCTTCGTGCCGGAAGTCGAGTTCGAGCTGGATCGCAGCGCCGCTGTCGCAGCGCATGCAGATGCTCGCGGCTATCGGGGTCTCGCAGTTCTTGGGGATATAAAGCACCGAGGATTCCGCAAAGATAGGCTCCTCAATGAGGGTGGTCAAAATGGACAGGGCGTTGATGCCCGGATCAAGCACGCCGAAGCCGCCGGCCTGCCAAATCCAGCTTTGGCGCGGATGCCAAATGCGAACATCCTCTTTCCAGGTGACGCGCACGCCCCGCAACTGGCGCTGGCGCAGCAGCCGCAGCGCGGGCGCGACGCCTTGCGCGTGCTGCGAGTGCCATGTCTGATACAAACTGAGATTTTGCGAGGCCGCCAGATCGACGAGATGCGACAACTGCGAGAGCGATGCGCAGGGCGGCTTTTCCAAAAGCACATGCTTGCCGCTGCCCAGCGCTGCCTTGGCATCAGAATAGTGAGCCTGCGGCGGCGTACAAATGGCGACCGCATCAAGATCCTTCACCTGCGAGAGCATAGCCTCGATCGATGGAAAGTTAGGCACGCCGTCGGCTTGCGAGTGCAGGCTGCTGGCGGCGGCGAATTCGTAGGCAGGATTGGCAAGAATCGAGGGGATGTGTTGATCCCGTGCAATTTTACCGACACCGACGATGCCGATCCGAATTGGTTGCATGGAGTACCCGTTCCCACCGCGGCCTGTGGCTAGAGAGTGCGCACCGTAATCGCCGCAGGCGGTGCGACACGCAAAGTATTTCGCAGCGGTAAACCAAAAGGCTGCGCTTCGATTTCAAATACATCGCCCTCTTGTGCCTTGACGCCATCGCTGAAGGACAGTGTCGCGGTGCCGAAGAAGTGCACATGCACATCGCCCGGCTGCCGGAAGAGCTCGTATTTGAAGTGATGATGCTCGAGATTGCGAACATGGTGCGACATATTGCTCTCGCCGGTCAAAAAGCTCTTCTCCCACAGAACCTGCCCGCCGCGCCGGATGCGCGCCTTTCCCTGCACATTCTGCGGCAGCTCGCCCAACAGCAGTTCCGGGCCGATCGAGGCGGGGCGCAACTTGGAATGCGCAAGATACAAATAATTCTGCCGCTCCATGATGTGGTCGGAGAATTCGTTCGCCAAGGCGAATCCCAAACGCCAGGGCGTGCCGTCCGCGCCGATCAGGTAGATGCCTGCAAGCTCCGGTTCTTCGCCGCCGTCCAACGCGAACGGCGGCGAGGTGAGGGGAGCTTCCGGCGCGACCAGGCTGCGGCCATCGCCCTTGTAGAACCACTCCGGCTGCACGCCCGGTCCCGCACCCAAAGGCTTGCCGCCCTCGATCCCCATGCGAAACATCTTGAGCGAATCGCTGGCATCCACGGAATGCGCCTTGACGTGCATGCGGTCGCGCGCGTCGGCCGATCCTAAATGCGTAAGCCCCGTGCCGGTAAGCCATAAATGGGCGCTATCGGCGTGGTCGATGGGCGCGAGAACCTGCTTTCTCGCCAAGCACTCGGCGAGGTCCAACGGCTCCGCGATGCCGAGTTGGCTGAGCATGTCCTCAAGCGACACCTGGTTCTCGATCGCCTTCTGCGCCAGCGCATAGGTCGAATCGGCGCCCTCGACGCGGTGGGTCTTGCCATTGCGCGTGACCCCCACCATGCGCGCGCCGCCCGCACCGCGAATTTGCACCAGCCGTGAGATGACAGGCATGCGGCATCCTAAATTAACTCAGACAAAATGTCAGCTGCGGCCAGCCGCAGCCGCTAAGGCGCGGAGCGGACCTTGCTGCCGACTTTTATGGATGTCGGGGTGTCTATGCGCGCCAGGCGAATGAGTGCGCTCATCGCAGCCTGCGCCTTGACTGAATTCCGGGCGGCAATCGCCTCAAATACCCGCCAGTGATCCGGCAGCGGATCCCGACGCAAAGCTCGCTTGCGGTACTTGTAGTTCGTCGTGGCATGAATGGCCGCGCGCACGCCGCTCGCCAGCGAAACGATGAACGGATTGCCGGTGGCGATGAGCAGTGCGGTGTGAAAGTCGAGATCCGCCAGCCTTCCGGATTCGACCGCCAAAGTGTGCTTTGCCATATCCTGCAGGGCGGCGCGCATGCTTTTGAGGTGTGCTGCGGAGCGCCGCTGCGCCGCGAATCCCGCGGCCGCCGATTCCACCACGTTGCGCAGCTCGAACAAGCTCTCGAGCAGAGCCCGATCCGGCTCGGACTGGAAAGTCCAATCGAGCACATCCGGATCGAGCAGATGCCACTTCGATTGGGGATTGATGCGGGTGCCTGCCTTGGGTCGGGCGTCGACAAGGCCCTTGGCGGCCAGGATGCGTATCGCTTCGCGATACGCGGTGCGCGATACCGCCAGCTGCGCGGAGGCGCTGATTTCGCCGCCGAGCAAATCGCCCGGACGATGCTTGCCGGAGACGATCTTGATGCCCAACTTGCGGGCGATGGCGCCATGCAGTCGCAGGGTTTTCTCACCGGGCTTTTTGCGCGCTTTGGTGGGCTGCAGGCGCCGGGATTTGGGGCGTCGGTCGTTGTGCATGGGCTCGGTAAAAAAGCGCGTTTGCCCTAATTTGCCGCCTTGAGCGTGCGAAAGCGCAGCACCGTCTTTTGCGAATAAGTCTCGCCCGGCCGCAAGATCGTGTCGGGGAATGCCTGCTGGTTGGGCGAATCAGGAAAATGCTGAGTCTCCAGGCACAAACCGGTTCGATGGTTATATACGCTGCCCTGGCCGGCCGGTTTGCCGTCCATGAAGTTGCCCGAGTAGAACTGCAGTCCGGGCTGGGTCGTAAGCACTTCTAACACGCGGCCGCTGGCCGGATCGGCGAGCCGCGCCGCAAACCGCAGCGCCTCGCCGTGCTGGGTATTCAACACCCAGTTATGATCGTATCCGTGTCCGATTCGTAACTGCGCATCATCAGCATCAATGCGGCTGCCGATCACGGCCTGACTGCGAAAATCGAACGGGGTGCCCGCGACGGGGCGCAATTCACCGGTCGGAATGAGCGTGGCGTTCACCGGCGTGAACCGGTCGGCGTTGATTGTAAGCTCATGTGTGAGGATGCTGCGGGCGGGGTCGCCACTCAGGTTGAAATAGGAGTGATTGGCAAGGTTCACGGGCGTTGGAGCGGTGGTCGTGGCTTCATACTCGATGCTCAGGCTGTCATCTTCGCGCAAGCGATAAGTGACGCGCGCCGTCAATTGGCCGGGGAAGCCTTCCTCGCCGGCAGCGCTCACGTAGGTGAGCGCGAGGCTGTTGTGCGCCGAATCGACAGCGGCCTTCCAGATTCGTTTATCGAAGCCGCGCACGCCGCCATGCAAAGTGTTGGGACCATCGTTGGCGCTCAGTGCATAGGCGACCCCGTCCAGCACGAAGCGCGCCCCCGCGATGCGGTTGGCGTAACGGCCAACGGTGGCGCCGTAGTAGGGCACACCGCCGAGATAGGGTTCGAGCGTGCTGAAACCCAATACAATATTCTGCAGATGTCCGTCTTTATCGGGGGTTTTGAGCGAAACGATACTGGCCCCGTAAGTCATGATCCGAGCCTCGATACCGCGGCCGCTCTTGAGCGTGTAGATCCTCACCACCTCGCCGGCGGCATGGCCAAATACGGAAGTTTGTACCTGTGCAGCGGAAACTGACTGTGCGATGAACACTGCTCCCGACAGGGATCGCAAAATCATGGCTGCCGTGCGGTGCATCTTAGTGATTATCACGGGGGATACCTCGCGTTTGTGCAATACGCTGAAAATTTTCCGCGCCTTCCAGAATCGCGCCCGTTTCGAGCTGGCCCACCACGCTGCGTTGGATGGCCTGCCAGGGCGTCTGTGACTCCGGATACGGCAATCCGCCGGCTTTGTTCAGTGCAGTCCTGCGCTTCGCCAACTCCGCCTCGGAAACGAGCGCATCGACGGTGCCACGCTTCAAGTCGATGCGAATCCGGTCACCGGATTCCAGCAACGCCAGCCCGCCGCCTGCGACCGCCTCCGGGGAGGCGTTTAGGATCGAAGGGGATGCCGAAGTACCCGATTGCCGGCCGTCACCGATGCAGGGCAGGTTATGGACACCTTCGCGCAGAAGATAGCCGGGCGCGCGCATGTTGACGACTTCGGCCGCCCCGGGATAGCCGATCGGACCCGTGCCGCGCATGACCAGAAGCGTGTTGACATCGATACCCAGTGCCGGATCGTCGATTCGCGCGTGGTAGTCCTCCGGTCCATCGAAAACGATGGCCGGTCCTTCGAAGGCATCCGGGTCGTCGGGATTGCTGAGGTATCGTTGCCGAAACTCGTCGCTGATGACGCTGGTTTTCATGATCGCCGAATCGAATAAGTTGCCGCGCAACACGATGAAACCTGCATCGACTTTCAGCGGCTGATCGAAGGGCCGGATGACTCGCGCATCTTCTATTTTCGCCGTTCTGCAATTGTCACCGAGCGAACGACCTGTGACGGTCTTTTCGCTCTCGTGTATCAGGCCGTGTTTCATCAGTTCTGCAACGACCGCGGGTACGCCGCCGGCATGAAAGTAATCCTCGCCCAGATATTCTCCGGCCGGTTGCATGTTGACGAGCAGCGGCACTTTGTGCCCGTAGCGCTGCCAGTCATCCAATGAGAGCTCTGCGCCGATGTGCCGGGCGATAGCCGCGAGGTGAATCGGTGCATTGGTCGAGCCGCCAATGGCCGAATTCACCACGATCGCATTGAGGAATGCATTGCGCGTGAGGATATCTGAGGGCTTCAGGTCCTCTGCGACCATTTCGACGATCCGCAAACCCGTGCGATAGGCGACTTCCTGCCGGTCGCGATACGGAGCTGGTATCGCCGCAGATCCCGGCAGGGACATGCCGAGCACCTCGGTGAGGGAGTTCATCGTAGTCGCCGTGCCCATCGTGTTGCAGTATCCGGTGGAGGGCGCCGAGGAGGCGACCAGGCGCACGAAACCGTCCTCGTCGATCTCACCCCGGCTCAGCATTTCGCGCGCCCTCCACACGATGGTCCCGGAGCCGGTGCGCTCACCCCGGTACCAGCCATTGAGCATCGGACCCACCGACAGGGCGATGGCCGGGATATTGACGGTCGCCGCCGCCATCAAGCAAGCGGGGGTGGTTTTGTCGCAGCCGATGGTGAGTACCACACCGTCGAGCGGATACCCATAGAGCACTTCCACCAGCGCAAGGTAGGAAAGATTACGGTCGAGGGCCGCCGTCGGACGCTTGCCGGTTTCCTGGATCGGGTGCACGGGAAACTCGATGGCGATACCGCCGGCCTGACGAATACCCTCGCGCACGCGTTCGGCGAGCACGAGGTGGTGACGATTACAGGGCGAGAGGTCGCTGCCGGTCTGAGCGATGCCGATGATGGGCTTTCCGGAACGCAGTTCATCGAGGCTCAGCCCGAAGTTCAAGTAGCGCTCGAGATAGAGCGCGGTCATATCGATATTGGCCGGGTTGTCGAACCAGGCGCTCGAGCGGAGTGTGCGCTTCATCGAGTCAGGCTCCCGCCTTGATCAGCCCGTCCCGTTCGAGCCGCTGTTCAGATTGGTTCATTCGATAGCGCATTCTGCAGACTACACCTGGTTCAAACCGTGAGCCGCTCATCCGCCAGCGCATGCGTAGGCTTGCTTCCCCACAGCGCGTAGAACAGCACATAAATTTCGCAGGCCGCGGTAAGCGCAAATGAGCGCTGCAGACCAAACCAATCGGCGAGCGTCCCTTGCACCACCACCAGGGCGCCGCCGGCAATCGCCATGATCAAGATTCCAGAGCCTTCTTCGGTCAATGGCCCGAGCCCGCGAATTCCCAAAGTGAAGATGGTCGGAAACATGATGGAGTGGAACAATCCCACTGAAATGAGCGCCCACATCGCAATCGGTCCATGCGTCAGCATCGTCAGGGTCATCACCATAAAGGCGCCGACGCTGGCAGCCGCCAACACCCGTTCCGCGCTGAGAGAGCGCATCAGATAGCTGCCGATGAAGCGGCCCACCATCATTCCGCCCCACAGCAAAAACAGGTAGTGCGAAGCATGCTCGTGGGTAAGAGCGCCGATCTCCGGTGCCGAAACGAAATTGATGAACAGATTGCTCACGCCGATCTCGGCGATGAGATAAATGAAGATCGCCGGAGCGCCGAATACCAAGTTTCGGTGGCGCCACAAGGAATGCCCTTTGCGCGCGGCCGCCGCCACCCGCCGGGTCGAGGCTCCAAGATCGGGGAGCTTGTAGCGGGCGATCACGATGGCGAGCGCCACCAACACGGCGGCAACGATGAGGTAGGGCAGTTGCACCGCCTGGGCGTCGGCCATGCGTTCTGCATAGGTGAGCATCGCATTCGATTGCGAAGTGCCCGAGGTGCTGCGACCCAGGATCAAGTAGCCGCCGAACAAGGGCGCGAAGGTGGTCCCCATGGAGTTGAAGGCTTGCACCAGATTCAGACGGGACGGGGCCGTTTCGGGCGTTCCGATGACCGCCACGTACGGGTTGGCGGCAACCTGCAACAAAGTAATGCCGGAGGCCACGACAAACAGGGCGGTGAGAACTACGCCGTAGGACGGGATGCGCGCCGCCGGTATCATCAAAAGAGCGCCGGCCGCCATGATCAACAGTCCGAAGACGATGGACTTTTTGTAACCCACCCGTTCGATGAGCTTTGCCGAGGGAATCGAGGCTACGAAGTATGCGACAAACCAGACCGATTCGATCAACGTCGTGCGCGTGTAGTTGAGCTCGAATACCGCGCGCAAGTGCGGGAGCAAGGTGTTGTTGATGACGGTAATGAAGCCCCACATGAAGAAGAGGCTCGCCAGCAATGCGAGGGTGCCACGGTAGTTGACTGAGGACGCGGAAACGTCGCCTGCGGGAGCCATGATCGGCGGGTCGGGCATGTGTAAATTTCTCCTGCGCTCAGCCCCGTCAGCAATATGTCTGAGTATATAATGTACCTGCTCACCGTGCATTTTTGAAGGGGCCGGTACGGGGCCCGGGTCGGAACTATTCGGTTCGGCTTGGACGGTTGCGGCGGTTCTTGTCCAAGATCGCAACGATGATGAGAACGAAAGCCGCCAAGCGCAGCACATAGGCGTAGTGCGTGCCCTCCAGCTTCGGATCAATGCTCGAGACCGCGATCCAGTTGAGCGTCATGAAGGCGAATGCGAGCGCAAAGTATCCAAAAAATCGATCCTTGCTCACGCGCCAATAGCGCAGAAAGAACAGAGCCGTGACCGCTGTTTCGACCGTAAGCGCTCCCCACAGAAATGACCTCATGGCTATTTGGCCTCCCAGATGAGTCCCCACAAGAGCGCGCTCATGGCGGCGACCGCGACGCCCAGGCGCCAAATGGACAGGTCAATGTCAGGCAGCATGATGAGATCGACAAACAGCAGCAGGTTATTGATGGCCAGGCCCGCAAAACACAGGCATGCCCAAAACAACAGGCGGGTTCGGCTCGCCTGGTAGCCGCGATACAGCATGATGACGCAGAGGATGCTGGTGGCCGCACACAGCGCATAGACAAATTCAGCCATTTTTGTCGTCCTTGCGAAAGAGAAAGGCTTCGGCGAACGATCGTAGGGCAGCGGTTCGAATCCTCTCAATCGAGTTTGCGCTCATCAGCTTGATGATCTCAATGCTTTGGTTCGCGTACAAACTCGCGAGCCGGACCACGGTCTGGCTGCGGGCGACTTCAACCGGCAATCGATAGTGTTCTTCGAGGCCGGCCGGGATGGACTCGACCAGCTTGCGGCCACGCAAGGCAGCGAGTGCGTCGCCGAGGGCCGCGAGCGGGATGCGCAGTCGTGCGGCGAGTGAGTCCGCGGTCCACGGACCCGATGCTTCGCGTTGTAACAGGAGCAGGACCTCCAACTCCTCGTAGGTCTCGATATACTCGCGCAAGAACGACTGAACCTCGGCGCTTATCGGAGCAGATGTCACAGGCGTTCCGATCGGGGTGCCGATATGCCGATACGCAACATCGTTACGATCGCGACAGCAGTAAATTGATCCGCGCTTCCAATTGCTTCAGGTCGAACTCACCCTGATAGCGCGCGACGATGCGGCCGTCTGAGTCAATCAGGTAACTCAAGGGCAATCCCAGCACACCGCCGAAGCGTTCTGCGAGACGGGCATCGCCCATCACCACGGGGTAGTTGAGGCGATATTTCGCGTACGCTCGCTTCACGGGGGCTGCCGTGTCATCCATGGATACGCCCACAATCTGCAGGCCGGCCGCCCCGTATGCGCGCTGCCACGCGATGAATTTTGGAATTTCGACCAGACACGGCGCGCACCAGGTGGCCCAGAAATTCAGCAGCACCAGTTTGCCGCGATAGCTCGATAAGCTGAGGCGATTTCCCTGCAGATCGTTGCGAGTGAAGTCGGGTGCCTCGCGCAAAGCAGCGCGGTCGCTTGCGCGCGAGGTGAGCGGCGCCCCCAGCATTGACGCCGCAAGGCAGAGAGCGGCGAGTATTACGCGGCTGCGCAAGATGACTATTCGCCCTTGGCCACCGGATAGCCTTGATCGACCCAGTTGTCGCCGAAGTTCTCGGCGATGTACAGGACTTTCACCTGAGTGAAACCCAACGCATGCAGTGTGTCATAGGCCGCCGCCACGTTGGGACAGCGGATCCAGGGGCAGCAACCGCAATAAATCACGATGGTGCTGTCTTTGGCGAGTTTCGCGGCCCGATCCCGCAGCTGCTTGAGGCCGCTTGCCTCTCTGGCGGCACCCACGTATTCGGAACCTGGAATGTGTGCCTGCGCGTAGAGGGTGCGAAATCCCACTTGCAGGATGAGCGGTTTTGGAAGGGATGGATTCTTAAGGCGCGCCGCCAGCTCGGCCGGCTGAATCAAATCCGCCGTCGGAATGGATGTCGCCGGTTCGGCCGCCAGGGCAAGCGTTGCCGCGTTCAGCAGAATAAGCATGAATGCCAACGTGATATGAGTTTTCATTGTTGTGCGTTTCATGGCAGTGGTTCCGTTGGGGTGTCAGGTAATTTTGTGGATCGGCGCAATACCTGCCCCCAGCCCCACAGGGAGAGAAGGCTGATGAGGACCGATACGATGCCAAACGCAATGCGAGCGGCCATCACGCCCCCGCCTGAGCTGATCCGCACAGCGCCAACGCCGGCCGCCACGCTGAATCGGGACGCGTGGCCAAACACGGCCACCCAACCGAACATGATCGCCAAGCACGCCGTCACCAATGCGCCCAGCGCGTGATAAGTTCGGCTGCCGGTTGTGACCCATTGACCCACGAGGGCGCCAGTGGCCGCCAGCAGAACGCCCAAACTGGTGCCGAGCACCCGAGCCTCGACATCCGTCGCACCTGAGGATCGCAGGCCGATGACCACCAGCGCAAGGCCGCCGCCGATAAGGACGATGCCAAGGGCCCAGCGAAGGCCGGGGAAGGTGCGGTCAGAGTCGCCCTCCGCGGCTGCGCCTTTTGCGCTGCGCCGCGGCCGGATCCAGTTCATGATGACTATCGCAGGTACTATCGAAAACGCGGCGCCCGCGACGGCCGCGACGAGCGGCAAAGTCCACAGCGGCGCGAAGGCATCGATGCGGGCGTCATCCGGATGGTCAGCCGGGTAGAGGATTCGCAGATGCTGGCCGAATTGGTACGCCGATTCAGCGCCCGACAGGTCCGAGCTCACGACATAGGTGCGTCCATTGCCCGCGGTGAACTGAACCATGGGCGCGTACGCAGCAGCGCCGCTCTGCAGGTGTCCCACTTGCTTCTTCGCGACCACGGTGCCATCCGCATGCGAGCCGGAAAAAATCAGCGTGGCCCGCTGCACTGTCGATCCGACCGCGATGGCCAGCAGCACCAGGCTCGCAAGCGCGAAGGCCCCAAGGAACCCGCAGGCGATGATACGTGCACCCAGGGACGGCATCATCCAAACCGAGCTACGTCGAGTGCAAATAACGGCGGCGATTCGGCAATCATGCTGTTCAAATTGGCGTTGGCGTTAGCGTTGGGCGGCTGACGATGGCGAATACACTACACCGATACGACTAAAGTGGATATCGGCAACGCAGTTCAAGCCTTGGGACAACGATCTTTGCGGCCGGGGGGCGAAAATGTCAGCATAACGGCATTCGCTCTTTCAAACCTGGCACCCCCATGAAAAAAACAGCAACTGTCGCGACGGGCCTCCTGATTGCCTTGGCCTCCATCAGCGCGCATGCGCAGCTGCAGCCGCGGCCGACCCCGAACCGCGGCGTCGAGTCGTTCACCTTCCAATCGCCCTCGATGGGCGTGCGCTTCTCGCTCAACGTTGGCTTGCCGCCGGGCTACAAGGCGGGAGATGGAAAGAAGTATCCGGCGCTGATCGTGACGGACGGGGATTTCGTCTTCCGCAACGTCTACGAGCAGGCCTCCACGCTCGAGGGCGTCATTACGCCGCTGTTCATCATCAGCGTCGGGACCTCGCTCGACGAGGGAGAAGCCGAGCACACCCGGCGCCGCATCTACGAGTTCTCGCCGCCGGGCTGGGATCGGCAGGACAAGTTCGGCCAAGCCGTCGAGGGGTACTGCAAACAGTTCAAGTCGCCGGAAGGCCGATGCACCGGCGGCTCGGGCAAGTTCCTAACGGCGATCGCGAGCGAAATGATTCCGCTGCTGGCTGCCAAGTTCCCGATCGACACCACTCAGCTCGGTCTGTTCGGTCTCTCGGCCGGGGGATTTTTCACCTCGTGGGCGATCTTCCAGCCGAACACGCCGTTCACGAAGTACATCATCTCGAGTCCCGCCATGGCCTACGGCCGCGGCGAGATCTTCCGGCAGGAAGCCGCCTATGCGAAAACCCACAAGGACCTGCGCATCGGTATTTATTTCGGGGCAGGCGTGCTCGAGGCGTCGGATCCGTTGCTCGAAGGGATGGGAGAGATCGTCAGCGGTATGTCGCATTTGGCCGGCGTGCTTGCCAGCCGCCAATATCCCGGACTCAAAATGACAATCGAATTCCACCCCGGGATGGGACACACGGACGTGATGGGAACTTCGGTGGTGCGAGGATTGCGTACGCTTTACGCCAAGTAGGTTTCCCTGGGACTCCCTAGGACTCGAGCTTGACAAGCAGCGCCCTAGCCGCCGCCGCCTTGACGGCGCCGAAGCCGCGAACCTCCATGAGGCTCTCGGCAAACTCGATCGCTGCCGGCAGGCTGGCTTGATCGAGGTTGAGCGTGAGCCGTTGCAGACGCGAGAGAATCGCGTCGCGAAGTCGTCGCTCCAGCCGCCTCTCCGCCGTTCGTGCGAACGGATCCAAAGGCCCTTCGCGCAGCCCGCGGCACGCGGCGAGCAGGCGAAACACCGGAAATATCCAGCGGCCCACGCCGATTTTGCGCATCCGCCCGGTACGCCGGTCCATGCCGACCAGTCCGGGCGGCGAAAGGTATACCTTGATCTTGCGCATGTCCTCGAATTCGCGATTCAGCGCCTGGCGAAATTCGTCATTCGAATAAAGGCGTGCGACCTCATATTCGTCTTTGTAGGCCATGAACTTGTAGGCAGCGCGCGCCGCGGCCCACAGGAAGCGCTCGCCACCCGGTAACGGCCGCGCGGCATCGCGCACGGCTTGCATGAGAGCCGCGTAACGCGCGGCATAGCGTTTGTTCCAATAGCGTTCCAGCGCCTGCGTGCGTCGTTCGACGAAGCTGTCCGGATCGAGCGGCGTGGGCGGAGCGGCGTGCGTTTCGTCCAAGGCCTTCGCACGTCCGGCGCGGAAGGCTTTCAGGTTCCCCTCGACCGCTCGTCCGTTGAGCTTGATGGCCTGCTCGAGAGAAGCGAGCGTCAATGGCACACGACCGCTTTGCCAGGCAAACCCCAGCATCAGGATGTTTGCCGCGATTGAATCACCCACGACGTTTGCCGCCAGAGTGCTGGCCGCAAACCTTCGCGGTGCAGAGCCGGCCGCCTGCGCGAGCCGGTCCAGCAAAGGGGTTTGCGGCACTGCCAGATCGCGACGAATTTGAAAATCGGCGGTCGCCGTGATGTCAGTGTTGGCGACGACGAATGTGTGACCCGCGCGAATCGTGCTCAGGGCTTCCGGCTGCACGGCGGCGATCACATCGCAGGCCAGCAGTACGTCCGACTCCCCCGGGCCGATCCGTGCCGGAAGCACAGCGTCCGCCGCCGCCGATATGCGTACGTGGCTGAAGACTGCTCCTCCTTTCTGACTGAGCCCGGTCATATCGTAGAGACCGGCGCCCAAGCCTTGCAGCCGGGCGGCCATGCCGAGAATCGCGCCAACCGTGACCACGCCGGTTCCACCGACTCCCGTGATCAGCAAATTGAAGCTTGAACCGAGCGGCGGTACCCGCGGCTCCGGCAACAGCGATTCATCGGCCAGGGCGGCCGCGCGGCGCGGCTTCGCGCCCGCCACCGTCACGAACGAGGGGCAAAAGCCCTTCAAGCAGGATAGATCTCCGTTGCATGCCGACTGATCGATCTTGCGCTTGCGGCCGAGTTCGGTCTCCAGCGGTTGTATGGCGACACAATTCGATTGCACCGAGCAGTCGCCGCACCCCTCGCACACCTCCGCATTGATGAACACGCGCTGCTGCATCTGGGGAAACGCGCCGATCTTGCGCCGCCGGCGCTTTTCCGCAGCGCATACCTGATCGAAGATGATCACGCTCACCCCGGGCTGCACACGCAGTTCTTCTTGAATGCGGCGCAGTTCCTCCCGGGCATGCAGCTCCGTGTTGGCCGGCAAAGCATCAGCCGCCTCGAAGCGTTGAGGATCCTCCGACAGCACCACGACGCGCGATGCTCCTTCGGCGCGAACCTGCTGCACGATGCGGCTCACCGACAAGCCTCCCTCCACGGGCTGGCCGCCGGTCATGGCGACCGCATCGTTGTAGAGGATCTTGTAAGTGATGTTGACGCCGGCGGCCACGGCCGCCCGAATGGCGAGCGATCCGGAATGGCTGTAGGTGCCATCGCCGAGGTTCTGAAACAGATGCGGCGTTTCAGTAAAGGGCGCGATGCCAATCCAATTGGCGCCCTCCGCACCCATGTGGAACATGGGCAGCGGATACCGGTCGGAGTGAAAGCGCACCATGCCGTGACAACCGATGCCCGTGGCGCCGAAGGCATCTTCCGGCAGCACGGTGGATGAGTTATGGGGACACCCGGGACAGAAGCCGGGACGCCGCACGGCCAGCGGCGTTAGCGGCGCGGCAGCGGCTTGCGCGGTTTGAAGTGCCATGATTGCGTCGAGCACGACGGGCAAGCTTTGCACCAATTCCGGCAAACTGGCCTGCAGCCGCCCGGCAATGGCGCGCGCCACCGTGCGCGAATCCAGGACACCCTCTTCCGGCAGCAGTGCGATTCCCTCGGGAGTCGTTTTTCCCGTGATATGCGGCCGCGGCGCGCGATGATACAGGGCATCACGCGCTTGAATCTCCGCATTCGCCTTCTTCTCCTCGACGAAGAGGATCTCCACCGCACCTGCCGTGGCCTCGATGAGCGCGACCGGATCCAAGGGGAACACGAGACCGATCTTGTAGACCCCGATACCTGCGCGCCGGGCGAGCTCGTCGTCGATTCCCAAGGTGCGCAGCGCCGCGAGAACATCCGCGTACGCCTTCCCCGCGGTCGCGATGACGAAACGCGGTGCAGCGGCGCCGAAGGTGATGAGATCGAGGCGGTTGGCCCGTGCAAAAGCGCGCGCGCGTGGCAACTTGTGACGCACCAGACGCAGATCCTGGGCGTGCACGGCGAGCACCTCCGGGCGGATGTGCACGCCGCCGGGCGGCTCCTCCACCGGCGGCAGCACGAAACGCGGCAAGTCGCTGGAGGCGACGACACCGGTCCCCTCGGCAGTTTCATTCACCAATTTGAGAGCCACCAAGCAACCTGAGAATCGCGACATGGCAAATGCCGCCAATCCCATGCTCAAGATTTCCGCCACGGAACTCGGATACAGCACCGGAACACCCCAGCTCGCCAGGGTCAGCTCGCTCTGGTGTGCGGTGGTCGATGACTTGCCCGCGTGATCATCGCCGCAGACGAGCACCAAGCCGCCCTTCGCGGATACGCCCCATAGATTGGCGTGCTTGATGGCATCGCCGGAGCGATCCACGCCCGGCCCCTTGCCGTACCAAAGGCCGAACACGCCATCGACCTTGGCGCCGGGCAGAAAGCTGACCTGCTGCGTACCGGCGATCGCGGTCAGCGCCAGATCCTCATTGAGGCCCGGCTGAAACAGGATGTCGTTGGCCTTTAGGACCACTTCGGCTTTCCACAGCTCGGCGTCGAAGCCGCCCAGAGGAGAGCCGCGATAGCCGCTGACGAACCCGGCGGTCTTCAGCCCGTCGCGTCGATCCAGCGTCTTTTGTAGAAGCAGCAAGCGCACCAGCGCCTGGCGGCCGCCGATGAGGGAGCGCTCGGCGTCCAATCGATACTTGTCGTCCAGTGAAACGGTTTCGAGTGGGCTGATGGTTTTCATACGGTGGTTTCGCCGCTCAAGTGTCGCAGACTCACCCGTCCGCCGTCTCCCATTTCCGTGCCGAATGTCAGGATACGGCTCTCCTTGTCGAGCCGGAGCGCCGCCGCAACCTCGGGATCGGCGATCGCGGCCATCAGCCCCGCGACTCCGGCGGCGCCGGAATAACCCACATCCAGCGTCTCGCCCGCGTTGCCCCGGGTCAGAAAATCGTGCGCCTGCACTGCGGATTCATCGTCGATGGTGATGAAGGCGTCAGCGCGCTGTTTGAGAATCGTCCACGCGATCGAGGAGGCCTCGCCGCATTCCAGCATGCCCATGATGGTGTGCAGGTTACCCTCGACACGAGAAGCCGTGCCCGCGTTCGAACTTGCCAGCAGGCATGCAGCCGTTTCAGGCTCAACGATGATCACCATGGGTCGATGTTCGCCGAAGCGTTCGGCGAGGAAGCCCGCCACGGCGGCCGCCAATCCACCCACACCGCCCTGAACGAACACATGGGTGGGGACCGCATGGGGATCTTGATCCAAAATCTCTTGCAGCATAACGGTATAGCCTTGGATGACCTCAGCCGGCACCTGTTCGAAGGTCTCGAGGGTTGTATCGGCAATCAGCACCCAGCCGTCGTTGGCCGCCGCTTCGCGCGCGATGCGTACCGAATCATCATAGGTGCCCGGCGTCCGATGAACCGTCGCCCCGAGCTCGAGCATCAATCTCTCGCGGGCGCTCGAGGCGTTCGCGTGCATAAAAATGGCGCAGCGACAGTTCATTCTGTTGGCGGCAAATGCAACCGAGACTCCGTGGTTGCCGTCGGTCGCGCAGCACAGTGTCATATCTTGAATATCGTCGGCGCGGCCGGCGGCGAACAGTTCGCTGATGGAAACATCCTGACCATTGCGCAGCCGCAGCATGCGTTGTACTTCTCTTGCGGCGGCATACGCACCGCCGAGCGCCTTGAAGCTACCCAGGGAGAAACGGCTGGATTCATCCTTGTAGCGAAGCGCCTGAACGCCAAGCCGCGCCGCCAGCGGAGCCAAGTCGCGCAGCGGCGTGATCGAGTAGCCGGGCCAGCGCCGAATTTCAACGAGTGCCTCGGCCGCAGATTGCAGCGAAACGATGCGCCGCTCCTCGCGAGTTGCTGCTCGACGATGCGCGTTCGGATTCAAAGACCATCGTTTCACCTTCATATTCACCAGCCCGAGAATCCCAAAATCCCCCAATGAAGAAAGGTGACTGCAGCGGCCAAGAATATCAGGGCCTCAACAATGGTGAGGACCCAGCGGCGCCCGGGCCAGCGTGGTCGCCTTGCGGCGAAGAACAGCAAGCCGCACACGGTAACCACAGCCGCAAGAGCGAACAGCCAGCAAGAGGCCGGCAGCAGTACCCCAGGATACCTCGTCACCAGCGCATCCAAATCCCCCAGCCACGGCATCAAGGCAATCCATCCCACTCCCAAGCCGCCGAGCCAAAGCAGCGGCGCGATGTCCCAGAGCACCGCGCCTGCCACCCGGTCGCGGGCACGCAAATCGCTCACCGCCTGAATCGAACCTGCCAGCGCGGCAATGTGCAGCAGCAGAAGAATCGTAAACAGCCACTGTGTGCCTGCGAAGAATCCCTCTCTCTCGAGCGGATTCGCACCCGTGGGATCAAGCAATAATAGCTGTCCTGCATCTTGGCGAAATGCGATGCGGTCGGGCCCCGCGATTTCATGAAAGGTGCCGTCGGACTGCGGTGCAAAACGCTCGATGTCCGGTGTCAGTCCGGACACCAAGAGGTCGCCGTTCGCAGCTTCCTGCACCGACGTCGTGACAAGATCGAGAAAGGCGCGCTCGGTGCGATGGTAGGGGCGGCGCAGCGTCAGGTAAGTTCCCGAGACATCCGGGTGGGAGCGGGCGGGCGGGCGCGGCACGCTGGCAGGCTGACTCTGTCCCTGCAGGTACATCCCGATCAGGTATGGCAGCCGCTCGATCAGCGACAGGCCGCCGTCGGAATTCTCGCCGACGAAAATGCCCAGATTCATGGTCGGCACGATCAGCAGGATGGAGTGCTGGTAGCGCGTGTCGCCATCATGCCCGATCGCCAGGTGGCCGCCGGGAAAGGGGTATTGAAACAGTCCGTGATGAATGGTGCCGAAGCCCGGCGCATTGGAGAATGATTGCTGCAGCAAAGCTTGCACGCTGCGTTCGGTCAGCACCCCGGCGTCGGCGAAGCGCTTTGGGTCGAGAAAGGCCTGCATGTAAAGGCTCATATCGTTGGCGCTCGCGGCCAAGGCACCCGCCGGTGCGAAGTGCGTGATGTATTCAGGCGGCGCCGGTGTAAGCCGGCCCTCTTTCCAAACAAAGCCATCGCTGAGTTGTGCCGCGGCGGCGCTATCCATCGACTGCGGCAGGCCTCGCGCCGTGGCAAGTTCGGGCGGCAGGTTTTCCCGGAATGTCGCGGAGCGCATCTGCAAAGGGCGCAGTACTTTCTCCTCGGCGTACTCATCCCAGGGAAGTTTGCTGACCTGAGCCACGATCATGCCGGCGAGGGCGGTCCCATAATTGGAGTACACGGCGATTTTGCCCGGCGGCCGCACGCGGCGAGGTCGATAGCGCGCCAGGTAGGTGGCAACGGGCAGCTCAAAACGGGGATCGACGACTTCCATGTGACCCAAGATGGTTTCTTCAAATCCGGCGGTGTGGTTCATCAGATGCGTGATTCGGATGGGCTCAGAGAAGCCCTCGTCGGGAATTTGCAAGCGGGGCGGTAGGTAGCGGTTAATCGGATCGGTGAGTTCAATGCGATGTTGCTCGACCAGCTGCATGATCGCTATCCAAACCACGGTTTTCGAGATTGAGCCGACGCGCACCAAGGTGTCGGCGTTCATTTCCCTGACCGGGGTGAGGGCGGCCACGCCATAGCCTTTGGCATACAGCACCGATGCGGCGTTGACGACGGCCACCTGCACGCCCGCGATATGATCACGGCGCATGGCATCTTGAACGGCGCCGTCTATGAAGGCAGGAAGTCCCGTGATCAGCTCAGAGGGAGCCGCAATGGCACCGTGCATGCCCAATACCGCAGCCCAGCACACGAGAGCCCGAGGCTTGCGAAGTCGTGGTTGGCGCTTTCCAGTCACTGTCGTCCGAGAGATCCTACGCGGGATCCCAGCTCACCGTGAGTTTGCGCGGCTGTCGAAATTCGTAGCCGGTGGGAGCTTCCGTGAGTGATCGCTCAAGTCGTATGTGGCGAAGCCGGCTGAGAAGCGTCCTCAGCCCGATTAGGACCTCGGCTTTCGCCAGATGGGATCCGAGACAGGCGTGTGCGCCGGTTGCAAATCCCAGGTGTCTGCGGCTATTCGCTCGATGCAGGTCAAAGCGGTCGGGATCGGGAAAGACCGAGGGATCGCGATTCGCGGCGCCGAGCATGCAATTCACCGTGTCGTGAGCAGAGAATTGGATGCCTTGCCACTCAAACGGCTGCGTGACATGGCGCGTGGCCGATTGCACCGGGCTGAGCCATCGCATGGTTTCTTCGATGAGCTGCGGCAGCAGGGTGCCGTCGCGTTGGGCCTGTTCGAGGACTTCGGCATGCTCAAACATCGCCCAAAGGCTATTGAGCAGCAATGCCTCAACCGTGGAGATGCCTCCAAAGAAGACAATGTCCAAGTTACGCTTGATTTCCTCATCGTCGAGGCGTTCGTTCGCCGGAGCGTTAACCAGTCGTCCCAGCAACGAGCGATCCGTGTGCGTCACCGAGTCGATCGCCGTATCGAGCAGTGCGTGAAATTGCGCGACACTGCGTTTTGCAGCGCTGCGTATGCTTTCGTCGCCCGCAAAATTAGCGAGCGCGGTCTCGAAACTGTCATACCAGCGGCGCATTTGCGGCTCTGCATCGGCAGGCAGGCCGCATATCAATAGAATGACCTGTATTGGCAGACGACGGGCAAACTCCGAGCGCAGATCGGCCACGCCGCGCTTTTGTATATCGTCAACGAGCTCGCTCGCTGCGGCGGCAATCGCCGGCTCCAAGTGCGCGCGAATAAAGGCGGGCGTGAACGGATGTCGCAGGGCCTGGCGATAGCGCTCGTGCGTCGTGCCTTCGGTAGTCAGGACTTGTGCGCCAAAGGTGTCGAAGATCGTCGACCGGGCGGATGCCGTGGTCAGTCGTGCCGAGTCGAGCAGTGCCGTGCGTACGTCCTCGTAGCCGACGATGTACCACATGTTGACAGCGGGTATCCACGAGATCGGCTCGCGTTCCCGCAGTCGCGCAAAGGCCGGATACGGGTTGCAGTCGAGCTCGGCCAAGGTGATCTCATGGCCAATCGGGAAACGCGCTTGCTTGGTGAACGTCATGAGTCCCCGGGTTCGCTGCTTGGCGAGCCAGAATAAGGCGGATCTGTTGGTTTGTTTCGCCAAAATGAGGCGATTTTTTGCGTAAAATGGCGGAACGAGCCGCTTGCCGGTCAATATGTGGAGGGATGAGCCATTTTATTGCGCCAAGAAGATCACCGAATTATCCGTGAGTTGGGCCGCGACGGTCGGCTCTCGAACGTCGAACTCGCTCGCCGCGTACGCATGTCTGAATCGGCCTGTCTCAGGCGAGTCAGGGCGCTCGAGCACGAGGGTGTGATCACCGGTTACAGAGCGGTGATCAATCCAGCTGCCGTGGGAAGGATACTTTCAGCCTATCTGCTCGTGAATCTCGATCAACGCGGCGCGACCGATGGCAAGGCGTTCCTCGGAGTCATTCGCGACGACGGTCGAGTCATTTCCTGCGCCGCGGTCACCGGCGAATACGATTTGATCTTGGAGGTATCCGTCAAGGACGTTGCTGACCTGACAAACCTTACGCTCGACACGCTTCTGAAGGTCCCCTCGGTGCGGGACGTCGTCACGTGCTTGTCATTGCGCAGCTACAAAGCGGCAGGTGAATTTTTCCACCAATGACTGAGCGGGGAGGGCGGGTGCTTTGGTGAAGCATTCTGCTACCCTAGGCTTGGAAGTCGAGTCCTTTGATACGGACTTGTCGCAAGTTGGGGAGCGTAGATTCATGGAACTCAGCCGCCGTGACCTCTTGACCGCATCGGCCGTCATGCTGATGCGTCCTATGAGCAGCCTTTCGGCACCCTTGGGTGAGCGCCTCGCCGCGGCTTCGTTGGCGGGCGGCACGGAGCCTTTGGTGTTGTTGTGTTGGAACGAGAATCCCTACGGTCCGTCGCCCGCCGCCCGCGCGGCGATCGCCCGGTCGATCGCGGAAGGCTGTCGTTATCCGGACGATGAGAATCCAAGGCTCGTCAAGCTGCTCGCGCAAAAAGAAGGATTCGCGCCGGATCACATCGTGACCGGCACCGGCTCCGGGGAGTTGCTGCGCGCCCTCGGCATGCTCGCCGCGCGTGAGCACGGCGAGATCGTGGCTGCCGAGCCCACTTACGCCGAGCTGACCGATTACGCGCAGTACTCAGGGGCGACCCTGAAGTGGGTGCCCGTCGATAAACAGCTGCGCCACGATTTGAGCGCGATGCACGCGGCGGTCTCCGCCAAGACGCGAGCCGTGTACATCTGCAATCCCAACAACCCGACCGGCACGATGGTGGATTCCGCGAGCATTGCAGCGTTCGTCGCCGCGCTTCCGGATCATGTGACGACCATCATCGATGAGGCCTATATGGAATTCGTGGAGGGCGCATCCTCGTCGGTGAGCTTGGTCACCGGGCCAAAGCGTGTCGTCGTGTTGCGGACATTCTCCAAGCTTCACGGCATGGCCGGAGTTCGGTACGGCTACGGGATCGCGAAGCCCGGCCTGATCGAGGAAATTTCCGCTGCGTGCATGACGACGCCCAACATATTCGCGGTGCGTGGGGCCTATGCGAGCCTGGGCGACAAGGAGTTCCTGACGGACTGCCGACGACGGATCTTGGCCAGCCGCGTTCGCCTCACGTCCGAGCTGTCGCGACTGCGCTTTCCGTATGCCGAGCCTCATGGCAATTTCGTATTCTTCGATACGGGCGTGCCGATCAAGCAGTTCACCGAATTCATGCGGCATCGAAACATCGCAGTCGCGCGCCGTTTTCCCCCTTTCGAGAACTGGTGCCGCGTCACCATCGGGACCGATCCGCAGGTCGATGCCTTTATCGAGGGATTGCGGGCCTTCCGTGCAACTCATACCAGGGCAGCCTGATGCAAGCTGCCGGCGGCACCCAGCACGAAGAATATGAACGAACTTAAGTCCGCGACATATGTTCGAGCACGGATTTTCCCTGCTCCGCTGTTGGCCAGTACTTCGCCGCAGCAGCGCGGCGCTCGGGCGTCTGCGCAAGCCACCAATCCAGCGTGGCCCGCCCGGTTTCAGATAGCGGCCGATACCTAAGCCCGGCCTGGAGCGCGCGGCTGCCATCGAAACTCATTCGCTCATTGGTCAAATGGCCGCCGGCGATCGTAGGTGCCACCAGCGGGAAATCCAGCTTCAGCTCTTCGATAATGGCGGCAGGGGGACGCATGAATCGCACCGGCCGCTTGCTGAGAGGCCGAAGGCCGGCCAATACGCGATCCCACGGTACCGGCGGCGCTGCCGCGTTGAAGACCCCACCCATGTCGCGTTCGATCAGCCTCACCATCCAAGGACAGAGGTCGCGCACGTCCACGGTCTGCAGGTCCTTTGCATCGGCGCGTGGACCGACCACCACGCCTCCTTCTGCCACCCGCGCCACCCAATAAGTGAATCGGTCGGTCTCATCTCCTGGTCCAACGACATAAGTGGGCCGCACGATGATTGCGGCGGCGCCAAATAGCTCCCGAATGATCCGGTCGCCCTCGGCCTTCATCTCGCCATAGCTTTGGCCCGTCAACTGCTCGTTCTCGGGGTTCGTGAGCGAGCGCAACGGCGAGGTTTCCACGCAGACCGGTTCGATGCCCTGATAGACCGCGACGGTCGACACGAACAGATAGCGGCGCACCCGATCCTTGAGAAGTCGTGCCGAATCCCGTACGTGCCGCGGGACGTAACCCGAGTTATCGATGACCGCATCCCAGCGGCGCGAGCCTTCAAGGGCAGCAAGGCCAGGTGAGGTTCTAACGTCGCGGTCGCCGATCAAAACTTCAACCCGATTCCCGTAAATCCTCGCCGCATCCTTATGTCCGCGGTTAAAAAGCGTGAGGCGATGACCGCGAGCGAGAGCGTACCCGACCTGATGCGGACCGAAGAACCCGGTACCTCCCAGAACCAAGATATCGAGGGGTCGGGCAGCTCGGGGCACGGCCGCCAGCAGGCTGGGCATCGCGACCGCCGCAGCGCCGAGTGCCAAAACTTCGCGACGCGTGGTCATACGCTTTCCTCAGAGGCGGCGTGGCGTTCCACCGTCGTGCGGTTCTGGATCGGGGTAGGCTCATCTTTTGTTGCACCCATCGCTTTTCTCCTTCCGTTTCTTACTCAACAATCGAAGCGGGTCTGGAAATGCTGAACCAGCTGGTTCAGTATGTAGCACATCGATTGGCGGCATGCAAGCGAACGCCGAGCGCGGATTGTGGGCTGCAGGCGCTTCCGGTGAGGATCACCAGAGAGCAAATCAAGCACAGTCAGGAAGACCAGGTCAGTAAGCTGATGCGTCGATGCTGATTAGCTGACGCAGGCGCCTCCCCGCGGCCAGAGCGCGATGCAAAACCTCTGATCGGATGACAATGTGGCCTTGTTTAGTCGGACTTCGCGAGCTGCTTACCGATGGCCCGCAGTTCACGCCGCCGTTTTGGAGTGTTCTTCGGATATTCCATCTTGAGCTCATCCAACGCATCCATAAGAATTTGCGACACAATCAATCGGGCATTGTCCTTGTCATCAGCGGGAACCGCGTACCAGGGTGCGTGCTGCGTGCTGGTTTGCGCCAAGCAATGTCCATACGCCTGCATGTAATCTTTCCAATATTTTCTCTCGTGAATGTCGGATAAGCTGAATTTCCAGTTCTTATCTGGATCGTCAATGCGCTCCAGGAATCGCTTTTTTTGTTCCTTCTTCGACAAGTGCAGGAAGAACTTGATTATCTGAGTGCCGTTTCGATGCAGGTGCGACTCCAGTTCGACGATGGAGCGATAGCGAGCTTTCCAGAAATGCTTTGCGTCGCGCGCTTGCTGCGGAAGATTTTCTGTATCCAGGATCTTCGGGTGAACGCGCGTAATGAGCACTTCTTCATAATACGAACGATTGAAGATGCCAATTCGTCCGCGCTCCGGCAGTCGACAGGTGGTGCGCCACAGAAAGTCGTGCTTGAGTTCCTCTGCGCTGGGCTGTTTGAAGCTGTAAACCTCGCAGCCCTCGGGGTTAACGCCCGACATGACGTGGCGAATCGCGCCGTCCTTGCCCGCGGAGTCCATTCCCTGAAAGATTATCAGGACTGCGTACCGTCCCGACGCATAGAGAAGTTGTTGCCGTGAACTCAAGCCCTCGACGTGCTTTCGCAGCAGCTCCTGATACTGCTCCTTCGATTTGAAGAAATTTTCAACAGCAGTGGGGAGCTGGTCGAGATCGAGCGTTTTCCCCGGGCGTACCCGGAAATTGTTGGATTTGATTTTCAAAGTTCTCACCTTTGAGAATGGCTTCTGCAATGATTCATGAACGCCCCATGTGAAAACCTCATGGAGACCGCGAATACCGCTTGCCTCCAGGGCGTTGGGACGGCAATTGCCCGAGTTTGCGCAACAGCGGCGTGATGGTGAGTCCTTGCACGAACACGGAAAAGGCGACGACCGCAAAGGTCAGCACCAGGATGGTATCGCGATCGGGTAGATCCGGCGGCAGCGCTAGTGCCAGGGCCAGCGCCAGGGCGCCGCGCAATCCTCCCCAAAAAAGGACATGCTGATGGCGCAAATCCACCCGCAGAGGGCTGGCGGCAAACAGCGCGCACAGCGGGTAAATCGATACCGCCCTGCCAAAGGTGACGAGCGCGACCGCGACCAACACCGGCAGCCATAGCCCCTTGAAATGCTGTTGAGCCTCCTGCACGCCGATCAAGATGAATATCAGAGAATTTGCCAGGAACGCAGCATATTCCCAAAAAATCACGAGATCGTGGCGGCCGGTCTCGAATATTGAGCGTGCGGGCCGATAATTGCCCACTACAAGCCCGGCGCTCAAGGCTGCAAGGACTCCGGAGAAATGGAAGTGTTCGGCTAGAAAAAACGAGCCGTAGGCCGCCAGTGTCGTGAAGGTAAATTCCACCAGCGGATCGCTGGTGCGGCCGGCGAGTATTATGAAGCCGTAGGCGACGGCCACGCCGATCAGCGAACCACCCCCAATGCTGAGGAGCAATGATATCAGTAACGAGGACGGAGTCTGATGTTCTCCAGCAATAATCCCAAGGACCGCGACAAAGGCTACCGCCGCGGTCCCATCATTGAGTAGGCTCTCCGCCTCGATCAACAAACGCAATCTCCCTTGAAGGCCGGCTTCTTTGAAAGTGGCAATGACTGAGACGGGGTCGGTCGCCGCGATCAGGGCCCCGAAAAGTATCGCCCCCTGCCATTGCCACTCAAGCAAATAGTGCATGCCTGCCGCAGTGATAGCCGCCGCCAGCACCACGCCGAGACTCGCCAGCACGCCCACCACCGGCAGATCGCGCTTAAACTCCGCCCATCGAATGCAAAGAGCTGCCTCAAAAACCAATGGCGGCAGAAACACGAAGAATATTAGGTCCTTGGAAAGATGCAGTGCGATATGAACCGGCGAAAAGTAAAGCCCGATTCCGGCTAGCACCAAGCCCACGGTGTAGGGAAGGTGGAGACGCCGCGTGAGAATTGCGACGAGCGCTGCGATAAATAATAGAATTCCGAGCTGCGGAAGACTGGAAATCACGGCAAAACTCCAATTTGGCGGTCGCACGGTCCTGCGAAGCAATGTGAATATGTATCACAATCATCAGTTGGCCACAGAACTGTCAACGCTTACGAAATTCAACAGGCTATTTGCCCGGCGCAACAGAGATGGGAGAACGGAATGCGAGTCAAAGTAGTTCTACTCACCCTGTTGGTCTCCTTGGTCATCACGTTCGCCATTTTGAATTGGCACTTGCTGGCGACACCAGTGCACGTCAATCTTTTGCTGGGCTTCACGGATATTCCAATCGGGGTGCTCCTCAGCGCTGTGATGATGTTGCTCGGTCTCGTCTTCGGGATTTATCTATGGCTGTGGCAACGTCGCGTGATGATTGACTACCGACGCCAATCTCAAGACCTCCAAGCGCAGCGCTCATTGGCTGATGACGCGGAATCCTCGCGATTCACGGCTCTCAGTAACCTGGTGAAGGAGGAACTGACGGAGCTCGAGCAGCATTTGACGCTGGCGCTCGAGACTCTTCGCGGCGAAATGCACGCCACAGAAAATTCCATATCCGCCACCCTCGCGGAAATGGACGATCGAATGCGTCGTGGCAACGAGGCGGGCGACGGTCCGCGGTAATGTTGGCGAATCCTCACCCGACGAGACGCTCTCGACAGCTGGCGGTGGCGACGTATCTTCAGTCCATCTAGGTGCGGGATTGCGGTTTCGTCCTTAGCCTCGCCCGACCAATAACCCTCGCGCTTGTCTCGCTGGAAAGCCGAAGGTCGGATTGCAAGTGGGTATATGACGTCCACGAAGGCGTTGAAGCACTTCAGCGTGGGTCTTTGGGTTCCCAGTCGGGAGCGTTGGGTGCGCGCGGAGTCGGTGGCTTAGCCTACAGACGCGGTACGCTTTAGCGTGTAGTGTCTGGGGGTGCCGACCGAACGCACGGAGTTAGCCGAGATGAATTCAATTACCGCATTTCCGGTGCTCGCCTTGATTCTGGCCGGCATTGCCGGCTGTCCCTGGCCCTGCAATTGCGCGCGATGAACATCTTTACGAGAGCACGAAGGAGCGCGGAGCGACCGTCCTGATGCCAAGCTCGATGGTTCAGATTCCCACCAACGGCGCCATCGTTCCCGCTGGGCAACCGCTCCCTGCGTGACTGGGCCGGCACGCGTAACACTCCATGACTATCCTGCTTCGCTCCTGCAGTGTGACCTTGGCCTTATTGCTGAGTTCCGGTGTGGCTTACGCCGACAGGTACGATCGGACGATCGAGCTGTTCAGGCACGCCGGAGAAAGTGCCGTCTTTTTCACCGATTGTTATGCCTATGCCGTATTTCCAACGATTGGGGCCGGCGGTCTTATCATCGGCGGAGCGCGGGGCGAAGGCCGCGTATTTGTGCACGATCGGCTGGTCGGAAAAGCGGTGATGACTCAGTTGAGCATCGGGCTCCAGGCGGGCGGCAAAACGTATAGCGAAATCATATTCTTCCAAGACAAGCGGCATTTGGACGAATTCGAATCCGGTAAATTCGAATTTGCGGCGGGCGCCAGCGCGGTCGCCATCACGGCGGGAGCCTCTGCGAGCGTCGGCACAGATCGTGCCTCATCGGAGGCGAGTGGGGCAAAAAGCAACGCTACTACCAATGGCGATTATCAGACCGGCATGGCGGTATTTACCATTGCCAAGGGCGGCCTGATGTTTGCCGCCGATATTTCCGGCGAAAAATTTGCATACACCGAACTGCCGGGAAAGTAGCCTGGCACCCAAGCCTTGCAGAGCTAGACAACCCCGAAAATAGCCTCCGGAACTCCGGCCTCGGACAAAGCGGTCCATGCCAGAGTCGTTTTGGCGAGCGGCCTCTGCGGCTGCAGTAGTTCACCACGCGGGTCAGGAACGTGGGAATTGTCGCCTTTCACCACACAACCGTGGCTTGCTAAGCTAACCCCCGGAAAGGATCGATTTGCGAGCCTCGCAGGGGGCCCGCGCGCCGCCCTTATCTCGTTCCCGCTGAAAGTTCCTATGTAGGCCTGAATTGCATATGGGTTCGAATTGCTTGGAGACTCGGTATGTTCAATGTAGCCGCTTCATCCGCCTCCGCCGACGCACAGCTCGCCGGCCGTGCCGGCTGGTATTGTTCAAAGTCATTGCCCATCCTCATGGCGCTGGCAGCCTTTCTCGTCGACCTCAACACCCCGAATGGAATCGTGGATGGTTTTTTGTACGTCTCAGCCGTGCTGGTTTGCGTCTGGATACCTACCGCTAATGCGGCGCCCTATACCGCGCTCGGTTTGATGTTACCCATGGTCCTCGGCCTTATCGCCTCACCGAATGGTGCCTCCTTGGCAGTGGCGCTCACCAACCGCGGTGCTGCCATGGCTATGATCTGGTTGGCTGCGATTGCCGTATGGCGTAACGCGCGCGCGGCTCGAGCGCGCGAGGCGTCGCTGATCGCGCTGCACGGGCAGCTGCGCGCAGCGCAGGGTGCAGCTCAACAGGAGCGAGTCGCACTATCCGAATGGTTACGCCAAGAAGTCAGCCTGGAATTGGCGATCGTCGATTGGCGACTGAATTATCTTGCGCACCGCGGCCGGCGCGCAAGGGAGCTTAAGAGCGAAGCACTGCTGTTGCGCCAAGCGATTCAGCGCGCCAACCATTCAGTCTATGGCAAGATGATTCGTCTAACTGATGGAGTCTGACGTGTCCGCGACGAGGTTGTTCTTACGGGTACATCGGCCTCAATCGGGCGGAATCCCAGGCTGGCTCGAGCATTTAGGGACGCGGGCAACTGGGCATCCAACCACACAACAATTGATTCCGTTCATCCGTGCGGCAGCGTTGATCCGCGGCGGACGCTCCGGCAGGACGCACCGCCGCGGCTTTTTGCGAAGATTGCTCCAAGGACGCCACTTGCAATGCGCCGTCCGATACCGTAAGCCACGTGCTCGGCTTGAGAGCGCGTATATAGACGTAATCCCCATCGCGCAAACGATCATCGCATGTGCTCCAACGATTGGGGTCGATGACATCGGCCTTGTAGAGCACGAGCACGGAGGCGCGGGATCGGTGTTTGGTGCCGGCCACGGCATCGTCGGATGGAGAAACTCGCAAATATCGACGCGCCGCGAGATTCCACAGGTAGATCAAGTCGCCATCGGCGAGGCGCCGCGGACTTGGTTGCGGCGACGGCGTATGCAGCAAATCTATCCGCCATGTATCGCGTGATCGATTAGAGGCGTTAGCAGGTGAGGCATCGATTGAAAACTCTACCAAGCTTCGATCGTCAATTGCGGAATCGCCCGACGAGCGGGCTGCCAGCCGGATGATGGCCAGCGTCGGCGAGCCTGCTGCATTTCTTTCGCACGGGGTGCGCTGTCGACTTCGATCGAGCTCCAGCGAGCAGCTCCGAGCATCGAGAGAATCGACTGTCATTGGGTGCGGCAAAACCAGGCTGCAGGCGCACATACTCAGCAGGCCTAATGCGAGCACGATGACTCGAATTTTGTGTCCGCAGGTCCGCGCTACAATGCCAGCAGCTCCAAGATTATCATTGTGCATCTCAGCTTCGACCCATGGACTTTGAGCCTAATCCGATTCGGTCCCGTTGCCGGTCAGCGGCTCATCCCTGCGCGGATTGACGATCCAAAACCTGATAGCACCACTATTGTATAACAACAAAATGGGCAACATGTTCCGGGCAACAATCCGCACCGGCAGGGTACCGGCCTTCCCAATGGAGCGACAGGCCCTCGTCGTCGGCCGCTTGAATTGCCACCAAGGTGAGCGGTGAACGCCGGCACCCCGGGTAGCATCGCCATTTTGGTGCTCACCGTCGGGTTCAGTCTGCTGGGCCTGTATGGCAGACCGAAGCTCATCGCCGCGAGCTTGTTCCGACCGTATGACTTGGCGCACAAGAAGCATTTCTACACCCTGCTCAGCAGCGGATTGATGCATGGCAGCGTCGCGCATTTATTCTTCAATATGCTGACTTTCTATTTTTTTGGCCCACCCTTGGAGCGTGTCATCGGCACCGCACGCTTCGTGCTGCTGTACGGTTTGTCTATGGTCCTGAGCGAAGCGCGCACCTTTCTCCAACAGCGCAACAACCCTCGTTATGCGGCACTTGGTGCTTCAGGGGCCGTGTCGGGAGTGCTATTTGCAGCAATCGTGTACTTCCCGACTCAATCATTGTTTATTTTGCCCTTTCCGATTCCCATCCCGGCACCACTCTTCGCCGTCGGGTACCTTGTGTACTCATGGTATTTGTCACGGCACGCGCAAGACGGAATCAATCACGCGGCGCATATCGACGGTGCCATCACCGGTCTGATTTTTGTCGCGGTTACCGATCCTGCGGCGTACCAGCGCTTGTTGGCGATGTTGGTGCCGTAAGCAATTGTTCGCAGCTCTGCGGGCCAAGCATGCCGCGGGCCCGACTTTTGTCGGCGCCGCTCGCTAGGCATCGCATCGAAAGCGAAGGCCGCGCCATGCGCCGTGGCATGCCGGCGATAATCGAAACGGCGGGGTGCGTGACGCCGAGGCACAAAAGCTGTCACACTCTTAGGATTGCCATGGGCTGAACTTTACCGTGCACGATCTCTCCATTGGTTGGCGTGACATACTGGTTTTTTTGGGCAAGCCGCTGTTTGTCCTCGGCGATACCCCATTTAGCCCGATTCGCCTTTTCTTGGTGCTCGCGGCAATTCTCCTGGCGCTATGGGTCTCGCGCTTCGGCGAGAAGACTTTTCGGCGCCTCGTACAGGGCCGCACAACAGCGCTGTCGGAGGGATCCGCGTACGCCCTGGGACGCATCGTAAGATACGTGTTGTTGCTGGGCGGCTTGTTACTGTCGCTCTCGTTCGCGGGCATTAACTTCTCGAGCCTCGCCGTCGTGGGCGGGGCGTTGGGGCTTGGTCTAGGCATCGGTCTGCAGCCGCTGTTCGCGAATTTTGTTTCTGGCATCGTGCTTTTGTTGGATAGAACCCTGAAGGTTGGGGATTTTGTTGACCTGCAATCGGGAGTTCGCGGACGTGTTGTTGAAATTGCGATGCGTTATACCCGCGTTTCCACCAATGACTCAGTCGATGTACTGGTGCCCAACTCTGAGTTCGTCAACGGACGAGTAACCAATTGGACGTTCGATGACGCGAGCCGGCGTCTTCATATACCGTTCGGCGTCGCGTACGGCACTGACAAGCTTGCGGTGCGCGAGGCGGGCGTGGCCGCGGCTTCGACCGTGGAGGGGGTCTTAATGCACGAAGCCGGGCGCGAGCCCGATGTCTGGCTGGTCAGCCTGGGCGAAAGCAGTCTAAATTTCGAACTCGTCGTCTGGGTCGGCAAAAAGCTAACTGCGGCGCCGGGCCGTACCCAGGCGCGATTATTGTGGGCACTCGAGACGGAGCTGAGCGCGCGCGGGCTGGTCATTCCGTTCCCGCAGCGGGATCTGCATATCCGGTCGAGCGACCTACGGGTGATTGTGGCGAGGGAGCCGTTTCACACGCCTAGCGGCTGATTCGATATCTTGGGCGCCGCTTTGGTAATCGCTGTCAAAATACCGCTGAGTATCTGCCGAGGGCTTGGCGGGCATCCGGGCACTGCCACATCGACCGGGATCACTGTGGACACACTACCGCAGGTGGCATAGCTTTCGCCGAAGACTCCACCGGTGCAACCGCAATCCCCGATTGCCACGACAAGTTTCGGATCCGGCGTCGCATCGAAAGTGCGGCGCAGCGCCACTTCCATATTCTTGGCCACGGGTCCGGTCACCAAGAGCAGGTCGGCGTGCCGTGGACTAGCCACAAAGCGGATGCCCAGGCCTTCGATATTGTAAAGAGGATTATTGAGTGCGTGAATCTCCAGCTCGCAACCGTTACATGACCCGGCATCAATTGCTCGAATGCAAAGGGCACGGCCAAGGACTTCGAGAATCCGGGATTGCAGCGCGTCGAGAATACGCAGTGACTCGTCAGTCTGGCGGGGCAGCTTCGGTGATGATCCCGATGCGATGGATTTTCTGTAGCGTTTTCAGCATGGCTATAGATCGTGTCCGCTATAGGATAAGTTGAAGGATTTATTGATCAGCGGAAAATCCGGCACGATGTTGTCGATGATGGCGTGCTCAATCACCGGCCAGTTCTGCCATGATGGATCATGCGGGTGGCATCGTCTGACCATCCCATCCATGCCTGCTTCCAGCGCGAGAAAGACCGGACCGCGCCATCCCTCGATCATGCCGACGCCTTGTGCACCTTCATTGGGTACTGGAACTGGCACTTGATGCAGCCCCGCAGGCAGCTCCCACAGGATCTGCTGCAGCAGACGCACCGATTCGGTCACTTCATCGAAGCGCACGGCCACACGCGCTGCCACATCACCTTCATTTTGCACGATCTTTTTGGGTGCCAGATGACTGTACGGATCGCAGGGTAGATCGCAGCGTAGGTCAAAAGGCTGTCCGCTCGCGCGTCCTGCCAAGCCGGTCAAACCTAACTGCGCGGCGAGCGCCGGTGTTACAACACCCGCGCCCACAAACCGGTCGCGCAAGCCGGCGTGATCGTCGTAGATTGCACGCAGTGCTTTGACCTCCGGAGCAATCGATACGATCGAGTCAACAAGCGAGCGTGCGCCGGCGGATGAAAGATCCACGCGCGTGCCGCCCGGCACGACGAAATCCATGAGATAGCGCTGTCCAAGCGCTCGCTCAATCGCGCGCAGCAGCTGCTCCTTGAGCCGCGAGAACTGGCTGAGCCCGAAGGAGAAGCCCGCATCGTTCGCGATCGCGCCAAGATCGCCCAAGTGATTGGCCAGACGCTCCAATTCTAGCGCCAAGGCCCTTAAGTGCACGGCTCGATCGGGCAAGTGCGCCGCGGCCATGCCTTCGAGTGCCTGGCAATAGGCCCACGAAAAGGCGACGGCAGAGTCGCCCGAGATGCGCGGCCGCCAATCGGTGGCCGTCAAGCAGCGAGAATTCAGTGAAGCGCCGCTCAATTCCCTTGTGGACATAGCCTAATCGCTCTTCCAGCCGCAGCACCTTCTCGCCGACCACCGAAAAGCGGAAGTGGCCAGGTTCGATGATGCCCGCATGAACGGGTCCGACCGGAATTTCATGCACGCCGTCCCCCTCCACGGGAATGAATCCGTACCGATCAATGATCGGTGGCGCAGGAGTCGGCGGGGTATGGATGTCAACCAGCGGATGAAAGCTCTCCGGCCAAGCGGCATGACGTAACCATGGTCGTGAATCCAGATCGGTCGAGTGCAGCCCGGAGAGATCCGCCACGGCGCGTTGCATGCGGCTTGCGCTCGGAAACCATTGCTGAATCCCCGGGTAATGAGTCTCCCCATCGGATAACGACAAGCTCAGAACAAGCACACCCTGGTCGCCCGTGTACGCGACTCGGACTTGGCCTTGGCCATCTCGATCGCGACTAGCCCACAGAGCCTGCAATCGACCGCCTCCGGTTGCCACGTGTTCGGCGGCCTGCTGCCATTCGTCGCGTGAGACGACAGGCCAAGAACCTTGGGCGCGCCCGCGATCAAATTCCTTCCGTTGGATTCGGAAATAGCGGCCGCCTGTTGGAACCACAGTTGCAAAGCCATCTCATTCTCCACCGATCAGGCGCGCCGCAGCGCGATACCAATCAGCCAGATAAGGAGGAATGAAAAATCCCAGCACGAGCACCAAGCCTAAGTGCGACGAACACCGGTACGAGCGCGGGCGGATGTGGCAAACGTTTGGCCGTGGTATCTCCAAAGACCATCGACTGCACACGACCAAAGATTGCCGCGAAAGCCACGCCGAGCGCCAAGAGCAATATCGGTGTCGCCCAGGGTTGCTGCTTCATGGCCGTCGTCAAAATAAGAAATTCACTCGCAAATACACCGAACGGTGGGGTGCCCAGAATGGCGAGGCTACCCATCATCAATCCCCAACCCACCGTGGGGCTCAAAGTGATGAGCCCGCGAATGTTGTCCATGAGTTGTGAGCCGGCTTTCTGCGTCGCGTGTCCCACGGCAAAGAAAATCGACGATTTGGTTAGTGAATGCACCGTCATATGCAGTAGCGCGGCGAAGTTGGCCACGGGGCCGCCCATACCGAAGGCAAAGGCAATGATCCCCATGTGCTCGATAGAGGAATAGGCGAATAGGCGCTTCACATCGCGCTGTCGCCACAGGAAGAACGCCGCCAGCACCACCGACAGCAAGCCAAAACCCATGAGCATTCGGCCCGGCAGGGCTGATTGCAGCGAGCCCTCGACGAGCACTTTGCAGCGCACGACGGCGTACATCGCCACATTGAGCAGCAGGCCCGACAACACCGCGGAAATAGGCGTCGGGCCCTCTGCATGCGCATCCGGCAACCAATTGTGCAGCGGCGCCAGGCCCACTTTGGTCCCGTATCCCACGAGCAGAAATACGAATGCTAGCCCAAGCACCGAGGGTTCCAGTTGCGCCTTCACCGAGTTAAGGTGCGTCCAAAGCAGCGCACTGACGCCCTCTGAGCCCAAAATCTTCTCGGCGGCAAAGTACATGAGGATGGTGCCGAACAGGGCCTGGGAGATGCCGACGCCGCAGAGAATGAAGTATTTCCAGCCGGCCTCGAGGCTCGCCGGCGTTCGATACAGCGTGACGAGCAGAACGGTTGACAGGGTTGCGGCTTCCATCGCCACCCACATGAGTCCCATGTTGTTGGTCGTGAGAGCCATCAGCATGGTGGCAATGAAGATCTGGTACATGCTGTGATACAGGCGCAGCTGTCCGACGGTTACGCGGCCGTGCTCTGCTTCTATGCGCATGTAGGGGCGCGAGAACAGTGAAGTGGTCAGGCCGACGAACGCGGTCAGCGTCACCAGAAAAACGTTGAAGGCATCGATGAAGAATTGCTCGTGTCCGACCGATAAGTTGCCATGCGCCACGACCCGGGCGGTGAGCGCGCAGGCGGCGAGGAACGTGACTGGCGGAAAGCCCGCGTTGGCCTCAGGTGCCCAGCGTCGACCCGCCTAAAATGCCCCAAGCGTGCAGGGCGCCTAGGAGCGGGCGTGCCAGGAGAACGATGAACTCCACTTATTGGTCCTCCTTCGAGAGTTTCGAAGTTCTTCAGGTCCAGACTGTCGAATTGTTCCCTGATCTGAAAGAAGAATACGCCCAGTACCAACATCGCCACCAGAACATCGAGCGCAACACCGAGCTCAACAACCATCGGCATGCCGTAGGTGGCGCTCATGGCGCCGAAGAACAGCCCATTCTCCATCGATAGAAAGCCGACCACTTGCGACATCGCCTTGCGACGCGTGATCATGGTGAGGAATGCAATCAGAATCACCGCTACCGCGATGCCGATGGAATTGCGCGTGGCGGTGCTCGCGAGCGCCGAAATCGGTTGCGCCAGTCCGAAAGCAAAGATGACGACCAGAACGCCCACCAGCATGGTGCCGGTGATGTTGAGCAGCGGCTCGGTGTCCCAATACACGCCAAGGCGACGGATGAGGCGATGCAATAGCCAGGGCAGGAAAATCACCTTAAGCGCGAGCGTGAGCGCCGCGGACAAATACAAGTTGATATCTCCCGTGCGCCACGCCAGCAGCAGCGTCGCGAGCAAATACAGTGTCCCCTGCAGCGCCAAGCAGATTGACCAGGGCGACGATGCGACGCTGCGACAGCATGGCAAAGGACAGCAGCAGCAACAGCGCCGCCAGGATGTTCAGCAACTGCAGGTCCCACGACAGCGCAGCCATATTCATGCTCCCAACAGCAGCCGCACGAGCAATCCGAGCACGGCAAACAGGAAGGCGGTCGCCAGAAACTCCGGCGCGCGGAACACGCGCAGTTTCGCCGATACGCGTCTCGATCGAGCGCGAAGCGCCGCGCCGGCGACGGTGAGCTTCGCGCCTAGCAGCAGAACCGCCATGGCCAATCCCAACGGCGCGTCGCTCGTCGCCATGCCCCAAGGAATGAATACCGCAAACCCGATGCACGCATAGTTGAAAAGCTTCAGCGCCGCGGCCCATTCCATGAGCGCCAGATGCCGCGCGGAATATTCGAGCAGCAGCGCTTCGTGAATCATGGTCAGCTCAAGGTGCGTGGCGGGGTTGTCGATCGGGATGCGCGCATTCTCGGCGAGCAGCACCATCGTGAACGCCACTGCGGTGAAGGCGAGACTCGGATTGAGTGCAAAGGCTGCGCCGCGAGGCGTTCGGCGATGATCGGCAGCGCCGTGGTGGCGCAGGTCAGGGAAACGACGAAGATCACCACCAGCAGTGCGGGCTCCGCGAGGAAGCCGATCATCATTTCTCGGCGCGCACCGAGCGTGCCGAAAGCGGTGCCGATGTCCATCGCGGCGAGCGACAGGAACACGCGCGCAGTGGCAAGAATCCCACCAGCGCGATCGCGTCGGCGGCTCGCGTAATCGGCAAGCCGCGTTGCAATGGAAGGAATCACGGCGGCGGCCAGTGACCATGGCGCCAAAGACCACATAGGGGGCGAGCCGGAATAGCTGCGAGGCATTCTGCGCGATCACCGCATCCTTGTGGAATAGCTTCCGGATACCGCGGTACGGCTGCAGAATGCTCGGTGCAGACTTGGTTCTGCAGCCAGGCGCGGCACTGATTCACCCAACCGAGAAACACGGGTGCCGCCGCGAGCGCCAAGGCAGATACCCATCACTTGCACCGCCCAGTCGAATGGGTTCATAGCATGAGCGCCAGCAAGGACGACGAGAGTGACGAAGCTGTAGAGCAGATAAGTGGCGATGCGGCCCTGTTGCAGCCAGGCGACTTTATCTGCGACCCGCCGCACCAGCGGTCCCAGAGGGCTCATACAGAGCGAGCCAGATGCGATCGCCAATTTCCAAGCGATACGCGGGTGCTGCATCGAACGGGCGCGGCAGTTCGCGTACGAGGAAGAAGAGGGGTTGGAATAAATGGCGGATCGGCTGACCGAATCCTTCCGCGGTGTCCTGCATGCGGCTGGTGAGGCCGTCCGAATCCGCAGTCCCAGGCGGCCGCTTCTGCGCACGCGCTGATGATAGAAGATGCCGCACATTGACAACGGCCAATGACTACGACCAGCAAAATCACGGCAAAGAACACCAGCGGTGCGTAAGAGGACTGTCGTTCGGGAATGCGGCAGCAGCAGCCACCAGGGCGCATTGCCGAGCGGTAGCTCGCCTAAGCCAAGTTGCTGAGTGACCACGCTGAAGCATCGAAATGACGGAGGTTGGAAAGAATCCCAGCAGCACGCAGCCCGAGCGCGAGCCAGGCGAGCCCGAAGCGCTCGGCGAATCCCGCATCGTGGGCCCGTTGCAGGGTGGGCTCCCGCGGCTGACCGAGGAAGATCACCCCGAAGAATTTGACCATGACATAGCCCGCGAGGGCGGCCGCGAGTGCAAGCAGCGCGGCGCCCAGGGGCAGCAGCATGTTGATGAAGGCGTGCGGCACCTTGATAGGCGAGGAGAAACGACTGCAGCAGCAGCCACTCCGACACGAATCCGTTCAAGGGCGGCAAGCCCGCAATCGCCAGCGCGCCGATGAGCGTAAGCCAGGCGACCCAGGGCATGCGATGGATCAGGCCACCCAAGCGGCCGAGGTTGCGCTCACCGGTCGCGTGCAATACGGCGCCCGTGCCAAGGAACAGCAGGCTCTTCATGACCGCATGGTTGAGCGCGTGATACATGACGGCAATCAGCGTGAGCGCTGCGAGCGGCCGCATGCCCACGCCCGCGAATACGATGGCGAGCCCGAGGCCGGTGAACATGATGCCGATGTTCTCGATGGAGGAGTATGCGAGCAGGCGCTTCATGTCGGTCTGAGCCGCGGCGAATACCACGCCGTACAGCGCGCTGAACAGTCCGAGGGCGAGCGGCAGCAGACCCCACCACCAAAGGGGCGGCCGAGCAGGAGATCGAAGCTCACGCGGATCAATCCCATACAGCGCCACTCGAGCATCACGCCGCTCATCAGCGCGGAGACCGGTGAAGGGGCCGCAGGATGCGCTTCCGGCAGCCATACATGCAAGGGCACCAGCCCGCCTTGGCGCCAAATCCGAGCAGCGCAAGACAGAACGCAGCCGCCGCCCAATTGGTGCCCAGGTGCGCGCACGCATCGCGTCGAAGGTGAAATGCCAGCTGCCGCCCTGAAGGATGCCGAAAGCTCAGGAGAATGGCGATCGCGCCCAAGATGCGCCATCAGCAGATAGAGAAACCCGGCCTTGCGGATCTCCGGGAGCCGATGTTGGGTGGTGACCAGAAAATACGAGGACAGCGCCATGGTTTCCCACGCCAGCATGAATGCGTACGCGTCATCGGCGAGCAGTACAAAGCCCATGCTGGCGAGAAACAAGTGGTATTGCAGACAAAGCAGTCCGGGCGCCGTGCCTTCGCCGCGTCGGAAATACCCGGCCGCAAAAATCGAAATTCCGCGCAGAGACGGCGCCGAGCAACACCAAGAACACGCTCGAAAGCCCATCGCGACGCAAGTGGACCGGCAGGTCCGGCAGCCCGATCGGCGAATACAAGCTGTTCGGTGGCGACGGCTAAGGCCTGTTGCGGCAACGACTGCCAACGCGGCACCGACAGTGCGCCCAACGGGAACAGAGTCCGTCCCACGAATGCGAGACTTAAGGGTCGCAGCCATCCCCGCGAGCCCGACCAAGCACCATGCCGCAAGCAGCAGCGCACAGAGAGTCAACGGCGAATGGAAACAAAGCTCATCAGGCAGCGGTTCTCATCGTCGTGAAATAGTTACTGCCACATCGATGGAACAAGGATTGCCATTTGCGGTCATGTGCTTTTTATTATAATCTTATGTGTATTGGCATGTCACCTAATGTGAGTCCCATTTGACTACGGAAGATCGAACTGCCCGGCTAACCATTTTGGTTGACCCACGCAAAAAGGAGCTGTTTGAGCGTCTGTGTGCACAAGAGGATCTGACGCCCTCGCAGGTCTTGAGGCGTTTGATTCGAGATTACATAGAGGTGCGCACTGGTAAGCCCTGGACACCCACCGAGGAGCGCTTGAGCCCGGGACGCCGTCGTGTGAGCGCTCGTCGAACGTAAAATGCGGCATTCGCTCCGATGAGCGGCGGAGCGATAAGCTTCTCGCGGTCGACGTCCTGAAATGGAGTTGCGGTTTAGCGCAAAATGCGGCCGTTTTTCATTGTCGGGCGCTGAACACCCAACCTGGGTGTCGCATTGCCTCACATCGCAACATACAAGAGAGTGGACACTGAAGCGGAGGCCGGAAGACAAGATCGCAAACTATCGCAAGCATGAATACATCCACCGCTGCCTTCACAGCGGCGTGGCTCCGATGTAGCCCTTGCGTAAACGTAAGTAGAACTTCAAGGTCGCCATTTCAGCATCTTTTCCCATGGGGAAGCCGAGCGGGAAACTGCCCATCAGCAGAATCCGGCGTGCCTCCTTTCTCCTCAGTGGGCTCAAAGCCATCGTGCGAAATGATCACCTTGCCCTTCTTTGGCATCACCATATGGCCGACGATGGCACTCCAGTCAGGATTTGCGGCGAGGCCTAGGGCCTGTTAACACTATGTGATATTCTATGCTTCATGGAAATCACTCAAGAGCAGTTCAGTCGGATCGAGGATTTTTTGCCGGTTCAGCGCGGCAATGTCTCGCTCAGCAACCTTCAACTCGTGAACGCGATTCTGTTTGTAGCGGAAAATGGCTGCAAATGGCGCAGCCTTCCCAGGCGCTTTGGCAACTGGCACACGATCTACACGCGCATGAATCGCTGGGCGAAAGCGGGTGTTTTGGATCGATTGTTCGAGGAGTTGCAGCATCAGCAGCTGGTGCGCATCAGGATCGAAGCGGTAAGTCTGGACAGCACCATCGTCAAAGTACATCCGGACGGAACCGGTGCTCTAAAAAAAACGGCGCTCAAGCCATCGGCAAATCCAGAGCCGGATGGAGCACCAAAATTCATATGGTTGCCGCGCATGCTCGGTGCGCCGTCGCGTTCTGCCTGAGCCCGGGACAAGCGGGCGATGCGCCCGAGGGTCGAGAACTGCTGCGGGGCATGCGGCCCTTGCCCGACGGATGCCGTCTGATCATGGATCGAGCGTATGAGGGCAACGAGACGCGACAATTGGCGTTGGATTTAGGCTTCATTCCTGTGGTCCCACCGCTGTGCACGCGAGTCGAGCCTTGGCAATACGATAAGGCCATGTATAAACGTCGCAATGAAATCGAGCGGCTGTTTCGTAGGCTCAAAGGCTTCCGTCGTATCTTCAGTCGCTTCGATAAACTCGACGTGATGTTCATGGGCTTTCTGTGTTTCGCACTCGTCATTGAAGGACTTCGTTAGTGTTAACAGGCCCTAATCTGTCGGCGGCAGGGATGGCATCGCGAAGAACGACGGTCGCGGACAGGTAAAGGCTGCATTGTCAGCCTCCTGCTCTCGCTCCGCGATGCCCATGGCCGCTTTGATTTTCGTAGCCGCGATCAGTTTTCTGAACCCGACTGACGATCCGGTTGGCACGCATGAAAGGACAGGCCAGGCTTTCTCGCGCAAGAAGGCGAGATCCCCTGTGACGGTGGCATGAAAGGCAAATGCGCGCGCGATATCGAGCGAGACGTGATCCTCATGCCGGGAACTGCAAGCCGGGCATGGGCGAGGGAGTCTGTCCCGATGAAGGCGCGCTTTCCCAGGAAATGCAGCCCGCGACGGCCCCGGATGCGGACATTGGCGGACGCGCCCAAGGTTACGGCTGCGAATAATTCGAGAAGATGCTCTCAGCGACGTAAGGTTGGAGTAGCGACAGGGCCGGGACCACGAAGCTCTCGATGTCCCACATGACATGCCCGTCGTGGTGATAATGATAGTTATGCCACGTTGCGAGGGTCGAAAATCGAGGTCGAAGCGGCCGTTTGCCAAATACGCTGGCAACTCGTCTCGGGCTCCACCCCGGACCCGAGCGGTGCTGATCGGCTGACTCATTTAGCTCTTCCCCGCAAAGGACTGACTGAGTAACGTACGCGCGGTGAAGGAAATGCTGGAACACTTGGATGGCTCGTTCGAAGGTCGGCGTTCGCTGACTCAATGTACTGGAAAACCAGGCTCAGCGTAGCGCTCGAGCACGCGGCGATACCGCCCCTCATGTGTCTGGCGCGGCCTCAAGTGATTGGCCGCCGGGCCCTGTGGACAGCGGCACTCGGCAGCGAACCGATAGTCCGAATCGGCGCCTCAGGACAAGGCCACGACCTACCGCTCAAAAGGATAAGCTCGGTTGGGCTTAGTGGATGTTACGAAGCCTAATTTCGCGTCTAACTTGGACGCCGCGTACCGCAGCGGGTAGCGAAGATCACGGGCGCGCTACGTTGCTGAAAAGAATATGTCGTTCAATCTGCGCCGTAGAGCGGAATAGTCTTACAGCAAGCTGCAATGTGCCGATGAGATCGCTCGAATGCAGATCGAAAGGTTGTGATTGGCTTGGCGGTTCGCGCGGGAATAACCTCTCTGTTTTTCTGAAACAATTTCGAAGTGCCGATGACATATTGACGGTGAGATTCCTACACTTTCGATGCTTCGTTTCCGGCGTCGCTAAGCAGCGACTAATGCGAGACTGCTCTTCCAGCAATTCTGCTGAACTAATATATCGAGGTAATTGTCATGGCAAATGAACAGCAATCAGGAAGCCAACGAGGTGGTTCGGGAAATTTCGCGAACGATCCGGAAAGGGCGAGTGAGGCGGGGAAGAAAGGCGGCGAGCATTCCCACTCGGGGTCCCAGCAGCAAGGGAGTTCCGAATCAGGACGTTCGCAGCGAGAAGAGGCTGGCGGAACGCAACGAGGTGGTTCGGGAAATTTCGCGAACGATCCGGAAAAGGCCAGCGAGGCGGGGAAAAAAGGCGGAGAACATTCTCACGGCGGCAGGTAAGCTCGCCGTTGCCTTAAAGGGCGGGACCAAAAGGTCCCGCCCTTACGTTTTCAGCCTTGCTGCCGCATCAGCGCGTGTAAGCAATGGCTCCTAGAGTGACCCTGCCTCATATCCACATACATCAGGAGTTTATAATCTGATGATGTCTGGAGGCGAATATGGGTCACAAAAAGGTAGGGGTACCGAGCCGTCGGTACACGAGTGAGTTCAAGATCGAAGCGGTAAAGCTGGGCCACAGCGTTGGGATGTCGGAGGCGAGTCGCCGGCTTGGAATACCGGATTCGAGTTTGTTCAATTGGGTGAGGCTCGAGCGTAAGGGCAAGCTGGGGACATCGGCAGGCGTAAGCGCAACGCCGCGATCGGCGAAGGAGCTGGAGGCCGAAGTCGATCGATTGCGCCGCGAGTTGGCCTCGACCAAAGTGGATAACGAAATCCTAAAAAAAGCGGCGGCGTACTTTGCCAAGGAGTCACGGTGAAGTACGCCTGGATCGAAGCACAAGCGGGCTGGCAGACGATTGCGCGGCTCTGCAAGGTACTGGGCGTATCGCGCAGCGGCTTTCTGCAGTGGCGTGATCGTGCACCGAGCGAGCGGGAGCTCGCCAATCGAACTCTCGATGCGCAAGTGGCGGTCATTCATGCTGAGGGAAAGCAAGGCTATGGCCGCATTCGCGTCACTCGCCGGCTGCGTCAGTCAGGAATGCGTGTCGGTGCTGAGAGAGTGCGCAAAAGCCTACTGCGGCAGAGTCTGCGCTCGGTGTATCGCAAGAAATATCGAGTCACAACGGACTCGACCCATCGAAAGCCGCTTGCCCAGAACCTGCTGGATCGGCGCTTCGATAGCTGGGCGCCGAATCGGGCCTGGACGACCGACATCACGTACTTGCTAACCGACGAGGGCTGGCTCTATTTGGCCGCTATCGTGGATCTAGGAACACGCCGGGTCGTGGGTTGGGCGATGAGCGAGCGGATGAGCGCGAAGCTGGTGTGCGATGCGCTGCAGATGGCGTACTGGCGTCGCCGGCCGGCGCCAGGGCTTCTGATGCACTCGGACCGCGGCAGTCAGTACGCCAGCGCTGAATACCGCAGGCTTCTCAAGCAATTTAAAATGACGCAATCGATGAGCCGGAAAGGTAATTGCTGGGATAATGCACCAATGGAGAGCTTCTTCAAAACGCTCAAAGTCGAACGCACGTACCGGCTGCGATACACCTCGCGAGATCAGGCAAGACTTGATATCGTGAATTGGCTCGAAGGGTTCTACAATGAAAAACGTCTGCACTCGGCGATCGACTATCGATCACCCGCGGACTTCGAGCGCAGCCTGAAAGCTGCATGAGTCTGGTGTACGTGGAATCGAGGCAGGGTCAGAGCTTTGTGCAAACGCTTGCGGCGTATCATACCAAATGAGATTCTTTGCGAAGGTCAGCGAACCGCTGGAAAAGTAAGTAAACGAGAGGAATCGAGGAAGTCCAGCCGCGGAATGCGCTGAAGCACGCCGCTGGGTCTCGACAAGAGAAGCCACGCCGATAGTGGCGGTGTTCATTTTTGGTTTCTCCGCTTGTTCACGGCAGCCCAGAATCCATTCGCAGCGTTTCGAGATTGCTGAACATATAAGGTGTCTCAATCTAATCCATATGCCTGGGATCGCCTTTGCCAGCGCAGGCTTCCAGATCCAACTTCTACGAATGCCCGACGGCTAAAATGAGCCTTTCACGCATAAGTAGCTCGGCCAATACCTGTCGGTCGCCACAGTGAAATGACTGCCGAAAAGCCGCCATTGGGAAACGACCAGCGAGTCAATAGTGCGTATTCCACGCGATGGTGAACAGTGTTTCCACGGGATCGTGAACACGGATTCCACGGCAACGTGAACAGGTTTCCATTTGATCGTGAACACTTGGGGCGCTCGCGTGGCGCGCTGTTCACGATCGCGGAAAAGCGTTCACGATCGTGGAAAGTGAGGTGTGCGGCTGGAGATTGATCGGAGAGGCGGACCGCGTAACCTGCAGGGTTTTGCCCTGAAAGGAGCGCAGTCGATGCCGAACGAGAGGATCTCCATGTCGAAGTTGAAGCAGCTGACGGGGCTGCAATCGAGCAATTTGAGTGTCCGGGCCTTGAGCCGGGCCCTGGGACTGTCCGTGGGGGCGGTTTCTAAGTACTTGAGGGCACTGCGCGCCTGCAGGATCGACGCTGGCGAGGCTGAAGAAGCTGTCCGAGGTGGAACTCGAGCGGCGCGTGTTCGGCGCGGCGACGCCGGCCAAGGCCGCCGCCCGGGTGGCGCCGGACTGCGCCTGGATCCACGAGGAACTGAAGCGCCATCGGCACGTGACGCTGCAGCTGCTGTGGGAGGAATACGTCGGCCAGCACGGCGCGGCGGCGCTACCAGCGCAGCGCGTTTTGCCAGATCTACCGGCGCTGGGAGAAGCGCCTGAAGCGCTCGATGCGCCAGCGCCACTTCGCCGGTGAGAAGCTGTTTGTCGATTATGCCGGCCGCACGGTGCCGATTTACGGCCGCGGCGGCGAGGAGGCGTTCCGGGCGCAGCTGTTCGTCAGCGCCATGGGCGCGAGCGGCTATGCCTATGCGGAGGCCACGCGCAGCGAGACGCTGCCGGACTGGCTGGCAGTCACGTGCGGGCGTTGGAGTTTTACGGCGCGCGCCCCGACGATCCTCGTGCCCGACAACCCGAAGGTCGGAGTCACCACGAGCGGATCGCTACGAGCCGGATCTGCAGCGATCGTACGAGGAGATGGCCGGCCATTACCGCTGCGTCGTGATCCCGGCGCGGCCGTATCGCCCGAAGGACAAAAGCCGGGTGGAGCTGACGCGTATTACTGGTGTGTCGCTGGATCCTGGCGCGGCTGCGCCATCAGCGGTTCTTCAGCCTGGATGAACTCAACGCGGCGATCCGGCCGCTGCTGGTGGAGCTCAACGACCGGCCGTACCAACGTCTGCCGGGATCGCGCCGCAGCGTCTTCGAGGCGCTCGATCGGCCGGCGATGCGCGCGTTGCCGGCCATCGCCGTACGTGTATCGCCGAGTGGAAGGAGCGTCACCGTCGCGTTCGACTACCACGTCGATATCGATCGGCATTACTACAGCGTCCCGCACGCGCTGGTCGGCCACGGCGCGTGGGCGCGCTTCTCGCGCGGCGAGGGTGGAAGTGTTCTTCCGCAGCGAGCGCGTGGCCAGCCATGTGCGCTCCTATCAGCGCGGCGTGCACACGACCGTTCGCCGAGCACATGCCGAAGTCGCATCGGGCGCACGCCGAGTGGTCGCCCAAGCGCCTGATCCAGTGGGGCGCATCGATCGGAGTGAACACCGGCGCGGTGCGTCGAGCATCTGCTGCGCTCCAAGCCCATCCCGAGCAAGGCTATCGAGCCTGCCTGGGGCTCTTGAGCCTGAGCCGCGAGTACGGCGAGAGCCGCCTGGAGGCCGCGAGCGCACTGGCCGTGCGGCTGCGGCAGTCCCACCCGCAAGAGCGTGCAAGTCGATCCTCGAGAGCGGCCGAGATCTGACGCCAGCGACCGAACCCCTGGATCTCGAGTTTGCCGATGCACGGCAACGTGCGCGGGCCCGGCTATTACCACTGACGATCGACAAACCATCACGGAGAAGACGCATGTTGACCAATCCGACGATCGAAACCCTCAAGAGCCTGAAGCTGCACGGCATGATCGCAAGCGCTCGAGGAACAGCAGCAAACCCCGACCATCCAGGCGCTGTCGTTCGAGGAGCGCATCGCGCTCATCGTCGATCGCGAGCGGCTCTATCGTGACAATCAGCGACGCACGCGCCTGCTGCGCGGTGCACACCTGAAGGTCGCCGCAGGCGTGCATCGAGGATATCAACTACAAGGCCGCTCGCGGCCTGGATAAGCGCCAGATCGCAACGCTCGCCAGCGGCGAGTGGATCCGGCGCAGCCAGAACCTGCTCATCACCGGCGCGACCGGCTGCAGGAAAGACCTGGCTCGCATGCGCGCTCGCGCAGCAGAACTGCCGCCAGGGCGCCTCGGTGCTGTACTGGCGCGTGCCACGGCTGATCGAGGAGCTGCGCATCGCGCACGGCGACGGCAGCTACATCAAGTTCCTGAAACCGACCGCCAAGGCCTCGCTGATCGTGCTGGACGACTGGGGGCTGACCGCGCTCGTCCACCCAGGATCGCGCGGATCTGCTGGAAATCCTCGATGATCGCGTCAACGCCGGCTCCACGCTGATCGCCAGCCAGCTACCCGTGGACACCTGGCATGCGTATCTCGGCGAGCCGACCTTGGCCGATGCGATCCTGGATCGCCTCGTTCATCAAAGCCATCGCATCGGCTCAAGATACCCCGGTGAATCGATGCGCAAAACCGACGAACCGGTGACCGCATGACAACAATGATTACCGGCCGCGATCTTGACCGATCGTGAACACTTAACGTAAAACATCGATGTCCAGTTGCCCACCTCACTCGGCGTTCACGATCGAGTGGAAACCGCGTTCACGATCAGCTGGAATACGCATCAATAGCGCACGTTCGGACTTCGCGAACCCGTTGCTCGTCGCCAAACTAACAGATGCTCTCTCAATCGAAGACACATACACTTGATGTTCAAAAGATATAGGCACTTGGTATTTCATGATGTGCGGATGGACAGAAGGGGCGCGAGCAAGTTGGTATTCAAGTCGCCTCACCTGTTCGACGACCGTCTCAGCGTTTTGCCGAAAGCTCCGCGCAGTGCTACACGAGCAAGTATTACGGCAGACCTGATGATCTTGTGGACAATTGCCGGTTCTGCAGATCTGCTCCGTAACCCCCAAAGTATCCCCTCAAGAGGTGGCTGCAGCCGGACGTCGGCGGATGACAGTTCTTCTCCAATATACCCGCCCGAAGCAGAACATAAATATCACTGTGAACCGCGCGGACGTCACGCTCCGCCCGACGGGCTATCTCGCGTACAGCCATCGATCCGTGGCCAGCCATAAGCTTAAGAAGCGCCCAGCGTTTGGGCGTCAGCGTCTTCCACAGAAGATCTTCAGAGGCGATCGGCAGGCAGTTCGCGGTCGTGCTTCAGCTCGGTGAAATATTATTGCAACAATCGCGCCCTGAGCGTCTTTGCATGATTTCGAGGGTGCCGGAAATTCAGCAGGAGCTAAAGATTTCTTGCGGCATCCACCTATACATCACGTGTGCAGCCGCATGCTAGTGTGCAGCTCGCGGACGTGCATGATGCACCACGCGCATCGGGACGCTCCAATAGAGGGGTATGGCAAATGATTAAGCCAATTTCAGCAGTCCAGACGGACCACACGCGGGCTATAGCACACTTGTGTGAACAGTGGCGACTTCCCGAGGATGCAGTAAGCCAGGTATTCGCGCGGGAGTTCGAACGGCTCGCGACGGGCGCGCGCATCGCGACATATATCCCCATCCTTGCCCTGAACAATACGCGATCTATCCTCCACGAAAACCACAGACAAGCGTCTGGCCGTTGAGTCTCCGCATTCATGTCGTCATTACCAAAAATCGATTCTTCTGAGTGTGACTCGCGCGCCCAGAGAATTCATGCATTGTCTGTGGAACTCGAGTCTCTTGCTGCTGATGTTCGAGATGTCGCGGCCAAGAGCCGTGTCGTGCTTGATGCCGTGCCCTCGGACCTGCGAGGAAGTGCGACCAATCTTCTTCACTATCTGGCCTTGCGACGGCACGATCTGCGTGGGCTGCAGCCTCGATTATCGGCGCTTGGATTGTCGTCCTTGGGGCGATCCGAACGCTCCGTTCTCGCATCGATCGAGGCCATCTGCACTGCATTACGCGCCATGGATGGCAACGATGACGGGCAATCAGGCAGTGCGGATTCAGTTTGTCCGGAAGATTCGCTCGATGCGCACACGTCGGCGCTGTTTGGGCCCGCGCCGGCCGCGCGCAATGTGCGCATCATGGTTACCGTGGCAACCGAAGCGGCGCATAACCACGCAGTGATCCAAGAGCTCGTGCGCGCCGGAATGGATTGCATGCGCATCAATTGTGCGCATGACGAGGCCTGTGACTGGCGCGCCATGATCGACTCTCTGCGACGAGCAAGCCGCGAGTTGGGCAGACCATGCCGCGTCGCTATGGACCTTGGGGGGCCCAAGCTGCGCACAGGTCCGCTGGAACCCGGCCCCGCGGTATTGAAAATTCGTCCCTCACGCGATGTGTTTGGTCGCGTGACTGCCCCGGCGCGGATCTGGGTCACCGAGTCGCGCCGTGGCCACCTCGCACCCGCGCAAGCCGCCGCAACTCTATCAATGCCGTCTCATTGGCTGGCGCAACTCCGATTGGGCGATGCAATTATGTTTACCGACGTCCGAGGGGCGCACCGGGTCATGAAAGTAGCGGACATCGACGCTAGCGGCGTCTGGATGGAAGTTCCCAAGACGAGTTACGTCACTCCTGGCACGAGATTCCGGCGCGCCGGCGCGAAAGGCAAAAACGCCATCGCCCCGGTGGGCGACTTTGCTCCACGCGAAGCTCCCATTGTTTTGCGAGTGGGAGACATTCTCATCATCAATCGCAGTCTCAAGCCAGGTCGGCCGGCAACTTATGACGGGAGTGGTGGCTTGCTGACGCCGGCCTCCATCGGCTGCACTTTACCCGAGGTATTCGATAACGTGAGTTGCGGCGATGCAATCTGGTTCGACGACGGAAAGATTGGCGGATTGATCGAGGGCATCGAGGCGGACTGCGCGACGGTGAAGATCAACCATGCGCGCGAGCAGGGTGAGAAACTACGCAGCGACAAGGGTATCAACCTGCCTGATAGCACCTTGCGGCTTCCGGCCCTCACCGCGAAGGACATCGAGGATCTTAAGTTCGTCGTCCGCCATTCCGACATGGTTTCGCTGTCTTTTGCGAACTGCGCTTCGGATGTCGAACAGCTCCAGGAACACCTCAAGCGCCTAGGAGGCGAGAAGCTCGGCGTGATACTCAAGGTCGAAACCCGCCGGGGATTTGAGAATCTTCCTGAAATGTTGTTCGCCGCATTGCGTTCCTCTCATTGCGGGGTAATGATCGCGCGTGGCGATCTGGCGGTGGAGTGCGGGTTCGAACGCCTCGCCGAAGTACAGGAGGAGATTCTGTGGTTGTGCGAAGCCGCACACGTGCCCGTAATTTGGGCCACGCAGGTTCTCGAAAGTCTCTCGAAGGATGGTTTCCCATCTCGGGCCGAGATCACCGATGCAGCGATGAGCGAGCGCGCCGAGTGCGTAATGCTCAACAAAGGGGCTCACGTTTGTGAGGCGGTGGCAGTCCTCGATAATATTCTGCGGCGCATGCAGGAGCACGTAACGAAGAAGCGGTCCATGTTGCGCGAACTTAAGGTCGCCGGGCGTTTCCTGGGTGGAAAAACCGCATGACTCAAAAAAAGTGGGTGGTCGACAGAGCGAGGCCCAAATATCTCGAACTAAAATAAGTACAATTCGGGAAAAGCATCCAAATTGCCAGCCGATATTGTGAAGGACGGGGCTCCTATTCTCATCACGCAGCACGGCCTGCCGGCTGCCTATCTCGTCGATGTTCAGGCCTACGATGCTCTGCAGTCACGGGCAGCAGTGGGTAGCGGGAAGGCCGCCCCATAGAGGTGCAGGAGCAGCAAAGCGCATTTAGCGCTGTAGGCGCTTGGCGGTGACGCCTTCGAGATGGTGAAGTGCGCATCGGATCCTAGTGTGGAGGCTCATTAGTTTGGCCCGCTTTAACGACTTCACGCACGGCGGCCACGACGATTTCGGGGCGATCAAGTTGGATGTAATGTCCGCTCCGATCGACGCGGCGATTCGATCCGCGTGATGACAGACTTGCCAGTTCGTCGTGCATCTTGAACCACAGCGCATTTTGCGCATCGACCTGAGCCGCTGTAAGTCCAGGATAGCCTTTTGACCCCTCGGGAGACTGGGTCAGCACGATGAGCGGCAGGTCGCCGAAGCTGCGGCGCTCGTGGGCTAGCATGTGACTGTCGGCATCCATCTCCTGTGTTTCCGAGTACAGCGCGGCGCGGAATTTTACCGAGAGACGGCGGTCGATTTGCACTTTGTAGAGTGCGTCGCTGAAGGTCGGATCGCGTCGATAGCCGTAGGTGCAGTCTCTGAAGATGGGCGAGTCGGCTTTGAGCGTGCCGTCCTGCGCAAGTTCTAGACACTTTCGCGCGATGTCGTCTCCCTGCCGCAGCAGCTCGGCGTAGGGTGGATTTAATTCAATGAATCGACGGTCTTGATACTCCACCGACGGATCGATCAGCACCAGGCCGGCCACATTCGTGATGTGACGATCGGCATAGATGCGCACGAAGTAGCTGCCGAGTGAATGAGCCACCAGCACATAGGGCGGCTCAAGCTTCGCGGCCTTGAGCAGAGCGGTGAAGTCTTGCACCACCGCCTCTGCGGTGCGCGGCAGGGGACCTGGCTCACTGAAGCCCATGCCGGCGCGATCGTAGGCGCAGACCTGGGTTCCCTGCGCGATTCGCTTTTGGACCTTGCGCCATTCCAACGTCGACCCGCCAGCGCCGGCTTCCAGAAGAACCGTGGGCCGTCCTTTGCCCTCGCAGTACAGATTCAGACGCCGACCGTCGGGCAGGAGCACCAGCTGTTGCGGGCTAGCGTACACATCCAGTGCGGGGTCAACAGCGTCAGGGACGCCGGCCTCAGCAGCCGTGACGAGCGGCGCTGCCAGCCCGAGTGCGGCCAAGAGAGCCGCGTATCCCGGCCATCGCGAAAGCCGGTCCAACGCGGCGTTCTTAGTATCGGACATCGACACTGAGCCCGATCGTGCGCGGCGGCAGAATGACGCTCGAAGAAGGCGTGGTGGGATCACCGGAGGGAACCACGAACAGATAGGCATATCGATCGGTTGCGTTTCGCACGAAAAGCCGCGCCGTCCACCAATCGTGCGAGAGGCCCGCCGACAAGTCGAGCGTGCTGTAGGAGGCCAAACGAGTGTTTGGACTTCCCACCGTGAAGCCGTCGGGAAAGGCCGTATTGCGGGCGCCTTCGTAGCGCCACACGGAATCGAACTGTGCCTTGTAGTCTGCCATCAACGCCCGCTCGTAGTTTAAGGTCAGCGAGCCGCTGAATTTCGGCGTGCTGGGCAACGGATCGCTCTGAACGCCGCCCAAGCCCGGCGCATCCACAGTCAGATAGGCATCGGTGTACGCGAGATTCAGACCCAGTTTCAGGCCGGGCAGGGGCATTACCCGGGATGTCAGTTCTGTTCCCTTGCTGACGGCAGCGCCGGCATTCGATAGGTAAGTGAGTTGCAGGGGCGTCACGCCCGTGATTTGCGTGTTCTTCCAGTCGATGTAGAACTCGGTGAGATCGACGAGCAAGCGGTGGTCGAGCCACTCGGTCTTGATGCCGATCTCGTAATTCGTGGTGGTGTCGGGCCCGAAAGTCGCAGGCGCATCGGGCACAATTTTGTTCGCGCCGCCGGGCCGATAACCCGTGGCAATGCGTGCATAGAGCATCTGGTCAGGCGAGAAATGGAAGCTCGAGCTGACCGAATAGGTGAACTGGCTCTGCGAGACCTTGGGAAAAGGCGTGACTTCCGGTGCGCTGGCGTCCGTGCCGAAGAGAAAACCGAAGGCCGATTCATTTACCGTCTGCACGTTGTGACTCTCGCGCACGCCTGCGCTAACGTCCCAGGATTCGAGAATCTTGTAGGTGGCGCTCGCGAAGCCGGCAACCTCGCGGAAGCGGCTGGGCTCGTCCGTGACGATCAGCGGTGAAAGCAACGGATCGATCTGATTGTTATCCGGCGAATACGCGAGTCCGGTCTGGCCGGCGGATGCGGTCTCGTTGGTGAAAAAGAGCCCTGCCACCCAACTGAGTCGGGGCGTTCCCGATGAGGCGAGCCTCACCTCCTGCGTGAATTTCTTGACGTCGCTGCGCGTGGTGAATCCCGCATAGTCGCCCAGGAACGGAAAGAAGATGCTGCTGCCATCGGTGCGGCTCAAGCTCGTGAGCCGCGAATAGCTGGACACCGAGGTCAGTTTCGCCCATTCCATGTCGTAGCGAACCCGCCCCATGAACAACTGCGTGCTGACGTTGTTGTTGTCGGCTTCGATATCAGCGTTGTCGTAGCGGCCGGTCACGGGCAGGCCCGTGACGGAATCCGTGGCGATGTACCCCGCGCCGTTGAAGGGCGAGCGGTTGTAGAGCGCGCTGAAGTCCACGGTTAGATAGTCGGCCGGCTTCCAGAGCATTGCCGCTCTAGCGGAATCCTGCATGCCGCTGTTGAAGGCACGTTGACCGTTCGGCAGATTATTGATGTAGCCCGGGGTGTACGTGCGCGACAGGCTTAAGCTGAGCCCCAATGAGCCGGGGATCAAGGGGAGGTCGGCGTTCGCGCGCACGCCGTATCCCGCCTGCGGCGCGTTGTGAACCGCCGAGCCGTCCGCGCCAAAGCGAAGCTGCATCTGCTGCAGATCCGGTTCGCGCGTGACGTACTTCAATAGACCGCCCAGGGTACTCGCCCCGTACAGCGTGCCTTGAGGGCCCTCGAGGACCTCGATGCGCTCGATGTCATAGGGAGTGAGGTCGACGCCCGAGGAACCGCCGCCGGCATAAATGGAACTTGAGCCGACCGGTACGTCATCGACGTAGATGGCGACGCTTTGATTCGCCGCGGTGGATCCGGTCGTTATGCCGCGCAGTGAGAGGTTGACCTGCCCAGGCTGGCCCTGGAAGCTCGTCACCTGCAAGCTGGGTACATACGCGGCATAGTCGGCGAGTGAGGTGGCATGCACGGCCTCGAGGGATGCCGCGCTGACGGTGCTCACGGACACGGGCACATCCTGCAGGCGCTCGGTGCGCTTCTGGGCAGTCACCACGATCTCTTCGAGGGTGCTCGTGCCGGCGGGCGAGTCTGACCCGAGCACTGCAGAGGTCTTGCGCGGACCATGGATGACGATGGTCTTGTCGTTGAGGTACTCAAACGTCAATCCCGAGTCGGCCAGCATCGTACTCAAGGCGTCGCGCGGCGTCAGCGTGCCCTGGATGGCGTGCGACATGAGCGATTCGCTGACCTCGGCGGCCGTATAGATGACTTGCAGGCCCGTTTGCCGGCCCAATGCCGTCAGGGCATCGCGCATCGGTTCAGCCGGGATGCTGAGCGGCACCGCCGGCGGCTCGGCAGCTCGGGAGGTTGTCGCCAGACCCTGCAGGGTCAAGGCGAGCCAGAAAAGAGCGTGGATTGGCTTAATTGTCAGCGTCATGATCACCCCTCGGCCGGCAGGCGTACGGCCGTTTAACCGGTAGACGGCACCCGGGGACAAAAGCCGGTACTTTATTATTTTGACTACCGGGTTTTGGAGTCAAAACCGCTCTTAGGGTGGTGGGATAGTCGAACTTGCAGCGGGAGCGGATGAAGGCTAGCGAAAAATCGGAATTGGGCGACTGGGTGCGGACCGTTTTCGGCGAGTATGGCCGGGAGCTGCACCGCTACCTGACCCGCAGGCTGAGGCGAGCGGCGGACGCCGACGACCTGGCGCAAGAGGTGTACCTTCGTCTGATGCGGCGCAACCGGAGTGACGCGGTGCTGAACCCGCGCGCCTATGTCTACCGCGTGGCGTCCCACGTGATCGCGGAATTCCATTCACGCAGCGACCAGACAGCCGAGCATGTATCTCTCGATGGCAGCATGCTCGCGCAGCTCGAGGAGGTTCAGGGTGGGCAAAGCTCTCCGGATGACATGGCGGAGCGGCTGAGCCTGCAGCGGCAAATGGAGGCGGCGCTCGGACAATTGCCCCCGACCCATCGAGCCATTTTCACCTTGCACAAGCGTGATGGCTACTCGCACGAGGAGATCGCGAAAAAACTCGATGTCTCGGTGTTCACCGTGGAGAAGTACCTCGTGCAGGCCAAGGCGAGGCTGGTGTCGCTGGCGTGGGACCGGTAGGTCGAGGGCAGAAACATGGAACTTGACCAGGATCGTCTCAGAATCGCCGAACGTGCCGCCGAATGGCACCAGCGGCTGTCCGCGGAAGGCACGCGCGCGCCCTCCGATCGCGACAAGGCCGCATTCTTCGAGTGGTTGGACCAGTCGCCGGTCCACGTGCGCGAATTTCTGTTGGCGCAGGCCTTCGATGTCGAAGCGTCACGGCTTGAGTGGGAACCGACGATCGATGTGAATGCGTTGCTTGCTGGGTCAGCGGCAAATGTCGTGCCTTTGCGGCCGGAAAATGCCGGCGGCGAAGCTGCTGTGACAGACTCGGTGGGTGAACTTGCAGCGCGGCCCCAGCGCCGACCTGCGCGCGCCTGGTTGTGGCGTGCCGCGGCCGCCCTGGTGCTGGGGGTTGGCGTTGTTCTTTCCTTGCAATGGTCAGGCGGAAAAATGTATAGCACCGCCATCGGCGAGTTGAAGACCGTCGAGCTATCGGATGGCTCGACCGTGCAGTTGAGCGCCGGCTCGCAGCTGCGGGTTCGATACTCCCGCCATGCGCGAGAATTGGAACTGCTGCGGGGCGAGGCTTTGTTCAACGTCGAGCACGACGTGACTCGTCCCTTCAACGTGCGCTCGGCAGGATCGGTCGTGCAGGCCGTGGGTACCCGATTCGACGTGGATCGTCGCGAAGGATCTATCGTGGTTGCAGTGCTCGAGGGCAAGGTGCGTGTATTCGCGGATATTGGCTCCGCCGGTACCTTGCGTGACGTGGCAGGCACGGGTGCTCGTGCGGAGCTATTGGCGGCCAATGAACAGTTGCGCCTGGATACGCGGGGCCACGTGCAGCGGCGCGAAACACTTCAGGTCGGCGATTTGCAACCACAGCGCCTGGTCTTCCGCGATGACACGCTTGCCGACATCGCCGCTGAGTTCAATCGGTACAACCAGCGTCTGCAGATCGTGATCGCCGATGAGCGAGCGGGCGCCAAGCGCTATGGCGGATTCTTCTATGCCGACGATCCCGAGAGCTTCGTCGACTTCATCGGCAAGGACTCGGAGATTTCGGTTGCGCGGATGAAGGGCCGCGCCGTGATTTCGATGCGTTGAGGGCTGGCAACCCTTCGGCCCGTGTCTCGTTCCCGTCGCCCTTGCCAGATCACGGGTCGGTGAGTTTCTTCCGTCACAAACCCTGGACAAATATTGGAGGTTGTCCTAAGATAAAACTTGTAAGACATTGATTTTGCTGGTTTCCGGGACGGATTACTCGGCGCTTCGCGCCTCGCCCCGCGGGTCGCCCTGGCGGGCGATCGCCACCGCTGCGCGGCGTCGTCGAACCGGTAGTGTCTTATGTCGGCGGTTCGAATTACGATAAATTGGCTTTAGGAGCCATCCCGCGTTGTTTCAAATTTTTATGGGATGGCTCCCCGGGACGGATTCGAAATCACGTAGAAAACACCGGGAATTCATTCGGTTTTTCATCTCATTCGGGTTCGGATACCCCCAATAAACACCCCTTCTAAAAGGTGGCTGCTGCCGGACGCTATCGAATGGCAATGGTGGGTTCGACCGCAAGAACTCAGCGAAACAGACTTTCGGTAAGACGCAATCCTCAATTGCCCCTGCGCAACCGTGATAGACCGGGTGGCGAGTAAATCGATGGCGCGGGGTAGGAAATTTGCGCTAGGTCGCTTGATCGGTTTCGGCTAACGCCTGCTGGATCAAACTGTCGGCAACCCCCTTACGCTTGAGACTCGCAATTAACCGCGGAACGGACCCTTCGCCCAAGCGAGCGAGGTCGACGCGCAAACCCTTGCCGATGTAGGCGCGAATCAGTGGCTGATATCCTGCAAAGCCCAGGGTCGGCGCGACTCGTTTCAAATCCTCGACCACGTCCTCGGGCATGCGAAGCGTCACCGAACTCATCGCGCGGTTTTTACGAAGTCTTCGCATTATTAGCTCACGGGTTCTCGTATTGACGGCGTTCCTCACGGGTCGCTTCACGCGCGGAGATGATACGGATGGTTTCTTCATGGCGGATCACATGTACTACAAAGAGAAGTCGTTCGCCTTCGGTATAACCGATGGCGGCCTCGCGGGATTCGGTCGGGTTGCTGGCGTCCACTATCTTGACGAAGGGGTCAAAGAACACTTCGCAGGGCGGCGTGGAAAGACACGCCATGTTTTTGAACGTTGCTGTCTGCTTTGTCCGAGTCCCACTCGAACACGACGCCTTGCAGTTCGTACTGAATCCGCACGGACATAGTGTATTGACAGTGTACGTACGTGGCAAGTGAAGTTTCGGATTCCGGTATATTATTCAGATTGGCGGTCGCGTTCCGGTCGGCAGCCCAAGGGCAACGAGTAGGGCGCTGTCGAGTTCGCGCAATTTGTCGGCACCTAATTCGCCGACGTAATCGGTCAATCGGGATTTTTCAAGGCTTATCAGTCCATCACACTGAACCGCGCTTTCGTGTTTAAGGCCTTCGGTGGTGTTCACCGGCACCTGGGTGGGCAGGCCATGCCACTGCGTAAATACTGGAGCGCAGATCACCGTCGAGTACGCAGAGTCGATTAGCGGTTGGCGGCTGACGACGACGAATACACGGGCGGGTTTTGGGTCACCAGGAGGTCGGCGCACCCGGTAGAGCTCACCACGCTTCATTCGTCCGCCAAATTCACCTGAAAGGAAAGAGCGTCGCTCATCTGTGAATTTAGCTCGATTGCGTGGCGGTTGATCGCAGCGACCTCGCGGGCGCCTTTCCGAGCCTGAGCACGTCGATCCACGAATTCTCGCAGGATTTGCTCAATGTATGCAGAGCGGGACACCTTCGGGCCTGCGAGCTTGTCGATAATTGCGACGAGATCTTCGGACAGGGTGAGTGACGTTTTGGATTTCATCCTGCTTTTATACTACCAAAGTAGGATATCAGCAAGATATGGCGAGTAGAACTCCGCGGCAACATTTGCCGTACTGTAAGGAGCGGCAAGGCTGCCCAACCGGCGCCTCCCGGCCAGGCCCCGTCATCAAACCCCCTCGATCCAGAGGCCGCAAAGCTCGCTCGCTGAAAGCGTGGGTCTCGGCGACTGAATTTGAAAAAATCTCTATTTGATAGAATCCTCCGCTGCTAAAGACGGTGCTCGAGGCTGATATATACGCTCTGCTCGGTGAGATCAACGTGGCCCAGGACGGCACATTGGTTATCCCCGGCGAGTATCTCGAAGTCGTCATCACGAAGAAGAGTTGAGAGGGAATATCGCGCTCATGGCGCTTGAGATACCCCCAAAAACACCCCTTCTAAAACGTGGTTGCCGCCGGACGTTGTCGGACGACGAGCGCGCGGAAGTCGTATCTCGCGACTGATCCACTCAGGCTGCCAGTCGTTTGACCTTCGGACGTCCGTGCTGGCGCACCTGCCATAGATCGTACTGAGCCTGAAGGTTGATCCAGATGTCCGGCTCAGTGCCGAAGACCCCGGCGAGACGGGCCGCCATATCCGGCGACACGGGCACCCGACCGTTCACGATCGCTGATACGTGCTTACGACTCACTCCGAGGGCGTCTGCAGTCTGCGTGATCGTCACGCCGAGCGGTCCCATGTACATCTCTTTGAGGATCTCCCCGGGGTGGGCTGGGTTGTGCATCCGGCCCGAGCCCTCAATGGTAGTCTTCATAATCCACCTCGTAGGCGTGCCCGCCGTCGAAACGGAACGTCACGCGGTAGTTCTCGTCCACCCAAACCGAATAGCGGTTGCCATGCAATGCATGGAACCGCATTCCGGGCATCGCCATCTGTGCCGCCTGGGTTGCGGCATTGAGGGCAGTAAGGATCAGATTCAGGCGTTTCGCGTGCTTCGGCTGAACTTTTCGAGCATTGCCTGTCTCAAATAGCGCTGCGAGTCCCTTATGCCTGAAACTCTTGATCATTAGGCGCAGCGTAACCTAATAGGTTACGACATGCAACCTTTGTGGTTACGGCTAAATTCTACAATGCAACCATTCAGGGCATTGAAAATGTCGTGGCGGCGGATGCACAGATCACAACGTCAATGGGTCTTGAGATGCGCGGAGTTCGATCCGTGAACTCGGGCCATCGAAAGCTGCCAAATCGCTCCGGCTCATATTGCGCAAGATCGTGATCTGCGCGTTTGAGGATGCCACTCCACCTCTCTGTGAGGTACAGAGAGTAAATTGAGGAATTTCTAGCCTATAATTCATATCAATAATATTCAATAAAGATTGGATTTTATTGATATTTGTCTGGCTCCCCGGGACGGATTCGAACCGCCGACCAACGGATTAACAGTCCGTCGCTCTACCACTGAGCTACCGGGGAATCAAAGGAGGCGCGGATTGTCGGGAAGCCGCGCTTGTAAGTCAAGAAATCAGCGCCCAATCCAGCACATAGCATGGGTGCAGATGTACCTGTTTCCCTAGGCGCGCTTGGCTACCGGGGGAGAAACGGCGAGTTGGATGCGGCTCAACGCCTCCTTGAGGGTCTCCATGCTGCAGGCAAACGAGATGCGCATGTGGTCCGGGCGCGCCGAATCCCGACCCGGGCACCACCGCGACGCCGGCTTGCGCGAGCAGAGTATTCGGCAAACTCGTTGTCGTCCTTGAGTGCCGAGCGAGCGCATGGCGCCCTCGACGTTCGGCGAAGGCATAGAAGGTTCCGGCGCCCGGCAGGCAGGAAATGCCCGGAATGGCATTCAAGCCGGCGACCACGAAGTCATGGCGCTCCTTGAATGCCTTGTTCATCTCGCCGACGCAGGCCTGGTCGCCGTTCAGCGCGACTGTGGCGGCGCGCTGCGAAATGCTCGAGGCGTTGGAGGTGGACTGGCCTTGGATGGTGCTCATGGCGGCGACGATGTCCTTGCGGTCCACCGCAGTAGCCGATCCGCCAGCCGGTCATGGCATAGGCCTTGGACACGCCGTTGATGGTGACGGTGCGGTCGTAGAGCTGCGGGTTCGCCTGCGCGAAGCTCGGTGAAGGGCTCGGGCGCCCAGTAAATGTGCTCGTACATCTCGTCCGAGGCGATGACGACCTGCGGATGCTGGTCGAGCACCGCGCCGAGCGCCTTGCAGTTCCGCCTGCGTATAGGCGGCGCCGGTGGGATTGCTCGGGACTGTTGATGAATGAACAGCTTGGTGCGCGGCGTGATGGCGGCCGCCAATTGCGCCGGCGGTGATCTTGTAGCCCTGCTCGGCGCCCCGCATCGACGATGACGGGCACGCCGTCGGCCAGCAGCACCATGTCGGGATACGACACCCAGTAGGGCGCCGGGATCACGCATTCGTCGCCCGGATCGAGCAGCGCGGCGCAGACATTGAAACAGGTCTGCTTGGCGCCGGAGGACACCAGGATCTGGCTGCGCTCGTAGGTGAGGCCGATTGTCGCGCTTGAACTTGGCGATGATGGCGTCCTTGAGCTCCGCCGTGCCGTCGACCGCGGTGTAGCGCGTGATGCCCCTTGCGGATCGCTTCGACGCCCGCATCTGCTATATGCGCCGGCGTGTCGAAATCCGGTTCGCCGGCGCCCAGGCCGATGATGTCTTTGCCTTCGGCCTTGAGTTTGGCGGCGCGGGCGGTCACGGCGAGGGTGGGGGAGGGCTTAACCTTCTGAACGCGCTTGGAAAGTGGTCACGGCCAAGGGCAAATTCCTATGTTAAATGAGCGGCGCTATCGAGTGTACGAAAAAATCAGCCCACGCCAGGCATCCTTCAGCCCGAAGTCTTGTGACATATGATTTCGCACGCGCGGCGGTGCACTGCGGTATGCCGCGAGTGCCTCGACACCGCAACGTGAGAGAATGTGATCCAATGAGTTTTGAGCTGTATTCGGATTACATGCCGGCGGGCGATCAGCCGCAGGCGATCGAAAAGCTGGTGGATGGCTCACGCAGCGGTCTCGCGCACCAGACGCTCCTGGGCGTGACCGGCTCGGGCAAGACCTTCACCATCGCCAACGTCATCCAGCAGGTGCAGCGTCCCACGCTGGTGCTCGCGCACAACAAGACGCTCGCCGCGCAGCTGTATGGCGAGTTCAAGACGTTCTTTCCCGAAAAACTGCGGTCGAGTACTTCGTTTCGTACTACGACTACTACCAGCCGGAAGCCTACGTGCCGGCCTCGGATACCTTCATCGAGAAGGACGCGTCGATCAACGAGCACATCGAGCAGATGCGCCTGTCGGCGACCAAGGCGCTGCTGGAGCGGCCGGATTCCATCATCGTGGCGACCGTGTCCGCCATCTACGGCTTGGGCGATCCGCAATGCGTACCTGAGCATGGTGCTGCACATGTCGCGCGGCGACATTCTGGAGCAGCGCAAGCTGCTGCGCCGCCTGGCCGACATGCAGTACACGCGCAACGAGATCGATCTGCAGCAGGGCACCTATCGCGTGCGCGGCGATGTCATCGATATCTTCCCGGCCGAATCCGAGCGCGAGGCGGTGCGGGTGGAACTGTTCGACGATCGCATCGAGAGCTTGAGCTTTTTCGATCCGCTCACCGGCGAAGTGCTGCGCAAGGTGCCGCGCCTCACCGTTTATCCGTCGACGCATTACGTGACGCCGCAGGGAGCGCGTGCATGAGGCGGTCGATCGAGATTCGCGACGAACTGCGCACGCGGCTCGTGCGAACTGAATGCGGCGCGGCAAGCTGGTCGAGGCGCAGCGCCTGCAGCAGCGCACCTTGTTCGATCTGGAAATGATGAACGAGGTGGGCTATTGCGCCGGCATCGAAAACTACTCGCGCTATCTGTCGGGGCGCGCAGGCGGGCGAGCCGCCGCCTTGTCTGTTCGATTACCTGCCGAAAGATGCGCTGATGGTGATCGACGAGAGCCATCAGACCATTCCGCAGCTCGGCGCCATGTACAAGGGCGATCGCTCGCGCAAGGAGACGCTGGTGGAGTACGGGTTTCGACTGCCCTCGGCGCTCGACAACCGGCCCTTGCGCTTCGAGGAGTTCGAGCAGCTGGCGCCGCAGGCAATCTATGTATCGGCGACCCCGGGCCGCCTACGAGAAGCGGGTTTCCGCGCAGGTCGTCGAACAGGTGGTACGCCCGACCGGCCTGATCGATCCGGCGGTGGAAATCCGTCCGGTGCGTGCCCAGGTGGACGATCTGTTGTCGGAGATCCGCATGCGGGCGCAGGCGAACGAGCGCGTGCTGGTCACGACCCTCACCAAGCGCATGGCGGAGGACCTGACCGAATATCTCGAACGAGCACGGCGTCAAGGTGCGCTATCTGCATGCCGACATCGAGACCGTCGAGCGCTCGGAAATCATTCGCGACCTGCGCTTGGGCAAGTTCGACGTGATCGTCGGCATCAATCTGCTGCGCGAAGGACTGGACATGCCGGAAGTCTCGTTGGTCGCCATCCTCGATGCCGACAAGGAAGGATTCCTGCGCTCCGAGGGTTCGCTCATTCAGACCATCGGCCGGGCGGCGCGCAACGTCCGCGGCAAGGCGATCCTCTACGCGGACGTGCGTACCGGATCGATCGAGCGAGCCATCGCCGAAACCGACCGGCGCCGCTCCAAGCAGATCGAGTTCAACATCGACCACGGCATCACCCCGCGCAGCATCGTCAAAGCGGTGGCCGACGTCATGGAAGGCGCGCGCGCGGTGCAGGAGCAGCGAACGCTACGGTGCCGGCGGCGACGTCGCCCTGATGGCGCCGGAGCAGGCGGTGAAGCGCATCAAGAAGCTCGAAGCCGAAATGACGAAATTGGCGCGCAATCTCGAGTTCGAACAGGCCGCGCGCGCTGCGCGATGAAATCCAAAAGCTGCGGGCATTCGGCATTCGGCGTGCCGGGCACTCGGGCAGGGAGGCACCTATGGCAGTGGAACACAACCAGCCCCCAGGAGATCGACCTCGACAAGACCGACAAGCTGCCGATTCTCGAGGGCGTGCTGTTCGATGCGGACGTCGACGACGATGCGGTGCGTTTGGAACGCACCTTGCCCGGCGCGCCGCTGTTGTCGAACGTTTCGCCCGGCGAATTCGTTCGTCCTTCTGGTCGATCTACCGTCGCTGGCGGAGAGCGTGCGCAGCGTCGAAGAGCGCATCGCGCGCCAAAATGCGGAATTCGAGGCACTCACCCGGTCCTACGAGCGTGCCCGCGAGGCCGAGGCCGCGGCATCGGCCCGGGCCGCTGCAATCGAGCGGGATCTGGCGGCGGCCCGGACGGCATTGGAGGCGGAGTCGGGCCGTGCTCGCGATTTGGACAAGTCTTCGGCCGCGACGGCGCTGGCGCTCGAAGCCGCGCGCTCCCGGGCCGAGGAGTCTGCGCGCGAAGCGGAGCGGCATCAGTGCGAGGCAAAGCACGCTGCGCGAGTCGCTTGCCGCCCGCGATGCCACCATCGTTCAAGTGCTGCATCGCCTTGAGCGAGCGGGACGCACAGCTTTCTGCATTGCAGGCGGAGCACGCCAAGGTGGTACCGGCCCTCGAAGCGCGCACCAAGAACGGCACGCAATTGGAGGACGAACTGACGGCCGTGCGCGCGCAGTTGCATGCCGCGTCCGCCGAACTGCAGAGCAGCCAGCAACAGGCGAGCGCGCTCGGCGCGCAGGTGAAACGCGGCGAGTCAGAAATCCGCGCGGCGCGCGCCGATTTGGCCGCCGCCAAGAATCATGCGAACTCCTACCTGGAATTGCTGCGAACCCGGGACTGGCGCAGCAACTTCCAGCAGAATTTGTTTCGCGATATGGACGCCAAAGTCGGCGCGGCGGATGCGGCGCGCGAATCGCTTCAGTCCGAACGGGACCGGATCGCCGCTCGCGTGGCCGATTTCGAAGCGACGATTTCCGCGCATTGCGCCACCATCGAACAGCTGCAAAATTCCGCGGCCGCGCAGGCGGGCTCGGTCGCTGAACAGGCGAAGCGTCTGCAAGAGGCCGAGCAGCAACGCAATGCGGTGAACACCAAGCTGGCAGCGCTGGAAACGGAACGGGCGCGCCTGCAGAGCGAGCTGACGGCGCACGATCAAGCTCTCACGCAGGCACAGGCGAGCGCCGACGCCGCGGCGCAGCGCATCAGCGAACTGCAGTCGGAGCACGCTGCAAAAATTGCCGAGCTCGAGGCGGATGCTGAGACGCGCGATCAAGAAATGACGGTGCTCATGGCGCATCTCAAGGAAGCGCGGCGGCCGATCGAAAGCATCGAAAACGACGTCAAGCGCCTGAACGAGGAGCTGGCCCTGAAGACGCCTGGCCTCAACGAGCTGACCGAAGAGAGGCGCAGAAATTGCGCGCGGCGCTGGAGCGCACCCGCGGCGCAGCTCGAGGAGCGCGAATTCCTGATCCGGCGCTTGGAGCGCAGCGAGAGCAATAACGCCAACGTGCTCGGCCGGATTCAGACCAGCATGGAGCGGCTGGGCTCGGCGGCTGCGCCGGGCGTGAATGGCGCCGCGGCGCCGGAATGGTCGCGCCGAACTGATCCGAATCGACGGCGATCGCAGCATCAGCCACACCTTGGGCCGGCGCACGCGAATTGGCCGGGCGCCGGGATGCGAGCTGCAGATCGACTCCTCAGTCGGTCAGCCGCCACCATGCGCTCATTCTGGCCGGAACGCGCGAGGCCATCATCGAAGATCTCAACAGCACCAACGGCGTGATTGTGAACGGTCGCAAGGTGACGCGGCAGGTCTTGAACGATGGCGATATCCTGACGATCGGCGAGATTCAATTCCGGTACGTGGCCAAACCGACGCCACCGCCGCCCAAAGGGTAATTTTCGGCCCGTTGAGCGGTTTTTGCTTTATTGGCGGCGGCGAATCCGGTATCTTTCGCGCCCTTACGCGCGCTTAGCTCAGCGGTAGAGCATCACCTTGACATGGTGGGGGTCAGTGGTTCGATCCCACTAGCGCGCACCATCCCTTTTTCAGAAGGGGTGCCGGGCCCCCTTTGCTAAGATGCCTCTATGCCAGCGATCACTCTTCCCGACGGTAGCCAAAAACACTTCGACCGGCCGATCTCGGTGGCCGAGGTGGCGGCGAGCATCGGTCCCGGCCTCGCCAAGGCGGCACTGGCCGGCAAGGTCGAACGGCAAGCTGGTCGATACCTCCGCTTCGATCGACCAGGATGCCGACCTTGAGCATCGTGACGGACAAGGACCCGGAGGGGCTGGAAATCATTCGCCACTCCGACCGCGCATTTGTTGGCGAACGCCGTGCAGGAGCTGTTTCCCGACGCGCAAGTCACCATCGGTCCGGTGATCGAGAACGGCTTCTACTATGATTTCGCCTACAAGAGGCCGTTTTCCACCGAAGATTTGGCGTCCATCGAAAAACGCATGGCCGAAATCTCCGCGCGGGACCTGAAGGTGCACCGCCGCGTCCTGCCGCGCGATGAAGCCATCGCGCATTTCAAGAAGATCGGCGAGCACTACAAAGCCGAGATCATCGCGGCGATCCCGCCCGGGGAGTCGATCAGCCTGTATGGCCAGGGCGATTGGGAGGACCTGTGCCGTGGACCGCATGTGCCAAGTACCGGCAAGCTCAAAGCCTTCAAATTGATGAAGGTCGCCGGCGCTTATTGGCGCGGGGATTCGCGCAACGAAATGCTGCAGCGGATCTACGGCACCGCCTGGGCCTACGAGTGAGCAGCTCAAGGAATACCTGACCCGCCTGGACGAGGCGGAGAAGCGCGATCACCGGCGCATCGGCAAAGAGCTGGACCTGTTCCATTTACAGGAAGAGGCGCCGGGCGCGGTTTTCTGGCACCCCAAGGGCTGGGTGCTGTTTCAGCAGTTGATTGCCTACATGCGCGAGCGCCAAACGCGAGGCGGGCTACCAAGAGGTCAACACGCCGCAGGTGATGGACCGCGAGCTGTGGGTCAAGTCAGGGCACATCGAGAATTTCGGGGAAAACATGTTCTTCACGAAAACGCCCGATGAGCGGGTGTTTGCGCTAAAGCCCATGAATTGTCCGGGGCATATCCAGGTATTCAAGCAGGGGTTGCGCAGCTATCGCGAGCTGCCGCTGCGCTTCGCCGAGTTTGGCGAAGTCAATCGTTACGAGCCCTCGGGCGCGCTGCACGGGCTTATGCGGGTGCGCTGCCTTCACCCAGGACGACGCGCATGTATTCTGCACGCCGGAGCAAATCACCGCCGAGTCGGTCAAGATCACCGAGTTGATCTTGAGCATTTACCGCGGACTTTCGGCTTCACCGACGTGCGCATCAAGTTCTCCGACCGGCCGCGCCAAGCGGGTCGGGTCGGATGAGATCTGGGACCAGGCGGAGGCCGCCTTGCGGCAGGCCGCATCGGCCGCCGGCATCGAAACCGTCCTGAATCCCGGCGAGGGCGCCTTCTACGGACCGAAACTGGAGTTCGTGCTTGCGAGATGCCATCGGGCGCGACTGGCAATGCGGCACCCTGCAGGTGGACTTCAACCTGCCGGCGCGCCTCGGGGCGAGCTATATCGGCGAGGACAGTCAGAGGCACACCCCGGTCATGCTGCACCGGGCCATGTTCGGCTCGTTGGAGCGGTTTATCGGCATTTTGCTCGAGCACCACGCCGGAAAACTGCCTACTTGGCTGGCCCCGGTGCAGGCCGTGGTGATGGGAATTACCAACACGTCAGGACAAATATTGCCTGGAAGTGTGCGGAAAACCTGAAAAATCAGGGGCTTCGGGTCGAAACGGACTTGAGGTATGAGAAGGTAGGCTTTAAAATCCGCGAGCACACAATTAAAGCGTGTCCCTTTCCTTCTGGTCGCGGGTGACCGGGAAGTGGAGGGACGCACCCTGGCCGTTCGCACGCGCGGTGGCAAAGATCTAGGTAGTTTGGGGCTTCAGGAGCTCAGCGCCTTGCTTTGCGACGAAGTCGCGAGCCGCGGCCGTCTTGTTTTGGAGGATCGTGTATCGCAACGTCGAAGCGCGTAAGGCGCAATGAGGAGATCTCCGCACCATCGGTGCGCGTGATCGCAGCGGATGGAAGCCAAGCAGGGGTAATGACACGCGCGGAAGCGCTGCAGATGGCCAGCTCGCAAACACTGGACCTCGTCGAGGTCTCGCCGATGGCGGAGCCGCCGGTGGTGCGAGTCATGGATTTCGGCAAATTCTTGTTCGAACAAAACAAGAAGGCGCACGCGGCGAAGCGTAAGCAGAAGCAGATTCAAGTCAAGGAAGTGAAGTTTCGTCCCGGAACGGAAGAGGCGGACTACCAGGTCAAACTGCGTAGCATCATCCGCTTCCTGACCGAGGGTGATAAGGCCAAGGTGACGTTGCGTTACCGCGGCCGTGAGCTCGTGCATCAAGACATCGGCCGGCGTCTGCTGACGCGGATATCTGAGGATCTCGCCCCGTATTCGGTGGTGGAGCAGAACCCGCTGATGGAAGGCAAGCAGATGATCATGGTGTTCGGGCCCAAAAAGAAGTGAGCGGCGGACCTTAAAAAGTCCGCCACCCCGCCTGCAGCGGCGTCCGTCTGCGGTTGATCCCGCGAGGCGCTTGTGAGCAGGGCTATAAAATCAGGAGTCGATCATGCCCAAGTTGAAAACCAAGCGGGCTGCGGCGAAGCGTTTTCGCAAAACAGCGAATGGCTTCAAGCGCGGCCAGTCCCATCGTCGTCATATCCTGACGAAGAAACCGCAGCAAGCGTAAGCGCCAACTGCGCCGCGAGATCGCAGGTCACGAGACCGACGTGAATCGCATCAAGCAATGCTGTTGCCGAACGCCTAAGAGTCAGGAGATAAACACATGGCACGAGTCAAACGCGGTGTCGTCGCAGGGCGGCGGCACAAGAAAATTCTCAAGAAGGCGAAGGGCTACTTCAATGCCCGCCGCAAGGTGTTTCGTACGGCAAAACAGGCGGTCATCAAGGCCGGCCAGTATGCCTATCGCGGCCGGCGCGAGAAGAAGCGCGAGTTCCGCGCGCTCTGGATCACGCGCATCAACGCGGCGTCCCGCCTTTGCGGGATGACCTACAGCACGCTGATCGACGGGCTCAACAAGGCAGGCCTGGCGATCGACCGCAAGGTGCTGGCGGATCTGGCGGTGCACGACATGCCGGCTTTTACGGCGATCGCGGAGAAAAGCCAAAGCCAGCCTCGGCCTGACGTCGTAAGCGCGTGGGATCGGCCGGAGCCCGAGCCATCCCTGTCAGCGCTTGTCGACCCAGGCGCTCGCCGATGTCGACCGCTCGTCGACCGGCATCTGCGGCGATCTCGCCGCTCGACGAGGTGCGCGTGCGGCTGCTCGGCAAGAAGGGGCTTGCTCACCGAGCAGCTCAAGAGGCCTTGGGCGCGTTGTCCGCCGCGGAGCGGCCGGCGGCGGGACAGCGAATCAACGATGCCAAGGCGGCAATTCAGACCGCGCTCGAAATGCGTCGGATCCGGCTCGAGCAGGCGGCGATGGAAGCGCGAGCTCGCCAAGCGGGACCATCGATGTCACGCTTGCCGGGCCGCGGGCAGGAGCGCGGCAGCCTGCATCCGGTCACCCGCACGCGCCTGCGAATCGAGCAGATCTTCAGGCAGGCGGGGTTTCAAGATCGCTGACGGGGCCGGAGGTGGAGGATGACTTCCATAATTTCGAGGCGCTGAACATCCCGCAAGAATCACCCGGCGCGCGCCATGCACGACACGTTCTACTTTCCGGATGGCCGGCTGCTGCGCACGCATACCTCGCCGGTGCAGATCCGCGCCATGCGCTCGCAAACGCCGCCGATGGCCATGATCGCGCCGGGGCGCGTGTATCGCAACGATTCGGACATGACGCACACGCCCATGTTCCATCAGGTCGAAGGCATCGTGGTCGGCGAGAACATCAGCTTCGCCAACTTGAAGGCGATGCTGCACACCTTCGTCGAGCATTTCTTCGAGCAGCACCTTGGCATGCGCCTGCGGCCTTCGTATTTTCCGTTCACCGAGCCGTCGGCCGAAGTCGACATCGAGTGCGTGTTCTGCCACGGCAGCGGGTTGCCGCGTCTGCAAAGCAAACCGGGTGGCTCGAGATCCTGGGCTGCGGAATGATTCATCCGAACGTGCTGGCCGCGGCCGGCATCGACAGCGAGCAATGGCAGGGATACGCCTTCGGCATGGGGATCGAGCGGGTGGCGATGTTGCGCTATGGCGTCGATGACCTGCGCCTGTTCTTCGAAAATGATCTGCAGTTCTTGAAGCAATTCCCATGAAGATCACCGTAAAGTCCCTCCGTGGATGCAGGAATTCACGCCGCTCGCGGCGATCGCCGGCCGAGCTCGCCGCGCGGCTGACGCTCGCGGGTCTCGAGGTGGAATCGATCCAGCCGGTGGCGCCGCCGTTCTCCGGCGTCGTGGTCGGCGAGGTGCTGCGAGTGCGCGCGACATCCGGAGGCGGACAAGTTGTCGGTGTGCGAGGTCACGACCGACGGGGAGCCGAGCGATCGGCTGCAGATCATCTGCGGCGCACCGAACGTGCGCGCGGGCTCAAGGTCGCGGTGGCGACGGTCGGTGCGCGTGCTGCCGGGCGACGTGCTGATCAAGCGCGCGAAGCTCCGCGGTCTCGAGTCGAACGGCATGCTGTGCTCGGCGCGCGAGCTCGGGTCTCGGCGAGGAGCACGACGGCATCATGGAGCTGCCGGTGCGCCGTCGGCTGGATCAGGATGTGCGCGAAGCGTTGGATCTGGACGATAGCGGTGCTCGAAGTGAATGCGACGCCGAATCGCGGCGATTGCATGAGCGTGTTCGGCATTGCCCGCGATTATGCGGCGGCCCAGGAGCGGCGCTACCTCAGACGTAAGCGCCGCGCCGGTGGCCGCGGCGCAACGACGCGCGTATTCCCGGTGCGCATCGGAATCGGCGGCCGGTTGTCCCGTGTTCGCCTCGCGCGTGATCCGCGGGCGTGCGCCAGGGTGCGCAGCTCGCCCGCCTGGCTGAAGGAGCGCCTGCGCCGCGTCGGCCTCAACAGCATTTCGCCGGTCGTCGATGTGACCAACTACGTGATGACCGAGCTTGGGCAGCCGATGCATGCCTACGATCTTGCGCGGCTCGACCAGGGCATCGTGGTCCGGGCGGCAACGCCCGGCGAGCGGATCACCCTGCTGGACGGCAAGGAGTACGAGCTCGATCCGCGAGTTCATGGTCATCGCGGATGCCGCGGGGCCGTGGGTCTTGCGGGCATCATGGGCGGCCGGCGAACCTCCATCAGCGACTCGACCTCCGACGTGCTGCTCGAGTCCGCGCACTTCACGCCGGACACCGTCGCCGGCCGGGCTCGGCGACTCGGTTTGTTCACCGACGCGGCGCAACGCTTCGAGCGCGGGGTGGATCCCGCCTTGCCGCAGATCGCGATGCAGCGGGCGACGGCACTGCTGCTCGAGATCGCGGGCGGGCAGCCGGGCCCGCGTCAGGTGACCGCGAAGTGCGTCGGGCGCGACGACGCGACCGAGTGGGTGAGCCTGCGCCGCAGCCGGCTCGCCCGATTGCTCGGCGCAGACGTCCCGGACGGGGACGTGCGGGCCGTGCTCGCGGCCATCAGCGAGCAGCGTCGAATCGCAGACGCCGGGCTGGCGGGTGCAGCGCCCGCCGCATCGCTTCGACATCCGCATCGAGGCCGACTTGATCGAGGAGGTGGCGCGCCTGCGAGGCTTCGACAGCATTGGCGAGGCTCATGCCATCGCCCCGCAGATCGCGGGCTATGCCACCGGAGTCGCGCGTGCCCGGGGAGCGTTTGCTCACCGCCATGGCGGACCTTGGCTATCGCGAAGCGATCACGTACACCTTCGTCGATCCGTCGCTGCAGCGACAGCTGTTTCCCGAGACCCCGGCCCTCGCGCTATCGAATCCGATCTCGGCGGAGCTCTCGCGAGATGCGCGTCTCGCTCTGGCCCGGATTGATCGCCGCATGCCGCGAGAACATGCGCCGTCAGCACGGCCGGGTGCGGTTGTTCGAGATCGGCAGCAGGTTCGATGTCGACGGGAGGCGCGCTTGCGCGAGATCGAATCGCTCGCGGGGGTCGCGACCGGAGCGCGCTGGCCGGAGCAATGGGGCAGTGCGCGCGAGCCGCTGGATTTTTACGACGTGAAAGCCGATGTCGAGGATCTGCTGGCGTTGACCGGCGATGCGGCGAACGTGCGATTCGAGGCCGCGGCGCTGCCGTTGCCTGCGCCCGGGACGCGCGGCGCGAATTCTATCGAGCGGCGCAGTCGCCGTCGGGTGGCTCGGCGAGCTGCATCCGCCGCTTGGTCAAGGCGTTGAGCCTTAGCAACACGCTATTTCTTTTTGAGTTAGAAATAACCTTAGCATTCTTCTGATAAGCCTTCGAAATTGCAACAGATTTCCAAATTTCCCAGCGTGCGGCGAGATCTGGCCGTCGTGGTGGATGAAAGCGTCCCCCTCGCAGTTTTGCGGGAAAATGTTACTGTTAGCGCATCGGGTCTATTGAGCGAGCTACGCGTATTCGATGTATATCGGGGACCGGGCGTAGAAACTGGACGAAAAAGTATCGCTTTAGGCTTGATTTTACAGGATTCTTCCCGCACTCTTACTGACGTCGACGCAGATGCCGTTGTGGCCTCGGTGGTTACGCGGTTACGGGATGTTTTGAGCGCCACAATAAGAGATCAATAAGCATGGCAGCCCTCACCAAGGCAGAAATGGCCGAGGCCCTGTTCGATCAATTGGGGCTCAACAAGCGCGAGGCGCGCGAGCTCGTCGATTTGTTCTTCGAGGAAATCCGTGCGGCGCTGTCCTCGGGCGAACAGGTGAAGCTGTCGGGCTTCGGCAATTTCGATTTGCGGGACAAGAATCGGCGTCCCGGGCGAAACCCCAAAACCGGCGAAGAGATTCCCATCAGCGCGCGTCGCGTCGTTACATTCCGGCCCGGTCAGAAATTGAAGGCCCGCGTCGAGGCGTATGCTGGAACCAAGCAATAACAGCGAACTGCCGCCGATCCCGGGGAAGCGCTACTTCACCATCGGCGAGGTGAGCGATCTGTGCGGCGTGAAGCCGCACGTGCTGCGCTACTGGGAGCAGGAATTCCCGCAGTTGAAGCCGGTCAAGCGCCGCGGCAACCGGCGCTACTATCAGCGCCAGGACGTGCTCATCATCCGGCAGATCCGCAGCCTGCTGTACGAACAGGGCTTCACCATCGGCGGCGCGCGCAATCGCCTGACCGGCGACGATGCGCAGGTGGATCTCAATCAGAGCCAGCAGCTGATCCATCAGATGCGGCTCGAGCTCGAGGAGCTGATCAAGATTTTGCGCCGCTGACGCACCGCGCCGGAGCGCCGCGCGAGACAAGTCCGAGGTCATTTCGGCTATGATGGGTGTCCGGTCGGGGCGTGGCGCAGCCTGGTAGCGCACTT